>CAVRRQ010000001.1:0-1238634 GCA_963723595.1 uncultured Actinomycetes bacterium
CCGTACCCGCGCCTCGACGCCGCGTTCGCGGCGGGACGAGACAGGCCCGGTGAGTCAGGGAAGGTGGCTGGTGTCGTTGACGCGATGGACGGCGGCAAATCCGCGGCCGTGCCACTGGATCTCGTTAATGCAGGCGGAGCCGAGATACAGCCGGTAAAGGGTGCCAAGCGGGACGACGAGAGCCCGGCACAGCAGGATCTTTATCGGGGTGATGTGACTTACCACTAGGACGGTCTGGCCGTCGTGGTCCCGCAGCAGCCGGTCACAGGCACGGTTTACCCGGTGTGCGGTGGCGGCGAAGCTCTCCCCGCCCGGTGGTGCCTGTTCGGGGTCGCGTCGCCAGGCTGCCGCGGCTGCGGGCCATCGCTGCTGGATTTCTGCCAGGGTGAAGCCATCCCAGTCACCGAAGTCGGTTTCACGGAGATCATCATCGATGACTGCCGTCAGGCCCAGTTCGCCGGCCGCAATGGCGGCCGTGGCGACAGCGCGCTGCAATGGCGAGCTGACCACAGCATCGATCGGGGCACCGGTGGCCAGGCGGCAGGCGGCGGCCTGGGCCTGCCGGGTTCCGATGGCGCTAAGCGGGAGGTCGCGCAGCCCGCTGAAGCGGTGTTCGGGTGACAATCGGGTATCGCCGTGCCGCAGCAGGATGGTGGTGGTGGGCTCTGCCGTGGGGTTATCCCAGCCCAGTGTCACATGGCTGTCCCGCGAGGATGACGAAGGTGTTGTGTTGACTGTTCCCACACCAGCTAGACGAACATGTCAGCAGAACGGTTCAGCCGCCAGCCCTGGCCTCGTCACAGTACCCATGCCGACGACCTGGCCGGGCTGGTCACCGAGGTGGTACCGGCACCCGCCATCAGGATGGCCAGGTCGCCCGGGGCAATCCGGCAGAGCGTCAGCATCGGCCGTGGTATCCGCCAAACGCGACGGGAGTCTCCCACACCCGTACTGCCAGTGCCTCGCCGCCTGCGGCAGCGACGGCAGGCGAGAGGCTGTCATGCACCCAGCGGGCGAACACCTCGACTGTGACCGCCTCGAACCTGGCTGGGCGTATCTCCTCCAGGTTGCGGCCTTCGACCCGGCTGGTCAGCTCGGTCAGCGCCGCTTCCAGTACATCCAGATCGCAGACCATGCCCCGGTCGTCGAGCTGCTCGCGGTCCACCACGATCTCAATCCGGTAGTCATGATCATGCAGTTGCCCCTCCGGCCCGGGCAGCCCCGGCATGACGTGGAATGCACGGACGCTTCGGCTCAACCCGACTTCACAGGCCACCGGCAGCACTCCTGTCGTAGTCAAGAACGGCATGCATCAACCCGGGTTTCCCCTGGTCCACGGCTCGGAACGCGTCGGCTGCGTGGCTGAAGGCGAAGAGGTGAGTGCACAGCTGTGCCAACGGTAGTTCGGCCAGTAGTTCAACGGCCTCCCGGCGTCGCCGAGACCGGGTCCAGGTCCCGGAGAGCCGGGCGGGCACCGTGGAAACTTGAGTGCTGCGGATGGTCAGACGCCGCCGGTGGAAGGCTCCGCCGAGCGGCAGTACCACTGGTTTGGTGCCGAACCACGACGCGATCAACAGGGTTCCCTCGTGGACCAGCATGTTCAGGGCCATCGCTGGCGCATCCGGGTTACCGCTGGCGTCAATGACCAGCGGAACCTGCTCTTTCACCAGTTCCTCCGGTGCTGCGGTGGTGACGCCGAGGCTGCTGGCCGCGGCGCGGCGCCACGCCTGCGGCTCGGCGATCAGCGGCCGCCACCCGGAGCGCTGCAACAGCAGGGCGGTCAGCAGCCCGAGCACGCCGGCGCCGAGCACGATGACCCGGTCGCGATATCCGGTCCCGGCATCGAGCGTCACTTGCAACGCCGTCTCGACCAGCGGGAACAAGGTTGCGGACGCGGGATCGATGGCAGGCAGCGGAATCAGTTCACTAGCCCGCGCCGCGAATACGTCCTGGTGCGGATGGAACGCGAAAACCGTCTGGCGGGACTCCGCTACTTCGCCGACGCACGCGTACCCGTAGGCGAAGGGATAGGAGAAGGCATCATCAAGCGCGTCGATCGTGTCGTCCAGCGCTAGCTCGGCAGGGACCTCACCGCGGTACACCAGGCGTTCGGTGCCACTGCTGATGCCCGAGCACACGGTGCGGACGAGGACCTCGCCGGCCGCAGGCCGCGGTGTGGGTACCTCTCTGATTTCCACACAGCGCGGCGCGGTATGAAATAGCGCGCGGGCAGGCACGCAGCCAATTTACCCGCAATCGATCTACACAAGACGGCTGATCTGACCACCTGGACGGCAACGGGCTTCTCGTGGGCGCTTCCCCCATGCTGCCTGGGCCCGCGTTCATTCCGTTCGCTCGTATCCACCGAAGAGCAGGTTGGGGGCAATTCTCGGGTCTTGCTGATCGAGCCTTCTGCACGCCGCCTAGACGCGCTGGATCCACCCGTCCGCCAAGCCTCGCGTCCGCGTCGGGCCTCAGGTGAGAGGACGCTTGCTCAGCCCACGGTCACTGATGGCCGCTCCCCTCCGGTCGTACACCGAAATTTCCAGGGCCGCGGGACCCGGCAGCGAGGAATGCGGTTCCGAAGAACAACTCGGTCCAGGTGAAATCGGCCAGTTCTTCCTGCATGGCTGCGCGAATCACCTCCCACGGACGGCGCATGATCCACTCATCTATGGAGGCGAAAGGCCGCACAATTGCGGTTCCGAGCTGCGCTAGCCACCCAGGCGTGTTGCCGGGAACCTTGAGATCCAGCACGGCCCAGCGTCCGCCTCCGGAGAGGACCGCGGCGCCGTGGGCGATGACCTCTGCACACTCGGGCACCTGCGACAGGGCATACGTGGACAGGATCGCGTTGACCTCGGCAGGGAAGTCGAACTCCGCCGCGTCGGATTGCACGAGGCTGATATTGCTCCAGCCGTTCGTCTCTATCCGATCCTGGGCACGGGCCAGCATCGCGTCGGTCAGATCGACGCCGACGACCCGGCCGTCGGGACCGATCGCCTCCTCGATCAGCGGGAAGTTCAGGCCGGTGCCGCATGCGATGTCGATCACGCTGTCACCCGCGCTAAGGCCGAGCGCTTGTACGGCCCGGCGGCGCTGTGCCCGCTGGGGGTAGCCGGGCGCGGGGTAGAGCCGGGAGGTGATGTCGTAGTGCTTCGCCTTCTTGCGGTATGTCTCGATCAGGTGCTCTCGCGTACGGTCGACCTGGCTCACGGTGTGCTCCTCGATCTCCGTAGCGTCGCGGTAGATCCGCGCGCCACCCCTCTAGGACTCCGCGCCTCCCCGCGTACCGGACTCGACCGCAGCCTTGATCGCCACCATCTCGCCATCGCTTACGCGCTGAATTCTGCCCCTGAGACGGCGGCCGGGGACCGCGCGCATGATGCCCTCGAGGTTGACCTCAATCCACATCATGGCGTCGGTCTGCCTCTCGTCCACCGGCTCAAGTTCCATTCCCCAGCGTGCCGCGGAAGTACCCAGGAGCCCGGCGAACGCGACGTAGCGGGGCGCCTCGACAGCGGTCACCTCCTGGCTCCGGCCGCGACTCAACCCGAGTATCAACTTCGCCCGCTGCTCCACCCGCGAGCCAGGCTGAAGCGGAGCTCCTCCGCGAACCCAGCATTCGAGAACCGTTGGTGCCCACTCCGGCCAGCGTCCGACGTCACAGACATACGCCCACACCTCACGGACGTTGCTGGCGACTTTTATGCGGCTCTCGGTTCTGAATGTCATCGGGCGGACTATTGATCACTTTCCGGTTGCGTGAGATCTCCCGCGACGCTACATCCTGACTCAGACGCCTGCAAGTGCGCTCCGATGGCGGGAGGATCAGGCAAATCTCGCCGCCCGGGCTCACGTCGGTGCGCTGTATTCCGGATCAGGTTCGGTCCGACGGTTCGGCCGCCCACCTCCCCTACGGCTTGGACAACCGGGTCAGTGTCCCGCGCGGGCGGTGTCCTCGGCTCCGTGCTCGGCGGCATTGGGTCGTGCTAAGCCAGGATGCCAAGCTTGTGGTGAAGGCATTCGCCAGGGCGCGTAACCTCATTCCCGCCGACAGATAGGGCGAGTGCTGCGAGACCGCCCAGCACCCCCCATCACGCGCCCCGACGGAACAGCTGGCACCTGACCTTGGCCTTTAGGAGTAACAGCATGCCTGACAGCGGAGAGAGCCGGTTCTGGTGGCTCCGACCAGTCCATACGAAAGTTCCCCAGAAGGACGCCAATCGCCGGGCTGGGCAGGCGCTGGCCTCCCTGCTGGACGAGGCTGCCAGGAACGAGATCGAGCCTCTGGCAGCACGCGGAGAGCGCATTCGCGCCATCCGCCGGCTCCGCGAGATAACGGGCCTGCCCTTGAACGACGCGAGGAGGATCTACGAATCACTGTGCGCTGACCAGGATTCCGGCCAGCCTGCTTAGGGAGCGGACGAGGCCCGGGCGGTAGCGGCTCGGGCTGGCCGCCGCCCGGTCCCGCGGGATCGCGACCGCCTCGCCCGTGACCGGGAGCGCCCGGGCCGGGCGGCCCGCCTTCGCGAACCGGATCCCCAGGCCGGACAGGAAGCCGGCGCCCGCAGACCCCAGGTTGCGGCGAAGGGCGCCGGGAGTGTCGGTCTGGGCCCAGGTCAGCCATGTCGCCGGGCATCGGGGCTGCTCGCGAGTTGCGCGCCGGCTTACCCTTGGGCCGGTGGACCGCCCGGAGCAAGACCCTCGCCAAGTGCTGGCATTCTTTGTCGGGACACCGAAAGGCTCAAGGTTCGACTACAGCAGCCACCTTTTCAGTGGCATGGAAATCGAACTTCCGAAAGCCCAAACTCTAGGTTAACCCGCCGCACCTTTCGCGCCGCCCCTCCTTTGACTGTGGGTCTACACAGCTTGGTCGATTATGCGTTTGACCTGCGGCGGTCGATGTTGAGTTGGCGGGCTATGGCGCACTGCCTGCCCCCGGGTTGATGTGAGGCGAGCACCATCTGCGCCAGGCTTGGAGCTTCCATCAGTGCGGGCGGTGCATCTTGGTCTACTGCTGGTGCGGCGTGGCGCATCTGCACCAAGAATGCGGCGTGGCGCTGGCTTCGGGCTCCATTTTGGTCAGTGTCATGAGGAGTTCGAATGAGTCGGCGAGTGCTAGGGCTGGCCAGGCCCTGACCATTGTGCCGATGGGCCGTGGCCCAGGCCGTGCGCCAGGTTGGCGCCGATAGTGGCCAGGATGC
The DNA here is from genome assembly GCA_963723595.1 of uncultured Actinomycetes bacterium. Taxonomy (GTDB): domain Bacteria; phylum Actinomycetota; class Actinomycetes; order Streptosporangiales; family Streptosporangiaceae; genus RYN-230. The sequence goes on from CAVRRQ010000001.1 coordinate 5,208, forward strand.
CGGAGGCCAGGCACCAGTGCGCCAGGGTGGTACCGCGCCGGTTGGCGTCAAGGGGCAAGCATGCTGGCCGCCAGGATGAGCCCGTCGACGGTGAACGGGACGAGTCGGGCAGTCGCCCCGGTCTCGCCGTGCGTGCTGACGAGTTCGTAAGCATGCTGGCAGGAGATGACCGCGGCTACAGCGAAGGCCGCGAAGCTTGGGAGTGGCTGGCATTAACGCTGATGCTGGCTGCAATCCTGCTGAACCTGTATCGCATCGTGAACTCTCTTGGGGATCTGTACACCACTACGATGGGCCAGTTGACTCCAGGTAAGATTCATGATGCCAGTTACGAGTTCATTCACTATTATTTCTCCATCAACATCGTGGTCATAGCGGTCGCACTCTTTGTTGTAAGTGGCCGGGGTCGCGCCGCGAAAGGCAGACAGCGAAGCGCGGATCATCCACAGATGACCGATCCTCAATAAGGATGTGTGAGGGTGCGGTAGTGCTCGCAGCAGTCCATCGTGGCAGACTCATTATGAGTGTGATCCGAATGACTGGATCAGGCAAGCTGCGTACGCAGCAAATGTTCGAGGATCCGAGGGATGATGAGAATGGTCTTGCGCACAACAAGCTGATCTGTATGGCACCGCTCGGGTGAACCGCAGCGATGGGTCGGTTCAGCGAAAGGGCCGGTTCATACAGCTTGGGCCGTGACTAGCCAGGCCGCGCCGGGCATGACCACGCCATCTGACGAGGCGTACGCCACCAGGCGGTCCCGGACTTGTTTGGTCAGCTCGGCGGCTTGTGCTGGGCTGAGCCCGGCCAGGATCTCGGTGGCTGTCGGGGAGGCACGCTCGTATTCGAGCGCGTCGTCTACGTCGCGGTCGACGAGCATCGGCTCGTCCGCCTTCGCGCACTCGATGCTGCCGAACCCCGCGCTGCTCAGCAACGCGCCCACCTGGCCGGGGTCGGCGAGGGAGAAAGCAGCCGACGGCCCGGGCAGCCCGCGGAGGCCGAGTCTTGCTGCGGTTCTGGCGAATCCGAAGGTAAAGATGGGGTTCTCCTCGCGGGTGCGCCAGCACAAAAACGCCAGCCTGCCGCCCCGCCGCAGCGCCTTCCTCAGGTTGCCGAACGCCGCCGCCGGGTCATCGAAGAACATCACACCGAAACTGCTCAGCACCACGTCGAAGATTCCGGCCCCGAACGGGTGGACCTGGACGTCGGCGACCTCGAACCTGACGTTAATGACGCCAGCAGCGGCAGCGAGCCGACGCGCTTCGGCCACCTGGATCCGGGAGAAGTCGGCGCCGAGGGCATGACCGCTGCCGGTGGCGCGCGCCGCGAGGATGGTCACACCACCGCAGCCGCACCCGACGTCGAGAACGTTCTCCCCGTCGTGGATCTGCGCGCCGGCGAGCAACCGCGCCGTCAGCCGGCCCAGCATCCGCTCATGCCGCTCACGCTGCTCGATGAACTCCCGGCCGCTGGCTCCGTTCCAGTCTTCGGCCTGCTCCGCATTTACTGCCACGAAGGCCACGCTATGCCTGGGCCGGTGCCCGATGCTCCGTTCGGTACGTTCTTGCCGGAGATCGCGACGGTCGCGAGGGGATGGCGGAGCGGGGGGTTCTGCGCGCAGCCGCTCGTCTGATCGACGCAATGACAGACCACCCGAATCGGCAGGGAGGATGTGGATAAGTGCTTCCGGCCCTGCCTCCCAGGTTTTGAGGTGGTTCGGGCGTAGGGCCGGGGCCTGACTCCCGGTCCGACCTCCTAATCGTCGATCTGATCGTTCGCTGGTGAGAAGTACCGGCTGGTCAGATGGTCAGAGCTAGCTGGTCGAATGCTGTGCGGACCCGGTCGCGGCCGGGGACGTCGGGAACGCTACAGACAAAAGTCAGAGTACAACCACAAATCGCAGAGCTCTTGCTCCATCATTTTGTTGGGGTCTGCCCATCGCCCCCATCGGTCCGGAGCGGATCGGTCTTCAGGTAGCCAAAGAGGTAGGCCAGAATCGTGGCCGTCGCCCCAGTCAGGGCCGCGAGGGTTGCGTCTGAGAAGGTATTCTTCCACCACAAAGCGGCAGCAATGGACCAGAATATCGTGGCCAGCGCGCTACCCAGCGCCGCGCCTCCAACCTTTGGTGACACTCCTGCAGCCGCTGTGGCCCGGGCTACGACTGCCATAGGGGGGCCTGGATCCGCCATTTTTTTTCCATTCTCGGAAGGGTTTCCTCTTAACGTTCCTTGCCAGAAAAGATCATCATCTACCTGGTCCGGCGCTGACGGTCCCGGGTTTCGGCAGGGGATCCCGGAGGAAGGGGGTGCGCCACTGTGTCCGGCCCTTCACGAACCAGGAGATCCCGAATCCGAAAACGGCAAGCGCCTCGAAGATGAGCAGGAGCGGCACGTCTGCGTTGACCGCCGATGGCGCCAGGTTCGAAAGAGCCGCGAGAACTACGCAAGACACGATCACGATGGCTTTTCTCTAATGATCTACAGACACCACGCAAGCCGATTTAGGCCCAGGCAGCGGGCGGGACCGGTACGGGGCTGGCCGGGACGAGTGTCGCCACGGAGACGTGAGGCCAACTGAGTCCGTTGAAGTTCAGGAACACCTGCTGTGAATACTGGATCTGCGGTGCCGCGACCTTGATGGAGCGCGGCGCCGTGATGGGGATCGGCGGGTTCACCAGGAACTCGGGAACCGGCTGCCCCGCGCCGCCGGTCTCCGCTGGGATGGTCAGCGGCGGCTGACCCGGTTGGAAGATCGGCACCTCGATGGTGAATTCGACGGTCTCGATCCAGAACACCGCCTCCATCTTCACGGCGCTGGCGTTCGGTTTGTTGCCCGCCGGGTCGCCCAGCAGGAAGGCGATGTTGTCTGTCCCGCCGCCGAACAGGGGGGCGGCCGACTGGGTCGAGATGACGATGACCGCCGTCGAACGTGATGTTCTGCGACGCGATGTGGTTGCGCAGCAGAGTGTTGGGGTCGTCCAGCATGGCCTGCGTGATCGTGCCGGCCGCAACGAAGGACGTCAGGTCCTGCGGGATCCGCGCCGTGTCCTTCTTGGTTACGTCCTGGCTGGGGAACTTGATCTTCTGGGTGGGATCGGCGATAGGGGAGGGGGTGATGTCCACGGGCTTGATGTCGGGTTTACCGTTTACGGTAAAGAAGGTTCCTTGAGCCTCGATCGTCGTGCCGTGGGGAATCGAAGCCATCCGGAAGACAGTAGGCTGCGGCACGTCCGGATCGGTGGTCTTCGGCATGAACATCCAGAGCCCTGGCTCGAAGTGGATGCCGACGGGCTGCCTGGGAACGGTGACGTCCTGGATCACCTGCAGGTAGGGAACGCCGTTCAGGAAGGCATCGGGCTGGACCTCGCCGCGGTTGGGAACGCTGCCGAGAGCGGGCGAGAACGAGAGGCTCTCCCGGGTGAGATTCAGCTCGAGTAGGTTGTCCCCGGTGGCCGGTATGGGCAGCGGTGTCGGCGACCCCGTGTCGGGCCGGAAGATGGTGTTGAAGCCACTGCCGTGGAACGTGCCAGTGAAGGCGGTCAGCGGGCCCAGGCTGCGCACGGACGACACAAGGTCCCTGAACGCGGTGTCGTTCGCCACTGCCCCGAATCTGAACCCGCTAAGCAGTGAAAAGGCCGGCTCGAGATGGATGTCGCTCATGGTTCTTCCTCCGATCAGGCCCATCCGGTCCACTCATGAGCCCTTTGGGCCAATGTGCTGGCGTGATGCCTCACCGATCGAGCCGGACCAGCGACACCTCTGCCAGATGCGGTCACTTTGGATGGAGTTGCCGAGACGGTGCCTGATACACCGGCGGCGGCAGAAATTGCCGACTCGCCAGGTTCGGTCGCATCATCCTGAAGCAGCGGGGCGCGCCATCGGAGGATTTGCCATGTTTCGTGAGCAATCTCTGACACCCATCCAGGCCGGCCTGCGCTGGCCGGCTGAGGTGTCTGGGCACCGCTCTGGGCTGGGCTGGGGTGTCCCCATGTTCCTGGTCAAGCCGGTCAGGCGGTGTCGGCCAGTTCTGGTCCGGTCCGGTCCGGGCTGGCAGGCTGGCAGGCTGGCAGGGGCCATTGGATGCGGAACCTGGCGAGCATTCAGTGACGCGAGATGAAATGGCGGATGTGCTTGGCGTGGTTGTCGGCGCTGCTGGGAGTCGGCCAGACTTGCATGCGCTGCCCGTGCCGCTGGGTGGATCGACCGGTTGACGAGGGGGTCACCGCGACCAGGGAAACAGGCCGTAGGCTCATCGCCTCGAACAGGCGGGCCCGGCACGACTACACGATCCTCAGGACATACGAGGCCGGGATAGTCCTGATCGGTAACGAGGTGAAGTCCCTGCGCGCCGGCCACGCATCGCTGGCCGGCGCGTTCGTCCAGGAGGACGGCGGCGAGCTGATGCTCCACGGCCTGCACATCCCCGAGCGCGCATACGGCCGCCACGGCACCCGCGCCCTCCATCAGCCCCGGCGTACCCGCAAACTGCTCCTGCACCGCAGCGAGATCGGCAAGATCATCGGGAGGCTGGGCGACGCCGGTGTCACGCTTGTGCCGCTGTCGCTGTACTTCACCGGCGGCTGGGTGAAGGTGGAGGTCGCCCTGGCGCGCGGTCGGCGGTCGTTTGACAAGCGGCAGGCAATCGCCCAGCGGGACGCCGACCGGGAGATTGCCCGCGAGCTCAGCGACCGGCTGCGTGGCCGGCGGCGGCGGCCCCGCGGGTCGGGCTGAGAGGCCGGGAGAACGGGCAACCGCCCGACGGCCATAACGTGATCCGCGCCGGAGCGGCCCGTTGATGTCCATGAGCTGAGTCACGCAGATCGGGGTGATCTGGAGCGGCTGCGAGGGGTGGCCGCAGCGATAGGCGCTGGCGGTAACCGGCCCCCGATGCATCTCACATCGTCTGGCCGCACATCAAGGTGGAGGTCAACCACTCCGCGGCGGCTGAAGTACGCTACCTTCAACGCGGTTGGGGAGGTCGCTGACCTGCTGTTCGTCAGCGTCAGCGTTAACGTTAGATGGAAGTCTTGGGCTGTTGGCTACGCAAACGCTCACCTTTCTCTTCACTGATATCGAGGGCTCCACGGCATTGCTGGTGCGCCTGGGCGACGGGTACGCGCAGGTGCTCGCCGATCATCATCGGCTGATCCGGGCGAGCCTCGCCGCGCACGGCGGCGAGGAGGTTGACACCCAAGGTGATGCGTTCTTCGCCGTGTTCTCGTCGCCGAGTGCCTGCATTGCCGCGGCGATCGAGATGCAGCGGGCGTTCCTTTCCCACTCGTGGCCAGCAGGCGAACGAGTCCGCGTCCGCATGGGCGTTCATTCCGGTGAGGCGTCGCAGACCGAGGCCGGGCTGGTTGGTCTCAGCGTTCACCGGGCTGCCCGGGTGGCGGCAGCCGGCCACGGAGGGCAGACCCTGGTCTCGGCGGCAACGGCTGCCCTGCTCGGCGACTCGATGCCAGCGGGCGCATCGCTGAAGGACCTCGGGCTGCACCGGTTGAAGGACCTGGGACGGCCCGGACAGATCTTCCAGCTGGAGGCGGACGGCCTTGCGACGGCTTTCCCGCCACTTCGGTCGCTGGACAACCCGAAGCTACGGAACAACCTCCCGGTCCAGGTGTCCAGCTTCATCGGCCGCGAGGCTGAGCTTAGCGAGGTGGGCCGGTTGATTGCAGCTGCTCGTCTCGTGACTCTCACTGGCCCGGGTGGCGCGGGCAAGACCCGGCTCGCGCTCCAGCTCGCAGCGGGGGTCTTGGATGGCTCGGGCGACGGAGTTTGGTTCGTGGACCTCGCGCCCCTGCAGGACCCGGACCTCGTCGCGGTCACCGTGGCCAACGTGCTCGGCATACCAGTGGACGAGGGCCGGCCAGCGGCCGACACCCTCGTCAACGCCGTCGGGCGGCTCAGCCTCCTTGTGCTGCTGGATAACTGCGAGCACGTCATCGATGCGTGCGCCAAGCTGGCGGACGCTCTCCTCCGGAGCTGCCCGAATGTCGTGCTGCTCGCCACCAGCCGTGAGCCGCTGGGCATCGCGGGGGAGTACGTCCACCGGGTTCCATCCCTCGATACACCAGCCGAGGACGACACTACGGAGTCGATCGGCAACTCCGAGGCCGTGCGGCTGTTCACTGACCGCGCCGCGCAGCACGGGGTGGTGCTCGCCTGGGATGAGCGAACCACTTCGGTGGCCGGCCGGATCTGCCGGCGGCTCGACGGCATTCCGTTGGCCATCGAGTTGGCCGCTGCCCGCCTGCGGGTCATGCCGCTGACCGAGTTGGACGCCCGGCTCGACCAGCGTTTCTCCCTTTTGACTGGCGGTTCGCGCGCGGCGCTGCCGCGCCAGCAGACTCTGCTGGCCATGGTCAACTGGTCGTGGGAGCTGCTGAACACCGCCGAGCGCCAGGTGCTCGCCAGGCTTTCGGTGTTCGCCGGCGGATTCGACCTGGCCGCGGCCGAGGCGGTCACGGCTGGCGGCCTTATTCATGCGGACGAGGCTGTGGTGCACCTGGGGACCCTGGTCGATAAGAACCTCGTGCAGTTCAACGACAGCGGCACAGGACCAGCACGGTACCGGCTGCTGGAAACGGTCCGGCAATACACGGCCCGGCAGCTAGAACGCCAGGGCCCAGAGGCGGCACACGACGCGCGGACTTCCCATCGCGACCACTATCTGGCTCTCGCCCAGTCGGCGGCTCCGCAACTCATCGCGCACGATCAGGCCGCGTGGCTGGATCTTCTCGATCTCGAGCTCGACAATCTCCGTGCCGCAATCGCCTTCAGCCTGGCTCAGCCCGACCCCGCGTCCGGTCTCCAGCTGGTCACCGCCTTGCGGGTGTTCTGGAAGGCACGAGGGCACGCCACGGAGGGAGTCAACGCCCTCCGGGCGCTCCTGGCCGCACCAGCTGCCCCCGGGGCGACCCTCCTCCGCGCGCGGGCCCTGGCCGCAGCGGCCTTCCTGCTCGATCAGACCGGGGGTTACGCGCTCGCCGAGGAGTATTGCGAGGAAGCGCTAGCCATTGCCGGCTCTGCCGACGATGGCTTCCTGACCGCCGACCTCTTGTATGTGCGCGCCTATGTTCTGCTACGCCGGGGGCGGCAAGACACCGCGCTGCCGCTCATCGAGGAAGGGCTAGGCCTGGCGCGCCGCCTGGGGGACCCGCATCTGACCGCCAGCCTCCTGGCCGTCCGGGCGTTCGCCGTGGACGTCGAGGGAGACCACGCTGGCGCGGCTCGCGATATTGCTGAATCCCTCTTGCTCTACCGCCAGGCCGGGGACCGGCTCCAGGTGGGAACGATGGTAGGCAACCTCGGGTATGCCGAGCTCTCGCTGGGTGACCTGGATAGCGCCCGCAGGCACCTGCTCGAGTCGCTCGACATCGCCCGTGCGCTGAACGACCACTACGGTGTCGTCTACGAGACCTTCAACCTCGGCCTGGCCGAGTACCTCGGTGGCTCGCTTCCTGCAGCCGAAGCCTTCTTCGCAGAATCGCTCGACCAGGCCAGGCGCGTACGGGTGATGGCGGGCACCGCCTACGCGCTGATCGGTCTGGCCATGGCCGGCGACGGCGGGGCCCAGCCGGGCCGGTCGGCACGCCTCCACGGCGCGGCCGACCAGGCACTAACGGTCTTGGGCGAAACCCTCGAGCCATTGGAAGGCCGCTTGCGCGATCTCGATTGCCAGCGTCTTCGCTCCGTCATGGGTGCCGAGGCGTTCGAGGCCGAGTATGCCGCAGGGAAGGCCTTGACCGCCGAAGAGATTCTTGCCCTGGCGCTCGGGAACTGAAGCTGATCCCGGCCAAACGGCCGCCGTTCCCGCCGGCGCCGCAGGAGAGGGCGGCCGAAGAAAGCGAAGAAGCCGCCGAAGTGGCAGGCGCATGTGGACAGCATGTCCCCGTGGTATGCCATGGGCCTGGCGTGCGTTCTGCAGCCGTGGGGCCTGATCGGCGCGGGCGCTGCCACGGTCATGGAAGCCAGACTGTCCAGTGCGCAGAGCTACCTGGCGCTGTTCCTGTTCTGCGTCCTGGGTTCGGCGTCCTACCTTGCGATGGAGATCTACGCGGGCATCAGGCCAGGTAAGAGCCAGGCGCTCCTGGCCGGGTTCAGGACCTGGATAGACGCGCACACGGATCAGGTGATCATCTGGGGAAGCCTGATCCTCGGCTTCTGGCTTATCGCCAACAGCATCAACCTGATCATCACGTGAGATTGCCCTGCGGCCAAGGCACGTATGAACGCTATCTCGTGAATTAGACAGCGCCTCCGTGATGTGCAAAAGGCGTTCAAGGTGCCGGTGGTTTGGCCCTGCGGGTGGCGGGCGGACGCTGGAGTGCTCGGGCGGACCGGGCTGTGAGCCAGGTGAAGCCGGTGATGATGCTGGCGCGCTGGAACAGTCCGCCGAGATTGACCAGCCGGGGTGACTGGCCGAAGCCCGCAGCGGCCGGGGCCATGGTGGCCACCATCGTGACGGCAGTGCCCCCGCTGTAGAGCGCGAACCCGCGCTGGCCGGCCCGCCAGGATCGCCAACTGCAGGCGAGCGCGGCCGCTGGCAGGCCGAAGAACACGGGGACCGCAGCCAGATTGTGCGCGGCGCCGGCACGGCTGGGCCGGGTCAGCGCATCGGGTGTTCCCGGCGGGTAGCCGCTGACCGGGTCAGTCGTGAACACGGCCGAGCCGATAAGCCCTGCGCCTGCCGCGCCGATCAGGGCCGGTGCCACACGGCTGCTGACCGCGGGGTCACCAGCACGCGCCAGCCCGGCGGCACCGGCCAGGAACAATGTCCCGGCCACAGCGAAATTCCCGGTCTGGATCCAGCCGCGCGATCCGAGTGCGAGAGAACTGACTGGATGGCGCAGGGGGCGATAGCCGTCCCGGACCGTGCCCTCAAGGAGGAACACCGCGACGAAGACAGGACCTGCGGCCACGCCGCAGCGCAGTAGTCTGCGGGTCCATGCCTGCGGCGTGCCAGGGATGCTGGCCGTTCTCACGAGCGAAGCGTAGCGGGCCATTGCCGGCGGCCAGCGCCAGAGACAGGGCTTTTAGCACCGCACGGGCACCTGCAGCACGGCGCGCGCCGGAGCGGCCTGGCGGGCCTTCTAGGCTGACGTCATGCTAGGAGAGCGGCAGAAGGCAGCGGCGGCGGAGCTGGCGCAGTGGTGGGACGGGCTACGGCTGGGCGGCATCGGCTCGCACGCGGTTCTGCTGGCCGGGCCGGCGGCTGGGGGCGGTCCACTGTCCTTGACGAGGTTCCGGAGATCATCAGGGCTGATGCCCCCATCAGCGTTGAGGTGCGCATTAATGGCAGGTCGCTGCCGGAGGGAGCGGGCCTGCAGGCTTCGGCTCTCCGCGACAGCCTGCTTGGAGCCGAGGTGCGGCGGCAGGCAGCCGCGCTGCTCTGCCGCACCCGGCTGCGTGGCGCCCCGCGACTGGGCGCCGGTAGCCTGCTGCTGACCGGGATGGCCGGGACGATCTCGCTGCTGCAGGCCGGCCTGGCGGCGGCCGCCGCAGGCGGCGTGGCGGACGACTGCCCGGCCAGCGAGAACGGCGCCACCGCCCGCGCTGCCCGCGTCGTGGCGGCAGTTTCGGCGGCGGCACCGGCTCTGGTGGTCATTGACGACGCCGATTACCTGGACCCAGGCCTGGCCGTCACCATGATCGAGAACCTGATCGACCACCACGACAGCCGGGTCCTCGTGGTTGCTGCGGTCGACCTGGGCAGCGACCTCGTGGCGGCCCTTACCTCCCGCGCCCGGTACGGGCCGACCGCGGGGAGAGTGCACCGGGCCGACGCCGATCCCCGGATGGGATACCAATCCCGCGCTGAGCTCGCGGGCGAGCTAAGGCCACACCTGACAGCAGCGCAGGCCCAGCAGCTCGCCCGGCAAACCCGGACATTCGCAGAGATCTTCGCAGCCGCCAGATCGAAGCCACTGCCCTAAACCATCCATGGCACTCCAAAGGTCACCAGGAAGATACGCACACCATTGACATGGCCCTGGTGCCGCCCGGGGAGCGGGGCGGCCGCGGTTGTCTCCCGCCGACGGTGTCGATGGACTGGGCTGTCAAGCCGGCCATGTATGCGGAAGCGGGCATCCCCGTGTACTGGCGGGTCGAGCTGGAGGGCACGCCGAAGATCGTCATGTGCTCCCTGAGCCGCGCCGGTATCGCCCGGACCACCCTCTTGGCAGGAACCCCCGGCCGCAGATGGCTCCGAGGGGAGCCAGTAAGGAAGCCCGTTGCCATAGCGGTTTCAAGACCGCTACGGCAGATACGGGTGGTTCAGTCAGCCCGCAGGAACGGGGCCGCGCGCGTGCGGGCCGCGATCGCGGCGGGGACCGACGCGAGGAGATTGCCCGCGACGACTAGCGCCAGCAGCCCCGCGATCAGCGTGAGCAGCGGAATCTCGGTGAACGGCACGACCCCCAGGGAATCAGCGAATCCGCGCCAGCCCACGCGGCCCGCGGCGACTCCCAGCGGCGCGCCGACGAGGACCGCGATCAGCAGGGTGAGCGTGGTCTGCCAGGCAACGGCGGCCCAGACCTGGCGGCGGGTCATGCCCAGCGCCTTCAGCACGGCGAACTCGTGCCGGCGCCGGCGGACGTCAACCAGCACCGTCATCGCGAGCGAGAGGCCCGCCGCGGCGGCCAGGCCTGCCGCGAGGGCGAGGGGCTGACCGCCGAGTTGCTGCGCGTTGAGCACCGACGATGCCAGCTGCGGCGGCAGTTCGTAGGTCCCGCCGTCCGTCCCGTCCGGGTTGGCCGCAACGATGCGGTGCACCAGCGCGGCCCGCTGCGCGGGCGTGGTCCCGGGCCGCAGGTCGATGGCCGCGGCCGAGGGGAAGACCGGCTGCGACACGTCGGCCGCCGGCCCCGAAGCCGCGCCGGTGATGGCGAGCAGCGTGTTCTCGGACAGCATCGCACCCTGGCCGAGCGAGACATGATCGGCCAGGCCCACGCCGAACGAGGGCAGCGTCACCGTCCCCACGATGGTGAGCCGCCGCGCGAATTTGGCGTCGCCGACGGTGACCGTGTCGCCGACCTTCTTCCCCAGTTGCCGGAGAGTCACCGCGCCCAGTTCGATCTGGTCGTTCCCGGACAGTGGATGGCCGCTGGTAGTCGGCGGCTCGACCGCGCCGAGGTGCCGCTCCAGGCCGAGCACCGGGAGGGGGAGCCGTCCGCCGACCGGAATCTGCCCGAAGCTGAACTCCGACCAGCCGGCCACCGCCGGCTGGCCCGCCAGCAGGCCGACCAGGGCGTCCTGGCGCAGGTCAATCACAGGGTCTTTGGCGAGATTCTGGTCGAGGAAGCTGCCGTAGCTTGCCTCGGCCTGGACGAGCACGTCCCAGTTCCAGCCGTACCGCACCGGGTGGCTGATCAGCCCGGTCAGGCTCGCGCCGAACACCACGGCGGCGACCATCGCGGCGACGGCGACCACCGAGCCGCCCAGCGTGCTGACCTGCCGCACGGCACCTGCCGTGACGCCGCCGCTGAACGCGTTCCTGGTGCCCACCACTGCGGCGGGCGGCAGTCCGGCCGCGATGGCCGCGCGCGTGGCAGCGGACCTTTCGGCGCCCGGGGCCTGCCTGGGCGGGCGGACCGCGCGCAGCGCCAGCACCCCGAGCAGTCCGGAAAACAAGACGAACAGCGCGGGCAGGCCCACGCCGAGGACCAGGGGGTCCGCGTAAAAGCCCTTGCCGGGGGCGAAGAAGCGGACTGGCCCTACCGGGGCCAGCGGGGACAGGGCCACCGCGCCCGCGGCGGCGATCACGATGATGCCCGCGACGGGGATCACCCCCGGCAGAGCCGCCACCAGGGCAGCCTGCCTGCGGCTGGCGCCGAGCGCCCACAGCCTGCGGGCGTCCGGCGCGGTCCTGCTCAGGAGCTGGGCCATCGCCAGGCTGGTAAGAACCAGCGCGGCCACCGCCGTGATCGTGCCGAAGATGGTCAGCGCGATCACCTCTGGCTCGATGGCCTGCTGGACCTCGTCCTGGACGGCCCTGGTCCGCTTGACGCTGAACGTCAGGCCCGCGTTATGCGCGTGGGTAACGTGGTCCGACGCTGTCTCCAGGCTGGAGATCAGCGCGGGCAGCCGGCGCCGCAGGTCACTGACTCCGGCGTCGCCGGCCGTCAGGCGCAGGCCGACCCAGGCGTAGCTGAAGTACTTGCCGATGAGCTGCGCGGTGGCGCCGGGGGGAAGCGTGGCGCCGTCGGGGTTGTCGGCCTGGTCGACGAGCGCCGGCGGGGTGTACGCGATCGCGGCGACGCGGAAAGCGCGGTAGTCCGTCGCAGGGTGCTGCTTGCTGCCGCTCAGGAACACGTAGGTCACCCGGCCGCCGACACTGACACCGAACAGGGCGGCGATCTGCGGGGACAGCACGATGCCGGTGGTGGACGCCAGCGGCGGCAGCTTCCCGGACACCACCGTCATCGCGTCCTGGGTGAAGCCCGCGCCGTCCACACTGCCTTCGATGCTGTCGGTGATGAACGAGTCGTCGATCTTGCCTCGGACCACTGGCAGCGCGTTCAGGCCGACGTACGTGGCGTGGGAGACGGCGCTGGGCAGCGACCACAGTCGCTTGACTGGCTCCATGAGCGGGAGGCCTGGCAGTGCGCCCGGCACGTTCACCTGCACGTCGCTCGCGTTGATGGCCTTCAGGTACCGGCCGTAGGCCCCCGCCGTCGACCGCGCCCCGGCCAGGGCGGCGAGGGCCACCGCGCCGAGCACGCCGCCGAGCAGCGTGACGACGACCGCCTGGCGCCAGGAGGCCCGCAGCATCGACCGCCAGCACACCAGCGCGATGGCCATGTCCTATGCTCCGCTCGACGGGTACGCGAGGTGCCCGTTGCCCCCCGACACCGCCATTGTGCTGCCGGCGCGGACCGCTGCCTAGGGTGCTTGCACGAGACCGCACAGTCAGGCTGGCATCACCGCACGGCGGGACTAACTTCGCCCTTCCCTGGGCGGCCTGGTCTTCTAGCCACGAGCGCACGTCCGGCGCATGCTGCTGACGCAGCCGGCATTGCCCCCAGTGCCCTCGGTGCGCGGCGACCATGACGGCGGCGACCGCGGTGACGGCCAGGGCGATGGTTATCCGGATCGGCGGCCCCGCGACGGCGGCCTCGTTGCGGATGATTCTGAGCGAGCAGCGCGTTGACCATAGGACACGACATATCGTGTATGGGTAGGCGCGGGCCTTTGGCAGGCTCCGGGCCTTGAGAGGTGAGCGTGATGACCGGTTGGCACGCAGAGCGGACGCCGGACAGGTCGGCCAAGGCCATGATCGCCGTGACACTGCTCGCGCTGTTGCTGGTGGCGGCCGTGCCGGTGGCCCTGCTGGCCGCAGTGGTCATGATGATGCTGGGATACGTCGCCGGCGGGCTCGCGCTGTTCGGCGGCTCGGTCCTCGCCGCCGCTATAGCTGTTGCGCTCGCGGGCGTGAACGCGATGCGGCACCTGCGCAAGCTGCTCTCCGGGGACGGCTTCCGTGTCGTGCGGCTGGACGGCAGCCAGTACCCCGACGTCGCCGGTCCAGAAGCAGACGGCAAGCACTACACCAACCTTGTGCAGCTGGACCGCAGCGAGTACACCGAAGTTCGCTGACCTGGCCCTGCCCCTTATTGCGTGTATTCCGGCGTCGAAGACCTGGATGCCGCCGTCGCGTTCTTCACCGAGCTCGGCATGGAGCTGGAAGGCAAGGGGCAGGTCGAAGGCCTCTGGGCGGACCGCACCGTCGGACTCGACGGCGTCCGGAGCGACATCGCGATGATGCGGACCCCGGACGGCCACAGCAAGCTGGAGCTGACGAAGTACCACACCCCCGCAGCGGTCGGCGCCGAGCCGGAGAACCCGTCACCCAACACGCTGGGCCTGCATCGCGTCATGTTCGCCGTCAACGACATCGACGACACCATCGCCCGCCTGCGCGCCCACGGCGCCGAACTCCTCGGCGAGGGGGCGCAGTACGAGAGCATCTTCCGGCTCTGCTACCTCCGCGGGTCCGCGGGCATCATCGTCGCCCTGGCCGAGCAGATCAGCTGACGCGAGCGTGCAGGAAGGAACGACGCGGCGAGCGATCTGGGCGCGCGCTGGACCATTGACCGCCTTGCTAGTCGAGCAGTTCGGTGAGCTTCTTCGGCGCGAGGATCCGGTAGCTCTCGGTCACGAGCTCACGGATCTCCTCCCAGTCGGTGTCGTCGGTGAGCAGCACCCCGACGCGATCACGGCCGGCTCGCGAGGCGAAGAACGGGTGGCCGATGGACAGCAGCGCCTCGCGTTCGTCTGGGTCGGCCCGCAACACGAGCAGCGGGACGGGCTTGCCGGTCGGGCCCTCCCATGCCACGAGCAAGCAGAACGACCTCCGGCGGATGTCGAACGAGTGCGCCGTCGATCTCGTTCTGGTTAGCGAACCGTCGACCCGCACCGTCACCTCGGGCAGCGCCAGGCATAGCGTGCGGACCCGCTCGACGATGTCCTCCGGGACCTCTATGGGCGCGCTCGCGCGAGCACTCCGGCGTGCCGCTGGCGAACCACCGTCGTTCCCTTGCCGCACCGACGACCTGCCGCGCAACACCGCCCGGGCTGCGGCTGCGGTAGAGCTGTAGTACCCGGGTGGTTCGATGAAGCCCCACTCGTCGAACGGGCGGCCGTTGGTGAGGGCGCGTCGGTAGCCGAAACAGACGAGATAGAGCGTCCGGATGTACATGACCGCCTCGAGCCGGTCGAGTTCGTCGTCGGTCAGCTCGATGTGCCGGCGGTAGGCATTGACGGCAGCGTCGATCCACTCCTGGTTCGGCCGACGTGGGTTCCACGAACCCGTGCCCCACACCAGGTAAGCGAAGTCGGCAAGGCGCGGTCCGCGCCCGGACGCTTTCCAGTTGATCGCGACTGGCCCATGCTCGCCCAGGACGGCGTGATCGGGAGCGTGGAGGAGGTTTCCGTGCAGCAAGCCTTCCGGAAGTCCGTGACCGTCGTCGGCCGAGCGCACCTGGTCGCGGAGCCGCTCGAATCGCTCGCGCTCGGCGGCCGCGACCTTCGTATCGACGGCGTCGAGAAACGACAGGGCGGCCAGCAGGTCCTGACGGGGCGTGCCCTCACGGCTCGGGTCCTCACCACTGGCTCCCCCCGGGCGGCTGACGGAATCGTCGTACGGCAGCGCGTGCAGCCGTCCGAGCAGCTCACCCATCATGGCGAACTTCGCGGCACCGTCGGGGAGCTGGACGCCTTTGACGAACCGCGTCACGAGGACCGCACTGCCATCGAAGTCCGATACCGCATCGTCGGCCGCCAGGCGCTCCGCGGGAAAGTAGTGCCGCTCCAGGAATCGCAGGATCGCGGCGTCGCCCTCGACACCGGCACGCGGCCGAGCGGGGGGAACGCGCGGGCGACCCACGGGTCGCCGTCCTTCCTGTCGACGCGGAACACGTAGGTCTTGTGCACACTGAGCTTCGTCGCTGCGACCGGGTCAATGCCGTAGCGATCCCGGAGATGGGCGAGTAGCCGCTCAGGAACTGGCTCGTGGTGCATTCGCGCACCGAGACCCTCGAGATCCGTCAGCGCTTCGGTGTAGCGCTGCCCAGTCTCCTCGGCGTGGCGCCGGACAACCTTCTTGAAGCTGGCGTCCCTGGTCATGGACAAGCCTCCCCATGACACCCTCGTCCCCCAGCGACGCGGTGTCAGAAGATGGCCTGTGGCCTTGACGACCGAGAGGGCGAATCCCCTTCGCCGATGGAACCCCGACTGGGGCGGATGTTCCATAGCTCGGCGACCGGTCGCCGCCGTGAGCAAACTCTTCCTGAGGCGCTCGGTCTTCGTCAAGCGGTTCACCCAGCGCCGGTTACTACGAAACGTAGTAACATGTCAAGCGTGAACGGCGCCGTCCCCACGACGATCATCATCGCCGGCCTCGCCCTGGCCGGATACGCGCTGCTGATGACCGCCCTAAACCGGCGAATGAGCGTCCCCCTCCTCGCCGCAGTGGGTGTCCTTGAGATCCTGCTGCTTGTCCAGGTCGGTATCATCGCGGCCAGGCTCGCCGGCGGTGAACGCCCAGCCGGGCTGGCTACGCTGATCGGATACCTGATTGCCATGCCGTTCATCCCGGTGGCCGCAGCGTTCTGGGGGCTGGTGGAGCGATCGCGGTGGGGCCCTGCGGTCATCGCCGTGGCCGGGCTCGTCGCGGCCGTGCTGATGGTCCGGCTGCATCAGATCTGGCCGGTTATCCATGTCTGAGCCCGCGGCACCGCCTGAGCCCACGGCATCGCAGCCGGACTCGACCAGGACGGGCCCGGGCCGGCTGCTGGTCGCCATCTACGCGCTCTTCGCGCTCTCCGCCTCCGCGCGGGCCGGGGTGCAGATCGCGACGAAGTTCGGCCACGCCCCGGTCGCCTACTTGCTGTCGGCCTTCGCAGGCCTGGTCTACATCCTCGCCACGGTCACCCTCGCCGTTGGCAGTCCAGCAGCACGCCGGATCGCCGTCCTGTGCTGCTCGGTCGAACTCGCCGGCGTGCTGGCGGTCGGCACCTGGAGCCTCGCCGACCCGGCCACTTTCCCTGATGCCACGGTGTGGTCTGGCTATGGCAGCGGCTACGGCTTCGTCCCGCTCGTCCTTCCCGTTTTCGGCCTGCTCTGGCTACGCCGCTGGACCAGGCGGGCCAGAACCAGGCGAACGACCGCGACGTCAGCAGAAGATGCAGGCGAAGCGGCGGGCGGCGGCCCAGCCCACGGCGAGGGCGGCGGACCAGGTCACAGCGCAGAGGATGTCGTTGCCGACGGCAGGACCTAGCGCACCAGTTGCAGTCTGTGCGCCCGGTCCGCGATGCCGGGTGAGATCGTTTGGGTGCTTGCGCAGGGCTTGCTGGGCGGAGTGGCTGGTTGCAGACTGGCGGGGTGAAGCCTGATCAGGGGCAATGGTAAGCCGGGGGCCGCGGGATGAGGTGGTCATCCGGACGCCGGACCGGCGTCTACGGGTGTTCGTGAGTTCCACGCTGGGAGAGTTGGCCGAGGAGCGGCGGGCCGTTTCGCGCGCTATTTCGGTGCTGCGGCTGACGCCGGTGATGTTCGAGTTGGGGGCCCGGCCGTATCCGCCGGCTGAGGTGTACCGGGCGTACCTGGCGCAAGCCGATGTGTTCATCGGCTTGTACTGGCAGCGGTACGGGCAGCTCGTCCCCGGCGGGCGGGTGTCGGGCCTGGAGGAGGAGTTCGACCTGTCGGGCGGACTGCCGCGGCTGCTGTATGTCAAGGCGTCGGCGCCCGATCGCGAGCCCCGGCTGGCTGATCTGCTGGCCCGGATCAAGGAGGAGTCCTCGGCCTCGTACCGTTATTTCCGCACTTCAGCTGAGCTGGGCAGGCTGGTGCGTGATGACCTGGCGGTCCTGCTGAGCGAGCGGTTCGCCGCTGCCGGCCAGGCCGCAGCCGCGGCGCCAACCCAGGCGGGCGCCCGCGGCCTTCGGCCGCTGCCGGTGAACATGACGTCGTTGCTGGGGCGGGAACAGGCCATCGATGAGGTGGCCGGGCTGATCGAGCGTCCTGAGGTGAGGCTGGTGACGCTGACCGGGCCAGGCGGGGTCGGCAAAACCCGGCTGGCAATCGCGGTGGGCGGGCGACTGCGTGACCGGTTCGGCGCGGGCACCGTGTTCGTCTCTCTGGATACTGTCACCGACCCCGGGCTGGTGCTGGCCGCCATCGGCCGGGCCGCAGGCGCCGACCTGACGGGGACGCGCTCGCCGCTGGAGGCGCTGACCGAGACGTTCGGCGACGGCGCCTGGCTGCTGATCCTGGACAACCTGGAGCAGGTGGTCCAGGTTGCCCGCGACCTGGGGGAACTGCCGGCCCGCTGCCCGCGGCTAGCGATCGTGGCCACCAGCCGCACGGTGCTGCAGCTGCGCGCCGAGCGGGAATATCCGGTGCTGCCGCTGGCGCTGCCGGCCGACCCCGCCACCGTGCCGCTGGAGGAATTGCAGTCCTGGCCGGCGGTGGCGCTGTTCGTGGACCGAGCCCGCGCGGTGCGCCCCGGCTTCGCCCTCACCCAACACAACGCGGCGGCGGTGGCGGAGATCTGCCGGCGGCTGGAGGGCCTGCCGCTGGCCATCGAGCTGGCCGCAGCCCGCACCCGGCTGCTGGAGCCCGCAGTGCTGCTGGACCGGCTGGCCGAGTCGCTGGATGCGCTCGGGACCGGCGCGGTGGACCTGCCCGAGCGGCAGCGCACCCTGCGGGCCACGGTGGAATGGAGCGTGGGCCTGCTGACCGACGACGAGCGGTCGCTGCTGGAGGTCACGGCGGTGTTCGTGGATGGCTGGACCATCCAGACCGCGGCCCAGGTGGCGGGCGTGGATGAGGACCGGGCGCTGGAGCTGTCCGAGGCGCTGGCCCGCCACAGCCTGATCTATATCGACAGCATGCAGCCCGGGTCCCGGACCCTGATGCTGGAGACCGTCCGCGAGTTTGTGGCCGAGCGGCTGGCGGCCCGGCCCGACGCCGACCAGGTCGGGCGGCGGCACGCCGCCTGCTACCGGGCGCTGGCCGAGCAGGCGGACCGGCAGTTGCGCGACATTGGCCGGGGCGAGTGGCTGGAGCGGCTGGACGCCGAGGCGGGGAACCTGGCCACCGCGGTGCGCTGGTACCTGGCCCACGACCCGGGGCCGCTGCCGCACCTTTTCCGGGTCCTGTGGCTGTTCTGGTCGCAGCGGGACCTCGAGCGCGAGGCCTGGTCCTGGGTGGAGCAGCTGCTGCCCGCCGCCGGCACGCTGGACCCGCAGCCCCGGGCCGAGCTGGCCTGGGTGGCGGCGGTGACCGCGGTTGACACCGGGGACGATGCGGCGGCGCTGGCGGCCCGCCAGCGCCTAGCGCCGCTGCTGGCAGGAATCGAGGACCCCTTCCTGCATGCGGTATCCCAGCTGGCCATGGCGTGGACCCTGCCGATCCCCGGCGACTTCGACGGGGCTCTGCGGGAGGCGGCGGTCTCGCTGGAGGAGTTCCGCGGCCAGGCTGAGCCCGTCTTCACGGCCATGGCCGCGTTCACGGTCGGCTCCGTGGAGACGGCGCTGGGCCGCTACGACAGTGCCCTGCATCACCTGCACGAGGCGCTCGACCTGGCCGAGCGGGCCAGGGGTGACTGGCTCGGCGCCGGCTCCCAGGTGCAGCTGGGCATCCTGGCTGTGCTGCAGGGCAGGCTAGATGAGGCCCGCGTGCAGCTGGGGGAGGCGCTGGACCTGAGCCTGGCGGCCCGCAGCACCCAGTTCGTGGCGCTGTGCCTGGCCGGATATGCCTGCCTGGCGTTCGCAGACGGCGACCTGGAGCGGGCAGCACGGCTGGAAGGCGCGGCGGAGGGCTTGCGCCGGCGCGTCGGCCTGCCAGCCTGGCCGCACCTGCGGAAGGTGGAGGCTGAGCTGGTGGCCCAGGTCCGCCAGCGGCTGGGCGCGGGCCAGTTCGATCAGGCATTCTCCGCCGGCTCCGGACTCACCCAGCGGCAGGCGGTAGCCATCGTCCAGGACCAGCGCGGGCACCCAGACGCCCTGAGCCGCTAGGTCGTCATCCGCGGCGCGAGCGCGTCAGCCACGAATTGCCAGGCCTCCGCCGTGGCCAGGGAAACCGGAGACACCACCAGGGGCGGCCCGGTTCCCGTGATGCTCACGGAGATCTTGGGTTGCTGCGCGCTGTGGCGGATGATGACGAGGTGGCATTGGGCTGGCGGTCCGACCCGGGAGGGAACCGGTCCGGCAGCCGCTCGTTAGAGACACCAGAACGCGAGCGCTCAGCGGGCGGCTACCCCCGGCGGAGGTTCATGATGACATCCCGGCCGCGGGTCAGCCGCGGGCCCCGGGCCACGGGCAGGCGGCCGTCGCGGCCGCGGTTGATGGCCGTCCTAGTCACCGGCGCGGCCTTCGCCCTGGCCGTCGCGTGCGTCTCGGCGTGCTCCCGGGGGCCCGTCGAACGCCCCGGAGGCAGTTCCATCGCCGGTGTCACAACGACCGGCACTGCGCCGCCGGCGCTCACCCTGCTGACCCGCGACACCACCGACGGTAACGGGACATCTTCATCGCCCCGGCCGGAGGTGGCTACCCGGCAGGCCCGGAGATCGTCACCACCACCGGGAAGGTGGTCTGGTTCCACCGGCTGCCCGCCGGTGACGTTGCCACCGACTTCCGCACTCAGACCTACCTGGGCCAGCCGGTCCTCACCTGGTTCCAGTCCGGGGGCCAAGGTGCCCACGGGGGCCCAGGGAGTCAAGTCGGCCCGAACGGCCCCAGCGGCACCGACTACATCTACAACGACCGTTACCAGCAGATCGCCACGGTCCGGGCGGGCAACGGGGACGCGACCAACTTCCACGAGTTCCTCATCACGCCGTGGAACACCGCCCTGATCCTGGCCGATACCGTGACGACCGCGAACCTGACCTCCATCGGCGGCCCCGCCGACCAGCGGGTCATCGACGGCCTCGTCCAGGAGATCGACATCAGGACCGGCCGGGTGCTGTTCCAGTGGGATAGCGCCGCCCACGTCCCCTACGCCGACAGCTACGTGCCGCGACCATCCTCCCCGAGCACGCCCTGGGACTGGTTCCACATCAACGCCGTCCACCTCGACACCGACGGCAACCTGCTGGTGGGCTCCCGAAACACCTGGACCATCTTCAAGGTGAACCGGCACACCGGCCAGATCATGTGGCAGCTCGGCGGCAGGCACAGTTCCTTCACCCTGCGTGCCACCCCCGGCCAGGTCCTCGACCGCGAGGAGAAGATCTTCGCCTGGCAGCACGATCCGGAGGCCATCGGCGGCGGCGAGTACACCTTCTTCGACGACGAGTCCGGCGGCAACCTGCTCCGCTCCAGCCGGGTGGTGAGGGTGCGGCTCGACCTCGCCACCCGCGTGGCCACCCTGGTCAAGTCCGATGACCAGCCGGAAGGCCGGGTCGCGCAGGTAATGGGGAACGCGCAGACCACGCCCGGCGGTGACCTGTTCGTCGGCTGGGGCGCACTGTCCTACATCTCCGAGTTCAGCCCGTCCGGGAAGCTGCTGCTCAACGCAAAACTCCCGGCCGGGGTCAGCACCTACCGCGCCTACCTGCTGCCCTGGCACCCGCCTGGCTGATCGTGCCCCTGCGAAACCAGACCATGCTCAATCCTGATGGTCACGTCATCCCTTTCTGTGGTTGAGGGATGGCGCCTAGCCCAGTGCGCGCCTGATTTCCTCCATTGACGGAGCCGGGGTTCGCCCGCGGTATCTCCTCGCGTGACCTTACCCAAGCGGCAAACGCCGGCCTGGTAGGCGGGGTCGTTAGGGGTTAGGGCGGCCAGCGCGGCTAGCTGGCTGCCCGAGGAGCTACCCGCCACGAACACCACCGCCGCGTCAGCGCCGTACTCCCCGCCGTGTTCCCGCTCCCTGAAGCCGGGTTTCCCTGGGGCCCCCCAGCAGCGGATTACGGTGTAGCATACGCCGTATGGTCTTCGTAGAAGTACGCCAGCACAGAGGGGTAGGGCAATGAGCGTCCGCTATGCGCTGCTGGCGCTTCTGAGCGAAGGCCCGAAGTACGGGTTCCAGCTCCGCCAGGAGTTCGAGGAGGGCACAGGAGACGTTTGGCCGCTCAACATCGGTCAGGTGTATTCGACGCTCCAGCGGCTCGAGCACTCAGGCCATATCGAGTCCGACGACCTGGCTGACGAAGGTCCTCAGAAGGTCTTCCGCCTCACCGGGGAGGGCAAGGCAGAGCTCGACCGCTGGCTCTCGACGCCGGCGGACATGACCTCGCCACCTCGTGACGAGCTCGTGATCAAGGTCCTGTCGGCCCTTCGGGTACCCGGCGTTGACGTCAACGACCTGATCCAGCTCCATCGCCGGCATCTCGTCGAGCTCATGCAGGAGTGGACGCACCTGAAGGACGAAGAGGCTGACGCCGATCTTGCCTTCGCTCTTGTGGCCGACGCCGAGCTGTCCCGACTGGACTCGGTCATCCGCTGGCTTGACCAGGCCGAAGGGCGGCTGATGCGAGCTGAACTTGACCCCGCAGTTCCCTCGACGGTGCCGCGCTTGCGGCGGAGGCTGGTGGCGCGGCGATGAGCTTTCTCGAACTCCGGAACGTCTCCAAGGCCTATGCCGCGGACTCGACTCTCGTGCACGCCCTCATCGGCGTCTCGCTCTCGGTCGAACGCGGCAACCTCGTCGCGGTGATGGGACCGTCTGGATCGGGGAAGTCCAGCCTCCTGGCGATCGCCGGCAGCCTCGAGGAGCCGACGAGCGGTGAGGTGCTGATCGGCGGCAAGTCGCTCGCGTCGATGTCCTACAACGACAAGGCGCGACTTCGCCGCCGCATGATCGGCTACGTCTTCCAGGACTTCAACCTGCTCGCCGGGCTCACCGCGCTCGAGAACGTCGCCCTTCCGCTCGAGCTCGATGACCTTTCGCCGAGAAAGGCGCGGATCGCCGCGATGGCCGCGCTGGAGAACATCGGGATCGCCGAGCGGGCTGGGCACTTCCCCGACGAGCTCTCGGGGGGAGAACGCCAACGGGTCGCCATCGCCCGCGCCGTCGTCGGTGAGCGCCATCTCCTGCTCGCTGATGAGCCCTCGGGCGCGCTCGACTCCGCCAACGGGGACGCGGTGATGAAGATGATCCGCCGCGCCTGCAAGCAGGGCATCGCCGCGGTCGTCGTGACCCACGATGCCCACCTCGCATCGTGGGCTGACCGCGTCGTCTTCCTCAAGGACGGTCGCATCATCGACCAGACGGTGCCACCTCCGAGCGCGGAGTCACTTCTCGCTCCGGCGCCGACCCCATGACGGTCTCGGTCGCAGCGCCGCCCGGCGAGGATCGTCGGGCCCGGGGCATCACGCCGTCCCGGCGCGCGGTGGTTCGCTGGGCCTGGCGCTTGTTCCGCCGAGAGTGGCGCCAGCAGCTTCTGGTCCTGGCCTTGATCGTCGTGGCCGTGACAGGGACGATCGTCGGCTCAGCGGTGGCGACCAACACGCCCCCGCCGGCGACCTCAGGGTTCGGAACCGCTCAGGACGCGGCTACCTTCGCCGGGACCGACCCTCGTCTTGCCACCGAGATCGCCGCGTTGGAGCACCGCTTCGGGGCGGTCGACGTCATCGAGAACAAGACGCTGAAGGTTCCCGGCTCGGTCGATACCTACGAGCTCCGAGCCCAGAACCCCAGCGGCCCCTACGGCCAGCCGATGCTGTCCCTCGTCTCGGGCCATTACCCAACCACAGCAGGCCAAGTCGCCGTCACGGCGGGTGTCGCATCGGATTTCGATCTGACCGTGGGCAAAACGTGGAACGTCGGAGGTGAAGCCCGGCGGGTGGTTGGCATCGTCGAGAACCCACAAGACCTCCTTGGTGAGTTCGCCCTCGTCCCTCCTGGACAGGTGCGGTCCCCAAACCAGGTCACGGTGCTGTTCGACGCACCGGGAGTGGCACCGAGTTCGATCGGCGAGCCGTGCGCCACGTGCGGCCCCTTCGGCGGCCACGGTACCAACGTGAGCACCCCGGCCTCTGTAGCACAGAGCAACGCCATCAACCCGGAGACTGTCTCCCTTGTCGTGCTCACGATCGGCATGCTCCTGATCGCGCTCGTGGCGGTGGGCGGCTTCACCGTGCTCGCCCATCGCCGGCAGCGCTCGCTCGGCATGCTGGCATCGATCGGTGCCACCAAGAGGAATCTCTCCCTTGTCGTGCGGGCGAACGGACTCATCGTGGGCGTCGTCGGGGCGGTGATCGGGACCGTCTTGGGTTTTGTCGCCTGGGTCGCCTATCGACCGAGCCTCGAGCAGAGTGCCCACCACCTGATCGGCGTCCTCGCCCTGCCCTGGTTCGTCGTCGGCGCTGCGATTCTGCTCGCCATCGCCGCGACCTACCTGGCGGCCACGCGGCCCGCCCGCTCCATCACGAGGCTCTCCGTCATGGCCGCCCTGTCCGGTCGTCCCGCCCCACCGAAACAGGTTCACCGATCAGCGCTGCCCGGGATCGTGTTTCTCGTCGTTGCGTTCCTCCTCCTCGGCTACTCCGGCAGCACAGGCGCAGGGAGCGGCAGCAAAGGCACACCCGAACTCGTTCTCGGGATCGTCGCCCTCATTCCCGCGATCATCCTGCTGGCGCCGGTTTTCCTCGTCGGCCTCGGGCGGCTCGCCCGGCACGCCCCGGTTGCCGTCCGGATCGCTCTCCGTGACCTCGCCCGCTACCGGGCTCGATCAGCCTCAGCCCTCGCCGCGATCGGCCTCGGCGTGATGATCGCGGCGCTCATCGCCATCCTTGCCCAGGCTCGATACTCCGACATCTGGGACCCGGCCGGTCCGAACCTCGCCTCGAACCAGGCGAACATCGAGACAGGACCGCCCCCGAACCCCTCTGCGCAGCAGGTGAAGTCGTGGTCACTTGCCGCCCCTCGTGTCGGCTCGGCGCTCGGCGTGCCACAGGTCGCCGCGCTCTATTTGGTCGGCAACCTCCAGAACAGCACCGGATCAGAATCCACTAACCAGCCGCTCACCGTTGCTACTCCCCAGCTGCTGCGAGTCCTCGGCATCCGCCAATCTCAGATCGCACCAGATGCCGACGTTGTGACCTCGCTGCCGGGCTTCGCTGGTGTACCGGGAATGGAGTTCGCCTTCTGCGCGAAGTTCGCCCCGGGCGACGGGACGAACAATGGGGGAGGGATACAGAGCCGCGACTGCACCAAGAACAGTGGGCTGACACACCCGGTGATCCAGTACCTCGCGGCGCTGCCGACAGGGATTCATGCACCCGACATGCTGGTCACGGAACACGCGGTCCATGAGCTCAGAATTTCCTCGACGGTCATCGGGTCGCCGATCGGGTGGTTCGCCGAAGCTGCCCAGCCGTTCACCACCGAGCAGATCCACGACGCGCAAGCAATCGCGGCCGCGGCAGGCCTGAGCATCGAGACCAGGAACGACGAACCGACGTCTTCGACCATAGTCAACTGGGCCACGGTCTTCGGCATCGCGATAGCGCTGTGCATCTTGGCCATGAGCGTCGGCCTGATCCGAAGCGAGACCGCCAATGACCTGCGGACCCTCGCCGCCACCGGAGCGAGCAGCTACACCCGCCGGGCGCTGACCGCCGCGACCGCGGGAGCGCTCGGCTTCCTCGGAGCCGTCCTCGGCACGTTGGCCGCCTACATCGGTGTCATCGGCTGGTTGCGAGGCCACTCAGTCAACGGCGGCGTCGCCGCACTCGGGAACGTGCCCGTGGCAAATCTTCTGGTCATCCTTGTCGGCCTGCCCCTGGTTGCGGCTGCGGCCGGCTGGCTGCTGGCCGGCCGCCAGCCGGCGGGCATCGCCCGTCAACCGATTGAGTGACTCGAGCTACTCAGCCGACGTGATCAGCGCGACCCCGGGTCAGACGAACAGCGGCTCGGCCGCCGTCCGCTCGACCAGCGCGCTCATCGCCGCGTCGTCTGGCGCCCCGGTGAAGCGGCTGGCCGCGTCAAGCACTTTCGGGAGCAGGCCCACGTCCCCCACGCTGTCCAGGAACACCCCGGGGCGGCTCATCGCCCACCACACGGCGAGATCGATGTCGTCCTGCTGCTCAAGCGGCTGGTACCAGGTCGCCCGGGTGTGCGGTCGGCCCGCCCAGGGGCGCAGCGCGATCGACTTGATCGTCTGCACCGCGATGCGCCGCTGGCGGCAGGTCTCGTACAGGGCGTTGAAGTTGCTGGCATAGTACGGGTTCTGCATGGTGAGGAAGTTGTACGGGAGCAGCACCGAGTCGAAGTCGAACCGCTCGAGGCTGCGGCGGTGCGTCGCGGCGATCTGGCTGCCGTGGCCGGTCACCCCGATCCAGCGGATGAGGCCCTGCTCGCGGGCTTCAACGGCGGCCTCGAGCGCCCCGCCAGGACTCAGGGCGGTGTCCCACTCGATCGGATCAGCCAGGGAGTGCAGCTGCCAGAGGTTGACGTGGTTGACGCCCATCCGGTCCAGGGACCGGTGCAGTTCCTCGCGGGCCCCGGCTGCCGTGCGCTCGTCGCCCTTGGTGGCCAGGAAGAACCGGCCCGGTTCGCGCTGCAGCCACGGCCGGATGCGCACTTCCGCCTCGCCGTAGGACGAGGCCACGTCCAGATGATTCACCCCGTGGGCGAGCAGGAGGTCCAGGGTCTCGTCCGCGGCCCGCTGGGAGGCCTGCGCGAGAGCCGCGCCTCCGAAGATCACCCGGCTGCTCTGGTGGCCGGTGCGGCCGAACTCTGCTTGTTCGATGGGCACGAGACCTCCCGAAGTGGCGAAAGCTGAATCTGAGAGTACAGCGGGTCACGGCGGCCGGTCGGCGCAAACGCGCCGACGCGTATGGTCCGGATCATATGGTCAACTGCGGTATGACGGGCGATCGGCCAGGAATGGGGTTGGCTGCCTGGCGATGGGTAAACCGGCAGTGGGCAATGGGCGCCGTGCGTCCGACGTGCGAGGTGACCTGGACATGAGAAGGGAACGGCGTGCCTGACGAGCTTGACGCGCTGACCGGTCAGCTGACCGAGCGTCTGGCCGGCTTGGGCAGCGCCCTGATCGCGTTCTCCGGCGGGGTGGACTCCTCTCTGGTCGCTACGCTGGCCGCCCGGGCGCTCGGGGAACAAGCCCTCGCCGTCACCGCCGTCTCGCCGGCCCTCGCGTCCGGGGAGCTGGACAGCGCCCGGTCGGTGACCCGGGCCGTAGGCGTCCGGCACGAAGTGGTCAGCACGGCCGAGCTGGAACGCGACGACTACCGGCGCAACGATCGCTTCCGCTGCTACTACTGCAAATCCGAGTTGTACGAGCGGCTGGCCGCGTTGGCCCGGCGCCGCGGATTTGCCGTCGTGCTGTCCGGCGCCAATGCCGACGACACGGGTGACTGGCGCCCCGGGCTGCGCGCGGCGGCCGAGCACGGTGTCCGGCATCCCCTGCTGGAGGCGTCCGTGGGGAAGGATCAGGTGCGGGCGCTGGCGCAGCACTTGGGGGTTCCGAGTGCGGGCAAGCCCGCGTCGCCCTGCCTGGCGTCGCGGTTGCCTTACGGCACCCCGGTCAGCGCCGATGTGCTGGCGCAGGTAGACCGGGCCGAGCTGAGCCTGAAGCAGCGCGGGTACCGCGAACTGCGGGTGCGGCATTTCGGTGAGCTCGGCCGGGTACAGCTCGGCGCGGCGGACCTGCCGCGGGCGGCGGAGCCGGCCGAGCATGCGGCGCTCCTGGCCTGCGTCCGGGCGGCTGGGTATCAGCGTGCCGAGATCGACGAGCGGCCGTTGCGGTCCGGTTCGCTGAACCTCGACATCACTCCGGTCAGCCGTGCCGGCTGAGGGTGTTGCGAGACTCCGGCGCTGCTGGTGGCGGCCAGGCGCCGGATAGACCACCCGTGGCGGGGGAGGCATCGTGATGTGGCGGGTGCAAACATCTGGCAGAGGCCGGAAAGCACTCGCTGGATGAAGGATGTACATGGACCTCGATACCCTGCCTGATGACCACCCTGGGACTGAACGGGTATCGACCGGGGAGCTTCCGCCCGATACTGACGTGCAGGCTCTTATCACCGTCGGCTACGAGCGCTTTCGCCACGTCGATGATGGGGCCGTCGCGGACTACATTCCTGCCCTCGCAGCGGCGTCACCCAGCGCCTTCGGTGTCTGTGTTGCCGGAGTTCGCGGACGGCTCTTCTCGATCGGAGACGCTGACCATGAGTTCGCCATCGAAAGCATCTCCAAGCTCTTTGTCTTCGCGCTGGTCTGCCACGCCCTTGGACACGAAGAGGCGCGCCGGAAACTAGGCGTCAACAGCACCGGCCTTCCCTTCAACTCGGTCATGGCCATCGAACTCAACGCCGACCGGACGATGAACCCCTTGGTTAACGCCGGCGCCATGGCCACCACAAGCCTGGTACCGGGTACGACTAACAAGGAGAAATTCGAGAGCATCGTCGCCGCGCTGTCCCGATTCGCCGGGCGGCGGCTGGCGATGGACGACGAGGTCTACGAATCCGAGGTGGCGACCAACGACCGCAATAGGGGTATCGCCCACCTCCTCGATGGCTACGGCCGCATGTACTGCGATCCCGATCTCGCCGCTGACGTCTACACCCGCCAATGCTCCCTGCGCGTGAGCGCGCGGGACCTTGCCGTTATGGGGGCCACGCTGGCGAACGGCGGAGTTAATCCGGTAACGGGGGAGCAAGCCATCGAGACCCGCTACTGCAAGCGAGTCCTGGCTGTGCTGGCTACGGCCGGCCTCTACGAGCATTCAGGCCAGTGGCTCTACGACGTTGGGCTCCCCGGTAAGAGCGGCGTCAGCGGAGGCATCGTCACAGTGTCGCCAGGCAAGGGGGGCATGGGCACGTTCTCCCCGCGGCTTGACGCCGCAGGCAACAGCGTGCGGGGCCAGCGAGTCACCAGGTACCTCTCAGAAGCGCTGGGCCTCAATCTGTTTTCCTCGGTTCCTGCCGTCTGAAGAGGCCTGGAAGGAGAAGGGGGGCGAGGCGGGAGTGTGGGCATGCGCGCCGACGGGCACGCCTACCGGCAGCCTCACAGGTGTTTCTGATGCAACCAGGTCCTTGGGGCCAACCGACATGAGCACCGCGCGGGCCGCACCCGCGGCGTCAGAGAAGAGGCGGTCATCCCGTGCGTTCCGACATCGTCCCCGGCGGCACCTTCCCCGATTATGCGCTGCCTGACCAGACCGGCACCGTCCGCACGCTGAGCGAGCTCCAGGGCCGGGATCCGATGATCCTGACGCTCGCGCGCGGCAACTACTGCCCAAAAGAGCACCGGCAGCATCTGGAGCTGGCCGAGCACTACCCGGAGATCGCGGTGGCCTACACACAGATCGCCACGATCGCCACCGACGACCATCACACCCTGCAGGAGTTCCGCGCCTCGGTCGGGGCCCAGTGGCCCTTCCTGTCCGATCCCGGTCGTACGGTCCAGCAGGACCTGGACATCCAGGAGTACACCGACCCCGAGCACAACCCCATGATTCCGCACACGCTCGTGCTCAAGCCGGGACTGGTCGTCCACAGCATCTACAACGGCTACTGGTTCTGGGGCCGCCCGTCGTTCTACGACCTATGGCGCGACCTGCGCGCGGCCACTGCCGAGATCCGCCCGGACTGGGACCTGAGCACCCCTGGGCTGCGCGAGGCCTGGGACGCCGCCGACTACTCGAAATTTCACGGGTGGGACCGGCGTTCCCCGCAGTCAACGCCGACTTCCTATGAGCATTAGGACAGCGGTGGCTGGTGCCCCGCTGGACCCGGTGACTCGCCCGGCCATGGGCTACGACAGCTCCCGCCGGGACCGTCTCCTTGCATCCCCCGGCGGTTGCGTACCGCAAGGCCGATCCTGGCTCGTGTGGCCAGCTGGCTCCGCGGGTAAACGTGGCTCATGAGCACTGCCGTGTGTGAGTTGCTGGGAATTGAGCGCCCGATCGTCCAAGCACCCATGGTCGACATTCCCGGGCTGGCCGCGGCGGTCTCGAACGCCGGTGCGCTCGGCACGGTGACGCTGACCTGGTCCGATGACATCGGAGCCGTCGTCAGGAAGACGGCGGCGCTGACGGCGCGGCCGTTCGGCGGCAACTTCGTGCTCACCTCAGATCGTCACCGTCCCCTCGACCAGGCCCTTGACGCCGGCTTGCGGATCGTCTCGTTTTTCTTGGGGGATCCCAGCGGCTACGTCGAGGCCGTGCACGACGCCGGGGGAATCGTCATGCACACGGTTGGCAGCGCCGAGGAAGCACGGCGGGCAGTCGCCTCCGGCGTTGACGTGATCGTCGCACAGGGCTGGGAGGCCGGCGGTCACGTGGGGAGTACCGTCGCGACACTGCCGCTGGTGCCCGCTGTGGTCGACGCGGTTACGCCGGTGCCGGTAATCGCGGCAGGCGGGATCGGTGACGCTCGCGGAGTCGCCGCGGTGCTCGCCCTCGGCGCGCAGGCCGCGTGGCTGGGCACGCGGTTCCTGCTGGCCCAGGAGATGCCGATCCACGAGGACTACCGGCGCCGGCTGATAGCCGCGGCCGAGACCGACCCGCAGTGGTACCCCAACCTGTACGACGTCGGGTGGCCCGACTCTCCCCACCGCGCCCTCCGCAACTCCACGGCCGCCGCGTGGGAAGCCGCGGGCTGCCCCCCAGACGACCAGCGGCCAGGAATAGGCGACGTGATCGCGCACCTCGCCTCCGGCGAGGCAATCGTCCGTTACGAGGGAGCGCCGCCCATGATCGGGACCACCGGGGACATCGAAGCGCTCTCGATGTGGGCCGGGCAGAGCGTTGCCCTCGCGACGAAGTCACAGTCAGCGGCGGACATCGTGGCCGAGCTCACCTCCCGCCTGTAACCGAGACGGAGGGCGCTCGGATCGCGGTCGGCTGGCGGCCCTGGAGCCTGCGAGCTTGCCGGGTGGGCGAACCAAGCGTGGGATTGGCTCAGCGATGGCGCACTCTCGGGGTGTGAGAACGGAGAAGCCATGAGCGAAACCGGTCAGAAGGTAGCAATCGTCACCGGCGGCTCGCAGGGAATCGGCGCCGGCCTCGTCGACGGATACCGGCAGCGACGCTGGGCGGTCGTAGCAAATTCTCTCCATATCAAGCCGTCGAAGGACCCGGACGTCCTCACGGTCGAGGGCGACATCTCCGAGCAGGCCACTGCCGACCAGATCATTAGCCAGGCGCTTGATCGCTTCGGGCGCATCGACACCGTGGTCAACAACGCAGGCATCTTCGTCTCCAAGCCATTCACCGACTACACCGCCGAGGACTACGCGCTGGTCACCGGCGTCAACCTCGCCGGATTCTTCTGGCTGACCCAGCGCGCCATCGGCCAGATGCTGAAGCAGGGCAGCGGCCATGTCGTCAACATCAGCGCCAGCATCGCGGACCGCGCGGACTCCGTGGAGCCAACCGCGCTGACTGCGCTGACGAAGGGCGGCCTGGCCGCGGTCACCAGGTCGCTGGCCGTCGAGTACGCCTCGCGCGGGATCCGCGTCAACGCCGTCGCGCCAGGCATCATCCAGACCCCGATGCACCCGGCCGAGTCCTACACGCCTGAGGCGCTCGCGGGGAAACTGCCCCCGCTCGGGCACGTGGGCCAGGTCAATGACATCGCGGACAGCATCCTGTACCTGGAGTCAGCGCCGTACGTCACCGGAGAGATCCTGCACATCGACGGCGGCCGAACCACCGGTCACTGAGCCGCCAAATGGCGACGCGCGGCCAGGCCACCGGACCGGAAGGCGGGTGATGATCTCAGTGAGGGCTTCAACCACATCCACAGGAAGGCGAGCGCAATGGATCGAGACGCCAGGACCCGGGCCCGGCTGGAGCAGCACTGGGAGGCCACCGAGCGCGGGGACAGCGACACCGAGCACGCAATTTACGCCGAAGATGCGATCCTGGACTACCCGCAGTCCGGGGAGCGCTTCCAGAGCCGGTCAAAGATCCAGGCCCAGCGCGGCGGGCACCCGGCTGAACGCCACTTCACTGTCCTGCGGATCCGGGGCGGCGGCGACCTGTGGGTGAACGAGTGCGTGATCATCTACGACGGCGTACCCACCTACTCGGTGAGCGTCATGGAGCTCACCGGCGATCTGGTCGTGCACGAGACCCAGTACTTTGCCGACCCCTTCCCCGCGCCTGCCTCGCGGGCGGCGCTAGCTGAGCCGATCCCTCGTTAGGGGTGGCCAGGGGTGATTGTCAGGAGCAAATCGGCCGGAGCGCCGGCGTCCTGGCCCGGCCGCCGAAGCGCCATCCACGCCGCGCCAGGCAGGCAGTCCAGGTCAAAGGAGATGCTGACATGCCGAGCCCGGCCATGCAGGACTTGATCGACGCCTTGAGGGACGGGCAGAAGGTCGGTGCCAGCCAGGCCCCGCCGACGCTGGAAGAGCTCCGCGCCACCTTCGCTGTTCGCCTCACTGGCCGGGCTCTCGCCGCTGCTTATCCAGGTCGGCACGGCCGACCTGCTGCTCAGCGATTCCGAACGCCTGGCCTCAGCAGCAGCCCAAGCCGGCGTCGACGTCAACCTGGAGATCGGCCAGGGCCTGCCCCACGTCTACCAGCTCCTGCTCGGCACCCCCGAGGCAGCCGAGGCCACCGGGCAAATCGGGAAGTTCCTGCGCGCCCGCGTTCGCTAACCAGAACGCACTTCAGGCTGCCGGACCCTCATGAGGTGCCTGCACCGGGGCGTCTGGGAGTTAGCGTTCGCCGGTGGGCAGGAGGTCGAGGATCCGGGTCTGCGGCACGCCGGCCAGGCCAGGCGAAGACGCTGGTGATGACCAGACGTGCTGCATCAGGAAATCGGCGAATGTCTGCGCTGGCCCGGCCGAGTCGAACTCCAAGTCGAGCATCAAATACTGCGGGTCATCCACTGGCAAGCGGATAGCGAAGCTGCGAACTCCCGCTTGGGCACGTGCCTCCGCGAATCCGTCGAATGCTTTCCTCCAGAGCTGATAATCGGTGATCGCGTGCTCGATCCGGAGCGTCGTCATCGGTTTCTCCGTTGTGTTGCCGTAGATGCTGCTGAGATGCACGCTAGGCCGTCCCGCTGGTCGTGCGGTATCCCGACTATCTGGGGGGTCACTCTCTGGCCAGGCAGCCTGCGTGGGGCAGGCGCCAGGGCTGCGGGGCATACGCTCATGGGGTGGCCGACAGCTGGGCGCGGGCCCGTGAGCGCATCCGGGCCGTGGTCTCGGAACCCCTCGACGCCAGGAGGCTGCGCCTGCAAGTACTGGCGGTACTCCGCGAGGTTATCGACTTCGACGCATACGTCTGGCTGCTCACTGACCCTGTCACGACGGTCGGCGCCGCGCCGCTCGCCGATGTCCCCTGCCTGCCTGAGCTCCCGGCCCTGATCAAGGCGAAGTACGCAACCCCGGTCAATCGCTGGACGGTCCTGCAACTGCAGAAGTCACCCGCCGGAATCCTGAGCGATGCCGTCGGCGGAGAACTGGATCGCAGCCTGATGTGGCGCGACGTGCTGGGCAGATACGGAATCGGCGACATGGCCTCGGTGGTATTCGCAGACCAGTTCGGCTGCTGGGGATTCCTGGACCTGTGGCGTAACAGCACCCGCGGCTCGTTCACCGCCGCCGACGCCGGGTTCCTCGCCGTGGCCGCCGCACCGCTGGCCACCGCACTGCGTCACTGCCAAGCAAGAACGTTCGTAGACCCGGCGACTCAGCATCGGCCGGACCTCGGACCTGTCGTCCTGACCCTCGACGACGACCTGCGGATCACGAGCCGCACGGCAGCTTCGCGCGGATGGCTGGATGCACTGCTTCCGCCCAGGGCTGACGAAAGGGCTATCCCGGCGAGCGTCTACAACGTCGCCGCCCAGCTCCTGGCCGTTGAGCAAGGCGTTAACGTGCATCCGGCGCTGGCCCGCACGCATCTGGCTGATGGCTTCTGGCTTGCTCTGCGTACCGCCAGGCTGTCGCCAGATCAGCCCCCCGCCAGCGGAGCGGCAACGATCGTCGTCACTATCGAGGAGGCGTCCGCCGCCGAGCGGATCGAGCTCTTCGGCCGCGCTTTCGGCCTGAGTGCCCGCGAATACCAACTGCTCGGCCTGCTTGCCACGGGCAGCGACACACGACGGATGGCGCGGGAGATGTCGCTGTCCGAGCACACGATCCAGGATCACCTCAAGTCGATTTTCGCCAAGACTGGTGCCCACGACCGCGTCACCGTTCTATCGCGCGCCCTGGGAACCCGACTCGAGACATGAGCACCGGCCCGTTTCTTCGAAGGCCTGCTGTGACTCCCGCACCTCGTAGACCCATCAGGGCGTTGCCGGAGCAGGAGTGGTGAACGCGGCGATGGCCCGTCTATTCGGCGCGCAGGGCGATGGCGGGGCGGGTCCGGGCGGCGAGGGCCGCGGGCGCTGCGGAGAGCAGGTTGCCCGCAAGGACCAGTGCGAGCAGCCCGATGATGAGCCCGGCTACCGGGATCTCGCTGACCGGCATGGCCCCGAGCGAGCCTGCGAAGCTCTGCCAGGCCAGCCGGCCCCCGGCCACGCCGAGCGGGCCGCCGATCGCCACTGCGATCAGCAGTGTCAGCGTGGTCTGCCAGGCGATGACCGACCGGAGCTGGCCGCGAGTCATGCCCAGCGCCTTGAGCAGGGCCAGTTCGTGGCGCCTTCGGCGCACCGAGCTCAGCACGGTCAAGGCCAGGGACGCCACGGCCGCCACGGCCAGGCCCAGGGCGAGCGCGATAGGCTGACCGCCCATCTGCCTGGCGTTGATGATCGCTGCGGCTAGGGCGCTCCGCAGCTCGTAGGTGCCGCCCGGGGTCTGGTCCGGGTTGTTCGCCACGATGTAGTGCACCAGGCGGGCGCGCTGGGCCGCCGTCGTGCCGGGGGCCAGGTCGATGGCGATCGTGGACGGCAGCGTGGATTGGGATTCGGCTCCGGCCTGGTGGGCGGTCGCACCCTCGGCAGCCAGCAGAGTGGCCTGGGGCAGCATCGCGCCCCGGCCCAGCGACACGTGGTCGGACGAAAGTTGCCCGAACGACGGCAACGTAGCCAGGCCGGTAATGCGGACCGTCCGGGTGTATGGCGCGCTCCCGATCCGGATCGTGTCGCCGACCTTCTTGCCCAGCTCGGCCAGGGTTCCTGTGCCCAGCTCGATCTGGTCCGGGCCGTGCAGCGGCTGGCCGGAGATGGTCGGCGGCTCGACCGTGCCCGCCCGGCGCTGGATCCCGACCACCGGGAGGACCCGGCCGTCCACGCTGAGCTGGGTGAACGAGAACTCCGACCAGGCCCGGACCGCGCGCTGGCCGCGCATCACCCGGTTGACGATGGCCGGGTTGAACGACCCGTAGCCGCCCTGGGCCTGGATGATCACGTCCCAGTTCCAGCCGTACCGGACCGGATGGGAGATCAGGCCGGTCAGGCTGGCCCCGAACACCACCGCGCTGACCACGGCGGCCACCGCGGTGATCGACCCGAGCAGGGTAGACCGGACCGGGACCGACCGCACGCCCGTGCCGGACTCGAGCGCGTTGCGGGTGCCCACGACCGCGGACGGTGGCAGCCCGGCGGCCACAGCGGCGTGGGCGAGGACTGACGGATGGTCTGGGGCCTGGCTGGCCCGGGGGCGGGCCGACCGGGCGGCCAGGACGGCCAGCAGCCCGAGCAGTACCACGCTAAACAGGGCGGCGCCGGTGGCGGTCATGGCCCAGTCGGCGTGGAATCCGCGGTCCGGATCGTAGCGGCGCACCGGTCCGACCGGGGCCAGCGGGGACAGCGCGACCGCGCCGGCCACGGCCAGGACCGCGCCGCCGAGGACCGGGATCACCCCGGGCAGGCCGACCGTGAGCGCGATGCGGGCCCGGGTGGCGCCCAGGGCCCGCATCACTGCGATGTCCGGGGCGGACCGGCTGATCAGCTGGGCCAGGCCCTGGCCGATCAGGACGAGCATGGCCGCCGCGGCCACGGCTGCGAACACGCTCAGCGCGATGGCCTCGGGCCGGATGGCCGCCTGCACCTGGCCGTGGATGACGTCCGGGCGGGTGACCGGGAAGTACAGGCCGGACACGTTCTGGTGCGTGACGCGGTACTGCTCCTTCTGCAGCGAGGCGGCCAGCGTGGCCAAGTGACGCTGGAGGGCGGGAATTCCAGCGCTGCCGCCCTTCAGGAGCACACCTACGGTCGCGTACTGGTAGAAGGCCAGGAGTTGGCGGGTGGCGGCGGGCGGCAGGATGGTGCCCTCGGCCACATCGGCCTGGTCGACCAGCGCGGGCGGCGCCTCCACGATCGTGGTCAGCCGGTAGGACCGGTACACGGGCGGGCCGGACGGCTCGCCGTTGGTGCCGATGCGGAAGAACGCGAACGTCATCGTGTCGCCGACGTGCACGCGGAACGTCCGCTCGATGAGGGGCGTGATCATCACGTCGTGCGTGGAGCCCGCCGGGGCCAGTCGCCCGGCCACCACAGTAAGCCGGTCCTGCTGATACCACTCGCGGTCCAGGGTGCCGTTGATGTCGGCGGTCATGAACGACCAGCGGATGTGGCCGTGGATCACGGGCGCACCGGCCAGTCCCAGGTACGGGGCACTGGCCGTCACCCCTGGCAGGTGCGAGATCAGCGTGAACGGCTGGGTGGCGGGGATCCCCGGCAGCCTCCCCGGCACGTTCACGAACGCGTCGCTGACGTTGTCCGCCCGCAGGTAGCGGCCGTAGGCGGTGTCCGTGCGCCAGGCACTCGCCACCGCGGCCAGGGCCACCGCGCCGAGCACCCCGCCTAGCAGGGCCAGCCCGACCAGCGGCCGCCAGGACCGCCGGACCGCCGCCCGCCACCAGTACAGCGCAGTGCTCATCCTGGCCCCCCAGCCGTGCTCTTCCGGGCTTACCCGCCGTGCTCATGCGAGCTTTCTGCTGTGCTTATGCGGGCTTTCCTGCCGTGCTCACGCCAGCACCGCCAGCCGGCCGGCCCAGATCGGCGTGCATCGTCATCTCGGGCATGCCGACATTGTGCCGCCCGCGGCGGCCCAGGTACACGGCTGTTGCTACCACCGCGGCGCACAGGGCAGTACCACCCGCTGGCGGCCCGGCGTGAGCCAGAGGCGAGGGGTTCGGTGCGGCGATCAGAGGGACCGCGGTACCCCGTTGCGGGCCTGCCGCTGCCCGTGCGGCCGGGCTCCGACCAGTCCGCCGGTACCCCCGCGGGGTCCCAGCCAGTCGTCGAAGTCCTCCCCGGTGACCGATTCCAGCCGCCTGATATCGGTCTCGAAGCGCGGGATCAGCTCTTGCCGCTCCTGCCAGGTCAGCGATCTTCGTGGCGCTGCGTCCTGCTGCAGAATCCGCTCGAGATGATCGGTGACGCCCGATCCGACGTGACCGGGCAGCGCTGCCGTCACCGCGCTGCTTGCCCGCAGCGTCGTGGCGACGGCGCGGTGCCGTAGCGTCGGGTCCGGATGCGCGGTCACGTTCTCGTGCGGCAGGTCGGTGAGCACCCCCTTAGGCACCCCAAGAAACGCGCAGACCCGATCCAGCGCCATGGCCGGGTCGTCGATCAGCACGCGGTAGCGGAGCACCAGGACCTGGTCGCGCGGGAAGATCCCGAACAAGTTCTCCATCTGCTCCCCGTACCGGCCGAGCGCCGTGTAGTGCCAGAACACCGCCCAGCCTGCGGCAATCCGGCGGTCCTCCTCGGCGCACGCCCGGACGACGTCGCCTACCGGCTCCAGGCCCGCCGACCACAGGTGCGTCCAGTTCGAGTGCGCGCGCTCCACCGGGTCGCGGAGCACCACGATCAGCTTGGCGTCCGGGATCTGGGCCCTGATTCGCCGCTGGGCGTCCCGGCTGTGCAGGTAGAAGGGGGTCAACTCGCCGCGCAGCTGGTCAGCCGACGCGGGGTCGAACAGCGCCTCGTAGTCGGCGCGCCGCCAAATGTTCTCGCGGTAAGTCTTGGCGTCGCCGGGGCCGCCGTGGACGGGCGGAGGGCCGTCGGTCAGGAAGAACTTGGGTTCCTTGACCGCTGACATGTACAGAGCCGGATGCCGCCCGAGGGCTACATGTAGGGCGGTTGTTCCGGCCTTGGGCACGCCAGCGATGAAGAAGTCTGGCATCGCCACGGCTTCTCCTCCCTGGGTCTAGGGGAGGTCAGGGCTCTCGGGCGAGCCAAAAAGGATTTCCCGATCTGATTAGTAGGACATTTTTCACCATACTCTGAAAAGAGTCGTTGCAGCGTCCTCGCTGCTGACGGCGCCGGCCTTCCGCTGATGGCAGAATCCGGGGGGTGACGCCGGTCCTTCCGACGCTAGCGCTGAACAACCTCTAGCTGCGGGCCAGCAGGGGATGAGCGCCTGTGCGTTGGGGATTCCCCAGCCCGTTACCGGGTCCCATCCGGGACCGGCGCGGTAACGTCCCGTGACCGAACCCACGACCAAGTTGTCACCGGTAGTAACGTCGTGAAAGGCCTTGTGGTAGCTGGGGCTGCGGGCGGCGCGGTAGATGGCGGGGTAACGAAGCCGAGGCCGTGCTGGGCGTCCTGGTCGGCCAGCGCCATGAGTCCCGCCCACAGTGCCGCGGCGGCGCTGGTGCCGGAACGTAAACGCTGACGTCGGCCCGGCAAAATTTCGCGCGCGCCCAGGCGCTGACGATCATCCACTCCGCCGAGCGGCGACGCTATGATCTGCCGTCCGCAGCTACGCCCCAACCGCCAGCAGGCCGGCCCCCGCGCGGGCGGCCTGACGGACCAGGTGGTCGCGCTCGGCGACGTTCGTGGCCTGGCGGGCGGCCGCGGCGTACGCCGCGGCGGCGGCGGACAGGTCGCCGCCTAGGTCGTGCAGGTGGCCGCGGACGGCGTGCCACCGGTGCCGCTCGCCGAGCACCTCGCGCAGCCGGTCGGTCTCGCGCAGCCCGGCGGCGGCACCGAGGACGTGGCCGACCGCGACCGCGCGCCCGAGCACTGCGGCGGGGTCCTGGCGCACTGGGTCGCCGGTGAGGGCCACGAGGTCGTCGTACCAGGCGAGGATCTGCGCCCAGTCGGTCTCCCCGGCGCTTGCCGCGTCGTCGTGCAGGGCGGCGATGGCGGCCTCGACCTGGTAGCGGCCGGGGCGCGCAACGGCCAGCGCCGACTGCAGGACGCGCACGCCCTCGGCGATCTCGCGGGTGTCCCACAGCCTGCGGTCCTGCCGGTCGAGCGTGACAATGCGACCCTCTGAGTCGAGTCGCGCCGGGAGGCGGGCGTGGTTGAGGAGCATCAGCGCGAGCAGCCCGCGTGCCTCCGGTTCCTCGGTGGCGAGGGTGAGCTGGCGGGCGTGCCGGATCGCCTCGACGGCCAGGTCCACCCGGCCCGCGTGGCCGGCCGTGTAGACGAGGTAAAGCACGCGCAGCACGACGGCGAGGTCGCCGGGCTGGTCCAGGCGGCGCCCCTGCAGGGCGCGCTTGGCCCGGCTGATCCGCTGCGCCATCGTCGCCTCCGGCACGTAGAAGGCGTCGGCGATCTCCCGGGTGGTGAGGCCGCCCACGGCGCGCAGGGTCAGCGCCACCTGGGAGGCGGGCGCGAGGTCGGGGTGGCAGCAGCAGAAGAGCAGGAAGAGGGTGTCGTCGCCCTCCTCGGTGGCGGCGGGCCGCGGCTCCGTGCACGTCTGCCCCTCGCGGCGGTGACGGGCGACCTCGCTGCGGCGGGCGTCAACGAGCCGCCGGGTCGCGACCGTCGCCAGCCACGCCCGCGGGTCGCGCGGCGGGTGCCCGGGCCACACCCGCAGCGCCTCCAGCAGCGCCTCCTGCAGTGCGTCCTCGGCGGCATCGAAGTCCTCGCCCCGCCGGACCAGGCCCGCGAGCACCCGAGGGACGAGGGCGCGCAGCGCGCCCTCGTCCAGCCGTCGCGTCGGCTCGTCGATCATGCGGGTCAATCGTCCGACGGCGCCCCGGACATGACCTCCCGGACGTCGATCCACTCGTACAGCGGCTCCCCGCCCGGGCCGGGCTCAGAGGAGACGTAGGCCGCGACCTCGACCGCGCGCTCGTGTGACTCGACATCGATCATGTACCAGCCCGCCACGAGATCGCTGGTCTCAGGCAGCGGGCCGTCGGTGGTGACTGGCGCGGCGTCCGGGCCGCCGTAGCGCACCCAGGTGCGGGCCGGCGTGAGCGCCTGCGCGTCGACGTACTCGCCGTTCTCCTCGAGCAGCTCGCCGACGTGCTTGAGGAAGGCCATGTGCGCCTCCACGTCCTCGGGGGCCCACTGGTCCATCGGGGGCACGGGACGGTACGGCTCCGGGGTGCCGCGGTAGTGCTTGAGGAGCAGGTACTTCGGCATGGTGGTCTCCTGGTGTCGTGGGCCGCGGCT
The DNA here is from genome assembly GCA_963723595.1 of uncultured Actinomycetes bacterium. GTDB lineage: Bacteria > Actinomycetota > Actinomycetes > Streptosporangiales > Streptosporangiaceae > RYN-230. Next base: position 44,944 of record CAVRRQ010000001.1, read on the forward strand.
GTCGCGGCCCTTCACCTGATGAGCGGAGCCGGTCAGAGCTTCTCGACATGAAATCACTCATCGAGCCCCTTCGTTGGACGGAGTCGCTCGGCGCGGTGGTTACCAGGATCTGGCGGTAGCGGCCCTACTGGAGTCCGGAGCGGACGGACGTGATGCGCTGCGTGTTGAAGCCGAGCCAGTGCATCCGGCCCACGTAGCGCGCGTGCTCAACCTTGAGGCAACGATCCATGATCACCGTTACGCCGCCATCCTCGGCGATCCGCGCCCCCTCCTCGTTGATCACGCCGAACTGGCACCAGAGGGCACCGGCGTGGATCGCCACCGCCTCCCGCGCGATCCCCGGCAGTGCATCCGGCGCGCGGAAGACGTTCACGATGTCCACCGGCACCGTTACATCCAGCAGGCTCGCGTAGCACGTCTCGCCGAGGATCTCCGTCTCGCGGGGATTCACCGGGATCACGCGATACCCGTGCCGCTTGAGGTAGTAACCGACGAAGTTGCTGGCCCGCAGCTCGTTGCCGGACAGGCCCACGATCGCGATCGTCCTGGCGCTGTGCACCACACGCTGGATGGTCAGTGAGTCCTGATATCGCGCGAGATCGGTCATGGCGTCGCTACCTTCTCCCCCGCTGTTGCGGCGACCCGCGCGAAACCCTGCTCCAGATCCCAGATCAGATCCGCGACGGACTCGGTCCCCACCGACAGCCGTACCGTCCCCGGCCCGACGCCGGCCGCCTGCAGTTCGTCGTCGCCCAGCTGGCGGTGCGTCGTGCTGGCCGGGTGGATGATCAGGCTCTTCGCGTCGCCGACGTTCGCCAGGTGGGACCAGAGCGTCACGCCGCGGATGAGGTTCTGCCCGCCGGCCCGGCCACCGGCGCAGTCGAACGAGAACACCGCACCGGCCCCGCGCGGCAGGTACTTCTCCACGAGCGGCCGGTACCTGCTGTCAGGCAGGCCGGGGTAGGTCACGTTTGACGCCAGTTCGTGCGACTCGAGGAACGCCGCGACCGCCAGGGCGTTCTCGACGTGACGTTCCATCCGCAGCGACAGCGTCTCGAGCCCCTGCAGGAACAGGAAGGCGTTGAGCGGGGCGAGCGCCCCGCCGAGGTCGCGCAGCGTCTCGGCCCGGAGCTTCATCAGGTAGCCGTACGTTCCGAACGTCTCGTGGAATTGCAGGCCGTGGTAGGCCGGCGACGGATCCGCGACCACGGGAAACCGGCCGTTGGACCAGTTGAACGTGCCCGCCTCGACGACGACGCCGCCGATGCTCGTGCCGTGCCCACCGATGAACTTGGTCGCCGAGTGGATCACGATATCGGCGCCCCATTCGATCGGGCGGCACAGGTACGGCGTCGCGAACGTGCTGTCCACGATCAGCGGCAGCTCGTGCTCGTGCGCGATGGACGCCACCGTCTCGATGTCCAGCACGTTCCCGCCCGGGTTGCCGATCGTCTCGGCGAAGAACGCCTTCGTGTTGGCCCGGACCGCTTTCCGCCACGCACCTGGATCGTCAGGGTCGACCCAGGTCAGCTCCACGTTCATCTTGCGCAGCACATGCTTGAACTGGTTTACCGTCCCGCCGTAGAGCGCCGAGGATGAGACCACGTGGTCGCCCGGCTCCAGCAGCGTGAAGAGCGCCGCCGCCTGCGCCGCGAGCCCGCTGGCGAACGCCACCGCGCCTGCGCCGCCCTCCAGGTTGGCCACCCGCTCCTCGAACACCGCGACCGTGGGGTTCATGATGCGCGAGTATGTGTTCCCGTACTCCTGCAGGTTGAAGTAGGCCGCCGCGGATTCCGGGTCCTCGAACACGTAACTGGTCGTCTGGAAGATCGGCACCGCACGTGCGCCCGTGTTCGGGTCGGGCCGCTGCCCGGCGTGCAGCTGCCGGGTCTCGAAGCCGAATTCACGGTCCTGTTCGGCAGGCACAGTCTCGGCCCGGGAGGGCTGGTCGGTCACGAAGACCCCTTCCTCGACGTCATCCGCCGACTCCGCCTGCGGCCAGGCTGCGCTTGCTCAAAAACTGGCGGATTATAGGCGTCTGGCGTGCTTCCTCCAGCAGGAAGCAGTCGTGGCCGTACGGCGCCTCGATCACATGGAACTCGGCCGGCTTGCCGAGAGCGCGAAGCGCGTCGGCGACTTCCCCCGACGCAGACGGCGGGTAGAGCCAGTCGGAACTGAACGCGATCAACAGTGTACGCGCTGAAATTCCTTCGAACGCCTGTGCGAGCGATCCGGCGCCGTGCTGCCGTGCGAGATCGAAATACGTCAGCGCGCGCGAGGTGTAGAGGTAGGTGTTGGCGTCGAAGCGCCTCACGAACGAGTCCGCCTGGTGCCGCAGGTAGCTCTCGACCTCGAACTCCGGTTCGGTGATCGTGTAGCGGATATCGTCGGCGAACTGCAGCCGCAGGCCGAACTTGTCATCCAGCGCCTGTGCGGACAGGTACGTGACGTGGCCGACCATCCGGGCCACACCCAGGCCCGCCTCCGGCACGGCGCCCGTGCCGTAGTAGTGACCGCCTTGCCAGGCCGGGTCGCGCATGATCGCGGCCCGCGCGATCGCGTTCCAGGCCACGCCCTGCGGGTGCAGGGCATGCGTGCTGGCGATCGCCACGACGGCATCGACCTGATCAGGAAACAGGATCGCCCACTCGAACGCCTGCATCCCGCCGAGCGAGCCCCCGGCTACCGCCGCCAGCCGCTCGATACCGAGTGCGTTCAGGAACGCACGCTCGGTCCGTACCATGTCCGCGACGGTGATCACCGGGAAGCCCGCCCCGTACGGCCGGCCGGTGGCCGGATCGATCGACGACGGCCCCGTCGTCCCGCGGCAGCCACCGAGCAGGTTCGTGGAGACGACGAAGAAGCGGTCGGTGTCGAAGGCCTTGCCGGGGCCGATCATCCCGTCCCACCAGCCCAGCCCCCTGGGGGCTGCGCCGTCGCGATCCTCGGCCCCGAACCCGTCGCGCGTGCTCTCTTCGGGCGGCGTCTTCGCGTAGCCCGCCGCGTGGGCGTCGCCACTGAGCGCATGGCACACCAGGATGGCGTTGTCGCGCCGGGGTGAGAGGACACCGTAGGTCTCGTACGCCACGCGAACCGGGTGCAACTCCCGCCCGCAGTCGAGCCGCACCGGCTCCGGCAGGTCGAGGTACTGCGTTTCGACCGTCCCGGCTGAGCCGGCCGCGAGCGTTGAGGCTGGCTCCGCCATGGGGGCTATCGTAGCTTGCCCTGATCAGGGTATTGTCAAGCGTCTTGATAGGGAAACCGGGGAGCGAAGGGGCGACACCCACCATGACGACGGAAGTAACTAACGGGGTTAACGTGCAGGCCTTGCTCGACGCGCGCGAAGTGCTGAAGGGTGCGCCGGAGGCCGCTCAGTTCACCTGGCGCGCGACTGCCAAGTGGCAGGGCGGCGTGCACAGCACGATGAAGGTCCAGAGCTACTTCGGCCTGGGGGAGGAGCAGAACCACAAGGAAGAGTGGTCGTTCGAAGCCGACCACCCCGAGGTCTTTGCGGCGGAGGACCAGGGCATCACGCCGATCGAGTATCTCCTCGTCGGCCTGGCGAGCTGCCTGACGGGGGGGATCGCGTCCGTCGCGGAGAACCGCGGCATCCAGCTGCGCTCGGTCGAGTCCACGGTCGAGGGCGGGCATGACATCCGCGGCATCCTCGGTGCCGACAGCGACGTCCGCAACGGCTACAACGACATCAAGGTGACGTTCACCATCGACGCGGACGCGTCGCGGCAGGAGATCGAGGCGCTGGTCGCCCAGTCCCAGAAGCGCTCCGCCGTATTCGACGCTCTCACCAATCCGACGAACGTCACCGTCGAAGTCGCCTGAGGACCCTAGCCATCGAGCGCACCACCACGGTCGTCATCGGCGGGGGGCATGCGGGCCTCGCCGCGAGCTGCTTCCTCAGTGACCGGTCGATCGACCACGTCGTTCTCGAGCGCGGAGAGGTGGCCAACTCCTGGCGGCGCGAACGCTGGGACTCCCTGCGGCTGCTCACTCCCAACTGGCAGAGCCGCCTGCCGGGCCTTCGCTATGAAGGCCCGGATCCAGACGGCTACATGACGGTGGGCGAAGTGATCGAGTTCATCGAGCACTTCGCCAAGGTCTCGCGTGCTCCCGTACGGACGGGCGTGAACGTCACGTCGGTCCGGCAGGCCGGCGATGGGTACCACGTGACGACCAGCCACGGCGAGATTCACTCCCGGACCGTGGTCATCGCGAGCGGCGCCTGCAATCAGCCAGCGCAGCCGCCGCTGCGCGATGCGGTGCCGGCGTCCGTCGGGCAAGTGACGCCGTTCGGCTACCGTGACCCCGCCCAGCTACCCGAGGGCGGCGTGCTCGTCGTGGGAGCCTCGGCGACCGGCGTGCAGCTGGCCGCCGAGCTGAGGCGGTCGGGCCGGCCGGTGACTCTCTCGGTGGGGGAGCACGTGCGGTTGCCGCGCACGTACCGCGGACGCGATGTGCTGTGGTGGATGGACAAGTCGGGCGTGTGGGACCAGCGGTACGACGAGGTTGAGGATCTCACCCGGGCCCGGCGGCTGCCGTCACCCCAGCTCGTCGGGACCCCTGAGCGGGCGACGCTGGATCTCAACGCGCTTGCCTCGATGGGCGTCGAGCTGGTGGGCCGCTGGGCGGCGGTACGTGACGGCCGCGCATTGCTCTCCGGTGGGCTGCGCAACGTGTTCTCGCTCGCGGACCTCAAGATGCAGCGCCTGCTGGACACGTTCGACGAGTGGGCCAAGGCGGAGGGGCATGACGCTGAGGTAGGCCCTCCCGAGCGTTTCGCGGCGACACGCGTGCCCGAGTCAACGCGGCTGCAGCTTGACCTGGGAAGTGGCGAGATCGCCGCGATCGTGTGGGCGACGGGTTTCCGGCCTGACTACGGGTGGCTCCACGTGCCGGTCATCGACGCGAAGGGCCAGCTGAACCACGAGGGCGGTGTGGTCGGCAGCCCCGGACTGTACGCCCTGGGGCTGCCCGTGCTGCGGCGGCGCAAGTCCACGTTCATCTGCGGTATCGAGGACGACGCGCGCGAGGTGATCGATCACCTCGCGCGGTATCTGGCCGCGCGCCAGTGACCGGCCGTGCGCCGGTGACCCTCACCGCGAGACGGAACGCCTCTTTCTTGACAAAGTCAAGCGGTATTATAGAGAATAGCGACATTCCGCCCGGCCTGGAGGTCAGCAATGTCGCTCAGCTCGCTCATCGCAGACACGCGCAAGGCCGTCGCCGACGACCCCGCGAACGCGCAGGCTCAGTTCGCCGCCCAGGGGACACTGGTCGGCATCACCGAGGTGGATATCCGGACGGGGGCGCACTCCTTCAAGGTAGATGAGCCGCCTGCGCTCGGCGGGGCCGACGTGGCCGCGAACCCGGTGCAGTTCGCGTTGGCCTCGCTCGGGTCGTGCCAGGCCATCACCTACCGGTTCTGGGCTGAGCAGCTCGGCATCGGGTTCGACGCGCTTACCGTGCGGGTGGAAGGCGACCTCGACATCCGCGGGTTCTTCGGCTTCGATGACAGCGTGCGGCCAGGATTTTCCGCCGTCCGGGTCGAGGTCACCGTGACCGGGCCGGAGAGCCCCGAGCGCTACCGGGAGCTGGCCGCCGCGGTCGATAAGCACTGCCCCGTTCTCGACCTGTTCGCCAACCCGGTGCCGGTCACCCGAACGCTGGCTGGCTGACCACCACGTTTGCCGTCCTCGCACGGCAGAGGCGCGGGACGGCTGAGGGCAGTAGTTCAGGGAGCGGCTGTGGCGAGCGCGCTGTCGACCCAGGCGCGCAAGGCGGGCAAGGGGGCGGCACCGGTCTGCCGGGCGGCTACCCGGCCGCCGCGCAGCACCAGCAGGGTCGGGATGGCCTGGGCCCCGAACCGCTGCGAGATCTGCGGCGAGACGTCGACGTTCACTTTGACCAGCTTCACCTGGCCTGCCAGGTCGCGGGCCAGCTGCTCAAGCGCCGGGCTGACCATACGGCAGGGCCCGCACCAGGGCGCCCACAGGTCGACGATGACGGGAATCTTGGCGGCCTCCGCGATCTCACCGAAGCTTGTGTCGTCGGCGTCGGTGATCCACGGCAGCGGCTGATGGCACTTGCCGCAGCGGGGCGTCCCGGCCGCTGCGGCCGGCACCCGGTTCGCCTGGCCGCAGTGCCCGCACCGGACTAGCCCGCTTGTCATGGCTTCATTCTCTATCACGAGAGCCAAAGTGCCGATCCACCCCAGCCGCTTCGCCGGTGGCAGTTCTACGCCAACCCCACACGGTTACGGCCGGTGCTCGTGGCTATCGGCCTGGTGGCGGAGGGCGAAGATCGCTGCCTGGACGCGGTCTTGCAGGCCGAGTTTGGTGAGGATGCTGCGGACGTGGGTCTTGACGGTCTGCTCGCCGATCGCCAGGTCCCGGGCGATCTGCCGGTTGCTGTGACCGCGGGCGATCAGCTGGAGTACTTCGCGTTCGCGCGGTGAGAGCGGCTGCAGCGGGTCGGGCGGCGGTGGCCGGCGCAGCGCCTGGGTGAGCCGGGTCAGCAGCTCGGGGCTGAGGCTGGCGGTGCCGGTGGCGGCGTCGCGGACAGCGGCGATGACGTCCTCGGCCGGGGCGGTCTTGAGCAGGTAGGAGGTCGCGCCGGCGCGCATGGCGCGGACGAGGTGCTCGTCGTCGGTGGCGGAGGTGAGCACGACGACCGCGGGCCGGTGCGGCGCGTCGAGCAGTGCGGTGAGCACGGCGTGGCCGTCCAGTCGGGGCATGTACAGGTCGAGTAGCAGCACGTCTGGGCGGGTGGCGGCGACGACGTTCACCGCCTGCCGGCCGTCTCCGGCTTCGCCGGCCACCTCCACGTCTGGCTCCTGGCCGAGCAGGTAGCACAGCCCCTCCCGGACGACGTGATGGTCGTCGGCGATCACCACCCGGATCGTCACGGCACCGGCACCCGGACGGTGAGCGCCGCGCCGCGCCCGGGTGCGCTGTCGATGTTTATGGTGCCGCCGAGTTCGGCGACCCGGTCCCGGATGTGGGCCAGCCCGGAGCCCGCATGCGGGGTGGCGGGGTCGAAGCCGGTGCCGGTGTCGCGCACGGCCAGCTCGACGTGCCCGTCGCGGCGGGTCATGGACACGGCGAGCCGGCGAGCCTGGCCGTGCCGGACGGCGTTGGTGCATGCCTCCTGGGTGATGCGCAGCAGTGCATGCTCGACGGGCGCGGGGACGGTGACGTCGTCCAGGCGGGCGTCGACGGTGACGCCGAGCCGGTCGTGGTAGGCCGCACAGATCTCCTGCAGGGCCGGGGTGAGCCCCCCGCCGTCCAGGCTGGCCGGGCGCAGCTCGGCCAGGAGCGCCTGCATGTCGCGCAGCGCCTCCTCGCTGATCCGCTCGATCGCGCGGGCCTGCTGGTTGCCCGGATCGGCCCGGCGCATCCCCGCGGCGATCATCCGCAGGCCGAACAGGTGCTGGGAGATCACATCGTGGACCTCCCGCGCGATCCGGGCCCGCTCCGCGCTGCGCGCGTCGCCGGTGGCCCGCTGCCGCTCGGCGGCCAGCGCGGAGCCGAGCTGGCGGGTCATGGTGATGAAGTTCGCCTCCAGCCGCCCGACCTCGTCCCGGCCGGAGACGGGCAGGCTCACGGTGTAGTCGCCGTCAGCGACCGCGACGGTGGCTCGTTCCAGGCGGCGAACCCGGCGCACGAGGCGCCGCGAGGCCAGCAGCCCGAACAGCACGCCGACCGGCACGATGGCGAGGAGCAGCACGTACGAGGCCACCAGCAGCGGACCGTCCTCACCCAGCTGGCGCAGCTCGTCCCAGGCGTGAACGGGATTGATGAACCCGGAAGGCGACCATGGTGCCTGGACATAGACGTAGTCGGCCAGTCCCGGCACGCCCGTCGGCGATCCGTTGCGGTCGGCGTGGCGCTCCGGCCCGAACATCCAGAAGATCACGTTGCCGTACGGCGTAGGTACGCCGCCGCCTTTGAGGTGGATATGAGGGCCCGTGATGCCCTGGGCCGCCTGTACCGGGAGTTCGCTGGCCGCCGCCCGGCCGGGCGGGTACCGGGCTGGCGCGGAGGACGCGACGACCGTGCCATCGGTGGCGATCGCCACGACCGCGGTGACCCCCTGCTTCCTGGGGATCGGGCCGGTGATCGCCGGAAACACCAGTGTGCCGTCCGGGGTCGGCCGGACCAGGCCCAGCTTCGCCGGCTGCCCCGGGTCGCCGAGCACAGTCCCGGCTGGTATGCCCCGGGGGTAGCGCCGGGCGAACTGCTGGCCGAAGCTCTTCGCGGCCGCGGCGACCTGAGCCTGCAGTTGAGCGCCGTTCACCAGCGAGGGCACCTGGAAGCCCAGTGTGATCGCCTCGACCAGCACCACGGCGGTGAGCGTGACGAGAATGTAGGACGCGGTCAGCCGCGCCGACAGCCCCCATGCCCTGCGCCGCACCCGGTCCAGCATGCTTGCACGCTATCGGCGCGCCGCCCTCCGGCGTATCCCTCCAAGGAGGGACCAGTGCTACCTCCGGCGCGTGAGGCGCCCGCCGCCGCCGGCCGGGACGCTGGCCTCCATGCAGCTACAGTCAGCCGGCCCAGCCGCGAACAGACACATGAGCACCTGCCCCGGCCGCCGACGGCCCGGGCGGGCGCGAGCCGCAGCCGTCATGATCGTCCTGGCTACCGCCCTGCCGGCCGCGGCCTGCAGCAGCGGCAGCCCGTCATCCGCCGGGGCCAGCGGCTCACCGCAGGCGGGAGGCTCAGCGAATTCGTCGTCCGGGCTCGCCTACTCCCGGTGCGTGCGCGCCCACGGGGTGCCGGACTTCCCCGACCCCGGCAGCAGCGGGCAGCTCTCGAAGCAAGCTGTCGTCACCGCGCTGCGCGCCGTCAGCTATTCGCGGGCCGCGGCGGCCACGGGAGCCTGCGCGAGGCTGAACCCGGCCGGGCAGGAAAACCCCATTCTCACCGGGCAGGAGCAGCAGGATTACCTGAGGGCAGCCGCCTGCATGCGCTCCCACGGCATCACCGGCTTCCCTGACCCGACCTTCCCGGGTGGGCGCCTCAATCTCCAGATCCCCGCCAGCATCGATACCACGTCCGGGCAGTTCACTCAGGCCGCGCAGACCTGCACAAAACTCATCCCGGCCGGGCTCCCCCACAGCAGCGGGTCTGGTGGCTGATGACCATATGGGCCTGGTGCCGCACGACGATGCCTGGATCAACGGCGGGTGGCGGGTCGTGAGCGGGGCAATTTCGCGCGGCCGGGAGGCTGGTCCGCAGACGGAACCCCGGGCGGCCGCGGAGGTGGGAGGATCGCGCGGCCGTGGCCGCTGGGTGGCCCTGGGCGTCATGGTGGTGCTGGCGGCCGGGGTGGTGGCCGGGTGGCGGGCGGGAGTGTTTTCTGCGGCTGCCTCGTCCGGGGCCCGGCCGGGGGCGCCCCCGCCGGCCACGGCCGTGGTGACCCGGCAGGACCTCACGGCAACCACGCCGGAGAGCGCGACGCTGGGGTACGCCGGGTCCTACACGGTCAAGGGGCAGGGCAGCGGGACGCTGACGTGGCTGCCCCCGGCCGGGCAGGTGCTCCGCCAGGGCCAGGCGCTGTACAAGACCGATAACGGTTCTCCCGTGGTGCTGCTGTACGGCGGCGTGCCGGACTGGCGGGCCCTGGGTGTGGGGACCACCGGCCAGGACGTGACGCAGCTCAACCACGACCTGGCCAACCTCGGCTACGCCGCCCGCGCGGATATCACCGCGGACGGCTGGGATTACTACTCGTGGGAGACGGCGCAGGCGGTGCAGCAACTGGAGGAGCACCTGGGGGTGGTCAGTCCCCCGGGGAGCCTGTCGTTGGGGCAGGTGGTGTTCGAGCCGGGAGCGATCCGGGTCAGCCAGGTGACCGGGGCCCTGGGCGGCCCGGTGTCCGGGCCGGTGCTGACGGCGACCTCCGACCGGCACGTGGTGACCATCCCGCTGGACGCCTCCGACCAGTCGCAGGTGAAAGCCGGGGACGAAGTGAGCGTCACGCTGCCGGACGGGACGACTGTACCGGGCCTGATCTACTCGGTCGGCGCGGTAGCGACCACCACGCAGGGGCAGCAGGAGCAGGGCCCGACCACCACGATCCCGGTGCAGGTGAAGCTGACCGATCCGGAGGCGGCGCAGACCCTGGACCAGGCGCCGGTGACGGTGAACATCACCACCGCCAGCGCCAGGAACACGCTGGCGGTGCCGGTGTCGGCGCTGCTGGCGCAGTCGCCGCGCGGGTATGACGTCGAGGTGGCCGGCCGGGGGAGCAGGCGGCGCTGGGTACCGGTGCAGCCCGGCATCTTCGATGACGCCTCCGGGCTGGTGCAGGTGACCGGGGCGCTCAGGCCCGGGCTGCGCGTGGTGGTGGCGTCGTCGTGACCGCCGCAGGGGCGGTTCTGGCCCGCGGGGACGGCCCGGCCGGGGTGCCGGTGCTGCAGCTGGAACGGGTGTCGAAGGTGTACCCGGGGCAGCCGCCGGTGCGGGCGCTGGATCAGGCGAGCCTGACGGTGGCGGCCGGGGAGCTGACCGCCATCGTGGGCCCGTCCGGGTCGGGGAAATCCACGCTGCTGCACCTGATGGGCACCCTGGACACGCCGACCACCGGGACGGTGCGGGTCACTGGCCTGGACGTGGCGCGGATGGCCGACCACGAGCTGGCCGCGGTCCGGGCCGCCCGGATCGGGTTCGTGTTCCAGCAATTCCACCTGGCCGAGCACCAGAGCGTGCTGGGCAACGTGGCCGACGGGCTGCTCTACGCCGGCATCCGGCGCGGCCAGCGGCGGCGGCTGGCGCTGCAGGCCCTGGGCCGGGTCGGGCTGGGCCACAAGGCCACCGCCCGCCCGGCCCAGCTGTCGGGGGGCGAGCGGCAGCGGGTCGCGATCGCGCGGGCGGTGGCGGGCGCGCCGCCGGTCGTGCTGGCCGACGAGCCGACGGGCAACCTGGACTCGGCTACCGGCGCCGCGATCCTGGCCCTGCTGGAAGAACTCAACCGGCAAGGGACCACAGTCATGATCATCACCCACGACTACACGGTCGCCACCCGGGCCCGGCGGCGCATCGAAATGCTCGACGGCCACATCACCGCTGACACCAGCCCCGCCCCCCGGCGCCCCGGGCAGGAAGGACCATCGTGACCACCACGTCGCCGCAGCCGGCCTCCGCGCCGGCCAGGACCCGGCTGCATCCCGGGGACCTGGCCGCCCTGGCCAGCATCGGGCTGCGGACTCGCAAGCTGCGCGCGGGATTGTCCGCGCTGGGCATCGCGATCGGCGTCGCGGCGATCGTGGCCGTGCTGGGCCTGGCCGCCTCCGCCCAGGCCGCACTGCTGAACGAGATCGCCCGCCTGGGCACCAACTTGCTCACCGTCACCAACGGGCAGACCCTCACCGGCGCCACCGCCGAGCTGCCGCAGGCGGCGCCAGGCATGATCGCCCGGCTGCCCGGCGTCACCGCAGCGCAGGACACCGGCAGCCTCGGCACCGTCAGCGCCTACAAGTCCCCGCTCATCCCCACGGTCGAAACCAACGCGCTATCGATCGATGCGGCCACCCTGGGCCTGCCCGCCGTGGCCGGCACGAGCGTGGCCCAGGGCCGGTTCCTCAACGCCGCCACCGCCCGCGAGCCGGTCGCGGTGCTCGGCGCCGCCACCGCGCAGCGGCTGGGCATCGACCGGATCCGGCCGGGGCTGCGGATCTGGGCCGGCGGCACGTGGTTCTACGTGACCGGCATCCTCAGTAAAGACACCTACGCTCCCGAGATCGACTCGGCGGTCCTGGTCGGGTTCCCGGCCGCCCAGAAATACCTGCACTTCGACGGCCAGCCCTCGACGATCTACGTCCGGACCACCGGCAGCCAGGCCGTCACCACGTGGGTGGACAGCCTGCTCGGCGCGCAGGCCAACCCGGAAAACCCCAGCCAGGTCGACGTCTCCCAGCCCTCGGACGCGCTCACCGCCCAGGCCGACGCCACGGGTGCCCTCGACACCCTGTTCCTCGGGCTGGGCGCGGTCGCGCTGCTGGTCGGGGCGATCGGGGTGGCCAACATCATGGTCATCTCCGTGCTGGAACGCCGCTCCGAGATCGGGCTGCGCCGCGCGCTGGGCGCCACCCGGGGCCAGATCCGCACCCAGTTCCTGGCCGAGGCCATCCTGCTGTCCCTGGCCGGCGGCGTCATCGGCGTCTTCATCGGCGCGGTCGCCACCACCGGCTACGCCCACGCCCATCGCGAGGCCGCCGTCATCCCGCCCGAAGCCTGGGCCGGCGGCCTGGCCGCGGCGGTCGTCATCGGCGCCCTGGCCGGGCTGCTGCCCGCCATCCGCGCCGCCCGCCTGTCACCCACACAGGCCCTCTGGAGCATCTGACCGCCAGGGAATGGGTTAGGTTCGTGACCAGAGCGGTCAGGAATCGAGAAGCGCCGGCCGCGGAGCCCCAGTTAGCGTGACCGGCATGGCTTCCATCGAATCCGTCACCCTCAAAGTGGCCGACCCCGCGGCCGCCGGCCGTTTCTACACCGCCGCCTTCGGGTTGGGCACCCAGATACGCCTGCGGGCCTCGGAGGCCCCGGCGAGCGGCTTCCGCGGGTTCACGCTGTCGCTCACGGTGTCGCAGCCAGGCACCGTCAGTGGCCTGATCGGCGCCGCCCTCGACGCCGGGGCCACGCCGCTCAAGCCGGCCGCGAAGTCGTTCTGGGGCTACGGCGGCGTCGTGCAAACCCCGGACGGGACGATCTGGAAGGTCGCGACCTCGGCGAAGCAGGACACCGGTCCGGCCACCCGGCAGATCGACCAGATCATCCTCCTGCTAGGGGTCGCGGACATGGCCGCGAGCAAGCGGTTCTACGTCGACCGCGGCCTCACCGTGGCGAAGAGCTTCGGCCGCAAGTACGTCGAGTTCGCCACGGCGTCGAGTCCGGTTAAATTGGCGCTCTACGGGCGCCGGGCCCTCGCCAAGGACGCGGGCGTCCCTCCCGATGGCACCGGATCGCACCGGCTCGCGATTGACAGCGATGCCGGGCCCTTCACCGACCCGGACGGGTTCGAGTGGGAGGCCTCGCCGCGGTGAGCCGGGCGGCGCAGCGCAACGGCACCACAGCCATCACCTGGGATCGCCGCAGTCCGCCGCGGGTGACATCCGCGGGCTCGGCCATGACACGGGGCCCGGTACCGGGTGCGGCCCGGCGTACGATCTTGCGTGTGGCCAGCAGTCCCGCCTCCGAGCAGCATCTGCGTGACCTCGCGCGGTTGCGCCGGGTCCGCGACCGGATCGACCGGGAGTACGCGCAGCCGCTGGATGTCGAGGCGCTCGCCCGCGGCGCCCACATGTCGGCTGGGCACCTCAGCCGCGAGTTCCGGCTCGCCTACGGTGAGTCACCGTACAGCTACCTGATGACGCGGCGCATCGAGCGGGCGATGACGCTGCTGCGCCGGGGTGACCTCAGCGTCACCGAAGTCTGTTTCGAGGTCGGCTGCTCATCGCTGGGCACCTTCAGCACCCGCTTCACCGAACTGGTCGGCATGCCGCCCAGTTCCTACCGGCGCGACGCGGAGCGTGCGACAGCGGGGATGCCGGCGTGCGTGGCGAAACAGGTGACCAGACCGGTCAGGAATCGAGAAGCGCCGGTCACGGGCCACGACTAGCGTGACGGCCATGGACATCACCATTCACGCAAGCTCCCTGCCGCACGACGACCCGGAGACGTCCCTGGCCTTCTATCGCGACACCCTCGGCTTCGAGGTCCGCGCCGACGTGGGCTCCGGCAAGATGCGCTGGATCACCGTCGGCCCTCCCGGCCAGCCCGGCACGTCCATCCTCTTGGCGCCGCCGGCCGTCGACCCCGGCATCACCGACGACGAGCGCCGCACCATCACCGAGATGATGGCCAAGGGCACCTACGGCTGGATCCTCCTGGCCACCAAGGACCTTGACGGCACCTTCGAGCGGCTGCAGGCCGGCGACGCCGAGGTCGTCCAGGAGCCGACCGAGCAGCCGTACGGCGTTCGCGACTGCGCCTTCCGCGATCCCGCGGGCAACCTGATCCGCATCCAAGAGCTCCGCTGAGCCGCCCCGCAATTCGCAGCCATGTGCACAGAGGCGTACCGCGAGGCGCTGACCCGAGATCTCTCACCCACGACATCATCAGCGCCGATCCCCACGCCGGAGTCACCCGCCACGTCGGCGCCGAGCCAGCGCCAGGCCGCTGAAGTCGGCCGCGAAGCCACCGTGGGGCTGCCGCTCCAGTGGCCCGGGCAGGACGCTCCGGAAAGCCGCGGTGACCCGGCCGCAGGTGCGGCAGCGGCCCCTGCCAGCGCGGCTGTCGGCTGGCGGCCTGCCCGGTGTTAGCGCGAGCCCCTCGACCCGTGTGCTGGAGGCCGAGGGATGGGCGCGTCGTTCAGCTGCTGGTCAATGTCGACGAGAACGGCGTCGTCTTCGATCTTGCATGCGTAAACCGGGATGGGGCCGCAGGCGAACACGCCAACGGCCTCGCCGGTGGTCAGGTCGTAGCGTGACGCGTGGGCGCCGCAGACCAGCGTGTCATCTTCCTGGAGGGTGCCCTCGTGAAGGGGCTGCTGCTGGTGGGTGCAGGTGTTGTGGATAGCCCTGACATCGCCATCATCGAGGCGGATCAGGCAGATCGGCTCACGCAGCTCGTCAACGAGCATGGTATCGCCGACCTCCATGTCATCGAGGTTCGCGACGATCACGAACGTCATGGCTGTGTCCTTCCACTTGCGGGCCGCCGGGGTGCCGGCTGGCTGCCGCGCATCTCGATCCAGCCGTTACGGATCCGGGTAGGTAGCACGGGTTGCGGCTGACTAGCCGGGCCACGGCTGACGCAGCCGTCGGCGAGCGCGAAGCGGGACCCGTGCAGCGGGCAAGTCACGGCCAGGTCTGCGACTGGGCCGCGGCTGAGCAGGCCACCGGCGTGGCTGCAGATGTTGTCTATGGCGTAGAGGCGGCCGTGGTGGCGGTACAGCATGACCTGCCGGCCCTCAGCTTCTACGGCGGTCGGCGAGTCGTCTGGCAGGTCGGCCTCCTGCAGCACGCGGGTCCACCGGCGCGGCCCGGTGGTCCACGCCACCCGGTTGACCATCACACCTTTGGTGAATACGAGATGACCGCCGAGGTAACCGGCCGCGGCCGTGACCGTGAGGCTGGCCGCGCCCAGAGTGCGTGCCGTGCCACGGTGGCCGGCCATCCGGGTGCCCAGGGAGGCACCTTGCAGCCCAAGGGCCACCGTGTTGAGGAGGCCATGGAAGAGCCCCACGCGGCGGTCCTGATCGTTGCTGACGGTCCAGTCGCTCAGCCCGGTCAGGGCGGTAGCGCCCGCGGCGAGGATGCCGGCCGCGCTAAGCATGCCTGCGGCGTCGATTCCGTGCCGGGGAGCAGGGTCGCGGTCCGTAGCGTCCAGCACCATGACCCCTGCCCACAGCCCGATGGGCAGGTCGCTGAGTGCCGGGTGCAGCGGGTGGCCGACCCATCGGCCGCCGTGCAGCAGCTCAAGAGCCAGATTGTCCTGGTGCCGTTCGCGGACTGGCACCAGCACGCCGGCCAGCCAGTCGCTCAGAGTCCGGAGCCAGCCGAGCCGGTCGAGCCGGGCCGCGAGATCACTGTGCCAGGCGACCAACCGGATGGTAGCGGACGGAGAATTGCTGGCGGGCCCGGACTGCTGGCCGGCTGCTGGCGGATCGTCGGCCTGGCCGCTGCCTGTTCGCATCAGCTTCCCTTCCTGGTGGCGCCAGCTTGTAGCTCGGATCCTGAAGAGAATCTTCTAGCTCTTCGCTCATTCTGCTCGTCTCACCTTGCTGCACATGCCGGTGGGAATCGCCTCCTCCATGCTCAGCTTCCCCGCTTCGATAAGGCCGCGGACCGGGGACGGACAGCGGCGGGCCGGGCCTGAGGCCCGACCCGCCCCGGCAGGCCGGGATCAGCCCTTGATCTGGTCCGCGCTGGCGTAGATGGACTTGTACTCGAGGTAGGGGTTGATCGCCTCGGGACCCAGCTCCCGGCCGATTCCACTGTCCTTCATGCCGCCGAACGGCGCTCCGAGGTCGAGGTTGTAGTAGTTGACCCCGATGGTGCCGGTACGGACCTGGCGGGCAACATCAAGGCCGCGCTGCTCGTCGGTGCTCCAGACTGAGCCGCCGAGGCCGTAGTTGCTGTCGTTGGCGATGCGGACGGCGTCCTCGTCGTCGTCGAACGGGATTACCGCCATGACGGGGCCGAAGACCTCCTCGCGGGCCAGCTGGTCATGATTGTCCACGTCGGCGAAGACGGTGGGCTCGACGAACCAGCCGCGGTCCTGATCCTGGGGCCGGCCGCCGCCGCTGACCAGGCGCGCGCTGCTGTTCCGGGCGATGTCGATGTAGCCGAGGACCCGCTGCAGGTGCTTCTCGCTGGCCATCGGGCCCATGGTGACCGAGGGGTCCAGTGGGTTGCCGATGGTCTGTGCGCGGGTCCAGCCGGCCAGCGCCTCCACCACCTCGTCGTACCGCGAGCGCGGGGCGAGGATCCGCGACTGCGTGGTGCAGGTCTGCGAGTTGTTCATGAACGACGCCATCCCGATGCCGCCGAGGAAGGTCTCGATGTCGCCGTCGTCGAGGAATATCGCGGCGGACTTGCCGCCGAGCTCCAGCGTCATCCGCCGGATCAGCCGGCCGCACTCCGCGCCGATGATCCGGCCGGTGGCCGTCGACCCGGTAAAGGCGATCTTGTCAACGTCCGGGTGGGAGACTAGCGCGGCGCCGGCGCCGCGGTCGGCGAGGACGATGTTGAGCACGCCCGGCGGCAGCCCGGCCTCCTGGGCCGCGTCGCCCATGACGTAGGAGTCCAGGGCGGTCTCGGGGGAGGGCTTGAGGAGGACGGTGCACCCCGCTGCGAGGGCCGGGGCGATCTTCATCATGGCGAGCACCTGGGGGTAGTTCCACGGCGCGATCGCCCCGACGACCCCGACCGGCTCGCGGCGGACGATCGTGGCTCCCGAAGCGCTGGGCCGGACCTCCTCCAGGGCCATCGCCTTGACCAGCTCGGCGTACATCTGGAGCAGGCCGGCCGGGGCGGCGCCGTTGAAGGCCGACGACAGCCCGATGGGCATGCCGTTCTCCTGGCTGACCAGCTTGCTCGTGCCCTCAGCGCGCGCGGTGAGCGCCGCGGCGAACTTGTGCATGTAATCCGCGCGCTCGGCGGCCGTCGTGCGGCCCCAGGGGTCGTGGTCGAGAGCCCGGCGGGCGGCCTTGACGGCGCGGTCGATATCGGCGTCGGTGCCCAGCGATGCGGTGCCGAGCGGCTCGCCGGTGGCGGCCTCGAGCGCCCGGTGCGTCTCGGAGCCGAGCGGGGCGACCCATTCGCCGTCGATGAAGAACCGCGTGCGGTGGAGGTCAGTCTCTTGGTCAGCGGTCACGGTCATGCGGCGCTCCTCGGAAATAGACAGATAATCCGATGGTGTGCCCCGGACATGCGGTCCGGTGTTCGGTTTCTGGACGTCTCGTGTCCCGCCGGGCAGGCGGCGGTCAGCAGCGCGTGACCAGGAGTCACCAGCAGGTGATCCGCAGCTGCCGGATCCGGGCGTAAAGCGTGGTGCGCGAGACGCCGAGTTCGCGGGCGGCCTGCACCTTGTTGCCGTCGGCGTTGCGCAGCGCCATCACGATCACATCGCGCTCGGCGCGGTCCAGGGCGGCCATCGGGAGGGCCGGGACCGTGCAGCGGTACTGCTCGGGCAGGTCGGACAGGGCGATGCCGCCGGAAGAGCGGCTCGACGCGGCGTGGACGATGACCGCCTTGAGCTCGCGCAGGTTGCCGGGCCACTCGTGCGCGGTCAGCGCCTGGACCGCAGCGGAGGTCAGGTGGACCGAGTCGCTGGCGGCCGCCGACCGCAGCATGGAGGCGGCCAGCTCGGGGATCTCGGTACGCCGTGCCGACAGCGGCATCAGCTCCTCGCGCGTGCTGGCCGTTCCGGCCAGCGTGGCCGCGCGGCCTGTCAGCCCGCTGACCGGCCCTGACGTGAAGACCAGCTGGGGGCGCGAGGGCGA
Organism: uncultured Actinomycetes bacterium; assembly: GCA_963723595.1. Lineage (GTDB taxonomy): Bacteria > Actinomycetota > Actinomycetes > Streptosporangiales > Streptosporangiaceae > RYN-230. Next base: position 62,971 of record CAVRRQ010000001.1, read on the forward strand.
GTCGACGTACTGGGTCACCAGGTCGAGCAGCTCGTCGGTGAGCAGGTCGATGCCGTCGATGCAGACCGACCCCCCGGTGCGGCGCATCGCGGCCTCGAAATCCTGGGCCCAGGCCGCCTCGCCCTCGAGCAGGGCAGCCGCCGGGCGCAGGAACTTCACGGGCAGGGCCGCCAGTTCGCGCGCCCGCCTCGTGCGGCCGGTGCCGGGCGGGCCGCACACCAGGGTCGGCGGCGCGGCGCGGGCCGGTTTCCTCACCGGGATGGTCGCCGGCGTCAGGTGGAGCCCGGGGGAGCAGGGCTCTACCCGCAGGAGCGCGCCGCGCCTGGCGCCGCTGACCCGGGTCACGGTGACCGTCACCGACTGCCCCGACTCCAGCGACAGCTTCAGGGCACACTCGTCCCTCGGCAGCGGCTCCTCCGCGAGCACCCGCAGCAGGGCCACGTCCGAGGGGCTGAGCAGGTCGGAAGCGGCCTGATTGGACATCACGATGTCCTCGCCGATGGCGAGAACGGCGCGCTTGCGGTGGCCCGAGGCCTGCTGGAAGGCTGCGAGAAGGCTCTTCTCCGAGCTCCGGCTGCCGCCGAGCAGCCGTTGCTCGATGTCGTGCACCGCGCGGGCGATGAGCGGCGGGAGCAACGGGCTGGCGGTGTCGGCCAGGGCCGAGATGTCGAGCACGCCCTCGATCCGCCGGGTGAGCGGGTGCCGGATCGGGTGTCCGTAACAGCTGAACCGGCGCAGCACCTCGACGAAGTGCTCGTGGCCGTGGATGGTGACCGCGAGCCGGGTCTCGAAGACCGTGCCGAGGGCGTTGGTCCCGATCGTCTCCTCGAGCACGCTGGCACCCTCCCGGATGTTCAGCGTGTCAAAGCTGGCCTCAATACGGGGGTCGTCGAACCAGCGGCGGACCACCCGGCATTCGCGATCGCCCAGGATCGTGGAGTAGCCAGTGCCGGCCAGGCTGGCCTCCAGCTCGTCGAGGACCGGCGCGGCACCGAGCAGCAGCGAGCTGTTCGGGTCCATGTCGCAGGGCACGAGCCGATCAAAGTCACCGGCCTGGTCGACCCCGGCGAGGCTGGCCCGGTGCCACGACTCGGCGATCTCCGGGCGTGCGTCCGGGGCGCCGTCCATGGTCTCCATGGCTGGACTCATGCGATCCCCCTTCGGCTCCTTCGCCGAACGTGACACCTGTCACCATTGTGCATCACACCCCCTGAGCGGCCAGATGTCCAGTTCTTGAACACGCAGCCCCGGTGGCGGCTGTCACGGTGGACTGGTCGCAATCCTCGGAGGAGACCCTATGAAGACTCAGGCCGCCGTCGTCTATGAGCCCGGCAAGCGCATCGAGATCGAGGAGCTCGACCTCGACAAGCCCCAGGACGGGGAGGTGCTGATCCGCTACACCCACGCCGGGCTGTGCCACTCCGACGTCCACATCGCGCACGGCGACCTCGAGGCCAGGCTGCCGATGGTGCTCGGCCACGAGGGCGCCGGCATCATCGAGGAGGTCGGCCCGGGCGTCACCCGGGTCAAGGCCGGCGACCACGTCGTCTGCTCGTTCATCCCCAACTGCGGCGTCTGCCGGTACTGCGCGAGCGGGCAGCAGTCGATCTGTGACATGGGGGCGACCATTCTCGAGGGCTACCTGCCCGGCGAGCGGTTCCCGAACACCGGCCCCCGTGGCCAGTACGGCGCCATGTGCATGCTCGGTACCTTCAGCCAGTACGGCGTCATCCACCAGAACTCCTGCGTCAAGGTCGACGATGACCTGCCCCTGGAGAAGGCCGTGCTGGTGGGCTGCGGCGTGCCCACCGGCTGGGGCGCGGCGGTCAACACCGCGAAGGTCTCGCCCGGGCAGACCGTGCTGGTCGTCGGCATCGGCGGTATCGGGATCAACGCCGTGCAGGGAGCGCGCCTGGCCGGGGCGAAGAACATCATCGCCATCGACCCGCTGGAGAACAAGCGCGAGAAGGCGATGGAACTGGGTGCCACGCACAGCTTCGCCAGCACCGACGACGCGATGGAGGCGCTGACCGACATGACCCGCGGCCAGATGGCCGACGCCGCGATCCTGACGCCCGGCCTGATGACCTCGGAAATCGTCGCGGGCGGTTTCAACGCGATCGGCAAGGGCGGCACGGTCGTGCTCACCGGCCTGAACAAGCTGATGGAGCAGAACATCGAGCTCCCCGGCACGATCCTCACGCTGTTCCGCAAGACCATCAAGGGCAGCCTGTTCGGCGACTGCAACCCGACCACCGACATCCCGAGGATCCTCGGCCTTTACCAGAGCGGGGACATCAAGCTGGATGAGATCATCACCAGGACCTACACGCTCGACCAGGTCAACGAGGGGTACGACGACTTGCTTGAAGGCAAGAACGTGCGCGGCGTAGTCGTCCACTCGCACTGAGCGTCGCCACGGTGACGAGCTCTCCACCGGCCTCAGTGGGGTCGCAGACCCCCGTCCATGACCCCACTGAGGCGGTCGAGCGCGGCGCTGAGGCCGAACTGCTCGAGGCGGCCCTGCTCAGCGGTGCGCACGTCCTGCTCGAGGGGCCGCCGGGCACGGGCAAGTCCACGCTGCTCCGCCAGGTCGCCAGCGGGCGGAAGATCCCGTTCGTCATGGTCGAGGGCAACGCCGAGCTGACCCCGGCCCGGCTGATCGGCCACTTCGACCCGGCCCTGGTGCTGAGCAAGGGCTATGTGCCGGAGATCTTCGCCGACGGCCCGCTGCTGGACGCGATGCGCACCGGCGGCTTGCTGTACGTCGAGGAGCTGAACCGGATCCCCGAGGAGACGATCAACGTCCTGCTGGCCGCCATGTCCGAGCGGGAGATCAGCGTCCCCCGGCTGGGCCGGGTCGCGGCCGAGCCAGGCTTCGGGCTGGTCGCCGCCATGAACCCCTTCGACGCCGTGGGGACCGCGCGCGTGTCCAGCGCGCTGTACGACCGGACCTGCCGGATCTCGATGGACTACCAGTCCGCCGAGGCCGAGCAGCGGATCGTCGGCCTCCGGTCCTGTGTCGACCCGGGCTGGCGAGCCCAGGTTGTCACGCTGGTCCGCAGTACGCGCGAGCACTCCGATATCCGGTTCGGCTCGTCGGTCCGCGGCGCGATCGACATCTGCCGCCTGGCGGTCGAGCTGGCCAGGATTCGCCGCACCTCCACCGATGACTGGCACGTCGGGCTGGACGCCGCCAAGGCGTCCCTCTCCGGCCGGATCCGGTTGCACGACGCCTGTGACCGCACCCGTGAGCAGGTGGTCACCGACCTCTACGTCGCCGTCTTCGGCCCGGAGCCTGCCGGCGATGACCACGCGGACCCGGGCCGGGAGGGGATGCCGGGGGAACGCTGAGCCCGCCTCCCGGGGCGGGCACCCCTCCCGGTCAGGGCAAGCCCGAGTCGCGGCAGCGGAGGTCCGCGCCGCGTACCACCGGCCGGTCGGAGCTGGCCCGGCACCCGAAATTCGCCGAGCTCTCCCCCGAGGTCGGTGAACTCGACCTCGACGCCCTCGGCTCCGCACTCGACGAGGACCCCGACGGCACCCTCACGCTCCTCGTGGAGATGTCGCACGCCACCGATGAGCGCCTGCGGGCCGCCGTACGGCGGCTCGCACCGCGGCTGATCCTGGACCAGACCCGGCGCGGCATCCCGCGTAACCGCGGGATCGGCCGTCTGCACCCCGTGCCCGCCCGCCGGGGCGGCGACCTCGACCTGGACCGTTCGATGGACGCGATCGTGGGCGCCCGCGCCGAGGGCCGCCAGCCCTCGCTCGACGAGATGACCGCCTCCGACTGGGCCCGCCCCGGGCTCGCGCTGTGCCTGGTCATCGATCACTCCGGCTCGATGAACGGCGCGCGGCTGACCACGGCGGCGGTGACCGGCGCGGCCTGCCTGACCCTCGCGCCGCGGGAGCACGCCGTGCTGGCGTTCGCCGCCCGGGCCCGGGCGCTCAAGCCGCTGGCCGGGTCGGCCAGCCCGGCCAGCACCATCGAGCGGATCCTCGCGCTCCGCGGCCATGGGACCACCGGCCTCGCGGGAGCGCTGCGGGCGGCCCAGGGCCAGCTGGCCGGCACCCGGGCCAGACGGCGTGTGGTGCTGCTGCTCTCGGACTGCCGGGTCACCGACGAGGTGGACGCGGTCCCGGCGGCCCGGGCCCTCGAGGAACTGGTCATCCTGGCCCCCGCCGCCGACGACGATGAGGCCCGGCGGCTGGCCCGCGAGAGCGGGGCCCGCCTCGCCCCGATCGGGTCGGTCCTCGACGTCCCCGCCGCGCTGAACAGGATGCTGGCCGATGACCGCCGCTAACGGCCCGGAGAGCCGGGTGCTGCCTCGGGGACCCGGTCGAGGATGATCCCGAACTGGTCGCCGTACGCGCTCAGCAGGGCGGCGTCGTCGGGCAGCTGCTGCTCATCGCGTGATCCACCGCTGGTCCGGATCAGGGTACGGCCACTGATAGAGATCCGGCCGTCGTCGGTGAGCCGCGAGCAGATGGTGCCGCGGGTGAAGTGGGATTGCGGTGAGGTCTGCTGCCACCAGCAGGTGGGGACGAAGTCGGCCAGCGACCGCTCGCGCCGCTCGATCCGGTACTGCGGCTCGCCGTTCCTGAGCACATCCACGTCCGCGTCGTCGGTATCAGCCAGCAGGAACCGGCCGGCTGGATCGCGCTGGCCGTCCCGGTGGTCGAGGAGCAGCGGGAAGACACTGTGATTGCCGAAGCCCACGTCGGCCAGCCACGGGCCGCTGCCATCGGCGGGCCGTACGATCAGCGCCAGGTGGTCAAACGGGGGCCCGGGCTGGCCGTTGGCGTAGACCCGCGCGGCGACCCGTTCGACGTGAGCGCCCAGGGCCTGCAGCAGCAGCGCGAAGGCCCCGTTGAGCTCATAGCAGAAGCCTCCGCGCCGCCTGTTGACGATCTTGCCTGTCAGGTCGTCCTCGTCCAGCGAGATGGGCTCGCCAAGGTGGATGCTCAGGTTCTCGAACGGCACGGCGATCTGGTGGGCCCGGTGCAGGAGGCGCAGCGTGGCCGCATCGACTACCTGCGGACGCGTGACCTCGAGACGGCGCAGATACGCAGCGAGAACCCTCTCGTCCATCACGCTCCTGACGCCGGCGCTGCTCACGCGGCCCGGCCCGCAAGGCCAGCCGATGACACCAGCATCTATGTTCAAGAGGGCTTTAAGTCAAGTCCGACCTGCGCTGCCTGCTCGCCGTGGGCACGAGCCGTTGACTTCGGGGGGCCGGCTCGGTAGATTCCTAACTATGTTAGTTAAACCTAACCGCGATCGGATTGCCGAACGACGTTTGGCAACGCGGCGGGAGATCCTGGATGCGGCCTGGCAGCTGGCCCGGGAACAGGGCCTGGCCCAGGTGACCCTGCGGGACGTCGCCGCGAGGGTGGGCATGCGGGCGCCCTCGCTGTACTCGCATTTCGAATCGAAGACCGCGATCTACGACGCGATGTTCGGCGACGCCTGGACCGAGTGCCTGATGGTGATGCGCGCGGCCGCAAGTCGCCTGCCGCGCTCAGCCCGGGAGGCGATGAAGGTGATAGCCCGCGCGTTCTTCGACTTCTCCGCCAGCGACCTGGCCCGTTACCAGCTGATGAATCAGCGCACGATCGTCGGCTTCGAACCGAGCGCAGAGTCGTACGTGCCGGCCGTGGCCACGCTGGACGTTGTCCGGGTCTGCCTGGCCGAGCACCACGTCACCGGGCAGCCCGACATCGATCTCTTCGTGGCCGTCGTCGGCGGCCTGATCGACGCCCAGCTGGCCAACGACCCTGGCGGCGATCGCTGGAGCAACCTGCTGGACCGGGCCATCGACATGCTCGCCGACAACCTGGGCCTCCAGCCCTGACCGAAGGAGATCACCATGGCCACCGAGCTGACGGTCCGCTCTGCCGCGAGGCCTCGCGTCCGCGTGCTTGACCGGGACGTCGCGATGACCGCCGCGGCCACCGAGTACGCGCGGGTCGGGACGCTGTTCGGCAGCATCCCCGCCGGCCAGTGGGACCTGCCCACCGAATGTCCGGGATGGGACGTGCGGGCGGTCGCCGGCCACGTCCTGGGAATGGCCCAGATGATCACGACCGTGCCCGAACTCGCCCGCCAGCAGATGGCCGCCCAGAAAGGCGCGAAGAAGACCGGTACGGAAATGATCGACGTGCTCACAGCCCGGCAGATCGCCAAGAACGCCGACCTCGGCCCCGACGGCGTCACCACCGCGATGCAGGCCATCGGCCCGAGGGCCGCCCGCCGGCGCCGCAAGATGCCCGCCTTCATCCGAAGCCGCACCATGCCCGGCACCCAGACGGTCGGCGGCGCGCAGGAGCAATGGACCTTCGGATTCCTGTTCGACATCATCCTGACCCGCGACCCGTTCATGCACCGCCTCGACATCAGCCGCGCCACCGGAATCCCGATCGACGCCACCCACGGGCACGAGGGCGTGATCGTCAACGATGTGGTCCGTGAATGGGCCGCACGCCACGGCCAGCCGTACACCCTGAACCTGTCCGGACCAGCCGGCGGGATCTGGGGCGGTGACGGTGACCGGATCACCATGGACGCCTTCGACTTCTGCCGCGCAGTCTCCGGACGGGGACCGGCAGCCGGGCTGCTCAGCCACCAAGTCCCCTTCTAAAGCACGCCAGCACCAACGCAGGCGCTCCGCAAGCAGGCCTACCCAACCCAGCAGGAGAACTCAATGGCAATCGCAGTCCTCTTCCATCCCGGATCCCTCACCGTGGCGCAGTACGACGAGGCAATAAAGGCCCTCGACGAGGCCGGTGCTGCGCGCCCGGCCGGCCGGGCTCACCACTCCTGCTTCGGTCCCGACGACGATCTCCTGGTCTACGAGGTATGGGAGACAGGACAGGCCTTCGAGGAGTACGGCGAAACACTCATGCCGATCCTGCAGAAGGCCGGGATTAACCCCGGCACACCCGACGTCACGCCGATTTACAACGTGATCGCCTGACTTCCGGCAGCCCTGCGTTTGGATGGGCTCAAATATCGACGATCATGCCGTCGTGGGCGGCGGGCAGCTCGGCATCGGCGAGCCTGGCGAGCATCGCAGCGGACATGTGAGTCAGGACGACTCGCTGGGCGCGGATCTCCGCACGGTGGGCGCGCAGTGTCTGGTAGTCGAGGTGGTAGCGGACAGGCCGGTCGAATGTGTAGGCCTCCACGGCGAAAAGGTCGGCTCCGTGCGCCGGCCTGGCCAGTGCGGGCGTCCACTGGGTGTCCCCGGAGTAGGCGAAGCTCGCGCTGCCGAGTTCCACGCGCAGGGCCAGGGGCGGGGCGCCGCAGGCATGCTCAACCTCCCACCCGCGCACGGTCGCCGCATCCAGCCGGGTGGGTGTGCCATCCGTCGCGAGTTCTGCCACCCGTACCGGGAAGCGCCGGTCTGCCCGGCTGGAGCCTGGGAACAAAGTCTCCATCGCCTCGGTCAGCCGGGCCCGGATTCCGGGTGGCCCAGCCACCTGCAGCGGCGAAGCCCGGCGGGAGAACTGGCCATCCAGGATCAGGAACGGCAGTCCGCCGAAATGGTCACCGTGCAGGTGAGTTACCGCGACCGCGCCGACGTCGTTCGGGTCCAGGCCTTGTGCCTTCAGTGCGCTCAGGCTGGTAGCGCCGCAGTTGACCAGCATCGCCTGCCCGTCAGCGGCCAGGTGGATGCACGTCTGCCAGCGCCCGCCGCTTCCGAACGCGTCACCGCTGCCGACAAACCGCACCCGCATGACAGCATCATGGCCCATCCGCTCCCTGGCGGCCCGGGCGCCGGGACGAGCTGCCGCCGAGGTCACTGGGGGCGGCCCGCCCGGCGCTGACCGCGTCAGGAGTGGCTGACGATGAGCGGCCAGAGTGGATGCACCTGGCTGGCGTCGCTGGTGTATCCGAGCTCGGGCAGCCCGAAGCCCTCCTCGATGGTGAGGAGCATTGAGTAGTGGTTGGACGGAGTCGCGTCCGTGGCGTGGCGCGGATCGGCGCGGCTGATCACGATCATGGGGGCGGAGCCGCCACCGTAGAGCCCCCCGGGCCACGTGGGGCTGATCTCCGGATCCCCGGCGGGCAGGTACGGCGAGTCGCAGCACCCGGCCGTGGACAGATAGTAGTTGTCGGTCGCGTCGGAGCCGTCGTAATCGGATTCATCCGCGGTCACGAAGATGACGCTGTGGCCGGTCCAGGCGCGGCTCGAGGTGATCGTGTGCACCGCGCGCTTCACGAAGGCGTCGGCCTTGGCCTTCAGCAGCTCGTCGTTGTGGTCGCCGGCCACGTTCGAGTAAGGGCACGGCGTCTCGGGGAACCCCGTGATCTTCGTGGTCACACCGCCGTGCATGTCGTTGCAGATGTCCGGGCTGATCCACACGTAGCGCGGTGGGCTCGCGCCGTTGAGATCCGTGGCCATGTCCTGGTACGGCCGGATGTGATTGCGCCACTGCGGGGTGGACCGGACATCGTTGTAGAGGATGAAGGGGTTGTGCTTGCTCACGTACAGCGGGCTGACCCCGGACGTTGTGGGCCAGCTGTCGGGGAGATAGCCGCTGGTGGGCATGGCCTCCATGTACGCGTCCCAGGGAATGTGCCGGGCTTCCATCTCCGAGACGATGTTGGTGTGCGGGTAGTGGTTACCGGCGATCTTGGGATCGGGGTAGTGGTTGCCGGTGTACCAGCCGTCGTCGTCGTTGTTCCACCAGGTCGATCCGCTGGTCGCGGCGATGTAGTTGGGCTCGCTGGTGTGGGTGACGCCGTAGTACCTGGTGGCCACCCCGTACTGGCGGGCCAGTGAGGTGATGTACGGCGCGCTCGGATCCCCGATCACGTGATCGGCTTCGTGGTTCTCCAGCATGATGATGAACACGTGGTCCAACTGCCGCGGGCCGGATCCGCCCAGGCCAGCCGGGTCGCGTGCTGCTCCAGGTCCCGCGGGGCTCGCGGAGGCCGCGGCCGGCACGAGGACCGCCGCGCACAGGGCGATGGCGGCGGTTAAGGTGCCGTAGCGAGCCGCAGCGGGCATCCGGCTCATGCGTGACCGAACGTTGAACATGGCACCTCCGCGAGTCGTGGTCTGTCACCGGCCATTCACCGGCCTGCCGCCCAGGATTCACCAAGGCCTGCTCATCGATCAAGGCCAGCCGCGCAGTGTTTCTGTTGCCCGGGCTCCCCGACTTGTTCGGATGGCAGCCATCCTGTGTTCATCTCTCGTTCATGGCTAAGTCGGTGGAGTGTCGCCCAGCCTGGATAGTTTCCGCGCAATGGAAGGAACGCGGACGGCCGTGGAACGAGCAGGCGGCATAACCGGCGGGGGGATGCCGTGACCGAGATGCGGTCCAACGACGAGATCGCGGCCCTCGATGAGGCCTCGCTGAGCCGGGTCCACCTGCGGGCGGTAGTCGCGTCGGGGATGGGGTTCTTCACCGACGCCTACGACCTGTTCGTGATCGGGATCGCCTCCGCGCTGATCACGAAGGACTGGACCCTGAGCTCGGGCAAGCTCGCCCTGCTCAACTCCACGATGCTGGCCGCCGCCTGCCTCGGCGCCTTCGTCTTCGGTCGCTTCGCCGACCTGATCGGCCGCAAGCGCGTGTACTGGATGGTCGCCGCGATCATGGTTGTCGGCGCGCTCGGGTCGGCGCTGTCTCCCTCCTACTGGGTGCTGATCGCGTTCCGGTTCGTGCTCGGCTTCGGCGTCGGCGGCGACTACCCGGTCAGCGCCGTGATGGTGAGCGAGTACGCCAACCGCAAGGACCGCGGCAAGCTGGTCGGGATGGTGTTCGGAACCCAGGCGCTCGGGCTCATCGTCGGGCCGCTGATCGCGCTGAGCCTGCTCGGGGCCGGGGCCAGCAACGACCTGGCGTGGCGGGTCATGCTCGCGCTGGGCGCGGTACCCGCGGCCGCAGTAATCTACCTGCGCTGCCGGATGCCGGAATCACCCCGCTATCGGGCCCACATGCAGGGGAAGGCCGAGCAGGCGGCTGGCCGGATCCCCGAATTGACCGGCGGGCAGGTCAACGGGAACGGGGCCGGAAGGCCGCCGGACGAGATGGGACTGCGGGCCTTCCTCACCAACCGCCGGTGGCTGGTCATGCTGGCCGGGACGGCCGGCAGCTGGTTCCTGCTCGACTATGCCTACTACGGGAACACCATCTCCACGCCCCAGATTCTGAGCCTGATCTCGCCGGGTGCTTCCACCATGACCAAAATCGCCATCCAGCTGGCGATCTTCGTGGTGGCGGCGGTCCCGGGTTACGTGCTGGCGATTGCCCGCCTGGACAAGATCGGGCACCGGCGGCTGCAGCTGACCGGGTTCGCGGTGATGGCGGCGTGCTTCGCGTTCATCGCGCTGGTGCCGGGCATGACCACCATGGTCGTGCCGTTCCTGCTGGTGTACGGGGTGAGCTACTTCTTCACCGAGTTCGGCCCGAACATGACCACGTTCGTGATGCCCAGCGAGCTGTACCCGGTGTCGATGCGCGCGACCGGGCACGGGATCTCGGCGGGCGTCGGCAAACTCGGGGCGTTCATCGGCGTCTTCCTGTTCCCGCTGCTGCAGACCTCGCTGGGGCTGCGCGGCACGCTGCTGCTCACCGCCGGGGTGGCGGTGCTCGGCCTGGCGCTCACCCTGGTGCTGCCCGAGCCGGCCGGGATCAGCCTGGAAGAGATGACCTCCGCCCGGCCCGCCAGCGCGGTGCCGGTGCGGGTGGCCGGTCAGGCCTCAGCACACTGAGGATCGCTGCGGCCGGGCCTTCAGCGCGCGGCCTGCGCACTGGCGTCCGGGACCGGGGCCAGGGCCTCGTTCGGGGCGGTCAGCTCAAGGAACGCCGTGGCCCGCGCGAAGACCTCGCCGATGGTGTGGCCCGCCAGGTGGGCCTGGTACGCCCGGTACCGCGTCATCTCCCAGGCCTGCCCGCGCGGGGGAAGTGAATCGAGCTCTGGTTCGGGCAGTGAGTTCCACGTCCAGGACGTGATGCGGTCATCGCCGGCGCCGGCGTGGCCCGTGCCCGGGAGGATGAAGTCAACATGATCGACTTCATGGCCCATCCGGTTCCGCACGAAGCGCAGTCCGGCCAGCGTTCCCTCGATCCGCCGGCGTTCTTCCGGAGGCTGCCTGGCCATTACGGCGTCGTATTCGTCTGGATGATGCCGGACCAGCGTGGCGTTGACGATGGTGACCCACCACACGGCCTCACCGATCACCGCGAAGGCCCGTGGCTGGTTCGCGGCCCGGACCCTGGGAAGCCGCTGCGTCGTGTCGCTCATCGCGGTGATAGACCACTGCAGCGCGCTCACCCCGGCCACCGGATCCCGCATCTTCTCGCGGTTCCACGCGACCCGGCAGCGAGCAGAACAAAACCGGCCGTGCTCACGCCGGGGCGTGAAGAGCCTGCCGCACTGCTCACAGTTCCGGACATCCGCCACCTGGTCATGTTACGCGTAACCGGCACTCTCGCGGTGCGTAATCGGTGACTGGCTCACCCGTCAGGGATGAGGCCCCAGGTCAGAAGGAGCGGTGAACTGCTGGCATATCTAGCGAAGCTGGCCGCCGCGCGTTCCGCAGCAGCCGGGGGAGGGCTCTGTGACTGCCGAAACACCCGGTGCTGGCGCGATCGCCAATCTCATCTCGGCGCCCGTCTCCGGCGGGATTGGCAGCTTGGAGGTGCGCTGGATCTTTCCCGGCCAGCTGGAAAGCGCGGTGGCCGGATGGTTCGGGCGGTATGCGCACGGGACTGAGTCGCGCGTAGACACCTATCTCGTGGATCCGCGGCTGCCCGGCCTGTCTGTGAAGGTCCGCGGGGGGCAGGCTCTGGAGGTGAAGGTGTTCGGTGGCAGCCCGGGAACCCTCGATATGGCCGGCCGTGCCCGCGGGCGCATGGAATCCTGGCAGAAATGGACCTTCCCCTTCAGCCCGCTGGACGGGAACAGCGATAAAGCGCCCAGCTGGAGGCCGGTGGCCAAGAAGCGGCGTATCAGCCGGATCTCGCGCGGGAGTGGGCGAATCGTGGCCCACGCCACGGGCATGGGCCAGCCGCCCGGGTGCGACATAGAACTGACCGAGGTTCGCATGTGCGGGCAGGACTGGTGGTCCCTGGGATTCGAGGCGACCGGACCCGCCGATCTCCTCCAGGGCGAACTTGAGGCCACGGCCGCGCTCGTCTTCGCGGAGGCCCCGCCCGGTGGCGTGCAACTCGGGGCGGAAGAATCCGTCTCCTACGCGGAGTGGCTGCTGACGGCCAGCTGCTGACGGCCGGGTCAGCCTCTGACTACCTCGACCTCGCCGATTCCAAGGGCCTTCACTGGGCCCATGATCTGGGATGCGTCGCCGACCAGGATCGTGACTAGGCGATTCTCCGGGAACGCCGCGACGACCGCGGCGGTTGCCTCGGCGGTGTCCGTCTCGGACAGGCGCACGTACAGCTGCGCCTGGTAGTCGTCCGGCAGGTGCTGTTCCACCTGATCCGCCAGCGTGCCGGCGACCGACGCTGCCCTCTCGAACTTGAGCGGCGCGACACCCACCAGGTTCTGCACCGCCGTATCGCGCTCCGTCCCGGTCAGGCCTTCCGCGGCGAGCGTGCGCAGCACCGTCCGCAGGTCATCCAGCGCGGGACCGGTGGACGCCGTGTCCACGGAACCGCTGATGGCGAGCACCGACGCACCTGTCGCGCCGTCCGCGGCGTCTGGCGCCGGTGACCGCAGCACCTGCTCGAAGGCCCGTACCCCGTAGGTGTAGCCCTTCTCCTCGCGCAGAACCCGGTCCAGCCGGGAGGTGAGCGTGCCGCCCAGGCAGTACGTGCCGAGCACCAGGGCCGGCCATACCTGGTCGTGCCGGCCCGGGCCGATCCGCCCGATCAGCAGTTGCGTCTGGACGGCACCAGACCGGTCCACGATCACCACGCGGCCGGCGTCGTCGGCGGTCACCGGCGGCGTGGGCAGCGGCTCGGCGGCATCGCCGGCCCATCCGCCGAGCGTGCCGGCGAGCGCCGCGTCGAGATCGACGCCGGTCAGGTCGCCCACGATGACCGCGGTCGCCGTGGCAGGCCGCACGTGGGCCTGGTAAAGCGCGCGCACAGCCGCCGCGTCGATCCGCGCCACGGTGTCCCCGGTGCCCTTGCGCGGCCGGGACATCCGCGCGGACGCCGGGAACAGCTCCTGCGATAGCTGCTTGGCTGCGCGCCGGCCAGGGTTGGCCAGCTCGAGCGGGATCTCGTCGAGGCGGTTGCGCACCAGCCGCTCGATCTCACTGCCGGTGAACGCGGGGGTGTGCAGCGCGTCGGCGAGCAGCCCGAGCGCCTTGGCCAGGCGGGAGACGGGGACCTCCAGCGAAACGCGCGCGCCCAGGTAGTCGGCGCTTGCGTCGAGTGTCGCGCCGCAGCGTTCCAGCTCGGCGGCGAATTCCTCAGCGGTGTGCCGGCCGGTGCCCTGAGACAGCGCATCCACCATGATCGTGGCGATCCCGTCGAGACCGTCGGGCTCGACGTCGAGCGGGACGTCCAGGCAGATCTCCACCGCCACCACCTGCTGCCCGGGCCTGTGGCAGCGCAGCACGGTCAGCCCGTTGCCGAGGCCGCCACGCTCGGGCGCGGGGAACGCCCAGGGCCCGGGCTGCCCTGAGGCCGGCTGTGGGTAGAAGTCCATGCTCACGACGGCGTCCGTCATCGCCCGGCTCCTTCGGAGGCCACCTGGTCGTAGACCAGCACCGCACGATTGTCGGGGCGCAGCCGCGCGGCGGCCAGCGCCCGGACCTCCTCGGCGGTGATGTCCAGGATCCGGTTGATGGCGGTGAACGCGAGCTGGGGGTCGCCGAACAGCACCGTGTACCGGCACAGTGCGTCGGCCCGGCCCGCGACCGTGCTCAGCTGGTCCAGCCATCCGCGTTCCAGCAGGGCCTGAGCCCGCTCCATTTCCTCGGCCGTCGGCGCCTGCGCGCCTAGCCGGGCCAGCTCCTCGTTGACGGCGGCCTCGATCTGCGGGATTTCGGCGTCCCCGGAGGCCTTCACGTCCAGCCAGCCCAGCGAGGGGGCGCCTGCGAGCCGCAGCAGCCCGAAGCCTGCGGTGATGGCGGTACGGTCGCGCCGCACCAGCCGGTTGTAGAGCCGGGACGACATGCCGTCGCCGAGCACTGTGAGTGCCACCTCGGCCGCATCGCACTCACGCGTGCCGTCGTGCGGCATCCGGTAGGCGGCCATCAGCGCACGCGCCGGGACCTCCTCCTGGACCTCCACGCGCAGCTCCGCGCCGGTGATGCCGGGGAGCGCGCCGTCGCGGGGCGGCACCTTGCCGTCGTGGGAAGGGATGGAGCCGAAGTACTTCTCGACCCATCGACGCGTCTGTTCCGGGTCGATGTCGCCGACGACCGCCAGGACGGCATTGTTCGGCGCGTAGTTCGCGCGGAAGAACGCGCGCGCGTCGTCCAGCGTCACCGCGTCCAGATCGGCCATGGAGCCAATGGGCGTGTGATGGTAGGGGTGGCCCTCCGGGTAGGCCAGCGCGGCCATCCGCTCGAACGCGGTGCCGTAGGGCACGTTGTCGTAGCGCTGCCGGCGCTCGTTCTTGACCACGTCACGCTGGTTCTCCAGCGACTCCTCGTCGAGCGCGGTCAGCAGCGAGCCCATCCGGTCGGCCTCCAGCCACAGCGCCAGCTCCAGCTGGTGCGCGGGCATGGTCTCGTAGTAGTTGGTGCGCTCGAAGCTCGTGGAACCGTTGAGAGAGCCACCTGCGCCCTGGACCAGCTCGAAGTGGCCGTTTCCCTTGACCTGCGCCGAACCCTGGAACATCAGGTGCTCGAAAAGGTGGGCCAGGCCCGTACGGCCCTTGACCTCCTGCCGCGAGCCGACGTCGTACCAGAGGCAGACCGCCGCGACCGGAGTCAGGTGGTCCTGCGAGAGCACGAGGCGCAGACCGTTGTCCAGCCGGTGCTCGGTCGCTGTGAGGCCGCCGGAACCGGCCTGCTGCGTGGCCGTGTGACCCACGGGCATGTACGTCCCTTCGATCGTATGCAGGAGAAGTACAGCCACTGTATGCAAGGAAGCTGCCCGGTCTGCCGCCCGGCATCCAGGCCCGCGGTGAGCGAGCGTCGCTGGACATGGCTGAGCGCATCCGGGAGGCTGCCAGGATGCGATCCCGGATGGACGGCATGTGGTGGGGAACCGCGATCGAAGCGCCGGACCCCGGTGCCTTGGCGCACTTCTACTCCGAGCTGCTCGGTTGGCCCATCGGTCACGAGGAACCGGGAACGGCCATCCTCGCTGCGCCCCAGGGGTCCATCTACGTCGTGTTCCAGCAGGCCACCGGCTACCAGCCCCCCGTTTGGCCCCCTGCGGAGGGGGCTCAGCGTCCGATGATGCACTTCGACTTCCAGGTCGGCGACCTCGACTCCGCGGTCGCTGAGGCGCTCGCCCTCGGAGCGACGGTGGCTGGGAACCAGCCTCGGGGAAATGTCCGGGTGCTCTTCGACCCGGCCGGCCACCCGTTCTGCCTCTGCCTAGACGAGGACTGATCGCACTCATGCGGGACACCAGCGCCTGGCCCGGCTCCCCGGGTGATCCCGGCGAGCCGGTCGTCGTGGAGCAGGTCGAGGGGTCTGCCCGCCCCGCCGTGTACTACCTGGCCGAGTCACGTGACGGCCTGTACGTGCCCTACGTGGTGCGCACGCCCGCCGACGAGGGGCGGTTCCCGTTCGTCTACCTCGCCTACGGCAACGGCGGGGGCGGGATGGACTGGCTCCGGCAGTGGGTGCACACCCGCCCGTACATCATGGAGCGCCTCCTGGCCGCCGGCTACGCCTGCGGGTGGGGGCGGTACCGCACGGAGGTCAACCTCGGCTTCCACCGCGGGGGCCCGCTCATGGTCGATGGGCGGCAGGGCATGGAGGTCATGAACCGGTCGCCGCTGGAGTTCGAGGACGAGCTCGCCGTCCTCGAACATGTCCGCCGGCACCCGCAGGTGGACGCGGGCAACCTCGGCCATGTCGGCGTCAGCCACGCCGGCGAGATGCTGTTCAAGCTGGCCTTCCGGTACCCGGGGATCTTGCGGGCGGGCGTGGCCAGCGAGCCGGCGAATCACGAGTTCCTCGACCTCAGGCTGGGCGACGCCGCACCCGTCAACCCTGAGACCGGGCTGCGGGACATCGAGGAAATGCAGATGCAGGATCCGGCGTGGGTGAGGGCACGCGCCAACCTTCCGCTGGCCCAGGAGCGCATCGCCGCCATTGACGTGCCGATCCTCGTCATGGGACGGGATGGCGATCATCTCCAGGGGATCTTCCGTCTCAGCTACGAGCTCCTCGAAGAGAGCGGCAAAGACGCCGGGTGGGTGTCCTGGGATCACCCGCTGCACGGTTACCTCTTCCCGCTGGCCGCCGGCGGGGCCACCGGTCCCGACCAGATCCAGGAGCGCGCGATCGACGGGGTCATCGCCTTCCTCGACCGCTACATGAAGCCGGACGGATAGCCCGGCGCCGACGCCACGGCAGCCCCTAGTACGCCCGGAGGATGACGTCCTTACCCCAGGAGGATGATCTCTGCCGGGATGGGCCTGGCGCGGTCGCCCGGGTCAGTAGCGTCTGCGCCATGGTTATGGGACAGGCGGTGTACCGGACGGATGAACGGCCGGGCGGCCCGCCCGCCGTATCGACGGCCGGGCTCACCAAGCGCTTCGGCGCCCGGACTGTGGTAGACGACGTGGCGCTGGCCATTCCCGCGGGGTCGGTCTGCGGGTTCGTCGGCCCGAACGGGGCCGGCAAGACCACGACGATCCGGATGCTGCTCGGCCTGGTCCGCCCGACGTCTGGGAGCGGGACGATCCTGGGCGGGAGCCTCGCGGAACCCGCGACCTACCTGGACAAGGTCGGTGCGCTCATCGAGGCGCCCGCGTTCTACCCGCAGCTGAGCGGCCGCGAGAACCTGAAGGCCCTCGCCCGCCTGGGGCGGCTCCCGCTGACCGAGGTCGATCCGGTCCTCGAGCGCTCCGGCCTGCTGGCCAGGGCGGGGGACCGCTACCGCTCGTACTCGCTGGGGATGAAGCAGCGGCTCGGCCTCGCGGCGGCCATGCTCGCCGGTCCCGAGCTGCTGATCCTCGACGAGCCGACGAACGGTCTCGACCCGGCGGGGATCGTCGAGATGCGCGGCCTGATCAAGTCGTTCGCCGATGACGGGATCACGGTGCTCGTCTCCAGCCACCTGATCTCGGAGATCGAGCAGATCTGCGACTACGTGGTGATGATCAGGGCAGGCCGGCTTGTCCACCAAGGGAGCGTCGCGGAGCTGCGGGCCTCCCAGCAGGCGGAGTTCCTGGTCGCGCCCGAGCACGCCGCGGACCGCGACCTGCTGGCCACGCTCCTGCAGCAGGCCGGCTGCACGGTGGCGCCGGGGAACGCCGACGGCTTACTCCTCGTCGAGGCGCCGGGTGCCGGGGCGGCGGACCTGAACCGGCTCGCCGCGCAGAACGGGATCACCGTCCGCCAGCTCGCCGAGCGCACCCGCAGCCTTGAGCGGGCGTTCTTCGCGCTGACCGGGACGAAATCGGCCGACGTACCTGACGGCCAGGAGATGGGAGCGATCAGATGATCTGGGCGGCGTTTGCCAGCGAGTGGACCAAGCTGCGGCGGCCGACGCTGTTTCTTTCGACCTTCCTGGGGCTGGCCGCGGCGGCCTCGCTCTTCGTGGTCCTGATGTTCTCCCAGGCCTCGCCGAACGGCGGGATCGTGACGCTGCACCAGCTCGCCCAGCCGGATGGCCTGGTCATCGGCGTCGCCAGGGCCGCCATGCTGCTCGGTGTCGTGGCGTTCGGCATAGCGGCCTCCCAGGTCGCGAGCGAGTACAGTCTCGGCACGCTGCGCCAGCTTCTCGTCCGCCAGCCGCGCCGGGCCGTTCTGCTGGCCGGCAAGATGCTCGGCGTGATCACCTTCCTGGTGCTCGCGCTCTGCTTCGCCGCGGTCGCCGCCCTGATCGTGGCGGTGCTGGCCGCGCACAGCCGCGGCGTCCCGACGGGCGCGTGGTTCACCGGGACCGGGCTCGGCGACCTGTTCCGCGAGCTCGGCGACCTCGCGCTCGCCACGATCGGCTACAGCGTGCTCGGGATGGCGCTCGGCCAGTTCGTCCGGTCAGCGGTGTTCGCGGTCATCGTCGGCTTCGCCTGGCTGATCGCCGTCGAGAACATCATCACGCGGATCGTGCCAAGCACCCAGCCGTGGCTGCCGGGCGCGTCGATCCTGGCGGTGGCGTCCGGCGGGGCCGAGGGCGTGAGCTACGGGCACGGGCTGCTCCTCGGCGCCGCCTACCTCGCCGTCGCGATCGCGGCGGCGATGACGGTGTTCCTCCGCAGCGACGTGACGGCCTGACCGCGGGAGCCGTGCGCCTGGTTAGTGCCGCGCCAGGCAGCGTTCGCACTGTTCCCCAACGCAGTTCGGAGCCGCGCGTTCTGGGGCACTCCCCTCCCCTCCCTTCCTCTACTATTCAGGTTGTTCAGGATCCCTTGGGGAGGACGCCGTGGGCGCGGCAACGACGATCGTGAACGCGAAGGTGTTCGACGGGACGAAGTCGCAGGACTGGACTTCGGTCCGATTCGCTGACGGCCTGATCACCGAGTGCTCGGCCGCCTCGGCCGCCCAAGAAGGCGACGAAGTGATCGACGCGGGCGGCGGGACGGTGCTTCCCGGTCTGATCGACGCGCACGTGCACCTCGTTCCCGGCGCTCTCGCACAATCGTTGACCTTCGGCGTGACCACCGTTCTCGACATGTTCAGCCAACCCGGCCTGGTGGCCAGCGCTAAGGAGCAGGCCGGCTCCCGTCCGGACGTGGCCGACGTGCGTTCCTCGGGTGTCGGTGCCACCGCGCCCGGCGGGCACCCCTCGATGATGTACGCCCCGTTCCCGACGTTGACCGCCGCTGACCAGGCCGGGCAATTCGTGGCGGAACGGATCGCGGCGGGCTCGGACTATCTGAAGATCATCTCCGGCACCGGGGGTCTATGGCCGTCGCTGGACCCCGAAACCATCCAGGCACTGGTCATTGCCGCGCACACCCGCGGCCTGGTCGTCGTCGCTCACGTGAGCTCGACGGCCGGTGCGGGGGAGGTCGTGTCCGCCGGTGTCGATGTGGTGGCCCACGTCCCTGCGAACGCCGAGCTGGACAAGGCCCTGGCCGGACGCATGGCCGAAGCCGGAATCGTGGTCGGTCCGACGCTGGCCACCATCGAGAACACCCTCGGTGAACCGGGTGGCGCAGCCGTGGTAGCGGACCCGCGGCTGGCTGAAACGCTCGGCGACGCCTGGGCACGCCGGCTGACTTCGGATGCCCCGGGATGGCATGGCCGGCAAATGCCGCCCTACTCCCGGGCCGAGGACAACGTGCGGCGACTGGCCGATGCGGGGGTCACTCTGCTGGCGGGCACGGATGCCCCGAACCCGGGGACCGTGTTCGGGGCAAGCCTGCACCGGGAGCTCGAACTCCTTGTCCGGTGCGGCATCAGCCCGGCGCAGGCCCTGGCCGCTGCGACGGCGCAGCCGGCACGAGTGTTCGGCCTCGCCGACCGGGGGCGTGTCGCCGCCGGGCAGCGCGCGGACCTGGTCCTCGTGTCGGGTGACCCGTTGACGGACATCACCGCGACGCGCGCCATTGAGCGGATATGGCGCGGAGGCATAGCCTGCGATCGGCACGCCTTCGTCGCGAGCGCTGCCGAAGCTGAGCAGCTTGACGCTTTCGACGCCCAGCTCGCCAAGGTCGTGGCGGCCGTGCGCGAACGCTGGTCCGGCTGATCCGGGGGACACGACCGGCACTAGGTCGTGACCACGGTGACGACGGTATGGCCGATCTTGACCTTGTCGCCTTTCTTCAGCAGCTGAGCCGCGTGGATCCGGCGCCCGTTGAGCCAGGTGCCGTTCCTTGACCCCATGTCTTCGACGTACCACAGGCCGTGGGCGGCCCGGAAGCGGGCGTGCTGGACGGAGGCGAAGTCGTCTCCGATGACGAGCGTGCCCTGGCGCCCGGCCGTGAAGCTGGTCACAAAGGTGTGCTGCTGGTCTCCGGCCTGAAGGACCAGGGACTGGCCGGGGACGGCATCGGCGAGGGTGACGCCGGTCTGCCCGGCGACCGCGGACACGGCGGCCTTCCAGGCTTGTTGCTCCTCCTCGGTGCTGTCTTCCCACGGCGGGAGAGAGCCAGCCTGGGAGGCCCGGTGGGCTTCGTAAGCAGTTCGCGCGAGGTGCTCGAGGCCGACGGTCACGTCTTCGATGATGCCAGAGGCGCGGTGGTAGCGGTCCGGAAACGTGTCCTAGCAGCCTGCGCATATGCCCCCAGAGCATGGACTGGCTTACCCTGGGGGAGAGCTGGAGGCGTCATGGAAAAGCGTTCACACCCGGGTCAGACCTCGCGAGCCGGGACCACGCAGGCGGCGGCCTCAACCTTCGCGTCAGCGTGGCGGCGGGCCCACCTGACGGTGGATGAGCGGGTGGCCAGGGGCCGGGGCGCCCGCCAGGAGGCGCCCCGGTCGAGCCACGGGCGGTGGGCACCCGCACCGGACCGCCCGGATCCGGTCGCCCTGCTCGAAGAGCAGGCGGAGAGCCGGGTCGCCCAACTGGTCCCTATCCGGTACGGGCGGATGCTGGTCTCCCCCTTCACCTTCTACCGGGGGGCCGCGCTGATCATGGCGGCCGACCTGGCGGCGACCCCTCAGTCCGGGGTCACCGTGCAGCTGTGCGGTGACGCGCACCTGTCGAATTTCGGGCTGTTCGGCAGCCCCGAGCGGCGGATGCTGTTCGACATCAACGATTTCGACGAGACCCTGCCCGGCCCGTGGGAGTGGGACGTCAAGCGCCTGGCGGCCAGTTTCGAGGTGATGGGACGCGACCGCGGCTTCAGCCCCGCCGACCGCCGGGACATCGTCATGGCCGGGGTCAAGGAGTACCGGGACCGCATGCGCGAGGCGGCCGGGATGCGCTCCCTGGATGCGTGGTACGAGCATCTGGAGGCCGGGATGCTGCTCAAGCTGGTCCGCAAGGAGGTGCGCGTCAAGCGGGTCAGCAAGAAGGAGGCGCGGGCGACCCAGGAGATGGTGGCCAAGGCGCGTACCCGCGACAGCACACGGGTGTTCGCCAGGCGGGCGGACGACGTCGACGGTGAACCACGGATCGTCGCCGACCCCCCGCTCATCATCCCGATCGAGGACCTGATCCAGCCCGGGTCGTCATGGGAAGACCCCGCCCCGATGATCAAGAAACTGCTCAGCTCCTACCGGCGCACGCTCGGGCGCCAGCACCACCCGGTCGAGGAGTACCGCTACGCCCACGTGGCCCACAAGATCGTGGGCGTGGGCAGCGTCGGCACCCGCTGCTACATCATGCTGATGCTCGGCCGGGACCACAACGACCCGTTGTTCCTGCAGGTCAAGGAGGCGCAAGCGTCCGTGCTCGAACGCTTCCTGGGCCCGAGCGCCTACTCCCACCATGGCGAGCGGGTGGTAGCCGGGCAGCGCCTGATGCAGGGCGCGACCGACATCTTCCTGGGCTGGCAGCGCATCAAGGGCTTGGACGGCGTGACCCGTGACTACTACGTGCGCCAGTTCCAGGACTGGAAGGGCAGCGCGGACGTGGACACCATGCTCCCCCCCGGGGCCGCCCTGTACTCGCGCATCTGCGCAGCGACCCTGGCCCGGGCGCACGCCCGCTGGGGCGACCGCATCGCCATTGCCTCCTACCTGGGCCGGGGGGATGCTTTCGACCGCGCGATCGCGGACTTCTCCGCCGCGTACGCCGACCAGAACGAGCGGGATTACGCTGCGTTCAGCGCAGCCGTTGAGTCGGGGCGGCTGACCGCCCGGACCGGGCTGTAACCCTGACCGGCCAGGTCCCCGGGGTCACTGGCCGGTGAGCGGTGCGGGCCGGCTGGCCTCGGTCCATGGCCGGGCGGAGCGTTCGGCGACCGTGATGAGCCTCTCCAGCCGCGGCAGCGCCACGGAGGTGAGGAACTCCTGACGGTGCTGGCCGGTGAGGCTGACGACTTCGCGCCACACGGAGCGGCCGGCGATGAAACCGGATGCGCCCCCTTCCTCGGCTGCGATCCGGATGATGTCGGTGAACTGGTCGAAGGGAACCCCGGCGGACAGGACGGCCCAGGGCCGGCCGAGGATCCCGGCCAGCCGCCGGCAGCCTTCCGGTGAACCGGGATATTCGAGCTTGAGCAGGTCGATGTCCAGGTCGTTGAGGGCGCGGGCCGACTCGATAATGGCGTCTTCGCGGGCCTGGCCGTGCAGGTCTTCCCCGGGTCGCGTATACACGAGGTTCTCGATGACCACGGGGACACCCGTGGCGCGGCAGTCGCGGATGATCTCTTCGCAGACGGCCAGCGCCTCGGCGACGAGGTCCGGCTGGCCGGGGGCGGGGGCCGGGCGGTCGGCGCGGAGCTGGACGAAGAACTTGAGGACATCGCCGCCCTGGTCAAGGACCCAGTGAGCGTCCAGGGCCGGGTCGCGGTGGGTGCGCGGCTCGCCCTGGTAGGTGCGCCGCTCGGAGGGTTCGGCGGCGACGAGCAGCCCGCAGCTGGGGGCGAGCGCCCTGGCCGCGGTGATGGCCGGAATGCCGTAGGTCGGGTCGGACAGCAGGCCGCTCGCGGCAGGCGTCAGCACCCGGGCGACGTCAGCTTTCGCGGTGCGCAGGTCGTCGTCGCTCGCGTCCAGGCCCGCGGCCGTGAACATGCGGCGCAGGGTGTTGCGCTGGTCCATGGCGATGATGGAGAACACCTGACTGCCGGGGGCGATGTCGTCCAGCGTGCCGGTCCGGGTTTTCGTGGCGTGGGTCATTTCGTTCCTTGGTCGAGGATGAATTCGGCGAG
Organism: uncultured Actinomycetes bacterium; assembly: GCA_963723595.1. Classification (GTDB taxonomy): domain Bacteria; phylum Actinomycetota; class Actinomycetes; order Streptosporangiales; family Streptosporangiaceae; genus RYN-230. Next base: position 85,796 of record CAVRRQ010000001.1, read on the forward strand.
GGGCAGGCCCGCGCCGTCGAGGGCGAACGAGGCCAGCAGGGCGGCCCCGGTGACACCCGGCTGCGGGGCAGCCGAGAAGCTCATCGCGTCGATGGCGGCTACCTTGGCCGCGCGCACGCTGGCCATCTGGGTCCATCCCCCGGCGGCGATGGCCCGCCGGTGCGGGCCGACGATCTTCTCGATGTCATCGAGCAAGAGCCCGGTCTGGGCCGCCGTATAACGCACCGCCGCCGTCCAGACCGAGGCGGGGGAGGCGGCGTCCTGAATCCGGATGACGACGTCGTCCTGGGTCCGGCCGTCGCCAGTCACCGACAGGCCGGCGGGCAGGTCACCGACGCTCAGGCTGGCCTGGTCGAGGGCCGCCCGGGCCGGGCCGGACTCGGCTCCCAGGGCCGCCAGCACGCGCCGCAGCAGCAGTCCGCCGCTGACCCCGGCCAGGAGCAGGCTGGTGTCCGGCAGCACGTGCCGCCCGATCGACCAGCCCGCGCTGACGACGCGCTGGCGCCCGGCCTCATCCAGCGTCCCGGGGATGGAGCGGGCCAGCACGTCCGCGGTGCCGCTCGAGTTGAACAGCTCGTCGGCCTGGACCGCGCCCACGCCGATGGCCGCCACCGGATGGTCGTGCCCGGCCACCGTCAGCACGGCGTCCGCGGCGCAGGAGACCACGCCGTCGTGCCGCAGGCAGCCCGCGCGGACGCCAGCCGGCCGTTCCTCGGGCAGGATCTGGGCGGACAGCCCGGCCACGGCCAGGGCATCGGGCCAGGCCTCGCCGGTGCCCTGGTCGATGAGACCCGTCCGGGAGGCCAGCGATGGCTCGCGAACCGGGTCGCCGCCCAGGGCGAAGACGATCCATTCGGGCACGCTCATCCAGGTCGATGCGCGGCCGGGCCGGTATCCGCTGTCGCGTAGCCACATCAGCTTGGCGATGCTGGCCTGGCTCGACCACCGGAGTCCGGTCGTGCGCTCGAACCTGGCGGCAAACCCGGGGGATTCCCGGGCCGCCTGCCCGAGCTCGTGGTCGCCGCGGTGATCGAACCAGGCGATCACCGGCGCGGCCGGCCGCCCCGCCGCATCGAGCAGCACGCCGCTCTCGGCCAGGCCGGTCACGCCGATGCTGCGTACTCGGACCGGTCCCCACGCTGATTCGGCCGCCCGTACGGTGGACCCGATCAGTTCCACGGCCATATCGAGGAGGCGGCCCGGGTCGATCTCGGTCTGGCCGCAGCCACTGGTGTGCCACGGGGTCAGCTGCTCCAGATACGGCGTGCCGCGCTGCGACGCCTCCGCAGCCGGGGTGCCGGGCCGTGACGCCGGCCGGGCCACGGCCTTGGCTGAGGTGGTGCCGATGTCGATGCCGAGGACGACATCCGTGCTGGATGTCATGGGCGCAGCTCCCCGGAGCCGCGTTCGATGATCCTGGCCGGCACCTGGATGCGCTCCACCGGCAGGCCGGGCTGGGCCAGGCGCGCCAGGAGCCGCGCCGCGGCCGCGCGGCCGACCTCATGACCGGGATGATCAACGACGGTGACGGCCGGCCGCAGGGCATCGGCCATGGGGAAGTCGCCGAACGAGACGAGGGCGATGTCCGTGCGCCCGGCCGAGTGCAAGGCCGGCACCACGCCCAGCGACGCCCGCGTGGCGGCGCTCAGGATGGCCGTCGGCGGGCGGGGCCCGCCGATCAGGGCGGACACCGCCCCGGCGGCGGCCTGACTGGTAGCGCACTCGCAGTTGACCAGTTGCTCGTCTGCCTCGACCCCGTGACGAGCCAGGGCATCGCGGTAACCCCGGAGGCGGGCGGCTGAGGTGGGGATGGCGGGCGTGTCGCCCACGTAGGCGATGCGCCGGTGCCCGTGGGCGATCAGGTGAGCCACCGCGTCGAAGGCCGCGCGATGGTCATCGATCTCGACCAGGTCCGCGGACAGGCCCGGCGCCGGGCGGTCGATGAGCACGACGGGTACCCGCCGCGGGTCGAGCCAGGAATGGTCAGCGCCGGTCGGGCAGAGCAGCAGCCCAGCGACCCGCCGTTGCATCATGCGCCCGATGACGTCCCGTTCCCAGTCAGCATCGCGCCGGGTGCTGGTGACGAGCACCGGCCGGCCGTGACGCGACATCTCCTGCTCCACCGCGTCGATGACTTCGGCGAAGAACGGGTCGGCGATGGACTCCACGACGAACCCGACCGCGGTATCCGTTCCGGCTCGCAGCGACCGGGCCATCGCGTCTGGCTCGAAGCGGAGTTCGAGCATCGCGTCGCGGACCCGCTGCCGGGTGACCGGCGCGACCCGCGGATCGTCGTTCAGGACCCGCGACGCGGTGCGCAGGCTCACCCCGGCCGCCTGCGCGACATCGAGCAGCCGGCTCGCGGGCGGGCGTCCGCCGGCCTCCGGTGCGCCGCGAGGCGCTGACGTTGCCATCGATGGCATACCTCGATTGTGCGAGATTGCGCCATCGATGGCAAGACCGGGGGAGAACCTGCCGGGAAAGGTGTTTCGCGACGGGCCGGGCCTATCGGGCGAGGTGATCCAGGACGGATCTGACCAGCGTGCCAGTCGGCCAGGAGGCGTCCAGGGCCAGGTGCGGCACCACCGGCGGCTCAAGATCCAGGCCGGTCAGGAAGGCCGCCGGATCGCGGATCTTGTGCTCGTCACGGGACAGCGCGCGCCGGGTCAGGCGCTGGATCAGCTCCTCCGGCGGCAGGTGCAGCCAGACCATCAGGGGGTCGGCCGCGATCCGCCGCGCGGTGGCGGCCCAGGCGGAAGGGTCCGCCCGTTCCCGGCTGAAGGGCGCCACCAGGACCACCGGCAGGCCGGCCCGCAGATTTGCGCCCGCCAGCTCGAGCAGCGTGTCGTAGCGCGCGTCCCGCGTCAGGCCGGCCAGGGCCGGATCATCCAGGTCCCGGACGCCGATCAGCCCGGACACGACCCGGGTGAGCGGGCCGGTCACCACGTCCAGATCCAGCAGGGCAGCGCCAAGCTCGGGGGCCAGGGCGGTGGCCAGCGTGCTCTTGCCCGTGGCCGGGGGGCCGCCGATCAGTACGGCTGCGGCTCGTTTCACGATCTGGCCAGCGCGGTGGCCGCGGTCGGGCTCAGCGGCAGCGACGGGAGCAGCAGGGCCTGGTAGGAGTGGTAGAGATCCGGCTTGCCCGGCCACGTGGACGCGGCCGGGGTCATGTCCGGCTCCAGTTCCTGCCACCAGCCGCCGTCCTTCCGGTCCAGGAAATAGCGGTCGATCTCAGCCCACCACTGCCGCACGGACACGGCGAAGCGTTCCTCGCCGGTGCGCCGGTGCAGCGCGTCGGCGGCCAGCACCGCCTCGCAGGCCACCCAGTGCAGTCGTGACGTCACCACCGGCTGGCCGTTCGCGTCGACGGTGTAGAGCAATCCCGGATGACCGTCCCGCCGCCACGCGTCGGCGACGGCCCGGTCGAAGAGGGCGGCAGCCGCCCCGGGCAGCCAGGCGGGCGGGACCGGGAGGGCCGCCTCCAGGCCCACCAGCAGCCGGGCCCATTCGAAGGAGTGGCCCGGGGTGGTGCCGTACGGCCGGAAGGGGTCATCGCGGTGATCGAGGTTGTAGTCCGGCCGGGGCTGCCAGTTCTCGTCGTAGTGCTCTGGTATCCGCCAGTCATGCGCCCGGGCCTGATCATTGATCAGGCGGGTGGCGATGGAGGCGGCCCGGGCGGCCCAGACCGGGTTGCCGGTGACGTCTCCCGCGGCGAGGTAGGCCTCCACCGAGTGCATGTTGCTGTTGGCGCCGCGGTAGGGCTCGGGTTCGGAGAAGCTGGCATCCCAGCTCTCCAGCGCGCAGCCTTCGGCGTCGGACCAGAAATGCTGGTCGATGACGGCTGCGGCGGCGGCGAGGGCGGCCTCAGCGCCGGGCTATCCCGGCGGCCACCGCGGCGGAGGCCGCCAGCAGGGTGTGGGCGTGGGCGTAGTTCGACTTGGCGGGATCGATGACCTTCCCGGACCGGTCGATGGCGGAGAACCAGCCGCCGTTCGCACCGTCGGCGTACCGGCTGGCGAGGGCCTGGAGTCCGGAGGCGGCCAGCGAATCCGCGCCGGCCACACCGTCGAGATGCGCCAGCGCGAAGGCGTAGGTCATGCGCGAGTTGATGTACAGCGGGCAGGGCTGCGTCACGTCGATTTCGCCGGTGGTGCCCAGCCACCCGAATCCGCCGTCCGCCAGCGCGGCGCCCCGCCCGAAGGCGATCAGCCGGCTGGCTTCCGCGCGGCGCCAGGGCGCTGTTCCGGGCTCGCTCACAGTCTTCCTTCTCAGTCACGGTCACGCGGACTCAAGTCAGTCACGCGGAGGGAGCTCGCCCGATCCTCTCGGGATCAGCTGGACCGGAAGAACGGTCCTGCGGCGTACCTGCGCCTCGGGATGCTCGATGCGCTGGATGAGTCTTTCGACGGCGATACGTCCGAGCCGGGCCGGGTCCTGGTCCAGCACCGTGACCGGGGGCGTGAGCGCCTCTGCCATGGGGAAGTCACCGAAGCCGACTATGGCGACGTCGCTGCGGCCGCCCCGCTGCAAGGCCTGGACGAGCGCCATCGTGCACAGCGTGGTCGCGGAGAAGACCGCGGTGGGGGCGTTGGGCGCGTCCAGGAGCTTTACCAGCTCAGCGGCGCATTCGTCGGCCGCCGCGGCGGGCATGCAGATGAGGTCGGGCCGGTCGTCCAGTCCCAGGTCGGCCACTGCCGACCGGTAGCCCTTCAGCCGGCGCAGCACGGTCGTGACGGGAGTGGAAATACCCAGGAAGGCCACCCGGCGGTGACCGTGGCTCGCGAGATGCGTGACCGCCTCGCGGGCGCCGGCCAGATCGTCCTCGATCACGTACACGCCGGAGATCCCCTTCGGGGGCCGGTCCACGAACACCATCGGCGTCCGGTTCTGCCAGGGGGCCAGGTACGCCTGATCCGCGCTCGCGCACGCCACGATCAGCCCGCTGATCTGGCGCCTCAGCAGGGCTTCCAGAGCCGACCGCTCGCGCTCGGCGGCCTGACCTAGGCTGCTCACCACGACCGCCATGCCGCGCCCGACCAGGTCTATCTCAATGCTGCTGGTGATCGCTGCGAAGAACGGGTCGTCGATGTCGGGAACGGCCAGGCCGACCGCCGGGTCCGAGCCCGCGCGGAAGCTCCGGGCCAGCAGATTGGGGACGTAGTTCAGTTTCTGCATCGCCCAGCGAACCCGCTCGCGGGTCTCGTCGGTGACGTGGGGATCTTCGTTGAAGACCCGGGACACGGTCTTCGCGCTGACGCCGGCGACACGAGCGACGTCGCGCATGGTGGTCATCGAGGAGCCTCCAGACTGGGCGCCTGCTCGAGCGACTGCAGGGGTGGTACGGCAGATGCGAGCGACGCAGCTCCGGCGGCGAAAGGTCCCCCGTTTACCCGGGGGACCGTTCGCCTCGGAGTATACCGGCGCCCAGGTCAGCAGCTCGTCTTGTAGATCGCAGCCTGGCTGGCCGCCGAACTCAGGTTGGCCTTGGTGATGATGGTGAACTTGGTGCCGATCTTCTTGGTCGTCGGCTTGCCTGACAGTGCCGCGACCGCCTGGTCCACCGCGTCAGTCCCGATCGTGTACGGCGACTGGGCGATGAGCGCCTGCACGGTGCCCTGCTGCAGCGCGGTGATCTCATCGGGTTCGGCGTCGAATCCGACGATCTTTACCTTGCCGGACTTGCCGGCCTGGCGGACGCCGGTCGCGGCTCCTTCGGCGGAGAACAGGTTGGTGGCGAAGATGCCGGTGATGCCCGGATACTTCTGCAGCGCGGCCGCGGTGACCTGCGCGGCCACGGACGCACTGTCCTGGTCGTACTGCACGCCGACGTAGTGGTATTTCGAGTCGGCCTTGGCCGCGGAAGCGAAGCCGGAGGTGCGCTGGTCGGTGGTGCTGATACCGGGCTGAACATTGACGACGAGCACCTGCCCGCCGCCGGGCACCAGCTGCTTGATGGCGGTGAAGGCGTCCGCCCCGCCGGCCAGGTTGTTCGAGGAGATCTGCGAGACGGCGCCCGCCGGGTTGTTCAGCGTGGTGTCCACGAGAACGATCTTGATGCCCGCGTGCATGGCCTGGTTGACCGGGGTCTGGCTCGCCGACACGTCGTCGGGGGCAATCAGGAGCGCGTCAGGCTTGGCCGCGGTGACCGACTCGATGATCGGGTTCTGCAGCGTGGGATCGAACTTCGAGGGCCCCTGGACGTTGACGGTGACGTTACCGAGCTTCTTGGCCTCCGCTTTCATGCCGCAGGCCATCGTGACATAGAACCCGTCACCGGCCACGCCCTGGATGAACGTCATCTTGTAGGACTTGCCACTGCTCGAGCTGCCTGATGAGGACCCGCCGGACCCGGACCCGCCGGAGTTGCCCGAGGACGAGCAACCCGCGGCGAGCGTCAGCAGAATGGCTGCCGCACCCGCGGTTGGTGCTACCAACGACCGCTTCATACCTGCTCCTTCGTAGGTGAAGACGTGGGCCGGCTGCCGGTGCCGGTGACACCGGGTGCAGGCCGTGTGGGGGTACTGTGCCTCGCCCCTCTGGTCCCTGTGGCTCGGGCCTGTTCAGCGGCTGGCAATCTCCCGGAAATATGTTTGCTCGATCTTGCATCCACGTGTCATCGGTGTCAAGGCTGTCTCCTGAAACTTCTCCCATAGCCCTGCTTAGCCCCCAAGACGAGCCGTTTTCGTTACCAGCCCGCTCTTGACATCGGTGACATAGGGCGGCACCCTCTTGGTACGCATATTGCCGCATGACTACAGCAGCGTTGCCGGCCGAAGCCGGGTCTGGCGGCTCCGCCGTTCATCAGGGACTTGGAGTCGGGAAGGAGTGGATCGATGAGCCTTGCGCTGGAAGCTCGGGGCATCACCAAGCTCTACGGTCACGTCAGCGCGCTATCGGGCGCTGACTTCGAGGTGAAAGCCGGCGAGGTTGTCGCCCTTATCGGGGACAACGGCGCGGGAAAGAGCACGCTGGTCAAGATCCTCTCGGGCACGGAAACGCCGACGTCGGGTGAGATCCTGATCGACGGCCAGCCCGTGACGATCCCGGGGCCGCTGGCGGCGCGCCGATACGGGATCGAGACCGTGTACCAGGATCTGGCGCTGGCCCCCCATCTCAACCCCGTGCAGAACATGTACCTCGGCCGCGAGGTCATGCGCCCGGGGATCATGGGCCGGCTGGGCTTCATGAACAACGCGGAGATGCGGGCCGGCAGCAAGAAGGCTTTCGACCAGCTCGGGGCCACGGTGCGCAACTTTGGCGGCAGCATCGGCGCCATGTCGGGGGGCCAGAAGCAAGCCGTCGCGGTGGCCCGCGCCGCGGCCTGGGCCAACCGGGTCATCTTGCTCGATGAGCCCACCGCCGCCCTGGGGGTGGTGCAGACCAAGGGCGTGCTGGACCTGATCCGCCGGGTGCGTGACCGCGGTCTCGGCGTGGTGTTCATCAGCCACTCGATGCCCCATGTGATCCAGGTCGCCGACGAGGTGCAGGTCATGCGGCTGGGCAGGCGGGTGGGCACGTACAAGGCAAAGGAGACGACGATGGAGGAGCTGGTCGGCGCGATGACGGGCGCCGTGACGCAGGAGAACCAGCCGTGACCGGGCAGACGACCGCGCCTCCTCCTGCTCCAGCTGAGGCTGCGCCGAGCGAAGAGCAGCCGACCAGCCGGCTCGCCCGGCTCAGCCGGCTGCAGGCGCTGCAGATCATCATCGTGCTCGCCGTGATCGTCGTGATCTTCGCGGTCCTCAAGCCCGGCAGCTTCCTGACCGTCTTCAACATCCGCGGGATCGTGCAGGACACCTCCATCCTGGCGGTTCTCGGGGTCGGGATGACCCTGGTCATCGTCACCGGCGGTATCGACCTCTCGGTGGGCAGCGTCCTGGTCTTCAGCGGCGTCATCGCCGATAAGGCGATGGCGGCGATGGGCGGCCAGGGCTGGGGTGCGGCCCTCGTCGGGGCCCTGGTGGCCATAGCCTGCGGGCTCGGCTGGGGCCTGGTTAACGGAGTCCTGATCGCGAGGGCGAAGGTTCCGCCGCTCATCGTCACGCTCGGCACGCTGGGGATGGCCCTGGGCCTGGCCGAGGTGATCACTGGAGGCGTGGACCTGCGCGATGTGCCGACCGTCATGGTCAACTCCGTGGGATTCGGCAACATCTTCTGGCAGATCCCCACGCTGGCGGTCATCGCCGCGGTCGTCGTCGCGATCGGGATCGTGCTCCTGCACCGGACCCGCTTCGGGCTGCACACCTACGCGCTCGGATCAAACCCCGAGGCGGGACGGCGTTCCGGCCTCAACGTGACCCGTCACCTGATCATGGTCTACGCCTTGTCCGGCCTGCTGGCCGGCTTCGCCGGGTGGCTCAACCTGGCGTTCTTCCAGTTCGACCACGATCGGCGGCCAGAGCACGACGAACCTCAGCGTGATCGCCGGCACCGTGATCGGCGGCACCAGCCTGTTCGGCGGGTACGGGTCCATCCTCGGCACCACCATCGGCTTGTTCATCCCCAGCACGCTGCAGAACGGGTTCGTGATCATAGGTATCCAGCCGTTCTGGCAGCAGGTCGTGGTGGGAGCCGTGCTGATCGCCGCCGTCTATGTGGACCAGCGACGGCGCGCCGCCGCCCTGCGGGGCGGTAAGCCGACCATGAGCGGCCTGCTGAACCGGTGGACCAGCATGACGCGGGCGGACCCGGCGCGGGAATGACCCCGGACGCCCCGGGGCCCAGCGCCCCGGGGCGCCTGGCCCGCGGCCAGAGCCCGCGCCCGCGGGGGCTCCGGCCGTCCCTTCCCGAGCCTCATGGACCACGCGGCTCACCCGCCTAAGGAGCAGCATGAAAGCCGTTGTCTACGACGCCCCGGGCAGCTTCTCGATCAGGCAGATTCCGGCCCCGGATCCGGAACCGGGCGAGGTGCGCGTGCGGGTCCGGCAAACCGGAATCTGCGGCACGGACCTGCACATCCACAACGGCAAATTCTTCGCCGAGTTCCCCCTGACTCCCGGGCATGAACTGGTCGGGCCGGTGGACGCGCTGGGGCACGGCACCGGGGGATTCCGGGTCGGCGAATACGTCTCGGTCAACCCCAACATGAACTGCGGGCACTGTGAGTACTGCCGGGCCGGGCGCACCTTGATGTGCGCCAACCTCAAGGGGCTCGGCACGAACTGGCCGGGGTCGTTCGCCGAGTACGTCGTCGTCCCGGCCAGCCTGGTCTTCTCCGTGGACGGCATCGATCCCGACATCTCCGTGTTCACCGAGCCCACGGCGTGCGCCATGCACGGCGTGGAGACGCTGGCCCCGCGGCCGGGGAGTTCGGCGCTGGTCTTCGGGGCCGGTCCGACCGGCCTGCTCCTGGCCCAGCTCATCGCCCGCGGCGGCGCGGTCAGCGTGACGGTCGCGGCGTCGTCAGCATTCAAGCTCCAGCGCGCCGGGGAACTCGGGATCGACGCCACGTTCCTGATGGACCGCGCGGACCTGGCGGGCGACGCCGCCACGCTGAAGGCGGCATCGGGCGGTTACGACATCGTGGTTGATGCCACCGGGTCGGCGGCAGTGTCCGAGCAGTGCGTGCCGCTGACCCGCAGCGGCGGGACCGTGATGTTCTACGGCGTGACGGAGCCCGAAGACCTCGTCCGGGTCAGCCCGTACGACGTGTTCCGCCGCGAGATCACGATCAAGGGGTCATTCGCGGAGATCGATGCGTTCCCGGCCGCGATCGCGGCACTCCGGACCGGCCGGGCCCGCACCGAAGGCCTGATCACGCACCGCTTCAAGCTCGACGACTACGCCGGCGCCCTGGACGCGCTGCGCAGTGACCGGACGGTCCACAAGATCATTATCGAGTGCTGACCCCGTGAATGCTGATGCCCGGTGCCCGGCGAGGGTGGCCGACCCAGATACGGCCAGCCGTCCAGATCCGGCCGGCCCGGTCTGCGCCCTGGGTCTCGACCTGGGGACCAGCTCGGCCAAGGCGGTCGTGGTCGACACCCGGGGCACCGTGCTGTCCCAGGCGTCCGCCGGGTACCCCGTCACCTCGGCGAGGGCCGCCTACGCGGAGAGCGAGCCGGCCCACTGGTGGACCGCGGTGACCGCCTGTGCCCGTGAGGCCGTCCACGCGGCTGGCGCGCGGCCTGCCGCGATCGGGCTGTCCGGGCAGATGCACGGTCTGGTGCTGGCGTCCCGGGAGGGTGAGCCGCTTCGCCCGGCCCTGCTCTGGGCCGACAGCCGGGCCACCGGGTCGCTGGGCGCCTACCGGCTCCTCGGCGCTGGTGCGCTGGCCCGGCTGGCCAATCCGCTGGCCCCCGGGATGACCGGACCACTGCTGAGGTGGATCGCCGACCACGAACCGCGCACCTACCGGGCAGCCGGCTGGGCGCTGCAACCTAAGGACTGGATACGGGCCCGTCTCACCGGCGAGTTCCATGCCGAGCCCAGTGACGCGTCAGCCAGCCTGCTCTATGACGTGCTGGGTGACCGCTGGGACCTCGAGGTGGTCAGCGCGCTGGGCCTGGAGGCCAGCCTGCTGGCGCCCCTGCTGCCCTCGGCCGGGGCACCCGCCGGCTGCCTCACCGCGGAGGCGGCCACCGCGCTGGGGCTGCCCGCGGGCATCCCCGTCGCGGCCGGGGCCGGCGATACGGCGGCGGCGGCCCTGGGCAGCGGGATCGTCAGCAGCGGCGACATCCAGCTGACCGTCGGCACCGGCGCGCAAGTCATCCGGCCGCTGACCGAGCCGGTGAGCCGGGCGGACGCCGGGATCAACCTCTACCGGTCAGCGACTCCGGACGGGTGGTACCACATGGGCGCCACCGTCAGTGCGGGACTCAGCCTCAACTGGGTGCGCGAAACCATGAACGCCAGCTGGGCGGAGCTGTACGCCAGCGCCGATCATCGCGGCCAGGCTCACGACCCCGTCTTCGTCCCGCACCTGTCGGGGGAGCGGACCCCCTACTGCGATCCGGCGCTCCGCGGCTCCTGGGCCGGGCTGTCTCTGGCCTGCGACCGGACCTCGCTCCTGCGGTCCGCGCTCGAAGGAACCGCATTCGCGATCCGCGACGCGCTGGACGCGCTGCTCGGAGGGCACCGGCCGGCTCATCTCCGGCTGGCCGGCGGGGGCACGCTGGCCGCCGGCTGGCGGCAGATGCTCGCGGATGTGCTGGAGTTCCCGCTGCACGCCGTGGACGTCCCCGCCGCGTCGGGCCGGGGCGCGGCCCTGCTGGGAGCCAGCGCCGCCGGCCTGATCAGTTTGAGAGATATAGCAGGGCCGCTCGCCCCGCCCGCCCGGCTGGCCGCCGAACCGGATCCGGCGCGGGCCGATTTCCACCGGGAACGCCACGCGCGATTCCGGCACACAGTCTCCGTTCTCAAATTTACCGGGGCGCCCGCCGGGCAGACGGCCAGGCCTTCAGACGGCGCGGAAGGGGCAGCATGACCGTGGTGACCGCAGCAACCCTGAGCCAGCTGGGCGCCGGGGTGTCTGTTCCCCGGTACGACCGCCGCGAGGTGAGCACCGGGATCGTGCACATCGGGGTCGGCAACTTCCACCGCTCGCACCAGGCGATGTACCTCGACACCCTGATGAACAGCGGCGTGGCGCTGGACTGGGGGATCTGCGGTATCGGCCTGCAGCCCTCCAACCGCAGGATCCGCGACGTGCTGGCCGCCCAGGACGGCCTGTACACCCTGGTCCTCCGGCATGGCGATGGCATCTGGGACGCCCGGGTGATCGGGTCGATTACCGGGTTCCTGTTCGCGCCCGACGATCCCGAGGCGGCGATCGAGAAGATCGCGGCGCCGGCCACCCGGATCGTGTCGCTCACCATCACCGAAGGCGGCTACAACCTCGACGACGTGACCGGGGAATTCAAGGGGTCAGACGAGTCGGTCGTGGCTGACCTGCGTCCGGGAGCGGTACCCCGGACAGTTTTCGGGATAGTGACCGAAGCGCTCGTCCGCCGCCGCGAGCGGGGCATTCCCGCCTTCACCATCCTGTCCTGCGACAACATCCCGGGCAACGGCCACGTGAGCCAGCGCGCGTTCACGGCGTTCGCCCGGCTGCGCGATCCCGGCCTGGCCGGCTGGATGGCCCGCCACGTCCGGTTCCCCAACTGCATGGTTGACCGGATCACGCCGGTGACCACCGACGCGGATCGCGCCGAGCTCAGCCGCCGGTTCGGCGTTGACGACCAGTGGCCCGTGCTGTGCGAGCCCTTCACGCAGTGGGTTCTGGAAGATGATTTCGCCGACGGCCTGCTGCTGCTCGAGGACGCCGGCGTGCAGATCGTCCCCGACGTGGAACCTTACGAGCTGATGAAGCTGCGGCTGCTCAACGCCAGTCATCAGGCCCTGTGTTACCCGGGCCGCCTCGTCGGATACCGGCTCGTCCATGAGGTGACTGGCGACCCCCTGTTCGCCGGGTTCCTGCTGGACTACATGACCCAGGAGGCCATCCCGACGCTGCGGCCGGTTCCCGGCATCGATCTCGGGCAGTACGCGCACCAGCTGATCGAGAGATTTTCCAATCCCGAGGTGGGCGATACCCTCGCCCGGCTCGCCACCGACGGATCCGACCGCATGCCCAAGTTCCTGCTCCCGGTCATCCGCGAGCAGCTGGCCGCCGCCTGCCCGTCACCCGCTCGGCGGCCGCCGTGGCCAGCTGGGCCCGCTACGCCGAGGGCACGGACGAGAACGGCGCGCCCTACGAGATCAACGACGACCTCGCACCGCAGCTGCACGCCGCCGCCCTGCGGCAGCGCGGCCACCGGACCGCCTTCCTCGACGACAACCGCGCGGTCTTCGGTGAACTGGCCGGCGACCCGCGGTTCACCGAGGTCTACAGCTCGATCCTGGCCGCCTTGCTCGAGCACGGCGTGCGGGAAGCCTTCACCGGCCTCGACCGCTACGCCACACCGTCCATGGCCGCCCGCAAGCCGGCCGGCCCGGAGAGGAAGTCGCCCTGACCAGCATGCGACGCGTCGTCGTCTACCCGGGCCGGATCGCGGTCGAGGCCGCGGAGATTCCGGCCCCCGGCCCGGATGAAGCCCTGGTCCGCACCCTCATGGCGGGCGTCTGCGGGTCGGACCTGCACGCGGCCCGCGGGCAGCATCCCTTTGTCCCGCTGCCTTACCGGCCTGGTCATGAAGTCGTCGGGGTCATCGAGGCCGTGGGCTCCGCCGCCGGGGCCGCCGCGCCGGGACAGCGGATCATCGTGGAGCCTGACCTGCCCTGCTGGGCCTGCAAGATGTGCACCTCAGGACGCGAGAACCTGTGCGAGAACCTGCAGTTTTTCGGCTGCGGCTATCCCCAGGGCGGCATGGCGGACTACTTCACGCTCGCCGCGCGCCGCCTGCACCCGGTGCCGGACGAACTGGACGATCAGACCGCGGCGCTCATCGAGCCACTGTCCACGCCGGTGCACGCCGTGCGCCTGGCGGGTGAGGTCGCCGGCCGGTCCGTCGCCGTGCTCGGGGCCGGAACCATCGGGCTGTTCACGCTCGCGGTGCTCCGCGCGCACGGAGCAGGAACAGTGGTCAGCACCGACCCCAACCCCGCCAAACGCGCGCGAGCCACGGCCCTCGGCGCCCACGCGACTATCGACGCACGGACCCCGGACGTGGCCAGGCAGGTCAGACATGCGCTCGGCGGCAGCGCCGACATCGTGTTCGACTGCGTCGCCATCCAGTCCTCGGTGGACCAGGCGATCGCCATGGCCGACAAGGGCGGGACGGTCATGGTCGTCGGCGTCCCGGCCCGGGAGGTCACCATCCCGCTGCCGATCGTGCAGGACCACCAGATCCGCATTCAGGGCAGTGCCACCTATCTCCCCGAGGACTACCAGGAATCGGCCGGCCTGCTCGGCCGGGGAGCCGTCCGGGCTGCGGACTTCGTCACCGCCACGCGGCCACTCGCCCAGGTCGCCGAGGCCTTCGAACTCGCCTCGTCGGGGAGTCACGTGAAAGTCCTCGTCACCGTGGGCGAGCGGTGACCATGGACGTGGATCCGCTGCGCGCGGCCCTGCCGTCGGGACTGGTGGCCCTCGATTTCGACGGCACCCTGGCCCCGATATCGCCGCTCCCCGGCGACGCCCGCCCGCTGGCCGGCGCCGGCCAGCTGCTGCGCGACGTGCGGGCCACGGGAGCAACCCTGGCCATCGTGACCGGCCGGACCGTCGCCTCGCTGCTCCGCGTCAGCCACTTTGATGCCATACCGGGCATCGTCATCTACGGCACCCACGGCGCGCAGCGGTGGCAGGCGGGCCGCCTCCGCGCCCCGGCGCTCCCGGCGGGCCTGGACGAGCTGCGCGTCAGCCTCCCCCCGCTGCTGGCCAGCATCGAGCCTGATCTGTGGCTGGAAGACAAGGGCCTGTCGCTCGTCGTCCACGCCCGCCTCATCCCTGACCCGGAACGCGTCCTGGAGATACTGCGCGCCCCGGTCGGTGCGGCCGCCGCCGCGGCCGGGCTCGGGGTCCGGCCCGGCAAGGAAGTCCTGGAGATCTGCATTCCGGGCCTGGACAAGGGCACCGCCCTGCGCGAGCTGCTGAGCGACGATCCGGCGGCCGCCTGCTACGCAGGCGACGACCTCGGCGACCTGCCCGCTATCGATGAGGTGAACGCGTGGGGCGAGCGCAGTGGCCGCCCAGCCCTGACCATCGGGGTGAGTGCCAGCGGACGGGGCCCGGTGGCCGGGCAGGCCCGCGTGACCGTGCCCGGTCCCCAGGGTCTGGTGTCGCTGCTGCGGCAGATCCTCCGGGTACCCGCACCGGCAGCGAAACCGCTGATCTAGCGACTACCGAAAGGCCGGCTGATGCCGATGTCTGCTCCTGCTGGAGGCCCCCGGCCGGAGGCGGCCGCCCGCCGCCTCGACCGGAAGCTGGGCCACATCGCCGCGGGCCATTACACCCCCGACGACTTCGTGATCGCGGACGCCAAGGACGCGGACATGGCGTTCGGCCTGGCTTGCGCGGGTCCGGTGACCGGCGGGCCCGGCCTGGCACCGGACCCGCGCCGAATACCTCGGCGCGATGCGCGCCCTGATCGCCCAGGGTGAGCTCGACATCCTGCTGGCCTCGGCGTCCAACGGAGAGCGCCTGGCGGAGGAGGGCTCGCTGGAGGAGGCGACCCTGGCCATCCGGGCGAACGACAGCACGGACATCTGGAATCACCGGGGCGGCCGCTATCCGGCTCTGCCGTCACGCCCCTTCCGCACGGCCGACCTGACCGCCGTCCGCCCGTTCTGCGACCTGGTGCTGTACTCCCTGACCTTCAACAATGACCTCAACCGCGACCTGGCCACGCTCGAGGCGTACCGGACGTTCCGCCAGGAGGCCGACGCGCTCGGCATCCGGCATTTCCTTGAGGTCTTCAACCCCAACGCGCCTGCCGACCTGGCCCCCGGGCAGGTCGGGGCCTTCGTCAACGACTCGATCATCCGGACCCTCGCGGGGGTCACCCGGGCACAGCGGCCGCTTTTCCTGAAGGTGGCGTACAACGGCGCGGATGCGCTCGCCGAGCTGGCCGGGCACGATCCGTCGGTCGTGGTCGGCATCCTCGGCGGCTCGGCAGGCACCACGCGCGATACGTTTGAGCTGCTGCATCAGGCCGAGAGACACGGTGCCCGGGTCGCCCTGTTCGGGCGCAAGATCCAGCGTGCGGAGTCGCAGCTGGACCTGGTCAGCCTGTTGCGGCCCGTTCTGCGGGGCGGGCTGAGTCCCGCGGATGCCGTGCGCGCCTACCACGATGCCCTCGCGAAGGCCGGGATCGCCCCCCACCGCAGCCTGGAGGCAGATCTGCGGGTGACCGATCCCGCGCTCGGTGCCGGATGAGCGGCGTCCCCGGCCCGCGAGCCGGGGTCTTGTGCGCGGGGACGATCGTCGTCGATGCCGGGAAGGTGATTGACGCCTATCCGGCCCTGGATCAGCTGGCCACGATCGAGCAGGTATCGCTGAGTACCGGCGGACCCGGGCTGAACATGGCCGTGGACCTGCGGATGCTGGGGGCGGGGTTCCCGGTCGCCCTGCTCGGTGCCGTCGGCGACGACGAGCATGCTGACTTCATCCTGGCCGAATGCGCCCGGCTGGGGATCGATACGGCCGGGGTCCGGAGGCTGGCCGGCGCGGTCACGTCCTTCACCGACGCGATGATCGAGCGGACCGGGGGGCGGCGGACCTTCTTCCACCACCGCGGGGCCAACGCCCTGTTCGACGCCTCGGCTGCCGATCTGCGGTCCTCACGAGCCCGGATGCTGCACGCCGGTGCCCCGGGTATCCACCCGGTCATGGACAGCCCGGGTCCCGGCGGCGGCAACGGCTGGTCGGCCCTGCTGCGGCGGGCGCAGGCCGCGGGCCTGCACACCAATCTGGAACTGGTCAGCCTGGCGTCAGGCCGCACCGCGGAGGTCGCGCTGCCCTGCCTGCCGCACCTGGACAGCATCGTGATCAACGAACTGGAGGCGGGTGCCCTGACCGGCATCGACGCGCCGGCCCCGGCGGCCGACGGGCGGGTGGACTGGCCGGCTCTGGAGGCGATGGCGCTCGGCCTGATCTCCTGCGGTGTGTCGGTGCTCGCCGTGGTCCACTTCCCGGCCGGCTGCGTCGCGGCCGCCCCCGGGGGCCGGACCTGGCGGCAGGGCTCGGTCCGGCTGCCCCGCGAGCAGGTACGCAGCACGACGGGCGCGGGCGACGCCTTCGCCGCCGGCGTCCTCCTGGGCCTGCATGAAGGCTGGCCGGTGCCGCGGTGCCTGCGGCTGGCGGTCGCGTCCGCCGCGGCGTGCGTGCGCAGCCCGCACACCTCCGGCGGCATCAAGCGCGCCGAAGCATGCCTCGCCGACGCCGCCCGGGCGGGCTACCGTCCCGGCGGGGACCTCCGGGCCAGCCCGCGCGGGCCGGCCCGGACGTCCTGATCAGGCTCGGTCGAACCGGTCGAGGTTCATCACCTTGTCCCACGCCGCGACGAAGTCGGTCACGAACTTCTCCTTCGCGTCATCGCTCGCGTAGACCTCCGCGAGCGCACGCAGCTCGGAGTTCGACCCGAAGACGAGGTCGGCCCGGCTGCCGGTCCACTTCACCTCGCCCGTGTCGGGGACGCGGCCTTCGAACATGTTCGCGTCCCCGGACACTGACTGCCACGTCGTCCCCATGTCGAGCAGGTTGACGAAGAAGTCGTTGGTCAGGGACCCGGGGGTCGCGGTGAAGACGCCGGCCGTCGACTGCTGGTAGTTCGCGCCGAGGACGCGGAGGCCACCGACGAGGACCGTCATCTCGGGGGCGCTCAGGGTCAGCAGGTTGGCCCGGTCGAGCAGCAGGTACTCGGCCGGCAGCCGGTTGCCTTTCCCGAGGTAGTTGCGGAACCCGTCGGCGGCCGGCTCGAGCGCGGCGAACGACTCCACATCGGTCTGCTCCTGCGACGCGTCCGCGCGCCCGGGGGTGAAAGGCACCTGGACGTCGAAGCCGGCGTCCTTCGCGGCCTGCTCGACGGCCGCAGCGCCGGCCAGCACGATCAGGTCGGCCAGCGAGACCTGCTTACCGCCCGGCTGGGCGGCGTTGAAGGCCTGCTGGATCCCCTCCAGGGTGCGCAGCACCGTCGCCAGCTGGTCGGGGTCGTTGACCTCCCACCCGCTCTGCGGCTCCAGGCGGATCCGCCCGCCGTTCGCGCCGCCGCGCTTGTCGCTGCCCCGGAAGGACGAGGCGGCCGCCCACGCGGTGGACACCAGCTGCGACACCGGCAGGCCCGACGCGAGGATCTGCCCCTTGAGGGAGGAGATGTCCCCGGCGTCGATGAGCTCGTAGGTGACCGCGGGGATGGGGTCCTGCCACAGCAGCGTCTCGGCCGGGACCTCCGGGCCGAGGTACCGTACGACCGGGCCCATGTCGCGGTGGGTCAGCTTGAACCACGCCCGGGCGAACGCGTCCGCGAACTCGTCGGGGTTCGCGAGGAAGCGCCGCGTGATCTGCTCGTAGACCGGATCCGCGCGGAGCGCGAGGTCGGTGGTCAGCATGGTCGGGGGGTGGCTCTTGGACGGGTCGTGGGCGTCCGGGACGATGCCCGCACCGGCGCTGTCCCTCGGCTTCCACTGGTAGGCGTCAGCGGGGCTCTTGGTCAGCTCCCACTCGTTGCCGTACAGGGTCTCGAGGAAGCTGTTGTCCCAGCGGGTCGGGGTGGCGGTCCACGTAACCTCGAGACCGCTGGTGATCGTGTCGCCGCCCTTGCCGGTGCCGTACGTGCTCTTCCAGCCGAAGCCCTGCTGCTCGAGCGGCGCCGCCTCGGGGTCGGGGCCGACATTGTCCGCCGGGCCCGCGCCGTGGGTCTTGCCGAACGTGTGACCGCCCGCGATCAGGGCCACCGTCTCCTCGTCGTTCATGGCCATCCGGCGGAACGTCTCGCGGATGTCGCGGGCCGCGGCGAGCGGGTCCGGGTGGCCGTTCGGGCCCTCCGGGTTGACGTAGATGAGGCCCATCTGTACCGCGCCGAGGGGCTCCTCGAGCTCCCGGTCGCCGGTGTAGCGCTCGTCGTCGAGCCAGGTGGTCTCGGGACCCCAGTACACGTCCTCGTCCGGCTCCCAGGCGTCGGCGCGGCCGCCGCCGAAGCCGAATGTCTTGAAGCCCATCGACTCCAGGGCGACGTTGCCGGTGAGGACAATGAGGTCGGCCCACGAGAGCTTCTGGCCGTACTTCTTCTTGACCGGCCACAGCAGCCGGCGGGCCTTGTCCAGGCTGACGTTGTCCGGCCAGCTGTTGAGCGGCGCGAAGCGCTGCTGGCCGGCGCCGGCGCCACCGCGGCCGTCGCTGATGCGGTAGGTCCCCGCGCTGTGCCAGGCCATCCGGATCATGAGCGGGCCGTAGTGGCCGAAGTCAGCCGGCCACCAGTCCTGCGAGGTCGTCAGCACCTCCGCGATGTCCTGCTTCACGGTCGCGAGGTCGAGGGTGCTGAACGCCGCGGCGTAGCTGAATTGCTCGCCGAGGGGGTTGGCCACGGCGGGGTTCTTGGCCAGGATCTTCAGGTTGAGCTTGTTCGGCCACCACTCACTGTTCGCGTCACCCATGGTGGGGTGGACCCGGCCGTGCGCGACCGGGCATTCGCCCCCGCTCTCCGGGGTCGCGTCTTCGACGACTACTGGATCATGGTTCTCGGACATCGGAATCCTTCCGGGCTAGATGGATGACCGTGCTCAGGAACTAACGGCGGTGGAACAGCCGGGGCACAGGCCCCAGTAGATGACCTGGGCCTCATCGACCAAGAAGCCATGGTCGTCGGACGCGGTCAGGCAGGGCGCCTCGCCGACCGCGCAATCGACGTCAGCGACGGCACCGCACGACCGGCACACCACGTGGTGGTGGTTGTCCGCGACGCGTCCCTCGAACCGGGCCGGGCTGCCGGCCGGTTCGATGCGGCGCACGAGTCC
The DNA here is from genome assembly GCA_963723595.1 of uncultured Actinomycetes bacterium. Taxonomy (GTDB): domain Bacteria; phylum Actinomycetota; class Actinomycetes; order Streptosporangiales; family Streptosporangiaceae; genus RYN-230. The sequence goes on from CAVRRQ010000001.1 coordinate 105,185, forward strand.
TGCCGCGGTGAGTGCGTGGAGGGCCTCATACACGGCCTGAAGGGAGATATGGCCGATCCGGTTACGCACCCCGGAGGCGATCGCCTCGACGCCGAGGTGGTCACCGTCCCGGACGGTCTCGAGCAGGGCGACGCGAGCGGCCGTCACCCGCAGGCCGGCACCGCGCAGTTCCTCGGCGATGGTCGGCGGCTGGGATGCGGTCATGACCCAAACTTACCTTCCTAAACACGAATGATTCAAGACAACGAATCATCTAGGTCTTGTGCTGGGTCAGGTCAGGTGGGCCCGGGCCCGGGCGCCCGGCCTGATCCGGTGATCTGCAAGCGGAATGCAATGAAACCGTCCGGTCCCGCCTCGGAAGGTAGGAAGCGGGCGGGGGACCCCCGCCCAGGTAGCCCTGCCCAGCTAGCCCTGCCCGGCCAGCTCTGCCCAGGCAGCCCGAAGGAGTCACCGTGACCGCCACCACCACCGCCGGCCACCCGCCCGTCCTCCGCTTCGATTCCCAGCCGGACGGCGGTCCGCCACCCATCCTCTGCACCAGCGGCCACGACTATGCCTTCCGCCCGGCCGGCGGCCCGCCGATGCTCGTCCTGCGGCGGCGCCCCGACGTCCTGCGCGTCCTCACCAGCACCAGGAACTTCGGCATGGCCGCCGTCACCGGGACCGGTGGGTTGCTCGGCTGCCCGCTCACCGGCGCGGAACTGCAATCCCCGGACGGCGGGCTGCTGAACATGAACCCGCCGCGGCTGCGCTCGTACCGGCAGCGGATCGCCGGGCTGTTCAGCCGCCGGGCCGCGGAGGCGACCCGGCCGCTGGCCCAGGCGCTCGCCCGCCACCTCGCCGACGCGCTGCACGGCCGGGCCACCGCGGACGCCCTCACCGGGTTCGCCGAACCGTTCACCTCCGCCGCGGTCAGCGCGGCCATGGGGACACCCCTGGCGGACTGGGACCGGATCCTCGAAGCCTCCCGTGTCGCGTTCGCCGTCGTCTCCGGCCCGGACGCCATCGATGACGTGGCCGCGGCCTGGGATGACCTGTACAGCTACTACACCCGCGCCGCGGCCTGGCCCGGCGGGGGATTGACCTCCCAGCTCGCCGGGGCGCTGGCCGGTCACACCGCCACCCAGGTCGCGCACGTCACCGGCACCGTCTCCAACGGGTTCGGCTCGATACTCCCCGTCCTCGCCGTGGCCATCGCCGAGCTCGCCCAGCAGCCGCACGTCATCGCCTCGTGCACGCGCGGGGAGCGCACCTGGGCGTCCGTCGCGGGAGAACTGCTGAGCACGCGCACGATGTTCCCCGTCGCCCTTCCGCGCATCGCCCTGGCCGACACCTGGCTCGGCGGACGGCCCATCATCAGGGGCACGACCGTGCTGCCGTCCCTGATCGCCGCGGCGCACGACGGGCCGGCCTCACCCGGTCTGCCCTTCGGGGCGGGCCCGCACTTCTGTCCCGGGGCCGCGCTCACCCGCGTCTGGCTGTCCGTCACGCTCGAGGCGTTCTTCGGGACGTTCCCCCATGCGCGGCTGGCGGGTGACCTGGACTGGCAGCCGGGGACGCTGCCGGTTCCCCGGGAGATAACGCTGGCGCTGCGCTGATCCGGCCGGAGCATCACGATCGCCCCGGAGGGGTAGGTTCAGCTCGGGGAGGCGCTGGCCCGTGAGGGATGAGCCGTTTCGCACGATCATTGAGCCGTTCCGCATCCACTCGGTGGAGCCGATGCGGCTGACCAACCGCGCGGAGCGGGCCGCCGCCCTGGCCGCCGCCGGGTACAACCTTTTCGAGCTGCCGGCTGACGAGGTCCTCATCGACCTGCTCACCGACTCAGGGACCGGGGCGATGTCGGCTGAGCAGTGGGCCGGCATCCAGCGGGGGAGCGAGGCCTACGCCGGGGCCCCGTCGTTCTCCCGGTTCCGTGCGGCGGTGACCGGCCTGTTCCCGTTCCGGCACATCCTGCCGACCCATCAGGGCCGGGCGGCCGAGCACATCCTGTTCACCGTGGTCGGCGGGCCGGGGCGGGTCATCCCGAACAACACCCACTTCGACACGACGCGGGCCAACATCGAGTTCACCGGGGCGCAGGCGCTCGACCTGCCCATCCCGGAAGGGCTCCAGCCGGGCCAGCGTCACCCGTTCAAGGGCAACATGGACGTCGCAGGGCTGGAGCGGCTGCTCCAGGAGCAGGCCGATGCGGTTCCCCTGGTGATGCTGACGGTGACGAACAACTCCGGCGGCGGGCAGCCGGTCAGCATGGCCAACATCCGTGCGGTCCGCGAGGTCTGTGACCGTTTCGGCAAGCCGCTGTTCCTGGATGCCTGCCGGTTCGCGGAGAACGCCTGGTTCATCAAGACCCGGGAGCCTGGCTACGCCGACGTCCCGGTCGCTGACGTCGTCCGGGAGATGGCCGCCCTGGCAGCCGGGATGACGATGTCGGCGAAGAAGGACCCGCTCGCCAACATCGGCGGCTGGCTGGCCCTCAACGACGACGACCTCGCCGAGCGGTGCCGCAACCTGGAGATTCTCACCGAGGGCTTCCCCACCTACGGCGGGCTCGCCGGGCGTGACCTGGAGGCCATCGCCCAGGGACTGCGCGAAGGCATCGACGAGGACTACCTGCGCTACCGGATCCGCTCCACCGCCTACCTCGGCGAGGCTCTCGAATCAGCGGGGATCCCCGTCGTGGTCCCGTTCGGCGGCCACGCGGTCTTCATCGACGCGCGCGCCATGCTGGCTCACGTCGACCCGCTGCACTACCCGGGCCAGGCGCTGGCCTGCGCGCTGTACGAAGAAGGCGGAGTCCGGGCCTGCGAGATCGGGACCGTGATGTTCGGCCTGCACCCCGACGGCACCGAGACCCCGGCCGCCATGGACCTGGTCCGCCTGGCCATCCCGCGCCGTACCTACACCCAGAGCCACATGGACTACGTCATCGAGGTTCTCACCCGGGTGGCCGGCCGGGCCGCCGGCCTTCCCGGGATGCGCATCGTGTCCCAGCCCAGGCAACTCCGGCACTTCACCGCACGGTTCGCGCCGCTGCGCTAAATGCCCGCCAGACGTTCCCGGCGGCCGCCGCGCTATACGGCGAGATGCAGACCAGGAAAGATCGCCTGCGCGTCACCTGACTGACCGGAATGTGTGCTGTGCTAGTGACATGACCAGCGATCCCGTCCATGACTTCAACGCGCTGCCGGCGGACTGGGCGTCCCATCCGGAGCTCCTGGCCGGCCTGACGGTGGACGACGACGACGAGCACGACGATCCCGTCCTGCGCTGGCCGGACGGCCGGACGGTCAACACCTGGCGCGAGGACTACCCCTACCCCGAGCGGATGTCGCGGCCCCAGTACGAGTACGCGAAGCGCCCGCTCCAGATCGAGCTGGTCAAGCTGCAGAACTGGGTGAAGGCCACCGGGCAGCGCCTCGTGATCGTGTTCGAGGGCCGCGACGCGGCGGGCAAGGGCGGCACCATCAAGCGGTTCACCGAGCACCTGAACCCGCGCGGCGCGCAGGTCGTGGCCCTGACGAAGCCGAGCGAGCGGGAACGGACCCAGTGGTACCTGCAGCGTTACGTGCCGCACCTGCCCGCGGCAGGCGAGATCGTCATGTTCGACCGGTCCTGGTACAACCGCGCGGGCGTGGAACGGGTGATGGGCTTCTGCACGCAGGAGGAATACGAGGAGTTCATGCGGGAGGCGCCGCAGTTCGAGCGCATGCTGATCCGCTCCGGGCTGAACCTGACCAAGTTCTGGTTCTCGGTGACACCCGCCGAGCAGCGCACCCGGTTCATCATCCGCCGGGTCAACCCGGTACGCCAGTGGAAACTCAGCCCGATGGACATCGAGTCACTGGACAAGTGGGAGGCGTACACCGAGGCGAAGGAGGCGATGTTCCACTACACCGACACGGCTGAGGCTCCGTGGACGGTGGTCAAGAGCAACGACAAGAAGCGGGCCAGGCTCGAGGCGATCAAGCACGTGCTGGCGAGGATCAACTACGAGGGCAAGGACGAGGAGGTCATCGGCAAACCGGACCAGGCCATCATCGGGCCGCCGTCGGTGCTCTCTGAACACAACCCGGACGGCTCGTACCCTCAGCTGTAAGCCCGGCGGACGTGGCCGCCCGTCATCCGGCCGGGCCGCGTACCGGCGGCCAGCAGGCCGTCGAAGTCGTCGCCGCACGGCCCGCACGCGGCCAGGTGGGCGGCGATGCCCGGGTAACGCTGCGCCGCCGACGCGCCGGCGGCGGCCAGTTCGGCGTAAACGTGCAGCAGTTCCATCGCTTCACCGCATCCCACGTCGCGGGGGTCGGTCCGCAGGAAGCGGTCCAGAGCGGTCCAGCCGTTCATGAGGGCCTCGGAGTCTGGTCATTCAGGTACCCGTTAGCGGCAAGGGCGTCCCGCAGCTTACGTCTGGCGTCGAACATTGTCTTGTAGATGGCGTTCCGGGTCGAGCCGAGCTCGGTGACCAGTGCGTCCATGGGCACGCCATTGATCACGATCGCGACGAAGATCTGCCGCTGCCGCAGCGTGAGGTGCTCGTCTACCGCGCGGCGTACCGCGCCGGCCAGTTCCCGGCGTTCCGTTTCCCGGGCCGGGTCGAGCCCGAGCCGGTCGGGCAGCCGTTCCCAGTCCTCCGCGTCCATCGGGACAGCTGGAGTGGTGGCCCAGAAATGCCGCCCGATCTTCGCCGATACCTCGAAGATGACGAACTTGTAAGCCCAGGTCGTGAACTTGCTCTCGCCCCGGAACTGGCCCAGCTTGACGATGATGGCCAGGAGGGCGTCGGCTGCGGCCTGGTACGCGAGGTCATCGAGCTCGGGGCCGGTGATCCGCAGCTGGCTGCCGCGCCGCCGCAGCTCGCTGCGGGCGATGCGCAGCAGCAGGTCGTGCAGGCGCGCCTGGGCGGCTTCGCGCTGCGGCCCGGCGCCGCTGAGCTCCCGGATCCACTGGGTGGACTCAGGATCGGGCCGACGTGGCGGGGAGATCCCAGGGACGGTGGGATCAGCGGGCGCCATGACCCCGATCCTACGGAAGTGTCCCTGGCCCGGCCGGGCGGGCCAGGGACACCTGGCTGGATGGATCTAGATGTTCACGATTCCGGCGGGGGAGCCCCCGGCGGGCAGGGGTGTCGGTGAGCTGGGCAGCTCGGTGAGAGTGCCGCCGTTCACGGCGAAGACCGACAGGATGTGGTTGCCGCTGCCATCCACGGACAGCGTCTTGCCGTCCGGGGACAGGCGGGCGTCGATGTCAGCCCCGCCGCCCGAGATCGGCGTGCTGCCGATCAGGGTGAGTGAGCCGCCCGGGTTGATGGAATAGCTGGACACATTCCCCGACCCGGTATTGACCGTGAACAGGTACCTTCCGTCGTGGCTGATCTCCACCCAGCAGGGCGCGGTCTGCCCGTCCGCGTACGGCGAGGATCCGATCGGGAACAGGTGGCCGAAGAAGCCATCGCGATAGGCAGATACGGTGCCCAGGCCGGTGCCGTTGTGCGCGTTGCTGACGAACAGCTGTGCGGGGTTCGCGGGCGAGAACTCCGCGCCGAGCTGGCCGAGGCCCTGCCCCGTGAACGGGGAACCCTTTGCGGCGAGCAGGCGGCCGCCGGGAAGGACCACGAAGCTGTCGATCTGCGAGGTGCCGGTGCGGGTGCCGACGAGGTGGTTGCCGAGGGCGTTGAAGAACACGTCGCCCAGGCCGGCGGCATCCGGGACGGTGACCGTCGAGCCGGGAATCGGGGCCAGGCGCCCGTCAAACCCCAGCCGGAAGCCGGAGTAGCCGCTGCCGCCGGCGCCGGAGTTGGCCACGTAGACCAGGCCGGCGCGGGAGACCGCGATGCTGACCGGCTTCACGCCACCGGAGGCCACTGGCTGGCCGGCCAGCACGGGTACTCCGCCCGCGGTGACCCGCAGAGCCGATATCTGGTTGCTCCCGGCGTCCACGGCGAGCAGGTACCTGCCGTCCGGGGTGGCCTGGATCGCGCCCTGGGACGCCAGGCCGGTGCCCAGGCCCGCGCCGCCCGCCGCGAAGGGGGATCCCGGAAGAGGGGTGACCGAGCCGTCGGCGTGCCGGGCGAACCCGTCGATGGTGTTCGCGGTGGCCGTGTTGCCGTCGATGTACGTGTAGCCCACCACCGGTGATGGCGTGCCCGCAGTGCTTGCGCTGGCCGCGGTGCCCGCGCCCAGCAGGCCGATCGTGGCCGCCAGCACGCTGCCGCCCCCGGCCAGCCATCTGCGCTTGCCCATGTTCCGCTCCTTCAGTGAGGAAAGATCCACGGTGATCCGCCGATCCACCCCGATGAGCGCGGCAGCGCAGCGGCCTTCTTACGGCCGGGCCGTTCGCGTCACCGATCCGTAAGATCCTCCTGGTGCCTTCCAGGCGGGGCGCCCGGGTCTTCGCCCGCCCGGCGGCCTGGGACGGCGGCCGTTCGGGGTGGCCGGGGCGCAAGCAGGTTGATGCGGTCCCCGGGGCGAGAACCAGTGCCGGGTCGGGGGGCCCAGCTGCCCGAGGTGCGCCGCGGCGACCGGCACCCACCCAGGGGCAGTCAGCGGGACCGCTGGCCGCCGGTGCGGGGCCGCGCCAGGGCGGCGGCGGCGATGAGGAGCAGCACGGCTCCGGCGATCTCTTCGTACAGCGATGCCCGGACGTACGGGGCACCCCAGGACTCCCGGAAGCCGAACAGTCCGTGCTCGATCGTGATGACCAGGCCTGCGGCGGTGGCGATCAGCGTCCCGGCCGCGGCCAGCACCACGATCAGGCGCCGGGTGACCGCGGCGGCCAGCCCGATCAGGACGGCCGCGATGCCCTGGGCCAGGAACAGCGGCCCGATGGCAGGGATCTGCCGGTACCCGCTGGCCTCGCCCCAGAGGTAGAGGTGGAGGACACCGGAGATCACCGTGAGGACGGCCCCGGCCAGGATGAGGACGGTGACTACCGTCCGGGCGGAGGGGGTCGCGATCACGCCCGGGCCCCGGGTCAGGACGCGGGCCGCGGCACCAGCGGGCCGGACGGACGTCGTGCTCACCAGGCGCTCACGGTCAGCCGACGGTGATGTGCACGTCCATGCCCTGGGCCTTGTGGCCGGGCACCCCGCAGAAGATGTCATAGCTGCCCTTGGCCAGCGTCACCGTGACCGATCCCGATTGACCTGGCGACAGCAGGCCCGGGGTTTTCATCTGGTTCACCCCGGGGCCGTTGATGACGAGGTCGTGCTGCAGCTGGCCTTTGTCGGTCGCGACGAATTTGTAGGTGCCCGGGCTGAATGTCTTCTGGGAGAGCGCGATGTGGAATTCGGTTTCCGTGGCCTTTACCACGGTCGCGCCCGATGCTGATCCGCCGCCCGATCCGGATGCCGATGAGGAGGACCCCGCGGACGACGCGGCCGGGGGAGCTGCGGACGAGTTGGCTGATGAGGCCGCGGGGCTGGACGACGAGCACCCCGCCACCAGCAGGGCCGCAGTGGCGCCGGCCGCCCCGGCGGCGAAGGCCAGGCCACGGCGCTTTCCCTGGTCTCGCCGGGTGGTCCGCTCCAGGAGGGATGGGAACACTGATACTCCTCGTCACTGTGGGGTGGCAAAGCCGTGGCTGCCGTTATGGATACTGCGCTGGCCTTCTTGGGACACCGCACTGATATCACGGCGACGGGCAGCGCACGGTTCAACCGCGGGCGCGGTCCTGCAGGTCGTCGCAGGGGACCGCCAGGGCCAGGGGCCGCAGCGCGGCTACGTGGCCTTTCATCCCGGCGACGGCCGAGAATGTTTCGGTGTATGTGGCGGCGGCGCGCTGCAGCGCTGCCGGGTCCAGGCCGCCGATGAGGACGAGCAGCCGGCGCAGTTCGGCTTCCGGCAGCGCATCGATCGCCGCGCGCTGCACGGCCAGCGCCTGCCACGCGCCCGCCGCGCCCGCTGCGTGCTGCTGCTCGTCGCTGGTCTTAATGGCCCCCCCATTTATCGACCACGCCCTGTTATCTTATGCCTACACAGGGTCGCCGACGAACTGCGCCGGGACGGCGACGTGGGTGGGGCTGTGGGGGCGCCCGCGCCCAGGCCGGCTACGACGCGGGCAGCGGCTGTCCCTGGCGGTACATCTGGGGCGGCTTGACCCCGGCGGACTGGCCGCCGTCGATCGGGATGACGGCCCCGTTGACGTACGAGGAGGCCGGCGAGGACAGCCAGATCACGGTCTGGGCGACTTCGGACGGGCTTCCGATCCTGCGCATCGGCGCGGCGAGGGCGGCCTGCCGCTGCGCTTCGGCGCCGGCGGCCTCGAGGTGGTGGGTGAGGATGGTGCCGGGCGCGACGACGTTGACCCGGATGCCCTGGTCGGCGTAGTCCAGGGCCGCGACCCTGGTCAGGCCGATGATGCCGGCCTTGCCCGCGACGTACGCCGCGAGGTTGGCCACGCCGGTCACGCCGGCCAGGGAGGCCATGTTCACGATCGTGCCGCCTCCGGACTGGAGCATGGCGCTGATCTGGTACTTCATGCCGAGGAAGGTGCCCCGGATATTCGTGGCGATCCCCCGGTCGAACTCCTCAGGGTCGATCTCGGCCAGGGGCGCGGGCCTCGGCCCGTCGGTCGCGTTGTTGAACGCCGCGTCGAGACGGCCGTAGGCGTCCAGGGCGGAGTCCACGAGGGTCCGCACCGAGTCGGCGTCTGATACGTCGGCGCGGATCGCGGTGGCCCGCCCGCCGCGGGCCCGGATTTTCTGCGCGACCGACTCCAGGGCGGCCGCGTCACGGGCGGCGAGGATCACGGCGGCCCCGGCATCGGCGAACGCCTCCGCGGTGGTCGCGCCGATTCCCTTGCTGGCCCCGGCGACCAGGGCGACCCGTCCCTGCATCGGCCGGTCGTGGCCTGTGCCGGGTGCGGGTTCCGTTTGCGCAGCGTAGCGGGGCGTGCCAGGCGTAGTCATGGTGCGGCTCCCTTCCGTCCTCCGCGAACCATAGATTACTAACGCTTAGATGTCAAAGGTTAAGACATCTAATGGTCATGGTAGAATGCGCACGTGCCAGAGCCAGAGCCAGAGCCGGTGCCTGAGAGCTCTCCCGGGCCGCCTGCCCGCCTGCCCCTCGGCCTCCACCTGGCTCGCGCCGTGAAAGAGATCACCAAGGCGTTCGACGATGCGCTGGCCGGGGCGGGCGGCTCAGGGCCGGTGTGGCTGGTGCTGATTTCCCTGAAGAGCCGGCCGCTGGCCAGCCAGCGGGAACTGGCCGACGCCGTCGGGATCCGGGAGGCGACACTCACCCACCACCTCAACGCGATGGACGCCAGCGGCCTGATCACCCGGCGGCGGGACCCAAAGAACCGCCGGGTGCACCTGGTCGAGCTGACCCAGGCGGGCGAGGAAGCCTTCCAGCGGATGCGCAGGGCGGCCTCCGGGTTCAACGCCAGGCTCCGGGCCGGCTTCGGCGACGACGAGCTCGCGGAGTTCGAGCGGGTACTCGACCGGCTGCGCAGCAACGTCTCGTAGCCCGGGAGAGCCGTGGAATTACAGGGGATCGCCGTCAGCGGCCGCCGCTGCCCCGGTTAGTGCTCATGAACGCGCGCGGCGCGTCATTTCCTGGCCGTGGCGTAGCCCAGGGCCGCGGCGAGCCCGAGCGCGCTGCGCGGCGCGTACGCGATGCGCCACAGACCGCCGTGCGCGGCGGCGTGCGCTTCGTCCTGCCAGGGATGCGCGGACGACGGGCCGCCGGTGTGTAGGTCATGGACGAGCAAGGCGGCCATGAGCACCTTGCAGGTGGCCGGCTCGAACACCTCCACGCCGAACCGGTGCGCGCCGGCGTACGCCGCCGCCAGCAGCCGGTTCTTCATGACGGACCTGGTGCGGGTCGGCGGGGCGACATTCATCGACACTGTCGTGCCGGCTTCACGGGCGACGGTGGCGCGCCAGCGTTGCACCCGCTTGGCCAGCGCGTAGTTCGGGCCTTGCTGCGCCACCAGGCTGTCGTTGATGCCCGGGTCAGCACCGGGTGGGTAAGCGCGGCGGAGCAGGCGGCCGCCGGACAGCGCCCGCAGCGGCAGGCCGCCCAGCTTCGCCGCTGGCGACCGGGTCGTGTAGGCGCGGACGGACTGCGCGACGGCTTCCGCCGGGACCGCGAACACGTCGGTCGGCGTGGCGAGGAACGCGAGCGCGACGTCGTCCCGCCCGGCCTGCAGCCGGACGGTCAGCGCGTCGACCGCGGTGGACAGGCGCACGTTGGCCGCGCCGTCCGCGTAGACGTAGTTGCCCAGGACCAGCGGCCCGTCGATGCTGGCGAGCCAGTCGGCGGCCGCGGGGACGTCGGTGGTCAGGTCCAGGCCGGCGCGCTGGGCGAGGGTCTCGCTCCCGCCGGGCTCGTGCTCGCCCGGCTGGCCGTCCTGATCGGGCTGGTCACGGGCGACGGGGACCAGAAGTGTCCCACCGCTGCGCCGCGCGGTGTCCAGGATGCGTTCCCAGATGGGGGGACGGGGCAGGTCCACGGCGATCACCCGGGCCCCCCAGCTCAGCAGGGGGGAAAGAGGCCCCACTTCGGCGCCTGCCCCCAGCACCGCGATCGTGCGGCCGGGCAGGCGGAGCCATTCCGGGTGCGCCGCGACCGTCCGGACCGCCTCGGCGCAGGACGGCTCGATCACGCCGCTGTCCACCCAGGTGTCCAGCCGGCGGAGCAGCGCGCCGCCGCGCAGCCGGTCCCCGTGGTAGGGCAGCGACAATCCGTCGTCGGCCTGCCCGGTGCCCGGCACCGTCACCGCGGTGACACACTGCTGTCCGGGCGCCGAGAGCAGCATGCCCAGCCCGGTCTCCTCGCCGCCGGCCTGCACGACCCGCATCCGCCGGTGCAGCGAATCCAGCCCGTCCCGGGCCACTGAGACCGCGGCACCCTTGGAGGCCAGCCCGGCTTCGACGAGCCGGCGAAAGTGCACGAGGTAGCCTGCGCGCCAGTTCGTGTCCCGCTCCGCCTCGACTGCCCCGGCCGGGTCGGCCTGGCGCAGCGCGTCAGCGACCAGGGCGCTGCCCACGGCGGAGGTGCTCCGGCGTCCGTCCGCTGTGCGGGGAAAGACCACCCCGGCCGGCTCGTCGCCGCTCATCGCGCTCCTGTCCGTGGCCGGCCGGTCACTCCCCACCCGGAACGGGGCCGGCCGCCGGCAGGTCACGTACCTCGTCCTGGGCCAGACTGAGCCGGACACCGTCGCTGAAGTCTGCCACCGCGCTGATCGGGATGGCTACCCTGCGCCTGCCCCAGAGGTGACCCTCGCCGAGCAGGACGTGGGCCACACGGTGCCCGCGGTCCAGGACGATCAGCCCCTGAACCTTGCCGATCGGGCCGTCCGTGGCGTGCACATGCTCTCCGGGGCGCAGTTCCACCGTGCCGGCCGGGATTCGATCAGAGGTGATCCGCAGGGGAGCGGTACCCGAGCCCAGGCCCGTGCCGATCGCCATGGCCAGTCCCAGGCCTCCCGGCCCGTAGTAGGGCGCGGATAGCCGGTGCTCCTGGCCGTGGTCCAGATCGCCCAGGGCCCCCGCCACGATCTGCGTCTGTTCAGCCTCCTGAAGGCTCTCGAACTGGGACGCGCTGCAGCGCAGGTGGATCGCGGCCGCCGCTGCCCCGGCCAGCCTGACCGGCACGAGGCGCGCCGCTTCACCCCGCCGTGGCGGCTTGACCACGAGATGGGTGACGGCGCGGGGGCCGGGATCCACGATGATGCGGGTCAGCTCCCCGCAGGGGCCGTCGCGGCAGGAGACACTGCTTCCGAGGATGAACTCCGTTCAACTCGCTCACCATGTGCTCCGGCTGCTAGGCGCTCAGTCGTCATGGTGTCACACTGTGGGGCGGTCATCTCCCGGGTGCCCGCGCGGCGCGCTGGCCGGCAGAGCTTCCCGGAACGGCAACCCGGCACTCCGCTCACATGATCACGGGCCGTGCTGGGCGTTAGGATCGGGTGTCACCGGCCGGGCTGGACGACACAGGCCCGCCGCCGTTCCTGTTGTATGCCGCACGGAAAGGCAGTGCCGGCTGGTGCCTGAGGATCACGGACTCGGTCGGGGCGCTGAGGTGGTGGCCCACCTCGACCCCCGCTGGACTGCCGCTGGCCCGCCGGGCCCGGCGGGGGTTCCGGACTGGGCGGACAAGCTGCGTGATATCCAGTCGATCACCGATGCCGCGCTGTCCAGGCTTGATCCCCAGGCCATGCTCGAGGCGCTGGCCGGCCGCGTGAAGGACGCCCTGCAGGCCGACACGGCCGCGGTGCTGCTGATGGACCCCCGGTCCGGGTACCTGGTGGCGACCGCGGCGAGCGGCCTGGAAGAAGAGGTGCGGCAGGGCGTGCGGATCCCGCTGGGCCGTGGATTTGCCGGGCGGATCGCGGCGGAAGGCCGCCCGGTGATCATTGATGAGGTGGATCACACCAACGTGATCAACCCGGTCCTGCTGGACAAGGGCATCCGCTCCCTGATGGGCGCCCCGCTGCTCGCCGACGGGACGGTCATCGGCGTACTGCACGTCGGGACCCTCAGCCCCCGCATCTTCACCAGCGAGGACACGGACCTGCTGCAGCTCGCGGCGGACCGGGCCGCGCTGGCCGTCCAGGCCCTCGGCCACCAGGTGGACCGCGCCGCCACCGCCGCCCTGCAGCACAGCCTGCTGCCCGCCGCGCTCCCGGCGATCCCGGGGCTGGACATGGCGGCCCGCTACGTTCCCGGCAGCGGCCATCTCGGCGGGGACTGGTACGACGTGTTCCCCCTGCCCTCCGGCGAGGTATGCGCCGTGATCGGCGACGTGACCGGGACCGGCCTGAACGCGGCCGTGATCATGGGGCGGATGCGCAGCGCGCTGCGCGCCTACGCCCTGCAGGGCGGCAGCCCGGGCGAGATCCTGGACTCCCTCGGCCGGAAGATGCGCCATTTCGAGTCGCAGGCGATGGCCACCGTGCTCTGTGCCGTGCTCAGCCCGTCCCTGGATGAGATCCGCGTCACCAGCGCGGGGCACCTCCCGCCCCTGCTGGCCCTGCCCGGCCAGCCAGCCGCCCCGGCCGTGGTCTCCTCCGACGTGCCCATCGGCGTGTCAGGCCCGGGACCCCGGCGGGTGAGCACCCTGGCGTTCCCGCCCGGGGCGGCGCTGTGCCTGTACACCGACGGGCTCGTCGAGCGCCGCGACCGGCCCCTCGACGACGGGATCGCGCGGCTGTCCGCGACCCTCACCGCCACCGACCCGGAGGCCGCGTGCGCCTCGGTCATGGCCGCCATGAGTAGCTACAGCCCGCACGAAGACGACGTGGCGCTGCTCATCCTCCGCCGCTCGGCCGGCCCCCCCGGCGACAGCGGCCCGGAACTGCCCGGCAGCGCGGCTCCGGTGACCGGGGAGGATCTGGCGGTCCGCTGGTCCGGCCGGCACGCCGTGGTGACCATGCCGGAGGAGATCGACGTCACCAACGCCCCCGGACTGGCCGCCGCGCTCGCCGCCGTATCCGGGCAATCCCCGGAAGTGATCACCGCCGACCTGACCGCCACCTCGTTCTGCGACTCCGCAGGGATCGAGGCCCTCGCCCGGGCCAGCCAGCTGTCCGGCGCCTCCGGCGCGGAACTCCGGCTAGCCCTCGGCGACTCACCCGTGGCCCGGATCCTCCAGCTGACCGGCCTGGATGCGGTCATGCCGCTCTACCGGGACGTCGGGCACTCGCTGGCCACACCGCCTGGCCCGGCCACACCGCCTGGCCCGGCTGGGCCGTCTGCCTGATCCTTCAGCCGGGCGCGGGCGCCGGACGGACCGACACCGGATGGTGCACGCGCCGGCGCATCATCACGGTGGTTCCGGTCGGTCTGGGAGCGATGCTCACCTCGTCCGTGACCTGGCTGATCACCGACAGGCCTCGGCCGCCGGCCCAGCCCCGGCCGGGGCCGGGGGTATCGCCGAGCTGCCAGCGGCCCTGGTCAGTCACCTGGATGAGCACGCTCCCGGTGCCGTCCAGGCCGGCCTGGACAATGACCTTGCCCGGGCCCCGGCTGGGCCTGCCGTGCACGGCCGCGTTGACCGCCGCCTCCCAGACCGCCAGTTCCACGTCCGCCCGGTCGGCTGCGTCCGCTCCCATCCCCGCCAGCCACTCGCGCAGTCCCGCACGCAAGCCCGTCAGCGCCTGCGGATCCGCCGGGAATTCCATCGACCAGTCGCCGGCCGGTTCCGGCAGGCGATGAGCGGCCAGGACCATCACGTCCCCGCCGTCGCTGCCCCGCGTCAGCCAGTCCGCCGCCGCCGCGCCGAGCCGGCCGGCCGTCTCGGCGACCGGGAGAGAACCGTGGCCGGCCATGACTGATGCCGCCAGATCAGCCAGATCACCCAGGCCGGCCCTCCCGGGCTGGCCGTGGTGGCTCCCGCCCGGCCGCCCAGGCCAATCAGCAGGATCCCGCCCGGTGGCAGCAGGGCAGCCGCTGCCCCAGGCTGATCGCCTGGGCCGGGCGGCCCGTCGCCCCGCCGGGCCAGGAAACGCACCTCACCGGGTGTGCAGAGCAGCGGGGGCAGATGACCGGAACTGGCGTATTTCAGCTTGCCGCTGGCCGGGTCCAGCTGGGCCAGGCACGCTTCCGGTCCCCGCACGCCCGCGGACTCAGCGGCCAGGTCACCGAGGTGGGCCAGGGCCTCAGCAGGCCCGGCGCCGGCCAGCAGCTTTTCCCGCAGCACCGTGCGTAGCTGCGCAGCCGCACCGGGCCGTCCCAGGCGGTGGCCGGCGCTCCCCACCATCAAGGCGATCATTTCATGCGGCAGGATGACCGCGTCCAGCCAGCCACTGCCTCCCTCCGGCCCGGTGCGGGCGGGGACGTACAGGGCGGCCAGGCGTACTCCGGGCAGCACCGGCAGTCCCGGCGGCAGCGCGCCGTCCTGAGCTGCACCCGAACCTGGGTGACCGGCGGCCAGGGTGACATCGGCGGTTCTTCCGGGGCCGGGTATCCGTGCGGGGAGGCTTCTCACCCGGAGCCCGGCGACGACGACCCCACCGTCAGGGCCGCCGGCACGGCGAACGGGCACGGCTGACACCGAGAACGCTGCGCGGCCAGCCTCGTCCGTCTCGCCGGCCGCTTGGGCCTGCCAGAGCACGTTCCGGGCGTGCCTTCCCGTGGTGCGCACGTCCTGGAGCGTTTCAACGAGGCGCTGAGCACCGGGCCCGCGCACCACATCGGCGACCCGGGAGCCAACCAGGCTCGCGTCCCAGCCAGCCAGTGCCATCCCGGCTCCCCGGGTCGCCGAGACGACCACCAGGTCAGGACCGGCGAGTTCAGACAGGAAATCGGGCGCATCGGCTGAAGGCCGGGACACCTGGCCGGTGCGCTCTCCCATCACCTGCCCTCAATCGCCATTTCCTGGCCACGCCCTCCGCTGCGCGGGGCCTGGCCACACCCTCCCTGGCACGTCCGGGGGCCAAGTACCCCGGCAATCGATTGATACACCGATGAGCTGCGTGCTCCCCGGGCTTTCCCAAGCCAGGGGAGTGCACTTGCCGGTCTCAGGCGCAATTGTGGCGCGATGGCATCAGCCGGAATTGTGCCGCAGCGGTATCACACCGGCTGGGGCTGTTCGGTGGCGGGCACGATGGCCGCTGTGCACTGCGGGCAGCGGCGGGCCGCGACGGGGATGCTCATGGTGCACTCGGGGCAGTCCCGTTCGGTGGCGGCATGGTCTCGCTCGAATAGCTTCAGCATGCGGCTGACCGGCACCACGACCAGGAAGTACACGACTACGCAGGAGATCAGGAAGGACAGGGCCTCAGTCAGGAAGGCGCCGTAGGTGAACCGGGCCTTGCCGGCCGTGAAGGCGAGATTGGCGAAGTTGCCCTGACCGCCGGCCAGGGCCAGCAGGGGGCTGATAAACGACTGGACGAACTGCTTGACCAGGCCGCTGAACTGGGCGCCGATCACCACGGCGACCGCGAGATCGACCAGGTTCCCGCGGAGGATGAAGTTCTTGAAGCCACTCATGCGCGACAAGTTGCCCGGCTTCGCGCCACCTATTCCTACGGGTTTAGCGTCCCGCGCCGGCCTGCCTGCTGATCAGGCCGGAAGATAGCCTCGCCGGGTGGAAGACTTCGACATAGTGGTCCTGGGCGCGGGCTCGGCCGGTGAGTGGGTGGCCGGCGGCGCGGCCGACGCGGGCCGGTCCGTGGCCCTGGTGGAGGCCCTGAGGGTGGGCGGCGAATGCCCCTACGTGGCCTGCATACCCAGCAAGGCCATGCTGCGGTCGGCCCAGGCCCGCGCCGGGGCGCGCCATCTGACTGAGCTGGGCGCCGCGTCCGCTCCGGTGGCCCTCGATGACGATGAGGCCGCCTACCGTGCGGCGGCCGCCCGCCGCGACCGGCTGTCGTCCGAACGGGATGACACCGGGGCCGCTCGCGGTATCGAGCGGCGCGGCGTCCGGCTGGTGCGCGGTACCGGCCGGATCACCAGCCCGGGCGTGGTCGCGGCGGATGGCCGCCGGCTCGGCTACCGGGATCTGATCGTGGCCACCGGCTCGCGCCCCGTGATCCCGCCCATCGAGGGCCTGGACACTGTGGCCGCGTGGACCAGCGACCGGGCCCTGTCTGACCCGGCCCGGCCCGGATCACTGATCATCCTGGGCGGCGGGGCCGTCGGCTGTGAGCTGGCCCAGGCCTACGCCGGGTTCGGTGCGGTCGTAACCCTGGTGGAGGCCGGCCCGCAGCTGGTCAGCGGAGAGGATCCGGCTATCGCCGGCCAGCTCGCGGGCGGGCTGCGCCGCAGCGGCGTGGATGTCCGGGTCAATGCTGAGGTGAAAGCCATCGAAGCCACGGCAGGCGGGAAGACCCGCGTCCTGCTGGACGATGGCCCGGCGATCGAGGCGCAGCAGCTGATCCTCGCCGTGGGCCGTTCTCCGGCGAGCAGCGGGCTGGGCCTCAGCACCCTCGGGATCAGCCCGGCCGATGACGGCGCGCTGAGCGTGGACGCCTCCTGCCGTGTCCGCGGGCAGGCTCACGTGTGGGCCGCCGGGGACGTGACCGGAATCGCCCCTTACACGCACGGCGCGAACTACCAGGCCCGGGTGGTAACGGAGAACCTCTTGGGAGGAAGCCGGGCGGCTGACTACCGGGCGATACCCCGGGTCGTCTACACCGATCCCCCCATGGCCAGCGTCGGCATGACGCCCGCCAAGGCCGCCAGCGCGGGGATCGATGTGATCACCGCAGGCACGGACCTGGCCGAGATGGCCCGCAACAACACCGAGGGGACTGCCGGCGGCCTGCTGATGCTGGTCGCCGACCGGGGCCGGGGAGTGCTTATCGGGGCAGCTGGCCTGGGACCGGGAGCGGACGACTGGATCTCGGAAGCCAGCGTGGCCATCCGGGCCAGCGTGCCGCTGACGGTGCTGGCCGACGTGGTGCATCCGTTCCCGACCTTCGCCCAGAGCTACGAGGTCCCCCTCCGCGAGCTGGCGGTCAGGATAAGTTCTACAGAGTATTGACATGTCGCTGATGTGACGTAGAACATTCTCTTGCGTGGCTGACCTGCCTGCCCGCGCGCCGCGTCTCACGCGGTCACCGCCATTGAAGGGAAGTCGCTGATGACTGACCCGATTCATGCCCTGCGCCGCCGGGTCCGCCGGCTGGCTGGGCGCAGCCGCCTGGCGTTAGTGGCACTGCCGGTGGCAGCGCTGGCCGCGGCCCTGCTGCCTGCCGCCACGGCCAGCGCCGCGCAGCACGCCGCCGCGGCCACCTCCTCCACCTCCCGGTGTGATACCGCTTACCTGGCGTCCGCGCTGCACCTGTCCCACGTCACGGTCGATTCCGCCGCCCCCGTCGCCACCGGCAGCTACATCCCGCCGGGATCGGCCACGCCGATCACGGGGCTGCCGGACTTCTGCAATGTCGCTCTCACCCAGACCGACTCCGCCGGCAACCCCATCCATATCGCCGTCTGGCTGCCGGCGAAATGGAACGGCCGCTTCCAGGGCATCGGCGGTGGTGGCTACTCCTGCGGGATCTCCTACGCGGAGACCCCGGGGGCGGTCACGTCCTCGCTCCAGGAGGCCGTTGACGGCGGCTATGCGGGAGCGTCCACCGACTGCGGGGTCCCGTCCACCGACTTGCTGACCGGCAGCTGGGCCCTCAAAGCTAACGGCCAGCTCAACTGGCCGCTGATCACGGACTTCGCCTCCGCCGGGATTCATGACATGACGGTGGCCGGCCAGGCGGTGACCGGGGCGTTCTATCCGGGCCAGGTCCGCGACTCCTACTTCTACGGGTGCTCGACGGGCGGCCGTGAGGGACTGATGGAGGCA
This sequence comes from uncultured Actinomycetes bacterium, assembly GCA_963723595.1. Taxonomy (GTDB): domain Bacteria; phylum Actinomycetota; class Actinomycetes; order Streptosporangiales; family Streptosporangiaceae; genus RYN-230. Next base: position 123,430 of record CAVRRQ010000001.1, read on the forward strand.
CAGCGGTACCCGGCTGACTACAACGGCATCGTCTCAGGCGCGCCGGCCATCAACTGGACCCGGTTCATCCCGGCCGAGATCTGGCCGGCCCTGGTCATGAACCAGATGCACGACGCCCTGCCGACCTGCAAGGGAGACGCGTTCACCGAGGCGGTGGTCAAAGCCTGCGACGCCCGCGACGGGGTCACCGACGGGATCATCAGCGACCCGGGGGACTGCCACTGGAACGCCGACCAGCTGATCGGGGTGACCACTCCCTGTGGGACCATCACCGCGACCGACGCGGCGGTCATGAACAAGATCTGGCAGGGCCCGGTCACCACCAGCGGGCGGCCGCTGTGGTACGGACTGGAACGCGGTGCCTCCCTCGCCGGGCTCGCCGCGACCACCACCACGAACGGGGTCACCACTCCCAGCCCGTTCCCGATCACGGTGGGCTGGCTCGGCACCTGGCTGCAGCGGAATCCGAACTGGGACTGGGCCACCCTCACCTACGCCCGGTTCGACAAGCTGTTCGTCCAGTCGGTCCGGGAATTCTCCTCCACCATCGCCACCGACAACCCGGACCTGAGCGCCTTCAGGAACCACGGCGGCAAGATCTTGATCTGGCACGGGCTGGCCGACCAGCTGATCTTCCCGCAGGGGACCATCCAGTACTACCAGCGCGTGCAGCAGGCCATGGGCGGCCCGGCGAGCACGGATTCATTCGCCCGGCTGTTCCTGGCCCCTGGCGCACAGCACTGCGGCAGCGCGGTCGGCCCGGCTCCGGCTGACCCGCTGGCGGCCGTGGTGAAGTGGGTAGAGCACGGCCAGGCGCCGCACTCCATCCTGGCCACGGTCACTGACCCGGCCACCGGCGTCGTGGCCCTGTCCCGGCCGCTCTGCGCTTACCCGCTGGTGGCCCGCTACAACGGGCACGGCAGCACCAGCCAGGCGCGGAACTTCAGCTGCGCGCCCAGCTTCAGGGCGGGTTAGGCCTGCCGGCGTGGAGCGGGAGTGGCCCCGCGGCCACCCTCGCTCCACGCCGGGCTTCACCACTCAGGCGGTGCGATGCGGTGCCGTCGCGCAGGCCCCGGGCGCCAGGGCTCGAGAGCGAACTGTCCGGCTACCGCTGGGGGGCTCCGCCAGTACCCGGAACAGCCGGCTCTCCCTCAGCGGCGCCGCCCGGTGTTTCCTGGTTATTCATGGACGTGACCCAGCCCGGCCGGGCCTGACCAATGCCCGCCCCCCTCGCCGTGTCCCGGGCCGTGACTGCTGATCCCGGCCCGCCGCACGGCTCCGCCCGGGCCGCGGCCGCGGCCGCCGTGCTGGGCTTCTTCGTCATCACCCTCGACGCGCTGGTGGTCAACGTCGCCCTGCCCAGCATCAGGAACGATCTCGGCGGCGGCATTACCGGGCTGCAGTGGGTGCTGGACGGCTACACCCTGATGTTCGCGGCGCTGCTGCTGTCCTCCGGGGCGGTCACCGACCGGGTAGGCGCCCGCCGCGCCTTCGGGATCGGGCTCGGGGTGTTCATGGCCGCCTCGGCGGCCTGCGGGCTGGCCCCGGCCCTGGGGGTGCTGGTCGCGGCGCGCCTGGTCCAGGGGGCGGGCGCCGCCATGATGGTGCCGTCCTCGCTGACGCGATCCGGGAGGCGTACCCGGATCCGGTCCGGCGGGGCCGGGCCATCGCGGCCTGGACCATCGGCGGGTCGGTGGCCGCCGCGGCCGGCCCGGTCGCCGGGGGGGCGCTAAACCTGGTCAGCTGGCGGCTGATCTTCTTCGTCAATCTGCCGGCCGGCGCGGTGGCGCTGTTCCTGCTGGCCCGGGCGGCGCGCTCGCCCCGCCGCGGCGTGCCGTTGGACTGGGCCGGGCAGATCCTCGCGGTGCTGGCCATGGGCGGCCTCACGTTCGGGGTGATCGAGGCCGGCGAGCGCGGCTTCGGCGCGCTGGAGGTGCTCGCGCGCTGGCGGTCGCGGCGGCGGCCCTCGCCCTGTTCATCGTGGTCCAGGCCCGCGGGACGCACCCGATGGTGCCGCTCGACCTGTTCCGTTCCCGGGCTGTGGTGATCTCGTCCTGGACCGGGTTCGCGTTCATGGCCGGGTTCTACGGCCTGGTCTTCGTCTTCAGCCTCTACCTCCAGCAGGAGCGGGGCTTGTCATCGCTGGCCACCGGCCTGGTCTTCGTGCCGTCGAGTGTCGCGTCCGGCTTCACGAGCCCGCTGGCCGCCCGGCTGACCGAGCGGTTCGGGCCCCGGGTGCCCATCGTCGGCGGCATGGTCCTGATGGGCCTGGGCCTCGCGGTGCTCGCCGCCGTCACGGCGTCCGCCCCGGCCTGGCTGCTGGCCATCCTGATCATCCCGGTCGGGATCTGCGGCCCGCTGGCCATGCAGCCGACCACCGCCGTGCTGCTGGAGAGCGTCCCCGCCCGCCGGTCCGGGGGTGGCCACCGGCGTGTTCAACACCAGCCGCCAGCTGGGCGGGGCCCTGGCCGTGGCCGTCTTCGGTGCCCTGCTCGCCGACCGCGCCCACGTGCTGGAGGGCCTGCGCGAGAGCCTGCTGATCGCCGCGGCGGTGGCCTTCGCCGCCGCGGCGGCGAACCTCCGGCCCTGGGCCGTCCCGCGGCCGTGACGGCCAGCCTCAGAGGTACTCCCTCTTCCGCATCCACACGAGGGTGATCCAGCCCCAGATCGGCGGCAGGTAGGAGGTGAACAGGCGCTGGATGAACACGGCCGCGGTGGCATCCGCCTCCGCGACCCCGGCGGCCGTGAGGCCCAGGATGAGGCCTGCTTCGACCACGCCCATGCCGCCCGGCGACGGTGAGACGCCGCCGATGACGCCGGCCAGCGTGATGACCACGAGCAGGGTGGGGAGGCGGAGATGGTCGTCGAAGGCCCGCAGCGACACGGACAGGGCCATGGCCACGGCGAGCTCCTGGGCGAACGAGCCGGCCAGCAGCAGCACAAGCTTGCGCGGAGAGCTGGCCACCTCCTTGAGGTTGCCCCAGATGTCGCGCACCCGGGGCCGCAACTTGTCCGAAGCCAGCCTGCGCAGTCTCGGCACGATGAGGACCAGCCCGGCCACGACGGCGACCGCTACCACGATGGCCAGGATGACCCACACCAGTTTCGCGTTCCCCCCGGACTGGGGAGCGATGTCAAGATCGATGGACCCCCAGGCCAAGGGGAGCGAGACGAGGAAGAGCACCCCGGTCGCGATCCAGCTGGAGGTGGCCATGATCGCGCCCGAGCTCAGCGCCACTGACGCGTCATAGCCCTGCCGCTGGAAGAACCGCACCCGGGTGGCGAAAACGGCGGCCGTGCCGCCGGCCAGGGCGCTGAACGAGTTGGCGACCTCGACCGCCACCACCCGGCCGAACGGAAGGACCCCGGCCACGCTGCCGACGCCTTCAACGGCCGACGCCACGAAGGCCAGCTGGGCCAGGATGAACGCCGCGATGACCCAGAGCCAGTTGGCGCCGATCACCGTGTCGAAGGACTTGGAGACGTCGATGAGCACGCCGATCAGGGCCCAGCCGCCGATGAGCGTGCCCGCCACCATGATCAGGGTTGGCCAGCTCACCCGGCGGGGCTCCACCAGTTTCGGCACGGGGATCGACTTGGCCTGGGCGGCGCGCTGCCGGACCTCCGCCAGGAGCTCGCGCTGGCCCCGCAGGCGCCGGCTGAGAGCTGGGTCGAGCGCGGCGCGGTGAAGATGCTGGAGCGCCCCTTGCAGGGCCGCCGCGTCCAGGCCCGCTGCCGCGGCGCTGGCCGCCCGTTCGGGGCCGGCGGCCAGTGCCGTCGCCGCAATGGCCCCAGCCAGGTCGCGGTCGAGCTGGTACGGGGACGCGTTGGAGACGGCGTTCCGGAAATCCAGGACCACGGTCGTCCCGGCGGACGGGTTAACCAGCAGCACGTCGCCACTGATCGCGCCGTGGGCGATGCGGGCCCGGCGGAGAGCCAGCACCTGGCGCAGCAGGCCGGCCAGCGTGGCGTCCGTGATGTCCCCGGTGCCCGCCTCGGACAGGGCCGTCCCCGGAGGCAGGAGGTAGACGAGCACCGCGTCCCGGGAGGGTCCCGCCGTTCCTGTCTCGAGGATCTCGGGGACGGCCACGCCGGCCTGGCCGGCCCGCAGGGTGAGGTAGGCCTCGTGCTCCACCTGCTGGAGCCGGGTCAGCGTGAGGCTTGGCCCGGAGTCCCGGTAGAAAAGGAACCGGCCCACCTTGGTGAGGAGCTTCGCGTCAGCCGCGTCCCGGCCGTAGACCGATATGCCGATGGGCCGGCCGGCCGGATCCGTCTCGCCTGCCTCGGTGCCCTGGTACTTCGCCACCCCCCACACCTGCCGTGGCGCCGCCCGCACCTCGGTGGCACGGATGCCGAGTTCTCCGAGCAGCGCGCGCACGTCCCCGAGCGAGGGGAGCCCGAGCGGTGAGCCGAAGATCAGCCGGACCAGTGCGGTGGCCCCCCAGCCGATGGCCAGGCTTCCGAGGACGTTGAGCGGCAGCCCGTGACCGCCGACGGCTGACGCCAGCGCCACCAGGGCGACGAAGAGCTCGATGAGGCGCTGCACTCCCCGGGCCAGATACGGCAGCGCCGCCCCGGCGACCGCCATGAAGAGAGCGATCTGCAGGACCGGGAAGCGCAGGTAGTAGCCGCCGATCAGGATCCCGCCCGGTCTTCCGCCGTTGCTCCCGAGCGCCAGGGTGAGGATCCCGCTCATTGCGGCGGTGACGACGGCGCTCGCGCCAATGTCGCGGGCGATCTCCCAGCGGCGCGCGACCAGGGCCAGCACCAGCAGCAGGGCTGTGACGCCGAACGCGCCAGCCTCGTAGACCACGGTGACCAGCCAGGTGATGCTCCGCGGCGGCGGATGGATGACCGCGATGATGGCCCGGTCGATGCGTGAGTTGTAGCGGATGACGAGGATGCAGCACAGGAGGACGAGGATGGCGGCGGCCAGTCTCGCCCCGTCGCTGCCGCGCCGTCGCCGCTGACCGTCGCCGACCGGGGCGAACATGATCGACCGCCAGCCGCGCAGAGGATGCGGCCCGGGAAGAGAGCCCACACTCTGGTCGATCACGGCGGGGTGCCTGCCTTCGGACAGGAGGCCGAGCCACGGGTGGCTCCCTGGACCGATGTTAACGTCCGGGCGGCGGGTGTGCATCACCTCTCATAGGTGATTACTGCTGCCCGCCGTCCGGCGCCCGGCTTCGGCTTGCATAGTCATGCAGGAGGCGGCATACTTTCTCGTGTGTCCAAGGTGATCTCCTCCCTGCCTGTCGGTGAACGGGTCGGCATTGCTTTCTCCGGCGGGCTCGATACCTCGGTCGCGGTCTCGTGGATGCGCGACAAGGGTGCGGTGCCGTGCACCTACACCGCTGATATCGGGCAGTACGACGAGCCTGACATCGGGTCGGTCCCCGGGCGGGCCAAGCTGTACGGCGCCGAGGTCGCCCGGCTGGTCGACTGCCGCCCGGCCCTGGTGGAGGAGGGACTCGCCGCGTTGACCTGCGGGGCGTTCCATATCCGCTCGGGCGGTCGCACCTACTTCAACACCACCCCGCTGGGCCGGGCGGTCACCGGCACGCTGCTGGTGCGGGCGATGCTCGAGGACGACGTCCAGATCTGGGGCGACGGCTCGACGTTCAAGGGCAACGACATCGAGCGGTTCTACCGCTACGGGCTGCTGGCCAACCCGAACCTGCGCATCTACAAGCCGTGGCTCGACGCGGCCTTCGTCAGCGAGCTCGGTGGCCGCCGGGAGATGAGCGCCTGGCTGCTCGCTCACGACCTGCCGTATCGCGACAGCGCCGAGAAGGCCTACTCGACTGATGCGAACATCTGGGGCGCCACCCACGAGGCCAAGACCCTTGAGCACCTCGACACCGGGATCGAGACGGTCGAGCCGATCATGGGCGTGCGGTTCTGGGACCCGGCCGTCGAGATCGCGCCCGAGGACGTCACGGTCGGGTTCGAGCGGGGCCGGCCAGTAACCATCAACGGGTCGCGTTCCGCCACGCCCGTGGACCTGCTCATGGAGGCCAACGCGATCGGTGGCCGGCACGGCCTGGGCATGTCCGACCAGATCGAGAACCGGATCATCGAGGCCAAGAGCCGGGGCATCTACGAGGCGCCAGGCCTGGCGCTGCTGCACGTGGTGTACGAGCGGCTGGTCAACGCGATCCACAACGAGGAAACCATCGCGAACTACCACACCGAGGGACGCAGGCTGGGCCGGCTGATGTACGAGGGCCGCTGGCTCGACCCGCAGGCGCTGATGCTGCGCGAATCATTGCAGCGGTGGGTGGGCTCCACGGTCACCGGCGAGGTCACCTTGCGGCTGCGCCGCGGCGAGGACTACTCGATCCTGGACAGCACCGGTCCCGCGTTCAGCTACCACCCCGACAAGCTGTCCATGGAGCGCACGGAGGACTCGGCGTTCGGCCCGCTGGACCGGATCGGCCAGCTCACCATGCGCAACCTGGACATCGCCGACTCGCGCGCCAAGCTCGAGCAGTACGCGGGTCTCGGCATGGTGGGCGCCGCTCACGTCCAGCTGATCGGGGCCACCGCTCCCAGCGAACTCGTCGGGGAGATGCCCCAGGGCGGAGCCGAGGCGATCGCCTCCCGCGGCGGGGTGGACGCAGACGACGAGCTGCTCGACCGCGCCGCCATGGAGTCCGGAACCGACTGACCGGGCCAGCTGACCGGGCCAGCTGACCGGGCCAGCTGACCGGGCCAGCTGACCGGGCCAGCTGACCGGGCCAGCTGACCGGGCGCTAGGGCCAGCCGGGCTAGCCGGGCTGGTGGCCCGGGCGGGTGTCCACTTCCGCCCACACGGCCTTGCCCGTGGACGTCTCGCTGACCCCCCACTTGCTGGCCAGGGCGTCAATGATCACGAAGCCGTACCCTGATTCGTCGAGCCCGCCGGGCGCGCCCGGTTGCGGGTGCTGGGGGTCCGCGTCGTGGACCTCGATCCGCAGCGAGGTGCCGGCGGCTTCCAGCCGCAGGACCAGCGTCGCCCCCTGGCCGGCCGCGTGCCGCACCGCGTTGGTGACCAGCTCGGAAACGAAGAGGACGGCTGTCTCCTCCAGATGGGCCACCCGCCAGGAGAGCAGCACCTCCCGGGTAGCCTGCCGGGCCAGCCCGGGCGCGTGCCGCGTGGCGGGCAACTCCATCTCCCAGGCCCAGTACGAGTCGCCCAGGGCGCCTGGCCTGGTCGGGCTGCTGGAACTGGCCGCATCCTCCCACATATCTCTGTGCCCTCATTCTTGTTCCCGCCGGAAGCCGGCGTGCTCCACGGCGGATACACAGTGACGGCGCTCTGGCCTCAGCCGGCAGGCACATCACCAATGGTGCTCCCGGTGCCTGCGGGCACGTGTTTTCCCCGTGCTGTCGACCTTCGATGGTCCGATACCTGGCTGACGGACAGCTCCAAGCCCGCTGAGGTTCTGCTGACAGTCTGCCGACGGCCAGCTGGGCGCCGGGCAGGTCGTGCTCGTCCCGGACGGCCGGGGGCGGACCGCGCCTCAGCGCGGCCCGCCCCGGGCCCGGTCCGTCCGTTAGCGACGGCGGCGGCGGTGCGTCAGCAGGCCCGGCTGCCCGCTATGAGACAGCGCCGACGCGGGGACCCTGTCGGTGACCTGGCTGCAAGCTGGACGCTACGCCGGGAAAGGCGGCCGGTATCCATCGTGGCGGCGAAAAAAACTGTAAATACGGGGCCGTAGTTAATGTCGTGCCCTGGGTGACTTTCACCATGCGATAACGGCGGCTGCCACGCACTCTGCGCCTTTTCACCTGCTCGCTGCTGAGCTTCGCCAGCGCAGTTTCCTCAAAGTTTCCGCCCGGGTGTGTCGAGTCCCCGTCTGCTCGTTCGAGGCGTAGGCAGAGGGCAGACCGGACCGGCGGTCCGCCCCCGCCGAAGGGACGAACCGTCGTGATCACCCACACCGCAACCACCGCCGCCACCCCCCGCCCGGGCTGCTCCCCGGCCCAGCGGGTGACCAGGTCGCTGCTCGGCTACGGGGTTCTGGCCGGGGTCGTGTTCGAGGTCTCGATCCTGATCCAGGGGCTGACCCGGCACGGATTCCGGCTCGCCCACGATGACGCGAGCCTGCTGGGCAACGGCCCGCTGGGCTGGATCCAGATCGCCACCTTCCTGGTGTCCGGGGCGATGACGATCGCCTGCGCGGCCGGGGCGCGCCGCGCGCTCGCCAGCCCTCCCGCAGGCCGGTGGGGTCCGCTGCTCATCGGGGTCTACGGTGCCGCGCTGATGGCCGCTGGCCTGCTGCGCGCCGACCCGGCCGACGGCTTCGGGCCCGGCGCCCCGGCCGGCCAGGCCGCGCACATCAGCTGGCACGCCGCCGGGCATCTGGCCGCCGCGAGCATCGGATTCAGCGCGCTGATCGGGGCGTGCTTCGTCGTCGCCCGCTACTTCAGCCGCGAGCAGCGCCGTGGCCTGGCCTATACTCGCGCATCACCGGGCTGGCCTTCCTGGCCGCCTTCGCCGGCGTCACCACGGGCTCGAGTTCCAGCGGCCATAGTCCTGCCGTTCTACGGCGGCGTGCTGATCGCCTGGATCTGGATCGCGGTGACCTCGGTCCACCTGTACCGTCGCGCCTCTGAGCCCCAGGCACCTCTGACGTCCACCCGAGGACACCGCACCGACGACCAGAAACAGGAGAAGCACGATGCGCTACATGATGCTGCTGTCCGGCGCCAGCCCCTCCACGCCCCCGCCGCCCGAGCTGTTCGAGGCGATCATGAAGCTGGGAGGCGAGGCCACCGAGGCGGGCGTCCTGCTCGACACCGCCGGCCTGCTGCCCAGCGCGGCCGGGGCCCGGGTCGCCGGTGGCTGGTGGCCAGCTCACGGTGACCGACGGGCCGTTCACCGAGTCCAAGGAACTGATCAGCTACGCGCTGTACGAGGTCAGGTCCAAGGAGGAGGCCGTCGAGTGGGCCTGCACGGTTCATGAAGGTGCACCGTGACCTCTGGCCCGGCTGGACCGGCTCGACCGACATCCTGCAGGTGATGGAGCCGCCGGCGGCCCGCCTGCGGAGATGATCAGACGATGGCGCGATGCCGGCTACGAGGCCACGAGGTCCGCGATCGAGGCGGTCTGGCGAATCGAATCGCCCCGCCTGATCGCCGGCCTGGCGCGGATCACCGGCGACGTCGGCGCGGCCGAGGAGCTGGCGCAGGACGCCCTGGTCAGCGGCGCTCGAGCAGTGGCCCGCCCAGGGCGTCCCGGACGGACCCGGGCGCCTGGCTGATGGCGACCGCGAAGCACCGGGCCATCGACCTGGTGCGCCGCCGGCAGCCGCTACGACCAGAAGCTCGCAGGAGATCGGCCGCAGGCGGGCCCGCGCGGACCGACGTCCGGGGAGCCTGACGTGGACGCGATGGATGACCCGTCGGCGATGACCTGCTGCGCCTGATCTTCATCTCCTGCCACCCGGTGCTGTCCCCGAGGCCCGCGCCGCGCTGACCCTGCGGCTGCTCGGCGGCCTGACCACCGCGAGATCGCCCGGGCGTTCCTGGTCCCGGAGCCGACCATCGCCCAGCGCATCGTGCGGGCCAAGCGGACCCTGGCCGACCGGCAGGTCCCGTTCGAGATCCCCGCGCGAGGCGAGCTCGCCGCCCGCTGGCCTCGGTCCTGGAGGTCATCTACCTGGTGTTCAACGAGGGCTACGCGGCCACGGCCGGGGAGGACTGGATCCGGCCGGCGCTGTGTGACGAGGCGATGCGCCTGGGCCGGATCCTGGCCGGGCTGATGACCCGGGAGGCGGAAGTGCACGGGCTGGTCGCCCTGATGGAGCTGCAGGCGTCGCGGGTGGGCGCCCGGATCGGCCCGGCGGGGGAGCCGGTCCTGCTCGCCGACCAGGACCGGCGGCGGTGGGACCGCTTGCTCATCCGCCATGGCCTGCGCGCCCTGGAGCGGGCCGAGCAGCTGGGCGGCTCGGCCCCTATGAGGTGCAGGCGGAGATCGCTGCCTGCCACGCCCGGGCGCACTCCGTGCCCGCCACCGACTGGGAGCGCATCGCCGCCCTGTACGTGGTGCTCGGCCACCTGACGCCCTCCCCGGTCATCGAGCTGAACCGGGCGGTCGCCGTGGGCATGGCCTACGGCCCGGCGCGCGGGCTCGGCCTGGCCGACCAGCTGGCGGGGGTGCCGGCCCTGACGGCCTACGCCCACCTCCCCGCCGTGCGCGGCGACCTGCTGGCCAGGCTCGGCCGGCTGGACGAGGCCCGCGCCGAGTTCGAGCGCGCCGCCGCCCTGACCGCTAACCAGCGTGAGCGGGCCCTGTTCCAGGCCCGGGCCGCGGCCTGCGCGGCGTCTGCGCGGCTGGGTGAACTAACCTGCGAGCTGCCCCCGGTGCTGCGAGTGGCCTGCAGGGGCGTCGAGCCGTGCCGGTCACCTCGTCCGGGCCCTGCTGACCAGCGCCGGCGTCAACCCCGGCCCCGGCGAGCCCGCCCCCGGCGCGTGGCGGCGGCGCGTGGGCTGCCTGTCCAGGCCTGCGCGCCCGAGTGCGCGCTAGCGACCCGGACGCCTTCGCCGTGCTGTTCACCGAGCATGCGCAGGCGGTGTACCGCTACGCCGCCGGGCTGAGCGGTAACCGGTCGGCCGCCGAGGAAGTGGTGTCGCTCACGTTCCTCGAAGCCTGGCGGCTGCGGCGGACGGTCAGGCCGGACGGCGGGTCACTGCGGCCGTGGCTGATCGGCATCGCGGTCAACGTGACCCGCAACCAGGCCCGCGCCGCCCGCAGGCACCGGGCGGCGATGAGCCGCCTTCCGCCGCCTCCCGACCTGCCCGACTTCGCCGACGAGCTCACTAGCCGCCTGGACGACCGGGACAGGCTGGCGGCGCTGCGGGCCGCTGTCCGCGGGCTCCCGCCACGCGAGCGCGACGTGCTGATCTGCGTGTGGTCCGGCCTGGCACCTGCTGAGGCGGCGCAGGCGCTGGGCGTTCCCCAGGGCACCGTGCGGACCCGGCTGGCCAGGGCGCGCCGCCGCCTGCGCGCGTTCACCGAAGCCCCCACACCCTCAGGTGCCGGCCGACAGGAGGAGACATCATGACCACCCGCCGTGAGGACACCGCGCAGGACCTGGCCGTGCTGAACCGGCTGCTGGACGGCCTCACCGAGGACATGCCTGCCGGGCACCGGCAGCGGCTGCAGGATCACCTGATCACTGAGGTCCGCCTCGCCCAGCCCGGTCAGCCCCAGCCCGGCCAGCCCCAGCCCGGCCAGATCCGGCGCGCAGCGGCCCGCCGCCGCGCCGTGGGCTGCCGCGCCGGAGGCACATCACCTGCTCGCCGCCGGGCTCACCGCGGTAGCCATCGCCGCCACGGTGCTCGGGATCATCGTCCGCGGCGGCCCGGCCATCCCGCCCGCCAGCGCGGCGCCGTCCGGCTGCTGGCCCGGGTGGCCGACGCCGCGGCACGCCAGCCTGCCCCCAGCATCCGGGACAGCCAGTACGTGTACGTGGAGACCAGGACCGTCTACTGGGGCCAGCGAAGCCGCGCCAGCCCGGCGTGACCCCGCGTCACCCCCAGCTGGTCAGGTCGACGCTGCAGATCTGGACGCCAGTATCCGACGTGTGCCGCATGGGCCGGAGAGCACCGAGCCCCCAGACCGGGCTTCAGCGCGGGCACCGGGTTCTCCTCGCGAGGGCCAGGTGTGCGGTGCCGAGCACCGGCAGGCTGAACAACCCCACCTACCGGCTGCTGCAGTCGCTGCCGACCGACCCGCGCGCCCTCCTGGCCATGATCGTCAGGCCGAGCGCGGGCACGGGCCGGGCCCGCCCAGGAGACCTTCACCACCCTCGGCGACCTGCTCCGCTCCACGATCGCTCCGCCCAGGGTCGCCGCCGCGCTGTACCGGGCCGCCGCGCTGATCCCGGGGTGACCGTGGTCTCCGGGGCCACCGACGCGATAGGGCGGCCCGGCGTCGCCGTGGCGTGGACCGCGGGCGGCATCCGCTCCGAGCTGATCTTCAGTACGGCCACCCTGCGGCTCATCGGCGAGCGCACCGTGGCCGTCCGCACCGGCGTGACCACCGACGCCACCGCCATCATCGCGACCGGCATCGCCGACCACCTCGGGCAGGTCCCCTGAGGACGGGAAACCTGGACTCCTGAGCTGCCCGGGCTGTGCCGCGTGCCCTGGCCGGCGGGGCTACTGGACGGCCATCGGCCTGTGGTCTGGGCAGTCCCGAGCTGCTTCGGCCAGCGCGGTCAGCCGTCGCCTTCCCGGCAGCCGGGTGCGCAGCAGGCAGAACTCGTTGCCTTCCGGGTCGGCCAGGACGTGCCAGCCCTCGTCGCCTCGCTGCCCAATGTCCGCGCCGGGCACCCGCGGCCAGCAGCCGTGCCAGCTCGGCCTCCTGATCGCAGCCCGTCGGATGGACGTCGAAGTGCAAGCGCAGCTTGCCAGTCTTGGGATCTGGACTGGGCGCCGAAGACGAACGTGGGCTGCACTCCGCCGAATCCGGCCCCCGGCGGGCCGATCTCGATGCTGCCATCCACCCGCTCCAGTTCGACGAAGCCGAGGACCTCGCACCAGAAGGCCGCCAGCCGGGCCGGGTCCTGGCAGTCGATTCACGAGCTCGGTGATCCTGCATGCCATGCGACCACGGTAGGGCAGGCACTGACCCCGCGCCCGGGGCGGGGCGCCCGCCTGGCCGTCACTGTCGGCCCGTACCCGGCGCGAACGTGGACGGTTCGCCGCCCGGCGTCGAGGAGCCGGGCCGCGCGGTGAACGTCGTCGCGAAGCTGCTGGGCCGGGTGCGCCGGAAGATGCTGAGCGTCGGCCTGCCCGCGGTGCTGGACGACCTCGACGGCCACGGCGTCCTTCGTGCGGCCAGCATCCTCAGGCCCAGGTCCCTGGGCTGACGGCCGCGCCAGGGACGACCAGGACGTCCGCGGACGGCTTGCCCGGCCCGCGTCGCCCAGCCGGATGCCGACGTGGACAGCCCGCGCCGCTGAGCAACCGCCCAGGCCTACCGGGCGGCCCACGGGAAGTTGCGGCCTGCCGCCCGGGCTAGGTGACCTTGGTGTAGATCAGGTCGAAGTCGTGTTCCCAGGCCGATCCGTCGGCCGACTTTTCCCAGGCGGCCCGGATCGACCGGCCGTCCTCGCTGAGCGTCCCGGAAAAGCGCTGCCAGAAACCCGGCGCCTCCCGCCAGATTTTCCAGGTAAGCCGGGTGAAGCTCATCTGGTACACCCGCGCCACTCCGCGCGAGTCGTAGTACAGGACGGCGTACGTCCCGGAAGACTCGTCGCCGCTGATGATCATCATGGAGGCCGGTGCAGGGTCGGGAGCCCGCGCATGCAGACGCAGGTACGCGCCGCCTTCCAGCCACTCGAACGTCGCCCTCCCGTGCGGGCCGGGAACTGGGGGGACCTCGACCTCCCAGTCCCCGATCAGGGCGTCCAGCGGCCGCAGCGAGGGTTCGGTGGGGTGGCCGGATGTCATGTGAGCCCCCAGGCTGAATCGCGGTCCGTGACCAGGACCCTAACGCGGATTTACAACGCGGGGGGCCGAGCGCGGCCCGCCCGCAAGTTCAGCGCAGGCTCACGGCCCCGGCGGCGGCCAGCGCACTGCCGTCCCGCACGGTGACACCGGGCTGATGCCGCAGTCGCCACGGCTTCCTCACGCTGGGCCGGGGGAGACGCCGCCTCGAAGAGCAGCACCGCGACGTCGTCGTCGAGCCGGGCGGCCGGTGTGGGCCACGAGCCGGTCGAGCAGCTCGTCCGCGGCGGCCTCCAGGTCGGTCCGGCGGAGCGTGTCGAGGCAGTCCTCCAGCCGGAAGTACCGGCCCGCCCGGTCGCGGGCCTCGAGCAGGCCGTCGGTGTAGAACACCAGCCGGTCTCCGGGGCTCACCGTGAACGTGGACGCGCTCATGTGAGGGCGCAGGCCCAGCGGGGTCGCGTACGCGGAAGGGGTCAGGGCCTGCAGCCCGCCGTCGGCGGTCAGCCGCAGGGGCGGCGGGTGCCCGCAGGTGACGAGCTCGAGCCAGCCGCGCGGATCGTAGTCGGCGAACAGGGCGGTCACGAAGTCCTCATCCCCGGCGGCCCGCGTGACCGACCGGTCCACCACCCGGGCGATCTCGGGCAGCGACAGGCCGGGCTGGGCGCAGGCGTCCCGGAAGCTGGTCATCGCCACGCTGGCCAGCCGCACCGCGGGCAGTCCCTTGCCGCGTGTGTCACCGATGAGCCAGCGCGAGTGGTCTCCGTGGGAGACGACCTCCAGCAGGTCCCCGCCCACCCGGGCCTCCGCCGCGGCCGAGACGTAGCGGGAGGCCAGCCGTCCCGAGGTGACGGTGGCGGAACCTCACGCAGCAGGGCGCTCTGCGCGACGCGGGCCACGGCGCGGACCTGGCTGAGCCGCCGCTGGGCCGCCGTGCGCAGCGCCGAGTTGACGACCGCGAACGCGGCCAGCAGCACGAGCACGCTCAGGTGCGAGACGAGCGTGCCGGGCGGCCCCGGCCGGTGCAGGATCAGCCCGAGGCTCAGCAGCACCGCCCAGCCCGCCAGCACGGCGGTGGTCAGCGGCCTCAGCAGCAGGGAGGCCAGCAGCGGGCCGATCGCCAGCCACGCGACTGTGACCGGGCCATGGCCCGCCCGGTACTGCGTCACGGCTACCGCCGTGATGGCCAGGCCCAGCAGCGCGGCAAATACCCGCTTGGCCGCCCCCCCGCCCGGCTGGGAGGGTCCCGACATATTCAGCGGGATGCCTCGGCCGGACCGCACCAGTGACAGGACCAAGCGCCGCCATCTGTTCGTGTTCTCACCCACGAGGCCGCCTCTCCTCCGCCGTGCCTCTCCCGCTCTGCCACGCACTGATTAGCATCATGCCGGTCAGGCTGGAGCAGCGGCTGAACACAACCTCTGGGCCAGCTCAAAGAAGATCCGGGCCGTCCGGTGGCCACCAGGCCGGTGATCTTGCCGGCCAGTTTCCCGGCCGCGCAGACGGTCTGCGGGCCGCTGGCCGGCATCATCCCGCCGGCAGGAACAGCTAGCCGAGCCGGGCTTCCGCGCGTTATCTGAACGGTCGGGGCAGGTTGCGCCGTTCCTGGTGGTATGGGGATCAGGCTGGCCGGGGGCGGCCCACGCGGAGGGGGCCGGGTTCCGTGACGGCGCCCTGGGGTTGCACGGAGATCCGCGCCGCGCTGGGTGTCTACGTCGTGGAGCTATCGACCCGGCGGACCGGGCCGCGGTGGACAGCCATCTCGCCTGGTGCACGGATTGCCGCGAGGAGCTGGCCGGGCTGGCGGCGCTGCCGGGACGGCTGGGCAGCGTGCCGGCCGCCGACGTGACCATCCTGGTCCTGGACGAGCCCGGCGCCGGCCGGGATGACCCGCCCGAGGCGGTGCTGCGGTCGCTGCTCGAGCGGGTCGCTGCGCTGCGCAGGCGCCTGCGGTGGCGGCGTGTCGCGGCCGCCGCGGCCGTGGCGGTGATCGCCAGCGGGGGTGCGGTCGCCGTGTCACGGGCGGCGGACCCGGCTGCGCCAGGCGCGGCGGCACGGGGGCCCGCGGCCTCGGCGCTGTCCTGGGCGGCCACGGCCCGCGGCCGCGACCCGCGTACGGGCGCGGCCGCCACCGTGAGATACCTGGCCCAGCCGTGGGGCCTGCAGATGCAGGTGCAGGTCGGCCGGATCTCCCCCGGGACCCGGTGCGAGCTGCTCGTCGTCGGGCCCGGTGGGCGCGTCGTGGCGGGCGGCTGGACCGTGGCCGCGGGCCACGCGGATGCGTGGTACCCGGCGTCAGCGCCGCGCAGCGCGTCCGGTGTCCGCGGGTTCGTCGTGGCCACCACGACCGGGAAGGCCCTGGTCAGCGTCCCTCTGCGCTGACCTCCCCGGCAGGCGGGAGCCGGGGGCTGCAGACGGCGTAGGTGAAGTCGTGCCCCAGGCGGCTCAGGGCCTGCTCCTCGGCGGCCAGGCATTGCCGCATGACCTGGTCCGTGCCCGGGTCATCGGCCAGGAAATTGTGCGCGATGCCGTGCAGGGCCAGGTGCAGGATGCTGCCGTAGGGGTGCTGTTCCAGAATGGTGAACCGGCGGTGCAGGGCGGGCATCAGGCCACTGGATTCCGCGGCCTCGGAGGGGTCGTCCAGCCGCATGGAGAGCCGGCTCGGGCGGACCACCCGGTGCTTGACCCGGCCGTCGGGCTGGGTCCGGTGCCGTTCCGGGAGGGCCGCGAGCAGCGTGTTCGCGGCCCGCATCTGGGCGCTGGCCCACTGGAACCTCGAGGGGCCCACATATTCGTCCATGATCAGCAGGCCGCCGGGGCCGAGGGCCCGGGCGATCAGCCGCATCGTCTGCCCGGGCTGGCCGAAGTGGTGCAGCGAGTTCAGCGCGAGCACCACGTCGTAGTGGCCTTCCGCCTCGCGCAGGGCCTGGCGGGCGTCGGCCACCCGGAAGCTGAGGCCTGGTCCAGGCCCGCTTCTTTGGCGTTCCTGGTGGCGCGCTCGGTCTGCTCTGGGGAGATGTCCACGCCAGTGATCTGCGCGAACACACCCAGCCGGGCCCATTCGAGCTCCCGGTCGCCGGGCCCGCACCCCAGGGACAGCGCCCGCAGCCCCGGCCTCGGGGAGCCAGCGGCGGGTCACGTGCTCCGCGAACGTGGCGTCCCCGCTGAACGTGTGCCAGCGGCGCCGTATCGCGGGGATCTCGTCCCACTGCACCTGCCCGGCCGCGTGGCCGGGTGCCGACCAGTGGGCCAGGACCCGTTCCGGGCCGGGGGCCCGCACCGTGCCCAGCATCCGGCGCACCTGCCCCCGCCGCAGCCTGTGGTACAGCCGCACCGCGTCATGCCTGTTGATCAGATTGCCCAGCACGCAACTCTCCCCGTCCGGTCCCTACGGGCAGATACGTCGGCCCAGGCCGGGCGGTTCAGGCCGGCCCGCAATTCGCTCAGCAGGCCACTTATGGTGAACGGACCCGCGGTCCGGTTACGTGCTGGGGATGAACAGGTCATTCTTCAGCTGCGGGGTACGTGATGCGTAACAGATGGTTTGTCCCGGCTGGCCTGGCCGGGGTCGCCCTGATCGCAGCGGCGTGCGGTTCCTCACCGACGGCCAGCAACAGCACGGCCAGCAAGGCCAGTAGCTCGTCCAGCGCGGCTGCCTCCCCGGCGGCGCGCTCCAGCACCGCCCTGAAGACCGCGACGATCAGCGGCGCCAAGGTGCTGGCCAACGCCAAAGGCTTCACGGTGTACTGGTTCGCGCCGGACACGGCGTCCAAGTCCAACTGCAACGGCTCGTGCGCGCACTACTGGCCGCCGGTAAAGGGACCAGTGACCGCCGGGCCCCGGCGTCACCGGCAAACTGGCCACGATCACCCGCTCGGACGGCTCGGCGCAGGCCACCTACAACGGGCACCCGCTCTACACCTACGTCAGCGACACCGCCCCCGGGCAGGCCAAGGGCAACGGCGTCAACCTGTCCGGAGGGGTCTGGCATGAGGTGACGGTCTCCGGGACCGCCGCGCCCGCCGCCCACAGCAGCTCGAGCAGCAGCAGCAGCGGTGGCGGCGGCTACTGACCGGAGGGGGTCACGGCCGTGCAGCCAGCGGGCTGCACGGCCACGCCCGCCGATTCGTCCTGTACTGATTCGCGCCAGACACCCGGCCCGGTCGGTCTGCAACGGCTCCTGCGCCGGCCCGGCTGAGCCCTGACCGGGAGCGTCAGCTGCCGCCGACCTCACCGAGCGCGGTCAGGAGCACCAGGACGATCGTGGCCACCGCGAACAGGCCGTGGCCGATCACCACGGGCAGCGGAAAATTGCGTTCCGGCGGGACGGTGATCCCGCCCCGCTCTCCCCTGACGGCCGCGGAATCGTGGGCCCGGTACACGCGGACCCAGCGCACCGCCATGGTCAGGCCGAGGGCCGCGACCACGACCAGGGTCGCGGCGGCGGCCAGGGCGAGCCGGGGGTATCGGTGATCAGGTACACCCCCCAGACGACGAGCCCGGCCACGGCGAGCAGCGCGCGCGCTCATCACCCGGACCGGCACGCGCGCCCCCCCCCAAAACCACTCTCATATCAAGACCCAAAGTCTCAACATACACACCCCCCCCCCGTGATTGCAGCGACATCGGGCCCCCATCCTCAGCCCGGCCGGGACGCCGCGACCAGGGCGTTTCGCAGGCAGGTATCCGCGGCGCGCCGGATGGCGTGCCGCATCAAATGAGGGGAGGGGCCCGCATTCACCCCTATCCACGGGCCGGCCCGCGTTCCAGTTCACCGGGGCCGCAGCGGGCCTCCGCGGGTCACGCCTCGCCGGCCGCCTGGGCGGTCTCGGCCTGGTCGAGCGTGGCGGCCCAGCTGGCCAGCCTGGCCCTGGGAGCCGCGAGGCCCGGCGCCGCTGGAGGCGAACCGGCGCGCGGCGCAGCGGCCATCTGCCGGGTCCTGTGGCGGGTGCGGTCGCCGCTGTCCCGCGGCACGGCCGACTGTGATGTTCGTGACACCCCCGCCAGGTTCTGCAATCCTTTGCATGATTGCGGGGTAGCCTCGGTCGGAACCACGGCAACGTGACCGGCCCAGGAAACGGGACTCCACCGCCACAGGGCTCACCCGGCGAGAGGGCTACGCACATGGCATTACTGTCCCCGAAGGTAATCGCCCAGGTCAGCAGCAGTTCCGCTAGCGAGCTTGCGGTGATGTCCTGGGAATGGATCATGCGCGCTGACGGGCAGGTGTTCTACCGGCTGACCAAGGTCGAACGGCCGCCGGGAACGCAACCCCTGGACCCTGGCCACCCGGCTGCCGCCGGCCGAACTGCAGGCGCTGCGCGGCGACAAGACCCGGGCCACCGAGGTGCTGGACGTGATCGCCCGCCAGCACGGGCACCGTATCTCCTGATCACGGCGCTGGCCGCCGCCCGAGGGGCGCGTTCCCGGCAGCCATCTGGCGCGATCGTTTGCGGTAGCGGCGAACTGGCCGACCGTTTCACCGCGAAACCCGGTTGCGCTCCGCCGGGTGGCCGGGTGTGCTGGTGAGCCATGAAGGGCACACCGGTCCGGCTCGCCGACGCCGCCGGGTTCCTGGCCGGGCGGTACGCGGGCCAGGCCTGCGACGTGGCCGAGCTCGGCGGCGGTGACTGGTCCCGGGCGTTCTCCTTCCGGCTCGCCGGGCGCGATCTCGTCGCCCGGTTCGGCCTCTACGGCGAGGATTTCGCCAGGGATCAGCAGGCCATGACGTTCGCCGGGCCGGACCTGCCCGTCCCGGAGGTCCTGGAGACCGGCCGCGCGCTGGGCGGCGCCTACGCCATCTCGCAGCGCTGCTACGGCGTGTTCCTGGAGACCCTCGATGAAGCCGGGTGGCGCCGGCTTCTCCCCGCGCTGCTGCGCGGGCTCGACACGCTGCGGCAGCTGCCCGTACCCGGGCCAGCCGGGACGGTGCCCGGGGCGGCCGCCGGCGGCCGCGCCGGACGGCGCGGGAAGCTGGCGGGAGTGGCTCTGGTCGGGGCTCGACGACCGCCCCGGTGAGCGGGTGTCCGGCTGGACGGCCATCCTGGCCCGGCAGCCCGGGCTCAGCGAGCTGTTCGGCACGGCCCGGCACTCGTTCAGCGGGCTGCTGGATGCCTGCCCGGAGATCCGCCACGTGCTGCACGGCGACCTGCTCAACCGCAACGTTCTGGTGGCCCCGGACGCCTCCCGGCTGACGGCGGTCTTCGACTGGGCCTGCCTGGCCTACGGCGACTTCCTCTACGAAGCCGCGTGGTTCACCTTCTGGGCGCCCTGGCACGCCGGGCTGGCCGCCCTCGACTTCCGGTCCGTGATCCGCGCGCACTACGACGCTACCGGCGTCGGCGTTCCCCGCTTCGCCGAGCGCCTGCGCTGCTACGAGCTCCACATCGGCCTCACCCACCTGGCCTACTGCGCGTTCGCCGGCCGGGACGCGGACCTGCTGGCCGTGGCCCGGCGCACCCGCGAGCTCCTCGGCCAGGCCTGGGCTGAGCCGCCGGGATGCGCTTGGCGCAGGACGGGAGGGATCCTGGGCCTGCCCTTCAGGCGGGGAGGATGGCAACCTCCGTATTTGCCCACCACAGCAATGCACGGGTGTCCAGCAGCAGGCTCACCGCGTCATGCCGAAGTCGTGGGTGATGGACTCGTTGACCTCGTCGGCGTCCCAGTCCCCGGCAGCGACGAGCTTGCCGCGCAGGGAGCCGCGCCCCGTCCGCCCGAGAATCCGGGACAAGTTCGTCTTAGCGTCGCGAATGTTGTATTAGCACTAGCGTGTGGCCACGCCACGGAGAGGAAGGCCATGCCGTCGAGCACGTTCCGCTACACCGCCGGAGACGGTCAGCAGATAACCGCGTACCGCTGGGATCCCCCGGGGACGCCGCGCGCCGCGGTGCAGGTCACGCACGGCATGGGCGAGCACGCGCTTCGTTATGAGGACTTCGCCCAGGCCCTGAACGGCCATGGCCTGATCGTTTACGCCCAGGACCACCGGGGCCACGGCGCGACCGCCGGGGATGGTGTCCTGGGGGATCTGGGGGAGGGCGGATGGCCTGGCCTGGTCGATGACATCGGCCTGCTCACGGCTGAGATCCGGGCCCAGCACCCCAGCCTGCGGGTGATCCTGCTGGGGCACAGCATGGGGTCGTTCGCCGTGCAGCAGTACCTGCTGGATCACAGTGCGGACGTCGATGGCGTCATCCTGACCGGCACGGCCGTGATCGACCTGCTTGAACCGGCCCTGGACCTGGATCAGCCGCTACCGCGATGTCAATGCGCCCTTCCAGCCCGCTAGGACTGACTATGACTGGCTGACGCGGGACGAGACGATCGTGGACGCCTACATCAGGACCGCGCTGCGGATTCGGCCTCGACACGGGTTCCGCCAAGGCCATGTTCACCGGCGCGACGCGGCTCGCCGACCATGAGGTCGTGGCCGCCATGCGGAGC
This sequence comes from uncultured Actinomycetes bacterium, assembly GCA_963723595.1. GTDB lineage: Bacteria > Actinomycetota > Actinomycetes > Streptosporangiales > Streptosporangiaceae > RYN-230. Next base: position 144,314 of record CAVRRQ010000001.1, read on the forward strand.
GGCCTGCCCATCTACATCGCAGCCGGGGAAAGTGATCCGGTCAATGGCCAGCTGGCCCTGCTGATCCCGCTGGCCGAGCGGTACCGGGCGGCCTGCCTGGCCGACGTCACCGTGGTCACGTACCCGGAGGCGCGGACACAGATCCTCAACGAGACAACCACGGTGAGGTGATGGCGGCGATCACCAGCTGGGTGGACCGGGTCCTGACCTCCTGAAGGACCTGGTGACCTCTTACTTCCGGACCCAGGATCCCGTCAGGGGCGGCGGGGGAAGCGCTCGAACTCGGGGCGGCGCTTGGCCTTGAACGCCTCCCGGCCCTCGCGGGCCTCCTCGGTGCTGTAGAAGAGCAGGTTCGCGTCGTGGGCCAGCTGCTGGATACCGGCCATGCCGTCCTCGGCCGCGTGGAAGCTGGCCTTCATCAGCCGCAGCGCGAACGGTGACATCTGCAGCATCCGGCGGCTCCAGGCGACCGTCTCGGCCTCCAGGCCGGCGAGCGGCACGACGGTGTTGACCAGCCCCATGTCCAGCGCCTCCTGCGCGCCGTACTGGAAGCACAGGAACCACATCTCCTTGGCCTTCTTCACGCCGACCAGCTCGGCGAGCAGGCCCGCGCCGTAGCCGCCGTCGAACGAGCCCACCTTGGGGCCCACCTGGCCGAAGCGGGCGTTGTCCGCGGCGATGGTCAGGTCGCAGATCAGGTGGAGCACGTGCCCGCCGCCGATGGCGTACCCGGCGACCATGGCCACCACCGGCTTGGGCAGCCGGCGGATCTGGATCTGCAGATCGGTGACGTGGAACCGGCCGACCGCGCCCGGCTGGCCCGGGTCGGTGAGGTAGCCGGTGTCACCCCGTACCCGCTGGTCACCCCCGGAGCAGAACGCGTCCGGGCCCTCGCCGGTCAGGATGATCACCCCGATCTGGGGGTCTTCCCGGGCGATCACGAGCGCGTCGGAGATCTCGATCAGCGTCTGCGGCCGGAACGCGTTGCGGACCTCGGGACGGCAGATCGTCACCTTGGCGATGCCGTCCTCGCTGACGTCCAGGCGGATGTCCTCGTAGGCGCCGACCTGCGACCAGGTCACGGGGCCGCGGACCGCCTCCAGCTCGGGACGGCCAGGCGTCTGGGAGGCGTGAGCTTCAGGGGATACAGACATGGTGCACAGCCTAAGACGGCCGGGATCGGAGCCACGCGCCGGCGCCTCAGGGCCACCGCTGGGCAGCCGGTCACGGCCAGCGACGCGCGGTGAGCCGTGAGGCTCCTCGGCGGCGATCAGGGAGCACGCGGCCGGACATGAATGCCAGTCCTTGGCGTCCCTCGCGGGGGCGCGCCTTGGCGATCGCCGGTGCGTGGCCACGAACGTGAACCCGCTCAGCCATCGCGCGCTGCACAGGCCGGTTTTGGCCGGTGCCTTCGCGACTGACCGTGGTGCGCAGGACCGCCGATGGCGCCGGGCCCGCCCAGCTGGGTCCCCGGCTCGCCTACCGGCCGTCCGGCTTGACCCGCGCACGTCCGGGCTGTCCGGCCGGTCGCCGTCCCACCTCGGTCCCCCGTCACAGGGGTCAGAGTCAGTACTGAATTGCTTACCTCCCTGTAGGAGGTGTCTGGCGGATGAATGCATCTCGCTTATTTGTTACCAGAGCAGTCTGCCGGGACGCGGCGCTGGCCGAGCTGGCCCGCCTCGACCCGGCCGCCTTGGATGCGGCCTTGCTGATGGCCAGATCATCGATCTGGCCGCCTTCATCAGCCAGGCACAAGGACAGCTGTCCCGCCTGACCGCGACCCTGGATGCGACCGGCGGCGCGCCGAAGCCGGGCACAAGTCCGCGTCCGCGTTCTGCGGACCGGATGCGCCTGGCGCCGGACGTGCCGCGGCGGTGGTCGCCACCGCCCGCGGGCTGCGGAGCGGAGCACGGAGAAGGCCCCGCAGACCGGACAACTCTCGACCAGGCCCGCATCGTCGGCTTATTACCGGAGGACGAGTGGCGGCTGGAACAGTTCGATCTACGCTGCCCTGCTGGTGAGGTCCGTTCAAAAATTCGCGGAGGAGGTCGCCTACCGGGCCGATCCGGAGGCAGCGGAGGAACGCGAGCAGCGGCGGTGGGACAAGCGTCACCTGTCGTTCGGCCTGACCCTGGACGCCACGGGCTTGCTGTCGGGGACGTGCGGGGACGTGGTGTCGTATGAGATCGTGCGGACCTCGGCGGAGGCGTTCAGCCCGCCCGGCGGATATGGTGCGAAGGCTGGATCGCGGCGATCGGCTGATACGGCCTGGTCGCCGTTTGGAGAAGCCGCTCTCGACGGCCTGCCGCGAACGGCACGGCGCCGCGCCGCACATCGCGGCCGTCCTGGTCAAGGACGAGACCCTCGCCCAGGCCTCCGCGCGGACCACGGGCGCAGCTGAGCCCGCGGGTCCGGCGGGTGCTTGGCTGCGGGCCGCCGCTCGGCTCAGACCGGGCATGGCACCTTCCTGACCGCCGGGCAGATGCCTGGCACTGTGCTGCGGCGGGCTGGTTGGCTCCGATCCGCTAGCGCTATGGACTTCCCCTGGGGGTGGGACCGGACCGCCCGGACCGAACCCCGGGCCTGCGCCGGGCGCTGGAAGCCCGCGACCAGCGCTGCCGGTGGCCCGACTGCGACGCGCTGGCCGCCTGGGCCACCGCCCACCACATCCGCCCCTGGAGCAAAGGCGGGGCCACCAGCCTGGGCGGCTGGCGCTCTGTTCCGCCACCTCCACCATCGCTAGCTTCATCCATACGCTCGGCTCGACCATCACCGGCATCCCCAACGCCACCCTGCACTTCACCCACCCCGGAGGCTGGCTTCACCCTCCATAGCCCACTCCCCGCACGGTAACGGGGCAGCTGGACTCGCGGCCCGGTTGCGTGGACGCGTCTCGACCAGCCGTGTCATGGCGTGGCCTGACGATGGAGCCAGTGAATGGAGGGAACTAAGGTCCGGCACGGCTGCTGCCGGCCAGGGCATGCCGTCACCGGCACTGTGAGCGCCCGTGATAGGAGTCAGCTATGCATGAGGACGCTGAGTTGCCGATCGCCACGCTCCGGGCGAGCGCGAACCAGGCGTCCTCCGACTGTGCGTCCGGCAGAGACCGGCGGCAGGACTCAGCGAGTACTGTCAACTCCTGGCGGGGCGCGCGTGGTTCCGCCCTGACCAGCTGGGAGGACACGGTGGCCGAGCCGTCCCGACGGTCGGCGGCCCGGCGGCGCAGGCCGGATCCCGTCGAGTTGCCCAGGACCGGGCGGCTCGCCGTGACGCGGCTCTCCGACGATGTCGCCGAGCGGATCCGGCGCCTCATCATTAGCGAGAACATCGCCGAGGGTGCCCGCCTGCCCCCCGAGCGCGACCTCGCCGAGCGGTTCGGCGCCAGCCGCCCGACCGTCAGCCAGGCGCTGCGTGCCCTGTCCCTCATGGGGCTGGTGGAGATCCGCCGCGGCTCGGGCGCCTACGTGGTCCGGCGCCCCGAGACGATGGTCACCGCGTCCGTCAACCTCATGCTCGATCTCGACCAGCGTTCCCTCAGCGATCTGATGCAGTTGCGGCTGTGGCTGGAGACCCTGGGTGCGCGGGAGGCCGCCGCCCGGACCCCGCAGCTGACCCCGGCCGAGGCGGCCGCGATCGGTGAGGCGCTCGGGCGCCTCGGGGATTCGGCCCGGGACGCCTCGGAGGTGATCGCCGCCGACACGGTGTTCCACGCCACCGTGGTCCGCGCCGCGGGCAACCTCTACCTGGCCGCGATCTACGAGAGCGTCCACACCGCGGCGCTGTCGTTCGAGTACCGGCACTGGGTGGACACCGAATCCGTACCCGGCTGGCTGCGCGACACCAGCCCCGAGCAGCATCTGGCCCTGCACGAGCCGATCGCCGTCGCCGTGCTGCACCAGGATGCGGACGCCGCGGCCCGGGCCGTCGCCGCCCACCATCGGGTCATGCTCGGGCACATCCTCCGCTCCTCCGCGCCTCACGGTGGTTGACACCATGCGGGCCCGCTAACCATCATTGTGGCAAAGCCACTTAGCCACTTTAGGTAAAGAAGGTGCGATGAGCGCGACGGTGCCCGTCTCCGCCCCCGGGACCCAGTGGACCGTGCCGGACCTGCGGGAACTGGCCCTGAGGATCCGCCTGCGTGCCGTCCGCATGGTCGCCCCCCAGGGGTTCGGCTACCTCGGCCAGGCGCTGTCGTCCGCCGAGCAGGTGGCGGCCGTGTTCGCTATCGCCCGTCCGGGCGTGGACCGGCTGGTGTGCTCGCCGGGGCACTACGTCATCGGCCCGTTCGCGGCCGCGGCCGAGCTGGGGCTGCTGGACGAGGACGCGGTCGCGGGCTACGGGCAGAACGGGTCGCCGGTCGAGGCCATCGGCACCGAGCGCTCGCCGGTCATGGACTACACCTGCGGTTCCCTCGGTCAGGGGCTCTCCGCGGCGCTGGGCTTCGCCCTCTCTGACCGGCTCCGCGGCTCCGGCGCGCGGATCTTCACGATGGTCAGCGACGGGGAACTGGAGGAGGGGCAGGTCTGGGAGGCGGCCCTGTTCGCCGCGCACCATCATCTTGACCGCCTGGTGGTGCTGATCGACGCCAACAACTCCCAGGTGGACGGGCCGGTGGATAGCATCACCACGCTCGAGCCCATCGCCGCGAAGTGGTCGGCGTTCGGCTGGCACGTGCAGGAGCTCGACGGTCACGACCCGGATGCGCTGGCCGCCGCGCTGGCCGGGGCGGCTGCTGCAGACCGGCCGGCCGAGCGTGGTGGTCTGCCGGACCTCGACCAGGCACGGCCTGGACTGCCTGCCGCCCGACGCGGACGGGCACTTCATCAAGCTGCCTCCCGACCTGGCCGCGGCCGCGGTGCAGGAACTCACCGGCAAGCTGGAGGCGCTTCGTGCGTGAGCCGCCCTACCCGACCGAGCTCAAGCCCTACGGCCGGGCCCTGGTCGACCTGGCCCGCCGCCGGGACGAGATCCTGTGCCTCAGCGGTGACCTGACCCGGCAGTGTGAGGTTGACCTGTTCCAGGCGGAGATCCCGGAGCGGTTCATCCACGCCGGGATGGCCGAGGCGAACATGATGAGCATGGCCGGGGCGCTCGCCCGCTGCGGCCACATCCCGTTCGTGCACACGTTCGGCGTGTTCGCCACCCGGCGCCCGTTCGACCAGATCGCCAACGCCATCGCGTACCCGGGCCTGCCCGTCCGGATCATCGGCTTCATGCCCGGGGTCTCGACGCCCGGCGGCCCGAGCCATCAGGCGATCGACGATGTCGCGCTGATGCGGACGCTGCCGAACATGACCGTCGTGGACGTGGCCGACGCGGTGGAGGTCCGCCAGGTCGCCGCCGCGGTGATCGACGTGCCGGGACCGGTGTACGTCCGGCTCAAGCGCGGTGAGATCCCGGTCATCTTCGACGAGACCCACCAGCTGCGGCTCGGCCAGGCCGAGGTCCTGGTGCCCGGGGACGACGTGGCCCTGTTCGCCAGTGGCATGATGCTCGCCGCCGCGCTGGCGGCCGCGCGGGCGCTCGCCGGCCACGCGGTCTCTGTTTCGGTCATTAACGTTCCGACCGTCAAGCCCCTCGACATGGCCACTGTCCAGGAGGCCGCCGCCGGGGCGCGGGTTGTGGTCACCGCCGAGAACCACACCATCATCGGCGGCCTCGGGTCGGCCGTGGCCGAGACGATCGCCGAAGCCGGGATCGGCCGGCCGCTGCGCCGGGTCGGTCTGCGGGACACGTTCGCGGAAGGCTCCCTGACCGCCCCGTACCTGTTCGACAAGTACGGCCTGTCCACCCGGGCGCTCATCGAGACGATCTGGTCGGCGCTCGGCCGGCCCGGGCCGCCGCCCAGGGCGCCGGCCGCCGCCGCCGAGAGCGGCGAGTACTCGCCCGTCTGACCCGCCACCGCCACCAATCCGCCGAGGAGCACTATGACCACGAACGCCCGCAGCCTCGGCTGGCTGGGCACCGGCCGGATGGGCGCGGCCATGGCCGGCCGCCTGATCGACGCTGGCCAGCACGTCTCGGTGTGGAACCGGACGGCGTCCAAGACCGCCCCGCTGGTGGCCAGAGGCGCGCGGGCCGTCGGGGAGATCACCGGCCTGGGCGGCTGCGACATCGTGTTCATCATGGTGTCCACCCCGGGCGACTTGCAGGAGGTGGTCTGCGGGGAGCACGGGCTGCTCAGCGGGGACCGCAGGCCGGGCACGATCGTGGACTGCTCCACCGTGTCCGCCGCCGCCTCGGCCGCCGTGCGGGCGGCCGCGAACGCCGCCGGAACGGCCTTCCTCGCCGCACCGGTCAGCGGCAACCCGCACGTGGTCGCCGAAGGCGGGGCGTGCATCGTCGCGTCCGGGCCGGCCGGGGTGTTCCAGGAGGCCAGGCCCTTTCTCGAGCAGATCGCGAAGGTCGCCGTGCACGCTGGCGAGGGGGAGCAGGCCCGGCTGGTCAAGCTGTGCACCAACCTCTACCTCGGGATGATGGTCCAGGCCCTGGTCGAGGTGACCAGTCTGGCCGAGAAGGGTGGTACGGACCGGGCCGCGTTCCTGGAATTCCTGGGTGGCACGGTGCTGGCGTCCGACTGGGTGCGCAAGCGCACCGGCGACCTGGTCAGGCGGGACTGGACGCCGACGTTCACCACCGAGTTGCTGCGCAAGGACTTCGACCTGGGGCTGGCCGCCGCCCGGTCTCTGGAGGTGCCGTTGCCCGTGGGCGCCACGGTGCATCAGCTCATCCAGTCCGCAATCGGCACCGGGCTGGGCGGCGAGGACTTCCTGTCGCTCTACGACCTGCAGGCCCGCGGCGCGGCGCTGGAGGAGCCGCCCGGTCCGTCCTGAGCATCCGCCCGCTATCCGGTCCACGCCACACGCCGAAGGAATGACCATGTCACTACAGGAATTCGTCCCAACTCCCCGCTTTGAGGAGTACCGGGAGGCGTTCAAGGACTTCTTCCGGATGGAACGCCGCGAGGACGGCGTCCTGCTCGTCGCCGCGCACACCCTGGGCGGCCCCATCCAGCTCAGCGTGCAGAACCACCGCGCCCTCGGCCAGATGCTGAGGACGGTCGCCGCCGACCCCGGGAACGAGGTGCTGATCCTCACCGGATCGGGCGAGGATTTCATGATGACCTCCGACCCCGAGGGCTTCGCCCTCGAGGAGGCCGACATGGAGCACTGGGCCTACGAGTACGCCTACAAGGACGGCCGCATCAACGTCAGCGCCCTGGTCAACGACGTTGAGATTCCCACCATCGGCCTGCTCAACGGGCCCGGCTTCCACTCCGAGATCGTGCTGATGTGTGACATCACCCTCGCCGCGGACGACTCCACCCTCTTCGACCTGCACTACGACATCGGCTCGGTGCCCGCCGACGGTATCCACAACGCGTTCCAGGAACTCCTCGGCGTGAAGCGGGCGGCCTACGCCCTGCTCACCGGCGAGGCCATCACCGCGCAGCAGGCCCTGGACTGGGGGATGGTCAACGAGGTGATGCCCCGCGACGAGCTGGTCACGCGGGCCTACCAGATCGCCGACCACATCATGACCCAGCCGCGGACCACCCGCCGGCTCACCACCCAGATCGTGAGGCGTCCCTGGAAGCAGCGGATTGTCAACGACCTCGACGGGGGGTTCGGGATCCAGATGTTCGGCCACATCGCCAAGAAGCGTGCCGTCCACGGCGAGCAGCACATCAGGTCCACGGTCGACTATGTGCGCGAGGGCCGCAAGAACAACTTCGACTGACCGATATCAGCTGCCGGCCGTATAGCGCCAGAAGTCCCGCATCCACTCGGGCGGGACGGGGCTGTCCGCCGCCACCTGGGTGAGCAGGATGGCCACCGTGCCGGTGGACGGGGTGATGTGCGCCGACGTACCGGTGCCGCCGACCCAGCCGTAGCGCCCGGGGATGTTCCACGGATCGATGGGCGCGATGTCGACGGAGGCGCCGAACCCCCAGCCCTGGCCCTCCAGGAACAGCAGGCCGATCTCGCGCTGGGCGGCGGTGGTGTGGTCGGTGGTCATCAGCCGGACCGAATCGGCGGACAGGAGCCGGCGGCCAGCGGGGGTAACCCCGCCGGCCAGCAGCATCTGGCCGAACGCCAGCCAGTCATCGGCGGTCGAGGCCAGCCCGCCGTTTCCGAGCGGGAACGCCGGCGTCGTGCTCCACTGCCCGTCCGGACCGTCGGCCAGTTCCAGGGCGCCGTCGGGGCCGGTCCGGTAGTAGCTGGTGAACCGGTCGCGCTTGCTGGCCGGTACCTCGAACCCGGAGTCGGTCATGCCGAGCGGCCCGAACACCCGCTCCGCCATGAATTCGGGCAGCGGCTGGCCACTCGCCCGGGAGACCAGCACACCCTGCAGGACCGAACTGGTGTCGTACAGCCAGGCCTCCCCCGGCTGGTAGAGCAGCGGAACCCGGGCCAGCTCGGCCATCCACACGTCGGGCGGCGGGAAGCTCTGCACCTCGCGGCCGTCTTTCTGCACCGGAAACAGCCGCTGCACCCCGGGCAGCGTGAAGTCGGACGCGAATCCGTATCCCGCCCGCGAGGTGAGCAGGTCGAACACCGTGATCGGCCGGGTGGCCGGGACCACGTCATCGACCTCGCTGGCGGGCGTGCGGACAACGGACGGCTTAGCCAGTTCCGGCAGCCATTCACCGACCGGGTCGTCGAGCGTGACCCGGCCGTCGTCCACCAGCATCATCAGCGAGGCGGCAGTGATGGGCTTGGTGATCGACGCGATGCGGAAAATGGAATCCCTGGCCATCGGGGCGCCCCCCACGCTGGCTGAGCCGACGGCCGCCACCTCGGCCCGGCCACCCCGGACCACCAGCGCCACCGCCCCCGGCAGCGCGCCATCGCGGACGTGCCTGTCCAGGATGTCGCTCAGGTCAGCCATCGACCCACCCTTCTGTCGCCGAGAGTCGAAGGGTAGACCGCGGACGCGGCCCGGAGTCATCGGCGGGGCCAGGTTCAGCGCCGCCCGCGGAACCTGCGGCGCAGGTCGCCGACCCATTCGCCGGGGATCTCCCACGGGATGAAATGCCCGCCGCGGTCGTGGGCCGTGATGTTGACGTGGCGGTACCAGGCCGCGCGCTCGGCCGCGCGCCAGTCGTACTCGTCCGCCCAGTACGCGACCAGCTCCTGCAGGTACGGGCGGCGCACGCCGTAGTAGCGGTCGTCATTGCCGGCGTCCAATGGCCCACTTGGTTCGCGGTCAGCCGGCGGCGCAGGTCATCGAGCACCTCGTCGGGCACGTGGATCGGCGCCGGGTCCAGCGGCGGGAACGATCGGGCCGGCAGGGGCTGTCCTTCCTCCCGGCCGCGGTGCCCGGCCCGCCGCCTGGGCCGGGCGCTCCCGCGGGACATGCCATCGTCAGTTTTATATCAAAGTTCGATGTAAATTTGCGTCCCCGGGCCTCTGCGCCCCGGGCCTCGCTGTCCCCGGGCCTCGCGGTCCCCGGGGTCTCAGGGTCCGGTATCGAAGCGCGAGCTCGCCGGGCTGAGGATCGCCGTCCTCGTGCTGGCCGGCCACATCGCCGTCAGTTCCGCCTCGACCGTGGCGATGAGGCTGCGGATATCGTCGCCGCCGGACTCGTGCATGGCCTCGGCGACGATCAGGACCGTCGTCGTCTCCGGCCGGACGGCCGACAGGGCGCTCTGCCGGTTCGTCCAGCGTCGCGCGTGCGCGGTCCCGGCGGCATCGGCGAAGATCACCTCGCCGGGGTGCGGATGCTCGGTCTCGCCGGAGAAGGCGAGGTACTTCTCGGTGCCGTCGGCGTACCTGACCTGGAGCGAGCCGGTGATGCGGGCGGCGTCGAGCGCGGCGACCGGGATCGCGTACGCGAGCGAGATGGCGTTGCACAGGTTGACCAGCGGGTGGATCGCGGGCAGCGCGCGTTCCCTGGAGTAGCGGCGCAGCAGCGACTCGGACGCGCACCGGTACTGCGTCGGCCTGAGCCCCATCCGGGTGAACGCGCGCCGCCAGGCGCGGATCTCGGGCAGTTCGGCGGCGGGGGCGCCCGCCAGCCGGGCGTCCGCCACGCCGTGCCAGTGCCCGACGCGCTCGGTGACCTCGGCGCGGGCCCCGACCCCGGTGGCGAACACGGCACCCGCGGCGAGCTCAGGAAAATCTGCCCAGATCCCGGCGGCGTGCCGGAACTCCATCAGGCGGCCTTCCCTTCGGTGACGGGCTGCCCGGTCCCGTCCTCGCGGGTGGCCGCGGCTGGGCGGGGCGCCGCCCGCGGGGGAGCGGGCCGGGCGCGGGACCAGAGCCCCGCGGCCAGGCCGGCCATCACGACCGCGATGCCCGCCCACATGGCCAGGCTCGGCGCCCGGCTCCCCGTGGCCATGCCGGTCAGCGCGGCCGAGACCGGCGCGATGCCGGTGAGCACGCCGGCCCGGGCCGGCCCGAGCGCCGCCACCGTCGAGTACCACAGCACGAACGCCACCACGGTGACCAGGACGGCCAGGTAGGCCACGGCCGCGAAGTCGCTGGCCGTCAGCCGGGCCGCCGCCGCCGGGCCCTCGGTGACCAGACCAAGCACGGTCAGCATGACCGCGCCGATCCAGACCGAGTGCACCGAGACGCCCCACGCGCCGTGCCGCCCGAGCACGGGGATGGCCAGCAGCGTGAACGACGCCTCGCAGGCCAGCGCGATCCCGGCCCAGGCCAGGCCGGCCGGGCTGACCCGGCCGGCGCCCTCCACCAGGACCGCGCCCGCGGTCACGATCACCGCCGCGAGCACCACCTGCCGCCGGGGCGCCTGGCGCTGCAGCAGCGGCCCGAGCACGCTCAGCAGGACCGGCACGCAGGCGACCGCGACCGCGATCATCGCCGGGCCGGTCTGCGCCACGCCCCGCACGATCGCGATGTTGAACAGCACGAGGCCCGTGGCCGAGATGCTGGCCAGCCAGAGCCATTCCCGCCCCCGCGGCCGGGGGATGCGCGCCCCGCAGGCCCGCGCCAGGATCAGCAGGACGGCGCTGGCCACGCCGTACCGGATCGCCTGCGCGGTCAGCAGCGGCGCGGCGACCAGCGCGCGGGAGATCCCGACGCTGCTGCCGACCAGGGCCATGGCCACGGCGCCGGCCGCGATGCTGTACCACCCGGCTCCGCCGGACCGGGATATGCCAGACCGGGCTCCGCCGGACCGGGGCATGCCGGAGTGTGGAGCGCCGGACTGAGGAGCGCCGGACCGGGGGCCGCCGGGCGGCCGAACACCGGGCGGGGGAGTCCCCGGCCGGGAATTGGTAGTCACGCAGCCACCCTGCCGCGACAATGGACTGATGGGAAGGTCCATTGAAAGCCCAGATGAGTGGTCCATAAGTGGGGCTGATTTTCTCCAGCTCGACCGGGGGGACGCTCCGGCCGGTGGCCTGGCGGACTGGCTGGCGCAGCATCTCCGCCGGGCCATCTCCGACGGCCGCCTGCCCGTCGGCAGCAGGCTCCCGGCTACCCGGGTACTGGCGGGCGAACTCGGCGTGTCCCGCGGGGTCGTCACCGAGGCCTACCGGCGCCTGGCCGAGGATGGGCAGCTCGCCGGCCGGGGCCGGTCCGGCACCCGGGTCGTCGCTGCCCCGTTCGTCATGCCGGCCACCAGCCGGGTCCCGGCCATCAGCCCCGGCCCCTCCGTTGCCCCGGGCTCCACCGCCTTCCCTGGTCCGGCCGGCCGGGCCCCCTACGCGGGCGGCCCCGCGGCGGACCCTGCCATGTTCAGCGCCGCCCCGGGCATCGAGATCTTCGATGCCCTCCGGGCGGCCCGGTGCCGGATCGACCTGTCGCCCGGCCTGCCTGACCTGGCTGCGTTTCCGCGGATGGCGTGGCTGCGCGCCGAACGGGCGGTGCTCGACGGGCTCTCGCCCTCAAGCTTCGGGTACGGGGATCCACGCGGCGCCGCGCCCTTCCGGCTCGCGGTCGCGAACTGGCTGGCCCGCAACCGCGGCATCCGGGTGAGCCCGGACGAGGTGATCGTCGTGGCCGGCGTGGCCCAGGCCCTGGCGCTGCTGGCCCGGACGTTGCGCGCCGACGGGCTGCCGTCAGTCGCGGTGGAGGACCCCGGGTCGCTCGGGGCCAGGCAGCAGCTGCAGAGCTGGCAGCTGGACACGGTGCCGGTCCCGGTCGACAATCGCGGCCTGCAGGTCAACCAGTTGCGCGCCAGCGGGGCCGCGGCGGTCATGCTTACCCCGGCGCACCAGTTCCCGATGGGCGTGGTTCTCGACGGTGCCCGGCGCCGCGACCTCCAGCAGTGGGCGCGCGACGGCGGCCTGATCATCGAGGACGACTACGACGCCGAGCACCGCTACGATCGGCCGCCGGTCCCGGCGCTGCGCGCGGCGCTCCCCGGCCAGGTCTGCTACGCCGGCAGCATCTCCAAGCTCCTCGCGCCCGCGCTGCGGGTCGGGTGGATCCTGGCCCCGGCGCGCTATCACGACGCGCTGGTGACCGCCAAGCGAGACGCCGACCTGGGCAACGCCATCCTGCCGCAGCTCGTGCTGGCCGAGCTGATGGGCTCCGGCGAGCTGGAGCGCCACCTGCGGTTCCTGCGCCGGCGCCACGTCCGCCGCCGTGACGCCATGATCGACGCGGTCGCCGTCCATCTCCCCGGGGCCCGCGTGCACGGCGCCGCCGCTGGCCTGCACCTGACCCTCACCTTCGGCACGCTTCCCGGCGGTGAGGTCCGCTCCCGGACCGGCCCGTCCGGCACCGGCCGCTCCGGCACGGGCCTCTCGGACACGGGCCTCTCGGACACGGGCCTCTCGGACACGGGCCTCTCGGACACGGGCCTCTCAGACACGGGCCTGGCCGCCGACGCCCTGGCCCGCGGGGTGAAAACCCAGCCGCTCTCCTGGCACCGGCAGCGTCCTGGGCCGCCCGGGCTCGTCCTCGGCTACGCCGCGAGCACCCCGGCGGAGATCCAGGACGGCATCGCTGTCATCGGCCGCCTCCTCCACCGCTAGCCTGGCGGGCCACGCCTAACTCGCCTGGCCCGCGGCGATCTCCGTCAGCCGGGCCAACACGGGCGCGCAGCCAGCCAGCACGTCACGCTCCTGATCGTCCAGCTGCTCGGCCAGGCGCGCCAGCCGCGCCATCCGGTCGGCGTGCCGGGACGCGACGATCTCCGGCGAGGTGGAGATCGCCGGTCAGGTGACCCCGCTGGAGCCGCCCGACACCACCTACGTCGTGGCCGGGGTGGAGCACGCGTTCCGCAACACCGGCCGCCCCCGATGAAGATCCTCTGGGTCTACAGCTCGGCCTGCGTGACCCGCACCTTCGCGGCCACCGGCGAGACCGTCGAGCATCTGTCCGCCGCCGACCAGATGGTCAGCGACACCTGAGCTGGGGGCGGGGCTCCTCCCCCCGAGGCCCCGCACCGGGGCCTGAGCGTGCTGCAATGTAAGGTTGCAGCACGCTCAGGCTGGTGGTCAGGAGCCCGTCTTCGGGGCGGTCAGGTCGTAGACCGTCATCCCGCCGACGGTCCTGGCAGTGAAGTGGGCCTTCATCCAGGCGGTGATCTGCGACCCGTACCCGGAACCTCCGCCGCCGCCCGGCCCGCCAGATCCGCTGGCCACGAAGTAGTGGATCTCGTGAGCGGAGACGAGCTTCTCGAACTGGGCCAGGGTCGGGGCCGGGTCGCTGCCGGTGAAGCCGCCGATCGCCATGACCGGGACCCCGTCGCTGCCCAGTTCGAGGGAGGCCGCGCTTTGCGACCCGACCGCGGCCGCCGCCCACTGGTAGCCTGACGCCCCGGATTCGAGCAGCGAGGACAGGGCACTGCTGATGCTGCCCGTCCCGCCGGGACTGCTGCCCGTCTCGCCGATGGTCCGGGCTCCGCCGGTGGTCCCGGCCGTCCTGCCGGGGTAGGCCGCCTCGCCCGGGGCAGATCCTCCCGCCCGCGAGCTGCCCGTCGTGCCCGCGAACCCGCCCGCGCCCGGCTGGCCGCCGCCGGGACCGCTAGCGGAGCCCGCCCCGGCGGAGCCCGTCACCGCGGGGCCGGCCGTCGGGATCGACCCGGTGTGCGCCGTCGCCGCGGTGTCGATGCTGTAGGCCAGCGGTCCGCCCAGCCCGGCCGCCAGGGCCAGGGCCAGTGGCGCGGCGGCCATCACGGTGCGCCTCCGGGAACTGGCGCCCGGCCTGGCCGGCCCGGCCAGGATCATCGCGGCCGCGGCGGCCGCGGCGATCGCGATGGCCACCCGGAGCCACGGGAGCCAGCCGGGGCTCCGTCCAGCAGGACCCAGGCCCAGGCCGCGGTGACCAGCAGCGTGCCGGCCAGGGTGACGCGGGCGGCCCAGGTGTGCCGGATCCGCCAGAGCATGACCGCGCCGATGCCGGCCAGGGCGGCGATCGCCGGCGCGAGGGCCACCGTGTAGTACGGGTGGATGATGCCGGACATGTAGCTGAACACGACGCCGGTCACTACCAGCCAGCCGCCCCACAGCAGCGCGGCGGCGCGGGTCCGGTCGGTCCGCGGGGACCGCCGGGACAGCCAGAGCAGGGCGGCCAGGGCGATCAGGGCCGCCGGGAGCAGCCAGCTGATCTGGCTGCCCATGTCCGACTGGAACAGCCGGGTGATCCCGGTCGCCCCGCCGAACAGCCCGCCACCCCCTCCGGCGCCGCCGGACGGGGGTCCGCCGGCCCGGGCCGCGCTCCCGCCCAGCCGGGCCGTGCGCTCGCCCAGTCCGGCCGCCGCCTCGCCGAGCCGGGCCGCGGTGCCGCCCCCGCCGCCGGCGGAGCTCTCGCTGCCGGTGATCCGGCCGAGGCCGTTGTAACCGAACGTGAGCTGCAGGATGTTGTTGTCCGTCGAGCCCCCGACGTACGGCCGGGCGGCGGCCGGGGTCAGCAGGTCGATCGCGACCCACCAGCCCGCGGCGGCCAGCAGGGCCGCGAGCCCGGCCAGCAGCTGCCACAGCCGCTTGCCGAGGGACGGCTGGCCGGCCCAGAGGTACACCAGCGCGAAGGCCGGCAGGACCAGGAAGGCCTGCAGCATCTTGGTCAGGTACCCCAGGCCCAGCAGGGCCCCGGTCAGCGCGACCCACCGGGTCAGCCCCGATTCGACGGCCCGGGTGATGGTGTACGCCGCCAGCGTCATGACCAGCACCAGCAGCGCGTCCGGGTTGTCGAAGCGGAACATCAGGGTGGCCACGGGGATCAGGGCCAGCACCCCCCCGGCGATGGTGGCCGCCGCGGGTCCGGACCACCGGCGGACCGTGGCGTACAGCACGCCGACGCCAGCCACGCCCTCCAGGGCCTGGGGCGCCAGCAGGCTCCACGAGCTGAACCCGAAGGCCCGGCCGGACAGTTCCATGACCCACAGAGAGGCCGGGGTCTTGTCCACGGTGATGAAGTTGCTGGAGTCCAGCGAGCCGAACAGGAACGCCTTCCAGCTCTTCGTGCCGGCCTGGACGGCGGCGGCGTAGAACTCGTTCGCGTAGCCGCTGCGGCTCAGCCCGGCCAGGTAGAGCACGGCCGTAGCCAGCAGGAGGCCGAGGAGCGCGGGCCTGGCCCAGGTCGGGTCGCCGGAGCGGCCGCGGACCAGCCGCGTTTTCCAGCGGCGCTGCCCCGGTGCCTCGGCGGGCCGGCGGGCCGGGCGGGACGGCGCGGACACGGCCCTCACCGGAAGTCACCGTCCGCGACGTCACCCTGCGCGCGGGAACGGGATATGGGCAGGCCCGCGTCCTGTACCCCCGCCGGACGGCCCGGGAAAGCGGCCGGGCCACCCGGGTCAGCGGCCGTTCGGCCCGGGAACGCCGCCGGGCGGCCCGGGTCAGCGGTATCTGGCGGTGAGTCCGGCCGGGGGTGGCGGAAGACCCAGCTGCGGTAGAGGCCGAAGCGCACCAGCGTGGCGGTGAGGTTGGCCGCCACCAGCACGGTGAGCTCGGCGGTCCGGCCGGCCTGGGGGGTACTGGCGTGCAGGGCGGCCAGCGCGCCCGCGGTGAGCGCGAGGCCGATGCCGAACGCGATCAGGCCACGCACCTGGTGGCGGGCCGCGTGCGTCCGGCCCCGGATGCCGAACGTGACCCGCCGGTTGACGGCGGTGTTGGCCACGGCGGTCAGCAGCAGACTGACCGCGTTTGCGGCCTGCGCCGCGACGACGCTGCGCAGGAGCAGGTACAGCAGCACGTAGGCCGCGGTGCTGGCCACCCCGATCAGGACGAAACTGGCCAGCTGGCCGCCAGCCGGCGGCCCGGGCCATTCGCCGCCGGCCGCAGCTGCGCGCTGCGCAGCGAGGGCACCCGGATCGTGCCGCGGGCCAGGCCGGTGCCGAGCCGCACGATACCGCGCAGGTCGCCCAGGGCCGTGGCCACGATCCTGACCCGCGAATCCGGGTCGTCGGTCCAGTCCACCGGGACCTCGTGGATACGCAGCCCGGCCCGTTCCGCCAGCACGAGCAGCTCCGTGTCGAAGAACCAGCCGGTGTCCGTGGTGAGCGGCAGCAGCGCCCGGGCCGCGTCGGCGCGGATGGCCTTGAACCCGCACTGCGCGTCGGAGAAGCGCGTGCCGAGGGACACGTGCAGCAGCAGGTTGTAGCAGCGGGAGATGACCTCGCGCTTCGGGCCACGGATCACCCGCGCGCCGCGCGCCAGCCGGGTCCCGATGGCCACATCGCTGTGCCCGGACAGCAGCGGCGCGACCAACGGCAGCAGCGCGTTCACGTCGGTGGACAGGTCCACGTCCATGTAGGCGCAGACTTCGGCGTCGCTGCCGGCCCACACCGAGTGCAGCGCCCCGCCCCGTCCGGGCCGCTCTATGCGGGCCGCCCGGACCAGCGGAAGCTCATAAGCCAGTTCCAGGGCCCGGGCCCAGGTGCCGTCGGTGCTGCCATTGTCGGCGATGGTGATGTGGGCGGCGAAAGGAAAGCGGTCATCAAGGTAGGCGCGCAGCTGCCGGACCGAGGGCCCGAGGTCGCGTTCCTCGTTGCGGACCGGGATCACGATCTCGACCTGGGCCGGCGCGGGCACCTCACGTGCCCCGGTCCGGGGCTGCAGTGAGTAGTCAGTGGTATGCATGGTCCCCAGGATCGGCGACAATGCTTTACCGCTCCTTAACTGACTTTCTGCGGCGGCCATGAATGCGCGCCGGGAGCCGCGCAGCGGCCCTTTCCAGACCGGGAAATCGGCGATTCTGCACGAGCGGTATACGGACGAAGCCGCGTTCCGGGCTCACCTGTCAGGCCTGGGTGTCGCCGGTCTTCCACGGCGGCGTCCTGGTGGTGGCGGTGACCATCTCCACGCTGCTGCACCGCCGAGCAACCTGACCGCCAAGCAACCTGACCGCCAAGCAACCTGACCGCCAAGCAACCTGACCGCCGAGCAACCTGACCGCCGAGCTGCCTGGCCAGGCGCTGGAGGCCGGGTCCGGCGACGCGCTTATGTACCTGGACAGTTACGTAACTGCCTTGGTACATTCGTGCTATGGAAGCTGCTCTGCGGGCACTGGCGGACGAGAGCCGGCGGACGATGCTGGACACCTTGACCGGCGGCCCGGCAACCGCGGGTGAGCTGGCGGCGCTGCTGCCGATTGCCCGCCCGGGGGTATCGCGGCACCTGCGGGTGCTGCGGGACGCGGGACTGGTCGAGGTCCGCCAGGAGGCGCAACGGCGTGTCTACAGTCTTCGCCCCGAGCCGCTCGCCGAGGTCGATGCCTGGCTGGGCCAGTACCGGGCCTTGTGGGAGCAGCGGCTGGACGCCCTGCACACCGAGGTGGCCCGGGGGAAACGCGAACGAAGGAGCACCAGATGACCAGCAACGCACGTGGCAGCGGCCGCATCCTCGGCAGCCTGCGATCAGCCGACGGCAAGAGCGTCGTGCGCATGCAGGATCGCTTCGACACCGATATCGACGACCTGTGGTCGGCCCTCACCGATCCCCGCCGTCTCGCCCGCTGGCTCGGCGACGTCGAGGGCGACCTCCGGCTGGGCGGTGAGTTCCGCGCACGGTTTTTTGCCAGCGGGTGGGAAGGCACCGGGCGCGTGGAAGCGTGCGAGCCCCCGCAGCGGCTGCTGCTGCTGACCAGGCAACCGGGCCAGCCGGACGAGCATGTCATCGAGGTCACGCTGGCCCCCGACGGCGACCAGACCATCCTGGTCTGGGAGGAACGGGGCATGCCCCTGGACCAGCTCGCCGCCTACGGGGCCGGGGTGCAGGTGCATGTGGAAGATCTCGCCGCTTACATCGCAGGGCGTGAGCGCGGCGACGCCGACGCGCGGTGGGGCGAGCTCCTGCCCGCCTATCAGGACTTGGCGGCCGACGTCGGCTAGCAGCCGAGCAGACCTGCCCAGGCCCGCAGGGCCCCGGACTTTGCGCCGGTCAGGATGCCTGCGGGGCCATGGCGGCAAGTTCCCTGAGCCCATAAATCAGCGCGTCGCGGGCGGGGGGGCGCAGGGAGTACACCAGCTTGCTGAGCACTATGCGCTGCCGGTCTTTTATCCAGCGGGCCAGCTGCGTGCCGGAGTCGGTGAGCACGCAGCAGAGGCCGCCACTGCTGGTGGCAATGTCCTCCACCGTCACCAGCCCGGCTTCCTGCATCCGCGCACACACCTTGCTCGCCGCCGCCACTGAGGTGGTGAGTTCGGCGGCGAGCCGGCGCGTGTCCAGGCTGCCCCCCGCATCTTCGAAAACCAGCAGCGCGCGGAGCTGGACTCCCGGCACAGCGCCCCCCAGTTTGTCAACGGCCCTGTCGCATGCTTTACGCAGAACGGCAAAGCCCATCTCGACCTGGGTCATGTCCGGCTCGTCGCTGTCGCTGCCCACGAGGGTTTCGTTGCTCATCAGGCCTGTCCTCGAATCTCTGCAGTGGCGGAACTTCGCCGCTACTGCAGGGTCTGGACAGCAACTAGTGGGGGACCTTCCCTCAGATCCGGACTTTACCCGCCCACGATGTACCGGGGTCAGCGGCCAGCGGCTGGCTGCGCTTGAGCCCGCCCAGTTGCGGGTCAGGCCGGTGCGGCCCGGGTGGTCCACGTGAAGCTACCCGCTTCCGGGAGCTGCCGGGCCAGCGATCCGGCGACCAGGCGGCCCAGCGCATCGGCCTCGCGTGCGGTGAGATCAGGATCTACCCAGCCCTCGATTTCGACCCGCAACGTTCGCCCGGTCCAGCGGGCCCGGGCGTGTGCGTGGATGACACCCGGCACCGATCCCGCGGCGGCCTCGGCGGTGGTGATGATGGCGGGGTCCACGCCGTCGGCCAGGCGGTGCACGACGTCCTTGGTGACCTCGTAGCCGACGTGGCAAATGAACAAGGTCACCGCCATGCCGGCGATCGGGTCACCCAGCCGGAAGCCCAGCGCGACCGCGACCAGGCCGACCAGGGCGCCCGCCGAGGACAGGGCATCCAGCCACGAATGCCGGGCATCAGCGATCAGCGTCGCGGAGTTGATGCGCCGGCCCACGATGAGCTTGTACCGGGCGACGACCTGGTTCCCGACGATGCCCAGGGCCGCGCCGACGATACCCAGCGTGACATGGCTGGTGGTGCCGTGGTCGATGAACTTGCGGATGCTCTCGTACCCGGCGAACCCGGCGCTGGCCCAGATGACGACCGCGATCCCGATCCCGGCCAGGTCCTCGGCCCGGTCCAGGCCGTAGGGATACCGCTCGGTCGGCCCTTTCCGCGACAGCCGGAAGCCCAGGAACACCACGGCGCTGGTCGAGACGTCGGACAGGTTGTGGATCGCGTCTCCCAGCAGCCCGACCGAGCCCGTGAAGACCGCCAGCAGTAGCTCGATGATGCCGGTCGCGGCCAGCCCGATCGCGCTGACCGCGATCGCCCGGTTGGCTTCGCGGCGTTCCTGCGCGTCATCCCGGGTGCTCGGCAGCGGGAACGCGGCGGCCGGGTCACGCACGCCCTCGGTTTTATGCATCCCGCCAGCATGCCCGAAAGCCTCGGCACGGCAAATTCGATCAGCTCCAGGCGGGGTGGCTGCTGCCCTGCCTCCTCGGCCTGCCGCCCTCGCCGCCACCCTGGCACTCATAGCGGTGGCCCTGGCAACCGGCGGGATGGTCCGTCGGGCGGCCGTCTTGCGATTGATCCTGCGAGAAGGCCTGGTCTGGTCCGTGGTGCTGGCTAGATTCCGTCCGAGACGAGCGTGTCGAGCATCTTGCGCATGGGCTCCGGGTCGCCGCGCACGCCACTTACGGCTGCCGGTACCGGGCCACTTACGGCTGCCGGTACCGGGCCACGGTCCTCCGGTACAGTTCCGCAGCGCTGATTTGTCCGTCCACGTAGGCCGAGACTTCCCGGTCATGATCCGGGGTGAACGGCCCCGGCAGCTCGACCTGGACGGACTGCGCTGCGGACAGCGCGGAGTCCAGGCGGGCGCGCTGCCGGGCAATCGCCTCGTACCGCTCGTACACCTCATACGGCAGGAGGACGGCCTCGGGCTTGCGATGCGAACCGAAGGCGACCGGCGCCGCGCCCTCACGGCGGAAGCGGGAAAGTATGCCAGAGGGCCGCTGCCGGACCTCCGACAGCGGATGCACCTGGATCACGAGAGGATCAGCCACGTAAGTACCTACTGGAACTTGTACAAGATTTACCCGGGTGGCCGTATGTGACCTGTTATCGCTGATAAGCAGGACCCCCGGGCCTTTGCTGTCGCCCGGGCATCTCTTCCTCTGGGATACTCGGGGCCATGAGCGTTGAAGCAGGCCGCGGCGATGAACCGCAGCTGGCGGTCGGAGATCGGCGCCGCGTGGCGATCGGGAAAGCTGCCTTCAGCACCCTCTGGACCGCCATCGTCTTCGTTGCCTTCACTGTGCCGGCCAAGCAGGTCAAGCCGGTCTACGATCACGCGCCCTGGCTGAACGATCCGTACGACACGCTTTACTCATTCGCGATGTTCTGTGTTCCGCTGGCCACTGCCTTCTTCCTCGTCCAGGTCTCGCTCTGCCGGAAGGTCGAGGTGCTTCCGGCGGAACGGGCGCGCTCGGTTCTGCGAGGCTGCCGGGTCGCCGCCATCATCATGACCGCCACCCTGTCCTCCTGCTGGATCAGCGTGGCGGTGGGGGCCAACCGGGCGCAGTGGAACGGCAGCACGACGACCGCCCTCGTCGCAGGTCTTGCCGTCGTCACTGGTCTCGACATCAGGGCTGTCGTCATGCTGGTGCGCGCGCCCCGTCTCGGGCGCCCCGGCCCCTCGCACAGCGAGGCAGCAGACGACTGGCTCGGCGACGCTGTCCTCGTCGCCCGCAGGGAAAGCCGCTGGTTCGGGCCTTTCCGTTCCCTCGTGACGTTGGCCATCGCCTGGTTCGACCGGCGCATTATCGGGCGCCTGCGCCAGCACCCGATCCTGGGAGCCGCGCTTGCCTCGCTGGCGTTCGGTATCGCGGTGGGCCTCAATCAGGGAATCCAGGAGGGGTACTTCCTCGCCTCGACCTTGCTTACGGTGGGCCTGCTTACCTGCGGGATGTTCGCCTTCTTGATGCTGGCAGGTTCCTACCTCGGAATAGTCCGCAGTGGTGCCCCGCTCGGGGGTGTGCGGCGGAGGCTGACCGATTCAGTAGTTGCTGCCTGTATCGCTGCACTGGTGGCTCTTGCTTTCCGGAACTCGCTGTGGTGGATTATCGGAACGAATGCGAATGCCGCCGGAAACGGTCAGTTCGCTGGGCTGCTTGGGATCGCAGTCGCCGCCGCATTCGCGGCCGGGTTCGTTATCGAGTCCATCATGCGCACACACGCTGAGCGCTACGCGCGATCCTGACGCTCGCGTGTTCTTAGCCCAGGAATGCCGCAGTCGTCGCCACGAACTGGCCGGCGTCGTCCAGCCAGGGGTAGTGGCCTGCTCCCGGCTGCACGACGAGTGAGGCATCAGGGAACAGGCCGGCCAGCTCGGCCACCGCCAGAGGGGGACTGTTTAGGTCGAACTCCCCCCCGAGCACCAGCACGGGGCCCTCATGGGCAGCGAGCGCTGCCCGAGTGGTCACCGGGTCGAATGCGCCCGCGGATCCGAAAAGTGCGACAGCTTCCTTGTTGCCCGGCGGGCTGGCTGCAGGGTGCTTCTGTGCCGCGGCATCCCAGCGGCCCCAGCGGAAGGGAGCGATGGCCTCCCAGTCGGTGCCGGTGCCCTCGGTGATCGCCTCCAGGGCAGCGAAAGCCGCCGGGAACCATGGTTCGTCCTTCCGGAGCTGCGCAAGCTCACGCCGCATCGCTCCGGTGATCGTGATGCCGGCGGCTGCTGCGCTGGGAGTGATCAGGACCAGCTTGCCGATGCCCTTCGGGTACCGTGCCGCGTACTGCACCGCGATGTTCGTGCCGGCGGAGTGGCCGAGCAGGTCCATCCGGGTGAGTCCGAGGTGCTCGCGCAGAGCCTCGACGTCCCCGGCCAGGCGATCGCAGCGGTAGGAGGAGGTGTCTTCGGGAATCCCGGATAGGCCGGTGCCGCGCAGGTCCAGAAGAATCAGCTGGCGGTGCGCGGACAAGCCGCCAAGGTCGCCGAGGTAGATGGCGTCCCTGGGACCGCCGGGGATGCAGACGACCGGGTCGCCGGCTCCGATCATGCGGTACGCGAGCCGGGTGCCGTCAGGCGCGGAGAACGCAGGCATGATCTGGACCCTGCCAGAGATAACCAAGTTATACAACCCGGTTATGATGGCGGGACTCGAGTGCATAACCAAGCTGCGGCAGGCGAGGAGGGCAGGCGTGGACAGCCCCGGGACGCTGACGGAGGAGCAGGCCGAGCGGATGCTCACCGACATGAACGACGTCATCCGTGCTGGTGAGGAGATGCGCAAGCTACGCGCCGAAATGATCAGCCTGTTCGCCGGCCTCGGCTGGACGCAGGACAGAATTGCGCAGCTCGCTGGCATGAGTCAGCCCGCCGTATCCAAGCAGGTGGTGAAGTCCAAGAGGCGCAAGCCAGTGCCCCCGATAGGGCTCTCCCTCGACCAGCAGGACACCCCGTGGCTCGAAGGACGTCTGTGGGGCCTCGCCGAGGAAATCTCCGAGACCCTCGACGGCACCGCCCGCTGCACCCGGTACGTCAGCGCCATCGCCCGGGGGAAGAAGCGGTTCACGGCTCAGCAGGTCGACGAGCTACGGCGTCTCGTCGAAGAGGACCTGAGACTGCACCGGGCAGAAATGCCCCGCAGCTACCGGGATGCGTACGACACGATCAGCCGTGGTCTCGACATCCCCGCGAAGGTGACCCCCACCGCCCCGGCCTCCGTGCGCCGCACCCTCGCTTACCAGATCCAGCGTGATCGACTCCGGGCCGATCCCTGAGGCAGTGTGACTAGATGCGGCCCAGGTCACCAGGGGAGCGGCCCGCTGGCGCCGAAGAAGCCACCGGTGGGCCCGTCCGCCCCAATCGTCGCGTACCGCACCGCCACCGACGCGCCCTCCGCCGCATCCAGGACACCCCTGATGGTTGTTGAGATCCGTGGCACAGAACCCGGGATTGATCGCGTTCACGAGGATGTTGTCCGCCCGCAGCTCCTTGGCGTACTGCACGGTCAGCGAGTTCACCGCGGTCTTCGACGGCACGTACACCCCCGATGGCGGCATCCCCGCCAGCCGGGACTCCGGATCTGACGCCTCGCCCCGGTCCCGTGGTACGCGACTCCTCCCAGCTGGTGCAGCTGATCGCGCTCGGCCAGACGATCGCGGTCATGCCCGCCACGGCCACGGCCCACCTCCGCCGCGACCTGGTCGCCGTACCCGTCCTGGACGCCGCACCGATCTCCCTCGTGCTCGCCTGGCCGGAGTGCAGCTGCTCGACCACCCTGGCCGCCTTCGTCCGCGCCGCCGCCGAGGTGGCCGCCCGCGACAGCACCTCGCCGCCCGCGGTGCATGCCGGGGCTACATCGCGAAGCAGGCTCGGGTAATACTGGGCGCATGGTTGACGACGCCGCACGGAACCGGGCCATCTACCACGCGCTGAAGGCAGCTGACGAAGTCGCCGCGGCCCTTCAGGCACACCTCATCGGGGAGCACGGGGCTGATCCGGATCGGGCCGCTGTGCAGAGCCCGGCCACCAACCCGCTTAAGCTCCTGCGGCAAGCTCGCGAACGACTGGGTGAAGGGCTGCGGGCCGTCGAGGCCGGTGACATCGCCGAGTCCGACCAGATCTCCCTGCGCAACCGCTGACGCCCCGGGATAAGACTGTCCACTGTGCACAGTTGGCCGTTTTGGCCAACGTGGCCTGCTGAGGTGGATGCCGCCGATGAATCACCGGCCGCGCCTGGGAAGGGCAGCCTCGGATCACATGACGGCGAGCTGCCCACCGTCGATAACGATCGTGGCGCCGGTCATGAAGGAAGCATCATCCGAGGCCATGAAGGCGTACACCGCCGCCACTTCCGATGACCGGCCAGGGCGGCCCAGAGGGATGTTGGCCCTGGCATATGTGCCGGCGAAATCCGTCCCGCCGAGGCCTTCGCTGATAGTGGCGTTCAACGGCGTCTCGATATATCCAGGACACAGGGCGTTGACCCGGATGCCATACTGCCCGAGCTCGACAGCCATGGTCCTGGTCAGGAGCAGCGCACCCCCCTTGGACGCGTTGTAATGGGCGTAGTCCGCCTCGCCGCCCAGGCCGTTCGTCGAAGACATGTTGACGATGACCCCGCCGCCACCCTGGTCCACCAGCACCCTGGCCACGGCCTGCGCGACCAGGAACATCCCGCGCAGGTTCACTGTGATCATGCGGTCCCAGTGAGACGGGGTAATCGTGAGAAAGGGCTCTCGCCACGCGATCCCGGCGTTGTTGATCAGAACGTCTATGCCACCCAGCGCCTCGCATGCCGAGCCGACCAGCCGCGTCACGTTATCTTCGCGGCTGACATCCGCCGGAATCCCTGAAACCGTCCCGAATTCCTTTAGCCCGGCGACAGCCGCATCCACCTCGTCAGGGTCGAGCCCGGACAGGAACACGCGGGCTCCCTCCTCGAGGAAGCGCTGGGCGGTCGCCTTGCCGATCCCGCTGCTGCCTCCGCTGATGAGAACCCTCTTGTCCCGGAGCCCGCGCATGGGCATTCTCCTCTCAGGTGTGCGGTGTCACGTGCGGCGTTGGCTGCGGAAGATAAGCGCGAGCCTGCTGCCCTACGAGGGCGGCGCGAAGAATTCCAGTGCGATGTTATCCGGATCACGGAAGGACAGCCCGGAACCGTAGGCGGCATCGACTACCCCGCCATTGGCGATACCCAGTCCGTCTAGCCGGGCCTGCCATGCGTCAAGTTCACTTCGGCTGCTGCAGGCGAAGGCCAGGTGGTCCAGGCCAACCCGGCGCTCATTGAAGGGAAGGGTGTCAGCCGGGTCGGGGAACTGGTGAAAGCCGACGAGGGTTTGTCCTCCGACGAGCCAGACCGCGCGCCGGAATGGACCGGGCTCTTCGGCTATGACCAGCTTGGTGTCGAAGAGCCGCTCGTACCACCGGACACTGCGGTCGAGATCGCTGACGGTCAAAGTCACATGGGCGATGGCCAGCAGTTCAGCCATGCAAGCCTCCTGCTTATCTAGGGCCTGCTGAACAAAGTAGGCCGGGGATGCTGGGGCTGACAACGCACGGACCAGCCAGAGCAGGCGAAACCCGGGTGTGCCAGCGGGCATGATCTCCTATCCTCTGGGTGTGGCGCGCGATGAACGCGGAGTAACCCCGCAGAGCGAGGACTTCTCCGCCTGGTACAACGAGGTCGTCTTCAAGGCCGAGCTGGTGGACCGCGGTCCGGTCCGGGGCACGATGGTGATCCGCCCCTACGGGTACCGGATGTGGGAGCTGCTGCAGGCCGACATCGACCGGCGGATCAAGGAGACCGGGCACGTCAACGCCTACTTCCCGCTGCTGATCCCGGAGAGCTACCTGCAGCGCGAGGCCGAGCACGTCGAGGGTTTCGCGCCGGAGCTGGCGGTCGTCACCCACGCCGGCGGCAAGGAGCTCGAGGAGCCGCTGATCGTCCGGCCGACCTCGGAGACGATCATCGGCGAGATGATGGCCAAGTGGATCAGCTCGCACCGGGATCTGCCGTTGCTGCTCAACCAGTGGGCGAACGTGGTCCGCTGGGAGCTGCGGCCGCGGATGTTCCTGCGCACCACCGAGTTCCTGTGGCAGGAGGGTCACACCGCGCACGCCGATGAGGCGGACGCCATGCGGGAGACCCTGCTCGCGCTCGACCTCTACGAGCAGGTGTCCAGGGATGTGGCCGCCATGCCGGTGATCGCGGGCGAGAAGACGGCAGGCGAGCGGTTCCCCGGCGCCAGGCGGACCTACACGGTCGAGGCGATGATGCGCGACGGGCGGGCGCTGCAGTCCGGCACATCGCACTACATGGGCACGAACTTCGCCAAGGCCTTCGGCATCCAGTACGCCGCGGAGAGCGGCGAGCTGGAGCTGTGCCACACCACCTCGTGGGGCATGAGCGCTCGCATGATCGGCGGAGTGATCATGACACACGGGGACGACAAGGGCCTCATCCTGCCGCCGCTGCTCGCGCCCTACCAGGTGGTGATCGTCCCGATCGGCCGCGGCGAGCAGGCCGGCCAGGTGCTGGCGCCCGCCCGGGAGCTGGCGACCCGGCTGCATGACGCCGGTATCCGCACGCACGTGGACGACCGGCCGCAGCTCTCCCCAGGGTTCAAGTTCAACGACTGGGAGATGCGCGGCGTCCCGATCCGGCTGGAGCTCGGGCCGCGGGACCTGGCGGCGGGCACGGCGCTGATGGCCACCCGGCTCGGCAGCGAGAAGACGCCGGTCTCGCTGGACTCCGCCCCGGCCCGGCTCAGCTCCGAGCTGACCGCCCTCCAGGACCTGCTGCTGCGGCGGGCGACCGAGTTCCGCGATCAGCGGACCGTCACGGTGGACACCTGGGACGACTTCGTGGCGGCGGTCGCCACCGGCTGGGCCCGGGTATTGCACTGCGGCCAGCCCGAGTGCGAGGACGACATCAAGGCCGCCACTTCCGCCACGCCGCGCGTCATTCCTGCCGACGGCGAGCCGGAGCAGGGCACCTGCATCCGGTGTGGCCGGCCGTCCGCCTACGGCAAGCGCCTCATCTTCGGCCGCGCTTACTAGCGTCAGATCTCGTTTCCCCAGTAGTAGCGGGCCACGGTCTCGACCAGGCGCAGCTTGGTGTTCTGCTCCTCCTCGCTCATCAGGGGCAGGTCCGCCGAGGCGGCGAAGCCGGCGTTGGTGGCGATGGCCACGTCGTCTTCCCCGCGCCGCTCGACCACCGGGTCGATGCGGTCCAGGAGTTCGTCCACGGTCTCGGGCTCCGAGGTGGAGACGTCCACCGCGGAGCCGTCCCGCTTGAGCGTGTAGCCGCCCTTGGCGGCGACGATGGGATGCGGGCCGATCCGGCCGACCTGGGTGAAGAAGACGGGATCGGCGTTGCGCCAGTTCTCCAGCATCTCGGTGGGACGCTGCATGACCGCCGCCGAGTACGCCGGCCACCAGCCGCGCCCCGGCAACTGCGAAGATCAATAACGGTCCGTAGCCGCGCCCGGTCATCCCGCGGCTGCCGCAGCGGCGGCCAGCGCCGCGCCCGGATCGCCGAGGGGGTTGGATCCCAGGGTGCACAGGCGCCGCCCGCCAGGCACGCGGCGGGATTCCCGGCCGGGACTGCTGCGCAGCATCGGTCCCGAGGTGGTCTCGGCCGCGTCGGACAACGACCCCACCAACGTCGGCACGGCCGCCGTGGCCGGCGCCCAGACCGGCTACCAGCTGTCCTGGGTGGCGCTCCTGGTCGGGCCGCTGCTCGGCGTGGTCATGACGATCGCCGCGCAGGTCGGCACGGTAGCCCGGGACGACCTGCAGTCGCTGACGCGCCGTCGCTACGGCCGGGGCGTGTCCGCGGTCCTGCTGGTGTCGGTCGTGGCGGTCAATCTGGTCACGATCGCCGCGGACCTCCAGGCCGGGGCGGCCGGTATCGGGCTGCTGGCCGGCGTGAGCTCCCGGTGGCTGGTGATCCCGCTGGGCGCGGCCCTGGCGGGCCTGCTGCTCCTCGGCCGGTACGACCAGGTGGTGGCGGTGCTCCGGTACCTGCTGCTGGGCGCCGCCGCGTTCGGCGCAGCGGCCATCCTGGCCCGGCCGGACTGGCCCCAGGTGCTGCGGGCCAGCCTGGTCCCGGCGCTGTCGCTGCGCCGCGACCAGGTGGCCGGCGGCCTGGCCCTGCTCGGCACCACGCTGACCAGCTATGTCTACGTATGGGAGACGGTCGGGCGGGGGGTGGAGGAGCCGCCGCCCGGCGCCCCGGGGGGCAGCGGGCTGCGGCGGGCCAGGACCGGGGCGGTCATCGGCGCGGTCTTCACGGCGCTGACCTTGTGGTTCATGCTCGTCGCGTCCGCGGCGACGCTGGGCCGCCACCACGAGGCGGTCACCTCCGCGCAGCAGGCCGCCCGGGCCCTCCGCCCGCTGGCGGGCTCCCTGGCCGCGCGGCTGTTCGCGGCGGGACTGGTCATCTCGGCGGTGGTGGCGCTGCCCGTCCTGGTGGCCACGACCGCGTACGTGGTGGGGGTGCACTTCGGCTGGCGCCGCGGGCTGTCGGAGGGGATTGGCCGGGCCCGGGGCTTCTACGGGGTCCTGGTGGCGTCCATCGGCCTGGCGCTGGCCGTGAGCCTGGCCGGGATCCCGGTCATCGGCATGCTGGTGGCGGCCAGCATCATCGGGGGGTTCGGAACCCCGGTCGGCCTGGTTCTGCTGGTCCGCCTGGCCCGTGATCCGCAGATCATGGGGGATCAGGTCATTTCCCGGTGGCTGGCGTTCGCGGGCGGGGCCGTGGCCGTCCTGGTCGGCGGCTTCGGGCTCCTCTTCGTCATCACCTGAGCCGGGTCACCGCCTGGTCACCGGGGTAGCGGGCGGCCCTGCGCCCACCCGGGCCGCCCGCCCAGCGGCCCGCGGCCACCGCGATGGCCAGCAGCGTGGCGGCGGTCATCGTGAAGAACCCGCCGGCGATCCACTGGGCCGCGCTGATCGCCAGCGCCGCATGCGAGGTGTCGGCCGCGTGGTCGTGGATCAGCCCGGCCGCGATGGCCGCGGCGAGATAGGCCAGCGCGGGCACGGGGATGATCAGGTAGGCCGCCCGGGGGTGCACGGCCAGGGCCCCGGCCGCCGTGCCGGCGAGCAGGAAGATGCCGAGCAGCACGCCGGGCTCGGTCCCGGTCATGACCGTGACGAGCAGGCCGGCCAGAGCCCCGCCGATGACGAGCGCGATCCCCAGCCGCCCGGGCCGCGAGCCCCACCAGCGCCGCGGCCCGGCGGGTGGCCCCTGCCCCCCGCGAGATGACCGCCGCGCCCCCGCGGCGCGCCCGCGCGCCCCCGGATTGGGCCGCGGTGAACGCGCATTAGGCCCCGGCCCGCCGTCATAGTGCGGGCCGGAATCAGCTCTGTGCCCCGGTCTATCCAGCATCTTTCCCCAAAGGTTTGGGTAGCGTTGTTTTAATGAAGGAAGCGCGGGGGTAACCTTCGCCGCAATGGTAGCAAGGCAACCCCGGGGGGGCGATGCGCAGCAAGGTGCCGTCTCGGCAGGCACCGCATACGCCGGCCCGGGCCTCCCGGCTGGCGCCCGCGCCCGGCGGGCCCCGGCCCCAGCCGCGGAGCAGGCCGGGCGGCCCGGGGATGTCTGCTGGTCCCATGGCCAGGACCTGGTACTTCATCACCTGCGTCCTCGCGGCGCTGGTCCTGGTGGCCAGTGGCTTTTCCTACCTGGTCATCCGCGACGTGGGCAGCATCGGCGCCTCGCACGCCATCACCAGCGGCCCCTCGGCAGGCGCGCAGAACATCCTGCTCATGGGCCTGGAAAGCCGCCGGGACTGGAACGGGAATATCCTCCCCGCGAGCATCCTGGCAAAGCTGCATGCGGGAAATGCCCAAGCGGTGGCAAACGGCACCGGCGGAAATGCGACCAACACGCTAATCCTCATCCACATATTCGCCGGCGGCAAGAAGGCGGTCGGCTTCTCGATCCCGCGCGACGACTGGGTGAATTTCGCCGGCACGGTCGGGCCGCAGCAGGTGGGCAAGATCGACCAGGCCTACGGCGTGAGCATGTATTACGAGCAGGCGAAGCTGCGGCAGCAGAACCCGGCCATGGGCCAGGACCAGCTCGCGTTCCTCGGCAACAAGGCCGGCGGGCTGCCGTGGCCACGGTCGAGAAGCTCACCGGGATGCATATCGACCACTTCGCCGAGGTCAACCTGGACGGGTTCTACGAGCTCGCGAAGGTCGTCGGGGGGGTGGAGGTCTGCCTCAACCACGCGGTCCGTGACCCGAAATCCGGCGCGAACTTCCACCGGGGGTACCAGCACCTGGACGCCGCGCAGGCGCTGTCGTTCGTCCGCCAGCGCGACGGTCTGCCCAACGGCGACCTGGACCGCACCCACCGCCAGCAGGCGTTCATCGACTCGGTGATGCACCAGCTGCGGACCCAGGGAGTGCTCGGTGACCTGACCAAGGTGTCGGCCCTGCTGTCGGTGGCCAAGCAGTACGTGATCACCGACGCGGGCTGGAACCTGCTCGACTTCGCGTCCCAGATGCGGAGCCTGACCAGCGGGAACCTCGTCTTCCGCACGCTGCCGATCAAGGGCTTCGCCACGATCGACGGCCAGGACGCCAACGTGGTCAGCGTGCCGGCCATCCAGGCCATCGTCCACGCGGCGTTCTTCCCGGCGCCGGTCCCCCGGCCTGCCCGGCACCACCCGGCCGCGCCCGTCAAGCCCTCGGCCGGCCCCACCACCGTGGACGTGCTCAACGGCGGTCCTACGACCGGCCTGGCCGCGCGGATCTCGGCCGCGCTGGTCAAGGCCGGCTACCGGGCGGGGGCGGTGGGGAACACGGCGTCCCGGACGGCCACCTCGGTCAGCTACGGCCCTGGCGCGTCGGCGAACGCGGCCGCGATCGCCGCGATGTTCGGGGTCACCGCGGCGCCGGCCGCGTCCCTCGCGGCCGGGCAGGTCCAGATCCTGCTCGGGGCCGGCGCCGTGCTGCCGGCCGCCCTGGCCGCCAGTCAGCCCCAGCCCGCCGCGACGGTCATTCCCACCACCGGGCCGCAGGGCGGTGCGGTGATCGCCCCCAAGGACGGTATTCCCTGCGTCAACTGAGCCGCGCCTGCACGAGGTCGAGGGCCAGCGCCCCCGGGTCAGGTCCTCGCCAGCCCGGACCCGGTTGTTACCCATGAGACAGCAGGAGATGGCCCGCGGCTGGCCCGGAAGGGGGCGGCCCGGCCTGATAATGGCCAGGTGGCCGCCGGGCTCTTCGCCTCGGACGGGTACACGAACACCTCCATGCGCGAGGTCGCGGCGGCGTCGGGGATCCTGGCCGGCAGCCTGTACCACCACTTCGAGTCCAAGGAAGCGATCGCGGTCGAGCTGGTCGAGGCGTACCACGCCGATCTCGTCCGCGCGGTACGGGAGTTCGGCTCGGTCCCCGTGGACCCCCTGCCCGCGTTGCGGGCTTTCGCCCAGGAGATCGCCGCGGTCTCGTTCCGGCATCCGGCGGGCCTGCAGATCAGCCAGTTCGACGCGCCGACCACGGCCAGCTCCAGCCTCAAGACCGTGGTCCGCGCCGAGCCGGCCAGCGTCGAACGGCTCTGGCGCACCCTGTTCAGCGCGGCCTCCGCGGCGGGCGAGATCAAGGACGGGGCCGACCTGCGGATCCTGCGGTACGTGCTGCACCGGACCACCGTGAACGCGGGCCTGCTCTGGGGATGGCAGACACCCTCCGGGACGCGGACCGCCGCGGAGTGCATCACCGCCCTGATCTTCGACGGCCTGGCCACGGCGGCGTCGGCCAGCGTGGACGCCTCCAAGGCCACCCGCGTGGTGGACGACGCCCGGGCCGCTGGGTCGCCGAGGCCGCCGAGAGCCAGGGCCAGCGCCGCAACCAGCTGCTGGACGCGGCCCGCAGCCAGTTCGCCCTGCGGGGCTTCGAGGCGACCACCATGCGCGACATCGCGGGCGCGGCCGGGATCACCGCGAGCAACCTCTACCGCTACTTCGAGTCCAAGGACTCGATGATCCACGCGATCCTGGGCGGCTTCTCGGACCGGCTGACGGAGGCCCACCGCGAGGTCATCCAGGCGGGCTCCTCGGTGATGGAAATCCTCGACGCGATCCTCTGGCTGCTGGACCAGGCAGGCCGGCACTTCAGCCGGGAGATCGAGATCCTCCAGGGTTTCAAGCGCCTCGTGGGCATCGGTGTCGCGGACCGTTACCAGGAAGGCGCCCTGCTCCGGTTTGGCCTGCTGGTCGGCGTCATCGACAGGGGCGTGGCGGCCGGTGAGATCAGGCAGGTGGCCGCCTCCGACCTCATGGCCACCTGCCTCCGCGAGATCATGTGGTCCCCGATGCGGAACCTCGCGCCCATCTCCGCGCTGCGGGTCCGTGACTTCTACCGGCACTCGGTCCTGTCCGGCGCGGCGCGGGCCTAGCCCGCTCCCCGGCCCGGCACGCGGTCAGCCGCCCGCCCGGCTGCTCCCGTAAATTCCCTCTTGTTCCGCCCTCGCTTTGGTGTTCGTCCGGCTCAGTCTTTCCTGGCCACCCCGCCCAGGATCGTCATGAAACCGCTCGTGTTCGTGACCGTGTCGTCCTCCGGCCGCCAGGCCCAGATATCGGTCAGGCCGGGCTCGACCAGCGTCCAGTCGCCGAAGAACTCGCTGATGTCGTTGCGGGTCCGGGCGGGCACGGTCACCAGTGCCTGGTTGGCGTCCACCAGCTCGCGGGCGGTGTCGCTCAGGCGCCGCGTCCCGATCGCATGGGCCTGCGATACGTCGGCATGGGAAATGAGCAGGTAGCTGCCAGGGGCCATGGCCTCACGCAGCCTGGCCACGGCTCCGGCCGGATCGGTCTCGTCAGGGATGAGGTGCAAGACGGCGAGGAGCAGCACGCCGACCGGCAGGCTGAAGTCGATCAGCCGGCGAACCTCGGGAGCGCCGAGGATGTCGTCGGGGCGGCAGGCATCTGCCCGGACGGCCGCCGTCTGGGCGCCGGACAGCAGCGCCCTGGCGTGGGCCACGACCACCGGATCGTTGTCCGCGTAGACGACGCGTGAGTCCGCGTTGACGCGCTGCGCGACCTCATGCACGTTCCGGTTGGTGGGCAGCCCGGAACCGATGTCCAGGAATTGCGTGACCCCCTCACGGGCGCAAAAACCGACCGCCCGCTGAAGGAAGCCGCGATTCTGGCGGGCGAGCCACGGGAGCTGGGGGATAGCCTGCGCCATGCGATCCGCGGCTTCCCGGTCGGCCGCGAAATTATCCTTGCCGCCCAGCCAGTAGTCGTACATCCGGGCGATGTTCGGGACCGACGCGTCGAATCCCCGCGCCCGTCGGCCGGCCTCTGCCATGCACCGACCCTAGCGGATTCCGGCACACCGCTTATATGCGGAAATGGCCAGGCGTACAGTCCTGCTGACGTAGTTGTCCTAGCCCAGATCGAGGTGCTATGACCACGGCCCGGCGCACGCTGGCGCCCTTGCGCCCAGCGGCCCGCCTGCTCACCGGATCCACGTACGTGCTGCTCGGCTTCGACGCCCTGCGGGCGCCCGGCGGGCGCGTCAACCTGGCCGCGCCACTGCTGGCCTCGATCCGCGCGAAGGTGCCGCTGCCCGCCGACGACGAGGTGGTGGTGCGGGGGAATGCTGCCGTGCAGGTGGTGGCGGGCACGATGCTGGCCCTGGGCCGGGCCCCGCGGCTGTCCGCCCTGGCCCTGGCAGGCTCGCTGATCCCCACCACCCTGGCCGGGCATCCGTACTGGAGCATCGAGGACCCGGCCGAACGCAAGATCCAGCGGATCCACTTCCACAAGAACCTGGCCATGATCGGCGGCCTCCTGCTGGCCGTGCTCGACGACCCCCGGGCCTAGCGCGGCCGCCTCGCGGCTACCAGGGGGATGTGCCGGCCCGTGTGGCCGCCGGGTTTATCGGCGGCTGATTTATCACCGGCTGGTTTATCACTGGTGAGCAGCAGAGCAGGGCTACCGGAATGGCGTGCATCCCCTGCGCCTCGAGCTGGGGCGCGAGGTCGGCGGGGGCAGCGGCGGCGTGCGAGGCGCCGGGGAGCGCCGGCGCGGCCGGGACGGGTGCGCCGCGGGGGAGTTCCGGTGCGGCGGGGGCGGGTGCGGCGACGGGCGCAGCCTGGGCCGCGGCTGCGGCGGCCCTGAGTTCCGCCAGCCGGCCCTTGGACGGCAGCAGGACGATCGCGAGGATCACACCAAGACCGAAGATTCCCGCGGACACCGTGAAGGCCACAGTGTAACCGTGGGTGGCCGCGATCGCCGGCGCCAGTAGCCCCGTGTGGTGCGCGACCAGGTAGCTGGTCGTCGCGGTCAGCGCGATGGTGCTCAGCAAGGACGTCCCGATCGATCCGCCGACCTGCTGCATGGTGTTGACCAGCGCGGAGGCTACGCCTGAGTCCTGGCGCTGGACGCCAGCCGTGGCCGTGTTGATGGCCGGGGCGAAGATCATGCCGAAGCCCAGGCCCATGACAAGCAGGGCGGGCATGATGCCGACCAGGTAGCTGGAGGTCACGGTGAGCTGGGTCAGGTAGCCCATCGCGGCCGTGCCGCACAGCATCCCGGTAGTGATCAGGACGCGCGGCCCGAGCCGGGGCAGGGTCACGATGCTGGAGACGTTGGAGCTGATCAGGATGCAGCCGATCATCGGCAGGAAGGCCAGCCCGCTGGTCACCGGGCTGTACCCCTTGACCTCCTGCAGGTAATAGGTGAGGAACAGGAACACGCCGAAGATTGCGATTCCCGAGATGCCGACCGCGACGTAGGAGCCGCCCCGGGTCCGGTCGAGTATCACGCGCAATGGCAGCAACGGGTGACTGGACCGCCGCTCGGCGAAGACAAACCCGGCCAGCAGGAGCAGGCCGAGAACCAGGGAGCCGATGGTCAGCGTGGCCGTCCAGCCGGCCGTCTCGGCGTGGGAGAAGCCGAACACGATGAGGAACAGCCCGGCGCAGGCCAGTGCGGCCCCGGGCCAGTCCATCCGCGGCGGGTTGGTGGGCCGTCTGCTGCGCATGTACGCCAGGGCTCCGGCCGCGGCGATCACGGCGAACACCAGGTTGACGTACAGCGTCCAGCGCCAGGACAGGTACTGGGTCAGCACCCCGCCGAGGATCAGGCCCACGCCGCCGCCGCCGGCGGCGACCGAGCCGAACACCCCGAAGGCCCGCCCTCGTTCGCGCGGGTCGGTGAAGGTGCTGACCAGAGTGCCCAGGGCGGAGGGGGCCAGGATGGCGCCGAACGCACCCTGCAGCGTCCGGGCCGCGACCAGCATCTCGAACGAGACGGCGGCACCGCCGATGGCCGAGGCCACCGAGAATCCGGCCAGCCCGGTGATGAAGACCCACTTGCGGCTGTACATGTCGCCGAGCCGGCCGCCCACCAGCAGCAGGCTGCCGAAAGCCAGGGCGTAGGCCGTCACCACCCACTGCCGGTCGCCGTTCGGGAATCCCAGCGAACGCTGGGCCGACGGCAGCGCGATGTTCACGACGGTGGAATCCAGGACCACCATCAGCTGGGCCACCGCCACCACGACCAGGATCATCCAGCGCCGGTCGGCGGGGGCAGCCGGCGAGGTGACGGGCTGGGCCATGAGATCTCCCGATGCGCGGCGTCCGGCTGTATACGGATCGCTACCGGGGGCTGGAGCAACGATTGACCAGCAGTGCCGCTGGGATGTGGCCCGGCGACATTACTGCCTCACGTAACCATAGGCACGACGGGAGAGCCACGTCCAACTCCGCCGGGTGGCCTCCGCTGTGCGGGTACGCGACAGCCTGCTGGGTCCGCTGCAGCCAGGCCGGCCCGGTCGCTGCGGCGGCCCGTGAACCAGCCGTCGTCCAGGACATACCGTTCCACGCCGATGCGGGCGGCGCTGTCCGCCAGGGCCGCCAGGGTGCCGAACTCGTGCCGGAAGTACACCGCTTCCCACACGTTGAGGTTGACCGGGCGCGGGGAGCGCGGATGGGCCGGCTGGGCGCGCAGGTAGCCGTGGAACTGGGCGGACAGGCCGTCCAGCCCGTCCCGGCTGGCCGTGAGGTAGACCCAGGGTGTGGCGTAGGACTCGCCTTCGGCCAGCGTGATCTCCCCCGGGAGAAGCAGTTCCCCGCCGCCGATGGTCGTCACCCCCGGCAGCAGCCGCTCCGCGGGCATCGCCGCCGCCCGGGTCAGCTGCCCGTCCCCAGCCTGCTCGTCCCCAGCCTGCCCGTCCGCCTCCTGCCCGGGCCGGCCGTGCACCATGCCCAGGCCGGACGGCACCCGTTCGACCCGGTGCACCGTGTTACCGCTCCACGCCACGTGCGCGCCGAACACCTCGCCCCGGCCGAACCCGAAGCCGGGCACGCCCGCGACCACGACCGTGGCCGAGTCGTGCCCGGTGTGCCCGCGGCGGCCCTCGCGCAGCCACAGCCCGTCGCCGAGCCGGTGCCGCTGCGGGATGCGCTCGGCGGTCTGCCGCCCGGTGAAGTCCAGGACCTCACCCACCTGCCCGGGGAGCGGGAAGACCACCTCCAGGCTGTCCACCACATACGGCTGGCGGCGGGTGTTGGTCACCGCGTGCCGGACCCGGATCGCACCTCCGGGAACCGCCTCCGCCTCGGTCACCAGGCGCAGGCCGGCGGTAGTGTCCTCCGCCTCGACCCGGGCCCGCCGCTCCCCGTGCCCGGAGCCGACCGACCGGAACATCGGCGACCAGTCGTGCCCGGCGGCCGGGTAGCCGCCGGGGGCCAGCCGGTGGCCGGACAGGCCGGGCCGGCCGAACCAGCCCTCACCGTGCTGGGGCAGCAGCGGGCAGGGCCGGACCGCCCGGAGCAGCGCCGCGGCGTCGCCCGGCTCCAGCCCGCCGTCCGGCACCGGGCCGGCCCACACTGCAGGCAGGGCGCCCGCCCGGGGGAACAGGATCAGCCCGGTCCCGGACGTGGGGCCCGGATCCGCCACCAGCCACGGGCCCCAGTCCCCGGTCTCCTCTGTCCCGCCTGGCGAATCCCCACCCTGGAACACGCCACCCTGGGACACCGCATCTCCGGGCACCCCACTTCCGGGCGCGGGCCGCGCATTGTCACCGGCGGTCACTCAAGCTCCGATCTCCGGCCGGGCCGGACGGTTCGTTAGGGAAAGTCCGGGGCCGGGCCATCCGAGGCTGGCTGCCCTGGACGTGCGCTCAGCCGTTGGTCAGGTACGAGACCACGAGGTCACCGAGCATCAGGCGCTGGGCCGCCCGCCGGGCCGGGTCGGTCAGGTCACGGCCGAACAGCGCGCTGAACGTGTACCGGTTGGCGATCCTGAACACGCAGAACGAGCTGATCAGCATGTGGACGTCCAGCGCATCCACCGGCGCGGTGAAGACCCCGCCGGCCCGCCCCGCATCCAGGATCCGGGAGATCATCTCGATCGTCGGCGCGCGCAGTTCGTGCAGGGTCGGCAGGGTGGCCAGGTGGACCGCCTCGTGAACGTTCTCGATGCTCACCAGGCGGATGAAGTCCGGATGGGCGTCGTGGTGGTCGAACGTGAGCTCGGCCAGGCGGCGGATCGCCGCGACCGGTTCCAGCCGCTCGACATCGATGGCCAGTTCGGCGTCGCGGATCTGCGAGTACGCCTGCTCCAGCACCGCCACGTACAGCTGTTCCTTGCCGCCGAAGTAGTAGTAGATCATCCGCTTGGTCGTGCTGGTCCGCGCGGCGATCTCGTTGACCCGTGCTCCCGCGTAGCCCTGCCGCGCGAATTCCCGGGCCGCGATGCGCAGGATCTCGGCCCGGGTGCGGTCCTTGTCCCGCTGGCGCTCACCGTGCCCCGGCTTGCTGGCGGCGGTGCCCTGGCTGGTGCCGGTTCGGTTGCTGGTGCCGGTTCCCTTGCTGGTGGCGGTGCCCTTGCTGGCGGCTTGCGGTCAAAACGGGCTCCTGATCAGCTGGACTGGCCGTTGTTTCCGGCCGTGCTCAAGCCTAATTGCGCGCGCCCGGCCCCGACATGACGCCAGGGCCTTCCGTTCTCCGGGGCCTCCGCCCTACTATTAACCCTCTAGTTCGTACATTAGATGATCCGGAGGCCTATGTTGACCCGGTGCCACGGCAGGACGGCCGAGGACCTGGGCGGGCGGCCCCAGGGGGCCAGGCCATGAACGCCTTAGACGTCGAGGCCTCCGCACGGGACTCCGCGTCCCGGCTGATCGGCCTGATCGGCAGCGGTATCGGCCAGTCCCTGACCCCCGCCCTGCACGAACGCGAAGCCCGGGTCCAGGGACTGTGCTGCCTCTACCGCATCATCGACCTCGACGAACTCGGCCTGGCCGCCGCGGACACGCCCGGGCTCCTCGCCGCCGCGCGCCGCCTCGGCTTCGACGGCCTGAACATCACCCACCCGTCTAAGCAGGTCATCCTCGACTACCTCGACGAACTCTCACCCGACGCGGCTGCGCTACAGGCGGTCAACACCGTCGTGTTCCGGGAGGGACGGGCCGTCGGCCACAACACCGACTGGTCCGGGTTCGCGGAGAGTTTCGCGCGCGGGCTGACCGGCGTGGCCGCCGACCAGGTGGTGCTGCTCGGGGCCGGGGGTGCCGGTGCGGCGGTCGCGCACGCGGCCCTCACCTTCGGCACCCGCCTGCTGACCATCGTGGACCTCGACGGGGACCGGGCCCTGTCCCTCGCCGCCGACCTCGATGGCCGGTTCGGCGCGGGCCGGGCCCGCGCCGCCGGGCCCGCGCGGCCTGGCCTCGGCGCTGGCCAGCGCGGACGGGCTGATCCACGCCACCCCGACCGGGATGGTGGCGCACCCCGGGCTGCCCCTGCCGGCCGGCCTGCTCCACCCGCGGCTCTGGGTCGCGGACGTCGTGTACCTGCCCATCGATACCGAACTGGTCCGCACGGCACGCGCGATGGGCTGCCGGACCCTGGACGGCGGCGGCATGGCGGTCTTCCAGGCGGTCGAGGCCTTCCGCCTGTTCACCGGGCGCCCGGCCGATGCCGAGCGCATGCTCAGGCACTTCCGCGCCCTCACGCAACCGGCCACCGGCTTCCGAGCGATCACGCCGGGCCGCCTCCGACTCCCCCCGCACCCTAGGAGCGAGACATGACTAGCGCGGACACGTTGAGCGTGTGCGGGGTCTCGAAGCATTTCGGCGGCCTGCAGGCGCTGCGCGACGTGAGCCTCCACGTCAACCGGGGCGAGGTCCTCGGCCTGATCGGTGACAACGGCGCGGGCAAGTCCACGCTCATGAAGATCATCGCCGGAGTGCAGCAACCGTCGAGTGGCCACGTCGCCATCGACGGCGAGCCGGCGGTGTTCCCGAGCCCGGCGTCCGCGGCGTCCGCCGGCATCAGCACCGTCTACCAGGACCTGGCGCTGGCCATGGAACGCGATGTCGTCGCGAACTTCTTCCTCGGCCGGGAGCTTCTCGCCGGCCAGTGGCTCGGCCGCCATCTGGGCTGGCTCGACCGGCGCACGATGCGGGAGCGCACGGCGCGGGAGCTGACCCGGCTGCACGCCCGGATCCCGAACATCGGCGCCCGGTGCAAGGACCTGTCTGGCGGCCAGCGCCAGGCCCTGGCGATCGCCCGGGCTTCGGCCTGGTGCGATCGCGTCCTGCTGCTCGACGAGCCGACCAGCGCGCTGGGGGTCGAGCAGCAGCGCGAGGTGCTTGACCTGATCCGCCGGGTCCGCGACCTGGGGACGGCGGTGATCCTGGTCAGCCACCAGATGCCCGACGTGCTCGCGGTGTGCGACCGCATCACGGTGCTGCGGCTCGGCTCGGTCGTCGCGGCGGTGGAGCGGGAGGGCGTCTCGGCCGACGACCTGATCGGTTACATCACCGGCTCCAAGCTGGGCCCGGCGCAGGCGCGTACCGAACCAGCGGGCAGCGGCCCTGTCTGGGCAGCGGCCCGGCGGGCAGCGGCCCGGCGGGCGCCGGGGCCGGGTGAAGGCGCCTCTGCAGGCGGCGACCCGGATGGTGGCGGGCCGGCCGAGACGGGCGGTGAGTAGGCATGCGCGAGGTCAAGCCGGTCCCCGGGCCAGTCGCCGCGCCCCCGCTGGCCCCGAACGGCGCCACGGCCGCCGACCGCCGGGCCTGGCTGCTGCGGGAAGGCTGGACCGGGCTGGTCCTGGTGGCCCTGATCGTGGGGTTCGCCATCTGGTCGCCGGACTTCTTCGGCAAGCTGAACTGGCTTAATACCTCGTCCACCGCGACCGAGGTCCTGCTGCTCGCGCTGGGCGAGACGTTCGTCATCATCGCCGGCGGGATCGACCTGTCGGTCGGCGCGATCCTGGGCCTGTCGGGCATGGCCGGAGGCCGGGTCATGTCGGACCTGATGAGCAGCGGGACCGGCACGGCCCTCACCGTCGCCGCGGGATTCGCCGCCGCGCTGGCCGTGGGCCTGGCGTTCGGGCTGCTGAACGGCTGGCTGATCGCCCGCTGCGATATCCCGGCCTTCGTCGTCACGCTGGGCACCCTGGGCATCGCCACCGGCCTGGCCGACCTGATCTATAACGGCCAGGAGATCTCCGCCATCCCGGCCTGGGTAGGCACCTTCGGCAACACGAACCTGCTGGGCTGGATCCCGGTGCCGGTGCTGATCGCCGCCGTGCTCTGTGTCGTCACCGGTCTCGCGCTGGCCAAGACCAGGTACGGGGCATACACCTACGCCATCGGCGACAGCCGGGAGGCCGCCATCCGGGCCGGACTCCCGTGGCAGCGCCATCTCGTGAAGATCTACGCGGTCTCGGGCCTGCTGGCCGGCATCGACGGCGTGCTGGTCATGAGCCGGCTCGGGGCCGCGTCGCCCACCTCGGGCGTGACCGACAACCTCAACGCCATCGCCGCGGTGGTGATCGGGGGCGCCAGCCTGTTCGGCGGCCGCGGAAAGATACTCGGCTCGATCATCGGAACCCTGATCATCTCGGTCCTGCTGACCGGCTTGATCATCGTCAACGTCCCGCCGTACTGGCAGGAGGTCGCCGTCGGCGTCGTGCTTATCACGGCCGTCTACATCGACCAGTACACCGGTCGCCGGCGCCGTTAACGCCTGCGTTCCGATCCCCACCCAACCCCCACCCAACGCCATTCCGGGCACGTCAAGACAGAGGACGACGATGTTACTCACGACACGAATGATCGCGCTGCCGGCGGCCGCCCTGCTCGCCACGGCGGCCCTGGCCGGCTGCGGCGGCAGTTCCTCCACCGGCTCCGGCTCCAGTACCAGTTCCAGCACCACGGGCAAGGGCCTGGTGGCGTTCATCCCCGGCGCCACCGGGGTCGGCTTCTACAACGCCCTGGAGGAGGGGGCGAAGGCCGAGGCGGCCAAGCTCGGGGACACCTTCCTGTACCAGGGCTCGCCGGACTTCACCCCCGCCGCCCAGACTCCCGTCGTCAACGCGGTCTGCGCCAAGCACCCCAAGATCCTGCTGATCGCGCCCACCGACCCGGTCGCGCTGCGCCCCGCGATCCAGACCTGCATGAACGCCGGAGTCAAGGTCGTCACCGTGGACACCTCGCTCACCAACACCGCGGGCCTGGTCAGCGCGATCACCTCGAACAACATCCAGGGCGGGGAGGCGGCGGCGGGCGTGATCGCCAAGGCGCTGAAGGGCCACGGCCAGGTCGCCGTGTTCAGCATCGACGGGACCACCACCACCCAGGTGGAACGGGTCCAGGGCCTCAAGAAGGGACTGGCCCACTATCCGGGCATCTCGATCGTGTCGTCCCAGTTCACCGGCCAGCCCGAGACGGTCTCCGAGACCGACACGAAAGCGGTGATGACCTCACACTCCCAGGTCAAGGCGCTGTTCGGTGCGGCGGAAACCAATGCCGAAGGCGCCGCGCAGGCGCTGTCCTCCCTCGGAGACACCGGCAAGCTCACCGTGGTGGGCTACGACGCGGACCCCTCCGCGGTGTCCCTGCTCAAGACCGGCGCCATCAGCGCCCTGGTGATCCAGCAGCCCGCCCGGGAAGGCCAGCTCGGCGTCGAGTACGGCAACGACGCCCTCACCGGCCACACCTCCCTGGTCAAGACCACGGTGCTGCTGCCGAACATCCTGGTCACCAAGGCCGGGGCCGGTAATCCGTCCAACGTCAGGTACTACTACCCGGCGGCCTCCTGACAAGGGGGGTCTGGCCGTCCGGCCCGGTCGGTGCGGGCCGGGCCGGACGGCCCGCTCATCCCCTTCCGCGACATCCTGCGAGGCAAGGAGCAGACCCGGCATGCGTAAATCGATCGCCACGGTGTCGGTCAGCGGCACGCTCCCCGAGAAGCTGGCCGCGATCGCGCAGGCCAGGTTCCAGGGCGTGGAGATCTTCGAGAGTGACCTGGTCGCCGCGCCGTTGCCGGCCGGGCGGATCCGGGGGCAGGCAGCCGACCTCGGCCTGGCGATCGAGCTGTACCAGCCGTTCCGCGACTTCGAGGCGATGCCCCCCGACCGCTTCGCGGCTAACCTCAGGCGGGCCGAGCGCAAGTTCGACGTCATGGAGCGGCTGGGCGCGGACACCATGCTGGTGTGCTCCAACGTCTCCCCGGCCGCGATCGGCGACGACGCCCTGGCCGCCGAGCACCTGCACGCCCTGGCCGGGCGGGCCGCGGCCCGCGGCATGACGATCGCCTACGAGGCACTGGCCTGGGGCCGGCATGTCGACGATTACCAGCACTCATGGGAGATCGTCCGGGCGGCCGGCCACCCGGCACTCGGCGTGTGCCTGGACAGCTTCCATATCCTCTCGCGCGGCCCGGACCCGGCGGGGATCCGCCAGATCCCCGGCGACAAGATCTTCTTCCTGCAGCTGGCCGACGCGCCGGTACTGGCGATGGACGTGCTGCAGTGGTCCCGGCACTACCGCTGCTTCCCCGGCCAGGGAGGCTTCGACCTGCCCGGCTTCCTGGAGCACGTACTGGCGGCGGGATATGTCGGCCCGCTGTCACTGGAGGTGTTCAGCGACACTTTCCGGCAGGCAGAACCGGAATCCACCGCGGTCGATGCCATGCGGTCGCTGCTGTACCTGGAGGAATCGCTCCGGGTACGGCTGGCGGGGCGCGCCGGAGGGAGCAGGCCGGTCCCGGGAGTCAGGCCCGGCCCGGGCCGGGGACTCAGGCCCGGCCCGGGCCGGGGCGCTACCGCTGTTCGCGCCGCCTCCCGCGCCGGTCCTGGACCGGCCAGCGGTCCCGCCTGGTGCGGGGCAGCAGGCCCCGCCCCGGCCGGGCCTGGCCTTCGCGGAGATCGCCGCCGCGGCGGCGGACGGGCCGGCCCTGGCCGACACGCTGCGCACCCTTGGCTTCACCCGGGCCGGCGTGCACCGGACCAAGAACGCGGCGCTGTGGCGGCACGGCGGGGCGCACCTCGTCCTGAACACCGACCCGGCCGGGGTCACCGGCCCGGGTGAGTTCCAGCGGGACCCGCATCTGACCGCCCTGGGACTGCGCACCGCGGACAGCGGTGCTCTCGCCGACCGGGCCGAACAGTACCTGGCTCCTGTCCTGCCGCGCAGGCGAGGCGGGGGAGAGGCCGATCTGCCCTCGGTCCGGACGCCCGCCGGGACGACCCTGCTGTTCTGCCAGGACGACGACTGGCTCGGCGACTTCACCGCCGTCCCCGCCCCGGGGCCGCAGACCGCGCCGGGCCGCCTGGCCGGGATCGACCACGTCGCCCTGGCCGCGCCCTTCGACCGCTTCGACGACTCCGTACTGTTCCTGCGGGCCGTGCTGGGCCTGGAACCCGGTGAGGACCAGCAGCTGGCCGACCCGCAGGGCCTGGTCCGCAGCCGCATCCTGACCTCCGCGGAGGGGTCCGCGGGCGCTGTGCGGATCGCGCTGAATATGCCGCCGCTGGGCGGCCGGGCCGGCCCGGGCGGGCAGCACGTGGCGTTCAGCTGCGATGACGCCTTCGCCGTGAACGCCGCGCTGCGGGCGGGCGGCGCCCCGCTCCTGGCCATCCCGGAGAACTACTACGAGGACCTGCAGGCCCGCCTGGACCTGGACGACCGCGCCGTCACCCGGCTGTCCGGATCAGGCATGCTCTACGACCGGGACGCCCGGGGGGAGTTCTTCCACTTCTACACGGCCCTGCTCGGGCCCCGGCTGTTCATCGAGGTGGTCCAGCGCCGCGGGGATTACGCCGGATACGGAGCGGTCAACGCGCCGGTCCGGATGGCCGCCCAGCACGCTCTCCTCTCCGCCGCCGGCCGCGGGCGGTAGCCACCGTCAGGCGATCTTGCGGGCGCCCGGGCCGGGGACGGGGTCAACGTCGCGCGCGGACTCCAGGACGTGCCCGGCCTGGCAGGACAGCTGCAACCGCACGGGCTGCCCGCAGTCGCGGTGGCGGAGCAGGACCGGCGGGCCGCCCGGCCCGGCCGCGTACGTGTCGCCCCACTGCATGAGCCCGACCAGCACCGGATACAGGTCCAGGCCCTTGGCGGTGAGCCGGTACTCGTGCCGGCTGCGCTGGCCGCTGTCCTGGTACGGCACCTTGCGCAGCAGTCCTTCCTGGACCAGGTGGGCCAGCCGGTCGCTGAGTACCTGCCGGGGGATACCGGTCCGGCGCTGCATGTCCGCGAACCGGCGGACGCCGTTGAACGCCTCGCGCAGCACGAGGAACGTGGGCCGCTCCCCGAGGATCGCCACCGCCGCGCCGACCGCGCAGCTGGCCGGGTCGTAGTCCAGCATCCAGGTCCGTTCCATGACCACAGGCTAAGTCTGGTTGACAGACTCAGCAACTCATGACCATGCTGGGTCTGTGAACCGAACTCAGGTGCATCAGGCTCCTGCCCGCGTGACCGCCACGATCCGGCGGCCGGATTCCGCGGACCTGGCCGCGCTCAGCGGCTTCTTCGCGGGGCTGTCCATGCGGACCCGCGTCCAGAGGTTCTTCGCGCCGGTCCGGCCGACTCCGGCCATGCTCCGCCTCGCCTGCTCCAGTACCGATGCCCTGGTCGCCACGCACAGCGGCGTCATCATCGGGCACGCCATGGCCGCGGACCAGGCGGCAGGCCCG
Organism: uncultured Actinomycetes bacterium; assembly: GCA_963723595.1. GTDB lineage: Bacteria > Actinomycetota > Actinomycetes > Streptosporangiales > Streptosporangiaceae > RYN-230. Next base: position 189,202 of record CAVRRQ010000001.1, read on the forward strand.
CGAGCGCCGCTGGAGGGCCGGGTCACCGAGATCGGCGTGGTGGTGGCGGACGCCTGGCAGGGCCAGGGAGTGGGTTCGGCCCTGGTGCGGGCGCTGATCAGCCGGGCGCAGGCCCGCGGCGTGACCTCGCTCAGCATGGATGTCCTGCCTGCCAACCGGCAGGTGCTCGCCATGATCGCCAGTCACTGGACTGCGGCGCACACCCACCGGACCGCGGACTGCCTGATCATCCAGGTCGCCCTGCCCCCGGAGCGGCGCGCTGTCCCGCCGCCCGCCGCGCAGGCCGGCCGCCTGCTCACCAGCGCGTGAGCCCGGGCTCGGGGCGTGCCGGGTGGCCGGTCACGCACGCCGGGGGCCGCCCGCCTGCCTGGCGATCACCACCCGCTGGTTGGTCAGGCCCTTGGCGACCAGGTCTGACACGGCACGCTCGGTGTCGGTGAGGCTCGTCCAGCCCGGCGGCCGCTAGCGCCAGACCGCCACCGGGGTGCCCGGCGCGTAAACCCAGCCCCCTGTGTCCTTACCGGAGTAGGGATCGGCGGACAGATGGCTGTAGTCGATGCCGAACTGGTACTCGGTGCCCGGTGAGACCCGGTGCCCGGTGGGATTGGGCGCCTGGATTTTCCCGGGATCGGTGAACGAGCGATCCACATAGGAAAACTGGGCCGGGTTGATTCCGAACCCATTCGCGCCGCCGATGACCACCCAGGAGATGATCACCCCGCCAGTGGTGTCCCCCTGCGTGTCGATCATGGCGATACGGGAGCCCTCCGGCGTGGTGTACCAGGACAGGGCGCTCGGATCGGTGTTGTCGGTGGACTTGAGCACCGCCTCCGCGGGGGTGATCCCCTTCAGCGCATCCAGCCGGGCGGTGCTCTCGGCCAGCAGGCAGCCGGCGGTGCTGATCCCGTCGACGGTCCTGCTGGAGTGGAACGCCTTGGCGCACACCGGCTGGCGGGCGGCCAGCCAGGCGCTGTCGCCGGCGTTGATGGCCGCCCGCTGGGCCGGCGACCCGCTCTCGTAGTGCGCCAGCTGCACCGCGTCGATCGACGTGTCCGCGTCCTCGGTCCTGGCCTCGTAGCACTGCTCGATGGCGAGGGTGGACGACTGGCCGCCGCAGCTCGCCGGGGCCGGCTTGTCGCGGGCCGGGTGACCGGGGTCGAACGGCTCGGCGATCGGCGTGAACGACGCGGCCGCCGCGGACGCGCTCGCGGTCGCCGCGGGCGTGCCGCCCGGCGTGACCGCCGTGCTCGCTGAGGCCGCGCTCGCCGAGGCCGTTCTGGCTGAGGCGGCCGGGGTGGAGCTGCCGGTGGCGGACCCCGCGGAGCTGCCGCAGCCGGCCAGGCCGGCGATCACCACGGTGCTGATCGCCGCGCCCGCCACGTCCTTCCAGGCCGATCTGCGCCGGACCGGACTCCATCCCCGCTGCTGCCCCATCGTGTTACCCCCTGGCCTGGCCCCGGTATCCGGGTTTCCCGACGGGACGTTAGCGGGCCGCGGGGCGCGGTTTCCATGATCCTGGTCAATCGATGCGGCCATTTCGCAGTAATCGCCCAGGATCATGGAACGGATAGGGACAGGCCACGCGCGTGGACCCAGGAGAGGGCAGGATGAGCGAGATCCCGGTCGGCAGCCGTTACGTCGCGATGGGCAGCTCGTTCGCGGCCGGGCCGGGCATCCCGGTGCGGGCGCCCGGCAGCCCCCGCCGGGCCGGCCGGTCAGCCAGCAACTACGCCCACCTGGTGGCCCGCGCGGTCGGGCTGGACCTGCACGACGTGACCTACTCCGGCGCGACCACCGGCGACATCCTCGGGCCGTCCGCCGCGGGCCGGGCCGCGCAGCTCTGCGCGGTCACGCCGGCCACGCGGCTGGTCACCGTCACCGGGGGCGGCAACGACGTGGGCTACCTGCCCCGGCTCACGCTGTCCAGCCTGCCCTGGCCGCTGCGGGCGCTGCCGCGGGTCCGGGCCCAGGTGGCCGGGTTCGGGGATCCCGCCGCCACGGACGAGCGGTTCGCGGGACTCGGGCCGGCCCTGGAGGCTATCGCGCGCGGCGTGCGCGAGCGGGCCCCGGGCTGCCGGATCCTGTTCGTTGACTACCTGACGATCCTGCCGCCGGCCGGGGCGGGGGCCGGGGCCGGGACGCCGCCGCCGGCCGTGATCGCGGACTGGGGCCGCGCGATCGCGACCCGGCTGGCCGCGACGACACAGGCTGCGGCGGAGGCCGCCGGCGCGGAGTACGTCGCCGCCTCGGCCGCCTCCGCCCGTCATCACGCCTGGTCGGCCACGCCCTGGACGCGGCGCTTCCACCTCTCGCTGCGCGGCGGGGCGCCGTACCACCCCAACGCGGCCGGGATGGCGGCGGTGGCCCGGCTCGTGCTCGCCGCCCTTGAGAGCTTGTGACCCTGAAGGATTCGTGACCCTGGAGGATCGTGACCATGGAGGACTCGTGACCATGGAGGACTCGTGACCCTGGAGATCAGGCGGCTGCACCTGGCCTCGCTGCGCGGGCCCGACGGCGGGGAGTGGCCCGTGCACGGGTTTGTCGTCATCCACCCCGAAGGGGCCGCGCTGGTCGACACCGGCGTCGGCGGCCCGGACGACCTGCTCAGCGACTGGCGCGTGGTCAACCGGAGCGCCGCCGGCGCGCTGGCCGGCCTCGGGATGAGCCCGGCCGACATCGGCCTGGTCATCAACACGCACCTGCACTTCGATCACTGCGGCCAGAACGCGGTCTTCGCGCACGCGCCCGTCTACGTCCAGCGGGCCGAACTGGCCCGCGCGCAGCGCGAGGCGCCGCAGCTGTGCGACTGGCTCGGCTTCATGAACGCGTCGTTCGAGCTGCTGGACGGGGACGCCGAGATCCTGCCGGGCGTGTCGGTCATCACCACGCCGGGCCACACGGCGGGGCACCAGTCGGTCGTGGTGCGCACGGGCGACGGCTCCGCCGACCTGCTGACCGGTGACGCCGCGTACACCCCGCGCCAGTACCGCCAGCCGCCCGGCCCGGATGGGGCCGCCCTGCCGGACGGCCAGGCCGCCGACTTCGCCGCCTGGCGGGGCTCGCTAGACCGGATGCACGCGCTCGGCGCCGGGCGGGTGCACTTCTGCCATCACACCGCCGTCCTGCACAACTGACACCGCGAAGTACGGGAACGGGTGGGCGGTCGGCGAGGCGATCCGGCGCGGCGGGGCGCCCCGGGACGAGCTGTTCATCACCAGCAAGCTCCGCGGCGCCGACCACGGCCGGGTCCCGACCCGGCCGCGGTGTCGGCCAGCCTGGACCGGCTGCGCCTGGACTATCTGGACCTGTACCTCATCCACTGGCCGCTGCCCCGGCTCGGCCTGTTCGTCGAGTCCTACGAGGCGATGCTGGAACTCGCCGCCGAGGGCCTGATCCGCTCGGCCGGGGTGTCCAACTTCAAGCCCGCCCACGTCACCGCGCTGATCACGGCGACCGGCGTGGCCCCGGCGGTGGACCAGATCGAGCTGTCCCCGGCCCTGGCGCGCCGGGACACGGTCGCCTACCTGGAGAGCGCCGGCGTGCTCACCCAGGCGTGGGGGCCGCTCGGGCTCGGTCATCAGGTGCCCGGCTCGGACATCGTGACCGCCATCGCCGGCGCCCACGGCACCACGCCCGCCCAGATCGTGCTGCGCTGGGCCGTCCAGCAGGGCATCGCGGTGATCCCCAAGTCCGCCCGCCCGGACCGCCAGCGCGCCAAGCTGAAGGTCTTCGGGTTCCGGCTCAGCGACACGGAGATGGCCGCGCTGGCCGCGCTGGACCTGGGCGAGGACGCGGCCGTGGACTCCGACGCACGGGTAGAGTTCTAGCCCCCTGCGCACATTCCGTAACTCTAACGGAACGTATCGTGGTGACGTGTCCGCAGCAGAGGAGATCCGGGCCCAGGCCCTGGAGGTGGCGGCCGGCTGGTCGCCCCGGGGTGCGCCGGAGTCCTGGCGGCTGACGGCCGGCCTGTTCGAGACCATCGCCGCCCACCAGGAGCTCCTGGGCCGGCTGGCCAGTCTGCCAGCCGGCCGGCTGCCGGCCCTGCTGGCCAGCGCGGCCATCTCGTACCTGGTGCGCCGGGACCGGCCGGTGCCGCTGGCCGGCTATTTTCCCGAGCCCGGCGGGCCGCAGCCCCGTATCGACGACGGCTTCCCCGGGGCCGCCCGGGCGTTCATCTCCGCCCGGCTGGACGACATCGTGGCGGAGTGCCGGGGACGCCGGTACCAGATGAACGAGGTGGCCCGGTGCACGCAGATCGCGCTGGGCATCGCCGCGGCCACGGCCTCACCAGCGGGCCCGGCCACGACCGCGGACCCGGTCGGCCTGGCCGACCTGGGCACCGGCGCCGGCCTGGGGCTGCACCTGGACCGCTACCGCTACCTGGTCGGTGACCAGGCGTCCGGCCCCCGCACCGCCGCCATGACCCTGAGCTGCGACGTCCGCGGCTCCCGGCGGCCACCGCGGGCCGTGCTCCCGCCCATCACCGAGCGGGTCGGCATCGACCGCCATCCCCTGGACCCGGGGGACCAGGCCGCGCGGTCGTGGCTGGAGGCGTGCGCACCCCCGGAGGCCTCCGGGCTGGCCCGGCTGGCCGCCGCGATCGAGGTGGCGCGGCGCTACCCGGTGCGTCTCGTCGCCGGCGACGTGCTCAGCGCGCTGCCCGCCGTGCTGGACGGCTTCCCGGCCGGCCGGCGGGTCATCGTCACCGACGCCTACCTGGCGGTGTTCCTCACACCGCCGGAGCGCACGGAGCTGGCCGCCATCCTGGCCCGCGCGGGGCGGACCCGGCCGGTGACCTGGCTGTCGCTCGATCCTCTGGTCCCGCTCGGGCCGTCCGGCCGCGACAGCGTGCAGGGCATCCCGCTCCCCGGCGCACTGGTCCGCCACTACCAGCGCCACGGCGTGTTCGCCGTGCTGGGAGAGCGCACCTTCGACCGCAGCACGCAGAGCAGCCGCCTGCTGGCCCGGGCCCACCCGTCGGGCGAATGGGTCGAATGGCTCGCTTAACTGGCTCGCCTAACCCCGCGGGGGCTCGTACTTCCAGATCACGTAGGTGCCCTGGCCGAGCGGCGGGACTTCGATGCCGTAGGGGACGACCTGGATGGTGCGGTAGTCCGGGTTGTGGTGCAGCTCGGTGGCCAGGCCGTGGTCCAGCGCGGTGGTGTCGGTGAAGTTGAGGGCCACGTACGAGAAGTAGCCGCGGGCGATGTACTTGGCGAAGGTCTGGGCGTCGCCCGCCGCGACGATGCCCGTCGCGGCGGCCGGGTTCCCGGTGCTGGCCCCGGAGGGCAGGACGATGTTGCGGGTGCTGGACCAGCGCCGCCAGTCCTGCCCGGACGGCAGGTAGTACTTCGCCACCGAGGGGTCCTCCACGAGCAGCGGGCCACTGCTGTGCGCGGCCAGCGGCCGGAGCACGGCGACGAACGCCTTCGCGTTGGGCCAGCTGGTCGCGAACGACCAGGACTGCACCGCCCCCAGGTACACGGGGAACACCAGCGCGATCACGCAGGTGGCACTGGTGATCACCTGCTCCCGGCCGGCCGGCGCGGCCGAGATGAAGCGGTCCGCCGCGTAGCCCGCGGCGATGGCCGCGAACCAGGCGCCCACCCCCACGTGCTCGTTCAGCAGCGCGGCGGTGTGCAGCCAGGCCTGCTCGGCCGGCCCGAGGATCGCGGCCAGCGGTCAGGACGGCCAGCAGCCATGTCTGGGCCCGTCGCTCCCGCCGTGCGGCGCTGAAGATGACGCCGGCCGCGGCCAGCACGACCAGCAGGCCCGCCCAGTACCAGGAGTTCGAGAGCACGGACAGCAGGGAGTTGGTGTGCGCCACCGGGGCCAGGATGGTCTGCTTGAACCCGCTGAGGTAACTGCTCCCGCCGATCAGCAGCCCCGCGGCCAGCAACGCGATGAGGGTAATCAGCAGGATGGCCACCCGCCGGAGCGCGACCCGGCCGCCCGGAGCCGGGAACGCCGCCAGCACCACCAGCACCGGCACGAGCACGTCGAACAGGATCGTCGAGTAGGACGTGGCGTTGGCCAGGGCCAGCGCGGCGCCCGCCGCGACCATGCGGCCCGGCAGTTCGCCCTCGTCCCCGGCCCGGAGCACGCACCAGGCCGCCAGCGCCACGAGGAACAGGGCCAGCGCGTCGTAGGTGGCGAACGCGCCCAGGTGCAGGGTGGGGCCCAGCACGGCGAACAGCGCGGCGGCGAAGAAGGCGGCCCGCCGGCCGAACCGCCACCGGGCCGCGCTCCACAGCAGCGTGGTCGCCCCCAGCATGAACACCAGCGACAGGATCCGGGCCCCGGTCAGGCCGCCCGCGCGGTCCGCGAGCGCGCCGAGCGGCGGGTAGAGCACGGGCGCGCCGGAGAAGTAGTACGGGAACGGCGGGATGGCCGTGCCGTGCAGCCAACTGGCCCACTGCAGGTGCCCGGCCCACAGGTCCAGGCCCTCGTCCTGGAACGCCGTGTCGGCCCGGACCAGCCGGAGCGACAGCAGCGTCTGGACGATGAGCACCGGCAGCAGCGGCCAGCCACTGGGCAGCCGCCACCCGGTGGGCCGCCCGGGGCGGTGCGCCGCAGTGTGCCCGGCGACGAGCGTGCCCGCCGGGGACTGCGCCGGCGCCGACGTATGAGTATTCATCACGAGTCTCCGCGTCCTGTGCCTGGCGTGCCTGGGCAACGCCGACCAGGCCCCCCCGGCGCACCCGCGTCACCGCTGAGCGGCCTGGGTGCATAGCGCAGGTGTCCTTAGGCGAATCAAAAGACGCGCGGGAAGCCTGGATTACCTCGCCTACCCCCATTAGACGCACCAGACGGGCCGTCCGATCACCGTTTAGCGGGAAAAGGTGGATCCCCCGCGGCCCCGGCCCCGCCTGCCGCGTCCGGCGCGCCCGCCTGCAGCCGTCGATGAGCAGGTCAAGCAGCCGGCCCGACCGGGCCCGCCAGTCGCTCTGGGGGTCAACGAGGCCGAGCTGGCCCGCATCTCGGCCCGGCTCGGCATCAGGCCTGCCGGCGCCTGACCCCGCCGCGACGGGCAGGATAGGGGGATCGGACTGCGCAGGGAGGCTTCTGGGATGAGTCGTGTGGTGGTCATCGGCGCTACCGGGCACATCGGCACGTACCTGGTGCCGCGGCTGGTTCGGGGCGGTCATCAGGTCATCGCCCTCAGCCGGGGACAGCGCGATCCTTACCACCAGGCCCCGGAGTGGTCCCGGGTCACCCGGGTCACGGTGGACCGGGACGCGGAGGACGCCGCCGGAACGTTCGGCGGACGGGTCGCGGAGCTGCGTCCCGACGTGGTCGCCGACCTGGTCTGCTTCACCGCGGCGTCGGCGCGGCAGCTGGTGGACGCGCTCCGCCCGTCCCGCCCGCTGCTGCTGCACTGCGGGACGATCTGGGTGCACGGTCCGGCGCTGCGGGTGCCGGTCACCGAGGACGAGCCCCGTACCGCCTACGGCGACTACGGCACGGGCAAGGCGGAGATCGAGGCGCTGCTGCACCGCGAGACGCTGGCGGGCGGCGTCCCCTCGGTCGTGCTGCACCCCGGTCACATCAGCGGGCCAGGCTGGCCGGTGATCACGCCCGCCGGCAACCTGGACCCGGCCGTCTGGACGAGCCTGGCCACCGGTAAGCCGCTCGCGCTGCCCGATCACGGTCTGGGTGTCCTGCACCATGTGCACGCCGACGATGTGGCCCAGGCTTTCGAGCGGGCCGTGTCCCGGCCCGCGGCCATCGGGGCCAGCTTCCACGTCGTGGCCGAGCAGGCCATGACGCTGCGCGGCCTGGCGGCCGGCGTCGCGCAGTGGTTCGGCCGCGAGCCGGTGCTGGAGTTCGTGGACTGGCCGGAGTTCGAGCGCCGCACCGATCCGGCGCACGCCGAGGCCACCCGCGAGCACACGTTCCGCAGCATCACCGCGAGTACCGCCCGGGCCCGCGAGGTGCTCGGCTACGCGCCCCGGTACAGCACGCTCCAGGCCCTCCATGAGGCCCTGGCCTGGCTCGTCGCCCACGGGCAGGTGGACGCCGGCGGCCAGCCGTTCCCGGCGGAGGGCGGGGTCTAGCAGGTCAGCCGCGGGACCCCGGTACCCTGGCAGCTCATCGCCGCCACAGTCGTTCACGATGGGGCCCGAGCTGTCACTCACACACACCGCGCCGACGTTCCGGGTGCCCGGCTCCCGGGTGGCCCGGCCGCGGCCGGGCGATGCCGCGGCCGTTGCCCTGCTCATCGTGCTGCCCATCCTCGTGTACGGGATCCCGGCGCTGCTCGGGCACCCGGTCCTGCCCGGTGACGACCTGACCCAGAACTTCCCGCTGCGCGTGCTGGCCGGGCAGGAGATCAGCCGCGGCCACCTGCCGCTCTTCGACCCGTACATCTGGAGTGGCGCGCCGTTGCTGGCCGGCTGGAACGCGGGGCGGCGTACCCGTTCACGTTCCTGTTCGCTGTCCTGCCGCCGGTGGCCGCCTGGACCCTGAACATGGTCCTCACCTGGGCGGCGGCCGGGCTCGGGATGTTCGCGTTCTTGCGCGCGTGCCGCCTGGCCAGCCTGCCGGGCCTGCTCGGTGCGCTGTCGTTCGCGTTCGCCGGGGCCATGTCGGCGCAGGTGGCCACTTCGGGCTGGTGGCCGGCATGAGCCGCGGGGGCCAGCCGGCTGGCGATCAGCCTGCCCCGGCCGCTGGCCCAGCGTCGCCGTGGTCGCCCAGGCCGGTGGCCAGGCGGTCCGGCTCGGCCCCGCGTCGGTCACCGACACCCACGGGCAGGTGTTCGTGGCCGACGGGAAGCTGCAGGACGCCCTGATCCCGCCGCGGTGGGGGTACGCGGGCCGCGACGGCTCGTTCGCGGTCTTCGTGGATCGTTTCGCCCGCGGCCCGCTCCGCCTCCAGGCGCTCCCCGGCCGGGCCGCTCCGGGCGCATTGGTCCGGCGGGCCGCCGGGCCGCCCTCCAGCCCGGCCGCGGCGGCCGTCTCCTCCCCGCACGGCGTCCGGGTCATCCGGTCGGTGGCGGCCACGGCCGGCTGGAGCGCCACCTGGCATCCCCGCGGCGGCGGGGCGGCCCCGCTGGCCGTGCGCCGCGATGGGCTGGTCCAGGCCGTCAACGTGCCGGCCGGGCAGGGCGTGCTGACCTGGCATTACCGGCCGCCGGGATTCCGGACGGGCTTCGCGCTGTCCCTCGGTGCGACCGTGCTCATCATTCTCTTGCTGGTCAGCGGGCTGCTGCGGTCCCGGCCGGGCCGGCCTCCCGAGGTCACCTGGGACCCCGGCAAGTCCCGCCGCGCCGTCGAGCCCGTGGTCAGCAACGGCTTACCAATCATCCAGCCAGTCTTCAGGTCCTGCTCCTACGGTGGGGCGGAGGGACACGGCCAGGAAGCTGAGCAGGGAGGCTGGGACGGTGCGGGAAGACGTCACGATCTGGTACAGGGGAGCGGGCTACCAGCTCGGGCGGAGCCAGCATGGCTACGCGATCTGGCTCGCGGGCGGGCCGCCGGAGCAGCCCCTGGAGCAGTGGCCGGAGACGCCGGCGGGCTGGTCGGCGGCGTGGTCCCGGTTCACCGCAGTCGAGGCGCCCGGCAGCATCGTCCATCTCGGCCCGCCCGCGGACCCCGCCTCGGCTCACCCGGCTGACCCTGCCCTCCGCCCAGCCGGGTAACCCCGGGTCGGCTCCGCCGGCGGATCCTGCGCCCGCTCCGGCGGCGGACCCCGTCTCCGGCCCGCCGGCCGCTTCCAGCTCCTGGCGGCCGGCGGCCGGTCCTTACCCGCCGGCGGCAGGCCCGGCCTGGCCGGGCGCCCGCCCGCCCGGGCCCGGGCCGGCCCCGCCGGGCCGGGAACCCGCTCCGCCTGGCCGGGCCTGCGCTCGGCCGGGCCACTCAGCGCGGCCATCATGCTGGCCACCGGGGTCGCCTGCGGGGTGGCCGGGCTCTTCCCGGCCTACCTGTCCGGGGCCAGCCTCGCCCAGCAGCCCGCCGAACTGGTCCCGCACGTGATCTACCTGGCCGTCTGGGCGGCCAGCGCGGTGCTCATCGTGTCCGGCGGCATCCGCCAGCGGATGGGGGCCCTCCTCGCGCTGGGCCGAGCATCGTCACGTTCGGGCTCTTCTTCGCCGACCTCGGCACGGTGATCTCCGGCGGCACGCATCTGCTGGGCCCGGGGCTGGTGCTCGGGCTCGCCGGCTGGCTGGCCTGCACGGCCGGCTCCGTGCTGGCCTTCCGGCTCCGCGCGGCCGATGCGCCCCGCAAGCTGGAGGGCCGCCAGGGGAGCGCGGTCGTGACGCTGACCATCGCGGCGCTGGCCGCGATCGGGACCGCGATCGCCTTCGCTCCCTCATGGGACAGCTACACGTTGCGGGCGGCGAGCGGGGCGACGCAGACCCTCACCGCGGGGAACGCTTTCGCGAACCCGGTTCCGGTCATCATCGGTGACGTCGCGGTGATGGTCACGCTCGTCGCGGTCGTGATCGTCGCCGCCCTGTGGCGCCCGGTCCGGCTGGGCGCGGTGCTGCTCGCGGGGGCGGCCATCCCCATGGCCGCCCAGGCGATCTCGGCGCTCGTCCAGGTCAGCGAGCCCGTCTCGGCGAGCAACTTCGGCATCTCCGCGGCGCAGGCTGCGCAGGCCGGGCTCACCTTCAGCAACGGGGTCACGCCGGTGTTCTGGATCTACTGCGCGTTCGTGGTGGCGCTGCTCCTGGCGGGCGCGTGGATGTTCATGCCGCAGCGCCCGGGGAGCCGGGCCGGCACCCGGCCGGGGGGCGTCCCCGCGCCGGTGCCCGGCCACGTGCCTACCTGGGGCCCTTGATCAGGTGGGCGTAGACGACGACGTTGTCGAGGTACTGGCGGGTCGTGGTATCGAAGGGGCCGCCGCAGGTGACCAGGCGCAGGCTCGGGAAGCTGACGTTGCCGTAGACCTCAGCCCGCGGGAACGCTGACTTCACGACCTTCTGCACCCCGTCCACGGTGAAGACCGCGGTGGACCCGTTGGCCCGGACCACGTCGATCATGTTCCCCGGGCGCAGCGTCTTGATGGAGAAGAACACCGACGTCCCCGTGAACGAGTCAACGTGGCCCAGGATCACCGACGAGCCGCGCTGACCAGGCGTGACGCTCCGGTCGTACCAGCCGGCCAGGTTGTGATTGTCCAGCGGCGGCACCTGGATGCTGCCGCTGGCCACCACCCCGAGCCGCATGACCGGTGCCGACACGTCCAGGACCGGGATCTCGATCCGCACCGGCGCGGATCGCGCCAGCGGCGCGGCGGTGGGGGCGGTCACCGGCAACGGGGCGGACGTGCCCACGGCGGCGGGGATCTCCAGTGCGCTGCCGGTCAGCGGGCCACCGTCCAGCAGGGCATGGACGGCCACCAGGGCCCCGCCGATGATCAGCCCGGTGCCCAGGACGATCAGCGGTGCCCGCCGCCGGCGGCGGCCCTCCTCGTAGTAGGTGCGGGTGGACCACTGGGCCCGGTACCGCCGGGAGCGGCGGGGAAGAACCATGCGGTACGTCACCTCCAGAGCGAGAGCCAGCCCAGGGCCGCCCAGGCGAGCCCGGGCCCGGCCCGGTCAGTCCGGCGCCGGCCAGGTCAGGCCGGGGAGTGGCGTCGCCGGCGTACCCCGGCGACCGTGATGCCCAGGCCCGTCAGCAGGACCGCACCCCCTGCGGCGAGTCCGGCCAAGTCACCGGCGTGGTGCAGGCTGCCGCCGCCGCCGGTGTTGGGTGCCCCGGCCGGAGTGGCCCCCGCCATGAGCGGAACCGTCCCCGTCGCGCCGGCGACCTGCAGGGCGACGGACGCCGGCATGGTCGCGGTCATGGCGGTCACCAGGACGCACGTCACGACGACCGAGATGACGCTGGCCGCGTGGATGGTGACGGTGAACCGGGTGGGCGGCAGGATATGGTCCAGCCCGGCCGTGTTCAGCATCAGCTGCCCACTCAGGCTGAACACGCCGTTGCCGGTGTCCGTCATGGTCCCGGTGAGCGGAACGCTGTCGGTCTGCGCCCCCATGACCGGGAGCGCGCCGCTGAAGCCGACCGTCAACGTGCCCGCCGGGAACGGGCCGCCCAGGGCGGTGCTCGGCGAGGACAGCGTGACGGTGTCCGTCGAGCCCACCGAGCCCGGCCCGCTATCACGCAGCTGGATCGGGATCCGGGCCGTCCGGTTCGCCGAGTGGGCTCCCGAGGTGATGGTGCAGGTGTAGGCAGGCGCGGTGAACGCGGTCGGGGTTCCCGTGGCGGGTGTTCCCGTGGTCGGCGTCACGGCGGCTGGTGTGCCTGGACCTGAGATAGCGGCCGCGGCGGCGCCGGGAGCCCCGGCGAGAAGCCCGGCCACCGCCAAGGCCAGTGCGGCCAAGGCCAGTGCGGCCAAGGTCCGGGCGGGCAAGGTCCGGGCGGGCAAGGTCCGGGCGGCCGGCCGGGCGGGCAAGGTCCGGGCGGGCAAGGTCCGGGCGGCCAAGGTCCGGGCGGGCAAGGTCCGGGCGGGCAAGGTCCGGGCGGCCAAGGTCCGGGCGGCGCCTGCGGTTGCGGCGCGGCGTGCGACATTCCCATGGTGGGACACGTTCTGGCCCTTCGTGAGGTGGCCCGCTCCACGAGGTAACCCGCTCCTGAGGTGACCTGCTGTGGCGTTAATCCGCTCCAAGGGCACGTGCGTTATCAGGGTAGGAGGGCCGCGCGCCTCCGGCGGGGCAATGCCGGCATTGAGTTCTTACGAACCACGAACGCGGGAGGTCGGCGGCCGCGGAGCGCTGGCGGCCTCGCCCTAAGCTGCGGTGCGCCGGCGGCCTCGCCCCGGCCCGCGGGGCGGCTGGCAGCCGGCCGTTAAAGTCGTTATGTGAAGTCAGTGCAGACTGCGGCCGGTGCAGGCCCGGCTGGTACGCCAGAAGCGGGGACGGGAGCAGCCGGCCGGGCCGGCTGATCGAGATGCTGAGCCGGGCCCTGCCCGGCGACCGCATCGTCGCGGATCCCGACGTCCTCGCGGCCATGTCCCATGACGACGCCGAGTGGGCGCCCGCCGGGCGGGCGGCCGCGGGCGTGCGGGCCCGCTCGGAAGCCGAGGTGCAGCAGGTCGTGCGGATCTGCGCCGAGCTGGGTGCGGCGGTCGTGCCGCGCGGGGCCGGCACCGGCCTGTCCGGCGGGGCCAACGCGGTCGACGGCTGCGTCGTCCTCGACCTGGCCCGGATGGACCAGGTGCTCGAGATCGACCGGGACAACCTGCTCTGCGTCGTCCAGCCGGGAACGGTCAACGACGACCTGAAGGCGGCCGTGGCCGAGCACGGCCTGTGGTACCCGCCGGACCCGGCCAGCGCGCCCTGGTCCACGATCGGCGGCAACGTCGCCACCAACGCGGGCGGCCTGTGCTGCCTGAAGTACGGCGTGACCCGCGACTACGTGCTGGGCCTCCGCGCGGTGGTCGGCGGCCCCGTGTCCGGGGAGGCCGTGTCCGGGGATACCGGGTCCGCCGGTGCCGGGTCCGCCGGTGCGGTGCGGTATGGCGATGCGGTGCGGCTCGGCCGCCGCACCACGAAGGGCGTGGCCGGGCTGGACATGGTCGGGCTGTTCGTCGGCTCCGAGGGCACGCTCGGCGTGGTCACCGAGGTGACCCTGCGGCTGCGGCCCGCGCTGGCCGGCACGCCGCGGACCATCGTCGGTGCGTTCCCCGACCTGGTCACGGCGGGCGAGGCCGTGTCGCAGATCACCCGGTGCGGGCTGGGCCCCTCCGTTCTCGAGCTCCTGGACCGGGCCTGCCTCACCGCCGTCGAGGACTGGAAGCACCTGGGCCTGGAGGCCGACGCGGCGGCGCTGCTGCTGGCCCGGGTAGACACCCAGGGAGACTCCGGCGCGGCCGAGTCGGACGGGCTCGCCGCGGCCATGACCGGCGCGGGTGCGCTGTGGGTAGCCCAGTCCACCGACGATGCCGAGGCCGAGGCGCTGTTCGAGGCCCGGCGGCTGGCCTACCCGGCGTTCGAGCGGCTGGGGCCGGTGCTCACCGAAGACGTCTGCGTCCCGCGGTCCGAGGTCCCGGCGATGCTGGCCCAGATCGAGGCGATCGCGGCCCGGCACGGCGTGCAGATCTCCACCATCGCCCACGCCGGCGACGGGAACCTGCACCCGCTGATCGTCACCCCGCCGGGCGACGACGCCGCGCGGGCCGCGGCCCAGGCCGCGTTCGAGGAACTCCTCGACGGGGCGATCGCGCTGGGCGGCACGGTGACCGGCGAGCACGGCGTCGGGCTCCTGAAACGGGAGGGGATGCGCCGCGAACTCGATCCGGGAGCTCTCGCGCTGCATGGACGCGGTGCGCCACGCCCTCGACCCGCGCGGGGTGTTCAACCCTGGTAAAGGGTAACCAGGGCCATCCCGCGCCGTAGGCTGTGCCCGTGGTCACCTGGCGATCGCTCGCTGTAATGACCGGCCTCCTGGCGCTGCCCGCCGCCGCCTGTTCCGCCGGGCATGCCCCGGCGGCCGCCCCGGCCGCGGAACGGACGCAGGCCCAGTCCGGGGCCAGCGGCGCGGCGCGGTCCCCCCGGCCCGGCCGGCGAGCCCGGCCCGGCGCGCCCGGGTCCGGTCACCCTGGCCTTCGCCGGGGACGTGCACTTCACCGGCCGCACCGCGCGGCTGCTGAAGGACCCGGCGACCGCGTTCGGGCCGATCAGCTCGGTGCTGAAGTCGGCCGACTTCACCGCCGTGAACCTCGAGACCGCGGTGACCAGCCGCGGGCCGGCCGCAGCCGAAGACGTACCACTTCCGCACCACGCCCGCGGCGTTCACCGCGCTGCGTGACGGCGGGGTCAACCTGGTCACCATGGCCAACAATCACGTTCTCGACTACGGCCAGGTGGGGCTGGCCAGCACCCTCGCCGCGGCCCGGGCCGCCCGGTTCCCCTACGTGGGCATCGGCACCGACGCCGCCGCGGCCTGGGCACCCTACGTGACCACGATCAACGGCGTGAAGATCGCGATCATCGGGGTCTCACAGGTCGCGGAGCTCGCGTCGTCCTGGGTGGCGACCCGGTCCCGGCCGGGGGAGGCCAACGCGATCAACCTGCCCCGCACGCTGGCCGCCGTCCGGGCCGCCCGGCGGCTCGCCCCGGTCGTCATCGTGTTCATGCACTGGGGTACCGAGGGCCAGGCCTGCCCCGACCCTAATCAGATATCGCTGGCGCCGAGGCTGGCCGCGGCGGGAGCCAGCATCATCATCGGGGCGCACGCCCACATGCTGCAGGGATCGGGCTGGCTGGGCCACACGTTCGTGGCCTACGGGATGGGCAACTTCCTGTGGTGGGAGCACTCCTACAGCACCGCCACCGGCGTGCTGAGACTCACGCTGCATCCGCACGCCCCCCTGACCGCACGCTTCATCCCCGCGGTCGTGTCCCGGACCGGCCAGCCGGTCGTCCTGCACGGCGCCCGGGCGCGCCGGGCCGCCGCGTACTACGCCAGCCTGCGGACCTGCTCGGGACTGGCCCCGAGACCGGCTGGCTGATCTGCGCCCCGGGCGGCCGCATAGCGGCCGGTAGGGTGGCGTTATGGCTGAGGGTGATGGGGCCCCGCAGATCCTCGATCTGCCCATCGGGCTCGATGCGACCGGGATGCGGGCCGAGTTCGACAGCCTGGGCCAGGTCGAGGTGCCCGCTGGCCATTACTGGGGCGCCCAGACCCAGCGGAGCCTGGACCATTTCAGCGTCGGCCACGACCGGATGCCGGTCGAGGTGTACCGCGCCTACGGCTACGTGAAGAAGGCCGCGGCGCTGGTGAACACCCGCTCCGGCCGGCTGCCGGCCTGGATGGGCCAGCTCATCGAGCGGGTCTGCGACGAGATCATCAGCGGGCGAGCTGGACGGCGAGTTCCCGCTGCACGTGTTCCAGACGGGCTCGGGCACCCACTCCAACATGAACGTGAACGAGGTGATCGCCAACCGGTGCATCCAGCTGGCCGGCGGCACCCTCGGCTCGCAGCAGCCGGTGCATCCCAACGATCACGTCAACATGGCCCAGTCGAGCAACGACACGTTCCCGACCGCGATGCACATCGCCGCCTACACCATGGCCACCGAGCGGACCATCCCCGCGCTGCGCGGGCTGCGGGACGCGATCGCGGTCAACGCGGAGAAATGGTCCGGCATCGTCAAGATCGGCCGGACGCATCTGCAGGACGCCACCCCGCTGACCGTCGGCCAGGAGTGGTCCGGGTACGCCGGCGCGCTGGACGACGCGATCGCCGAGGTCGAGCACGTCACGCACGGCCTGCTCCAGCTGGCCATGGGCGGGACCGCGGTCGGCACCGGGCTGAACGCGCCGGAAGATTTCGGTGCGGAGGTCGCCGCGCAGATCGCCGCGATGACCGGCGCCCCGTACGTGACCGCGGTCAACAAGTTCACGGCCCAGGCCACCCTGGACCGGATGGTGCGGGCGCACGGCGGGCTGAAGGCCGCGGCCGTCAGCCTGTACAAGATCGCTAATGACCTGCGCTGGCTGGGCTCGGGCCCGCGGACCGGGCTCGGCGAGCTGATCCTGCCGTCCAACGAGCCCGGCTCGTCGATCATGCCGGGCAAGGTCAACCCGACCCAGGCCGAGGCCATGCTGATGGTCGCCATCCAGGTCATGGCGTCCGACGTGGCGGTGACCATGGGCGGCGCCGAGGGCAACTTCGAGCTGAACGCGTTCCGCCCCATTGTCATCAGCAACTACCTGCACTCGGCACTGATCATGGCCGACATGTGTGATCACCTGCGCGAGTTCATGATCGAGGGGACCCAGCTCAACGAGGCCACCCTCACCGCCAACATCGAGCGCTCGGTCATGATGGTGACGGCCCTGTCCCCGGTGATCGGCTACGACCAGGCCTCGGTCATCGCGCACTACGCCATCGACCACGACCTGACCCTCAGGGAGGCGGCGCTGGCCAACGGGGTGAGCGAGGACCTCTTCGACCGGGTGGTGGACCCGGTCGCTCTCACCCGCGGCGGCCCGGCGGACAGGCCCGGGGACGCGTCCGGGGACGACGGGAAATCGTAAAAGGAGTATTGTCTCCGGTGGCGGTTCCGGTCGCCTCTAGGTCCGCAGGCAGAGCTGCAAGCTCACCGGTGTGTGGTGTCAGTCCACGGCCAGTCTTTCCTGCCCGGACCCGAGCGGACCAGCGGGCATGAGGAAGGGCTGCCATGCCCAGTTCTGCAGATCCCAGTTCCGCAAACCCTGCTGCTGCGACCACCAGCGTGTCAACGCGTCCGCTGCCCGAGCGGCCGAGTCTCCGGTACCTGAAGCTGGAGGCGAAACGCCGCCTGGCCGTCGGTGAGTTTGCTGCCCTGCACGACGCGCAGCTCGCTATCGCCTGGGAGCACGGCCAGCCGAGCTGGACCTCCCTCAAGCAGCGCATCAGCGAGCAGCCCACCGCGGAATGCCAGGTGCTGCCCCAGCTGGGCTGGGTGATCACCCGGTTCCGCGGAGTCGGCCAGCCGGGCTGGACCGCTCCCGGACCGGACGAGATGCAGCAGCATTTCGCACCGGACGTGCTGGCCGCGGTGCCGGCACCCGAGCTGAGCGCGGCGATCGCCAGCGTGGCCCCGGCGTTGCGCGAGGAACTAGCGGTCGTGAGCCAGACCCCACTGACCGTCCAGGTGCGGATCGGCGGCCTGGAGGTCTTCGCCTCCGCCGCGGCGGACCCGCCGCACCGGCTGACCGGGCTGCTGGCCGTTCCGCTCGGCCGCCAGATCACCGACCCGCGGGTGGCGGCGCCGGCGCCGGCCCGGCTGGGCGGCGATGTGCCGGCCGGCGTGCGGGAGATCGCCGAGGAGGGCGTCGCGGAGCTGGGCCTGCCCGGGCTGGCCGTGGCCGGCGGCGGTCCCGGCAGCATCCCGTGGATCGTCACCATGGGCTGGGCGGACCTGGACCGGGGCGTGGAACTGGCCGCGGGTCACTGCTGGCCGTCCTACTGCGGCTCCGCGCTCGTCACGGCCACGGCCGTACTCCGCCTGGTGGCCGACGGGCGGCTCGCCCTCGACGCCCCGGCCAACGACCGGATCCAACCGTGCGGCTCGAGGACGACACCATCACGGTCCGGGAGCTGCTCACCCACACCGCCGGGGTGGACAGCCCTGCCCCGTCCGAGTTGCTCGCTGACCACGTTCGCGACCTGGTCAGCGTCATTGGCCCGGTCGTCTCCTGCGGCGGCCCGCGGGGCACGGTCCGGCCCAGCAACGGCGGCTACGCCGTGCTCGGCCAGCTGGTCGCCGACGTCACTGGCGTGCCGTACGCGGAGGCGGCGACGGAGCTGGTGCTGGAGCCGCTCGGGCTGACGGGCTCCTCGTTCCCGGCCCGCGCCGCGGACCTCGGCCCGGACGCGGTGACCGGCTACAACGTGAATCCGGACGGGACGTTCACGCCGGTCCAGGCGGTGATCTGCACCATCCCCGCGGTCGGCGGGCTGTGGGCGACGGCTGCGGACACGTCCGGCTGGGCACCGGGTGGGCGTCGCTGCTGCCCGCGGCGCTGGCCCGCGACGCGGTCACGCCGCAGACCGCGCCCGCTGCCCGGGGTGGCGGATGGGCCTGGGCTGGTTCGTGTCCGGCCGGGGTGACCTCGCCGTGCACGCCGGGGCGGCCCCGCCGGCAGCGCTTTCCTGCGGCTGCGCCTCCGCGACGGCCAGGTCCAGGTGATCCTGACCAGCCGGGGCATCCGGCTCGGGCCCGCTCACCGACCGCCTGCTCCGCGTCTGGAGCAGCCACCGCGGCCTAGCGGCCCTATGCCCGGCCTGGCCAGCCCGGCCTGGCTGGCGACCTCCTCATTCCCTCGCACAACCTGCTCTCCCTCCCGAAAGGAACAGCACATGTACCAGCCGTACCCGGGCACCACGCAGATGCCCGACACCCCGCCGCGCACCGTCCCGCCGTCCGTCCGCCAGGCCGTCAAGGCCATGTACGGGGGCGCGGCCGTGAGCCTGATCTACCTGATCGCGTCCATCGCGACGGTGGGCTCGACCAGGACGGCCATCGAGAAACGCTTCCCGCACCTCACCGCCAGCCAGGTCAGCACGCAGCAGCATGTCCTGCTGATCGCCGGCATCGTCTCGGGCCTGATCGCCATCGCGGCGTGGATCCTCATCGCCCGGGGCTGCCAGGCCGGGAAGAACTGGGCCCGCATCACGGGCACGGTGCTGTTCGGCATCGGCACCCTGGATGCCTTCGGAGGGCTGATCAATCCCGTGGCGGTCCCGGTCAAGATCCTCGCGTTCGTGATCTGGGCGTTCGGCCTGATCGCGGTTGTCCGGCTGTGGCAGGCCGCCTCCACCGTCTACTTCAAGGCCCCCCGGTCATGATCGAGGTCCACGGGCTCACCAAGCGGTTCGGCCCGGTCACCGCGGTCGACGGGCTGAGTTTCACGGTCCGTCCCGGGCAGGTGACCGGGTTCCTCGGGCCGAACGGCGCGGGCAAGACCACCACGCTGCGGATCATCCTGGGCCTGGACGCCCCCACCGCGGGCCGCGCGCTCGTCGGGGGCCGGCCTTACCAGCGGATCATCCGCCCGCTGCACGAGGCGGGCGCGATGCTGGACGCGAACGCGGTGCATCCTGGCCGGTCCGCCTGGCATCACCTGCGCTCGATCGCGCGCAGCAACGGCATCGGGGCCAGCCGGGTCACCGGGGTGCTGGCCCTGACCGGGCTGGACGCGGTGGCGGGCCGCCGGGCCGGGGGCTTCTCGCTCGGCATGAAGCAGCGGCTCGGCATCGCCGCGGCGCTGCTCGGCGACCCGCCGGTGCTCATGTTCGACGAGCCCGCCAACGGCCTGGACCCGGAGGGCATCCACTGGATCCGGCAGCTGTTCAAGGCGCTGGCGGGGGAGGGCCGCACGGTCTTCGTGTCCAGCCACCTGATGAGCGAGATGGCGCTGACCGCCGATCACCTGATCATCATCGGCCGCGGCCGGCTGATCGCGGACACGCCGATGGAGGAGTTCGTGGAGTCCCGCGGGCGCCGCGACGTGCTGGTCCGCTCGCCCCGGGCCGCCGACCTCGCCACGCTGCTCACCGCGCACGGCGCCACGGTCGCGGCCGGCCCGGCCGGCGGTCTCGCGGTGACCGGCCTGGAGGCGCCGGCCATCGCGGACCTGGCCGCCGCCCGCGGCCTCCCGGTCCACGAACTGGTCCCCCGGCACGCCTCGCTGGAAGACGCGTACCTCGACATCACCGGCGACGCCACGGAGTACCGCGCCGCGGCCCCCGCCCGGGAAGGAGCACCGGCCCGATGACTGCCCCTGCCCCCCCTGTGCTGCCCGGCAGCACCATGCCAGCGAGCCGCACCATGCCGCCCGCCGCCGTCCGGGCGCGCGACGTGCTCGCGTCGGAGTGGATCAAGCTCTGGTCGGTCCGCTCCACCTACGCGGCGCTGTCGATCGCGGCGGTCCTGGCCGTCGGCCTGAGCGCGCTGGGCACGTATCTCACCGCGACCGCTGCGGCTCACCCGCCGCCCGGCAGCCCGCCCTTGCCCGACGCGCTCACGCTGAGCTTCAGCGGTTTCCCCACCGCGCAGCTCGCCCTGGCGGTCCTCGGCGTACTGGCGTTCACCGCCGAGCACTCGACCGGGCTGATCCGCACCACGCTCGCGGCGGTGCCGCGGCGCCGGGCGGTCCTCGTGGCCAAGGCCGCCACCACGGGGGCGGTGGCCCTGGCCACGGGCGAACTGCTCGCGTTCGCCTCGTTCTTCCTGACCCAGGCCATCCTGTCCGGGCATCACCGCGGCCTGTCCCTGGCTCATCCCGGAGTGCCGGGCGCCGTCCTGGCCGGCGGGTTCTACCTGGTCGTGGTGACCCTGCTCGGCCTGGGGCTGGGCGTGATCATGCGGTCCACCGCCGCCGCGATCGCCGCCGCGGTCGCGCTGACCTACCTGATCCCGGAAATCCTGAGCCTGCTGCCGCACCCCTGGAACGGCCGGATCGACCGGTTCCTGCCCCTCACCGCGGCCCAGCAGCTCGTGTCCCTGCACCCGAAGACGGACATGTTCGCCCCGGCCCTGTCCCTGCTGGTCGTCGCCGGGTGGGCGGTGGCCGCGCTGGCCGCCGCCTGCGTCGTGATCACCCGCCGGGACGCCTGAGCATCACGGTGACCGGCCCCGTGAAACCCTCAATTCTCCCTAACGGTCTTCCCGCCCGGCGGTCAGCGCCTGGGAACCAGCACGTCCCCCGGCTGATAGGTAGGGGTCCCGTCCACGACGGTGGCCAGCACCGGGATGTCCGCGATCCGTTCCGGGACGGTCCGCAGCGGGTTGTCCGCCAGCACCACGAAGTCGGCCAGCTTGCCCGGCTCCAGCGAGCCGATCTCGTCTTCCCGGTGAATCGCGGCGGCGGCCTGCGTGGTGTACAGGGCGAGCGCGTCCCGGGCCGTGAGCCGTTCGCCGGGTCCCGAGGACCTGGCCGCCGGCCGTGCGGCGGGTCACGGCGTCGCGGAGGCCGAGCAGCGGGGCGGCGCTGATGACCGGGGCGTCGGAGGAACCGGCCACGGTCAGGCCCGCCCGCCGCCAGGACCCGAACGCGTAGAGCTGGTCACCGTGACCGGGGAACGCCTCGGCGAACCCGTCGCCCAGGGCGGACAGGAACCCGGGCTGGCTCACGATCACGATGCCGAGGTCCGCGGCCCGGGCCGTGAGCGGCGGGTACATGGCCCCGGCGTGCTCGATCCGGTGCCGCCGCGGGTTGCGTCCCGCCGGTGCTGAGCCCGCCGGGCCTGGCGCAGCCCCGTGGCGGCCAGCCCCGGGCCGGCTGGCCCCGGGCTGGCCAGCACCGCCGCGTACGCGTCGAGCACGGTCTCGATGGCCCGGTCCCCCTGGGCGTGCACGGCGACCTGGAACCCGCGGGCGTCGAACTCACGGACCATCGCGGTCAGCTCGTCCCGGCTGAAGAACAGGATGCCGGAGCCGTGCGGCGGGACCGGGTAGGTGCCGTGGATGGCCGCGGTGCGGCTGCTCATCCCGCCGTCGGCCCAGATCTTCACGGCCTCGGTGGCCAGCCGCCCGGAGTGCCGGCCCTGCAGGCCCCCGGCCAGCAGCCAGTCCACCTGGTCGTGCACGACCAGGCCGTAGATCCGCTGGTGCAGCGCGCCGGCCTGGTCGGCCTCGGCGAAGGCGGCGAACGTGTCGCGGCGCAGGTCCGCGTCGCAGGCCGCGGTGATGCCGAGCGACGCGAGGTGCTGGCCGGCCCGTTCCATGAGCCGGGCCCGCTCGGCGGCGCTCATCCGGGTGATGTCGTCCCGCAGGTTCCGCTCGAACAGCGCGAACATCGGCCCCTCGAACACCACGCCGTCGAGGCGCCCTTCACGGTCGCGGCCGAAGGCGCCGCCCGGGGGATCGGGCTGCGTGTCGGCGAACCCGGCCGCCCGCAGCGCCGCGGTGTTCAGCACGCAGGCGTGCAGCGACGTGTGGTAGACCACGGCCGGGCGGCCGGGAACGGCCTGGTCCAGGTCATGGCGGGTGGGATGCCGGCCCTCGCGGAGCCGGTACTCGACGTACCCGCTGCCGGTGACCCACGAGCCCTCCGGGGTCCGGGTGCTCGCCTCGCGCAGCCGCGCCTGGATGGCCGGGATGTCCGGCGCGGACGGCTGGCTGCAGTCGGCGCCCGCCGCCAGGTACCCGACGTCCGCCACGTGGCAGTGCGCGTCGATCAGCCCCGGGATCACGGTGGCCCCGTCCAGCCGGGCCACCGCCGCGCCCGGCCCGGCCGCCGCCCGGACCTCCCCGGGGTCGCCGACCGCGGCGATCCGGCCGTCCCGGACCAGCATGGCCCGGGCCGTCCCGCCGCCCGGCCCCATCGTGACGACGACCGCATCCTCGATGACGAGTTCCACCCGCAGAACCCTACGTGCCGAAGCGCCGGCCGCCGCGCAGTGCGGGTGCGGCCCCGTCACACTGGCCCCTCCCGCCCACGTCTCCCGCGAAGCGTGCGCCGAACCGGGCAAAACACCCCGGAAACGCGCCCGGTTCAGGGGAAACGTGGGGCGGGGACTCAGCGGGTGGTGGCGAATTCGCCCGCGCGGACGGAGGGGGGATCGTCCTCGCCCTGGATGAGGTGGCTGTGGCTGAGGGCCGAGACGCCGCCGACGATCAGGGCCAGCGCCAGCGCCTCGACGGCCAGGTCCAGTACCCCGGTCTGGATGTGCTCATCGAACAGGAACAGCCCGAGCAGGCTGGCCGACAGCGGGTCCAGGATGGTGAACCCGGGCTGGGACGCGGCCAGCGGGCCCGCGGCCAGGGCGTGCGAGGCGAGCAGCAGGGTCGCCGCGCCCGCCCCGACCAGCACGTAAAGCGACCAGTTGGTCACGATGGCGTGGACGCCGTCGCCCAGGTGCGAGCTGAGCTCCTTGATCACCGCGGCGACGAACCCCCACGCGACGCCGGTGGCCGCGCCGAGCACCGCGGCGCGGCGGGACGGCGCGGCACCGGGACGGCGGCCCAGGCCGAAAGCCACGGCCAGGGCCACGAGGACCACGGCCAGCGACGCCAGCCCGGCCAGCCACCACAGGGTGCCGGGCGCGGACGACCGCCCTCCGGACGGTGAGGCGGCCAGCAGGAACAGGCCCAGCCCGGCGCACATGGCGATGGCGGCCAGCCAGTCACGCCGCTTCACGCTGCGCGAGCCGATCACCGCCATATAGCCGAACACGAAGATCAGTTCCAGGGCCAGGATGGGCTGGACCAGGGCCAGCGCCCCGAAGTGCAGGGCGGTGATCTGGAGGATGAAGCCGAGGATCATGCTGGCCAGGCCGAGTATCCAGATGGGCTGGCGGACCAGCCGGAACAGCAGGTAGATGTCGAATCCCGAGGACCCGGTGTTGCGCGCCCCGAGGCGCTGGCAGACCGAGGAGGTGGCGGTGCAGAAGCTGGCCGCCAGGGACAGCACGATCGCCGCTTCCACGAATGCACACCCCCTGCTCGGCCCGTTCACGGTGTACCCGGAGCTTCCTCCGCTACGTACAACCGGTTCGTCAGCCGAATCTTCCCGCCGGCGGCAGGAATCTTGCCGGAAGCGGGCCGCGCGCCGCGCGGCGCAGGTCAGGGGAGGGGCGCCACGTCCGGGACCGCCTCGGCCCGGGTCCGCCGCCCCATCCACCAGAACGCGGTCCCGATGACGATGAAGGCCAGGACCGGGATGACCTCGGTCCACAGGTAGGTGAACCGCTGGGCGTAGGTCCAGCCCGAGGGGATGAAGTTACTGCCGAACCACGAGCTGCCCAGCCCCGGGGCGATGAGCTGGATGCTGGCGATGGCCACCAGGACCATCAGGAGCACGGTCAGCGGCCGGTGCCAGGGCATCTTGAACGGGCGGGGGGTGTCCGGGTGGCTGCGCCGCAGCTTCCACAGCGCGGGGTAGATGAGCAGGTAGCTGATCAGCGTGGTGGAGATGGTCACGCCGAGTACCGCATCGAAGTACTTCGCGGCGTTGCCACTGGTGATCTGGTGCGCGAGCACGACCACGATGGTGGCCACCACGCCGCTGAACACGTTGACCCGGACCGGGGTGCCGTACTTGGCGTTGATCACCCCGAGCACCCGCGGGCCCGCCCCGTCGTAGCAGGACACGGCCAGGGCCCGGTCCGAGCCCATGATCCAGGTCACGCCCGAGGTCAGCAGGCACAGGATGAACAGGATCGCGCACGCGTCCCCGAGCACCAGCCCGGCCCCGCTCAGCGTGGCGCTGCCGTCCGCGCTGACGTGCCCGCCGTAGACGGTGAAGACGTCCTGGATGGCGCTGACGAACCCGCTGAAGTTGGTGATGGCGCTGGACGGCAGCACGATCAGGATGCCGATCACCGGCAGCGCGTACAGCACCACGCTGGCCACCGCGGAGCGCGCGATCCCGAACGGCACGTCTCGCTGCGGGTTGGTCATCTCCTCCCCGGCGCTGCTGGGCAGCTCGAACCCGACGAAGTTGAACAGCAGCACGCCGACGAGCAGGACGAAACCACCCTCGGACGGCTTATAGCCGCTCGCGCCCAGCCCGTGCGCCCCATGCTTGAACGCGAAGATGACGACCGAGAGCGTGAACACCCCGAGCACGATGAACCGGGCGAAGGCTCCTACCGTCGGCAGCCACTTGGCCCGGCTGAAGGACATGATGGCGGCCAGGATCGACAGCCAGACGAACGCGAGCGCGATGATGAACCACACCGGCGTGGACACGTTCGCGCCGTGGTTGAAGAACACCTGGACGGCGGCGATGCAGGTGATGGTGAGCGAGCCGCCGATCCACACCGGGTTGGTGATCCAGTACAGGAAGTTGTTGACCGCCCCGGCCAGGTGCCCGAAGGCCAGCCGGGTCCAGTAGTACGGGCCGCCCTCCTGCGGGAAGGCCGAGCCCAGCTCGGCGAACAGCAGCGCCTGCGGCACGAAGAACACCACCGCGAAGATCATCATCCAGGTGAAGGCCTGGCCGCCGCCCTGCGCCACGGTGGCGATGGTGTCCACCCCGACGATGGTGCAGATGAGGAAGAACAGGATGTCGAAGCGCCCGAAGTGGCGCTGCAGCTTCTGCCGCTCGACGGTGGCCGCAACGGTCGTCGTGTCCAGGGTGTCAGTCATCCGCGGCGCTCCTGGGGGGTTAACAGAGGGATACGCAGGCACATCCTGGCCGCAGCCTCACAAGCAATGATTTCGGCCATGTTTCCTATTGATGACACAAAAGGATCAGCTGTCAACGCCCACGCTGAACTGGTGCACGGCGGACAGCCAGGTACCCGCGCCGCGGCATCCACGCCGCTCGCTCCGCCCGATCCGGTGGCGTGGTTGGGTGGGATGGCAGCGGGCATGGTGCAGTCGCGGCCCGCGCCGTCCCTGCCCCGGGTCACCAGGAGTCCGTCATGACCGTGGACCGGATGCTGCCCTGCCGTGAGGCCGCTGATCTGCTGGACCTGACCCGGCAGCTGGCCGAGCGCGAGCTGGCGCCCCGCGTCGCCGAGGCGGAGGCCACCGGGACCTTCCCCGCCGAGGTCTTCAAGATCATCGGTGCGGCGGGCCTGCTCGGCCTGCCCTATCCCGAGTCACTGGGCGGCGGCGGCCAGCCGTACGAGGTGTACCTGCAGGTCCTGGAGGAACTGGCCATGCGGTGGGCCGCGGTCGCGGTCACGGTGAGCGTGCACGGCCTGTCCTGTTTCCCGCTGGCCACCTTCGGCACCGTGGAGCAGCAGGAGCGATGGCTGCCCGGCCTGCTCGGCGGCGGCCTGCTCGGGGCCTACAGCCTGTCCGAGCCCCAGGCCGGCTCCGACGCGGCCGCGCTGGCCTGCCAGGCGCAGCGGGACGATGACGGCTACGTCATCACCGGCACCAAGGCCTGGATCACCGGCGGCGGGAACGCCGACTCCTACACGCTGTTCGCGCGCACGGCTCCCGGCAGCCAGGGGGTCTCCTGCTTCCTGGTGCCGGCGGCCTGCCCGGTCTGTCGTTCGGGCCGCCGGAGCGGAAGATGGGGCTGCGGGCGGTGCCCACGACCAGCGCCCACTACGACGGTGCGCGGATGTCCGCGGACCGCCTGATCGGGGCCGAGGGCCAGGGACTGCGGATCGCGTTCAGCGCGCTGGACTCGGGGCGGCTCGGCATCGCGGCCGTCGCGACCGGGCTGGCCCAGTCCGCCCTGGACTACGCGGCCGGCTACGCGAAGGAGCGGCGGACGTTCGGCCAGCGGATCATCGACCACGAGGGCCTGGCGTTCCTGCTCGCGGACATGGCCGCCGCGGTCGGTGCGGCCCGGGCGACCTACCTGGACGCGGCGCGCCGCCGGGACGCCGGGCGCCCGTACAGCCAGCAGGCCAGCGTGGCCAAGCTGGTGGCGACCGACGCCGCGATGAAGGTGACCACCGACGCCGTCCAGGTCCTCGGCGGCTACGGCTACAGCGAGGAATTCCCGGTCGAGCGGTACCTGCGCGAGGCCAAGATCATGCAGATCTTCGAGGGCACGAACCAGATCCAGCGCCTGGTCATCAGCCGCCACCTGGCCTCGTTACGCCCGGTCGGGACGGAACTACGCCCGGGTCAGGCGTCCCAGCCGGCCAGCACTGCCGTGGTGTCGCCGCCGGGTACCGGGGGAGGGGAGGGCGTGCCCGCGGGGGTCCGGGAGAACCGGGGCGCCGGGGCGGCCTGCGGTATCCCGTCCAGGGTTATCACTGTGTCCCGGGCGGTGATGTGCGGGTCGCGGGCGGCCTCGCCGAAGGACAGCACCGGCGTCACGCAGGCGTCGGTGCCCGCGAACGTCTCTGCCCACTCATCCCGGGTCCGGCTGGCGATCACCTGGGTGAAACGGCCCCGCAGCCGGGGCCAGCCGGAGCGGTCCATCTGCGCCGGCAGGTCCTCACCGGCGATCCCCAGCCCGGCCAGGAACTGGGCGTAGAACTGCGGCTCCAGCGCGCCCACCGCGATCCACCGGCCGTCAGCGCAGGTATAGGTGTCGTAGAACGGGGCGCCCCCGTCGAGCAGGTTGGCCGAGCGGTCGTCGGTCCAGGCGCCCGCGCCGCGGAAGGCCCAGGTCATCTGCAGCAGCACGCTGGCCCCGTCCACCATGGCCGCGTCCACCACCTGCCCGGTCCCGGACCGCTGCCGTTCCCACAGCGCGGCCAGCACCCCGGCGACCAGGAACATGGAGCCGCCGCCGAAGTCACCGACCAGGTTGAGCGGCACGGCCGGCCGCTCACCGGCTCCGATCGCGTGCAGTGCGCCGGTGAGCGAGATGTAGTTGATGTCGTGCCCGGCCCGGGCCGCCATCGGCCCGTCCTGGCCCCATCCCGTCATCCGGCCGTAGACCAGGGCCGGGTTCACCGCGTGGCACTCCTGCGGGCCGACCCCCAGCCGTTCGGCCACGCCAGGCCGGTAACCCTCCAGGAGCACGTCGGCCCGGGCCACCAGGCGCAGGGTCACGTCCCGGCCGGTGTCGGTCTTCAGGTCGGCGGCCAGCGACCGGCGGCTGCGCAGCGTGTAGTCGGTCCGGCCGCCGGCCGGGTCGAGACCGCCGCGGGGCCGCTCCACCCGGACCACGTCGGCGCCCAGATCGCCGAGCACCATGGCCGCGTGCGGCGCCGGGCCGAGCCCGGCGAGTTCGATCACCCGCAGGCCGGTGAGCGGACCAGGCATGCTCAGCCCCTTTCAGCCAGGCTCGTGCGCCACCGGGCAGTATGGCATTCGCAGACGCCGGGGCCTGATCCGGATGCAGGCCAGGCCCCCGGAGCAGCGGGCCGAACGCGGCCCCGGATGCCGCTAGGATTCGCGCAGGATGTCCGGGGATATGCCGGCGGGCAGCGGTCCGGGCCGACAGCCCGTAGGAGGCAAGGCTGCGCACACATGCCTCGCTCTGGCCACGACTGCTCATGGCCGGGCTCAGCGTGCTCATGGTCCTGGGCGGCCTGAGCTGCTCGTCCGCGGCCGGGCAGGGGGACGCGGCCCCGTCGGAAGCTGTACTGGGCCGATAACTTCAACGGGCCAGCGGGCTCGGGCGTCAGCGCCAAGTACTGGGAGTACAACACCGGCCAGGGTTCCTTCGGCACCAACGAGGTCGAGACGATGACCCATCATCTCAGAAACGTGCATCTCGACGGGCACGGGAACCTCGCCATCACCGCCCTGGGCCACGGCGCGGCCGGGAGCCCCGGAGCCGCGTGGACTTCGGGCCGGATGGAGACCCGGGCCAACCGGTTGTTCGGCGCGCCGCCCGGCGGCGAGATGATGGTGACCGCCTCCATCAAGCAGCCGGCGGTGGCCCACGGGCTGGGTTACTGGCCCGGCTTCTGGATGCTGGGGCGGACGGCGTGGCCGGGAACCGGGGAGATCGACATCCTGGAGAATGTCGATGGCTACAGCAAGGATTCCGGGACTTTGCACTGCGGCAACCTCACCCAGCAGAAACCCGGACGGAACCTTCGGCCCCTGCCATGAGACCAATGGCCTGGGCAGCGGGCTGCGGACCGTGCCCGGGATGCCAGACGTCCTTCCACACCTACTCCGTGATCATCGACCGGCGCCACGCTGGGCCACGAGCAGATCCGCTGGTACCTGGACGGCCACGAGTTCTACAGCGTGGGCGAGGCCCGGGTCGGAACACGCTGCCTGGACCGCGGCCGTCGATCATGGCCACTCGATCCTGCTCAGCCTCGCAATGGGCGGCGCGTTCCCCGACGACCAGTGCCGGTGCACCACGCCCACCAGCCAGACCTCGTCAGGGGGCAGCATGGTGGTGAGGTACGTGAAGGTCTACACCAACTGAGGCCGTGGTCGGGTCAGGGCGCCAGCTCCGTGATCTTGCTCCCCAGATTCTGGTACTTCGGGCTGGCGTGGACGAAGAGGCCGCTGGGCTTCGGTGCGTGCCCCTTGACCCAGATGAAGTAGTCGCCGGGACCGAACGTGTCGTCGATCCCGATCTCGGCGGCCAGGTAGTAAGACTTGCTGGCCGACAGGGCCTTGGCCAGGACCGCGTCGGCGGCCTGCGTCACATCGCCGTTGTAGGCCACCACGTGGAAGTAACCGGCGTCCACGGCCGCGGTGAAGCCCGTGCGTGCCGGTGAGGAGCACGCCCTTGCTGTTGAAGTAGTTGATGTAGAACGTCGAGGTGAACTGGCGGGGCTGCGCGTCCGGACGGCCCTGCAGGTAGTAGATGGCAACCTCGGGCACCTCGACCAGGTATCGGGCGTGCGGCTTGAGGTATGCTGGAGAAGGCCTGCACGAACTGGTTCGAGTTGGGCCACACCTGGTACATATGGCCGGACTGGACGATGCCGAGCACGAGGGCCAGGCACCAGATCCCGACGGCGACGTGCGGGCGGCGCAAGTGATCACCCAGGATTCGGGCCAGGCCCAGGCCGGCCATGGGGCGCCGCGAAGAACAGGCCGAACCCGATGTGCTTCTGGAACGAGATGTCCGTGTGCAGGTGCGCCTGGTAGGCAGGGGCTAGCAGCGCGGTCCCGGTGAGGACCACTCCCAAGGCCAGCCGGCGGAAGCGGCCGCCTGCCGGGGCGACGAGTTCCTCCGGCTCGGTACGGATGCGCCAGACGTAGGCGATGGTGCCGATCACCGCCAGCACGAAGATCACGCCACCCCACTCCGCGGATTCCCGCAGCAGCGTCGTCACCGGGGTAACGCCCTGCGCGCGCTGGGTGGTGGTGCTCGAGATGGCTGCCGAGTACGCGTGGCCGCCCAGCTTGAGCGCCCCGTAGAGGAGTCCTCCCACCGCGGCGACGAAAACAGGCGGGTAGAGCAGGACCCGGCGGCCGCGCAGGGGGTAGCCCGCCAGCGCGGGCAGGACAGCGATGGTGGGCACGAACAACAGGCCGGCGTACTTGACCCCGACTGCGAGCGCGGCCACAGGTGCAGCCAGGATCACCGGAGCAGCCAGCGAGAAAGACGGGCCACCGGAATCCCGCCGTGCGGACCATGATCCACGCCGCGCAGGCCAGCAGGAACAGGCAGGTCGCATCGTAAGTGGCGAAGTTGCCCAGGAAGATCGCCGACTCGGTCACCGAGAAGAGCAGAGCCGCGCACAAGCCGACCCGTTCGTTGAACAGGCGGCGGGTCAGGGAATACAGCAAGACGGTGATCGACAGCATCTCGGCCAGGCTGAGCATCCGGACCGCGGTGAGCCCGCCCAGCTCGTTGAGGAAGCCGGCCGCCACGGGATACAGCACGGGGGAGCCGGAGAAGTACGACGCGTAGCTGCCCTGCAGAGCCGCGCCGTGAAGCAGATGCTCCAGCTCCATGTGGCCGGAGTAGAGGTACAGCGCCTCGTCCTCAAACGCCGTGTTGTGCAGCCGCAGCGACAATGATCGCCTGCAAGCCCAGGATGCACAGCAGCAGACCGCGGCTGAGCCGCGTGCGGCGGCTCCACCGGACGCGGCGAGGCTTGGCCTTAGGCTCAGCCTCCGGCTGGGGCTCGGCAGAAGGGAGGGCTGGCGGTTCCCCGGAGGGAGCCAGCGGGAGCGGAGCGTGGTGGTGGCCGCCGGGGCTGGCGCGACCGACACCAGGCTCTCGGCTCGCGGTTGCGGCACCGCGATGGTGGTTTCGGTCGAGGAGGTCGTCAGGGTGACGCTCGGCGGAGGCTCATCGATGTGGATCACGTGCGTCCGGGCGACGTCCGTGCCGGGTGATGACGCAGCGTCCTTGCTCTGCCCCGTCCGCCGTCATCCGGGCTGCTCGGCTTGGTTGGGGGGCTACCAGCCTGGCCGGTCGCGGTCAGGCGTCACCTCGGCCACCGTGGCGTCGATGGCCTCGAGCGCGTAAGCGGTCATGGCCTCGATGGTCTTGATGGCCTGCGCGGTCTTAGCTTCGAGGGCCGAGATGGCCTCGACCGTCTTGAGGGCTTTAGCGGCCTGGGACTCGAGGCCGCTCAGGGTGCTGGTCTCCAGGGCGTCGATGGCTTCGATGGCTTCGATGGTTCTAGCCTGGACGACCACGGTCTGCAGGTCCGCCCGGCTGAGCGTTGTGGTCACCTCTGCGTCCGGGCGGGTCCCCCGCGGCTGGGTGACGGCGTCCGCCCCGATGATCGCTGCTCCCGTGGCCCCGCCTCCCGTGGGCTCAGCGGTCGTTCCAGCCTGACCGACCGGCGCAACGATCGTGTCGGCGTCTGCCTCAGTCCCGGTCGTGGTGTCGGCCGGGATGATGGTGGGGGCGTCTGCCTCAGTCCCGGTCGTGGTGTCGGCCGGGATGATGGTGGGGGCGTCTGCCTCAGTCCCGGTCGTGGGTCGGCCGGTGTGGTGGGGGCTCGCCCAGTCCCGGTCGTGGTGTCGGCCGGGATGATGGTGGGGGCGTCTGCCTCAGTCCCGGTCGTGGTGTCGGCCGGGATGATGGTCGCGGCGTCAGCCTCGGCGCCCTTGGCTTCGGAGGCTTCGCCGGGGTCCGCATCGACCGGACCAGCTTCACCCTGGTTGGCGTCGGCCGCATCGTCCAGCGCGGGCCCACTCTCCTCCGGTCCGGTGGCCGCTCCCGCGTCCCCGGCCCCGGACGTTGCCTCCTCCCCAGTTCCGGGGGCCGGGCGGATGGCTCCATCCTCCTGAGCGGGGCAGAGATGGTCTTCAGGAGAGCGGCCGCGTTCGCCACGGGCGTCCCGCCCGCTGACGAAGCCCGGCGGTGCAGCCATACCGGCAGCACCACGGTCTCGGCGTCGGTCAGGACGTCGGGCCGATCCTCGCGGGGACGGGCCGAACACCGACTGCCTCGAACGCTTCCGCCTGACGGGAGGGCTGCCGTCACCCTTCTGCGGCGCGCGGGCGCGGTTCCTTCGCCAGCCGCGGCGTGCCTTCGGCTGGCTCGTCCTCCCGGGTGCGCTTCACTAAGCTTGCGTATCCGGGTTGGGCTTGAGGAGCACCCGCCCGGCCACCGCTAGCTCGAACAGGCCGAGGCCGAACAGGACGATGAAGTTAATACGGGTCCAGGGTGAGCATCCGCCAGAACGCCAGGCCGGTCCACAGCAGCGAACTGCCTACCGTCCACACGAGGAAACAGGTCCAGAAGCGCGTGATGCCCTCCTGCTTCTTACTTGCCGCCCGAAGGCCTCCAGCCCAGACGCTTACCGCGGATCGCGTCCCAGTACGCGAAGAAATGGGCCCACCCGGAGACCAGCTTGACGGCCCACGCCTCGAGCCGGTAAGGAGCGTGATGCCACGCCGGGATAATCAGGGCCGCGTAAAGGAACGCGGGCGCCACGAAAATCATGTTCCTGAATTCGAGCGCGTTCGGCACGAAGGCGAGGATCACGATCGACAGAGCTGGTACGACGAACGTGAACAGAGCCGTGTAGATGAAGTAGACGGACCCGGACATAAAACACAGGCGGGTGTAGAGCGGAAGCTTCGAGGCTCCAGAACATTTTCCCGAACAGCAGGCCAACTGTTCCCGAGCACCAGCGGTACTGCTGGTTCAGGAACGCCGGGACATTATCCGGGCAGTTGCCGGTGGAAAGGGCGACCGGGATGTAGCGCAGCTTCCAGCCGATGCGGTTCAGGTCGAAGCCGGTGAGCACATCCTCGGAGTGCTCGGCCAGCGTCATGCCCAGGTTGTCCTTGAGCGCGGCCCGCCGGTAGACGGCGCAGGTGCCGACAGCAGATGGACCCGCCCTTGCGGGACCGCGCCGCCTGAATGGATCGGTAGAACAGCTCCTGGACCGCGCCAGCGCCGCGCTCCACCCAGGTCTGGTCGTCGCTGATGCGGAAGTACTGGGGGGTCTGCACGATCCCGATGTCCGGGTAGTGCCTCCATGTAAGGCAGGGTCTCGTTAAGAAAGTCGTGCCGGGGAGCGAAATCGGCGTCCAGGAGGAGGATGTAGTCGCCGTAGGAAACCTGGAAGCCGAACTAGAGGTTTCCCGACTTCTTGAACCAGCCACGGTTCGGCCGGACCGCATAGGCGAAACCGAACTCGCGGGCCATGGCCTTGAGCTCGGGACTTGCCGAGTCGTCCAGCACATAGGCGGTGACCGTTCCCTGGTAATCGTGGCTCATCTCCGCCACGTACTTCCAGGTATTGCGGACCACGTCCGCCGGTTCCCCGCAGACCGGCAGGAAGACGTCCACGGATGGGTAGATCTTCGGGCGCCACTCGTCCACCAGCCGCCTGTGCTCGCTTGAAATCGAAGCCGCGGGCCAGGCCGTCCGTGATCAAGGGCAGGGCCGCGAATAGGGGACCCAGAAACACGAATGGCACGTAAAACCAGAACCAGTGGAACTGCAGCATCAGCCGCGTCTGGCTGAACAGGAGCAGCGGGAAGCTGGCCATCAACGCGAGAGTCAGGAGCCAGGCGCCGCGCCGGACGTAACGGTACTTCTCGTCGTCCCGCGGCGGCATCGGGCAGGACCGGGCCCGCGGCATCTGCCGGCTGGCTGGCTGGAGCGGGGCTCGGCCGGCAGGAGATGGCGGCCGGGGCGGTCCGCGGCTGGACCGAGACGGCCGCCGCGTCGGGCTCGCGACCTCGGGTGCCGCGGGCCGTCGCGTCGTCCCGTCGCGCAGGGAACCAGATACGACAGCACCGGCCACTACAGCACCAGACACCGGGGTGCCGGACGCCAACGGTGCGGGCTTCAGCGGCTCTGTCTGCAGCACCAGGGTCTTCTCGCACCAGGCCCGCGGCCGCGCTGGCCCGGCAGCAGCCAGTCGCTGGCGGAGCGGAATAGTGTCGGATTCCACGATCAGCGGCCGGGTGGTCTCTGGTGAGTCACCGGCCGGCTGCACAGAGCCAGCAACGTGGTCATCGCCTGGCGATGGTGCAGCAGATCGTGCGGTCGGGAGTTTATTCCCCACGGGCTGCCCGGTGCCATGCGGCCCGTCGATGACGTCCGTCACCAGTCCCCCTCTCACCTCGTGCCAGCGTGTTCCGGGCACGGTCAAGCCACGAGTTGAGCGGGGTAGGACAACAATACGTCATTGTCAAAATATCCGGGGATTTACAACAACATCGTCGATAGTGCTTAACCTGATATTAACAAGGTCCCCGGGATTTCCTACTCTTCCCACCGCTTTACCCATGTTCGCCACATATGCCCACCCATGGCCATGCCGACGAGCTGGTCAGCCCATCCTCTGACGTCGTCGGCTTCCACAGCTTATCAGGCTATGACTTCCTGAATGCGAATATGTCTGGCACTCTATGTTCATCTCAGTGAATGCCAGGAGCCCGATCCCACCCCGCGCGGGCCACTGGTACCGGGGGCATGCGCTGCCTGGGTGCGCACTTAGTCGGAGGTCATGGGGTGGAGACGGTCGGGGAGATCATCAACTGCATGCGTGCGATCGCGCCTGCGGGGCAAACCGCGCTTGACCAGGCAGTTCTCGAGCGCCTGAGGGAGCTGACCCAGACGCTCACCGAGGTCAAGGAAGGGGCCGCGGAGGAGCACGCACGGTTCCTGGGCATCGGCCAGCGCGGGCTCTGCCTGCCGGAGGCGGAGCTGTCAGCGTGGCTGTCCGGAGCCACCGTCCTCGTCACCGGGGGGACGGGATGTATCGGCTCCACCCTGATGGCCCAGGTGGCGGAGCGCGGGCCGGGCCGGCTCGTCAGCGTGAGCCGCGGCGGCACGGATGGGTGGCCGACACAGGCCACGGCGGAGTACCGGCAGGCCGACGTCCGTGATCGCGGCGCGCTCGAGGCGCTGTTCCGTGAGGTGAAGCCCGACGTGATCTTCCACGTCGCCGCGCAGCGCGAGCCCGCGCGGGCCGAGGTGGAAGTGCACCGCACCGTGTCCACCAACGTCCTGGGCACCCGCAACGTCCTGGAGGCGGCCGAGGCGGCGGGGGTGCCCCAGGTGGTCTGCGCCTCCACGGGGAAGGCGCTGCGGCCCTTCTCACCCGATATGTACACGGCCTCCAAGCGGGCCGCGGAATGGGTCTCGTCGAGCGTGGCCGCGCGCGGTGACCTGCTGGTCTCCGCCGGCCGGTTCACTCACGTGCTCGACAACTCGGTCATCTACCGGCGGCTCCTGGGCTGGGCCGAGGACGGCGTGATCCGGCTGCACAGCGCCAATATCGCGTTCTACGTGCAGTCCGCGCTCGAGTCCGCGCAGTTGCTGCTGCTGGCGGGGCTGGGCGCGCAGCGCGGCGAGTTCCGGGTGCACGCCATCACCGACCTCGGCTGGCCGGTCAGCCTCGTGGACGTGGCCCTCGGAGTGCTGATCAGCACCGGCTCGCAGACACCGATCTACTTCAGCGGGTACGACCCGGGTTACGAGGAGGTCCCGTTCCCGGGCCTGTACGACCCGATGACCGCCGGCGACGTGAGCCCCCTGCTGAACGCCTTCGAGGCCGCGGCCGGAACCTCCTCGCCCTGTCCCATGGTGGACGCGTTCCGGCTGGAGATGGCGCCCAACCCGCAGTCCGTCAAGCTGCTTGCGGCGCTCGACGAGATCTGCGGCCGCACGACCGAGCCGGATGTGGTGCGCGGCGGGCTGAACGAGCTGTCCTGGGGACTGCTCGACGCGACGCTGCACGCGGTGCCGCGCCGGGTACTGGGCCGCGCGGCGGCCCTGTCCGACCCGCACCAGGAGGTCATGTGCGCTGACCACCGCCGGGTACTGGGGGCGATCAGGGACAGCGCCGGGCTGACCGCCAGCAGCTGAGCAGGCCGCGCGGGCGGCAGGGCCGCGGCCCTGCCGCCTCAGCGTTCACCGGGTGCCTGGTGCTTACACGGTGCCCTGGTCCGGCGTGCCCGCCGGGTGCGGCCGGAGGATCTGCACGTCGGGGCCCTCCTCGAGGCGCCCGCTGAGAGCCTGGTTGAGC
Organism: uncultured Actinomycetes bacterium; assembly: GCA_963723595.1. Taxonomy (GTDB): domain Bacteria; phylum Actinomycetota; class Actinomycetes; order Streptosporangiales; family Streptosporangiaceae; genus RYN-230. The sequence goes on from CAVRRQ010000001.1 coordinate 225,388, forward strand.
CCGGCGAGCGCGGGCCCGCGTGAGTGCTGGTCGAGCGCCTCCGCGCTGGACCACTTCTCGACCATGACCAGCCGGTCGTCGCGCTCGTGCAGGGCGTACAGCAGGCAGCCGTCGTCGTGGGCGTGCACGTCGGCGATGACCTTCTCCATCACCGCGATGACCTCCGCGCGGTGCTCCGGCAGCGGGCGGATGGTGGCAACGACGACAACTTCGGTCATGGCAGGGGGTCCTTTCCGGGAGGGACACCTGGCCGCGTCGCGGCCGGGGCTTTGCCGAGCGGCCGCCAGGCCACGGCCGGCAGCAGCGGGCTGAGCAGCTTTTCCGTCAGTACGCCGCGGTAGACGCCCGCCCCGTAGGCGGCCTCGTCGGCCAGGTAGCCGAGCGAGAATGCCGCGGCGTTCAGCGGGGGCCGGATCCGCCGCCATTCCGCGAGCGGCGGCCCGGCCAGCAGCGACGCCACGGCCAGCCGGCGGCCCAGCCGGGTCCGGGCCGTCCGGCCGCCGGGCCGGGCCAGCCCGGCCGCCGCCGCCGGCAGCGCGTACTGGATGGTCCAGCGGCCCGCGCCCAGCCAGGTCTGCAGCACCGAGCCGGCCATCGGGCGGAGCACCCCTTTCGGCGGCACGTCCCAGCCGCGCAGCAGCCGGACCAGCTGCCCGGTGCCCGCCCCGTAGGCGGCGAGCGCGGCCGCCGGCCTGCGGGCCAGCAGCGCGGCCACGGCCAGTGCCGGCCACGCCTGCAGCACCAGCGGAGGTACCTTCCCCGGGTGCCGGCGCGCGAGCGGAGCCGCCGAATTTCCATAACGGAACCGTCGTCCCAGCACCCGGCCCCAGGTCGCGGGTTCCGCGTGGCTGATCGACGCGGCGGGGTCGTAACGGACCCGCCAGCCGGCTTCCGCCAGCCGCCAGACCAGGTCCACGTCCTCGCCGTAGCGCAGGTCAGCGTCGAACGGGCCCGTGCTCGATGACCCGGTGCTCGACGGCCCCGTGCCCGGGGGATCCGCGCCGGGGTCGTCCGCGGCCAGCGCGGCGCGGCGGACCAGCAGGGCCGCGGTCGGCACGTAGGACAGCCGGGTCAGCGGCAGTACCCGGCCCTCCTGCGGGCCCATGTCGAGCGGCGCGCGGGCCCCCAGGTAACGGCCGGCCGAGCCGGGCCCGGTGATGGGCCGGACCCGCGGGGCCACGGCGGCGACCAGAGGGTCCGCGAAATGGGCGGCCAGCGACGTGATCCATTCCGGGCCGGCCACGCAGTCGCTGTCCAGGAACGCCACCAGCGGGGTGCTCACCTGGGCCAGCCCGTCGTTGCGGGCCGGGCCGGGTCCCCCGGAACTGGGCCGCCGGATCAGCGTCGCGCCGTGCTGGCGGCACAGGCCGGCGATCTCGGCCGCCTGCCGTGACCCGTCGTCCACCACGATCACCCGGTAGCGTCTGGCCCAGCGCGGTGAGGCACCGGGCCAGGTGGGCGGGCCGGTCGCGGGCCGGGATCACCACGGTGACGTCGGGCAGTGCTGGCCCGGGGGGACGACCTCCCGGGACAGCACTGCCCGCTGGCGAGGCGGGGCCCGCCGAATGCGGGTCTCTCCGATGCGGCGATTCGCGGGGGGTTCCGGGGGGGCGTCCCCCCGGGCTAGCAGGCGGGCGGGGATGGGCCATCCCGGTGTCGGTGAGCCGCCGGGCCAGCTTGCCCGCGGCGGGGGAGCACACCGGCCCGCGGCGCAGCTCGGCGAGCGCCCGCTGGCCGGCCGGGTTGAGCCGGAGCAGCCGCGGGGGCGAGCCGCCGAACAGCACATCCGCCCCGACGAACTGGGTCTGCGGGTCGAATACGACGTGGAAGCCGGGCGGCAGCGGCGCCGGTCCCCGCTCCGGGCCCGCCACGGGGCGGGCCAACTGCCGGGTCACAGTGCCAGCTGGGCGGTCACAGGGCCAGCCCGCCGTCCACCGGGACCACCGCGCCGGTCATCCCGCTGCTGCCGTCGCCGGCCAGCCAGGCCAGCGCCGCGGCCACCTCTTCCGGGGCCAGCAGCCGGTCGAGGGGCTGCTGGGCCGCGAACGACCCGGCGCCGGGCAGCCCGTACAGCCGTGCGCTCTCGGCGAGGATCGGCGTGTCCGTGGAGCCCGGGCTCACCGCGTTGGCGGTCACGCCGGTGCCGCGCAGCTCGGTGGCCAGCGCGCGGATCAGCCCGGCCACGCCGGCCTTGGCCGCGCAGTAAGCCGCCAGCATGGGCAGCCCCCGGGTGGCGGCGGCCGACGCGACGGCCAGGAACCGGCCGTGGCGCGGCTCAGGCCGCCGCAGCAGCGCCGGGATGGCCGCGCGGGCCAGCGCCAGCACCCCGCCGAGGTCGGTGCTCACGACCGCTTCCTCCTGTTCGGCGGGCATCTCCCAGAGCGGCACCCCGCCCGCGATGACGCCGGCCACGGCGAGCGCGGCGTCCAGGCCGCCCCACCGCTGCTCGGCCTCGGCCACCGCGGCGGTCATGGCCGCGCGGTCACGGGTGTCGGCGACGAAGCCGCGCACCTCACCGGGGCTGCCCGTGGCCGCGGCGACCAGGGCGTCCAGCTCAGCGCGGGTGCCCAGGTGGTAGGGCAGCGCCGGGTCGTCGGCGCAGCGGTCGACGGCCAGCACGGACCAGCCCTCGGCGGCGAGCGCGCGCACGGTGGCGGCGCCGATGCCGCGGGCCGCCCCCGTGACCAGCGCGACCCGGGTCACGGTTGATCTCCCGCTGGCTGGGGCACCGGATACCAGGCTTCGACCGAGGCGGCCAGGTCCGTGGCCAGGCGGTCCAGCAGCCGGGCCCCCTCGGCCGCCGAGGCCCCGGCCGGGTCGCCGAGCACTCCGTTGGGGCTGACCGCCCGTATCCCGCCGGCCCGCAGGGCGGGCATCAGCCCCGGCAGCGGCTCGGTGTTCCCGGCCTCGGCCAGTCCGCGCCGGACCCGGTACGGGGTGAGAGCCAGCTGCAGCGCGGTCTCGGTGCGGCCGGCGTGCGCGTCCGGCGGGGGCAGGTCCGGGCCGGACTGAGGCGAGGGCATCCACAGCAGCACGTCCCGTGATTCGGCGAGGAGCCGGGCGACGGCCTGCCGCGCCGGGGCGGCGTTCCCGCCGTGCGCGCACACGAACACCAGGTGGCCGAAGGTCCCGGCGGCCGAGCGGCCCAGCTCGGTCAGCACGAGTTCCACCGCGGCCTGGCCGATCGACAGCGTGCCGGCGAACCCCGCGTGCTCACCGCTGGAGCCGTAGCTGACCGGCGGGGCGATCACCACGCCGGGCCGCCGGGCGGCGAGCCGCCCGGTCAGCGCGACCGCGATGTCGGTATCGGTGGACAGCGGCAGGTGCGGCCCGTGCTGTTCGGTGGAGCCGACCGGGACGGCCAGCAGCGCTCCCGCGGCGCCCAGGCGGGCCGCCTCGGGCCAGGTCAGATCGGCGAGCAGAGTCATCAGCGCATCACCCTAGTGTGGTCACGGTGACGGTGCTGGCCACGTTCACCGGACCTGCGTTCATAGGGCGGCTCCGACCCGCTCGCCCTCGATGACCGCGGCGTGGGCCCGGCGCGGCGCCAGGCAGTCGCCCACCCGGTGCACCTCGAACGGCGCCTCCTGACCGGCACCGTGCAGCGCGCGCCACAGCTCGTCGGCGGGCCGGGGCGGGACGGCGCAGGCCACCCAGTCGCAGGCCAGCTGCTGGCTGGTCCCGGTCGGGTGATGCAGCAGCGTGAGTTCCAGGCGCCCCGGCCGCCCCGCCGCGTCCGTCGCCGCCGCGTCCAGCACCACTACGTCGGTGTGCTGCCGGACGCCCTGCGCGTGCACCTTCCTGGTCCACAGCTCCAGGTCCAGGGTGAGGCCGAGGTCCTGGCCCACCATCAGGGCGCTGGTGATCACTTCCACGGTGCAGCCGCGGTCCGCCAGCAGCTCCGCGACCGAGGTGGCCTGGTGGAATCCGAGCTCGTCCAGCACGACCACGGTGCCTTCCGGCCGGGCCGAGCCGTCGGCCACCTGGCGGACGTCCACGATCCGGGGATGCCCGTGCGCCCAGGCCGGCCGGACGGGGACGGCGCCGGTGGCCAGGACGACCGCGTCCGGCCGCTCCGCCCGCAGGAACCCGGCGTCCACCGGGTGGCTGGTCTGCACGCGCACGCCGAGCCGCCGCGCCCGGGCCGCCAGGCGGCGGGGGAGCTCACCGAACTCCGGCGCGGCCCGGGACGCGGGCCGCGACCGCGGCCTGCCCGCCGGTGCCGGGGGCGGCCTCGAACAGGGTGACCCGGTGGCCGCGCTCCGCGGCGGTCACCGCCGCCTGCAGGCCGCCCGGGCCGCCGCCGACCACGTACACCCGGCGGCCCCGGGCAGGCCGGGCGGTCCGCAGTGGCACGGGGCGGCGGCAGCGGGACGGATTCGTGCCCGGCCCGGGGGTTGGCGGTGCAGCCCAGCCAGCGGTTGCGGCCCACCCGGCCCGCGCACTCCTGGTTGCAGGACAGGCAGGCGCGGATCCCGGCCGCATCCCCGGCCCGGGCCCTGGCCGCGAAGTCCGGGTCGGCGATCTGCCCGCGGACCACCCGACCAGGTCGCACTGCCCGTCGGCCAGCGCCTGGTCGGCCTGCCGCGGGTCGGTGATCCGGCCCGCGCCCGATCACGGGGATGTTCACCGCGGCGCGGATCGCGGCCGGCACGTACATGGCGTAGCCGGGGGCCGCGCGCATGCTGGCCACGACCATGTACAGGGTGGCCGTGGCCACGCCAACCGTGGTGCTGATGTAGTCCACCGCGCCGGTGGCGCTGGCCATCCGGGCCACCTCGACCGCCTCGCCGAGGGTGGTGCCGCCCTCGATCAGCTCGTCGCCGCAGAGCCGCACGCCGAGTGCCAGGCCGGGCCCGATCGCCGCGCGCACCGCGGCCACCACCTCCAGCAGCAGCCGGGCGCGGGCCGGCAGCGACCCGCCGTACCCGTCGGCGCGCTGGTTCGTGGCCGGGGACAGGAAACCCCGGATGATCGAGGACTGCGAGCACTGCAGTTCCACGCCGTCGAACCCGCCCTCGGCGCAGTGCCGGGCGACGCGGGCGTAGCCGGCCACGATCTCCGCGATCTCGTGCGGCTCGACCGGCTTGGGCACCTCGCGGAACAGCGGGTCGGGGACCGGGCTCGGCGCCTGCACCGGGAGCCGGGAGTACATCCCGGAGGACTGGCCGCCGTTGTGGTTCAGCTGGGCCAGGACCGGGACCCCGTGCGCGTGCACCGCGTCGGTGAGGCGCCGGTAGCCGGGGATCACCTCGGGCCGGTAGCCCTGGATCAGCTTCTCGTAAGGCCGGTCCGCCGGGTGGGTGGAGTGCTCCTCGGTGATGATCAGCCCGGCCCCGCCGGCCGCGCGGCGCGCGTAGTACGCGGCGTGCTGCCCGGTGGGCAGCCCGTCGCACGCGTAGTTGGTCAGGTGGGCGGCGAACACCACCCGGTTGGCCAGCGTCAGCGGGCCCACCCGCAGCGGGGTGAACAGGTGCCGGTACGGCCCTGTGCTCACCGGCCCTGTGCTCACCGCCCTGTGCTCACCGGCCCGGCCCTGTGCTCACCGGCCCTGTGCTCATCGGCTCAGCTCGCGAAGACCGCGCTGAGCGCGGGCGCCACGTCGGTGTAGGCCCGGATGCGCCGCAGCCGGCCGCGGCCCAGCCGGGCCAGCTCCCGGGCGAGTTCCTCGTCCTGCTCGCCCGAGGTGTCCAGCAGGACATCCAGCCGGGCCAGCCGGGCCGCGAGCGGGCGCGGGTCCGGGCCGGCGTTGTGCACGCAGTCGGACAGCAGCACCACCCGCGCGTCCCGGGCCGGCACCCGGGCCAGCTCGGCCGCGGCCACCTGCAGCGGGAACGCGATGTTCGTCAGCCCCCTGGCCGGGATGCGGAGCATCTCCTCCAGCAGCTGCTGGGCGGGCACATGCTGGCCGAGGTGGCTGAGCACCGCCGCGTCGGACCAGAACGCCACGACGGCCAGGTCGTCACGGTCCAGTTCCGCGGCGAGCGCGCCGACCGTGGCGGCCGCGGTCCGGATCCGCTCGCCGCGCATCGACCCCGACACGTCGGCCAGCAGCACCACGCTGCGCCGGGTCCGGACCCGCTCGCGGACGATGATGTCGTCTTCCTCGGGCACCGGATGCTCGACCAGCTGCTCGACGGTCCGGTCGAGATCGATGTCGTCCGACCCGCCCTTGTAGCGGACGCTGGCCAGCTCACCCACGCCGCGCCGGGCGCTCGTGTCACGCCGCGGCCGGGGCACCGCGAGCCGCGCCGCGATCTGCCGGGCCCGGCGCAGTGTCTCGGGATCGGCCTGCACCTCGCCGTCCACCGCGTCCGTCAGCGTGCCCTGCTCGGCGGTGACCGCCGGGCCCCCGCTGCCGGAGCGGGGCGGGCGCCGTCCGCCGCGCCCGCCACCCGGCAGCACCAGGCCGCCGGACCCGCCCCGGGCCGGCTCCATCAGCACCGGCGGCTCATCGAGCACTTTGGGGCGCCGGCGCAGCGGGCGCAGCTGCGACGCCGGGCGCTCGCCGCGCTGCTGGGCTGGCCGGGATAGGGGCGAGTCGGCCTCGACGGCTCTTCAACCAGGCGCCGCCGCGGCCGGGTTCAGGATGAAGTGGTCCTCCCAGATCTGCCGGAGCACGGCCTCGGGGGTAACCTCCACGGTCTCGTCGAGGAAGATCCGCCCGGACAGCGCGACCACCATCGCGTCGAACACCACCTCCGGGTAACTTTCGTCGGCGGAGGTGATGACCCCGCGCAGGTCCAGCAGCTGCCCCGCGATCAGGGTGGTGTCGATGGCGCCGCGCACGCTGCTGCCCTGCCGCACGTCCGGGTGCTCGCGGGTGGCCCGGGTCACCGCGACCGCGTCGGCGACCAGCCGCGTGTACATCTCCGGGTCCAGGTCCGGCAGCGGGGCCCGGAGCGCGACGATGCCCCGCTCCGACTCCGCGTCCTGGTAGGTGATGGCCAGCCGGCACAGCCGGTCGTGCACCGACGTGGACAGCCGGGTGGTGCCGACGTTGTCGTACGGGTTCATCGACGCGATGACCCGGAACGTGGGCTTGGCGGTGACCGTGCCCGCCCTGGGCACGGCCACCTGCCGCTCGGCCATCGCGGTGAGCAGCGTGTTCAGGGTGTCCTCGGGGGCCCGGTTGAACTCCTCGATGTACAGGAATCCGCCTTCGCGCATGGCCTCCAGCAGGGGGCCGTCCACGAAGTTGTCCTGGCTGTAGTCCTCGCGCAGCACCCGGGCCGGGTTGTGGTGCCCGATCAGCTTGGCTGGCGTGAGGTCCGCGTTGCCCTCGACGAACACGAACGGGATGCCCCACTCGGCCGTGATCGCCCGCAGCAGCGTGCTCTTGCTGGTGCCGGGCGGTCCTTCCAGGATGATGTCGCGGCCGGCGGCGACGGCCGCGAGCGTGAGGGTCAGTTCACGCTCGCGGCCCACCAGGCGCGCCGCCACCCGCTGGTAGGTGCGCGCCAGGTCCGCGGTACTCGTGTCCTCGGTCACTGTTCCCCTGGTATCTGCGGTGCTGTCGCCTGCTGTGCAGCCGGTGGGCAGGTGGTCACTTGAGGAGCAGTCCCGCGTCGACGGGCAGCGTCACCCCGGTGATGTACCGGGCTTCGTCCGAGGCCAGGAACAGCACCGCGTTGGAGATGTCGACCGCCTCGACCCACGGGACCGGCAGGACGTTCAGCGACCCGAACCGGGGCGCCAGCGCCTCCCTGGTCCGCTCGGCCTCCGGCAGGTCCGAGGCGAACAGCTCGTAGGTGGCCGAGTTCTGGATCATGTCGGTGTCCACCGCGGTCGGGTGCACGCTGTTCACCCGGATCATGTCCGGGGCCAGCTCCAGGGCCAGCGTCCGCATCAGCCCCACGACACCGTGCTTGGCCGCGTTGTAGTGACCGGTGTTCGGGATGGCCTGCAGCCCGGCGGTGGAGCTGGTCAGGATCATCGACCCGCCGCCGGCCGCACGCAGGTGCGGGATCGCCGCCTTGGCCGCGTGCCAGACCCCGGTCAGGTTGACGTCGATCATGTCCTGCCAGTGCGTCTCATCCAGCTCCTCCATGGTGCCGAAGCTGAAGATGCCCGCGTTGGCGGACACGATGTCCAGGTGCCCGAGCTGGGCGACGCCGTCGTCCAGCGCCGCCTTGAGTGCGCCGTAGTCCCGCACGTCGGCCTGGGTGGCCACGATCCGGCGGTCGAGGGCTTCGACTTCCTTGACCGTCTCGGCCAGGTCGCCGGGGGTCGAACATGGCGTAGGGCACGCTGCCGATCTGGCCGGCCAGGTTGACAGCGATGATGTCCGCGCCTTCCTGGGCCAGCCGGATCGCGTGACTGCGGCCCTGGCCGCGGGCCGCGCCGGTGACGAAGGCGACCTTGCCTGCTACTCGTCCAGCCATGCCGTCCGCCTCATTTCTTGTTCGTGAAGCCCGCGTCCACGGGCACCGTGATGCCGGTGATGTACCGGCCGTCGTCGGAGACCAGCCACAGGATGGCGTTGGAGATGTCCACCGGTTCCACCATGTCCACCGGCAGCGCGTTGGCCATGGCCTGGCCCATGGCCGGGTCCGACTCCAGGAACTGCTGCATCACCTCGTTGACCACCATGGGGGTGCGGACGCCGGTCGGGTGCACCGAGTTCACCCGGATGCTGTGCGGCGCCAGGGTGTTGGCGTAGGAGCGCATCAGGCCGACCACGCCGTGCTTGGACGCGGTGTAGCCCAGGCCGCCGCGGGTCGCCCCGCCGATGCCGTTGATCCCCGCGGTCGAGCTGGTCAGCACGATCGCGCCGCCCCGGCCGCGCTCGATCATGGAGGGGATGGCCGTCTCGACCGTGTTGAACACGCCGGTCAGGTTGACGTCGATCACGTCCTGCCACGCCTGGTGGGGCTCCTCGCCTAGCGACATGGGTGCGATCCCCGCGTTGGCCAGCACGATGTCCACCGGGCCCAGTTCGGCCACGCCCGCGTCGAACGCCGCCTTCAGCCCGGCCTCGTCCCGCACGTCCGCCTCGCGGGCCACGATCCGCCGGTCCAGCGCCTCGACCTCCTTGACCGTCTCGGCCAGGTCCTCCGGTGTGGCCATCGGGTAGGCCACCGAGTCGATCTGCCGGCAGAGGTCCACCGCGATGATGCCGGCGCCCTCCTGGGCGAGCCGGATGGCGTGGCTGCGACCCTGCCCCCGGGCGGCGCCGGTGATGAAGGCCACTTTGCCCTCGAGCTTTCCTGCCACTTCTGTCACTGCCTCTCGTTGGGTTGATGCGTGCTGCCGGCCATCGCCGGCCGTCTCCTGCGACCCCCTCGCCCGCGTTGAGCACGGGCGCCGACCTGGTTTTCGTTGCGGCTCGTGAAGCTGTGCGGGCGGCCCGCGGCCAGACGCCGGCTAACGCGCGGCGGGCTGTCTGTCCGGCGCCGGGGCGGCCGGGGGCGGCTGCTCGCGTTCCAGGGCGCCTATCTCCTGAGCGCGGCGGCGGCCCTCCAGCACGGCCTCCGCCGCGGTGCGCGGAGCCACGCAGTCACCCGCCCGCGGGACGCCGGACTGGCCCGGGCCGGCCGGGCCTGCTCGTACAGGGCGGTGTCGGCCAGCCGGTGGCCGCAGTCGACGACCGCCGCGCAGCCGATCTCCCGCTGCTCCCCGGTCCAGGTGTCTTCCAGCCGCGCCCGGCCCGGGCCGGCCCGGCGGAGCCGTGACCGCAGCGCCCGGGTCACCCCGGCCCGCTGCAGCCGCGCGTTCGCGTCCGCCAGGTCGCCGGTCAGCGAGAGCAGCGTTCCGGCCACCGGATCCGGGGTCACCAGGGTCACGGTGCGGCCGCCCGCGGCCAGCCACTCGGCCATCGCCACCCCGGCCGGCCCGCCGACCGGGTCGTCCACCACGACCGGGCCGTCCGGCAGCGAGTCCGGCCCGCCGGACAGGACCGCCAGCGGGTCCAGCGCGCCCGGGCTGGCGGCGGGGCGGGCCGCGGGCCGGGACCCGGTCGCGAGCAGCACCGCGGTGCCGGCGGCCCGGGCTGCGGCCAGGCCGTCCGCGCCGATCTCGGTGCCGGTGTCGATGCGCACGCCCTGCCGCCGGCACTCGGCGTCCAGCCAGTCCGGGAGCAGGGCCAGCCGTTCCCGGCCCGGTGCGCGGGCCGCGGTGCGCAGCGCCCCGCCGGTCCGCTCGCCGCGCTCGGCCAGCCGCACCCGGTGACCCCGGGACGCCAGGACCCGGGCTGCCTCCAGGCCGGCCGGGCCGCCGCCCACCACCAGCACGTCCCGGCTCCGCGGGTCGCGGCCCTCCTCCGGCGGGTCCTCGGTCTCGTGCCCGCTGCGCGGGTCGCCGACGCAGCTGACCAGGGGGTTGCGCGGGTCACGCACCCGGCAGGCCTGGTTGCACAGCAGGCAGGGCCGCACCTGCTCCGGGCGGTCCCGGCGCAGCCTGGTGACCAGGCCGGCGTCGGCAATCTGGGCCCGGGTCATCTCGACCAGGTCGCAGGCGCCGCCGTCCAGCGCGTCCCGCGCATCGCGGGCGTCGACCACGCTGCCCTGCAGGACGACCGGGACCGCGCCGGCCAGGGCGTCCCGCACCTGCCGGGCCAGGGCTAGGTTGAACAGGGGTTCGGTGTGCGCGCCGGGCCGGTAGGCGCTGGCCGAATAGGGGCCGCCGCGCACCACGACCAGCAGGTCCAGCCAGCGGCTGAGCTCGCGGGCGTGCTCCGCCCCGGCCCCGGGGGTGACCCCGGCCCAGGGGGCCAGCTCGTCACAGGACAGCCGCAGGCCCAGGACGTGCCGCGGCCCGATCGCGTCCCGGACCGCGGCCAGGACCTCCCCGGTCAGCCGCAGCCGGTCCGCGCCGTAGCCGTCGGCCCGGTGGTTGGTCAGGCCCGAATGGAACTGGCGGAGCAGCGCCCCGGGCCCCGCGTCGATCTCGACCCCGTCGGCGCCGGCCGTGACCGCCGCCCGGGCCGCCGCGGCGAACCCGGCGGTCAGCGCGGAGATCTCCGGGGCGTCCATCTCCATCGGCACCTCGCGGGTGACCGGGTCCGGCACGCCGGACGGCCCCCACAGCGCGGCCTGCGAGTAGGCAGAGGAACCCTGCAGCCCGGTGTGGCCCAGGCCGGCCAGCACCAGTGTGCCGTGCGGCTGGCAGGCCGCGGCGATCTGCCGCCAGCCTTCCGCGGCGGCGGAGGCCAGCGGCGCCCGCTCGTACGGCCAGTCCGACGGGTGCACCGAGGCGGTCTCGGTGACGATGAGCCCGGCCCCGCCGGCCGCGCGGCGCTGGTAGTAGGCGACGTGCCGGGGCGAGAACGCGCGTCCCCCGCCCACGCTGGCCCCGTGCTGGCTGGCCCCGTGCTGGCTAGCAGAGCCCAGGTTCGTCTCGTGCGGGCCGAACATGACCCTGGACTGCGCGACCCGTCCGGCCAGCGTGACCGGGCCGGTGAGCCGCGCGAATCCCGGGGTCATGTCAGCGTGCGCCACCCGCCGCGAAGCCGGCCAGCGGGTTGACGTCGCACGCCCGGTCCGGCGGCGCGGGCACCGGGCGGCGCCCGATCGTCACCGGAACCGGCCGCGGGGCCTGCCCGCGCACGGGCTGCCCACGCACGGGGCCGCGATGTGAATGGTCGTCTCCCGGCCTGGGGAGTGCGGCCCGGTCGGCCCCGGCCAGGGCCTGCTCGGCCCGTGCTCGCTCAACCAGCGCCTGCTCGCCGAAGCCGCGCACGCACTCCGGGTCCGGGCCGTCCAGCGGGAGCCCGGTGAAGAACTTCGCGGCCATGCAGCCGCCCCGGCACGAGTCGTAGAACTGGCACGAGCCGCAGGCGCCGCCCGCGGACGGCCCGCGCAGCTCGGTGAACAGCGCGGAGTGCCGCCAGACCGCCTCGAAGCCGCCGCCGTCGCGGACGTTGCCGGCCAGGAAGTTCTCGTGGATCGCGAACGGGCAGGCGTAGACGTCACCGACCGGGTCGATCAGGCACACCACCCGGCCGGCGCCGCACATGTTCAGCCCGGGCAGCGCCTCGCCGTAGGCGGCCAGGTGGAAGAACGAGTCACCGGTCAGCACCTGCTCGCCGTGCGCGCACAGCCAGTCGTAGAGCTGGCGCTGCTGCGCGGCGGTGGGGTGCAGGTCGTCCCAGACGTCGGCGCCCCGGCCGGACGGCCGCAGCCGGGTCAGCCGCAGCTGAGCGCCGTAACGGTCGGCCAGCGCCTTGAACTCGTCCAGCTGGCCGGCGTTCTGCCGGGTCACCACCACGGAGATCTTGAAGCCCCGGAACCCGGCCGCGGCCAGGTGCTCCATGGCCCGGATGGCCATCGCGTACGAGCCCTGCCCGCGGACCGCGTCGTTGACCTCGGGGGTCGCGCCGTCCAGGGAGATCTGCACGTCCACGTAGTCGCTGGCGGCCAGCTTGCGGGCCGCCGCCTCGTCGATGCGCACGCCGTTGGTGGAGAACTTCACCCCGACGTGGTGCGCGGTGGCGTAGTCGACCAGCTCCCAGAAGTCGGGCCGGACGGTGGGCTCGCCGCCGCCGATGTTCACGTAGAACACCTGCATGCGTTCCAGCGTGTCGATGACGGCCTGGCACTCGGCCGTGCTCAGCTCGCCCGGGTCACGCCGGCCCGAGCTGGACAGGCAGTGCACGCAGGCCAGGTTGCAGGCGTAGGTCAGCTCCCAGGTGAGGCAGATCGGCGCGTCCAGCCCGTGCTCGAACAGCTCCACCAGGGTTTCGGTACTCACGCGGCCCCCTGTTTGGTGATCATGCGTGGGGTGATCATGCGGGATTCGGCCAGGGTGGCCAGGCCCCGCTCGAAGGCGGGCAGGCGGGCAGGCGGGACGCCTGCCGCGGCGCAGGCGGCGCGGGCGGAGGGATACTCGCCCAGCGAGCGGACCACGGCCAGCATGGTCGTGTTCTTCAGGAAGGACAGCCGCCGGGTGCCGAAGTGGTACAGCAGCGCGCCGAACGGCTCCGGGCGCACCGCCACCCGCTCATCCAGGCGCCAGGGCTGGTCCAGGTCGAACGAGCTGGACAGGGTGACCAGGACCGCCCCGGCTGGGTCAGTAGACACCGCACATGCCGTCGATGGAGACCTCTTCGACGAGCAGTTCCTCGGCGACCAGGCTCTCGTCGGCCGCGCTGGCCGGCTCGGCGGCGCTGTGCTCTGCCTGTGCGGCCGGGACCGCCGTAGTCGCGCTGGCGCTCTGTTCGCTCATGCCTGCCTCCGGATCCGTCGTCCGGCCCGCGCTGGCTGGGGGTCCGCCAGCACCGCCGCTGTCGCCTGCCCGCAATATCTGGCTCTTTGTGCAGACACTAAAGGCACTCAGTGCCAAAGGTCAAGACGCGATCGCCGGCCTTTCGCATGCCCGGCTGGGTCGTGGCATGCTCCTTGTCAGGCCACGAGCCAGGGGGACGGAAAGGCGGTGCTGGCCGGTGAGCGCTACAGGGATACCTGCCCAGCTTGGCCGCAGGCGTATCACCTCCCGTGCGGAACTGGAGCATGTCGCGTTCGAGCTGTTCGACCGGCAGGGTTTCGAGGGCACGACGATCGACGACATCGCCATCGCGGCCGGGATCGGCCGCCGGACGTTCTTCCGCTACTTCCCGTCCAAGAACGACGTGCCGTGGGGGAACTTCGAGAACGAGCTGGACCGGATGCGGGGCTGGCTGGCCGCCTGCCCGCCGCAGTGGCCCCTGATGGACGCGATCCGGCTGGCCATCGTCGACTTCAACCAGGTGCCGCCGGAAGACGAGCGCTGGCACCGGCGCCGGATGCAGCTGATCCTGGGCGTGCCCGTGCTCCAGGCCCACTCCACCCTGCGCTACGCCGAGTGGCGGCAGGTGATCGCCGACTTCGTGGCCGAGCGCACCGGGCAGCCCGCCGGCGGCCTGCTGCCGCAGACGATCGCCTACGCCATGCTCGGCGTGGCCATCGCCGCGTACGAGCAGTGGCTCCAGGACGACCACGGCAACCTGAGCGAGCTCCTGGACACGGCCATGCGTGACCTGGCCGCGGCGTTCGGCGACGGCCTGCCGCTGCGGGTCGGGCCCGGGCAGTGATGGCCGGGCAATGACGGCCGGACCGGGCGTCCGGGACGACACCGGGGCTGAGGTCGCAGTCCCGGCCCGGGTCAGCCGGATCGTGTCGTTGGTGCCGTCACTGACCGAGACCGTGGCGGTGACCGCCCCGGGCCTGGTGGCCGGGGCCACCGACTGGTGCACCCATCCGGCCGGCCTCGACGTCCCCCGGGTGCGCGGCACCAAGAACCCGGACGTGGCGGCGGTCATCGCGCTGCGCCCCGACGTGGTCCTGGCCAACGAGGAAGAGAACCGGGCCGCCGACCTGGCCGCGCTGCGCGCCGCGGGGCTGCCGGTCTGGGTGACCGTGATCCGGACGCTGGACGAGGCGCTGGCCTCGTTGCGGCGGCTGCTCACGGTCGCGTGCCAGCTCCCGGCTCCCTCGTGGCTGGACGAGGCGGAGCAGGCCTGGGGGATGTGGCCGCCGGGCGCGCCGGATGCGCCGGAGCGCCCGGGCCGCCGCCAGGCGGTTATCCCCGTCTGGCGCCGGCCGTGGATGGTGCTGGGCCGGGACACGTTCGCGGGCGACGTGCTGGCCCGGCTCGGCGTGATGAACGTCTACGCGGGGCACGCCGGGCGCTACCCGAAGGTCCCTCTGGACGACCTCCTGGCCGCGCGCCCGGACCTGGTCGTGCTGCCCGACGAGCCGTACCGTTTCACGGCCGGGGACGGCCCCGAGTGCTTTCCTGGCCTACCCGCGGCCCTGGTCAGCGGCCGTCACCTGACCTGGTACGGCCCCTCCCTGGCCGAGGCTCCCCAGGTCCTCGCCACCCAGCTGGCCGCCGCGTCCCCTTCTGCTCCCTAACGATCCGCCCGTGGCCGGGGCTATACGAGCACCGGACTGGCACGGAAGTCCATGTCCATCTCCATGCGAAGATCGTTTGGTTTCAGGCGACGGCAGATCGCCGCGTTGTCGCGTCGGCATGCGCAGTACTGGCCGGCCTGGTACCAGATCACATATGCATGGCCCCACTCGCGGCGGAGTAACTCAAGGCTCTCGATCACTTCCGCGTCCTGGATCACGACGCGTCTCTCCCCGAGCCGGGAGTGACCTGGCGCACGTGACCGGAATCCTGTGGCACTCTCCGAGGCAGAGGATCCCGCGCGTGTTCGCGACGGATAATCAGCGTCCGCAGGATTCTGGCACCCTCGCTGGCGTCTTCCGCGATGTGGCCGAGGGTTGCCGCGTGCTGCTCGATCTGGTCATCCGTGGTGAGACTGGCTAGACCCTTTGCCACCTTGGACAAGTCAGCGGCCGTGTTGCGAAGTGATGCGGCCAGGTTGGCGCTCATATCCTCTGTCATGGGTTTGGGCTCCGTCGCGGAAGAGGCCCCGGCAGGACCGTGGGAACGGCGCCGGCGGGCGCCGCCAGTCCTGCCGGGGGTGTGGGTTGACCGCCTGGGCGGTCCGCTTCGGAGGGAATGGGAAGCCTCGGGGACGCTCACGACTCCCATCCATGGCCGGCTCGTCCACCGTCGAGACCTCGTTCCCAGTCAGGCTCAGGGGGGTCACGGGCGTGACGCGCTGTCCCGGCCCTGCTGGCTGTCCAAGATGCGTTGAATTGAGTCTAGCCCCTCTTAGGACCGCATAGGAGCACTTAGAACTTACTCAAGTGTATTCGCAGGTCGCAGGGTATCTAGAGTGATCATCATGTCCCTGCCTGACCGGTCTGCCCGGATCAACCACGGTTCAGCCACGCCCTTGTCTGTCCAGGTGGCCGCAGACATCGAAGCTGAGATAGACGCCGGGACGCTCGCACCGGATACGCGGCTGCCGAGTGAGCTGGAGTTGTCCCAGCAGTACGGCGTCGCCCGGATTACAGTCCGCCGCGCCATGGCGGAACTACGCGAGCGCGGGAAGATCGTCACCGTGCAGGGCAGGGGCACCTATGTTGCGCTTGAGCCCTAAGAGTGCCGCGACCCGGTCGTGGTTCGGTGATCAACCGATTGGTGCTTCGCAGGCAGCACTAATCAGTTGATCATGTTCGCGGGGACACCTGGCGGGACGGGTTTCGTTGCGGAGGAAAGCGGCCTGGATCTGACGGTTCACCCAGTCGGCCGCCTGAGCCAGCAGGCGCCTGGCCGGGTTAAGCGGGAAGGCTCCGGCGGGGCGGTCAGGTGAGCTGCTTGACCAGCTGGATCTGGTCGTGGCCGCGGGGGTAGGCGGGGATGCGCCCGCACTCGGTGTAGCCGAAACGGGCATAGAAGCCCGGGGCCTGGAACGAATGGGTGGACAGGGCGACCTGGTCACAGCCGCGGCTGCGGATCTCCTGCTCGGCCGCGGTCAGGAGCTGGCCGCCCAGGCCGGTCCCGCGCTGGTCGGCCCGGACCCAGAGCAGATCGACGTAGCCGCAACCGCCCCAGGTCCAGCCGTACAGGCCGCCGCGCAGTTCGCCGCCGGCGCCCCGGGCGGTGATGCACAGCAGCGCGCCGTCCGTGTAACCGGTCGCGGCCTCGTTGAACGCGATGATCTCGGCGTTGAGCCGGTCCCGGAGGCCGTGATCGGCGTCGCTCACTTCGAGGGTGACGTCATTCATCCCGGCCTCATGCTGCTGGCGTGCGCGGTCGTGGGCGGACTGGCCGCCTGCCATTTCACCGCAGGGCTTCCGAGCCGTCGTAGTGGGCGGCGTAGGTAGCCCGCAGCTGGTACTTGAGGACCTTGCCGCCCACGGTCTCCGGGAGAGCGCCGGTGAACACCACGGCCTTGGGGGTCTCGTAGCCGGCCAGGGCCGCGCGGCAGTGCGCGATGAGCTCGGCCTCGGTCGTGGCGTCGCCGGGGGTGCGGATCACCACCGCGGTGACCGCCTCGCCCCAGTGCGGGTGGGGCAGGCCGATGACGGCGGACTTGGCCACCCCGGGGTGCAGCCCGAGCACGGCCTCGACCCGCAGGCTGGAGACGTTCTCACCGCCGGTCTTCACGATGTCCTTGTAGCGGTCCAGCATCACCCGCAGCCCCTCGTCGTCGTAGACGCAGCTGTCACCGGAATGGAACCAGCCGGAGCGGAACGCCTCGCGGGTGGCCGCCTCGTCGCGGTAGTAGCCGGACATCATCGACGGCGAGCGGTACACCGCCTCGCCGGGTGTGCCCGGGGACGACTTGAGGTCCTCGCCCTCCGGGCCGAGCACGGTCGAGGCGAGCACGGGGCTCGGCACGCCCACGTAATTCTGCCTGGGGGCGGTGCGTGCGTACAGCTCAGGCCACTTGTCCGGCCAGAAGCGGTGGCAGGAGATGGACTCGGTCTGCCCGAAGATCTCGAAGACCAGCAGGTCCTCGCCGCAGTGCTTTTTCATCGACGCGAGCGTGGCCGGGGGGAGCGCCGCCCACCCGTAGACGATGACCTTCAGGCTGCGCGCGTCGAGCTCAGGCCGCGCGGTGAGCACCGCGTCCACTGCATTGACCATCGCGGGCGAGCCGGCCCACAGCGCCGTCACCCGCTCCTCGGCGATCATCTCGGCGATACGGCCCGGATCCGGCTTGCGGCCCAGGATGAGCGTGCCGCCGGACAGGAACACCGAATAGGTGAAGGGCTGGTCGCCGACGTGGTACAGCATCGGCAGGAACGTGCCGACCCGCAGCTCCGACTCGATGCGCAGGCCCCGGGTCAGGGACAGCGCGAACCCGTAGGCCGCCATGTAGCTGCAGGTGTGCGAGATCATCACGCCCTTGGGCATCGCGGTGGTGCCCGAGGTGAACAGCAGCTCCCAGACGTCGTCCCCGTGGATCTCGACGTCCGGCTCGGTGACCGGCTGATCGCGCACGAAGTCGCTGAACGAGACACTGCCCGGCACCGGGCCGCCGCCGATGGTGATCGTGACGCCCACCTCGAGCCTGTTGGCCGCGAACGGCGCCTCGGCGGCCGGCCAGAACTCGGCGTCCACGACCGCCAGCCTGGGCTCAACCAGCCTGATCATGGCCGAGACCATGTCCGGGGCCATCATGGGGTTCATCGGGGCGACCACCAGGCCGGCCTTGGCCGCGCCGATCTTGATCAGGTAGCCCTCGACCGAGTTCTCGCAGAACAGCATGACCACGTCGCCGTGGTCCAGGCCGCGGGCCAGCAGGGCGTGCGCGATCTGGTTGGCGAGCTGGTCGGCCTGCCGGTAGGTCAGCCGCCCGAGGGCCGGGTCCGCGTAGGCGCCCTCCCGGCCGACGATCGCCTCCTGATCGGGGAAGCTCCACGTCATGCGCTCGAGCAGATCGCCGACGCTGGTGCGCTCCCAGCGGTGGGTGGCGCGCCGGTGATGCAGGCTCGTCACATCGAAGTCAGGCGCAGTGAAGTCCACGGCCATCGCCACTCACGTCCTCCCTGACGGTGCGCTCATGCAGACCTGCCCGGCGCAGCCCACCGGACGCCGGCCTCCGGAGAAGTGAGTGCAGGTTCACTACAGTGGTCACTGTAGGCATCCGCGGACGGCTTGAAAAGGCCCAATCGCGATGCCGGCCGAGCACTCTGGCGCAGCAAGTGAATCCGAGTTAACCTCGGGAGGCACTGGCCCGGCGGGCTGTGATCGTCTGCCGGATCACGACCACAGGAGGTTCGGGTGCCCGTCCTGCGATCGGCGGCCGACACGGCCGGCGAGGCGTACCAGGCCAACCGGGCCGGGCAGCTGGCCGACATCGCCGCCCTCGACGAGCAGCTCGAGCTGGCCCGCGCGGGCGGCGGCGCGAAGTACGCGCAGCGCCACCGCGACCGGGGCCGGCTGCTGGCCCGGGAGCGCCTCGAGCTCCTGGTCGACCGGGACTCGCCGCTGCTCGAGTTGTCCTCCCTGGCCGCGTGGGGGACCGAGTTCGCGGTCGGGGCGAGCATCGTCACCTGCGTCGGCGTGGTGTCCGGGGTCGAGTGCGTGCTGATCGCGCACGACCCGACGGTGCGGGGCGGGTCGATGAACCCGTACACGCTGCGCAAGAACCTGCGGGCCCTGGAGATCGCGCGCCGCAACCGGCTGCCCTTGATCAATCTGGTCGAGTCCGGCGGGGCCGACCTGCCCACCCAGTCCGACCTGTTCGTGCCGGCCGGCCGGATCTTCCATGACCTCACCGAGCTGTCCGCGCTGGGCATCCCGACGATCGCGCTGGTCTTCGGCAACTCGACCGCGGGCGGCGCGTACGTGCCCGGGATGTGCGACTACTCGGTGCTGGTCGACGGCCAGGCCAAGGTGTTCCTCGGCGGCCCCCCGCTGGTCAAGATGGCCACCGGCGAGGAAGCCGACGACGAGTCCCTCGGCGGCGCGGACATGCACTCGCGGGTGTCCGGGCTGGCCGACTACTTCGCGACGGACGAGCTGGACTGCCTCCGCATCGGGCGGCAGATCGTCGCGGACTTGCACTGGCGCAAGCTCGGGCCGCCGCCCAGCGAGCCCGCCGACCCGCCGCTGTATGACCCGGAGGAGCTGCTGGGCATCGTGTCGGCCGACTTCCGGGTGCCGTTCGATCCCCGCGAGGTGCTGGCCCGGGTCGTGGACGGGTCCCGGTTCGGGGAGTACAAGCCGCGCTACGGGACCAGCCTGGTTACCGGCTGGGCCTCGGTCCACGGCTACCCGGCCGGGGTGCTGGCCAACGCCCGCGGCGTGCTGTTCAGCGAGGAGGCCAAGAAGGCCAGCGAGTTCATCCTGCTGGCCAACCAGAGCGACACGCCGCTGATCTTCCTGCAGAACACCACGGGCTACATGGTGGGCACCCAGTACGAGCAGGGCGGCATCATCAAGGACGGCGCCAAGATGATCAATGCGGTGACCAACTCGGCCGTCCCGCACATCACGGTGAACATGGCCGCCTCGTTCGGCGCCGGGAACTACGGCATGTCCGGCCGGGCCTACGACCCCCGCTTCATGTTCGCCTGGGCCAACGCGAAGCTGGCGGTCATGGGCGCGCAGCAGCTGGCCGGGGTGATGTCCATCGTCGCGCGGCAGTCCGCGGCGGCGACCGGCCGCGACTTCGACGCCGAGGCCGACGGGAAACGGCGCCAGCAGATCGAAGCGCAGATCGAGCGGGAGTCCGAGGCGTTCTTCGTCAGCGCCCGGCTCTACGACGATGGCGTCATCGACCCGCGGGACACCCGGTCCGTGCTCGGCATGGCGCTGTCCGCGGCCCATTCGGGCCCCGTCGAGGGACGCCGCGGCTTCGGCGTCTTCCGGATGTAGGCGCCGGTGGGCATCCGCAAGCTCCTGATCGCCAACCGCGGCGAGATCGCGTCGCGGATCATCCGCACGGCCCGCGCGATGGACATCACCACGGTCGCGGTCTTCTCCGACCCCGACGCCGGGCTGCCCTACGTCCTCGAGGCCGACGAGTCCGTCCGGCTGCCCGGGTCGGCCCCGGCCCGGACCTACCTGCGCGGCGAGGCGCTGATCGCCGCGGCCGCCGTGACCGGCGCGGACGCCGTGCACCCGGGGTACGGGTTCCTCTCCGAGAACGCCGGGTTCGCCCGGGCCTGCGCCGCGGCCGGGCTGACCTTCGTGGGGCCGTCACCCGCGGCCATCGAGGCCATGGGGTCCAAGACCGCCGCGAAGGAACTCATGGCGGCCGCGGGCGTGCCGGTGCTGCCCAGCGCGGTCTTCGACGATGCGGTCTTCGAGGACGGGGCCGAGCCCGGCCCCGCCGAGCTGCGCAAGGCCGCGGAGGACATCGGCTTCCCGGTGCTGGTCAAGGCGGCCTACGGCGGTGGCGGCCGGGGCATGCGGATCGTCGCCAGCCCGGACGAGATCGCCGGGGCAGTGGCCAGCGCCCGCCGCGAGGCCGCGTCGGCGTTCGGCAACGGCACCGTTTTCCTCGAACGGTTCGTGGAATCTCCCCGCCACATCGAGGTCCAGATCCTCGGTGACCAGGCCGGGACCGTGGTGCACCTGTTCGAGCGGGAGTGCTCGATCCAGCGCCGTTACCAGAAGATCATCGAGGAGGCGCCGTCCCCGGCCGTCGGCGACGACCTGCGGGCCGAGCTGTGCCGGGCCGCCGTCGCCGCGGGCCGGGCCATCGGCTACGTGGGCGCCGGGACCGTCGAGTTCGTGCTGGACTCGTCCGGGCATTTCTACTTCCTCGAGGTCAACACCCGGCTGCAGGTCGAGCACCCGGTCACCGAGCTGATCACCGGCCTGGACCTGGTGCGGCTGCAGCTGGAGATCGCGGCGGGCCAGCCGCTGCCGCCGAAGGTCACCGGGGCGGCTTTCACCGGCCACGCGATCGAGGCCCGGCTGTACGCCGAGGACGTGCCGGCCGGCTACCTGCCCGCGAGCGGCGACCTGCACACGTTCGAGATCGGCCTCTCTAACGGTCTTCGCGTGGACGCTGGCTTCGCCTCGGGCACCCGGGTCAGCACGTTCTATGACTCGATGCTGGCCAAGGTGATCGCGTACGGCCCGACCCGCGACGAGGCGAGGCGGACGCTGGCCGGGGCGCTGTCGCGGGCCCGGCTGCATGGCGTCGTGACCAACCGGGACCTGCTGGTCGGCATCCTGCGCGAGCCGGAGTTCAGCGCGGGCGCGATCGACACCGGCTACCTGGACCGGCACCAGCCTGCGGAGCTGTGCCCGGCTGAGCCGCAGGCCGGGCCCGTGCACCTGCTCGCCGTGGCCCTGGCCGGGCAGGCCCGGCGGCGCGCGGAGGCTCCGGTGCTGGCCACGCTGCCCTCGGGCTGGCGGAACAACCCGAGTGTCCCGCAGCGGGCGTCCTACGAGCTGGACGGGCATCCCGCCGGGGTGAGCTACCGTTTCGGGCGGGACGGGCTGCAGGCCAAGGTGGACGGGACCCCGGTGGGCCAGGTGGTGCTGCACGGCACCCGGCCCGCGCCCGCGCCTGGCGGGCTCGTGCGGATGCTGGTGGACCTGGAGGCCGGCGGGGTGCGCCGGGTCATCGACGTGACCCAGGCCGGCGGCACGTCCTACGTGGACAGCGTGCTGGGGCACAGCGTCGTGACCGAAGCCGGCCGCTTCCCCGACCCGGCGGCCGCGGCCACCGCCGGCTCCCTGCTCGCCCCGATGCCGGGGACCGTCGTCCGCGTCGAGGCCGCCGTGGGCGACCACGTGGAGGCGGGCGCCGTGATCCTGGCCATCGAGGCCATGAAGATGGAGCACGCGATCCGCGCCCCCGCCTCCGGCGTGGTGACCGAGCTCCCGATCAGCGTCGGCACGCAGGTTGACAGCGGGTCGGTGCTCGCCGTCCTGGAGGAGCCCGTGGTGGAAGGGGGAGCTGGTGACTGACCCGGCCGGTGAGGATGTCGTGCGCTACGAGGTCGTGCGGGGCGTGGCCTGGCTGACCATCGACCGCCCGGAAGCCCGCAACGCCCTGAGCAAGGCGGTGCGGGACGGCCTGTTCGCCGGGGTGCGCCGGTTCAACGCCGACGGCACGGCCAGGGTGCTGGTGCTCACCGGCGCGGGGGACCGCGCGTTCTGCGCCGGCGGTGACCTGAAGGAGATGGCGGACAGTTCGCTGACCGTGCCGCCGCCGGACTTCCTGCCCCAGTTCGGCCGCAATATCGAGGTGGCCAAGCCGACGATCGCCGCGGTGAACGGGGTGGCGTACGCGGGCGGCTTCCTGCTGGCCCAGAACTGTGACCTGTGCGTGGCGGCCGAGTCCGCCCGCTTCGCCGTGACCGAGGCCACGGTGGGCCGCGGCTCACCGTGGGCGGTGCCGCTGTCCTGGCTGGTGCCGCCGCGCATCGCCATGCAGATCCTGCTCACCGGGGACCCGCTCAGTGCCGCCCGGGCCTACGAGATCGGGCTGGTCAACGAGGTGGTGCCGGACGCCGAGCTGGTGCCCGCCGTGCAGGCGCTGGCCGAGCGCATTGCCTCTAACGCACCGCTGTCGGTCATGGCGGCCAAGCGGACGGTCTACCTGTCGCTGCGGCACCAGCTGGACGACGCGTTCGCGGAGGCAGAACGGATCTGGGACCCTGTGTACCGCAGCGCGGACGCCCAGGAAGGCCCGGCGGCCTTCCGGGACAAGCGCACCCCGGTCTGGACCGGCCGCTGATGCCCGCCGACCTGAGCGCGCTCACCGCCGACCTGGTGGCCGAGACGACCTGGCTGGACGAGATCCTCGGGGCGCTATCCCCGGCCCAATGGCAGCTCCCCACGCCCGCCCCGGGCTGGACCATCGCCGATCAGGTCAGCCACCTGGCCTATTTCGACGAGGCGACCCTGCTGTCGATCCGCGACCCGGACCTGTTCCGCCTGGACGCCGAGGCCCTGGCCGGGCGGGGCAGCGACTTCCCCGACCAGATCGCCGCCGAGTACCGGCACCTCGGCGCGGCCGACCTGCTGCGCTGGTTCCGGGCCGCCCGCCAGGCTCTTCTCGACGGCTACGCCAGCATCGACCCTGCCGCCCGGCTGCCCTGGTACGGCCTGGACATGGGGCCCGCGTCGTCGATCACGGCCCGGCTGATGGAAACCTGGGCGCACGGCCAGGACATCGCCGACACCCTGGGCATCCAGCGGCCGGCCACCAGCCGGCTGCGGCACGTCGCGCACCTCGGCGTGCGCAGCCTGCCCTACAGCTACGCGGTCAACGGCCTGCCGCGGCCGGACGCCCCCATCCGGGTCGAGCTCGCGGCGCCCGACGGCGGCCAGTGGACCTGGGGGCCCGCCGACGCCCCGGACCGGGTCTGCGGCACCGCGCTCGACTTCTGCCTGGTGGTCACCCAGCGGCGGCACCGTACCGACACCGGGCTGGTGATCACTGGCCAGACCGCCGCTCAGTGGATCGCCATCGCGCAGGCCTTCGCCGGGGCGGCCGGGCGGGGCCGCCCGCCGCGCAGTACTGCCCGGACCGGAGCGGCCGTTCCGCAGGGAGGAGCGCCAGCATGACGCCACCCCAGATCCGGCCACCCCAGATCCGGCCAGCCCAGGACCAGCCGGCCGAGGACCAGCCGGCCGAGGACCAGCCAGCCGAGGACCAGCCAGCCCAGGACCAGCCAGCCCAGCGGCGCCCGGTCCGGATCGCCAACTCCTCCGGCTTCTACGGTGACCGCGCCGCCGCGGCCCGCGAGATGGTCGAGGGCGGCCCCATCGACGTCCTCACCGGCGACTACCTCGCCGAGCTGACCATGCTGATCCTGTGGAAGGCCCAGCAGAAGGACCCGTCCGCGGGCTACGCCCGCACCGTGCTCACCCAGCTGGAGCACGTGCTCGGCACCTGCCTGGACCGCGGCATCAAGATCGTGAACAACGCGGGCGGCCTCAACCCGGCGGGCCTGGCCCAGGAGCTCGGGGCGCTCGCCGGGCGCCTCGGCCTGCATCCCGCCATCGCCTACGTCACCGGGGACGACCTGCTGCCCCGCCTGGACAGCCTGGCCGCCGGCGGGCAGGCCCTGGCCCACCTCGACACCGGCCTGCCGCTGGCCGGGGCGGGTGGCAAGCCGGTCACGGCCAACGCCTACCTCGGCGGCTGGGGCATCGCCGAGGCCCTCGGGGGCGGCGCCGACATCGTCGTCTGCCCGCGGGTCACCGACGCCTCGCTGGTCACCGGCCCCGCCGCGTGGTGGCACGGCTGGCGCCGGGAGGACTTCGGCCCGCTGGCCGGGGCCGTGGTCGCGGGCCACGTCATCGAGTGCGGCCCGCAGGCCACCGGGGGCAACTACTCCTTCCTGGACGAGATCCGCGACCGCCGCTACCCCGGCTTCCCGATCGCCGAGGTCGCGGCCGACGGCAGCAGCGTGATCACCAAGCACCCCGGCACCGGCGGGCTGGTCTCCCCGGGCACCGTCACGGCCCAGCTGCTCTACGAGATCGCCGAGCCTGCCTACGCCAACCCGGACGTCGTCTCGCACTTCGACACGATCCGGCTCGAGCAGGACGGCCCGGACCGGGTACGGATCTCCGGCACCCGGGGGAGCCCGCCGCCGGCCACGGCCAAGGTGGCGATCAACTTCCTGGGCGGCTACCGCAACACGATGACGCTGGTGCTGACCGGGCTGGACATCGAGGAGAAGGCCGCCTGGGCGGAGCAGGAGCTGTTCGCCATCCTGGGCGGCCCCGGCCAGTTCGCCGACGTCGATGTCCGGCTGCTGCGCTTCGACAAGCCCGACGCGCCCACCAACGAGCAGGCCACCGCGCACCTGCGGATCACAGTCAAGGACCCCGACCCGCGCAAGGTGGGCCGCCGCTTCTCCAACGCGACCATGGAGCTGGCCCTCGGCGGGTACGCGGGCTTCCACACCACGACCCCGCCGACGCCGGAGAGCGCGTACGGCGTCTACTGGCCCGCGCTCGTGCCCGCCGGCGAGGTGCCCCACGCGGCGGTGCTGCCGGACGGCACGACCGTGCCGATCGCGCCCACCGCCCCGGCGCCGTCAGCCGCATCAGCCGTATCAGCCGCTTCGGATGCGGCGGCCCCGTGGCCCGCGGGCGCGCCCACCGTCGTCGCCCCCCTGGGCCGGATCTGCGCGGCCCGGTCCGGCGACAAGGGCGGCAACGCGAACGTCGGGATCTGGACCCGCGACCCGGCCGCCTACCCGTGGCTGCGCGGCTACCTCACCGTCGAGCGGCTGCGGACATTGCTGCCCGAGTCTGCCCCGCTCGACGTCCGCCGGTTCGAGCTGCCCAACCTCAGCGCGCTCAACTTCGTCATCGTGGGCTTGCTGGGGGAGGGGGTGGCGTCCTCGACCCGGCCCGATCCCCAGGCCAAGGGCCTGGGCGAGTACCTGCGCTCCCGTTCCGTGGAGATACCGGCGGTCCTGCTCGGATTGGGCGCTGGTGACTAGCGCCGCCGCCGAGCCCGCCCGCCCGGGCCGGCGGGGGGAGCAGCGGCCACCAGACCAGCGCCCCCCGGACCAGCAGCCGCCTGACCAGCGTCGGCGGGATCCCCTCCGGCGGCAGCGGATCCTCACCGCGGCCGCTGAGCTGGTCGCGGAGCGCGGCTATCACGACGTCGGCATGGCGGACATCGGCGCGGCCGCCGGCATCACCGGCCCGGCCATCTACCGGCATTTCGACGGGAAGTCCGCGGTCCTCGTCGCGATGTTCGACCACGTGATCGATGACCTGGCCCGCGAGGCCAGCGAGATCGTCGCCTCCGGCGGGGACGCCCTGGCCACGCTGCGCGGGCTCATCCAGACTCAGGTCCGGTTCGTGCTCCGCGACCGGACGCTGGCGCAGGTCTACCACAACGAGGTGGCCAACCTTCCCGAGGAGGACCGGCACCGGCTGCGCCGCAAGCAGCGCCTGTACATCGAGGAATGGGTGCACGTCCTGGCCCAGCTCCGCCCTGGCGCCGGGGACGCGGCCGTCCGGGCTCTGGTGCATGCCGCCGTCGGCGCGATCCAGTCCGTGCTCTTTTACTCCAGCGGCCTGGCCGACGATCAGCTGGCCTCGCTCATGTCGTCCGTCGCCGAGACGTCCATGTTCGCGGGCCTGCTTACCCGGGGGGACGACCCCCGGGCCCCCCGAGCGCCTGCTCGGCGAGAACACGCCTCCGGCGCGCCTCCCCTCCCCGAACCAATGGGGGACGACCCCCCGGACCCCCCGAGCTGGCCGGCTCGGCGAGAACACGCCTCCGGCGCGCCTCCCCTCCCCGAACCAGCGGGGGACGACCCCCCGGACCCCCGGGTAAGCAGCCCCCCGACCAAGCCAGCCCGGAGATGACCCGTGGACTTCGCTGAGCACCCCGACCACGCCGCCATCCGGGACACGGTCGCGGCCATCACCCGGTCCTTCGGCAGCTCGTACTACAGCGCGCACGCCGAGGGCCGGATCGCCACCGACGAGCTGTGGGACGCCCTGGCCAAGCAGGGCTTCGTCGGGATCAACCTGCCCGAGCGGTTCGGCGGCGGCGGAGCGGGCCTGGCCGAGCTCGCGCTGGTCTGCGAGGAGACGGCGGCCCAGGGCTGCCCCATGCTCCTCCTTCTGGTCTCCAGCGCCATCTCCGGCGAGGTCATCGCCCGCTACGGCACCGAGACCCAGCAGAAGACCTGGCTGCCCCAGTTGGCCAGCGGCGAGACCAGGATCGTGTTCGCCATCACCGAGCCCGACGCCGGCTCCAACACCCACCAGCTGTCCACCACCGCCGTCCGCGACGGTGAGGACTGGGTCCTCAGCGGAACCAAGTACTACATCTCCGGCGTCGACGGCGCCGCGGCCATCCTGGTCGTGGCGCGCACCGGCACAGACCCCCGGACCGGCCACGGCCTGCTGTCCCTGTTCCTGGTGCCGCCGGACGCCGCCGGGCTCACCGCACAACCCCTCCCGGTGGCCGCGGCCCTGCCCGAGCAGCAGTTCACCCTGTACTTCGACGGCGTGCGCGTCGGCCCGGACCAGCTGGTCGGTGACGAGAACGACGGGTTCACCCAGGTCTTCCACGGCCTGAACCCGGAGCGCATCACCGGCGCGGCGATCTGCGTCGGGATCGGCCGCTACGCGCTGGCCCGGGCCGCCGCGTACGCCCGGGACCGGGACGTCTGGGGTGTCCCGATCGGCACCCACCAGGGCGTGTCCCACCCGCTGGCCAAAGCCAAGATCGAGGTGGAACTGGCCGCCCTGATGACCGCGAAGGCGGCCTGGCTGCACGACCACGGCCAGCCCGCGGCGAGGCGTCCAACGTGGCCAAGTACGCCGCTGCGGAGGCCGCGCTGGCCGCGGTGGACGCGGCGATCCAGACCCATGGCGGGAACGGCCTGTCCGCGGAGTACGGCCTGGTGCCGCTCTGGAGTGTCGCCCGGCTGCTCCGCATCGCCCCGGTCAACCGGGAGATGATCCTCAACTACGTGGCCAGTCACTCCCTGGGCCTGCCGCGGTCCTACTAGGCCGCGCCACGGACGGAGAGACCGATGGCTGATCACTCCTTCACCCAGGTCAGCTACGCCCGGAGGGCCGAGGCCGGCTGGATCACCCTGGACCGGCCGGCGCAGCGCAACGCGCTGACCCAGTCATGGTCTCAGAGCTGCACCGCCCTGGACCTGGCCCCGGCGCGAGGCCCTGGACCTGGCCGGACAGGACCCCACCGTGCGGGCACTGGTCGTCACCGGGGCCGGGGCCGCCTTCTGCGCCGGTGCGGACCTGGACTACCCCGGCGATTCGGCGCGCCGAGCTGTACGGGGCGGGTGATCTCGCCGACCGGCTCCGGGTCATGTCGCGCGCCGGGGAGTGGGACGCGATGACGGACCTGATCCCGGACGACCTGCTGCGCGAGTTCAGCGTCGAAGCCCCGGCCGGATCGCTGGCCGGGGCGCTGCACGAGCGGTTCGACGGCGTGCTCGACCGGATCATGATCTACGCGCCGTACCCGGTCCCCGGTGGCCTCTGGGGGGAGGCGGGGCTCGGCGCGCCCTGGCCAGCCCCGCGTGGTGCTGACCGGCGACGGAGGCAGCCGGGTCAGCGCACCTTCCACAGGTAGGCGTGCCCGTTCGTGTCGGTGGTGGCGAGCGTGGCGCCGTCCGGGTCGAACGCCACCGAGAGGACCTCGGTGCCCGAGTCCGCAGATCCGGCCCCGGTGCCCCCAACCTTCGGGTTGGCCAGCGTCTCGGCCAGCTTGCCGGCGGGCAGATGCCACAGGTAGGTCTGGCCGTTGGCGTCGCCGGCGGCCAGCCACTTGCCGTCGGGGCTGAACGCCACGCTGTTCACGCCTGAGCTATCCGGATCGGTCAAAGCGATGCTGCGATGCGTGGCCAGGTCCCAGATGTAGGTGACCCCGCCGCTGTCGCCCGCAGCGAGCGACTCGCCGTCGGCGCTGAATGCCACGGCGGTGATCGGGGAGCTTCCCGGGATGGGCACGGTGCGGGTGCCCGTGCCCGCATTCCACAGGTACGCCTGACCGTCGCTGCCGCCCATGGCGAGCGTCTGCCCCGTCGGGCTGAACGCCACCGCGTCCGAGTTCACGGTCCCCGGCGGGGACACGGCCGCAGGCACAGCTTCCCGGGGGGACGGTATCGTCCATACATGGACCGTGCCGTCGGCGCCGTTGACGGCCAGCTTCTTCCCGTTCGCGCTGAACGCCACCGCCGCGACGGCCACCCGCTGGTCGGATAGCACGTCGATCCTGTGCTTGGGGTTCACCCGCCACAAGTACGTGCTGGTGTTGCCCGGACCGCCCGCTGCGGCCAGCATCCTGCCGTCGGGGCTGAACGCCTCCGCTCCGCCGCCAGGGCTGAATGTCTGGATCTGGTCCCCGGTGGTCGCATTCCATAGATAGGTGATGCCGTTGGCCTGCGGCCCGGTCTTCTGGTCACCGCTCGCCCCAGCCGACAGCGTCCTGCCGTCCGGACTGAACGCCAGGGACGACAGGCTCCCAGCCTGCGGCGGGCCGAAGGCCCTGGAATAGTCCGAAGGATTCGCCAGGCGGCTGCGGGTGGAGGGCACCTCGATATGAGCGTTCGCGACCATGGTCAGCACCACCGCCACGCCCGCCGCCACCAGGATGCCGACTCCGATAAGCGCTAAATAGGCGGCCCGGCGCCGCTGCGGCCGTCGCCCGTGCCGGACCTCGCCGGCCAGCCTGCCCGGGGCAGTCGGCGGCTTGGGTGGCGCGCCCGGCGCCTTGGGCGGGGTCCCTGGTCGCTCGCGGGGGGCACCCGGCCGGCTGCTGCGCGGGCTGCCCGGCCAGTTCTGCGGAGGCGCGGGCCGCCTGGGTGAGACGGGAGCCTGCTCACGGGGGGGGCTGCCCGTGGGCCGGGCCGGTGCGCCCGCCTTCCCGGCTGGAGTGCCGGTCCGCCCAGGAGGGGCGCCCGGCCTGCTTGGCCGCGCGTCGCGGGTCTGGGGCGCGGGCGGGTGCCCACGGTGGGGCGCCGCTGCCCTGAGCCGGAGCCGCGACCTCAGAGGCTGGGGTCCGGGCGGGCTGAGGTGCCGGAGTGGGGGCGGCCTCCGGCTCGCGGGTCCGGGCGGGCCCCGGGGCCGGGGCTGGGGCGGCCCGGGGGGTGGGAGTGTCGGCGGCCGGGGGAGCCTGGGCTCCGGCGGCCTGCTCAGCCGGGGGAGCGACAGGCTGCTCAGCCGCGGGGGCGGCCTCCGGCTCGCGGGTCCGGGCGGGCTTCGGCGCTGGAGGGGGGGCGGCCTCCGGCTCTAGGGTCCGGGCGGACCCCGGGGCCGGGGCTGGGGCGGCCCGGGGGGTGGGAGTGGGGGCGACCCGAGGAGCCTGGGCTCCGGCGGCCTGCTCAGCCGGGGGAGCAGCGGGCTGCTTGGCCGGGGGAGCGGCGGCCTGCTCAGCGGGGAGCTGCTCAGCCGGGGCGGGCGGCCCGGCGGCGGGCCCGGCCTCGTCACCTGCTTGGACTGCCCCAGGGCTCGCCTGCTGGCGCGGGGCACTGGGCTCGTTCTCCCGCACACCGTCCGGGTCCGGCGGGATCACCTGCAGGCCCGGGTCGGTCGCCTGATCGTCAGGGATGCTCAACTCAGGATCCGCACTGAACTGGCCCGCGGGCCAGTTCAGGCCCGGTGAACGGGCAGCGTAGATCTCGCTGGCTTCGGTGTCCTCCCCCGGCGGCGGGACGGAAACGCCGGCCACAGCGGCCGGCGACGCCTGACCCGGGGACGCGCCTGCCGCCGGCGACAACGCCACGGCGCGCGGCGCCTCCGGGCCGGGCCCGGGCCCATTCCCGGCCCGGCCGGGCAGGCTCCCAGGGCGCGCCAGGCCGGGGTCGGACGCGGAACTCAGGTGATAAGGCGGCAGGCCAAGCGCGTCCCGCAGCGCGTCAGCGAATTCCCAACAGGTCTCATAGCGGTTGGCCTGGGCCTTCGCCAGGGCCTTGGCCATCACGCCATCCACGGCCGGAGGGAGGCCTGGCCGCCGTTCGGCCAGCGATGGCGGCGGCTTGTTCAGGTGGGCCCAGATGGCCGCGAAGCTCTCGCTGCGGTGGAACGGCGCCTGGCCGGTCAGCAACTCGAACACCGCGCACGCCAGCGCGTACTGGTCCGTCCGCCCGTCCACCGGCAGACCCTCGATCTGCTCGGGTGCGGTGTAGTCGGGTGTGCCAAGGAACTGCCCGGCCGCGGTGAGTCCCAGGGACACCTCCGCGCTCTTGCTCAGCCCGAAGTCGGACAGGTACACGTGGTCCGGCCGCCCGGGGCGCCGGTCCAGCAGGATGTTCGCGGGCTTCACGTCCCGGTGCACCAGGCCGGCGGCGTGCGCCGCGTCCAGGGCCGAGGCCACCGGGGAGATGATCGAGGCGACCCGGTCGGGTGACAGCGGCCCCTCACGGCGCAGCAGCGACCGCACATCCCCGCCCCGTACCAGGCGCATCGCGATGAACAGGACGTATCCGGCCTCACCGGCCTCGTACACCGGGATGATGTGCGGATCCTCCACGGCGGCGGCGGCCCGCGACTCCCGGATGAAACGCTGCCGGAACATGTCGTCGGAGCCCATCGCCGGTGTCATGATCTTCAGTGCCACCAGGCGGTCGAGTCGCTCGTCGTGCGCGCGGAACACGACAGCCATGCCTCCCGCACCGACCTGCTCCTCGAGCCGGTATCCCCCCAGCCGTGAGCCTGCGGCGAAGCCGGCCGCCAGATCGGCGCGATGCCCTGGCGACTCCTCGTTCACCCACGCCTCCACGCGTTACTGTGCCCTCGGCATCCTATGCTTCCGCCCAAGGCCGGGTCAGAGCGTAAGAACGCGGATATTAAGTACATAGGACAGATAGCTCTTTCCGGCGCGCTGCGGCTGGCTCCGCGCCGCGGATCGCCTCTTCCCGCCGTCACGGCCCGCTAACGTCCCGCCGCGCCGCGCGCCTCGCGGACCCGGATCGCCGGGTGCCCGCCGTGCCGGTCCGCGGTCCCGCCCGGTGCACCCGCCGCCTCCGGGCCGCCGCCGCGGCAATAGGGCCGGGAACGGCTAACCGCACCTTCCGCCCTATTTACGGACGCCGCGTTTGCGATCACCTCCGTGCGGCCAATAAGAGTCAGTGAAACGGGGGGCAGGAATTTGATTACGAAACGTGCGGCCGGGGCCGCTGGAGAAAGCCGGGAAACCGGGCAATCAGCTGAGAAAAAGACTACGGCAGGTCAGGCCGGAGGCTGGATCAGGAAGGGCGTCCCGGCTCGGATGGTGCGCGGCTGCCATCCTGACCGTGGCGGCCATGGGCGGATGCGGCCTGCTGCATCAGGCCGCCGCGCCGGCCGGGATGGAAAAGCAGATCAACGAGGGGGAGCAGGTCAGTGCGGCCACCCAGGCGCATGCCTCGTCCCCGGCCCGTTCCGCGGGCAGCGGCAGTCGTGGCCCCGGCACCCCCGGCACCGGCTCGCCAGGCTCGGGCACCACCAGCGCCATCGGCACGCCCGCACCGTCAGCCACCCCCGGCAAGGTCACGGGCAAGCAGGTCACGGCCATCGGCGACTCCGTCATGGCGGCCAGCGCCATGGCCCTCGCGGCGGCCATGCCCGGCATCTACATCGACGCCAAGCCCGACCGGGAGATGCCCGCCGGGCCTGGCCATCGTGCGCAGGCTCGCGGACACCGGCCGCCTGCGCCCGGTCGTGGTGATCGGCCTCGGCACCAACTACCTCGTCACCACCCGGCAGCTCAACGAGCTGATGTCCATCCTCGGCCCGGACCGCAAACTTGTCCTTATCAACACCTATGTCCAAGATGGGTGGAGTAAGCAAGTCAACGCGACGGAGGCGGCCTTTATCCGCCAGCATCCCACCGTGACTCCCGCAGACTGGTTTGACACGATCAAGAACCGGATGAACATACTGTGGCCGGACCATATCCATCCCGAAATCCCCGGGACCTACGTGTACGCGCGCATGGTGAAACGTGCGGTCCAGGCCACCCGCGACGTCACGGTCCCTTAAGGCCCGGCAGGCCCGCCCGGCGCGGGCGGCGCGGGGTGCTTCCGGGTGACGATGGTGATGTCGCCGGACGTTGTTGCTGGCCGTGATCACGTTCCGGGCCGAGGGTGACCGGGGCACGGACACGGTCGTACTGCCGAAGGAGTCCCGCGTCTGGACCCGGTAGGCGGCCGGGCCGGCGGCAGCACGAGCGTGATGCTGCCGAAGCTGTCGGTGACGTTCACCCGCTGCGGGACCTTGCTGAACGTCAGCGAGATGTCGCCGGAGTTGTTGGTGGCCACCACGTCGGCCGCGGAGATCCCGGTCACCGCGATGTCGCCGAAGCTGTCCTGGAGCTGGGTGTCGCCGGTCACCCCCGCCGCCTGGATGTCGCCGGAGCTGTTGGCCAGCCGGATGCTGCCGGCCAGGCCGGTGGCGGTGAGGGTGCCGAAGCTGTTCGCCAGGTGGATCGATCCCGGTCAGCCGGGACGCGGTCAGGTCCCCGGAGTTGTCCGACAGCGCGACCGTGCCGCGCAGCCCGCTGGCGTCCAGGTCGCCGAACGAGTCGCGGACGCTGACCGGCAGCCCGGCCGGGACGGTGACGCCGAGGTTGAGCGAGCAGTTCCCGACGGGCACGCGGCACTCCGGGATTGAGGCTCAGGCCGGCCGCGGTCGACCGGTGGCTGAACGAGGGCCGGACGAAGCTGCCGCTCAGGTGCCCGCTGGACCTCGATCCGGGGGCCGGTCCCAGGCTTGCACCGTGAGGTCACCGTTGCTGCTGTACAAGCGGACCTGGCCACGGGCGGGCGGCACGCTGAACCCGACCGAGTAGCCGACCGTCATGCTGGTCGGCCAGGTAGATAACGGTCCTGTTGACCCAGGCGTTCACCCCGCCTGCGATGAGGGCCAGCACCACCGGGAGCCCGGCGGCGAGGATCACCCAGCGCGCGCGGGTCATGGGCGGCGCAGACGGCATGGTTACTCGGCTCCCAGGTAGCGCAGGACCGCGAGGACCCGCCGGTGATCCCGGTCGGCGGGGGGCAGCCGCAGCTTGGTGAAGATGCTGTTGATGTGCTTGGCCACCGCGCCCTCGCCGACGACCAGGGCGGCCGCGATGGCCGCGTTGGACCGGCCCTCGGCCATCAGCGCGAGCACCTCACGCTCGCGGGCGGTGAGATCCGCGAGCGGGTGACGGCTGCGGGCCAGCAACTGCGCGACGACCTCCGGGTCCAGCGCGCTGCCGCCCGCGGCCACCCGGTCCAGCGCGTCGAGGAACTCGGCCAGGTCCGCCACCCGGTCCTTGAGCAGGTAGCCGACGCCTTGCGGCCGGTCGGAGAGCAGTTCGGTGGCGTAGCGCTCCTCCACGTACTGGGACAGCACCAGCACGCCGACCCGGGGCCAGCGCTGGCGGACCACCAGCGCGGCCCGCAGGCCCTCGTCGGTGAAGGTCGGCGGCATCCGCACGTCCACGACCGCGGCGTCCGGCTCGAGCTTGCCCACCGCCCGCAGGAACTCCTCGGCTTCGCTGGCGGCGGCGACCACGTCGTGCCCGGCCTCGGCGAGCAGCCGGGTCAGCCCCTCCCGGAGCAGGACCGAGTCCTCGGCGATCACGACCCGCATGGCAGCTCCGCCTCGATCACGGTCGGGCCCCCGGCCGGGCTGTGCACCGACAGCCGCCCGTCCACCCCGGCCAGCCGGTCGGCCAGGCCGGCCAGGCCCTGTCCACGCGGGTCGGCGCCGCCGGCGCCGTCGTCGCGGATGAACACGCGCAGCACGTTGCCGTGCCGGGAGACCTCGACCTCGGCCCGCGTCGCCCGGGCGTGCTTGGCCACGTTGGTCAGCGCCTCTGCGACGACGAAATACGCGATGGCCTCGGCGGACGCCGACGGCCGGTCGGGCAGGCTCGCCCGGACCGTGACCGGCAGCGGGCTGAGCGCGGCCAGGCCGGAGATCGCGGCGTCCAGGCCGCGGTCGGACAGCACCGGCGGATGCACGCCGCGGACCAGGTTGCGCAGTTCGGTGAGAGCCTGCTTGGCCTCCTCGTGGGCCTGGTCGAGGATGATCTTGGCCCCTTCCGGATCGTCGGCGAACCGGGCCCGGGCCCGGCCGAGGTTCATGGCCAGGGAGACCAGCCGCTGCTGGGCGCCGTCGTGCAGGTCACGCTCGATCCGGCGGCGCTCGGCGTCCGCCGACCCCACCGCCCGGGCCCGGCTGCTCTCGAGCTCACCGATCCGCTCGCTCATGTCCGCCTGGCCGCCCGGGCCGATCAGGTAGCGGGCGACCGCGGTGTCGGCCGCGGCCAGGGCCAGCGTCACCCGCGGGGCGACCGGCAGCACGATCAGTCCCAGCAGCACGGCCAGGGCCACGGTGAGGGGATGCGGCACGCCGGCGTTCACGTGCCATCGCAGCAGGATCAGCAGCCAGCCGAACAGCGGCAGCCCCAGCATGGCCAGGGCGAACGACCAGACCGCGGTGACGATGATCATCTCCGCCAGGCTGAGCGGGAGCCGGATCAGCGCGTACGCGGCATGCCGCCACGCCACGCGCGCGGTCAGCAGCCGCCACATCCGCCGCCACCGGCCCCGGTCGGGGCTGGCCGGGATCCGCGCGGCCGGGACGTTCACGCCCAGCATGACCAGGAACCTGGCCCGCTCGGCCCGGCCGAACTGCAGGCTCAGCCAGAGCGCGCCCACCAGCACCGGGAGGCCGATCAGGAAGAGCCACAGCGTCCCGAGGCCGACCACGGCCAGCGTCACGATCACGCCGAAGGCCAGCGCGCCGGTGACCACCCCGGCCATCAGGTGAATGACGGCCAGCCAGGTCTGTGCGGAGACCACCGGCCCGGCTACCACAGCCAGCCCCCGGGCCAGCGGCCCCCGGCCCAGGCCGACACCGCCCGCGTGACCGCGGCCCGCCCGGAGGCCGGCCGCGGGGCCGGCTCTGCGCCGCTTTCCGTCATCGCTCCTCCGGTGGTTGGTCCCGGGTCCGACGCTAGACGAATCATGGCGCGCCTCCCATCCCGCAGGGTCCCGGCTCGCTGCGGGAGTTAGCACCACCCTGGATCGGGGGTCCTGCGGGATGTCACCGGCCCTTCCCCACCCGCGACGCTGTCAACGCCGGGCCGACCCGGCCCGGGGCCCAATTCTGGCTCACGGCACCATCACGGGAGGAAGACCCATGAACGCGGACAGCACCTCGGGCTGGGAAGGCGCGGGGGGCGCCGCTCCGCCCGCGGACCCGCTCATCCAGCTCAGCAACGTGACCAAACGATACGAGGGCGATGGGGAGCCCGCGCTGCGGGACGTCAGCCTGGACATCGCCCCGGGCGAGGCGGTCGCGGTGATGGGACCGTCCGGCAGCGGCAAGTCCACCCTGCTCAACCTCATCGCCGGGCTGGACCGGCCGAGCAGCGGGACGGTCACCGTGGCCGGGCAGCGGATCGACCGGCTCAGCGAGACCGGGCTGGCCCGTTTCCGGCGGCAGCAGATCGGCATGATCTTCCAGTTCTTCAACCTGCTGGACGACCTGACCGTGGCCGACAACGTGCTGCTGCCCGCCCAGCTGGCCGGGCTGTCGCGGCGGCAGGCCCGGGCCCGGGTCGCCGAACTGCTGGCCGCACTGCACATCGAGCAGCATAAGGACGCCTATCCCGGGCGGCTGTCCGGCGGGGAGCGGCAGCGGGTGGCGATCGCCCGCGCGCTGGTCAACCGGCCCGCGCTGCTGCTGGCGGACGAGCCCACCGGCGCGCTGGACACCGCCACCGGCGAGGAGATCGGCGAGCTGCTCCGCGACCTGAACACCGCCGGGCACACGCTGGTGCTGGTCACCCACAACCCCGACCTGGCCGGTCACTACGCCAGCCGCACGGTGCACATCGCCGACGGCCTCCTTTTCGGTCACGACAACCAGCCCATCTACCGCCAGGACGACCAGCCCGGCGCCGGCGCAGCCCGGCGCGCCGGCCGGGGTACGGCGATGAGAGCCGGGCCGGTTGGCCGGGCGGTGCGCGGCGGGGTGGCCCGCCGCCGGGTGCAGACCATCGTCATCGCCCTGGTGCTGCTGGTGTCCACCGGGGCGTCAGTGCTGGCCCTGGCGCTCGTGGTGGACTCCAGTGCCCCGTTCGACCACTCATTCGCCGCGGAGCATGGCGCGCACCTGGCTGCGGTCGTCGACCCCGCCCGGGCCACGCCAGCCCAGCTGGCCGCGACCACCCGGCTGCCGCAGGTGACGGCCGCCGCTGGTCCGTTCGCGGCAGTGACGATCGCCGCGCAGCTGCCCGGCCAGTCCGCGGCCAGCGGAGCCCTGCCACCCATGACGCTGGCCGGCCGGTCCGGGCCGGGCGGCCGGGTGGATGACCTCACCCTGCAGTCCGGTCACTGGGCGGACAGCCCCGGCCAGCTGGTCCTGGCGGTCAGCTCGTCCAGCGACGGGCAGATCCTGCTCCCGCTCGGGGCGAAGATCACCGTGTACAGCACGCCGGGCCATCCGGTGCTGACCGTGGTCGGGGAGGCGGCCTCGGTCACCAACTCCGCGGACGGCTGGGTGACGCCGGGCGAGATAACCCGGCTGCACACGCCGGGAACGTCCGGCAGCGAGCAGATGCTGTACCGCTTCCGTGATGCCGGTACCGCCGCGGCCGTCCGCTCGGATGCCGCCGCGGTCAGCAAGGCCCTGCCGTCCGGCGCGGTGACCGCCGTCCAGTCCTACCTGACCGTCCGGGAGCAGGAGACGTCACAGATCGGGCCGTTCGTGCCGTTCCTGGTCGCCTTCGGGCTGATCGGCCTGGTCATGTCGGTGCTGATCGTGGCCAACGTGGTCAGCGGCGCGGTGGTGTCGGGTTACCGCAGGATCGGGATCCTCAAGAGCATCGGCTTCACCCCGGGGCAGGTGGTGGCGGCCTATACGGCCCAGGTCATGGTGCCCGCCCTGGTCGGCGTGCTGGGCGGTCTGGTGGTCGGCGACCTGCTGGCCATGATGCTGCTGCGCCAGGCCGCGAACGCTTACGGCGTGGGCCAGCTCAGCGTCCCGGTGTGGGTGGACGTGGCCGTACCCGCGGCCATGCTCGGCCTGGTGGCGATCGCGGCCTTGCTGCCGGCCCTGGGGGCGTCCCGGCTCAGCGCGGTGCAGGCCATCACCGCGGGCCGGGCCCCCCGGGCGGGCCGCGGCTACGCCGCACACCGGCTGCTGGGGCGGCTGCGGCTGCCGCGGCCGGTGACGATCGGGCTGGCGGCCCCGTTCGCCCGCCCGGCCCGCACCGCGATCACGCTGGTCGCCGTGCTCCTCGGGGCGGCCGCGGTGACCTTCGCGATCGGCCTGGGCAGCTCGCTGAACCGGGTGGTGGGCGGCCTGTCGCACTCAGCCGCCGAGCCGGTGCAGATCTACCGGAACTCGCAGAACTCGTTCAACTTCACCCCCGCCCAGCAGCGGACCGTCCAGGCCGCGCTGGCCGCCCAGCCGGGCACCCGCCGCTATGTGGCCGAGACCGACAACCAGATCAGCGT
Source organism: uncultured Actinomycetes bacterium (assembly GCA_963723595.1). GTDB lineage: Bacteria > Actinomycetota > Actinomycetes > Streptosporangiales > Streptosporangiaceae > RYN-230. The sequence continues at coordinate 263,598 of CAVRRQ010000001.1, forward strand.
GGCCGGGCTGACCGGGCAGCATCCGATCGCCGCGTTCCGCGGCCCGGCCGCCTGGACTGGTTATCCCATCATCAGCGGGCACTGGTACACCGGTCCGGGCCAGGCGGTCGTGTCCACCGGCTTCCTCACCCTGACCGGCAAGGCCGTCGGCGGCACCGTGACGATCGTGCTGGGCGGCAGGCCGATCCCGCTGCGGATCGTCGGCGAGGACTTCGCCGCCCAGAACCGCGGGGTATCCGTCATCACCGACTGGCAGACCCTGGCTGACGCTCACCTCGGCCCGGCCCTGACCGCGCCGGGCCAGTACGACGTCGGGCTGCGCCCCGGGGTCTCCCCGGCCAGCTACAGCCGGTCCATCGGGACCAGGCTCGGCTCGTCGTACTCGACGTCCCTGAACACCAGGAACTCCGTCGTCGTGAGCCTGATGCTCGGCCTGATCGGTACCCTCACGCTGCTGCTGGCCCTGGTGGCCGGGCTGGGCGTGCTGAACACGGTCGTCCTCAACACCCGCGATCGGGTGCACGACCTGGGCGTGTTCAAGGCCATCGGGATGACGCCGCGGCAGGTCATCGCCATGGTGGTCTGCTGGGTCGCCGGTACCGGGCTGGTGGCCGGCCTGATCGCGCTGCCGGCCGGGATCGTACTGCAGCGCGCGGTGCTGCCGGTGATGGCCTCGTCCGCCAACCTGGGCCTGCCCGCCAGTTACCTGTCCGTGTACCGGGGACCGGAACTGGTGGTGCTGGCCCTGGCCGGGGTGATGATCGCCGTGATCGGGGCGCTGCTCCCGGCGGGCTGGGCCGCCCGGCTCCGCACCGCCTCCGCCCTGCGCGCCGAGTAATCGCAGGTCCCAACCGGGCCGCGCGGGGGGCGCGGGCCGGTTGGGCGAGGGTCGCCGGTGCGGGGATGGGCGGGCCGAGGGGGCGGCTCGGCCTGGGATGAGCGGGTCACAGGCCGCGGACGCGGGCGCCGGCGGGGTCGAAGGGCGGGCGCAGGGAGACCGTGGCCGGGTACAGGTCACCGCCCGCGTTGACCTGGTAGCGGCCGGTGCGCAGGAACTCCGGCGTGACCACCTCGCCGGCCGGGTGCCGCACGTAGCCGAGGCCCACCGCCCGCCCGACCGCCTCGCCCCAGGCCGCCGAGGTCAGCTGGCCTACCGGCACACCGTCCCGCAGCACCAGCTCACCGCCCCAGAGCATGGGCCCCGCCCGCCCCGCCCGCCGCGGTCCCGGTCCCGGGCCGGGTCGCCGCCGTCCCCGGGCCGGGCTCGCCGGCCGCGTCACCCACGACGACCGAGACCAGCCGCCGCCGTGGCCCCTCGGCCCGCGCCTTCTGCACCGCGTCCCGGCCGAGGAAGGGAACGTCGCCGCGGAGCTTGCAGGCGAACAGCAGCCCCGCTTCGGCCGGGCCGTACTCCGGGGTCAGCTCGCGGCCGAAGGCCCGGTACCCCTTTTCCAGCCGCATGGACTCGATCGTGTAGTAGCCGGCGTGGACCAGCCCGAATTCCGGGCCCGCCCCGGTGAGCAGCTCGAACACCCCCACGGCGCACTCGGCCGGCACGTACAGCTCCCAGCCCAGCTCGCCCACGTAGGTGATCCGGGTGGCCCGCAGGCGGAAGTAGCCCAGGTCGATCTCCCGGCTCGTCCCGAACGGGAACGCCTCGATCACTCAGGTCCGCCGGGGACAGCGCGGCCAGCAGATCCCGCGACCTCGGCCCCATCACGCCGAGCACCGCGTACGCCGAGGTGACGTCCACCAGCCGGGCCCAGGCGCCGGACGGCAGGTGCCGCCGGATGTGATCCTGGTCCCGCTCGGTCGTGGCCGAGCTGGCGACCAGCAGGAACTCCTCCGCGGACAGCCGGGTCACGGTCAGGTCGGACTCGTAGCGGCCCCGCTCGTTCAGCAGCCCCGTGTACACGGTCCGGCCCGGCGGCACGGCCACATCCGCGGTGCACAGCCACTGCAGCGCCCGTTCGCTGTCCGGCCCGGTCAGCAGGTACTTGGAGAACGACGTCTGGTCGAACAGGGCCACGTCCCGCCGGGCCGCCCGCTGCTCCGCCGCCGACCAGGGCAGCCAGTCCGGCACGCCCCAGGTGTAGCCCGATGACCGGCCCGGCCCCCGGCGGTGACGTACCGGGCGGCGCGAACACGTTGGGCCGCTCCCAGCCCATCCGGCTGCCGAAGCACGCGCCGGCCGCCGCCACCAGGTGGTGCACGGGGGAGCGGCGCAGCGGCCGGGCCGTGGCCAGCTCCCGGTTCGGCCACGGCACCGCGTAGTGCAGGCCGAGCACCTCGCCGACCCGGTCGCGCAGGAACCGGGTGTTGCCGTGGAACGGCGCGAACCGCCGGATGTCGGCCGCGGTCAGGTCCAGGCCCGGGTCGCCGGTGAGGATCCATTCGGCCAGGGCCCGCCCGGCGCCGCCCGCGGACGCGATGCCGACCGAGTTGAAGCCCGCCCCACGAAGAAGTTCCGCAGCCCCGGCGCCTCACCCGCGATGAACTGGTTGTCGGGGGTGAAGCTCTCCGGCCCGTTGTAGAACTTCTTGATGCCCGCCTCGCGCAGCGCCGGGATGCGCCGCTGCGCCTGCTCCATCAGCGGCGCGAAGTGCTCCCAGTCCTCGCCCAGCAGCTGGAACTCGAACGGGTAGGGGATCTCGTCCGGGGACACCCACGGCTTGGCGTCCGGCTCGAACCCGCCGACGACCAGGCCGCCCACCTCTTCCTTGAAGTAGGTGTAGCCGTCCGGGTCACGCAGCACCGGCAGGCCCCGGTGGATCCCGTCGATCTGGTCGGTGACCACGTAGAAGTGCTCGCAGGAATGCAGCGGGACGGTCACCCCGCACCAGGCGGCCACCTGCTTGGCCCACTGCCCGGCGCAGTTGACCACGATCTCGGCCTCGACGTCGCCCGTCGGCCGTGCGCACCCCGGTCACCAGCGCGGCCGCCCGCCCCGTCCGCGGTCAGGATCCCGGTGACCCGGGTGCGCTCCCGGATCGTGACCCCCCGGTTCCGGGCCCCCTTGGCCAGCGCGTAGGTCAGGTCGGCCGGGTTGGCCTGGCCGTCGTCGGGCAGCCAGATCGCCCCGGCCAGGTCGCCGGTCTCCATGACCGGGTACCGCCGGGCCGCCTGCCCGGGGCTGAGGATCTCGGCCTGCAGGCCGAAGGCCTCGGCGGCGGCCGCGGTCCGGCGGAGCTGGGTGAGCCGCTCCGGGGTGCGGGCCACGATGAGGCCCCCGCAGCGGCGGAATCCGGCCGACAGCCCGGTCTCCTCCTCCAGCCGGGCGTACAGCCCGGTGGAGTACTGCACCAGCCGGGTGCCGCTCTCGGTGGCGCGCAGCAGGCCGACCAGCCCGGCCGCGTGCCAGGTGGTCCCGCAGGACAGCTGGCCCTGCTCCAGCAGCAGCACGTCGGTGCAGCCCTGTCCGGCCAGGTGATACGCCACGCTGGTGCCGATCACCCCGCCGCCAATGATGACGACGCGAACTTGCTGCGGAAGAGGCGCGGCCTGCTCCGGCGAGGGGAGGCGCCCCGGAGGGGTGTCTCGCCGAGCCGGGCGTTCGCGGGGGGCTGCGGGGGGTCGTCCCCCCGGGCCAGCATCAGTCACTGCGGACCACCTCGTCCAGCAGGCGCCCCCAGGCGGGGCTGGTCATGACGGCCGCGGCCGCCTCGAACCGTTCCATGGCCCAGCCCCAGAAGTCGAACTCGATCGGGCTGCTGGCGTGCTGGATCGCCCCCCACAGCGTCCATCCGTACTTGCCGACCAGCCCCAGGATCTGGGCGCGCGCCACCTTATTCCGCAACGAACCGCCGTAGTACGCACGTACGAGGGCCGCGAGGGCGTCCGCGGACAGGCCGCCTTCGCCCCAGACGTTGCCGAGCTCGAAACAGGGATCATTGTTCCCCGAGTACTCGTAGTCGATGAGCCACAGCTTCTCGCCGTCGTCGATGAAGTTCGCGGCGAGCAGGTCGTTGTGGCACGGGACGGTGCCTGCCCCGCGGACGGCGAGGGCCCGGCGGGCGGCGGTCACCTGCGGCATCAGGTCGCCGTACCCGGCCGGGACCGCGAAGCCGTGCCCGGTGGCCACGTCCAGGTAGCGCCGCTGCACCTCGAACATGTCGAAGTCACCGGCGAACCGCGGTCCCCCGTGCGAGCCGGCGGCACGCCGCCGCGACCCTGGGGAGAGTGACCGGGTCGTCGAGGTCCTCGTTGCGGAAAGTTCTTCCGTCGATGTAGCCGAGCACCAGCAGGCCCTGCTCGGGGCGGTAGGCGACGACGGGTGCCCCCACCCCGGCGGCCGCCGCGGCGACCGAGTTGCGGTGCTCGTGGTCCCGGTTGATCGCGAGCAGGTCGCCGGGTGACCAGACCCGGGCCACGAACATGCCTGCGGGGGTGGTCACCTTGTAGTTCCGGTTGGTGAGCCCGCCGGGCAGCGGCTCCACCGTGCGCGGTGTAGCGGCCAGGCACGGCACCTGGTTGAGCAGGCCGGGGTCGGGCAGATCGTCCATTGCACCGCAGGGTAAGGGCCCGCGACACATAAGGTCTAGACATAATCACGGGATTGTCGCGGTTGTGAGCCGGTGCGGTGATTGGGTCTAGACAGTAACTTCGCGCGAACTTACGCTACGCCTCAACCAGGAGGCGCCGATGACCACCGAGTCCGCCGAGCAGCGCGATTCCGCCGACCTCGCCCGTTTCGGGTACAAGCAGGAGCTCAAGCGCTCGCTCGGGCTGGGCAGCTCGTTCGCGGTCGCGTTCAGCTACATCTCGCCCTCGACCGGCATCTTCACCCTGTTCGCGCTGGGCCTGACCACGATCGGCGGGGTGTTCATCTGGACCTGGCCGGTGGTGGCGGCGGGCCAGTTCCTGGTCGCGCTGAACTTCGCCGAGGTGTCCAGCCACTACCCGGTGGCCGGGTCAGTGTTCCAGTGGACCAAGTACCTGGCCAGCCGGACGTACTCCTGGTTCACCGGCTGGATCTACCTGTTCGCCGGCATCCTGACCGTCACCGCGGTGGTGGCGACCATCCCGATCGCGCTCATCCCGGCGCTCAACGGCCTGGGCTGGCACAGCCTGAACGCGACCAGCCTGCACACCCAGCTGGTGGTGGCCCTGATCGTCCTGGTCATCATCACGGTGCTGAACATCTACGGCGTGCGGCTGGTCGCGCTGATCAACAACACCGGGGTGATCTTCGAGATCCTCGGCATGTTCGTGTTCGCGATCGTGCTGCTGATCTTCCACAACCATCAGGGCATCAAGGTGGTGACCAACAGCGGCGGCCTGCACGTCGGGCCGAACACGTTCCTGGCCGCCATGTTCATGAGCCTGTTCGTCATCTACGGGTTCGACACCGCCTCGACCCTGGCTGAGGAGACCCGGGATCCCCGCCGGGCCGCGCCCAAGGCGGTGCTGTACTCGGTGATCGGCGCGTTCGTCATCGGCGGGGTGTTCCTGCTCGGCACGCTGATGGCCATCCCTAACCTGCACACCGCGATCACCGGGAACGGCGGGCTGGGCTGGAACCCGGCCAACATCATCGAGGCCAACTTCCCGTCCGGGCTGGCCACCGTCTACCTGCTGGTCGTGTCCGCGGCCATCTTCGTGTGCTGCCTGTCCATCCTGGCCGCTACCATCCGGCTGTGCTTCGGCATGTCCCGTGATAACCAGCTGCCGTTCTCGGGGCTGTGGTCCAGGGTCTCGCCGACCCTGCACACCCCGGTGTGGGCCTGCATCGTGGTCGCGGTGCTGGCCGCGGTGCCGTTCCTGAAGTACTCCGGGGCGGGGATCATCGCCATCGCGGCGACCGGCATGATCTACCTCAGCTACTTCCTGGGCAACCTGGTGATCATGCGGGCCCGGCTGCACGGCTGGCCGAAGATCAGCGCGCCGTTCAGCCTCGGCCGCTGGGGCCCGGTGGTCAACGTCCTCGCGCTGCTGTACGGCGGGGCCATGCTGGTCAACTTCGCCTGGCCCCGGGTGGCCAGCAACCCGGAGCCGAGCCAGACCGGCGGCCTGCTGACCTTCGGGATCGGCTTCGTGGACCGGATCCCGATCCTGTGGCTGGTGGCCGTGGTCATTACGCTGATTGGCGTGCTCTACTACCTGGCCGTCGGGCGGCGTAAGCGGTTCGCCCCGGTCATCGCGCCGTCCGGGGACGACGAGCCGCTGGTGGCCGGGGCGTCTACTCCTGGATCACCAGCGCAGCCCGAGGCCTGAGCCCTTGGCCGAGGGGAAGGGGCTGCTCGCGGCTCACGCCGCCGGTGATCCTCCGGGAGCCGGGCAGCGACCGTGCACGGGCAGATCGAGGAGTGGCTGGCCGAGGCGATCGAGGCGGCCGGCTCGCCCCGGGTGACCGGATGCCCACCGAGCAGGAGCTGGCCGCGTGGCTCAAGGTCAGCCGGATGACGCTGCGGCACGCGCTGGCCACGCTGGCCCGCCGCGGCCTGGTGGACCGGGCGGTGGGGCGCAACGGCGGCACGTTCGTGGCCCAGGGCAAGCTGGTGCAGGACCGGACCACCCTGGCCGGGTTCTCCGAGCAGCTGCGGCGGCACGGGATGGTCGCGGGCGCGCGGGTGCTGTCCGCGGCGGAGCGGCCCGCCCGGCCGGGGGTGGCCGCGGCCCTGGAGATCGCCGGCGGGCGACCCGGTCTGCGAGATCCGGCGGGTCCGGCTGGGCGATGGCCGCCCCATCGCGGTCGAATGCTCGGTCTTCCCCGCCGCGCGGTTCCCCGGGCTGCTCCAGTGCCGGCTGGACGGGTCGCTGTACGAGCTGCTGGACCAGAAGTACCAGCAGCGCCCCTGCCGGGCGCGGGAGAGCCTGGAGCCGGTGACGGCCGGGGTCCGTGAGGCCGAGGCGCTGGAGGTCCGCGAGGGCGCCCCGCTGATGCTGGTCGAGCGGATCGCCTACGCGCAGGCGGGCCACCCGGTCGAGTTCGCCCGGGACCTGTTCCGCGGCGACCGGACCCGGATCGTCATGTGGACCAGCGAGCTCACGCATGCCGGCTGAGGCCCGCCTGCTGGCGGTCAGCGACCTGCACGTGGCGTACCCGCAGAACCGCCAGCTGGTCGGGGAACTGCGGCCGCGGTCCGCGGAGGACTGGCTGCTGGTGGCCGGGGACGTGGGGGAGCGGCTGCCGGACATCGAGTGGGCGCTGCGCACGCTCAGCGAGCGCTTCGCCCGCGTCGTCTGGGTGCCCGGCAACCACGACCTGTGGACCCACCGCACCGACCCGGTCCAGCTGCGCGGCGAGGAGCGCTACCGGCGGCTGGTCGAGTTCTGCCAGGGACTGGGCGTGCTCACCCCCGAGGACCCCTACCCGGTCTGGGACGGCCCCGGCGGGCCGGTCCGGATCGTGCCGCTGTTCCTGCTCTACGACTACTCGTTCCGGCCCGACGGCGCCCGGACCAAGGCCGAGGGCCTGGCCCGCGCCTACGACACGGGCGTGGTGTGCACCGACGAGCGGTGGCTGCACCCGGACCCGTATCCGAGCGTCGGAGGAGTGGTGCTGGGCCCGGGTCGAGGCGACCCGGGCGCGGCTGGCCGCCCTGCCGCCCGGCCCGCCCGCGGTCCTGGTCAACCACTTCCCGCTGATCAGGGAGCCGACCCGGGTACTGCGCTACCCGGAGTTCGCGCAGTGGTGCGGCACCACCCGCACCGACGACTGGCACGTCCGGTTCAACGCGGCGGCCGTGGTCTACGGCCATCTGCACATCCCGCGGACGATCTGGCGGGACGGGGTGCCGTTCGTGGAGGTGTCGCTGGGCTACCCGCGGGAGTGGGAACGCCGGGCCGCCCCGCCCGGCCTGCCCCGCCAGGTCCTGCCCGTGGTTCAGCCAGCAGCCATGGGGCCGCCCGCGGGCCACAGTAACTGAACAGCCAGTGTGAGAGCGCTCACACTGCGCTGCGCGCCTGCTCCGGCCTGGCGCGCGGCGAACCAGCCCCAGGTCGGGCGGGCTGCCGGTCGAGGCGGACCGAGAACAGGGCCCACACGACCTTGCCCGCGTCGGTCGGGACGGTGCTTCCCCAGCGGTCGCTGAGGGCGTCGATGACGTGCAGCCCGCGGCCGCTCTCGGCCAGGTAGTCAGGCTCCTTCGGCTGGGGCGGCCGGGGGCTGGGGTCAGCCACCGCGCACAGCACGAACTGGCCGGGCTGGACCAGGCCGAGACGGACGGGCCAGCGGCTGCGGACCGGGCCGCCTGCGGGCCCGTCCGGGACCGGTTCGGGGGCCCCGGCGGGGGCCCGGCCTGGGGCACCGCGTGCCGCAGGGCGTTGGTCAGCAGCTCCGACACCACGACCGCCACGTCGTCCCCGCGGTCCGTCACACCCCAGCGCCGCATGGTGGACAGGCAGAAGTCGCGGGCGGTGCCGACCGACCTGGTGTCCGGGCCTGGCCGTCCGCGTCGCGAGCCGCGGGAAGCAGGTCCAGTCCGCGGGGGCCAGCGCAGGCGTGCGCTGGCGGGCGCCGCTCGCCGCAGCCGCCATGGCCACCGCGGGCGCCAGCCAGCCCCAGCCCATGTGGCTTAGTCGCGTGGCCTGCCAGGCCTAATGGCTGTGCCGTCATTGCCTTCCGAGCGATCTGTCGTTACCGGGGAACGGCCAACAGGGGTCATCTTGCCCCATGCACGTTACGTTTGCAACGCCCGCTGCACGAACATCTGCACGTGCATTTGATCTGTTAGGCTGCACAGTGCAGGTGAGCATGTACCGCACCCGCGGGGGCCCCGCACGCCGAGTGCTTCCCTGGTCTCCCCTCACTTCAGGGAGGAAGAAGTTGCAGGTCAAGAACGGGATCCTGGCCGGAAAGCTCGCGGCCCGCTGGCGGAAGTCCACCGCCAGCAACCCGAACGGCAGCTGCGTGGAGGTGGCCGAACTGCCGGGCGGCTCGATCGCGATGCGCAACTCCCGGTTCCCGGCCGGCCCGGCCCTCATCTACACCAGGACCGAGATCGCCGCCTTCCTGGCTGCGCTCAAGAACGGGGAGTTCGACGACCTGTGAGGCCCGCCGGCGGGCTCACGGGTGAAATGACCGGCCTGGCTCGTTAATGCGCGGTTGGGGCGCAGCAATCATCGGCCCAATAACGGGAATCACCGGGCACCGGTCCGGTGATATCGTGCTCTGTGTGTTCCGCTTAGTAGTGGTTCACGGTGCTGTTGGCAGATTCCACGCGCCCGCAATGGCGCCACTGGGCTGATCGTCTGACATCGGCCGGGGGGTTGGGAGTGGCACGTCATCCATTGGCTCGGGAGTGGCATGGAGCCGAAAGCTGAGACGGGATCCGTCTATCCGGCCGGCAACACGGCGAACGGAGTCATTGACCGGGCCGCGGGCCGGCGCCACCGTCGTGCGGATGGTGCTCGGCGCTCAGCTGCGCCGCCTCCGCGAGGCGGCCGGGCTTACCCCGGAGCAGGCCGGATACGACATCCGCGCGTCGCGGTCCAAGATGAGCCGCCTGGAGCACGGCCGGGTGGGCTTCAAGATCCGCGACGTCGAGGACCTGCTGACCCTGTACGGGGTCACCGACCAGAAGGTGCGCCTCGCCCTGCTGGCGCTGGCCGAGAAGGCCAACGAGCAGGGCTGGTGGACCCAGTACGGCGACATCCTGGCCGACTGGTTCGAGACCTACCTGGGCCTGGAGGCCGCGGCCTCCCTGATCCGGACCTTCGAGCTGCAGTTCGTCCACGGCCTGTTCCAGACCAGGGACTACGCCCGGGCGGTCACCCTGCTCGGCAACCGGGCCGCCCCGGATACGGATATCGACCGCCGGGTCAGCCTGCGGATGGCCCGCCAGGACCTGCTCACCAGCGCGCAGCCGCCCCGGGTGTGGTCGGTCATGGACGAGGCGGCGCTGCGCCGCCCGATCGGCGGCCGCGACGTGATGCGCGGCCAGCTGGCCCACCTCCTCGAGGTGGCCACCATGCCGGAGGTCACCCTGCAGGTGGTGCCGTTCCGCCGCGGGGGCCACGCGGCCGCGGGCGGGTCGTTCACGGTGCTGCGGTTCGGCGAGCCGGACCTGCCGGACGTGGTCTACATCGAGCAGCTCACCAGCGCCCTGTACCTGGAGCGGCGTTCCGACGTGGACCACTACATGGAGATCATGAACCGGCTCAGCGCCGAGGCGCTGACGCCGCCCGGCACCACTCGCCTGATCAAGGAAATCATCAAGGACACGTAGCAAAATGCCGTGCTCCGCACCGGGCCCCGCGTATCCCGCGGGGCCCGGTGCTGTCATATCCGGTCATATGCCCGCATGCGTTTGCCCTGGTTGGCCACGGGCACTTCCCGGGGCCAGGGCTGGGGAAGGTGCGGCGGGTGGGAGGCGTTATGGTCGCATGGTCCGCGCGGTGAAAAGCCCGGGTACCGGGTGGCTTTGGTCCAGAGTTCACGTCGTGCAGAGATGACCTGGTACAGGGTTGACCTGGCCGGGGCGCGCGTGGCGGCGGGAGGCCGGCACAGCAACCGGCATATCAACCCGCACATCAACCGGCATATCGAGCAGGGACGGACATGGTGGCGCAGGAGTCTTCGATCTGGCCGGGCAATAGTTATCCGCTCGGGGCGACCTTCGACGGGGTGGGCACGAACTTCGCCCTGTTCTCCGAGGTGGCCGACCGCGTGGAGCTGTGCCTGTTCGACGAGGGCGGCGCCGAGACCCGGGTCGCGCTGAACGAGGTGGACGGGTTCGTCTGGCATGGCTACCTGCCCGGCGTGAGCCCGGGCCAGCGCTACGGCTACCGGGTGCACGGCCCGTACAACCCCGCGGCCGGGCAGCGCTGCAACCCGGCCAAGCTGCTGCTCGACCCGTACGCGAAGGCCGTCGACGGCAGCGTGCAGTGGGACCAGGCCGTGTTCGCCTACCCTTTCGGGCACCCTGACCAGCGCAACGACGCGGACTCCGCGCCGCACGTGCCCCGCTCGGTGGTGGTCAACCCGTTCTTCAGCTGGGATTCGGACCGTCACCCGCGGACGCCGTACCACGAGACCGTGATCTATGAGACCCACGTGCGGGGCCTGACCAAGCTGCACCCGGAGGTGCCCGAGGCGCAGCGCGGCACCTACCAGGGGCTGGCGCATCCCGCGGTCATCGACCACCTCCAGCGGCTGGGCGTGACCGCGGTCGAGCTGATGCCCGTGCACCAGTTCGTCAGCGACGCCGTCCTGGAGGAGCGCGGGCTGGCCAACTACTGGGGCTACAACACGATCGGCTTCTTCGCCCCGCACAACGCCTACGCGGCCAGCGGCACCCGCGGCGAGCAGGTGCAGGAGTTCAAGTCCATGGTCCGGGCGCTGCACCAGGCCGGCATCGAGGTCATCCTCGACGTGGTCTACAACCACACGGCCGAGGGCAACCACCTGGGGCCGACGCTGTCCTTCCGGGGCATCGACAACGCGTCCTACTACCGCCTGATGGGCGACGACCCGCAGTTCTACATGGACACCACCGGCACCGGCAACAGCCTGCTCATGCGGCACCCCCACGTGCTCCAGATGATCATGGACTCGCTCCGGTACTGGGTGACCGAGATGCACGTGGACGGCTTCCGCTTCGACCTGGCCGCGGCGCTGGCCCGCCAGTTCCACGAGGTGGACCGGCTGTCCGCGTTCTTCGACATGTGCCAGCAGGACCCGATCGTCTCCCAGGTCAAGCTCATCGCCGAGCCGTGGGACGTGGGCGAGGGTGGCTACCAGGTCGGGAACTTCCCGCCGCTGTGGACGGAATGGAACGGCAAGTACCGGGATACGGTGCGCGACTTCTGGCGCGGCGAGCACGCCACGCTGCCTGAGTTCGCCTCCCGGCTGACCGGCTCCAGCGACCTGTACCTCAGCGACGGCCGACGGCCGGTGGCCTCGGTCAACTTCGTCACCGCCCACGACGGCTTCACCCTCGCGGACCTGGTCTCCTACAACCACAAGCACAACGAGGCCAACGGCGAGGGCGGCCGGGACGGCAGCGACGACAACCGGTCGTGGAACTGCGGCGCCGAAGGCCCTGCGGATGACCCGGCCGTGACCGCCCTGCGGGACCGGCAGAAGCGGAACTTCCTGTCCACCGTCCTGCTGTCCCAGGGCATCCCGATGCTGCTGGGCGGGGACGAGATGAGCCGCACGCAGCACGGCAACAACAACGCCTACTGCCAGGACACCGAGATTTCCTGGGTGCACTGGCCGCCGTCGCCGGACACGCCGATGCCGGACGGCTACGAGGGCGACCAGGACCTCCTCGACTTCACCGCCAGGCTGCTCCGGCTGCGCGCTGACCATCCCGTGTTCCGCCGCCGCCGTTTCTTCTCGGGCCAGGCGGTTCGCGGCAAGAGCGGCGGGCCGGATCAGCCGGGCGACATCGTCTGGTTCACCCCGGCGGGCGGGGAGATGACCGATGACGACTGGGCCGTGGGCTTCGCCAAGTCCCTGACCGTGTTCCTGAACGGCGAGGCGATCACCGAGCCCGACCCGCGCGGCGAGCGGATCAAGGACGAGTCGTTCCTGCTCCTGTTCAACGCGAGCGAGCTGGACCTGGAGTTCACCGTCCCGCCGCAGCGTTACGGGGAGCAGTGGGTGAAGGTCCTGGACACCGCGCTGCCGCTGAGCGCCCTGGCCGACGCGCCCGCAGCCAAGCCTGGCGACGCGGTCGCCATCCCCAGCCGGTCCATGCAGGTCCTCGGGCGTGCCTAGGGGGGGCCGGGCACCAAATTCCACCTACCGGCTCCAGCTCCAGCCGGGTTTCGGGTTCGCAGACGCCGCCGCCATCGCGGGCTACCTGGCTGACCTGGGCGTGACTCACGTCTACCTGTCGCCGATCCTGCAGGCCACGCCCGGCTCGACGCACGGGTACGACGTGGTGGACCACTCCCGGGTGTCGGAGGACCTCGGCGGCGAGACGGCGTTCCGGGACATGGTGGCCCGCTTCCGCGGCCTGGGGCTGGGCGTGATCGTGGACATCGTGCCCAACCACATGGCCGTCCCCGTGCCGGAGTCGCTCAACCAGCCGCTCTGGTCGGTGCTGCGAGACGGCCCCGGGTCGCCGTTCGCCGGCTGGTTCGACGTGGACTGGGCCGCGCAGGACGGCCGGCTGCTCATGCCGGTCCTGGGCGGCCCGCTCAGCGACTGCCTCGCGGACCTGACGGTGGACACCTGCGGCGCCGGGCCGGTGCTCCGCTACTTCGACCATGTGCTGCCGCTCCGGCCGGGCACGGAGGGCCTGCCGCTGGCCGGGTCTGCTGGACGCCCAGCATTACCGGCTGGCCGACTGGCACCTGGCGGCCACGGAGCTCAACTGGCGGCGGTTCTTCGACATCAGCTCGCTGATCGCGGTCCGGGTCGAGGACCCCGCGGTGTTCGACGCCACCCACGAGGTGATCCTCCGCCTGGTGGCCGAGGGCCTGATCGACGGGCTGCGGGTGGACCACCCCGACGGCCTCGCCGACCCGCGCGGCTACCTGCGGCGGCTCGCGGACCGCACCGGCGGGCTCTGGGTGTCCACCGAGAAGATCCTGTCCGGGCCGGAACGGCTGCCCGCGGACTGGCCCTGCGCCGGGACCACCGGGTACGACGCGCTGGGCGTGATCGGCGGCCTGTTCCTCGACCCGGCCGGCGCCGCGCCGCTGGCTGCCGCCTACGAGCGCCTCACCGCCGGGCCCGCCCGGTTCGCGGGGGTGGCCGAGGCCGCCAAGCGGGAAGAGGCCGGCCAGGCTCTCGCGGCCGAGGTGTCCCGGCTGTCCCGGCTGGCCGCCGAGGCGGGGCACCCCGTCCTGGAGTGCCTCAGCGCGGCGGACCGGGCCGCCGTGCTCACCGAGCTGCTCACCGCCATGCCGGTGTACCGGGCGTACGTGGTGCCCGGGGAGCCCGCGCCGGCGGTCTCGGCCGCGGTCGTGGAGCAGGCCGCTGGGGTCGCCCGGCCCCGGCTGCCGGAGCGGCTGCACGCCGCCCTGGACGCCCTGGCCGACCTGGTGCTCGGACGCGCCGGCGGCGGCCCGCACGCTCAGCTCATCGTGACGTTCCAGCAGGTGTGCGGCCCGGTCATGGCCAAGGGCGTGGAGGACACCGCCTTCTACCGCTGGTCGCGGCTGGCCGCGCTGAACGAGGTCGGCGGCGACCCGGACTCCTTCGGGACCAGCCCGGGGGAGTTCCACGAGTTCGCCGCGCGGCTGGCCCGGGACTGGCCGGCCAGCATGACCACGCTGTCCACGCACGACACCAAGCGCCAGGAGGACGTCCGGGCCCGGCTGGCCGTGCTGGCCGAGATCCCGCAGGACTGGGCCGCGGCGGTGACCGGCTGGCACGAGCGGGCCGCGGCGCTGGCCAGCGGGGCGGAGCCGGAGCCGGACACCGAGTACCTGATGTGGCAGACCCTGGCCGGGGCGTGGCCGCTGGGCCGCGAGCGGCTGACCGGGTACCTGCGCAAGGCGATGCGCGAGGCCAAGGGCCGCACCTCGTGGACCGACCCGGACACCGGGTACGAGTCCCAGGTGCTGACCTTCGCCGAGCTGGTGCTGGAGGACGAGGAGCTCGCCGGGCAGCTCGGCCGCTTCGCAGCCGGGCTGGACGGTGACGCGGCGGGCCAACGCCCTCGGCGCCAAGCTGGTGCAGCTCACCATGCCCGGCGTGGCCGACACCTACCAGGGCTGCGAGCTGGCCGGCCTGCGGCTGGTCGACCCGGACAACCGGGCGCCGGCCGACTTCGCCCGCCGCCGGAACCTGCTGGCCGCGCTGGACGCCGGTGACCGCCGCCCGGCCTGGATCCGGTCAGCTGGACACGGCAAAGCTGCTGGTCACGGCGGCTGCGCTGCGGCTGCGCCGGGAGCACCCGGACTGGTTCGCGGGGGAGTACGCCCCGCTGGCTGCCGAGGGCCCGGCGGCGCGGCACGCGGTCAGCTTCGCCCGCGGCGGCCACGCGGTCACCGTGGTCACCCGGCTGCCCGCCGGGCTGCGCCAGCGGCGGCGGCTGGGCCGGTACCGTGCTGCCCCTGCCGCACCCCGGCCCCTGGCGGGACCTGCTGACCGGTGCCGCCCATCCCGGCGCGCGCCCGCTGCTGCCCGATCTTCTCCAACGGCTGCCCGTGGCCCTGCTCGTCCCCGCGGACTCACGTCCGGGGGACTCCCAGTGAGCGTGTTCCGGGTCTGGGCCCCGACGGCCGAGCAGGTCGAGGTCCAGCTGGGGTCGGAGGCCATGGGCGGCGGGCCGCCGCAGCCGATGCGCCCGGCCGCCACCCCGGGCTGGTGGGAAGCGGACGCGGCCGGAGGCGGCCGGCTCCGGCACCGACTACGCGTTCCGGGTGGACGGCGGCGAGCCGCTGCCGGATCCCCGGTCCCCGTGGCAGCCGCTGGGCAGCGAGGGGCCGAGCCGCACTTACGATCATGGCGCCTTCCGGTGGACCGACCGGGGCTGGCGGGGCGGGCCCCTGCGCGGCGCGGTGATCTACGAGATGCACGTGGGCACGTTCACCCCGGAGGGGACGTTCGACGCGGCGATCGGGCGGCTCGACCAGCTCCGGGACCTCGGCGTGGACATGATCGAGCTGATGCCGGTCGCCGCGTTCCCCGGCCAGCACGGCTGGGGATACGACGGCATCCACCTGTGGGCCGTGCACGAGCCGTACGGCGGCCCGGACGGGCTGAAACGGTTCGTGGACGCCTGCCACGCCCGCCGCGTGGCCGTCCTGCTCGACGTGGTCTACAACCACGTCGGCATCGGCAACCGGCTGGCCGACTTCGGCCCGTACTTCACCGACGCGCACGTGACCCCCTGGGGCCCGGCGGTCAACCTGGACCAGCCCGGCTCCGACGAGGTCCGCGGCTTCCTGATCGGCAACGCGCTGATGTGGCTGCGGGACTACCACCTGGACGGGCTGCGGCTCGACGCGGTGCACGCCTTCGAGGACCACCGCGCGCTGCACATCCTCGAGGAACTGGCCGTCGAGGTGCAGGGTCTCGGCACGCTCGCTGAACCGGGAACTGGTCCTCATCGCCGAGTCGGACCTCAACGACCCGCGGCTGGTCAGCTCCCGGGAGGCGGGCGGGTTCGGCCTCGCGGCCCAGTGGAGCGACGACTTCCATCACGCGGTGCACGCGGCGATCACCGGGGAGCGGCAGGGTTACTACGGCGACTTCGGCTCGATGGGGGCCCTGGTCAAGACCCTGACCCGGGTGTTCTTCCACGACGGGAACTACTCCTCGTTCCGGGGCCGCAGCCACGGCCGGCCGGTGGACCTGCTCCGCATCCCCAGCTTCCGCTTCCTCGGCTACCTGCAGGATCACGACCAGATCGGCAACCGGGCCACCGGCGACCGGATCTCCAGCGGGCTGTCCGCGGACCTGGTCAAGGTAGGCGCGGGGCTGGTGCTGACCGCGCCGTTCACCCCGATGCTGTTCATGGGCGAGGAGTGGGCCGCGTCCACCCCGTGGCAGTACTTCACCGACCACACCGACCCGGCGCTGGCCACCGCGGTCGCGGAAGGCCGCCGGGCGGAGTTCGGCGCGCACGGCTGGGGTCCCGCGGAGGTGCCGAACCCGCAGGATCGAGGAGACCTTCCTGCGGTCCAAGCTGAACTGGGCGGAGCGGGACACGCCGCGCCACCAGGAGATGCTGGCCTGGTACTGCCGAGCTGATCGCGCTGCGCCGGGCCTGGCCGGAACTGACCGACCCGCAGCTGGACCGGATGCAAGCCGACTACGACGAGGAACAGCGCTGGCTGGTGCTGCACCGCGGGCGGCTGCGGATCGTGGCCAGCCTGGGCGAGCAGCCCCTGCTGCTGCCGCTCGGCGCGCCAGGGGACCACGGTGCTCGCCGCCACCAGTTCCGGGGTCAGCATCGAGGGGGAGCCAGCCTCAGCATGCCGCCGGCCTCGTTCGCGGTGGTGGCCACCTGAGCGCCGGTCGCCTTAATGATCAGGCGCCTAGGATGCTATGCAGCGCGTGGAGTCGGTGCGACACTGCCGACGGCTCCTTCGATCTGACGGTGCTGGGTTCCGGACAGCGGCAGCGGCCCCGGCCTGCTGCTGATCCAGGAGATCTACGGGGTGAGCGACTACATCCGGGCCGTGGCGGAGGATCTGGCCGGCCTGGGGTACGTGGTGGCGGCGCCGGACCTGTTCTGGCGCCTGCAGCCGGGCTACCAGGCCGCCCACGACGAGGCGGGCCTGGCCTCGTCGCTGGAGATGGGCTCCCGGTTCGACGTCGCCCAGGGCGTCACGGACTCGGTCGCGGCGCTGGGCGTGCTGGCCGCGCTGCCCGAGGTGGACGGCGGCCTCGGCATCCTCGGGTTCTGCCTCGGCGGGTCCATCGCCTACCTGGCCGCGGCGCAGACGCCGCTGGACGCCGTGATCTCCTTCTACGGCTCGGCCGTGCCCGAACAGCTGGGCGTGCTGGACCAGATCACCGCCCCGTTGCTGTTCCACTTCGGTGGCAGCGACCCGTACATTTCCCGTGAGCAGGTCAAGGCCGTGGAGGACGCGTCAGCCGGGCGGCCGAACGTGGTCATCTACGTGGAAGAAGAGGCCGGGCACGCGTTCCACAACCGCAAGGCGCCCATGTTCCACCAGCCGGAACCGGCGGCCCGGGCGTGGCGGCGGACCGAGGACTTCCTCCGCCGGCACCTGCCGGCCCGCAAGCACGTGGCCTAGCCGCCGGGACCGTCGCCGGGCCGGATGACCGGGGAACGACGTCAGGGGAGGTGCCGGGCAGGGCCGGCTTGAGGGCGGGCTGCGCGGCGCCGGGCGGCCGGTGCGGGGCGAGGCGAGGGCGAGGATCTGGGGAGGTGGGGATGACATGACCGAGCCTGTTCCGCGGATCATCACCGGAGAGATTGCCGGCCAGGTGGACGCCACGCTGGTGCCCAGGTACGGCGGGGAGGCAACCTTCGCCCGCCTGCCGCGCATCGACGAGGTGACGCACGCCGATGCCGCCGTGCTCGGCGTGCCGTTCGACGGCGGGGTCAGCTACCGGCCAGGCGCCCGGTTCGGGCAGGCCCACATCCGGGAATCGTCCCGGCTGCTGCGGCCGTACAACCCGGCCCTCCAGGTGTCGCCCTTCGCCGGCCAGCAGGTGGCCGATGCGGGGGATCTGGCGGTCAACCCGTACAGCATCGAGGAGGCGATCGGCGCCATCGAGCGGGGGGCGCGCGCCCTGCTCGAACGTGTGCCCTTCATCCTGATGCTCGGCGGCGACCACACCGTCGCCCTGCCGATGATCCGGGCGCTGTCGGCCGTGCACGGCCCGCTGGCTGTGGTCCATTTCGATGCTCATCTCGACACCTGGGACACCTACTTCGGCGCCGCTTACACCCATGGCACGCCCTTCCGGCGGGCCTCGGAGGAAGGCCTGCTCGACCGGTCGGGGTGCCTGCATATAGGGATCCGCGGCCCGCTCTACACCAGCGATGACCTGACTCAGGACCGCGAGCTGGGATTCCAGGTCATCTCCGCCCCGGATGTCGACCAGCTGGGAGTGCCCGGTATGGTGCAGCGCATCCGGCAGCGGGTCGGCGACCGCCCGGTCTACGTGTCGGTCGACATTGACGTGCTGGATCCGGCCCATGCTCCCGGCACCGGCACCCCAGAGGCGGGCGGCCTGTCCAGCCGGGAACTGCTCGCCGCGCTGCGGTCATTCGCCGGGCTGAACCTCGTCGGTGCCGACATCGTGGAGGTCGCACCGGCCTACGACCACGCCCAGATCACCGGGATCGCCGCAGCGCACGTCGGCTACGAGCTACTGTCATCCCTCGCCGCCCCCCCAGCGGGCTGATGGCCGCCGGGTGACAGAGCCCGGGGCGTCCGGATTCCGGGCGCCCGCGGCAACGTGACTAGCAGCCGCTGCCACCGGTGGCCTGGCCGCCGCCGGGCGGGGTTTCGCTGGCCGGGGTTTCGCTAGCCGGGGTTTCGCTGGCCGGGCCGGAGCCCAGGCGGGCGACGATGCGGCGGAGTTGCCCGGCGTACCGCTCACGGAACTCCGGGCTGGACGGATCCACACCGAACAGCTCCCGGGCGACTCCCGGCATGATGATCGGCGCGGCGACCATGGCCATCCCGGCCAGCAGGACGGCCGCGGGATCCAGGTCGGCAGCCACCTCCCCGGCCGCCCGCCTGCGGCTGACCTGGTCCAGGTCCGCCTGGCGGCCCGGGCTCCCGTTGGGCGCGGAGATCCTCGGATTCCTGGGCCCGAACGGGGTGGGCAAGACCACCACGCTGCGGATGCTGACCACGCTGCTGCCGATCGACGAGGGCAGCGCCGAGGTCGCCGGGCTGGACGTCCGGCGCCAGCCGGGACGGGTCCGCGCCCGGATCGGCTACGTCAGCCAGCTGGGCGGGGCTGACGAGCTGGCCACCGGCCGGGAGAACCTGACCCTGCAGGGCAGGCTGTACGGGGGACGCCGTGCCGACGTCGCCCGGCGGGTCGGGGAGGTGCTGCAGCGGTTTGACCTGGCCGGGCTCGCGGATCGCCGGGTGCGGACGTACTCCGGCGGCCAGCGGCGGCGCCTGGACGTGGCGCTCGGCGTGGTGCACGAGCCCGAGGTCTTGTTCCTGGACGAGCCGAGCACCGGGCTCGACCCGCAGAACCGGGCCAGCCTCTGGGACCACATCCGCGGGCTGCGGGACCGGGGCACCACGGTCTTCCTGACCACGCACTACCTGGACGAAGCCGACGTCCTCTGCGACCGCATCATGATCGTCGACCACGGGACTGTGGTCGCCCAGGGCACCCCGAGGGCACTCAAGCAGCAGGTGGCGGGGGACGCGATCGTCCTCACCCCCCTGTGCGTGGTCGTGCTGGGCTGGGCCACGGCCGTGGTCCGCCGGGCCGTGGCCTGACGCGCCGCCCCGCCCGGCCACGGTGCCGTGTGACGCGCCCCCCTGGCCGGCCGCAGTGCCGTGCGACGCGGCCCCCTGGCCGGCCACTGCGGCGAGGATGAGCGCCATGGCCAGGATGACGGCGCCCGTGATCCCGGTGGGCCCGAGCCGGTCACCGAGGATCAGCCCCGCGAGGACGGTGCCGGTGAGCGGCTCGAGCAGGGACAGCAGCACGGCGATGCCCGCCGGGGCGGTCCGCAGGCCGCGGAAGTACAGCGTGTAGGCCACGGCCGTCGGGCCGGTGCCGAGTGCGGCCAGCAGCCCGAGGGTGACCGGGCCGGGGGTGAAGCCGATCCCGCCGAAGGCCGCAGCCACCGGCAGCAGGGCCAGGCCGCCCAGGGCGAACCCGAAGCCGGTCGCGGCCAGGTCATCCAGGCCGGCCACCGGCCGGGCGCTGACCAGCGTGAGGGTGGCGAACCCGGCGGCCGCGAGGACCGCCATGCCCGCGCTGGCTAGCACGGCGCTCTCGGGGAAACCGCCCGACGGCAGTCCGGCCAGTAGGACGAGGCCGGTGAGCGCGAGCCCGGTGGCACAGCCCGTGAGCCGGCCGATCGGGCGCGAACCCCGGACCCACTCGGCGGCTAGCACCAGGACCGGGGCGCTCCCGATCGTGACCAGGGTGGCCAGGCTGACCGAGGTCAGCGACACGGCCGTGAAGTAGCAACTCTGGAACATCGCGGCCAGCCCGGCGATCACGCTGACGCGGCTCCAGGCGGCCCGCCCGGACGGCCAGCCCCGGCCGGTCAGCACGAGGAAGACGACGATCAGCGTGCCGCCGGCGGTCAGCCGGTAGGCGGCCACGGACAGCGCGGGCAGGCCGGAACTCCGGCCCAGCAGGCTGCCGGTGAGGCCGCCGGTTCCCCAGAGCAGCCCGGCCGCCACCAGGCAGGCCAGTCCGGTCCGGGGCCGGCGGCGGACGGCCGGGGACAGGGAGGTGCGAACAGTCATGACAAATCGCTCCTGCGACGAGAAGGGAGAGGGTCGCGGAAGCGGGGTGGAACGCCAGGGCCCGTGCTCGCTTACGGCGCTTGCTGACAGCGCTTGCTGACGGGCCGGGGTCCGCCCGGAAAACCAGGCGGCCTCAGGAAATAGCGCGCCCAGGCTCAGACGGCCTGGCGCACTGCGGCTGCACCCCGCTCAGGAGCGGGGCGGCGGGGTGATCGGAAAGAGCCGGTGCACGCGGCCAATCGTAGCGTCAGCCGGCCCCTGGTCAGCTGGCCGGGGTGACGATCCCGTATTCGTGGATCTTCCGGTAGATGGTCGCCCGGGACATCCCCAGCGACTTGGCCGCCTTGACCTTGTTGCCCTGGTAGTCGAGCAGGCCCTGGACGATCGCGTCACGTTCCATGGACTCCAGCGGGGACAGCAGCCGCCTGCTCACCGTCCAGCATTCCGGCGGGAGATCCGCTGGCTGGATGGACCCGGTCCGCCGCTTCTGCATGACCCGCTTGAGAACCTGCCACAGCTGCTCGGTGTTGCCCGGCCACTTCGACCGCAGCAGCAGCTGCATGGCCTCCGGAGAGCAGGTCAGCCGGCCGTGCTGGCCCAGCTTGGCCACGAAGAAGGGAACCAGTACGTGCAGGTCCTCGATGTGGTGACGCAGCGGTGGCAGCTCTACCGTGCTGGGGAAGAAGCGCAGCAGCTTGGTCAGGTCGCCGTGGCCGCGCCGGCGGTCCAGGGTGACCGCCACCCACAGGTCGTGCGGCCGCGAGGCGGCCCGGGCCTCCTGGAGCGCGGAGGTCAGCGCGTTCAGCTGGCGGGCGTTGAGCACGTCCACGTGCCGGATGACCAGCGAACCCTCGCCGTCGAGCAGCTCGCGGCGGGCCCGCAGCAGCCAGTCGGTGTCCGTGGCCTCGGCCGCGTCCAGGACGTAGAACCGCTCCGCGGGATTGCGGCGCTGGTGCACCGCGCGGACCACGGTCAGCTTGCCCACCCCCGGCTCGCCCTCGAGGGCGAGCCATTCGCCCGAGTCGTGCACGGATCTCGACCTGCCGGCAGCCGCGCAGCCAGAGCGCACCGCCGCCGACCAGGCCGGGCAGGGACATGGGGGGCTTGAGGGCGGAGTCCGCGGCGGGGCGCTGGCTGGCCGGCTCGATCAGCTTCACGTGCACGACCCCGCCCGCGACGTGATCGTCGCCCCGGACCGGCCGGCAGTACATCCGGGCCTGGATCCCGCTGGGCAGCTCGACGGACGCCGCGCCCGCCTGCAGGCTGGCCAGCATCTCGGCGGCCTGGCCGAGCAGCACGCCCTGGTCGCCCGGGTCGAGTACCTGGCGGGCGTACTCGTTCATCATGACGACGTCGTTGTTCAGGGCCAGCACGATCCCGCTGGTGCGCCGGCAGGCCCGCATGTACTCCTGCATGAGCTGGAGCTCCCGGGCGCTGCTGTCCGCGAGCATGGCCTGGGTGATCTGGTCCGCGGTGGTCTTGGCCAGCGCGATGAGCAGCGGGTCGGCGTCCTTGCGCCAGCAGGTCAGGTCGACCGCCCCGACGGCCTTCCCGGAGATCGGGTCGTGGATCGGGACCCCGGCGCAGGCCAGGTCTTCCAGGTCCTCGGCGTAGTGCTCGTGGCCGAACACGGCCGCGGGCTGGCCGCCCTCCAGGGCGGTGCCGATCCCGTTGGTGCCCACGTACTCCTCGGCGTAGCTGAAGCCCGGGGCGAGCTGGACCCCGTCGAGGTGGCGTTCCAGGTCGTGGTCCGCGGTCATCCTGGTGAGCACGACGCCCGCGGCGTCGGTGAGGATGACGCTGATCGGCTGCCCCTCCAGGTGCTGCGCGCAGATTGCGCAGCACGGGCATGGCGTTGCGGGTCAGCGGGGTATCAAGGTCGGGATCCCGGACGTAGGGCAGCATCACCCGGTCGGCGGCCACCTTCCACTCCCGTGAACGCCACCAGGAAGCCAGGATCGGCTCACGCACATCACTCGGCCGGACCGGCTCGGCCGTCAGGAACCGCTCCCGCGTCTTGGCCAGCCCCTTGCTGTCGGCCAAGGCTGGCAGGTGCACTGCTATGGGCACCATCGCGCCTCCGTACCTCCCGGCGCCCGTTCGCGCTCGCTGGTCCGCTCAGCTTGCGCCCGGGCATGCCGGGTTCGCGTCTTACCTACCCAAAATAGGTGTGGCGTTACCGATACCTGTCTCAAGTTGAGACCGGCGGCCCCGAGACGGGGGCGTTTTGATCGAGGGACACCGGCTTATTTGCGCCTGCCGCTGAAGAATCCGGAGTTGCTCATGGACCGACCAGGTACGCCCCCCGGTGAGACCTTCAACCCCTGGACCGTCGTCAACCTGGTCTTTCATCACCTGGCTGACCAGGGACTGCACCCGGTCCTGGGTGAATCGGGCGACCCCGGCCCTCCCGCCGCGGAGCTGCTCCGGGCGCTGGGGATCGAGCCGGCCGCCGAGGGGAACCACCGGAACTCCCAGGACATCCAGGACCAGCTCGCCGAGCTCCGGAACATCTTCTTCGGTGAGCGCTGAATTCGTGAGGCCTGGACGCCCGCCGCGCAGGTCACGGGCGGATCAGACGGGCCTGTCTCATGTTGAGAGCCCGGCCCCCGCATTTACAGGTTGTTATTCGGCACATAGGGACTTCAGGCAGCCAGCCATCCAGGCTGCCAAGCCACGATTGGGAAAGGGGTGACCATGAGTCGCCAGAGTGTGGCCAAGGCCCACCAGAAGATCCAGGAACTGTCCTGGGAACCCATGTATCACGAGCCGGTGTCGCAGTACGGGACGGACTACTCGTTCCGCAAGGCGGACAAGAAGGACCCCCTGAAGCAGGTCCTGCGCTCCTACTTCCCGATGCAGGAGGAGAAGGACCACCGCGTCTACGGGGCCCAGGACGGCGCCATCCGCGGCAACATGTTCCGCCAGGTGCAGGAGCGCTGGCTGGAGTGGCAGAAGCTGTTCCTGTCCATCATCCCGCTTCCGGAGATCTCGGCCGCGCGGGCCATGCCGCTGCTGTTCCGCACCGTTCCCAACCCGGAGCTGCACAACGGCCAGGCGATCCAGATGATCGACGAGGTACGCCACTCGACGATCCAGCAGAACCTCAAGCGCCTGTACATGAACAACTACATCGACCCGGCGGGCTTCAACTCCAGCCTCCGGAACTTCCAGAACGACTACTGCGGGACGATCGGCCGGCAGTTCGCCGAAGGGTTCATCACCGGTGACGCGATCACCGCGGCGAGCATCTACCTGACGATCGTGGCCGAGACGGCGTTCACCAACACGCTGTTCGTGGCCATGCCCGCCGAAGCCGCCGCTAACGGCGACTACCTGCTGCCGACGGTGTTCCACTCGGTCCAGTCGGACGAGTCGCGGCACATCAGCAACGGGTACGCCACCCTCCTCATGGCCCTGGCCGACGAGGAGAACCACCAGCTGCTCGAGCGCGACCTGCGCTACGCGTGGTGGAACAACCACCGCGTGGTGGACGCCGCCATCGGCACGTTCATCGAGTACGGCACCAAGGACCGGCGCAAGGACCGTGAGTCCTACGCCGAGATGTGGCGCCGGTGGATCTACGACGACTACTACCGCAGCTACCTGGTGCCGCTCGAGAAGTACGGGCTGGTCATCCCGCACGACCTCATCGAAGAGGCGTGGAACCAGATCTGGAACAAGGGCTACGTGCACGAAGTAGCCCAGTTCTTCGCCACCGGCTGGCTGGCGAACTACTGGCGGATCGACCCGATGACCGACACGGACTTCGAGTGGTTCGAGTACAAGTACCCGGGCTGGTACGACAGGTACGGCAAGTGGTGGGAGAACTACAACCGGCTGTCGCCGGCCGAACGGGCACCACCCGATCGTGGCCGAGTCCGTCAACTACGTGTACCCGCACCGCTGCTGGACCTGCATGGTGCCCTGCCTGGTCCGCGAGGACATGGTCATCGACGAGGTCAACGGCCAGGTCCGGACCTACTGCCACGAGGAATGCCGGTGGACGGACGCGGAAGCGTTCCGGCCGACATACCAGGGCCGTTCCACCCCGAACATGGGCCAGCTCATCGGCAAGCGCGAATGGGAGACCCTGTACCACGGCTGGAACTGGGCTGACGTGGTCAGCGACATGGGCTACGTCCGGGACGACGGCAAGACGCTGGTCGCCCAGCCGCACCTGGACCTGGACCCGAGCAAGATGTGGACGCTGGACCACCTGCGCCGGATGGGACCGGTGCTCAGCCCGAACGTCCTGCTCAACGAGATGACACCGGAAGAGAGGGCGGCCTTCAAGGCCGACTACAACAAGCAGGGCCCGGCAGGCCGTCCCGCACCCGCGGAGGCCTGACCGAACCCAGCTAGACCGGGAGGTGGGCCGCAGGCTAGGCCCTGCGGCCCCCTCCCAACCACTTCTACGAGGCGATTTCCCAGCATTCGCGAGGGGGCCATGCCCGACAAGCACGTCGTACGGTTCGAGCCGGTCGGCATCGAGATCGAGGTCAGTGAGGATCAGAACATCCTTAGGGCCGCGGCCGAGCAGGGCGTCATGCTTATGCACGGCTGCAAGGAGGGCCAGTGCGCCGCGTGCAAGTCGTTCATCCTCGAGGGCGAGGACATCGAGCACGATAGGTACTCGACCTTCGCGCTCCCCGACTACGAGCTCGATGAGGGCTACACCCTGCTGTGCCGGGCGCATGCCTACGAGGACGTCACGATCGAGCTGCTCAACTACGACGAGGAGATGATCCGGTCCGGTCTGCCGATCCAGCAGGGCGTGGCGGAGGTGGTGTCCAAGGACGCGGTCACCCACGACATCCGGCACCTGATCCTGCGGCTCACCGAGCCGGACGAGATCAAGTACTTCCCTGGCCAGTACATGGACATCGCCGTTCCCGGGACGGAGGAGGTGCGGTCTTTCTCGATGGCGAACACCTCCAGCCGTGAAAGCGGGCTGCTGGAGTTCATCATCAAGGTCTACCCGGACGGGGTGTTCTCCAGGTTCCTGGCCGAGAAGCTGGCCGAGGGGGACCGGCTCGACCTGAGCGGCCCGTTCGGGGTCTTCACCCTCCGCGAGGGCGAGAACGACCTGGTCTTCGTCGGCGGCGGGGCGGGCATGGCCCCGATCCTGTCGCTGCTGCGCACCCTGGCCGAACGCGGCATCGACCGCAAGGCCACCTTCTTCTACGGCGCGCGGGCCAAGCGGGACCTGTGCTTCGAGGCCGAACTGCACGAGCTCGAGGAAAAGCTGCCGAACTTCCGGTACATCCCGGCGCTGTCCGAGGCGGACGTGGATGACGACTGGGACGGCGAGACCGGTTTTGTCACCGATGTGGTCAAGCGGCACGCGAGCGACCTGACCGGAGCCCACGCCTACGTCTGCGGCCCGCCACCCATGGTGGAAGCGGCCCTGCCGCTGCTCGCGCAGCTCGGCGTGGAACAGAAGCGGATCTATTACGACAAGTTCACCACCACCGGGGATCCCGGCCAGCAGTGAGGAGCAACGGACGTGCCTGCAAGTCCACCGGCAAAGCCGCCTGGTGGCAATCCGCGCCTGAACTCTCACGATGAAGGAGAGACCTCATGACAACCGCTCCAGAACGTAGTGTTCCCAAGCCGGTCTTTACCGACGCGGAGGCCGGGGCGAAGGAATTCCCGGACTCGACCTCCCGCCGGTTCAACTACTACACCCCCGCCAAGCGCAAGCAGTCCCACTACGAGGACGTAACCGTCGAGGTGCAGCCCGATCCGCGGCATTACCTCGCGCAAGGATGGCTCTACGGTTTCTCCGACGGCCGGGGCGGGTATCCGCTGGACTGGACGGCCCTGAAGGCCTGGGGATCGGACCGGCCGGAGCCTGAGCGCTACCCGGGCTCGGGCGGCAAGGGCTACGACTGGCCGGCGCATGGGTGGCACTTGTTCCGCGACCCCAACGAAGAGTGGGAGCTCACGTTCTACCGCTACAACTCCAACGTGGTGCGGCAGCTGAACCAGAACATCGATGCGGCCCGCCAGTCGAAGGCGTTCGAGCAGTGGAACCGCAGCTGGGTGAACTTCGTCGAGCGCAACGTCGGAGCCTGGATGCACGTGGACCACGGGCTGGGGCTGTACCTCTTCGCGAACGCCAACCGGCGGGCGCCCACCAACATGCACAACAACGCGATCTCGGTGAACAGCATGCACCGGATCCGGGCCGCCCAGGATCTCGCGCTGTACAACCTGAGCCTGACCGAGGAAATCGAGGGCTTCGACGGCACGGCGCACCTGGAGACCTGGAACAGCGACCCGGCCTGGCAGGGCGTCCGTGAGATCGCCGAGCAGCTCACCGCCATCGACGACTGGTGCGAGGCGATCTTCGCGGCCAACGTGGTGTTCGAGCCGCTGGTCGGCGAGCTGTTCCGCAGCCAGCTGGTGCAGCACGCGGCCCCGCGCAACGGCGACTTCGTCACGCCTACGGTGGTCGGCGCGGAGGAGTACGACTACGCCGAGCGCGACCTGCGGTACACGCGGCCGATGTTCGAGCTGCTGACCAGCGACCGTGAGTTCGGCGACCAGAACAAGGCCAAGCTCCAGGAGTGGCTGTCGGTCTGGACGCCCCGGGCCATCGCCGCCTCGCGCGCGCTGCAGCCACTGTGGTCGCAGCCCGAGTCGAAGCCACCCCGGTTCGAGGATGGGCTGGACGCGCAGAAGCGCCGGTTCAGTGGCATCCTGTCCGACCTGCACCTGGAAAACCCGAAGGAGCTGGCCCAGTGACCACCTACAAAACGTCGGAGAGCCCGTTCAAATCCGACAACACCGCGTCCAACCAGTGCGGCGTGACCCTGATGAACAACCAGGTCGGGGCCGTAGTCGCCGACGTCATGAAGACTCATGACAATGTGACCGTGCGGTACCTGCCGTCGATGATCCGGGTCGACGCGGTCGGCACGATGGTGTTCGACTACGACGAGATCTCCGAAGCCCTCGGTGAGGAGCCCGGTTTCTACGACGCGGCCGAGTTCGAGGAGAACATGTCCACCCACTACGGCCGGATGATCCACCAGGACGACCGGACCATCATGTTCGCCAACCCGGAGGACGCCGCCGAGTACATCGGCTTCGACCTCACGTCCCGCTAGGGGCGGACTCCAGCGCTTCAGAATCGGACCCCAACGAGGAGGAACCGTGTACGAAAAGGACGGCGAGAAGTACTTCGTTGTCGACAGCCATATGCACTACTGGAACGCCGCTCCGGACAACTGGGTCAAGGGCGCCGAGCAGTACGCCAAGGGCTGGATCGAGTGCTTCCACGCTTACCAGGGCCTGGGCCCGCCCGAGACTCACTGGTCGATCGAGCACTTCCAGAAGTACTCGGAAGACGACCTGATGAAGGACGTCTTCGAAGACGGATACGTGGACGTGGCGATCTTCCAGCCCACCTACCTGAAGGAGTGGTACGCGGAGGGCTTCAATACCACGGAGCGCAACGCGGCGCTGGGGGAGAAGCACCCGGGCAAGTTCATCGCCAACACCCGCTTTGACCCCCGCGACGGCGACGAGGGCCTGAAGGTCCTGCAGCAGAACGTCGACCGTTACGGATCCAAGGGCGTCAAGCTCTACACCGCGGAGTGGAACAACGGCTCACGCGGCTACAAGCTGAGCGACCCGGCGGCCTACCGCTACCTGGAGGCCGCCCAGAACATGGGCATCAAGAACGTCCACGTGCACAAGGGCCCGACGATCTGGCCGCTGGACAAGGACGCGTTCGATGTCTCCGACATCGACCACTGCGCGACCGACTTCCCCGACCTGAACTTCATCGTCGAGCACGTCGGCCTGCCCCGGATCGAGGACTTCTGCTTCATGGCGACGCAGGAGCCCAACGTCTACGCCGGCCTGTCCGTGGTCATCGGCGGCCTGATGTACGCGCGGCCGAAGTTCTTCGCCAAGGTCATGGGCGAGCTGCTGTTCTGGGTCGGCGAGGACAAGATGACCTTCGGCAGCGACTACGGCATCTGGGAGCCCAAGTGGCAGATCGAGGGCTTCGTGGACTGGGACTACCCCAGCGACGAGTTCTCCGACTTCCCGAGGGTGAACACCGACACCAAGAAGAAGATCCTCGGCCTGAACGCGGCGAAGCTCTACGACATCGAGGTCCCTGCCGAGTTCCAGATCAAGGACGCCAGCGCCCCGGCATCGCAGGATGATGCCCAGCTGGTCTCGGGGGCATGACTGCCCCGGTGACCACGAGCACGCGCGACGCGCGCCCGGCGGAGCTCAGCGCTCCGCCGGGCGCGCCCGGCGCTCCCGTGGTCGAGGCGCCGCGGATACTTGCCGCCCTGGACTCGGTCCGGGATCCGGAGCTCGACGAGCCGATCACGGCGCTGGGCTTCGTCTCCTCGTGCACCATCACCCCCGACGGTGCGGCGCAGGTCCGGCTGCGGCTGCCCACGTACTTTTGCGCGCCCAACTTCGCCTTCCTCATGGTGGCGGACGCCTACGACGCGGTAGCCGCGCTGCCGGGCGTGCGCCGGGCCGAGGTCGTGCTGGACGAGCACTTCGCCTCGGACGCGATCAACGGCGGGGTGGCCGCGCACGCGGGCTTCGCGCAGTCGTTTGACGGAGAGGCGGTCGGCGAGCTGCACGAGCTGCGGGCCGACTTCCTGCGCAAGGCAGTGCTGGCCGGTACTGACCAGGTCTGCCGGCCGCTGCTCAGCGCCGGGACCGATCCGGCCAGCCTGCCGGGGATGACTCTGGGCCAGGTGCCGCCCTCCGCCGCGCTGCAGCGGCTACGCGAGCGCCGGGCCGAGCTCGGCCTGCCCGCCGGTGATGACGCCTGGCTGCTCATCGACCCGAAAACCGGGGAACCGGTGCGCCCGGATTCCCTGCGGATGCACCTGGGGCGGGCCCGGCTGACCCGGACCAGCATCGAGGCCAACGGCAGCATCTGCCGCGGCATGCTGAAGCACCGGTACGACAGCACCACAGGGGTAGGACAGCTCCCAGAGGGCGAGAAGGAGGACCAGTGAAGGCCGTCCGCTTGCACGCGTTCCACCAGCAGCCGGTGATCGACGAGGTTCCGGAGCCGGCCATCAGGGGCCCGCTCGACGTCATCGTGAAGATCGGCGGGGCCGGCGTCTGCCGGACCGACCTGCACATCATCGAGGGCCAGTGGGACGCGGCCATGGGCACCCCGCTGCCCTACATCCTGGGCCATGAGAACGCCGGCTGGGTGCACGAGGTGGGCTCGGCGGTCACCAACGTGGCCGTGGGCGACACGGTCATCCTGCATCCCACCCCGACCTGCGGGCTGTGCCGCGCCTGCCGGGCCGGCGACGACATGCACTGCACCGGCGGCAGCGAGTTCCCCGGCCTGTCCCGCGACGGGGGGATGGCCGAGTACCTGCTCACCACGGCCCGGGCCTGCGTCAAGCTGGACCCGGCGACCCAGCCGAAGGACGTGGCGGCGCTGGCCGACGCGGGCATTACCGCCTACCACGCGGTCCGCAAGGCCCTCCCGCTGCTCTACCCCGGGACCACCGCCGTGGTGATCGGCGCGGGCGGGCTGGGCCACATCGGCATCCAGTGCCTGGCCGCGCTGTCCGCGACCACCATCGTCGTGGTGGACCGGAACCCGGACGCGCTCAAGCTGGCCGAGCAGCTCGGCGCGCAGCACACCGTGGTCGCCGACGGCAGCCACGTGGACGCGGTCAAGGACCTGACCGGCGGGGCCGGCGCCCACGTCGTGCTGGACTTCGTGGCCGAGCAGGGCGCCGAGATGGATGGCTGGAACATGACGGCCCCGGGCGGCTCCTACTTCGTCATCGGCTACGGCGGCACGCTGGAGATCCCCACGCTCGACATCATCTCCACCGAGCGCAACATCATCGGCAACATCGTCGGCACCTACAACGACCTGGCCGAGCTGATGTCCCTGGCCGAGGCGGGCAAGGTCACCCTGCACACCCGGACCTACCCGCTGACCAGCGCGGTGGAGGCGTTCGCGGATCTCGACGCAGGCC
This sequence comes from uncultured Actinomycetes bacterium, assembly GCA_963723595.1. Taxonomy (GTDB): domain Bacteria; phylum Actinomycetota; class Actinomycetes; order Streptosporangiales; family Streptosporangiaceae; genus RYN-230. The sequence goes on from CAVRRQ010000001.1 coordinate 294,383, forward strand.
GGGTGCGTGGCCGCGCCATCCTCGTCCCCTGATTACCGCCATTGACTAAGAACCCGTCCTAGGAGGACTGATGGCTAAGGAACTGCGTTTCGGCGCGGAAGCGCGCAGCCTGCTGCTGGCCGGTGTGGACAAGCTGGCCGAAGCCGTGAAGTCAACGCTGGGGCCCAAGGGACGCAACGTCATCCTGGAGAAAATTACCGGGACCCCGGTGGTGACCAATGACGGCGTGACCATCGCCCGCGAGATCCATCTGGCCAACCAGTTCGAGAACATGGGCGCCCAGCTGGTCAAGGAAGCGGCCATCAAGACCAATGACGTGGTCGGTGACGGCACCACCACGGCCACGGTCCTGGCCCAGGCCATCATCACCGAGGGCATGCACGCCATCGACGGCGGCGCTAACCCGGTGCTGGTCAAGCGGGGCATCGACGTGGCGGTGGACCGGCTGGTCAGCCATCTGCAGGGGGTGGCCCACCCGGTGGCCACCGAGCAGGACTACCGCCGGGTGGCCGCGATCTCCGCGAACGACGACGAGGTCGTCGGCGCGGTGATCGCGAAGGCGCTGCACACGGTGGGCGACGACGGCATCGTCACCGTCGAGGAGTCCAGCGCGAACGGGATGGGCGTCGATTTCGTCGAGGGCTTCCAGTTCGACAACGGCTACGTGTCGCCGTACCTGGTGACCAACCCGGCCAGCCTCGAGGCCGTCCTCGATGACCCTTACGTGCTGCTGTGCAGCGAGAAGATCACGAAGGTGCAGCAGCTCATGCCGCTGCTCGACAAGATCATGCGTGCTCCCCGGCCGCTGGTCATCCTGGCCGAGAACGTCGAGGGCACCGCCCTGTCCATGCTGGTGCACAACCACGTCAACGGGATGTTCCAGGCCGTGGCCGTCCGGGCCCCTGGCTTCGGTGACCGCCGGCTGCGCAAGCTGGAGGACATCGCCACGGTGACCGGCGGCGCGGTGTGCAGCAAGACCTCCAGCTTCTCGCTGGAGACCATGACTCTGGAGCACCTCGGCCGGGCCCGCCAGGTCCGGGTCAACGCGGACAGCACCGCCATCATCGGCGGCGACGGCACGGCCGAGGACATCGAGTTCCGGCTTGGCCAGCTGCGCGCCGAGCTGGAGCGGGCCCAGTTCGGGATCGACGGGGACGTGCTCAGCGAGCGGATCGGCGCCCTGTCCGGCAAGGTCGCGGTGATCCGGGTGGGTGCGCCCACCCCGGCCGAGCTCAAGGAGCTCCAGCACCGGGTCGAGGACGCGCTGGCCGCGACCCGGGCGGCGATGGCCGAGGGCATCGTGGCCGGCGGCGGGGCCGCCCTGCTGCACGCCGCGGGCGCGCTGGACGACCTCCAGGTCAAGGACGACTACGCGACCGGCGTGGAGATCGTGCGCCGGGTGCTGACCGCCCCGGCTTATCTCATCGCGGCCAACGCGGGCTACTCCGGTGAGGAGGTCGTGGCCCAGCTGTCCCGGCTCGGCCCGGACGAGGGCTTTGACGCACTCCAGGGCCGGTATGGCAACATGATCGATATGGGCATCATCGATCCGCTGCGCGTCGCGCGGTCTGCGCTGCAGAACGGCGCGTCCGTGGCGGGCCTGCTGCTCACCACCAACACGCTGGTCGCCGAGGAGCAGACGGCATGGGGTGGCAGCCGCGCGCTGATGACCGAGTTCGGGCCGCTGGATGAGGGCCTGAACCAGCCCTCACCCGACTCCAGCACACCGCAGTCCCTCGGGCTCGGCCCGTCGGTCGGCTAGGGAAGCTGGTCCATGGCGGCAGATCCCGCGCTGCGCCCGCCCCCGCCTCCGGACCCGCCCGCCGGTTCATCTCCGGTCCCCTTCCCGGGCCCGCCCGCATCGCTGACGCGGGCGAGTTCCGGGCCGGCCGCGCCGGAGCAGCTCAGCCCGCTGCGACTGATGCGCTCGCGCGGGCGGCTCCGCGGGGTGCTGGCCCTGCTCGGGCCGGCGTTCGTGGCCTCGGTGGCCTACATCGACCCCGGCAACTTCGCGACCAACTTCGCGGCCGGGGCGAGGTTCGGTTACACCCTGGCCTGGGTCATCGTGCTGGCCAACCTGATGGCCATGCTGGTGCAGTACCTGTCGGCGAAGGTCGGCGTGGCGACCGGGCGGGACCTGGCTGAGCTGTGCCGGGCCTACCTGCCCCGGCCGGTGTCCCGCGGCCTGTGGGTTCAGGCCGAGCTCATCGCCATGGCCACCGACCTCGCGGAATTCGTCGGCGCCGCGCTGGGGCTGAACCTGCTGTTCCATGTGCCACTGCGCGCCGCGGGCCCGCTGACGGCGCTAGTCGCGTTCGCCATCCTGGCCCTCGACCAGCGGGGTTACCGCCGGTTCGAGCTCGCTGTCTGCGGCCTGCTCGGCATCATCTTCCTGGGCTTCGCCTACGACCTCGCGGCGGTTCACCTGGACCCGTCCGCGCTGGCCAGCGGGCTGGTGCCGGGATTCCCCGGCCCGGGCGGCCCGCTGCTGGTAGCCGGCATCATCGGGGCCACCGTCATGCCGCACGTGGTGTACCTGCACTCCGCGCTGACCAAGTCCCGGGTGGCCTGCGCCGACGACGCGGAGCGCCGCGAGCTGCTTCGTTTCCAGCGGCTCGACGTGGTCATCGCGCTCGGCGCCGCCGGGCTGGTCAACCTGACCATGCTGGTGGTGGCGGCCGCGATGGCCAGCCAGTCCGGCGGTGCGCAGCTAGGGTCGCTCACGGCCGCGCACGCCAGCCTGGGCCGGCTGGTCGGCGGCGGCGCCGCACTGGCGTTCGCAGCGGCCCTGCTCGCCTCGGGCCTGTCGTCCTCCAGCGTGGGCACCTACGCGGGCCAGGTGGTCATGCAGGGCTTCATCGGCCGCCGGATCCCGTTGTTCCTGCGCCGCGCGATCACCATGCTGCCCGCCCTGGTCGTCCTGGAACTCGGCCTGCCGACCACCGCCAGCCTGGTGATCTCCCAGGTGGTGCTGTCCTTCGGCATCCCGTTCGCGCTGGTCCCGCTGGTGGTGCTGACCAGGCGCACGGACGTGATGGGCCCGCTGGTGAACCGGGGGCTCACCACCGCGGCGGCCAGCCTGGTGACCCTGATGATCATCGCCCTGAACGTCTACCTGCTGTACGCCACGTTCGCCCGCTGAGGGCTGCTGGCCACCCTGCCGCCGGGATGAGGATGACGGGCCGCGCCGCCGGGTACCCTCCTCGGCATGACGACCGCACCGGGTGAGCTAGACCAGAAGATGATGGCGGCCGCGCTGGCGCAGGCGCAGGCCAGCCTGGCCGCCGGCGGTGTCCCGGTTGGCGCGGTGCTGGCCATCGGACCCGACATCGTGGCTGAGGGTCACAACGAGCGCGTGCAGCTCGGCGACCCGGTCGCGCACGGGGAGATCGCCTGCCTGCGTAATGCGGGCCGCCAATCCTCCTACCGGGACATGACGCTGTACACGACCCTTTCCCCCTGCCAGATGTGCACCGGTGCCATCCTGCTGTTCCAGATCCCGCGGGTGGTCGTGGGGGAGGCCGGGACCTTCGCCGGTGACCTGGACTTCCTGGCCGGCCAGGGCGTCTCGGTGACCCTGCTCAACGACGAGGGGTGCATGGCCGTGATGCGCGAATTCCAGGAGCGTTACCCGGCCGTTTGGAGCGAGGATATCGGCGGCCGGTAGCCGCGCCCCCGGGCGGCGGTGCCGCCCATCCCGGCTGTTTACTTCCGCCATTTCGGGGAGAATTCAGACACAGATTGCCGATCCGCTGCGGATCGGGGCACTTGGTGCCGATACTCGGCAACGTGATCGGCGAGGAGTTCGGGCGCCTGCTCGCGGCCGCCCAGGGCGGTACCGGCGACGCCGACGGGGCCTTCTCCGCGTTGTGGCGTGACGCCAATCCTGCCCTGCTGCGCTACCTGAGGGTGATCGCGCCCGGAGCCTCCGAAGACATCGCCGCTGACACCTGGGTGCAGGTCGTCCGGGGCCTGGGCGGCTTCCGCGGTGACGAAGCCGCCTGGCGCGCCTGGCTGTTCACGACCGCCCGCCGCCGCGCGATCGACGAGGGCCGGCGGCGATCGCGCCGCCCGGTCGTCTCCCTGCCGGAACTGCCGGACAACGCCGGGCCGGGCAGCGCGGACCCGGCCGACCTGGTCCTGGAGAAGCTCAGCACCGAGGGGGCGATCGCGATCATCTCCTCGCTGCCCCGGTTCCAGGCGGAGGTGATCCTGCTGCGGGTCGTCGCCGGGCTAGACAACCAGGCCGTGGCGCAGCTGGTGGGCCGCAGCCCCGGGGCGGTCCGGGTGGCCGCTCACCGGGGTTTACGGCGCCTGGCCGTGACCCTGGGTGAGACGACAGGGGGTGAGACGGCAGGGGGTGAGACGGCAGGGGGCCTGTAACGAATGCGGCGGCCGCGTCGTTTCGCAGGGCAGTATGACCAGACGCGAGCCCAGACGCGAGCGGAGCAGCCGGCCGGACCGTCCCAGCGAGGAGTGGTCCCTTGACGCGCTGCTCGAGGGGGGGCCGCTACCGGACGGCGACCGGGCCCGGTGGCAGCCCGTCAGCCAGGTGCTCACCGCCCTGACGTCGGTTCCGGAAAGCAGCGAGCTGAGCGGGGAGGCCCGGGCGCTCGCGGAGTTCCGGGACCGGCCGCTCCACGAGGCGGGGCCTGCCGAGGCGGGCCCGCCGAGCCGGGTGACCGGGCCGAGCGGGTGACCAGGCTGCGCCGCGTTCCCTGGCCGCCCGGGCCCAGGCCCGCGGTGGCGGCAGCCACCAGCGCCGTCCTGATCGGCGGGCTTCTCGCGGTGGCCTACGCCGGGGACCTGCCGGCCGCGGCCCAGCGGCTCGCTCACAACACCATCGACGCGCCCGCGGCAGGCCGGGGTGCCTCGGCCGGCCCGGAGCCGGACCACTCCTCGCGCCTGGCAACCTCGGCCGGCCAGGCCAGTGTGCGGTCCGGCCACGGATCGCCCCAGCCGGACCGCCGGACGCCCCACGGATCCACGCCCGGCTCCCCGCGCCACCACCGGGTCTCCGGTTCCCCGTCAGGCACGGCGGGCGGCCGCCCGTCCGGCCATCGAAAGCCTGGCCATCAGGGGACTGGCCACCAGGGGTCGGGCAGCCCCGGGCCGGGTAGCCCCGGGCCGGGTAGCCCCGGGCCGGGCAGTCCCGGGCCGGGCAGCCCGGATCCGTCCGGCAGCCCCAGCGGTTCCCCCACGCCCGCACCGACCCAGCAGCCGTCGCCCTCGGCAAGCCTCGCGCCCTCGGCCGGCGCGACCCCGTCGCCCTCGGCCGCGGGCAGCACCCTGCGGCGGTTCAGGCATCATCGTCAGCCTGACCCGGGCGGCACCAGCAGTCCTCCCTGACCACCCGCCGCTTCCTGTCGCCGCGGCGGGTGGCGTGCGGCGGGCCGGGTCCCTACCCCCCCGGGGACTCGGCCCGCCGCCGTCCTTATCCGCGGGACGGGGGCCGGGGCCAGGTCCCGCGCAGGTGCCCAGGCGGTGCTCAGCGGCGGAAGTCCACCGCGGTGGTGTTGGCCCCGCTGATCACGACGGCGACTGTTTCGTCCGGGCCTGGGGAGTACCGGCCCGACAGCAGCGCGGCCAGCGCGGCGCAGCCACCGGGCTCGGCGACCAGGCGGAGCCGCTCCCAGAGCAGTGCCTGGGCCGAGGTGATGTCCTCGTCGCTGACCAGCACCACCTGCGCGCACGTGCTCGCGGATCACCGCGAAGGTATGCTCGCCGACCCGGCGAGGGGCCAGCGAGTCAATAGCCACGCTGCCCGCCTCCGCGTCCACCGGGCGGCCCGCCCGCAGGGCCCGGGTCAGGGTGGGCGCGCCCTCGGGTTCCACGCCGACCACGCGCGCCTGGCCCGCGTAGGCCGCGCAGATCCCGGCGAGCAGCCCGCCGCCGCCCACGCTGGCCAGCACGGTGCGGGCCGCGGGGGCCTGCTGCCTCAGCTCGGCGCCCAGCGAGCCGGCGCCGAGGATCGTCTCGACCTGGTCGAACGCGGGGACCGGGAGCGCGCCCGACGCGGCCGCCCATTCCTCGCTGGCGGCCAGCGCCTCGGCGTACGCGGCGCCCCCGACGACCAGGTCCGCGCCATAGCCGCGGATGCGCTCGATCTTGGCCGGGGACGAGACCTCCGGGCACGAACACGCGGGCCGGTCACGCCCAGGGCCTGGGCCGCGTAGGCGACCGCCGCGCCGTGATTGCCGCCGGACGCGGCCACCACCCCGCCGTCGGGCAGCGGGCGGAGCAGCAGGTTGGCGAACGCTCCACGGGCCTTGAACGACCCGGAGTGCTGGAGCTGCTCCAGCTTCAGCACCAGCGGACCGGGCTCCAGCCCGAAGGCGGCCCGGTCCAGGAAGACCACCGGGGTGCGCAGCACGTAGGGCCGGATCAGCGTGGCCACGGACGCGATCGCATGCGAGGTGATGTCGCCGGCCATGGCCGCCGGGATGCCGGTGTCGCTCACGCCGCTCCTTCCCGCCCTCATGGTATGCGCCACCGGCCGGCCACGGCGGGCGGCATACCTGGGCGGCGGCGCTTGGTCGGCGACCGGGTGGGGTTGTACCGTTTGGCCCATGCCTGGCTCGGCGGCACCGGCGCCGAAGTCCCCGTCCCCCCGGCTGTGGCGGATGCGCCGCGTCCAGGTCGCCGGGACGGCGGCCGCCGCGGCGCTGGTCGCGGGCACGGCCGCCGCATTAGCAGCGGGCGCCCCGGCCGCCGCCATCGCGGTGGCCGTGGTCCTCGTCGTCGCGCTGGCCGCCTTCTGGTTCGCCCGTAACCGGGTCCGGGCCTGGACCTACACCGAGCGCGAGGATGACCTCATCGTGGCACGCGGGGTGCTGGTCCGCCGCCTGTCCGTGGTTCCCTACGGGCGGATGCAGTTCGTGGACGTGACCGCGGGCCCGGTGGAGCGGGCGTTCCGGCTGGCCACGGTGAAGCTGCACACCGCGGCCGCGGCGAGCGACGCGCGGATCCCCGGCCTGGAGCGGGAGGAAGCCGCCCGGCTGCGGGACCGGCTGGCCGCCCTCGGTGAGGCAAAGGCTGCCGGCCTGTGACGGCCCAGCCGGGCCAGATGGCACCGGCTGCACCCGCTGTCGCCGCTGGTGCGCTCCGGCCGGGCCGCCGTCGGCGTGCTGGCCATCGTGGCGATGTCTGCGTCCGGCCAGTTCGGCCGCGACGGCTCGCACCTGTACGACTGGGCGGTGGCCGTGCTCGTGGTGATCGGGGCCGTGGTCAACTGGCTGGTCACCCGGTGGAAGCTGGACGGGGCCACGCTGCGCATCGAGACCGGCCTGCTGCGCCGCGACTCCCGGCAGCTGCCGGTGGCCCGGATCCAGGCGGTGGACGTGGTGCGGCCGTTCCTGGCCCGGGCGCTGGGCCTGGCCGAACTGCGGGTCCGGCTGGCCGGGTCCAGCCACGCCGACGGCCGGCTCGCCTACCTGCCGGAGCAGGCCGCGCTCGACCTGCGGGCCCGGCTGCTGGCCGCGCATCACGGGCTGGACCCGGCCACCCCCGAGCCCGGCGAGCAGATCCTGGCCAGCGTCCCCAACGGCCGCCTGGTCGGGTCGGTGCTGGCCTCCGGGGCCAGCCTGCTCGCGGCGCTGCTGGTCGCGGAGGTCGTGGCATGCTGGTGTCGCCGGCGGTGCTCGCCGCGGCCGGGAGCACGCTTCGTGGTGTTCCTGGTCACCCTGGCGCCACTGGTGTGGCGGCGGATCGCGACCGAGTACGGCTTCACCATCGCGCAGTCGCCGGACGGCATCCGGATCCGCCGCGGGCTGCTCGGCACGGTGGCGGAGACCATCCCGCTGCGCCGGGTGCAGGCGGTCCGGATGGTCGAGCCGGTGCTGTGGCGGCCGCTGGGCTGGTGCCGGCTGGAGATCGACGTGGCCGGCTCCCCGGGCCGCGACCGCGCCGACGGGTCGGGCCGGATGCGCAAGACCCTGCTCCCGGTCGGCTATCGCGAGCCGGCCTGGGAGCTGATGCGGCTGGTCATCGGGACCGACCCGCCCCCGCTGTCCCGGCCGCCGCGGCGGGCCCGCCGGAAGGCGCCGCTGAGCTATCACTTCCTGGCCTCCGGGCACGACGCGGCCACCGCGATGGGGGTCACCGGCCGGCTCCGCAAGGTCACCACCTGGGTGCCGCTGGAGAAGGTGCAGAGCGTCCGGATGGTCACCGGGCCCGGTGCAGCGCGTCCTGTCCCTGGCCACCGTGCACGTGGACGCGGCCGGGCGGCGGGTCCGGGCCGAGTTCCGGGACCGGCCCGGGCCAGGAGGCGGGCCCAGCTCGTCGAGGACCTGGCCGCGCTGTGCCGCAGCGCCCGGCGCCGGGCGCCGGGGCCGGGGTCCTGCCAGCGCCGTCCATCCCGGCCCAGGAAGGTCCGGTCCCGCGGAGACCGTGGCCCGCGCTCCCGCGCAGACCCGCCTGCGGCGGGGAGTCCCTGCTAGGCGACCAGGGCAGCCCGGTGAACGCCGCCCACAGCGCGGCGTAGGCGCCGCCGGCGGCGAGCAGTTCGTCGTGGGTGCCCTGCTCCACGATGCGGCCCTGGTCCACCACGGCGATGCGGTCCGCGCGGGCCGCGGTGGTCAGCCGGTGCGCCACCACGAGCGTGGTGCGCCGCGCGGTGAGCCGCTCGGTCGCCGACACGACGGCCGCCTCCGCGGACAGGTCGAGCGCGGCGGTCGCCTCGTCCAGCAGCAGGATGTCCGGATCGACGAGGTAGGCCCGGGCCAGGGCGATCAGCTGGCGCTGGCCCGCGGACAGGTTCCGGCCGCGCTCGGCGACCTCGTGGTAGAAGCCGCCGGGCAGCTCGGCGATCATGTCCAGCGCGCCGACCGCGCGGGCCGCCGCCTCCACCTGGGCGTCGGTGGCCGCCTGGTTGCCGTAGGCGATCGCGTCGCGCACGGTGCCCGCGAACAGGTGGGATTCCTGCGGCACCACGCCCAGCCGCCGCCGGTAGCTGCCCAGGTCGAAGTCGCGCACGTCCACGCCGTCCACCAGCAGCGCGCCGCCGGTCACGTCGTAGAACCGGGCCACCAGCTTGACCAGCGTGGACTTGCCCGCCCCGGTCTGCCCCACCAGGGCCACCGTCTCGCCCGGCGCCACCGTGAGGTTCACCCCGCAGAGCGCTTCGCTGTCACCGCCGCCGTAGTTGAAGCGCACGTCGCGGAACTCGATCCGGGCGCGGCCCCGGGTCACCGGCCGCGGCGCCCGGGCTTCCGGCGTGCTGGTCTGGGTGCGCAGCAGCCCGCTGATCCGGCGCAGCCCGACGGCGGCCTGCTGGTAGCCGTCGAACACCTGGGACAGCTGCTGCACCGGCGAGAACAGCATGTCGATGTAGAGCAGGTAGGCGACCAGCGCGCCGGCGCTGAGCAGCCCCGCGCGCATCTGGCCCGCCGCCACCAGCAGCACGAGCGCGGTCGCCGCGGTGGACAGCGACTGCACGAACGGGAAGTACACCGCGATGTAGCGCTGGGCCCGGAGCCGGGACCGCCGGTAGCTGGCGCTGAGCCCGGTGAACCGGGCCAGGTTGACCTGCTCCCGCCGGTACGCCTGGGAGACCCGCAGGCCGGCCACGTTCTCCTGGAGGTCCGCGTTCACGGCGGCGACCTTCTCCCGCGCCTCGCCGTAGGCCCGGGAGGACTTGACCCGGAACACCAGCGTGGCCACCACGACCAGCGGGATCAGGGTCAGCACGGTCAGGCCCAGCCGGAGGTTGATGATCAGCAAGGCGACCATGACGCCGGCGAAGGACAGGGCCGAGTTGACCATGGTGATCAGCCCGGTCTGCAGGAACGACGACAGCGCGTCCACGTCGGTCGTCATCCGGGTCATGATGCGCCCGGACATCTCGTGCTCGTAGAAGTCCAGGCCGAGCCGCTGCAGCTGGGCGAAGATCTTCACCCGCAGCGAGTACAGGACGCGTTCCCCGTTGCGCCCGACCACCACGGTCTGGACCGCGTTGACGACCCAGTCCGCGAGGACCACGGCCAGCGCCAGGCCCGCGATCAGCAGCACGGCGCCGGTGACCTTGGTCTCCACGCCGTGATCGATGCCGCCCCGGACCAGCGCGGGCATGGCCAGGCTGGCCAGCGCGTCGAGGGCGTCCAGCACCAGGCCGATGATGAGGCCCACCGCGAACGGGCGCAGCACCTGCCGCAGCCTGAACCGGGGGGCCGGGGCGCGGGCCCAGCCGACGTCCACGCCGGGCACGTCCCGGGCCGGGCGGCAGCGCGTCGACCTTGGCCAGCAGCTCCGGTGACGCTGGAATGCCCGCCATCATGCTGCTCATCCCGGCACCGCCGCCGCCGCCGCCGCCGGCCCTGGCCGCCGCGGGCCCCGACCCGCCCGGCCGGGCGCGCCGCGCCCGGCAGCGCGGCCAGGCCCGCCAGCTGGGCCGCACCGGCCGCGGCCAGCCCATCCGCCGCGGACCGGCGGTGCGGCGCCGGCGTCCGGGGCCGCCTCAGCGGGCCATAGCCGCGGCGTGATGGCGTTCCCGGCGGCCGCGCCGGCTCGTGCGGGCCGCCGGCCTGCTCGTAGTCGCGCGTCCTCCAGCGCGTCGGTGCCCTCGGCGTCGTCGTCGGGCCCGGTGATCAGGTCGCGGTACAGCGGGCAGCGTGCCTCCAGTTCGGCGTGGGTGCCGATGTCAACCAGGCGCCCCTGGTCGAGGACGGCGATCCGGTCGGCGAGCTGGAGGGTGGAGCGCCGGTGGGCGATGAGCAGCGTGGTCCGGCCGGCCATGATCTGCCTGAGCCGGCCGTGGATCTCGGCCTCGATCCGCGTGTCGACCGCCGAGGTCGCGTCGTCCAGGACCAGGATGCGGGGATCGGTCAGCAGCGCCCGGGCCAGGGCCACCCGCTGGCGCTGCCCGCCGGACAGGGTCAGGCCCTGCTCCCCGACGACCGTGTCGTAGCCCTTCGGCAGCCCGGTGATGAACTCGTCCGCCTCGGCGGCCTGAGCCGCGGCCAGGACCTCCTCCCAGCTGGCGTCCGGGACGCCCGTAGGCGATGTTGGCCCGGACCGTGTCGGAGAACAGGAACGAGTCCTCGCTGACCAGCCCGATCGAGGCCCGCAGCGAGTCCAGGGTGAGGTCACGGACGTCGTGGCCGCCGACCCGCAGCGCTCCGCCGGTCACGTCGTAGAAGCGGGGGAGCAGCTGCGCGATGGTCGATTTCCCCGACCCGGAGGTGCCGACCAGCGCGACGGTCTCGCCCACCGCCACGTGCAGCGACAGCCCGCGCAGCACGGGCTGGCCCGGCACGTAGCCGAAGCTGACGTCGTCGAGGTCCACGGCGGCCGGGGCCGATCCGAGCGGCACCGCGCCGGGCCGGTCGGTGACGCCGGGCTCGGTGTCGATGACCTCGAACACCCGGATCACGCTGGCCCGCGCTTCCTGGCCGGTGGTCACGAGCGCGGCCAGCGCGCGGACCGGGCCGACCAGCTGAAGCAGGTAGGAGGAGAACGCCACGAACGTGCCCAGGGTGATCGAGCCCTCGATGGCCAGCCACCCGCCCAGCGCGAGCACCCCGACCTGGCCGAGCGCGGGAACGGCCTGCAGGGCCGGGTTGTACCGGGCCATCAGCCGCACCGCGCGCACCCGCGAGGCGTAGAGCAGCCGGCTCGCCCATTCCAGCCGGCCGGATCTCCTGGTCTTCCTGGCCGAAGCCCTTGACCACCCGGACGCCGGTCACGGCGCCGTCCACCACCCCGGCCACGGCGGCCGCCTGCTGCTGGGCGTCCCAGCTGGCCGGGAACAGGGTGCGGCGCGAGGCGACCGAGATGAACCACAGGGCGGGGCCGACGGCCAGGGCGATCAGGGTCAGCAGCGGGGAGAGGAACAGCATGATGGCCAGCGAGGCGACGAACAGCACCGCGTTGCCGAGCAGCATCGGGATCATGCTGAGCAGGGCCTGGACCATGGACAGGTCAGAAATGGAGCGGCTGACGATCTGGCCGGTGTGCAGCTGATCCTGGCGCGTCCCGTCCAGCCGGGACAGGGCGCCGAGCATCTCGGTCCGCAGGTCGTGCTGGACATCCAGGGAGACCTGGCCGCCGCGGTAGCGGCGCAGGTAGAGGCCCGCGAAGCTGGTCAGCGCGGCGCCCAGCAGCAGGACCGCGAGGGGCCAGACCGCCGGGTGTCCCGGGCCGACCAGGTCGTCCACGATCTGCCGCTGGATCAGCGGGACAACCGCCGCGACCGCGGTCACGACCAGGGTCCCGCCCAGCGCGAGCACCACGTTGCGCGGGTAGCGCCAGCAGTACCCCGCGAGCCGCCGCAGCCAGCCCTCACCGGTGCCCGGGCCGGTGCCCGTAGCGGTACTGGTGGCTCTGCGCGGCGCCTTATCCACCGCCTTCCCGCTGGGCGGCGTGTTCGTGGTCGTCTGCCGTTCGGTGTCCGTGGGCCTGTTCCTTTCCGTCCCCCGTGCTGTCAGCGATGCGTCGTGAGCGGCGAGACCCTTCCTCGCCCGCCTCGCCTCGGTCATCGCCGAGCCGAGCAGCTCGAGCGCCTCCAGCACCGTCCCCCGGTCGCCGGTGGCGTCCAGCAGCTGGCCGAGCCAGTCTGAGTAGGCCGCGTCCGCCCGGTCCAGCGCCGCGCGGCCCGCCGGGGTCAGCGAGAGCCGCACCACCCTCCGGTCGCCCGGCTCAGCGGCCCGGCTGGCGTATCCGGCGGCGACGAGGCCGTCCGCGGTCGCGGTGAGGGTCGGTTTCGCGACCGCCAGCCGCTGCGCGAGCCGGGTAGAGCGCTCGCCGCCGGCGCCGGCCAGCTTCATGATGCGGTACTGGGAGGGGGTCAGCCCCGTGTCCACGCACTCCAGGCCGCGGAACAGCCGGAGGATGGCCATGACGGCCTGGGACATGTCGGCCGCCGTCCCGGCATCCCGGGCCTGGATTGTGCGCCCTCGCTCACAGTTAGCCAGTCTAAATAATTTCCGTTAGCCCAGCTAACAATGAGTGGTAACCGGCGATTCCCGTGGAGGCCGTCCCCGGATCGTGTGATACTCAGCGTGATCGGAAGGATACCGCTGCGCCGACCAGCCCGGACCCCGAGAGGCGGGCATCCGGTGAAGCACCTGGCGGCTGGAGCGATATCGGGCTGGCCCACCGCGGCCAAGCGGTGGCGGCCTCGGCCGGCGTGGCCGGGCCGGCGCCGACCGCCGCGGCGTGGCATGTGCCGGATCCGCCCCGTTCGCGGCACCGGCCATCCAGCGGCTGACCGACGCGCAGCTGGCCGGCCAGCGGGTGATCTACAGCTACCCGGGCCTGACTCCGCCGCGGGCCCTGCTCCGGACGATCCGCCGGGGCCAGGCGGCCGGGGTCATCTTCTTCGCCGGGAACATCTCCAGCCCCGCCCAGCTGGCCGCGGTGTCCCGGCGGCTGCAGCGGGCGGACGCGAGCCAGGCGCAACCCGGTGCGGGCGCCGCTGCTGCTCATGGCCGATCAGGAAGGCGGGATCGTGCGCCGGCTCCCCGGGGCGCCGGACCTCTCCGAGAAACAGGTCGGCCAGGCGGCTGACCCGCCGGCGCAGGCCGCGCCTGGCGGGTGCGGGCGCCGCGGCGGACCTGCGCCAGGCCGGGCTGAACGTGAACCTCGCCCCCGTGCTCGACGTCTACCGGGCGGCCGGCAACTTCATCGACCAGTACGGCCGGTCCTACAGCCGCGACGCGGGGCAGGTGGCCCGGCTGGGCGCGGAGTTCATCCGGGCCCAGCAGAGCGGGGGCGTGGCGGCGGCCGCCAAGCACTTCCCGGGCCTCGGCGCCGCCTGCCCGGAGCCAGGACACCGATCTGCGGCCGGTCACGCTGGCGGTCCGCGCGGCCACGCTGCGCCGGGTGGACGAGCGGCCCTACCGGGCCGCGATCGCGGCCGGGGTCAGGCTGGTCATGGTGTCGTGGGCGGTCTACCCGGCGCTGGACCCGTACCGCCCGGCGGGGCTGTCACCCGTGGTGGTGCGGGGTGAGCTGCGCCAGCGGCTGGGCTTCCGGGGGGTGACCATCACCGACGCGCTGGAGGCGGGCGGGCTGCGCGGCTACGGCACGATCGCGCGCCGGGGCCGGCTGGCCGCGCTGGCCGGGATGGATCTGCTGCTGTGCGCCGGGCACAGCGTCGGCGAGGGGCGGCGGGCCGTGGCCGGCCTGGCCCGCGCCTACCGGGACGGCCTGGTCAGCCGGGGGTCCGGTGCGGCCGCGGTGGCCCGGATCGCTGCCCTCCGCAGGTCGCTGCGCTAGCGGCCTGCCGTCAGGAGTAGTCCCGCTCCCGGAGGCCGTATCCGGCCGCGGCGCCGCCCACGATCAGGACGAACAGCAGGAACGTCAGCACGTGCGCGTAGTGCACCACAGGCAGATGGCGTTCAGCGTGAACAGCTCGGTGTAGACCAGGTACAGCACGAACCCGATGCCGACGATCACCGACGCCAGCCGGACCCAGGCCAGCTGCGGGGTACTTCAGCCGCCAGGCCCACGGGGAAGTGGCGGCGGTCATGAACACGAAGAAGGCCAGCCCGAGCACGGCCACGGGGAAGATCGCCGAACACCATGGACTCCGGCGCTGGTGGTGACCAGCCCGCAGTTGACGGTGCCCTTGTCCGAGCAGGCCAGCGGGATCGACGAGTGGTGTAGTGCGTGATGGTCAGGTAGGTCGAACGCCGAGGCCGGCGATGGCCAGCGCCCACGTGGCGAGCTGGAACCAGAGCGGGGGGATCTTGATCCCGGGCTCGGCCGCAGGAACGGCCTCTGCGGCCGCCCGGCGGTCGCGCCCGCGCGCGCGCCTGACCCGGTCGCTGGCCCTGCCCGGGCCGCTGACCTTGGCCCGGCCGCTGCGCCGGCCGCTGGGCCTGCCCGCCAGCCCGCCGGGCTTGCGCCGCGGCCGGCTGCGGCTCCGGCCGCCCGCCGCGGGTCCCCTTGTCCTTCCTGGCGCCCGTGCCCGCGGGCTGCCTGGGCGCGGACATCAGCCCTGGCCCTCGATCGTCTTGATCGTCGGTGAGGTGCAGACGCTGGACGGCTGGTTGTTCGTGGTCTTGCAGATCGTCGCGGTGATCATGTTGGCGGCGCCGTCCGCGCCCTTGGCGATCGCGCTGGACGGGTCCTGGAGCGCGGCGGCCACCTGGGCCCAGGTCTGGCCGGAGAGGATCTGCGGGTTGTACTGGGCGCCGTGCACGAAGTACTTGCCGCCGAAGTCGATGAACGGGATGGCGCCCGCGTCGGCGGAGGCACGTACGGCGGGCTGTCGTACTTGGTGAGCAGTGCGTTCTGCGCGGCCGTGGTCTTCTCCAGCGTCGTCCCTTCCTTCTCGGTCTGCGTCTCGACCGGGGTGAAGGTCAGGTACTTGCTGGTGTAGGTGGACTTGTAGAAGTCAGGGTGCGGCGTGCTGGCGTACACATCGGCCGCTGGACGAGTGGATGCCGTGCAGGCCGTGAAGGTGCCGAAGCGGCTCAGCGCCACGGCCAGGGCCCACCGCTCGGTGGCGCAGTACGGGCAGTACTCGGCGCCGATGTAGAGCACCTCGGGCTTGCCGCCGGAGGTCAGCGGCTTAGCCGAGGACGACCGTGGTCACGCTCTTGGGGTCGGCGGTGCCGGTACCCACCGACGCCAGCGTGGAGGACGGCACGGTGGTGATGTCCTTGACCACGCTGGCCGGCAGGGCGGTGCCCGTCGGCCGAGTTAGCCCCGGCGGTCTTCGTCGGGCTCTGCGTGGTCTTGACCAGGACGAAGGCGACCACGATCACGATGACGCCGAGGATGCTGCCCCCGGTCCACAGCATCCGGTTGCGCATCTCCCGCTTGCGCTGAGCCGCACGCTGCGCGGCGATCCTCTCGCGGGCGTTATCTCGCTTGACTCTGGTCGCCTTGCCCATTACCCGTCCTATGAAATGGTGCCAATGGTCGCCCGGCCAGGGTCCATCGTAGGCGGCATCAGGGGATGAGACTGCCCCGTTCGTGGGCCGCAGACGGCTGGATTGACCCGTTCCCCGCAGCCCAGGCAGCAATCTGGGCCCGCGAGGTAAAACCCAGCTTGGACAGGATATTCGCTACGTGGCGTGCTGCGGTAGCCGGACTGATAACCAGCTCGTCGGCGATGCCCTTATTGCTGTACCCCCGGGCGATAAGCGCGGTGATCTCGCGCTCCCGCGGGGTCAACGTCGAACGATGCGGTCACCCCGCGTGAGATACCGGGCCCCGCGGCCGGTGTGGCCTGGGGCGGGGGCCGCCCGGCTGCGGACCCGGCCGCCCGCGGCCCGGACCCGGCCGCCCGCGCCGCGGACCCGGCCGCCCGCGCCGCGGACCCGGGCCCGCGCCGCGACCGGCCGCCGGCGGCCCGGACCCCAGCGCCAGGGTCACCGCGGCGTCGGGGGTCAGGCCACGGCCCTCCTCCCACAGCCCGGTGAGTGCCTCCGGGCCCAGGCCGCGGGCCGCGTCCAGGTACTGCTGGGTCCGCCCGGCGGGCGGCGCGGGCAGGCCGACCGCCTCGCGGAGCGCGGTGGCGGCCGCGGTCAGCAGGACCGCCAAGCGGGCCTGCCCTTCCCGGGCGCCCGGATCTTCCCGGAAGCACAGCGCCGCGAACGACTCCAGCCCGCGGGCCACGCCGTTCCGGGCCCCGGTCAGCTGGCTCAGCCGCAGGCTCTCCGCCAGGTGCGTGCGGGCCACGGTGAGCTGGCCCTGGTCCAGGGCGACGCGGCCGATGCCGGCCAGGCAGCGGGCGATATCCGGCCGGGAGTCGATCTCGCGCAGGATGGGCAGGGCCGCCTGGTAGCAGTCCATGGCGCCGGCCGGATCGCGGCGCAGCCGGGCCAGCGCGCCCAGGCCGAGCAGGGTGCGGGCCACGCCCCAGCGCTGGTCGATGCCGTGCATGATCTCCAGCGCCGCCTCGCCGAGCTGCCGCGCCTCGCGCAGCCGGCCCTGGGCCGCCGCCAGGGTGGCCTGGGTCCCGAGGGCGTACCCCTCATTCCAGGCGTTGCCAGCCTCCCGGGCCGTGGCCACGGCCTTGGCCGCCCACTGGGCGGATTCCGCCAGCTGGCCCGTGTGCAGGGCGGTCTCCGCCAGCACGTTCTGCGCGGTCGCCGCCCAGATGAGCAGGTCCGCGGTCTGGCACAGGTCCAGCCCGGCGCTGGCCCACTCCTGGGCCCGGGACGGGTCATTGGGCAGGATGAGCTGGGCCCGCCCGATCAGCGCGGTGCCCAGCACGGCCGGGGGCACCTCCTGGTCGCCGAGGCCGAAGAAGCGGGAGAACCAGCCCTCGCCCTCGCCGAACGAGCCGCGGACGATCCACGACGGCCGGACGGCGGCGCACAGGCGCAGCCCGGTCTCCGCGTCGCCGCTGGCCAGGCAGCTGCTGAGGACCTGGCGCAGGTTGCCCACGTCCACGTCGTAGCGGCGGAACACGGCGACCACCATCGGCCAGCCGGACGGGATGGTGGCCATCCCGACCGCCTCGTTGCGCACGCACACGCCCACCGTGTAGTCGCGCAGCCGCAGCTGGACCGCGGCGGACTCGCCCGCCTCGGTGAGGCGCTGCGCGGCGTACGCGCGGATGCTGTCCAGCATCCGGTAGCGGGTCTGGCCGAGCACCTCCGGCTCCACCACCACCAGCGACTTGTCCACCAGGCCCGCGAGCACGCCGACCACGTCCTCGGTGGGCAGGCCGTCATCGGCGCAGACGTTCTCGGCCATGTCCAGGGACCAGCCCGAGAACACGGACAGGCGGCGCAGCAGGGTCCGCTCGGCCGCGGAGAGCAGGTCGTGGCTCCAGTCGATGGTGGCCCGCAGGGTCCGCTGCCGCGGCGGCGCGGTCCGGTCGCCGGAACCCAGCAGCGTGAAACGGTCGCCGAGCCGGGCGGCGATCTGCTCGGCGGACAGCACGCTCACCCGGGCGGCGGCCAGCTCGATGGCCAGCGGCACGCCGTCCAGGGCGCGGCAGATGGCCGCCACGGCCATCGCGTTCCGCTCGGTGATCGCGAAACCGGGCCGCGCCGCCGCCGCCCGGTCCGCGAACAGCTGGGCTGCCTCGAAGCCGCCCAGTTCCGCCGCGCCCCGGGGCGCGTCCGGCGGCGGGACGGCCAGCGGCGCGACCTGCCACACGGATTCCTGCGGGATCCGCAGCGGCTCCTGGCTGGTGGCCACGATGCGCAGCCCCGGGCACCGGGCCAGCAGCCGCTGGCACAGCGCGGCGCAGGCGTCCACCAGGTGCTCGCAGTTGTCGAGCATGATCAGCGCCTGCCGTGCCTCCAGCGCGTCAGCCAGCGTGTCCTGCAGCGGGCGCCCGGCCTCGCCGTCCACCCCGATCAGGGCGGCCATCCGGGACACGATCAGGTCCGGCTCCCACAGGTCGCCCAGCTCGACCGCGTACACGCCGTCGGCGAATTCCCCGGCCATCGTGGCCAGCAGCCGCAGGGCCAGCCGGGTCTTCCCGATCCCGCCCGCGCCGCACAGGGTGAGGGCCCGGGTCCGGTGCAGTGCGTCACGCAGGTAGGTGAGTTCGCGCTCCCGCCCGATGAACCGGTTTGGCTCCTCGGGCAGGTGCGTCGCCAGTGTTTCTGGTTCCAGTGCCGCTGGTTCCATTTTCCCTTTTAACCGCATGGCCCGCTTACCATCAGTGTTTCATCATTCGGCACGGACGGCCCCCCGGATTGGCCGGGCCGGCCCGTAACCGCCTGTGACGCACGTCAGGCCTCTTGAGGTGAGACTTCGCAACTGCCTGAACGGCCAGGCGGGAGCGCTATTAGCGGGCTATTCGTTTCTGGTACTGCTGTTGCGGCGGGGACGCATGAACTTCGTTTGCGGTACCCACATTGGCAGTTCTCTACGAATTGGGCTAGTCCCCGAATCGGGGGACACCGCGGGCGCCGTGCGCCCTGCGGCCCCCGGCCCCGGCGGGCATCAGCGGTCCGGCCGTCTTCGTTGCGGGATCTTGATGTTAGATCTTCTTGCGCCGCGCAATCACTGGTAGCTATTTTCGGGAGCATGGTGCCATTTCCGCGCTGGAGCGCGCGCACGACCATAGATTCGCAGGCCAGCGCCGCAGGTGCGAGCAGGCGGCCCTGGCGGCTCCCGGTACTGACGATTGTCTGCGCCGGCCTGGTCGCCGCGGGGTGCGGTTCCTCGTCCCCCGGCTCCTCGGGTTCCTCGTCCTCGCCGTCGGCCGCCGCGCCCAAGGGGACCGCGAGCGTGGCCTACGCCTCGTCCCTGACCTTCCTCAACGAGAAGGTGGCTGCCCCGGCCTTCACCAAGGCCACGGGGTACAAGTACACGGGCCGCGGCGATTCCTCCGGCGCGCTGGAGGCCGACATCGCCTCCAAGGAGATCACCCCGAACGTGTTCGAGGCGGTCGGCGGCGACAACATCATGCCGCTGGAGCCCAAATTCACCAAGTGGTTCATCCCGTACGCGGGGACCCAGATGGTGGTGGCCTACAACCCCAAGAGCAAGTACGCCAGCGAGTTCAAGGCCTACGCGGACGGCTCCAAGCCGCTCAAGGGCCTGTTCACGCTCCTGGAGACGCCCGGCCTCAAGCTGGGCCGGACCGACCCCAACATCGACCCGCAGGGCCGCGACTTCATCTACATGCTGGAACTGGCCCAGATGTACTACCACCTGCCCAAGGACACGGTCAGCAAGATCCTCGGCACCTCGGACACTGGCACGGCCAACTCGTCGCAGATCTACGCCGAGTCCTCGCTGGACGCGACGCTCCAGTCCGGCCAGCTGGACGCCTCGAGCGCGTTCATCACCCAGGCGGTCGAGCTGCACCTGTCCTACATCAAGCTGCCCTCAGCCATTAACCTGGGCGATGCCGCGCTGGCCAACCAGTACGCCAAGGCGACGGTGACCATCAAGCCGCCCGGCATGCCGAAGACGACCAAGTCGGGCTCGCCGCAGGTGATCGACATCACGATCATCGGCACGCCCACCCCGGCGGGCACCGCGTTCGTGAAGTACACGCTGTCCCCGGCCGGGCTGGCCCAGTACAAGCAGGGAGGGTTCACGCTGATTACCCCGACGATCACGGGTGACAGCAGCGCGGTTCCCTCAGCCGTGAAGAGTGAGCTGGGCGGCTAGCCCGCCGGCCCAGGTCGCCGGGTCGGCCCTGCGCCGGACCGTGCGCTCGGCCAGCGGGGCGGCCTCGCTGGCCGGCGCCGCGGTCATCTGGGTCGCCCTGCTGGGCCCGGTGATCACGCTGCTGGCCCACCTGTCCTGGTCTCAGGTCAGCGCCGCGCTGGCCGTCCCGGGCGCGCTCGACCCGCTGGTCGTCTCGGTCGAGTCCGGGCTGATCACGTTGGCCGTGCTGCTCGTCCTGGGCACCCCGCTGGCCTGGAAGCTGGCCCGCGGCTCGCTCCCGTTCCCCCGGATCTGGGAGGCGGGCGTGCTGTGCAGCCTGCTGCTGCCGCCGCTGGTCATCGGCCTGCTGCTGATCTTCATGGTCGGCCCGTACACGCCCATCGGTGAGCTGCTCGGCCACGTCCACCTGTCCGCGACCAACACGTTCCTGGCCCTGGTCATCGCCGAGGTGTACGAGTCGGCCCCGTACTACGTGCTGGGCGCGCAGGCCGCGTTCGCCGCGGTCGAGCCGGCCATCGAGGAGCAGGCCGCGCTGCTCGGCGACCGGCCGTCCCGGGTGGCGCGCCGGGTCACGCTGCCGCTCGCCGCCCCCGGCCTGGCCATGGCCCTGGCCGTGGCCTGGGCCCGGGCCATGGGCGCGTTCGGCGCCGTGGTGATCATCGCGTACCACCCGTACGGGATACCGTTGCAGATCTGGACGACGCTGCAGGAGACGGGGCTGCCCACCGCGCTCCCGTTTGCCCTGGTCCTGCTGGTCGTTGCCCTGCCGCTGCCGCTGGCCGCCTACTTCTGGAGCGCGCGTGCTCGAGGCCGACGTCGAGCTTGACCGCCGCGAGTTCCGGCTGTCCGCCGCCTTCGCCGTGGCCGCGGGGGAGCGCCTCGCCCTGTTCGGGCCGTCCGGGGCCGGGAAGACCACGATCCTCGAGGTCATCGCCGGCCTGCAGGAGCCGGGCCGGGGCACCGTGGTGCTGGACGGCCGGGTCCTGACCCGGACCGCCGCGCCGCGCCGCCAGGTGCCGCCGTGGCAGCGCCGGGTCGGCCTGCTGCGCCAGGATCCCGCGCTGTTCCCGCACCTGTCCGTGCGGCAGAACCTGGCCTACGCGGCCAGGGCTCCCGCTGGCTCCGGCACCGCCCGGGACGAGATCACCCGGATCGCGGAGCGGCTGGGGATCGGCGGGCTGCTGGACGACCGCCCCGCCCGTCTCTCGGGCGGCCAGGCCCACCGGGTGGCCCTCGGCCGGCTGCTGGCCAGCCGCTGTGACGCGCTGCTGCTGGACGAGCCCTACACCGGCCTGGACGCCAGCCTGACGCGTGACCTTACCGACCTGGTCCGGGAGGTGGTCGCGGCCCGCCAGGTGCCGTCCGTGCTGGTCGCCCACGAACTCGAGGCCGCGCAGGCGTTCGCGGACCGGATGGCCGTGCTGGACCGGGGTCAGATCCTGCAGCTCGGGACCCCGGCCGAGGTGGTGGCGGCGCCCGCGGCGCGCCGGGTGGCCGAGCTGGTGGGCTACCGCGCGTTCGTGCCCCTGCCGGAGGACCCCGGGACGGTGGCGGGCGTGCACCCGGACCGGGTGGTCCCGGGCCGGCAGCCCGGCCGGGGCGTGGTGCTGGCCGGCCCGGTCCGGTCGTGCCGCCCGTCCGGGGCCGGCTGGGAAGCCACCATCGAGACAGCCAGTGCCGGGGCGGCCAGTGCCGGGGCGGCCAGTGCCGGGGCGGCCAGTGCCGGGGGCTGCCGGGGCGGGCGGGGCACTGGTGCCTGTCCGGCTCCGCGAGGCGCCCGCCAGCGGGGAAGACTTCGCGTTCACGGTGCTGGACCCGCCGTGCTTCAGCCCCGACGGGGCCCGGGTCAGCCGCCCCGAGGAGGTGCCCACGTGACCGGGATCGCCGCCGGGCCGGGCGGAGCGAAGCTGCGCGTGCTGCGCCAGGCCCGCGGCTACTCCCAGCAGCAGCTGGCCGGCATGGCCGGCGTGTCGCGGCAGGCCGTGTCGGCCGTCGAGGCCGGCCATTCCGACCCTTCCCTCCGGGTGGCCCTGGCCCTGGCCAGCGCGCTGGGCGTGACCGTCGAGGAACTGTTCGGGCCGGGGATTCCCGCCCCTGTGGTGGGGGCCCAGCCGGTGGCGCCGCTCGGCGGCGAGGGGGCCCGGGTCACCCTGGCCCAGGTGGGGGACTCGTTCGTGGCGCTGCCGCTGGCCGCGGAGTCCGCGACCCGGGCCGGGTTCCTGCCCGCGGGCGGGCTCGTCGCGATGCCGTCGGGCCCGGCCCCGGCCACCCCGGTGCGGCCGCTGGGGCCGCCCCGGCCGACCCTGGTGGTGGCGGGCTGCGATCCGGCGCTGCCGCTGCTGGAGACCCCGCTGGCGCTGCTCGACCCCCCGGTCGGGTTCTGCTGGTGGCCGTGCAGCAGCGGCGAGGCGCTCCGGCTGGCCGCGGCCGGGCTGGTCCACGCGGCCGGCGCGCACCTGCTCGGCAGCTCCGGTGAGTACAACACCGGCCCGGCCCGCCGGGAGCTGCCCGGGGGCGGGGCGGAGGTGGTGGGGTTCGCGTCCTGGCGGGAGGGGCTGGTGCTCCGGCCGGGGCTGGACGGCAGCGTCCGCGGGCTCGGCGACCTGGCCGAGCGCGGGCTGCGGCTGGTCAACCGGGAAGAGGGATCGGAGGCCCGCCGCGTCCTGGACCGGGAACTGGACCGGGCCAGGGTGGAGCCCGCCGCGCTGCGCGGCTACGGCACCCGCGCCACCGGGCACCTGCAGGTGGCGTCGGCCACGGCCGCGGGCCTGGCCGACGCCGGGGTGGCCAGCGAGCCGGCCGCGTTGGCCTACGGGCTGGGGTTCGTGCCGTTCACCGAGGAACGCTTCGACCTGGTCATCCCGGCCGCCCAGATCGGCTCGCGCGAGGTGGACGGCCTGCTCCGGGTGCTCTCCTCGCCCTGGCTGGCTGCCCAGCTGGCCAGCCTGCCCGGCTACGACGCGGACCGCTGCGGCGAGCACGTGGCCACGCTCTGACCTCCCGGTTAAGGTGAGCCCGTGTACGACCACGATCTGGGTGAGCTGGAGGACCTCGGCTGGGAGGAATTCATCCGCCGCCAGTGGGACGCCGTGTACACCGCGTACCGGGCCGGACGGGGGCGGCGCACGCTCTGCCGCGGCTGGGCCGACCTCCTCGAAGCAGGCCTGGGCTGCCGCCAGGACCTGGCCGACGAGCTGGTCCGGCTCGAGATCCTGGACCGGGCCGACCGGGACCTCGAGGGCACGACTGACCCGCGGGCGCTGGTGACCGGGATGACGCAGGTGATGGCGGACGTCCGGGTCGACCTGCTCGGACTGGGGCCGGAAGAGCTGGGCGCGGCCCTGCCCGGGCTGCTGGACCGGCACGCCGCGCTGCAGGGCTTCCTGCGTGACTACGCGTTCGTGGAGGACCTGGGCTGACCGCTCAGGTCCGGCAGGCCAGCCACATCCGGGTCTGGTAGGGCACGATCATCGGGGTCCCGGGGAAGTGCCTGCCCAGCAGCTCCTCGATCCGGCGCAGCAGCCGGTCCCGGACGGGCGGGGCGAGCTGCGCGATGTAGGACTTGCTGCGCTCCTCGGCCATCCAGGTCCCCACCTCCACCTGCCGGGTCCACGGCACCACGACCAGCACGCCGGGCTGGAACCAGCCCGGTGCTGGCGATGCTCTTCCTCACTCCAGTCCGGGTCGCGGTGATGCCGCCGGTATCCCGGGCAGGCCGCCTCCATCACCGACTGATAGGTGTCGAACCAGAGCTGCCCGTCCGCCCAGGCGTGGCTCCACCAGGCCGCCCACCAGCCGCCCGGGCGCAGCACCCGGACGACCTCCCGGCTGGCCCGGTGCTGGTCGAACCAGTGCCACGACTGGGCGAAGCAGGTCAGGTCCACCGACCCCGACCGGATCGGCAGCGCGTTCCCGTCCGCCTGGAGGCAGGTCAGGCCGGGGCCCCGGGCCCGGGCGTGGCGCAGCATGAGCTCGCCGAAGTCGATCGCGACCGTCCGCGCGCCGCGGGCGGCCAGCTGCCGGGTGGCGATGCCGGTGCCCGCG
The DNA here is from genome assembly GCA_963723595.1 of uncultured Actinomycetes bacterium. Lineage (GTDB taxonomy): Bacteria > Actinomycetota > Actinomycetes > Streptosporangiales > Streptosporangiaceae > RYN-230. Next base: position 318,464 of record CAVRRQ010000001.1, read on the forward strand.
CCCACGTCGAGCACCCGGGCCCCGCGCAGCGCCCCGGCGGCCCGCTCGATCTCGGCGAACACGCCGTCCGGGTAGGACGGGCGCCCGGCGTCGTAATCGGCCGCGACCGGGTCGAACGGTGAGCGGCTCAGCGATGTCACCGCGCCCGGCCCGCCCGGGTGACCGTGCACCCGGCCACCCGGGCGCCGGGTGCCCTGTATTCAAGGCCCGCAACGAACCGTTCGTGGTCAGTGCCCATACACCGGGACCAGCAGCCCGCGGGCGATCGTGTGGAAGCGCAGGTTGAAGCCGGTCACCGCGGGGGAGACGTCGGAGTCGATGTCCAGCTTGTGCACGTCCAGGGCGTGCACCGCGAACACGTAACGGTGCGGCGGGTCACCCTGCGGGGGCGCCGCGCCGCCGAAGTCCTTGGTGCCGTAGTCGTTGCGGACCGAGTAGGCGCCCGCGGGCAGGCCGGCGCCGCCCTCCGCGCCCGCGCCGGCGGGCAGTTCGGTGACCGAGGCCGGGATATCCACCACCAGCCAGTGCCAGAACCCGGAGCCGGTCGGGGCGTCCGGGTCGTAGGCGGTGACGGCGAAGCTCTTGGTCTCGGGCGGGAAAGCCGGACCAGCGCAGGCTCGGGGAGATGTTGTCCCCGGACATGCCGAAGCTGTTGTAGACCTGAGCGTTGCCATCTGCTCGCCGTGGGCGACGTCGTCGCTTTCGACCGTGAAGGCCGGCACTGGCGGAAGGAAGTCGTACGGAAGCGGTGCGCGATCGGCCATGATCTCCCTACCTTCTTTATTGGACTTCTTCTGCTCTGCGGCTGCTAATGCGGCATCCCGGGGAAAACCTTACTGGCCCGATCGGAGGCATGGACGTGACGCCAGCGTCGCCACCCCCGGGCCGCGGATCCGCCTGCGGCGAAGCTCGCTGATGAGGCTGCGGCGAAGCTCGCTGATGAGGCTGCGGCGAGGCTCGCTGATGAGGCTGCGTCGCGGGTCGCCGCTGCCGCTGCGCCCCGGGTCGCTGATGTGGCTGCGTCGGGGGTCGTTCCTCGTGATCCTCGTGGCGCTGGCCGTCGTGCCCGGGCCGGCGTCCGCCGCCCGGCCCTGCACCAGCCGGGCCTGCCAGTCCGCGGGCGAGGTGCGGTGGACCCGGCTGCTGCCCGGGGCCTGGGTGGCCGAGCCCGGGCTGGCCGGGACCACGCCCGCGCAGGGCGACGCGTACGCGGCCATGGGCGGCCGGGTCGCCGCGATCGGCCTCGGCACGACCGTGTTCGCCTACCAGTCCCGCTCGGGCGCGCCGGTCTGGGACAGCTCGCTGGCCGGTTACCGGCCCGGCTCGCGGATCGTGTCGGTGCGTGTCTGGCCGGGCGTGGTCACCGCCGGGGTGGATGTGCCGGGGCGGCGGGCCGGGAGCGCTGGCACGCGCCAGGAGGTGGTCCTGGACGGCGCGACCGGCCGGCTGATCCGGTCCTACCCGGCCGCGGCGTTCGGCGGGGCCGTCGGGGCGGATTCCGCCCGCACGGTGATCGTCGGCAGCACCGCGGTGACCAGTTACAGCAACCGGACCGGGGCCGTGCTGTGGAGCCATCCGACTGGTCCCGCGGCCCAGGCCTGGAAGGTCAGCGGCAACGATCTCTACCTGACCGTGTCCGCGGGCGGTTACCTCAGCAACGGCCCGGTCCGGGCGCTGCGCAAGATATTCCTGCGGTCCGGCGCGCAGCGGCTGGTCCGGCCGCCGGGCCGGTCCTTCCGCGGGGTGCTGAGCCGCGTCGTCGCCGGTGTCGTGGTGTTCGCCGACGCCAAGGGCACCATCGCCTACAGCGCCACGACGGGGCGGCGGCTGTGGCGGCGGCGGGGCGCGGTGCCGGAGAACGCGGACCCCGTCGGCGGGCTGCTCTACCTGAGCGACGGCAGCAGCCTCGCGGGCGTGGACCCGGAAACGGGCCGCACTCAGGCCCGCGTATCCGGCGGATCGACCACCGGGACCTCCGGCTTCTATGCTGTGCACGATGGGGTGGTGCTGGGCCTCGACCAGGGGGCCCAGGGAGATGCGTGGGGCTACGACGTACCCGTCGGCCGGGTGCTCTGGACCAACTCGGACCTGCCGTGGCCGCACTATTTCGTGGACCTGTCGGGTATCGGCGGCAGCACCAGCCCGAAGTCGGGGGCGATCCTGCTGGCCGTCTGCGGCCAGGCCGGAGCGTCCCGGCCCGGCAGCGCCAGCCCGGTCTGCGACCGCCCCGAGCTGGTCGCACTGAACTGGTGAATTACCGGTCTCAACCTCCGGGTTGTGGCTTCGTGCCGCGGCCAATTGTGAGTAGTGTGCCATCCTGCAATAGTTAGGCAGTCTCACGCTCGCCGCATGGCAGGGCCCTGGGCAGGCAGAGGACAGGAGGCGGCGTGGCGACAGAGAACCTGGCCCGCCAGGCCGGTGAGCTGCTCAGCATGACCGGCGGCTCGGCCTCCCGGTCGCTGAACCAGCTGGTAGGACTGGTGTCGCGGCAGGTTCCAGGCTGCTCGGGGGCAACCTCGGCCATGTGGCGCGACTCCGAGCCGGTGATCCGGGCGGCCAGCCACCCCGACCTCGCCGAGCTGTTCGAGCTGCAGCAGGCAGCCGGGTCCGCGCCCTGGCTGGACGCCCTTTCCGGGGGTGACACGGTCACCTGCCCGGACACCCTGGACGAGGAGCGCTGGCCGGGGTTCGCGGCCGCGGCGCTGGCCCGCGGCGTCCGGTGCTGCGTCACGGTGGCCCAGCGGTCCGGGGACCGGGCCCTCGCCCTGACCATGTTCGGCGCCCGGCCACGGTCGCTCGACCCCGATCAGCTCCCGCTCGCCGAGCTGCTCGTCGCGTTCGGCGGGGCGGTCATGGGCAACGCCGACGCCTACGACGGGGTGCAGCGGACGGTCTACCGGCTGCGCGAGTCCGTCGAGTCCAGTGCGCTGCTCGATCAGGCCCGGGGAGTGCTGATGAACGCACGCGGCTGCTCCGCGGACGACGCCTGGCAGCAGATGCGGGCCATGTCGGCGGCGCAGCGCATCACGATGACCGAGGTGGCCCAGCAGGTCATTGAGTCGCAGGGGGCGGCGGCATCGGAGGCCGGCGCGAGCTGAGCCGGGTGCGCTCAGGCCGGGTGCGCTGAGGCCCGGTGCGCTGAGGCCCGGTGCGCTGAGGCCCGGCGCGCTGAGGCCCGGCGCGCTGAGGGCCGGGGCGCTGAGGCCCGGCGGGAGCTGGGGTGAGCGCGCTGGGGGCCGGGGCAGATTGTTCCTGCCCCGGCCCCCAGCTCCCGCGCTCACCGTCGCGGGAGGCGGCTCACCCTGTGGTGGCTCACCCTGTGGTGGCTCACCCTGTGGTGGCTCACCCTGTGGTGGCTCACCCTGTGGTGGCTCACCACTGCGTAGATGCGGCTCAGGCTGCGGACCGCTCGTAGATGGCCAGCGTCTCGTGGCCGATCCGGTCCCAGGAGTAGCGGGCCCGGGCCCGGTCCACGGCGGCGATGCCGAAGCCTTCCAGGAGCATCGGGCTGGCCAGCAGGGTGCGGATCCGCTGGGCGATCAGCCCGGGGTGGCCCGGCGGGACGAGCAGGCCGGTGGTGCCGTCGATGATGGTGTCCAGGTGGCTGCCGATGGCCGAGGCCACAACCGGGGTGCCGCAGGCCATGGCCTCCAGCGCCACGGTGGCGAACGGCTCGCCGGTCGGGGCGTCCACCAGCACGTCCGCGGAGCGGAGCAGCGCGGGCAGGTCGCCCTCGCTGACACCGCCGTGGAAGATGATCCGGTCCCGCACGTTCAGCTCGCTGGCCAGCCGGAGCAGCGCCCGGTACGCCTTGTCCCCACGCAGCTTGCCGTGCTCGGGGCCGCCCGCGATGACCAGTTCGGCCTCCGGGATGTCCGCGAGCGCGCGCACCGCGACGTCCACGCCCTGGTTGGGGGCGAGGGGGGCCACGCACAGCAGGCGGGGCCGGCTGCCCCGCTCGGCGACCGGGCCCTCGGGGTTGAACGTCCTGGTGTCCACGCCGCGGGGGATGAGCCGCACCGAGTCGCGCCGCACGCCCAGGCGGGCGAGCGTGGACATCTCACTGGAGGAGCTGGCGAGCACCGCGCGGACGCTGCGCGCGATGACCGGCTCCAGGCGCAGCCGGGCGGCACCCCGGTCGGTGGCACGACCCTGGGACCGGGCGGGCCGGGGCGGCGGGACGGGAGCCGGGTCGCCGGCCTGCAGCGACAGGAAGGTCTGCACGACTGGCACGCCGAGGTCGCGGGCACCGGCCAGCGCCGCGAGCCCGCTGGTCCAGAAGTACGCGTGCGCCACGTCCGGCGCGTCGCCCTGCCAGTGCCGCGCGAGGTACTGGCCGAACTCCGCGGCGTGCGGGGCCAGGCTGTCCGCCGGGAGCTCCGTAGCGGGTCCGGCGGGCACATGCTCCACGGTGACGCCCGGCGCGGGCTCCGACTTCTGCGGCTGGTCCTCCGAGTCGCGCCGCGCGTACACGGTGACGTCGTGGTCCTGCTCGGCCAGCGCGGACACCAGAGACGCCAGCCGGCGGTCCTGCCTATCCGGTCCGGCCTCCGGGGTCTGGCCGAACGGGTTCCCCTGCAGTGTGACCAGGGCAATCTTCATGGGAGCTGCCTCCTATTGGGGGTCGCCCACGCGGGTACGCCACGAGTCGCCGGAGAGGCAGTCAGGATGCTGGCTACGAAGTCAGGCTGGCCCGATTCAGGCCGTGCCCGAAAAATTCCATGACAAGCACGCCTCTCCAGCCACGCCAGACGGCGTGGGGGCGTGCCTGCGTCGTAGACACTGCAAGCAATATAACCCCGGAGACCGGCCGCTGCCAAGAGTGCCGCGCGCACGGCGGGTCGGTCGCCCGCCGCGAGCCGGGCTCAGGCCGGTTGCGGTCAGCCGCAATACGGTGACGATCAGGCCGCCCCCGGGCTCCCGCTGCCCTGATCCCGGGTTAGCTTGGATCATCAGCTGTCCGTCCGCTACCCCCGTCGTCGCGAGCTAACCTCCGCGACATCCCTACTCTCGTTTCCCCTCGTTCCAGCCGCGATTGGACCTCTATGCCGCAACCCGCCGGGCTCCCCGGAACTCGACCTGGAGGTGGCCGCGCTCAAGGAGCGCTACGCCGGGCTCCGGCAGGCCGCGGCCATGCCGGGTGCCGACGCCGGGGCGGTGCTGGAGGCCGCGTTCGCGGAGCTGGACGCCGCCGTGGACGTGCTCGGCGCGATGCGGGCCGGGCCCGTCCCCGCCGCGGCCCAGGCGGGTGGCAGGGGCCCGGAGGCGCTGCTCGCGGAGCGGCGGCTGCTGCGTGCGGTGTTCGAGGACGCGCCGGTGCCGATGTTCCTGCTCAGCCCGGACGCCACCGTGCAGCGGGTCAACACCAGGGCCAGCGAGCTGCTCGGCTCCGGGTCGGGCTATGCGGTCGGCAAGCTCTTCACCGCGTTCGTGGACCTGCCCTCCCGGGCCGTGGTGCAGAGCCAGCTGGCCACGGTCGTGCGGACCGGCCGGACCCGGCGGATCCAGTGCCGCCTGCTCCGCCCGGACGGGCCGGCGGAGGCCGTGCTGACCGCCGGGGTGGCCCAGGTACGGGGGGACGGCGACCAGGTCGTGCTGGTGGCGAGCGAAGTCCCGGCTGGCGCGACCCGGAACCGAGGCAGGCCGAGCGGCGCTCAGCCGCCGGGTCACCGGGGCAGGCGCCGACAGCCCGGCCCGCCTGATGGAGGCGATGATCCACCGCTACGACCTGGTCACGTCCGCGACCAGGCTGTTCCTGGAGAACGCCACCTACAGCGAGTCGGTGACCCTGCAGCGCTGCGCCCGGCTGCTGGCCGGTGAGCTGGCCGCCTGGGTCATCGTGGACGTGGACCGGCGGCAGCGGCTGCGGCGGCAGTTCGTGATGGGGCCGGAGGACCAGCCCTCGGACCTGGCCAACGCGGTCGCGGGCGTGGACCCGGCCGCGGGCAGCGCGCCCAGCCAGGTGCACGAGTCGGGCAGCTCGCTGCTGATCGCGCACGCGGAAGACGCGGGGATCCTGGGGGCCGGGCCGCAGGGCGTGCCGGTCATGATGATGCTGGACGCCACGTCCGTGGTCTGCGTGCCGCTGTCCGACGGAGAGCACACCTACGGCGCGCTGACCCTGGCCCGCAACGCCAGCGAGGGCCACTTCGACATGGCCGACCTCGGTGTGGTGGAGGAAATCGGCGAGCAGCTGGCCCTGGCGATCAAGGTGGACCGGATGTTCCGGCGGCACACCGAGATCGCCGACGCGCTCCAATCGAGCCTCCTGCCGCGCGAGCTGCCCCAGATCCCCGGGGTGGAGATCGCGGCGGCTTACGTCGGGGCCACCGAGGGCCTGGAGATCGGCGGCGACTTCTACGACGTCTACCGGACTCCCGGCGGGTGGGGCGTGGCCATCGGCGACGTCTGCGGGAAGGGCGAGGAAGCCGCGGCGGTCACCGCGGCCGCGCGGCACGCCATCCGGGTTCTCGCGCACTGGACCGCCGACCCGGCCGAGGTGCTGGACAAGGCCAACGAGGTGATGCTGGCCGAGGAGTTCGGCGACATGTTCGTGACCGCGAAGAGCGCCCACCTGCGCTGGCATGACGGGCGGCTGCACGTGGTGCTGGGCAGCGCCGGGCCATCCCGGTCCGGTGCTGGTCCACCCCGACGGCCGGACCACGATCATGAACCCGGGCGGGCTGCCGCTGGGCCTGTTCCCCACGGCGCAGGCCGGGCGGGAGGAGATCGACCTGGAGCCGGGCGATGTGCTCTTCTTCTTCACCGACGGGGTGACCGAGGCCCGCAGCCCCGAGCTGGCCTACTTCGAGGACCGTCTCACCGACGAGCTGGCCGGGCTGGCCGGGCAGGCGCCGCGGGACATCGTGGCCGGGCTGCAGTCGCTGGTGGTGGAGTTCTGCCGCAACGAGCTGCGGGACGACATGACCATGCTGGTGCTGCGCGTGGCCGAGCCGCCGGACCAGTGAAGCCACGCACTGGTCCGGCGGCCCGGGATACCGGCGGGGAGTGACCGGGAGGGGGTCCGGCGGCCTGCTGGCGGCCTGGTGCTGCGCCCGGGCCCGCATGACGCCGGCCCGGCCACTACTCCTCCAGGTATTCCTCGATCGTCTCTGAGGTGGTGGCGGCGGGGGTGGCCGGGGTGACCGTCGTCACCTGCTGCTCCTCCACTTCGGCCTTGCTCAGCGTCCGGCCGGGAAAGACCTCGGGCTCGGTCTCCACGAGGGCGCCGGCCTGCACCGCCTCCGCCTGTTCCGGGGTGAGCACGACCGTGCCGGGCGGCAGCGCGGTGCCGTTACTGGCCACCACATTGCTGTCCGCCACGTGGCTGGCCAGCACCGTTTGGCTGGTGGCAGGCCTGCGCACCACCTGACGCCGCAGCCAGCCGTAGCCGCGGCGCGGGATGAACATCCCGGCCAGCCCGACCAGCATCAGTACCCAGCCGACCGCCTGCACGTCCAGCCAGCCCGGGTGGCCGGTGACCGCGAAGGCGAGAATGGCGCCGACAGCAATCAGGGCCAGGCTTGCACCGGTCTTCATGCCTGTCTCCTTGGTTCAGTTAACGATGCGCCACTGGGGCGGGCGGGCGCGCTGTCGTCGTCGGTCTCCCGGCCGAGCAGGCATTCCCGCAGGTAGCGGAGGGCGGTCGCCTGGAGGCGGGACACATGCATCTGGGAGACGCCGAGTCGCTCGCCGATCTCGGCCTGGGTCAGGTTCCCGTAGAACCGCATCAGCAGGATCCGGCGCTCACGCGACGGCAGCTCGTTCCAGTGCGCGCCGACCGCGTCCATGTCCACGGCCCGCTCCAGCTCGGGGTCGTCCGCCCCGAGCAGGTCCGCGAGCCTGGCCGGGCCGTCCGCCTGGCTGAGCGGGGCGTCCAGCGAGGACGTATGGAAGAACATGTCGGCCTGGCGGGCCTCCTGCAGTTCGCCGTCGGTCACGCCCAGATGCCGGGCCAGTTCCGTATCGGACGGCGCGTGCCCCAGTTCCTGGGCGAGGTCACCAGTGGCCTTCCGCATCTCGAGCAGCAGTTCCTGGGCCGAGCGCTTGACCCGGACCTGCCACCTCTTGTCACGGAAATGCCGCTTGATCTCGCCGCTGATGCACGGCTGGGCGTAGGCGGCCAGCGCCCCGCCGAACGCGGGGTCGAAATTGTTGATCGCCTTGAGCAGGCCGACGTACCCGACCTGCATCAGTTCCTCAACTGACTCGGGGCTGTCCCGGTAGCGCAGCACGCAGGACCGGACCAGGGCCTCGTACCGGGTGACCAGGATCTCGCACGCAGCGCCGCGCACGGCACTACCGATGGGCTCTGACTTCACGAGCTCGAGGAGCTCACTGTCGCCGCGGCTGAGCAAGTCCGCACGCGACCACGGCGGCGGCAGACCCAGATCTGCGCCTTCCCCGGACGGACCAGGGAAGGGCTGAGGATCCGCGCCAGCCGGGCGACGGCGAAGGGCCGTCCTCGTCATGATCACCTCCGGCGTCTGGGCTCCGGGGGGAAGCCCAGGCGGTGCATTCGTGCCCCCAGGGAGGAAGATAAACATGCCGCCGGCCATTGTTTCGAACCCGTGATCCATGTCCCCCCTGCCTGCCGATACCTGCCCAGGTCAGCCGGGTTTCGGGCATCTCAGGTAACGCTCCGCAGCGGCATGTTCCGGGCGGTGCCGCTGTTGTACTGACCGGCAGGCCAGGAGTGAATTCGAGGATACGAGGTGGCAGGAATGTGGGGGCACACGCATCGGCAGGCGCCCGGTGACGCTCTGCGGGTGATCGTGGTCGGGCGCCGGGTTCGCGGGGATGGCCGCGGTGGAGGAGCTGGACCGGGCCGGAGCCCAGGTGATGCTCATCGACCGCAACGTGTACAGCACGTTCCAGCCGCTGCTCTACCAGGTGGCCACGGGCGGCCTCAACCCGGGCGATGTGTCGTACCCGGCCCGGGCGTTCACCCGCAGGCAGGGCGCCCGGTTCCGGCTGGGCGACGTGACGGGGGTGGACCCGGTCCGCCGCCGGGTCACGCTCGCGGACGGCGGCCGCTTCGACTACGACTACCTGATCCTGGCCACCGGGGTCTCCGCGGCCTACTACGGGGTGGCCGGGGCCGCCGAGCACAGCCTCGGCCTGTACACCCGCCGCGACGCGGTGGACCTGCGCAACCACCTGATGGCCCGGCTGGAACGGCTGGACATCGCGGGTCCCGGCAAGAGCGTGAACTTCACCGTGGTGGGCGGGGGCGCGACCGGGGTCGAGCTGGCCGGGGCCCTGGCCGAGCTGCGCAGCACCGCGCTGGACGCGGCGTTCCCCGAGGTGGACCTGGCGTCGGTGCACATCCGCCTGGTGGAGCAGGCGGATTCCCTGCTGCTGCCCTTCGCGCCGAGGCTGCGCGAGTACGCACGCCAGCAGCTGGAGGCCCGGGGCGTAGAGGTCCGGCTGAACACCGCCATCCAGGAGGTGCGCAGCGACCGGGTCATCCTGGCCGGCGGGGAGGACCTGCCCAGTGACGTCACCGTATGGGCGGCCGGGGTGTCCGCGCCCGCCCAGGTGGCGGGCTGGCAGCTGCCGCAGGGCCGCGGCGGCCGCATCCTGACCGGGTCCGACCTGCGGGTGCTCGGCCAGGACCGCATCTTCGCGGTGGGGGACATCGCCCTGATCGAGGACCAGCCGCTGCCGCAGCTGGCGCAGCCGGCCCTGCAGAGCGGACGGCACGCGGCCCGGCAGATCCGGCGGCTGGCCGCGGGCGAGCCGGCCCTCGCGTTCCAGTACCACGACAAGGGCATCATGGCCACGATCGGGCGCCGGTCCGCGGTGGTGGAGCTGCCGCGGCGGGTCAAGATCCGGGGCACGCTGGCCTGGCTGGCGTGGCTGGCCCTGCACCTGCTCACGCTGCTCGGCAACCGCAACCGCCTGTCCGCCGTGCTCAACCTGTCCTGGCGCTATCTGACCTGGGGCCACGGCGGCGGAGTTATCGTCGGCGACGATCCCGCCCTGTTCCTGGTGGAGGGGCCGCTGCCAGTCGGCAGTGATCGCGGTCACGGCTCCGGTCCTTCCGGGGCCTAGCCGTCCGGGGGCTGCTTACTATGAACCATGTCCCCAGCAACTGAGCGATCAGTGGGCTACACGGCACAGACTCCCGCTGAGGAGGTCCGGTCGGAGCGGCTGGTGCTCCGCCGGGTGCAGGCGGACGATGCGGTCGGCATTGCGCTGGCCGTCGGGGTCAGCCTGGACTACCTGAAGCCCTGGATGGCCTGGGCCACCCGGGAAGCGGCCGAGCCAAGGACCCAGCTCATCCGGGTGGCCGAGGCCGACGACCTGTGGGAGACCGGCAGCGACTTCATCTACTCGATCCTGCTGCTGCCCGGACAGACCGTAATCGGGGAGATCGGCCTGCACCGGCGGGTGGGGGAGGGGGGAATGGAGATCGGGTACTGGGTCGACACGAGGTACGCCGGCCAGGGCCTGGGCACGGAAGCGGCCCGGATGCTGACCGAGGTCGCGCTGGCCCTGCCCGGCGTGACCCGGGCGGAGATCCATTGCGACGAGGCGAACCTGGCCAGCGCGGCCATCCCGCGCAAGCTGGGCTACCGCCTGGACCGGATCGATCCGCACCAGCCGGAAGCGCCGGGGGAGCGGGGCCGCCGGATGGTGTGGGTGACGGAGGCCCGGTGAGCGCAGAGCGGGCCGGTGCTGGCGGGGATTGTGCTGGCGGGGACGGTGCTGGCGGGGACGGTGCTGGCGGGGATTGTGCAGGCGGGGACGGTGCTGGCCGGGACGGTGCCCGTGCTGGGCGGGACAGCGCTGCCCGGGACTGGGCCGCGTGGCACGACGCGTACGACGACCCGGGCAGCCCGCTGGCCCAGCGGCTCCGCGCCGTGCAGGCTCAGATCGCCGCGGCGCTCGACCAGGCGCCAGCCGGGCCGTTGCGGGCGGTCAGCATCTGCGCGGGACAGGGCCGCGACCTGATCGGGGTGCTCCGCGAGCATCCGCGCGGCGGTGACGTGACCGCGCGCCTGGTGGAGCTGGATCCGCGTATCGCGGCGACCGCCCGCCAGCTCGCCGCGGACGCCGGGCTGACCCAGGTCGAGGTGGTCACCGGGGACGCGGCGCAGACGGATGCTTACGCTGGGCTGGTCCCGGCCGGGCTCGTGCTGGCCTGCGGCGTGTTCGGCAACATCACCGACGAGGACGTGGCCCGGACCATCCGGTGCTGCGCCGGCCTGTGCGCGACGGGCGGCACGGTCGTGTGGACCCGCGGACGCCATGAACCCGACCTGGTCCCGCAGATCTGCGAGTGGTTCGCGGGGGAAGGCTTCGAGCTGCTGGGGGTGTCCGAGCCGGGGACCCGGTGGGGGGTCGGTGCGCACCGGCTGGCCGGAACCCCTGCCCCGTTGCCCGCCGGGGAGCGGATGTTCACCTTCGCCGGGGCCGACGTGCTGAGGCGGGAGCGCGGCAGCGGTTAGCTCGCGAAGGCTCGTGCGCGGGTACCAGTGCGCGGCAGCGGTGAGCGCGCGACGACCCGTGGGCGGGGACCCGTGCGGCGGCGGACCAGTGCGCGGGGACTAGTGCGCGGGGACTAGTGCGCGAAGAGCGGGGCCGGATTCCGCGCCAGCGTGAGCCGGCACTGCCGGGCCTTGACGATGAGCTCGCTGGCGGGCGCGCGGACCGTGGCGGCGCAGCGATGCACGGCCGGTCCGCTGCCCCCGATGAGCAGGGCGCAGGCCACCGCGGCGAGGGCCGCAGGGAAAAACAGGATCGCCTTCACCCGGGCGGACGGGCGGGGAATGCGCCGCCGGGCCGGCCGGGTGCGCCGGGCGAGCCAGCCACCGAACCGGGCCAGCCTGGCCCGGACTTCCTCGATGCGGGGCATCTCCTCGTCCCAGGTGAGCCTGGTGAAGATGGAGAACAGCGCGACCAGGCGGGGATCGGAGTCCCTCAGCATCCGGTCGATCCGGTTCAGCGTCCGCTGCTGGCTTGCCGGCAGGCTCACGGCAGATCTCCCATCGTTCTTCCCCCCGGGTCCGCTTCCGCCGCCAGGTATTCCGGACGGCCCGCAGGGGCGGGCACCGGCTAAGGGGTCCTGGCTTGAGGCCAGGCTACCGGCCGCCTGCGGCCGTCCGCCGGGCACCCGCCTGGTCCGTAATCACAGCGTCAGATACTGGCTGCCCTCTGTGTCCGGGAGATGCGTGAGTTGCGGGCGGGGCGTTCATCCGCTGGCCCCACGTTGTTCGCTCTGCCGCCAGGCGCGGCCCCTACGGTGAGCGCCGTGACAGAAGCGGGATTAGTTGTGGAAGCCCGCGGGGTGACAAAGTGGTTCGGCGAGACGACGGCCCTGGACGAGGTGGATCTCCTCGTCGGCCCGGGCGTCGTGCACGGCCTGCTCGGCCCAACGGCGCAGGCAAGACAACGTTGCTCGCGGCTCTCTTCGGTCTGGTCCTGCCTGGTGAGGGCACGCTGCGGCTGTTCGGGCGCACCCGCGCGGAGGCCGGACCCGGCTGGCTGGACGGGGTGGGCGGGTTCGTCGAGACCCCCCGCTTCTACCCGTACCTCACCGCCCGGCAGAACCTGGCCATCCTGGCCGGGCTCGACGGCGGTGACGCGGCCAGCCTCATCGACCAGGCGATCGACTCCGCAGGCCTGGCCGGTGCCCGCCGCCAGAAGGTGCGCGGGTACTCGCTGGGGATGCGTCAGCGGCTCGGCCTGGCCGCGGCCATGCGGCCGCGGCCGCGGCTGCTGATCCTGGACGAGCCGACCAACGGCATGGATCCGGCGGGGATCCGGGATCTGCGCGCCGCGCTGCGGCGTCTGGCCCAGGACGGGCTGACCGTCCTGCTCAGCAGTCATGACATGGCCCAGGTCGAGGAGATCTGCGACAGCGTGACCGTCCTGCATCACGGGCGCGTCGCCTTCGCCGGAGGCCTCTCCGTCATGCGGACCGAGGCCCCGGAGCCGGTATGGCGGCTGCGCACGAGTGACGACGCGGCCGCGTTGGCGGCGACCCGGCACGTCACGGGGATCAAGGCCTCGACTCACGATGAGGGCGGCCTCGTCGTGTACGCGGTCCGGGATCGTCTCGACGAGTACGTCGTGCGCCTGGGCCGGGCCGGCGTCGCCGTGCACGGGCTGGAGCTCGAAGTCACGCCGCTCGAGTCGCTCTTTTTCCAGCTCACGGTCGAGCCGCAGCTCACGGCGGAGCCGGGGCAACGGGGGGAGCCGGGGCAGCGGGCGGAGCCGGGGCCCGGGCCAGCAACCGAGGAGACATCATGACGCTTGCCGCCGACCGCTGGCCGGCGTACGTGGGGCCCGGCGCGGGCCAGCGGCGTTCCGGCGTGCTCGTGGTCTACCGGCTGGAGCTGGCGAAGATCAGCCGCCTGATCCAGGTGCGGACGATCGCCGCGCTTGGCATCATCGGCCCGTTTCTCGCCGTCGCCGTCCTGCACCTGGAGAGCGCCACCCCCGGTGACACCGCCTTCGGCCAGTGAGTGCACAGCTCCGGTTTCGCGATCCCCCTGGCAGTCCTGGGCTTCGGCGCCGCCTGGGTCGGCCCGGTGCTCACCGCCGTCGTCGCCGGTGACATCTTCTCGTCCGAGGACCGTTTCGGCACGTGGAAGACGATCCTCACCCGGGCGCACAGCCGCGGGCAGCTGTTCGCCGGCAAGTTCCTGGCCGCGCTGACCTTCGCCCTGACGCTGATGGTGCTGGCGACCGGGCGATCCTGGCGCCCGGCCAGGTGCCAGGGCACAATCTGCCCGCCGATTACCTGGGGGATTAGCCCCAGCCGCGTGAAGTAGTGATCGCCTCCGCCTGGCAGGCAGGCAGGCGGGCAGGCGGCAGCCCGGCCTACCAGGCCCGGCCGGCCAGGCGGAGGCTCTGTTTGCAACGAGGGGCTTGGTCAGGCCACGTGCGGTTGAGGAGTGACGGTCCAGCTCAGGCCGGACGGTGCGGTCCAGATCAGGGTGCCCGGCCGGGGCTGCCGCAGACGCCAGGCGGTCGAGCCCTTCATCCGGTGATCGTGGCGGCATCCACCGGAAATATTGCAGGGACAGGTCAGACCGCCCTGATCGTAGGGAACCGTGTGATCAAGATCGCACCTCGACGCCGGCCGGCGGCAGATCGGGAACCCGCAGTCCTGGTCACGCACCTCGATCAGGTCCCGCATCCGTTCGGGGATCCGGTACCCAGAGGCGGCGTTCGCGTGGGTGCACGGGACCGCGGGGCCGACCTCGCGGGCCTTCGCCGCGGCGGCCGTCAGGATGGCCCGCAGCGCGGCAGCCAGCTCGGGTGGCTCGTTCAAGCCAGCCTGGGTGGCGGGCGGTGGCTCGCCCAGGAGCGTGGCCGGCACCGTGACGGTGATCCGCCCGAGCACGCCGGGTCCGGGCACGTCAGGTGTATGCCGGGTCCGGGTATGCCGGGTCCGGGTATGCCGGGTCCGGGTATGTCAGGTCCGGGCGGGTGCGCACCTGTGCGGGGCGGGTCAGCACCTGACCCGGGCAGGTGATCTGATTTCCGGTGCGGTCGCCCCGGCCAGCGGATGCGGGTCACCGCCATCACCTGGCCCTCGGCGTCGGTCACGACGACTCGCCACACACAGGTCGGATCGGCCGCCGCGCCCCGGGCTAGCTGTCGCGCCACTGCCGCCGTGATCGCGCCCATCCGCGTGAGCTGGCCCGGCTCGTCCCACCACCCAGCCAGCGTCCGCCAGGACGCATTGAGCTCTGGGCGCCGGATCTTCACCCTGCCGCTGCCTGTGTCGGGCCACGCGACCTCGCCTGGGGCCGGGATCGGTGGCCAGCACCATGGCTGGTGATCCGCCGCGTCCGGGCTTGGGTCCGGGCCGGGATCGCCGTTCGCGGGTTCGTAAGGGGGATGGCCGTCGCGAGCATTGCCGCTGGGCGGGACCTCAGCCGCGGGCTCAGCGCGCCGGCCGCTGGCCGGATCCTCACCCTGGTCGCCTCCGGGGGCGTCGGTGCCACCGTCCCCGGGCGGGCTGCCGCCGCCGTCCGGTGATGCACTGGGTGGGTCTGGGTTGCCGGGGCTGGCCGGGCCGGGTGGCTGCGGAAGGGTGCCCAGCAGCAGCCCGACGAACACTTGCGCGCGCAGCAAGTCGATGCCGCCCCCGGCTCCGTCGCCCTTCATCGCCTCGGCCATCCCGCTGATGCGGGCCCACGCGGCGGATGCCTGGGCCGCCGGGAGGAAGTGGCCGGACAGCGCGGCAGTCCCGCTGTCCTCGCCGGCCAGTTCCACGCGGGCCTTCTTTTCGGCCTGAGCACGCCGGCGCTCGGCGGCAGCGGGGTCCACGGAAATTACGGCGCGCTGCAACGACGCGCGAAGCTGGCCCGTCGTCTGCTGTCCGGCCCGGACGAGAACCTTGCGCTCGACCGCCCGGGCCAGGTCATCGTCGAGCGGGGTGGTCCACAAGTCGATGAGCTTGGCCCGCGCCAGGTCGATCGTTCCCTGGCTCAGGGCCGACCAGGTCGCGGGCAGCCTGCGGGACATGCTGACCGCCAGGCTCGTCCACCACTCAGCGGCGTACTGCGTCAAGGTCAGGGCTAGCGCGACCTCGTTGGGGGCGAACTCCGCCGACAGCTCCCGGACGGGGTCACGGTCCAGCTCGGGATCGTCCATGACACCCCGCCGGCGTCCGAGTTCGGCGACCGCGGCTAGTTCCTGTGCCTGGGCCCAGGAGGTGAGCTTGCGCCACCCGGTGATGGTGTTGACCAGGGCTGCCTCGTCCAGCTGGCCGGGTCTGGGCTGATCTAACCAGGCCGCCAGCGCTGGACCGGGTGGCATGCGGACGTGCCCGGCCATCTCCGAACTCAGCATCGGTTCGCCGACGCCCGCCTCAGCGGCACGCAACTCGTCCTCGGCCAGCGGGTCCTGGGTGGTCATGTCCTCATCCGCCGGATCCTCGCCTGCTGAGTCCTCGTCGGCCGGGTCCTGGTCGGCTGGGTCCTGGTCGGCCGGCGCCTCGGATGGCGGGTTCTCGCCCGCGGGGTCCTGGTCGGCCGGGTCCTGGGTGGCCGGGTCCTCTGCTGCCGGATGCGGCGGACCGGCAGCCTGGGCGGCGGGTGACCGAGACCCGCTGGTGCCATCTTCCCGATTCAGGTCCCCGGCACGCGCATCTCCGACGGGGCGGGACCTGGTTAAGCGGCCGGAGCCATCCTTGGCCGGTCGCTCAGGCTCTCCCCAAGCGGGCAGGTCCTGGCCTCCACGGGTGCGCCGCAGGCGATCGGCGGCCGCCAGGACTTCGTCTAGCGCGATGTCGCCGGCCCAGCACATGCCCATTTCCTGGCCCGCCGGTGTGGCCGCGCGGCCGGGCCGGAAGCCCGGAGGGTCAGGGAACCGCTCTCCGCCTGCGGGTTCAGCTGACGTAGGACTCACCTCCCGGTCTAGGCGATGGCGATTCATGGGACCTGCGATGAACAGCTATACGAACATAATATCGAATACGAAGACTAGGCGACTCTTATTAAGATATATATTCGATAACACTCCGTGGAGTGCAACTCTCAGCGTTTACTCCAATGCGCGGCGCCCTCCGCACCCGAGACGCTCAGGTGCGGAGGGCGCTCAGGTGCGGACACGCGAATCAGCCCTGCGACTCATCAGCCCTACGGCGCGAACAGCATCCCCTGCGGATTCAGCACCGCGCCGTGAACTGCCACCCGGCTGACGTGCCCGGTCCGCGGGTTCAGCGAGCCGAGGTAGTTGGCCGGATAGCCAGGGCCCGGGGCACGTGGCCGGGGCGCCGTTGGCGTCGCACGGGGTGACGGCCACGAACGCCGAGCCCGGGGTGAACGGCCCGGTGACCACGTCCACGGTGCCCGCGCCGTTATCGGTCGCGTAGAGCCGGCCGTCGTGGCCGGTGGCCCACGCGGTGTCGTCGACCGACTGGCTCAGCCGCAGCACCGACAGGGCCGGGCGCCGCAGGGCGGGGTGGCGGACGAAGATCTGCTCCTTGTCGCCCTGGCTGGTGAGCATGGAATCGCCGGCGAAGCGGGCCGCGTCGGACGGGACCACTCCGTTGGAGTCGGGGTCGGTGAGCGCCAGGCGGACCTGGCCCCCGGCTCCTGCGTTGGCCACGGTCGCCCGCGCCTCGTCGTAGAACACCGGCCGGATCGCCGCGATCAGGCGGCGCGGGTGGAACTTCAGCTGGTACACGGCGGGGTAACCCGGCTGCGGCGCCGCGGCTCCGGTGGTGCCCGGCGCGGAGGCGCTGACCAGCACCATGCCGTGGAAGATCGAGATGGCGTCGGTGCCGCCCTTGCTGGGCAGCGGCGCGCTGTAGGCGTAGTGATGCACCTGCCGGGCGGGTGTGGCCCACGGGTCGATGGTGTACACGCTGGAGTTGGCGTCCTCATTCACCGTGGCGATGACCCGGTGACGGGCCGGGTCCGCGGTCACGCCGTCGCACTTACCGCGGATGTCCCACTGGCGCACGACCCGGCCGGTGCGGGTGAACTCCACGACCGTGCTGTCCCGGTTGCCGTCCGAGGCCGCCTGGCCCTGGGGGCCGACGCCGTTCTGGAAGGCGGTGAACAGGTAGGGGCCGGCGGCGGTGATGTCGTCCGGCAGGGTGAGCGGGGCGGAGTGATGCTTGGCCGAGCCAGCCACCACGAAGGTGTGCCGCGAGCTGGCTCCCGACAGGATCACCCGGGCGGTGTACCCCGGGTGGCTCCCGGCGGTGCTGGTGCTGGCGCTGGCCGGGCCCGCGCTGAGTGCGGTGGTGGCCACGGCCGCCACGGCGCTCAGGCTGAGCGTGCTCAGGGTGATGGCGCCGAGTCTCTTCGTGGCGAGTCGGGTGGCGTTCGGCTTGCTCGCGCTCCGGCGGGCGATGGGAAACATGCGGCCTCTTTCCGCTAACGGGCATCCTGACGGCGGGGACGAGCCGCCACCGACGGCAGGACAGGGGGTCTGCGCAGCTAGACATGGTGAATGATCACCAGGCCTACCGGCCCGACGTGGCACCGGCGCGACCACAAGCTGGCACCCAGATGAACGATGGGTCATGCGATCGCAAGGTCGCCGCGCCGCCTGATTAGATCGCCCGCCGCCGCCGCCCGCCGCCCGCCGGCCTGACCCGGGCCGCCGCCCCAGCCCCCGACCCAGGCCGCCGTCCTACCCCCGGGGGGCCCTGGAGCGTTTGAACCGCCAGTGGTTAGGTAGTAACACCACCCCGGGCCGCCCCGGACCGCCAGGGAAAGGATGACTGGATGGGCACGCGCACCTGGATCGAGTCCTGGCCCGTCTACCGGCAGCTGACCGGGACGGACCGGCTCGGGCTGGGCGCGGCCACCAAGACCGCCCGCAGCGCGTCCCTCAAGCCCCGCACCGCCACCGCCGACAAGGTCGGTGAAGTCGGTGTGCCCGTACTGCGCGGTGGGCTGCGGCCAGAACGTCTTCGTCAAGGACGAGAAGGTCGTCCAGATCGAGGGGGATCCCGACTCCCCGGTCAGCCGCGGTCACCTGTGCCCCAAGGGGTCCGCCAGCCTGCAGCTCACCACCGGCGACGCCCGCCAGTACCAGGTGCTGTACCGCCGCCCGGGCGGCACCGAGTGGGAGTCGCTGGACCTGGACACGGCGATGGACATGATCGCCGACCGGGTCATCGACGCCCGGCGAACAGGGCTGGCAGTGGGAGCACGACGGCCGGCGCACCCGGCGGACCATGGGCTTCGCCAGCCTCGGCGGCGCGACCCTGGACAACGAAGAGAACTACCTGATCAAGAAGCTGTTCACTGCGCTGGGCGCGATCCAGATCGAGAACCAGGCGCGTATATGACACTCCTCCACAGTTCCCGGTCTGGGAACTAGCTTTGGCCGCGGCGGCGCGACCACCTTCCAGCAGGATCTGGCCAATTCGGACTGCATCCTGATCGAGGGCTCGAACATGGCCGAGGCCCACCCGGTCGGTTTCCAGTGGGTCATGGAGGCCAAGAAGCGCGGCGCGAAGATCATCCACGTCGACCCGCGGTTCAGCCGGACCAGTGCCGTCGCCCACCTGCACGTGCCCATCCGGGCCGGGGCGGACATCGCGTTCGTCGGCGGCCTGATCAACTACGTGCTGCAGAACGAGAAGTACTTCGATGAGTACGTGCGCTCGTACACCAACGCCTCGGTGA
Organism: uncultured Actinomycetes bacterium; assembly: GCA_963723595.1. Lineage (GTDB taxonomy): Bacteria > Actinomycetota > Actinomycetes > Streptosporangiales > Streptosporangiaceae > RYN-230. The sequence goes on from CAVRRQ010000001.1 coordinate 337,579, forward strand.
TCATCACGGAGGACTTCCAGGACACCGAGGAACTCGATGGCCTGTTCTCGGGCTTCAGATCCCGAGCACCGGACCTACGACGCGCAGACGTGGCGCTACCAGAGTGGCAATGTCGCTCCGGCCAGTGGCGCCCGTGGCCTGGATGCCGCCCGGATGCGGGACGTCAAGGAGGCGTCGCGCGGCGAGGCGCACGGTTCAGGCGGCGCGCCTGCGGACATCTCCCGGACACTGACGAGACGCTGCAGCACCCGCGCTGCGTGTTCCAGATCCTCAAACGGCACTTCGCCCGGTACACCCCGGAGATGGTGGCCGAGGTGGCCGGGGTGCCGCGAGGACCAGTTCCTCGAGGTGGCCCGAGCCATCACCGAGAACTCGGGCCGGGAACGGACCACGGCGTTCGTGTACAGCCTGGGCTGGACCCAGCACACCGTGGGCGTGCAGTACATCCGGACCGCGGCGATCCTGCAGACCCTGCTGGGCAACATGGGCCGCCCCGGTGGCGGCATCATGGCCCTGCGCGGGCACGCCTCGATCCAGGGCTCCACGGACATCCCCACCCTGTTCGACCTGCTGCCCGGATACCTGCCGATGCCGTTCGCCAACGGCAACGACAACCTCGACGGCTACGTCGACGCCGAGAGCGTGGACAAGGGCTTCTGGGCCAACACCCGCGACTACATGGTCAGCCTGCTCAAGGCGTACTGGGGCGACGCGGCCACCGCGGAGAACGACTTCTGCTACGACTACCTGCCCCGGCTGACCGGCAGTCACAGCACCTACGAGACCGTCCTGCAGCAGATCGAGGGAAAGTGCAAGGGGTACTTCCTGTTCGGGCAGAACCCGGCGGTCGGCTCGGCCAACGGCCGGATGCAGCGGCTCGGGATGGCCAACCTGGACTGGCTGGTGGTCCGGGATCTGGTCATGATCGAGAGCGCCACGTTCTGGAAGAACGGCCCGGAGATCGAGACCGGCGAGATGCGCACCGAGGACATCAAGACCGAGGTGTTCTTCATGCCCGCCGCCGCGCACACCGAGAAGGACGGCAGCTTCACCAACACCCAGCGGATGCTGCAGTGGCACCACACCGCGGTCGAGCCGCGCCGGCGACGCCCGGAGCGACCTGTGGTTCACCTACCACCTGGGCCGGCGCATCCGGGAGAAGCTGGCCGCCGCGGCCCGCGAACGGGAGGCCCAGGCCGAGACCGTGCTGGGCAAGGCCGAGGCCGCTCGACATGGACCGGCCGGTCCTCGACCTGACCTGGGACTACCCGACATGGGGTCCGCAGGATGAGCCGGACGCCGACCAGGTCCTGGCCGAGATCAACGGCCGGGACGCCGACGGCAAGCCGCTGTCTCGCCTACACCCAGCTCAAGTCCGACGGCTCCACATCCTGCGGCTGCTGGATCTACTGCGGGGTGCGGGCCGACGGGGTGAATCAGGCGGACCGCCGCAAGCCCGGCCAGCGAGCAGAACTGGGTGGCCACCGGAGTGGGGCTGGGCCTGGCCGGCCAACCGGCGGGTGCTCTACAACCGGGCCTCGGCCGACCGGGACGGCAAGCCGTGGAGCGAGCGCAAGGCCCTGGTCTGGTGGGACGAGGAGAAGGGCAAGTGGACCGGGCACGACATCCCGGACTTCATCGCCGACCGGGCCGCCTCGTACCGGCCGCCGGACGACGCCGTGGGGGTGGACGCGATCTCCGGCATCGACCCGTTCATCATGCAGGCGGACGGGAAGGCGTGGCTGTTCACCCCGGCCGGGCTGGTGGACGGCCCGATGCCCGCGCACTACGAGCCGCAGGAATCGCCGCTGCCCAACCTGTTCTACGGCCAGCAGCACAATCCGGTCCGGCAGATCATCAGCCACCCGGACAACAGGTACCAGCCCAGCGGCCGGGAGCCGGGGTCGGACGTCTTCCCGTACGTCACCACCACCTACCGGCTCACCGAGCACCACACGGCCGGCGGGATGTCCCGCTTCCTGCCCTACCTGTCCGAGCTGCAGCCCGCGTTCTTCTGCGAGGTGTCGCCCGAGCTGGCCGCCGAGCGGGGCCTGGAGCACATGGGCTGGGCCACGATCATCAGCGCCCGCAACGCGATCGAGGCCCGGGTGATGGTCACCCGCCGGATGAAGCCGCTGCGGGCCGGTGGCCGGGAGATCCAGCAGGTGGGCCTGCCCTGGCACTGGGGCCTGAACGGCCTGACCACCGGGGACTCCGCCAACGAGCTGTCCCACCTGTCCCTGGACCCGAACGTGCACATCCAGGAGGTCAAGGCCCTGGCCGTCGACATCCAGCCCGGACGGCGGCCGCGCGGCCCGGGCAGCGCGATCTGGTCCGGGAGTACCAGCGGCGAGCCGGCATCACCGATGAGACGGGGACTCAGGCGTGACTGACGTGACTTCAAATTCTCCGCAACGAAAACCACCCGTCGCGGCTCACTCCGCCCCGCCGCATGAATTGGGGCTGCATGATCCGGCGGCGCACGCCGGTTACGAGGAGCACCCGCCCCGGATGGGGTTCTTCACCGACACCTCGGTGTGCATCGGCTGCAAGGCCTGCGAGGTGGCCTGCAAGGAGTGGAATCACGTCCCTGAGGACGGCCTGAACCTGCTCGGCATGTCCTACGACAACACCGGCGCCCTTGGCGCCTCCACCTGGCGGCACGTCGCGTTCATCGAGCAGATCAAGCGCCCGGGCGACGCGCCCGGGGCCGGGCACAGGCACGCGGATGACTCGGGTGCGTCGGTGCTCACCGAGTCGGTGCTGGGGGAGTTCTCCGCGGACGGCTCCCGCTGGCTCATGTCCAGCAACGTGTGCAAGCACTGCACCGAGTCCGCCTGCCTGGACGTCTGCCCGACCGGGGCGCTGATGCGCACCGAGTTCGGCACGGTCGTGGTCCAGGAGGACGTCTGCAACGGCTGCGGGTACTGCGTCCCGGCCTGCCCGTTCGGGGTCATCGAACGGCGCGAGGGAGACGGCCGGGCCTGGAAGTGCACGCTGTGCTACGACCGGATCGGCGACGGGCTCGAGCCCGCCTGCGCCAAGGCCTGCCCGACCCAGTCGATCCAGTTCGGCCCGGTGGACGAGCTGCGCGAGCGGGCCCAGCTGCGGGTCAGCGAGCTGCAGGAGGCGGGGGAGTCCGGCGCGCGGCTCTACCTGGAGGATCCGGACGACGGCATCGGCGGCGGCGGGGCGTTCTTCCTGCTGCTGGACGAGCCGGAGGTGTACGGGCTGCCGCCCGACCCGGTGGTCACCACGCGGGACCTGCCCCGGATGTGGAAGCACGTGGCCGCCGCGGCGGGTGCCCTGCTGCTCGGCGGCCTGGCCGCCTCGCTCCGCCGGGACCTGCGCCCGTGAGCCGCACGGGAGGACCCGGGGCCGAGCGGCCCGGCGCGGCGAGGAGAAACGGCGCCCCGGCTGGCGGGCACGGCGCCCCGGCCGGCGGGCACGGCGTCCCCGCCGGGGCGGAGTCCGGCCTGGCGGCCCGCGTGCGGGAGCGCTTTGGCGTGCACGGCCGCGGCCAGCATGAACGCGACCAGCATGAACGTGACCAGCACGGGTCTGACCAGCATGGCGGGCACGGGCAGGGCCAGGCCGGCGGGTCCCGCGGCGGGAACGGCCGCCGTCATGGCGGCCGTGGTGGCCGTGGCGGCGAGCAGCTCGTCGTGCCCCGGGCCCGCCCGGACTCCTACTACGGCAAGCCGATCCTCAAGGAGCCGGTCTGGCGGTCGCCGGAGGTGCCCGGGTACCTGTTCTTGGGCGGGCTGGCCGGCGCCTCCTCGGTGCTGGCCGGGTTCGCCCAGGCGGCCGGCAACCACAAGCAGGCCAAGGCGTCGAAGATCGCCGCCGCCGGGGCGATCGGGCTATCCGGGGTGGCCCTGGTGGCCGACCTCGGCCGGCCGGAGCGGTTCCTGAACATGCTGCGCGTGTTCAAGCCCAGCTCGCCGATGAGCGTCGGTTCCTGGCTGATTTCCGCGTTCGGCGGGGCGTCCGCGGCCGCGGCCGCCTGCGCGGTGACCGGCCGGCTGCCGAAGGCCGGTGCCGCCGCTACCGCCGGCGCGGCGCTCGTGGGCCCGTCCATCTGCACGTACACGGCCGCGCTGCTCTGTGACACGGCGGTGCCCGCCTGGCACGACGCGCACCGCGAGATGCCCTACCTGTTCGCCGGCTCCGCCGCCAGCGCGGCGGGCGGCCTGGGCATGATGGCCGTGCCCGCCGAGGACGCGGGGCAGGCCATCCGGTTCGCGGTGCTGGGTGCCGCCACCGAGCTCACCGCCAAGAGCCTGCTGCTCAGGCGCCTGGGGGAGACCGCCGAGCCGTACCAGGCCGGCCGGTCCGGGAAGCTGATGGAGGTGGCCGAGATCCTCACCACGGCCGGGCTGGCCGGGGCGGTGCTGGCGGGCCGGAGCCGGGCCGTGATCATGCTGTCCGGTGCGGCGCTGGTCGCATCCTCCGCGCTGACCCGGTTCGGCATCTTCGAGGCGGGCCGGGCCTCCGCCCGCGACCCGAAGTACACGGTCCGCCCGCAGCGGGAGCGGCTGGCCGCGAAGGCCGCCGCTCAGGCCCCGACCCCTTGAGGCCCTGACCCCCTGCGGCACTGACCCTCCAGGCACTCACCCCTGAGGCACTGGCCCCTTAAGAAGCCGGAGAACGCCCCTTGGGCTGGGGATCGCCGGTCTGCCGGACGGGCGCCGCGACCCGGGTCTCGATGTCCAGCTCGGGACGGCGTTCCTGCACCTTGGCGTACATGTCGAACGCGCGGACGTCTTCCGGGGTGAACGGGGGCGGCGCCAGGCTGCGCGGCCAGAGCCGCCGCACGCTGACCACGTTGGCCTCGACCGCGTAGAGGGTGAACTGGGCCTGCAGGTAGAGCCAGGCGAGCAGGCCGAGGACCACGCCGAACACGCCGTACACCGATGAGCTCTTCAGCGTGTGGGACACCAGGTAGGTGCCGAACAGCTGGAGGATCTGCCACACGATCGCGGACAGCACCGCCCCGGGCAGCATCTGCCGTGCTGTGATCTCGCGTTCCACGGCCAGCCGGAACCCGAGCCAGAAGACCAGGATGTTCAGCAGCAGGGAGACGACCACGGTGCCGATCTGGGCCGCGACCCCGCCGAGCACGCTGGCGCTCGCCCCGGCCAGCCCGGACAGCAGGGTGGTGGCCAGCAGGCCGATGCCCACGGCCAGGATCAGGCCGACCTGCTTGAGCAGCGACCACGGGAAGCCCGCGCGCCGGGACAACGGCACGCCCCACACCGTGTTCAGCGCGTTCTGCGCCGCCGCGGCCACGCCCCGGGCGCCGAGGAAGGTCAGGACGATTCCGATGACGAGGGCGATCCCGGTCCCGCTCACCGAGTGCCCCGCGGTCGCATGCCTGAGCGTGTCCCCGATGCCAGGGAAATGGGAGAACGTCGAGTTGAGCACCTTGGCCTTGAGCGCCGGGTCGTGGGCCAGCACGATGTCCAGCACGGTCACCAGGACCAGCAGCAGCGGGAACAGCGAGGCGAACCCGTAGTAGGCGATGAGCGCGGCGAGGTTCCCGGCCTGGTCGTCGCCGAACTTCTTCCACACCGCCACGGGAAAGGCCAGCCACGGCCGGCTCTGCTGGAACCGGTCGAGCGCGGCGATAAGTTTCTTGATGGCGTTCATCGCCGGTGACTACTACCCGGTGAGCAGCGCTTTAACAGGAAGGGCCGGGCCTGCGATCATCGCCCGGCGGCTGAGGGCTGGAGCGTGGCTACCAGGTAGGCCACCCCGAACGGGTCACCGGCGTACGGCACCTCCACGCTGAGGCTCGTGACGCCCTCCAGCGCCCCGGCCAGGACCTGCCAGGCGGGCCGGCCCGTGGCCATCAGGTCGCGGGCCAGGCCCGGATCGAGGTCCAGCAGGGCCCGAGTGTCGCCGGCCCGCATGGCCCGCTCCACCTCCGCGTCGAAGGCGGCGGCCCGCTCGTCGAAGTGCCCGGGCGCCCGGAGGCCGCGCCGGGCGCTCCCGTCGCCGATGACCAGCAGCCCGGTCCTCGTGTCTCGGCCCGCCAGGTCCGCGCCCAGCTTCCGGCAGCCCGCCACCGGCTCGTCCGCGCTGACCGACCAGATCAGCCGCTCCCCGCGATAGCCCGCCTGGTCCAGCAGGTAGGCCCCGATGCCGGGGGCGGGCGGCAGCGCCGGCCGGGTGTCAGCGGCGTCGGGGGCGTCATCGGGGGCAGCGTCATCGGGGGCGTCATCGGGACCGGCGTCGTCGGGGGCAGCCGCCGGCGGCCCGCCGAACGCGGCGACGTTCAGCCGCCCGTCACCCGGCCACGGGCCGGTCACAGGGCCGGAGCCGACCACGGCGACCACCTCGGGCCGGTTCCGCAGCAGCATGGCCACCGCCTCCGCGCAGGCCGCGCGCAGCTCGGGCAGCACCGGGTCGGCGCCGGTCAGCTCGCGGACGAGCAGGGGCGGCCCCGGGCAGAGCGCAGCGCTGGTGATCACCAGGCGGTCCTGGCCATCACGGTCGCATCAGCCCAGCCCGCGGACGGCCCGGGCGGGCGGCTGCTCACCCTGGATCGCCGACACCATGGCCAGCACTTCCCGGGTCTCGCGGACCTGATGCACCCGGAACACGCGGGCGCCCAGCCAGGCGCAGATGGCCGTGGTGGCCAGCGTCCCGGTCAGCCGCCGGTCCGGGGGAGCGTCCAGCGTCTCCCCGATGAAGTCCTTGTTGGACAGGGACACCAGCACCGGCCAGCCGGTCGCCACCATCTCGCCCAGCCGCCGGGTGACCTCCAGCGACTGCCAGGTGTTCTTGCCGAAGTCGTGCGCCGCGTCGATCAGGATCCGGGCCGGGTCCACCCCGGCCGCCGTGGCGCGGGCCGCCTGGGCCAGGGTGCGGTCCAGGACGTCGGCCATCACGTCGTCGTAGGCGACCCGGAACGGCCGGGTCCGCGGGGCCTGGTCACCGGCGTGCGCGCAGATCAGGCCGGCGCCGAACTCCGCGGCCACCGCGGGCAGTTCCGGGTCCTGGCCGCCCCAGGTGTCGTTCAGCAGGTCCGCGCCGGCCAGGCACGCTTCCCGGCCGACCTCGTGCCGCCAGGTGTCCACGCTGATGACCAGGTCCGGGTAGGCATCGCGGACCGCGGCCACGAACGGCACGGTCCGGCGGATCTCCTCCGCCACGTCGACCGGGGCGCCGGGCGCGGCAGCCACGCCGCCGATGTCGAGGATGTCGGCGCCCTCGGCCACCACGGCGTGCACCCGGGCCATGGCCGCGCCGGTGTCCCAGGTCGCGCCGCGGTCGTAGAAGGAGTCGGGGGTGCGGTTGACGATGCCCATGACCAGCCGCCGGGCCGGGGCGAAGGAGTGCCGCCCGAGGCGGAGGGCCTGCTGGGGGGCGCCGGCCGTCACCTCACGCCGCCTTCACCGGGACCGCTGGCCAGCTGCCTCACCGTGACCACGGGCGGCCGCTCGTGGCTCGGGATGGCGCGCGACCGGGGCCGCACCTGGCCGTGGTCCCGGACGAACTGGTGCAGCTCATGCCCGGGCGGCTCGGGGTGGTCCCGCCGCGCTTCCGCGACCACCATCAGTTCCGCGGCCATCAGGGCCAGGTCGTGGTCGGCCTGGTGACGATGGGCCCGGGAGCCCAGGTCCACCTGGGCCAGGGCGCCGAGGCCGAGCCGGGTGAAGGTGTCCAGCAGCGTGGACAGCTCCACGCCGTAGCCGACCGGGATGGTCAGCGACTCCATCAGGCTCCGCCGGGCCGCCCACTCCCCGGCCAGCGGCTGCACTACCCCGGCCAGCTGCGGCCACCACAGGCTCAGCAGGGGGCGGGCCACCAGTTCGGTCACCCGGCCGCCCTCGGTCGAGGTGGATCCGTCCCGCTCGGTCCGGACCCGCTCGTAGAACCCCTTGACCAGCTGTACCTGACCGCCCGGATCGGGCTGTCCAGAGCCCGGGGGGCTGCCCAGGAGCAGGGGGCCCACCAGCCCGGTGACGAAGTGCGGTCCCCAGCTGGTCAGGTCGGCGTCCACGAAGACCAGCAGGTCACCCTGGGTGACCAGCAGGGACTTCCAGAGGGCTTCGCCCTTGCCGGTGTAGCAGCCGAGCTCGGGGGCGATGTCACGGGCCCGGTGCACGGTGGCGCCGGCCCGCCCGGCCGCCCGCCCGGTCCCGTCGGTGGAATCCGAGTCGATCACGATGATCTCGTCCACCAGGGGCGTGTCCACGAGCAGGGCCTGCCGGAGCGCGCCCACCACGCGGCCCACCGTGCGTTCCTCGTTCCGGGCCGGGATCACCACGCTGATCCGCGTGCCGGTGCGCTGCTTGGCCGTCATCAGCCGCTCCGGCGGCCAGTCCCGCCAGTGCGAGGTCTGCCGCTGCAGCCACGTCCTGTCGTGGTCCTGCATCTCCGGGACGGTTCCCGGCACGCTACCTGGCGGCACGACCGGCATGCTACCCGCTGGTCATCAGCGGGCCGCCCGGGCAGGCGGCGCGTCCGGTCGCCAGCCGCCCGCGCCGGGCGGTACTCTCCTCCGGTCGCCCTTCCCCTGTTACGTCCGGGCTGTGACGTTCCTGGGAGGCATTCCGCCGTAAGTGGGAATGAAGACCGGTGTGATCCACGGGGCAACCGTGACCGCCGGTAGGACGTCTAGGAAAGTGGTCGGGAAATCTTCTGAGGGTCGTGCTGTCAGCGTCAGCATTCCGCGTGCGCGCGGCATGGCTCGCGGTCAGCCATCGAGCAAGGACAAGCGAGGAACCGCCATGAGGCGAAGAGTGGTGGGGTGGCTGACCACGGCGGGGGTGGTGGCCACCGTGGGTGCGTCGGTGCTCAGCCAGAGCGGCACCGCGGGCGCGGCGGTGGCGTCGCGGGCCGCCCGGAGCACCCCGGCGGCCGGCACGGTGTACACGCCGCCGAAGGGTGCCCTGAATTACGGCATGCGGGGTCGCGCGGTGCGGCAGCTGCAGGAGCGGCTGGCGTATCTGCATTACTACCCGGGCCAGGCCGACGGGCAGTTCGGGCTGGACACGCTGGAGGCCGTGTGGGCGTTCAAGGAGGTCCAGGGCATCCAGACCGCCATCGCCCCCGATGACGTCACCGGGAAGATGAAGCGGGCGCTGGTCCACCCGAGGCAGCCGAAGGTGCTGGTGCCCAAGGGCGGCAGCTGGCGCATCGAGGTCCACCTGGCCCTGGGCTACCTGGTGCTCTACCGGCACAACGTGCCCGAGCTGATCAGCCACATCTCCCCGGGAGGCGGCTACTACTACCCCTGCGGAGGCGATCCGAAGGCCACCTGCGGTCCGGCGATCACCCCGGACGGGAACTTCCGGGCGCACTGGTTCGCCAGCGGCTGGGTGAAGGTCCCGCTGGGCACCATGTACAACCCGGTGTTCTTCATCGGCGGGTCGTACGCCATCCACGGCGACATCCCGGTGCCGCTGGCGGCGGTCTCGCACGGCTGCGTGCGGGTCCCGATGGACATCGCCGCGTTCTTCCACAAGCTGGTCCACGTCAACGAGACCAACGGCACGCCCATCTACATCCGGGGTCACGTCGCCGGGACCTGATGCGGGCCGCGGCACGCGCGCGACCACGACCGGCCCCCGCCCTGATTTCAGGGCGGGGGCCGTTGCTGATCCAGGACTGGGGGGCGTCTGCCGGGTTACCCGGGGCGTAGGCCCGGCAGATGGTGTGCTACTGGTAAAGGCCGGGTAGGGCGCTCAGGACCGTATGGCATCCTTGCGCCGTGGCATCACCTCAGCTCCGCCGGTCCGGGGTCAGCGTCCCAGCGCCGGACGGGGCCAGCAAGGTCCCGTACCGGATCACCGCGTTCTTCTGGATCATCAAGATCCTCACCACGGCGATGGGTGAGGCCCTCGCCGACTTCCTGGCCCTGCGGTACAACCCGGTGGTCGCCGGGGTGGTGGGCACGGTGGTCTTCGTTATCGCCATGGTGCTCCAGTTCCGGGCCCGCCGGTATCAGGTGTGGGTCTACTGGTTCGCGGTGGCCATGGTCGCGGTCTGGGGCACCCTGGCCGCGGACGGCATGCATATCAAGCTCGGGGTGCCCTACGCGCTGTCCAGCACGTTCTTCGCCGCCTGCCTGGTGGTGGTGTTCGTCGCCTGGTACGCCACCGAGCGCACGCTGTCTATCCACAGCATCACCACGCGGCGCCGGGAAGTGTTCTACTGGGCCACCGTGCTGGCCACGTTCGCGCTCGGCACCGCGGTCGGCGACCTGACCGCCACCACCTTGCATCTGGGCTTCCTGACCTCGGGGCTCATGTTCACCGGGCTCATCTGCATCCCGGCGCTGGCGTACTGGAAGCTGGGACTGAACTCCGTCGTGGCCTTCTGGGTTGCCTACGTGCTGACCCGGCCGCTCGGCGCGTCCTACGCGGACTGGCTGGGCGTGCCGCACCGCTACGGTGGCGTCGGGCTTGGACGCGGGCTGGTCGCGCTGATGCTGAGCGTGGTGATCGTCGCGTTCGTCGCCTACCTGGCCGTGACCCGCAAGGACGTGGAGCCGGATGACGCCGGCCGGGACGGGCCGGCCGGGGCGGGGCTCCCAGGCCGCCCACGCCCGGCATCGCCGGTAAAAGCCCCGGAGCGGGGCCAGGCCCAGGGACCGGTAAGGTCCCCGTAGGCTGCAGATAGTCACTACAGTGCTCCGTGCTGTGGAGCGTCCCGCGGAGGCCGCGATGATGAGCGACGGGCTGGCCCGGGCGGTGCTGGATGCGCTGCCGGACGCGACCGCCGTCCTGGATCCCGCTGGGACGATCATGGCCGTGAACCAGGCCTGGCTGATGTTCGCCATGGACAACGGCGGCCAGCCGGAGAGCACCGGGGTGGGCGTGAACTACTACGACCTGTGCGAACGGTCTGCCGCGGCGGGGTGCCAGGACGCGCAGCGGGCCGCCGGTGCCCTGCGGGCGGTCCTGGCCGGGGACACGGTGCACGGCGAGCTGGAGTACCCGTGCCCGTCTCCGGCGGTCAACCGGTGGTTCCTGCTGCGCATCACGCCGCTCGGCCGTGACGTCCAGGGCGCCGTGACGTCCCACGTGAACATCACCCGCCGGAAGATGGCCGAGCAGACGCTGGCGCACGAGGCCGCCCATGACCCGCTCACCGGCCTGGCCAACCGGAGCCTGTTCGCCGACCGGCTGAACGCCGCCCTGACCGGCCGCCGCAGTCAGGCCGCCAGGACCCAGGTGGGCCTGATGTACCTGGACGCGGACGGGTTCAAGCAGGTCAACGACACCTATGGTCACGACGCGGGCGACGAGGCCCTGCTCACCATCGGGCACCGGCTCCGTTCCCACGTCCGTCCGCAGGACACGGTCGCCCGCCTGGGCGGAGACGAGTTCGCGGTGAGCGCCCCCCGGATCAGCGCGGCCGGGCTGGACGGCCTGAGCGGCCGGGTCAGTGCGGCGCTCGGCCAGCCGCATCTCATCCACGGCCACCTGGTCCCGGTGCCGGTCAGCATCGGCATCCACCTCGCCGAGCCGGGTGAGTCGGCGGACACCGCGCTGCGCGAGGCCGACCGGGCCATGTACGCGGCCAAGCGGCGCACCCGGTAGCTTGCTAGGCGTGCCTGAACCGTTGCTGAGCACGGCGGACTGGTTCGCCAGCCTGTCCACCGTGTACCTGTCCGCCAGCATGCTGATCACCGACTCCGACGACCGCATCCTGCTGGTCAAGCCGAACTACCGGCCGGACTGGGGCATCCCCGGCGGCATCGTCGAGGCCGGCGAGGCGCCCGATCAGTGCGTGACCCGGGAGATCGCGGAGGAACTCAGCCTGGCCGTCCCGGCCGGTGATCTGCTCGTCGTGGACTGGATGGCCGCCGAGGGGGAACGGCCCCAGGCGATCATGAACTTCATCTTCGACGGGGGCGTGCTCGCGGACCCCGGTGCCATCCGGCTGCAGGAAGAGGAGCTGGACGACGCCGAGTTCCTCTCCTGGGCCGAGGCCGAGGCCCGGATGGCGCCTGCCCTCGCGGCCCGGGTGCCCGCGGCCCGCCAGGCCCGGCAGACCCGCCGCACCGTCTATCTGCCGGTCTCGCGCGGTACCGCCTAGTTCACGAACGCCGCGGCGATCAGCCCCGAGCCGACCTGCCGGGGCCGGGCGCCCTTTTCCGAGACGTACAACCCCGTCCCGGCCAGGTACAGCAGCCACTTCCCGGACTGGTTCACCGCCAGGCTGGTGTGATCGAGCCCCGGGAAGCCGATCGCCACCCGGTGCTTGAACACCCCGGCCGGGGTGATCTCCCACATCAGCTTGGACACGTTCCGGACCGGTTCCCCGGCGCAGCACGCCCGGCTGACGAACAGGTTGCCGCCGGGCAGGTACACGCCCTCCCGCCAGTAGCTGCGCCGCCGGTCCGGGCCGGTCACCGGCACCTGCGTATCCCCGGCCCCGCCCAGGTAGTTCTGGGCGGTCGCTGTGTCCACCAGCATGATCTGCCAGCCCTCGTTGTCCTGGATCGCGGCGATGGACACGGCCAGCTCGGTGCCGTTCGCGGCCCAGGACAGGTGCGAGATCGGCGCGGGCAGCCCGCCCGGCTGCCCGGCCGGCAGCATCGGGTAGACCCGCTCCACCCCGCTGCTCAGCGTCCGGGTGACCAGGCTGTACTGGGCGGAGAGGTCGCCGCCCGCCGCCTTCATGCAGTGCGGGGTCGGGGTCGGCTGCCGGGCGAACGCGAGCGTGTTCCCGTCCGGGGAGAGTGCGGGCACGCTCCCGGTCGTGAGCAGCGTCGGCTTGCCCCCGGACACCGCGACCGACTCCACGTCGTCCACGCAGCCGTGCCGCCTGCTGAAGAAGATGGTCTGGCCGTCCGCCGAGACGGAGATCTCGTCGCCGATGACGCCGTCGGGGACCAGGGTCCGGACCGGCGCCCCGGTTGCCGGGCTCAGCAGGACCAGCGCGCCCCGGGCGGTCACCCCGGCCATCGCGGGCGGCCGGGCCGTGGTCTGGCTGACCGGATGGGCACCCTTCGTGGCCAGTGCCGATGTGCTGGTGGCCTTACCCTGCGGGGCGCTCGGGGTCCCGCCGCCCCCGCAGGCCGCCACCAGGGTCAGCGCGGCTGGCACGGCCAGCACCCGGAGCAGCTTCACGTCTCCTCCATCCAGGTCACCCTCGGCTGGATGAACTTACCGGCCCGTCATGTCTCCGGGGGGATGAACCAACCGGCTCATCCCATCTCCGGCCGGATGAACCCGCTGGCGCACCAGGACAGCCTGGGGGAATACGCGAGGGTGAGCTTGGCCTGTACCCTGGGTGACGATGCCGACATATCGGGGGAGTCTGGCCTGACGCCCCCCAGGTGTTGCCCGGGGGGGCACGTGAGTTCAGGTCCGGTTTCGCGGGGGCGTAAGTCCAGCCACCGGCTGATGGTGCTGCACGAGTTGTTCACCGATATTTCGGTGCCGGTGGCCTATGTGGCCGGGCCGGATCTGGTCTTCGAGTTCGCCAACGACGCGTATCGCCAGCTCGTCGGCCGCCAGGACCTGCTCGGCCGGCCGGTACGGGAGGCACTCCCCGAACTCACGGCGCAGGGCCGCGCCGACCTCCTCACCGGCGTGCTGGAGTCCGGGCAGCCATTCCAGGGTTATGAGAACGAGCTGTTCGTCCGCCGGGGCGGGGGAGCGGCGCCCGAACAGGTTTTCGTTGAGTGCCTTTACCAGCCGGTGCGCGGCGCGGACGGGCCGGCGGACGGCGTGCTGCTGCTGCTGAGCGACGTGACCAAGCAGGTCCGCGACCGGCGGCAGCAGGAGGCGCTCGCCACGCAGCTGGCCGCCACGCAGGAGCGGTACCAGACCCTGTTCGAGACCCTGCCGCAGGGCGTCATCTACTACGACACCAACGGCCTGATCCTGGGGGCCAACGCGGCGGCCTGCGAGATCCTCGGTGTCGCCGAGGACGAGATGATCACCTGGCCGCTGGCCGGAACCGGGAAATCCATGCACGAGGATGGCTCCCCGGTCGAGCCGCACGACTTCCCGGTCGCGGTCGCGCTGCGCACCGGCGAGGTGGTCACCGATGCGGTGATGGGGGTCCCGCACGGCCGGACCGGGGAGGTGCGCTGGCTGCGGGTCAGCGCGGTGCCGGATGCGCGCGATGAGGACGGCCGCCCGCAGCGGGCCTACGCCATGTTCCGCGACCTGACCAGGGAGCGGCGGGCCGCGGCGGCGCTGCGCGAGGGCACCGAGCTGATGGGCCGGCTGCGCGAGGCTAACGTGATCGGCGTGGTGGTGAACGGCGAGGACCACGTGCACGACGCCAACGACGCTTTCCTGGGAATCATCGGCTACACGCGCGACGACGTGGAGGCCGGCCGCATCTCCCGCGAGAGCATCACGCCGCCGGAGTGGTCCGACGCCGACGCCGACGCGAGCAACCAGCTGAAGCGCACCGGGGCCTTCCGGCCCTACGAGAAGGAGTACGTGCACCGGGACGGGCACCGGGTCCCCGTCCTGGTCGGCGCCGCGGTGATCGCCTACCACCCGCTGCGCTGGGTGACCTACGTGGTCAACCTGACCGCCCGGCAGCGCGCCGAGCAGGAGCGGGCCCTGCTGATGGCCCGGGAGCGGACGGCCCGGGCCGAGGCGGACCGAGCCCAGGAGCGGGTCGCCTTCCTGCTGGAGGCCGGCGACCTCGTCGCCGCGGCGCAGGATGGTCACGAACTGCTCGAGCACGCCGTCCAGCTGGTCGTGCACAGCCTGGCCGACTTCTGCCTGGCCTTCCTGCCCGGCCCGGACGGCGAGCTGCAGGCCATCTCGATCGCCCACCGCGGCCCGGGCGGCGACGTCGAGTTCACCGACCTGCGCGCCGAGCCGGTCCCCGCGATCGGGAGGTGGTCGGTCAGGGCCGCGTTCCTCAGCGGGACAACCAGGCTGGTCCCTGACGCCGCGGCCCAGATGGCCCCGGACATCGAGGGCACGCCCGCGCTGCGTGACATCGTGGCCCGGATACGCCCCGGGACGGTGCTGATCACGCCACTCATGGCCGGCTCGGGCGCGCTCGGCGTGCTGGCCGTGGGCCGCCGCGCCGACCACTCCTCCTTCACGGACACCGACGTCGCGGTGCTCGAGGAGCTGGCCCGGCAGACCGCCGTGGGGATGGCCAATGCGGCCACCTCGGCCCGGGACCACACCGTGGCCGAGACCCTGCAGCGGTCCGTGCTGCCGGACACGCTGCCCGAGATCCCCGGGCTGGACCTCGCGGTGCGCTACCTGCCGGGAACGGCCGGCGTGGATGTCGGCGGCGACTGGTACGACGCGTTCCCGCTGGACGGCGACCGGGTCGGGCTGGTCATCGGCGACGTGGTGGGGCACAACATCGGGTCCGCGTCGATCATGGGCCAGATGCGGCACCTGCTCCGGGCGTACGCGATGGACACCACGGATCCGGGCGACGTGTTGCGGCGCACCGCCCGGGCCCAGGCCAGGCTGCTGCCGGACACCCTGGCCACGGTGGTCTTCGCGGTGCTCGACCCGGCCACCGGCGAGCTGGCCTACGCCAACGCCGGGCACCCGCCCCCGGTGTGGGCCACCGCGTCCGGCCGGTCCGGGTACCTGGACGACGCGCCCGGAGTCATGCTCGGCGCCCCGCACGATGCCGCCTTCGCCGTGGGCCACCGGATCCTGGACCCGGACACCAGCCTGATGTTCTACACCGACGGGCTGATCGAGGACCGGCGCCGGGACATCACCGACGGGCTCAGCGCCCTGGGCGGCGTGATGACCCGGGTGATGGCCAGCCCCGTGCCGCTCAGCGCCGAGCGGACCTGCGCCGCCGTGCAGGCGGCGATGCTGGGCGATACCGCGAGGGCCGACGACGTCTGCCTGCTCGCCATCCGGCTCACTGGAGGAGCCGGGGGAGCGGGGGGATTACGCGCGGGCGGCGGTCGGGTCCGGCTGCCCGAAAGGCTACATCCTGGCTCACCAAGCGTTAGAAAGTGCACGAGACACGGGACGAGACGGTCCTGTACCAGATAAAACGGTTACGGAGTAGCGACGCAACGTAATCAGTAGTCAGGATGTCAATCATGACTTCACCTGCCACGGCCCATCCCATGCTGACGCGCCTCTACGAATGGGGCGTGGTCGCGGACGTCCGGGGGCGGCCCCGGAAGCTGCCGGCCGGCGTGACCAACCGCGCGCTCCAGGCCCGGGCCCTGATGCTGGAAGCCCTGGGTGCGGTGCCCGGCGGGGTGCCGGCCACCGGCTGGGTCACTGAGCTGGATATCGCCGGCAGCGGCTTCGACCGGCGGCAGACCTCGGTCCTGGTCATGCGGGAAGCGTCTGGCGCGGTGGTGTGGCTGACCGGCGGTGCTGATGGGTGATTACGGCTCCCCCGAGCTGGTGCGGCGGCACGCCCGAGCCCCCGATCTCGCGTGCTGTCGCACCTTCCAGGAGCTCCGGGCCCGCTAGTGGTGGCCGCCGCGGTCCCCCGCGCCGGGGCGGAGACCAGCCTTCAGCGCCCGGCGTAGTCGGGATTCTCGAACGGCCACGCTTCGGCCAGCCAGCGGCGGACCAGATCATGCAGGGGCTTGTCCAGCCCGGCGTGATCTGCCCGGACCCAGGAGCGCACATCGACGTCGTAACCGCTGCGGCGGGGCGGGTAGAAGTACACGCAGCCGATCACGTCGCCCGAGGCGGGGTCGAGCACGGTGTAGGCGAACCCGGTCCGGTCGGCGAAGTCCTGGGCGTGCCTGGCCAGGTCGGCGGCGTTCTCCTCCAGCGACATGGGCTTGGGCCACGTGCGGCCCGCGAACCCGGGTGTCGCCCGGATGTGGTCGATGCTCGATGTCCAGGCGGCATGATCGGCCAGGTTGTGCCGGGCGTCGAGCGGCTCGATGACGAACAGCTCGCTGCGGAGCCCGGCCGGAACGGCGAAATCGCCGGGGACCAGGGGTGAGGAGGTCATCCAGTCACGCTACTGACTGCGGGCCGCGGCTACCTCAGCATGATGCGTTCGCCGCCGACGTCGGCGGCGATCTCCAGCCGGCCGCCGAGGGCCTGCACGTAGGCGGCGAGCGTCCGGACCTCGGTGGCGCCCGGCTCGGCGCGCTCGATCGCGGAGACGCGTTCCTGGCGGACATTCATGCGCTCGGCCACCTGGGCCTGGGTCAGCCGCATCCGCTTCCGGGCCTCCGCCAGGGTGTGAGCGCGGCTGCGCGCCACCAGCGTGCCTGCCCCGATCTCGACCTCGGTTTCCGCGCCGGGGAAGAACTCGTCCAGGAACGATTCCGCGTCATAGGAAATGAAGCCGGACGGAGAAGCCGTGGCGGCCGGCGAATCGCTGGCCTGACCTATGGCCAGGCGGGCGGCTGCCGCTTCGATCGCGTCCCGGTAGTCACGGCTTGATCCGCCTGGGTCCTCGACCCAGCTCACCAGGACCGCGGTGCCCGGGGGTTCGACGGCGAACAGCAAGCCGGCCCGCGGGTGGCCGGGGGCACCGGCCCGTAGTTCCATCATGCCGGGTGGCGCCTGGACGTCCTCGTCACCCGTGGAGTTGTCCGGGAAAAGGTCCCGGATTTGCTGCTGGAGCCAGTCTTCTGCGGTGGAGGTGCTCTCGAACCCGGACGCGGCGTCCGCCTCCACGTCCGTCTCCTGCAGTTCGCTCGCGTCCGCGCCCATCTCAGCGAACGCCTTCCGGACTCGCTGCGAACCTTCGGCAGCCGTGTAGGTGGCCTTGATCGTCTCCTTCTGAACCCGGAAGTCTTCGACCTTGGCCTGAAGTCGCTGGCTCGCCAGGGTCAGCTTCTCCTCCTGGCCCGTCAGGGTGTGCATCTGACGGTGAAGTTCGGACAGGCGCTGCTGGATCCCCGCTTCGCGCGACCGGGCCTCGCTAGCTAGGACCTCGTCGCCGTCGGCGAGCGCCCGCTCGCCCTGGCTGGCGAGCTTGACGGCCTGCTGTTCTAGCGAGATGACCTGCAGCTCGACCCGCTTTCGCGAGGTGGCCACGTCGGCGACGCCCCGGCGTACCCCCGTCAGCATCTCCAGCTGGCGCTGGTAGCTGTAGTCGAGGACCTCCCGTGGATCGTCGGGAGGCCGGAGCACGGATTCCAGCGGAACCACCAGCGGTGGCCCGAGCGTCTCACCCGCGTCGAGCAGCGCCAGCACCGCCTCGCCGACCAGGCGGGCCAATTCAGGTTCGGCGACCCGGACCTCGGTCAGCCAGTCACGGATCTCGTTGTGCATCCGGAGCTGATAGCCCATGACCACATCTCCTCAGGCGTAGTACCTGAGTGTACTGCGGTGGCCCGGTCCAGGACCGTGCTCACCCGGCCTGCCTGGTGCAGAGCGCGTCGAGCCGCTCAAGCGTCTTGGCCATGCTCTCGGCCCAGATGTTGCCGTTGTCCATCCCCAGCCGCTCATCTTCTGGCGCACGCGAGCAGTCGTAGATCTCGGTCACGACGGTCGCATCCGGGCCATCCGGAGTGAGCTGGTAGGTCCACCGGTGCCCCCAGCGGGTCTTGGCCTGACTGGACGGGGCGGCGTCCCGATGCCCGCGTCCGGCTTCCGGCTCCCAGCCGATGCGCCGGTCCGCCTCGTAGTCGACGACGTGGTTGTTCATCTCGTAGTCGCCCAGCTCCGGGTAGTACATCTTCATCACGAACACGTCTCCGACGCCCGAGATCATCGTGGTGCAAACGGCTCCCCGGAGCATCCCCGAACCATCGAGCTCGGGATGCCGCACCGGATTCGCGAGGACCTGGAAGATGTCGTGCGCCGGGGCGCAGATCCGCCGGGATACGGCCACGGGCTGGTAGCGGGGGTCGGTCACGGGCAGGTTTCCTTCCCTGAAGGGCCGCCACCCGACGTCCGGGCCAGTGCCTTCACGACATGGAGACGTGCCAACGTCCTCCGGATCATCGCTGCGCCCGCAGACTGTGCGGGACAGCTCAACCAGCCTGGCCCGGCCAGTCCCGCACTCTAGATCCGCTTGATTGTCGCGAACCAGGCCGGTGCGCCGTCGTCGTGGTATCTCGTCTGAACGCGATCCGGTTCGATGGCGGCGACATTCCATCCATTGCCGGGGCTGAACGCCGCTCTCAGCTCTTCCTGACTGATGGGGTGCGGGCCAGTATCGGGACCGTCGTCACTGAAGCACAGCACATACAGGGTTCCACCGTGCTCGGTCACCGACGCCAGAGCCGCCACGTATCCCGGTCGCTCGTCGCCGTCGAAGGTGTGGAACAGCCCGCAGTCCAGCACCGTGTCAAACCTGCGCCCCAAACGCTCCAGCTGGAACGCATCAGCCGCGGCGAACTCAACCTCGATCCCGCGGTCGCCGGCCTTCGCCCGGGCGATCGCCAGTGCCGTCTCAGCCACATCGACGCCCAGCACCGGCCATCCCAGCGAGGCGACGTGAAGGGCGTTCTCGCCGGTCCCGCAGCCCGCGTCGAGCACCGCTCCGGTGAATCCGCCTTCGGATGCAACACGCACTACTGCCGGCTGCGGCCGGCCAATATCCCAGGGCGCAGGACCGTCGTGGTACGACGCATCCCAGGGCAGTCCCGTCAGCCGTTCGTGACTGGTTGGCTGCCGGCCGCTGAACGGATCGTCGGCCCGGGTTCCTGATCGCTCCGGCAATTTCGTCTCCTTCCGGCCACTGGTCTCGCCACCCCATCGTGGCACCACAGAGGCCAGGCGCGGAATACTCGTCGTGGGCATCAACGGGGATGCGATGGGCGACAACGACTCCGATTACGAGCTCGGCAGCGATGAAGACGAGCTGGCGCGCCAGGAGCAGAGCGTCTCAGAACAGGTCGATCCGCCAGTGGTTGCAGCGAAGAGTGCGCCCCGCGAACTCGAACTCGCACTCTCCCAGGTTCGTGAAGCCGTTCTTCTCACAGATCTTGTTGGAGGGGCCGTTCGTGATCGCGGGAAAAGCGTGAATCTGCCCGAACTTCCGCTGTGTCCGCGTCTTCTCCAGAACCTCCCGCACAGCCTGACTCGCGAGTCCCTGGTTCTGGAACTCGGGCAGGATCATCCATCCGATCTCATAGATCGTCTCGCCCTCGTGGGACGACTCAAAGATGTCAACCACGCCGGCAGGCCAAGCCGAACCGTTCAAGATCACCTTGAGCGGCCAGCACCGTCCCTCGGCGGCCATAGCCAGGGACTTCGCGTGCGCCCGCTCGATGGCTTCCCGCGACCGGGGACCACCCAGCTCAGCCATCATCACCGGGTCGGTCTGCGTGCGCAGCCGCAGCTCGACGTCCTCCGCGGTCATCATCTCCAGCCTCATCCCGGTCACTGTAACGAGGGCTCCCCGTAGGTGACCGTGAATGACCGCCGCTACCCGCTTGTTCTGGCCCGCACGTGGCACGGCCGGAACGCCTGGTCTCCTGAACCTCTGTGCGCGCCAGCGATGACTGCCCGGGCGTCAGTGCGTCCTACTCACCAGCAGAAGACAGGGATAAGGAGATGACCATGGCCACCTTCGTGCTGATTCACGGCGCTGGGGATGCCGGATGGTACTGGCATCTGGTCGAGCAGGAGCTGCGGCAGCGCGGCCACGACACCCTCGCGCCCGACCTGCCCTGCGAGGACGACTCGGCCGGGCTGGCCGAATACACCGATACCGTCCTCAAGGCGATCGGCGGCCGCCGTGGCCTGATCGTGGTCGCGCAGTCGTTCGGCGGGTTCACCGCGCCGCTGGTAGCAGCCCGGGCTCCGGTCGACATGCTGATCCTGGTGGCCGCGATGGTCCCGGCCCCGGGAGAGTCTCCCGGCGACTGGTCCGCGAACACCGGCTTCGACGCGGTCATGGGCCAGCAGGCGCAGCGGTATGCCGGACAGGACCTGACCTACCAGGACGTCCCTCCGGCCTTGGCCGAGCAGGCCCGCCGCCACGCGCGCGACCAGTCAGACACCCCCGGCCATGCTCCGTGGCCGCTGGACGCGTGGCCGCCGGTGCCGACCCGGTTCGTGCTCTGCACTGAAGACCGGTTCTTCCCGCCTGAGTTCATGCGCCGGGTCGTTGCCGACCGCCTGGGCGTCGTCCCGGATGAGATGGCCGCTGGCCATGCCGTTGCGCTAAGCCGCCCGAAGGAACTGGCCAGCCTGCTCGCCAGCTATCTGCCCTAGGCCGTCCGCGTGACCTATCTAGTCAGGCTGTCGGTAGTGGTCGCCCACCTCGAACGGGCCAGAAGCAGCGTCCGTGCTTCCCCACACGTTGGTGTCAGTTCGGGGTGCCGGGCCCGGTCCTATCTGAAGTGGTTCGGACCGTCCGCTGCGCAGCCATGCCCGGAGGCCAAGTATCACGGAGGGTGTACTGAGGAGGACGGCGGCGAGCCCGATTTCAAAGTGGCCGAGCGCCAGGGCGACGATGCCTGACGTCAGAATCACTGTTACCCAGGCCGCGTGGTGAGCGGCTGCCAGCTTGGGCCGCAGCCGACTGTAGCTCCCACGGTCAGTGCCTTGGGAGAACCCCTGGAGCTGCGATGGATCATTCATCCCCGGTAGAAATCTTACCGCTTGTGCGGCGCCCAAACCACGACCTCTCCTGGGACGGATCAGCGATGCGCTCGGCCATCGCAGTGGCGCGGGCAGCGAATAGGTGTCAAACGTGGGTGTCACTGCGCCGCTGCCGCTGATCCATTTTGGAGTTTTGGCTGGTGCGCCTGGCAGGATTCGAACCCGCGACCCGCTGCTTAGAAGGCAGCCGCTCTATCCATCTGAGCTACAGGCGCCGGACACCTTATTGTGCATGATCAAGGTCACGTGCCGGACACAGAGTGGAGCCGGGTTGGTGGCTCCGCGAGGTCGGCTTGAGAGCTTGTGAACTCCAGCTTAGGGGCCGGCGGTGGCCCAGCGCATGCAGGTTGGTGGGGTGCGGCCGTGGTGCCTAAGGTCGTGGGGTGACCGCCGTCAGAAGGATTCCCGCCGGAGACACCGCTGCCCGGACGACTGCTGCCCGGACGACTGCTCCCCGGACGGGCGCTGGCTGGATCTGCCCGTGAAGGGCGGGCTGCTCGTCGCCGGGACCACCTCGGACGCCGGGAAGAGCGTGCTCACCGCCGGACTGTGCCGCTGGCTGGCCCGGCAGGGCGTACGGGTGGCACCCTTCAAGGCCCAGAACATGTCGCTCAACTCCTTCGTCACCCCCGACGGCGCCGAGATCGGCCGGGCCCAGGCCATGCAGGCAGCGGCGGCGGGCATCGAGCCGGACGCGCGGATGAATCCCGTGCTGCTCAAGCCGGGCAGCGACACCCGCACCCACGTCATCGTGCTCGGCCAGCCCCGTGACGAGGTCAGCGCCGCGGAGTACCGGACGCACGCCCAGGACCTGCTCAAGATCGCCCTGGACAGCCTGGACGGCCTGCGCGCCGAGTACGACGTGGTCATCTGCGAGGGCGCGGGCAGCCCGGCGGAGATCAACCTCCGCGACACCGACATCGCGAACATGGGGCTGGCCCGGGCCGCCGGGCTGCCGGTGGTCGTGGTCGGCGACATCGACCGGGGCGGAGTGTTCGCCGCCCTGTACGGGACGCTCGCGCTGCTGGCCCCGGCCGACCAGGCGCTGGTCAGCGGCTTCATCATCAACAAGTTCCGTGGTGACCCGGGGCTGCTCGCCCCCGGGCTGGGGATGCTCACCGGCCTGACCGGCCGGCCCGTGCTGGGGGTGCTGCCCTGGCGCGGGGGACTGGGCCTCGACATGGAAGATTCGCTGGCCCTCGACGCGGCCGGCCCGGGGGGCGGAGCCACGCCAGCGCCTCCGCTGGGAAAGGACATCCTCCGGGTCAGCGTGATCCGCACCCCGCGGATCAGCAACTTCACCGACGTGGACGCGCTGGCCGCCGAGCCGGGCGTGCTGGTGCGCTTCGTCACCACCCCGGCCGAGCTGGCCGACGCCGACCTCGTGGTGCTGCCCGGCACCCGGGCCACCGTGGCCGACCTGGCCTGGCTGCGGGAGCGGGGGCTCGCGGCGGCGGTCACCGGCCGGGCCCGGCGCGGGCAGCCGGTCCTCGGCATCTGCGGCGGTTACCAGATGCTCGCCACCGAGATCGACGACCCGGTCGAGTCCGGCACGGGCGTGGTGGCCGGCCTGGGGCTGCTGCCCGTGCGGGTGACGTTCGGCCCGGACAAGGTGCTGGGCCGGCCGCGCGGCACCGGCTACGGCGCCGAGGTCCGCGGGTACGAGATCCACCACGGCGTGGCCGAGGTCGCCGAGGGGCGCGGGGAGCCGTTCCCCGGCGGCTGCCGGACCGTGGCCGTGTGGGGTACGACCTGGCACGGGACGCTGGAGAGCGACGCGTTCCGGCGGGCCTTCCTGACCGAGGTCGCCGCGCTCGCCGGGCGGGACTTCACGGTCGCGCCGGACACCAGCTTCGCGGCGGCCCGGCAGGCACGGCTCGACACGCTGGCCGACCTGGTCGCCGGGCACCTGGACACCGCCGCGGTGAGCCGCCTCATCGAGCACGGGCCGCCGGCGGACCTGCCGGTCGTGCCGCCCGCGGGCGTACGCTGAACCACGACCGGTTGTTTCCCGGTCCCTGACCGGCTCCTCCGCGGGAGGCATCAGCCGTGATCCCGGCCCTGACCAGCGCCCTGCACGGGCTGCCGCTGCCTGGGCTTTCGCTGCCCGGGCTGGCACCGTCCGGGCTGGCTCTGCCTGGGCTGGCACCGTCCGGCCTGCTGGTCCTCGCCGCGATCACCCTGACCGGCATGCTGATCGCCCTGCTCGCGCAAGGCGGGCGGGTTGCCGCGGCAGTCACCGCGATCCCGCAGGGCCGCCGGGCGGCAGCGCTGCGCGAGAAGTCGTGGCGCGCCGGGTTCCTCCCGCAGCGCGACCCGGACGCGGCAGGCCGGGCCCGGCCCCGTGCACCCACGGCGGCCCCGGCGGCCGCCTGATCCGCTCTGCCTGACCTGAACCCGGCCCCACCTGAGCCTCCAGCATGCCCAAGGCGCTGGCGGCCTGGCGTGACGTCCGCGGGCGGCCGTCTCCAGCTGTCATCCGGTTCCGCGACCCGCTGGAGGGTGCTCCGTCATGTCCATGTTTTTTGGCAACACTGTTTTTGGTGTTCCGGTCGATCTCGCGTATCACCTCGTCGGCTGGATCGCCGCGATCCTGGCCCCGCTGGCCGGCGGCCTGGCCACCGCGGCGGCGATCATCGCGTTCACCATGCTGGTCCGGCTGCTCCTGCTGCCGCTGAGCTACTTCGCGGTCCGCGGGTCGGTCCGGGGCGAGGGCGCCCGGGCCCGGCTGCAGCCCAAGCTCGCCGAGCTGCAGCGGCGCCACGCAGGCCACCCGGAACGCCTCCAGGCGGAACTGGGCGCCCTGTACCGGGCCGAGGGGTCCGGCATGTTCGGCGGCTGCCTGCCGCTGCTCATCCAGCTGCCGTTCTTCAGCGTGATGTACCGGCTGTTCCTGGACCACTCGGTAGGCGGCGCGCCGAACACGCTGCTCACGCACAGCCTGCTCACCGCGCCGCTGGGCAGTCACTGGCTGGCCGGCGCGGGCCCGCTCAGCGCGCAGGGGGCGGTGTTCGCGGGGCTGTTCGCGCTGCTGGCGGCGGTCGCGGTCCTGGCCGTCCGGGCCGCCCGCCGCGCCAGCCCCGCGCCGGGCGGCCGCGCGGCCAGCATGCTGAGCTCCGCCGTCCCGTTCGCGTCCCTGGTGACCGCCGCGATCGTGCCCCTGGCCGGCGGCCTGTACCTGCTCAGCACGACGGCCTGGACACTGGCCGAGCGGACCGTGCTGCGCCGCCGCTTTATTTCCGCAACGAACCACGGCCCGGTGGCACTCCGCCCCGGTGAGCCTGGTGCGCCCACCCGGCCGCCGGCCCCCTCTGGCCGCCGGCCCCGCTGAGCCGTTCCCGGCCCCGCCTGCTAGTCCCGGGGCGGGGCCGGGAGCGGCCGGGGCCCGGCCGGGAACGGCGGGGACGCGGCCGGGAGTGACCGGGGCCGGACCGGAGCCGAGTGGACGATCGAGGTCGTGGTGCGCCCGTGCGCCACGAAACGATCGAGGATCGGCTCCAGGTCGTCGATCGAGCGCAGGTACAGCCGCATGAAGTAGCAGTCCTCGCCGGTGATCCGGTAGCACTCGGTGATCTCGGGCGTCTGCCGGGCGATGTCCGGGATCGCGTGCACGTGACCGCTCATCGGGCTGACCCGGACGATGGCCGAGAGCGCGTAGCCGAGAGCCTGCGGATTCACGTCAGCCCGGAACGTCACGACGCCGGTGTCCTCCAGCCGCCGTAGCCGCTCGGCCACCGCGGGCGGGGACAGCCCGACCCGGCGGCCGAGCTCGGCGACCCGCACCCGGGCATCCGACTGGAGTTCGGCGATGATGCCGTGATCGAGGCTGTCGAGCGGTTGAAAAGCCTCTGGGGCTGTTTTCCTTAGTTCCGACGTCATAATTATCCGGGCTCCGTTGTTTGCCCATTCACGGCTGCCTTCTTCCTTCGTATGGTTACGCGCATGCTGCTCGGAAGGCAAGGAACGCCTGCTGGGGGCCGCCCGGCCGGCGCGGTCCGGCGGCCGGTGGCGCGGCTCCCGCCTTCCTCGTTCTTCCTGGTCAGTGCCGTTTTCCACTATCTCGGGCCGTCGCTGGCCGTGCTGCTGTTCCTCCGCGTCCCGGCGCTCGGGATGGCCTGGCTGCGCATCGTGAGTGCCGCCGTGGTCTTCGCCGTCTGGCGCCGCCCGTGGCGGCTCATTCCCCGCCTTGACCGGGCCCAGCGGACCCTGCTCATCCAGCTCGGGGTGGTGCTCGCCGCGATGAACTCGCTGTTCTACCTGGCGCTGGCCCGGCTTCCGCTGTCCACGGTGGGTGCGGTCGAATTCCTCGGCACGGTGCTGCTGGCCGCCTCCGCGGCCCGCAGCAGGCGCAACATCCTCGCCCTGGCCCTCACCACGATCGGCGTGGCCACGATCACCGACGTCCGCCTGGCCGGCCAGCCGCTGGGGTTCCTCTACGCCTTCGGCAACTGCGTCCTGTTCATGTGCTACGTGATCCTGGGGCACCGGATCGCCAGGCCCCGGATCGCCAGGCCCCCGGCCGCCGGCGCTGGCCATACCCGGGCCGCGGCGCCGGGCGGGATCGATCTGCTGGCGGCCTCGATGCTGATCGCCGCCGTGGTGGTGACCCCGGCCGGGCTGGGGGGCGCCCTGCGGGCCTTCGGCCATCCCGTGCTGCTGCTGGCCGCGGCGGGAGTCGGCGTGTGCTCGTCGGTCATCCCGTACGTCACGGATCAGCTGGCCATGGCCAGGCTGCCCCGCGCGAGCTTCGCGTTCATGCTCGCCCTGCTCCCGATGTTCGCCACCATCATCGGCGCGATCGTCCTTCGCCAGTTCCCGACCCGCCAGGACCTGCTCGGCATCGGGCTGGTGATCACCGGCGTCGCGGTGCACAAGGTACCGGGGCCCACGACCAACGAGGAGAACCCCCATGCGTTACACCCGGCTGGGCTCGTCAGGCCTGAACGTGTCCCGGATCTGCCTGGGCATGATGAGCTACGGCACTACCACTGAACGCCCGTGGCACCTGCCCGAGGACGCCGCCGAGCCGATCGTGGCGCGGGCGGTGGAGGCGGGCGTGATGTTCTTCGATACCGCCGACATGTACTCCGGCGGCGTGACCGAGGAGATCACCGGCCGCCTCCTCGGCAAGCTTTTCAGCCACCGCGACGACTACGTGCTGGCCACCAAGGTCTACTTCCCGATGGGACCGGGCCCCAACGACCGGGGGCTGTCCCGCAAGCACGTGCTGGCCAGCATCGACGCGTCACTGCGCCGGCTCGGCACGGACTACGTGGACATCTACCAGATTCACCGCTGGGACTACGGGACGCCCATCGAGGAGACCATGGGGGCGCTGCACGACGTGGTCCGGGCAGGCAAGGCGCGGTACATCGGCGCGTCGAGCATGTACGCCTGGCAGTTCGCGAAGGCCCAGCACGTCGCGGCGGCCCGCGGATGGACCAGGTTCAGCTCGATGCAGAACCACTACAACCTGGTGTACCGGGAGGAGGAGCGGGAGATGCTCCCGCTCTGCCAGGACCAGGGCGTGGGTGTCATCCCGTGGAGCCCGCTGGCCCGGGGCCTGCTGGCCGGCGGCCGCACCCGGGGCGGCCCGGCCCGGCAGCAGACTGTCCGCGCGGGCAGTGATCCGCTGGCCGACGAGATGTACACCGGCGAGGACTTCGACGTGGTCGACGTGGTGCGCGCGGTGGCCGCCGAGCGGGGCGTGTCCCCGGCGCAGATCGCGCTGGCCTGGCTGCTCGGCCAGCCCGCGGTCACCGCGCCGATCGTGGGCGCGACCCGGCTCGCTCACCTCGACGACGCGATCGCCGCGGCCGACGTGACGCTGGACGACGCGGAGACGGCCCGGCTGGAGGCGCCGTACCGGCCGCACCGCATCCTGGGCCACTCCTGAGAACCTCGCATCCCGGTGATGCCGGGCCGCCCCGGGCCGGCCGGTAAAACCGTTAGGGCTGGGGTAGGGGCCGGCCGGTACACTGAGAGTCATGCAGGTTACGCAGCACATCGTCGCGGCCGCGCGAGCTATCAGCTCGCCGGTTGCCGCTGCCTGACCTCCCTGTCCCAGGCGACCGGAAACGAGTCGCCGGGCTTCACCACAGCGCAGATCCTCACCGGTCTACCGCATGGCCGTGCCCGCGGCGCTTTTCCGGTACCCGACCCGGAAAGGCTCCACCATGAATTCCTGGCAGACGATCGAGACGTTCCTCGGGTTCTTCCGCGAACGCGGCCACCACCTGGTTACCGGCAGCTCGCTGGTGCCGCGGCCCGGTGACCCGGTCCTGTTCACCACCTCCGGCATGCACCCGCTGACGCCGTACCTGGAAGGCCAGCCGCACCCGGATGGCGGGCGGCTGACCGACGTGCAGCGCTGCCTGCGCACCACCGACCTGGACGAGGTCGGTGACCGCACGCACCTGACCGTGTTCGAGATGCTCGGCTCCTGGTCGCTGGGTGACTACTGCGGCCCGCAGAGCGTGCGCTGGGGATACGAGCTGGTCACCAGCGGGTTCGGGATCGACCCCGGCCGCCTGCACGCCACGGTGTACGGGGGCGACGACCAGGTCGGCCCGGACACGGACCTCCAGGAGGTCTGGGGCGAGCTGGGCGTCCCGGTCGAGCTGACCGGGACCGGCAACTGGTGGTCGAACGGCCCGACCGGGCTGTGCGGCACGGACAGCGAACTGTTCGTGTGGACCGGCGGTACTGAACCGTCAGGAACCGGGCCGTCAGGAACCGGGCCGTCAGGAACGGGGCCGTCAGGAACGGGGCCGTCAGGAACGGGGCCGCAGGGAACGCCGGGCAGCGACGGGCGCTGGGTCGAGCTATGGAACCACGTGATGCTGCGTTACCGGCGGCTGGACGACGGCACCCTGATGCCGCTGCCCCGGCCGTGCGTGGACACCGGCATGGGCCTGGAACGGCTGGTCACGATCCTGCAGGGCCAGGACTCGGTGTTCGGCTGCGACCTGCTCCGGCCCTGGACGGACACCGTGGGCCGGCTGTGGCCGCTTCCGGAGACGTCGTCGCGGCTGGTCACCGACCACCTGCGGTCCGGCGTGGTCGTGATCGGGGACGGCGTGACGCCGTCCAGCACCGGCCGCGGCTACGTGCTGCGGCGGCTGGTCCGCCGGACGCTGACCTCGCTGTGGCGCGAGGATCCGTCGCGGACGCTGTCCGACCTGCCCCTGGAACTGATCCAGGGAACCTTGAGTCACTTTGGTCAATTCGTCGAGCCCACAGTGGTCACGGGCGTGCTGCTCGACGAGGAACGCCGGTTCCGCGACCTGCTCGACCGCGGCCGCAAGGTCCTGTCCCGGCGGGGCAGCGGGCCGCTCACCGAGAAGGAGCTCCGGTACCTGCACGAGACGCACGGCCTGCCCCGGGAGTTCGTCCCCGCGATGCTGCCCGCCTAGGCCGCCACCACGGCACGGATCCGGCGGCAGAGAAGTACCCGCCGGTCGGCCCGTCCGCTCCGATGCTGGCCATCCGGACGATGATCTCCGCTGGGCACGGAGGACTTCTCGCCGCGTGTGTAGCGTGGTCACGAGGAGGTCGCCATGAACCAGCCGCCCATCCCGCACGTCGCCGCCACCGACCCGGAGATCGCCGGACTGATCGAAGGGGAAGCCCGCCGGCAGTTCGAGAAGGTGCGGCTGATCCCGTCCGAGAACTACGCCTCGGTGGCCGTGCTCGAGGCGACCGGCTCGGTCCTGACCAACAAATACTCCGAGGGCTACCCGGGACGCCGGTACTACGAGGGCCAGCAGTTCATCGACCCGATCGAGACACTGGCCCGGGAACGGGCCGAAGCGCTGTTCGGCGTGGATCACGCCAACGTCCAGCCCTACTCCGGATCCCCGGCCAACCTCGCCGTCTACCTGGCGTTCCTCCAGCCGGGGGACACGGTCATGGGGATGGCGCTGCCGATGGGCGGGCACCTCACCCACGGCTGGCCGGTCTCGGTGACCGGCAAATGGTTCCACGCGGTGCAGTACGGGGTCCGGGCCGACACCGGCCGCCTCGACCTGGACCAGGTCCGCGATCTGGCCCGCACCGAACGGCCCAAGGTCATTTTCTGCGGCGGCACCGCGATCCCGCGGACCATCGACTTCCCGGCGTTCGCGGAGATCGCGGGCGAGATCGGGGCGATCCTGGTCGCCGACATCGCCCACATCGCCGGGCTGATCGCGGGCGGCGCTCACCCCTCGCCCGTGGGGTACGCCCCGGTGATCACCACTACCACGCACAAGACCCTCCGCGGCCCGCGCGGCGCCATGATCATGTCCGCCGCCGAGTACGCGTCCGCGCTGGACAAAGCGGTGTTCCCGGGCCTGCAGGGCGGCCCGCACAACCACACCACGGCCGCGATCGCGGTCGCGCTGCACGAGGCGGCCCAGCCTTCGTTCCGGGACTACGCGCGGCAGGTGGTCGCGAACGCGCAGGCGCTGGCGGCGGCGCTGGGGGAGCGCGGCTACGACCTGGTCTCCGGCGGCACCGACAACCACCTCATCCTCATCGACCTGACCCGGCAGGGAATCGGCGGCAAGCCCGCCGCCAGGGCCCTGGACCGGGCCGGCATCGAGACGAACTACAACACGGTCCCGTTCGACCCGCGCAGGCCCTTCGACCCGTCCGGCCTGCGGATCGGCACCCCGGCCATCACCACCCGCGGCCTGCGCGAGGAGCACATGCCGCAGATCGCGGCCTGGATGGACGAGGCGATCGCGGCCGCGGTCAAGGAGGATGAGTCAGCCCTGGGGCGGATCGCCACGCAGGTCCGCGACCTGCTGGCCGGCTTCCCGATGCCCGGCTGGGCGCCCGCCCCGTAGCGGTCAGGCCCCACCGGTCAAGGACCGCGCCGAGGCGGGGCCGACTACCGCGTCGCGGTTGTCGGCGGCGACGACCGCAGCCCGGCCGATCTCGGCCGCCAGCATTCGCGCCGACTTATTGTCGGCGCTCGAGAGCCGCAGGGTCTCGCCGCCTGAGGCGAGCTCGCGGGCGATGACCGATCCGATCCCTCCAGTGCCGATGACCGCGGTGGTCATGACCGGAACCTCCTCAGCGTTCCGGCCAGTGAGCGGGTGACCAGTCTCCCTCTGGGTCTGTGGTCTGCCCCACTTCGATCAGATGACCGTCGGGATCGCGGATGTAGCAGCGCTTCTCGAACTGGTGCTGTTTCGGCGGCGTCAGGAATTCAGCACCCCGGGCGCTCCATTCGGCGTACACGGCCTCGATGTCTTTGACCCGGATATTGAGGAAGCTGCTGACCCGGTCGGGATCGCGCGGCGTCTCCAGGATGACCGCAGGCTTGTCGTCGGTCGGGCCTCCGCCGACATTGATGATGATCCAGCTGTTGGAGAGTGCGACATAGGTCACCTCTCCGGAGAAGACCACCCTGCCGCCGAGTACTTCGGTGTAGAAGCGCCGGGAGCGCTCGACATCGTCCGAGACGATGAAGTGGGCCAGCACAATTCCCTCTGGGGGCGGTAGGAGCTCGGCCATCTGGCACCTCCGCTGGTTGGGTCTCACGCCCCGTTTACGACGGGTCTGCAGCGTGCAGGGATTGTCCCGCCGCTGCATGCCAGGGAGTCTAACGAGTTCCCCCGCGATTGAGGGGGGGTGAAGCGGGCGGGGCGATGGCGTGGTGCCAGCCGCCCGATCGCCGTCCTGGCAAGATGGCGGCATGGAACGTGTGCTTGGAATCGGCGGATACTTCGTGCGGGCTGCCGACCCGGCGGCCCTGGGTGCGTGGTATCGCGATTGCCTGGGCCTGGACGCTGATGAGAACGGCCTGTGGCGCCCGGAAGCCGGGCTGACGGTGTTCGCGACGTTCGAGTCCGAGACCGGCTACTTCGGGTCCCGCACCCAGCAGACCATGCTCAACTTCCGGGTCCGCGACCTGGATGCGATGCTCGCGCAATTGCGCGCCAGGGGAGCGGACGTGGCTGCAGAGACGCAGGACATGGAGGGCGTCGGCCGGTTCGGCTGGGTCACCGATCCCGCGGGCAACCGGGTCGAGCTGTGGCAGCCCGCCTGACCGCGTCTTCACGCGGGCGGTGACGTTATCGAGGGACATGGCGGCCCGCACAGCGGGCTGGCCGCGCGACGGCCCGCTGTGCGGGGCCGGCCTGGCGGGGACGGCGGGCGGCGGGCCCCGGGCCGGTCCACGGTGGCCGCGGTGACCAGGGCACCCAGCAGGAACGCGCCGCCGCACACGGCCAGCGCCACGTGCAGCCCGGGCACGAACCCCATCGCGCCACTGACCAGCGAGCCGGCCACGGCCACGCCGAGGGCCCCGCCGACCTGGCGGGCGGTGTTGATCAGCCCGGCCGCCGTCCCGGGCGCGGCTGTCCGGCGCGGCGTCCATCACGGCCGTGGTCGCGGCGGGCATGGTGAGCGCCATCCCCGACCCGGCGGCCACCATGGGCAGCACCAGGACCCAGTACGGCGTGCCGTGGGCCGTCACGATCAGGCCGAGCAGCCCGGCCGCCCCCAGCGTGAGCCCGGTGATCATGGTGGTCCGCGGTCCCCGGCGGCTGGTCAGGCGGCCGGACAGCACCGAGGCGACCGGCACGGCGGCGGCCTCGGGGAGCAGCGACAGCCCCGCGATGAACGGCGAGTCCCCCCGGACCTGCTGGAGATACAGGCTGTACGCGAACAGCTGGCCGTAGAAGCCCAGGTTGATGAGCAGCCCCACGACGCTGCCCCCCGACAGGCCGGCCGCCGCAGCAGCGGCAGCGGCAGCATGGGGGAGCGGACCCGGTGCTGCGCGGCGACGAACGCTGCGGCGCCCCCGGCCGCGATGACCAGGCCGGCCGCCACCGGCCAGGACGCCCACCCGTGCGGGCCGGCCTCGATCAGGCCCGCGGTCAGCGCGGTCAGCGTCACGATGGCGGTGAGCTGGCCGACCGGGTCGCCGCGCCGGTCCCCCGCCCCGGGGGGCGAAGCGACCCGGCGGCGGGTGAGCCAGCAGGCGAGCAGCCCGACCGGGATGTTGACCGCGAACACCAGCCGCCAGCTCACGGCCGCGGTCAGCCCGCCGCCCAGCACGGGCCCCGAGGCGGCGGCCAGCCCGCCGATCCCGCCCCACAGGCCGACCGCGCGGGCCCGCCGGGCCCGGTCCGGGTAGCTGGCCTGCAGCAACGCGAGGGAGCTGGGCACCAGGAGCGCCGCGGCCGCCCCCTGGATGAGCCGGATGACGACCAGGACGCCCAGCGCCGGGGCCAGCGCGCAGCCGGCCGAGGCGGCCGTGAACAGGAGCAGCCCAGCCAGGAACACCCGGCGCGGCCCGAACCGGTCCCCGGCCACGCCGGCCGACAGCAGCAGCGCGGCGAAGGCC
Organism: uncultured Actinomycetes bacterium; assembly: GCA_963723595.1. Taxonomy (GTDB): domain Bacteria; phylum Actinomycetota; class Actinomycetes; order Streptosporangiales; family Streptosporangiaceae; genus RYN-230. Next base: position 370,390 of record CAVRRQ010000001.1, read on the forward strand.
AGCGTGTAGCCGTCCACCACCCACTGCAGGCCGGTGATTCCGCCGCCCAGGTCGTGGCCGATCGCGGGCAGCGCGAGGTTCACCGCGGTCGCGTCGAGGATGACCATGAAGTAGCCGAGCGAGACGGCCAGCAATGGCACCCAGGACGCACCGCCCGGCGTGGCTGGGCCACGGGGCGAGGATGGGTCCATGCGGCGCAGTCTGCCCGCCAGATCGTTCGGCCGGCACCGAAGCGTCCCCTTGCTAGCGTGCCTCTATGCGTACCGAGCAGCTCACCCAGGGGGACGCTGACATCGCCCCGATCGCGGCGCTGATCGGCGACCCGGCCCGGGCCCGGGTCCTCACGGCGCTGACCGACGGGCGGGCGCTCCCGGCCAGCCGCCTGGCCGCCGAGGCGCGGATCGCGCCGTCCACGGTCAGCGGGCACCTGGCCCGGCTGCTGGCGGCCGGGCTGGTCACGATGCGGCGCGAGGGCCGGTCCCGCTTCTACCGGCTCGCGTCGCCCGAGGTGGCCGACGTCCTGGAGGCCATTTCGCGGATCTCCCCGCCGCAGCCGATCCGTTCGCTGCGCCAGGGCAGCCACGCCCGGGCCCTCCGCGAGGCCCGTACCTGCTACAACCACCTGGCCAGGCTCGGGGTCGGCCTGCTCGCCGGGTTGCTCGACGGTGGGCTGCTGTCCGGCGGGGACGGGCGGCATCACCCGGAGCGGGCCGGGGCGGACCGGCTGTCCGCCCCGGGCCGCGACCTGAGCTACCGGCTCACCCCGCGCGGGGAGGCTGCGCTCGCGGAGATCGGCGTGGACCTGGACGCGGTGCTGGCCCGGCACCCCGCCGTCCGGTACTGCCTCGACTGGTCCGAGCAGCGACTTTCAGCCAGGTGCTCCGGCCGCTGTCTAGTCCCGCCCGTTGTGGGCCGCCGGCTGATGTGCGACACATCTCTGCCAGCTGATGTGCGACACATGGTCTAGGAAATTGAGGTAGCGGTCCGCGGCCGCTGGCCTTTGATGCTACGCACCGGCTGAGTGGTGGTGCGGCGGATGACGCGGACGTCGCCGTCATCGAACTCGACGGCGAGAGTGGTCTCGGAGACCAGCACCGTGACGGTCTGATGCTTGTGGATACGGCCGAGGGCGATCTTCTGCCCGACGACCATGATCACCCCGGTGTTGCTGGCCCGCCGCTGGACCCGGACCGGCTCGGCTGAAGGGCGTGGCGGGGGCCCAGCGGGGCGGACGCCGCGCAGGCCTTTGACCTGCCCGGGGGTCAGCGGGTTCTTGCGAGTGCGGAGCAGCTCGCGGGTGGCGAGGTCATAGAACATCAGCGTCGCGGGCTCGATCCGGATGCCGACCCGCCGGCCGCCGAGGATCTCCGCGGCGAGCAGCTGGTGCCCGGCCAGCGAGACCAGGCCGATACGGGACACGCAGCGTTCCACCTCCACGGCGTCCCCGTCCTCGACTGGCGGCAGCGGAGAGGCCCCGGCCGGGATTGCTCCCTGGGCGATGAGCCGGGCGAGGTCGTTGACGGACAAGTGGGAGCGGACGGTCTTAATCCTGGTTCCGCTGATCAGGACGTGGATCAGGTCGCAGTCGGCCCAGATCCGCGCCACCATCCCGGCCCGCTGGGGGCCCATCCAGAACTGCCGCTGGCACACGATCATGTTCCCGCTCGGGGGCACTACCCGGTCGAACTCGACCGGCCCGCCGCCCTGGCCCGCGCCCGCGGCAGGCACCGCAGAGCCGTCTGCGCCCGGAGCCTGAGACCCGGACCCGGGGGTGCTGGCACTGTCCAGGGCCGGCGGGAGCCACAGGGCGACCAGATCACGCTGCGCGGCGGGCACCGGGAAGAACCGGTCAGCGGGAGTGACCGGAACCTTCTCATCGAGCGCCTGGTGGGGCCGCTCGGCGTTGTAGTGCCTGACCCAGGCATCGACCGCCGCCTGCGCCTCGGCCACGGACGTAAACGGGCCTGCGACGTCGAGGAAGTCCGGGCGGAAGGTGCCGTGGAAACGCTCCACCTTCCCGTTCTGGTTCGGGGAGGCCGGGGCGGTCAGCCGGTGGGTGATCCCATTCTTGCGGCAGATCTTGTCGAACAGCACCTCCCCGTTCCGGCCGCCATGCCTGCCGAAACGATCAGTGAACTGCTTGCCGTTGTCAGAGTTGATCTCCTCCGGCACCCCGAACCGCACCAGCGCCTCGGCCAGCGCCAGGCACACCGCCCGGCCAGTCGCACGCTCCACGACCCTGGCGATCACGCAGTAGCGGGAATGGTCATCGACCGCGGTGACCACCTTCGCCTCCCGCAACTCCCCGGTCACCGGGCTGACCAGCCTGATCCCGCCGACAATGTCCATCTGCCACAGTTGCATCGGGCCCGGTCGCTCGAACCGCACATACGACTCCCTCGGCCGTTTCCGCGGCCGGGCGCGCAGCAGCCCCTGCCGGTGCAAGATCCGGTCGATGGTGCGTTCCGACGGCACCGTCAGATCCCCGGCAGACCAGGGGCCGGGTTTGCGGAGCATCTCCAGCCGGATCCGCCGTGATCCCCACCGCGGATGCTCCCGCCGCATCTCCGCAACCGCGACCTCAACCGCATCATCAACTTGACGCGGGCAAGAATGCGGGCGGTGGGACCTGTCGGCCAGCCCGGCAAGCTGCCCGGTCAGATACCGCGCCACCCACCGGTGCAACGTCGCCCGGTGCACTCCCAGCCGGGCCGCCACCTCTACCACGTCAGCGCCATCCAGGACCGCGCGAACCGCATCCAGGCGCTGCTCGACAACCGACAAGACAACCAGTGCCAATCCCGGCCTCCCCAGTCCGACGCACCGCGGAAAACGTCGCACCAGAGTGGCCGAAACACGCCACTGTCGCAGATCACATGGCGGAGGAATGTCGCACGTCAGTCGCCGGAGGACATCTAGTCCCGCCCGTGCGTTGCCGGATTGAGCTACTCCTGAATCAAGGCGGCGCCGCTACAGGGCGCCGCCGGCCCTGCATCAGCGCTTCGGTCTCTGCCTTGGGGCCCGCCCGGGCCACGCCCGGCAGGCATGCAGATCAAGGTGACTCACTCGGCGGGCAGCGCCGGTGTTGCACGGGCCGTCTTCCTCGGATGGCGCCTACCCTAAGAGGTCAGACCTGCCTGAACCGAAGGAGTCGAGCCATGGCTGCGCTCCACGACACGCCAGCCGGTACCCAAGAGCAGGTGGCGTGCTACTGCTGCGGTGAATCAATCGAGGTTAGCAACATCGTCCGGTTCGAGCGGCACCCTCACGATGGCGTGTGCATCGGCTGCGCAGCATGGCTGCACAAGCGCAGTCTGGCCATCGGCCACGAGATCCGTCCGCCGTTCTGGTGGCGGCTAACTCGCAAGCGCTTCACGCCTGCCTGATCAGTCAGGACGGGCGCCCGTCTCTCGTTCATGCGAAGATCATCGTCCATTAGCGCGGGTCATCAGCGATAGATCACGGTCAACCGCGGGCACTTCGACGCCCAGCTCAGGCGGCTCTAGTGGGGTGAGCACGGCATTTGCAAGCAGGCACTCGACCTTACAAGCGAGGGGTTACCAGGTGGGCAACAGATGCTGAGCTATCGATCCGCTCTGCGGACAGCCATCGGGCCTGCGGCAATAGCGCGCTGGAGCAGCGCAGCCTCAGCGGAATCAGCCTCCTGCCGACCGATGCAGTCGGCCAGCATCTCCGGCGCGACGAAGACCGGAGCCTGTGTGAGGACCGCGAGGTTGAGCGCATCGCTTGACCGGGCATCCACCAGTCCCACGCCCTGCGGGCCTTCGACCTCGACAGTGGCCGCATAAGCGCGCTCCACTATCCGGTCGAGCCGGACTTCCCGCACGCGGCCGCCAAGGCTGCGCACCAGCGCCGCCGTGAACTCGTAGGTCGTGGGACGACCCCACTGCCGGCCCGCCAGGCTGGCATCGAGGTCGCAGGCCTCGGCATCGCCGACACCGATCACCAGGTGGCGATCTCCCTCCAGCTCATCCAGCACCATGAACGTGGAAAGGTCGTCGCCGTCCATAAGCGCAACAGCCTTACTGGCCCGCATCGGCACCCGGTCGGTATCAGTTGCGGCGATCATGACATTCTCCCTCCGGAGACCGGGCATCTCCTCCATCTTGACAGCAGGAACAGGTATCACCAACCGGAGAGATACACCTCGATCCTGCCCGAAATGCCGGGTGCCCCGTGAGGTGGTGAACATGGGCGACTCACGGTCACTCACGGACAGGCTGGAATGCAGGCGACCTTAAGCCCGCGGGATACACGCGGGATGATCTTGCGATTGGTTGACCAGTAGGTCACCAACAGTCCAGGTCAGCACCGCAGACGGCGAAGCGACACTAGCGATCTTGAAAACCACCAGAGCCTGACCGCAGCGGTGACAGCAACAGCAGCCCCCATCTGACCAACTTGACCCGCGCTGGGCAGCGATCGACTGAGCGCCGTGGCTATGTGACCCACCCGCGGCCAGAGCTGACACGGAAGAGATCATTTGGGCAAGCGCCAGCAAGCGCCTCCAGCTATGCACCAGGTCTGGCTGGAAGGGCATGACTATGAGACCTTGGCGTTGTGCCTCACATGCGCTGGATGAAGAAACGCAAGGCGGCCGCTGAGGCTGCGGAGCTCCGGGAAGATGCCGAGTCGGACGAGGAGTTCAGGCAAGAACTAGCGGGCAGCATGGGTGACATCGTTGAAGGAGTAAAAGAGCTTGCTCGCCCCCCAAGGCCGCCCGCAGTGCGGTTCCAGCCTCTCGACCACCCGGCGGGATCACACTTCGGCGCTCCGCACCTGGGCGCCATCGCCGAAGCTCACGGCGACACGCCCAGTCACGGTGACGCGCTGGGTGAGGGGCTAGACATTGCGGGAGGCATCTTGTATGCGCTTCTGCAATCGGGCCGGACATCTGCTGAGGTGTACCGGCGGCACCATAAGGCGGTGCATGGCTCTGCCTCAGAACTGCCGCAGCCCGGACCGCCCGAGCAGCAAGACGAGCAGCAACGCCAACAGACTGAACCGGACGATGATGACCAGCTGGGACAGCCCAGCCCTGATAAGCCTTAAGTACAGGACAAACGGGACGGTTTCGGACAGAGCCTGCGCCAGCCTTTTAATCCGCACGTCCGACGAGGCTGGAGCAGCCAAGAGCCCGGATGCCCAAAGAACGGTTATGCACAGCGCGCTCAGCTTCGTCTGGAGACGAAGTGTCGGTCTCCTAGGGTTGGCGGTGTGGGACAGATTCCCGGAGATACCGACATTGCTGCGGTGGCCGCTGTGCTGGCCGACCCGGGCCGGGCCAGGATGGTCCTCGCGCTTGGTGACGGCCGGGCCCTGGCCGCCACCACCCTGGCGGCCGAGGCCGGGGTGGCCGCCTCTACCGCCAGCGCGCACCTGGCCAAGCTTGTCTGCGCGGGGCTCTTGCAGGTGGAGCGGCATGGCCGTCACCGCTACTACCGGCTGACCGGCCCCCAGGTCGGCGAACTGGTCGAGGCCCTGGCCCGGCTGGCCCCGGCCGCCCCGGTGCGCTCGCTGCGTGAGGGCACCCGCGCCCATGCCGTGCGCTCGGCCAGGACGTGTTATGACCACCTGGCCGGGCGGCTCGGCACGGCCATCATGGGTGCCCTGATCGGCCAGGGTGTCCTGGCTGGCGGTGACGGGACCTTCGATTGGGATGGCAGCGGGCGCGACCGGCTCTCCTCGCCGGGCTGGGACTGCGACTATCAGCTCACCGACACCGGCCGGGCGTGGATGGACGACTTCGGAGTCAAGATACCCACGGGAAGCCGCCGCCCGCTTATCCGCTACTGCGTGGACTGGAGCGAGCAACGACATCACCTGTCCGGCGCCCTCGGCGCCGCGCTGCTGACCCGCCTGACCGACAAGGGCTGGCTGCGGCGCGCCCCGGCCAGCCGGGCCGTGCACGTCACCAGCGACGGCCGCGCGGGCCTAGCCGCCACCTTCAGCATCAAGACGCCCTGATCATCAAATCCGGCACTTGCTATGGACGGCTGGGTATTCCAGATACGAGGCCATCTTGCAGCGCCTGGGATGAGCCTGGCTTTGCTGATATCGGCCGAGAATCGTCGCTGGACTAGCATGTCATGGTCTGTAATTCCTTTGATGGTCCGAGCAGGGCCATCACCTGGCCGGCCCGCTGGGCACGGCCCTGGCTGACCGGCTCTTCGCGCTGGACTGGGTGCGGCGCACCGACCGGCGCCGGGTGGTCCGGGTCACCGGCGTGGGCCGGGAGAACCTGCCCGGGACCCTCGGGCTGCCGTCCGACTGGGACCAGCCGGGCGAGGTCCGGCCTACTGGCCTGACGGCGTAGGCGGCGCGGCTGCCTTCAGGGCCCGTTCAAAGCGCGCGAGGTCCGAGGAGAGGACCAGCCAGGGATGGCCACCGTCGCGCCCCTTGGCCACGAACACCCGGCGCTCGATCAGGATCTCGGCCGAGATCTCCAGGTGTTCATGCTTGCGCCGCAGCCGCTCGATCGTCGCCGCTAATTCCCTGTCGTCTGATTGAGTCATGTGGGTCACGATAGACAGCTTAGACACGAGGGTCAAGTTAGACAGGATGCGCAGGTCAGTCAGTGTGGGAAAGATCAAGATGTGCCACGTTCCGAGCAGTTGCCCAGTGCGCGCGTCGAGGCTGATCTACGGCGCAGGCTGGACGCTGGCGAATGGGCCAGCGGCGAGCCACTGCCAAGCGTGGCCCAGCTAGCGGGCGAGTACGAGGTTGCCCGGGGCACTGTGGCTAGGGTGTTGGCCAAATTGGCCGACGAAGGTCTGGTGCGCGTCGTACCCAGGTGGGGGACCTTCCGCGCTTAGTGGCAGGACGGCGTGGGGGACGCGGCGACCGGGCGGGCGGCCACCTTGGTGATGCTGATGCCCCCGTCCCGCGCCGGGCTGGCGGTGGGGTGCGCGGACTGCTGCTGGCGCCTGGCCCGGCGCGCGCGGGCCGCCTTCTTCGCCGGTGCCGCGGGGGCGGCCGTGGTGGCCACGGGTGCGGCGGCGCCCGCGCCGTACATCGACGTCCCGGTGGCCTGGACGACGCCGGGGCTGATCGTGATGCCGTTCGCCGTGGCCTGATGACCCAGCGAATCAGTCAGCCGGACCGTGAACGGCCCCGGCCCGGCGCCCGAGGAAGCGAGCCAGTAGCCGTACGTGGTCCGGGTCAGTTCCTGCCAGCCCCCTGAGCCCTGGCGGACGGCCACGCTGGCCAGCGGGTTTCCGTTATTGATCGGAAGCAGCGCCAGGTAGTACGCGGAGGAGCCGGTCTTGACCAGCAGGGACAGCGGGGCGGGCAGCGGCGGGTCGGCGACCGTGTGGTAGCTCACCGGGACGAGGCCGGCGTTCAGCGGGGCGATCCTGGCGAAGGCCTGCTCGCTGAGGTCGATGTGCTCGGCCTGGCATTCCGGGCACTGGTCGACCACCTCGGCCGTGACCGACCCGTCCGGGCCGGTCACCTGGAGGTAGCTGCCGCACGCGGCGGCGGCGCCGTACTCGGCCGGTGACAGCGCCACGTAGAGCTGCCCGGCGGGCGGGGACGGATAGGAGCAGTTCCCCATGCCGCCGGCGGCCAGCTCGTAGTGGGTGGCCTCCCCGCTGGTCTGGGCGCCAGCCCCGGCCCCCGCCGTCAGCACGGAGGCGCAGGCCGGGGCGGCGGTGGCCTGTGAGATGCCCACGGCCAGCGCCACCAGGACCACGACCGCCCCCGCCGAGGCAGCGGCTACGGTGCTGGCCCGCCAGCCCGCCAGCCACCTCCGGCCGGGACGGCGGGGGATATGCCCAGGACCACTGGGCCGGTGCGCCATGCGGTGAGCGTAGAGATCACAGAACCCCGGAAAAGGGGTTTACCCGTTACTTACCGACCGTTCCAGACGTTAGGTGCTGTCCGCGCGACCCGTTCCCGGGTGCCTGCAGGCGCACTTTCCCCGGGAACGGTGCGCCGGAGACGGTCAAAACACCCGCCTGAGCGCACCGTTCGCGGGAAAAGTCACCCGCGGGGCGGTCTACAACTTGAGCCCAGCGGAATTGCCCGGGTGGACCGGCCCGGCCCCGAGCGACTTCACGCAGATACTCCCGTAGCGGCCGAGGCGGATGGACGTCCGCTGGTCCGGTGCGGTGACCAGCAGGCCGGGCAGGCTGGCCGGCCTGGTGCACGACGCGGTGTTGCCGGTGATCTCGGCGGACGCGGTCTGGCCGGGGGCCAGGGTCACCAGCGGGGTCTTGAGCCCGGTGGCCCGGGCGGCCTGCTGGATCTGCTTCCCGGCGGCATTGAGCGCGGCCACGCCCGGGTAGCCCTGGATCCGGCACGAGGCGGAGCCGGTGTTGGTGAACGTCACCACGGCGTCGGCGTGGCTCATCCCGGCCAGCGCGCCCTGCCGGATCTGCTTGTTATCGGTGTAGGCGATAGTCAGGTGGGCCGCGGTGCACCCGGTCCCGGCGGCCGCCGCGCCGGATCCGCCCGGGCCGGATCCGCCCGGGCTGGCCGAGACCATCGTGCCGCCCGGGTTCACCGACGGTGCCGGCGACGCCGCTGCGGAGGAGGCCGCCGCGCGGGCCGTGGCGGCCGCCTGGCCGCCCGCCGGGCTGGCACTCCCGCAGCCCGCGATCGTCGTGGCCGATACGGCCACGGCGGCGGCCGCGAGACCTGGCTTGATGACCATGCTGTGCGCCTCCAATTCGAGGATTCCGGCCTGCGCCGGCGACTCTGACGAGCAAATGGCCATTACCCCGTGGTCAGGCCAGAATTCCGTTGGGCCACCATCTCCGGGGACAGCGACTCTGTCTCTGGGACGGCGAACAGGCATCTTTGGTTGGGAACTCACTCAGAGCGATGCTCTCGTTTTGCTTCAGTGCTCTGATACGCTGGAGGCGTGAATGCGAGTCGTACCGCCCGGGAGCGGGTCCGCGCCGAGCTCACCCGGGAGATCACCGATGTGGCGCGCGGCCAGCTGGCCACCGAGGGAGCCGGCGGGCTGTCACTGCGGGCGGTGGCCCGGGAGATGGGCATGGTCTCCTCGGCCATCTACCGCTACTTCCCGAGCCGGGACGACCTGCTGACCGCGCTGATCGTGGACGGCTACAACGCGATCGGCGAGGTGGCCGAGCAGGCCGACGCGGCGTGCCCGGCCGGCGAGTACGCCAGGCGCTGGCGGACCGTCTGCCGGGCCGTCCGGGACTGGGCGCTGGCCCATCCGCACGAGTACGCCCTGGTCTACGGGTCGCCGGTGCCGGGCTACCAGGCGCCGCAGCAGACCATCGGGCCTGCGGTCCGGGCGGCCACGGTGTTCGGGAAGATCATCAGCGACGCCTGGCTGGCGGGCGCGCTCCGGCCGCCCGGGATCTGCCCGCCGCCGCCCGGGGTCGTTCACCGTGGATGCGGCCGTGCTGCGCGAGTCGGTCCTGCCGGACCTGCCCGATGAGGTGATCGCGGCGGCCCTGGGCTGCTGGACCGCCCTGTTCGGCATGATCAGCTTCGAGCTGTTCGGCCAGTTCGAGAACGTGATCACCGACCGGGCCGCGTTCTTCGCGCACACCATGGCCTGCCAGGGGCGCCTGGCCGGGCTGCCGGGCTGAGGAATCCCGCCCGGGCCTCCGCGATGAGCCCGTGACCTGGCCCTTCGGGGGAGTGCCGCCCGGCTGTCCGGTGAGCGCGGCTCGGCCGTTCCTGGCCCCCCGGGCGCTTGCGTCGAACCTATGTTCGATGTAATAGTGACTGCCTGCCTTCCCCGGGGTGGTAGCGAACCAGAGTTACAGGGAGCGGGCAGTCAGGTGAGCAGGACGTACGCGGAGCCGGTGGACGTCGGAGTCCAGGACGGCAGGCCGACCAGATTCGTGTGGCGGGGAAGGTTTTACACGGTGCTCGGGGTGCTGGACCACTGGGTGATCAGCCGGGAGTGGTGGAAGCAGCAGAACCCGGATCTGGACACCCCGGCCGAGCGTGAGCTCTGGCGGATCGAGGCGGCGCCCGGGCGGAGCGCCCGGGCGGGTACCTACGAGCTGCGCCATGACCTGGCGACCGGCCAGTGGATGCTGGCCCGGGTATGGGATTTAACGGGGTGAGCTGGGCGGCCGACTTCGTGCACCTGCATGTCGCGTCGGCCTACTCGCTGCGCTATGGCGTCACCTCCCCGGCGGCCCTGGTCGCGCGGGGCGCCCAGCATGGGATGCGCGCGCTCGCGCTGACCGACCGGGACGGGCTGTACGGGGCGGTCAAGCACGCGGTGGCCTGCGCCGAGGCGGGCCTGGCCACGATCCTCGGCGCTGATCTCGCCCTGGCGGGTGCGGGGGGTGCGGGGGCAGCTCTCACTGGTGACGCGCCCGCCCGGATCCTGAACTCGGCGGCCCCGGCCCGGCTGCGCAGCGAGGACGCCGCCCGGGTGACCCTGCTCGCCTCGGGTCGCCGGGGGTGGGCATCGCTGTGCCGGCTGGTCAGCGCGGCGCATCAGGCGGGCGCACGCGGGGCCCCGGTGATCACCCCGGCCCTGGTCGCCGAGCACGCCGAGGGCCTCATCATCCTGCTCGGCCCCGGCAGCGACGTCGGCCGGGCGATCTCCGCCCGGCGGCCCGACCTCGCCGCGGCCGCCCTGGCCCGGTGGCGGGAGCACGGCGAGGTGGTCATCGAGATCACCGACCACCGCACCCGGGGGAGCACCCACCGGGCCGCCCGGATGCTGCGGCTCGCCCGCGAGGCCGGGGTTACCGCGGTGCTCAGCAACGCGGTCCGCTACCTCGACCCGCCCGACGCCGCCGTGGCCCAGGTACTCGACGCGGCCCGGCAGCTGGCCCCGCTGAGCGAGCGCCACCTGGCCCGGCGCAACGCCCGGGCCTACCTGGCCAGCGGCGAGGAGATGGCCGCGATCGCGGCGCGGGTCTGCGGCGACTCCGGCGCCGGTGCCCTGGATGACGATGGCCCGGGTGACGGGGCCCGCGGGGACTCCGCGATGACGCAACTGCTCCACGCGACCGCGGTGCTGGCCGAGCGGTGCACCCTCGACCCCGAGCGTGATCTGGGCCTGGGCGGCCGGTTCATGCCGGAGACCACCGGCGGGGCGCCGCTGGTCACGCTGCGGATGAGGTGCGCCGAAGGGCTGCGGCGCCGGTACCCGGGGGTAGGCCGGATCCGCGGCCAGCGCCGGCTGCGGCGCCGCGCCGCCCAGCGGCTGGACCACGAGCTCTCCATCATCGCCAAGACCGGGCTGGCGTCGTACTTCCTCACCGTGGCCGACGTGGCCGCCCTGATCAGGAGCCGGGGCATCCGCTGCTCGATCCGCGGGTCCGGGGCCGGGTGCCTGGTCAACTACCTGATCGGCATCTCCGACATCGACCCCCTCGACTATGACCTGATCATGGAGCGGTTCCTGTCCGAGAGCCGTAAGGGCCTGCCCGACATCGACATGGACGTGGAGTCGGCGCGCCGGATCGAGGCCTACCGGGCGATCGTGGACGCCTACAGCGACCAGCGGGTCGCCTGCGTGTCGATGATGGAGACGTACCGGGCGCGCAGCGCGATCAGGGACGTCGCGGCCTCGCTCGGGCTGCCGCCGCACGAGATCGACGCGGTGGCCAAGGCCTTCCCGCACATCCGGGCGGGCCGGATCCGCAATGCCCTCACCGACCTGCCCGAGCTTCGGGGCAGCGGGCTGGCCATACCCCAGCTCACCGCGGTGTTCCAGCTGGCCGAACGGCTCGACGGGCTGCCCCGGCACGTGGCAATGCACCCGTGCGGCGTGGTGCTCTCCGACACCTCCCTGCTGGACCGGACCCCGGTGGAGCCGAGCTTCGAGGGGCTGCCGCTGAGCCAGTTCGACAAGGACGACGTCGAGACCGCGGGCCTGATCAAGCTGGATGTGCTCGGCGTGCGCATGCAGTCGGCGATGGCGTACACGCTCACCGAGATCGGCCGGACCCGGGGCGAGCAGGTGGACCTCGACGCCATCGGCCGCGCCGACGAGCCCACGTTCGAGATGATCCGCACCGCGCGGACCCTCGGCTGCTTCCAGATCGAGTCACCGGGCCAGCGCGAGCTCGTGGGCAAGCTGCTGCCCCGCACCATCGACGACCTGATCGTGGATATCTCGCTGTTCCGCCCCGGCCCGGTCAACTCCGACATGGTCACGCCCTACCTGGAGACGCGGCACGGCCGCCGGGTGCCCTCCTATCCGCACGAGGACCTGGCGGCCACGCTCGCCGAGACCGGCGGCGTGGTCATCTTCCACGAGCAGGTGCTGCGCATCATCCACGCGATGACCGGCTGCGGGCTCTCCGAGGCCGAGCGGATCCGGCGCATGCTCTCTGACGACCAGTCCCGGGCCGAGGCGGGGGAGTGGTTCAGGATCGCGGCCCGCGACCGGGGTTACGACGCGGCGACCGTGGTCCGGGTCTGGGAGGTCCTCGAGTCGTTCGGCGGATTCGGCTTCTGCAAGGCCCACGCGGCGGCGTTCGCGATCCCGACGTACCAGTCCGCCTGGCTGAAACGGCACTATCCGGCCGCGTTCTACGCCGGGGTGCTCACCCACGACCCGGGGATGTACCCCAAGCGGGTGATCGTCGGGGACGCTCGGCTGGCCGGCTTCCCGATCCTGCCGGTGGACGTGAACGCCTCCGCCGGTGACTGGTGCGTGGAACGCGTGCCCCAGCTGCCCGGGGAGGGGCTGCGGCCGGGCCTGCGCGAGGTCAAGGGGATCAGCGAGGCGGAGGTGGCCAGGGTCGTGGCGGGCCAGCCCTATACGTCGTTGCGCGATCTGTGGGAGCGGGCGGCGGTGTCCCGCCCGGTCGCCGAGCGGCTGGTCCTGGTGGGCGCCCTGGACTCGCTCTACGACCCTGATGAGCCGGACGCCGGGCCGGCGGAACCGGACGCGGCAGGGCAGCCCCCGTCCCGGCGCGACCTGCTGGCCCGCGTCGGGGTCCTGGACCGCCGCACGCGCCCCTCCCGCCGCGGCCCCGGGCCGTCCTCGCCACATTTCCCGCATTCCGTGCGCGCAAATCCCCGCAAAGTGGACATCGAAGCGCACCATTCGAGAGAAAAGTCCGGAGAGGGGGGCCCGATCGGGGGAGTCGGGGGTGAGGGGCGGGCCGGGTGAGGGGGGCGCCGTGGAGGGCCGGTGGCGGGGAGTGGGGGGCTGGCGGGGGGGATGGTGGCCGGGGGGAGCCAGGCGCTGCTGGGCCTGGACGCGGACAGGGACGGGTTCGCGGAACTCGTTCCCGCCGGGGAACTGCGGGAACTGACCCCGGCGGAGCGGGTCGAGGCCGAGCTGGAGATCCTCGGCATCGACCTGAGCCGCCACGTGGTGACCTTCTACGAGGACCTGCTCGGTCAGCTGGACGTGGTGCGCTCCGCTGACCTGCGCCGCTGCCGGTCCGGGGCGCGGATCCTGGTGGCCGGGGTGAAGGTCGCCACGCAGACTCCGGCCATCCGGTCCGGGATGAGGATCATCTTCGTCACCCTCGACGATGCGACCGGCCCGGTGGACCTGGCGTTCTTCGAGTCTGTCCAGCCGCGGTGCGCGGCCCGGGTGTTCGGGTCCTGGCTGCTCGTGGTGCGCGGCCGGGTCCGCCGGACCGGCGGGTCGGTGTCGATCAACGGGGAGGAGTGCTGGGATCTGGCCGCGCTGGAGGAGATCCGGGCGGCCAGCGGCGTCGGGGCGGTGCGGGCCGCCATGGCGGCCGGTGACGTCCCGGGTCAGGGTGGGGCCCAGCCAAGCGGCAGGCCCCCCCAGGAGGCGGGCGAGAAGATCATTTACCCCAACGGCTTCGTGCTGTCCCCGTACGCCGAGACCGGAGCCCCGGGCGCGGGGCTGAAAGGCCCGCCCCGGAAACTGTGGCACGCGAGCCCGGGCAGTTCCGGCGGGCTGGCCTCCGGTATCACCAATTCAGACTAATTGTCCGGCCGAATCATTTCTTCCTTGTATTTTATTAATTGTTTTGGCAAGAGGCGCTTGTGGAATATGACCGGCTCTCGCTGGGCACTCTAGTCATGGGGGAACTCAGCCTTTAAGCTCCTATCTTGTAGATGAAGAGTAGCCGTGTGTCACCATCCGGCACCGCAGGAGGCAGAGAAATCGCGGGCCGCCGGAAACGGGGGGTGAATGCGGCTTGCCCGGGGGGGATTCATCATGCATTTCAATAGGTATGCCCGAAAAGGCGGGGGCCGCCGTGCGCTAGCCCCGGCCTGCTGGGCGGTCAGCCTGCTGCTCGCCGCCGTGGCGGGGCCCGCGGTGAGCGCGGCCGCCAGCGTCACGCACGCTCCGTCGCACCACCGGCCTGCGGCCCGGCCCACGTCCCAGCGGGTGACGTACCAGGGTTACACCTTCACGATCCCGCGTACCTGGCGGGTGATCCGCCTGGCCGCGCATCCGGCCAGTTGCGTCCGCTTCGACCGTCACGTGCTCTACCTGGGCACACCCGGGCGCAGCCAGCGACTGCCCGAGCACGCTCATCGGGACCACGGAAGCGCTGCTCGTCCAGCCGGCCACCGCTCGCGCCACCGCGGCCGCGGCGATGTACCCGGTGGAGCGCCTGATCACGGTGACCACCAGGCGGATCATGATCACCGCGACCTATTCCACCGACCGGGCCCTGGTCGACCGCATCCTGGCCAGCGCGTCCCTCCAGGTGCCGGTGCGGGCCAGCCGGACCGCCGCGCCGCCGCCCGGCGGCCTGGCCAGCACGCCCGCCCGGATCGGGGAGGCCCGCGCGGCGCTGCCGGCCGGCTCGACCGACTTCACCGGGAAGGGGTTCGACGCCTGTACCGCGCCCAGCGCCGCCACGATGCAGACGTGGCTGCAGCGGTCCCCGTACCGGGCGGTGGGCATCTACATCGGAGGCTCGGACCGGGCCTGCGCCCAGCCCAACCTCAGCGCATCCTGGGTCAGCCAGCAGCAGTCGGCCGGATGGCACTTCATGCCCATCTACGTGGGCCCGCAGGCGAGCTTCGGGGAAATCCACGCCGCGGCCAGCCAGGCGGTCAGCGCGGCCAGGGACGCGGTCAGCCAGGCCCGGCTGCTGGGCTTCGGCCCGGGGACACCGCTGTACTACGACATGGAGGCCTACCCGGCCACGCTGAACGGCCGGGTGCTGCGCTTCCTGACCTCGTGGACCAGGGAAGTGCACACCCTCGGGTATTCATCCGGCGTCTACAGCAACTCGCTGTCCGGCATCCAGGCCCTGGTCAGGAACTACGCCAACCCGGCCGACACCATGCCGGACGTGATCTACGACGCCCTGTGGAACGGCGCCGCGAACACCAGCGACCCCATCGTGCCCGGCAATGAATGGGCCGGGCACCAGCGCGTCCACCAGTACCTGGGCGGCCAGAACGTCACCTACGGCGGGGCCACGATCAACATCGACCAGGACTACCTCGACGTCCAGCAGGGGGTGACCGGCGGGTCACCGCAGGCGTCCGAGGCGGCCGCCCAGTCCGCGGGGGATGTGGACGCGTTCTTCAAGGGGAAGGACGGCAAGCTGTGGCATGACTGGTACACGCCCGGCAGCGGCTGGCACGGCCCGGTCAGCATGGGTGGCCGCTGGCGACCCAGCCGTCCGCGGTCGCGTCGGTGCCGGGCAACGTGGCGGTGTTCGCCAAGGGCAGGAACGGCCGCCTGCAGGAGGCCTCCTATGCCCCGGGGACGAACTGGACCAGGCTGCGGCAGCTGAGCATGGGCGTCCTGGGCAGCAGGCCGGAGGCGGTCGCCCAGGCCAACGGCCAGATCGACGTGTTCTGGCGCGGATCCTCGGACGACCACCTGTGGCACGCCGAGTACCGCCGGGCCACCGGCTGGGGCAGGCCCCAGAACCTGGGCGGCCACCTGGCCTCCGTCCCGGCCCCGGCCGTGTCGGGCCGCGGCGCGCTGACCGTGGCCTGGAAGGGGGCCGACGGCCATCTCTGGGAGATCCGCCGCTCGGGCCGGTTCTGGGGCAAGCCCGTGGACCGGGGCATGGGCAAGCTGGGCAGTGCCCCCGCGGTCACCGGCCGGCCGAGCGGGGTGGTCGACGTCTTCTGGGCGCCAGCTCCCACGGGGGGGTGTGGCACATCTCGTACGCGCCCCACTCCGGCTGGGGCAAGGCCACCGAGCTGACCGGGGGACTGTCCGCGGGCCCGGTCGCGGTCAGCGCGCCCGGCCGGGGAGCGGACGTCTTCTGGAAGGGCACCGACGGCAGGCTCTGGTGGTCGGCCAGCCAGGGCAGCGGCTGGCAGAAGGCCGCGCCGCTGGGATTGGGCGCGCTCAGCGGCGCGCCATTCGCCGCCGGGCAGCCCAGCGGCGTGATCGATGTGTTCTGGAAAGGCGCCAGTAACCACCTCTGGCGCGCCCGGTACAGCAGCGGCTCCTGGGCGGGGCCGGCCAGCCTGGGCGGCGCGGTCAGCTAAGCGGCCAGGCCCGGGCCGGTCCTGAGGACCGGCATGGATGTGTCAGCGGGGGCATGCGGGGCAGCAAGGGACATCATGCATCCCAGGCGGCTGGACAGGCTGAATGAATGCTGAGAGGAGGCGCGTACCTGGGACATCAGGGGGGGCCAGTACTGTATACCTGTCTGGATGACCCGTCGGTCTCCGAAAGAGCTAGGACGCTGATGACTCTTCTTCCGCCCAGGATTACTGACGCCCTGTGGCGAGTCGTTCCCGCACCGTTGCAGGACAAGCTGCGCAGCACGGTCGTGAAGCGTTTTATCCGCTTTGCCCCAGCTGCGTTCTGTGCGGTAGCTGCGACCCAGATCACGTACATCATCTGCCTCGGGCCGGCCAACCTGACCGCGGGCGTGGCCGGGTTCGCGGGCTGGTTCGCGGGGGCGGCGGTCAGCTACGTGATCAGCCGCTGGGCGTGGGAGCGCAAGGGCCGCCCGCATCTGCTGAAGGAGACCCTGCCGTTCGTGGCCGTCTCCCTCGGCGCGGGGGTCATCCTGACCCTGGCCAGCAAGTTCGGCAACGACGTAGCCATGGAGATGGGCCTGGACGGTGCGGCCCGGGTCGTCGTGGCCGACCTCTTCTACTTCGCGGCGAACTGCCTGACGTTCGCGCTGCCGGTTCCTCATCTTCCACTTCGTCCTGTTCGCCGACCGGAACGCCAAGGTGGACACGCTGGCGGTGGTCGAGGGCCGGGCGCCGGTCACGGACGAGCCGGTGGAGTCCCTGCTCACCTCCGAGCCCGCCCGGGCCGACCGGCCCGCTCACCCGCCCGCGGACCCGGCCCGGTTCGCCGAGGCGATGGGCTCGGCGCGGGCCAACGGCGTGACCTCCTGGGCCAACGGCTCGGCGGGGCAGTCTTCCCCGGCCCGCCACGGTGAGGCCGACGGCACGGTGACCCCGGAGCACGGCACCCGCCGCTGAACGCATCCCGCCTGAGCGGACGGCGGCACTGCCCGCTGGACAGACGTAAGCCCCCGGGGCTGGTGGATTCCACCGGCCCCGGGGGCTTTTCGTTGCGGAGATTTTGAAGTGACCGTGGCCCGGCCGGGCGCGGCGGCCGGCCGGGGCGCGGGTCAGTGGCGCTGGGTTAGTTGCGCTGGGGTTAGTTCCGCTGGGCGGATCCGGGGTCGAGCGCCGCGTCCGGGCTCGCCGGCGCGGCGCCGCTGGCCGACGCCTCCGGGCTCGCCGCCTGCGCGGGGACCTGGCCGCCCGGCACCCGGTGCCGCCGCTCCCGCCACCAGGTGCCGCCGACCACGCCCGCGTAGTGCAGGCCGTAGATCGCGTTGTGGCCCTTCTTGCTCTCGCCGACCTGGCGCTTGTGGATCGTGGCCGGCACCTCGGCGACCCGGAACCCGCGCGCGAGCACCGCGATCAGGAGCTCGGCCGACTGGTACTGGGGCTGCTCCAGCCGGACCACCCCGGTCACCTCGGAGCGCATGGCGCGCAGCCCGAACGAGGAGTCGGTGATGTGGGTCCCGGTCAGCAGGCTGATCGTGGTGGCGAAGACCCAGGTGCCTAGCCGGCGCACCAGGTCCTTGGTCTCCTGGCTGCCCAGCTTGCGGGAGCCGGTCACGAAGTCCGCGTCCCCGGCCACCACCGGGGCCAGCACGCGCTCCATCTCGGCCGGGTTGTACTGGCCGTCCGCGTCGGTGGTCACGATGTAGCGGGCGCCGCCTTCGCGGGCCAGCCGGTAGCCGAGGCGCAGCGCGGCGCCCTGGCCGCGGTTGACCGGCACGTCGGCCACGAGCGCACCGTGCTCGCGGCCCTCGGGCACGGTCCCGTCCGCGGAGCCGTCGGAGACCACCACGGCCGCAGTGGCGAGCCCGCAGATAGAGGCGGGCAGGGCGTCCACGACCGAGCCGATCACGCCCTGCTCGTTGTAGGCGGCAATCACAATGGCGACCGGCGGCATATGCTCGGCCGGCTCGCCGAACTCGGCGAAGAACGCCTTGGCGGCGGCGTCGTCGATCGCCTCGTCCGCTTCCCATGTGCCGGTCACAGTGCCGCCTCTCGCAGTGCCGCCTCGATTGGGCCCATCAATTCTCCATTCGCGACGCACATCTGTCAGTTGACACCCGGTTGTACCGGGCCCCGCCGGATTCTGCCACCCGGGCAACCTTGGAGTTACCTGATGACAGGCCGGGCGATTCAGCCAGCCCCGGGACCTTTGTGGCCTGCCCGCCGTCACTGGCGTAAACCTGCCGAACTCATCCCGGCTTATGCGCTGTTATCGCGTGGCTGACGGCGCTGCGGAGCCGCCGGGTGCGGGACGCAACCACGGATGCGCCTGGCCAGTGTAGCGGCGCAGTGCCGTCCCGCATGCGGATGACGCACGACTGGCCGGAGCCTTTGACGCACGGCAGGCCAGAGCCATGTGCCATGCTGAGACGCCACGAGCAGGTGAGAGATTTATCTATTCAAGTGATCTGGAAACAATGAATTACGGGTCGATTGCCAGCGGGAGGGAATGGTGACGGGGCTCCCGGCCGGACCGGGGACGAGGCCTACCGGATCGTGCGCTCCCGCATCGATCTGAGCCGCCTCGCCCCGCTGAGCCGCCGCGTGACCGAGCGGGTCATCGTGGCCAGTGCCGACTTCGACTACGCGACCGACCTGGTCTGCGACGAGCGGGTGCTGGCCGCCGGGGTCGCCGAGCTGGCCGACGGGATGCCGGTCGTCGCCGACGGGGTGACGGTGGCCGCCGGGATCACCGGCTACCCGGTGATCTGCACCAGCGAGGACTCGCTGACCGGCGCGGCTGGCCCGGACCGCCGGGATCAGCAAGCCCGCCGCCGCCGTGCGGCTGGCCTTCGGCCAGGCCGGGCCAGGTGCGGTCTGGGTGGTGGGCTGTGCCGCGGAGGCGCTGGCGGAGATCATGAGCCGGAACGTCCAGCCCGCCCTGGTCATCGCCCTCCCGGTGGGCCTGGCCGGGGCGGCGGAAGCCAAGGACGCGCTGCGGGCCAGCGGCCTCCCCTCCCTGACCAACGTGTCGGAGAAGGGTGGCGCGGCGGTGGCCGCGGCCGCGTTCTGCGCCCTGGCCGACGCCGCCCGGGCCGTGGCGGGGGCCGGTGCTGCGGGCCAGGCCGGGCCGTAGCGGGGCCGTAGCGGGGCCGGGAAACCAGGCGGCTGCGCGGTAACCCCGCGGTAGCGGGGCGGGCGGAAGCGGAAGGGCCGCGCCGCGGAGCCACTAGTCTCTGTGACCTGGGGAATGAATCGCTGGGTGCGGCCCAGCCGTGAGCCGAAGGAGGGCGGACCGCCATCGTCGCCGGCACGGCTGCGCCCTACCTCCTGGCCCTCCGCCTCGCTGGCCGCCGGGTGCTGGTGGCCGGGGGCGGCGCCGTGGCTACCCGACGGGTCGCCGGCCTGCTCGACGCGGGCGCGGACGTCCTGGTCGTCTCGCCCCGGATCAGCGCCTCGCTGCACGACCTCGCGCAGGCGGGCCGGATCCGCTGGGAGTCCCGGGGGTACGCGCCGGGTGACTGCGCCGGGGCGTGGCTGGCCTGCGCGTGCACCGACGACCCGGCCGTGAACGCGGCCGTGGCCCAGGAGGCCGAGGCGGCCGGGATCTGGTCGGTCCGGGCCGATGACGCGGCCGCCTCCGCCGCCTGGACGCCCGCGTCCGGCCAGGCCGGGGACGTGCGCTTCGGCGTGGTGAGCGGGGATCCGCTGCGCAGCGCGGGGATCCGGGACGAGGTCCTGGAGGGCCTGCAGTCCGGCCGGGTGAGCGCCCGCCGCAGGCGCCGCCCGGGCGGCCGGGTCGCGCTGGTCGGCGGCGGTCCGGGCGACCCGGGGCTGATCACGGTCCGGGGGCGGCAGATGCTCGCCGAGGCGGACGTCGTGGTGGCCGACCGGCTCGCGCCCCGTTCCCTGCTCGATGAGCTCGCCCCGGACGTGGAGCTGGTCAACGCGGCCAAGATTCCCCGCGGCCGGGCGATGGCCCAGGAGCAGATCAATTCCGTGCTCGTCGACCGGGCCCGGCGGGGACGGTTTGTGGTCCGGCTCAAGGGCGGTGACCCATTCGTCTTCGGCCGGGGCGGCGAGGAGATTCTCGCCTGCCTCGAGGCCGGCATTCCGGTCACGGTCGTGCCGGGGGTGACGAGCGCGATCGCGGTGCCCGCCGCGGCCGGTGTCCCGCTCACCCACCGGGGCATCACCCAGGAATTCCGGGTGGTCTCGGCGCATATCCCGCCTGGCGATGAGCGGTCCACGGTGAACTGGGCTGAGCTGGGCGCCTCGCAGGCCACGCTGGTTCTGCTGATGGCGCTGGAGAACCTGGAGCCGATCACCAGAGCGCTGATGCGTTACGGCCGGGATTCGCGGACCCCAGTTTCGGTCATAGTGGACGGGACCCTGCCCACGCAGCACATAATTACCACAGGGCTCGCCACCGTCGCCGATGAGGTCGGTGCGGCCGGGTTGCGTCCGCCAGCGATTGTGGTCATCGGTGAGGTAGTGAATGTCGGGGCACAGCATAGCCGAACTCTCACGGGCAGCACTGGGAGAAGCGCAGAGTGTAGTCGTGCCCACGCCATCCGGGCCTGCCGGAGTCGTCCCGACGCGCGAAAGGCAGTGACAGGAGAGCAATGACGGAAGGGCAGGGCCTAGCTGCCGCATCAGCCCGTGTGACGGGCACGGATGCGGCACCTTCGGCCGACCCCGTCCGGCCTGGGCCGCCGCCGGCGGCCCAGCCGGGCCCAGGTCCCGCCGCGGCGGGGCCCGTAATTCCAGGGGGCGGCGAAGGGGGGCGGCATCGCAGGGTCGAT
Organism: uncultured Actinomycetes bacterium; assembly: GCA_963723595.1. GTDB lineage: Bacteria > Actinomycetota > Actinomycetes > Streptosporangiales > Streptosporangiaceae > RYN-230. The sequence goes on from CAVRRQ010000001.1 coordinate 391,572, forward strand.
GCGCGCCAGCTGGAGGCAGCCTTGCTCGCGCTGCGGCGCCGCGATCGTGGACGTGAACCTGGTCTACGAGACCGAGGGCGCGGAAGCCACCCGGTCGGAGCGGCGCAAGCTCCTCAGCCAGATCGACGACTACCTCCTGCCCCGGATCCGCCAGTCCGAGGCGCCCATCCTGGTCGCCCTGGTGGGGTCGACCGGTGCGGGCAAGTCGACGCTCGTCAACAGCATCGTCGGGGCCCAGGTCAGCGCGACCGGGATCCGCCGCCCCACGACCAACAGCCCCGTGCTGGCCTGCCACCCCGACGAGGCGGACTGGTTCGCGGAGAACGTCTTCCTGCCCACGGTGCCCCGTGTCCGCCAGGAAGGGCTGGCCCGGTCCGGGCGGGACGGCCTGCTCGTGCTGGCCGCGAGCGAGGGCATGCCCAAGGGCGTCGCCCTGCTCGACACCCCGGACATCGACTCGGTCGTGTCCGCGCACCGGGATTTCGCGCACCAGTTCCTGGACGCCTCCGACCTCTGGCTGTTCATGACCACCGCCAGCCGGTACGCCGACGCGGCGGTCTGGGAGCTCCTGGAGTACGCCAAGGAGCGCGGCGCCGCCCTGGGCATCGTGCTGTCCCGCGTCCCGCCGGCGAGCGGTCCCGAGCTCACCAAGCATTTCGGGGCCATGCTCGAGGCCAACGGGCTCGGCGAGAACGACCGGTTCGTGATCAACGAGACCGTGATCACGGACAGCCGCCTGCCCGCCGAGGCGTCCGCGCCGGTGCGGGAGTGGCTGCAGGACACCGCGGTGCGGGCGGACCGCCGCGTCGCCGTGCTGACCCAGACCATGTCGGGCGCTCTGGACACCTTCCGCAACCGGGTCCCGGCGCTGGCCGCCGAGGTGGAAGCGCAGCTGGTCATCCGCTCCGACCTGAAGGCCGCGGTCGAGGGCGCCTACGCGGCCGGGCTGGGCGAGGCCGAGGAGGCGCTGGCCGACGGCTCGCTGCTGCGCGGCGAGATCCTGGCCCGCTGGCAGGACTTCGCCGGCACGGGCGAGCTGCTGCGCGGCCTGCAGGCCCCCCGGGGCAGGCAGGGCCGCCAGCGCAAGCGCGGCGTCCCGGCCCGGGCCCGGTCGCTGAAGAGTGCCCTGCGGGCCGGGATCGAGTCGCTCATCCTCTCGGTCGCCGACCGGGCCGCCGAGGAATCGATCCGCCGCTGGCGCAACCACCCGGCCGGGGTGTCCCTGCTGGACGCGTACGCCGCGGCCCAGGCCAGCCAGAGCTGGACCGGCTCGCAGTTCGCCGCGGACGCCGGGCTGATCTTCGGCACGACGGCCGAGCCCATCCCGGATGACGACGACGGGGCCGTCCCGGCGGGCCCGCTCCGCCAGGCGACGCTCCCGCTGGCCCACTCCTCGGCGGACCTGCAGACCCGCGCGGTCCGGGCGGTCAGCGCCTGGCAGGACCACGTGATGCGGCTGGTCAAGGCGGAGAGCGTGACCAAGCGGTCCATTGCCCGGGTGATGTCGTTCGATGACGACTCGCTGGCCACCGTGCTCATCGTGGCCATGCTGGGCCAGCGCGACGCCGACGGCGGCCCCGCCGAGGGCACCGGGGCCGTGCCCCAGCTCCTGCTGACCTCGCTGTTCGGGGCGGGCCCGCTGCGCGAGATCGGCACCAAGGCCCGGGCGGACCTGCGCGAGCGGATACGCCGGCTCTTCGACGAGGAGATGCTGAGGTTCGTCGAGGTGATTGACTCGGCCGGGGAGCTGGACGACGCGGCCGCCGTCCGGCTGTACCAGGCCACCTACTCACTTGAGATGGCGAGATGAGCATCGGGGAATACCCGTCCACCCGGCTCGGCCTGGGCCGGGCTGGCGGGGACGGCGGCGCCGGGCGGCGCGACGCTGAGCGGTGCGGCGCCGGGCGGCGCGGGGCTGGGCGGGACCGGGCTGAGCGGCGCGGGGGGGACCGCGGACCTGTCCGGACGCCTGACCGCGCTCGCCCGCGTGATCCAGATCGGCGCGGCCCGCAGCGGGCCGGAGGGCTTCAGCCCGCCGCTGCTGACCGAGGCAGAGCAGCTGGTCGCCCGGGCGGGTGAGCGGCTGCGCCTGTCGCCCAACCACACGGTGGCGGTGCTGGCCGGCGGGACCGGCAGCGGCAAGTCGTCGCTGTTCAACCGGATGGCCGGCGCGGACTTCTCGGCCGTGGGCGTGATCCGGCCGTTCACCAAGGACCCGCACGCCTGCGTGTGGGGCATGGACGGCGCCGGGCCGCTGCTGGAGTGGCTGGGCATACCGCACCGCAACCGCTACGCCCGGTCCAGTGCGCTCAGCGAGGGCGAGGCATCCCTGCGCGGGCTGGTCCTGATCGACCTGCCGGACCACGACTCGGTGGCCGCCGGGGCGGCGGTCGAAACGAACCGGCTGGTCGGGCTGGCCGACCTGATGGTGTGGGTGCTGGACCCGCAGAAGTACGCGGACGCGTCCGTGCACCGCCGCTACCTCACCCCGCTCGCAGGCCATTCATCGGTGATCGCGGTCGTGCTGAACCAGTCCGACCTGCTCACCCCCGAGCAGTCCGAGGACTGCGTGTCTGACCTGACCCGGCTGCTCGACACCGAAGGGCTGCACGACGCCCGGGTCCTGGTCACCTCGGCCCGGAGCGGCGCGGGCCTGGACGAGCTGCGCAAGGTGCTGGCCGAGACCGTCACCGACCGGCGCGCCGCGACCGACCGGATCTCGGCCGACCTGGACGTGATGGCCGAGCGGTTCGTGCCCTACGCCGGCGAGGCGCGCGGCGCGGGCCTGGACACCGGGACCGAGGACTTCGCCGAGGTCCCTCCGGGCAGCGTCGTGGTCCTGGGGGAGTCGTTCAGTAAGGCGGCCGGGGCGGCCGGGGTCGGCCAGGCGCTGCAGAGCGCCCGTGAGCTGCGGGCCGTGGACTACGTCGGCTGGCCCGTGTCGTGGCTGGTGGACCGGGCGGTCGGCCGCGACCCGGTGCGCAAGCTCCGGCTCGGCAACCTGTGGGAGGAGCTGCGCGGGATATCCGGCGGCCCGGCCGGGGCCCAGCAGGCGGAGATCGACAACGCGCTGACCGCCATCGGGGAGCAGATCGGCCCCGCGCTCCCGGCGCCCTGGTCACAGACGGTCCGGGTCGCGGCGAGGTCGAAGCACGAACAGATCCCGGGTGCGCTCGGCACGGCGATCGGCCAGGCCCTGCCCAGCGAGAACAGCGTGGAGCCCTGGTGGCGGCTGGTGGCCGCCTGGCAGGGACTGCTGCTGGGCTGCGTGGTGGCCGGGCTGGCCTGGATCGGCGCGCTGCTGGTGATCGGGGTGTTCCACGCGGTGCACCACGCCGCCGCCATCTTCAGCGACGCCGCCCTGCTGCCCTGGGTCGCGATCCTGATCGCGGCGATCCTCGCCCTGGGCTGGCTGACCGCGTCCGGCTGCATGAGCATGGTCAGCGCCGCCGCGTTGCGGGAACGCGGCCGCGTCGAGGCGCAGATGCGGTCCCGGATGCAGGAAGTCGCGGAGCAGATGGTGCTCATGCCGGTCAAGCAGGAACTCTCGGAGTACGCCCGGTTCTGCAGCGCGCTCCAGTCCGCCCGCCGGTAGGCGGGCGGCGGCCAGCAGAGCGCCCGCCGGCAGGCGGGCGGCGGCCAGCAGAGCGCCCGCCGGCAGGCGGCCGGCCTGTGCCCACAGTGGTTCCGCCCACGGCGTAACGAGCCGGGAAGGCCCGTCCGCGGCCTGGTGTTAGCAGTCTCCACAAGTTGTAATTATGTAATCCCCGCAAGGCCCGCATTCTCCGGACCCGCCGGGATAGGAGGCAGCGTGCCAGAGAAGGAACCACTGGACAGCTACTCGCAGATCGTGGCCGGGGTCGCGGCCGAGCTCACCGGCAAGGTGGCCAGCCTGCGGGTGCCCCAGCCCGGCCGGGGTAATGCCAGCCGGGGCGGGGGCGGCCGGGGCGGGGAGAGCCTCGGCTCGGGCGTCGTCTTCACCGGGGACGGCTTCATCCTCACCAACGCCCACGTGGTCGGCGGCGCCCCGGCCGGCACGGCCGCGTTCGCGGACGGCACCACGACCCCGTTCCGGGTCGTCGGCGCCGACCCGCTGTCTGACCTGGCCGTGCTGCGGACGTCCGGGACCACCCCGCCGCCCGCCGAGCTGGGCGAGGCGGACGAGCTGGTGGTCGGCCAGCTGGTGGTGGCCGTGGGCAACCCGCTCGGCCTGGCGGGCTCGGTCACCGCCGGGGTGGTCAGCGCCCTGGGCCGGTCCCTGCCCACCCGCACCGCGAGCGCGGGCCGGCTGATCGAGGACGTGATCCAGACCGACGCGGCCCTCAACCCGGGCAACTCCGGCGGGGCGCTCGCGGACAGCCATTCCCGGGTGGTCGGCATCAACACCGCCGTGGCCGGAGTGGGCCTGGGCCTGGCCGTCCCGGTCAACCGGACCACGCGGCGCATCATCGCCGCGCTGATGCGGGACGGCAAGGTCAGGCGGGCCTACCTCGGGCTGGTCAGCGTGCCCGCCCCCCTCCCGGCCGTGCTGGCCGAGCGGGTCGGCCGGCCCACGGGCCTGCGCGTGGCCGAGGTGGTGACCGGCGGCCCGGCCGACCGGGCCGGCCTGCGGGCCGGGGACCTGCTGGTCAGCGCGGGCGGCAGCCCGGTCGCCGCGGCGCAGGACCTGCAGCGGCTGATGTTCGCGGAGGCGATCGGGCAGCCGATGGCCATCACCGTGATGCGCAACGGGGCCCTGGTCGATGTGATCGCCGAGCCGTCGGAGCTGGTCTCGGCGTAGGCGCCCGGCCCGGCCCCGGGGCCTGAGCCCGGGGCCGGGCGCGGGGCTGGCAGCCGGATTGTCGCACGCGGTACCGCCGTTTCCGGCCTGCCTGTCCACAACCGGCGCGGGTGGACGCCGCTGTCCACAGAACCAGGTTTGGCGTGGCCGGCCCCCGTCCCCGGCGGTGATCGTGGACGTCAGCGGGCGGCACCACGCCGCCCCGGGCGGCACCGCTCACGCGCCGCCGGGCCGAGCCAGGAGGATGGCATGATCAACGACGCACAGGTGTTCCTGTCCGGGTACGTGGCCCGCGATCCACGGTTCCGCATCACGGCCACCGGCATCTCCAACGTCTCGCTGCGGGTCGCCTACACCCCGCGCCGGGTGGACCGGGAGACCGGCGAGTGGACGGACGGGACGACCTCGTTCGTCAGCGTGGTCTGCTGGCGGACGCTGGCCGACAACGTCGCGCGGTGCCTGCACAAGGGCGAGCCGGTGCTGGTCAAGGGACGGCTCCAGGTCCGGCCGTACGAGAAGGACGGAGTCTCGCGGCTGGCGGTCGAGGTCGAGGCGACCTCGGTCGGGCACGACCTGGCCCGCGGGGTCGCGAGCTTCCAGCGGCCGCGGAGGGTGCTGGCCGGCCAGGCCGCAGGCAACGGCCACGAAACGCAGGCCGGGCCCGGCGGGGCCGGCGGCGGCCCCGTGGCTGAGGCCCCCGTGGTTGAGGGTCTGGTGGCTGAGGCCTGGACGGTGCCGGCGAGGCGATGGCCGCGCTCGATCGCCCCAACGGAACCGATCGGGGCCCGGCTGCGGTGGACGGGTCTGGCGAGCCCGCGGGACTGTCCGCACCGTTCTGAGGCGGCACGCCGGGATCCGGATCCACGGAATTGCCTGCCGGGCAGGCCCCTTGGCCCCTACGCTGTTACCCAGCGTCATAGTTCGGCCGCTTCTTGAATACGGAATGTGACCGAAATGCCGGAGGGGCCTGCCTGCGGCAGTCATGGACAGGTGGCATGTCGGCAGTCCAGCGCACGATGCACCGCGAAGACCGCGGCGGGTCAGGGTGCCGCCCCGAAGAGCCTTGGGCGTTCGACCGGCTCCCCAGGCGGCGGCGGCTGCGGGTGTACCTGATCGCGGTCACCGCCACGGAGTTCCTCCTGGCGGCCTGGCAGCTGACCCGCCATCAGCCCCGCCCGGACCAGCTCGGGCTGTTCCTGGTCGTCCTCGGCTGCGGGATGGTCTGCGCCGAGGCGACCCGGCGCGGCGGCGCGCCGCCGCCGGGCACCCATGACCTGCTCACCGCCTGGTGGCTCCCGGCCGCGCTCCTGCTGCCGCCGGAGTACGCGCTGCTGGGCCCGGTGCTGATCGGCGCGTACGCGCACTGGCGGGCCCGGCAGGGGCCGCTGTACTGGCGGGCGTTCACGGCCGCCTCGCTCGGCCTGGCCGGGGCGGCCGCCTCGTTCGTGTTCCACGGCCTGCTCAGCCTGGCCCACCCGCACGGCCCATGGCTGCGTGACCCGGTGATGGTGCTCGGGGCCGCCTGCTGCGCCGCGCTGTTCGTGCTCGTCAACGCGGCGCTGATCGGGCTGGCCGGGCGGGCCGCGCGGCCCGTCGAGTCGTGGCCCAGCGGGCCCGGGTCCGGGACCACCCGGGACTTCGAGGGCCTGCTGGTCGACGCGGCCGGCCTGTGCGCCGGCGTCCTGGTTACCATCGCCTGCACGCTCAGCTGGGTCATGCTGTTCGTCGCGCTGCCGCCGGTCATCCTGCTCCAGCGCAGCCTGCTGCACCAGCAGCTGCGCGCCGCGGCCCAGTCCGACCCGAAAACCGGCCTGCTCAACGCCGTGGCCTGGCAGCGGGAGGCGGAGCGGTGGATCCGCCGGGCCCTGCGGCTGAGCGTGCCCGCCGCGATCCTGCTGGTGGACATCGACCACTTCAAGCGGGTCAACGACACCTACGGGCACCTCGCGGGCGATGAGCTGCTGGCCGCGACGGCCAGCACGCTGGGCGAGCACGTGCGGGCCTGCGACGTGCTGGGCCGCTTCGGCGGCGAGGAGTTCGTGGCCGTGCTGCCCGGCGCCGGGCAGCAGGAGGCCTGCCACATCGCCGAGCGGCTGCGGGGCCGGGTCCGGGGGATCGCGATGCCGGCCCGCGGCGCAGCTGCTCCCCACGACACCGTGACCATCACGGTCTCGATAGGTGTGGCCGCGCTGGGCGTGGACGGCGAGGACCTGTTCGAACTGCTCGCCGCGGCCGACGCCGCGCTGTACCGGGCCAAGAAGTCGGGCCGGGACCGGGTGTGCACGCTTCCCCCGGGCGCCGGCCCGTCCGACCCGCTGCGCTGATACCCCTAACCTTGGAGCATGCCTGAATTTATCTACCAGATGCATGCCGCCCGGCTGGTGAAGGGCGACAAGCTTCTCCTTGATGACGTAACGCTGGCGTTTTTCCCCGGTGCGAAGATCGGTGTGGTCGGGCCTAACGGTGCGGGCAAGTTGACGCTGCTGAAGATGATGGCGGGCCTGGAGCAGCCGTCCAACGGCGATGCGCGGCTTTTCCCCGGCTTCACGGTGGGGTTGCTCAGCCAGGAGCCGCGGCTTGACGAGAGCAAGACCGTGCTGGGCAACGTCCAGGACGGGGTGGCGGAGACCAAGGCCCTGCTGGACCAGTACAACGAGATCGCCGAGAAGCTGGCGACCGACTACTCGGACGCGTTGCTGGAAGAGATGGGCCAGCTCCAGGAACAGCTTGATCACCGCGACGCGTGGGACCTGGACAGCCAGCTGGAGCAGGCCATGGACGCGCTGCGCTGCCCGCCCCCGGATTCAGGGGTGACCGTGCTGTCCGGGGGAGAGCGCCGCCGGGTCGCGTTGTGCAAGCTGCTGCTGTCCCAGCCGGACCTGCTGCTGCTGGACGAGCCCACCAACCACCTGGACGCGGAGAGCGTGCAGTGGCTGGAGCAGCACCTGGAGAAGTACCCCGGGACCGTCGTGGCGGTCACCCACGACCGGTACTTCCTGGACAACGTGGCGCAGTGGATCCTCGAGCTGGACCGGGGCCACGCCTACCCGTACGAGGGCAACTACTCCATCTACCTGGAGACCAAGGCGTCCCGGATCAAGGTCGAGGGCGCCAAGGACGCCAAGCGGCGCAAGCGGCTGGAAGACGAGCTGGAGTGGGTGCGCTCCAGCCCCCGGGCCCGCCAGTCCAAGAGCCGGGCCCGGCTCGACCGCTACGAGGAGATGGCGGCCGAGGCGGACAAGCACCGCAAGCTGGACTTCGAGGAGATCCAGATCCCGCCGGGCCCCCGGCTGGGCAGCCAGGTGGTCGAGGTCTCGAACCTGACCAAGGCCTTCGGTGACCGGGTGCTGATCGACGGGCTGAGCTTCTCGCTGCCGCGCAACGGGCTGGTCGGCGTCATCGGCCCGAACGGGGTCGGCAAGACCACGCTGTTCAAGATGATCGTGGGCGATGAGCAGCCCGACTCCGGCACGATCCGGATCGGTGACACCGTCAAGATCGCCTACGTGGACCAGCTGAGGTCCGGTATCGACCCGGCCAAGAACGTCTGGGAGGCCATCTCCGCGGGAGAGTCCACGATCCGGGTGGGCAACGTGGAGATCCCCAGCCGCGCCTACGTGGCCGCGTTCGGCTTCAAGGGCACGGACCAGCAGAAGCCGGCCGGGATGATGTCCGGCGGCGAGCGGGGCCGGGTCAACCTGGCCCTCACGCTGCGCCAGGGCGGCAACCTGCTGCTGCTCGACGAGCCCGCCAACGACCTGGACGTGGAGACGCTGGGCTCGCTGGAGCGGGCGCTGCTGGAGTTCCCCGGCTGCGCGGTCATCACCAGCCACGACCGCTGGTTCCTGGACCGCATCGCCACGCACATCCTGGCCTGGGAAGGCGGCTCGACCTGGTTCTGGTTCGAGGGCAACTTCGAGTCGTATGAGAAGAACAAGATCGAGCGGCTCGGCGCCGAGGCGGCGCGCCCGCACGCGGTGACCTACCGCAAGCTGACCCGGGGGTGATCCGCCGGGGCTGACCCGGTCCTACGCCGGGCTCAGCCCCAGGTCGGGCCGGCCGGGCCCGGTGGGCGCGTTGACCAGGCTCTGCGCGGCCATCACCAGGTAGTCCCAGAGCTGGGCGTCGAGCGCGGGGTCCAGCCCGATCTGGTCGAGCGCGGCACGCATGTGCCGCAGCCAGGCGTCCCGCTCGGCCTCGCCGATCGTGAAGTGACGGTGGCGCATCCGCAGCCGCGGGTGCCCGCGCAGCTCGTTGTAGGTGGCCGGGCCGCCCCAGTACTGGATGAGGAACAGCCGCAGGTGCTCCTCGGCGGGCCCCAGGTTCTGGCTCGGGTAGACGGCGCGCAGCGCCGGGTCCCCGGCCACGCCCTCGTAGAACAGGCGGGTCAGGCGGCGGAACGTCTCCTCGCCGCCGACCGCCTCGTAGAAGCTCGGCGGGCTGGTGGCGGGTTCCTTCGTCTCGTTCATCGCGCCTCCCAGGCTAGCCCGCCGGCCGGCCCGCGATGACCGGCCGCAGGGCTCACCGGGTCTCCGGCGGCTGCGGCCCGGCCGGCTGCCGCAGGGCCGGCGCCTGGGCCGCCCCCGCGGCCGCGGGGGCGCGTCCCGCGCTGACCGTGGCCTCGATGGCCTGCCCGGGGGCGGCCGCGAAGTTCAGCGCCATCTTCAGCCGTTCCCTGAGCTCACGGGCCACCTCCCACTGCCGCAGCGGCAGCGTCCGGGCGACCAGGCGCATCACGATGGTGTCACTGTAGACCGCCTCGACCCCCCAGACTTCGGGCTCCTCGGTGATGACGTCATGCCAGCGTTCCTCCTGCCACATCTGGGCCGCGGTTTCCATCATGACCCGGCGGACCTGGGGCAGGTCCTGGTCGTAGGCCACCGGGAAATCGATCACCGCGCGGGCCCAGCCCTGTGATTCGTTGCCGATCCGGTTGATGGTCCCGTTCCGGACGTACCAGACCACGCCGTTGACGTCCCGCAGGGTGGTGACGCGGAGGCTGACCGCCTCGACCGTCCCGGTGGCGTACCCCGAGTCGATGACGTCGCCCACCCCGTACTGGTCCTCGAGCAGCATGAAGATCCCGGCCAGGAAGTCACGCACCAGGCTCTGCGCGCCGAACCCGATGGCGATGCCGAGAACGCCCGCGCTGGCCAGGACCGGGGCCAGGTTCAGCCCGAGGTCACCGGCGATGGTCACCGCCGCGATGCCGAAGATCAGCACCGATGCCGCGTTGCTCAGGATCGACCCGAGGGCCTTGGCCCGCTGCCGCCGCCGCTCGCCCATCAGCACGTGCGCCGCGTCGGTCTTCCCGTTCGCTCCCACCTGGGCCGCCCGGACGGTGACCTTGCTGATCAGCCGGTGGGCCGCGATCCGGATGAGCACCGCGACCAGCAGCACGAACAGGATCCGCAGCACCGCGCTGACCGGCTGGGCGAGCCAGACCTTGACCAGCTCGGCGGCGGTCCGGTTGTGCAGGACGTCCCAGGTCAGCCGGCAGGCGATTCCGGGCTGCTTGCCGCCGCAGACAGACGCGAGGGTGTCCTGGGGTGTGGCGAGGCCGCGCGCCGCGAGGAGCGCTTGCGAGATCACGGGGGGATTCCTTTCGCCGCTCGGAGGAGGCCGGCCGGCTGCGGGCGCGGGAACGCGGACGGCGGCCGGGGGCCGCTCCCATAGTGGCCGGCGATCCGGGCTGACCTGGCCACCTTGAGCCGCCCTGGAGGCTTCTCCGAAGCAGTTTGGTATCAGTCCGTGCGATTGTGATGACGCGGGGCAGGGGGAGCGTGCAGGATGCAACGTGTAGAGAGAGAATTGCACGGCTCATTTCCGGGCCGGATAGGTAGTGAGGTATTTCCTTGTTTCGGGCGGCGGAGAGCACTTTAGATGTAACAGTGAGTTAACGCGGTTGGCGGGGCGCACGGTTGGCGGGGCGGACGCGGGACGGGGCCCAGAGGAGGAACGGGACATGGCAGCACGGCGCGCCCGGTCAGGCGCAGGCCTGGTGGCACCACGGCTGCTGCTCAGCGAGGTCAGCCAGGCCGGTGCGGCCACCCCGGCCCGGGTCGAGGCCGGTGGCGCCCAGGCGCCCGCCGGCCTGGAAGCCCGGCAGGAGATCTCGATGGCCCGGGCCATCCGGGCGCAGTGCCTGGCCTCCGGGCAGTCCGCCGCCGACATCGCCCTCATCATCCACAGCCAGTGCGGGCCTGCCTTCGGCACCACGCTGGTCCGCGCCCACCGGCTCGCGCAGGGAATCGCGCTCGCGGACGTAGTCGCCCAGGTCAGGGCGCGGTACGTGAACGAGGGACGGACCGCGCCCCGGTTCAGCGAGACGCTGCTGTCCTCCTACGAAGGCGGCCAGAAGCGGCCCGGCCCCGAGTACCTTCACTACCTGTGCTGCGTCTACCAGGCCGAACCGGCCGACCTCGGTTATGAGGGCCCCTGCCTGTGCGGTCAGGGACATCGGGCCCCGGTACTGATGCTGTCGGGGCCACAGCCTGCCAGCCATCCGGAACCGGGCCGGACCGCGGCCACGCGGCTCCGCGGCCAGGACCTCCCCGGCGCCCCCCGCAACGCCACCCCGATACTCACCGCAGTCCCGTGCCCGGGCGAGACGGACGCCGCCGGCCCCGGCGGGCGCGGCCCCGGGGCCGCTGTCGCAGGCCCGATCGGGCGGCCCGCCACGCAATTGCCTGGGCTGGAGCCCCCCGGCCCGGCGGTGGCCGCCCCTTCCGGGGCCGCCCCATCCGGCCGCCCCGCGGCTGCCTGGCCGCCGCCGGTTCCCGCCGCGTCAGCGCTCGCCCCCGCAGCCCGGGCAGCGTCACCCCTGGCCGCACCAGCCCTGCCCACGGCGGCCCTGCCCACGGCCGCTGCTCCGGTCGCTGGCCCCGCCACGCCGAGCATGGGCGAGGTGGATGACGACGCGGTGCGGCGCACGCTGCTGCGCCTGATGGCGGACCCGGGGGCTCCCGCCGACGGCCGGTTCTTCGGGGCCATCGAGCGGATCCGGCGCCGCCTGGACGAGGCGCTGCTCGGCGCGTCCGTCTCGGTGGCAATGCTGGACCACTGGGAGGGGATGACCGGCGAGTACGGCCGCCAGTACATGACGGTGCCGCCCATGCGGCTGCTCTGCGACGTGCTCCTCGATCTCGGTGATGTCCGCCGGATGTGCGAGCAGCGCCAGCCGCTGGAATTCGTCGAGCGGCTCAGCCGCCTGGCGGCGCGGCTGTCCGGGCTGGCCGGCATGATCATGATCGATCTTGGTGACCAGCGCCTGGCCCGCTCCTTCTTCAGTACCGCGCGGACCGCGGCCGACGAGACCGGGGACCGGCACCTGCGCGCCTGGGTCGCGGTCCGCGAGGCGTTCGTGCCGCTGTACTACGGGGATCCGGCGCAGGCCGCCGCGGCCGCCCGGGCCAGCGCCGACATCGCCGGGCACCAGCCGTGCGTGGCCGGCGTGATGGCCCCCGTGGTGGAGGCGCGAGCGCTGGCCCGGCTGGCCCGGGCCCGGTCCGGCGGGGGCCTGCCGGGCACCGTGGGCGGGCGCGGCGGCGCGGGGGGTGCCGAGGTGCGCCGGGCCAGCGCGGCCCTGGACCGGGCGCACGAGGCGCTGGACCAGCTGCCGGAGGAGGACCGGAAGGACACCGTCTTCGGGTACACCGAACGGCAGCTGCTGTTCCACCAGGGCGACGCGCTGGTCACCCTGGGGGATCACCGCGGCGCGGACGATGCGTTCGCGCAGGCCCTGAAGCTCTACTCGCCGGCGGAGTTCCTCGACCGCGCGCTGGTCACGCTCGGCCAGGCCCGCGGCCGGCTGCAGGCCGGCGAACCGGAGGAGGCGCTGCGGCTGAGCCGGGAGACCCTGCTCGGCCTGCCCAGGGAGCACCGCCCCGGCATCGTGCTGCGCGCGGCCCAGTCGCTGGGCGAGGCGGTGGCCGCGAAGCACGGCGACTTCCCGGCCGTGCGGGACTACCGCGAGGTGCTGGTCAGCGGCTGAGCCGGGGGTGGCGTCAGAGCCTGAGGCCGGTCTGGGCGGCGAGGAAGGCCAGCGTGTCCGCGGACAGCGTGACCGACCGGCTGACCGCGCGGGCCCCATGGCCCACTTCCCGCTCGCGGCGGAGCAGGACCGGGCGCTCCGGCCACGGCGCTGACGTGGCGTGCTGCAGGGCCGCGCACATCTTCCACGCGTGCACCGGATCGACGCGGGTGTCGTTGTCGAACACGGTGAACAGCGTGGCCGGGTACCGGGTGCCAGGCTGCACCCGGTGGTACGGGGAGTAGCCGAGCAGCCAGCCCAGCTCCACCGGGTCCGCGGCGGTGCCGTACTCGTCGTTCCAGGTCTGCCCGAGCCCGAACCGCTCGTACCGCACCATGTCCAGCAGCGGGGCGGAGCACACCACGGCCCGGTACAGGTCCGGCCGCTGGGTGAGCGCCGCCCCGACCAGCAGCCCGCCGTTCGAGCCGCCGGAGATGCTCAGCTGCCCGGACGTGGTCCAGCCGCCCGCGATCAGCGCCTCCGCCGCCGCGTGGAAGTCGTCGAACACGGCCTGCTTGTGCTCGCGCATGCCCGCGCGGTGCCAGTCCTCGCCCTCCTCGCCGCCGCCGCGCAGCGCCGCGATCGCGTACACGCCGCCCGCCTCCACCCAGGCCAGGATCGAGGCCGAGTAGGCCGGGACCATGCTGATGCCGAACCCGCCGTAGCCGTACAGGATGGCGGGCCGCGGCCGGGCCGGGCGGCCATCCGCGCCCTCGTCGCCAGCACTCATCACCAGCATGCGGACCTCGGTGCCGTCCTCCGAGGAGAACGTCACCTGGCGGGTGCGCACGTCCGGCACCTCCACCGTGCCCGGAGCCTGGGCCCAGCGGGAGACCTCGCCGCTGCGCGCGTCGTAGCGGTAGACGGTCGCCGGGGTGGTGTTGTCGGTGTAGCCGAACCAGGCCTCGTGGCCGCCTTCCGGCCGGGCGCTGATGCCCCCGGTGGTCCCCAGCCGGGCGGCGCCCCCCGCGTGACCGGTGCCGGGCAGGGCCAGCGTGCCGGTCCGCTCGCCGGTCGCCAGGTCATGCACGGTGATCTCGCTGATCGCGTGCCTGGTCCAGGAGGCGACCAGCACCGGCCGCCTGAGCTCGGCGCCGTCCAGGATGGCGTAGTCGTTCAGGATCGCGGCCGGATCCTGGGCGATCAGGTCACGCCAGCAGGACCGGTCCGGGTGGGCCGGGTCCGCCGTCGCCAGCCTGCCCCGCGGCGCGCCCGCGTCGGTGAAGACGTACAGCCGGCCGTCCCGGCCCACGTGCAGCCCGGTCCGGGCGTCCACGCCCTCCTGCACCGCCTCGAGCTGCGGCCCGGCCGGCCCGGAGGCGGTCAGGTCGGCGAGCCACACGTCGTTGCGGGGCGCGGTGCCCTGGGCGGCCGAGATCACCAGCCAGCGGCCGTCCCGGCTGACGGAGACACCGTAGTAGTTCGTCTTGTCCCGGCCCGCACCGAAGATCAGTACGTCGTCCCCGGTGGCGGTGCCGACCGTGTGCAGGTACACCCGGCGGTGAAACTGCTGCTCGCCCGCTGGCACCTGGTCCGGCGGCAGCTTGCGGACGTAGTAGAACGCCTTCCCGCCCGGCATCCAGGCCACCGGGGAGTAACGGCAGCGGCTGACCGGGCCGTCCACCTGCTCGCCCGACACGACGTCCAGGACCCGGAGCTCGGACTCCTCGTCCCCGCCGGAGGACAGCTGGTAGGCGAGCAGCCGGCCCTCCTGGTCCGGCTGCCAGGAATCGAGCGTGGTCAGGCCGTCCGGATCCAGGGCCGCCGGGTCGATGAGCACCCGCTCCGGCTGCCCCGGGGCGCACGTCAGGAGCACCCCGTGTTCCTGCCCGGGCAGGCGGCGCATGAAGAACTGCCGCGGCCCGCGCCAGACCGGGGCGCTCACGTACCCGGCGGCCATCAGCTCCTGGATCCGGGCGGCCAGCCGGGACCGCCCGGGCAGCCCGCCCTCCGCGCCGGCCCGCAGCCCGTCCTGGCCCCATAGGTCGTCCTGGGCCCGCAGCCACTCCCGGGTCTCGGCGCTGGCCGCGTCCTCCAGCCACCGGTACGGGTCGGGCACGCGGTGGCCGTGCGGATCGTCGGCGAGACCGGCGCGGCGGGCCGGGGGATACCCCGGTGCCTGCGGGGCGCCCGGCGCGGCCGGAGAGGCGGAGGCAGTCATGGTCGCACCCTAAGGGAGCGGCCCGCCCGCCGAGCCCCGCGTCCAGGGGGCTGGTCAGGCCGCCCTCCGCCCCCCGGGATCCGGGACAGGGCCGCGCGCGCCCGGCCGTGGCGCGCGGCGGCCGGGCAGCGGCACCGGACATTTTGGGTTCCCGCCACGCCGGCGTTATGTCTCGGCGGGCTCCGCCAGTTACGCTGTTCCTTGGCTCGCACTCTGTGCTTCCCCGGAATCCCAGGGGACCTACCTGGATTCTCAGGAGCTGGCCCGGCACACTAGTGCTTGCCTACCGCATCAGGCAGGAGGCGGGCTTGCGACGGGTACTGCTGCTCAACGTGACGTATGAGCCGTTGACCACGGTCGGCCTGCGGCGTGCGGTGTGCCTGGTCCTGGGCGAGAAGGCCGAAGTGGTGCACGATGATGCGGCGGGTGCCTTGCTGCGCTCCTCCTCGATGATCATCGTCACGCCGTCGGTGATCAGGCTGCGCCGGTACGTCCGGATTCCGCATCGCAGCCGCGTCCCGCTGACCCGGGGCGCGCTGATGCGCCGGGACAACTACCTGTGCGCGTACTGCGGCCACAAGGCCGAGACCATCGACCACGTGATCCCGCGCAGCAAGGGCGGCCCGCACGCCTGGGAGAACTGCGTGGCCTCGTGCATGCGCTGCAACCACAGCAAGGCGGACCGGCTGATCGAGGAACTCGGCTGGACTATGAACCGGATCCCGGCCGCGCCCCGGGGTGCCCACTGGCGGCTGATCGGCGCGGCCAACGACGGCGATCCCCAGTGGGCCGCCTACCTGCCGGAATCCACCGCCGCCTGATCCTGGCTAGCAGGGCACCGGGCCAGCAGCGATCCGGGCGGGCGGGGCGGCACGAGGGAGCGAGGCGGCGGCATGGACCGCGACATCTTTACCCCGGAGCACGACGCGTTCCGGGAGATGGTGCGGGAGTTCATCGCCCGCGAGGTGACGCCCTACCACGCCCAGTGGGAGCGGGACGGGATGGTGTCCCGCGACGTCTGGCTGGCCGCCGGGCGGGCGGGCCTGCTGGGCATCGACGTGGACGAGAAGTACGGCGGCGGGGGTAACCCCGACTACCGGTTCTACCTGATCCTGGACGAGGAGTTCGCCCGGGCCGGCGCGACCGGCCCGGGGTTCGCCGTGCACAACGACATCAACGGCCAGTACTTCCTGCGGCTGTGCACCCCCGAGCAGCGGGACCGCTGGCTGCCGGGGTACTGCTCGGGCGAGCTCATCACGGCCATCGCGATGAGCGAGCCCGGTGCGGGCAGCGACCTGCAGGGCGTCCGGACGACCGCGGTCCGGGACGGGGACGTCTACGTGCTCAACGGCCAGAAGACGTTCATCTCCAACGGCCAGCTGGCCGACCTGGTCATCGTGGTGGCCCGGACTGACACCGGCGCCGGGCACCGCGGGATCAGCCTGCTCGTGGTGGAGCGCGGCATGGCCGGCTTCGAGCGGGGCCGGAACCTGGAGAAGGTCGGCATGCACGCCCAGGACACCTCGGAGCTGTTCTTCTCCGACGTGACCGTGCCCGCCCGCAACCTGCTCGGCGAGGAGGGCGGCGGGTTCGTCGCGCTCATGCAGAACCTGCCCAGGGAGCGGGTGTCGATCGGCGCGACGGCGCTGGCCGCGGCCGAGAAGGTGTTCGAGGACGCGCTGGCCTACGCCAAGGAGCGGCAGGCCTTCGGCCGGCCCATCGGCAGCTTCCAGCACAACCGTTTCGTGCTCGCCGAGATGGCCACCGAGCTGGCCGTGGCCCGCGCGTTCACCGACCGCGCCGCGGCGCAGCACACCGACGGCGAGCTGTCCAACACCGACGCCTCCATGGTCAAGTGGTGGGACACGGAGCTGTGCAACCGGGTCGTGGACCGCTGCCTGCAGCTGTACGGGGGCTACGGCTACATGGCTGAGTACCCGGTGGCCCGGGCGTTCGCCGACAGCCGGGTGCAGACGATCTTCGGCGGGACCACCGAGATCATGAAGGAGATCATCGGGCGGGATCTGGGGGTCTGACCGCACTGCGCGAGCTCACCACCACCCGCTCCCCGGCCGGGGTGGTCAGTACGTGCAGGCCGGTCCCGAAATAACGGGCCAGCACGTCGTCGCGCAGCACGCTGGCCGGGTCCCCGGTCACGGCGACCCGGCCAGCGTCCAGCACCAGCAGCCGGTCAGCGAACTGCCCGGCCAGGGTGAGGTCGTGCACCACCGACAGCACGGTCAGCGACCGTTCCCGGCGCAGCTCATCCACCAGTTCCAGCGCCGCCACCCGGCGGCCCAGGTCCAGCGCGCTGGTCGGCTCGTCGAGCAGCAGCACCGGGGCGTCCTGGGCCAGGGCCCGGGCCAGTACCGCCCGCTGCAGCTCGCCGCCGGACAGGGTGCCGAGCGTGCGCCCGGCCATCGGGGCCAGGTCCATCCGGTCGAGCAGCCCGGCGCATATCTCCCGGTCGGCCTGCGTCTCGGTGCGCAGGTAGCCGATGTGCGGGGTCCGGCCCAGCAGCACGTAGTCCAGGGCGGTCATGTCCGGGGGCAGCTCAGGGAGCTGGGGGACGTACGCGACGAGCCGGGCCAGGGCGCGCCGGCTCATCCCGGCGGTCGGCTGCCCGCCGATGGTTATCGTCCCCTCATGCCCCACGAGTCTCGCGGCGGCGCGAAGGAGCGTCGACTTGCCGGTCCCGTTGCGGCCAATGATGCCCAGCCACTGCCCGTCCGGGACCTTTTCGCTGACCTCAGCCAGCGCCTGCGCCGGGCCGTACCGGACGCCGACCCGGTCGAAGCTGATCACGCCAGCTCCTGGCGGGCTCGTCGCGAGTGGAGGATGAACAGGAAGAAGGGCGCGCCGGCCAGGGCCGTGATCACGCCGATCGGCACCTCGTCGGGGGACTGCACGGTGCGGGCCACGACGTCCGCCAGCACCAGGAACGCTGCGCCGCCGATCATCGACACCGGGAGCACGATCCGGTAGCTCGCCCCCGCCGTCAGCCGGACCGCGTGCGGGACGATGATGCCGACGAAGCCGATCAAGCCGCTCACCGAGACCGCCGCCGCGGTGCCCAGGGTGGCCGCCATGACCACGGTCAGCCGCAGCCGGGCCACGTCCACGCCGAGGCTGCCCGCCTCGGTCTCGCCGATCCGCAGCACGTCCAGCAGCCGCCGGTGGGCCAGCAGGAACCCGGCCGCCACGATCACGTACGGCAGGATCAGCGTGACGTCCGACCAGGTGGCCAGGGACAGGCCGCCCAGGATCCACGAGTACACGGCCTGCAGCGTCTGGGAGTGCTGCTGCTGCAGGTACGTCTGCACCGCGGTGAGCAGCGCGGCCACGGCCACCCCGGCCAGCAGGATGGACCCGGTCGCGCCGCCCATCCCGCCCCCGCTCCCCGGCCCCCGGCGCCCCGCGCCCGAGCCGAGCGAGTAGGTCAGGGCGACCGCGCCCGCCGCGCCGAGGAACGCGGCCGGGGGGAGCAGCGCCGGGCTGCCGCCCGCGACGATCACGATGGTGGCGCCCAGCCCGCCGCCGGCCGCCACGCCGAGCAGGTAAGGGTCGGCCAG
This sequence comes from uncultured Actinomycetes bacterium, assembly GCA_963723595.1. Classification (GTDB taxonomy): domain Bacteria; phylum Actinomycetota; class Actinomycetes; order Streptosporangiales; family Streptosporangiaceae; genus RYN-230. The sequence goes on from CAVRRQ010000001.1 coordinate 410,117, forward strand.
CGGGTTGCGGAATACGCCCTGGTACGCGGCGCCGCCTCCGGCCAGCATGGCCCCCACCAGCGCGCCGAGCACCACCCGGGGCAGCCGGATCTGCCAGACGATGGCCGTGTCGATCGCGGGCACGGACATGGCCGGGTGCCAGGGCAGCCTGGCCAGCAGGGCCGCCGCGACGTCCGGGAGGGAGAGCCCGGCGGGCCCGACCGACACCCCGACGGCCAGCGCGATCAGGAGCAGGATCCCGGCCACCAGGGTGGCGCGGACGGCGCGGCCGGTGGTGCTGCGGCCGGGTGACGCGGCCGGCCCGGCCGGTCCTGGCCCGCCGGTGCGCTGCCGGCCGGTGCGCTGCCTGCCGCTGCGCCGCCGGCCGGTGCGCTGCCCGCCGTGGTCCCGGCCTGGCCGCGCTCGGCGGATTTCACCCGCCGCCGCCCTTGGCGATCGCGGTCTCGACGGTGCGCAGCAGGTCAGTGACCCGCGGCCCCCACCGTGAGGCGATGTCGTCGTTGAGCCCGATGATGTGGCCCGCCTTGACCGCGGCCAGGCCGGACCAGCCGGGCCGCTTGGCCACCGTGGCCGCGTCCTGATGGCAGCACACCGTGTCGGCCAGGATGATGTAGTCGGGGTTGGCCTTGATGATGTACTCGGCGGACAGCTGCGGGTACCCACCCGACTTGGCCGCGCCGGACGCCTGATCCGCGATGCTCTTCATGCCGATCAGCGCGAGCAGCTGGCCCACGAACGTGGCCGAGGTCACCGAATAGTAGGTCTGGTCCAGCTCGTAGTAGTAGGTCAGCGGCCTGGCGTGGTGCGGCGCGGCGGCGGCGATCTGGTGCAGCTCGCTGCCCACCCGGTCCGCCTCTTTGCGGGCCTGATTGACATGCCCGGTCGCCTGGCCGAGCTCGTCGAACTCGTAGACCTCCCCGGCGAAGTTGCTGGGCGCGGGCAGCTCGAGGACCGGGATCGAGAACGCGGCGAGGCGCTTGGTGAGCTGCCCGGTGTCGCCCGATTCCACCACGAGATCCGGCTTTTCCGCGACGATCGCCTCCAGGTTGGGCTGGTAGGCGGACAGCTTGGTCCGCGGCGCCTGCGGCGGGTAGTCCGACAGCGAATCTACGGCCTTGACCTGGCCTCCCGCGCCGATCGCGTACAGCATTTCGGTCGCCGTCGGGGAGAGCGACAAGATCGTGGTCGGCCGGGAGGCCACCTTGACCCTGCCGTTGGCCGCCGCGATGGAGACCGGGAAGGCCTGCCTCGTGCTGGCGGCGGGGCTGCTGCCCGGGCCGCTGCTCGCCGTGGCGCTGGTGTTGCTGGCCTGGGGGCTGCTGCACGCGGCGGCGGTCACGGTGAGCGCGGCAGCCGCCGCGAGGACCGAAAGGCGGCGGGTGAGAGAACGCATCATCATCTCCGTGAGCCCGGAGGATGCAGGGCCCGCCGCGACACCCCGAGCGGGGGATCGGACGAACCGTCCTTCCGCCGAGGACAGTACGTCGGCACGGGCCAGGCGTCCGGGCTCGTCCCCGGCTGAGTATCGCCGTCGGGGCATCACCGTTGCGGGACAGCGCCGGGATCGCACCGGCTTCGCTGGGCTCCACACCGTCCCGGGCCACCCGGGACAGGCGTACCTTATCGCAGGTGCCGCGGGCCTTCGGGCGATGCGGCCGGCGGCCGTAGGCTGTTCCCAGCCGCCCGGGGTGCGGGCCGCGGCGCGGGCGGCCCGCACTGGTCCGGTGGCCCGGCTGGCCACCATCGGCGGGGAATCCAGGGTTGCCGCCTGGAAAAGCCCTGGGACCAGGCCGGCCTGCCGTCCTGATGATGACCCGCTAGCCCCCGGAGGCCGTCATGGCGTCACCTCCCGGACCCCTGAGCCTGGCGGTCCTGGTTCCCCTGATGTACCGGGCCGACTGGGCGTCGCTGAGCATGTCCGCCACCCTGACCTCGCGGACGGATAATGCGCTGCGTGCCCGGATGCTGCATGCCGGGCTGCCTCATCCGCCCCCGGAGCCGGAACCCGGGCCGCCGGTCACCGAGGTCAGCTATCAGGTCCTCCTCGCACCCGGCGGGAGGTACCGGATCAGCTACGTGCGGAACGGCGCCCGAGTGGACCAGGGCTGTGACGGCGACACGGCCTGGACCGTGTCCCCGGCGCCGTCCGGCGCCGGCACCCTGGCCCGGGTGACGCGGGAGAAAGGTGGTCCGTGGCCCGTCCTGGATGATCTGCAGTTCCCGGTCCGGCTGCTCAGCCGGTTCACCCTGGAGCTGGCCGGCCCGGTGGAGGGCGGGAACCGCCCCGCCTGCGCGGTCACCGGGCGGCTGCGGTCGCGCAGCGCCGGCGGCCGGCGCGCCCAGGCCGGGCGATCCGCAGCGGAGGTACGCGTCCTGGTGGACGCCGGCACCGGCGTGCTGCTCAGCTACGAGGAGCTCTTCGAGGGGCAGCCGGTGCGCCGCACCGGGCTGAGCGAGGTCCGGCTGGACCCGGCCGAGGCCGCGGACCCCGCGCGTTTCCGGCCGCCTCCGGGCATCGGCGGGCCCGGTCAGCGCTTCGCCGGCCCCACCGTGGCCATGCCCGGCCGGGCCGGGGACGCGGTGCGCGGGGCGGCCGGCCTCGCCGCCAGCGCGATGGGTTTCGTGGTCCGGCACTGGCCGGGATCGCCCGCACCGGCTGGCGGAGCTGGGGCTGGCATGGCCGGGGCTGGCGGGGCCGGAGCCGGCGCGAATGACCCTGACGGCGGCTGGACGGGACCGGCCATCACCGGCCCGCTGGACCCGGAACAGCTGGAGCCGGTCAGCGACAAGCTCATCAACCTCGTGCACCGCACGGGCCACGCCGCGCCGCACTTCACCACGGAGGTCCGCGCATGGACCTCTGCCCGCGTGCTCACCGCGGCCCTCTCGCGGACTCGCGACGCCATGCCTCCCGCGCTGGATGGCATCCTGGGCCCGGACGCGGTCCTGGATGCGCTCACCGCGCGGGTCACCGGCGCCACCCGCATCGTGCGGCTGCGGGTGGCGGGCCCGGGCCGCTACCGGATCGATCAGGTCGCGGGCGATCAGCCGGCGGTTCCCGACATCATGGGCTGTGATGGGGACCGGCAGTGGCAGGTCACCCGGTCCCGGCGGACGGCCTGGGTGAGCGCCCGCCCGGCCTGGCCGCTGCCGCCCGAGTTCTCCTGCCTGGCCGATCCGGCCTGGCTGCTGGGCGCTTACCGGCTGCAGGCGGGCGGGGAAACCGAGGTCGGCGGGCGCCGCGGGGTGGTCGCGGTGGGCCGCTGGCACCGGGACGGGGAACCACCCGGCCCCGGGTATTTCTGGCCGGGCAGCCCGGCCGAGCAGGTCGAGGCGGTCGTGGACCCGGAACTGGCCATCCTGCTCCGGCTGACCGGCTTCATCGGCGACCAGCCCGTCATCTGCTACGAGATGCGTGGCCTGCGCGCCGGGGTGGCGAACACCGGTGCCTTCGACGTGCCGCCCGGCGCGCACAGCCGCGGTCCGCTCAATCACCTGGGGCTCACCCCGGCCGGGGCGGCCAAGAGAGCGGCCTGGCTGGGGGCGGCCGGTGCGTCCTCGCTGGTCGGCTGGTTGCAGAAGCGCCCCCGTAGCTGACGCCGGCCGGTGCCGCCCGCAGTTGGCGCCCGCAGGCGGCGCCCGCGGCTGAGGGCGGAGCGTTCGGCAGGACATTTCCGTAACACTTTCCGGACGGTCAGGGTCAACACTGGGCCTCGTAGCCAGGGCCACGGATCAGGAGGGGACCATGACCACCAGGACCAGCGAGCGGCCCGCGGCGCGCACCCGGCCGGGCGCCGCCCGGCGCGCCGCCGACTCCGCCTACGGCTATCTGATGGCGTTCTTCGTGCTGGGCGTGCTGTTCCAGGTGTACCTGGCGGGGGTCGGGGTGTTCGGGATCAACGCCCGGAAAGTGGCCAACGCCAGCAGCTTCGACCCCCACCGCGCCTGGGGCAGCGTGCTGATGATCGTGTCGATCATCCTGCTCGTCCTCGCGCTGGTGGCGTGGCAGTCGGTGCGTACCGTGCTGGCCAGTTTCCTGCTCGCCCTGCTGGTCGTGGTGGCGCAGGTCGCGCTGGCCGCCGCGGGGGACAGCAACAAGTGGGCAGGCGGGGCGCACGCGCTGGACGGCATGCTGATCCTGCTGCTGTCGCTCGGCCTGGCGGCGGCGGCCTGGCGGCGCCGGCCCGCGGCCCGGAGGCAGGCCGGTGACGCAGCCCGGGGCCGCGCCGGCGGCGCAGAAAAGAATCTTCATCACCCTACGTAACGTCCTGACTGCTGGGCCCGATACCCAGATAGACGCGGTTGACGTGGGTACCCCCGAGCTCACGTCACCGCGTCTTTAACATGTCCGGGGGGCGGGGCACGGTGGCCCGGCCCGCCATGGCCCGGTAGCGTTCGGTTCATGACAGCAACCCAGCCCGCCGCCGCGGGGGCCCCGTTCGGCCGGATGCTGACCGCGATGATCACGCCGATGACCGCCGATGGCGGGGTCGACTACGACGGTGCCGCCCGCCTCGCGACCTACCTGGTCGACGAGATGCGTAACGACGGCCTGGTGATCAGCGGGACCACCGGCGAGGCTCCGACCACCACGGACGCCGAGAAGGAACGGCTGCTCCGCGCCGTGATCGAGGCGGTAGGCGACCGCGCCGCCATCGTGGCCGGGGTCGGCACCAACGACACCGCCCACACCTGCGAGCTGGCCCGTCAGGCCGAGCGCGCCGGGGCGTCGGGACTGCTCCTGGTCACGCCGTACTACAACAAGCCGCCGCAGAGCGGGCTCGTCGCCCACTTCACCAAGGCCGCCGACGCCACCGGGCTCCCCGTGATCCTGTACGACATACCCGGCCGGACCGCGACCCCCATCGCCACCGAGAGCCTGCTCCAGCTGGCCGAGCACCCGCGGATCGTGGCCGTCAAGGACGCCAAGGGCGACCTGGGCGCGGGCTCGCTGGTGATGCTGGCCACCGACCTGGTCTTCTACTGCGGCGACGACATGCTGAACCTGCCCTGGCTGTCGGTCGGGGCGGCCGGCTTCGTGAGCGTGGTCGGCCACGTGGCGGGCGACCGGCTGCACGAGATGATCGAGGCGTATCAGGCGGGGCGGGTCGGGGAAGCCCGGCAGATCCACTACGACCTGCTGCCGCTCTACACCGGCATCATGACCCGCACCCAGGGCGTGATCACGACCAAGGCGGCGCTCGGCCTGCTGGGCCTGCCCGGCGGGCCGGTCCGCGGCCCGCTGATCGATGCGACGCCGGCACAGATCGAACAATTGCGGGCTGACCTAGTCGCTGGAGGCGTGAAGATCAAGTGAGTCACCCGCATCCGGAGCTCGGCGCACCGCCGACCCTTTCCTCCGGCACGCTGCGCATCGTCGGCCTCGGTGGCCTGGGCGAAATCGGCCGGAACATGACCGTGTTCGAGTACCAGGGGCGCCTGCTGATCGTGGACTGCGGGGTGCTGTTCCCCGAACCGGACCAGCCCGGCGTGGACCTGATCCTGCCCGACTTCACCTCGCTGGACGGCAGGCTCGAGGACATCGAGGCGATGGTCCTCACCCACGCGCACGAGGACCACATCGGCGCCGTGCCCTACCTGCTGCGGCGGCGGAGCGACATCCCCCTGGTCGGCTCGCGGCTGACGCTGGGCCTGATCCGCAGCAAGCTCACCGAGCACCGGATCACGCCGGCCACGGCGGAGGTCGCGGAGGGCGGGCGCCAGTCGTTCGGCCCGTTCGACCTCGAGTTCTTCGCGGTCAACCACTCCATCCCGGATGCGCTCGCGGTGGCCATCACCACCCCGGCCGGCGTGGTGCTGCACACCGGCGACTTCAAGATGGACCAGCTCCCGCTGGACGGCCGGCTGACCGACCTGGGCGGATTCGCCCGGCGCGGGTCCGAGGGCGTCGACCTGCTGATGTCTGACTCCACCAACGCCGAGGTCCCGGGCATCGTGACCAGCGAGCGGGACATCTCCCCGGTGCTGAACGAGATGTTCGCCGAGACCAAGCAGCGGATCATCGTGGCCTGCTTCGCCAGCCACGTGCACCGGGTGCAGCAGGTGCTCGACGCGGCGGCGGCGCACGGGCGGAAGGTGGCCTTCGTCGGCCGGTCCATGGTGCGCAACATGGGCGTGGCCCGCGACCTCGGCTACCTGCGGGTGCCGTCGGTCCGCGGTGGCCTGCTGGTGGACCCGCGCGACGCCGAGGGCATGCCGCCCGGCGAGGTCGTGCTGGTCTGCACGGGATCCCAGGGCGAGCCGATGTCGGCGCTGTCCCGGATGGCCGCGCGGGACCACCCGATCAGGATCGCTGAGGGCGACACGGTCATCCTGGCCTCCTCGCTGATCCCGGGCAACGAGTCGGCCGTGTACCGGGTGATCAACGAGCTGACCCGGTGGGGCGCCCGGGTGGTGCACAAGGGCAACGCGCTGGTCCACGTGTCCGGCCACGCGCCCGCGGGTGAGCTGCTGTACGTGCTGAACCTGGTGAAGCCGCGCAACTTCATGCCGGTGCACGGGGAATGGCGGCACCTGCGGGCGCACGCCCAGCTGGCCGAGCTCACCGGGGTCCCGCACGGCAACGTGGTGATCGCCGAGGACGGAGTGGTGGTGGACCTGGCCAAGGGCCAGGCCACGGTGGTGGGCAAGGTGGCGTGCGGTTACGTCTACGTGGACGGCCTGTCCGTCGGCGAGGTGACCGAGAGCTCGCTGAAAGACCGGCGGATCCTGGGCGAGGAAGGCTTCGTGTCGGTGGTCATCGTGGTCAACTCGACCAGCGGCAAGCTGGTCGCCGGGCCGGAGATCCACGCCCGGGGATCAGGCATCGACGACTCCGGGCTCAGCGAGGTCCGTCCGAAGATCGAGGAAGCGCTGGTCCGCGCGGCCGCGGACGGGATCAACGACCCCCATCAGCTGGGCCAGCTGGTCCGCCGCACGGTCGGGCGCTGGGTCAACGACGGTTACCGGCGGCGGCCCATGATCATCCCCGTGGTCATCGAAGTCTGAGCTGTACCGGTCCAGGGGCAACCCCCCTGGGCCCCCCGGCATTCGCCGGCTCGGCCGGAACACGCCTGCGGCGCGCCCGGCCTCGCCGGCGAATCACTGTGCGCACGCTTCGCAAAACCCGGCGCCGCGCCCGGCCTCGCCGGCGAATAACCGTTGCGCACGCCCCGCAAACCCGCCACCCGGCCGGAACACGCCTACCGGGTGGCCCCGGCCTCGTGCTGCCGGACCAGCTGCCGGAGCAGCCGCTGGTAGTACCCGAACGCGGGCACGATCGCCTCGGGTTCCTTGGCCGTGTCGTCCCAGCGGCGCAGCCGCAGCGCGGACTGGCACCAAGGGCTGGCCTCGAACTCGGCGGTCTCCGCCGGGATCATGGGCCCACCCTGGATCCGCAGCGTGTGCACCGACGCCGCGGACAGGCCGCCGAAGTACCCGGGTTCCACGGCGCACAGGTACCGCTTGGCCGCGACGTGCAGCCGGACCGGCTCGGTCACCCCGGGCCCGAACCACTGCGCCAGCCAGTCCGCGCCCTGGTCGCCGTGCCGGTTGCCGGTGCCCTTCATCAGCCGCCGGCCGCTGACCGCCCCGGTGAAGTGACCCACGTCATGCAGCAGGGCCGCGGCGACCAGCTCGAGGGCCGCACCAGCCCCCTCGGCCAGGGCCGCGGCCTGGAGCATGTGCTGGGCCTGGGTCACCGCCTCGCCGAGATATTCGCCGGCGCCCTCGGTGGCGAAGAGGTCCGCGATGACCCGTACCGGGTCCGCTGCTGTCATATCTGGTCCTTCCTGCGGTGTCGTCCGTCGTCGCACGCTCTCCCACCGCCACGGCCGACTCGAGGCCGTCGAGATCCGTGTAGCAGCCCTGCAGAGGCCGGCGCCCTCCGCGGCCGAACCCGGTCCGGGCGGGCAGCACCCGCGTGCTGTCGAACACGGCGCAGTCGCCGGGGCGCAAGCGCACGGTCAGCATCGCCACCGGGCTGGAGAGCAGGCCGGCGACGGCGCGGTACGCGGCGCAGAAAGCCGCGGCCCTCGCGCCGGGCAGCCGGACGGGCTCGACGCTGCGGGAGTGGCTGGCCCGCCACCATCGCGCCGTCGGGCGTCCCGGGTCCGTCGGACGTCTCCGGGCCGCCGGTGGCTTCCAGGCCGGCCGGGCTCACGCTGGCCGGCAGGCTGGTCATCGGCCCTCCGTTCATGATCGTCTACGGCAGGGATTCCCTCCAGAGTGGCCTGCCGGAACGCCGCTGCCAACGGGGAGCGCCGAGTATTCGCAGACCCGCCAGACCAGCGATGACCACCGTTCACCCGGCCCGAAGATCATTGCGACACGCCCGTACGCTTCCGGCTGCATCACGCGGATCGTGGGTACTTTGGGCATCATGGCTACTCGTGTCGCTAAGGGCACCCCCCGCCCAAGGGCGGACGCGCCGGGTGGGCAGGCGCGCCCGGCGGCCGGGCAGGGGCGCGCAGCCGGCACCGCCGGGCAGGGGCGTGCCCCGGCCGGGCAGGCGCGCGCCTCCGGCAGCTCCGGGCGGCCAGCCAGCGGCCGGTCCTCCACCAGCAAGAACGCGATGCCCGCCCCCACCCGCCAGGGCCAGAGTCGCGGCGGCCCGTCCCGGTCAGGTCAGAAACGGCCGGCCCAGAACCGCTCAGGCCAGAACCGTTCAGGCCAGAACCGTTCAGGCCGGAACCGGTCCGGTCAGGGCAGGAACCGGCCCGCCAGCAAGGGCCGCTCCCGCGGGACCGCGGCGCGGCCGCAGCGGACGGCCGACCCGATCCTGATCCTGGGCGGCTGGCTGGTCCGGCTCGTGACCGGCATGTGGATGGCGGCTGCGCACGCGGCCGGGTTCGGCGCGCGGAGGTTCGGGAAGAGCGCCCGGGACCTGGACCCGCTGCACCAGCGGGACGGCGTGGGCCTGGCCTTCGTGGCGGCAGCCCTCGTGATCGCCGCCACCACCTGGTTCCACATGCACAACTTCGCCGGGCGGATGCTGGCCGACGTGTTCCTCGGCGCGTTCGGCTCGGCCGCCTGGACGCTGCCTCTCCTGCTCGGCCTGCTGGCCTGGCGGTTCCTGCGCCACCCCGACCGCAACGCGCAGACGGGGCGGATGGTGATCGGCTGGAGCTGCCTGCTCCTGGGCGGGCTCGGCCTGGTGCACATCGCGGCGGGCACCCCGCAGCCGGCCGCCGGGGAAGCCGCCATGCGATCCGGCGCCGGGCTGATCGGCTTCTTCGTCTCGGCCCCGCTGGTGGCCGCGCTGACTCCGTGGATCGCTGCCCCGCTGCTCGCCCTGGTCAGCGGGTTCGGGCTGCTGGTGATCACCGGGACGCCGGTGCACCGGGTCCCGGACCGGCTCGCCGAGCTGCGGGACTTCGCCCAGCGGACGGGCGAGGCCAGCCCGGGCGAGGACGAGACCGCCGGGGAGATCGAGGGCACCGCTACCGCCGGCCCGCTGCCCCGGGGCAGCCGCAAGCGGCCTCCGGCCATCGAGGCCGGGGACCATCACCGGCCCTACGACACGCCCATCCTCGGTGACGGCCCGGCCGGGAAGGCGGGGACCGGGCGCCTGCGGCGCGGGACCGCCGTGCCCCCGCCCGAGGACGGGCCCCTGCCGCCCGCCGAGGACCCGGATGAGTCCCTGCTCGACGCGCTCGGCTTCGGCCCGCCCGGGGCGCGCCGGCGTACCCGGCGAGCCCGGGGCGGCCGGGCGGCCGTGCCGCATCAGGCGGCGGACGGCGCCGCCCGGCCGGATGCCGGGCCCCTCGATCCCGCCGCGGGCCTGCCCCGCGGCGAGCAGCTGACCCTGGCCGGGTCGGCGGAGTCCAGTTACATCCTGCCGCCGATGGCGCTGCTCAAGCCGGGCAGTGCGCCGAAGGAGCGGACCCGGGCCAACGATGTGGTGGTCCGGGCGCTGACGGAGGTGCTGGACCAGTTCGAGGTGGACGCGCGGGTCACCGGGTTCAAGCGCGGGCCCACCGTGACCAGGTACGAGATCGAGCTCGGCCCCGCGGTGAAGGTGGAGCGGGTCACCGCGCTGACCAAGAACATCGCCTACGCGGTCAAGAGCGCCGACGTGCGGATCATCTCCCCGATCCCGGGCAAGTCCGCGATCGGGGTCGAGATCCCGAACGCGGACAAGGAGATCGTCAGCCTGGGGGATGTGCTGCGCTCCCCGGTCGCCGCTAATGATCACCATCCGATGGTGGTGGGCCTGGGCAAGGACGTCGAGGGCCGGACGGTGGTGGCGAACCTGGCCAAGATGCCGCACATGCTGATCGCGGGCGCGACCGGCGCGGGAAAGTCAACGTGCATTAACGGATTGATTACCTCAATTTTGCTTCGCGCCACCACTGACGATGTCCGGATGATCCTGGTCAACCCGAAACGGGTCGAGCTGGCCATTTACCAGGGAATACCGCACCTTTATACGCCGATCATCACGAACCCGAAGAAGGCCGCCGAAGCGCTGCAGTGGGTCGTGGGCGAAATGGACCGCCGTTATGACGATCTGGCGGCATTCGGATTCCGGCATATCGACGACTTCAACAAGGCGGTGCGCTCGGGCAAGCTGGCCCCGCCGGCGGGCAGCGAGCGGGTCCTGACCCCCTACCCGTACCTGCTGGTCATCGTGGACGAGCTCGCCGACCTGATGATGGTCGCCCCGCGTGACGTCGAGGACTCGGTGGTCCGCATCACCCAGCTGGCCCGGGCGGCCGGGATCCACCTCGTGCTGGCCACCCAGCGGCCCAGCGTGGACGTGGTCACCGGGCTCATCAAGGCGAACGTCCCGTCACGGCTGGCCTTCGCCACGTCCAGCCTGACCGACAGCCGGGTCATCCTGGACCAGCCGGGCGCGGAGAAGCTGGTCGGGCAGGGCGACTGCCTGTTCCTGCCGATGGGCGCCAGCAAGCCGCTGCGCCTGCAGAACGCCTTCGTCACGGAGAAGGAAATCCGTGACGTGGTCAGCCACTGCACCCAGCAGGCGCAGCCGACCTACCGGGAAGACGTCGCCGCGCCCGAGGCCAGGCAGCGGGAGCTCGACGCCGACATCGGCGACGACCTGGAACTGCTGATGCAGGCGGCGGAGCTCGTCATCCGGACCCAGTTCGGCTCCACCTCCATGCTGCAGCGCAAGCTGCGCGTCGGGTTCGCCAAAGCCGGCCGCCTGATGGACCTGCTGGAGAGCCGCAGCATCGTCGGGCCCAGCGAGGGATCCAAGGCCAGGGACGTCCTGATCCGGCCGGATGACCTGGACAGCGTGGTTGATTCGCTGCGGGGCGGGCAAGACTGATCTAGGCCACGGCTCTTTCGCCGTGTGTTCAGAGGATGTCTACACTTGTTAGTGGCCCGCAAATTCGGCGGGCTGCTCGCATCCGGTTACTGCTCCCGCACCCCGGGGCGATGCGCAGTGCGATATGGCAGTGGAGGCGTGGCGTGAGCATTGGTGACGCCCTGGCAGATGCGCGCCGCCAGGCGGGTCTCACCATTACGCAGGTTAGTCAGAGAACCTGCATCAGAGAGACAATCGTCCGGGGGATCGAACACGGGGATTTCTCCGCCTGCGGCGGTGACTTCTACGCCCGGGGGCACATCCGCAGCGTCGCGCGGGCCGTGGGGGCCGACGACGAGGAGCTGATCCGGGAGTACGACGCCCTGCACGGCGCGCCCCAGGCGATCAGGGCCGCGGATGTCTTCGAGCCGGCCACGCCGATCAAGATCAAGGAGCGGCGGCGGCCCAACTGGAGCCTGGCCATGGTCCTGGTCCTGGCGGTCATCGCCGGGTACGGGATCTACCGCGTGGTGGACTCGGCCACGGCGCACGCCGCCCGGACCCAGGCCAGCTCGGGCCAGGTGTCCCGGCAGCGCCAGACGCACCCCACCGGGGTCACCTCGACGCCCTCCTCCACCCCGTCCACGCCGGCGGCTCCCGCCGCGAGCCAGAACGTGGTGATCAGCCTCGCCGCGATCCAGGACTGCTGGGTCGAGTTCACCAAGCCGGACGGCCGGTTCCTGTCCCAGGCCTACGTGGTCGGGGGCAGCTCGAAGACCTGGACCTTCTCCCGGGCCGTGAACATGGACATCGGTAATCCCGGCGGCATCGTGCTCACCGTCAACGGGAAGAAAGTGACCCGGCCCGGCGGCGTGGGCCAGCCCGTCACGCTGAGCCTGGGACCGGGGAAGCCGGTCACCGGTTAACAGCAGCACCAGGGCGCTTACCGTAGTCTTCCGGTGTGTCATCGAGTCAGCGAAATTCCCAGCCGCCGGAGCGGACGGTCAGCCTCGTGACGCTGGGCTGTGCGCGTAACGAGGTGGATTCCGAGGAGCTCGCGGCCCGGCTGGAGGCCGCGGGGTGGACCCTGTCCGGCAGCGAGGACGCGAGCGTCGTGCTCGTGAACACCTGCGGGTTCATCGAGGCGGCCAAGCAGGAGTCCGTCAGCGAGCTGCTCGACGCCGCCGGGACCGGCGCCAAGGTCGTGGCCGCGGGATGCCTGGCCGAGCGCTACGGGAGCGTCCTGGCGGCCGAGCTGCCCGAGGCGCAGGTGCTCGGCTTCGACGACTACGGCGACATCGGCGCGCGGCTGGACGCCGTCCTGGCCGGGGAGCGGCGCCCGGCTCACGAGCCGAGGGACCGGCGACGGCTGCTGCCGATCTCACCCGCGGCCCGTTCCGCGGACCCGGGTCACCAGCCACCAGGGCATGGCATCTCGGATCTGCCGGCCGGGCTGGCGCCCGCGTCCGGCCCGCGGACCCTGCGGCGGCGGCTGTCCGGCGGCCCGGTGGCCCCGCTCAAGATCGCGTCCGGGTGCGACCGGCGGTGCAGCTTCTGTGCGATCCCCGCGTTCCGCGGCGCGTTCCTGTCCCGCCCCCCCGAGGACCTGGTCGCCGAGGCCGGGTGGCTGGCCGGCCACGGCGTCCGGGAGCTCGTGCTGGTCAGCGAGAACTCCACGTCTTACGGCAAGGACCTGGGCAATCCCCGGCTGCTGGACGAGCTGCTGCCCGCGCTCGCCGCCGTGCCGGGCATCGACAGGATCAGGGTCAGCTACCTCCAGCCCGCCGAGGTGCGCCCCGCGCTGGTCGAGGTGATGACCTCCACCCCGGGCGTGGCCCCCTACTTTGACCTGTCTTTCCAGCACGCCAGCGGCAAGGTCCTGCGGGCTATGCGGCGTTTCGGGGACCGCGAACGGTTCGGGGCGCTGCTCGCCCAGGTCCGGCAGAACTGCCCGGAGGCGGGCGTGCGGTCCAACTTCATCGTCGGGTTCCCGGGCGAGACCGCCGCCGACGTCGACGAGCTGCAGCGTTTCCTGTCCGAGGCACGGCTGGACGCGATCGGCGTCTTCGGCTACTCCAACGAGGACGGCACCGAGGCGGCCACGCTGGAAGGCCAGCTCGACCCGGCCGAGATCGCCCGGCGGGTAGACGACCTGGCGGGCCTGGCCGACGAGCTGATGGCCCAGCGGGCCGCGGACCGGGTGGGCGAGGTGGCCGAGGTGCTCCTGGAGGAGGATCTCGGCGGCGGGACCTACCTCGGCCGGGCGGCTCACCAGGCTCCGGAGGTGGACGGGACCACGACGGTGCGCGGCGTGACCGGGGCGGCCGTGGGTGACATGGTCTCCGCCCGGGTAGCCGAGGGTGAGGGCGTGGACCTGGTGGCCGACTGGCTGGCCGTGCCCGCGGCGGCCGCCGGGCGCGGGTGACCGCATTGGGCCAGCCCGCCGCGGGGACGGGCGGGGGAGCGGGGCCGGCCCCGCCCGCGCCACCAGGTGGCGTCCCCCAGCCGGGAGTGGTGAACGCGGCCAACGCGCTTACCGTGCTCCGTCTGGTCCTGGTCCCGGTGTTCGTCCTGTTCCTGCTGGCCGGCGGGCCCGGCTGGCGGATCGCGGCGCTCGCCGTGTTCCTGATCGCGTCGGTGACCGACCTGCTGGACGGGCGGATCGCCCGGCAGCGCGGCCTGATCACGGACTTCGGGAAGATCGCGGATCCCATCGCGGACAAGGCGCTGACCGGGGCGGCGCTGGTCACGCTGTCCGCCCAGGGCGAGCTGGCCTGGTGGGTGACCGCGGTGATCCTGGCCCGTGAGCTCGGCGTGACCGCGCTGCGGTTCTGGGTCATCCGGCACGGGGTGATCGCGGCCAGCCGGGGCGGGAAGATTAAGACCCTGCTCCAGGTGCTGGCGATCGCCCTGTACGTGCTGCCCGGGCCGCCGGGGATCGCCCGGGCGGTGGTGATGGGGCTGGCCCTCGTGGTCACCGTGGTCACCGGCGCCGATTACGCGGTCCGGGCCGTGCGGCTGCGCCGCAGCACGTCCGGGGCGACCCGGTGAACCCGCGGCGGCCTGGCCCATGAGCGACCCGGTGAACCCGGGGCGGGCCCGCCGGTGAGCGACCCGGTGGCTCCGGTAGCCGCCGGCGGCGGCGCCGCGGCGGACCTGATCGCCCTGCTGGCGGCCCGGCAGCAGACCATCGCGGTCGCGGAGTCGCTGACCGGCGGGCTGCTGGCCGGGGCGCTGACCGACGTCCCGGGGGCCTCGGCGGTCTTCCGGGGCGGCGTGGTGGCCTACGCGACCGAACTCAAGGCTGTCCTGCTCGGGGTGGACCGCGGCCTCCTGGAGGCCTGCGGGGCCGTGTCCGCGGAGGTGGCCTCGGCCATGGCCGAGGGGGTGCGCGGCCGGCTCGGCGCCACCGTGGGCGCGGCCACCACCGGCGTCGCCGGCCCTGACCCCGCCGAGGGAAAACCCGCCGGGACCGTGTACATCGCGGCCAGCGCCGGGGGCCAGACCCGGGTGCGCCGGCTGGCCCTGTCCGGCAGCCGGGCCGCGATCCGCGCCGCAACAGTCCGCGAAGCGCTGGCGTTGGTCCTTGTCATCGTGCGGGAAGAGACCCGATGATTACAGTGTTACGTTAGCAGCGAACACGGCTACAGGTGCTTTCCCTACTGTCGGTGAGGGCGAGTACGGTGGAGCTATCGAAAGACCCGCTTCGCGAAGGGAGTGCCGCGATGGTCCTGCTTCGTCACTTGCTTGGTGACGTGCTGCGGCGGCTACGTCTGCGGCAGGGTCGAACCCTGCGCGAGGTGTCGGCCGCGGCCCGGGTGTCGCTGGGATACCTGTCCGAGGTCGAGCGGGGGCAGAAGGAAGCCTCCTCCGAGCTGCTCGCCGCTATCTGCACGGCGCTGAACACCCCCCTGTCCCACGTGCTCAGTGAGGTCTCGGACAGCTTCGCGCTGGCCGAGCTGCAGGCTGACGCGGCGCTCACCCCGGCCGGCGCGCCGGCCCAGGAGCGTCCGGTACCGGCCCGCTCGGTCAACCGGGCGGAGCGCGAACTGCAGCTGCCGGTGTCGCGGGCGTTCTCCTCCGAGCTGCGGGCCGAGAAGCTGCGGGTTCCTGCCGGGCATGCCCGGGGCATGGACTCCGAGCCGGTCCTCGGGCCGGTCGGGGTCAACGAGGATCACCCCGCCTTCGAGGAAGTCACCCGGCGGGTCCGCGACCTGGGCGACATGGTCCCGGTGTAGACGGCCGGGCACGACCTGACGGGCGGGTGCTGCGCGAGCGGCACCCGCCCGTTTTTTCCCTAACGGTCTGACCGTCAGGCTCACCAGCCCCCAGGCCGGGGAGTGCGGGGTCAGGCCCGCCCCCGCCGGAGCGGGTTCAGGGCCAGCGGGAGTGGGTTCAGGCCCAGCGGGACTAGCGCGGGTCAGGCCCAGGCGCGCGGGTCGTCGGTCAGCTCGACGATCCGCTCCGGCAGCCGCCCCGTGGCGATGTGCTCCAGCGTGACTTCCTCGAGGATGGCCCGCTCGTTGGCGCGCAGCGCGATCCAGACGCTCTGCAGCGGCTCCGCCACGCCGATATACCCGATGTTTTCCGGCCGCTCGCCGCGGACGCCGACCAGCTGCCCGTCGATGGCCCGGATGATGTCGGCCAGCGCGATGTCCGCCGCGGGCTTGGCTAGCCAGAACCCGCCCTCGGGGCCGCGCTGGCTGCGGACCAGCCCCGCCCGGCGCAGCTGGGTGAGGATTGCCTCCAGGAATTTACCCGGGATGCTCTGCGCGCGCGCGAGCTGCTCAGCGGTGATGTGGCCGCCATCCGCCGCGGCCAGTTCCACCGCGGCGCGTAGCGCGTAGTCAGCACGGGCAGAGAGCCTCATGTCCAGCATTATGCAGGTTGCCGGGGACCAGACGGGCCGCCTGGCCCGGGAGTGGGACCGTTTTAGTAGGAAATTGGCCCTGTCCTAGTCATGACGGATGGTGTCCGGGGGGCCCGTGATCTCTGGGAGGCGTGGTCCCCGGGGGAGTGGCACCCGCTCAGCGGGCCAGCCCCAGGACCTCCGCCGCGGCTTGCGCATTCGCGCGCGCCGCGCCGTAGGTGGCCAGGTGCACGCCCGCGGGGGGGACCCAGAGCGGCAGCCCCATCTCCAGCACCACCGTGTCAGGGCGCACCGTGACCAGCCCGCTGATCACCGCCTGGACCGCCGGGTACCGGTGCGCGTCCCGGACCACCGCGATCAGCGGCCGGCCCGCCGCCCGGGTGAGCGCCGTCCTGGTGACCGCGGCCGCCTCGCCCGCCGCCAGGCCGGACGGGATGCGCTGGATGCTCGCGCCGGGCACCCAGGGACGCAGTCCCCACGGGACGTCGCCCACGGCGATGTTCTCCTGCGCGTCCAGTTCCAGCACCACCGGGTCGGCCAGCGGCCCGGGCACGGCGGAGGCCCGGACCGCGCGGCGGGCGGCCACCAGCCCGATGTGCGCGCCGTGGCCGGCGAGCTGCCCGACGTCCGGGTCGGTGCCGCCGAGCCGGGCCCGGGGACCGGCCTCGGCCAGCCAGGCCCGCAGCCGGGCGACGTTCTGCCGGGCCTCCTCCAGCCGCTCCGCGGGCAGCCGGCCGCTGGCGACCGCCTCGCTCAGGGCCCGGCGTACCGCGAGGTAGCTGTCCTCCGCGGCGTCCCGGCCGAAGCAGAGCAGGTCGGTCCCGGCGGCCACGGCGAGCACCGCGGCTTCCGGGATGCCGTACAGATCGCTCACAGCGCGCATTTCCAGTGCGTCTGAGATGATCACCCCGGTGAACCCCAGTTCGCCCCGCAGCAGGCCGTTCAGGGCCGCTGCGGACAGCGTGGCCGGGGCGTCGCCGGTGAGTTCCGGCACCCGGAGGTGTCCCGGCATCACGCCGCGGACCCCGGCCGCGATGGCCGCCGCGAACGGGGGCAGGTCCCGGCGGCGGAGCAGGTCCAGGCTGGCGTCCACGGTCACGATGCCGTGGTGGGAGTCGGCGCTGGTGCTGCCGTGCCCGGGGAAGTGCTTCGCGCAGGCAGCCACCCCGGCCGCCTGGAGGCCGCGGACGGCCGCCGCTCCGTGCCGCGCCACCAGGTCCGGGTCCGGCCCGAACGACCTGATCCCGATGACCGGGTTGTCGGCTGCGGTGTTCACGTCCACCGACGGGGCGAGGTCCACGTTGATGCCGAGGGCGGCCAGGTCCTGGCCCAGCGCCCGGTGCACCGCGGCGGTCAGGTTCACGTCATCCACCGCGCCCAGCGCGGCGTTGCCCGGGTAGGGGCTGCCGGTCAGGTGGGCGATCCGGGTGACGTCACCGCCCTCCTCGTCGATGGCCACCAGGGGCAGCCCGCCCGCCGAGCGGAGCTGCGCGGTGAGCCTGGCCAGCTGCTCCGGCCCGGCGATATTGGGGCCGAAGATGGTCACCCCGGCCAGGCCCCGCTCCAGCGCGGACAGCACCCACCGGGGGGGCCGCTCACCCGGGAACGGGGGGATGAGGATCGCGTCGGCCATCCGGTCCGCCGCCGGGTCCGCGGAGACACCCGCGCTCATGATCTGCTCCCCGTTCGCCTCCGGGGCCCCCCGGGGCGCCCCCTTGCCCCGCCGCTCATCCCTTCACCGCCCCGGCCACCAGGCCCGAGGTCATCCGCCGCTGGACGATGAGGAAGAACAGCACCACCGGGATGGTGTACAGGGTCGAAGCAGCCATGATCGGTCCCCACTGGGCGCCCCCGCGGCTGAAGAAGTACGTCACGTAGATCGGCAGCGTGTAGTCGGAGTGCGCCTGACCCAGGAAGGTCAGGGCCACGATGAACTCGTTGTAGGCGGTGATGAACGAGAAGATGCTGGTCGCGATCAGGCCCGGGGCGACCAGCGGGAACAGGATGCGCCAGAAGATCCGCAAGCTTCCGGCCCCGTCCACCGCCGCCGCCTCCTCCAGCTCGCGGGGCACGGTGGCCACGAAGTTGCGCAGCATCCAGATCGACACCGGCAGCGCCTGCGTGGCGTACACCAGCACCAGGCCCGGCAGGCTCTGCAGCAGGTTCAGCCGGTTGAAGTCCAGGAACAGCGCGATGATCAGGGCCTGGCCCGGGATCATCTGCACGATCAGCAGCATGATCAGGTAGGACGCCCGGAACCGGAACCGGAACCGGGCCACCGCGACCGAGGCCAGCAGCGAGATCACCGAGGCCAGCACCACGGTGGACACCGTGACCAGGAGGCTGTTGCGGAAGAACAGCCACACCGGCCCGATCCCGGACGCCTGGCCGCTCATCACGGCCGAGAAGTTGCCCAGCGTCGGATGGGCGGGCAGCAGCCGCGGCGTCAGCGAGTAGATCTCCTGGGACGGCTTGAACGCGGTGGAGATCATCCAGAAGATCGGGAACAGGGTCAGCAGGGCGACGAGCACGCCGAGCGCGTTGAGGCTGAAGGCCTTGGTCTTCCGCGCTGCCCGGGCGCGGGTCCGCGGGCCCGGGCGGGGGAGGCTGGCCAGGACCGGGGCGGTCACGTGAGCGCCCCCTGCCGGACGGAGGCCCGCACGTAGCCGACCGTGACGATGAGCAGGATGACGGTGAGGATCAGCGCGAGCGCGCCGCCCAGGCCGTAGCTGGGCGGGAACGTGAACGCCTTGTCGTACAGGTAGAGCGACAGGTTGAACTCGTCCCGGTTACCAAGCCCGCCGGTCAGCAGGTACGTCTGGGTGAACACGTTGAAGTCCCAGATCACCGACAGCAGCAGCAGGACCAGGAAGATCGGCTTCAGCAGCGGGAACGTGATCCGCCAGAAGCCGTGCCACGCCCCGGCCCCGTCCACCCGCGCGGCCTCCAGCAGCTCGGCGGGCACGGTCTTGAGGCCGGCCAGCACCGCCACGGCGATGAACGGGAAGCCCTGCCACACCACCAGGAGGGTGACCACGGCGTAGGCGGGCAGCGCACCTCCGGTGGTCCAGTTGAAGCCGGCCCAGTCGGTGCTGCCGACCAGCCAGTGCGGCAGGCGGGCCAGGGCCCAGTCCACCAGGCCGCCGTCGGGGTTGAACAGCCAGTAGAACAGGACGCTCGCCGAGACCGGGGGAGTGGCCCAGGCCAACAGGGCCGCCGTGCCCACGACGGCGGACATCACCCGGCCCAGCTGGTGCAGCAGCAGCCCGACCAGCGTGCCGGCCAGCAGGGTCAGCGTCACCGCGGCCGCGGCGAACAGCACCGTGATCCGCAGCGCCAGCCAGAACTCGGGGTCGGCGAAGGTGGCGGTGAAGTTGCCCAGCCCGATCCACTGGACCGGCGCGGCCCCGTCCGTCTGCGGCAGCCCGTAATTCTGGAACGAGTACAGGGTGACCTGCACCACCGGCCAGAGCAGCACCAGGGCGATCGCGACCATGGACGGCAGCAGCAGCAGGTACGGCGCCAGGCGGTAGCGCCGGATCAGCGCCCGGGCCCGGGCGGCGGGCGCCGAGCCCGGCCGCGGGGCGCGGGCCGGCCTGGCCGCCGGGGCGGGGGACGGGTTGGTGATCGTGTCCACCATGGGTTTCGGCACTCTCCTCACCGGAGGTCCCGGCCGGCGGGCACCGGGGGGGTGGTGCCGCCGGCCGGGACGCCTCGGGTGCTCAGCCGGTCTCGGACCCGGTGTTGAGCACGTTCTGCAGTTCCGTGTTGGCCTTGCTCACGGTGGCGCTGAAGTTCGCGCCCTGCATCAGCGACTTCATCATGGTCGGGATGATCGCGTCCGTCGCGTCGGCGGTGGCCCAGTTCTTGGAGTTGAGCGGCGCGATCTGGGTGTAGGCCGCGGCCTTGGCGAAGCCCGCCATCACGGGGTTACCGGCGTAGGCGCCGCCCTTGAGCTGCGCCGTGAACTGCGGGAAGAATCCCGCGGAGTTCGCGAACGTGGTCGCGTTCGCCGGGCTGTCCATCAGCGAGACCAGGGCCCAGTCGGCCTGCTGGTACTTGCTCTTGACCCAGACGCCCAGGTCAGAACCGCCGGAGAAGGCGGGCGCCGGGTTCGGACCGTTCTCGCTGGGGATCGGGAACGAGGCCCAGTCGGCCGCGTACTTCTTGCTCACCGCGGTCAGTTCGGCCTGCGCCCACGGGCCGTCAATGTACATGTCCAGCTTGCCGAGCGCGAAGTCCTCGTTCGAGCCGCCCGAGGTGGCGCCGGGGGCGCCCAGCTCGGTCTGGCCGATGTACTTCGACGGGGAGACGTGCTGGGTCAGGTACAGGTCGGCGTAGAACTTGATGCCCGCCTCGGAGGCCGGCGTGTTCAGCGTGGCCGTCCACTTGCCGCCGCTCTGGGTGGCGACCTGGCCGCCCGCGCCCCAGATGAAGCTGACGATCGCGTTGGTGTAGTTGCTCGGCGCGCCGAGGCCGAAGGTGCCGGGGAACTTCTTCTGCAGCGCCTTGGCGTCGCTGACCAGCTGCGCCCAGGTGGCCGGGGCCGAGGTGATGCCCGCCTTGGCGAACTGGTCCTTGCGGTACCAGATGCCACGCACGCCGCCGAACCAGGGCACCGCGTAGGTCTGCCCGTTGACGGTGTCGTTGGCCAGGTTGCCCGCGATGATCCCGGAGCCGTAGGACCAGGCTTTGACGTTGCTGCTGACGTTGGCCAGCGCGCCCTGCGAGGCGATGCCCGGGGTGTCGGTGTTGCCCAGCTCGGTGACGTCCGGGCCGCCTTTGCCGCTGGTCAGCGCGTTGGTCCAGTCGGTGACCCGGTTGCCCCAGGGGATCCAGTCCACGGCGACCTTGGTCTTGGCGTACTGCGGGTACTTCTTGTGGAACTGGGCGACGATCCCGTTCATCCAGGTGACCTGCGACGGCACGGACGAACCCATCCTCCAGACGACCAGCTTGGCTGGCGCGGCTGACGAGGACGAGCCACTGCTGCTGCTGGAGCCGCAGCCCGCCGCCGCCCCGGCGAGTAGGGCTGCCGCACCCAACGCGGCCGCCGATCTAGTCAGCTTCACTAGAGATCTCCCTTCCCGGCTTTGATCCTTGGCACTTCACGCAATTCCTCGTGGTCCCAGGGCGCTCCGGCGCCGTCGGCCGTCTAGGCTGTCGCTGCCTGCCTAGTCAGCGCTGCCCATATCGGCCCCGGCGGTCACGTCGCTGGGCTGACCGGCCCTGGCTTGACCAACACTGTGGGGATTCTGGGGTGAAACTAACAGTAAAGTTTCCTAATAGATAGACCCTGTGGCCAGATTGAGACAGAATTCAGCCAGGTGTCCCGCCCGCCGCCGGTGGCGGCCCGGGACCTGGCTAGCCGGCTCCCTCGCTGTTCGCGGGCAGGTGCTGGGGGGGACGTCATGCGACGGAGGGAAGGCATGGAACAACGGCCTGGGACACCCCGGCTGCTGCGGGAGCTGAACGACCGGGCCGCCCTGGAGCTGCTGCTCGGCGGCGGGCCGATGACCAGGGCCCAGGTGGGCGAGCGGACCGGGCTGTCCAAGGTGACCGCGTCCCAGCTGCTCTCCCGGCTGGAAGAGCGCGGCCTGGTCACGACCGTCGGCGAGCAGGCCGGTGGCCGCGGGCCGAACGCAGCGCTCTACGCGGTCGTGCCCTCCAGCGCGTACGTGGCGGGACTGCACGTCGAGCACGATGAGGTCAGTGCCGGGGTGGCGGACATCACCGGCGAGGTGGTCGCCCAGGTCAGCGTGGACCCGAACGGTGTGGCCAACCCGGTCGAGCTGGTCCGCGGCGCGGTGGCGGCCGCCTGCCGCTCGGCGGGGGTGGAGATGTCACGGCTGAACGCCCTGGTCATCGGCACGCCCGGGGTCCTGGATCCGAGCACCGGGGACCCGCGGCTGGCGGTGAACCTGCCCGCCTGGCACGAAGGGGTGCTGGAGGCGCTGCGCAGCGACCTGCGCCAGCCCGTGACGATCGAGAACGACGTCAACCTGGCCGCCATGGCCGAGCGCGCGGTGGGCGTCGCGCAGGGCGCCGACGACTTCGTGCTGATGTGGATCGGGGTGGGCCTGGGGCTCGCCACCATCCTCGACGGCCGGCTGCACCGCGGGGTGGCGGGCGCGGCGGGTGAGATCGGGTACCTCCCGGTCCCCGGGGTGCCGCTGCCGCAGGACGTCACCCACCCGGCCACCGGCGCGTTCCAGTCCCTGGTGGGCGCCCAGGCGGTCCGGCCGCTGGCGGAGAGCTACGGCTTCCCCGCGCCCACGGCCGCGGCGGCCGTGCAGGCCGCAGTGGCCGCCGCCCAGTCCGGAGACGAGCGCGGCAGCGCGCTGCTCGACCAGCTGGCGGCGCGGGTGGCGACCGGGGTGGCGGCGGTCAGCGTGGTGCTCGACCCCGGCCTGGTGGTGCTCGGCGGCGAGGTGGGGCTGGCCGGCGGGACCGCGCTCGCCGACCGGGTGGCCGCGGAGGTGGGCCGGATCAGCCCGGCCCACCCCCAGGTGGTGCCGACCGGGGTGACCGGCCAGCCGGTACTGCGCGGGGCCATCCTGGCCGCGGTGGAGCAGGCCCGCGGTGAGCTGCTCGCCTCCGTGGCCGGCCCCTGAGGCCAGCCGCTCGCGTCCTGGCCGGTCACAGGGGCAGTCCGCCGCCCTCAGCGGCCTCGGTCTCTTCCTTGACCGGCATTCCGCGCACCAGGATGATGATCACCACCGCGATGGCCGCGCCGATGAGGTCGCCGAAGACGTACACCCACCAGCCGGTGAGGTCGGCGCCCACGATGCCGGGCCCGAGGGTGCGGGCCGGGTTCATCGACGCGCCGCTGATCGGGCTGGCGAACAGCCCGAGCAGCGCGACCGTCGAGCCCACCGCGATCGCGGCGTTGTGCCCGATGCTGCGGCCCCCGGTGGCCGTGTGCAGGATCACGCTGACCAGGACCGTGGTCAGGACGATTTCCATGACGAACGCCCGCCAGTCCCCGCCCGGCTTGGAGATCGGGTAGTTCCCGCCCGCGCTGACGTCGCCGAAGAGGATCTGCAAGACCAGGGCGGCAACGATGGCCCCGGCGAACTGGGCCGCCCAGTAGGGCAGCACCCAGCGTCGCGGGAACACCCGGCGGGCGGTGAACGCGAAGGTGACCGCAGGGTTGATGTGCAATCCGGACAGCGGGCCCCACGCGTAGATCAGCGCCATCACCAGGGCGCCGGGTGCGATGACCGCGGCTGTCCTGCTGATCGGGCCGCCGCCGGCGTAATGATTGATCACGCCGGCCCCGGCGGCCACGGTCACCAGCAGGAACGTGCCCAGAAACTCGATGATCAGCCGGACCCGCAAGGGCCGCTGCTTGAGCGTGTCCATCTCGAACTGAAGCAGGTAGTGCCGGCCTACCGCGGCTGCGTGCTGGGCTTCCGGATCGTCAGCGGCACCAGTCACCGCCGGACTCCGCTCTCCGCCAACGGCACCAGTCATCGGACCCGCTCTCCCGCTCAGTAGGCCACGCAGAGGGTGTGTGACCAGGACCAGCGTGCGCCGTGAGCGGCGTAACTGGATCACCCGCCGCGGGGGAGGGTACTGGCGGCGGCCGGCCCTCACCATCCTTTGCGGGTGATCCGCGCAGGCCGGGCAGGTGCGAGGGTCAGCGTGTTCGGCTTGGGGAGCACATGGACACTGGCGATCTCCTTCCGGGGAAGCCGGCCCCGGTGAAACGGGCTGCGGCCGCCGGGCGTGGTGAGCACTGGTGGCCGGTGGCACTGGCGATCCTGGCCGCGGCCGGCCTGCATGTGGCGCTGCCCGCGCAGTACCGGGTGAACCCCAGATGGGTGGTCCCCGTCGTCCTGCTCGTCCTGCTGGCCGTCCTGATCGTCGGGGACCCGGGCCGCATCGACCGGCAGAAGCCCTGGCTGCGGGTCGTCACCGGCATCGTCGTCGCGTTCATCACGCTGGCGAACCTGTTCGCGGCCGCCCGGCTCATCGCCGACATCCTGACCATGAACAAGATCTTCCAGAACAACGCCATCGGGCTGCTGGCCACCGGCGGGGTCATCTGGGCCACGAACGTGATCGCGTTCGGGCTGTGGTACTGGGATCTCGACCGGGGTGGCGCCGCCGCCCGCGCGCACCATCCCCGCGTGGCCCCGGCGTTCGTCTTCCCGGAGATGCTGCACACCGACTACGCGCCGGCGGCCTGGGTGCCGCGGTTCGTCGACTACCTGTCGCTGGCCTTCTGGACCGCCACCGCGTTCAGCCCCACCGACACCTCTGCGATCAAGCCGTGGGCCAAGCTCCTGATGATCATGGAAGCGTGCGTATCACTGGGCGTGGGCGCCCTCGTGATCGCCCGCGCGGTCAACATCCTGAAATAGCCGGCCCTGGGCACCTCAGCTGGGGCAGTAGCGTCGTCGCCATGACTGGTCCCGGCGCGACCTCCCCGGCGATGACCGCGCGGGCCCGCCGGTATCCCCTGGGCGCCGCGGTGACCCTCGCGGATCTCGGCGATGATCCGCACCCCACCCTGGCCCGGCTGCGCGCGGCCGAGCCGGTCTCCTGGGTGCCGGTGCTGAACGGCTGGCTGGTCACGCGGCGCGACCTGGCCCTGGCGGTGATGCGGGACAGCGCGGCCTTCACCGTTGACGATCCGCGCTTCTCGACGGCCCGGATCGTCGGCCCGAGCATGCTCTCGCTGGACGGTCCGCAGCACGACCGGCACCGGCGCCCGTTCATGGCCCCGTTCAGCCAGGCCGCCGTGCACGAGCAGCTGGAGGCGTTCGTGGCGGGCGAAGCGGATCGCCTGGTCAGCGCGATGCGCCCGGCCGGGCGGGGCGACCTGAGCCGCGACCTGGCCGCACCGCTGGCCGTGGCCGTCATGGCCCGGGCGCTCGGCCTCGGCCACGTGGAGCCGGGCACCCTCCTGTCCTGGTACGGCGCGATCGTCGGCGCGGTGTCGCAGCTGGCTGCCGCTGACCCGGGGACGGCTGACCGGGAGGCCGCTGCCCCGGGGGCGGCGCTCCCGCCGCTGCCGGGGGTGACCGCTGGGGCGGCGGCGTTCGGGCAGCTCAGCGACAGCTTGCAGGCGGTCATCGGGAACGGCGCCGGGGCCTCGCTCCTCGCGGACGCGGCCCGGCCGGCCCTGCGGGCCACCCGCGGCCGGGGTCAGGGAGAACCGGCTCCCGGCGCCACGGGCCTGAGCCCGGACGAGATCGTCTCCAACGCGGCGGTCCTCATGTTCGGCGGCATCGAGACCACTGAGGGCATGATCGCCAACGCGGCGTGGCACCTGCTCAGTCACCCCGGCCAGCTCGATCTCGTCCGGGCCGATCCCGGCCTGCTGCCGCAGGCCATCGAGGAGTCACTGCGCCTGGAACCCGCGGCCGCCGTCGTGGACCGCTACGCCACCCGCGACGCGGAACTCGGCGGCGCTGCGGTGAGCGGGGGTGACCTGGTCAGCGTCTCGGTGGCCGGCGCCGGGCGCGACCCGGCCGCCTTCCCCGGCCCGGACCGCTTCGACGTGCGCCGCGGCGACGCCGGCCAGAACCTGGCCTTCGCCCGGGGCCCCCATTTCTGCCTGGGCGTGCACCTGGCCCGGCTGGAAGCCCGCGCCGCGCTCGGCGCGGTCCTCCGCCACCTGCCGGGCCTGCGGCTCGACCCGGATCATCCGGCCGCCCCCCGGGGCCTGGTGTTCCGCAAGCCCCCGGCGCTGCCCGTGCTCTGGGACCCTGCCCGCGGGGACGCCGGGCCCCGCTAGCCGGCCGTCCGGGCAGCCCTCCCGGGCGTTCCCGGGCAGCCGCAGCTCTCCCGGATGATCAGGCTGGTAGGCAGGACGACGTCGCGCGGCTCCGGCTGGCCGTTGCGGACCAGCGACTCCAGCAGCTCGAACGCGGTGGCGCCCAGCTCCTGGATGGGCTGGCGGACGGTGGTCAGCCCCGGCCGGAGCCGCCGCGCGACCGGGATGTCGTCGAAGCCGGTCACGGCCACCTCGCCCGGCACGTCCGCGCCGCGGCGGGCCAGCCGGTGAAGGGCGCCGAGCGCGGCGAGATCGTTGGCGCAGATGATGGCCCGGGGCAGCGGCTGGCCCGAGCCGAGCAGGGCGTCGATGACGTGGGCCCCGCCGTCGGCGTAGTAGCTGCCCTGCCACTGCGGGCCCGCGGCCAGCTCCACGGCCGCGGCGCGGGCCTCGGCCTCCACCACCGCCCGGCGGGTCACGTTGTCCGGGCTGTCCGCCACGCCGGCCAGGTACCCGAGCGTGCGGTACCCGTGGTCGCGGATCAGGTGCCGCATCAGGTCACGCATGCCCGTCTCGCTGTCGCCGCGCACGCTGGCCGTGTGCGTGGTGGTGATCCCGGCCAGGTTGACCACCGGGACCTGCCGCCCGAGCCGGTCCAGCTGGCCGGCGTCCAGGACCAGGTCGTGCACGATCAGCCCGTCGCACTTGCCGGCCAGGGCCAGCATGCGCCGGCCCGCGTCGGCGTCCTCGGCCGCCACCGAGCTGATCAGCAGGCTGAACCCGCTGCGCTGGGCCGCGACCTCGATGCCGCGGTTGATGATGTCGGCGAACTGGAGGTTCTCGTCCTCCTCGGCGAACACGCCGCCGGAGGTCCCCTTGGGCACCCGCCGGTAGACCACCCCGACCGTCTCCTTGAGCTTGACGCTCAGCGCCCGGGCCGCGCCGTCCGGCACGAAGCCCAGCTCGGCCACCGCCCGCAGCACGCGATCGCGGGTGTCCGCGCGGGGACTTCCGGTCCCGTTGAGGACCCGCGACACCGAGGCGATGGACACGCCCGCGATCGCGGCGACGTCGTAGATCGTGGGCGGGGCGCCGTTCACACCCGAAGCTTAGGAGACCTGGTAGCCGACACTTGCGTCGCCCGTGTCCAGCCGCTCGACCGACACCACGGACGTCCGGGACGGATCGCTGAACTTGATCACCGTCTGGCCGTTGCTGCCGTCCACCACCACCGGATCGTGCACCTGCCAGCGGCCAGCCCAGACCGCCACGCGCAGCCGGGCGGACGGCAGGCCCTGTATCCCGTTATCGCAGGCGAAACCGATCTCCTTGGCGCTGCCGAACGGGATGGCGATCGCGGTGACGGCGCTGGCGCCGCTGTTCAGGGACCCGCTCTGCACTTCGGCCTCCTCCTTGGGTGAGGGCACTGGGTTGGCGAACGCTTTCAGGGCGGCGGTGTCCCCGTTGAACACATCCACATCGACCGTGTTGCTGCCCACCCGGGCCGTCCCGTACTGGTGGAACACCCAGGTTGACCAGGGCGCGGGGACCACCGGCCTCCCGATCGGGGCGGACGGCTCGGCGATCCACAGCGGGTAGTGGCCCAGGCCCGCGCAGTTCCCTTCCTGGGCGAAACCCAGGAACGTGTACACGACCGGCGTGTGCCCGGTCTCCTTGTGCACGTCCGCGCACCAGTTCCGCGCGTACTCCGCCACGCGCGCCGGGCTGAGGCCGTCCGACGTCTCCAGGTCGAGGGCGAGCAGGTCACCGGCGTTCAGGCCGTGCGCCTGGACCACGTCCAGGAACGCCCGGGCCTCGGTGGCCGCACCGTTCCCCGGGTGGGCGAAGTGGTAGGCGCCGCGTACCAGGCCCAGTTCCTTCGCCCGCGCCCAGTAGGCGGTGAAATCGGGGTCCCTGATCGTGGTGCCTTCGGTGGCCTTTATGAACGCGAACGAAATTCGCCCTATTTCGGCGGACCAGTCGAACGAAGGCTGGTAGCTCGAGAGGTCGATTCCCTCGGCCTTGGCCACGGCGTCCCCCAGTCCTCGCACTCACGGGCGGCCGGTACCACCGGCGGCCGGCTTATGGGAGGAGGGCAGGCGTCATCACGCGTCCTCCGGTTCCCCCCAGGGAGAAAGGTGCCCTATGACGGCGCCGGGTGCAGCCGGAATGCCATTATCCGGGAGGGCCATTATCTGGCCGCGAGGCTTCAGCGTGGCCGGGAGATTCAGGCCACCTGGGCCCGGAGCCTCAGCCCGCGGGGCGTGGGCCGGAATCCCGCGTCCTCGAGGGCCCGGGCCAGCGGCGAGTCCTGCACCGCCTCGCCGTCGGCCCGCTCGATCGTGAGCCGGCCCAGCGCCCCGCCGCGGGCCGCCGCAGCCAGGGCGGCCGCGGCCGGCCCGAGCACCGCCGGGTCGCTGGTCCACGAGAGCAGGGTCTTGCCGCCCCGCTCGACGTAGAGCACCAGTTCCCCGCCGGCCAGCACGACCAGCGAGCCGGCCTTGCGTCCCGGCCGGTGGCCGCCCGGGGCCTCCCCGGGCCGATCCGGCCAGGGCAGCGCCGCCCCGAACGGGCTGGCGGGGTCGCCTGCGGCGAGCACGGTGACGCTGGGGGCCGGCCCGGACGGGTTTTCGTTGCGGAAAAAACCGGGGCCGGGCGGACCCGCAGCCGGGTGGCCGGGGCGCGCCCACGGATCGGCGGGGGTGGCGCTCTCGCCGGCCTCCACGGCCAGCGCGCGCATCCGGTCCACCGCGCCGGGCAGGGCGAACTGCGCGGCGCCCAGGCCCTCGACGAAGTAGCCGCGGCGGCACTGGCCCGCGTCTTCCATGGCCCGCAGTACCGGGTAGATCGCCGCGAAGCCACCCGGTACCCGTTCGGCGGAGACTGCGCCGCGGATCAGGATCCCGTGCCGGTCCAGCAGGGTCCGGGCCAGCGCGTGCATCCGCCGGGTCGGGTCCGCGTCGGCGGGCGGCACCAGGGACCAGCGGCCGGTGACCGTGGGAGGCCCGGTCCGGGACGGCATGGACGGGCGGCCGAGGCCGCGCCCCCGGGTACCAGGCCGCGCCCCGCCCCGGCGGCGCGCGACGGGCGGGCCGGTGCCTGATCCACGCGCGCTCGCCGGCGTGGCAGCCACCGGCCGGCCGGTGCCCAGCACCGTGCGCAGCGCGGCCAGCGTGTCGTTGGTGAGCCGGCCCGCCCAGACCAGGTCCCAGATAGCCGCGGCGACCGCGGCGTCGGTGGCCTCCTTGCGCTCGCCCTCGGGCAGCAGCGAGGCGGCCCGGTCGGCGAGCATCCGGAAGAACATCCCGCCGCCGCCGTCCAGCGCGGCCAGCACCGCCTCGTGCAGCGGGGTCAGGGTGATCTCGGCCGGCCCAGGGAGCAGCAGCGGCGCGGTGTCCGCGGGGGCCAGCGCCACCCATCCGTCCCCGCCGGGCAGCCCGCCCGCACCCGACCAGACGACCTCCCCGGCCGCGGTCAGCTCGTCCAGCATCGCGGGCTGGTAGCCGGGCACCCGGCCGGGCAGGATCAGGGTCTCCAGCGCCGACGCGGGCATGGCCGCCCCGGCCAGCTGGTCGATGGCCTCGTACACGGTGTCCGCGCTGGCCCGCGGCCCGCGGGTGCGGCCCCGCGCGCCGGCCGGGCCCCCGGCGGCCTGACCCGGAGCGGATTGCGCCGCGTTCTGCCACGCGGGCAGGAACCGGGCCAGCGCCGACGGCGGGACCGGCTCGGCCTCCTTGCGGAGCTTGGCCAGGCAGCGGCGGCGCAGCGTGCGCAGCACCGTGGTGTCGCACCACTGCGCGCCGCGCCGGCCGGGGATGAACTCACCCTCGGCGACCCGGCCCTCGGCGGCCAGCCGCCGCAGCGCGCCGGTGACCACCGCCACCCCGAGCCCGTACCGCTCGGCCAGGTCGGCGGTCACGAACGGGCCGTGCCCGCGGGCGTACCGGGCGACCAGGTCGCTGAGCGGGTCGGGGACCGGCTCGGTGAACGCGGCGGGCACGCCCGGGGGGAGCGGCACGCCCAGCGCGTCGCGCAGCCGGCCGGCGTCCTCGATCGAGGCCCAGCGGGCCTCGCCGGCGATCCGGAACTCCAGCGCCCGCCGCTGCCGGGCCAGCCCGGCCAGCCAGCCCGCAGCGGCGGCCGGGTCCTGGCTCCGCTCGGCCACCTCGGCTGCGGACACCGGCCCGATGCCGCGCAGCAGGTCGGCCACGCCTTCGAGGTCGCGGCAGGCCCGCTCGGGAGTGAGCCGCTGCAGCTCCCGCTCGGTCTGCTCGACCACCGCCGGGTCCAGCAGCTCGCGCAGGTCCGCCTGGCCGAGCAGCTCGGCCAGCAGCGAGGAGTCCAGGGCCAGCGCCTGCGCCCGGCGCTCGGCGACCGGCGCGTCGCCCTCGTACATGAACGCGCCCACGTAACGGAACAGCAGCGAGCGCCCGAACGGGGACGGCGCCGGGGTCTCCACCTCGACCAGGCGGATCTTCCGGCTGGCCAGCTCCTTCATCAGGCTGATCAGCCCCGGGACGTCGAACACGTCCTGCAGGCACTCGCGCACGGTCTCCAGCACGATCGGGAACGTGCCGTACTTGCGGGCCACCGACAGCAGCTGCGCGGAACGCTGCCGCTGCTGCCACAGCGGGCTGCGCCGGCCCGGCTGGCGCCGGGGCAGCAGCAGCGCGCGGGCCGCGCACTCGCGGAACCGCGAGGCGAACATGGCCGAGCTGCCCAGCTCGTCGGTGACCAGCTGCTCGATCTCCTCCGGCTGCAGCTCGGCGATCCCGGTCGGCGGCGGCTCCTCGGTGTCCGGGACGCGGATCACGATCCCGTCGTCGGTGTGCATGGCCTGCACGTCCATGCCCGGGTAGCGGTCGCGCAGCCGGGCCGCGATGGCCAGCGCCCACGGGGCGTGCACCTGCGCGCCGAACGGGCTGTGCAGCACCAGCCGCCAGTCGCCCAGCTCGTCGCGGAACCGCTCCATGACCAGCGTGCGGTCGTCCGGCACGTACCCGGTGGCCTCCCGCTGCGCGGTCAGGTAGCGGACCAGGTTCGCGGCGGCCAGCTCGTCGAGGCCGTCGGCACGCAGCCGCGCGGTGGCCTCCTGCTCGCCGGCCTCAGACAGCTCACGGCAGTACGCGCCGAGAGCCCGGCCCAGCTCCGCGGGCCGGCCCGGCGCGTCACCGTGCCAGAACGGCAGCTTGCCCGGCTGGCCCGGCGCAGGGGAGACCAGCACCTGGTCGGCGGTGATCTCCTCGATCCGCCACGAGCTCGCGCCGAGCACGAATACGTCACCGACCCGGGACTCGTAGACCATCTCCTCGTCGAGCTCACCGACCCGGTGGGAGTTCCGGCTGTCGCCGCGCAGCGAGGCGGCCAGGAAGACGCCGAACAGGCCGCGGTCGGGGATGGTGCCGCCGCTGGTCACGGCCAGCCGCTGGGCGCCGGGGCGGCCGTGCAGCATGCCGGTGGTGCGGTCCCAGACCAGCCGGGGCCGCAGCTCGGCGAACTCCTCGCTCGGGTACCGCCCGGCCAGCATGTCCAGCACGGCCTCGAGCACCGGCCGGGTAAGGCTGGTGAACGGAGCGGCCCGGCGTACCACCTGGTGCAGCTCGTCCACGGACCAGTCGTCGAGCGCGGTCATCGCGACGATCTGCTGGGCGAGCACGTCCAGCGGGTTGCGGGGGACGGCGAGCGACTCGATCTGGCCGCCGCGCATCCGCCGGGCCACCACCGCGGCCTGGACCAGGTCGCCCTGGTACTTGGGGAAGATGACGGCGCGGCTCACGTCGCCGACGTTGTGCCCGGCGCGCCCGGTGCGCTGCAGGCCGCTCGCCACCGAGGGCGGCGACTCGACCTGGATGACCAGGTTGACCGCGCCCATGTCGATGCCGAGTTCCAGGCTGGATGTGGCGACGACGGCCGGGAGCCGGCCCTCCTTGAGCGCTTCCTCGATCTGGGCCCGCTCCTGCCGGGACACCGAGCCGTGGTGGGCCCGGGCCACCTCGGGGGGCGCGCCGCCGGTGGCGCCCGCCTGGGCCATGATCTGGGCCGGCCCGGCGGGACCGCTCCGGGCGGGCTCGCTGGCCGGGGTGCCGCTCCGGAGTTCGGCGCGTTCGGCGGCCAGCTCGTTGAGCCGGGCGCACAGTCGCTCGGCCAGCCGGCGCGAGTTGGCGAACACGATCGTGGAACGGTGCCGCTCGATCAGGTCGAGCACCTGCTCTTCTACGTGCGGCCAGATGGACCGCCGGGCCGCCTGGCCATCCTGGGAGCCCTCCGCGGCGCCCGCTGGCTGGTCCAGGTCACTCATGTCCTCGACCGGGACCACGATGCTCAGGTCGATCTGCTTGCTGCTGGGCGGGGCGGCGATGGTCACCGGGCGGGCGCCGCCCAGGAACGAGGCCACGTCCGCCGCCGGGCGGACCGTGGCCGACAGGCCGATCCGCTGGGCCGGGCCGCGGTCGGCGGTCAGCGCGTCCAGCCGTTCCAGGGACAGGGCCAGGTGCGCGCCGCGCTTGTTGCCGGCCAGCGCATGCACCTCGTCGAGGATGACGGTGTCCACCCCGCGCAGCGCGTCCCGCGCCTTGGAGGTGAGCAGGAGGAACAGCGATTCGGGCGTGGTGATGAGGAT
Source organism: uncultured Actinomycetes bacterium (assembly GCA_963723595.1). Taxonomy (GTDB): domain Bacteria; phylum Actinomycetota; class Actinomycetes; order Streptosporangiales; family Streptosporangiaceae; genus RYN-230. The sequence continues at coordinate 442,605 of CAVRRQ010000001.1, forward strand.
GTCGGGCGGGCTGGTGGCCAGACGGCGGCGTTCGTCGGCGGCGGTGTCCCCGGTGCGCACCGCGACCCGGATGTCGGGCTCGGGTGCCCCCATGGCCTGCGCGGTGTGCCGGATCCCGGTCAGCGGGGCCCGCAGGTTCCGCTCGATGTCGACCGCGAGCGCTTTCAGCGGCGAGATGTACAGGACCCGGCAGCGTTGCTTCGGGTCCGCCGGGGCGGGCGCCGCGGCCAGCCGGTCCAGGGCCCACAGGAACGCGGACAGCGTCTTGCCCGACCCGGTGGGCGCGATGACCAGGGTGTTCTCGCCCTTGCTGATGGCGGCCCAGGCCTGGGCCTGCGCTTGGGTCGGGGCGGCGAACGCGGCGGAGAACCAGTCCCGGGTGGCCGCGCTGAAGCCCTCGAGGGGGTCCCTCTCGACCGCTGCTGGTCCGGCCTTTCCTGGCGCCGTGTTCCGGGGCATAGGTCTATGGTGCATGCTCATACCGACAGTTACGAACGTCCTGGTCCGGGCCCCGATTCCCGTCCTCTGCCCGCCCGCCTGACTCGCCGCGCGGGCCGGGCTTCAGTGCCTCCGCAACGGCAACCTCACGGCGCGGAGCGCACCGAGCCGACCAGGGGGCCGGAGGTGCTGCGGACGGTGCAGACCACGGTGCGCTCACCCGCCGACCAGGCCCCGGCGTCGGGGTAAACGTAGGACTGCGCCAGCGAGGCCGCGGACAGCTGGGGGTTGAGGTAGCCGCTGAGCCGGCTGACGCAGCCCTGCCGGGCGCGCTGCTGCAGGGCCGCCGCGCCGGGGTAGCGCGAGCCGGCCACCCGGAAGGTGGCGAACACCTCGGCGTCGTGCGCCTGCGCGCAGCTGAGCACGTGCACGCCGCTGATCCCGCCGGCGCCCGAGTCGAGGCACTGGCCGGCCCGCAGGCTGAACACCTGCGGCAGCGTGACCGGCTTGGGCGGCGGCGGCCGGGTGATGATGGCGGCGGCCACGATCGCGGCGGCCACGGTCCACAGGCCGGCCAGCGCCAGGCCGGTGATGGCCAGGGCGCGGCCGCGTGCCCCGGACCGGCCCACCCGGATGAGGGCGAGCGGCCCGAGCACCAGGGTGACGGGGATCGCGGGGATGATGCCCGAGACCAGGGCGGCCACCGCGACGCCGTCGGTGCGCCGGCGGGGCGCGGGGGACTGCTGACCGGGGGGACCTGGGGGAGGGCCGGTGGGGGATGTGCCGGAGGTGGCTGTGCTTGAGGTGGCTGTGCTTGAGGTGGCTGTGCTTGAGGTGGCTGTGCTTGACGTAACGGTGCGCTGCTGGGGGACGGTCACGGGCTGCGGGGCGGCCGGATCCTGCGCCAGCGCCGCCGGGGGGCCGCCCCCGTCTTCCGCTGATCGCTCCATCTGCTCTCCCAGGCGAGGGTCGGTGCCTGCCCGCGAAGCCGACAGGCCGTGCCGAATTGGATGCGCCCAGGAACTACGAAATTCTCTCATGCCATTGCGGGCGCCCCCTGAAGACCCTTCCCCAGCAGAACTAAGTACATTCCTCATCGTTGTTACGAACCTGAGTCGCCGCCCAGGGCCTGCTCCGGGCCCGCTCCGGGTTGGGGTTGCCGTCCGGACGCCGGTACTCTCGCCCGCAGGATGGATCGGGGAGCGGTGGTCCTGGGGTAGCCATCAGGGAGGGCTGTGCGGCTCAGCGAGTTCTGGACGCGGATGCGCGCGCAGTTCGGTGACGCGTATGCGAGCAGTGTGGCCAAGGACCATGTCCTGTCCGCGCTGGGGGAGCGGACCGTCGAGCAGGCCCTGGCGGACGGGGTGGACGCGAAGACGGTGTGGCGGGCGGTCGGCCAGGAGTTCGACGTCCCGCCGAACCTGCGCTGAGAGCCCGGGCCCGGTCCGTGGCCCCCACCGGGTCGCGCTCCTGGTCGCCACGGCCGGGCGGGCGGGCCGGGCGTAGACCCGGACGATCTTGCTGACCGGAAGCTCGTACGACCACAAGGGGTGCCAGCGGAACGAGAGCGAGCCCGATCCGGTCAGCGCACCCTCAGCTGGTCATTCTCCACCCGTACGTCGATCACGGCAGCGACCTCCGCCGGCCCCTATCCGGGACCGCGCCGGGATGAAGACGGATTTTCTCCGGGGATGCGGCGTGTTGGCATCACGGTCGAACAGTTGTTCGCTTAGGGTAGTGGCCTGGGACGGCCATTCGGGGTCTCCTATCCGTGGACTCGACCCGCGGCACGGCGACAGCAGCACGGCAGGACAGCAGCAGCGCGCGGAATTGTCGGTGGCGGCACGTAGCTTCTGGACCGGCAAGTGAACCAGCAAGCAAGCTCTTGAATCCAACGGGAGTTCCCATGGCAGGCAGCGACAGGGCAGTCAACCGGACCGGCGGTGACAGGGACAAGTCCCTGGAGACTGCGCTCGCCCAGATCGAACGGCAATTCGGCCGGGGCTCGATCATGCGGCTCGGTGACGAGGGCCGCGCCCCGATGGAAGTGATCACCACCGGGTCGATCGCACTCGACGTCGCGCTGGGCATCGGCGGCCTGCCCCGGGGCCGGGTCGTCGAGGTCTACGGACCCGAAGGGTCGGGGAAAACTACTATCGCGCTTCATGCGGTGGCCAGCGCGCAGAAGTCCGGGGGGATCGCCGCGTTCATCGACGCCGAGCACGCGCTGGACCCCGACTACGCCAAGAAGCTCGGCGTGGACACCGACGCGCTGCTCGTCTCCCAGCCGGACACCGGGGAGCAGGCCCTGGAGATCGCGGACATGCTGATCCGCTCCGGGGCGATCGACGTCGTCGTCATCGACTCGGTGGCCGCGCTGGTGCCCCGGGCCGAGATCGAGGGCGAGATGGGCGACAGCCACGTGGGCCTCCAGGCCCGGCTGATGTCCCAGGCCCTGCGGAAGATCACCGGCGCCCTGAGCCAGACCAAGACCACCGCGATCTTCATCAACCAGCTGCGCGAGAAGGTCGGGGTGATGTTCGGCTGCATGTCGTACGCGACCAGGGTGACACTGGCGGACGGCACGCAGGAGAAGATCGGCAAGATCGTTAATCAGCGCCAGGACGTTGAGGTCCTCTCCTACGACCCGGAATCCGGGCGCATAATCCCGCGCCGCATCGTCAACTGGTTCAACAACGGCCGCACCGAGCAGTTCCTCCAGTTCACCGTGGCCAAGTCAGGCGGGAACGGCAGAGCCCAGTTCGCAGCGACGGAGAACCACCTGGTCCGCACGCCTGGAGGCTGGCGCGAAGCAGGAGAGCTGATCGCTGGTGACCGGGTTGCCCTCGCCGAGCCCTGGCGGCTGAGCGGGCAGCAGATGGAGCTCATCCTGGGCGCGCTGATGGGGGATGGGAACCTCTCGCCGAACCCGCACGGCAGGTCAGGTACCCGGTTCCGGATGGGCCACGGAGCCAAGCAGGCCGCGTACCTGGACTGGAAGGTCAGCCTGCTCGGGAACATCGGGTGCACGCTGTCTTCCAACGCCAAGGACGCGGTCTTCGCTGACCTGACCCCGCTTCCCGAACTGGCTGAACTGCGTGAGGCGGTGTACTTCGGGGATGGCAAGAAGCACCTCAGCTGGGAGTACCTGAAGTCGCTCACGCCATTCGCCCTCGCGGTCTGGTACATGGACGATGGCTGCTTCACGGTCAGGTCGAAGGGTGTCCAGGAGAGGACGAAGGGCGGCACCGGCCGGATAGAGATCTGCGTGCAGGCGATGAGCCCGGGCTCCCGTGAGCGGCTCGCGGACTACCTGCGGGATACCCACCAGTTCGACGTCAAGGTCGTCACCCGTGGGTCCCGGAGCCAGGCCATCCTGCAGTTCACCACCGCGGCGTCAGAGAAGTTCCAGAAGCTTGTCGCGCCTTACATTCATCCGTCGATGGAGTACAAGCTCCTGCCACGATTCCGCGGGCAGTTCCGGGTGGAGCCGGAGTTCGTCCCGGCTGAGATGCGGCTGGTGCCAGCCAGAATCCTGGACATCCACGTCAAGCCGCCGACGAAGTCGATGAACCGTTTCGACATCGAGGTTGAGGGATCGCACAACTACTTCGTCAACGGGGTCATGGTGCACAACAGCCCCGAGACCACCAGCGGCGGCCGGGCGCTCAAGTTCTACGCGTCGGTGCGGCTGGACGTGCGCCGGATCGAGACCCTGAAGGACGGCACCGAGGCCGTGGGCAGCCGGACCCGGATCAAGGTGGTCAAGAACAAGTGCGCGCCGCCGTTCAAAGTCGCGGAGTGCGACATCATTTTCGGTATTGGCATCAGCCGGGAGGGCGGCCTGATCGACCTGGGGGTCGAGCAGTCCATCGTCCGCAAGTCGGGGGCCTGGTACACCTACGAAGGCGATCAGCTCGGCCAGGGCAAGGAGAACTCCCGCAACTTCCTGCGGGACAACCCGGACCTCGCGAACGAGATCGAGAAGAAGATCAAGGAGAAGCTCGGCGTCGGGCCGCGCATCGACGCGGAAGCTGCTCCGGCCGCCGGGGCCGGCACCAACGGGTCGGCGCCCAGTGGTTCGGCGCCCGGTGGTTCGGCGCCCAGTGGTTCGGCCGCCAGTGGTTCGGCCGCCAGTGGTTCGGCGGCTGATGCCCCCGGGGCGGGGGGCCGGGCGGCGGGCGGCCGGGCGGCCGCAGGCCGGAGCGCGGGTGCGCCGGCTGGTGTGGGCGGCGGTGCCTGACCGGCCGGCGACCAGGCCGCGGGCGGTGTCCCGGCCCGCTGCGCGGGCCGGGACGGATCCGGAAGCGCAGGCCCGGCCGGGCGAGACGGACGACGGTCACGAAAAGGACCCTGAGGAACAGGCCCGGCAGCTCTGCCTGCGGCTGCTCACCGGGCGGCCGCGGACCCGGGCCCAGCTCGCGGAGGCCATGCACCGCCGCAGAGTGCCTGAGGACGCGGCCGCCACTGTCCTGGCCCGCTTCACCGAGGTGGGCCTGATCGACGACGCGGCGTTCGCGCGGGCGTGGGTCGAGTCCAGGCACCACGGCCGGGGGCTGGCCCGGCGGGCGCTTTCGGCTGAGCTCAAGCAGCGCGGCGTGGACGGCGAGGACATCAGCGCGGCGGTGAGCGCCCTCGATCCCGCCGACGAGATCGATACCGCGCGGCGGCTGGTGGCGAAGGGCCTCGCGGCCAGCCGCGGCCAGCCGCTGCCGACCCGCGTCCGGCGGCTGGCCGGATTGCTGGCCCGGAAGGGCTATCCGGCGCCGATCGCCTACCGCGTGGTCCGTGAGGCGCTCGACCAGGAAGGCGCCGACGCCGCGGCGGCCGGGATCGATCTCGATGACATGGCGCTGACCACTGCCGATGCGGATGCGGACCCGGCATAAGGCGTTCCGGGGCCCAGCTCAGCCCCGATGTGAATCTTTAGTAGCCAATTGGTCACGCAGAGTGAGAATTAAGAAGATCACCATGGAATGCTTGCCCAAAACGTTATCTCCGCTTAACCTCACGGCAGCGAGGTGTTACTCCGTGCCATGCGGATGAAAACGAGTAAATACGGTTTGTGGCGGGGTGAACGTCACGGATTTGACTGGTTGTGGCCCAGGCGGGGACGCCCATCCGGGCCGGTAGGCCCGTCCGGATCCTGGAAAGGGACCCGGCCGGGTCATGCGGGACGGCCGGGTTATGGCCCGGCCGGGACTTAGGTCCGCGTGCTTCTGCGAAAGGTGGCGAAACGCTCCGGCCGGTGCTGGACGCCCGGGTGCTGGACGCCCGGCGTTCTGCCGGGCAGCCCGGCCAGCCTGACCGGGCTGGCTGGCCTGGCCGGGCATCAGCCTAGCTGGCCATGCCTGCCTGGGCCAGCTGACCTGATCAGCCGGACCGGGCCAGGCGGCCTGGGCTGCACTGGCTCAGCTGGGCCGGCCCAGGCGGCCGGCGCCATCGCGGACGCAGGCGCCGGGCCCTGAGTCAATTGTGCGGCTGGCCGCAACGCCGCGGCCGGCCGGTGGCGGGCATGACCCCTCGCTCCAGGGTTACCCCTGGCACCACGCCCTGGTGCCGGGGTCGGCGAGCAGGATTGGGGTGTGCCATGAGCAGCACAATCTCTCTCGTTATCGGGGCTGTCGGATTGCTAGCTGCCGTGTTCGCCCTGATCGTGGTGTTGCGCAGGCCGCCGAACCGGGACCAGCCCGCCGTGCCGGCACCCCCCGCGGCCGGGACGGCCAGCGCGGAGGCCACGGCCGCGGCCCAGCGGGCGATCGAGGATGCCAGCCAGGAGGCCGACCAGGTCCGGTCCCGCGCGGAGACGGAGGCCGCCGCCATCGTGCGCGAAGCGGGCCTGGCCGCCGGGAAAGCCGCCGAGAAGGCGGCCCAGGCCGGCCGGGATGCCGACGAGGAACTGCGGGCCGTCCGGAACGAAGCCCGCGAGCTGCGCGCCGATCTCGAGCGGCGCGAGGCCCGGCTGGCCGAACGGGAGAGCCGCCTGGACGCTGAGTTCGGGAAGCTGGAGGAACGCTCGGCGGGCCTGGACCAGATCCGCACCGACCTGGAAACCCGGCGCGCCGACCTGGACCGGCTGGACGAGGAACGCCGCCAGGTCCTGGAGCGGGCCGCCGGGCTCACCGCGGATCAGGCCAAGTCGGAACTGGTCTTGGGCATCCAGAATCAGGCTAAGCGTGAGGCGGCACTGCTGGTCAGGGAGACCGAGAATGCGGCCCGGCGGGACGGCGATGAACGCGCCCGGCGCATCATCACCCTGGCCATCCAGCGGGTGGCCAGCGAGCAGACCAGCGAGTCGGTCGTCTCGGTGCTGCACCTCCCGGGCGACGAGATGAAGGGCCGGATCATCGGCCGGGAGGGCCGCAACATCCGGGCCTTCGAGTCCGTCACCGGGGTCAACCTCATCATCGACGACACACCCGAGGCCGTCCTGCTCTCCTGCTTCGACCCGGTCCGCCGCGAGGTGGGACGGCTCACCCTGGAACGGCTCGTTCTGGACGGCCGGATCCATCCGCAGCGCATCGAGGAAGCCTACGAGCGCAGCAAGGGCGAGGTAGAGCAGCTGTGCGTGCGCGCGGGTGAGGACGCCCTGGTCGAGCTGTCCATCACCGACCTGCACCCGGAGCTGGTCACCCTGCTCGGCCGCCTGCGCTACCGCACCTCTTACGGCCAGAACGTGCTCCGCCACCTGGTCGAGTCCGCGCACATCGCGGGCATGATGGCCAGCGAGCTCGGGATGGATCCGGTCCTGCTGAAACGTTGCACGGTGCTGCACGACGTGGGCAAGGCCCTGACCCATGAGGTCGAGGGCAGCCACGCCCTGATCGGCGCGGAGATCGCGCGGCGCTACGGCGAGTCTGCGGACGTGGTGCACGCCATCGAGGCCCATCACAACGAGGTCGAGGTCCGCACGGTCGAGGCCGTGCTCACCCAGGCCGCGGACGCGATCAGCGGCGGCCGCCCGGGCGCGCGGCGCGAGTCCCTGGAGGCGTACGTGAAGCGGCTGGAGCGGCTGGAGCAGATCGCCACCGCCCAGCCCGGGGTCGAGAAGGTGTTCGCCATGCAGGCCGGCCGGGAGATCCGGGTCATGGTCAAGCCGGAGCGGGTGGACGACATCCAGGCCCAGGTGATCGCGCGGGACGTGGCCAAGCAGGTGGAGGAGGAACTGACCTACCCGGGCCAGATCCGGGTCACGGTGGTCCGGGAATCACGCGCCACCGAGTTCGCCCGCTGAGCCCGGGCGGTCAGCCCGCGGAGTTGGCTACCCCGGCCGGCTGGCCCGCCCCGGCAGGCCCGGCCCCGTCCTGCGCCGCCGCGTTTCCGCGGCCCCCGGCTTTTCCGCGGGTCCCGGCCTCCCCGTTCGCCGTCGGCGCCTCTCCCTGGAACGCCGCCGCCTCCTGGGCCGCCATCGCCTCCCGGGCCGCCTGCCGGGGCTCGGTCAGGGTCAGCTGCGGGATGCCCGGCGGGGTGAACCCGAGCACCTGCCCGTAGAAGGACAGCTCGGCCTCCAGCGCGGTAATGATCGTCTCCGTGCGCCGGAACCCGTGCGACTCGCCTTCGAACGTGAGCAGCGCGTGCCGGATGCCGTGCGCGGACAGGTCAGCCGCGATGCTCTCGGCCTGCCGGGGCGGCACGATCGGGTCATCGAGGCCCTGGAGCAGCAGAACCGGGCAGGTCGCGTCGGTCACGTGGCCAGCCGGGGAGCGTTCCGCGTAGACGTACTCGAACCCGGGCAGCGGGCCGACCAGGCCATCCAGGTAGTGCGACTCGAAATCGTGCGTCTCGGCCGCGAACTCGCGCAGATCAGCCACCCCGAAATACGACGCCGCCGCGCTGAACACCGGGTGCCTGGCCGCCTGCGTCGTCACGGCGGCCAGCGCCGTCCAGCCGCCCGCCGACGCCCCCCGGACCCCGAGGCGCCGCCGGTCGGCCCGGTCCTGGGCGGCCAGGGCCAGCCCGGCGGCCACCGCGTCCTCGACGTCCACCACGCCCCACTGCATGCGCAGCCGCTCCCGGTAACTGCGGCCGTACCCGGTGGAGCCCCCGTAGTTCACGTCGACGACGCCGATGCCGCGGCTGGTGAAGTAGGCCTTCTCCAGGTCGAGCAGGCCGACCACGTGGGAGGTCGGGCCGCCGTGGGCCCACACGATGTAGGGCGGCAGCTCCCCGTCCGGGGCCACCGCGTCCGGGTGCGTCGGCGGGTACACCAGCGCGTGCACGTTGCGCCCGTACGGGCCCTCCAGCCGGACCTGGCTCGGCACCGGCAGGTAGCCGGCCTCCGGGATGTCGTCGGACTCGCGGCGCAGCACCTCGGACTTCCCGGTGGCCGCGTCGATCCGGACCACGGACAGGGGGATCTGCGGGCCGCCGGCTACCGCGACGATCGTGGTCCCGTCGGCGGACACCCCGGACAGGAACTCCTTGAACGGCACTTCCAGGTCGTCCAGCTCGCCCGTCTCCGGGTCGAGCAGGCCCAGCCGCATGCCGCCCTGGCCGTGCAGGACGGCCAGCCGGCCATCACCGAGCATCGCGTACGGCCGGCCGCCCAGCTGCCACAGTGGCTCGGCGAACTCCTCCTCGGCCGGGTACAGCGCCTGGGCGGGCTCGCCGACCAGGCCGACCTGGTACACGTTCCACCAGCCGGGCCAGTCCGAGACCACGTACAGGCTGGTCTCGTTGCGCCACACCGGCGCCAGCACGGACTCTCTCATCCCGCCCTTAACCAGCCGTCCGCGCCCCAGCACCCCGTCCGAAATCCGCGCCACCCGCAATTCGGTCCCGTCCCAGGGCATCCGGGGATGGTTCCAGCAGATCCAGGCCAGACTGCTCCCATCGGGTGACAACGTCGGGAAGGCGAAAAAATCCGGGCCGCTGACCAGCTCACGGATCGCCGCGGGGTTGTCGGCCGCGCTCCCGTCCAGCGGCACGGCGACCAGGCTGCGGGTGATCTTGCCGCCTTCGTGCCGCTCCTGGACGCACCACACCTCCCGGCCGTCGGCTGACACGATGAAATCCGCGAATCGCAGCGCGGCCGGCGCGTCCTCCGCCGGGGCCGGGGTCAGCGGAGCCGGGGTCAGCGGGGCCGGGGCCTTCGGGGCTGGGGCCTGCGGGGCCGCCGGGTCCTTCGGCTCCCCACTCACCGGCCTGGCCGCCAGATACCCGGTCGCCAGGTACAGGCGCTGGTCCTCATAGTTCGCAAAAACAATGGCCCGTTCCGCCGGGCCGGAGCCGTCCGCGCCCCCGCCGGAGCCGTCCGCCGGGCCGGAGCCGCCCGCAACCCCGCCGGAGCCGCCCGCAACCCCGCCGGAGCCGCCCCGTGCCCGGCCGGGCAGCGGCAGGTACGCGCGGCCGCCGTATTCATGCACCCGGCTGCGCGCGTTCCACGGCGCGGGCAGCATCGCCTGCTGATGACCGGCCTCGTCGCAGCACACCACCGTCACCCGGCCGCCCTCGTCCGGGCGGCCCTCCTGCCACCACACGTCCGTGCCGGTGACCATGGGGTAGGAGATCAGCACCTGCCCCCGGGCGACGTCGGCCGCCGTGATGGGGGAGGGCCAGGCGCCGTAGGGGATCCGGGGTGCTGAAACGCTGTCTGTCATAGGGGATATCGTCTACCATTCGCGGGGTCGGCCACGGGAGATTCCGGACATGCCAGGGGACTCCCCGGGGAGATTCCGGACATGCTGTGCAGTGCGCGTACCCTCGGATGCGAAATGAGCGCCTCCCGCACGTATCAGATACGCACCTACGGGTGCCAGATGAACATGCACGACTCCGAGCGGCTGGCTGGCCTGCTCGAAGACGCTGGTTATCAGCGTGCTCCCAGCGGGGAACCCGCGGACGTAGTCGTATTCAACACCTGCGCCGTCCGCGAGAACGCCGATAACCGGCTGTACGGCAACCTGGGCCATCTGCTGCCGGTTAAGCAGTCCCGGCCGGGCATGCAGATCGCCGTGGGCGGCTGCCTGGCCCAGAAGGACCGGGCCGGTATCGCCGAGCGGGCGCCCTGGGTCGATGTCGTGTTCGGCACGCACAATATCGGCTCCCTGCCGGCCCTGCTGGAGCGGGCGCGGGTGCAGGAGGCCGCGCAGGTGGAGATCGCCGAGTCGCTGGAGCGGTTCCCCTCCGTGCTGCCCGCCCGCCGAGAGTCGGACTACTCCGCCTGGGTGGCCATCTCGGTGGGCTGCAACAACACCTGCACCTTCTGCATCGTGCCCAGCCTGCGCGGGCGGGAGGAAGACCGGCGGCCGGGCGACGTGCTGGCTGAGGTCCGGGCGCTGGCGGAGGACGGCGTCGTCGAGGTCACCCTGCTCGGGCAGAACGTGAACTCCTACGGCGTGGGCTTCGGCGACCGGCTGGCGTTCGGCAAGCTGCTCCGCGCCTGCGGGGGGATCGGCGGCCTGGAGCGGGTGCGCTTCACCTCGCCGCATCCGCGGGATTTCACCGACGACGTGATCGCCGCCATGGCCGAGACGCCGAACGTGATGCCGCAGCTGCACATGCCCCTGCAGTCCGGGTCTGACGCGGTGCTGCGGGCCATGCGCCGCGCCTACCGGCGGGAGAGGTACCTGGCCATCCTGGACCGGGTCCGGGCGGCCATGCCGGACGCCGCGATCACGACCGACATCATCGTGGGCTTCCCCGGCGAGACCGAGGAGGACTTCGAGGACACCCTCGACCTGGTCCGGCAGGCGCGCTTCGCCGGGGCGTTCACCTTCCAGTACTCACCGCGCCCGGGCACCCCGGCGGCCGGGATGGACGGGCAGGTGCCCGCTGGGGTGGTCGCGGAGCGCTACCAGCGGCTCGCCGCGCTGGTCGAGGAGGTGTCGCTGGCCGAGAACGAGGCGTTTACCGGCCGCGAGGTCGAGGTGCTGGTGGCCGAGGGTGAGGGCCGCAAGGACGGCGCCACGCACCGGCTGTCCGGCCGCGCCCGGGACAACCGGCTGGTCCACTTCGCCCCGGGCGGCACGGCGCCGCGGCCCGGGGACCTGGTCACCACCACGGTGACCCGGGGCGCCCCGCATTACCTGGTCGCCGACGGCCGCCCGCGGGCGGTGCGGCGGACCCGCGGCGGCGACGCCTGGCAGGCCCGTGCGGACGGGCTCGCCTCGCCGGCCGTGGCCGCCGCCCCGGTCGCGGTGGCGCTCGGCATGCCCGCCGTGGGCCGCCCGGCCTGACCGCCCGGAGGGCACAACAGAGGGGCCTGCCGATCAACCCTGCCCTCCGGACCTGCGTCTTCACTGATGAGGCGGCCTACGGGGCCGCCATCACCAAGGGGGACATTCATGCGTTTTTCCGTGAGGACCGCCCGCCGGGCGGCCGTGGCACTGGCGGTCGGCTGCACTACCGCGCTGACCGCCACGGCGGCCTCGGCGGCCCCGACCGCCCCCGCGCACTCCGCGCGGCCGGCGGTCGTCAGGACCTGCGCCCGGGCCAACCTGAACTTCCGGGTGAGCCAGGGCAGCGGCGCCGCGGGCACCTTCACCTACCTGCTGAGGTTCACCAACACCTCCCGGCGCACCTGCTACATGTACGGGTTCCCGGGGGTCACCGCGGTGAACCGGCACGGGCGTCGGCTGGGCAGCCCGGCGGCCTGGGTCTCGGGGGCCCCGCTGCGGGCGGTGGCCCTGCGGCGTGGCTGGACCGCCCACGCGGTGCTGCGGATCACTGACGCCGCGTTCTTCCCGCACCGGCTGTGCCGGCAGGCGGCCGCTCGCGGCCTGCGGGTCATCCCGCCGAACCGCGTGTCTGCGGGTCATGTCCGGCTGCACTTCCTGGCCTGCTCCCGCGTCGGCACGATCTACATGCGGGTCCAGCGGGTCCAGCCGGGCCGCGGCCACCTCTGAAACCTGACCTGGCTGGCCTGAACGGCCGGCCAGGCGGCGGGCAGGCCGCGCGGGAGCCCGGCCTGCCCGCCGGATGGCACACTGACGGCATGGCAGACCCGGTGATCGCGGTGCTCGGCCCGACCGCGGCCGGCAAGTCCGACCTGGCCCTGCGCCTGGCCCGCGATCTCGGCGGGGAGATCATCAACGCCGACTCCATGCAGCTGTACCGGGGCATGGACATCGGCACCGCCAAGCTCACGGTGGCGCAGCGCCAGGGCATCCCGCACCACCTGCTCGACGTGTGGGACGTGCGGTATCCCGCGAACGTGGCCGAGTACCAGCGGATGGCACGGGACTCGATCGCCGCGGTGACGGCCCGCGGCCGGGTGCCGATCCTGGCCGGCGGCTCCGGGCTGTACCTGCGGGCCGCCTTGGACGACCTGAACTTCCCGGGCACCGATCCGGCGGTCCGCGAGCGCCTGGAGGCCGAGCTGGCCGCGCGGGGCCCGGCTGAGCTGCATAAGAGGCTGGCGGGCTGTGACCCGGACGCGGCGGCGGGCATCCTGCCCAGCAACGGCCGCCGGATCGTCCGCGCCCTGGAGGTCATCGAGCTGTCCGGGCAGACGTTCACCGCGACGCTGCCGCGCTACGAGTCGCTGTTCCCCGCGGTGCAGATCGGCCTGCGGGTCAGCCGCGCCGAGCTGGACCGCCGGATCGCCGCCCGGGTGGACCGGATGTGGGATGCCGGGCTGGTGGACGAGGTCCGCGGCCTGGAGCAGGCGGGGCTGCGCGAGGGCCGGACGGCGTCCCAGGCGCTCGGCTATGCCCAGGTGCTGCGATTCCTCTCGGGGGAGTGGAGCGAGGACGAGGCGCGCGAGCAGACGGTCAGGGCGACCCGGCGGTTCGCCCGCCGCCAGGAGTCGTGGTTCCGCCGGGACCCGCGGGTGATCTGGCTGGACGCGGGTCCCGGGGCGGACCTGCCGGCCCTGGCAGTGGCTACCATCGACAGATGCGGTTCGCCCAGCGCCGGCTCACGGAGCACCAGTTCGCCGAGCACGAATTTACCGAGCGTGAGTTCGCGAAAGGGCACGGCACCGAGAACGATTTCGTGATCCTGCCCGACCCCCGGGGTGAGCACGAGCTGACCACGGCGCTCACCGCGCGGCTCTGCGACCGGCGGGCCGGGATCGGCGCGGACGGGGTGCTGCGGGTGGTCCGCACCGCTGCGCTGGCCGCCGGGGGCGCGGGTGGCGCGGATCAGCCTGAGTGGTTCATGGACTACCGGAACGCGGACGGCAGCATCGCCGAGATGTGCGGCAACGGCCTCCGCGTATTCGCCCGCTACCTGCTGGAGCACGGGCTGGCCGCGGGCCCGTCGTTCACGGTGGCGACCCGCTCCGGCGCCCGGGAGGTCCGGGCCGAACCGGACGGCCGGATCACGGTCGGCATGGGCCCGGTCAGCGTGCTCGGCCCCGGACGGACCGTTATCGGCGGAGCGGTCCGCGACGGCCTGCGGGTCAGCGTCGGCAATCCGCATCTGGCCTGCCTGGTGGACGACGCGCTGGACAAGTTCGACCTGGCCGCGCCCCCCGGCCTGGACCCGGTGGACTTTCCGGCGGGCGGCAACGTGGAACTGGTCCGGGTGACCGGCCCGGCCGCGCTCAGCATGCGGGTGCACGAGCGCGGCTCGGGCGAGACGCGCTCCTGTGGTACCGGCGCCGTCGCGGCCGCGGCGGCAGCCGCCTCCGCTGCTTCTTCCGCAACGAAAACCGTCTCCGGCCAGTGGCACGTCACGGTGCCAGGGGGCGCGCTGACGGTGACGCTGGACGCCGGGACCAGCTGGCTGACCGGGCCTGCGGTGATCGTGGCCGAGGGAGAACTCGACCCCGACTGGCTGACCGCCTCTTAGCCGGGTACCCCGCGCCGCGGGTCAGGACCCGGTGCACGCCGGGCTGGCCTGCACCAGTCCGAGGCTCCATCCGTACCCGCGCCTGCTCACCTGGACGGTCAGGTTCAGGCCGATACCCCGCGGGATCTGGGCGGTGTGGATGACGAGCGCGACGGCATGAGGGTCAGGAGCCAGGCCGGGGCCGATGATCTTGCCCTGCAGGTCGGCGTTCGCCCGGTCGGACATGTGCACGTCCCGGCAGGGCCGGGGGAGCGGCGGCGTGTCGGACAGCGTGCCGCCCTGGAAGGCGACGGCCGAGGGAACCCCGTCGTCGCGGAGCGTGCGCTCCAGGCCGGCCGGGTCACGCAGCTGGCGGACCAGGATCGTCAGCGTGTGGCCTGGTCCCTTCGTCACCGTCCACGCCGCCAGCCGGGTCGGCGGCGTGGCCCCGGCCGTCGGCGCCGGCTGGCCGGCCCCGCTCGACACCACGCCGGCCACGGCCAGGCCCGCCGCGAGGACGATGGCCGTCGCCAGGCCACCCCGGCGGCGCCGGGCCCGCAGCGCGTGGCCACGCTGGATCGTCGCATCGAGGGGCGCATTCAGCCGGGCTCCGGCGAAGGACTCCCGTACCGCGGTCAGCAGCTCGTCGTCGGTCATCACTGCGTCTCCTGCTCTCGGGTCAGTGAGGCGTCCTCGCGCAGCGCTGCGAGGCCGCGGGCCAGGTGCGCGGTGACGGTGCCGGGCGCGATGCCGAGCATCCGGGCCGTGCCCGCGGTGTCCAGGTCCAGGAAGATCCTCAGCGCGACGACCTGGCGCTGGCGGAGCGGGAGCCGCAGCACCGCGGCCATCAGTTCCGCGCCGATGCCGCCCTCATGGGTGCCGTCTCGCGCGGCGTGCATCTCGGGCTGAGTGAGCGGCACCTCGTGGTGACGCCGCCGCCACCAGGACACCCTGGTGTTCAGGGCGGTCCGGACCACCCAGGCCCGGGGGGCCGGATGGCGGCTGACTGTGGGCCAGGACGCCCAGGCGCGGGCCAGCGCCTCGGCGACCAGGTCTTCCGCGATGGGCAGGTCGCCCGTGCTGGCTAGCACGGCGCGGAGGCAGTCGTCCTTGGCCGACGCGTAGAACTCCGCGAAATCCATCGGTTCCTGGGCCATGACCCCTCTACGTTTCAGGCCCCGGATCCGCTTACCTGGACTCTGGTCGCCGCTGCAGGGGAGCCGTCCTAGCGGTCACCGGGCAGGCCCGCGGAGGGCCCGGGGACGGCCCGGCCGGTCAGCTCGGTGACCGGAGCGCCGCGCAGTGACGCGTCGAGGACCTCCGCGATGTGCGCCATGGCGGGCGGGGCGCCCGTCCCGGCCGCGGCCATCGCGGCGGAGATCTGCAGGCTGCAGCCGGGGTTGGCCGAGATGACCAGGGGCGCCCCGGTGGCCAGCACCGAGGCGGCCTTGCGGGCGCCCAGCTCCCCGGCCGCCTCCGGCTGGAGCAGGTTGTACACGCCCGCCGAGCCGCAGCAGGTCCCGGGGTTGGCCGGCTCGACCATCGTCAGCCCCGGGATGCCGCCGAGCAGGTCACGGGGCTGGCGCCGGATGCCCTGCGCGTGCCCCAGGTGACAGGCCTCGTGGTAGACGGCGGTGACCGGGAGCGGATGGCGCACGGCCCGGGGACCGCCGTCGGCGGCCAGCTCGGCCAGGAACTCGCTGAGGTCGCGCACGCCACGGGTGAAGCGCTCGGCCCGCCGGGCCCAGTCCGCCGCGCCCGGGTCTGCCGCGCCCGGGGTCCCGCTGGCCCCGCCGCGGCCGCCGCCCGGGAACAGGTGGGTGTACTCCTTCATGGCCGAGCCGCAGCCGGCCGAGTTCACCACGACCACGTCCACGCCCGCGTCCTCGAACTCGGTGATCGTCTGCCGGGCGAACCGGGCGGCCTCGGCCGCCCGGCCGCTGTGCAGCGACAGGGCACCGCAGCAGCCCTGATGGCGGGGAATGACGACGTCGCAGCCCTCGGCCGCGAGGACCCGCACAGTGGCCTCGTTGACCCCGGGAAAGAACACCTCCTGCACGCAGCCGGTGAGCAGGCCGACCACGGCGCGGCGCGGTCCCTGCGCGGGTACCCGGCGGGCCAGTGCGGCGCGGTGCCCGCGGGGCGGCGACGGGGCCACCCGCAGCGAGGCGACCAGCTCAGGGGCGAGCCGGGCGGCCAGCCGGCTGCGCTCGAGCCGCCGGATCACCCCGGTGCGCTGGGCGGCGCGCAGCGGGCGGGTCAGCAGCCGGAGCCGCCGCGGGTACGGGAACGTCGCGAAGATCGCCGCGCGCGCCGCCCGGGCGCGCAGCGAGCGGGGCGGCAGCGGAGCCGGGGCGCCGCTGCCCGGCGTCTCCTCAGCCCAGCCGCGCGCCGCCTCGATAAGCCGGTCGTACTGCACCCCGGACGGGCAGGCCGGCACGCAGGCCATGCAGCCGAGGCAGCGGTCCAGGTGGGTGGCGGTGGCCTCGCCGGCCCCGGCCGGGCTGGCCCCGGCCTGGCCGCCTCCGGCCTGGCTGGCCACGGCCCCGTCCAGGATCTGGGTCATCAGGTGGATCCGCCCGCGGGGTGAGTCCATCTCCTCGCCCCACAGCTGGTACGTGGGGCAGGCGGGCAGGCAGAAGCCGCAGTGCACGCAGTCCGAGGCCAGCGCCCGCAGCTCGCCGGACGGGTCGATGGGCGAGGCCGGAGGCTCGTGCCCGGCCCGCCGCCCGCCTCCGGGACCCCGCTGATCTTCCCTTCCTGCTCGCTCATCCGCCTGCCTTCCGCACTCAGATCCCTCCGGCAAACCGGCCGGGCGCCATCAGGTGCCCCGGATCGAACTGGTCCTTCAGCGCCCGCATCAGGCTGAGCGCCGGCACCGGGCCCCACATGTCCACCAGGTCCCGGACCGCGGCCGGGGCCCGGACCACCACGGCGCTGGCCCGGGCCGGGGGTCCCTCCCCGCCGGCGAAGCCCGGTTCGAGGTCCCGGGCCAGGCGGTCGCGCAGCCCGGCCAGGAATCGGGCCACGTCTTCCGGTGCGGCGCTGCCGGGCACGGCGGCGTGCAGCACGCCCGCGGCGGCCGAGCCGGCCACCGCCGGGTCCAGCCCGGCCTCCCGCCCCGCGGCATCCACCGCGTGCAGCACGCCGGGAAGGGCCGCGGCCCAGAAGCCGACCTGGATCACCGTGCGGCCCTCCCGGCCCGCGCTCCCCGGGCCGCCGGTACCCGGGCCCGCGCCCCACCAGGGCGGCGCGGCGTCCAGCGTCGCGGTGCCCGCCCCGAGCACCCCGCGCATCAGCGAGGCCCGCTCGGATATCCCGCCGGGGTCGCCTTCGAGCAGCACCGCCACCCGCACCAGGCCGTCCCGGGCCGGCCGGTCGATCTCGATGGCCACCGGGGCCAGGTCGGACCCGGCGGCCGCCGCAACCCCCTGCGCGGCGGCGGCCGGGTCGGCGTAGCCCGCGGTCACGAACGCCGTCGCGGCGGGCAGCGGATGCAGCCGGAAGATGGCCTCGGTGATCAGGCCCAGCGTCCCGTGCGAGCCGGCGTACAGCTTGCCGAGGTCGTACGCCGGCCACGTTCTTCACCACCTTGCCGCCGGACTTGGTCACGGTCCCGTCCGGGCGGATGACGGTGATCCCGATCAGCAGGTCGCGGGGGGTGCCGTAGCGCAGCCTGCGCGGCCCGGCGGACGCCCGTGGCCAGCACGCCGCCGACCGTGGGCGAGCCGGCCTGGCCGCCGTTCGCGGACCCGGCCGGCATATCCAGGGCGAGCTGCTGCCGGGCGGTGGCCAGCACCCCGGCCAGCTGGCTCATGGTCACCCCGGCCTGCGCCCGGACCACCAGGTCACCGGCGGCGTGCTCGATCACCCGGTCCAGCCGCAGGGTGTCGATGACCAGGTCGAGGCGGCGCGGCGGGACGCCCCAGGACACGCTGGTCCCGCTGCCCCGCGGCACCACCGCCAGCTCGTGCTCGGTCGCGGCGGCCAGCAGGGCACTGGCCTCGTCCGACGTCGGCCGGGGACGCGACCCACGGCGGGGTCAGGCCGGCCACCGCGTCCCGCGGGCCGCCCGGCCGCACCGCGCGGCAGGCACGGGCCAGCGACCCGGGAACGGACGCAGGGCTCAAAACTGCTCCGCCAGACCGGCGGCGACCGCGGGGTGCACGCCGCGGCGGGGGCCGGGGACCTCGCCGCACAGCCGCGGGGTCGGGAAGATCTTCCCCGGGTTGCACAGCCCCGCCGGGTCGAACGCGCAGCGGAGCAGCTGCATGGTGTCCAGGTCCTCCCGGGTGAACATCCTCGTCATGTACTTGGACTTGTCCGTGCCCACGCCGTGCTCGCCGGTGATGGAGCCGCCGTGCTCGATGCACAGGTCGAGGATGGCCCCGGACACCTCCTCGGCCCTGGCTTCCTCCCCGGGCGTGGCGTCGTTGTACAGCACCAGCGGGTGCAGGTTCCCGTCACCCGCGTGGAACACGTTGGCCACCCGGATCCCGGAACCGGCCGCCAGCGCGGCGATCTTGTCCAGGACCTCGCCGAGCGCGGTCCGCGGCACCACCCCGTCCTGGACCAGGTAGGACGGGGAGATCCGGCCCACCGCGGCGAACGCCGACTTGCGCCCGGCCCAGATCACGGCGCGCTCCGCGGGGTCGTCCGCCTCCCGGATCTCGGTGCAACCCGCCTGCTGGCACAGGGCCCGCACCGCCGCGCTGTCCCGCCGCACGTCAGCCTCCGGGCCGTCCAGCTCCACGATCAGGACCGCCCCGGCGCCCGCCGGGTAGTTGCAGGCCACCGCGGCCTCGGCGGCCTCGATGGCCAGCGCGTCCATCATCTCGATGGCGGCGGGCAGGATGCCGGCCCCGATGATCGCGGAGACCGCGGCCCCGCCCGCGCCGGTGGTCTCGAACGCGGCCAGCAAGCGTGGTGATGACCTGCGGGATCCTGGTCAGCTTGACCACGATCTTCGTCACGATGCCCAGCGTGCCTTCGGAGCCGGTGAACATGCCGACCAGGTCGTAGCCGGGCGCCGCGCCGGTGCCGTCACCCAGCCAGGTCAGCTCACCCTCGGGGGTGACGATCTGCAGGCCGGTCACGTGGTGCACGGTGAAGCCGTGCTTGAGGCAGTGCGCGCCGCCCGAGTTCTCCGCCACGTTGCCGCCCACCGAGCAGATCACCTGGCTGGACGGGTCCGGGGCGTAGAAGTAGCCGTACGGCCGGGCCGCGGTGCTGACCGCCAGGTTCGTCACGCCCGGTTCCACGATGGCCCGCTGGCTGACCGGGTCGATCACGATGATCCGGCGCATCCGCGAAGTCACGATCAGCACGCCGTCGGTCCGCGGCAGGGCGCCGCCGGACAGGCCGGTGCCTGACCCCCGGGCCACGAACGGCACCCGGGCCCGGGCGCACTCCGCGACCACCGCCGCGATCTGCTCCGCCGTCTCCGGCAGCACGACCAGGCCGGGAGCGGCGCGGTGCGAGGTGAGCCCGTCGCATTCGTAGGTGCGCAGCTCAGCCGGATCCGTCACCACGCCGCCTGGCCCGCAGATCTCCGTCATCCGGGGCACCATCGCCTGGACCGTCATCCTGCCTCCACACTGGCGCTGCCCAGACCGGGCGGCCCTCCTGGGCTGCCTGCCTGGGCCGCCCTCACTGGCCTGCCCTCACTGGTGCGTACCTCCAGGGTGCCTCCTGGCGGCCCGGTAGTCCACGAGGGCGCCGGCTACGGCATCTCCTCGTACGCGGGCAGGGTGAGGAATTCCGCGTAGTCATCGGCCAACGCGACCGCGCTGAACAACGAGGCCGCCTGCTCGAAGCGGGGTGTGTCGAACCCGGCACCGGCCGCGTCCCGGATCGCCGCCGACTCCTCGGCGATGATCCGCTCGGCCAGTTCCCGGGTCACCATCTGGCCGTCGTCCAGGCGGACGCTGTTGTGGATCCACTGCCAGACCTGGGACCGGGAGATCTCGGCCGTCGCCGCGTCCTCCATCAGGTTGAAGATGGCGACCGCCCCGTTCCCGCCGAGCCAGGACGTCAGGTACTGCAGGCCCACGCTGATGTTGTTGCGCAGCCCCGCCTCGGTGATGGTGCCCGGTGTCTTGCTCACCGCGAGCAGGTCCGCCGCGGACACGCTGACGTCGTCCCGCTGCCGGGTGAGCTGGTTGGGACGATCCCCCAGGGCGGCGTCGAACACCTCACGGCACAGCTCCACCAGGTCCGGGTGGGCCACCCAGGAGCCGTCGAAGCCGTCGGCCGACTCGCGCGTCTTGTCCTCGCGGACCTTGGCCAGCGCAACCGCGTTCACCTCGGGGTCGCGGCGGCTCGGGATGAACGCCGCCATCCCGCCCATCGCGTGCGCGCCCCGCTGGTGGCAGGTCTTCACCAGCAGCTCGGTGTAGGCCCGCATGAACGGGGCGGTCATGGTCACCGAGTTGCGCTCGGGCAGCACGAATTCCTGGCCCCGGTTGCGGAACTTCTTGATCATGCTGAACAGGTAGTCCCAGCGGCCCGCGTTCAGCCCGGCGCTGTGGTCGCGCAGCTCGTAGAGGATCTCCTCCATCTCGAACGCGGCCGGGATGGTCTCGATCAGCACCGTGGCCCGGATCGTGCCGCGCGGGATGCCCAGGGTGTCCTGGGCCAGGTTGAAGGCGTCGTTCCAGAGCCGGGCCTCCAGATGGCTCTCGATCTTGGGCAGGTAGAAGTAGGGGCCGGAGCCCTTCTCCAGCTGGCGGCGGGCGCAGTGGAAGAAATACAGGGCGAAGTCGAACAGGCTCCCCGAGACCCGCTGGCCGTCTACCAGCATGTGCTTCTCGTCCAGGTGCCAGCCGCGGGGCCGGACCACGATCGTGGCCAGGTCCTGGTCCGGCGCCAGCTGGTAGGACTTGCCTTCCTCGCTGGTGAAGTCCAGGGTGCGGTCCAGCGCGCCGATGAGGTTGAGCTGGCCGGAGACCATGTTCCCCCACAGCGGGGTGTTCGCGTCCTCGAAGTCGGCGAGCCATACCTTCGCCCCGGAGTTGAGCGCGTTGATGGTCATCTTCCGGTCGGTCGGGCCGGTGATCTCGACCCGCCGGTCCACCAGGCCCGGCGCGGGGGCGGCCACCCGCCACTCGGGGTTGTCCCGGATCGGCCTGGGTCGCGGCCGGGAAGTCCAGCGTCCCGCCGGCCGACAGCTCCACCTGCCGCGTGGCCCGGGCCGCCAGCAGCTCTGCGCGCCGGGGGCCGAGCTCCCGCTGCAGCGCGGCCACCAGGCTGACCGCGTCCGGGGTGAGAACCTCGTCGAATCGGTCCCCCTTCGGACCGGTGATCTCCACGCCCTCGCTGGTCATACCGCGCTCCTCCCGGGTCATCCGCCGCCTCGCGGTTACCGGGCAATGTTACTGGCAAGTAATGACGGCGGCCACTGCCAGTTCCCGGCTCTCCTGATACTGGGCTTCGTAACACTGCGCCCCGGCGCCGGTCAAAGTGTTCCCGGCCACATCCCGGGCACAACCGGAGCGGCGCGGGTGTTTATTGAGGTGAGCGTATCCCGGAGGCATGACAGCATTGGCAGACCACTTGACCGCAGAACGTGTACCCAACCCAGATGAGCAGGCGATGACCCTTCCCAGCGAGCTACCCCAGGAGGTTCCCGCAGACGCGACCGAGCGGGACCCCGACGCGGGCGCGCTTGACCTGTCAGACCGGCACGCGCTGCGCCGGGTCGCGGGGCTGTCCACTGAGCTCGAGGACATCACCGAGGTCGAGTACCGTGCGCTGCGGCTGGAGCGGGTCATCCTGGTCGGCGTGTGGACCGAGGGGACCCTGGCCGACGCGGAGAACTCGCTCCGCGAGCTGTCCCGGCTGGCCGAGACGGCCGGCTCGGTGATCCTGGATGCCCTGGTGCAGCGGCGCGGCCGGCCCGATGCGGCGACGTACATCGGCGCGGGCAAGGCCGCCGAGGTCGCGGCCCTGGTCGCCGCGACCGGCGCGGACACCGTGATCTGCGACGGCGAGCTGACCCCCAGCCAGCTGCGCCGGCTGGAAGGCGTGGTGAAGGCCAAGGTCATCGACCGGACCGCGCTGATCCTGGACATCTTCGCCCAGCACGCCCGGAGCAAAGAGGGCAAGGCCCAGGTCGAGCTGGCCCAGCTCGAGTACCTGCTGCCCCGGCTGCGCGGCTGGGGCGAATCGCTGTCCCGGCAGGCCGGTGGCCGGGTGGCAGGCGGCGGCGGCATCGGCACCAGGGGCCCGGGTGAGACGAAGATCGAGACGGACCGGCGGCGGATCCGGACCCGCACCACCCGGCTGCGCCGCCAGCTGGCCGAGATGTCGGTCGGCCGCCAGGTCCAGCGGCACCAGCGCCGCGACCACGCCGTCCCGGCGGTGGCCATCGCGGGCTACACCAACGCGGGCAAGTCCAGCCTGCTCAACAAGCTGACCGGGGCCGGGGTGCTGGTCGATGACTCACTGTTCGCGACCCTGGACCCGTCGGTCCGCCGGGCCCGGACACCGTCCGGCCGCTGGTTCACGCTGACCGACACGGTCGGGTTCGTCCGCCATCTCCCGCACCAGCTGGTCGAGGCGTTCCGGTCCACCCTGGAGGAGGTCGCCGAGGCCGACCTGATCCTGCACGTGGTGGACGGCAGCGACGCGGATCCGCAGGCGCAGATCTCTGCCGTCCGCGAGGTCCTCGCCGAGATCGGCGCGCGTGACGTGCCGGAGCTGATCGTGATCAACAAGGCCGACGCCGCCGATCCGATCATCGTGGACGCGCTGCGGCGGCAGGAGCCGCGCAGCCTGGTCGTGTCCGCGCGTACCGGTGAGGGGCTGGACGTGCTGGCGGAAACGGTCGAGGCCGCGCTCCCGCAGTGGGATCGCGAAGTCAGCGCCGTGGTGCCGTACGTCCGCGGTGACCTGGTGGCCCGGGCCCATGAAGAGGGCGAGGTGCTCGCGCTGCGGCACTGTGCGGCGGGCACCGAGCTGACCGCCCGGGTGCCCCCGGGCTGGCCGCGGAGATCGACCGCATTGCCGTTCCCGCGGGGAGCTGACCGGCGCGGCAGAACTGCCCCGTTCGTGGGAAACTGACCGGAGGCAGGAGGACAACACCATCAGGAACGGGTGGTGAATTTCCCTCTGCTGCCTTATCCGGTAAAGCAGAACACGTATCCCGGCGGATACGCAGCGCAGTCAAGACGGGCCGGACCAGCACAGACAGTGATATCAGCGGAAAGGACGGCAATTTCCGTCCTGCCTTCTTCGTGAACTGCCTGTACACGGACCCTGTAGTGCAATACCGTAACTGAACCGATATGGTTGGTTGCCGCATCCTGCAGCGCCGCCGTCGGTCGCTCTGGAGCCCGCGTTACCGGGTGCCTGGCGGGGGGCCATCAGTAGTACGGACGAGCTATGGCAGGTGACCGCGCATGACGCAGGTACGCCCCGTCTGGCACGCTCCCCTCCGGCCCCTGCTGTCCGCGCGGCCGGGGGCATGCCGGTGACCGTTCGCCTGCTGACCAACATAGGCCGCCTGTGGACCGGGTCCGAGGTCTGGAGCAACGCGGCGATCCTCACCCACAACGACCGCATCGCCTGGGTCGGCCGGGCCTCGGAACTCCCGGAGAGCCTGCCCGGCGTGGTCGAGGACATCGTTGACGTGGACTCGGTGGAGAACCTGGGCGGCGGCCTGGTCACCCCGGGCCTGATCGACGCGCACACCCACCCGGTCTACGCGGGCAACCGCTGGGCGGAACTGGCCATGCGGTCGGGTGGCTCCTCGGACGGCGAGATCGCCGCGGCCGGCGGGGGAATGGCCTCGACGGTCACGGTGACCCGCGGGACCGACCCCTGGACCCTGTGCAACGGGGTCCGCGAGCGGCTGGGCGAGTGGCTGCGGTTCGGGACCACCACGATCGAGGCCAAGACGGGGTACCACCTGACCCGCGACGGCGAACTCGCCGACGTGCGCATGCTCCGCTCGCTGGAAGGCGAGCCCGGCATGCCGCGGGTGCACGTGACGTTCCTGGCCGCGCACGCGGTGCCGCCCGAATACTTCGGCCGCCGGAACGACTACATCGACGCCGTGGGTACCTGGTGCTCGGACGCGGCGGCGGTCGGCGCGGACAGCGTGGACGTGTACTGCGAGGAAGGCCGTTTCACCGAGCGGGAAGCCCGCTGGATCCTCAGCGCGGGCCGCGCGGCGGGGCTGCTGCCGCGGGTGCACGCCTGCGGGGAGAGCCGGACCGGCGCGGCCCGGCTGGCCGCCGAGCTCGGCTGCGCGTCCGCGGACGTCCTGCACGAGGCCAGTGACGAGGACGTGGCGGCCCTGGCCCAGGCCGGGGTGGCCGCGGTGGTCTGCCCGGGCACGGCCCTCCAGACGGGCAAGAACCCGCCGGTTCGCGCGCTGCTGGACAAGGGCGTGGCGGTGGCCCTCGGGTCGGACCACACGCCCGGCGGCAACGGGATCACCTCGATGCCGCTGGTGATCTCGCTGGCCGTGTCGCAGTTCGGGCTCAGCGTGACCGAGGCCCTGCGGGCCGCCACGCTGGGCGGGGCCCAGGCGCTGCGGGCTCCCGACCGGGGCGCGATGGTCCGCGGGCGGCTGGCCGACATCGTGCTGTGGGACGCCGATCATGAGGGCGCGTTCGCCTGGTCCTACGGGCTCAAGCCGAGCCGGGTGTGGCTCGGCGGCGCACCGGTGGCCAGCTAGCCCGGTCGCCTGCAGTCCGGTGGCCTGCAGCCCGGTGGCTGGCTAGCTGAGTCTCTGGCCAACCCAAGGCCCGCCATATGGCATGCTGCCGCTATGCCTTCCGCTGCCTCCCGTCTCATCCGCGGACATCGCCGGCGTCAGCGTGGTCGTGGGGGAGGAGGACCTGCTGGTCGAGCGGGCCGTGGCGCGCCTGGTCGACGCCGCCCGGCCGGTGGACGATGTGCGCCATGTGCAGGCCGCGGGGCTGCGGCCCGGCGAGCTGGCCTCGCTGACCGCGCCGTCCCTGTTCGGGGGCGGGTGCGTCATCGTGGTGCATGGCAGCGCCGATGCGGCGAAGAACGTCGCCGACGAGATCGCCAGCCTGGCGGGCGATCCGCCGCCCGAGACGTTCCTGGTGCTCACCCACACCGGCGGGGCCAAGGGGAAGGTCCTGCTCGCCGCGCTGGGCAAGCGGGGGGCCCGGATGATCGAGTGCCCGAAGATCACCCGGATGGGCGAGCGGATGCAGTTCATCCGCGGTGAGTTCCGCCAGGCAGGCCGGACGATCGAGGAAAGCGGCGTGCGGGCCCTGCTCGACGCCCTGGGCAACGACCTGCGTGAACTTGCCGCGGCGTGCGCGCAGCTGGCCGCGGACACCACCGGGGTCGTCGACCAGGCCGTGGTGGCCCGCTACTACCGGGGGCGGGCCGAGGCGAGCGGGTTCACCGTGGCCGACCGGGCCGTCGAGGGGCGGCTGGGGGAGGCCCTGGAGCTGCTGCGCTGGGCGCTGGCCGTCGGGGTGTCACCCGTGCTCATCACCAGCGGCCTGGCCCAGGGTGTCCGCCTGCTGGGCCGCGTGGGCAGTGCCCCCAAGGGCCAGCCGGACGCGGCCGTGGCCGCCGAGGCCGGCATGCCCCCGTGGAAGGTGGACCGGGTGCGGCAGCAGCTGCGGGGCTGGACCCCGGAGGGGGTGGCCCGCGCCCTGGCCGTGGTGGCCCGGACGGACGCCCAGGTCAAAGGCGAGGGAACCAGCGCCGGCTACGCCCTGGAAGTAGCCATCCGCGACATCGTCGCCTGCCGCGTCCGCTGAGGGGAACGCCGACCAGAGGCAGCGCTGGGCGGTGGCAGAGGTGCGCCGCAGGCGAGCCTTGCCCAGCCATCGAATATCCGCAGGCGAGGGGAGGCGCGCCGGAGGCGTGTCCTCGCCGAGCCGGCGATTCACCCGGCAGGGTGCGGTAGACGAAGTGCCCGCGGAAGCGGGCCGTTGGGGGTCCGGGGGCTCGGGCCCCCGGGCTAACTCAGCTCGGCGCAGCGGTGGGCGATGGCCGACTTGCGGTTGGCGGCCTGGTTCTTGTGGATCACGCCCTTGCTGGCCGCCTTGTCCAGGCTGCGGCAGGCGTCACGCATCAGGACGGTGGCCGTCTCCACGTCGCCGGCGTCGGCGGCCTCACGGAACTTGCGGACCGAGGTCTTCAGGGATGACTTGACCGCCTTGTTGCGCTGACGGTGCTTCTCGTTCTGCTTGTTGCGCTTGATCTGGGACTTAATGTTCGCCACGCGGAAGCCTCACTCGGGTTACTGGTCTGGGTGCCGGGGCGTACGTCGCGCCCGGCAGCGCCGCGCGGCGGCAGCATAATGCGACGCTAGGTGCAGCGGCGGCAGCGATTACGCTCCGACGAGGCAGGATAGCCTATCGGGCAGCGCGGCTCAAAACTGGTGCGGTGCCGGGTGAGCCGGGGCCCGGGCATCGGCGCCCGCATGCGACCATGAAAGTCACCAACCCCGAACACGAACCAGGCGGATTTCCTGTGCCAGCAGTGCCCGAGCAGGTCCTACCGGATGGCGCGCAGCCCGCGATCAGCCCCGGTCATACCGACATGGGCATT
Organism: uncultured Actinomycetes bacterium; assembly: GCA_963723595.1. GTDB lineage: Bacteria > Actinomycetota > Actinomycetes > Streptosporangiales > Streptosporangiaceae > RYN-230. The sequence continues at coordinate 469,308 of CAVRRQ010000001.1, forward strand.
ATCAGGAACTTCTGCATCATCGCGCATATCGACCACGGCAAGTCCACGCTCGCCGACCGGATGCTGCAGTTCACCGGCGTGGTGACCGACCGCCAGATGCGGGCCCAGTACCTGGACCGGATGGACATCGAGCGCGAGCGCGGCATCACCATCAAGAGCCAGGCGGTCCGGCTGCCCTGGACCGGCCCGGACGGCCGGCCGTACGTGCTCAACCTCATCGACACCCCGGGCCACGTGGACTTCACCTATGAGGTGTCCCGGTCGCTGGCCGCCTGCGAGGGCGCGATCCTGCTGGTCGACGCGGCCCAGGGCATCGAGGCCCAGACGCTGGCCAACCTGTATCTGGCCCTCGAGGCTGACCTGCACCTGATTCCCGTGCTGAACAAGATCGACCTGCCCGCGGCCCAGCCTGACCTGTACGCGGAGGAGCTGGCCAGCATCATCGGCTGCGCCCCCGGCGACGTGCTGCGCGTGTCGGCCAAGACCGGGGAGGGGGTCCCGGAACTGCTCAACGCCGTGGTGCAGCAGGTGCCGCCGCCGTCCGGCAACGCGGACGGCCCCGCCCGGGCCCTCATCTTCGATTCGGTCTACGACTCCTACCGGGGAGTGGTCACCTACGTCCGGGTGATGGACGGGCGCCTGACCCGACGCGAGAAGAGCCTCATGATGTCGACCGGGGCGGCGCACGACACGCTCGAGGTGGGCGTGATCTCACCCGAGCCGGTGCCGTCGGACAGCCTGGGCGCGGGCGAGGTGGGCTACCTGATCACCGGGGTCAAGGACGTCCGGCAGGCCCGGGTCGGCGACACCGTGACCGGCGCCGCGCGCCCCGCCACGGAGCCGCTGCCCGGATACGACCACCCGCGGCCGATGGTGTTCTCCGGCCTGTACCCGATGGACGGCGACGACTACCCGGAACTGCGCGACGCCCTCGACAAGCTGCGGCTGAACGACGCGGCCCTGGTCTACGAGCCGGAGACGTCCACCGCGCTCGGCTTCGGCTTCCGGTGCGGGTTCCTCGGGCTGCTGCACATGGAGATCGTCCGGGAGCGGCTGGAGCGGGAGTTCAATCTCTCGCTCATCTCCACCGCGCCCAACGTGGTCTACCGGGTGGTCATGGAATCCGGTGCTGAGCTCCAGGTCACCAACCCGAGCGACTTCCCGGGCGGGACCCCCGGGTCCGCTCTCCCCTCCGGGCACCCCTCCGGGGGCAAGATCGCGAAGGTCTTCGAGCCCGTGGTGCGGGCGACTGTGCTGGCCCCGTCCGACTACATCGGCACGATCATGGAACTGTGCCAGGGCCGGCGGGGTGCGCTGCTGGGCATGGAGTACCTGTCCGCCGACCGGGTCGAGATCCGCTACACCATGCCGCTCGCGGAGATCATCTTCGACTTCTTCGACCAGCTGAAGTCGCGGACCCGCGGGTACGCGTCGCTGGACTACGAGCCGGACGGCGAGCAGGAGGCCGACCTGGTCAAGGTGGACATCCTGCTCCAGGGGCAGCCAGTGGACGCGTTCAGCCAGATCGTCCACGACGACAAGGCACGGGAGTATGGCCTGGCCATGACCTCGCGGCTGCGCGAGCTGATCCCGCGGCAGCAGTTCGAGGTGCCGATCCAGGCCGCGATCGGTGCCAAGATCATCGCCCGGGAGAACATCCGCGCCCTGCGCAAGGACGTCCTGGCCAAGTGCTACGGCGGTGACATCACCCGCAAGCGCAAGCTGCTGGAACGCCAGAAGGAAGGCAAGAAGCGGATGAAGACCATCGGGCGGGTCGAGGTGCCGCAGGAAGCCTTCGTGGCCGCGCTGTCCACCACGCCCGAACGGGCCCGCTGACGCCGGCGCTTGACGTCAGCCCGGGCCGGGAACGGCGGACTGCCCGCCATTCCCGTAGAACACCGTGTGGCCCACGCGGGCGGCGACAACCGTAAGGACGGCGACCACCAGAACGATGAGGACGATCGCCAGCCAGCCCAGGAGCAGGCCGGTCAGGGCCAGGCCCCTGCCCTGCTCCCCGGTGCGCCGGATCTGCCCGCGGGCCACGTGGGCCATCACGATCGCGGGGATCGAGGTCAGCCCCCCGGTGAAGAACCCCGCCACCCCGCAGGCCAGCGCAGCGACGGCGAGCGAGTTGGTCCGCGGCGCGACCGGCGCCGCGAACAGCGCCATCCCGCCGCCCGGTAGCTGGCTCGTCGCCTGGACCAGGTCGCCGTGGGTGCGGGCCGTATAGATCCGGTGCAGGTGATCGTCATGCTCGTCCTTGGTGAGCCGCCCGGTGGCGAACCCTGATTTCAGCACCTCGGCGGCCCGGTCCCGGTCCGCGTCAGAGGCCATCATGGCCGCGTGCCCGTACGCCGGAGCCCCGTATGCGGGCCAGGTTGTCATCCGCGCCTCCCACCCGAGTGGTCGGTCCCAGGATAACCGGGCGGCGCGGGAGGCGGACCGGCCGGAACCCGGCAGGCAGCCGGAAACCTGTTCGCCCGGCACCGCGGCGTCGAATACCGTGCTGAGGTGGCGAGCGCGCAGGTGATCTCAGTGAACGTAGGCCGCGGCCGGGCCGCCGAGTGGGCGGGCCGGGTCGGGCGGACCGCGATCGACAAGCGGCCGTGCCGTGGCCCGGTGGCGATCGGGTGGCTCGGCGCTGGTGACGACGAGCAGATGGACAAGGAGCACCACGGGGGCCCGTACCAGGCCGTGTACGCCTATGCGCGGGAGGACCTGGACTGGTGGACCGAGCAGCTCGGCCGGGAGCTGGCCAACGGGGTCTTCGGTGAGAACATCACCACGGCCGGGCTGGACGTGTCGGGGGCGCTCATCGGCGAGACGTGGCGGCTCGGCACCGCGGTGGTCCAGATCGCCTCGGTGCGCGTCCCGTGCGGCACGTTCGCGGGCTGGATGGCCGAGCGGCACTGGGTGAAGAGGTTCGCCGCAGCCGCCCGGCCCGGGGCCTACCTGCGGGTCCTCGAGGAAGGGGTGGCCGGGGCGGGTGACCCCATCGAGGTGCTCTCCCGGCCGGCGGACGGCGTGACCGTGGCCGGGGCGCTGCGCGCCTACTACGGTGATGCGGACCTGATGCGGCGGCTGCTGGACGCACCGGGACTCGACCCCGGGTGGCACGACGCCGCGGTCTCGGTGCTGGGCAGGTCAGCGCCGCACGAGCCAGCCACAGGCTGACCCGTGCCCGGAGTACTTCCCCCCGGCGCGCCGGTTCCCGCCGACGGCGCGCTGCCCGCCGGGGCCGCCGCCGAACTGGGCCGCCGCCCGTTCGGGTTCTACGTGCACGTGCCGTTCTGCCAGCGCCGGTGCGGCTACTGCGACTTCAACACCTACACCGCTGCCGAGCTCGGGCCGGGGGTCTCCCGGGACACCTACCCGGCGCTGGCCGCCGCGGAGGTCAGGCTGGCCCGCCGGGTGCTGGGCCCCGCGGCCGGCCCGGTGGCCACGGTGTTCTTCGGCGGCGGCACCCCGACCCTCCTCCCGGCCGGGCAGCTCGGCGAGATCCTGCGGGTCATCGAGGGTGAGTTCGGCCTGGCCCCGGATGCCGAGGTCACCGTCGAGGCCAACCCGGAGAGCGTGGACGAGGCATCCCTGGCCGCGCTGCGCGCGGCCGGGTTCACCCGGATCTCCCTGGGCATGCAGAGCGCGGTCCCGCACGTGCTGGCCGTGCTGGACCGGGTGCACGAGCCCGGGCGGCCCGCCCGCTGCGCCCAGTGGGCCCGGGAGGCGGGCTTCGAGCACGTCAGCCTGGACCTCATCTACGGCACCCCGGGGGAGACCGACGCGGACTGGCGCGAATCCCTGGACGCGGCCCTGGCGGCGGGCCCGGACCACATCTCCGCGTACGCGCTGATCGTGGAGGAGGGCACCAGGCTCGCGGCCCAGGTCCGGCGGGGCGAGGTGGCCGTCCCGGACGACGAGGCGATGGCCGACCGTTACCTGGCCGCGGACCAGCTCCTCTCGGACCGGGGGCTCGGCTGGTACGAGGTATCCAACTGGGGCGCCGGGCCAGGGGCCCGCTGCCAGCACAATCTCCTGTACTGGACCGGTGGCCACTGGTGGGGCGTGGGCCCGGGTGCGCACAGCCACGTGGGCGGGGTCCGCTGGTGGAACGTGAAGCACCCGGCCGCCTACGCGGCGCGGCTGACCGCCGGAACCAGCCCGGGCCTGGCCCGGGAGGTGCTCACCGGGCCGGAGCGCAGGCTGGAGGAGATCATGCTGCTGACCCGGCTGGCCTCCGGGTGCCCGGCTGAGCTGCTCGCCCCGGCCGGACGGGCCGCCGCCGCCACCGCGGTAGCGGACGGGCTGGCCGAGGAGGGCGCCTATGCCGCGGGCCGGGTGGTGCTGACCACCCGCGGGCGGCTGCTCGCCGACGCGGTCATCCGCGACCTCACCGACTGACGCCCGCGCGGCCCGGCCCCGAGGTCATCCGCAGCCACCGGGGCAGCCGGTACATCTCGCCGCGGCCGGCCGCGGCGGCCGCGCGGATCACCACGGCCAGGATGCCGGCCCACAGCAGCACCAGCAGCGGCACGGCCGCCAGCGTGCCCACCGTGGCGGAGTCGAGGGCCAGCACGCCGCCCACGATCACGATGCTGACCGTGTACAGGAGGGTGGCCAGGGACAGGCTCAGCGCCACCAGCGCGTGCGCCCGGGCGAACCTGCGGTCCCCCAGGCTGGTCAGGTAGATGGCCAGCGGCACCAGGAACAGGGTGAACGGCACGGCCAGGTAGGCGAGCATGGCCCGGCGCATCTCGCCGCGGTCCGCGGGGACCGGGGCAGGCGGACCCGCGTCAGTGCCGGGGACCGCGCTCTGGTCCCCCTGCTGACCGGCGGGGTCGCTGTCCCCGGCGCCGAACACGCTGAGGCCGGAATCCATCGGGTACTGCGGGCGGCTCGTCATGGGCTCCTCGCGGGGTGCGTTCCTGGCTCACGTTAGCCAGTACCCGGGGCGGTGACGAAATCAATCAGCTCCTCGACCCGGCCGAGCAGTTCCGATTCCAGGTCGGCGTAGCTGCGGGCCGCGGCCAGGATCCGTTTCCACCCGGCCGCCGTGTCGTGCCCCAGCCGAGCGCGCTGCAGCACGCCCTCCTTCCACGGCCTGCCGCGCGGCACCACCGGCCAGGCGGGGATGCCCAGCGCGCCGGGCTTGACCGCCTGCCAGATGTCCACGTAGGGATGGCCCACCACCAGCACGTGCGGCGAGGTCACCGCGGCGGCGATGCGCTGTTCCTTGGAGCCGGGGACCAGGTGGTCGACCAGGACCCCGAGCCGCCGCTGCGGGCCGGGTGCGAACACCTGCAGCACGGCCGGGAGGTGATCGACGCCCTCCAGGTACTCGACCACGACGCCCACGTCACGCAGGTCGTCGCCCCAGATCTGCTCGATGAGCTCGGCGTCGTGACGGCCCTCGACGTAGATCCGGCTGGCCTTGGCCACCTGGGCCGGGCCCGCGGCCTGGGCCACCGAGCCCGACCGGCTCCGGACCGGGCCGCGCGCCGCTCCGGACGGCTTCGGCCGGATCAGCGTCACCGGCCGGCCTTCCAGCAGGAACGCGCCGCGGTGCAGCGGGAAGAGCCGCTGCCGCCCGAATCGGTCCTCCAGCGTCACCGCGTCCTTCTCGCAGGCGACCACGGCGCCGCAGAAGCCGCCGCCGGCCTCCTCGACGACCAGCCCGCGGACCGCCTCCACCTGGGGCGGCTCCGGCCGCGCGCGGCGCTGCCAGCCCGGTGCGAGGACGTCCGTACCGTATTGGGGTCCACCACACCGGACGCTACCGGACAAGCAGGGCAGCTCCACTGGCAGGCCGACGCCCGGATCAGGCCACTTGTGTCATCCCAGCCGCTATGCTCCCGATACCGCGCTTGGGTGTCACGGCGCCCGGACCGCCTTAAACTTGGCACTCAGGACGGTGGAGTGCCAGGGGAGGTGGGGACATGCTCGATGAGCGCAAGCTCGCCGTGTTGCGGGCGATCGTGGAAGATTATGTGTCCACTACGGAGCCGGTGGGATCCAAGTCGCTGGTCGACCGCCATAACCTCGACGTCTCGCCGGCGACCATCCGCAACGACATGGCCGTGCTCGAGGAGCAGGGCTTCATCGTGCAGCCGCACACCAGCGCGGGCCGGGTACCGACGGACAAGGGGTACCGGCTGTTCGTGGACCGGCTGTCCGGCGTCAAGCCGCTTTCCTCGGCCGAGCGCCGGGCGATCGAGACGTTCCTGGCCGGCGCCTACGACCTCGATGACGTGGTGATGCGGACGGTCCGGCTGCTCGCGCAGCTGACCCGCCAGGTGGCGGTGGTGCAGTACCCCTCGCTCACCCGCTCCTCGGTCCGGCACGTGGAACTGGTCCCGCTGGCCGCGAAGCGGCTCATGGTGGTGATCATCACCGATACCGGGCGGGTGGAGCAGCGCTCGGTGGAGCTGCCCGACCCGGCCGACGAGGACTCCGTCATGCACCTGCGGGCGGTGCTGAACGCCTGCCTGGACGGCCGCCGGCTGACCGAGGTGGCGTCGGTGGTCGCGGACCTGCCGGAGCTGGTCGACCCGACGGACCGGCCGAACGCGGCGGCGGTCTTCTCGGTCATCCTGGAGACCCTGGTGGAGCGGACCGACGAGCGGGTCGTGGTCGGGGGCGCGGCCAACCTCACCGCGGCCGACTTCTCCAAGGGACTGCGGGAGGTCCTCGAGTCCCTCGAGGAACAGGTGGTGCTCATGCGGCTGCTGGGCGAGTCTGGCGATCACCCCTCGCTGACCGTCCGGATCGGCGCGGAGAACCCGGTCGAGGGCCTGCGGAGCACGTCGTTGGTGGCAACCGGGTACGGAACCGGGGATCAGGTGCTGGCCAGGCTCGGGGTGCTCGGCCCGACACGGATGGATTATCCGACAGCGATGGGAGCAGTACGCGCGGTGGCACGATACGTGGGCCAGATCCTGGCGGGGTCCTAAGTGGCCAACGACTACTACGGCGCGCTCGGCGTCCGCCGGGACGCGCCGCCGGATGAGATCAAGAAGGCCTACCGGCGGCTCGCGCGCGAGCTGCACCCGGACGTGAACCCGGACCCGCAGACGCAGGAACGGTTCAAGGAGATCACCCAGGCGTACGAGGTGCTCTCCGACCCGGGGAAGCGGCAGATGTACGACCAGGGCGCGGATCCGTTCGCAGCCAACGGCGGCGCGGGGGCGGGCGGCTTCGGTCCCGGTTTCCCGTTCAGCGACATCATGGACGCGTTCTTCGGGGCGGGCGCGGCGGGCCGGGGCCCGCGCAGCCGGGCCCGGCGCGGCCGCAACGCGACCATCCGCGTCGAGCTGGACCTGTCGGAGTGCGCCTTCGGGACCACCCGGGAACTGGTCGTGGACACGGCCGTGGTCTGCCCGACCTGCTCGGGGGAGGGCACGGCGCCGGGGACCCACCCGGAGACCTGTGAGGTCTGCGGCGGGCGCGGCGAGGTCAGCCAGGTCACACGCTCGTTCCTGGGCCAGGTGATGACGTCCCGGCCGTGCCCGCACTGCGGCGGGTTCGGCACCGTCATCCGCCGGCCGTGCCCCGAGTGCGACGGCGACGGCCGGGTCAGGACCCGGCGCACGATGAAGGTCCGCATCCCGGCCGGGGTCGAGGACGGTACCCACATCCAGCTGGCGGGGGAGGGCGAGATCGGGTCCGGCGGCGGCCCGCCCGGGGACCTCTTCCTGGAGATCCTGCAGCGCCCGCACCCCATCTTCGAGCGTCAGGGCGACGACCTGCACTGCACCGTCACCATCCCGATGGTGGCGGCGGCGCTGGGGGCCACCCTGTCGGTCGAGACGCTGGACGGGCCCCGGGAGCTGGACATCCGCCCGGGCACCCAGTCGGGGCAGGTCGTGCCCATGTACGCGCTCGGGGTCCAGCACCTGAACGACTCCGGCCGGGGCGACCTGGTCATCCATATCTCGGTCGAGACGCCCGTCCAAGCTGGACGAGGCCCAGGAGGCCCTGCTCAAGCAGCTCGCCGCGCTGCGCGGCGAGGAGACCCCGCCCGGCCGCTTCGCCCCCGGGCAGCAGGGATTCTTCTCCCGGTTGCGTGACGCGTTCAACGGCCGGTGAGCCGGCGGCGGCTCCGGCTCCCAGCCGCCGGTCTTCTTCACCGGCCCCGCGGGACCTGGCCTCGCGACCTGATCGTGCTGGCCGGGCCGGAGGGACGGCACGCGGCCGACGTGCGCAGGCTGGCAGCGGGTGAGCGGGTGGACCTGACCGACGGCGAGGGTCAGGTGGCCGAGTGCGTGGTGACGCGGGCCCAGCGCGGCCAGCTGGAGCTCGCGGTGCGGCACCGGACGGTGGTGCCCGCCCCGGATCCGGCCCTGGCCGTGGTCCAGGCGATCCCGAAGGGGGAGCGGGGACAGCTGGCGGTCGAGCTGATGACCGAGGCCGGGGTGGACGTGATCGTCCCGTGGGCCGCGCAGCGCTGCGTGGCCCGGTGGGAAGGGGAGCGCGGCGAACGGGCCGTGGAGCGGTGGCGGTCCACCGCGCGGGAAGCGGCCAAGCAGGCCCGGCGGAGCCGGGTTCCCGAGGTGACCGCGCCCGCGGGCCTCGGCGAGGTGGCCGCGCGGGCCGGCCGGGCCGCCCGGGCCTTCATCCTGGATCCGCAGGCCGGGGAGCAGCTCGGCGAGACGCCGCTGCCCCGCTCGGGGGAAATGCTGGTGATCGTCGGCCCGGAGGGCGGCATCACCCCGGCCGAGGACCGGCGCGCTCACCCAGGCCGGGGCCATGCCGGTGCGGCTGGGACCGACCGTGTTCCGGACCTCATCCGCGGGGATGGCGGCGGCCGCGATCCTGCTGAGCCGGGCCGGCCGCTGGGCCTGAGTCGGCCGCGGCCGGCCGGGGGCGGTCTTCCCGCGGACAGGCCGCCGGGGCGGGGTCAGGGCGTGTGACTGGGCTTCGGGCTGGCCCCGCACTCGACGATCGGCCGGGCGCTCCGGCGTCGTACGGCAGGACCATGGCCGCCGTGGTCGCGGTGGCCGTGCCGCCGGTGGCGGGGCTCGTCGTCGGGGTGGGCGTCGGCATGGCCGGTGTCGGTCGGCTGGGGTCGTCGGCGTGCCCGTCGCGGTCCCGGTCGCGGTCGGGGTCGGGCGTCGCCGTGGCGCCCCCGGCCGGGGCCGACGTCGTCACCGCGGGCGTCGGGGTCGGCGTGCAGGCCACCGCGGGCAGCAGTGTCCTGCACGTTCTTGCGCTGCGCCCGTCCCGGCGGCTGGCTGGGTCTTGACCCCCAGCGGCAGCTTCCACCGCTTGGAGTTCGCCGTCGTCCCGCCGCCGCTGAGGCCTGGAGCCCGGGCTGGCGGTGGCGACGTTGTTCGCCGGGCTGATCAGGGTTCCCGTCTCGTGGTTGAGGATGACCACCCCGACCACCACGATGGCCACGGCGGCCGAGACCGCGAAGACCGGCTTGAGCCAGGCCCCGGCGGGCCCCAGGCGCCCGGGCGGGCTGGCCTGCCCGCGGTGCCCGCCGCCCGCCGGGCCGCCCGCGCGGGCTGAGCAGGCCGGCGCAGGAAGCTGACCAGGGCGAGCAGGGGCCGACAGCGGCCCGGTCCGCCGCAGCGCGTCCCGGGTCCGCCTCCGTGAGCGGGTCCAGCCGGACGAGCAAACGGGTCCCGTGCAGATCCAGCCACTCGGCGAACCCGGAGAAAACGGACCGTGGAGACCGGCGCGAATCCAGCCGGTGACGGATGCGCTGCAGTCCGTCGCCGCCGGGTTCGATGGACTCCGCCGCCGCGGCCAGTGCGCGGCGGAGGGCGTCCTCGTAGTCCCGATCCTGTGTCATCATGCCTGCCGCCCGGGGCTCTCTGCGTCCCCGAAGACCCTCCTCACGAGTCCCGCTCCAGCACGGCCCGCAGGGCCGCCATCGCCCGGGCCGTGTGACTCTTGACTGCTCCCCTGCTGATGCCCATGACCGAGGCGATCTGCGCCTCGGACAGGTCCCCGTAGTAGCGGAGCACCAGCGCCTCCCGCTGCCGCTCCGGCAGCGAGCGCAGGGCGGACACTACCGCCGAGCGCTCCAGCTGGATGATCGCGCCATGCTCGGCGCTCGGCATGTCCGGCGGTGGCTTCGGCGTGTTCTTGTCGACGACCATCCGGTGCCGCAGGACCGACCGCGACCGGTTGACGACGGACTGGCGCAGGTAGGACAGCGCCTTATCCGTATCCCGCAGCCGGCGCCATGCCCCGTGCATGGCCACGAACGAGTCCTGCACCACTTCTTCCGCGGTCGCGGTGTCCCGGACCAGGAAGGCGGCGAGGCGCACCAGCGAGCGGTAGTGCTCGCTGTAGATAGCGGTGACCGCCCGGTCAGCGTCCCACTCGACAGCAGCGTGGGTCATCGCCGGGTTAGCTATGAGGGCCTCGGTCACGTCAATGGGACGCGTAACCATGCCGTCAGGTTCACCTGGCATGTCGAATACGTGCACGCGACCCGGCCCAGGCCTTCGGCCTCACGGAAGCATTCCCCCCACCGGGATGTCGAGTGTGGAGTGCCTGCCCGGTGCGCAGCGGACGATGTCGGCGCTGCCCCGGCGGAGTCCGGGGTGAGGCGCGAATGCCGTGCCCTGCACCTGGGGGAGTGCGGCGGGCGGGCGCAGGGAGCTAGCACCATGGCAACCATATATGTCGTGGGTGTTACCGGAGAGGGACAAGCTAGGATCCCCTCTGTGCCGGAGTGTCTATTCTGCAGGATCGTGTCCGGCGGTGTCCCGGCATCACGCGTGCTCGAGTCACCGCGGACCCTGTCCTTTCGCGATATCAGCCCGCAGGCGCCGACTCACGTGCTGGTGATCCCGAAGGATCACTATCCCGACCTGGCCGCCCTGGCGGCCGCCGACGGCAGCCTGCTCACCGAGCTGGTCAACCAGGTGGACGAGGTGGCCAGGGCCGAGGGAATCTCCGGCCGTGGTTACCGGGTTGTATTCAACACGGGGGCCGATGCCGGCCAGGCTGTACCGCACGTCCATGCGCATGTCCTCGGCGGGCGCGGGCTGGGCTGGCCCCCGGGCTGAGGCTCTGCGAGCCCCGGGCTGACGCCCGCGCGGATAGCATGACGGGAGAGGCGCAGGCCGCGCCTGCGCTCAGGCGGAGAGAGGGAATTGACAGACAGATCCGGAGATTCTGCGGGCCGTAAGCCGCCCGGCAGCACCGGCGCACAGGTCAAGATCGTTATCCCGGATGACCACTCAATGGTCAGCCTGCTGGGATCACGCGATGAGCTCCTGCACGTGATCGAGAAGGCATTCGATGCCGATATCCACGTCCGCGGGAATGAGATCACCATTACCGGGGCGGCCGAGGAGAGCGAGCGTGTCGCTGGCCTCTTCGAGGAACTGACCGAGCTGCTGGCCGGCGGCGCCGAGCTGACCGCCGATTCGGTGGAGCGGGTCGTGGCCATGCTGCGCCGCAAGTCCGGGATGCGCCCGGCCGACGTGCTGACCCTGGACATCCTGTCGTCGCGCGGGCGGACCATCCGGCCGAAGACGCTGAACCAGAAGCGCTACGTGGACGCCATCGACGCGCACACGATCGTGTTCTGCATCGGCCCGGCGGGCACCGGGAAGACCTACCTGGCCATGGCCAAGGCGGTGAAGGCGCTCCAGGCCAAGGAGGTCAACCGGATCATCCTGACCCGGCCGGCCGTCGAGGCGGGGGAGCGGCTGGGCTTCCTGCCCGGCACCCTGTACGAGAAGATCGACCCGTACCTGCGGCCGCTGTACGACGCGCTGCACGACATGCTCGACCCGGACTCGATCCCGCGGCTCATGGCGGCGGGCACGATCGAGGTGGCGCCGCTCGCGTACATGCGCGGCCGGACCCTGAACGACTCGTTCATCATCCTGGACGAGGCGCAGAACACCTCCGCGGAACAGATGAAGATGTTCCTGACCCGGCTCGGGTTCGGGTCGAAGATCGTCGTGACCGGCGACGTCACCCAGGTGGACCTGCCCGCCGGCCAGGCCAGCGGGCTGCGGATCGTGCAGGACATCCTCGAGGGCCTGGACGACGTGCACTTCGCCAGGCTGACCAGCCACGACGTGGTGCGGCACCGGCTGGTGGGGGACATCGTGGACGCCTACGAACGCTACGACGCCCGGGTACGTGAGACGCCGGCGCCGCAGCGGCGCAAGCGCGCGCAGTGAGCTGGAACCCGCGGTGAGCATCGAGATCGCCAACGAGTCCGGGGTCGACGTGGACGAGGCCGATCTGGCCGCGCTGGCCCGGCATGTCCTGGACGGCATGCGGATGCACCCGCTGGCCGAGCTCTCGGTCCTGCTGGTGGACCGCGGCACCATGTCCGACCTGCACGAGCGCTGGATGGGCGAGCCGGGCCCGACAGACGTGCTGGCCTTCCCCATGGATGAGCTGCGGCCGCCGCCCCCGGGCAGCGCCCGCGGGGACCAGGGTGCGGGCGGGGAAGTGACCTCGCCGCCGGGCCTGCTCGGCGACGTCGTGCTCTGCCCCGCCGTCGCCGCCGACCAGGCCGCCCAGGCGCAGCACCCGCTGCGCGACGAGCTGGAGCTGCTCTGCACGCACGGCATCCTGCACCTGCTCGGGTATGACCACGCCGAGGCGGATGAGCGAACCGCCATGTTCGGCCTCCAGGATGAGCTGCTCGCGACCTGGCGCTCGGCCCGGGATCAGCCATCCGGCCTGGGCAGTGACCCGGAAGGGCAGGAAGGGACGGGGTGAGGCCACCATGGTGTGGCTGATCGTCGCCGCTGCGGCGCTGGCGCTGGGGGCCGGGCTGTGCGCGAGCGCCGAGGTGGCGCTCATGCGCGTGTCCCGGTCCGGCGCGGGCGAACTGGCCCGCAGCCGCAAGGGCAACGGGAACCGCGCGGCCACCCGGCTGCAGGCGGTGCTGGCCGAGCCCGCCCGCTACCTGGCCGTGCTGCTGCTGGCCCGGGTCTGCGCCGAGACGGCGGCTATCGTGCTGGTCGCCGCCGCGCTGCTGCACTGGCTCGGCACCGGCTGGCACGTGTTCCTGCTGATCTGGGTCATCATGGCCGCCGTCCTGTACGTCCTGGCCGGCATCGGGCCGAGGATCCTCGGCCGCCAGTACGAGCGGGCCGTGGCGCTGGCCGCGGCCGGCGTGCTGTACCCGGTGACCCGGATCCTCGGGCCCATCCCGCGGCTGCTGCTGGCCCTGGGCAGCGTGCTGACCCCGGGCCGGGGGTCGCGGGACGCGTTCGGCACCGAGGAAGAGCTGCGCGGCCTGGTCGACCTGCTGGAGCAGCGCCAGGTGATCGAGCCCGGGGCGCGGGCCATGATCCATTCCGTTTTCGAGCTGGGCGACACGATCGTCCGCGAGGTAATGGTCCCGCGCACCGACATGGTCTTCGTGGAACGGGACAAGACCCTGCGCCAGGCGCTCTCGCTCGCCCTGCGCAGCGGCTTCTCCCGGATCCCGGTGGTCGGCGAGAACCAGGACGACGTCATCGGCATCGCCTACCTGAAGGACCTGGTGACGATCAGCCAGGAACACCCCGAGCAGGAGTCCGTGGCCACCGTGACCTCGGTGATGCGGCCCGCCACCTTCGTGCCCGAGAGCAAGCCGGTGGACGAGCTGCTCCGGGAGATGCAGCAGCTCCGCATCCACCTGGCCATCGTGATCGACGAGTACGGCGGGACCGCCGGGCTGGTCACCATCGAGGACATCCTGGAGGAGATCGTCGGGGAGATCACCGACGAGTACGACCATGAGCAGCCCACCGTGGAGTGGCTGTCGCCGGACCGGGCCAGGGTCACCGCCCGGCTGCCCGTGACCGACCTCGAGGAGCTGTTCGGCGCCACGATCGAGGCGGAGGACGTGGAGACCGTCGGCGGCCTGCTGGCCCACGCGCTGGGCCGGGTGCCCATCGCCGGGTCGGTGGCCACGGTAGCGGGCCTGAAGCTGACCGCCGAGAGCCTGGCCGGGCGGCGCAACCGGATCGGCACGGTCACCGTGGAACGGGCCCGGGTGACGGCCCAGCACGCTGCCGACCAGCCCGGGGACGAGGCGGAAGCGGCCGGCGGCCGGGGCTGAATAAGCGGCCTGGTACATACGAGACGGACGGGGACTGATGTGACAGGCGTTCGCGCCACTACACTTGGGCAGGTGAGCGCGGTGGAGCCAGGCCCGGAAGACCTGAAGATCATCACGTTGGCCCGGTCGGCGCGGGCCCGGGTCGCCGCGGCTGAGGGTGCGGCGGTCCGCGATGAGACGGGACGCACCTACGCGGCCGCCGCCGTCTCGCTGCCGTCGCTGAAACTGTCCGCGCTGCGCCTGGCCGTGGCCATGGCGGTGTCCAGCGGAGCGTCCAGCCTGGAGGCAGCGGCGCTGGTCAGTGACGCCGAGGAGATCGAACCGGCGGACCTCGCGGTGGTCCGTGAGGCCGGTCCCTCCGCCGTGGTGTTCCAGGCGGGCTCGAACGGGATGCTCCGCGGCACCGTGCGGCCCTGACTGACTGGCCGGCCCCGACTGACTGGCCCTGACGCCACCTGCTCGCCGGCGGGGGGAGAATCACAGGGTGGGAGCTACGCGTACCGCCGCATCCGGCCCTGACGCCGGCGCAGGCCAGCCTGAGTTCCGGTCGGGCTTCGCCTGTTTCGTCGGCCGCCCTAATGTCGGCAAGTCGACTCTGATGAACGCCCTGGTGGGAACCAAGGTGGCGATCACCAGCAGCCGCCCGCAGACCACCAGGCGCGCCATCCGCGGGATCGTGCACCGCCCGGACGCGCAGCTGATCATCGTGGACACCCCCGGCCTGCACCGGCCGCGGACCCTGCTCGGGGAGCGGCTGGACAGCCTGGTCCGGTCCACGCTGACCGAGGTGGACGTGATCGGGTTCTGCCTTCCCGCCACCGACGCGATCGGCCCCGGGGACAAGTACCTGGCCGCCGAGCTCACCGGGCTCGCGGTCCGGACGCCGGTGGTGGCGATCGTCACCAAGACCGACCAGGCTTCCCCGGACCAGGTCGCGGCGCAGCTGGCCGGGGTGGCGGGGCTCGGGGACTGGGCGGACATCGTGCCGGTGTCCGCGCTGGGGGATTTCCAGCTGGACGTACTGGCGGACGTGCTGGTCTCCCACCTGCCGCCGGGACGGCCGCTCTACCCGGACGGCGAGCTGACCGATGAGCCCGAGCAGCTGCTGGTCGCGGAGCTCATCCGGGAGGCGGCCCTGGAGGGGGTGCGGGACGAGCTGCCGCACTCGATCGCCGTGGTGGTGGAGGACATGGCGCCGCGGGCGGGCCGGGACGACCTGATCGACGTGTACGCGTTCATGTACGTGGAGCGGCCGAGCCAGAAGGCCATCGTCATCGGGCCCAAGGGCGCCCGGCTGAAAGCGGTGGGTACCCAGGCGCGGCAGCAGATCGAGGCCCTGCTGGGCACCAAGGTCTACCTCGACCTGCGCATCAAGGTGGCCAAGAACTGGCAGCGGGACCCTAAACAGCTTCGCCGCCTGGGGTTCTACGACTGAGCCGCGCGTGCCCCGGGGAGCTGGGCGGCACTCGTCGTCTCGCATGCCGGACCGGGATCTGCGCTCCGGCCGGGTCGTCTGCTACTGTCGAAACGCCATGATGCACGGAATGCTGCTGCTTATCTGCCGCGGCGGGGGCCGATAGGCCGGCTCCCTCGCCGCGGAGTTCTGGCGTGTCGGCTGGCCGCCGCCCCGATCCGCGAGGGAGCAGATCCTCCAATGCATTCCCAGCACGCAGTGAATTCCCAGCCGGTCTCGGCTGCCCACGGTCATCCCCCGGTCCGGCAGCAGCCCAGCGGCATGCCCTGCCACCGATATACCCCGTTCCGGCCGGTCGACCTGCCCGACCGGACCTGGCCCAGCCGGAGCATCACCCAGGCCCCGCGGTGGCTGTCCACCGACCTCCGCGACGGCAACCAGGCCCTGATCGACCCCATGAGCCCGGCCCGTAAGCGGACCATGTTCGATCTGCTGGTCCGGATGGGCTACAAGGAGATCGAGGTGGGCTTCCCGTCGGCCAGCCAGACGGACTTCGACTTCGTCCGGAGCCTGATCGAGGACGGCCGGATCCCCGATGACGTGCAGATCTCCGTCCTCACCCAGGCCCGCGACGAGCTGATCGAGCGCACCGTGCAGTCGCTGGCCGGCGCCCCGCGGGCCGCGGTGCACATGTACAACGCGACCGCGCCGGTGTTCCGGCGGGTGGTGTTCGGCAACGACCGGGAGGAGACCAAGGCCCTGGCCGTCGAGGGCACCCGCTCGGTGGTGAAGTACGCCGAGCAGTACCTCGGGGACTGCGACTTCGGCTACGAGTACTCGCCCGAGATCTTCATGGACACCGAGCTCGATTTCGCCGCCGAGGTCTGCGCGGCGGTCATGGACGTCTGGCTGCCGGGGCCTGGCCGGGAGATCATCCTGAACCTGCCCTGCACCGTCGAGCGTTCCACCCCCAACGTGTACGCCGACCAGATCGAGTGGATGACCCGGAACCTGCCGCACCGCGAGCACGTATGCCTGTCCGTGCACACCCACAACGACCGGGGGACCGCCGTCGCGGACGCCGAGCTGGCCGTGCTGGCCGGCGCGGACCGGATCGAGGGCTGCCTGTTCGGCAACGGCGAGCGGACCGGGAACGTCTGCCTGGTCACCCTGGGCATGAACCTGTTCAGCCAGGGCATCGACCCGATGATCGATTTCTCCGACATCGACGAGATCCGGCGCACCGCCGAGTACTGCAACCAGCTTCCGGTGGACCCCCGGCACCCGTACGCGGGGGACCTGGTCTACACGGCGTTCTCCGGCTCGCACCAGGACGCCATCAAGAAGGGCCTGGAGGCGGTGGAGCGGGACGCCGCGGCCGCCGGGACCCCGGTCCGCGACTTCGCCTGGGCGGTGCCCTACCTGGCCATCGACCCGCAGGACGTGGGACGCACGTACGAGGCCGTGATCCGGGTCAACTCCCAGTCCGGCAAGGGCGGCGTCGCCTACATCATGAAGGCCGAGCACCAGCTGGACCTGCCCCGCCGGCTCCAGATCGAGTTCTCCCGGGTGGTCCAGGCGCACACCGACGCCGAGGGCGGCGAGGTGTCCCCGGCCCAGATGTGGGAGGCGTTCTCCGACGAGTACCTCGCCCGGGGACCGGTGGCCCTGCTCGCGCACCACACGTCCTCCGTGGTGGACGCCAAGGACGCGCTCACCGTGGACATCCAGATCGACGGCCAGGAGCACCAGGTCGAGGGGACCGGCAACGGGCCGATCTCGGCGTTCTGCGACGCGCTGGCCGCCGTCGGGATCGAGGTCCGCGTGCTCGACTACGCCGAGCACGCACTCTCCGCGGGCAGCGACGCGCAGGCGGCCGCCTACGTGGAATGTGAGGTCGGCGGCCGCCCCTGGTGGGGCGTGGGCATCGACGCGAACACGGTGACCGCCTCGCTGCGCGCCGTTCTCTCGGCCGTGAACCGGTCCCGCCGCGGCTGACCAGCCCGCCTCGCCGCCTGGTCGCTGGCGAGGGGAGGCGCGCCGGGGACCCGGAAAGCAGGAACCCGGGTTCCCGGCGCGCGCCTGCGCCGGGGCAGGACCCGCGGTGCGCGACAATGGCAGGGTGAGCCTGTACCGGGATGACGGGATTGTGCTGCGAACCCAGAAGCTGGGTGAGGCAGACCGGATCGTCACCATCCTGACCAGGCGGAACGGCCGCGTCCGGGCGGTCGGCAAGGGCGTGCGCCGGACAAAGTCACGATTCGGGGCCCGGCTGGAGCCGTTCACCCACGTGGATCTCCTGCTGTACACCGGCCGCTCGCTGGACGTGATCACCCAGGCGGAGACGGTCCGGGCGTACGGCGAGCCGCTGGCCGTGGACTACCCGCGCTACACCAGCGGCACGGCCATGCTGGAGACCGCCGAGCGGTTCACCCCGATCGAGAAGGAGCCCCTCATCCGCCAGTTCCTGCTGCTGGTCGGCGGTCTGCGGGCGCTTGGCGAGGGAGTTCATGACCCGCGGCTCGTCCTCGACGCCTACCTGCTGCGGACCCTGGCCGTAGCGGGCTACGCGCCGGCCCTGGATGAGTGCGCGGTGTGCGGTACCCCGGATAGATCGGACCCGAGCATCGGGGTCAAGATCATTCTCCGTCACGGCCGGCGGGCTGACCTGCCGGTCCTGCCGCCCGGCGGGCGCCGCGAGCCCCGCGGTGGCGACCATCGCCCTGATGAGGGCGCTGCTGCGCGGTGACTGGGCCCAGGCCGACGCCAGCCAGGCCCGGCCCCAGGTGGAAAGCAGCGGCCTGGTGGCCGCCTACGTGCAATGGCACCTGGAGCACTCCATCCGATCCCTCCGCCACGTGGAACACGTATGAACCGCCCGCCCGTCCGCCCGCCGTACCCGCATCCCGGCGGCGCCCGGCCCCCCGCCATCCCGGCCGACCTGGTGCCCCGGCATGTCGCCCTGGTCATGGACGGCAACGGGCGCTGGGCCAAGGAGCGCGGGCTGCCCCGCACCGAGGGCCACAAGATGGGGGAGGCCGCCCTCTTCGACGTGATCATGGGCGCGATCGAGCTCGGCGTTCCCTACCTGTCGGCCTACGCGTTCTCCACCGAGAACTGGCGGCGTTCCCCGGACGAGGTCCGCTTCCTGATGGGGTTCAACCGGGACGTGATCCGCCGCCGCCGCGACCAGCTGAACGAGGTGGGCGTCCGGGTCCGCTGGGCCGGCCGGCGCCCCCGGCTCTGGCAGAGCGTCATCCGGGAACTCGAGGACGCCGAGCGCATGACCGAGGGCAACTCGGTGCTCACGCTTCAATTCTGCGTGAACTACGGCGGGCGGGCCGAAATTGCGGATGCCGCGGCGGCGATAGCCCGCGAAGTGGCGGCGGGCCGGCTCCGCCCGGACAAAATCGACGAGAAGCTCCTGGCCCGCTACCTGGATGAGCCGGACATTCCGGATGTCGATCTGTTCGTGCGATCCTCGGGCGAACAGCGCATCTCCAATTTCCTGCTCTGGCAGTCCGCTTACGCCGAGCTCGTCTTCCTGGACACGCTTTTTCCCGATTTCGACCGGCGGCATCTGTGGCAGGCCTGCGAGATCTACGCGAGCCGGGACCGCCGGTACGGCGGCGCCCAGCCGAACCGGCTGCCCGGGTTGCCGAAAGCGCGGCTGGAGGCCGGGAGCGGCGCGCCGTAGGCTTTTGCGCATGGTCGAACGCCGGCAGGCATTCCAGCGTGAGCTGGAGGCCATCGCCCGCCGGGCCGACCACATCCTCGGGCAGGATTACCGAGCTCGCCTCCGGCCAGATACCTGTCCCGGTGACGATGGAGATGACGCTGGTGGCCCGGTTCTGCGAGCGGCTGGCGACCACGCCGTCAACATCGCCCGCCGCGTGATCTACCTGGCCGGATCCCAGTTCCCGGAACGGCCCTGACCATGCCGGACCAGGGCCGCAAAAGCAGTACTGAAATTCGGGCTGAATATGCCGGTCATTCTGCGGCGCAGGGCACTGGCGGGCTTTCCGGCCAGGTGCCCTGACCATTCAGCGCAGGGCCTGCCAGGCACACAGGCCGAGCAGGACCGCGAGCGCCACCACCCGCAGCAGGCGGGTCTGCGGCGCCAGTGCGGGCCACGACAGGACGGCCAGCCAGGCCAGGAGCACGGTCACGACGAGCAGCATGGCTGCCCCGCCCCAGCCACGGACCGCCAGGCCGCCCACGAACAGGGCGGCGATGACCACCGGCGGCAGCCACCGCGGCAGGTGCCGGAGATAGGCGGCCGGCCGGAGGCTCAGCCGCTCGATGGATTGCCGCATCTGCGGGGATTGCTGGCGCACAGTCACTAAGTATCCCACCATGAGCGGCTAGCCGGATTTCGGATCAAGATTTCACATCTCCCGGGCAAAGTTACCCCCTTGCGGACTCAGCCCCCGTCGGCGTTGTGCATGTCGGCTGAATGCGCAGGGAACGGAAAGGCCGAAGGCCTGACGTCGTCCCCCGGCGGTTGCGGGCGCTATCGCATTCGGGGGGATGCAGATGCGTCGGGTAATCACCTTTGCGTTGGTCGTGGCGCTTACGTACCTGGGACTCGGGGTATTTCCCCCGGCCCAGCCTATGTCCCGCCCGGGGGCCGCCGCGGTGCGCCTCACGGCACAGGCCAGCCGGTCCGGGTTCAAGACGGTCCGGTACGCCGGGTACACGATCAGGGTCCCGGTGAGCTGGCCAGTTTACCGGCTGGACCGCGACCCCAGCCGGTGCGTCCGGTATGACCAGCATGCGGTCTACCTGGGTCAGCCCGGGGCCAACCAGCAGTGCCCCGCGCACCTGGTCGGCCACACCGCCACGATCAGCATCCAGGCGGCCGCCCCAGGCTCAGGCGTCAGCGGCTCTCCCGGCCCGGGATCAGGCAGCCCGGTGGACGTCGGCCCGGCGATCGGGACGGTCCCCCAGGTCGGGGGGTCGGTGACCCGCGATGCCCAGGACCAGCGACTGAGCACCTCGCTCGCGGATCCGGGCGTATCGGTCACCGGGACCTACACCGGGGGCGGCGGCGGGGTGCTCTCCATCCTCCGCAGCCTGCGGCGTGCGGCCACCGGCCGCACGCAGGCCAGCGCGGCGATGGGCCGCGGCGGCGGTCAGGTCATGACGCGGTCGGCGGCGGCCCTGGCCACCGGGACCGGGCCCACCGCGTCGGTCCCGCGGGCCGCGGCGGCCCTGCGCAGCGCGCACCCCGGCCAGCACCGGCACCCCCGGGCCCACCGCGCCCGGCGGCACCACCGGGCCCGCCACCACCGGGCTAGTCACCACCGGGCCCGCCACCACCGGGCCCGCATGCACCGGGGCCGCCACCACCGGGCTAGTCACCACCGGGGCCGCCACCACCGGGCCCGCAAGCACCCGGCCCGCAAGCACCGGGCCGCCAGGCACCGGGCCCGCGGACATCACGCCGGCCGCCACCACCGGGCGCGGCACCGGGCTCATCCCCGCATTCCGCGCCTCCGCCAGGGCCTGCGGGGCTTCGACAGCTGCACGACTCCCTCGCTGCCCGCGATGCGGGCCTGGCGCCGGACGTTCTCGGCCACGGCGGTCTACATCGGCGGCGTGGAGGCGGGCTGCGCGTCCCCCAACCTCACGGCGGGCTGGGTCAGCGCCATGACCGGCATGGGCTGGTCGCTCATGCCCACCTACGTCGGCCGGCAGGCGTCCTGCTCGGCCTTCTCGGTCCGGATCCGGCCCGCCCGGGCCGCGGAACAGGGCCAGGCCGCGGCCCTCGACGCGATCCACCAGGCCGCCGTCCTGGGAATGGGTCACGGCACCCCCCTCTACTACGACATGGAGGCCTACCACGGGCACCGGAGGTGCCGGGACGCCACCCTGGCCTTCCTGGACGCCTGGACCCGGACGCTGCACGCCCACGGTTACCGGTCCGGGGTGTACTCCAGCGCCTCCTCCGGGGCCGAGAACCTCGGCTGGGCCCAGACCGTGAACGGGCACCGGATCGCCAAGCCGGACTCCATGTGGTTCGGCCTGTGGGATAACGAGCGCAACGTGCGGGGCCTCCCGTACCTGCTGCAGAGCTGGTGGCGGGGACCGCGCCGGATCAAGCAGTACGAGGGCCCGCACCGGCGCACCGTGGGCGGGTACACCCTGGACATCGACTCCGACTGGGTCTACGGGGCCGTTTACCGGTAATAGGCTGGGCGGATGCGCCCGGCCACGGGGCCGTGGCGCGCCTGCCCGCCGACCGCCAGCCGGATGGAGTTCTGATGGCCCGCCGTAACGACCGCATGGAAGCGATCGTCAGCCTCGCCAAGCGCCGTGGCTTTGTCTACCCCTCCAGTGACATCTACGGGGGGCTCCGCGCCTCCTGGGACTACGGCCCGCTGGGCGTGGAGATGAAGAACAACATCAAGCGCCAGTGGTGGAAGACCATGACCCAGGAGCGGGACGACATCGTCGGCCTGGACTCCTCGGTCATCCTGGCCCGCGAGGTCTGGGAGGCCAGCGGCCACATCACCGAGTTCGTGGACCCGCTGACGGAGTGCCAGTCGTGCCACCGCCGGTTCCGCGCCGACCACCTGCTCGAGGCGTACGAGGAGAAGCACGGCCACCCGCCGGAGAACGGCCTGGCGGACCTGGCCTGCCCGCACTGCGGCACCCGGGGCGCGTTCACCGAGCCGCGCATGTTCAACGGGCTGCTGCGCACCTTCCTGGGGGCCGTGGAGAGGGAAGGGGAGGCGGGCGGGGAGTCGGGGCTGGCCTACCTGCGGCCGGAGACCGCGCAGGGCATCTTCATCAACTTCCGCAACGTCCTGCAGACCTCGCGCAAGAAGGTCCCGTTCGGCATCGGCCAGATCGGCAAGTCGTTCCGCAACGAGATCACCCCGGGCAACTTCATCTTCCGGACCCGCGAGTTCGAGCAGATGGAGATGGAGTTCTTCGTCAAGCCCGGGACCGACGAGGAGTGGCACGAGTACTGGATCGAAAAGCGGCTCGGCTGGTACACCGATCTCGGCGTGCGCCGGGAGAACCTGCGCCTGTACGACCACCCGGCGGAGAAGCGATCGCACTACTCCAAGCGGACCGTGGACATCGAGTACCGCTACGAGTTCGCCGGCGGGGAGTGGGGCGAGCTCGAGGGCATCGCCAACCGGACCGACTTCGACCTCACCGTGCACGCCAAGCACTCCGGCCAGGACCTGTCCTACCTGGACCAGGACTCCGGGGAGCGGTTCGTGCCGTACGTGATCGAGCCGGCGGCCGGGGTCGACCGGTCCATGCTCATGTTCCTGATGGACGCCTACGCGGAGGACGAGGCGCCGGACGCCAAGGGCAAGCTGGAGAAGCGCACCGTGCTCCGGCTGGACCCGCGGCTGGCCCCGGTCAAGGCGGCGGTGCTGCCGCTGTCCCGTAACGCCGACCTGTCCCCGAAGGCCCGCGACCTGGCCGCGCGGCTGCGCAAGCGGTGGAACACCGACTTCGACGACGCCAGCGCGATCGGCCGCCGGTACCGGCGGCAGGACGAGATCGGCACCCCGTTCTGCGTGACGGTGGACTTCGACACGCTGACCGACGAGGCCGTGACCGTCCGGGAGCGCGACTCCATGAAGCAGGAGCGGGTCCCCATCGAGGGCATCGTGGCCTACCTGTCCGACCGCCTCGACGGCTGCTGAACACACCGGCCGGCCCTCGTGCGGCCGGGCCGGGCCCCGGCATCGGTCCGGCCGCACGACGGTGAGCGGCGCCCGGGCTACCAGGCGACGTTCGCGATGTTGACCGGGGCGTGGGGCAGCGGGGTGAACTGGCCGCCCCGCAGGGTCCCGGTCACCAGGGTGTTGTGGTGAGGCACGCTTTGCAGGCCGCTGACGATCAATGTGCTGCCGGACGAATTGGTCCACAGCACGCCCCACAGTGTCAGCGAGCGCGGGGCAGTGCCGGCGGGCGGGGGACTGAGAGGCTGGCCCGTCCGCGCCGAGAACTCTCTGACCTGGGCCTTCGTACGCATCGCGACGGTAACGATCCTGCTGCCGTCCGGGGTGATGAGGGCGTTTCCAATCGGCCCGTCCTTGGCGTGGCCGAGGCCCCGGAAGGTGACACTGCGCTTGGCGGCGCCCAGGCTGCCCCCGGCCAGGTTAATGTCGAGCAGCATCACGGAGGTGATTCCTCCCGACTTGGTCGTCAGCGGGAAGGCCAGGGTCTGCCCGCTGGCGGTCCAGGAGAGCGCCATGCCTGAGGGCTTCCCGTTTCCGACCCAGGTCCCACTCGAAGTCCCGGGCCAGATCCACTGCCGGGCCGAGCCGGTGGCGAGAGTGACGACCTGAACCTGCGCCCGGGCCAAGGCCAGGGCGAGCCTGCTGCCGTCGGGGGATACCGCGATGCCGCCCAGGCTGGACGCGGGAATGTGCTGCGGGATGTGCAGCGCCGTCAGCCGGGCCGTCCGGGTGGCCGGGTCGAACCGCAGCCGGAAGAACACGACGGGCGTGGTGTTGTCCCGCTTCTGGGCGGCGAGGCCGCGGGTGCCGGACGCGACGGGCCACCAGCGCTGGGCGGCGAGGATGAACGTGCGGTCGTCGGCCGCGCCGCTGACGAAGTTGAACGTGCCGTAGGGCCGGGGCGGCTTCACGGTGGCCAGGACCGCGCCGGTAGCCGTGGCCCGGACCACCGCCTGGGCTACCGGGCTGGCGCTGGTGAGCGCGACGTAGTACGGGGGAATTCCCTCTGCCGCCGCAGCCGCGGAGCCCGCGGCAGAGCTCCGGCCCCCGCCGCCGCGTCCGTGCATCCCGCCGGTCAGGGTCAGTGAGGCGATCACCACCGCGGCCACGGCGGCCGCCGCAGCCAGCGGCGTCATGGCCTGCAGCCAGCGGCGGCGGTTGTTCCACCGGGCCCGGCCCGGCGCGACCGCGGGGTCGTCGGGCAGGCGCAGCGGCGGGGCGCTGCCGGGCGCCACCGTGCCTGCGGCGGCCCGGGTCGCGGCGCGGAGCCGCTCTTCGGTGCTCATCACTGGGCTCATCATCGGCCCGCCTCCTGGATAAGCCGGCCCAGCGCGGCCAGCCCGCGGGACGTGGTGGACTTGACCGTGCCGGGGCTGATGCCCATGGACTCCGCGATCTCCGGCTCGGTCTGGTCGAGGTAGAACCGGAGCACTAAGGCCTCCCGCTGGCGGTCCGGCAGCCGCCGCAGGGCGCTGAGCACCTGCCGGTGCTCCTCGCCGAGGAGCGCGGCCTGTTCCGCCGAGGCGGCGTCCGCCGGGTCCGGTGCCGCGCCGCCGCGCCGCTGGGCCCGGATCCGGTGCCTCAGCTCCGAGCGGCACCCGTTGAGCGTGGCGGCGCGGGCGTAGCTCAGCGCCTTGTCCGGCTCGATCAGCTGGCCCCAGCGGCGGTACAGGCCGCAGAACGCGTCCTGGACCACGTCCTCGGCCGCGGCCCTGTCCCCCAGCATGACGACAGCGAGCCGGATCAGCCCGACCGCGTGCGCCTCGTACAGGGCGGTGACGGCCTGCGCGGCGTCCGCGCGGGCCGCGTCGTCAGGCCGGCCCGTCCCCGAACCCGGCCAGCTGGCTCGTGTACCCATTGGTATGCCCACGTATCAGAGACGCCGCGCCGCGCGGCCAGTTGCTCGGGCGTACTACCAAATTCTCCGCAACGAAAACCTGCCGGGCTCAGCGGTCCCCGGGCAGCAGGTACGGCGCGGGACTGTCCCTGGCCCATGCGGCGCAGGCCATCTTCGGCTCCGGCGGTTTCGAACGGCTTGCCGCTGCGAAGAATTACGGGGTCACGGCGGTGTCCTGGAACATGGGCGCCACCTCGCGGCCCCCGAGAGGAAACGATGAAGCTCGCCCGCCTGCTCAGCAGCGCCGTCGCCCTGGCCGCCTCTGCCGCGGCGGTGACGGCCGGGTTAGGCCCGGCCGTCACCGCGCAGGCCGGGACCAGCGGCCAGCCATCGCAGGGGCGTGCCGCCACATCGCCGGCCCGTTCCGCCGGGCCCGGAATACGATCACCGGCGCCGGCGGCCAGCGGTACATCCCCTACGGCATCACCGTCACGGGCTTAGGTAACCCCAACTGGAAACTTCATCACCCCGGTGACGCCGCCGAGATCGACGCCGCAGCCGCCTCGTGGTGCGCCAACACCGTCCGCCTGCAGATCTTCCAGTACGGCCTGATGGGGCCGGGCACGACTGGCGTCAGGGTGAACACTGCCTTCCTCGGCCTCATCGAGGGTGAGGTCTCCACCGCGCTGAACGACGGGCTGGACGTGGTGATCAACGACCAGACCGAGGGCGGCGGAAACCCCAGCGCCCTGGGCATGCCGACCACCCAGACCGAAGCCTTCTGGAAGGTCATGTCCGGCCTGTACGGGCACAACCCGGACGTGATCTTTGACCTGTTCAACGAGCCGCGGCGGGCTGATTTCCCGACCGAAGCCGGGACGTGGAAGTTCTGGAAGCATGGCGGCGGCTACCACGGCTATCACTTCATCGGCATGGAACCCCTCGCGCTCTATATCCGCGGTCTCGGCGCCCGGAACCTGTTCTGGATCGAGGGGCCGCACACCGCCGGGACGCTTGACGAAGTCGTCAGCCACCAGATACCCGCGCCGGGCCGCTGGAGTACGGGATCAACCACCCGGGCGGGGTGAACGCCCCGCACGACCCGGCCGACTGGTACACCCGGTTCGGGTACGCGGCCAAGCAGGTGCCGATGACCGACACCGAGTGGACCAACTATTCGTCCACCCGCTCCTGCTGGGCGAACGCACCGACGAGCGCGCCGGCGTTCCTGGGCTACCTGGCCCGGAAGGGGATGGGCCTGACCGCATGGACACTGGTCCCGGGCGTGCTCGCCGCGTCCGCTGACCTCGCCGACCCGACCGTGATCAAATCCGACTGGGCGTGCACGGACACCGGGCTGGACGAAGGTGCCGGTTCCGCTGATCATGAACTGGTTCAGGCAGCACAACTCGTGAGCGGGCGTCAGGATCCCCCGGCCAGCAGCGCGGCCAGGACGGCGCCGATCAGGGCGCCGTCCGGCCCGCCTGCCTCAGCCGCGTCCGGCGGCGAATTGCGGAAGACCTCGGCGGCGGCCTGGTGGAACCCGCCCGGCAGGCCGTCCGCGGTCATGCTGGCGGCGATCTCCTCCATCTCGCCTGCCCAGCGCCAGCCCTTGGCCGCGGCGGACCGGGCCGCCCCCAGCGACCGGCCTTCCAGACCCGGCTGGGACAGCGACCACTCGGCCAGCAGGCTGTCCTCCACGCCCTCGGCCCGGGCCAGCGCGCGGGCCGCCAGCACCAGGGCGGCGCTGCCCTTGGTCCAGGCGGCGTAGGCCATCTTGAGGGCCGACGCCCCGGCCGGATTGTCGTTGCGGAGAATTTCGGGGTTCATGCCGGTGCCCTCGAAGAGCGCGGCCACCTCCGCGGCCCGGCCGGCCGCCTCCCCGCCGGCGGGGCCGCCGGCCAGGTACAGCCGGGTGCCGCCCGGGCCGGCCCCGGCGGCGTCGCCGTCCTGGGCGGGGACCGGCGGTGAGCCGACGATCCCGCCGTCCAGGTAACGGCCGCCGGCCGCCTCCACGGCCGCCCGGACGTCGCAGGCGGTGCCGGGGGAGATGGCGTTGGCGTCCACGTAGACGCCGGTGAAGCCGGCGGCGGCCACCGCGCGGGCGGTGGGCAGCGCAGCGTGCGGCGGGCAGACCGACAGGATGATGCTGGCCTGCCCGGCCAGGGCGGTGACGGTCCCGGCGTCCGCCAGCCCGGCCCGCGCGGCCCGGGCGGCGGTCTGCGGGCCGCGGCCCTGCGACACCCAGCGGACCTGGTGACCCCGGGCGGTCAGGCAGCCGGCCACCGCCGCGCCCATCTCGCCCGGGTGCAGCAGGCCGATCACCGTGTCACCCACCCGTGTCACCCACCCGTGTCACCCACCCGTGTCACCCACCCGTGTCACCCACCCGTGTCACCCACCCGGCACCTCCGCGCCCGCGCTCCGCTTTCCGTACGACAGTACGGCGCGGCGCCCGGGCCCGCGGCGGGACAGCTTTGCCGGCCGGCCCCCCAGCGCCACCCGCTGCGCGGCCTATCGGATGCGCCGGCGCTCTGTGCTCGGTAGAGTCAAATGACCGGGCCGAAGAGGCCGTCATCATCCAGGCTGCCGTGTATTCAGGCCGCGGCTCGCACCGGCGGCACCCCGAGGAGAGCGTTTCAGTGCCGAAGCTCGTTTATGACTTCACCGAGGGCAACAAGGACCTCAAGGATCTGCTGGGCGGCAAAGGGGCCAACCTGGCCGAGATGACCAATCTTGGCCTGCCTGTTCCGCCCGGGTTCATCATCACCACCGAGGCGTGCCGCCAGTACCTGCAGGAGGGTACGGTCCCCGGCAGCCTCGACGCCGAGGTCAGCGAGCACCTGGCCCAGCTGGAGAAGGCCATGGGCCGGCGGCTCGGCGACCCGGAGGACCCGCTGCTGGTCAGCGTGCGGTCCGGGGCCAAGTTCTCGATGCCGGGGATGATGGAGACGGTCCTGAACATCGGGCTGTCCGACGAATCCGTCAACGGCCTGGCTAAGCAGTCCGGCAGCGACCGGTTCGCCTGGGACGCCTACCGCCGCCTGATCCAGATGTTCGGCAAGACCGTGCTCGGCATCGAGGGCGAGGCCTTCGAGCACGTGATGGAAGAGACCAAGCAGGCCAAGGGGACCAAGAACGACCTCGACCTGGACGCCAGCGACCTGCACACGATCGTGGACCGCTTCAAGGAGATCGTCCGGGAGCACACGGGCCACGACTTCCCGCAGGAGCCGCGGGAGCAGATGGACCTGGCCGTCAAGGCCGTGTTCAGCTCGTGGAACGCCGACCGGGCCATCCTGTACCGCCGCCAGGAGCGCATCCCGGCCGACCTCGGCACCGCGGTGAACATCGTGGCCATGGTGTTCGGCAACCTCGGCATGGACTCCGGCACGGGCGTGGCGTTCACCCGCGACCCGGGCAGCGGCCAGCAGGGCATCTACGGCGACTACCTGCAGAACGCGCAGGGCGAGGACGTGGTGGCCGGGATCAGGAACACCGTCCCGCTGCAGGACCTGGAGAACATCGACTCCGCGTGCTACGCCCAGCTGCTGGACATCATGACCACGCTGGAGAACCACTACCGGGACCTGTGCGACATCGAGTTCACGATCGAGCGCGGCAAGCTGTGGATGCTGCAGACCCGGGTCGGCAAGCGCACCGCCGGCGCGGCCTTCCGCATCGCCACCCAGCTCGTGGACCAGGGCCTCATCGACATGGACGAGGCGGTCACCCGGGTCACCGGCGACCAGCTGGCCCAGCTGATGTTCCCCCGGTTCGACCTCAGCCAGGAGCCCAAGCGGATCACCAAGGGGGTCAGCGCGTCCCCGGGCGCCGCGGTCGGCAAGGTGGTGTTCGACTCGGCCAAGGCCGTCGAGGCGGCCGCCGCTGGCGAGGCCGTCATCCTGGTCCGCCGGGAGACCAACCCCGACGACCTGCACGGCATGATCGCCGCCAAGGGCATCCTGACCAGCCGGGGCGGCAAGACGAGCCACGCGGCCGTGGTCGCCCGCGGCATGGGCAAGACCTGTGTCTGCGGCGCCGACGAGCTCGAGGTGGACACGAGGGCCGGGAAGATCACCGCGCCCGGCGGGGTGAAGATCAGCGAGGGTGACGTGCTGTCCATCGACGGCACCAGCGGCAACGTCTACCTCGGTGAGGTGCCGGTCGCCGCGTCCCCGGTCGTGCAGTACTTCGAGAACGGCCTGGACGACGACGCCGACGACCTGGTCAAGGCCGTGGACCGGCTCATGAGGCACGCCGACGAGCGGCGCCGCCTCGGCGTGTTCGCCAACGCGGACACCGGCGAGGACTGCGCCCGGGCCCGGCGCTTCGGCGCGGGCGGGGTCGGCCTGGTCCGCACCGAGCACATGTTCCTCGGCGAGCGCCGCCAGCTGGTCGAGCGGCTCATCCTGGCCGAGGACGAGGACGGCCGCCAGGCCGCGCTCGATGCGCTCGAGCCGCTGCAGCGCGGTGACTTCGTGGAGATCCTCGACGCGATGGACGGGCTGCCGGTCACTATCCGGCTGATCGACCCGCCGCTGCACGAGTTCCTCCCGGACCTGACCGACATGTCGGTCAAGGTCGCCCTGGCCGGGGACCAGGCCACCGAGAAGGACCGCAAGCTGCTCGACGCGGTCCGCCGGCTGCACGAGCAGAACCCGATGCTGGGGCTGCGCGGCGTCCGGCTCCTCCTGGTTATCCCCGGCCTGCTGGACATGCAGGTCCGGGCCATCGCGGAGGCCGCGGCGGAGCTGAAGAAGGCGGGCAAGGATCCCAAGCCGGAGATCATGATCCCGCTGACCGCGTCGGTGCAGGAGATGGAGATCGCCAAGGACGCCACGGCCAAGATCCTCGCCGAGGTCGAGGACGAGACCGGCGTGCACGTGCACACCCTGATCGGCACGATGATCGAGGTGCCACGCGCCGCGATGATCGCCGGTGAGATCGCCAAGTCGGCCGAGTTCTTCTCCTTCGGCACCAACGACCTGACCCAGATGGGCTGGGGCTTCTCCCGGGACGACGTGGAAGGCGCGTTCTTCAGCCGGTACATCGAGCTGGGCATCTTCGGTGTCTCCCCGTTCGAGACCATCGACCCGGACGGCGTCGGCCGGATGGTGCGCATCGCCAGCGAGGAAGGCCGGGCCACCCGGCCCGACCTGGAGCTTGGCGTCTGCGGTGAGCACGGCGGGGATCCCGACTCGGTGCACTTCTTCCACCAGGTCGGGCTGAACTACGTGTCCTGCTCCCCGTTCCGGGTGCCGGTCGCCCGGCTGGAGGCTGGCCGCGCCGTGGTCCTCGAGTCCAGCGGTGGCAGCGACAGCAGGTGACAGCACGGTCCCGTCACGATCAGGCCAGTCCCGATCGGGCCGGTTACGATCACGACGCCACGGCCCGCTGGGTGGCTGAGCCACCCAAGCGGGCCGCGGCGGCCGGGTTCGAGGCGGCCCGGTTCGGGCGCGGGCCGTTCGAGCGGGACCGGGCGCGGGTCCTGCACACCTCGGCGCTGCGCAGGCTGGCGGCCAAGACCCAGGTGGTGGAGGTGGACGCGGGCGACTTCCCGCGGACCAGGCTCACCCACTCGCTGGAGTGCGCGCAGATCGGCCGGGAGCTGGGCGGCGCCCTGGGCTGCGATCCTGACCTGGTCGACGCCGCGTGCCTGGCCCACGACCTCGGCCACCCCCCGTTCGGGCACAACGGCGAGTCGGCCCTGGCCGACGTGGCCGCGCCGTGCGGCGGGTTCGAGGGGAACGCGCAGAGCCTCCGGCTGCTGACCCGGCTCGAGGCCAAGGTGCTCGGGGCCGGGCTGAACCTGACCCGGGCCACCCTGGACGCCACGCTCAAGTACCCCTGGCTGGCCGGCCCGGGACTGCCCAAGTACGGGGCGTACGCCGACGACGCCGAGGTGTTCGCGTGGATCCGCCACGGCGCCCCGCCCGGCCGTCCCAGCCTGGAAGCGCAGGTCATGGACTGGGCCGACGACGTGGCCTACTCGGTGCACGACCTGGAGGACGGCCTGCACGCCGGGCTCATCACGCTGCGCGCACTGGCCGGCCCGGCGGATCGCAAAGCGATCAGCGAGCTCACTGCCGATCAGTACGTCACGCCGGGTTCGGCCAGCCCGGACGAGCTGTCCGGGGTGTTCGACGAGCTGCTCGCGCTGCCCTGCTGGCCAGCCGGGTTCGACGGCGGCCCGGAGTCCCTGGCCGCGCTGAAGAACCTGACCAGCGAGCTGATCGGGCGGCTGTGCGGGGCGGCCCACCAGGCCACCGTGGAGGCGTCCGGCGGCCAGCCGCTCACCCGGTACGCCGCCGACCTGCAGGTCCCGCGACGGCAGCGGCTGGAATGCGCGCTGCTCAAGGGGGTCACCGCCTACTACGTGATGAGCCGGGAGGGTGCCGCGGCCACCCAGGCCCGGGAGCGGGAGCTCATCATGGAGCTGGCCGCCGCGGTCCGCATGGGTGCCCCGGACACCCTGGATGCCGCGCTGCGGCCCGGGTACGAGGCGGCCGGGAACGACGCGGGCCGGCTGCGGGTCGTGGTTGATCAGGTGGCTACGCTGACCGACACGTCCGCGGTCGCGTGGCATGCCCGCCTCTGCCGCTGAACGACCCGTGCATCCGAACGACCCGTGCATCAGAACACCGGTGCTGATGAACTACCTGCGAAGGAGCAGCCATGCCTGAAGGCCCGGCCTACGTGATCATCGGTGCCAGCCTGGCCGGGGCCAAGGCGGCCGAGACGCTGCGCGGGGACGGGTTCGGCGGCCCCATCGTCCTGCTCGGCACCGAGGCCGACCGGCCCTACGAGCGGCCACCGCTGTCCAAGGGCTACCTGCTCGGCAAGGCCGACCGGTCCTCGCTCTTCGTGCACGACGAGCACTGGTACGCCGGGCACCAGGTGGACCTGCGGCTGGGCGTGACCGCGGTCGGCATCGACCGTGAGGGCCGCCAGGTCAACCTGGACACCGGTGACTCGGTCGGCTACGGCCGGCTGCTGCTCACCACCGGCGCGTCCCCCCGGGTGCTCCCGGTGCCTGGCGCGGATCTGGACGGCGTGCACTACCTGCGCACCACGGCCGAATCCGAGGCGCTGGCCACGGCCCTGGCCCCGATCCCGGGCGAGGGGACCCGCGTGGTCATCGTCGGCGGGGGCTGGATCGGCCTCGAGGTCGCCGCCGCCGCCCGCGAGAAGGGGTGCGCGGTGACCGTGCTGGAGCCCGAGCCCACCCCGCTGCACCGTCAGGTCGGCCCCGAGCTGGGCCAGCGGTTCGCGGACCTGCACCGCGAGCATGGGGTGGAGTTCCGCCTGGGCGATAGTGCCCGCGAGTTCCGCGGCGGTGAGGAGGGCCGGGTCACCGCGGTGCTGACCTCGGAAGGGGCTGAGCTGCCCGCCGACGTGGTGGTGGTGGCCATCGGCGCCGCACCCAACGTGGCCGTGGCCGAGACGGCCGGCCTGGAGCTGGCCACTCCCGAGGCCGGGGGAGGGGTGCTCGTGGACGCGGCGCTGAGGACCAGCGACCCGGACATCTTCGCGGCCGGTGACGTGGCCAACGTGGCCCACCCGCTGCTGGGCCGCCGGGTCCGGGTCGAGCACTGGGCCAACGCGCTGCACGGCGGCCCGGCTGCGGCCCGGTCCATGCTGGGCCAGCCGGTGTCCTACGACCGGGTGCCGTACTTCTTCAGCGACCAGTACGACCTGGGCATGGAGACCTCGGGGCTGCCCGAGCCCGGGCACTACGACCAGGTGGTGTACCGGGGTGACCCGGCGACGCTGGAGTTCATCGCGTTCTGGCTGTCCGGCGGGGCGGTGGTGGCTGGCATGAACGTCAACGTGTGGGACGTGACGGACGACATCCAGGCGCTGATCCGGGCCGGGTACGGGGGCACCCCGGTGGACGCGGCGCCGGCTGGCCGACCCCGGCGTGCCCCTGGCTGAGGTGCTGGCCGCCCGGTAAGGGGCGGCCAGCCGGGCGCGGTGGGTCAGGAGGAGCCGGCCGTGCTGCCGGGCGGGAACGGGGCCAGCGCCACGGTGATGTTGTCCCGGCCGCCCGCCTCGATCGCGAACGTGACCAGTGCCTGCGCGGCGCCCAGCGGATCGGTGAGCGCGGCGGGCATGGCCAGCTCGGCCAGTTTCGCGGCGTCCGGCTGGTAGTTCCACAGGCCGTCCGAGCAGAGCATCAGCACGCCCGGGCCGGGCGGCTCGAACGTCACCACGTGCGGGGCGGCCTCGCCGGGGTCCGCGCCCACCCACCGGGTCACCACGTGGGCGTGCGGGGAGCTCAGCGCCTCGTCCTGGGGCAGGAGGCCCGCGGTGACCATCTCCTGAGCCAGCGAGTCGTCCCGGGTGAGCTGCTGCGCGGCTGGCTCGGGATCGGGGGTGGCCGGTGTGCCGAGCCAGTACGCCCGGCTGTCGCCCAGCCAGCACAGCGTGGCGGCCGAGCTGGTGATCACGGCGGAGACGAACGTGGCCGACCCCACCCCGCCGGGGGAGGCGGCCAGGCCGGCCACCGCGTTCTCCGCAGCCCGGACCGCAGCCGAGGACGCCTCGGTCAGGTCGGTCCCGTCCTGTGCCGCGGTGTGGAGCACCTCCGCCGCGGCCTGCGCGGCCGCGAGCGAGGCCTCGGCGGGCCGCACGGAGGTGGACACCCCGTCGCAGACCACCGCGACCAGGACGGGGCCGTCCGCCGCCGGCACGACCGCGAGCTCCATCGCGTCTTCGTTCTGCTTGTGCCGGAGCCCCCGGTCGGTGACGCCGGCTATCAGGCCCAGATCAAGCTCCTGGTGATCATGCGACATCACGGCACCACCCCAGGGTCCACCCAGATACGGCTTGACTAGTTTTTGCTCGGCTGGCTGCGCTTGACCAGTTCAGCTCGACCGGGTTGGCAGTCATTGTATGCTGCCCGGGCTCCGCAGCAGACCAGCCGGCGGCCCAGGCCTGCAGGTCTGGACCAGGTGCCCGGCCCAGGCCCGGGCGGCCGGGCCCGGAGGGTGCTCTCGCCGCTGGACCAGGCCGATGGGCGGGTGGGCCAGCGCGGGGCGGAGCGGGTGGACATCGATGGCCTGGCCCGCGGCCCGCGCGGACGAGCCGGCCAGCAGCGCGACCCCCAGCCCGGCCGCGACCAGCTCGCAGACGCTGGCCGGGCTGTGCGTCTCGAACGGGATACGGGGCTCGAAGCCCGCGGCGGCGGCCGCGTCCACCAGGATGCCGCGCAGCCCGCTGCCCGCCGGCAGGCACACGAACGGCTCTTCGCGGACGTCGGCCAGCCGGGCCACCCCCTCCGGGAACGTGTGCCGCCCCGGCGGGGTGGCCAGCACCACGCTCTCGGCGGCCAGCGGCTGGGCCAGGTAGGCAGCGGGCAGGTCATGGTGGATGGGGCAGAGCGCCACGTCGATGCGGCCCGCGTCCAGGTCAGCCAGGAGGTCCGCGATCAGGCCGGTGCGCAGGGCGATGGTGATCCCCGGATAGCGCTGGTGGAACCCGGCCAGGGCACGGGGCAGGTCGACCGACGCGAGCAGCTGGGTCGCGCCGATCCGCAGTTGCCCCCGGGTGACCGTGGCCAGCTCGGCGAGGTCGGCCCGGGCCCCCTCGACCTGGGCGAGCGCCCCGCGGGCCCGGGCCAGCACCAGCTCGCCCGCTGGCGTGAGCCTGACCCGGCGGGTAGTCCGCTCGAGCAGGACCGTGCCGAGCTCTCGTTCCAGCCGCCTGACCTGGGCGGACACTGCAGGCTGGGCGATGTGCAGCTGCTCGGCGGCCCGGCTGAACCCGCCGTGCCGGACGACGGCCTCGAAGTAAGCCAGCTGGCGCAGCTCCATGTATTAATAATGACTGCTTATAACTGTTAACACAAAGCTCTCTTGGACTTATGAGTCCGGCCCCGGCAGGCTTGGGGTCATGGAGCAACGGAATCTCGGCGGCCTGCCCACCTCCGCCATCGGCCTGGGCTGCATGGGGCTGTCCCAGGGCTATGGGCCGGCCGACGACGAGCAGTCGGTCCGGGTCATCCACCGGGCCCTCGACCTCGGCGTGAGCCTGCTCGACACCGCGATGAGCTACGGCCAGGGGCACAACGAGCAGCTGATCGCCCGGGCCCTGCACGGCCGGGCGGATCAGGTGCAGGTCGCCACCAAGTTCGGCATCGTCCGCGGCCCGGACGGGGCGCGCGTGGACGGCCGTCCCGAGCATGTCCGCGGCTACTGCGAGGCGTCGCTGCGGCGCCTGGGACGCGATGTGATCGACCTGTACTACCTCCACCGGGTCGACCCGGACGTGCCGGTAGCGGACACCGTGGGCGCCATGGCCGCGCTGGTGGCCGAGGGCAAGGTCCGCCACCTCGGGCTGTCCGAGGCCACCCCGGCCCAGCTGGACCAGGCCGCGGCGGTGCACCCGGTCAGCGCGGTGGAGTTCGAGTGGTCGCTGCTGTGGCGCGACCCGGAGGACGACGTGGT
Organism: uncultured Actinomycetes bacterium; assembly: GCA_963723595.1. GTDB lineage: Bacteria > Actinomycetota > Actinomycetes > Streptosporangiales > Streptosporangiaceae > RYN-230. The sequence goes on from CAVRRQ010000001.1 coordinate 504,757, forward strand.
TCCGGCCGCCCGGCGGCTGGGCATCGGCCTGGTGCCCTACAGCCCGCTCGGCCGCGGCCTGCTCACCGCCGCCCTCGCCGGGCCGGACATCGACGCCAGCGATTTCCGCCGCCAGGATCCCCGCTTCCACGGCCCGGCCCTGGACCGCAACCTCCGGCACGTCGCGGCGCTGCGCGACCTGGCCACCGGCCTGGGGCTCACGCCGGGCCAGCTCGCCCTGGCCTGGCTGCTCGCCCAGGGCCCGGACGTCGTCCCCATCCCCGGCAGCCGCCGCCCGGACCGGATCGCGGAGAACGCCGCCGCGGCCGGGACCCGGCTCAGCCCGGATGACCTGGAGCGGCTGGCCCGGGCGCTACCCCGTTCCGCCTGGGCCGGGGACCGGCACTCGTTCGCCGTCCCGGTGACGGCCCGGGGTGACGGTGGCTAAGTTACGGAGGCCCGGGCTGGTGGCTCTCCAGTCACACTGGCCCCTCCCGCCCACCTTTCCCGCGAAACGTGCGTTCTGGGGGTTATTTGCCCGGTCTGTCCGCACGGTCCGCGGGATACGTCGGCGCTGGCCATGATCGATTGACCGCGCCGCGCCGCGCCCCGACCCGCCCCCTCGCGGTCGGGGCGGGGAAGGGTCAGGCGGATTTGCGGGGCTCACCGCGGTAGGTGCCGAAGGACCAGCGATTGCCTTCCGGGTCGCGCGCCGCGAAGTCCCGGGAGCCGTAGTCGGTCTCGTGCAGCCCATCGGTGATCTCCGCCCCGGCCGCGCTGGCCCGGGCGTGCACGCTGTCGGGGTCGCCGGTGACCACGTACGCGCTGAAGGTGCCGGGCGGGGCCGGGCAGCTCTCGTCCGCCTGGCCTTCCCGGACCGAGCCGAGCATGACGCCGCCACCGGGCGGCCAGGACATCTGCGCGTGGTGGACGACGTCGCCGTCGCCGTAGACCACGGTCTCCTCGAAGCCGAACGCGTCGACCAGGAAGCGGATCAGGGCCCGCGCGTCGCGGGCCCGCAGGGTCGGCCACACCTGAGGTGGCGGGGTGTTATCGCTCATGACCACTACTCTCCAGCCTAGGTGTCCGGGCCGGATTGGACGTTTCGGAACTCCTCCGCCAGCCAGGTCGACGGGGGACAGCCGGCCAGCTCGCGGAACTCGCGGGCCAGGTGGGCCTGGTCGTAGTAGCCGCACCCGGCGGCCACGCCGGCCAGGGTGCGCCCGGCCGTCCCGGCGGCCTGCCCCTGCAGTGTCCGCCGGGCCCGGTCGAACCGGATCACCCGGGCGGCGGCCTTCGGGGTCAGGCCGGTCTCGGCCAGCAGCCGCCGTTGCAGGTAGCGCGGGCTCCAGCCGACCCGCCGGGCCAGCTCCCCGGCCTGGATCGTGCCCCCGCTGCGGGTCAGCAGCCGCCAGGCCTCGGCAATGTCCGGGGCCACCTGCTGGTCCAGGTCGGCGTGGTCCAGCAGGATCTGGTCGAGCAGCGCGAACCGGGCGGCCCATCCCTCCGTGTCCCGGAGCCGCTCGTGCAGTTCCCGGGCCACGGCCCCGAGCACCTCGGACCCGTCCACATCGATCCCGGCCAGCTCGCCCGCCGGGCAGCCGAGCAGGGCCCGGGCGCCCAGCGGGCTGAGGGCGAGCTGGACGCCGGACTGGCGGCCCGGGTGGGTGATCACGGCGGGCGTGGTGTGCAGGCCGCCGGCCAGGGTCACGTAGTCGCCCGGCAGATCGGCAGGATCCGGGTGCGCCGAGATGATCAGCGGGTCATCCAGGGTGATGATCAGGGTCAGGTAGGGCGAGGGGAGTCCCCGGTGCCGGCCCGGCGGCACGCCCTCCTGCCGGTATCCGCTGTACCAGCCGACCAGGCCGCGCAGCGGAGCCGCCGGGGCCGCCTGCGCCGACTCCGACACTTCCGCCGTCCATGGCTGCTGGGCCATGCCCCCAGTCTGCCGGACGGCCGGCCGTGACCGCGTGGCCGGGACCTGCGCCTACTCACCGCCCCCAGCTTCGGGCGAGGGCCGCAACGGCGGGCCGGCCTCGGCCGCCGCGCTGGTGTCCGGGTCCGCCCGGCGGAGCCTCAGCCACCAGAACAGCAGCACCAGCGGCACGATAAGCCCGCCGATGCCGTAGAAGGCGAACGCGGCCGGGCCGGTGATGTGCCTGACGAGCCATCCGAAGTTCTGGCCGAAGAACCCGGTGACGAACGTGAGCGGGAGGAACACCGTGGCCAGGATGGTGAGCTGCTCGATCGTGGCGTTCTGCCGGACACTGACCCGGGTCTGCTCGACCGAGATCACCGCCATGTTGGCTTCCAGCACCGTGCCGAGCAGGTCACGCTGGGCCGCGACCTCCTCCTCGACCAGGAGCAGGTGGTCCTGGACGTCACGCAGGTAAGGCCGCAGGCCCGGCGTGGCGGTTCGCTCGACCGTGCCGACCACGCCGAGCAGCGGATGAACCGCCCGGTAGAACTGGGTGGCCTCGCGGCGCAGCGAGTAGATCCGCTCGGTGGGGGCGACGGTCCCGGAGAACACGGTGGCCTCGATCTGGTCGATGTCGTTCTCGAGCCCGGCCACGACCGGTGCGTACCCGTCCACGACCTCATCCAGGATGGCCCACAGCGCCGAGGTGCTGCCCGCTTTGAGCAACTCGGGCCGGTGCTCCAGCCGCTGGCGGGCGTCCCGCAGTTCGCTGGCCGCACCCTGCCGGACCGTGATCACGAAGGTGGGTGCCAGGAAGACGCTGATCTCGCCGAAGTCCACGTCCTCCGCCTCGTCGTCGTACCGCGCGGTCCGCAGGATGACCAGGCGCACGTCGCCGTCATACCGTTCGATCTTGGGCCGCATGTGAAAGCTCTGCGCGTCCTCTACCGCCAGCTCGTGCAGCCCGAAGGCCTCACGGACCTGGTCCAGCTCCTCCATGCCCGGCTCGAACAGCCCGAGCCACACGAATCCGTCCTGGGCGCGCCGGGCGGCGGCCTCCTCCAGCGAGACCGGCCCCTCCTCCTGCCTGCGGCCGTCCTGGTAGTGGGCACAATCAATGATCATCCTGAGGACTCCTCGCCGCGCGTCCGACAGATCGCGATACACAGCATGATGGAGCCGGCGACCATCAGGAAGCGACGCAGGCCGCCGGGTCAGGGCCCGGTCCTGTCGGTGACCGTGCTCAGTGGTGAAGTCGGCTGGCCGGACCACGCCGGCCCGCCGCGGCCTGAGCCCGGGCCAGATCCGCGTCCGCCACCCGGAGCGGGGCGGGTGCGGTGAGCACCGGCAGGCAGCTGGACCGGACGACCCGCTCGCGTACTCCCTGGCAGGCGATCCGCCGCAGCCCGCGGCGCCGGGCCGAGCCGAGCACGATCGCGTCCGCGGACCAGCGGTCCGCCTCGGCCACGATGCAGTCTGCCACCGAGAAGCAGGTCGCGGTGGACAAGACCCCGTTCGCCGTCAGCCCGCAGGAGCGCAGCTGGCGCAGGGCCTCCTCGAGCAGGACACCGGCTTCCGCGGAGGTCTCCAGGGTGAGGCCGCGGCCACCGACCAGGAACTCGTTGATGTGCAGGACCCGGACCTCGGCGGCCTGACTGGCCAGCGCCATCGTGAAGCTGACCGCAACGGGCCCGGAGTCCGAGCTGTCCAGCGCGAGAAGAATCCGCTTGAGCATGACGCGCCTCGTGATTAGTTGGCGACCGTGGCAAACCAGGGTTTACCCGCGAGTCACGTTACCGTCACCGGACGCGGTTGGGCAGGGGCTAACTGAGCCGGCCCTGGCGTGCGGTGCTGGCTGGCCGGCGGGTCGCGTAGCCGGGCCGATCAGGCGGCCAGGATCGCGGCCAGCACGCCGGCGGTGTCAGTGAGATCGGGCAGGACGGCGTCGGCCCCGGAGGCCGCGAGATCGGCCACGGAGAACTCCCCGGAGGCGACGGCCACCGCCCGGGCCCCGGCCACCAGGGCCGCCTCGACGTCCAGGGGCGTGTCGCCCACCAGCACGGTGGCGGCGCCGCTGAAGTCCGCGCCGTAGGCCGCCTCGGCGCTGGCCCGGGCCAGCGGCACCAGGTCGGCCCGGATCTCATGGTCGTCGCCGTAGGCGCCGACCTCCAGGTCCAGGTCCCGGTCGAGACCGAGCGCACTGAGTTTGACCTGGGCCATCACCCGCATGTTGCCGGTCAGCACCGACTGGACCAGCACGCGTCCGTCCCCCGCCGCGGCCACCGCCCTGATCGCCTCGGCCGCTCCGGGCAGCACCCGTCCGTGCTCCCGGACCACGCCCGCCACGTCCGGGGCCACCTGCGCGAGGACTCGCTGGAACGCATCCACCTGGGCCCGCGGGTCCGGCACGCCCGCCAGGGCCAGGGTCTCCAGGGCGATGGCCCGGTCGGTACGGCCGGCCATGGACGGGGCCGCGGGCACGGAGCGGCCGAACATCTGGCCGAAGGCCAGCTGGTAGGCCCGCCAGCCCCCGCGGCCCGCGTTGATCAGGGTGTGGTCCACATCCCACAGGACCAGCAGGCCGGGCACGCCGCGACGGTACCGCATCGGGGGACCAGCGGCGTTGCCCGGCCGGCCTCGGCGCGGGTGCGGGCGCCGCGCGTCACCGCGTGTGGCCGGGCCGACCCGCGCGGCTCTCTTACTGTCACGCCATAACCGTCAGGGCGGCGCGGCGCCCTGCGCGGCGGGGAGCAGCCGTCGGCGGCCGGGACTAGACTCGCCGCGACGGGGAGCAGTGACGAGGGCGGAGGGTGCCAGTGGCGGGCCGGATCCGCGATGAGGACATCGCACTCGTCCGCGAGAAGTCGGCCATCGACGAGGTGGTCGGGGAGTATCTCCAGCTGCGCAACGCCGGTGGCGGCTCGCTCAAGGGACTGTGCCCCTTCCACGACGAGAAGACCCCGTCGTTCAACGTCACCCCGGCCCGCGGCCTCTGGTACTGCTTCTCCTGCGCCGAGGGCGGCGACGTCATCAAGTTCGTGGAGAAGATCGACAACCTGTCGTTCGTGGAGGCCGTGGAGCGGCTCGCCGCCCGGGGCGGCATCGACCTGCGGTACGAGCAGGGCGGCCAGGTGCCGGGCCGGGAGCACAGCCAGCGCCGCCGGCTGCTGGAGGCGCACAAGGTGGCGGCGGAGTTCTACGCCGAGCGGCTGCACAGCCCGGCCGCCGCCCCCGGCCGGGCGTTCCTGACCGAGCGCGGGTTCACGCTGGCCGACGCGGAGCACTTCGGGGTGGGGTACGCGCCCGCCGAGTGGGAGGCGCTCACCCGCCACCTGCGCGGCCGCGGTTTCACCGAGCAGGAGCTGCTGACCGGCGGGCTGGCCAGCCAGGGCCGCCGGGGCGCGATGGACCGCTTCCGCGGCCGCCTGATGTGGCCGATCCGCGACCTGACCGGCGACGTGATCGCGTTCGGCGCCCGCAAGCTCAACCCGGACGAGGACGGGCCGAAGTACCTGAACACGCCGGAGAGCCCCCTGTTCCATAAGAGCACCGTGCTGTACGGGGCGGACCTGGCCAAACGCGAGATCGCGCAGCGCCGCCAGGCGGTCATCGTCGAGGGGTACACCGACGTGATGGCCTGCCACCTGGCCGGGGTGCGCACTGCGGTGGCCACCTCGCGGCACCTCGTTCGGGGACGGGCACATCAAGATCCTCCGGCGGCTGCTGATGGATGCCGACCAGTTCCGCGGCGAGGTCATCTTCACCTTCGACGGGGACGCCGCCGGGCAGCGCGCCGCGCTGCGCGCGTTCGACCTCGAGGAGCATTTCGTCACCCAGACGTTCGTCGCCGTGCAGCGAGACGGCCTGGACCCGTGCGATCTGCGGCTGAAGCAGGGCGAGCAGGCCGTGCGGGACCTGGTCGCGCAGCGGCTGCCGGTGTTCGAGTTCGCGATCCGCAGCGAGCTGGCCAAGCACAACCTGGACACCAACGAGGGCCGGCTGGCCGCCCTGGACGCGGCGGCCCGGATCATCGCCCGGATCAAGGACCGCGGGCTGCGGGACCGCTACGCGGTCAGCCTGGACCGCTGGCTCGGCATGCTGAACGAGGAGTTCGTACTGGCCCGGGTGCGCGAGCACGGCACCGAGCCTGGATTCCCGGCGCGGCGGCTCCGGTCCCGGCGGTTCTGGTCCTGGTGGCTCCGGCCCGGCCCGGGGTTCCGGTCCGGGCGGCCTGCCTCCGGCCCGGGTCCGGCCCGCGGCTCCGGCCGGGGCTCGGGCTCTGGCCCGGGCGCGTCGGCCACGCGGGCGGGAGGCGGCCGGGGGACGGCGGACGGGTACCCGTACGACGCCGAACGACCCCGTGGTCAACCTGGAACGCCAGGCGCTCAAGCTGGCCATCCAGCGCCCGGCCCTGTGCGGCCCGGTGTTCGACATGCTGCAGAAGGACGACTTCATCGTGCCGGTGCACGGATCGGTCCGCGAGCTGATCGCGGGCTGCGGGGGAGTGGTGGCCGCCGGGACGGCCCGGGAGTGGGCGGCCCGGCTGATCGACGCGGCCCCCAACGACCGGGCCCGGGAGTTCGTCACCCGGCTGGCCGTGGAGCCGGTGGAGACGCCGCGGGCCGACGGGGAGGCGGACGCGCGCTACGCCGAGGAAGTACTGGCCCGGGTCGGGGAGCTGGCGGTGAGCCGCCAGATCAGCACGCTGAAATCGCGCCTGCAGCGTCTCAACCCGACCGACGGCCAGAGTGACTACAACCGGACGTTCGGCGACCTGGTGGCGCTGGAGCAGCGCCGGAAGGCCCTCCTGGACCGGGCCTCCGGCGCCCTGTAAGCGGCGCGAACCGCGGTAAACGGCTGCTCTCTGAGCTCGCAGCCGCCGCGGTGGCTGGCGCTCGATTGGACTGTTGTGGCTGGTGAGCCGCACGGGTCTCACTTGCATCGGCCGGAGGCCGAATCCGCGTTACTTACCAGAAGGTGACAAAATTAACCCCACCGTTACCCGGGGTTCGTGGCGCACACTGGTCTGCGTGACCCTTACGTTACTTCCCAGTGGCGGTCTGTCAGCGGAACAGGTGGCGGAGCTGGTCGCACGGGCCAGGGAGCGCGGCACCGTTACCGCAGCCGACATCACGTCCGCCCTCGACGCCGCAGACCTCCCGGCTGACGCGTTCGACAACGTCGTGCGCCTGCTCACCGACGAGGGCATCGAGATCGTCGACCCCCCGGCTGAGGAAGCGGCGGACGCCCCCCGGGGCGCCCCCGCGGACACCAGCCAGCGGGCGGGCACCGGCGACCTCGTCCGTATCTACCTGCGTGAGATCGGCCGCGTGCCGCTGCTCACCGCGCAGGACGAGGTCGAGCTGGCCAAATCCATCGAGGCCGGACTATTCGCAGAAGAAAAGCTGCAGGGCGGGTTCCCGGTGCTGGACGCGCACCGCGCGGAACTCGGCGAGCTGGCCGACTACGGGCTCCGGGCCAAGCAGCGCCTCATCGAGGCCAACCTCCGCCTGGTCGTGTCCATCGCCAAGCGCTACATCGGGCGCGGGCTGGTGTTCCTGGACCTGATCCAGGAGGGCAACCTGGGCCTGATCCGCGCGGTCGAGAAGTTCGACTACACCAAGGGCTACAAGTTCTCCACGTACGCCACCTGGTGGATCCGGCAGGCCATCACCCGCGCCATCGCGGACCAGGCCCGGACCATCCGGATCCCGGTGCACATGGTGGAGACCATCAACAAGATGGCCCGCGTGCAGCGCCAGCTGCACCAGGACCTGGGCCGCGAGGCCACCCCGGATGAGATCGCCGCGGAAATGGGGCTGACGCCGGACCGGGTGGCCGAGATCCAGCGGATCGCCCAGGAACCCGTGTCGCTGCAGTCGCCCATCGGCGAGGAAGACTCCGACCTCGGGGACTTCATCGAGGATGCGGACGCCGTGGTGCCCATCGAGGCCGCCGCCTTCATCATGCTCCAGGATCAGCTGGAGCAGATCCTGGACACCCTGTCCCCGCGGGAGCAGAAGATCATCCAGCTCCGGTTCGGCCTCATGGACGGGCATCCCCGGACGCTGGAGGAAGTGGGCCGGGAGTTCGGCGTCACCCGGGAGCGCATCCGCCAGATCGAGTCCAAGACCCTGGCCAAGCTCCGGCACCCCAGCCGGGCGCAGATGCTGCGCGAGTACCTGGGCTGACCCCTACGCGGCTGAACGCGGGCTGGCCCCTTCCCCACGATCCTGGGAAGGGGGCCAGCCCGCGTCACACGGGGCTGGTCAGGCGGGGCGGGGTGCCCGGCCCGGCGGGCGGCACGTCCGGCCCGGCGGGCGGCACGTCCGGCCGGGGATAGGTCCCGTCTGGGCCGGTGGGCTGGGTGCCCGGCCCCGGGTAAGTGGGATCCGGCCCGGTGGGCTGGGCGCCCGGCCCGGGGTAGGCGTCCCCCGGACCCGGATAGGCGGTCCCGGGACCCGGATAGGCGGCACCCGGCCCGGCCGGCGGCCATGCGGGGTCGCCGCCCCCCAGGTCCCGCGCCTCGTGCGCCGCGGTGAGCCGGTAGTAGATCAGCGTCACCACGAGGGCCAGGAACGGCGCGACCAGGGTGCCGGATATCACGTTGCTGATGAAGTTCCTGGCCACCACCGGCAGGGCCAGCAGGATCAGGCCCAGCACGATGTTGAACACGATCAGGATCAGGAACACCAGCACGTAGGTGCCGAACACATGCCACGCGTACCCGCGGACGGTCCGCCAGCTCTTGCGGAACGAGCCGAACACGCCCTCGCCGCCGATGACGATGCTGGGCACGATCAGCGACCAGAAGGTCAGCAGGACCAGCCCGGGCACGATGATCAGGATGAACCCGATGGAGATCCCGATCCCGGCCAGGATGGACGCGACGGCCACCGGCAGCACGTACGGCATGACCGCGGACACTGTCTCACCGAGGTTCAGGTCCACCCGGCCATCACGGACGTCTTGCACCGCTTTGACCAGGGCCGCCTGGACCAGGAACGCGGCGATCAGGTTGATGATCCAGCCCAGGAACAGGCCGATCCCGCCCGCCAGGCCGAGCAGAGCCGCGACGATCGCCGCACCCACGTAGATCACGAATGCGATGAGCAGGAAATGAGCGGCAAAGCGCCTGTAGTAACCCCAGGCCTCGCCAAGTACCCCGGATAGTGGACTCATGGGCTGGTTATACCGTTACCAATACTGATCAAAACAATCCACACCCGGACGGTCAGGGGGTGGTATCTGCCCTGGTCAGCGGCCTGCTCGCGGGCGCATTCCCCGGTCCGGAAGCAGGCGGCCCGCCGGTCCGGCTTGCGCCGGCCGACGGGCCGTTCTGCAGCGTCCGGCCGCTGGCCTGCGGTAGTGAGCCGGGTGGCTAGCTGCCCGTCCCCGGGGTACCGGGCGCGTTGGTGTACGAGCCACCCTGCGAGTGGCCGTTGGCTTCCCGCGTCCGGAGGCCGGGGATGCGGTCGCCGATCGGGCCGGGGACGGTGTTCCTGGCCTTCTCGGTCAGCCGGGGTACCCGCTGCATGGCCTGGTCCTTGGCCGACCGGGCCAGGCCAGCCGCCTGAGCCTGCGCGGCCCCGGCCGCCTGCTGCATCGCGGGGCTGTCCGCCGCCTTGCGGGCCAGCTTCTTCAACTGCTCGTAACGCTCCCGGCCCGCCCGTGCGCCGACGATGAAACCGACGGCGAGGCCGGCGAAGAACGTGAACCGGTACCGCATCTGGGATCCTCTTCTCAACATTGTCGACTGCGCCAGGGTTGACCTTCCCCTGTTGTCCCGCCGTATTCCAGGTTACGCGCCGGCGAATAACCCGCCCCGCCGTGGAGCAGGCCACGGGCTGCTGGGGCGCCACGGGGACCGCCTCAGGTGCGCTACCCTTATGCCCGGCGGAAGCAGTCCGGGATTCATGATCCGGCCCGCGTTCCCGCCCGCAGGCCACAGGCCTGACGTGGTGAGCAGATGATCTTTGGGTCATCGAAAATTCACCGAAAACTTGATCTGGGGTAGCTCAATCGGCAGAGCAAGCGGCTGTTAACCGCTAGGTTGCGAGTTCGAGTCTCGCCCCCAGAGCGATATCCTCGACGATCCGAGACCCGCGCCGCCCTAGCTGCGACGGCCGGACGATGACGCCGGGCGGCACTATCGCGGGAGCCAGCGCACACGCACGATGGCCGGCGGGATCATCCGCCGGCCATCGCTTGTGTTCCGGTTACCTTAACTCGACCTCGACCGCTTCCCGGGTCACCGCGTCATCCGCCGGGCTGTCCAGCTGGGTCTGGGCCCCGGCCAGGTCCGCGCGCGTCACCCGGATGGCGGCGAGCACCACGATCAGGGCGATCAGCATGATCCCGGCCGACACCTCGAACCCGCGGGAGAACCCGACCGCCAGCGCGTGGTGGTAGATGGCCAGGGTGGCCGCCTTGGCCCCGGACGTGGTGATGTGCACCGGGTGGCCGGCCTTGGCGGCGGCCGCGGCGGCCGACTTCGCGGCCTCGGCCGAGTGCCGCGCGGTGTTGGACACCACGGTCCAGGCCACGGTGCCGAGCAGGGCCAGCCCGATCGAGCCGCCGACCTGCTGGCCGACGTTGGGCAGGCTGGCCGCCAGCCCGGCGTCCCGGTCCGGGACCTTCGACAGGGCGATCAGGGTGACGGGCATGAACAGCATGCCCAGCCCGGCCGCGGTGACGATCAGCGGGCCGAGCAGCCCCCCGGCGTACGTGCTGTGCTCGGTGATCCGCGACAGCCAGAACATCCCGCCCGAGGCGATCGCCGACCCGGCGATCAGCAGCGGCCGGGCCCCGATCCGGGGCACCAGCTGGGCACTGACCCCGGCCATCACCATGATGGTGGCCACCATCGGCAGGAAGACGATGCCGGTCTTGAGGGCGCTGTATCCCCAGACCGTCTGCACGAAGATGGTCAGGAAGAAGAACATCCCGAACATCGCGGTGCCGATGCACAGCATGATCAGGTTGGCCGCCGACCGGTTCCGGTTGCGGAAGATCCGCAGCGGCATCAGCGCGTGCGGGCTGCGCGACTCGATGAAGACGAACGAGGCCAGCAGCACGACCGCGGCCGCGAGCGAGGCGATGACCTTGGTGTCGCCCCAGTGCGAGACGCCGTTCGGGGTGGTGGCTGCGCTGGTCAGGCCGTAGACCAGGGCGGCGAGGCCCAGCGTGCTGGTGATGGCGCCCGGCAGGTCGAACCGGCCCGGACGGCGCTCGGACTCGGCGAAAGCCCGCGGTGCGAGGATCGCGACCACGGCCCCGATCGGGACGTTGACGAACAGCACCCAGCGCCAGGACAGGTAGGTGGTGAGCAGGCCGCCGGCGATCAGGCCGACCGCGGCGCCGCCGATGCTCATCGCGGCGTAGACGCCCATCGCGCGGTTGCGCGGGGGCCCCTCCGGGAACGTGGTGGTGACCAGGGACAGGGCCGTCGGGGCGATGATGGCGCCGCCGACCCCCTGCGCGGCGCGGGCTGCCAGCAGCCAGGCCTGGGTGGTGGCGAAGCCGCCGAGCAGGGACGCCACCGAGAACAGGATGATCCCGGCGATGAACACGCGTCGCCGGCCGAGGATGTCCCCGGCCCGGCCGCCCAGCAGCAGCAAGCCGCCGAAGGTCAGCGCGTAGGCGTTGACGACCCATTCCAGGCCGGTCCCGGAGAATCCGAGGGCGTGCTGGACGTGGGGCAGCGCGACGTTGACGATCGTCGCGTCGAGCACCACCATGAGCTGTGCGGTGGCGATGACCACCAGGGCCAGGCCAAGATGTCGTTGGACAGGGCCGGCAGCCGCGCCACCTGCGGTGGCACCCCCGGCCGCGGGCTGTGTGGAGCTCATGCCGTCTCCTTGTCAGGGCATAGTTAACCAAGGCCGCGGCGGCTCCGCCGCGTGCGTACGTCTGTGTATGTGGGACGAAGAGAGAGGCTGCCACTCATCGGCGTGCGCTCCGGCCGCTGCGCCGCGGCCAGGGAGCAGATCGGTGCGGCTGGTCAGCCGACCTTGGGAGTAGCAGCAGTGGCCAGGAAGTTAGTCACCTCCTCGGCCGGGCAGTCAGCGGGGTTGGTGGCGCTCAGTGGCGGCGCCATCTTGTGGATCAGGTAGATCAGGGTGACGCGCTCCTCGCCGGTCAGGGACTGGCGCCAGGGCGAGCGCTCCAGCATGGCGTGCTCCATCTGGTGCTTCATCTCCAGGCCCGCGCTGGTCAGGACCAGCCGCTTCACCCTCCGGTCGGCCGGGTCGCTTTCCCGGACCGCCAGCCCCCGCTTTTCGAGCATGTCCGCGATGCTGGTCACGAACGAGGGATCGCAATGCATGCGCTGGCCCAGTTCCTTCATGGCCAGCGGGGCGTCGATCAGGTGCAGCGCCTTGATGAAGAAGGCCGGGACCCCGAAGTCCTTGGCCAGCGCTTCTCCCTCGGCCACCAGCCGGCCGATCAGCCCGGCCAGGGCGTCCAGGAGGTCCAGGTCGAGCTGGCCCTCATCCGAACCCTGGTACATGGTGCCTCCTGCCTCCCCCCGGGCTGTTACGGCGACGGCCCCTGAGTCGCTCAATAGTTGAGTAGCTCAAACATAGACCAGATTGCTTGAGTAGGTCAAATTCTTTCCGCAACGAAGATCCGGCCGGCTTTCTGTAGTTACGCACAACCACAGAGTGATATTTCGCGTCTGTATAAGTATCGGGGCCGCTCGTTGCCCCCGGCGCGAGCCTGGCCGGGCTGGTGACGGGAGCGAAGGTGGCGGGAAACTGGGGGCATCCATGGGCAGCGAAATCCGGCCGTACCACGACGAGGCGGGCTCCGGCCCCTGGCCCGGGACAGGCCCGGGGACACGGGAGAACGGGAGGCCCGGGGAGGATCCGGAGCCAGGTCCGGCCCGGCGGCGCTTCCTGGCCATGGCCGGAGTCGCGGCGGGCGCGGTCCCGCTGACCGGGATGCTGGGCGGCCACCACACGGCCCAGGCGCCGACGGCCGGCCCGGGGACCGGGGACTGGGTGGCGTTGCGCGCTGCGCTGTCCACGCACAAACTGATCCGCCCGGGGATGAAGGTCTACCCGGCCTCGAAGGAACTCTTCGACCCGCGATTCGACTACAAGCGGCCGGCCGGCATCGCGTACTGCGCCAGCCCTCCCGACGTGAGTGCCTGCCTGGCCTTCGTCCGGAAGTTCGGGCTGCCCGTCGCGGCGCGGTCCGGCGGGCACAGCTACGCGGGCTGGTCCAGCACGACGGGGCTCATGGTGGACGTGACCGCGATGAACTCGTTCCAGGTCGGGAAAGGGCAGACCGTCCGGGTTGGCAGCGGCCTGCACCTTATCGACCTGTACAGCCGGCTCGCCGCGCACGGCCTGGCCGTGCCCGGCGGCTCATGCGCCACGGTGGGGATCGCCGGCCTCACCCTCGGCGGCGGGGTCGGGGTGCTGGGCCGGGCCTACGGGCTGACCAGCGACGCGCTGGAGTCGGTGCAGATCGTCACGGCCGACGGCACGGTCCGGACCTGCAGCGCGTCCAGCAGCAGCGACCTGTTCTGGGCCTGCCAGGGCGGGGGCGGCGGCAACTTCGGCATCGCCACCGCGTTCACGTTCCGTACCCACCGCCTGTCCCGGCTGGTGGTGTTCTTCCTGTCCTGGCCCTGGTCACAGGCGGCCAAGGTGGTGGCGGGCTGGCAATCCTGGGCCCCGTACCAGCCGGACGCCCTGTGGTCCAACCTGCACATGTCGGCGGCGCAGCGCGGCGGGACGCCGGTCATCCAGGTCGGCGGTACCTACCTGGGCAGCGTGGCGGGCTGCCAGCAGCTGCTGCGCGTGCTGTACGCGCGGGTCGGCTCCGCGCCGTCCGGGCAGCCCTTCGTGGCCGAGAAGACCTATCAGCAGGCGATGATGCTCGAGGCGGGCTGCGCGAACCTGTCCGTGTCCGAGTGCCATCTGCCGTCCCAGACGCCGAACGGCAAGCTGGTCCGCGTCCCGTCCTACGCCAAATCTGACTTCTTCACCCGCAAGATCCCGGCCGCGGGCATCCGCGCGCTGGTGGCGGGCATCGAGCGGATGCGAGGCGTGCGCGGCGCCGCGGGCGGCGTCGGCGCGATCGCCTTCGATGCGTTCGGCGGGGCGCTGAACCGGCCCAGCCCGTCCTCGACCGCGTTCGTGCACCGCGACTCGCTGTTCGGGGCCCAGTACTCGACCAGCTGGAACGAGGGCGGCTCGGCCTCCGGGGTGTCCCGCCAGCACGACTGGATCCGCTCCTACTACGCGTCGATGCGGCCGTGGGCGAGCGGGCAGTGCTACCAGAACTACCTGGACCCGGACCTGAAGAACTGGCGGCAGGCCTACTACGGCGCGAACTACGCGCGGCTGGCCCGGATCAAGAAGACCTACGACCCGCACCAGGTGTTCCAGTTCCCCCAGGGGATCACCCCGGCCTGAGCCCGGGTCACTTGCCCTTGAGCCAGATACGAAGCACCACGTACACGGCGACTCCGACCAGCAGCATCGCCCCGCGTGCCTTCCACGCCGCTCTCGAGGCGGCGTCGGCCAGCACCCGGGCCGATCTGGCCGAGCCCTCCCAGCGCCGCCACCGGGCAAAGTAGTACCCGAGCATCAGGGCGACGATGACGGCCACCACAGCCGCGTCGCTTGTCATAGTCCTTAGTCTGCTACGTTTCCGCGCGCTTCACCTGCAACGCCGGGCGGGAGATACGGAATCGGCTGGCGCGCGGTGGCAGGTCAGCTCTGGCTCGACGCGGCCCAGATGTTGATCCCGGCCTCGACCGCGTGCCGGTCGATCGCGGCCAGCTCCGCCGCGGTGAACGACGTCCGGCCCGCGGCGGCGAGGTTTTCCTCGAGCTGCCCGACGCTGCTCGCCCCGATGAGCGCCGAGGTGACCCGGTCATCGCGCAGGGTCCAGCTGATGGCCATCTGCGCCAGGGACTGGCCGCGCTCGCGGGCGATCTCGTTGAGGGCCCGGACGTGGGCCAGGGTCTGCTCGGTGATCTGGTCACGGCTGAGCGAGTCATTGCGCGACGCCCGGGAATCGTCCGGCACGCCATTGAGGTATTTAGTGGTCAGCAGCCCCTGGGCCAGCGGCGAGAACGCGATGCAGCCGATCCCTTCCTCGCCGAGCGTGTCCAGCACTTCCTCCTCGATCCAGCGGTTGAGCAGGGAGTAAGACGGCTGGTGGATGAGCAGCGGCACCCCCAGCTCGCGCAGGATGGCAGCGGCCTCCCGGGTCCGTTCCGCGGAGTAGGAGGAGATGCCGGCGTACAGGGCCCGGCCCGAGGTGACCGCCGTGGCCAGCGCGCCCATGGTCTCCTCGAGCGGGGTATCCGGATCGGCGCGGTGGCTGTAGAAGATGTCCACGTACTCCAGGCCCAACCGGCTCAGCGACTGGTCGAGGCTGGCCAGCAGGTACTTGCGGGATCCCCGGTCGCCGTACGGGCCGGGCCACATGTCGTAGCCGGCCTTGGTCGAGATGATGAGCTCGTCCCGGTACGGCCGCAGGTCCTCGCGCAGGATCCGGCCGAAGTTGATCTCGGCGGAACCGTACGGCGGGCCGTAGTTGTTGGCCAGGTCGAAATGGGTCACGCCGAGGTCGAACGCGCGCCGCAGGATGGCCCGCTGGGTGTCAATGGTCCGGTCGTCACCGAAGTTCTGCCAGAGTCCGAGAGACACCTCGGGGAGCTCGATCCCGCTGCGCCCGCAGCGGCGGTAGGGCATCTTTTCCTCGTACCGGTCCTCGGCAGCTACGTAGGTCATGGGAGGAGTCTGCCACTGGCCTCGCCTGCGGGGGACGGCTGGCAGGATGTGATAGTTGCCTAGGCACAAGTAACAAGCCCGGCCGCGCCGCAATCGAGTGCGGCGGCGTGGCCCGGCAACAGCAATGCAGCGCGGCAAGACGACGACCCACGGGAAGTAGGGCGCTTCATGTATGACGCGATTCAGGCGGAGACCATCAGCCTGGCCGGGGCCGGCGGGGACCAGATAGAGGCGTATCTGGGCCGCCCGCTCGGACCTGGCCCGTTCGGCAGTGTCGTGGTCATCCATCACATGCCCGGGTACGACGAGCAGACCAAGGAGATCACCAGGACGTTCGCGGTGCACGGCTACAACGCCGTGTGCCCCAACCTGTACTGGCGTGAGGCACCCGGGGCCAGCCCGGACGACGCGGCCGCCACCGCGCGGGCCGCGGGTGGCGTGCCGGATGAGCGGCTGGTCGGCGACGTGGGCGGTGCGGTCGCGTACCTGCGGGCGATGCCGAACTCCAACGGCAAGGCCGGCACGATCGGCTACTGCTCCGGCGGCCGGCAGTCGTTCCTGGCCGCCGTGAGCCTGCCGCTGGACGCGGCGGTGGACTGCTACGGCGCGTTCGTGGTCGGCAAGCCCCCCGAGGGCATGCCGCTCAAGGTCGGCCCGATCGTGGACCAGACCCCGAACCTGTCCTGCCCGCTGCTCGGGCTGTTCGGCGCGGAGGACTCTCATCCCTCGCCGGAACAGGTGGCCGAGCTGGAGAAGGCCCTGGTCGAGGCGGGCAAGACGTTCGAGTTCCACCAGTACGAGGGGGCCGGGCACGCCTTCTTCGCCGTGAACCGGCCCTCGTACCGCCCCGAGGCCGCCAACGATGGCTGGCAGAAGATCTGGGACTTCTTCGGCCGCTACCTGGCCGGTCCCAACCCGGCCAGCTGAGAGAGGAGACCAGTCATGTGCACGTATCTCACCGAGAAGGTCGACGTCACCGGCAGCGGCAAGGGCGGGGCCGGGTGGTTCACGCTCAGCGAGGCGAGCGTGTACTTCGATCATCCGGTGCACGCGCCGGCGGAGCACACGCTGAACATCGACTTCCTCAACCCCGGGCAGGGTCCGTCGGCCCGGGTGGCCGTGGAGCTGAGTGCCGAGTCGGCCCGGGCCCTCGCCGAGGCCATCCAGGCCACGCTGGCGTCCGCCCCGCCGGGGCTCGTCGAGTCGGCGTCAGCCGGGCATCCCTGACGGGCCCGCTTTTGACGAGCCGGCTTCTGGCTGGCGGCCGGCTTTCTGGCTGGCCAGCCTTATCGGGCCAGTCGCACTGCCCAAGCCCGCCCGCCCGGACGGGCCCGGACTGTCGGTGTGCCGTGCCAGTATCGGGACTGGCGGCATCCCGGCAACCCCAGGGCCGCCTGGGCGGGAGCGCCCTCGTGACACGAGGGCCGGAACGTCCTCGTGAAGATGGTGGCGGAGGGTGCGGACATGAAAATCAGGGTCGATCGGGACGTGCTGGCCGAGGCGCTGGCCTGGGTGGCGCGCGCCCTGCCCACGCGGCCGGTGGTCCCGGTCCTGTCTGGCCTGCGCCTGGATGCCGGGACGGGCCTGACCTTGTCCTGCTTCGACTACGAGGTTTCCGCGACCGCGCAGATCGAGGCCGAGATCGGGGAACCCGGCACCGTCATCGTCCCGGGCCGGCTGCTCGCCGAGATCACCCGCAGCCTGCCGGCTCTCGCCGTCGAGATCACCACGGACGCCGACTCGGTGAACCTGACCTGCGGGAGC
This sequence comes from uncultured Actinomycetes bacterium, assembly GCA_963723595.1. Lineage (GTDB taxonomy): Bacteria > Actinomycetota > Actinomycetes > Streptosporangiales > Streptosporangiaceae > RYN-230. Next base: position 522,175 of record CAVRRQ010000001.1, read on the forward strand.
GCGGAGTTCACCCTGTTCGCGCTGCCCGCCGAGGAGTACCCCGATCTTCCCGCCCCGCCGCCGCTGGCCGGCACCGTGGACGGCGGCGTCCTGGGCGCGGCCATCAGCCAGGTCGGGCCGGCAGCGAGCCGGGACGACACGCTGCCCATGCTCACCGGGGTCTGCCTGGACATCGACGGGAGGACCCTCACGCTGGCCGCAACCGACCGGTACCGCCTGGCCGTGCGGGAGACGCCGTGGGAGCCGGTGCAGCCGGGACTGCGCGCCGCGGCCCTGGTCCCCGCGCGGACGCTGGCCGACGCGGCCCGGGCGATGACCCCCGGGGTCCCGGTCTCGGTCGCCTTCGGGCCCGGGGCACCCGGCGCCAAGCCCGGGGACGAGCCCAGGCCCGCCGAAGGCATGATCAGCTTCGGGATCGGCGGCCGGCGGCTGACCACCCGGCTGATCGGCGGCGAGTTCATCCGGTACCGGTCCCGCTTCCCGACCGAGTTCGGCGGCCGCGCGGATGTGCCGCCCGGGCCGTTCACCGAGGCGGTCCGCCGGGTGTCCCTGGTCGCCGACCGGGCCAGCCCGGTCCGGCTCACGTTCGGTCCCGGCCAGGTGCTGATCGAGGCCCAGACCGAGGGCCGGGCCCGCGCGGTCGAGACGGTCCCCGCCGACTTCCGCGGTGAGGAGCCCGTGATCGCGTTCAACCCGCACTACCTGCTCGACGGCCTCGTCGCGGCGGCTGTGCCAGGCCAGCCCCGGCCCCAGGCCGGTGACCCCGGCGGTACCGGCTCAGGCCGGGAGAGCGGCGCCGGCACCGGCGACCAGACCAGTGCGGGCCGGGCCAGCGCCGGCCGGGACAGCGCGGACCCGGCCAGTGCGGACCCGGCCAGTGCGGACCCGGCCAGTGCGGACCCGGCGAGCAGCGACTCGGGGAGCACCGATCCTGCGAGCACCGGCCCGGGGAGCACCGACCCGGCCGGAACCGGGCCGCCGGCACCGGGCCGGCCGATCCCGGTCTGCTCAGGATCGAGTTCACCAGCCCGGCCAAGCCCGCGCTGATCACCCGGGTCAGTTCCCGGGCTGATCCCGACGGTGCGACGGAGGAGCCCGGTACCGCGGACTTCCGCTACCTGGTCGTGCCCCTGCGGTCCGCGGTCCGGTCCTGACCCCCGCGCCTGGCCGGGTCAGGCGAGCCTCACATGGGCCTCGTGGAGCTGATCCTCGTCAGCTGAGGCAACCCGGCGAACCTGTGGAAGCTTCCGCCCCAGGAAGCTGCCCAGCGATACGTCGACTGCCTCGGCGGGGCCGACGCAGTCGTGGCCAAGGCCCGGCAGTACACCGATGCGGGCGATCTGCGGTTCGCCGCTGAGCTGCTCAACCACGCGGTCTTCGCCGACCCGGGACACACTGAGGCCCGGCAGTTGTTAGCCGCGATCTACGATCAGCTCGGCTATGGTGCGGAGAACGGGCGGTCGAGGCGCCTGAGTACTTCAGCTCGGTAGAGGATGCGGTGGACGCGGTGCGCCCGGCACCCTCCGCCCTGCCCGGGAAGGAAGGGTAATGGGCCAGGCCATCGGAGGGTCGCTGCCGCTGGCGGTCGGGATCGCCATCAGCCCCATTCCCATCATCGCGGTCGTGCTGATACTCACCACCCCCAGGGCCCGGGTCAACGGCCCCGCGTTCCTGGTCGGCTGGGTGCTCGGCCTGGGCATCGTCGGGGCGATCGTCCTGGCGCTGGCCGGCCCGGCAGGTGCGAGCCAGTCAGGCAGCCCGGCCACCTGGGTGAGCTGGGTCAAGATCGTCCTGGGTGTCCTGCTGCTGCTGGTCGCACTGCGTCAATTCCGCGGCCGGCCGCGCGACGGCGAGGATGCGCCGATGCCGAAGTGGATGGGCCGGATCGATGAGCTCAGGCCGGTGGCCGCGCTCGGCTTCGCCGTGGTGCTGGCCGGAGCCAATCCGAAGAACCTGCTGCTGGCGGTGGCCGGGGCGGCATCCATCGCGCAGACCGGCATCTCCGGGGCGCAGCAAGCCGTCGCCTACCTGGTCTTCGTGCTGATCGGCAGCCTGGGGATCGGCGCGCCCGTGGTGATCTACCTGGGGATGGGCGAACGGTCCCAGGCTGTGCTGGCCAGGCTGAAGGACTGGATGGGCCGCAACAACGGCGTGATCATGGCCATCCTGTGCCTGGTCATCGGGGCGAAGCTCATCGGCGACGCGATCAGCGGGCTCACCGGGTAACGGGTGTCAGTACCGGGACGCGGGGCGCAGGCGGGCCCGGAGCCGCCAGAGCGAGCGACCCGTCCATATCAGGCGGGCGGCCCACACCACCCGGCTGAGCCATGGCTGTCCGGCCAGCAGGGGCAGGGCTTCCAGCCAGGCTCCCCGGCGCCACATCCGCCGGGCCATCCAGGCCAGGCCGGCCGCGGCGGCCACGGCGAGCGCGCCCAGGGCCAGCAGCACGACCAGCGCGAAGCCCAGCCAGCCGCCGTGGAACAGAACCAGAGCGATCAGCGCAGACACGACCGCGACACCGCTCACGGTGACCAGGCCCAGGCCCAGCAGAACGCGCCGGCGCAGGCGGCCCAGCCCCGGCCGGATCGGGTACGCGCTGCGCGGCCGGCCGGTGCGCTGCCCATCGGCGGCCCACGGGTCGGGGAGGACGGCCGCATCGCGGCCCGCGTCGCTGACCCGAACATCGCCGTGCATCATCACGTGATCCTCCGCCTCCCTGGCCACACCCCGGCTCACACGATATGTCGCGAATCGATCGGCGGCAAATGCCCATGCCCGGATGGCCGGGATGGCGGCGGTGGCCCGGACCGGGACTGGCCCGCTCAATCTCAGGAGGCGGGCACGATCCTGGCCTCCAGCGCATCAAGGGTCCGGGACCAGGGGAACTGGTCCAGATCGGCGCCTCCAGCGTCCGGCTCCGGGAGAGCCGGCGCGTCCCCGCCGAACAGGACCGTGACCCCCCAGGTCCGGAGCTTGCGGATGTTCTCGGCGAACGCGGGGTGCGCGGCGTGCGCGCGGTTGGTGGACGGCAGCGCCACGACGGGCAGCCGTTTCCCGAACGACTCCACCAGGATGCCGAGGGCGAGCGTGTCGCAGATCCCGGCGGCCCATTTGCTGATCGTGTTCACGGTGGCCGGCGCCACGATGACCGCGTCCGCGGGCGGCAGCACATCGGGCTGGCCGGGATCCTTGTACTCGCTGCGGACCGGGTGCCCGGTCTGCCGCTCCAGGGCCGTGATGTCGGTGAACCGCCGGGCTGACGGGGTGGTCAGCACGCACACGTCCCAGCCGCGCTGCTGGGCCAGGCTCACCAGCTGTCCCACGGCGGCGGCGGGCGGGGCCGCGCAGGCGATCACGTAGAGCACCGCTCGGCTAACCACGGGCAGGCTGACTACGGGCGGGCCGCCCGCGGGCGGGCCAGCCGGGGGCGCGGCGCTCACGGGCGGGCCAGCCCAGCGGGCCAGCGGAAAGTCCCGGCCGCATCCCGTTCCAGCGGGACCGCCCGGACCACCGCTGCTGCCTCCAGCGGCCCGTAGATGTGCGGGAACGGATCCGCCCAGCCCGGCACCGGCTCGTACCGGATCCCGGACCCGATCCGGCCGGTGTCGAGCACCAGCAGGACGAGGTCCTCCGGCTCGTCCAGGTACACCGCGTTCGCGACCGGCACGACCTGGGCCGCGGTACTCGCGTGGATGAAGCCTTCCTCGCTCAGCGTCCGGCCGCGGGTCGATGTCCGGTACTCGCCGTCCCGCTGGGCCTGGTCCCAGTCCGGCACGGTCGCGATGTGGTACAGCCACTGCATCCGGCGGGTTCCTCTCCCGGTGGGGACGCGCTAGTTCAGGAGTTCAGGAAGTAGCTGCTGCCGCCGGTCTCCGGGTTGGTGACCTGGGCGGTCACGGACATGACCCCGGCGTGGGCGAAGACGAGTGTCAGGGTGATCTCCTTAGCGCCGCGCAAGGACCTGACCCCGGTGATCAGCAGGTGCACGCTATTGGGCACCAGCCGGATGACGTTATGGCCGGGGATGGCGACCGCCGGGATCGTGTGCATGGTCAGGTTGCCGTGGCCTGCGGGCGCCCGGAAGGTGACCCGGCCGCCCACGCTGGTGCGCACGCGGATCAGCCGGTCCGGGCCGCTGTTGTTCCGGATGACCAGGTAGGCGGTGGTCTCGCCGGGGACCGCGGGCTGCGGCACGACGGCGGTGGACAGCTCGATCGCGGGGGAGGCGCTGGCTTTCGCGTAGCAGCCGGTGAGGCCGGCGGCGGCGAGCACGACCAGGCATGCGGCGGCAACCACGCGGCCGGCCCGGCCACCGGTCGCCCGGCTGGGCGGGCCAGGCCGGGGCGTACCCCGCCAGGAGGCGGCCCGTGCGGGCGTGCCTCCTGCTGGCCTGCCCGTCTCGGGCAGGAAATCCGGTCCCGGCATCGTCCTCATCCTCGTGTGTGAAGCGCCACGACGATGCTAGTCGCGCCGCCACCCCCGCGAGTCTCGCGGGGGTGGCGGCGGCCCCGGTACGCCGGGTCAGGAGTAGTCGCGGAACGCGGGCCAGGCCCGGCTCCACGATTCCCTCAGCCCGGTGGCCAGGTAGACCGGCGAGCCCTGCTCGTCGTCCGCGATCCCCATGCCGTTGTAGAACGTGGCGATCTGGCGCACGTGCAGGAACTCGCGGCGCAGGAAGGACGGGTCCAGTCCGATCACGATCGCGGAGCGGTCCGCGGCCGGCGGCGGGCCCCACAGCCAGAAGTTGTTGGCGCCGCTGTGCGCCTGGGGGAGACCCAGGCCGGGGCCGTAACGGTCGATCGCTCCCGCCTCACCGTAGTTGCCGGTCAGCAGCGCGGTCCCGGCCCGCTGCGCGGCGGGCAGCGCGTCGTACTCGCGGGCGATCAGCTGTACCTCCCGGGGCCACGCGATCGTCTCGGCCAGGTCGTAGTTGATGGTCTGCAGCGGCACCGTGTGCAGGACGGCGGCGGGCAGCACGGGGATGGCGATGGGCACCGCCACCAGGGTCGCGACCGCCCCGGCGATCAGCGGGGCCCGGCGCCAGGAGCGCCCTGCCGCCCGGGCGCCAGGGAACAGCCACCTGCGCGGCCGGCACCGCGCCGGCCGCGAACAGCACCGTGTAGGCGCCACCGGAGTAGTACGGCTTACCACCCAGGATGAACTGCAGCAGGATCGTCAGCACCGCCGCGATCATGGCTGGGCGGAACCGGCGCGCGGCCTCGTTACGCCATGACCACACGATCCCGGCCACCCATACCGGGGTGAGCGCGATGCCCGTGAAGAGCACCTGGGCCGGCCAGTAGTTCGCCCGGTTGTGCCCGGCCGAGGTCTGCAGCGTCCGGAAGACGTCCAGATTCGGCCACCCGTGCGCGGCCTGCCAGACAAGGTCCGGGGCGGCGAGCGCCACCGCGATGAGCGCGCCCAGCAGCAGGTACCGGCTGCGCAGCAGCCGCCGCTGGGACGTGACGGCGAACCCGGCCACCAGCGCCGCGGCCAGGAACCAGATGGTCCACTTGGCCTCGGCCGCGATCCCCGTGCACAGTCCCATGGCCAGCCACCAGCGGGGCTCGCCGCTGTCCAGCAGCCGGAGCGTCAGGTACAGCAGCACGGCCCAGGCCACGAAGTCGGGCGTGGTCGTGCTCATCAGGTGCATGGCCCCCAGGAACTCGGCGCAACTGGCCACGCACACCGCGGCCAGCACCTGCCCCGCGCGTCCCGCGCCGAGGATGCGGCTCATGCCCGCGGTAAGCAGGACCAGGGCGCTGAGCCCGAGCGCGGGCAGCACCCGCAGCCCGGCCAGGGAGTTGGCGAACAGCAGCGCGGAGAGACGGGCGGCCAGCGGGGTCAGCGGCGGCTGGTCCACGTAGCCGAAGGCCGGATGCCGGCCGGCTTCCAGGAAGTACAGCTCGTCGCGGTGGTAGCCGTACCGGGCGCTCACCGCCATCTCGACCGCGAAGGCCAGGACGGCGACGAGGATGACGCCCAGCCGCGGGCTGCGGCGGGCCCGGGCCAGCAGGCTGGCCGATCCCGGTGCGGTGCGGGCGCCGGCCATGTCCGGCCGGGCCGGGAGCGGGCTTTGCGTGAGCGAGTTCTGCTGCATAAGGGCATGGTGTCCCGGGCGGTGCCCGGCCGGCATCGGCCCGCGGGTAGATTTCCCCCGCTCCGCAGCCCGGCGGAGCGGGGGCGCTGGCGCGCACTCTTCTCCACCGGGAGAGGGAGCCGCCTGGCTCCGCCGCCGGGGGGATGCCGCCCGGCGGCCCTGCGCCGTACGATCAGGTCGTGAAGAGGCTGATGGCCCGGGCTGTCGCGCTCCCGCCGTGGACGCAGGATGTGGCCCTGGCGCTGGCCCTCGTCGTCATCAACGTCGGCACGGTGCTGCCTTACGGCTCCCAGATGCACCCGTTGTGGCTCGCGCTCTTCCTGGTCACCGCCCAGGCCGTGCCGCTCGCCTGGCGCCGGTCCTACCCGCTCGCGGTCCTCATCGTGGCCGGGATCCCGCGCATCCTCTACGACCAGCTCGCCTTTGGCTACGCCCCGATCCCGCTGGCCAACACCATCGCGTTCTACACCGCGATGGTCTACTGCCGCCCGGCGGTCCGCCGCGTGGTCATCGTGCTGACCGTGATCGGCACCATCCAGTCCCAGGTGGCGCCCGGGCACACCCAGCCCTACGACGCCTTCGTATCGGGCCTGACCACCGTGGCCGCCTGGCTGGCGGCCGTGCTCGTCCGGACCCGCCGGGCGTACATCCAGGAGGTGGAAAGCCGGGTCGTCCGGGTGGAGGCGGAACGCGACGACGAGGCCGCGCGGGCCGCGGCGGCGGAACGCACCCGGATCGCCCGCGAGCTGCACGACGTGGTGGCGCACCACGTCAGCCTGATGGCCGTGCAGGCGGAGGCGGCCAGCTCACTGCTGCCGGGGCGGCCGGACGAGGCCGCGCAGTCGGTGGAGGTGATCGCGGCCACCGCCCGCCAGGCCCTGACCGAGCTGCGCCGGCTGCTCGGGGTGCTGCGCGGGCCAGCCGATCAGCTCGAGACGGCGCCGTCGTTGTCGCTCGCGGACCTGGGGGCCGTGCTGGACCAGGTGCGCGGGGCCGGGCTGGCGGTGGACCTGACCGTGGAGGGCACGCCGGGCCCGCTGGCCCCCAGCGTCGATCTCACCGTGTACCGGATCATCCAGGAGGCTCTCACGAACACGGTCCGGCACGCTCACGCGGCCCGGGCTGCGGTCACCCTGTGCTACGAGCCCGGCTTCATCACGGTGAGCGTCACCGACACGCGGCGCGAAGGGGGTACCGTCCCGGTCGTGAACGGGACACTGAATGCGCCGGTCCACGCGACCGCGGGGAACGGGAGAACCGTCCCGGCGGGCATCGTGCACACGAGCCCCGTGCCCGTGACCCCGGTGAACGGGAGCGGCGGCGGTACCGCGGCCAGCGGCCCGCAAGCGCCGGTCCGGTCCGGCGGCTTCGGCCTGGCGGGTATCGCGGAACGGGTCGCCTCGTGCGGCGGCAACCTGTCGGTCGGCCCCACCGGCGCCGGGGGGTTCGCGGTCACCGCCCGGCTGCCGGCCCGGTGAACACGGCCGATCGCCCGTCCGCCATCCGGGTGCTGGTGGCCGACGACCAGGAACTGGTCCGCGCGGGGTTCTGCGTGATCCTCGAGGTGGCGGACGGCATCAGCGTGGTGGGCGAGGCGGCCAACGGCGCGGAGGCGGTGGCCGCGGTGGCGGCCCACCATCCGGACGTGGTGCTGATGGACATCCGGATGCCGGGGATGGACGGGCTGGAGGCGACCCGGCTGATCACCCAGGGCGGCCCGGACACCGGCCCGAAGGTGGTCATGCTCACCACGTTCGATCTCGACGACTACGTGTACGAGGCGCTCCGCTCGGGGGCCAGCGGATTCCTGCTCAAGGACGCGCCGCGGGCCGACCTCATCGCCGCGGTCCGGGCCGCGGCGGCGGGCAACGGGCTGCTCGCCCCCTCGGTGACCCGGATGCTCATCGAATCGTTCGCGCGCCGCCCGGTGGCGGCCGTCACCGCACCCTCCCGGCTGGCCTCCCTGACCGCCCGGGAAAACGACATCCTGCTCCTCATCGCCCGGGGCCATAGCAACGCCGAGATCGCCCGCGAGCTTTTCGTTGGGGAAGCGACGGTCAAGACCCATATCGGGCACCTGCTGGCCAAGCTGGAGCTGCGCGACCGGGTGCAGGCGGTGATCCTGGCCTACGAGACCGGGCTGGTGGTGCCGGGCGACCTGCCGGACTGACGGCCGGGCCGGCCGGAACCGCCGCGGACTTCAGGCCAGGCTCAGCTGCCAGTTCTGCCCGATCAGGTCATGGCCGAAGCTGTGATGCGGCTCCGAATCGGCCAGCTCGAACCCGAAGCGCTGGTAGATGCGGCGCGCCGCGCTGAGGATGTCGTTGGTCCACAGCACGATCTCCGGGTAGCCCGCCCGGCGGGCGAAGGCCAGGCACTCGGCCACCAGGCCCTCGCCCAGCCCCAGGCCGCGGGCGGCCGGCTCGACCAGCAGCAGCCGCAGCTGCGCGGTGCGTGTCGTTCTTGCGCATGCAGAACACGCAGCCGACCGGCGCGCCGTCCAGTTCCGCGATCCAGGCTGCTTCCCGGGGGTCGGCGCGGCCCGCGATAGTCGGCCACGATCCGGGCCACCAGTGCCTCGTAGCTGGCGTCCCAGCCGTACTCCTGCGTGTAGAGCGCGCCGTTGCGCTGCACCACCCAGCCGAGATCGCCGGGCCGGGGGGAGCGCAGCACGAACGCCGCCGGCCGGTCCGCGTCGCCGCGTGATCTCCTGGATGGTGGCCATCGCCGTGGTCAGGCGCTGCTGCTCAGCCTCGGTGAGCTGGTCGAGCAGCGCGCCGATCTGCTCCGCGGAGCGCTGGTCCAGGCCCCGGAAGGCCTGCTCGCCGGCGGCGGTCAGCGTGATGACCCGGCGCCGGGCGTCGCTGTCCGAGCGCCGCCGCGTGATGCAGGCCGTCCGCCTCGAACCGGGCCAGGATCCGGCTCAGGTACCCGGCGTCGATGTCGGCTGAGCGGCGCAGCGCGCTGATCTCGCTCTCGCCGTGCCCGGTCTTCCCCGCCTGGGCCAGCTCGAACAGCACCCGGGCCTCGGTCAGCGAGTAGGGCGAGTCCAGGTAGCCCCCGTGGAGCAGGCCGATCACGTTCGTGTAGACGCGGTTGAACTCACGGACCGCCCGGACCCGCCCGTCCCGCGCCGTTCCGGCGCCTGGGGTCTCTGACGGAGGCAATGAAGTCTTTGACATAGTCAAATAATTGCGCACCCGGCGCCCCGGATCAACCCCGCCGCCCGGCCCGGCCCGGCGCGGCCCGGAACTCCGGGCGGTCAGCCGCGCTCGAGGGCGGTGCCGATCAGGCCGATCGGCGGGGAGCCGAGCTCCATCAGCGCGGTATGGAAGCGCAGCAGCGTGAAGCCGTTGCCCCACTGCTTGCGGGCCTTTTCCCGCAGGTCCATGATCTCCAGCTTGCCCCACGTGTAGCGCCCGTAGGTCGGGTCGAAGGTGGCCCGGCGGGCCTCCGACAGGGCGGCGGGCCCAGCCAGGTGGGTGTCGGCCTCGAACCGGCGGGCGCCTTCCTCGACGCTCATGCCCGCGGTATGCACCCCGATCGCGCAGGCCAGCCGGGTCACCCGGACCAGGGCTTCCAGCCACACCCCGATCGCGAACCGGGGGTCGTCGCCGCGGAAGCCCTCCTCGACACACAACTCCTCGGCGTAATGCGCCCAGCCTTCTATGAACGCCGCCGAGTGCAGGGTCCGGCGCACCGGCCCGGCCACCCGGCGCAGCGCGCGCCCGTGCGAGAAGTGCCCCGGCGCGACCTCGTGCACGACGATGCCGGGCAGCGTGGTGTCGCTGAAGACCTCCAGCCATTCCTCCTGCTCCCGCTGCGGCCACCCGGGGTCGGGCGGGGTGACGTAGAACCAGGAGGGCGCCTCGGGCTCGCCCGGCGCGTTCGTGGAGATCATCGCCATGGCCCAGCGCCGCGATTCCGGCGCGGGCCCGACCAGGCAGACCCCGTCGTGGTAGGGCACCAGGTTCCGCTCCCGGGTGAAGGCGATCGCCTCCTCGGTGCCGCGCTGGGCCGCGTCGATCACCCCGTCCGGACCCGGATGCTCCGGACCAGGTCCCGGCACAGCTCCAGCGGCGGCCGGCTGGCGTCGATCCGGGCGCAGTCCTCGGCCAGCCGGTTCATCAGCCGGTCCCGCTCGGCGTCGGCCCGCCCGGCCAGCAGGCCGAGATCGACGTCGATGTCCTCGGCGGCGCTCATCAGGCTGCGCAGCGCGGCCGCGCCCAGCGCCGGATCAGGGTCCCCCTCCGTGACTGCCATCTCGACGTGCGTCGACGAAGCGGGCGTGCGCGGAGATGGCCCTCGCGGCCACGTCCGGCGGGGCGGTCAGCGGGATACCCGCGGCCAGGCCGCGGACGCCCGGCGACCAGCGCGGCCGCCACCGGGGCGCTGACCCGGTCCAGCGACGCCAGGGCCGCGTCCACCGCCTGCGGCCACAGGGCCAGGTGCGCCAGCTTGGCCCGCTCGCGCTCCTCCGCCGGCGCGTACTCCCGGTCGTAGCAGGCCAGGTCCATCTCGGCCAGGTGCGCCAGCGGGTTGCTCCGGTGCAGCTCCAGCTCGCCGTAGCCGACCTGGGCCCGCCGCTCCGACGCGGACAGGTGCGATTCGTCGTGCGGATCGTCGCGCCGGTCGCCCGAGGCGGCGGCCGCCGCCAGCCGGGCCAGGCCGTCCCGCACCCCGCCGGGGGAGAGGTCCTGGATCCTGCCGTCGTACTCGTGGCGCCCGCTGTACTCGCGCGCCTCAGCGACGTCGAGATCACAGACCGCCCGGACCCGGGGAGGAAGGTCATCCATGACCCTGACGCTACCGGGCCGGGCCGCCCGGCGACCGGCGGGGCCAGCAGTTCACAGACCCTGGCCGGGCAGCCCGCCCCCGCCCTTCATCGCGTCCACGGTGAGCGGGGTGCCAAGCTTCGACGGGAGCTTCACGGAGCAGGTCAGTGCGGAGAACTTGACGTACAGCGCGGTGAACTGGCCGGGCGGGAACACCTTGAGCCAGTGCCCGGTGACCGGCTGGCAGGCGGACTTGCTGTAGTTCATCGCGTCCACGACCTGGATCGTCACGTGCGCGGTCCCGCCCGGCGGCAGGATGACCGTGCTCGGCGCGACCGCGGGGTTGCGGGAGGCGGGCTGGCCGATCTGGCTGCCGGAGGGGCTGGTCACGAACGAGACGCCCGGATAGCCGTACAGGTAGCACGAGCTCTTCGACGTGTTGGTGAAGTTCAGCGGGTAGTAGGTGCTGCCGGCGGCCGCGCCTCCCGGGCTGGTGTTCACGGTCGCGGACAGGTCAGCCGTTGAGCACGCGGGAGACGAGGGTGTGCTGGGCGGGGTCGCGGGGGCCGTCGTCGCGGCGGCGGACGCGGCCGCCGTCGGCGTCGCGGCCGCCGTGGTGGCGGCCGGGGACGCCGGGCTTCCGGCCGAGCCGTTGGCGCTGGTCGATCCGCAGGCCGCCGCGAGGGCCCCGGTGCACAGCAGTACGGCCGCGGTGCTGACTCGCCGGGCGGCGTGGGCGGATGATCTCATCGGCGGTTCCCTTGTCGTGGCGGGGCCGCTAGCCGAACCCCTGGGGTGTCCTGACTCTTACGACGCACCATGCGGCGTGCCGGTTGCGCGAAATTCTCCGGTTGCCCGGCCCGGGTCGCCCGGCGATTATGGCAGCGGAAATCCCCGTCCGCCCCGGGCCACGCTGGCCCGCGCCGTCAGGAGTGCCGATGCTGCCCCAGGGTTCCTCGTTCACGACCCGGCCGCAGCTCGCGGGCACGTTCGGCATGGTCGCCTCCACCCACTGGCTGGCCACCGCGTCCGGGATGGCGGTGCTGGAGGCGGGCGGCACCGCGTTCGACGCGGCGGTCGCGGCCGGCCTGGTGCTGCAGGTGGTCGAGCCGCACATGAACGGGCTGGGCGGCGAGGCGCCGGTCATCGGCTACGACGCGGGGAGCGCCGAGCCGGGCCGCTCCGCTCCGCCGGGCCCGGGCGTGTTCGTGCTGGACGGCCAGGGACCCGCCCCCGGGGGCGCCACGCTGGACGCGTTCGGCGCCCTGGATCTCGACCTGGTTCCGGGCAACGGCCTGCTCCCCGCCTGCGTCCCCGCCGCCTTCGGCACCTGGATGCTGCTGCTCCAGCGGCACGGCCGGATGCGGCTGCGCGACGTCATGCAGTACGCGATCGGGTACGCCCGGGACGGTTACCCGATGACGGCCGGCGTGAGCGCCGGCATCGCCGCCGCGGAGCCGATCTTCCGTGAGCAGTGGCCCACCTCGGCGGAGATCTACCTGGCCGGGGGCGTGCCCGCCGCCGGGTCGCGGTTCGCCAACCCGGCCCTGGCCGCGACCTACCAGCGGATCCTCGACGAGGCCGAGGCGGCCGGCGGCGACCGGGACGCGCAGATCGAGGCGGCGCGCCGCGCTTTTTACGAGGGGTTCGTCGCCGACGCGATCGCTGCCTACCTGGCTGCGGCCGAGGTCATGGACGTGACGGGGGAGCGGCACCGGGCCCTGCTCAGCCCGGCGGACCTGGCCGGCTGGCGGGCCAGCACGGAAGCCCCGGTCACCCTGGACTTCGCGGGCCTGACCGTGTGCAAGACCGGCCCCTGGGGCCAGGGCCCGGTATTCCTGCAGCAGCTGGCCCTGCTCGACGGGCTGGGCGTGGCGGACATGGACCCGGCCGGCCCGGACTTCGTGCACACCGTGGTCGAGAGCGCGAAGCTGGCTTTTGCCGACCGGGAGGCGTGGTACGGCGACCCGAGGTTCGCCAGCGTCCCGGTCGGCGACCTGCTGTCACAGTCCTACGCCACGAAACGCCGGTCCCTGGTCGGTCCCTCGGCGTCCCCGGATCTGCGTCCCGGCCATCCCGGCGGCGCCAGGCCGCGGCTGCCCGGGTACGTCACCGGCGAGGTGCGCGTCCCGGCCGGGATGGCCTCCGCGGAGCCGACCGCGGAGGAGTCCGGGGCCGCGGCCCGCCCGGCCTGGGAGGTCACCGGCCAGGGCACCCGGGCGGACCCGAAGCCGGCCCGGGGAGACACCTGCCACCTGGACGTGGCCGACCGGTTCGGCAACATGGTGTCGGCCACGCCGAGCGGTGGCTGGCTGCAGAGCTCGCCGGTCATCCCCGGGCTGGGTTTCTGCCTCGGCACCCGGGCCCAGATGTTCACCCTCACCCCGGGGCTGCCCAACAGCCTCGCCCCCGGGAAGCGCCCGCGGACCACCCTGACGCCGAGCCTGGCGCTGCGTGACGGGGAGCCGTACCTGGCGTTCGGGACCCCCGGCGGTGACCAGCAGGACCAGTGGACGCTGGCCTTCTTCCTGCGGCACGTGCTGTTCGGGATGAACCTTCAGGAGGCGATCGACGCGCCCGCGTTCCACACCCGGCACTTCCCCTCGTCGTTCTATCCGCATGAATCGGCGCCGCGGGCGGTGGACGCGGAGGAGCGGTTCGGTGCCGCGGTGCTGGACGAGCTGGGCCGCCGGGGGCACCAGGTCACGGTCCGGCCGCCGTGGTCACTCGGCCGGGTCAGCGCCGTGGCCCGGGATCGCGGCATGCTCTACGCGGCCGCCAACCCCCGCGGCATGCAGGGCTACGCCGCCGGCCGCTGAACGGGCCCCAGTCATGAGTGCGGTGCATTGGGTGCGTTATAACGCGCCCAATGCACCGCACTGATGCCGGTGGGGGCGGGGTGGGGTCAGACGGGGAGGCACAGGGCGGCGGCGAGGACCGCGGCGACGGCGGCGGCGGCCCGGAGCCAGCCACCGGCCATCCCGGTCCCGGCCGAGGGCAGCGCCGCCGACCCCGCCGCCAGCACCAGCAACCCCAGCCCGGCGGCCAGCACCGGCGCCTGCCCGCGCAGCACCGCGGCCGTTTCGCCGGGACCGGCGCCCGACTCGGCCAGGTGCGTGGCCAGCAGGTACGCGATCAGGGCCACGCCGAGCATCGCGGTATGCCAGGGCCGGGCCGGGTGGAGGGCTTCCAGCACCAGCGCGCCGAGCACCACTCCCTCGGCCCAGGGCAGCCGGCGCAGCCAGTCCAGGCCCCACAGCCCCACCCGGGCCAGCGGCCCGGGATAGGCACCGGGACCGGGCGGCACCACGGCGGCCGTGGCCAGCTGCCCGAGGCCGCCGGCCACGCAGCACGCGGCGAGCACGATGAGGAACGGCGCGGCCCGGCCCGCCGGCCCGGCAGGCACCGCCGCCCACGCCACGCAGGCCCCGCCGAGCAGGCCGGCCGCGGTGGTCAGGCGGACGCGGCTGTTCCGCCACCCGGCCCGCAGGTCCGGCCGCGAGCCAGCCACCCAGGCCAGACCGCCCCCCGCCAGCCGCCACCAGCCGGCCAGCCGCGACCCGGGCGCCGGAGCCGTCGGCCCGGCGGCCGCCCGTCCCGTGGCCGCCCGCTCCGTGGCCGTCCGCAGAGCCCGCCAGCCGCTCATCGGCGCGTCACCATGACCCGGCGGGTGAACGGCGCCAGCGAGAGGTCCAGGCTCTCCTCCCCGTCCCAGTGCACCACCGGGATGTCCAGCTCGCGCAGGGAGAACCGGATCGCCTGCTGCTCCATCCGCCAGATCCGCTGGGCCAGCCGGGCGGCCCGGCCGCGGCCCGCGCCCGGCTCACCGTTGAGCACGTCGATGACCAGCACCGCGAACCCGCGCTGGCGCAGGTCCCGCAGGGTCTCCACCAGCCGCGGATCCATCAGCGGGGTAAAGACCAGGATCAGCGCGCCCGGCGGCAGCGCCTGCCGGGGCAGCCGGGAGAACCCGGTGTCCTGGGTCCACTCCCGCTCCTGGGCGAGCATGGCCTCGGCGATCCGGTAGTACTGCCGCTGGCCGTGTCCCGGGGTCAGCCACCGGGCCCGGTAGCGGTAGGTGATGAACCCGACCCGGTCCCGCACGTCCAGGTAGGCCCGGGCCGCGGCGGCCGCGCCGCGCAGCGCGATGTCCACCACGTGATGCTCGCCGTCATCCCCGTCCCAGGCCGTGTCAACCAGGATCACCACGTCCTGCGAGCGTTCCGCCTGGAACGTGTTGACCTGGAGCCGGCCGCGCCGGGTGGTGGCCGGCCAGTTGATGCTGCGCTGGCGGTCGCCCGGCACGTACTCCCGCACGCCCGCGAACTCCGAGCCCTCACCGGGCGCCCGCGCCGAGTGCTCGCCCAGCCGCTGGGGCAGGCGGTTCAGCACCACCCGGGTCCGCTGGGTGGCCGGGCGCGGGTAGCACTCCAGCGACGGCAGCCCGATCCGCCCCCGGGCCTCGGACAGCCGCCACCGGTCCCGCAGCACGATCTCGGCGGTGCCTACCCGCCGCCGTCCCCAGCGGTTGACCAGGAACGGCAGCCGCACCCGGTGCCCGGAGGCGTAGCCGGCCCGCTGCCCGGGTGCGGTCCGCAGCGGCACGATCTGGTGCGCCGGATGCAGCATCACCACGGCGGAGTACTCAGCCAGGCCAGCGACCGACGCGGTCACCGCGGTCCGCTCACCCTCAATCATCCGGCCCGCCGTCAGCCCCACCCGCACCTGCGCCTGCGGGGGCCGCCCGGGCCGCCAGGCGGACAGCAGCAGCAGCGCCGGGGCGGCCGCTCCGGCGAATTCAGGGCGGCCGGTCACCAGGGCGATCCCCAGGCCGGCCACCGCGAGAGTCAGCAGGCGCCGTGCGTGCCGGGACAAATCCCACCGCAGCGGCACCGTCACCGTGGACTCGGCAGCCGGCCGATCGGGGCCGGGCACGCTGCCCGTCGCAGGCGCGTGGTCAGGCGCGGGCTCGTCGGGCCGGGCCCGGTCAGGCCCGGGCGGGCGGTCAGGCATGGGCGGGCGGTCAGGCATGGGCAGCGGACGGGTCGGTCCGCGGCGTCGGCACGCTGGCCAGCAGCCCCGCGACCACATCGTCCGGCTTGACCTGGCGGACCCACAGCTCGGGCCGGAGCGTGATGCGGTGGGCCAGCGCGGGCACCGCCACGCTCTTGATGTCGTCCGGGATCACGTAGTCCCGCAGACGGAGCAGCGCCTGGCCACGGGCCAGCTGGAGGATGGCCAGCCCGCCGCGGGGGCTGGCCCCGACCTGGATCTGCCGGTGCTCGCGGGTCGCCCGGACCAGGGCGACCACGTAGTCGATCAGGTCGGCGGACACCTCCACGTCCTCCAGCGCGGCCCGCATGGCGAGCAGTTCCGCCGCGTCGGTGACCTGCTTCAGTGCTGCGTTCTCGGTCCGGCGGTCCAGCCGCCGCTGCAGCATCGCCGCCTCATCCGTGCTGTCCAGGTAGCCCAGCCGCAGCCGCATCATGAACCGGTCGAGCTGGGCCTCGGGCAGCTCGTAGGTGCCCTCGTACTCGATCGGGTTGTCGGTGGCCAGCACGACGAACGGCCGCGGCAGCGGGCGGGTCTGCCCGTCCATGCTCACCTGGCCCTCGCCCATGGCCTCCAGCAGCGCGGCCTGGGTCTTCGGCGGGGTCCGGTTGATCTCGTCGGCCAGCAGCAGCTGGGTGAACACCGGCCCCGGCCGGAACGTCATCTCCGCGGTCCGCTGGTCGTACATGGGCGCGCCGATCACGTCGGACGGCAGCATGTCGGGGGTGAACTGGATGCGTGCGAAGTCCAGGCCGAGGACCTGGGCGAAGGTCCGGGCGATCAGCGTCTTGCCCAGCCCCGGGAGGTCTTCCAGCAGGATGTGGCCGCCAGCCAGGATCCCGATCATCACGAGTTCCAGTGAGCGCTGATGCCCCACAACCGCCCGCTGCACCTCGGTGAGCACCCGGGCGGAGCGCTGCGCGGTCTCGTCGGGCGTCAGGGTCTTGTCGCTCACAACTGCTCCAGTCGGTCGATGAGGCGGCCCAGCGTCCGGTAAGGGATCCCCGGCTGGTCGCGGGGCTGGTCCGGCGGCCTGGCTGTCTTAGCTGGCTTCGCCGGCGTGGGTGTCTGAGCCGGCTTCGCCGGCGGGGCGGTCTGCCCCGGCCGGGGTGCCTGAGCGGGCTCTGCCGGCCGGCCGGGCCGGGCGGGGTCGATCCACGGCCAGAGACTGTCGTAGGCGGCACTCTCCCCGGCAAACACGCGGCGCGCGGCGGCCGGGTCGTCGTAGAGGCTGATCCCGTGCCGCTCGGCCAGCCGCGAGGCCAGCAGATTCTCCAGCTGTCCGCGCAGGGCGCCTTCGTAGGCTCTCATCGAGGCCTGGGCGTCGACCAGCCGGGACCGCCGCCGCCACTGGCGGGAAAACGACGACAGCACCGGTGCGGGCACGGCCGGGTCGGGGCCGCTGACGTCCTCGGGTGAGGACGCCAGCGACACCGGCCGGATCAGGCTGCGCAGCACGACCAGGCTGATCACTCCGGCCCCGACCGCGACCACCGCGAATGCGCCACGGCCGGCCACGGCGTAGCCGGCCGCCGCCGTCGCGGCCACCGCGACGGCGGCGATGATGATCTCGGGCAGCACCGCCCGCCAGATGGTCCCGGGGGCGGAGCCCGCGCCGCCCGGGCCGGGGACTCCCGGGGCGGTCATGAGGAACCCCGCAAGTCGGCGGCGAGCTGCTCCAGTGCCTCCTGGGCGGCGTCGCGCTGCGCCGGAGTCAGCTGGTGCGCGGAGAAGCGAGCCTCGTAGAACAGCCGGGCCAGCACCCCGGCCGCCCTGCCGCGGACCAGTCCCGCCGCCACCGCCCGGCCCAGGAACTCATCCGGCGTATCCGCGGCCTCCTGGTCCGCCCCGGCCGCGGCCAGGCTGCGCTCCATGGCCACGTAGCAGGCGATGATCGCGGCCCGGGTGTCGTCCAGGCTGGCCAGCGCCCGCCGGCCCGAGCTCACCGCGTCCTGCAGGTCACCTCGCTGGCCCTCGGCGACCGACGCTTCGGGCGGCTCGGCATCAAGACCGGGCTGGTGCCGCCGCAGCAGCACCACGCAGGCCACGATCCCGGCGATGAGGGCCAGGACGAGCAGCGCGTAGAGGATGCCAGGAAGCGACAGATGGAACGCGGGGGCCGGGCGCGGTGCCCGGGTCACCGCAGGCGTCGCGCTCGTCGTCGGGATGGGCTGTGGCTGCGGCGGCAGAAGCGGATGGCCGTGCAGCGGCTTGGCCAGCAGCAGGACCGTCGGGAAGACGAGCAGCGCGGCGACCAGCACGGAGCGCAGGACGCCGCGCAGCCGCTGGACCCGGAAGTCGTCGCTGGGGTGGCGGCCGCGGATCAGCAGCGCGACGAGCAGCCCGGCCAGGACGGCTTCCAGGGCTATCCCGACCGCGATCCCGTCCCGCCGGTACGGGCCGCGCCAGCCGTGCAGCGTGAAGCCGCCCCGCAGGCCGACCAGGACGGCGGCGATCAGCAGCACGGTCAGCAGCAGCCGGGCCAGGGCCGGCCCGTGCAGCGCGCCACCCGGGGCAGGCTGACCCGCCGGGCCGGGAGGTGAGTCACCCGCCCCGCTGCCGGGGGCAGGCTCACGCACCCCGCCTTCTGGGCCAGGCTCACGCGCCGGGACTGCTGTCTGCCTGCTGGTCATGGTCTCCTACGCGGGGGTGGCCAGGCCCGCCTGGTAGGCCAGTATGACCAGGTGCACGCGATCCCGCGCGCCGAGCTTGGTGAGCAGGTGCCCCACGTGCGTCTTCGTGGTGGCCGGGGTGATGTCCAGCCGCTGGGCGATCTCGGTGTTCGACAGGCCGCTGGCCACCAGGGCCAGCACCTCGCGCTCCCGGGCCGTGATCACGTCCAGCGCGCCGCCGCCCGCCGGGGCGGCCGGGGCCAGCGGGGGCGTGCGGGCGAACTCCTCGACCAGGCGGCGGGTCACGCTCGGGGCGAGCAGGGAGTCTCCCGCCGCGATGACCTGGATCGCGTTCAGCAGCTCGCCGGGGGAGATGCTCTTGAGCAGGAACCCGCTGGCGCCGGCGCGCAGCGCGGCGAACACGTACTCGTCCAGGTCGAACGTGGTCAGGATCAGGACCCGTACCTCGCTCGTGGCGGCCGACCGGGTGATCTGGCGGGTGGCCTCGATGCCGTCCATGCCGGGCATCCGGACGTCCATCAGCACGACGTCGGGGTGGTGCCGGCGGGCCTGCTCGACCGCCTCGCTCCCGTTGCCGGCCTCGCCGACCACGGTGAATCCGGGCGTGGCCGCGACGATGCCGCGGAAGCCGGCCCGGACCAGGGCCTGGTCGTCGACGACCAGCACGCGCAGGGTCATGGCCGCCCCGCGCTGAGCGGCAGCCGGGCCCGCACCACGAAACCGCCGTCGGGGCGGGGCATCGCGTGCAGCTCGCCGCCGCACAGGCTGACCCGCTCCCGCATGCCGATGATGCCGTGCCCTGCCCGGTCAGGCCCGCTGCCCACCCGCATCGGCGGCCTCGCCGGGGCGGCCACCCCGACCGGGACGGCGGCGCGGGCCGCCATGCCTACGCCGGAGGGCACCCCGGCCCCGGGGTCGGTGACCTCGATGAGCAGGCTGTCCCGCCCGTACTCCAGCACGACGTGACAGCGGTCCGCGCCGGAGTGCTTGACCACGTTGGTCAGCGACTCCTGCACGATGCGGAACGCGGACAGGTCGAGGCTGGCGGGCAGGCCGCGCGGCTGGCCGATCCGCGCGACGGTCACCGTGACCCCGGCACCCGCGGTCCGTTCCACCAGCCGGTCCAGGTTGGCCAGCCCGGGGGCCGGGGCCAGCGGCGCGGTGGGCCGGATCCGCGGGGGCCTGAGCCGGTCGGCGGGAAGGCCGGTCCCGTCCGTGGCGGACCCGGCCGCGGGGCGGGCCGGGGCCGCGGGTCCGGCCGGGTCCGCGGGTGTCCCGTTCATGGTGAGCCCGGCCGCCGCAGGCTCGCGGGCGGCCAGTTCCGCGTCGGCCGCCGCGATGTCCCCGTCCGTCTGGCGCAGCACGCACAGCATCCGCTGCATCTCGCCCAGCGCCTCCCGGCTCACCGCCTGGATCGCGCCCAGCGCGGCCCGGGCCTCATCGGGCTGGCTGTCGAACACGTACTCGCCGAATCCGGCCTGCACGGTGACCACGGTCATGCTGTGCGCCACCACGTCGTGCAGTTCCCGGGCGATCCGGAGCCGCTCCCGGGTCACCGCGTCGCTGGCCGCCCGGTCCCGGACGGCCGCCATGTGGGTCCGCCGCTGCTGCACCAGGTACCCGACCATCCAGAAGATGGTCAGCACCAGACCGACGGCGATGGCGTCGCCGGGCCCCTGCCCGTCGAAGTCCAGCACCACGCCCTGCACGACCAGCAGGGTCAGCGCGGCGCCGAGGCCGGCCAGCGCGATACTCCGGCGGCAGGTAGACGCGACCAGGAACAGCACCAGCGCCATCGGGAGGAACGGGCCACGGGTGATCTCCCCGCCGATGCAGCCAGGGTCGACCACGCAGCGCGGCCAGCACGATGACCAGGGCCCGGACCGGGACCCGGCGCCGGATGGCGACCGGCACGGCCAGGGCGATCGCCAGCACGGCGGCGAGCGGGGCGTCCCGCGGGGACAGCACCCCGAACAGGGACCGGCTGCCCACGGTGGCGTGGAAGAAAGACGCGAAGACCAGCACGCCGCAGATGACCGCCGTGGCGTAGTCCAGCGCTATCCAGAACCGCCGCCTCAGCCGCGCGCCTCGCGGTGGTCCGGTTGTTCCGCTCACCTGCTAACGGTAACGCCGCAGGCCGCCTCGGGGCGTCCGCCCGCGGTCGTAGGCTGCCGGGCTGATCCCGGGCACGGCGCCGCGGGCCGGTCAGGCCGTGGCCTGACGGCGAAAGCCATTCCCCGGGATGATGACGCGCGCCCGGCCCGGCCGCCAGGCTGGGAACCCACCGCGACGACCCGACGAGGGGAGCATGAGACACGTGACCGCGCCAGTGCCGACTGCTGAGCCCACCGGGCCGCTGCAGGCCGGGCCGCCGCCCGGGGGGACCGGCCCCGGGCCGGGCCTCGTTGCGGCGGTTGTTGAAACCTCAGCCCTTACCAAGCGGTACCCGGGCGCGGTGAACGCCCTGGACCAGCTCTCCGTGCGGGTCGCGCCGGGAATCACCGGGCTGGTCGGGGCGAACGGCGCGGGCAAGTCCACCCTGATCAAGATCCTGCTCGGGCTGCTGTCCCCGACCAGCGGGCAGGCGGCGGTGCTGGGCCTGGACTGCGCCCGGGACGCGGAACGGATCCGGTCGCGATGCGGGTACATGCCCGAGCACGACTGCCTGCCGCCGGACGTCACCGCCACCGAGTTCGTCACCCACCTGGGCCGGATGTCCGGGCTGCCGCCGACCGCGGCCAAGGAGCGCGCCGCCGAGTCGCTCCGCCACGTCGGCCTGTACGAGGAGCGGTACCGGCAGATCGGCACCTACTCCACCGGCATGAAGCAGCGGGTGAAGCTGGCCCAGGCTCTGGTCGGGGACCCGCAGCTGCTGCTGCTGGACGAGCCCACCATCGGCCTGGACCCGGCGGGCCGGGCCGTCGATGCTGGACCTGGTCAGCCGGATCGGCACCGAGTTCGGCATCTCGATCGTGGTGTCCTCGCACCTGCTCGGCGAGATCGAGCAGATCTGCGACCACCTGGTGGTCATCGACGGCGGGCGGCTGCTCCGCGCCGACTCGATGACCAGCTTCACCGAGGTGAGCCAGGTGCTGCTGGTGGAGGTGGACGAGGGCACCGCGCAGCTGGAGGCCGAGCTGGCCGCCCGGGGGCTGCGGCCCCGGCGGGAGGAGCGGGCGCTGCTGGTGCAGATCGGCTCCGGCGACACCTACGACGCGTCCGCGACGCGGTGGCGGACCTGGGGCTGCCGCTGAACCGGCTGGAGCAGCGCAGGCGCCGGGTCGAGGAACTGTTCCGCGACCCTGTTGACCAGAACGGCGCGGACCGGGAAGGAGCAGCGTGACCACGCAGAGCGGGCCGCCCGCGGCCCGGACCGGCGTCATCCACGACATCGGCTACCGGCACTACGAAGGGCCGCGGCTGGGCCGCGCCGCCATCATCCGGGCGCTGGGCTGGCACAGCCTGCGGTCCGCGTTCGGCATCGGCCGCGGCGCCAAAGCCAAGATCATCCCGGTCATCGCGTTCGCGATCATGTGCGTGCCCGCGGTGGTCAACACGGTCGGGGTGGCCGGGGGCGGTGCCCAGTCCGTCTACTACGACACCTACGTGTTCCAGCTCCGGGTTCTGGTGATGATCATCTTCGTCGCGGCCCAGGCCCCCGAGCTGGTGTCCCGGGACCTGCGCAGCCACGTGCTGCCGCTGTACTTCTCGCGGCCGCTGCGCCGGCTCGACTACCCGGCGGCCAAGCTGGGCGCGTTCATCCTGGCCTGCCTGGCCCTGCTGGAGATCCCGCTGCTGCTGCTCTACCTCGGCGAGATCGGCCAGGTAGGCGGCGGTGCGGCGATCTGGGCCCAGACCAGGGCCCTGATCCCCGGCCTGCTCGTCGGGCTGGCCTGGGCCGTGCTGCTGGCCTCGATCGGGCTGGTGCTCGCCTCGCTCAGCGGGCGCCGCGCCTACGCGACCGGCAGCATCGCGATCTGCTTCTTCCTCAGCTGGGCCCTGGCCGGGCTGCTGCGCGGGGTGACGTCGGTGAACGGCGCGGGGGCCGGCGCGGGGGCGCGGCTCTCCGGGCTGGTCAGCCCGTTCACCGTGCTGGACGGGCTGCGCCAGTGGCTGGGCGGAACATCGCCCGGGCCGCTCCCGCCGCCGGGCGACCTCGGGCCGCTGTACGGCGTGCTGTTCCTGCTCCTGCTGGCCGCCGCGGTCGGCGGCCTGGCCGTCCGGTACCGGAAGGCGGGCATCTCATGACCTCGATCGAGCTGGCGCAACGTGTCCCGGTGGTACGGCAACGTGGTCGCGATCAACGACATCACCATGACCATCGGCCCGGGCGTCACCGGGCTGCTCGGCCCGAACGGCGCCGGGAAGTCCACGCTGCTGCACCTGATCTCCGGGTTCCTGGAGCCGTCCCGGGGCGAGCTGACCATCGGCGGCACGGCGAGCTGGCGCAACCCGGACGTCTACCGGACCCTCGGCCTGGTACCCGAGCGTCCCGCGGTCTACCCCTTCCTGACCGGCCTGGAGTTCGTCCGGGCCACCGCCCGACTGCACAAGCTGCCCGACCCGGACCGCGCCGCGGAGAGGTCCATCGCCATCGTGGAGATGGCTCGCCGCGCAGGACCGGAAGATCGCGACCTACTCCAAGGGCATGCGGCAGCGGATCAAGGTCGCCGCCGCGCTGGTGCACGACCCCGAGGTGCTCCTGCTCGACGAGCCGTTCAACGGGATGGACCCGCGGCAGCGACTGCACATGATGGACCTGCTGGAGACCCTCGGCGACGAGGGGCGCACCATCCTGTTCAGCTCGCACATCCTGGAGGAAGTCGAGCGGCTGTCCGGCACCATCCAGGTCATCGTGGCCGGGCGGCTCGCCGCGTCCGGCGACTTCCGGGCCATCCGGCGGCTGATGACCAGCCGGCCGCACGTGTTCCTGGTGCGCACCTCCGACGACCGGCGGCTGGGCGCGGCGCTGATCGGCCGCCCGGCCGTGACCGGGGTCGAGATGAACGCCCGCGGGCTGCAGGTGAAGGCCTCGGACTACGGGACGTTCAGCCGGGAGATCGCCGGGCTCACGCGCGAGCACGGCATCCAGCTCCGGGAGTTGCTGCCCGAGGACGAGTCGCTGGAGAGCGTGTTCGCCTACCTAGTGGAGACCTGACATGTTGCCCGTGAAGGCCAGCACCGTACCGGCCAGGACCGTGGCCTCGATCACCCTGCGCGCCACCATGGGGCGCCGCCGCGCGCTCGTGTTCGCCCTCCCGCCGCTGATCCTGGTGCTGGTCACCGTGCTGCTGAAGGCCGTGAACGCGGAGCGGTCCGACTGGCCGAGCCTGATCCTGGGCAGCTTCGGGCTGGCCGTCGTGCTGCCCGCTCACCGCGCTGATCATCGGGACCAGCGTGCTCGGCGCGGAGATCGACGACGGCAGCGTGGTGCACCTGCTGGCCACCCCGGTGCCCCGCTCCACCGTGATCCTCAGCAAGTTCGCGGTGGCCACCGGGCTGACGATAGTGTTCGCCGCGGTGCCGGAGCTCCTGGCCGGGCTGATCGCCACCGGCGCCGTCCAGGCTGGCGGCCGGGCTGTTCCTGGGCGCGGTGGTGGGGTCGGTCATCTACAACGCGGTGTTCGTGATGATCTCCGTGCTCACCACCCGGGCGATCGCCGTGGGCCTGCTGTACCTGCTGGTCTGGGAGTCGTTGCTGAGCAACGTGGTCAGCGGGGTCCGGGTCCTGTCGGTCTCGCAGTACTCGCTGGGGATCGCGAACTCGGTCGCCCGCGACGGGAACCTGAACGCGCACCTGGGGCGTGGCCACCGCGGCGGTCATGGGCGCGCTGGTCACCGTGGCCGCGCTGGCCCTGGCCATCCGCCGCCTGAGCGCCTTCTCCCTCAAGGGCGACGCCGTCTGAGGGTGAAATGCCGGATCTCCGAAATACGGTCGGTCCGTGCCCATGAAAATCAGCGAGATCATCGTCCTGTTACAGCAGGATGGCTGGACGCTGAAGCGTGTCTCCGGCTCGCACCGGCATTTCACCCATCCGGAGAAACCAGGCCTGGTGACTGTCGCAGGCAAGCCGAGCGCTACCTTGAAACCCAAGACGGAGTCGAGCATCCTGAAGCAAGCAGCCCTGCGAAAGGAGCGGCCATGACCGGCTACGTGGTCGTCTTCGAGGGCGACGATCAGGCAGGTTATTCGGCGTACTCTCCCGACCTGCCCGGGGTAGTTGCCGCCGGGGCCACGCGCCAGGAGACCGAGACCCTGATGATCGAGGCTATGGCCGCGCACATCGCCCTGCTACGGCAGGAAGGCCGTCCGGTACCCGAGCCATCAGAGGCCGCCGGCGTGACAATCCTCGACCCGGCTGCGGCCTGAGACGGTTCTCCGGCGGCGCAGCCGCGTAGCGGCCTGATCAGAGCCGCACGGATTTCTGGTTTCCCGGCCCCTGTTGAGGGCCCACCCGGCACGTTTCATGATCCTGGGCGATTGGTGCAGTCATGTCGCAGTAGTTGCCCAGGATCATGAAGGCGGGCCTACCGGGGGGTATGCGGGCCGGGGCGGAAGGCGGGGCCGTGGCCGGGGACGATCACCGTGGCCGCCTCGAGGATTCGCGCCCGGCTCCGGTGCAGCGCGGCCTGGTCGGTGCCGAGCGGGTCGTCGGCCGGGCCCTCCGGGCCCCACCAGGCGTGCGTGCAGGCGTACACGTCGTCAGGGCCGGCCGCGAGAGTCGTGATGTCCTCGGCCGTGTGGCCGGGCGTGGCGATGAGCCGGACCGACGGGGTGAGCGCGAAGTCCCCGGGCTCGCGGCCGATCCAGCGGTCCCCGTCGTAGCTCGCCCAGTGGTCGTGGATGACCGCGCGGGGGAACAGGGCCGCGTTGACCGTGTGGTCGGGGTGGTGATGGCTGAACACCACGTCGGTCACCCCGGCCGGGTCCGGCCCCCGGGCGGCCAGCGCGCCGAGCAGGGCGTCCCGGCCGGACACCATGCCCGGGTCCACCACGATCACCCGGCCGCCGTCCACGATGAGCGTGACCGTGCTGCCCACCCGGTCGGCGTCGTCCTCTTCCCGGGCGTACCCCTCGTGCAGGACGAACACCTGCGCGGTCCCGGCCATCACCGGGCGGCTTTCGCGGCGGCCTTGCGCTGCTGCTTGTAGGCGCGGACCTCGGCCAGCGAGTCGCTGTCGGTGATGTCCGCCACCGAGACCCGCGACCCTTCCTGGCCGAACGGGCCGGTGGCCTCCTGCCAGCCGGGCGGCCGGACACCGAGCTGCTTGCCCAGCAGGGCCGCGAAGATCTGCGCCTTGGTCGCGCCGAACCCCGGCAGCTCCGCGATCCGGCGGACCAGCTCCTGGCCGGTCTCCGCGGTGGTCCAGAGCCTCGCCGGGTCCCCGTCGTAGCGGTCCACGATCAGCCGGGCCAGGTCCTGGGTCCGGGCCGCCATGGCCCGGGGATAGCGGTGCAGGGCCGGCCGCTCGCTGAACACGGCGGCCAGCGCGTCCGGGTCGTAGCCGGCCAGTTCCTGCGCGGTGGGCTCGTGCCCGAGCCGCCGCACCAGATCCCGGGGCCCGCTGAACGCCTTCTCCAGCGGCACCTGCTGGTCCAGCAGCATGCCGATGAGCAGCGCCAACGGGTCGCGCGACAGCAACTCGTTAGCGTCGGGGTCGACCGGCAGCGATATGGTCATGGGAGCCTCCTGGTCACTGCGGCCATCCTGGCCGGCCGCAGCCACCGCCTGCGAACCGGGAGGCCCGGAAGCTGAGGACGGCCTGGAAACTTGCGCAGAACCGGCTGCTGCGGAACTACGCAAGGGCCGCGCTGACGTTTCACTTAGCAGGCGCGGATGTGACGTGATCTGGCCAGGCATGACCTGGCCAGAGAATCGCATCCTCGCCGCCTGAGGAGGCAGAAGTTGTCAGGTCGGATGAAGTTCGCCATCGCCGGGATCATCCTCGGCCTCATCCTGTTCATAGTCAGCCCATGGCTCGCGATCGGTGTGATCGTCCTGGCGATCGGCATCCCGACGGGCATGTACCTGATGCTCGACCCGTCGCAGCGGCGGCGGCTCAAGGAGATCCGCCGGCGCCGGCAGATCGGCGGCTGACCCAGGGCCACGGCCGGCCCGACCGTCACCCGTGAGCCTCAGCTCGTGACCCCCGGGAACAGGAGCGCCAGCTGCCGGGGGTAGCTCCCGATAAGGCGCAGCTCGTCGTCGGCCAGCGGCTTACCGCTGGCCGACGCGCACATCTGCACCAGCGAGAAGGCCAGGTCCTCGTCGCCGTCGGCGATCTCGATGCCGACGCCTTCCATCACGTGCCGGAAGCCGGCTTTCCCGCCGTACTCGCCGGTCAGCACCACCCGGCCCGCCCTGGTGAACCAGTCGTCCGGGAACGGGCCGAGCGTCTCGTCGTCGTACAGCTCGTAGTTCTGCCGGTCCTTGAGCGCGCCGTCGGCGTGGATGCCGGACTCGTGCGCGAACGCGTTCCGGCCCACGCCGGGCTGGTTCTGCGGGAGCGGCTGGCCGAACGCGTAACTGGCCCACAAACCGAACCGCCGGGCCCACGACAGGTCGAGCGGGTCGCCGATCAGGGCCTGGCCCGCCACCCCGAAGCCGTGGCTGAACGCGAGGATGCAGGACAGCAGGTCGGCGTTGCCGGCCCGCTCGCCGATGCCGTTGATGCAGGTGTTGACCCAGGCGTCCTGCCCCGCGTCGAGATCCCCGAGAGCGCCGGACACCGAGTTGGCCACGGCCATGCCCAGGTCGTTGTGGCAGTGGGTCTCGACCGGGATCCCAATCGCCGCGGCCAGCTTGGCGAAGCGCTCCCGGATCCGGCCCGGGGTCTCCCCGCCGATCGTGTCGCAGTAGCGGACCCGGTCCGCCCCGGCCTCCCGGGCCGCCGTCGCGAACTCCAGCAGGAACCCGTCGTCGGTGCGCGAGCCGTCCTCGGCGTTCACGCCGATGGTCGCGGCGCCGCCGTCCCGGGCCGCCCGCACGGCCGCCACCATCTCCGAGATCACCGACTCCCGGTCCAGCTTGCCGCGGAACTTGTGCGCGATCATCTGGTCCGAGGTGGAGATCGACAGGTTGTAGTGCCGCAGCCCGAGCGGGACGGCGGCCTCCACGTCACCCGGCACGGCGCGGCACCAGCCGGACAGCCGCAGCTCCCCGAACGCGCCCGCCTCGGCCAGCGCCACGCTGGCCCGGATGTAGGGCACCTCGTGGAACAGGAACGGGAAGCCCAGCTCGGACTGGGCCACGCCGAGTTTGCCCAGGTAGAAGTTGACCATGATCTTGCCGAACTTGGACAGGCCGGTGCGGGCGGTCTGCACGCCGTCGCGGTTGGTCACGTCAAGGAAATGGATGGCAGGCATCGGCATCCTCCGGGAGGGACGGGCCGCGGGCTGGCTGGTGAGCCGCGGCGCGGGCTCATGGTTGACACCCTGGCATTTCTGTCGAGTATCATCAACGTTGATTAAAATCAACTAAGCTAAGCCCGCGCCGGGCACCGCGCCGTCCGCCCCCCCGGCGGGGAGCGGGCGGACACTGTTCGGATCACCTCCCAGTTTTCGGGGGGTGATCCGAACAGATAACGAATGGGGCCCGGCGGCCGACCCGCTGAGGGCGGCGGGGGTGGCCGCCGGGAGCGGGAGCGGGACGGGAGAGCGGGATGGCGGAGACGGACTGGATCAGCGCGGCGGAGGCGGCCCGGCGGCTCGGGATCAAGCAGGCCACGCTGTACTCCTACGTCAGCCGGGGCGTGCTCACCCGGCGCCGGGCCAACGCCACGGCAGCGACACTGGCGGCCCGGGCAGCTCGAGTGGCGGATCCGGCGGGTCGAGTGGCGGACGCGGCGGCCGGGGTGGCGGCCCGGGCCGCGGCAGCCTCTTCGATCCCGGGGAGGTCGAGGAGCTGGCCCGGCGGGGCCGGCCCGCGCCGGCCGCCGGGCCTGGCCGGGCTGGTCATCGAGTCGGGCGTGACGGAGATCACCGACGACGGGCTGTGGTACCGCGGGTTCGACGCGCTCGACCTGGCCCGGAACTGGGAGTTCGAGGACGTGTGCGAGCTGCTGTGGCTCGGGCAGCCGCACCCGTCCCCTCCGGCGGATGCGGGGGAGTGGCACGGCGATGCCCGCTGCGGTCGCGGCGGGCACGGCGGCCCAGGCGGCCCTTCCGCCGGGCACCTACCCCCTGGAACGCCTGCAGGTGATTGTCCCGGCGCTGGCCGCGGCGGATCCGCTGCGCCTTCAGTTCGACCCGCCGGCCGTGGCCGCGGCAGGCCGGGCCATCATCGCGGGCCTGGTGGACTGCCTGCCGCCCGCGGGCCCGGGCGGTCCCGGTGCCCCGGCCGCCGCGGGGATCCCGGCCCGGCTCTGGCCCCGGCTCTGCCCGGACGACCCGCCGCCCGGCCTGCTGGACGCGCTGCGGGCCGCGCTGGTCCTGCTGGCCGACCACGAACTGGCCGCCTCCACGCTGGCCGCCCGGGTCGCCGCCTCGGTCCGGGCCGACCCGTACGCCGTGGTCGCCACCGGGCTCGGCGCGGTCGGCGGCGCCCTGCACGGGGGCGCCTCACTCGGCGCCGAGACCATGCTGGCCGCCGCCCCCGACGCGGCGGCCGTGCCCCGGGTGGTGGGGGAGTTGCTGCGCCGGGGCGAGCGGGTGCCCGGCTTCGGCCATTTCGTGTACCACGGCGGTGACCCGCGGGCGGGACTGCTCCTGGCCATGGTCAGGCGGGCCGTCCCGGCATCCCCCCGGCTGGCCGTGGCAGACGCCGTGCTGGCCGAGATGCACCGCCGGGCCCTGCCGGAGCCGAACATCGACTTCGCGCTGGCCGTGCTGGCCAGCTGCGCGGGCATGATCCGCGGCGCGGGCGAGGCCATCTTCGCGGTAGCCAGGACCGCGGGCTGGCTGGCGCACGCGATGGAGGAGTACACCGCGAGCACGCCCCTGCGGCCACGGGCTGTTTACACTGGCCCTGCCCATCGGCAGGCCGATCGTGGCCAGTCGCAGCGACCCGGGAGCCCCGATGACTGATGACCTGTGGCACGCGCCCCTCGTGCACATCCGCGGCAGCGACGTGCGCGGCGATACCGGCCAGACCAGCGGGATGACGCGTCTGGAGGCCATCTCCGGCAAGACCTGCGGCTCGTCCAAACTCTGGATGGGCCAGACCCACGTCGCCCCGGTGACCAAGTCCGGTGACCATCATCACGGGCACGCGGAGACCGCGATCTACGTGGTGTCCGGGCACCCGGCGTTCGTGTTCGCGGAGGGCGACCGTGAGGTCAGGCTCGAGGCCGGGCCCGGGGACTACATCTTCGTGCCGCCGTACGTGCCGCACCGCGAGGAGAACCCGGCCGGCGAGGAAGCGGTCGTGGTCATCGCCCGGAGCAGCCAGGAAGGCATCGTGGTCAACCTGGAAAGCCTGTGGTCAGCGGTGGACCGGCCCCAGGACGGGGATCCGGCCGGAGGGTGACCCGGCCAGAAACCGGGAGCGCCCCCGATGCCAGCTATTTCCTATAAAATCGATAGGAGTTATTGACATGATGCTGGCCGGTGTGTTTGCATCCGAAGCATGCCCCGTCGCCCCACTGCTGCCCTCCCGGCCCGGCCCCCCACGCCCCGGGAGGGACGATGACCAACGACCCCACCACGGAAATCATCGGGATGGTGGGCACCAAAGAGGTCTCCGAATCACGGGGATCCTTTGACGGCCCGCCGGTCGATCCCGGCTACCTGGCCCGCTTCGCCCAGGCTCATGAGGCGGCCGGATTCGACCGGGTCCTGATCGGCTACCACGCCACCGGCCCCGACGGGTTCGCGGTCGCGGCCCACGTGCTGAACGCCACCACGCGGCTGAAGGTGCTGATCGCGCACCGGCCGGGATTCGTCGCCCCGACCCTGGTGGCCCGGAAGCTGGCCACGCTGGACCAGCTGACCGGGGGCGGCCGGGTGGCCATCCACCACATCACCGGCGGCGACGAACTGGACCAGAAGCGGGACGGCGACTTCGCCGACCATGACCGCCGCTACGCGCGCACCGCCGAGTTCATGGGCCTGCTGCGCCGCGAGCTCACCGCCACCGGGCCGTTCGACCACGACGGCGAGTTCTACCGGGTGCGCGGCGCGTACAGCTACGTGAAGCCGGCCACGGCGGACGCCATCCCGCTGTACTTCGGCGGCGCGTCTCCGGCCGCCCTCAGCGTGGGCGCCCAGCACGCGGACGTGTACATGCTGTGGGGCGAGCCGGTGGCCCAGATCGCCGAGCGGATCGCCGGGATCCGCACGGAAGCGGCCCGGCACGGCCGGACGGTCCGGTTCAGCCTGTCGGTCCGGCCGATCGTGGGCCCCACCGAGGACGCCGCATGGCAGCGCGCCGAGCAGATCCGGGCGGCCACCGAGGAACGGGTCGCCGGAACCCGCGGCTCCCCGGGCCAGGGAACACAGGTGCAGGGCATCCAGGTTCCGGACACCCCGGGGCCCGCCCGCCGCCTGTTCGGCTTCCGCGAATCCTCCTCGGTCGGCTCCGAGCGGCTCCAGCAGCAGGCGGCCGAGCGGGAGGTGTACGACGACCGGCTCTGGTACGGGGTGACCAGGCTGACCGGGCCGGGCGGTAACTCCACCGCCCTGGTCGGGACCGCCCGGCAGGTCGCCGGCGCGCTGATGGCCTACCGCCGGGTCGGCGTGGACGCCGTGCTCATCCGGGGGTTCGACCCGCTGGACGACGTGGTGGAGTGGGGCCGGGAACTGGTGCCGCTGCTCCGCGAGGAGGCGGCCCGCACCCCGGTGGGCGCGCCCGGCGCGGCCGAGCGTGCCCTGTCGGCATGACCGCCGTGACCAGCATGACCTGCCAGCCGCCGGTGACCCGGGTGCGGCCGCCGCAGCTGGCCGCCCTCCCGGACGTCACCGCCGCCCTGGCGGCCCGGGCCGCGGAGCACGACCGGGACGGCTCGTTCCCGGCCGGCGGCATCAGCCGGGTGCACGACGCCGGGCTGCTCACCGCCACCGTGGCCGAGCGTTACGGCGGCGCGGGGGCCGGGCTGGCCACCACGGTGCGTATCCTGCGCGCCCTGGGCCGCGGCGACCCGTCGGTGGCGCTGGTCACGGCCATGACGCTGTTCACCCACGCCATGCAGGCACGCGGCCAGACGTGGCCGCAACGGATCTACCAGGAGGTCCTGGACGAATCCGCGGCCCGCCCGGTGCTGATCAACGCGCTGCGGGTGGAGCCGGACCTCGGCACCCCGGCCCGCGGCGGGCTGCCGGCCACCGTGGCCCGCTGGCACTCCGGGACCTGGCTGCTGAGCGGCCGGAAGATCTTCTCCACCGGGGCGGCCGGGCTGCGCTGGATGGTGGTCTGGGCCCGCACCGACGAGGACCCGGCCCGGGTCGGCAGCTTCCTGGTCCGGACGGATTCCCCGGGCATCAGCATCGAGCGCACCTGGGATCACCTGGGCCTGCGGGCCAGCCGCAGCGACGACGTGATCTTCACCGGCACGCCGGTGCCGCCCAGCGCCACGGCCGGGCTGCAGGACCCGGCGTCCCCGGTGCCCGTCGACCCCGCGTTCCTGGCCTGGAACTCGCTCGGGCTGGCCGCGCTCTACCTGGGCGTGGCCGCGGCGGCCCGCGACTGGCTGGTCGGCTTCCTGGGTGAGCGGACCCCCAGTGCGCTCGGCCGGCCGCTGGCCACGCTGCCGCGGTTCGAGACCGCGGTCGGGGAGATCGAGGCCGCCCTGACCGGCGCCGACGACCTGGTCGACGGCCTCGCGCTGCGGGTGGACGCGGGCGACGAGACCGTGGCCGGCCATCCCGCCATCGCCAAGCTCATCGCGACCCGGGCCGCGATCGCCGCGGTCGAGCAGGCGGTGGCCCTCGTCGGAAATAACGGTCTGACCCGGGCAAACCCGCTGGAACGGCACTACCGGGACGTGCTCTGCGCCCGGGTCCACACCCCCCAGGACGACTCCATCCTCAGCGCGGCCGGCCGTGCCGC
Organism: uncultured Actinomycetes bacterium; assembly: GCA_963723595.1. Taxonomy (GTDB): domain Bacteria; phylum Actinomycetota; class Actinomycetes; order Streptosporangiales; family Streptosporangiaceae; genus RYN-230. The sequence goes on from CAVRRQ010000001.1 coordinate 554,720, forward strand.
GCTGGCCGCTGGGAGCAGCGGCAGCACCCACATCACGGGCCACACCACAGGAGCGCACTGATGCCGGTCGAGTTCATCGGGATGATCCACACCAACGACGCGTCGGAGTCGCGGCCGCAGACCACCCCGCTGCTGGACCCGGACTTCACGCGCCGGCACGCCCAGGCGCACGAGGACGCGGGCTTCGACCGGGTCCTCATCGGCTACGGCTCGGCCTGGCCCGAAGGCACCCAGGTGGCCGCGCACGTCGCGGCGCACACCCAGCGGCTCGGCCTGCTCATCGCCCACCGGCCCGGCTTCGTGTTCCCCACCCTCGCCGCGCGGCAGTTCGCCACCCTCGACCAGTTCTCCGGCGGCCGGGTAGCCGTGCACGTGATCACCGGCGGCAACGACGCGGAGCAGCGCCGCGACGGTGACTACCTGGCCAAGGACGAGCGGTACGCCCGGACGGACGAGTACCTGGAGATCCTCCGGCAGTCCTGGACGGCGGCGGAGGCGGTCAGCTTCGACGGCCGGTTCTACCGCTTCGAGGGCTACCAGCCCGGGGTCCGGCCGGTCCGCCCGGCCGGCATCCCGCTGTTCTTCGGCGGCTCCTCCGCGGCCGCCTACCAGGTCGGCGGCAAGCACGCGGACACCTTCGCGCTGTGGGGCGAGCCGCTCAAGGAGACGGCGGAGCAGATCGCCTCGGTCCGGGCCGCCGCGGCCGCCGCCGGCCGCCCCGCCCCCGGGATCAGCGTGTCGTTCCGGCCGATCCTCGGCGCCACCGAGGATCTCGCCTGGGAACGGGCCCACCGCATCCTGGAGGCCATCGAGCACCCCGCGGGACCGGGTGCCCGGCACCGGGGCTGGCCCGGCGCGAACGGGCAGCCGGAGAACACCGGCTCCCAGCGGCTGCTGGCCGCCGCGGCCCGCGGCGACCTCCACGACCGGGCGCTGTGGACGGCCACCGCCCGGGCCAGCGGGGCCGGCGGCAACTCCACCGCCCTGGTCGGCACGCCGGACACGGTGGCCCAGGCCCTGCTCGATTATGTGGACATCGGGGTGTCCACGCTGCTGATTCGCGGGTACGACCCGCTTGAGGACGCCACCGACTACGGCCGCGAGCTGATCCCGCTGGTCCGGGCCGAAGTGGCCCGCCGGGACCTGGCCCAGGAAGGGGCAGCCCAGGCGGGGGCAGCCCAGCCGGGGGCAGCGGAGCCGGGCGCGGAGGCGGAGCTGGCCGGGAGGTCCTGAGAGGGGAGCGGCATGATCGAGATACTCCAGGTCGACACCCCGTCGCTGGGGGACCGCAGCTACCTGGCCACCGACGGCACCGTGGCGCTGGCGGTGGACCCGCAACGGGACATCGACCGGGTCCTGGACCTGGCCGCGGCCCGCGGGGTCCGGATCACCCACGTGCTCGAGACGCACCTGCACAACGACTACCTGACCGGGGGACTGGCCCTGGCCCGGGAGACGGGGGCCGCCTACCACGTCAGCGCCGCGGACCAGGTCGCCTTCGACCGGGTCCCGGTGTCCGACGGAGACGTGCTCGAGGTCACCACCTCGGTCCGGGTCCAGGTGCTGGCCACCCCCGGACACACGTTCACTCACCTGGCCTACGTGCTGGCCGGAGCGGGCGGGGAACCGGTCGCGGTGTTCACCGGCGGGTCGCTGCTGTTCGGCGCGACCGGGCGCACCGACCTGCTCGGCGCGGCGCATGCGGCGGAGCTGGCCCGCGCCCAGCACGCGTCGGCGGCCCGGCTGGCCGCCGCCCTGCCCGACCAGGTGGCGGTGCTGCCCACGCACGGGTTCGGCAGCTTCTGCGCGGCCACCCCGGCGGCCAGCGCGAACTCGTCCACGATCGGCGAGGAGAAGGCCCGCAACCCGGCGCTGACGCTCAGCGTGGATCGCTTCGTGGCGGAACTGCTGGCCGGCCTGGACGCCTACCCGGCGTATTACGCCCGGATGGGGCCGGGTAACGCCGCCGGCCCAGGCGCGCCGGACCTGTCGCTGCCCCACCAGGCCGGGGCGGCTGAACTGCGCCGCCGGGTGGCCGCCGGGGAGTGGCTGGTGGACCTGCGCTCGCGGCGCGTCTTCGCGGCCGGGCACCTGGCCGGCTCGCTCGGCTTCGAGCTAGGCGACACGCTCGCCCCCCAGCTGGGCTGGCTGCTGCCGGCCGGGCACCCCGGTGACGCTGCTCGGGGAGACCGCCGGCGCAGGTCGCCGCGGCCCAGCGGGAGCTGGCCCGGATCGGCGTCGACCGGCCTGCCGCCGTCGCCACCGGCAAGCCGGAGGACTGGGCGGCCGGGGAGCCGCTGGACAGCTTCCCGGTGGGCGACTTCGCGGCGCTGGCCGCGGCCCGGCGCGAGCGCCCGGTGACCGTGCTGGATGTCCGGCGGAACCTGGAATGGGCGGCCGGCCACGTGGACGGCGCCGTGCACATCCCGCTGCACGAGCTGGCCGGCCGGCTGGGCGAGATCCCCGGCGGCGAGCTGTGGGTGCACTGCCAGGCCGGCTACCGGGCGGCCGTGGCGGCCTCCCTGCTGCAGGCCGCGCACCGTGAGGTGATCGCGATCGACGACGAGTTCGGCCGCGCCGCCGGGGCGGGCCTGCCCGTGGTGCGGGAACCCGTGGTGCGGGAACCCGTGGTGCGGGAACCCGTGGTGCGGGAACCCGTGATGCAGAAATCGGTGGTCCCGCCGCCCGTGGTCTCGAAGCCGGGCAGGTTAGCGGCCGCTCAGTCTTCGGGAGGCCGGCTGCGGACCTCGACCGTGCCCTTGTAGGTGAAGCCGCGCACGTGCAGCACGGGCGCGTCCGCGGGCAGGGCGGCCCCCGGGTCGGTGTCGGTGTCGGCGCCGAATCCGCCCGCCTCGACCCGGATGCCGCGCGCAGCCCCACCGGCGGCCGGGTCAGTAACGCTGCCCGGGCCGGCGCATCACCCGGATCTTGGACTGGGGGTGCGGCAGTTCCTCCCAGTCCTCCATCAGCTCCGCGTCCAGACCCCGCTTGCCGGCCAGCGCGAGCAGCGTCTCGGTCCGGTAGTAGAAGTCCTCCCGCAGCACCTGGTGCTCCGCGCCCCCGGTGCGGCAGAAGGTGAAGTCGAACACCCCGTCGGGCCGCATCACCCGGCCCACGTTGGCCAGGCACTCGTCGATTACCTCGATCGGCGAGTGGCTGAACACGCTGTGCGCGTGCACCACGGTGAACTGCTCCGCGGGCAGGAACCGGAACTTCAGGTCGTCGACGAGTTCCAGGTGGGGGAGCTTGGCCTGCAGTTCGTCCCGGGCGATGGTGTCCTGGGCGGCGAGCAGGATGTCCGGCGAGATGTCGATCCCGTAGTAGTTGCCGGGGTTGAGATAGGCGATGAACAGCCGCCCGGCCCGCAGGTCGCCGCAGCCGATCTCCAGCATCCGGTCGCCCGGCTGCAGCCCGGCCTTGTACAGGTAGTCGAACTGGAGCTGGCCGACCTTGAGCCAGGAGTCGTGGGTCATGCTGCCCACCGCGGCCTCGGGGTTGCGGGCTGTCTCGGCCTTCATGACCGCCCGGTAGTAGCTGACGTGATCCGAGGCCTTCATCCCGATCAGCGCGTCCCGGCTCCGGCGCCGGGCGTAGGGGAGAACCCGGCCAGGATTCCGCAGCGCATAACCGAGCTTGTAGCCCAGGCGGGAGCGGTCAGGTGCAGCAGACACGGCACAGAGTCTCGCACGACTGGCGGACCTGCCCGGACATCGGCGGGTAACGGCCTGGATGCCAGGATCGGGGCATGCTCGAGGAAAAAGAAGCCCGGGCGGCCGTGCTGGCCGCCGCGAAAGGCATGCTGGACCACCGTCTCACGTCCGGGACCAGCGGTAACGTCTCCGCCCGGCTGGCCGGCGGGATGGTCGTGATCACCCCGTCCGGGGTGCCCTACCAGGACATGGGCCCCGCGGACCTGGTCGTGATCACGATGGCCGGGGAGCCGGTCTCCCCAGGCACGGTCTCCCCAGGCACGGGCGGCCTGGTCCCGTCGTCCGAGCATCAGCTGCATACCGCCTGCTACCGCGCGTTCCCGGAGATCGGGGCGGTCCTGCACAGCCATCCGCCGTACGCCAGCATGTTCGCGGCGGCCCGGCAGCCGGTCCCCGCGGTCATCGACGAGGCCGTGATCTTCCTCGGCGGCGAGATCCCGGTGGCGCCCTACGCGATCAGCGGCTCGGCCGGGGTCGGCGCGAACGCCGTGGCGATGCTGGCCACCCGGGCCAGCGCGCTGATTGCCAGCCACGGCCTGGTCACGGTCGCGGCCACCCCGGCGCAGGCACTCCACCAGGCCGTGGTCTCCGAGCACTGCGCCCAGGTGGCCTGGGGCGCGCGGGCCCTCGGCGGGCACGTCCCGCTGCCCGCCGAGACCCTCGCAACGTTCGGTGAGGCCTACCGCCGCGGCCGCTACAGGCTCAGCTAGCCCCCGGCGCAGCTTCCGCCGGGCTCAGCTTCCGCCGGGCTCAGCTGCCGGCGGAGTTCCCGGCGGCGGCGTGCCGGGCCCGGCTGGTCGCCGCCCGGACGGCCAGCACCCGGACCGCGCCGACCACCACGCCCATGGCGATGGCCCAGCCCAGCGCCTCGGCCATCCCCACCGCGGGGTCCTCCGGGTCGCTCGGCGGCTCCTTGCCGGTGACCTTGGTCCAGGCCATGGTGGCCACCTTGCGGGCGACGAAAGCCGCCCCCAGGGCCGCCACCGTGCTCATCGCCTTGCTGGCGCCGTCGCCGCGCTTGTCTGACATGCATCCTCCCTGATGCCCGCCCGGGCCGCCCATGGTCCCGAGTGGCGCGCCGGTTGCTGCGTGCTGATCATCCCACGGGTGTACCGCCGGCCCGCGCAGCGGGACGGGCGGCCTCGATCGCGGCGGCCAGTTCTTCCGGGCGGCGCGTGCCGATCAGCCAGTACGGCCCGCGCGCGGCCGGGTCGTCCACCGCGATATAGACCGCCCGGGGCAGGTAGGGCCGGGCCATCAGGTAGGCCGCCGGGTCGGCCCGCGGCCCGCGCAGCGCCCGGGTCTGATCCTCGTCCAGCGGGGTCACCTCGCCCGCCACGGCCAGCGGCAGCCGGTCCCGGCCCACGCGGAGCTCGCCGTCGGCCACCTCGGTGCGCAGCCGCCCCAGCCGATCAGGATCGCGGCCAGGCCCACGGTGAGCGTCCCGTACACGGCCAGCGCCGGCTCCCAGTCGAACCCGGCCAGGAAACCGGCGCCCAGCATGAGGATCGAAATCATCCCGAGAACCCACCAGCTGACCGGGACACGCAGGCGTTCGTGGTAAACACGCATGGGTCCACCGTAGTTGGTTACATGAAGCCATGATTGGGCGACGCATGCGGCACGGTCTGCGCTCGGGGGCGGGGCCGGCCGCTGACTCCGTCCCGCCGGATAACGGTGCGGAGGCCATCACGCAGGCAGGCGAGGGGGCCAGCCAGCCGGTGCAGGACAAGCAGGAAAACCAGGGCCGCAACGAAAATCCGGCCGCGGCCCCCGCCACCGCGCCCGGCGGCACTGCGGGGCCAGTGGACGGGGCTGGCGGCCCCCCGGCCGGCCCGGGGCCGGGGCTACTGCCGGGCCAGCGGACGGGCCCGCTCCCGGGCCAGCGGACGGGCCTGGGGCTGTCCTACACCCGGCCAGGGCCGGAGCCGCCTGCGGGCGGATCAGGCCCCGAGGGGGCGCCCCCGGCGGATCGCTCCGGGGTGCCCCACTGGCTGCAGCGCGCCGCGGGCTGGTCGTGGCGGCTGCTGCTCATCGGCATCGTCATCTACCTGGCCTTCCGGGTGGCCAGCGTGCTCCGCCTGGTGGTGCTGCCGTGCGTGGCCGCCCTGCTGCTCACCGCGCTGCTGCCCCCCCTGCTGTCCCGGTTCCGGCGGCTCGGCATGCCGGCCCTGGCCGCGACCTGGTGCACGCTGCTGATCGCGGTGGCCATCCTGGCCGGGGCAGGCACCCTGGCCGTGACCCGGACCACCGCCGACTACCCGCATCTGGTCAACGAGCTCAGGCACACCGTGACCGCGCTGCAGACGTCGCTCGCGGGGCCGCCGTTCCACGTCCGGCACGCGGGCATCCAGAGCCTGTCCAACCGGGCGCTGAAGTACCTGCAGCAGCATCAGTCGCTGGTCGCGGGCACCGTGCTGTCCGGGGGCAAGATCTTCCTGGAGATCCTGGCCGGGCTGGTGCTGATGCTGTTCGTGACGTTCTTCCTGCTGAAGGACGGTGAGCGGATCTGGGCCTGGCTGACCGGCTTCCTCGGCCCGGACAGCCGGACGCGGGTCCACCTGGCCGGCTCGGCGGCCTGGCAGGCCCTGGTCTATTACGTCCGCGGCACGATCGCGGTCGCGGCCATCCACGCCGTGGTCATCGGGTTCTCGCTGTGGGTGCTCGGTGTCCCCCTGCTGGTGCCGCTGGTCATCCTGGTCTTCCTGGCCGCGTTCGTGCCGCTGGTCGGCATCCTGGTCGCCGGGGCGCTGGCCGTCGCCGTCACCCTCGGCACCAGGGGCTGGATCGCCGCGGTCGTCCTGGTGGTCATCTTCATCCTGGAGAACCAGCTTGAGAGCCATCTGCTGCAGCCGCTCGTGGTCGGCCGGATGGTCCGGCTGCACCCGCTGGCCATCATCCTGGTGCTGGCCATCGGCGGGGTGGTGGCGGGTATCCCGGGGGCGATCGTGGCGGTCCCCAGCGCGGCCGCCCTGGTCCGGGCCGCGCCGTACCTCAGGGGCAGCCGGCCAGCGGTAAGGTCGCGGGAGTGAGCCGGCCGCCGCACACTGGCCACAGCACACTGGCCAGCAGAACGCCGGGCTTCAGAACGCCGGGCACCAGGACGCGGGCCGGCCGGCACACTCTGCATCAGCAAACCCGGCATCAGCACACGGTGGGGTGAGTCATGGGAGCGGTGAGCCCGGGCACGGACCCGGTGGACGTCCTCATTAAGCGGCTGGACCCGGAACTGCCGCTGCCGGTCCGCTCGCACGCGGGGGACGCCGGCGTTGACCTGGTCACCGCGGTGGACGTGGAACTGGGGCCCGGCGAGCGGGCCGTGGTGCCGACCGGCGTGGCCATCGCGCTGCCGGACGGGTACGCCGCGTTCGTGCATCCCCGGTCGGGGCTGGCCGCGAGGCACGGGATCACGATCGTGAATGCGCCGGGAACCGTGGACGCGGGGTACCGTGGCGAGATCAGGGTGACGCTGCTCAACACCGACGCGGCTGAGGCGGTCAAGTTCCAGCGCGGCGACCGGATCGCGCAGCTCGTCATCCAGCGCGTGGCCCGCCCGGTGTTCCACGAGGTGGACACCCTGCCGGGGTCGGCGCGGGGCGACGGCGGCTTCGGGTCCACGGGAGGGCATGCCGCCGCGCAGCCGCCGGCCTAGCGTCGCTGCAGGCCGCAGCGGGCCCGGACATCACGGAGAGCAGGGAGAAACACAGTGTTCCGTCGGCGCCGCCGCGAGGAAGTGGCCGAACCTGAGGTTCGCGAGGACGAGGTCAGCGAGGACCCCGGGCCGGACGACGAGGAGACCTGGGACGAGCCCGGGGACGACGAGACCCCGGACGAGCCCGGGGACGGGGAATCCTGGGACGACGCCGGGGACGAGGCAGCCCCGCCCGCCCGCGGTGACGCTGGCGCCGGGGGAGGCGGCCTGGGGGCCGTGGGACGCGACGGACGACATCCCGCCGCTCAACCGCGTCGACTTCGGCAGCCTGCAGATCCCGGTCGCGGACGGGTTCGAGATCCAGCTCAACATCGCCGACGACCAGGGACCGCTGATCGCAGTGGTGCGGGACGACAGCTCACTCCAGGTCCAGGCCTTCGCCGCGCACCAAGAGCGGCGGCCTCTGGGAGGACGTGCGGCAGGAGATCATGACGGCGGTGAGGGAGGCCAGCGGCGCCGCCGAGGAGGCCGAGGGCCCGTTCGGCCCCGAACTGCACGTCCGGGTGCCGGGGGAGCCGCCGCAGGCCGGGCTCCAGCCGATCCGTTTCCTGGGCGTGGACGGGCCGCGCTGGTTCCTGCGCGGGGTGATCACCGGGCCAGCCGCGGTAGACCCCGCGGCCGCCGCCGCGTTCGAGGAGATCTTCGCCGGCCTGGTCGTCGTCCGGGGTGATCACCCGGTGCCGCCGCGCGAGCTGCTGGAGATCACGCTGCCCGAAGAGGCCCGCAAGGCCATGGAGGAGCAGATGGCCGCCGCCGGGGAGGAGCGAGCCCTTCAACGAGCCGCTCAACCCCTTCGAGCGCGGCCCGGAGATCACCGAAACGCGATAGCCCGGGGCGGCCGTTCAAGCTCGCAGCCTCATACAGCGTCGTGGTGGTGGCCGCCGGACAGCAGGGTGGCCAGCTCGTCTTCCACGTCCTCGCTCGTGACGAACAGCAGCTCGTCCCCGGTCTCCAGCGGGTCATCCTTGGCGGGCACGATCACCCGGCCGTCCCGGAGGATCGCGACCAGCGCGGTGTCGGCGGGCCAGCTGATGTCCCCGATCCGCTGGCCGACCAGCGGCGCGTCGTCCGGCATGGTCAGCTCGACGAGGCTGGCGTCGCTCTGCCGGAAGGTCATCAGCCGGACCAGGTCACCGACGCTGACCGCCTCCTCGACCAGGGCCGACATGATCCGCGGGGTGGACACCGCCACGTCCACGCCCCAGGACTCGTTGAACAGCCACTCGTTGTTCGGGTGGTTGATCCGGGCGACCACCCGGGGTACCCCGTACTCGGTCTTGGCCAGCAGCGAGACGACCAGGTTGGCCTTGTCGTCGCCGGTCGCCGCGATGACCACGTTGCACCGCTCCAGGGACGCCTCGTCCAGCGAGGCGATCTCGCACGCGTCGGCGAGCAGCCACTCAGCGCGGGGCACGCTGTCCACCGCGATGGACCGCGGGTTCTTGTCGATCAGCAGGACCTCGTGGCCGTTGTCCAGCAGTTCGGCCGCGATGGAGCGGCCCACCGCCCCCGCTCCCGCGATGGCGACGCGCATCAGCGGCCTCCCTTGGCCTTGCCTCCGGGCGCCCGCGCGGACAGCGCGGCCGAAATCCGTTCCAGATCTTCCTCCAGGGCGATCACGTGCAGCACGTCGCCCTCCTGCAGCACGGTGCCCGGCCCGGGCAGCACCACCTCGCCGAGCCGGGACAGGAACGCGACCCGGACCCGGGCGGCCTCCTCCAGCGCGCTGGTCTTCTCACCCACCCAGTCCGCCGCGTACGCGACCTCGGCCAGCACCACGGCGCCGGTGGGATCCCGCCACAGCGGCTCGCTGCCTTCCGGCAGCAGCCGGCGCAGCATCTGGTCCGCGGTCCACCGGACGGTCGCCACGGTCGGGATGCCGAGCCGCTGGTAGACCTCGGCCCGGCGCGGGTCGTAGATGCGCGCCGCGACGCGCTTCACGCCGAACGACTCGCGGGCGACCCGGGCGGCGATCACGTTGGAGTTGTCGCCGCTGCTCACCGCCGCGAACGCGTCCGCGTTCTCGATGCCCGCCTCGCTCAGCACGTTCTGGTCAAATCCGATGCCGGTGATCTTCTTGCCCTTGAACGTGGAGCCCAGCTTGCGGAACGCGTCCCGGTCCTGATCGATGACGGCGACCGAGTGGCCCTGGTCCTCGAGGATGTGGGCCAGCGTCGAGCCGACCCGCCCGCATCCCATGATCACAATGTGCACGATCGCCCCTCGCGTGAGTACAGTGCCTCTCCAGAGCTCGCGTTATTCAAGCAAACCCCGCTGCCGCTGCGCGCCACCAGCGGCACCGGCCGCCTCACGCAGGACTGGCGGCCTGTGCTCGCTGGCCGGCTGAATAACGGTCACAGTGGCCCGCCAACGGTATTCCCTGTCCTGAGTCGGTGAGACGGCCGGTCAGAATACTCGACCCGATTGAACATGAGGTGCAGCGTGGAACCAGCCCGGCCAGCGAGCGACCAGGAGCTCGAACTGGCCGTCGGCGACGTGGCGCAGGGCGGCTGGTGCGTGGCCCGGGAGCCGGGCGGGCGGGTCGTCCTGGTCCGGCACACACTGCCGGGCGAGCGGGTGGTGGCCCGGCTGACCGAGTCCACCGCCAAGCTGGCCCGGGCCGAGGCGGTGGAGATCCTGGAGGCCTCGCCCGACCGGGTCGGGCCGCCATGCCCGCACGCCCACCCGGGTGGCTGCGGAGGATGCGACTGGCAGCACGCCAGCCTGGCCGCGCAGCGGCGGCTCAAGGCCTCGGTCATCGCCCAGCAGCTGCGCCGGATCGCCGGCCTGGACCGGGAGGTCACCGTGGAGCCGCTGCCCGGACGACGAGGACGGCCTCGGCTGGCGGACCCGGGTCCGCTTCGCGGTGCGCGCCGACGGCCTGGCCGGCCTGCGCCGGCACCGCTCCCACGAGATCGTCGACGTCGGGACCTGCCCGATCGCGCATCCCCTGGTCAACGAGGCCGGGATCACCCAGGGCCGCTGGCCAGGGGCGGAGTCGGTGGCCGCGGTGACCTCGCCGGGCACCAGCGAAGCGGCCGTCGTGGTCACCCCGGCGCGGAAGCCGCACCGCCGCAAGCCGGCGGGCCGGGCAGCGGGCCGCACTGGCGGCCAGGGCCCGGGCGGCCGGGACCCGGGCGGCCGGGCGGCGGTCCCGGGCACCTGGGCCTCGCAAGTGGAGGGCCCGGTCCTGGTGACCGGGGAGGGCGTCGGCCTCACCGCGCTGCGCGGGGGGCCGTTCCTGCACCGGTCCGCCGCCGGACGGAGGTGGCGGACCAGCGCGGGCGTGTTCTGGCAGGTCCATCCGGCCGCGGCGGATGTGCTGGCGGCCCTGGTCCGTGAGGTCCTCCGCCCGCAGCCCGGAGACGCGGCGCTGGACCTGTACTGCGGGGCCGGGCTGTTCGCGGGCGTCCTGGCCGGTGAGGTCGGGCCGTCCGGGACGGTGATCGGCATCGAGTCCGATCCCGCCGCCGTCCGCGACGCCCGGCACAACCTCAGGGACACCCCGTGGGCCCGGATCCACAAGGGGGACGTGGCCGAGGTGCTCAGCCACTCCGGATGGCTGCACGCCAGCCTCGCGGTGCTCGACCCACCCCGGGCCGGCCTGGGCCGCCCGGTGCTGGACGAGCTGCTGCGCCCGGATAGCGCCCTGAGCCGGGTCGCCTACGTGTCCTGCGACCCGGCCACGCTGGCCCGCGACATCGCGGTGTTCGCCGAGGCCGGCTGGGAACTCGGCGCACTGCGGGCGTTCGATGCCTTCCCCATGACCCACCACGTGGAATGCGTGGCCACCCTGACGCGGGCGCCGGGCTAGGTCAGTGCCCCTGGGCGGGAGGCGGCGGGACCTGCTTGAAGCCGGCCGGGACCGCCACCTTCAAGTGGGCCAGGCTGGCCGGGGTGGGGGACAGCCACTGGAACTCGGTCCGCTGCTGGGGAAGAGCCATCTGCACCGGCAGGTAGGTCGCCGGGTTCACCCAGAAGGTGAACGCGCCCGAGGCTCCCGTGATCTTGATCGCGTTGACCCCGCCGACTGCCTGCCGGCCCACCACCGTGTAGGCGCCGCAGGCCAGCTGGGACCGGATGAAGCCCGGCCAGCCGCCGCCCTGGCCCCGGCGGAGGACGATCTCGTGGCCTCGACGCAACCCGAGGGTGGCGCACCGTTCCCGCCTGGCAGCTTGATGCCCGGCGTCGAGGCCCACCAGGTGTGGTTGCGGTAGACGACCGCGGTGGCGGACAGTGTCCGGTGCGCCACGCTGAGCCCCAGATCGAACACAGGCTGCCCGGCGGCGGTGAAGGCCGAGAACTTCGTGATCCCCCGGTAGCTCCAGTTCAGCGACGAGCTGACCGCCCAGGATGAGCCACCGCCCGAGCCGGGTGCGCTGCCGATCAGGCCGGTCGGCACGGGCTGCAGGCTGAGGCCGGCCGCGTACACGGTGCGGTCCCGCTCCAGCACGTTGTTCATGTCCGTCGAGGCCAGGGCGTGCTCGACGTGGCTGACCACGTAGGCGGTGTAGGCGGTCTGGACGGGCGCGCCGCTGGCCGAGCCGAAGGCCCCCGCTGCCCCGGCTACGGCCACGCTCGCCGGCCACCACGGCGGCCGTCCCGGCCGCCGCCACGGCCCGGGTCGTGACCCGGCGCTTCTGCTGGTGCCGGTACGCCTTGACCGCGAGTCCCGGCGGGACCCGGACGTCGCCGGTGAACCGCTCCATCGCCCCGCGCAGCTCCTGCTCAATGTCCGTGCTCATCGTGCTTTCTCCTCTTCCAGATCGTTCTCCGCGCCGGGCGCGGTCCCGCTGAGTTCGCGCAGCCTGCGCAGCCCCCGTGAGGCGGAGGCTTTGACCGAGCCCACCGAGCAGCCCAGGACCTCCGCCGTTTCCGCCTCGCTCAGCTGCTCCCAGTACCGGGACACGATGACCGCCCGCTGCCGCGGCGGCAGCTGCGTCAGCAGCCGGATCAGCGCGTCCCGCGTATCCACCGCCGCGGTTCCGTCCGCCACCGAGGTGGCGGTGCCGGTCTGCAGCAGCCGCAGCCGCCCCCGCCGGGCGCGCTGCTGACGCCAGCCGTCGGCGGCCAGGTTGTAGAGCGTCCGGCGCAGGTAGCCCTCGGGATCGCCCTCGATCCGGTGCCAGTGCCGCAGCAGCCGCTCCAGCCCGGCCTGGAGCAGGTCCTCGCCCGCCTCCTTGCTGCCGGTGAGCAGCATCGCGGTGCGCAGCAGCGGTTCGCCCCGCTCGGCCAGGAACGACTCCAGGCCGGCGACGGCCGGGTCGTGCTCCATGCCACCAGCTCCCTTCAGTCGTCAACCAAGTACGAGGCAGCCGGGCGGAAGGTTGACTACGCGGGCGGTGCGCAAGGATGGATCCATGCAACTGCGGATCATGACCGAACCACAGCAGGGCGCGGACTACAGCCGGCTGCTGGCCGTGGCGCGGGCCACCGAGCAGCTGGGCTTCGACGCGTTCTTCCGGTCCGATCACTACCTCAGCATGGGGGACGGCGACGGGCTGCCCGGCCCGACCGACGCCTGGCTGACCCTGGCCGGACTGGCCCTCCAGACCTCGCGGATCAAGCTCGGCACGCTGGTGAGCCCCATCACGTTCCGCAACCCCGGGCCGCTCGCGATCTCGGTGGCCCAGGTGGACGACATGAGCGGCGGCCGCGTCGAGCTGGGCATCGGGGCCGGCTGGTACCAGGCCGAGCACGACGCCTACGCCATCCCGTTCCCGGACACGGCCGAGCGGTTCGACCGGCTCGAAGAGCAGCTCGCCATCATCACCGGTCTGTGGGACGTGCCGATCGGGGAACGGTTTTCGTTCGCGGGGAAGTTCTACTCGGTCACCGGCTCACCCGGGCTGCCCAAGCCCGTCCAGCGCCCGCACCCGCCGGTCGTCATCGGCGGCCGGGGGCCACGCCGGACTCCGCGGCTCGCCGCGCGGTACGCCGACGAGTACAACGCGCAGTTCGCCAGCGTCGAGGACACCAGAGCCGCGTTCGGCCGGGTCCGCGAGGCCTGCCAGGCGGCCGGCCGGGACCCGGACTCCCTGGTCTACTCGGCCGCGCAGACCGTCTGCTGCGGGCGGGACGAGGCCGAACTGGCCCGCCGCGCGCAGGCGGCCGGCTGACGACCTGGCCTTCCTGCGCGCCGAGGCACTGGGCGGCACCCCGGACGAGATCGTGGACCGGATCGGGACGTTCGCCGGGCTCGGCGCGACCCGGATGTACCTGCAGGTGCTCGACCTGCACGACCTGGATCACCTGGAGCTGATCGCCTCCGAGGTGCTGCCCCAGGTGCGCTGACCGGAACGGCCGGGCCGGGCTACGACGTCGGCACCCAGAAGCGCAGCTCGGTGCCGCGCTTGTCCTCCAGCACGCCCCCGTTGGCCTCGATCACCAGGCGCGATCCCGTGTTGGACTCGTCGCACGTGACCAGGGCCGGGCCGATGCCCAGCCCGCGGGCCAGCGGCAGCGCGGCGGCCAGCATGGCCGTGGCGTGCCCGCGCCGCCGGGCCGAGGGTTTCACGTCGTAGCCGATGTGCCCGCCGAGGTCGGTGAGCCGCGGTGTGAGCCGGTGCCGGATGGCCAGCCGGCCCAGGAACTCCTCGCCGTCCACCCACCACAGGGTGGTGGACGCCACGTACCCGGGGCGGCGGGGGGCGTCCTCCCGGGCCTGGTCCCGCAGGTAGCTGACGTAGGCCTCGAAGCGCATCGGGTCCTGCCAGTCCAGCCCGAATTCGCGGATCTCCCGGCCGAGCATGGTGTCGTCCGTGGCCGTCCCGCGCCCTTCGGCCCGGAATTCCTCCATGGCGCCGATGAATGAGAGCCGGACGCGCGACGCCGGCGGGCTGAAGCCTGGCATGGGCTCACTCATACCGGGTCCTGAGCTGGCCCGCAGCCGAATACCGCGCCGCCCGGGTCTGGAGGTGACGGTCAACGCCCATTCAGAGTCCGCTCAGAAAGAAACCCCAGCGCGGAAGCAGGGTGCGGGAGGATCGTCCACGTCGGCTGGGGCGAGGTGGGTCCCGCGTGAGCATTCGCGTCAGCGCTATCCCGCGTGATCAGCGCTGATCCAGCGTAAACAGGAGGCAACCATGGTGTCGTCGCGTGGCCCGTGGCGCTGGCTGAGATGGGTGATCGCGGCCGTCGTCGTGATCGCCGTGCTCGCCGTGGCCGGGCCCTACGTGTTCTTTCATTTCATCGAGGGGAACGGCCCCGCGCCGCTCAGCCTCAAGGCGAGCCCCAGCACCAGCGCCTCGGGCACCCAGAGCGCCAGCCCCGTGTCCAGCCAGGGCAGCTCCGCCACGGTGGCCGGGACCTGGGCGGTGGGCTCCGGCTCCCGGGTCGGCTACCGGGTCAACGAGATCCTGGGCGGCCAGTCGCACACGGCCGTCGGCCGCAGCAGCTCGGTGACCGGGCAGATGGTCATCAAGGGCACCACGGTGAAGACGGCCAGCTTCACCGTCAAGATGGCCACCATCCACACCGATTCGGCCCAGCGGGACTCACAGTTCGACGGCCGGATCATGGACGTGGCCAGGTACCCGGACGGCACGTTCGCGCTCACCAAGCCGATCGCGCTGGCCCCGGTGCCCGCGGTGGGGACGATCAAGACGTACAGTGCCACCGGCAACTTCACGCTGCACGGCCAGACCCGGCCGGTAACCTTCCCGCTCAAGGCCGAGTGGACCTCGGGCGGGCTCGAGGTCCAGGGCTCGATCCCGGTCCTGTTCTCGCGGTGGGGCATCCCGAACCCCTCCTTCACCGGGTTCGTCACCACCCAGAACCACGGGATCATGGAGTTCCTGCTCGACTTCCGGCACGCGTGACGACCCTGCCCCGCTGACGCCCGGCGGACCGCCCGGCGGACCCCGGGGCTCTTGACATCGCGTCCCAGGGCGGGATGATGTGGGTCGATTTTGATTGGTCTCGTTCAGTCAGCAGCAGAAAATGTTCGACCTTGGTGTTACCGGCGGCGGCCGGAGTGCGCACTGGCGCCGCCCGAGCACCACCATGACCAGGTGGATCGGGCGAAACGAGGACGTTATGGGCGCCGACCAGGACAACCACGCTGCTATGCCGCCGCACGCGGGCGGCCACTCCGGACCCTCCCGGCGGCAGGTGCTGCGCGGGGCGGGCGCCGGGCTGGGCGCCGCCGCCTTAGCCCCGGTGCTGGGCGCCGGCGAGCGGCCCGCCGACGCCGCCCGGATCCGGCTGACCGCGCGGGCCGCGCCGGACCGGGTCACGGACTTCGGCCAGGACTGGAAGTTCGCCCTGGTCAACCCCTACGGGATCACGGACCCGAGCGGCGCCTACACCAACGCCCAGGCTCCCGGCTTCGACGATTCCGGCTGGCGGCAGCTGGACGTCCCGCACGACTGGAGCATCGAGCTCACCCCCGTGGACAACGCCAGCACGAGCAGCTCCACCGGCTTCCTGCCCGGGGGCCTGGCCTGGTACCGCAAGCACTTCACGCTGCCGAAGTCGCTCGCGGGCCAGCGGATCTCGGTCGAGTTCGACGGCGTGTACCGGAACTCGGACGTGTACCTCAACGGCAAGCTGCTCGGCAACCACCCCTACGCCTACACGGGCTTCAGCTACGACCTGACCGGCCTGGTGCACACCGACGGCGTCACGGAGGACGTGATCGCGGTCAGCTGCGCGGACCAGCAGCCGAGCAGCCGCTGGTACTCCGGGGACGGCATCTTCCGCAACGTCTACCTGGTCACCACCGGCCCCGTCCACGTGGCGCGGCACGGCACGTTCGTGACCACACCGGGCCTGCCCGGCACGCTCAGCTCGGGCTACGCGACCGTCCGGGTGGACACCCAGGTCACCAACGACGGGTCCGCCACCGCGCCGGTGCAGGTCGCGGTGACCCTCACCGGGCCGGACGGCAAGACGGCGGCCCAGGGCACCACGACGGTCAGCGTGCCCGCCGGGTCAGACCCAGACCGCGACGGCCAGCCTGAAGGTCACCCAGCCCGCGCTGTGGTCCACGGCCAGCCCGCGGCTCTACACGGCGCGGACCACCTGTCGGTGGGCGGCGCCACGGCGGACAGCGTGAGCACGCCGTTCGGGATCCGGTACACCGCCTTCGACCCGGCCGCCGGGTTCTCGCTGAACGGGGAGTACCTGAAGATCCAGGGGGTCAACCTGCACGCCACCGAGGGTGCGGTCGGGTCGGCGGTGCGCTACGACGCGCTGGCCCGGCAGATGCGGCTGATGAAGAGCATGGGCGTGAACGCCCTGCGCACCGCCCACAACCCGCCCGCCCCGGAGCTGATCGCGGTCTGCGAGCAGCTGGGCATCGTGATGATGGTCGAGGCGTTCGACTGCTGGCGGCACGGCAAGCTGGCCTACGACTACCACCTGTACTTCGACCAGTGGTCCGACTCCGACATCAAGGAGATGGTCAACGCGGCGAAGAACTCGCCCGCGGTCGTGCTGTGGTCGATCGGGAACGAGACCCCGGACACCTACATGACCGACGGGCCGGCGATCGCGAAGCAGCTGATCGCGGACGTCACGTCGATCGACACCAGCCGCCCGGTGGTGATGGGCTCCGACCAGTACCGCAGCGTGCCCGCCACCGGGTCGCCCGCAGGACCTCATCCTGGCCGAGCTGGACGGCCTGGGCGTCAACTACAACACGGCCATGTCCATGGACGGGCTGCACGCCAAGTACCCGGGCAAGTTCTTCTTCTGCTCCGAGATGGGCTCGGAGACCTCCACCCGCGGCGTGTACCAGGACCCGCAGCTGCTGAACACGGGGGAGAACTACACCCCGGGCAAGCGGGCCACCTCGTCCTACGACAACAACCTCGCGTCCTGGACGATGAGCGGGGAGTACGAGCTGAAGAAGGACCGGGACCGCAAGTTCTGGAACGGCGGCTTCCTGTGGTCCGGGCAGGACTACATCGGCGAGCCGACGCCCTACGACGTGTTCCCGGTCAAGGCGTCGTTCTTCGGCGCGATGGACACGGCCGGCTTCGCCAAGGACGCCTACTACCTGTTCCGGAGCCAGTGGAGCCCGGAACCGATGGTGCACATCGTGCCGATGGACTGGACCAGCTACACCCGGGGCCAGCCCGTGTCGGTCTGGGTCTACGCGAACGTGGCCAGCCGTCGAGCTTCTCCGCAACGGAACCTCGCTCGGGGTCAGGTCCTTCGACGAGAAGGTGACCACGTACGGGCGGAAATACCTGGAGACCACTGAGCCCACCCACGACGACTACAACTATCCGTCCGGGAGCTACACCAGCCCGAACGGCAGCATGGGCAAACTGCACCTGACGTGGACGGTGCCGTTCGAGCCGGGCACCCTCACCGCCGTGGCGAGGGCCGGGGGCCGGGTGGTGGCCCAGGACGAGATCCGGACCGCCGGGCCGCCGCACGCGCTCACCCTCACCCCGGACCGGCGGGTCATCGCCGCCGACGGGACGTCGCTGGCCTTCCTGGCCCTCGAGGTCGTGGACCGGGCCGGCGTGGTGGTGCCGGGGGCCAGCAACCTGATCCAGTTCGGGCTGGCCGGCCCCGCGGTGCTGGACGGGGTGGACAACGGCCAGCAGGAGAACCCGCAGAGCTACCGGCTGTCCTCGGTGCCCGCGTTCAACGGCCGGGCGCTGGTGATCATCCGCTCGTCCGGGAGCCCGGGCGGGATCACCGTCACCGCGGCCTCCGCCGGGCTGGCGGGCGCCAAGACCACGCTCAGCGCGGTGCGCACTCCGGGCCCGGCGGCCGGCGCTGCCATCGGCGCCGTGGCCCGCGGCGCGGTTCCCGCCGGGCCGGCCGTACTGCTGGCCAGCGCGGCCTCCGCCGCGGCCTCCGCGGCGGGCGGCAGCGGGGCCACGGCCGACGCCAGCTACTCGGGTTCGCCGGCCACGGTGCCCGCGGCCATGCTCGACGGCGACCCCGGCACCGGCTGGTCGAACTATTACGACAAGGCGGCCACCGCCAACCTGCTCGCGGTCAGCGTGTCCAACCCGGCTGACTGGGTGTCGTGTCAGCTGGCCGTCCCCGCAGTCCTTCGACTCGGTCCAGGCCTCGTACACGATCAGCGCCACGCTGGCCCAGCCCGCCTCCATCACGGTCTCATACTGGGACGGCGCGAAATTCGTGCCGGTGCGGAACCTGAAGATCAGCCGGGCCACCGCCTCGGACCAGCCCACCACGCTCAGCTTCGACCCGGTCCGCGCCGGCCGGGTCCGGCTGGACATGACGAGCGCGGCGCCCGGCACCGGCGCGGGGTTCCTGCAGATCGTGACCCTGCAGGTGCTCAGCGGCAGCACCGTCATCACCTGAGCCGGCGGGGCGGGGTCCAGCCGGGCCGGGCCGCGGCCCGGCCCGGCGGTCCCCGCTGCCCCGGTCGCCGCGATCACGCGGGCCGGCCGCAGGAGCCGGTCGCAGGGCCGGCCGCAGGGGCAGGCCGTGGGGCTGGCCGCACGGGCTGGCCGCACGGGCCGGCCGCACGGGCCGGCCGCACGGGGGCATGGCGCTGCGCCGGCTGCGGAGTAACGTGATGTCATGGACGGTGCTGTGGTTGGCAGTGAGTACGCGGCGCATCTGACCGATACTGACCTGACGCTGCTGGCTCGGCGGCGGGAGCCCCGGCCCCGGGCGGGCCGCCTGGTGCGGTGTCCCGTCCTCCCGGCGGACGCCGACGCCGGCTGGCTGCGCCGCGACCCCGCCGCGATCCCCGTCCTGCTCGGCGACCCGCGCGTCTTCGAGGCCGTGTTCGGCTGGCGCGGACCACGGGCAGGCCGGCCCCGGCCGGGCCAGGCCGTCCCGGTGTCGCCGTTCCTCACGTTCGCGGTCGCGGTGCACCGTTCCGCCATCGAGCTGGCGTCCATGGGGCATGTCGCGGAGCGCACCGGGCCCGCGGCAGCGCATCCCGCTGTTCGACGCGCCCGCGCTGCGCGAGTTCCTCGGCTCGCCCGAGCGGAAGCTGTTCCTGGCCGAGCTGCTGGCCTCGTTCACCCGGGTGGCGAGCGGCCGCTACCGGGTCCGCGGCGGCGGCGGGACCCGGACCCGGCGGTTCAGCGAGCTGGACCCGGTCCGGCTGGCCGGCCTGCTGGACGGCGTGCCCGACGCCGAGCGGCCCGGCGTGTACCGCAGGCTCGGTGACGTGTCCCTGTTCGTGGCCGGTGTCTTCCCGGACTACGCCACCCTGTACGGCGTCGGGCCGGCCAGCGTCGCCCGGCTGCTGCGCGCGGCCCAGGTGCCAGCCGCCGAGCAGGAGCGGCTGGCGACGGTGCCCGCCATCGAGCTGCTCGAGCAGCTCGGCGCCCGGTGGTACCGGGCCGCCTACCGTCTGGCGCCGGTGCGCACCGCCCGGCTGGACGTCGTGGCGGACGTGGCGGGCCGGTTCCAGCAGGCCCGCCGGGTGCTCAACCACATCGCCGACCGGTACCTGTTCACGGCCGACCACCCGTGGTTCGCGCCGCCTGCTTCCTGACCGGTCCTCGCCCGCTGATCACGCCGGGCCCGCCGGGTGCCATGATGTGGCGCGTGCCCCGTACCGGCGCCCCCCGGGCCGCCTGACCGTGGCCGCCATCGCCGTCGCCTGCCTCATCGCCGCTGCGCGCTGGCTGATGCTCGCCGGGCTGGCCGGCGCCCTGGGCGGCCTGGCCGGGCGGGGCCTGGCCCGCCAGTACAAGGGGACGCGCCCCGCGCCGTTGCCGACGCCGTGGGCGCTGCGCTCCTCGCTGCTGGGCCTGGCCGCGACGGCCGGGCTGACCGTCGTGATCTTCAGTGCCCGGGCGCTGCTGACTCTCCGCGCCCATCCGGCGGTGGCGGCGCTGCTGACGGCGAGCCAGGGCGGGCTCACCGGCATCGAGTGCGCCGCGTTCGCGCTCGCGGCGGGGGCGCTCCGGCTGCGCCAGCCCGGGCTGAGCGTGCTGCCGCTGCTCGCGGTGGTGCTCGCGGAGGCGATCCGGGCGCACCCGGAGGGCATCGTCCCGGTCGGCGGGCGCGCTGCTCAGCGTGGTGCACGTGCTGCCCGCGGTGATGTGGGCGGGGATGCTGGTCT
The DNA here is from genome assembly GCA_963723595.1 of uncultured Actinomycetes bacterium. Taxonomy (GTDB): domain Bacteria; phylum Actinomycetota; class Actinomycetes; order Streptosporangiales; family Streptosporangiaceae; genus RYN-230. Next base: position 575,163 of record CAVRRQ010000001.1, read on the forward strand.
ACACGCTGCGGGCCGCGCTCGCCTGGCGGCAGGACCCCGCGGCCATGCGGGGGCTGGTCCGGCTCTACGCCAACGCGGCGGTGTGGCTGTTCGCCGTGGTGGTGCTGACCGGCGTGGTCAGCGCGCTGGTCCTGGTCCCGCTGGGCTCGCTGCTGACCACCGCTACGGGATCATGGTCATCGTGAAGGCGGTGCTGGTCGCGGCCGTGGCCGCGGCGGCGATCGCGGGCCGCGCCTGGCTGGGCCGGGCACCCGGCCCGGCGCGGCCGGCGGCACCCGCCCGGGCGACCCGGCTGGAGTGCTACGGGCTGGCCGCGGTGCTGGCCGTCACCGCCGTGCTCACCGTGCTGACCCCGCCCGCGACCCCCGCCCGCGGGCGCCCCGGCCCGGGCCGCGCACTGCGGCGGGACCAGCCGGCGCGCGCCTGGGTAGCGCCGAGCCGCAGGGGCGGCGGGCGTCAGGCGGCCGCCGACGGCACCCGGACGGCCCGCGCCCAGTCCGGCCCGTCCGGCGCCTCGTCGCCGAGCAGGGCCACCACCACCCGGATGCCCCGCGGCGGCCGGTCCGGCCACGGGGTGAACCCGTCGGTGAGCACGACCGTCACGGCGGGCCGCGGCCGCAGCGCCGCCGCGGCGGCGATCCCGGCGCCCATGTCGGTCCCGCCGCCGCCGACCAGTTCCACCTGCCGGGCGGACGTGACCCGGCGGGCCGCCCCCACCGCGGTGTCGCAGGCCAGCACGCGGACCTGCCGGGCCAGGCCCAGCGACCGCAGCAGTCCTTCGACCTCGGCCAGCGCGGCGGCCAGCAGGTCCTCGGTCATGCTGCCGGAGGTGTCGCAGACCACCGCGACCTCGGGCACCGGCCGCCGCAGCGCGGGCAGCACCACGGCGCCGGCCACCGAGGCGCGGCGCGACGGCCGCCGGTAGGAGTAGTCCACCGCGCCCGGCCGTGTCGGCCACGGCCCGGCGCAGTTCCGCGGCGAGCACCCGCCGCCAGTCCACCGCGGGCTGCAGGGTCTGCTCGGCCCAGCGCAGCAGCCCGGCGGGCACGTTCCCGGCTTCCCGCGCGTGCCGGACACATTCCTGGGCCACCTGGCGGCACAGCAGCCGGGCCTGCCAGGGAGACAGCGCGGGCGGCCCGGAGGCGTCCCAGTCCCGTCGCCCAGCCGTCCGCGCCGCTGCCGCAGTCCAGGTCCCAGCCCGGCTGCGGCTCCGGCGCCCGCCGTCCTCGCCGGCCCGCCGGTCGAAGTACTGCTCGGCGAGCAGGCCCTCGTCGGCGCCCAGGTGCCCGGGCAGCACCGGCTGGCCGGGCAGTTCCAGCCCGGCCGGGACCAGGTCGTCGTTGATCTCCGCGTCGGCGCCGCGGACCCAGGCGCGCGCGTCGTCCGGGGTGATCCCGGCGGCCAGGGCCCGCTCCCCGTGCGCCCGCAGCAGGTGGCGAGACGTGGTGCACGAGCACGCTGCCCAGCTGCGCCGGGGTCCAGGTCGCGGTGAGCTCCGGGGTCCGCGTGCAGCCGCCACCCCTCGTCCACCGCCACCGTCGCGATCCCGGGCTTGGCCAGCACCTGCGCGCCGAACAGCCCGCTGGCCAGGTACGGGAAGTGGGACGCGGCCCAGAGCCGCCCGGCGGCCAGGCCCGGCACCTCACCCCCGCCGTGGCTGGTCATCCGCGCAGCAGCCCGGCGTCCCGCAGCACCGGCGCGAACAGCTGGAGCTCCGCGGGCGGCGCGCGCCCCCTCGGGGCGGCACCGGGCCAGCGTGCGGGCGGCCACCGCCGCGACATCCGGGGCGGTTTCCGCGGCCCGGCCCAGCACCTGCCACCCGGCGGCCCAGCGCTGCGGGGTGGGGTTGGCGGCCACCACGGCGGCGACCGCCGCCACCGCCGCGTACGCCCGGTCGCCGCGGGCGGGCAGCAGGAACCCGGCCGGGTCCGCGAGCACCGCCTCCGGGTCAGGCAGGTCCATCTCGGCCACCCAGGCCAGGAACTCCACCCCGGCACCTTCACCCACCGCGCCGCGGACCAGGGCGGCCCGCGATTCCTCGGCCGACCCGGCGGCGCCGCTCGCGGCCCAGAGCCGGGCGGCCATCTCCCAGGTCCGCGGGCTGGGCCAGCCGCGCCCGGCCGCGTCCGCGTCGGACGGCGGGGCGCAGGCCAGGGCCGGCCGGACGTGCAGGAACGCGGCGACCAGGGCGAGAGCCAGGCCGAGCTCGGCGGTCCAGTCCTCCGGCAGCTGCGGGACCTGCGGCGGCACCCAGCCGCCGGCCAGCCCGTCCGCCACCGCCCGCGGGTCGATATCCCACGACAGGTGGCAGAGCCGGTTGGCCAGCGGCGCGGACAGGTCCCAGCCGTCGGCGGCCTGCTCGGGCGGGTTGGCCGCGGCAACCACGGCGACCTCGGGCGGCAGCTCGAGGTCGCCGACCACGCGCTCCAGGACCACCCGGAGCAGGGCGGCCTGCACCGCCGGCGGCGCGGTGGACAGCTCGTCGAGGAACAGCAGGCCGCGCCCGGCCTCGGCCAGGCGGCGGGCCCAGGCTGGGGGCGCGAACCGCACCTCGTCCCCGACGACGACCGGCAGCCCGGCGAAGTCCGACGGCTCGCGGATGGAGGCGATCACGGTCTCGCACGGCCACCCCAGGGCATCGGCCATGGCCCGGATGACCGATGTCTTGCCGGTGCCCGGGGCGCCCCACAGCAGCACCGGGACCCGCGCGGCGACCGCCACGCCCAGCGCCTCGACCGACGGCGGCCTGGCGCTCGCCTCCCGTCCCGGCGAACCGCCGGCCATCGTTAGCCATCTGCGCTCCCAGCGGTCGAGTCAGCGTTCCCCGCGTGCCCGTGACCAGTGTTCACCGTCCGGCCTGGATGCTCAGGACGGCGGGTTCCGCCCCCGGGGCCGGCAGCCCGAGCACCTGCACCCGCGGCCAGCTGCCCTCCAGCACGTCCACGACCAGGTGGCCGTCCACGACGGGGAAGCCCGGCGCCCACACCCGGGCCAGCCAGCTGAGCGGGAGCGCGGCCCGCAGCCCCGGCCCGTCCCGCGCGACGCGGCCCCAGCCGGGACCCTCGTGCATGGTGGCCTGGACCGCGTCGGGATCGAGGCCGAGCCCACGGTCCGGCGGCCGGGGCGAGCCGCCCGGCCAGCGCGGCGGCCAGGGCCGGGCGCGCGCGGTCTGGCCCGGCTGGCGCGCTCCCGCCGGGCGTGCCTGCGGACCAGGCGGATGCGACCTGGGCGGACAGGCGCAGCTGGAAGTCGCGGCCCAGGGCGAGCAGGGACAGCAGTTCCACGCGCTGGGCCTGGGCCCGCTCCTGCTCGGGGGAAGCCGGCGGCCCGGCAGCCCCGGATCGGCCGCGCCATCGGCCGCGAGCCGACCGGCGGGCCGGTCCCCGGGGCCGCGTAGGCCCGGGGCCGCGATCCCGCCGGGCCCGGGGCGGTGCCCGGCCCCCGGGATGACGGGCCGGGCGCGGGTCCTGGTCTCATCGGGACGGATCTGGCCGCGGGGCCGAACGAGGCGCGCAGCTCGTCCACCAGCTCCCAGGTCACCGCGAGCTCGTCCGCGGGGGAGCGGGGACCGAGCGCGAGCACGTCCAGGTCGGCGGCGTGCGCTCCCCATGCCTCGAGCATGGCCACGCACTCGGGCTGGTCGCCGCCCAGCGCGGCGAGCACCAGCTCACCCTCGGCGTCGGCGTGGCTGGCGGCGCTGCAGCTCGCCGCCGGCCCAGCGCAGCACGTGTTCTCCGGTGCCGCACCGGATCCGGGTCTCGGCCGCCGGGAACGCGGCCCACCACGGCGGCGTCACCGGCCCGGGTCCATCCTGGGCGGGTCAGGAGGACCGCCGGGGAGCGGGCTGCCGGGGTCCGGGCCGCCCGGGTGCGGGCCGCCATGGTCCGGGCCGGCTGGCGCCCAGCTGAGCGGCACGGTCGCGCGGACCCGGCTGGCGGGGCCGGTGACGATCACTTCGAGGGCCGTCGCCGCGGGATGCAGCGGGGGAGTCAGGTACATCTTGATCATCCCCCTGGTCTGCGGGGCTGAGCCCCAGCTCATGCCGCTGACCAGATGCCAGCGGCCGGTGGAATCGCGCGCTCGCCAGGACAGCGAGGGGTCCAGCGGGCTGCTCGGCCGGCCCGGTGCCGCGCACCAGCCAGCCCTGGCCCTCAGGCTCCCAGCCGCTCGCCATCACGTGCAGTGTCGCGCCGCCGCGGCGACGATCGCAATCCGGCCAGCGCGAACCGGGCCCCGCCGATCTCGGGCAGGTCGGCGGCGAACGGGGCGACCGCGTCCGGCCCGTCATGGGTGTGCCCGTCGGCGAGCAGGCTGACCCAGGCGGGCGGCAGCGCGCGGGCCGGGACCGGTCCGCCGGGGCCCAGGTCGAGCCCGAGCCGCCAGCCCAGGCCGGCCAGCCGCAGCACGGCCGGGTCGTCGGCCGCCAGCGTGCCCGATCCGATCAGGTCCTCGATGACCTGTGCGATCCGGTCTCCCACCTGGGCGCTGGATCCGGTCCCGGCCGGACTCCAGGGTCAGCAGGTCGTCGCCGAGCTGGTCGAGGAGCCGGGCCGCCGGGCTGGCCGGCGGCACCGGCTCGGTCACGATCTCCGCCGTCCCGGGCGGCGCGGCCAGATCGATGTGGACCCGCTGGCCCTGGGCGCCCGGCCCGACCTCGAGCCAGCGGATGTCCGGCGTGGGTGCCGGGTCCAGGCCCAGATGGCAGTCCCACCAGTCGCGTCCGCCTCGACTGCCCATGTCCCACAGGGCCGCCCGGTAGCTGATGCCGCGGTCGTCAACGGCGCCTACCTGGTAGAAGGGCGCGTGCCGGGGACGCGGACCGGCCGCGCGCCGGGTCTGTCCCGCCCACCGGGCCGCCACCGCCAGGGCCGCCTGCGTTTCGGTGCGGGCCAGGCTGAGCAGGCAGAACTCGCCGTACCAGCCTTCCCGCTCGGCAGGCAGCGCCAGCGTGGCGCCGACCGCGACCGCCGTGGGAGCGCCCGGCCCGGCCCTGGCCGGGCCGCGGCTGGACCGGCTGGCCCAGTGCGGCCGGTGCGGGCTGCTGAAGAGCGGCGTGACGTCCCCGGTGCGCAGCCCGGCCGAGGTCTCGAACTCGCTGACGACCCGCCAGGCCACCTCCGGGTCTACGGCGCCCACCGCGGTCAGCGTGGCCGCGGCCAGCCAGACCCGGTGCGGATGCGGCCCGGGGCCGGAGAGGAGCACGGCCGCTGGCGCAGCTCGAGCCTCGGCGATCAGCCGCAGGTAGGTCTCGGCCGCCGGTCCCGGGCCGCCGGCGTGCTCACGGGCCGGGCCAGCCAGCGCAGCGGCAGGGTCACCGCGGCCTGGCTCGCCGGGCCGCGCACGATGAGGTCCAGCGACCGGGCCTCCGGATGGAGCGCCGGGCCGAACTCGACGAGCAGGTCCACCTGGCCGCCTCCGTAGTGCGCGCCGTACTCCCGGGCCAGATGCCAGCGGCCCCGGTCGTCCCGCGCCCACCAGGAGAAGCGATCACTCCAGGCTGGTCAGCGGGCTGGGCTGCCAGCCCCACGCCATCACCCGGAGGGTAGCCGAATCGGCCGCCGAATCCAGGCCCGCGACGGCGAACCGGGCCCCGTCCACCTCCGGCAGCACCGCCGCCACCGCCGCCACCCGGTCCGGTCCGTCCGCCGCCCCGCGGTGCTCCAGCACGCTCAGCCCACGCGTCCGGCAGCCCGGCGGGCTGGGCCAGCGGCCGCAGCGCCCGCCGGGAACGGCGAGGCCGAGCCGCCCGGCCAGGGCGGCCAGCCGGCCGAGCGCCGCGGACTCGGTCAGGCCGGTGGCGGCCCGGAGGGCCCCGACCACCTCGGCCAGGCCGGCCAGCGCTGCGTCGCCGGTGCCGTGCCCGTGCGTCACCTCGGCCAGCAGCTTTTCCGCGAGGGCGTCCAGTGGCCGGTCAGCCGGGCTCACGCGGGCGCCCAGGCTGGCCCACAGGCCCGGATCGGCGTGCGACGGTATCGGGTGCGACCGGATCGCGTGCGACCGGGAGGCAGGCCGGCCAGGTCGACCCGGACCGGGGCCGTGCTGAGTGGCCGGCCCGGTGATGTCCAGCCAGCGGGTTCCGGGTGGCGGGACGGGGGTCAGCTCGAAGGCCACGGACCAGCGGCCGTAGGGGGACAGGGCGGTGTGGTCGGCCTGGTACCGCGACGCCTGGTCATCGACGGCGGTGAGGTGGCCGAAGGGCAGCCCGGCGGGGCCGGCGTCCCGCGCCACGGGGCCGGGAACCAGGCGAGGGCAGGCGCGCGGCCGGGTGCTCACCGCGGCCGCGGTGAGCACCGCCCGGTCCGGGGCCAGGACCAGGGCGAGCAGGGCTGCCTCGCCCAGGGACCCGCCGGGCCCGAGGGGCAGCGCTCGACCCGATCGGGACCGCCCGCACCGGGCCGCCGCCGGGCAGTGGCGGTGGCGGGCTCCCCGGCCGCCAGGGAGAACCCGGCCCCCACCGACCGGGGGCCAGGCGGGCTGGTACAGCCGGGCCGGCGGCGAGCTTGCCGCGCAGGGCCAGCGCGTCGGTCAGGCTGTCGAGCACCGTCCGGGCCGCGGCTTCACTGATCGTGCCCGCCATCACCAGCGCGCTGGCCACCTGGCCGCACCCGGCCCACGGCTGCCTCGGCCGGGGGCTCCGCGAAACCGCCGTGGCCGGCCAGGCAGCGGCCGCACCGCCTGCCGGGCGCGCAGCGTCCGCCACAGGACCGGCTCGGCGGCCCGGCCGGCCGGCGTCTGCCGGGCCGCCGAGACCGCGGTACGGGCCGCCAGCCACGGGGACGCCAGCCACGGGGACGCCAGCAGCGGGCCGGAGAGCCGGGCCGCGGACCGGACCGGGGGGAGCAGCGGGGCGAGCAGCGGGCGGGAAAGGCGGACCGCCGAGCGCACCGCCGGGGGCAGCCCCGGCGGCCGCGGCGGCTCGGTACCGCGGGTAGGCCAGTGCGCGCCGCAGCTCGGACTCGGCCATCAGCCGCAGGTAGGTCTCGGCCCGCTCCGCCGCCGTCGTCACGCCCACCTCCGTCCGGTGCCTGGCCGCGCGGCCCTCGCGGCCCGGCGCGCGGCCGGGGCCTGCCGCGGGCCGCGCCATCCGTCAGCTAACAGATATATCCCGATCTCCGGGTTCGGCCAGCCGTGGCGTCCAGGCCAGCGGCAAGGTCGCCGTGACCTGGCTGGACCGGCCGGTGAGGATGATGTCCAGGGATGTCGCCGCAGGATCCAGCGGCGGGGTGAGCTCCAGGTGGAACGTGCCGGCCACCGTGTCGTAGGGGGGCCACCGGCCTACATGCCAGCGCCCGGCGTTGTCGCGGGCCCACCAGGAAAAGGGCTGCCGCGGGCGGAAAGCGCGGGGCCGGGGCGCCCAGCCCCAGGCGAACACGGGCAGGGCCGCCTCACGTTCCCCGGACACCAGCCCGGCCAGCACGAACCGGGCTCCATCGATCTCCGGGAGGACCGCCGCGGCCGGCAGGCATGTCGAGCCTGCCGTCCTGGCGCCGGCCGTGGTCCAGCACACTGGCCCAGGGCCCGGGCAGATCCGTTCCGCGGCTCTGGCCCGCCAGCCGCCCCCGGACCTCGATGGCGCGCCGCTGGCAGAGCCGGGCGAGCCGGTCCGCGGCCGGGCTGCCCGGCGGCAGCGCGCCGGCCGCCTCCAGGGCTTCTGCCACCTCGGCGAGGCTGCTGGCCAGCTGCGTAGCCTCCATGCCGGCCATGGGACCACCGCCGAGCATCGTCTCCGCCACGGCATCGAGCAGCAGTTCGCCGGGAGCCCGCGGGGTGCGGGGCTCGCGCCCTGGCCGCGGTGCCGGCGTCCGGTCGGCCAGCTCGATCCGGATGGCCCGGCCCGGGCCGAGGGGCATGTCCAGCCACCGTGTCCCGGGTGGCGGGACGGGCGAGAGATCGAGTACGCCGCTCTCGTGCCAGCCGCCGTCCCCGATCTCGAACCTCAGCCGGTAGGGCCGGTCCTGGTCGTCGGTCATGCCCGGAGCCGCCGAACGGGAGGAAAGCTGGGTGACTGCCGGCCGCCACCACCGTCCGGGCGGCCCGCCTACGTCCCGCCATGAGCTGACGAAGGTGGTCATGATGGCGGCCCGCCCGGGGGCCAGCACCAGGGCCTGCAGGTGCATCTGCCCCTGGTAGCCGTCGCGCTCGGCGGGCACCGCCACGCCTATGGGGATGGCCTGGTAGCGGCCGGCCGGGGCCACGGTCGCTCGATCGGCCGGGCCAGGCCGCTGCGCCAGGCCCAGCGCGGCTGGTTCCCCCGGGCCCGCTCCCGGGCGCGAGCCCGCTGAACAAGCCATCAGGGCTGCACAGCCCCCGTGCGGCCAGAGCCGCGGCGAAGTCGCCGAGCAGGCGGCCGGCCGCTGTCCCGGCTGAGCGCGCCCACCTGGTCGCTGAGCGCGCTCAGCACCGCCCTGACCCGGAGGAGCCACTTCCTCCTCGGGCGGCAGGCCGCCTGCCCTGAAGTCCTCGTCCAGCCACCGGTAGCGGGGAGAGGCGGCGCCGCGGCGCAACTGGCTCTCGGCCAGCAGCCGGACGTGGGTCTCGGCGGCCGCGCTATCCACCCGGCCGGCCGCCGCCCCGGGCCCAGGGGTCGTAGTTGACGTCGAGTTCCTCCTGGGGCGGCCGCTCGGCCTCGGGCACGTGACGCAGGTTCAGCCGGATCCGGGTCCAGGTGGAGCTGCGCCCGCGCATCGAGTCCACCAGCACGTCGGCGGGCTCCAGGTAGGGCCACACGGTGGCGTGCCGTTCCTTCCAGCGGTCCAGCCCGGCCATGGCCTCGTCCTTGGTCGCGGCGCGGGCCACCTCGATGAGCGGCATGGTGGACCGGCGGCGGCCGGTGGGCTGGATGCCGCTGCCGCCCTGCGGGCTGCGGCTGGATGCCCGCCGCCGCTGGATCCGGCCGTGCGGATGATCCCGCGTCGTCCGGGCCGCCTCGCGCCGCGGTCCGGCCTGTCCCGGCCGGCGCTTCGACGGCTGGACCCGGGGTGGTTCCCCGGCCTGCTTGTCGTAGTGCGGCGGCCACGGGGCATCCGGCAGCCCGGCCGCCTCGTCCCGCTCGGCCAGGCCGAGCAGCGGTCCAGCGAGCCGGCCGCGTCGTCCATGCCCTGCCACGGGTCACCCAGCCGGGCGAAACGCTCCGGCACGGTGTCGATCGTGAACGCCTCCGGGCGGCAGTCGGCGACTTCGTCCCAGCTCAGTGGCGTCGAGACCCGCGCGTCCGGGGTAGGGCGCACCGAGTACGCCGACGCCACCGTCCGGTCCTTCGCGTTCTGGTTGTAGTCCACGAAGACGCCATGCCGTTCTTCTTTCCACCACTTCGCGGTGGCCAGGTCCGGTGCCCGGCGCTCGACCTCGCGGGCCAGGGCCACGGCCGCCTGGCGGACCTGGGCGAAGTCCCAGCGGCGCTCGATCCTGGCGTAGACGTGGAAGCCGCGCGAGCCGGACGTCTTGGGCCAGCTGGCCAGCCCGAAGTCGTCCAGCACCCCCCGGGCGACCAGCGCCACCTGGAGGATCTGCGGCCATTCCACCCCCGGCACCGGGTCCAGGTCGACGCGCAGCTCGTCCGGGTGCTCGAGGTCCCCGGCCCGGACCGGGTGCGGGTTGAGGTCGATGCAGCCCAGGTTCACCGCCCAGACCAGGGTGGCGGCGTCCCGGGGGACGACCTCGACGGCGCTGCGCCCGGACGGGAAGCGCAGCTCCACGGTGTCGATCCAGGCGGGCCGGGACTCCGGCGCCCGCTTCTGGAAGAACGCCTCGCCCTCCGCGCCGTTCACGAAGCGCTTGAGCACCATGGGACGTCCCTCGACGCCGGCCATAGCCCCGTCCGCCACGCCCAGGTAGTACCGGACCAGGTCAAGCTTGGTGTGCCCGGTGCGCGGGAAAAAGACCTTGCCCGGATTGGAGATGGCCACCTCGTGGCCTGCCACCTCCAGGATCTCCTTGCGATCGGCCATGGCGCCACCATAACCGGAGCCCGCGGCCCGGGCGCGGCGCGGCGCCGGCGCCGTGCGCGGTCAGCTCCGGATGTCCTCGATCACCGCGATGAGCTCGCGCATGGTGCTGCGCAGCAGCCGGATCCGGTGCAGCGCCACGAGCCGGGCGGCGAGCGGGACGGTGCGGTCGATCAGCCGGTGGGTCTTGGCGCAGCCCGGCGAGGTGTCATGGACCCAGTAGAGGATCACGCCGAGCGAGTACAGCCAGAGCAGCTCCGGGAGCTGGGCGCGCAGTTCCCGGTCGATCTTGATCGCCGAGCCGTCGATCAGCTCGCCGTACATCGCCGTGGCCGCGTCCCGGGCCGGGCTCGATTCCTTGCTGAACGGGCTCAGCGGGCTGCTCGGCTCGGCCGCGTGCTTGAAGAACCTGGCCGAGAACTCGTGATACGGCGCGGAGACGTCGATCAGCGCGCGCAGGGTGCCAAGCAGCCGGGCGGTGAAATCGGTCTAGCGGTCCAGGACCTCGCGGCAGGCGGCCAGGTGATCGGCCTGGTTGCTCTCGTAGAACTGCTGGACCAGTTCTTCCTTGGAGCTGAAGTAGTAGTAGGCGTTGCCGGTCGAGACGTCCGCCTCCCGGGCGATGGCCCGCATGGTGGTCGCCTCGTACCCGTTTTCCCTGAGGCCGCAGCCTGCGCCCGGGGGAGGAACGCACCGGGCAGGATGGGGCCGTGAAGGTGATCGTGCTGTCCGACACGCACGCGCCGCGCCGCTGGCGGTCCTGCCCGCCGGCGGTCGCGGAACAGCTGCGCGGTGCGGACCTCATCCTGCACGCGGGCGACGTGTGCACCGCCGGCGTCCTGGACGAGCTGGCCGGCTACGCCCCGGTCCGGGCCGTCCGGGGCAACAACGACGGCCCGGACGTGGCCGCCTGGGGCGCGCCGGACACGCTCGAGCTGGATCTGGACGGGCTCCCGGCGGCGATGATCCACGACGCGGGCCCGGCCCCCGGGCGCCCGGCCCGGATGCGCCGCCGGTTCCCCGCCGCGCAGCTGGTCGTCTTCGGCCACTCGCATATCCCGCTCGACCACAGCGAGGCTGGGCTGCGGATCTTCAACCCCGGCTCGCCCACCGACCGCCGCCGCCAGCCCCAGGGCACCCTCGGGATCCTGGACATCCAGGACCGCCAGCTCGTCTCCGCCCGGATCGTCCCGGTCACCCCGCCGCGGTGAGGAGCCGCTCCCGGCCAGCCGGGGTTCCTGGCCGGCCGGGCCGCTGATGTCCTGGTCATCACCGCTCCGGGGGAGGCTGCCGTCCGGTGCTGCCGCCCAGGAGAGCGGCCAGCCGGGCCGGAGCGATGACCCGGTAGGCGTCCTGGCACAGCTCAGCGACTTCCGCCCAGTCCACGTCGCGGTCCAGCCGGACACCGATCCATCCCCGCCCGCCCACATAGGGCGGCCGGAAGAACCGGGCCGGATCGGAGGCAGTGAGCTCGAGCTGGGCCCCCGGCGGGGCGGCGCACCACACATGCGGGAAATCATCGGCGTGGTGACCGTGCGCCCACAGGGTCGTGAAGCTCTTGCCCTTGACGAACCAGGTGGGCGCGCCGTGGCTGAGCCGCTCGGTCACCTCGGGCAGCGCCAGGCAGATCGACCTCACCTGCTCCGCCGGACCGTCTGTCATCTCGTCCCCCAGCCGGGCCAGCCCAGATCCCGTCAGCGTACCGACGGCGCGGCTGCCGCGCCCGGGGCGTGACCAGGATGGTTCACGGCCGGTCGCCGAGCTCGGCGACTCCCTCGCCGGTGAGGTCGGGGTGAACTTCCTTGCGGCCCGTCATGGCCAGGATCAGGGAGAGCAGCGGGCCGGAGACTTCCGGGCCGTCGCCGTGGACCCACTCGGTGTCGGTGGCCCGCAGCCGCAGCCCCGTGATCCGCCGTTTCGACCCGATCAGCAGGTTGGAGTTCTTCCAGCTGTCGGCCACGGCGACCAGGGCCTCTTCCGGCGGCTGGTGTTTCAGGCCGAGGGGCCGGCGGATGTCCTCGCCGTGCACGACGATCTCGCCCAGCATGGCCAGGACGGGAGCAGGCGGGTGGTTCGTGGTCGAGGTCCGGGCGCGCAGCCGGCGGACCAGCTCATCCGGGCCGACGGCGGCCAGGCGCCTGGCTCCCCGGTCGGTGAGACGTTGAACCTGAATCCGGCCGAGGCCAGCTCCTTGTAGAAGTTCGGCGGGGTCTGCTCGGCGGCGGCCACGATGTGGCCGGCGGTGTCCTGGACCGACCAGCCCTGGCACCAGGACTGAACCGCCCACTGACCGGATGACATGGCGGCCCAGGTCTCCGCCATCTGCCGCCGTTCCGAATGGATGTGCTTCCAGGTGTCCGCAGCCTTCATGTCCGTCCCCCTCGGTCGAAAGGCGGGCCCGGCGGCCCGGCCAGCCGTGGTGGCAACTCGTTGTACACCTGATACGACGAACGGGAAGCACCGGAATCGACACCGCGCCCGCCGGAGGCCCGACCCTGACCATGCCCCCTGGGCCGCTGCGGAGCCGGAACTTCCGGCTGCTGCTGGCGTGCGACGTCATCTCGGCGAGCGGGACCGCGGTGGCGACCGTGGCGCTGCCCTTCGCGGTCCTGCGGATCGGCGGTTCCGCCAGCGACGTGGGGTACGTGGCCGCAGCGTATCTGGTTCCCCTCATCGGCTTCCTGCTGCTCGGCGGCGTGGTGGCGGACCGGCTGCCCCGCCACCAGGTCATGGTGGCGGCGAACGCGCTCCAGGCGCTGGCCCAGGCCGTGTCGGCATTCCTGCTGCTGGCCGGCCATGCCCGGGTGTGGGAACTCGCCGCCCTGGCCGCCGCGCGGGGCATCGGCACCGGCTTCTACCTGCCGGCCTCGGAGGGCCTGCTGCCGCACACGGTGCCGGCCGACCAGCGCGCGCCCGCGAACGCCCTGGACCGTATCGGCCGTAACAGCGGCCAGATCGGCGGGGCGGCGCTGGGCGGTGTCCTGGTCGGCCTGGCCGGGCCGGGCTGGGGGCTGGCCGCCGACGCGGTGAGCTTCGCGGTGGCCGGCGCGCTGCGGGCTGGCATGCGTTTCCCTGACCTGCCGCCGGTAGCGCGGACCGGCTTGCTGCACGAGCTGCGGGAAGGCTGGCGTGACTTCATCTCCCGGCGCTGGCTCTGGGTGATCGTGGCGCAGTTCGCATTCGTCGTGGCGATCCTGAGCGGCACCCAGAGCGTGCTCGGCCCGCTGGTCGCCGACGCGCACCTCGGCGGCGCCCGGAGCTGGGGCGCTGATCCTGGCCGCCGAGGGCGTCGGGGCCGTTCTCGGCGGCTTCGTCATGATCAGGTTCCGGCCGCGCCGGATGCTGCTGGTGGCGAGCCTGGCCGTGCCCGCCGATTCCGTGTTCCTGCCTGGCCCTGGCCGTGCCCCTGCCGGTCCCCGTGATCGCGGCCACCGCGTTTCTCGCCGGCGCGAGCGTGGAGGTGTTCAGCGTGAACTGGGCCACGACGATGCAGCAGGAGATCCCGCCCGCCATGCTGTCCCGGCTCTCGTCCTACGACGCGCTCGGCAGCTTCGCCCTGGCCCCCGTCGGCACGGCGGTCGCGGGCCCGCTGGCCGGCTCGTTCGGCACCGCAGCCGTGCTGACCGCGGGGGCCGTCCTCATCGTGGTCCTCACGGCCGCCGTGCTGCTGGTGCCCGAGGTGCGGAACATGCAGCGGCAGCGGGTCAGCCGGGCCAGCCGGAAGAAGTGCGCTGATGACCCTGGCGGCGCGGTCGGGATCGGGATGCTCGCCGGTAATGAGCCCGAGGTAGATGTAGGACTCCATGATGCGGACCAGCACGTAAGGCAGATCGTCGAGGGGGACCGACGCGGTCAGGCGTCCGGCCGCGGCCTCTTCCCGACGAGCTCGCGGATCAGGCTGACAGCCGGTTCTCGAAGCTGGAGGCCTTGGTCGTCAGCAGCCGCAGGGCCAGCTCCCCTTCGCGGTCGAGAAAGCGCTGCATGCCCGGGTTGGCCATGACGTCGCGCACCGTGCCGGTGATCACCGCCGCGGCAGGCGACAGCTGCAGGCGCGGCCGGCGACGGGCCGGCGTTGCCGCAGGCCTTGCGCAGGTTCCTGATGGTGGGGTCGATCAGCGACCAGAGGACCTCGCTGAGCAGCTGCTCGCGGGAGCCGACCCAGCGGTACAGGGTGGCCCGGTCCACGCTGAGGGCCCGCGCGAGAGCCTGCATGTCGATGCGGTCACCGGGCGAGGAAGGTCCGGCGGGTCAGCCGGAAGGCGTCGAGCGCGGTGGGCCGCGTCGTGGCCCCGGCGAGCTGGCGTTGCAGCGGGGTCTCCGGGCGGCGCGGACGGCGGACGGTCATCCGGGCTGGCTCCTGTTCCGGTGGCGAATCGGCGACCTTGACATGACGAGGACGCTGAGAGACAGTTTGCACCAGTTCAGCTAAACGTCGCAATGGAGAGACGCATGAGCGAGATGACGCACCGGTGGTCCGCCTCCAGGACGGGGCCATCCGTGGCCAGGTCGAGTCTGGTGTCTCAGCGTTTCTCGGCATCCCCTACGCGGCGCCCCCGTTCGGCGCGAACCGGATGCGGCCGCCTGCGCCGGTCCGCGCGTGGGACGGCGAGCGCGACGCGACCAGGTTCGGCCCGACCGTGCCCAAGGGCGACTACCCGCCGCAGTACGCCACGCTGTTCCCGGAGGTGGTGATCCCTGGTGAGGAATGCCTGAACCTCAACGTATGGACCCCGGACCCGGCTCCGCCGGGCTCCCGGTGCTCGTGTGGATCCATGGCGGCTCGTTCATGAACGGGTCCGGGTCGGTGGGCGCGTACGACGGGGCGGCGTTCGCCCGCGACGGCGTCGTGTGCGTGACCATCAACTACCGGCTGTCCGCGGAGGGGTTCCTGTACCTCGGCGACGGCATCGCCAATCTCGGCCTGCTCGATCAGCTGGCGGCCCTGCAGTGGGTGCAGGGCAACATCTCGGCGTTCGGGGGTGATCCGGCCCGCGTCACCGTCGCTGGTGAATCGGCCGGGGCCATGAGCATCACGACGCTGCTGGGGATGCCGCTCGCCGAGGGCTTGTTCACCCAGGCCATCACGCAAAGCGGCGCCGCGGCCACACGCTCACGCAGGATGCGGCGGCGCATGGTGGGCGGCTACCTCGCCGAGGCGCTCGGCGTGCCTGCGACCGGGACCAGATCAAGGCGGTTCCGCTGGAGAAGTTCGTCCGGGCCGCATCAGACCTGGTGGTGGAGGTGCAGACCGCCCCCGATCCGGCCAGGTGGGGACCGCTGGCGCTGAGCCTGCTGCCGTTTGCGCCCGCCGTCGATGGCCCGGTCCTGCCGAAGCGCCGATCACCGCCATCGCCGCAGGGCAAGGAGGCCGCGTTCGCCTGCTGGCCGGATCGAATCGCGACGAGGCGCGGCTGTTCCTGGTCGCTGCGGCCACCATCGACCTCATCGACGAGCCGACGCTGGCCGCCGCCGCCGGCGCGTACGGGCTGTCGGCGGACGACTGGCCGTCTACCGGGCCAACCGGCCCGGGGCCAGCGCGGCGACATCTGGCCGCCGTGGTCACCGACTGGTTCTTCGCGCATCCCGGCCATCCGGGTCGCCGAAGCCCGGGCCGCGTCGGGGGCCGGCGGCACGTGGCTCTACCGTTTCGACTACCCCGGGCCAGAGGCCAACCACCGGCTCGGAGCGTGCCACGCCGCCGAGATTCCCTTCGTGTTCGACACCTCACCCGCGACGAGGTCCGTCCCCTGATCGGCGACACGCCCGCCCAGGCCGTCGCCGACCAGGCCCACCAGGTGTGGGTGGAACTTCATCACCAGCGGGGACCCGGGCTGGGCCGCGTATGACACCGCCAGCCGGACCACCGGCCTGCTCGGGGAGACCCTGCAGCGCCGTCCGCGACCCCGCCGGCGACGAGCGGGTGCGCTGGGACGGGATCCGCTAGCCAGCGGCTCCGCCGTCAGCGCTGCGGTCGCGCTCCAGGGGGCGCAGCAGCGGGAAGATCTGGCACTCCCGGACGCTCTTGTCCATGAAGAACGCGAATACCCGCTCGCTCAGCCCGAACCCGCAGGCCGGAGGCATGCCGTACTCGAGCGCCTCGACGAACTCCGGGTCGGGCATCTGCGCCTCTGCGTCCCCCGCCTCCCGCATCCGCTGCTGCTCCTCGAACCGCCGGGCCTGCTCCAGCGGGTCGTTCAGCTCGCTGTAGCCGTTGCCCAGCTCGCTCCCGGCCACGATGACGTGGAACCGCTCCACGATGCCGGGCCGGTCCGGCCGCCCCTTGGCCAGCGGGGAGACCTCCAGCGGCTCGTTGACCAGGAAACCCGGCCCGGGCAGGCTGCGGCGGCAGTGCTTCCACAGCGTGTCCATGGCCCGGGCCCGGTTCAGGCCCTGCCGGTCCACCACGATGCCCACGCTCGTCGATGAGGCTGACCAGCTTGTCCAGGGTGGCCGACTCGACGTCGAGGCCGAGGATCTGGCTGATCGTCTCGTAGTAGTCGTAGCGGGCCCAGCTCCGGCCCAGGTCGACCTGGTACTCCCGGCCGTTGCGGTGCAGGGTGAAGGACAGGGTGCCGAAGGTCTCGCTGATCGACGTGCCGGAACAGGTCCTCAACCAGCCGCATCCCGGTCTCGTAGTTGGCGTACGCCCAGTAGAACTCCATCTGGTCGTAGTCGTTGAGGTGCTCGCGGCTCTGGTTCTCGTTGCGGAACTGGCGGCCGATCTCGAAGGTGCGCTCCAGCCCGCCGACCAGCAGCCGCTTCTGCCACAGCTCGCCCATGGAGATGCGCAGGCAGACGTCGGTGTCCAGGTAGTTGTGGTGCGCGACGAAGGGGCGGGCGTCCGCGCCGCCGGTGGTCAGCTCCAGCGCCGGGGTCTGCACCTCGGTGAACTCGTGGTCTTCCAGGAACCGGCGCATGGACCGCCAGAACCGGGCCTTGGCGTAGATCATGTCCTGGATCTCGCGGTGCAGCAGGATGTCCAGGTAGCGCTGGCGGAGCAGGACTTCGGCGTTGCTCAGGCCGGAGTGCTTGTCCGGCAGCGGCCGCAGGGACTTGGTGAGGATCGTCACCTTGCGCGCCCCGACCGACAGCTCGCCGGTCTTGGTCTGCAGCCGGTAGCCCTCGATGGCCACGAAGTCGCCGATGTCCAGCAGCTTGGTGAGGGCCTTGTAGCCCGGGACGTGATCCTCGGGCAGGTCGCGCCGGGAGATCATGAACTGCATCTCGCCGGTCTCGTCATGCAGCTGGCCGAAGGTGAGGTTGCCCATCGGGCGCAGCAGCATGATCCGCCCGGCGATGGTAGCGGGCTCGCCGTCGGCGATCTCGCGGGCGCGGGCGATGCTGACCCGCTCCACCGCGTCGGGCGGGTACGGGTCGATGCCCTGCTCGCGGAGCTGGTGAACCTTGCCGATCCGCTGCTGCCGGATCTCGCCCAGCACGTCGCTCCGGCTGGCCGGGGCGCCCGGTCCCGGGGACTCAGCGTCCGCCGCCGGGCTGCTGGTCGCGCTGCTCGTGCTGTCCTCGCCTGACACTCTGCGCTGGCCCTTCAAGCGTCGGTGGATTACGGGTGCCCCGTCGGGCGTGACGCCCGACGGACAAGTATCCCGTACCGGCGGACGCCGGCAGCGCGGGGCAGGATGGGGGCATGAGGCTGGACGCAACCGACGCCCGGCGGCGGTTCGCCGGCGTCCGGGTGGCCCGGCTGGCCACGGTCGGCCCGGACGGCCGCCCGCACCTGGTGCCGTTCACGTTCGCCTCGGCAGCCGCGACGGCAAGGCGGCCTCGGCCCGGGGGACCGCATCTACAGCGCGGTGGACGCCAAGCCGAAGAGCAGCACCGACCTGCGGCGGTTGCGGAACATCAGGGCCAACCCCCGGGTCGCCGTGCTGGCCGATCACTACGAGGACGACTGGGACGGGCTGTGGTGGGTCCGGGCCGACGGCCAGGCTGCCATCCTGGACGACCCCGCCGCGATGGCCCCGGCCCTCGCGCTGCTGGCCGGCCGCTACCCGCAGTACCGCGAGCATCCGCCGGCCGGCCCGGTGATCAGCATCCAGGTCGCCCGCTGGACCGGCTGGGCCGCCGCCCCGCACTAACGGTCCGCCCGCGACCGCTGGCCAACGTCCGGTTTGTCCCGGTCAGGTGATCGGGTGGATGGGTCAGGTCAATTTTCTCCGCCCAGAGCCTGCCCCGGAACGAGTTCGGCTGACCGGACAATACATAGACGTGAGAGGCAAGCAAGAGCACGCGGCTACGGGGCGCATTGCCGACCCCGAGGATTTCGAAGCCGCCTTCCAGCAGTATTTCGTGCTGGTGTTCCGGTTCCTCGGCCGCCGGGTCGGCCCGGCCATTGCCGAGGATCTGGCGGCTGAGACGTTCGCGACCGCCTACCGCCGGCGCGCGTCTTTCGACCCGGAGCGGGGCTCGCTGCGTTCCTGGCTGTTCGGCATCGCGACCAATCTCGTGCGCAGCCACTGGCGCGCCGAACAGCACCTGCTCGCCCTGGACGCCCGGCTGGTACCAGAGGCTGACCTCGCAGACGCCTCCGATGCGGTGGATCGGCGGCTCGCCGCGGCCTGGCTTGCCCCGCAGCTGGCCGCGGCGCTTGCGCTGCTGACCCGGGACCAGCGGGATGTGCTGCTGCTGTATGCCTGGGGTGAGCTGAGCCACGAGGAGATCGCGGCGGCGCTGGGCATAGCGCCGGGCACAGCGCGTTCCCGGCTGTCGAGGGCTCGCGGGCTGCTGCGTGAGCAACTCGGGGACTTCGACGCGGACCTGTGGACATTCCGGCCGGGTACCGATCCGGCCCGAGGAGGGCTGGGTCATGACTGACGAGATCGACGTGCTGCGGCGCTTCCGCGACGAGATGCCGGCGCCATCGGCCGGAGCCTGGGCTCGCGCCCGGACGGCGATCGAGGCCGCCAGGTCAGCGGAAGGCCAGCCGGGGCGGCAGCATGAGCGGGATCCTCGCCGTCGCCCGTCCCTCTGGATCGCGGCCGCGGTGGCGGGGATCCTGGTGGTGGCCGGCGGTACGTGGGCCGGGCTCGCTGCCGCGGGCGGGGCGCCGGATTCGCGGACCGGGTCCGGGCTCGCGGCCGGGCTAACCGCGGTGGACGGCTGCCCGGGCCTGGAGGCGACGTCGGGGTCCGCGGTGCGGGTCCAGGGCAGCGGTGTCGTGCTCAAGACGCGGGGCGGCCGGCTGGTCACGGTCACCACGCGGGCGTCGTCTGCGGTATACCGTCAGGTGGCCGGATCGGCCGGCGAGATCACCGATGGTGGCCGCGTCATCGTGCACGGCGCCACCGCGCGCGGGAGGCTTGCCGCCACCCAAGTGATCATCGGCGCCAGCCTGCTCGTGCCGCCTGGTTTCCGTCCTCACCCGTCGCGACTGCGCCGGCCAGCTATCCCGCAGGGTTTCGCGATCGGGACGGTCACCGGCGCCCGCGCGGGCGGCTTCACCGTGGTCATGGCCGGCGGCATTGACGTGCCGGTGACCACCTCCGGATCGACGATCGTGTTCAGGCTGGCCCGCAGCAGCGTGAGCCAGCTCAGGGCCGGTGAGCGCACCCTCGCTTTCGGCACCGCGGGACCACACGGGACGCTCGCGGCCGCCTCGGTGGACCAGGGAAACCAGCTGCCGCAGATCCAGCCGGGCGGAAGTGGCATCGCCCGCCTGCACCGGCAAGGCTGCTCGCCGACCGCGGTGGCCACGGCGGCCCTGTTCTCGGCCGGCTGAGCCGTGCCCAGGCCTATCCGCGGTGCACCGGCGCCAGCCAGGACCCATGAATCAGGGGATCAGCACATGACCGAGGAGATCAACGTCGGCGCGCAGCGGAGCGTGCCGCAGCGGGCCGGGACCCTGGTCCAGGTCAGCGACGTCACCAAGCGCTATGCGGGCAGCGGTCAGGCCGCGCTGGATGGCGTGAGCCTGCAGATCGCGCCGGGTGAGGCGGTGGCGGTGATGGGGCCGTCGGGGAGCGGGAAGTCCACGCTGCTGAACCTGATCGCGGGACTGGACAAGCCGACCAGCGGCACGGTGACGGTGGCCGGGCGGCGGGTGGACACCCTCAGCGAGACCGGGCTGGCCAGGTTCCGGCGGCAGCAGGTGGGGATGATCTTCCAGTTCTTCAACCTGCTGGAGGACCTGACCGTCGCCGACAACGTGCTGCTCCCCGCCCAGCTGGCCGGCACGCGCCGGAGCATGGCCCGGTCCCGGGCGTCCCGGCTGATGACCGAGCTGGGGATCGGGCAGTATCGCGACACCTACCCCGGCCGCCTTTCCGGGGGCGAGCGGCAGCGGGTGGCCATCGCGCGGGCGCTGATCAACGCGCCCGCGCTGCTGCTCGCCGATGAGCCCACCGGCGCGCTCGACTCAGCGAACGGCGAGGCGATCGGCAGGCTGCTCGTCGGGCTCAACCAGTCAGGACAGACCCTGGTCGTTGTCACCCACAGCCCGGAGCTGGCGGCACGGTATGCCAAGCGGGTGATCCGGCTTGTCAACGGCCAGGTCACCACCGACACGCCCGGGCCGGTGCTGTCATGAGTGTCGGCCCGGCGCTGAGGGCAGCGTCGGGGGGCCTAATCCGGCACCGTGTGCAGACCATCGTGGTCTTCGCCGTCGTCGCCGCGGCGAGCGCCGCGGCGACGCTCGGCCTGACTCTGTACACCAGCGCCAACGAGGGGTTCCTGAACGCGTTCGCGGTCTACCACGGCCCCGACCTCGCGGTGACCGTCAACGCCGCGCGGGTGACACGCCCGCAGCTCGCCCGGACCTCGTCACTGACCGGCGTGACGCAGGCCGCCGGGCCGTATCCCGAGACAGGGTTGAGCCTGCAAGCCGCGGAGGCGCCGCATGGGCCGGAAGCCCCGGCCGGTCCGCCGCTGTCGTACACGGTGGTCGGCCGGTCATCGAGGGGCGGTCCGCTCGACGATCTGACGCTGAACGGCGGCCAGTGGCCGGTCAGTCTGGGCCAGATCGCGATCGGCGTCTACATCCCGCTCCGCGTGCCGGTCGGCGGCAAGGTCACCGTGACCAGCCTGGCGGGCCACCCGCAGCTGACGGTGGCCGGCTATGGCGGGTCGGAGGCCCGTGACGAGGACGCCTGGACGACGCCGGCTGAGATTGCCGCGCTGGAGAAGGCCGGGGCGCCGGCTGAGGAGGAGATGCTCTACCGCTTCCAGCACGCCGCGACGGCGGTCCAGATCAATGCTGATCTCCATCAGATCCGTGCCGCGCTCCCCCGGGGAGCGGTGGTGTCGAGCGTGTCGTGGCTGCTGTCGGCGAACCAGACCGGGAGCGAGCAGGACCTCAACACGCCCTTCGCGGTCGCCTTCGCCCTCCTGGGCCTGGCCCTGGCCGCCCTCATCGTGGGCAGCGTCGTCAGTGCGCTGGTGGTCGCCGGCTACCGGCGCATCGGGGTGCTGAAGGGCATCGGCTTCACCCCGTTCCAGATCGCGGTCACCTACGTCACCCAGGCCGCGGTCCCGGCCCTGGCCGGCTGCGCGCTGGGAGTCGTGCTCGGCAACGACTGGGTGCTGCCGATGCTCGGACAAGGAGCCGGCGTTTTCCAGCTCGCCAACACGATTCCGGCCTGGATCGACGTCGCAGCCCCGCTGGGGATATGCGCGATTGTCGGTGTCGCGGCGCTGTTGCCCGCGCTGCGGGCCGGGCGCCTCAGCACCGTCGCGGCGATGGCCCGCGGGCAGGCCCCCCGGCAGGGGCACGGCTTCGCGGTGCACCGGCTCCTGTCCGCCCTGCCGCTGCCCCGCCCGGTGACCGCCGGCCTGTCCGCGCCGTTCTCGCGTCCGGGCAGGTCCGCGCTCACGCTCGCGGCCATCTTCTTCGGGCTCACCGCCGTCATCCTCGCCGTTGGCCTGAACTCCTCGCTCGCCCAGGCCAGCGCGAGCGCAAGCCGCGGGCAGGGCGCGGTCCAGGTCACGCCCGCCGGGCCGGGCGCGATCCTTACGCCCGGCCAGGATCAGGCCGTCACCAGGGCGCTGCAGGCTCAGCCCGGGACAGCGCACGAGGCAGGGGTCGTCACCCTGAGCGGCGGTATCTTCAACCTCACCTCGTCGAGCGTCGGCGTGGCCGGTCTGCAGATCCCGCTATCCATCACGGCCTACGGCGGCCGCTCGGCCTGGCTCGGCTGGGACATGATCAGCGGGCACTGGTATGACCGGGCGGGCGAGGTCAACGTCAATACCGCCTTCCTCACCGACACCGGCCTGGCCGTGGGCGACCGGGTGACCCTCAGCGTCGATGGGCGCCTCATCCGGACCCGCATCATCGGCCAGGTCTACGACCCGGGCCTGCCGGAAGTTCTCACCACCGCACAGACCCTCGGTCACGCCGCCGCGTTCCCGGCCTCGCAATACGACGTCGGGCTCAGGCCCGGTGTCAGCACGCGGGCCTACGCAGCCGGTCTAAGCCGCGCCCTCGGTCCCGGCTTCAGCGTCTACCGGCCCCAACTCGCGGGAGGCGGCACGGGTCGTGTGGATACCTCGCTCATCCGCATCCTGACGCTGATGGTCACCGTGCTGGCCGCCCTGGGCGTCCTCAACTCGCTCCTGATGATGACGCGGGAGCACGTCTACGATCTCGGTGTCTTCAGGGCGCTGGGGATGACCCCGCGCCAGACCATCGCGATGGTCCTGTGCTGGGTTATCGCCCCGGCGATCGGTGCCGCGATCCTCGGCCTGCCGGTCGCGATCGCCATCCACGCGGCCACCGTGTCCGCCATCGGCAGCGCGGCCGGAACCGGAGTGCCCGCCAACGTCATCGACGTCTACGGCCCGGCCGAACTGGTCCTGCTCGCCCTGGGCGCGCTGGCCGTCGCCGGGGCAGGCGCGCTACTGCCCGCCGGCTGGGCAGCAGCCACCAGGACCACCACCGCCCTGCGCGCCGAATGACCGCTCAGGCCCGGGCCCGGGGACGGCTCAGACGCCGGCCGGGAGTCCGTTGAGCGCGTCCTGCAGGGCCTGGGCGGGCAGGTCGAAGTCGGTGACCTGGCCCGCCAGGAAGCTCTCGTACGCGGTCAGGTCCAGCAGGCCGTGGCCGCACAGCGCGGTCAGGATGACCTTCTCCTCGCCGGTCTCCTTGCAGCGCAGCGCCTCCTCGATGCACGAAGCGAGCGCGTGGGTGGGCTCCGGCGCGGGCACGATGCCCTCGGCCCGGGCGAAGCGCAGGCCCGCGGCGAAGCATTCCGACTGCGGCTTGGCCACCGCCTCGAACAGTCCCAGCTCGTACATGTGCGAGAGCAGCGGCGACATGCCGTGGTAGCGCAGCCCGCCCGCGTGGATCGGGTCCGGGATGAAGTCGTGGCCCAGCGTGTGCATCTTCAGCAGCGGGGTGAAGCCGGCCGTGTCCCCGAAGTCGTAGGCGTACACGCCACGCGTGAAGGAGGGGCAGGCGGCCGGCTCGACCGCGCGCAGCACGGGGTTCATCCGCCCGGCCAGCTTCTCCCGCAGGAACGGGAACACCAGCCCGGAGAAGTTGGAGCCGCCCCCGGTGCAGCCGATGATCAGGTCGGGCACGTCACCGGCCTGCTCCAGCTGCTTGATGGCCTCCTCGCCGATCACGGTCTGGTGCAGCAGCACGTGGTTCAGCACGCTGCCCAGGGCGTACCGGGCCGACGGGTCACCGGCGGCGACCTCCACGGCCTCGCTGATCGCGATGCCCAGGCTGCCCGGGGAGTCGGGGTCGGCGGCCAGGATCGCCTTGCCCGACTGGGTCAGGTCCGAGGGACTCGGGTGCACGGTGGCCCCGTAGGTCTCCATCAGCAGCCTGCGGTAGGGCTTCTGGTCGTAGGAGGCGCGGACCTGCCAGACCTCGCACTGCAGGCCGAACACGGCTGAGGCGAAGGCCAGGGCGCTGCCCCACTGGCCGGCCCCGGTCTCAGTGATCAGCCGGGACACCCCCTCAGCCGCGTTGTAGTACGCCTGCGGGACCGCGGTGTTGGGCTTGTGCGAGCCGGCCGGGCTGCCGCCCTCGTACTTGTAATAGATCCGGGCCGGGGTGCCCAGCTCCTTCTCCAGCCGCCGGGCGCGCAGCAGCGGGGTCGGCCGCCACAGCCGGTACACGTCGCGGACGTCCTCGGGGATCGGGATGTACCGCTCCGCGGACACCTCCTGGCCGATCAGCGCGGCCGGGAACAGCGGGGCGAGATCGTCCGGGCCGACCGGCTCGCGGGTCCCGGGGTGCAGCGGCGGCGGCGGGGGAGAGGGCAGGTCAGCCACCACGTTGTACCACTGCTCGGGCAGTTCGGATTCATCGAGCAGATATTTGACCTGACGGTCCATGCGTCCCTCCCGTGCCGCTCAGCGCCGCTGGGCGCCGCGCCGGCGTGGCCTCGTTCACCGCGAATTATCTGGCGGACCGCGCTGACGTGCCTAGTATGACGGTATCGGGCGAAATCTCACAGAAGATCACAAAGCCCCTCACGGACCTTGACCACGTCAGCCCGTCAGTCCCGCTGGCGAGCCCCCGGCCCCGCGGCCGGCGTGGTCCGCCCGACCCGCCCAGCGGCCCCGCCGGAGCCGCGCACTGGAAGGCCCCCGGATGAACCGCCCCCAGCCTGCTCGTCGCCGGATGCTCCGCCCTGCCCGGCTGCTGCCCGCCCTGGCGCTGGCCGCCGCGGTGGCGGTGGTCCTGCCGCTGGCCCTGACCGCGTCCGGCCCGCGCCCGGCGAACGCGGCGCGGGCCCGCCTGACCGCAGCCGTCCCGGACGCGGACAGCCCGGCCGGCTTCTATTACGGCACGGACAGCTGGCCCATCGCGATCAACAGCTCACCGCCGTACCGGGAGCCGGTCCTGCCCGGTAACCCGGTCTACGGCGGGTACATCGGCATGGCCGGGAACTGGGCCCGCTGGTCCGGCTGCGGCGGCAACATCGCCTGGTCGTCCGCGAACAGCGCGGCGGCCAACACGAACTACACCACGTACGGCAAGGGCATCGGCACCGGCGTCTACTGGTTCATGGGCGGCCCCGGCGTCGATCCGCACTACAACGGGACCACCAGCGAGGCAACCTCGTGGGGCGCCGCACAGGCGGCCAAGACGCTGCGCGCGATGGGCGGCCTGCACGTCACCTACAAGATCGTGTGGCTGGACATCGAGCTGCCCGGCATCAAGCCCGCCCTGGACAACGGCTGGAACAACGTCTACACGTCCCCCTGCAGCGGCAAGATCAAGTCGGCCGGGATCTCCGCGTCGGTGGACCGGGCTGAGGTCAACGGCTACGAGGCCTACCTGACCGCGCACTCCTCGTACCTTCCGGGCGTGTACTCGTCCCCGGCGATCTGGGGCTCCATCTTCGGTACCGGGAGCGCCTCAAATATTTCCGGGACCTACGAGTGGACGTACACCGACGCCACCAGCAAGCTCTCCCAGCCGCCGGTCAAGTGGTGCGTCCTGGGCACGTCCACCTGCGCCCGGTTCTTCGGCGGCGTGAGCCGCTCCGCCAAGCAGGCCGTGATGTGGCAGTGGTCCGGCGGCGGCGGGGTCACCAACGGCATCGGCGACTTCGACCAGATCGACACCAACACGGTCAAGTAGCCGCGGTCCCGGCTGGCGGGAAAGCCGCGGGTCCCGCAGCCGGGGACCGGCGGGTCAGGAACCGAGGACGCACGGCACCTGGCCGGGGTGGTCACTCGCGCACACCGCGGCCGGGTTCCGGAAGATCCCGATCGACGGCAGCGCCGCCCCGTGAAAGGTGAACAGCGTGAGGTTGTCGTCCGTGTCACCGGTGGCCGAGGTGGCACCCACCCCGGGAATCCAGTCCGGTGCCCGGTAGGACAGCCCGGCGCCGAGCCGGTCCGGGATCTGGGCCACGATCGACAGCTCGTCGGACACCAGGCTCAGCTGGCCCCCGGCGCTGGCCGGGTAGCCGGCCGGCAGCTGGCTGGGCTGCGAGACCGAGTTCGCAGTGCGGTCCCCGTGAACGTGGCGCTGCCCTCCATCCACGCGAGCTGGGCTTCGCCGCCTCGGCCGTGCAGTGGGTGGTCACCGGGTACGCCATCACGTTCGGCGGGCTGCTGATCTTCGGCGGCCGGGCCGCGGACCTGTTCGGCCGCCGCCGGATGTTCGTGACCGGCCTGATCGCCTTCTCCGCCGCCTCGCTGGCCGGCGGGCTGGCCCAGGACCCGGTCCTGCTGGTCGCCTCGCGGGCGCTGCAGGGCGCGGGCGCGGCTCTCGTCGCCCCGGCGGCGCTCTCCCTCATCACCACCGGCTTCCCCGAGGGACCCAAGCGCACCCGGGCGCTCGGCCTGTACGGCGCGACCGCGTCCGTCGGGTTCGTGGCCGGTCAGGTGCTGGGCGGCTTCCTGGTCGAGTTCACCAGCTGGCGCGCGGTCTTCCTGGTCAACGTGTCCGGTCGGGCTGGCCGCGGTGCTGCTCACCCCCCGGCTGCTGGGCCGGGGCCGGGAGCAGCGCCAGCCGAGGCGGCTCGACGTGACCGGCGCGCTGCTCATCACGCTGGCGGTCGCCTCGGTGGTATTCGCCGTGTCCGAGGGCGGTGCGGCCGGCTGGACCTCGCCGCTGGTGCTGGCCGCGGCCGGGCTCGCGGTGGCCGCGCTGGCCGCCTTCGCGGTGACCGAGGGACACCAGCCCGATCCGCTGGTCCGCGGCGACCTGCTCCGGCTCGGCTCGCTCCGCAAGGGCGGCGCGCTGATCATGCTGCTCGGGGTCTGGAACGGCGGCGAGATGCTGGTCCTGTCCCTGTATTTCCAGCAGGTGCTGCACGACTCACCGCTGATGACCGGGCTGGCCATCGCCCCGCAGGGTGTGGTCGGCTTCACCGCCGGGCTGGCCGGTGCCCGGCTGGCCGCGCGGCTGGGCCTGCGGCGGCTGCTGGTGCTGACCAACGCCGTGGCCACGGCGGGGTTCCTGGTGCTCACCCACCTGCCCGCGACCGGCGGGTACAGCCCGCTGCTGGCCGCGGTGACCTTCGTCGGCTTCGGCACGGCGGGCACCGCATTCGGCGCGCTGGTCACCGCGAGCCGGGGAGTGGCCGACGGCGACCAGGGCTTCGTCGGCGGGGTGATCAACACCAGCCGGCAGATCGGGGCCGGGGTCGGTGCCGCGCTGCTGCCCGCCATCGCCCTGACCGCGAGCCACGGCGGCCACGTGGCCGGCGTCGGCGGCGACCGCGACGCGATGCTGGCCGGGGCGGTGGTGGCCGGCCTGGCCACGCTGATCGCCCTGGCGCACCGGCGCCCGCCCCGCACGCCGGCCCGCTGCTGCTCCTGAGCGGTGCGGGTTAAAGATGAAGAGCAGAAACCTCCGCAACGAAAACCACCAAGGGGATGACGACATGACTGCTTCCGGAGCGGCCCGGCCACTGCCACGGGTGGCGGTGCTGGGGGCCGGGACGATGGGCCGGGGGATGACCCGCAGCCTGCTGCGCAACGGGTTCGCGGTGGATGTGTGGGACCGGACCCCGGAACGCGCGGCCGCGCTGGCGGCGGACGGGGCGACCGCCCACGACGACGCGCGGGACGCGGTCCGCGAAGCAGGCGTGGTCATCACCATGGTCGCCGACGCGGACGCGGTGAACCAGGTGGCCTTCGACTCCGGGATGCTGGACGCGATGCGGCCGCAGGCCGTCTGGGCGCAGATGAGCACGATCGGCGTGACCGCCGTGGAGGAGCTGGCCACCCGGGTCAGCAAGGAGCGGCCCGGCGTCTACTTCGTGGACGCGCCGGTGTCCGGCACCCGCCAGCCCGCCGAGAACGGCCAGCTGCTGATCCTGGTGTCCGGGCCGGAGCAGGCCAGGCCGGTGCTCGGGCCGGTGTTCGCCGCGCTCGGCCGGGAGACCAGGTGGCTCGGGGAGGCCGGTGCGGGCAGCCGTCTCAAGCTGGTGATGAACTCCTGGCTGGTCTTCCTGGTCGAGGGGGCCGCGGAGATCATGGCCCTGGCCGACTCGCTCGGCGTCGATCATCAGCAGGTGCTGGACTTCCTCAAGGAGGGGAACCTGTCCAGCCCGGCCGCGGCGGCCAAGTTCGCCAAGATGGACGCGGGCGACGACTCGCCGGACTTCGCGCTGCAGTGGGCGCTTAAAGATGTCCGCCTGGCCATGGACGCGTCCGGCCGGCGGCTGCCGATGCTGGAGGTGATCCGCGAGCGGTGGGCCGCGCTCGTCGGCCAGGGTCTGGGTGACCGGGACGTGAGCGCCGCCCGGCACGGCCTCGGCTAACGGTTGGCCGGCTTACGTTTCCCGCGGAGCGTGCGTTTTTCCGGGGTGTTTTGCCCGGTGAGGCGAACGGCCCGCGGGAAACGTGGGCGGAGGGGCCTGTGTGACTCGTGGGACTGGGAGGTGGTGCGGCGGTAGAGGGGGTGCGGCGGGGCGCGGCAAAGGGTCGCGGCTGAAGGAGCGCGCAGAGGGGGCGCGGCGGGGCAGGGGGACAGGGGGCAGGGAGGCACGGCTGTGGAGTGCGGTCGCGGGTTAGAGTGCGGTCGTGGACAGCCGGCGGCGGATACCGCGCACCGACACACTGCTCGCGCAGCCCCCGTTCGCCGAGGCGGTCGGCCGGCTGGGGCGCGGCCACGGTCAAGGAGGCCATCACCGCCGCCCAGGACCGGGCCCGCCGGGGCGAGATCGCGCCGGAGGACGTGCCGGACCAGGCCGCGGGCTGCTGCCCGCCAGCGCCACCACCCTGCGCCCGGTCATCAACGCCACCGGGGTACTGCTGCACACCAACCTGGGCCGGGCGCCGCTGTCCGCGGCGGCCCGGACCGCCCTGGCCACCAGCGCCGGGTGCACCGACGTGGAGTACGACCTGGCCACCGGGCAGCGGGCCCGGCGCGGCCGGGGCGCCCTCGAGGCGCTGCGCGAAGCCTGCCCAGCCGCACAGGACGTGCACATCGTCAACAACAACGCCGCCGCGCTGGTGCTGGCGGCCACGGCGCTGGCCCGCGGCCGCGAGATCATCATCAGCCGCGGCGAGATGGTGGAGATCGGTGACGGCTTCCGCCTGCCCGACCTGCTCGCCTCGACCGGGGCCCGGCTGCGGGAGGTCGGGACCACGAACCGGACCACGGCCGCCGACTACGCCGCGGCGATCGGGCCGGACACCGGCTTCATCCTCAAGGTCCACCCGTCGAACTTCCGCATCCTGGGCTTCACCAGCGAGGCGCCGATCGCGGAACTCGCCGCGATGGCCGGCCAGACCGCGGCGCCGGGACGGGCGCCAGACCCGGTCCCCGTGGTGGCGGACATCGGCTCGGGGCTGCTGGCCCCCGAGCCGGTGCTGCCCGGCGAGCCCGACGCCGCGACCGCGCTGGCCAGCGGCGCGGCCCTGGTCACCGCCAGCGGCGACAAGCTGCTCGGCGGACCGCAGGCCGGTCTGCTGCTCGGCCAGGCCGCCCTGATCACGGCGCTGCGGCGGCACCCGCTGGCCCGGGCGCTGCGGGTGGACAAGCTGACCCTGGCCGCGCTGGAGGCCACGCTGCGCGGGCCGGCCACGCCGACGGCCACCGCCCTGCACGAGCCCGTCGAGCGGCTCCGGGACCGGGCCGGCCGGCTGGCCGCGGACCTGGCCCGGGCCGGGCTGGACGCCCGGGCCACCGAGAGTGACGCGGTGGTCGGCGGCGGTGGCGCGCCGGGCGTCCGGCTGCCCAGCGCCGCCGTGAGTCTCCCGGCCACGCTGGCGGCTTCGTTGCGGAAAAATAAGCCACCGGTGGCCGGGCGGGTCGAGGACGGCCGGCTGCTGCTGGACCTGCGGACCGTCGATCCCGCCGACGACGCCGCGTTGCGCGCGGCCGTGCTCGCCGTAACCGGGACTCAGGCCCCGACGCGGCCGTAGTCGTCTTCCAGCCGGACGATGTCGTCCTCGCCGAAGTAGTCGCCGTGCTGGACCTCCACGAACACCAGCGGGTCCGGGCCGGTGTTGCGGATCCGGTGCGCGGCCCCCAGCGCGACGTCGACCGTGTCGCCGCGGCGGACGCTCGATCTCCTGGCCGTCCAGGGTGACCACGCCCTCGCCGCGGACCACGAACCAGTGCTCGGCCCGGCGGGAGTGCCGCTGGTAGGACAGCCGCTGCCCGGGGTGCACCTCGATGGTCTTGACCTTGAAGTCCCCGGCCTCGGCGAGGATCGTGTAACCGCCCCAGGGGCGCTCGGTGTGCTCTGTCACCACCCCATAGTCGCGGATCGGGGCCGTGACCGCTGCGCATCGCCACCCGCAGTGGTGAAGTGGTGGCAATGTTGTCGTACAGGCAGTGCCGTCCCGGCCGGGGAATCGGCCGGCCGCGTGCGAATCGTCCCGGTTCCCGGGGCGGCCCCCGCACGCGGGCGATACCTTGACGTCGAGATAAACTCGTTCTAGCGTGAACGCGCGGCATATTAGCTTGATATCGAGATACTTCAACGGCAGACTGGTGCAGGAGGCGGACCCTGATGACCGCGAACAGCTTCGGCAGCCTGGCGACGATGCGGGTCGGCGAGGCCGGGTACCAGATACACCGGCTCGACGCGGTGGACGGGGCCGCGGACCTGCCGTTCAGCCTGAAGATCCTGCTCGAGAACCTGCTGCGCACCGAGGACGGCCGCAACATCACCGCCGAGCACGTCAGCGCGCTCGCGCAGTGGGACCCGGCGGCCGACCCCTCGACCGAGATCCAGTTCACCCCGGCCCGGGTGCTCCTGCAGGACCTGACCGGCGTGCCGGCCGTCGTGGACCTGGCCACCATGCGCGAGGCCATGCGGGACCTGGGCGGTGACCCGGGGAAGATCAACCCGCTGGTCCCGGCCGAGCTGGTCATCGACCACTCGGTGGTGGCCGACATCTTCGGCCGCCCGGACGCCTTCGACCGGAACGTCGAGCTGGAGTTCGGCCGCAACCGCGAGCGGTTCCAGTTCCTGCGCTGGGGCCAGGACGGGTTCAGCCAGTTCAAGGTGGTGCCGCCGGGCACCGGGATCGTGCACCAGGTCAACATCGAGCACCTGGCCCGGGTGGTGATGTCCCGCGACGGGGCCGCCTACCCGGACACCTGCGTGGGCACCGACTCGCACACCACCATGCAGAACGGGCTGGGCGTGCTCGGCTGGGGGGTCGGCGGCATCGAGGCCGAGGCGGCCATGCTCGGCCAGCCGATCAGCATGCTGATCCCGCGGGTGGTCGGCTTCCGGCTCACCGGGGAACTGCCGGCCGGCACGACCGCCACCGACCTGGTCCTGACCATCACCGAGCTGCTCCGGCGGCACGGCGTGGTCGGCAAGTTCGTGGAGTTCTACGGCGACGGGGTGGGCTGCGGTGCCGCTGGCCAACCGGGCCACGATCGGCAACATGAGCCCCGAGTTCGGCTCCACCTGCGCGATCTTCCCGATCGACGAGCAGACGCTCAGCTACCTGGCAGCTCACCGGGCGCCCGGCGGAGCAGGTGGCGCTGGTCGAGACGTACGCCAAGGAGCAGGGCCTGTGGCACGACCCGGCCGCGGAGCCCCGCTACTCCGAGCAGCTCACGCTGGACCTGTCCAGCATCGTCCCGTCGCTGGCCGGCCCGAAGCGGCCGCAGGACCGGGTGGCCCTGACCGACGCCAAGGAGTCGTTCCGCGAGGCCCTCGGCAACTACGTTCAGCTCGACCGGCTGGACGAGGACGTGGCCGACACCTTCCCGGCGTCTGACCCGTTCGTCCCGGACCGGGAGAACGGCGAGGCCGACCGGCCGGCCGGAAGGCCTTCGGCCTCCGGCACCGGACGGCCGTCCCACCCGGCGCAGGTGACGCTGGAGGACGGCACGCAGACCTCGGTGGACCACGGCTCGGTGGTCATCGCGGCCATCACCTCGTGCACCAACACCTCGAACCCGTCGGTCATGGTGGGCGCCGCCCTGCTGGCCAAGAAGGCGGTCGAGGCGGGGCTGGCCACCAAGCCGTGGGTCAAGACCACGCTGGCGCCCGGCTCCAAGGTGGTCATGGACTACTACGAGCGCGCCGGGCTGGTGCCTTACCTGGACAAGCTCGGCTTCAACCTGGTCGGCTACGGCTGCACCACCTGCATCGGGAACTCCGGGCCGCTGCCCGAGGCGATCAGCGCCGCCGTGGACGAGAACGACCTGGCCGTGGTGTCGGTGCTGTCCGGGAACCGGAACTTCGAGGGCCGGATCAACCCGGACGTGAAGATGAACTACCTGG
The DNA here is from genome assembly GCA_963723595.1 of uncultured Actinomycetes bacterium. Lineage (GTDB taxonomy): Bacteria > Actinomycetota > Actinomycetes > Streptosporangiales > Streptosporangiaceae > RYN-230. The sequence goes on from CAVRRQ010000001.1 coordinate 607,237, forward strand.
CCTCCCCGCCGCTGGTGGTGGCCTACGCGCTGGCCGGGACCATGGACTTCGACATGGAGAATGAGCCGCTGGGCACCCGCCCGGACGGCACCCCGGTGTACCTGCGCGACATCTGGCCCTCGGCCGCCGAGATCGACGACGTGGTGCAGCACGCGGTGGCGGCGGAGATGTTCACCCGGGACTACGCGGACGTGTTCGAGGGCGACGACCGCTGGCGTGAGCTGGACGTCCCCGCCGGGGACACGTTCGCCTGGGACACCGGCTCCACCTACGTGCGCAAGCCCCCGTACTTCGAGGGCATGCCGGACAAGCCCGCGCCGGTCAGCGACATCCACGGCGCCCGGGTGCTGGCCAGGCTGGGCGACTCGGTGACCACCGACCACATCTCGCCGGCCGGGGCGATCAAGACCGACAGCCCGGCCGGGAAGTACCTCACCGAGCACGGGGTGGAGCGGAAGGACTTCAACTCCTACGGCTCGCGGCGCGGGAATCACGAGGTGATGATCCGCGGCACGTTCGCCAACATCCGGCTGCGCAACCAGCTGGCCCCCGGCACCGAGGGCGGCGTCACCGTGCACCTGCCCGACGGCGAGCAGATGTCGATCTACGAGGCCTCCCGGAAGTACGCCGGGGAGGGCACCCCGCTGGTCGTGCTGGGCGGCAAGGAGTACGGGTCCGGCTCGTCCCGGGACTGGGCGGCCAAGGGCACCCTGCTGCTCGGGGTGCGGGCCGTGCTGGTCGAGTCGTTCGAGCGGATCCACCGCTCCAACCTGATCGGCATGGGCGTGCTGCCGCTGCAGTTCCAGCCGGGGGAGTCGGCCGAGTCGCTCGGGCTGACCGGGCAGGAGGTCTTCGAGATCACCGGCATCGAGGAGATGAACTCCGGCTCGGTCCCCCGCGAGGTGACCGTCCGCGCGGACGGCACCGAGTTCCGGGCCGTGGTGCGGATCGACACCCCAGGGGAGGCGGAGTACTTCCGGCACGGCGGGATCATGCAGTACGTGCTGCGCTCGCTGATCGGCTGACCGGGACAACCCTCGCGGTAGCGTGTCGGGGAAATGCCCGATTCTGCCGCGCCCACCGCGCCGTCGCCGCCGCGGGCCCGCCGTTACGCCAGGAACGGGGTCCTGCTCGTCGCGGGCGTGCTCGCCATCGCGTTCAACCTGCGCGCCGCGATCACCAGCCTGCCGCCGCTGTTCCCGGAGCTGTCCGGCCGCCTGCATCTGCCGCCGGCCGGGATCTCCGTCCTGGCGTCGCTGCCGGTGCTGGCCTTCGGCGTGTTCTCCGGGGTGGCCGCCCCGCTGAGCCGCCGGTTCGGCGAGGAACGGGTACTCGGCGGGGCCGTGGGCCTGCTGGCCGCCGGGCTGATCCTGCGCGGGGTGGCGCCGGGCGTGCTGCTGTTCCCCGGGACGGCGCTGGCCGGCGCGGCCATCGCGCTGCTGAATGTGCTGCTGCCCAGCCTGGTCAAGCGGCGCGCGCCGGAGCGTGCGGGGGCGCTGATCGGGATCTACCTGCTCTGCCTGAACGCCGGGTCGATCCTGGCCTCGCTGGTCGCGATCCCGGTGTACAACCTGTCCGGCGGGTCGGTCCCGCTGTCCCTGTCCGTGTGGGCGCTGCCCGCGCTGGCTGCCGGGGTGGCCTGGCTGCCGCAGCTGAAGTACCGGACCGTGCCCCGCCCCCCGGGGCAGCGGCCGGAATCCCGCGAATCAGGAGCCGCGGCGCGTCCTGCGCCCCCCGCCGCCCCGCTGAGGCTCTCCCGTTACGCGCTGACCTGGCAGGTCACCGCGTTCATGGGATTGCAGAGCCTGACCTTCTACGCGGAGCTGTCGTGGCTGCCGACCATGCTCCGGGACCGGGGGGTGAGCGCCGGCGCCGCCGGCACGCTCCTGGCCCTGACCGGCGTGGGCGGGGCGGCCGGCTCGCTGCTGATCCCGGTCCTCGCACACCGGGCCCGGAACCAGCAGGCGCTGATCGCGGGTACCGTGGCCGCCAGCGCGGCCGGCCTGGCCGGGGTCTGGTTCGCCCCGCTGGGCAGCGACGTGGCCTGGGTGCTGGTGCTCGGCCTGGGCCAGGGGGCCTCGCTCGGCCTGGCGATCTTCTTCACCATGGCCCGGTCCCCCGATCCCCGGGTGGCCGCGTCGCTCTCGGGATTCGCGCAGAGCGTGGGGTACCTGGTCGCTACCACCGGCCCGCTGGTCGTCGGCTTCCTGCACTCCGCGCTCGGCGGCTGGACCGTCCCGGTCGTGGTGCTGCTGGTGATCACCGGGCTGCAGCTCATCGCCGGCTGGCCGGCCGCCCGGAACGTCACGCTGCCGGCGGCCGGGTCCCCGCCCCGGGCCGTCACCCGGCCAGGGGCCGGGTAGCCCGCCCGGGGCCGACTCCGCTGGCCGGCCCGTCGCCCTACCGGGCGCCGGGCGATAGGTTCAGTCCCGTCGGAGCGAAGGGGTGAGCGATGCTCGTGGCTGGGGTGGATTCGTCCACGCAGTCGACCAAGGTGCTGCTGTGCCAGGCAGAGGACGGCACGATCGTCGGGCGGGGGAGTGCCCCGCACCCGCCGGGCACCGAGTGCGACCCGGCCGCCTGGTGGTCCGCGCTGGAGCAGGCCGGGCAGGGCCTGCTCGACCGGGCCGACGCGATCGGGGTCGCGGCCCAGCAGCACGGCATGGTCGTCGTGGATGAGGCGGGCGAGGTCATCAGGCCCGCCCTGCTCTGGAACGACCTGCGCTCCGCGCAGGCGGCCCGGGAGCTGATCGCCGAGCTGGGCGGCCCAGCCTGGTGGGCGGAGCAGACCGGGAGCGTGCCCAGCGCCTCGTTCACCGTGACCAAGCTGCGCTGGCTGGCCGAGCACGAGCCGGACCACGCGGCCCGGGTCGCCCGGGTGATGCTGCCGCACGACTGGCTGACCTGGCAGCTCGCTTCGCAGGGACCGGGCCGGGCTGGTCCGGGCGGGGCCGAGCCGGTCACCGACCGCGGCGACGCCTCCGGCACCGGCTACTTCTCCCCGGCGACGGGCCGCTGGCTGCCCGAGGTCGCCGCGGCGGCGCTCGGCCACGAGCCCGGCCTGCCCCGGATCGCCAAGCCCAACGAGGTCGTCGGCGAGACCGCGGGCGGCGCCGTGCTGGCCCCCGGGACCGGCGACAACATGGGCGCCGCCCTCGGGCTCAGCCTGGAGCCGGGCGAGCTGGTCAGCTCGATCGGCACCTCGGGCACGGCGTACGCGGTCACCGAGCGGGCCGCGGCGGACGAGTCCGGCATGGTCGCCGGGTTCGCCGACGCGACCGGCCGGTTCCTGCCGCTGATCGCCACGGTCAACGCGGGCCTGGTGCTCTCCGCGGTCGCCGCCCTGACCGGCACCGACCTGGACGGGCTGTCGGCCCGGGCGCTGACCGCGGAGCCCGGCGCGGGCGGCATCGCGCTGCTGCCCTACCTGGACGGGGAGCGCTCCCCGAACCGGCCCGACGCGACCGGGGTGCTCCGCGGCCTGACCACGCAGAACGCGACCCCCGCCAATCTGGCCCGGGCCGCGATCGAGGCGGTGCTCGGCACCCTGGCCGAGGCGGCCGACCTGATCGCGGCGCAGGGCGCGTCACGCGAGCGGGTGCTCCTGATCGGCGGCGGGGCCCGGTCCGAGGCCGCGCGCCGCCTGGCGCCCGGGCATCTTCGGGGTTCCCGTCCTGGTGCCGGCCCCGGAGGAGTACGTCGCGGTGGGCGCGGCGCGGCAGGCCGCGTGGGCGCTGGCAGGCACGCCGGAGCCGCCCGGGTGGCCCCGTCACCTGCCGGAGGAGTACACCGGGCCGGCTGAGCCCGTGGTCCGCGAGCGGCTCGCCTGGCTCAGCCGGGCCACGGCGGACTGGGATACCGCGGGCTGGGACACGCCGGTCTGGGAAAGATGATCATCAAGGTGTTTGTGACGGAGAGGACTGGCTGGTGACCGCAGACGCTTACGTGCCGACCCCGCAGGACAAGTTCTCGTTCGGTATCTGGACCGTCGGCTGGCAGGGAGTGGACGTGTTCGGCGGGGCGGTGCGCCCGCCGATGGCCGCGGACCGGGCGGTGCGCAAGCTCGCCGAGCTGGGCGCGTACGGGGTGAATTTTCACGACAACGACGTATTCCCGTTCGAGGCCTCCGGACGCGGAGCGGGATCAGAAGATCGCTGATTTCCGCCGGGCGCTGGGCGACACCGGCGCTGGTGGTGACTACCGCGACGACCAACCTGTTCGGCCACCCGATCTTCAAGGACGGCGCGTTCACCGCCGCTGACCGGGACATCCGCCGGTTCGCGCTGGCCAAGACGATGCGCAACCTGGACCTGGCCGCCGAGCTGGGGGCGAAGATCGTACGTGTTCTGGGGCGGCCGGGAGGGCGCCGAGTCCGGCGCGTCCAAGGACATCCGGGCCGCGCTCTCCCGGTACAAGGAGGGCCTGGACCTGCTGGCGGGCTACGTGCTCGAGCAGGGGTACGACCTGCGGTTCGCGATCGAGCCGAAGCCGAACGAGCCGCGGGGGGACATCCTGCTGCCCAGCGCCGGGCACGCGCTGGCGTTCATCAACGAGCTCGAGCACTCCGAGATGGTGGGGATCAACCCGGAGGTCGGGCACGAGGAGATGGCCTCGCTGAACTACGCGCACGGCATCAGCCAGGCGATGTGGCACGGCAAGCTGTTCCACATCGACCTGAACGGCCAGAACGGGCCGCGCTACGACCAGGACCTGCGGTTCGGGGCCGGAAACGCCCGGGGTGCGTTCTGGGTGGTGGACGCGCTGGTGACCGGAGGCTACGACGGGCCGGTGCACTTCGACTACAAGCCGCCGCGGACCGAGGACGATGAGGGCGTCTGGGTGTCGGCGGCCGCGTGCATGCGCAACTACCTGATCCTGCGGGAGCAAGGTGCAGGCGTTCCGCGCCGACCCGGAGGTGAAGGCGGCGCTGGCCGCATCCGGGGTCGAGGACCTGGCCACCCCCACCCTCGCCGGCGGGCGAGACCTGGCGGGACGTCCAGGGCTTCACCCCCGATATCGAGGCGCTGGGCGCCCGCGGCCTGGCCTACGAGCACCTCGACCAGCTCGCGCTGGAGCACCTCTACGGCGTCCGGTGAACCCCGGCCGCGGCCAGGCGGGCGCCCGCCTGGCCGCGGCCTCCGGGCCGGTAATGCCCGGACATGCTGGCCGGCCAGAATGTCCCGGCGGCCAACCGCGGGCGAACGGCAGGACACGGTGGCCAGGCCGGGAAGGCGGGCCTTCCGTGCCCGGCACGAGCCCGGCGAAATAGACTCGCCAACAGATTCCCGCTTCTCACATGAGGGAGCTGCCCAGGTGACCCTGCTGGAATCCATCTCCGGCCCGCGCGAGCTCAAGGAGCTGCCCCGGACCAGCTGCCTGTCCTGGCCAGCGAGATTCGTGACCTGCTGATCGAGACGGTCTCGCGGACCAGCGGTCACCTCGGGCCCAATCTCGGCGTGGTCGAGCTGACCATCGCGATGCACCGCGTGTTCGACTCGCCGGTGGACAAGATCGTCTTCGACACCGGCCATCAGTCGTACGTGCACAAGCTGCTGACCGGGCGGGTGCCCGAGTTCGGCACGCTGCGCCAGCGGGGCGGCCTGTCCGGCTACCCCTCCCGCGCCGAGTCCGAGCACGACCTGGTCGAGAACTCGCACGCGTCCACCAGCCTGTCGTACGCCGACGGGCTGGCCAAGGCCTACCGGCTGCGCGGCGAGACGGACCGGACCGTGGTGGCGGTCATCGGGGACGGCGCGCTGACCGGCGGCATGGCCTGGGAGGCGCTGAACAACATCGCGGTGGCCAAGGACAGCAGGCTGGTCATCGTGGTCAACGACAACGGCCGCTCGTACCAGCCGACGATCGGCGGGCTGGCCCACCACCTGGCCACGGTCCGGATCAACCAGCGGTACGAGAACGTGCTGGACTACATCAAGACCACGCTGACCCGTGACCCCGCTGGTCGGGCCGCCGCTGTACGGCACGCTGCACGGGATGAAGAAGGGCCTCAAGGACGTCCTGCAGCCGCAGGTGCTGTTCGAGGACCTCGGCCTGAAGTACCTGGGCCCCATCGACGGCCACGACGAGCAGGCCATGGAGAGTGGCGCTGCGCCGGGCCCGCGACTTCGGCGGCCCGGTGATCGTGCACGCGATCACCCGGAAGGGCTTCGGGTACCAGCTGGCCGAGGACAACGAGGAGGACCGGCTGCACCAGGTGCCCGCCGCGGCCCCGGTCGGCCAGCTGCCCGGCGCGCCCAAGCGGACCTGGTCGCACGTGTTCGGCGACGCGCTCGTCGCGGTCGGCGCCCGGCGTCCCGACGTGGTGGCGATCACCGCCGCGATGCTGCACCCGACCGGCCTGGCCCCGTTCGCGGAGGCCTACCCGGACCGGGTGTTCGACGTCGGCATCGCCGAGCAGCACGCCGTGACCAGCGCGGCCGGGCTGGCCATGGGCGGCCTGCACCCGGTGGTCGCGATCTACGCCACGTTCCTCAACCGGGCCTTCGACCAGGTGCTGATGGACGTGGCGCTGCACCGGCTGCCGGTCACCTTCGTGCTGGACCGGGCCGGGGTGACCGGCCCGGACGGGGCCAGCCACAACGGCATGTGGGACGGCTCGATCCTGCAGGTCGTGCCGGGCCTGCGGATCGCGGCCCCGCGGGACGCGACCCGGCTCGCCGAGCTGCTGGACGAGGCGGTGGCGTACGGCGACGGGCCCAGCGTGCTGCGCTTCCCGAAGGCGAACGTGGGCGGCGACGTCGAGGCGATCGGGCAGCTCGGCGGCATGGACGTGCTCCGCCGCCCGGACGGCGGCGCCGCTCCCGACGTGCTCCTGGCCGGAGCCGGGCCGATGGCGCTGACCTGCCTGGTCGCCGCGGACCGGCTGGCCGATCAGGGCATCGGGGTGACCGTGGTCAACCCGCGCTGGGTGAAGCCGGTCGATCCGGCCCTGGCCGACGAGGCCCGGCGCGCCCGGCTGGTGGTCACGGTCGAGGACAACGGCGTGACCGGCGGATTCGGCGACGCGGTGTGCCGGCTGCTCCGGGACGCGGGGGTGACCACCCCGGCCCGGACCTTCGGCATTCCGCAGCGGTTCCTGGCCCACGGGTCGCGTGATGAGATCCTCGACGAGGTCGGACTGGTCCCGCAGCACCTGGCCCGGCAGATCACCGAGGCCGTGGCGCAGCTGGACCCGGTCATGGCGGATAACCCCCAGGGCTGAGGCCCCGGGAGAGGACTCCAGGAGAAGACCCGGATGACGAGGAGGAGAACGGTGGGGTTGCGTCCGTGACGACACTCGAGGTCGCCGTGGTGGGCTCCGGCCCGGCCGGTATCTACACGGCTGAGGCACTCATCAAGCAGGTGGCCGCCCTGGCCCCGGCAGGCACCGTGCGGGTGGACGTGCTGGACCGGCTGCCCACCCCCTACGGCCTGGTCCGCTACGGTGTGGCCCCGGACCACCCGTCCATCCGGTCCATCGCCGACTACCTCCGCGGCGTGCTGGAGCACCCGGACGTGCGGTTCCTCGGCGGTGTGCACCTCGGCGACGACGTGACCCGGGAAGACCTGCTGGCCAGCTACGACGCGGTCGTCTACGCGACCGGGGCGATGCGGGACCGGCGGATGGGCATCCCCGGCGAGGACCTGCCCGGCAGCTACGCGGCCACCGACTTCGTCAACTGGTACTGCGGCCACCCCGACTCCTCGGCCGAGGCGTTCACGCTGGACGCCGAGTCCGTGGCCGTGGTCGGGGTGGGCAACGTGGCCGTGGACGTGGCCCGCATCCTGGCCAAGGACCCGGCCGCGCTGCGCGCCACGGACATCCCCCAGGCGGTCCTGGAAGCCCTCACGGCCAGCAAGGTCCGTGAGGTGCACATGATCGGCCGCCGCGGGCCCGCGCAGGCCAAGTTCACCACCAAGGAACTGCGTGAGCTGGGCGAACTGGCCGACGTGGACATCGAGGTGCGGCCGGGCGAGATCGACCTGGACGCGTTCGACCCGACCGGGCAGAGCGCCCAGCTCGCCGGGAGCGACCGCCGGGTCCGCGGCAACCTCGCGGCGATGAGGGACTGGGCCGCGCGTCCCGCCGCAGGCGGAGGGCGCAGGCTGGTGGTCCGGTTCTGGCTCCGCCCGGTGGAGGTCGCGGGCACCGGAGCGGGTGTCCGGGCTGACCGTGGAGCGCACCCGGCTGGACGAGCAGGGGCGGTTCACCGGGACCGGCGAGTACGAGACGATCCCGGCGCAGATGGTGTTCCGCAGCGTCGGCTACCAGAGCGTGCCGCTGGCCGGGGTGCCGTTCGACGAGAACACCGCCACGGTGCCCCACGCCGAGGGCCGGGTACTCGGCCCGGACGGCGCGCCGCTGCCGGGGGAGTACGTCGCGGGATGGCTCAAGCGCGGCCCCACCGGGGTGGTGGGCACGAACAAGTCCGACGCGGCCGGGACCGTCCGGTCCCTGCTGGCCGACCTGTCCGCCCGTGACTCAGGTCAGGGAAGTGGCACCGGTGAGGCGAGTGACACCGGGGCCGGGAGCGGGGCCGGGCCGTCCCGCCGGCCGTTCACGGAGGTGCTGGCCGCGCGCGGGGTGCGCCCGGTGAGCTACGTGGACTGGCTCCGGGTGGAGACCGCTGAGGCGGAGCTGGCCGCCGCGCTCGGCCGCGGCGAGCGGGTGAAGATCGGTGACCGGGGGGCCATCGAGGCGCTGTGCCGGCCCTCTGCGGACTGACCCGGGCCGCCTGGCGCGGGCTGACTCGCGCTGGCCACCGCAGGAGTGGCGCTGGCCACCGGCCGCCGTCGCCGCTGCGCTGCGCCGAAGTGGCGCTTGGTACCGCTTTGCGGGTAAATGACGCCCTGCTGAACTGGACAAACACGACGCTTAGCGATATTGAAAACAGGCGGGCAGGAAGTCTTGACGCAGCCGGGCACTGGGGACAATGACGACATGAGTGTCGGTGAGGTCAGCTTCCAGCGGAGTAGGGACGAGAACGGCGCGGGCGGGGCGCCGGATCCTGAAGTGGACGGGACAGGCAGACGATCTGCCGCCGGACCGCTACATCGAGCGCGAGGGAAGCTGGCTCCGGTTCAACCAGCGGGTGCTCGAACTGGCCCAGGACGAGACCGTCCCGCTGCTGGAGCGGGTGCGCTTCATGGCCATCTTCGCCAGCAACCTGGACGAGTTCTTCATGGTCCGGGTGGCGGGCCGGATGCGCCGGATGGCCACCGGGCTGCCGGTGGAGGGCGTGACCACCGAGATGGCCCCGGACCAGGTGCTGGAGAGACACGCTGGAGACGGCGCGTGAGCTCAGCCTGGAGCACGCGGAGTACTTCAACTAACGCCATCCGGCCCGCGCTGGCCGAGGAGGGCATCGAGATCCTGCGCTGGAAGGAGCTCTCCGCAGACGAGCAGCAGCAGCTGCACCAGCTGTTCCGGGACCGCATCTACCCGGTGCTGACCCCGCTGGTCGTGGACCCGGCGCACCCATTCCCGTATATCTCCGGCTTGTCCCTCAGCCTGGCGGTCATGATCGCGGAGCCGGACACCGGGGCTGACCATGTTCGCCCGGGTGAAGGTGCCGCCCCTGCTGCCGCGCTTCCTCACGGTGAGCAAGTACCGGTTCGTGCCGCTGGAAGACGTGATCGCCGCCCACCTGCACCGAGCTGTTCACCGGGCTGGAAATCCTGGAACACCACGTGTTCCGGGTCACCCGGGCCCGGGAGCTGGAGGTGGACGAGGACGTCACCGAGGACCTCATGCAGTCGCTGGAGCGCGAACTGCTGCGCCGCCGCTTCGGAGCCGCGCGGTCCGCCTCGAGGTGGAGGAATCCATCTCCGCCGAGGTGCTCGACAGGCTGGTCACCGAGCTGGGTGTGGACCGCCGCGCGGTCTACCACCTGCCCGGGCCGCTGGACCTCACCGGGCTGAACGCCATCGCCGACCTGAGACATCCGGCGGCTGAAGTACCCGGCCTTCGTCCCCTCGGAGGCGGCGTTCCCGCACGACGCGCGACGTCTTCAGCCACCCTGGACCAGCAGGATGTCCTGGTGCACCACCCGTACGACTCGTTCACCGCGACCGTGGAGCGGCTGACGGTGGAAGCGGCCGCGGACCCCCGGGTCCTGGCCATCAAGCAGACGCTGTACCGGACCAGCGACTCGTCGCCGATCGTGGACGCGCTGATCGACGCGGCCGAGGCGGGCAAGCAGGTCGTGGTGGTGGTCGAGCTCAAGGCGCGCTTCGATGAGCGGGCCAACATCCTGTGGGCGCGCAAGCTGGAAGCAAGCGGGCTGCCACGTGGTCTACGGGTTCGTGGACCTCAAGACGCACTGCAAGATGGCGCTGGTCGTCCGGGAGGAACCGGACGGCTCGCTGCGCCGCTACTGCCACATCGGCACGGGCAACTACAACTCGTCCACCGCCCGGCTGTACGAGGACTACGGCCTGCTCACGTCGGATCCGGAGGTGGGCGGCGACGCCACCGACCTGTTCAACGTGCTGACCGGGTACAGCCGCAAGACCTCCTACCACCGGTTCCTGGTCGCCCCGTACGCGCTGCGGGCGGGCCTGCTGGAGCAGATCGAGAGGCAGACGGCCCGGCAGCGCGAGGGCCAGCCCGCCCGGATCCAGCTGAAGTGCAACGCGATCGTGGACGAGGCCGTCATCGACGCGCTGTACCGGGCGTCCATGGCGGGCGTGCCGGTGGACCTGTGGGTCCGCGGCATCTGCTCGCTGCGGCCGGGACTGCCCGGCCTGTCGGAGACCATCCGGGTCCGCAGCATCCTCGGGCCGTTTCCTGGAGCACTCGCGGATCTACGCGTTCGGCCCTCCCGAGGATGGCCCGAGGGCGAAGGTCTGGATCGGCAGCGCCGACCTGATGCACCGGAACCTGGACCGCCGGGTCGAGTGCTGTGCCGGATCAAGAGCCCGAGCAGCAGCGGGAACTCCGCACGCTGATCGACACGGCCATGGACGACGGCACGAGTTCCTGGTGGCTGGCCGGGGACGGCACGTGGACCAGGCATCACCTGGACGCCGGACGGGAAGCCCCTGCGGGACCTGCAGCAGTACCTCCTGGCCCGGCGTGGTCACCCCACCGACGGCTGATGGATTGGGCGGGGGGGCCGGGGAGACACGAGATCCGGGCCGCGGGCGCGGTGCTCTGGCGGCCAGGACGCGACGGTCCCGAGGTAGCGCTGGTTCACCGCCAGCCGCTACGACGACTGGAGCCTGCCCAAGGGCAAGCCCCTGCCCGGGGAGCATGTCCTGCTGACCGCGGTCCGGGAAGTGGCCGAGGAGACCGGGATCCGGGTGGTCCTGGGCCGGCGCCTGCCGTCCACCCACTACCAGCAGCACGGCAACCAGCCGAAAACCGTGGACTACTGGGCGGCGAAGGCGGCCGACGGCCCTCAGCCCGGCTTCGTCCCGAACGACGAAGTAGACGAGGTCGGCCTGGCTGGGCATAGCGGCGGCCCGGGAACGGCTGAGCTACCCGCATGACGCTCGCCGTGCTGGACGAGTTCGCGGCCGGGCCGCCCGATACGACCCCTTCATCCTGGTCCGCCACGCGTCGGCGGGCAGCAAGGACGAGTGGCGGGCGGCCGGGCACGACGATGACCTGAAGCGACCGCTCGACGCCGCGGGGCCGCCGGCAGACGGAAGAACTGGCGCTGCTGCTGCGGTGCTACGGCGACCGGGCGGGTGCTCAGCTCGCTGCCGAGCGCTGCGTCGCGACCGTGCAGCCGTACGCGGAGGCCGACCGGGCAGGCCGTGCAGGCCGAATCCGCGCTTCACCGTGGGGCTGGCCGGGGCCGGGGAGGCGCGCCGCCGGGTGGACGAGGTCCTCGGCAGCGGGCTGCCCGCGGTGATCTGCGGGCACCGGGAAAACCTCTCCGTGATCCTGGAGGAGGCCTGCGCGGTGCTCGGCGCGAAGGCCACCGAGAGCCAGCCGCTGCCGCTCGGCGGGTTCTGGGTGCTGCACGTCGGGTGGAACAGCCTGGCCTCCCGGGAAGAGCACCACCTGACGGTCGGCTGAGGCCGTCCACCGGGCCGGGTCAGGCCCCTACGGGGCTCCAGTCCAGGGTGGCCGGCAGGGCTCCCTCGAAGATCAGCAGCCACCGCTTGATCTCGATGCCGGTGCCGCCGCTGTAGCCGCCCAGCCCGTTGCCCGCCACCACCCGGTGGCACGGCACGATCAGCGGTATCGGGTTCGAGCCCATGATCCGCCCGATGGCCCGGGCCGGGAGCGAGATCCCGTCCGGCCCGGCCACGGCGCGCTGCGCCAGTTCCCCGTACGTGACCGTCTCCCCGTATTTGACCGAGTCGTAGAGCACCGACAGCACCTGGTGCTGGGCCCGGGAACAGCCGGACCAGTCGACCGGCAGGTCGAACACCTGGCGCTGCCCGGCGAAGTACTCGGCCAGCTGGTCACGTGCCGCACTCAGCAGCCCCGGGCTGGCCTGTCCGGCACCGCCCTGTCCGGCACCGGCCTGGCCCGGATCACGGTGGGCGGGCCGGCCGGGGCCGCGGAAGTCGAGCCGGGCCACACCCGCGGGGCTGCAGCCAACCGCTAGCGGTCCGACCGGCGAGCTCAACGTGGCCCAGGCCAGTTCGGTCATCGTCGCATCCGCTCTCTACCCGCTCCGCCGGCCTGCGGTCCGGAGCCGGACCGGCAGGGCTCGCCCGTTCGAGCTGGTCTGAGACTACGCACCCCCACCGACATTTTCCGCCCGCCCGGACGGCCCCGGCTGGCCCGGACCGGGGCGCTGGTCCGGGCGGCTCCGGGCCAGGGCGTCGATGATGGTACTGATCTGCGCGGTCTCGTCCTCGACCCGGGCCAGCAGGCGCTCGAAGTCACCGGGGCGGAGCTGGCCACGATGCCGGTAGTACTCGGTCAGGCCATCCAGGACGCCGAGCGGCTTGCGCAGATCCTGGCTGGCGGTGGCCACGGCGCCAGCCAGCTGGGCGGTGGCCCGGAGAGCGGCCTGGCCCGGATCGGCGGTCGGCCCGGCGGCCTCCTCGAGCCGGGCCAGCGTGGCGTTCAGGGCCGGGCGCCCGGTGGCTGAGCAGGGTAGTGGCCGGAGCATGACGCCGACCGCGACGGCGGCCAGGGCCGCCGCGGCCGCCACGAGCAGGCCCGCCACGGCCAGCAGGATCACGGTGAGACGGCCGGTGGCCTGGCCGATGCGGTCCAGGCTGAGGTTCAGCACGAGGGTGCCCGGGGAGCCGGTTCCGGCGGGGCTGGTGACGTCGACGGCGAAGTCCTGGGCGCTGTAGGCGTAGGGGATGCGGTGCGCCCGGTAGCGGACCGGCTGGGCAATGGACAGGAAGCTGCCGCCGGGGGCGACCCGGACCGGGCCGGGCTGGCCGCGGCCCGGCCAGCAGCCCGGCCGCGGCCGTATGGAGGCCCGGCTCCGGCCAGGTGACCCGGCCCCGCCCGCATGACCAGCTGGCCGTCCGGCCCCGCGGACCTCGATACTCAGCGTGCCCGCCGCGGCCCCTGCGGCGGGCCGACTCAGCCCCGCAGGCCCGGGCGCGGCCTGGGAGAACGGCGTGAGCAGGAACGGATGGCTGGTGAGCTGGAGCGCGTAGCCGCGCAGTTCCTGCCTGGCCTGCCGCGGTCAGGTGCTCCCGGGTGGCCGACGCCGCCGGCCAGGACGATGACCACGGCCCCGGCGGCCAGCAGGCCCGCGACCGCGGCGGCCAGCCGCACCCGGAGCGAGGGCCGCGCCGGGCCCGGCGCGCGGTGCGCCTCCGCCGCGGCACGCCGTCCTGGTCCATGCCACCAGTCTGCGATACGGCCCGCGTCCTGGTCCTCCGGGTCCGCAGCCGGTAGCCAGCCGCCACCGGGCGGGCCAGGCTGCCCGGCTCCCGCTCGTGGGCCCGCCACCTCTCTTCCGAGGGGACTTACTCGTCGCCCTTTTCGGCCAGGCGGAGCAGCGCGCCCGCGATGGGCGCCGAGGTGAGCTGGACCTGCCAGGGCCGGGCCCCGTACCCGGACAGATCAGCGGCCACGGCCTCCGTAGTCACCGGGTCCGGGGGCTGCCAGGCCGAGCCGGCGCACCGAGTCCGGCTGGAGCATGTTCTCGGCGGGCAGCGAGTGCTCGTCGGACAGCGCGGCGATGACGGTCCGGACGGCGGCCAGCCGCCGGGCCGCCTCGGGGTCCCGCTCGTGCCAGCGGTGCGCGGGCGGCGGGCCCTCCGCCACCTGGGCCGAGGGCCGGGGGAGAGCCTGGTCAGCCTCGGTGTGCGCGCGGCGGATGGCGGCGAACCACTCCTGGGCGTGCCGCTTGGCCCCGCGGCCCTTGAATCCGGACACCCCGAGCCAGGGCGGCGGCCGTGGCCGGGGCCGCGCGCGCCGCCTCGACGATGGCGGAGTCCGGCAGCACCCGGCCGGGCGACAGGTCGCGCCGCTGGGCGATCCGGTCGCGTTCCAGCCACAGTTCCCGGACGATGGCCAGGCCACGCCGGGTGCGGACGCGGTGAATGCCGGAAGTCCGGCGCCAGGGTTCGGCCCGGGGCGCGGGCGGCCCGGCGTTGAGCACGGCCGTGAACTCCTGCCGGGCCCACTCGTCCTTGCCCTGGGCCACCAGCTCTTCGGCCAGCGCGTCCCGCAGTTCGACCAGGACCTCGACGTCGAGCGCGGCGTAGCGGAGCCAGTCCTCAGGCAGCGGGCGGGTGGACCAGTCCGCGGCCGCGTAGCCCTTCTCCAGGGCCAGGCCGAGCACGTTCTCGACGAGCGGGCCGAGTCCCACCCGGGGATAGCCGAGCAGCCGGCCCGCGAGCTCGGTGTCGAACAGCGCTTGCGGCCGGTAGCCCAGATCCGCCAGGCACGGCAGATCCTGGGACGCTGCGTGCAGCACCGCTTCCGTGCCGGTCAGCGCCGCAGTCCAGGTCCGACAGGTCCGGGCAGGCCACCGGGTCGATCAGCACGGTCCCGGCTCCGCGCCGGCGGAGCTGGACCAGGAAGGCCCGGTGCCCGTAGCGGAAACCAGACGCCCGCTCGGCGTCCACCGCGACCGGGCCCTCGCCTGCGCCCAGCGCACGCACCGCTTCGCTCAGCGCGCCGGGCGACGCCACCAGCGGCGGCAGGCCATCCCGGGGTTCGAGCAGCGGGACGGCCGGCGGACGCTCGGGCTCTCCGTCGGGGGCCGCCAGGTCCGGCTCGGCGCCCGCCGTGGCCGGCCCAGCCGGGTGGCTGGTCTCCGCCGGGCCTGGCGCGGGGGGCTCGATCTCCTGCTCCATTACCCGGGCCGCCGGCTAGTCGGCGGCCGCAGCGCGGTCACGCCCTCCGTCAGGGGCGGCAGGCCCGCCGCCGTGCAGAGCGCGTCGCACCACGCGGTCAGGTGGCCATCCAGGATCTCCGGGCCGGGTTCGGGGGCCGGGTCCGGGACCGCCGGGGACCAGGACGCGCGCAGCTCGAACCCGGTGACCGCGGCCTCGGACTCCTTGGCCCCGAAGCCCTCGGTGATCACGGTGGTCACCGTGCCGCTGGGCTCGGCGTAGCCGGCGGTGTGGTTGCCCAGCGCCTCGGTGAGCCAGGTCCAGCCCACCTGCCCGATGAGCGGGTCCTCGGCGATGTCCGGGTCCAGGTCGGCATGGATGTACGCGATGACCCGCAGCGGCCCCGCCCATCCGGTCTGGCCCGCGGGATCGTAGAGCAGGATCAGCCTGCCGCTGGCGATCTCGTCGTCCCCCGCCCACACGGTGGCCGCTACGGCGCTGGCGTACGGGGCCAGGGTGCGCGGCGCCGGAACGTCCTCGAAGTCCAGTTCCGGACGGAGCCCGCCGATCTGATCACGCTGGGCCTGCAGGCCGGCCACGATGACGCCGAAACCGGCCGCGGCGCCGTCACCAGGCGGCATCGAAGGCTGGGCCGGGTCGCCCGCTGCCGCTGGCTCGCTGACCTGCCTCATAAGCAGAGCGTACGTCGTCGTCGTGGGCTGTCACGCGGCGCGCCCGGTCAACTCCGCCGCGCTGAGAGGCTGCCGGGAGACTGGGATGAGACCGAGGAGAACCGCGGCACCGCAGGCGATGCAGTACCATTCCGGGCAAATACCATCGAGTCCGCCGGAACAGCTTCCCGGATCAGGGTGCACCTGAGCGAATGCTCCCGTCGCCCGGCAATCGGGGCAATAGGTGTCCATCTGGTTCACGGCTTCGTGACCTCCTCACCCATGGGTGCCGCAAGCGCCCTCATCTGGGGGTTTTGGGCTGCGGCGCCAGGCAGGTGTCGATCGTGGCACGCGGAGCGCGCGGATCGGTGGATCTCGGGCGGCGTGTCCCGATGTCACCTGGGAAGATGCTGCGGGTCGGGCCGCTTCCTGTGAGAGCATCGCTAGTGTGAACGTGCAGCCCAAGTCCCTCGATGAGTCCCCGTTCCTGCTGGCCTGCCGCCGCCAGCCGGTGCCGTACACGCCGGTCTGGTACATGCGCCAGGCCGGCCGCTCGCTGCCCGAGTACCGCCGGGCGCGGGGCGGAATGCCGATGCTCAAGGCGTGTTCCCAGCCGGACGTGATCACCGAGATCACGCTGCAGCCGATGCGCCGGTACCCGGTGGACGCGGCCATCCTGTTCAGTGACATCGTGGTCCCGCTGCGGGCGGTGGGGCTGGACATCGACATCAAGCCCGGCGTCGGCCCGGTGATCGGGGACCCGATCCGCGGACCAGCGGGACCTGGCCCGGCTGCGCCCGCTGGAACCAGGTGACGTGGACTTCATCACCCAGGCGGTCACCGCGCTGGTGGCCGAGCTGGGGCCCAAGCCGCTGATCGGCTTCGCGGGCGGCCCCTTCACGCTCGCCTCCTACCTGGTCGAGGGCGGGCCGTCCAAGAGCCACGACCTGACCAAGTCACTCATGTACGGCGACCCGGCCCTGTGGAACGCGCTGCTCGGCAGGCTGGCCGACATCACGATCAGCTTCCTGCGGGTCCAGGTCGCCGCGGGGGCGTCCGCGATCCAGCTCTTCGACTCGTGGGCGGGGGCGGTCAGCCCGGAGGACTACCGGACCGGCGTCCTGCCGCACAGCAAGCGGATCCTCGCCGCCCTCGCCGACACCGGCGTGCCGCGGATCCACTTCGGTGTGGCCACCGGAGAGTTGCTGGGCATGATGGGCGAGGCGGGCGCGGACGTGGTCGGGGTGGACTGGCGGGTCCCGCTGGACGAGGCGGTCCGGCGGGTCGAGCCCGGCAAGGCGCTGCAGGGCAACCTGGACCCGGCGATCCTGCTGGCGCCCTGGGACGTGATCGAGCCGCGGGTCAAGGACATCATCGGCCGCGGGCGGACGGCTGAGGGGCACATTTTCAACCTGGGGCACGGGGTGCTGCCGGCCACGAATCCGGATGTGCTGGCGCGGCTGACTGATCTGGTCCATGAGGCGTCGGTGCGCGAGCCGGCCGGGCCGTAGCACAGAAATTCACAACCATTGCGTCCGTGGTCAGTGCACCTAGGGCTGGGAGGCGGGGTTGGGGGGCGTCGTGCCCGCTGGGGTGGTGCGGCGGTGGAGGTACCAGCGGCGGGCCCGGTAGGCGGGGTAGCCGAGGACGGCTGCGATGACGGCGAAGGGGAGGGCGGCGCCCGCGCCGGTGAGGACCACGGAGACTGCGCGGACCAGCCCGTGCCAGCCTGCCCTCAGGCCGCCCGACGAAGCCGCCCGGATGCGTGTGCCTGGCCTGGTGACCGGCGTGGGGGTTCGCCACCAGGAGCATGGTGACGGTGCCGAAGGAGGTCTCGTGGGTCAGGGCGCGCTGCCGGGCGAGCAGCGATTCAAGGCCGGACTCCTCGTCGTTGATCTGGTTCTGCACGGTGAGCAGGCTGGTGACCGAGCCGGCGTGGCGCGAGCAGGCTTGCGCAGCTGGCTGATGGCGGCCTGGGCTGAGGTCACCCGGCTGGTCACGTCGGCGACGGTCTGGGTGACGTCCTGGGCGTGCTGTGACATGGCCAGCCTGGTGCCGAGCTGGGTGGACAGCGCGCCGAGCGTGGCCGGATAGGTGCTGGCCGGGATCTTCAGCTGGAGGCTGACCGTGGAGCGGCCCGGGTGGGCCCGGTTCAGCGCGGTGTTCTCGCTGGATACGTACCCGCCCGCGGCGCGGGCCAGCTGGGTCGGCCCGGGCCGCGGCCCGGGTGAGGTCGGTGGCGCGCACGGTCACGCTGGCCGTGTAGATGATCGACGACGTGGCGGGCTGGACGGTCAGGGAGGTGCTCCCCGACGCGGCCGACCCCGACGCGGCCGACCCCGGCGCCGCCGGTCCCCGGGCAATGGAGCGGCCTGCGGCGACCGGCCCCGTGGCCGGACGGGCGACCATCCCCGATGATGATGCGGAGGAGCCCCCGGCCGAGCATCCGGCGGCGAGCAGGCAGGCTCCGGCGAGCAGCGCGCCGGAGGCGGCGGCCCGGGACAGCAAGGACGATGTCATGCCGCTCGGACGCGCCAGTCAGCCCAGCCCGGTTCCGGCCCCGGGATCACAGCTTCACAACGGACTCGTCCGGTTCCGGCTCCGGGTCAGGGGCCCTGGTCCACGGCCGGAGCGCGAGCGCCGCGGCCGGGAACAGCAGCACGGACAGCAGCGAGGCGCCGATCAGGGCGGCCGCGCTGGCCGGGTTGATCAGGCCGAGAGCGCTGCCCAGGGCCGCCACGACCACCGGGAAGGTCAGCGTGGTGGCCTGGAGCAGGCCGGCGGCCACGGCGGGCGCGGTGCCGAGCCTGCGCCGGTACAGCAGGGCGGGCCCGCCGCGCACCAGCGCGATCGCGAGCACCAGCAGCGGGACCAGCGCCAGCGACGAGGCGTGCGCCAGCAGCGCCCGCACGTTGAACTGCACCCCGGTCATCACGAAGAAGACCGGCACCAGGAACCCGTAGCCGATCGCGCGGAGCTTGCCCCAGTACCGCTCCTGGTTGGGCCGCTCGTCCCCGTCGGAGATGCCCACCACCATGCCGGCGATGAACGCGCCCAGCAGCGCGTCCACCCCGAACTCGTGCGCCAGCGCGGTGAACAGCAGCAGGGTCGACGAACGCGCCGCGCACCCGCAGCTGGGTCGTGTCCTCGTCGGAGTCGGCGAAGATCCGGGCCATCAGCGGGGTCCGCCACAGCCGCTTCAGCACCAGGGCCAGCACCAGCGCGGCGGCCGCCCATGACCAGCACGTAGATCACCTGGACCAGGGTGGACTCGGGCTGCGCCGAGAACAGGATGGTCAGCAGGAGCAGGGAACCGAACTCGCCGACCGAGCCGGCCACCACGAGCAGCTGGCCGAACTCGCTCGTGATCTCCTCGGCGTCGCGCAGCACCGGGACCAGTACCCCGAGCGTGCTGGCCACCAGGCAGAGCGCCAGCAGCCGCACGTCCGCCCCGGGCGCGATCAGGTGCAGCCCGAAGGCGACCGGCACGGCCAGTACCGCGGAGATCAGGAAGGCGGTCCCGGCCAGCCGGAAGGTCGGCCCGCGGAACCGCTCCGGCCGCACGTCCTGCCCGGCCAGGAAGAGCAGGAAGCCCAGGCCCAGCAGGTACAGCACCTCGGCCGCGCCCTGCGCCCGGACCAGGCCCAGGACCTGCGGTCCGACGACGATCCCCACCAGCACTTCGAGCACCACCGGCGGCACCAGCCGCCGCGGCACCAGCCGGGCGATCAGCGGCGCCACGAAAGCGGCTACCGCCACCACGAGCAGCCCGCCGTACTGGATCGTCACTGACCTGTCCCCCCGGTGGTGATTTACCCGCGCGGCCCGGGCGCACCCGTAGGGTGAACGGGTGGAACAGCCGAAGTCCGAGGACCTGAGACGGGTCAGCCGGTGGTCGCGATCATCGGGGCCGGGATCGCCGGGCTGGCCGCGGCGTTCTTCCTTCGTGACGAGCCGGTGCGGGTCGTCGTGCTGGAAGGATCCCCGCAGCTCGGCGGGCAAGCTGTCCCTGGCCGAGGTCGCGGGCTGCGCCGTGGACGTGGGAGCCGAGGCCCTGCTGGCCCGCAGGCCCGAGGGCACGGAACTGATCCGGGCGGCCGGCCTGGGCGACGAGCTGAGGTCACCGGGCACCACCGCGGCCCGGATCTGGAGCCGCGGCGCGATGCACCGGCTGCCCGCCCGGCAGTTCATGGGCGTGCCCGCCGATATCGGGCGAGCTGGGCCGGACCGGGCTGCTGTCGGCGGACGGGCTGGACCGGGCCAGCCGGGAGCCCGGACCTGCCCGTGACCCACCGGGACGGCGACGTGTCGGTGGCCGGGCTACGTGGCGGCCCGGTTCGGCCCGGAGATCGTGGACCGGCTCGTCGACCCGCTGCTCGGCGGGGTGTACGCCGGGCGGTCTGAGCAGCTGTCGTTCGAGGCGACGCTGCCCGGCCTGGCCCGGGCGTCCCGCACGCACGTCTCGCTGGCGGGCGCGGCCGCTTCGCTGCTGCCCTCCCCGCCACCCGGCTCCCCGCCACCCGGCTCCCCACCGCCAGGCGGCCCGCACCGGGCCAGACGGCCGCGCGGCCCGCCGTGTTCACCACCCTGCGCGGCGGCCTGGGCACCCTGCCGCCGGCCCTGGCCGCGGCCTCGGCCGCCTCGGGGGCCGAGGTGCGGACCGGGGCCATGGTCCGTGAGCTGGCCCGCGGGCCGCGTGGCTGGCGGCTGACCATCGGCTCCGCGCACGCCCCCGAGCACCTGGACGCCGACGCGGTGATCCTCGCCCTGCCCGGGCGGCCGGCCAGCAGGCTGCTCGGCGGGGTGCCCGGGCGCGGCCGGGGCGGCCGCCGCGCTCGGCGAGATCAGCTACGCGAGCATGGCCATCGTCACCCTGGCCTACCCGGACACCGCGTTCCCGCGGCTCCCGGACGGCAGCGGCTACCTCGTCCCGGCGGTGGACGGGCGCCCGGTGAAGGCGGTCACGTTCTCCTCGGTCAAGTGGCCGCACCTGCGGGACCGCGCGGACGGCCTGGTCTTCGTGCGCTGCTCGGTCGGCCGGATCGGCGAGGAGGCCATCCTGCAGCGGGACGACGGGGAGCTCGGCGCGCTCGCCGCGGCCGACCTGGCCGCCGCGACCGGGGTCCGGGGCGCCCGGCCGGCGCGCTGGTCACCCGGTGGGGGGGCGCCCTGCCCCAGTACACGGTCGGGCACCTGGACCGGGTCGCCCGGATCCAGGCCAGCCTCGCGGCCCAGCCCGGCCTGGCGGCCTGCGGCGCCGCCTACGCGGGGGTCGGCATCCCCGCGTGCATCGGCACCGCGCGGGCTGCGGCGGATCAGGTGATGGCCGGCCTCCGGGTCGGCAGCACACGAGGACAAGGCGGAGAATAGGAGCCATGGGAACGACTGAAGGCGTGGCAGAAGGCGGCATCCCGGAGGGCTCCGTCTCCAAGGAGGTCCCGGGCGAGGTGGCCGGGACCGGCACGCTCCCGGCCGACCCGTTCCCGGAGACGCAGACGGAGCGGCTCCGCGCCCGGGACCTGAACGAGCTCATCCGCTACACGATGTGGTCCGTGTTCCGGATCACCGGCTCCGGCGCGCTGGAGGCGGCCGCGTCGGTCACCGGCGTCGGCCGGGACGGGCTGGCCGACGAGGTCACCGAGCTGTCCCAGCAGGCGGCGGGCAAGGGCGTGGTCACCCGAGGCTGCTACGACCTGCAGGGCCTGCGGGCCGACGCCGACTACATGTTCTGGTGGCACGCGCCGTCCTCCGATGACCTGCAGGAGATGTACGCGCGGTTCCGCCGGACCGCGCTGGGCCGGGCCAGCGAGCCGGTCTGGTCGGCGATGGCCCTGCACCGGCCCGCGGAGTTCAACAAGAGCCACGTCCCCGCGTTCCTGGCCGAGGAGGAGGCCCGCGCGTACGTGTCGGTGTACCCGTTCGTGCGCTCCTACGAGTGGTACCTGATGGACCCGGCGCAGCGCCGCGAGCTGCTCGCCGAGCACG
Organism: uncultured Actinomycetes bacterium; assembly: GCA_963723595.1. GTDB lineage: Bacteria > Actinomycetota > Actinomycetes > Streptosporangiales > Streptosporangiaceae > RYN-230. The sequence goes on from CAVRRQ010000001.1 coordinate 629,109, forward strand.
GGAAGATGGCCCGCGAATACCCCGACGTGCGGGCCAACACCGTGGCCTGCTTCTCCCTCAACGACTACGAGTGGCTGCTCGCGTTCGAGGCGGACGAGCTGCACCGGATCGTGGACCTGATGCGGCACCTACGCGGGGCCCGGGCCCGGCTGCACACCCGGGTCGAGATCCCCTTTTACACCGGCCGGCGCAAGCCCGTCCACGAGCTGATCGCGTCCCTCCCGTAACGGCTGCGCAGCCCTAACGCAGCCGCCCTGGGCAGCTGGCCCGGGACTGCTGCCCTGGGCGCAGGACGCGCGGCCGCCCCGGCCGCGGGAGCCCGGAAGCTCAGCCCTTGACCGTGGCGGCCTTCTCCGGCCCGGGTTCCACGTCCAGCTCGGCCTCGCGGCGCGCCAGGTGCGATGGCCACCAGTTGTAACGGCGGCACAGCACCACGATGGCCGGGACCATCAGCGTGCGGACCAGGAAGGTGTCGATCAGCACGCCGAGCGCGATGGCCGCACCGAGCTGCTTGATCTGGCTGGTCGCGCCGGTGACGCCCGCCGCACCGAACGTGGCGGCCAGGATCAGCCCGGCCGAGGTCACCGTGGTCCCGGTGTGGTGCGCCGCCGTCCGGACCGCGGACTTCAGCGGCGCGTGCTGCGCCTCCTCCCGGATCCGGCTCATGACCAGGATGTTGTAGTCCTCGCCCAGCGCCATCAGGAAGATGAACAGCAGGAACGGGAGCACGAAGTTCAGCCCGGCCTCACCCGCCCCGATCTGGAAGATCAGCACCGCGATGCCCAGCGCCGCGAAGTAGCTGAGCAGGACGGTCGCGACCAGGTAGAGCGGGGCCACCACGCTGCGCAGCAGCAGGCCCAGCAGCAGCGCCAGCAGGACGATCACGATCGGGACGAGCTCCTTCAGGTCGCTCTGGGACACCGCGCTCACGTCGTAGGACGAGGGTGCGAGCCCGGCCACGCCGCTGTCGGTGGCGCCCACGCTGTGCTGCACGCTGGTGGTGGCGCTGCGCACCGAGGGCGTCGCGTTCAGCGCGGCGGTGGACGAGGGGGACCCGGCCGCCAGCGAGGTGTAGAACTGCACGGTCTTGCCGTTCCCGCTGATGAACTGGGATAGCGACCGGTACAGGTCGTACTGGTCCGAGGGGACCGGGGTGCCGGCCGGCTCGGTGGCCGGCAGCTTCCCGGGCGGCCCCAGTTCCTGGTAGAGGCTGTTCAGCTGGCGACGTGGTCAGCTTCGTGCCGTTGGGGTCGAAGGGGCCGGCGACCGAGGCGAAGACGGACTTGCCGGTCAGCTGCGATCTCGGCCTTGCTGACCGGGCTCAGGTTCTTCCACACCGAGGACTTGTAGACCATCAGCACCTGGGTCGGGTTGGCCACCGCGGCCGGGTAGTGGCTGTTGATCACGTTGGTGCCGTTGGCCGACTGGCTCCCGGCCGGGCCGGTGGTCTGGCCGCCGAACCCGCTGGAGGTGTACGCGGCGGCGAACACGCCCAGCACGCCGAGGAAGACCACGCCGCAGACCAGGGTGACCACCGGGTGCGCGATGACGTGGTCGGCAAGCCGGGCGTAGACGCCCTCCTTCTGGGGCTGCCGGATCGGGCGGGGCCAGAACACCGCCTTGCCGAACACCCCGAGCAGCGCGGGCAGCAAGGTGAGCGCGGCCAGCAGCATCAGCGCGACGCCGAGCGCGAGGGCCGGGCCCAGCCCCGAATACAGGCCGAATGAGGCCAGCAGCAAGGTGAGCAGGGCCACAATGACGGTGCCCGCCGAGAACGTGATCGACTCGCCCACGTACCGGCCGGCCCGCTCGATGGCCTCGTGCGACGACGCGCCGTCGGCGATTTCCTCCCGCACCCGCATGATGAAGAACAAGCCGTAGTCGGTGCCCGCGCCGAGCAGCAGCACGGTGAGCATGGTCTCGGTGATGGTGGACACCTGCAGCCCGGCCTTGGACGCCTCGGCGATGATGCCGCCGGACATCAGCAGCACCCAGATCGCGGGCAGCAGGGTCACCAGCGGCGCGAGCACCGCCCGGAACACGATGATCAGCATGACCAGGATGACCAGGATGGACAGGTCCTCGGTCAGCTTCTGGGCGTGGGCCTGGGAGTTCTGGTTGTCCACCGCGCTGGGCAGCTGCCCGGTCAGGTACGAGGACAGGCCGGACGGCAGCGCGAAGCTGCTCATCGTGGAGCGGATGGCCGCGACGGTGGGGGACGCATTGGTGCTGGAGGTCTGCACGCTGATGACCAGCTGGGCCTTGCTGACCTTGCCGTCCTGGGACAGGCCCTGGTCGGAGACCGAGACGACATGGCCGTCCTTGGCGATCTTGTTTTCGAGCTTGGTGATGGACTGCTGGTCGCTGGAACGTCAGTTTCGATTTGCCCAGCACGACCAGGGTGCCGGTCGTGTCGTTCGTGGGCTGGAAGGGTGCGGCCAGGTTCATCGCGTGCACGCTGGGCGAGCTGGCCGGGAGGAACGAGCTGTTGTCGGTGTTGACCGCGCTGCCCAGCGAGGGGAACAAGGCGATGCACAAGGCGCCCGCCACCAGCCAGAAGGCGATGATCGCGTACCGGAACCGGATCGCAAACCGCGCCAGCCCGGCCATGAAGTTACCCACAGAGCGCCCCCCGGACAGCATCCGCACCTATGCGTCACCGGGGACCGTACCCAGCCGGGCCTGACTAAATGCCTGCAGACCGTCCGGTCCTGGCAAGCCGGTCAGCGGTCGGAAGGCTCCAGCGACAGGGACACGGAGTTGATGCACCAGCGCTGGTCCGTGGGCACCTCGTAGCCCTCGCCCTCGAACACGTGACCGAGGTGGGACTCGCAGTTCGCGCAGCGGGCCTCGACCCGCCGCATGCCGAGCGAGTTGTCCTCGATGAGGATCACCGCGTCGTCCTCGGTCGGCTGGTAGAAGCTGGGCCACCCGCAGTGGGAGTCGAATTTCGTGTCGGACCGGAACAGCTCGGCGCCGCAGGCCCGGCAGCGGTAGACACCCTCGGTCTTGGTGTCGGTGTACTCCCCGGTGAACGGCGCTTCGGTGCCCGCCTCGCGGAGGACGCGGTACTCCTCGGGGCTGAGCGTTTCCCGCCATTCGGTCTCTGTTCGGCGCAGCTTGTCCATGCCCGTGAGACTACCCGGCCTGCCTACCGCTACCCTCGTACTCGGCGAGATCACGGAGGCGTTGACTCATGGAGTGGCTGAATGAGCCGGCTAGCTGGCAGCGGACCGACGACGTCCTGCAGGTGAACGTCGACCCGGGCACCGACTTCTGGCGGGTCACCGGCTACGGCTACATCCGGGACAGCGGCCACGTGTACGGCGAGGTGCTGGCGGGCGACCTGGATGTGGCCGTCCGCATCCGCGGGAACTGGTCGGCGCAGTACGACCAGGCCGGCGTGATGCTCCGGGCCGACGAGCGGACCTGGCTGAAGACCGGGATCGAGTTCTTCGAGGGCCGTCCCCGGCTGAGCACCGTGCTCACCCTGGGCATGTCCAGCTGGTCGGTGGCCAACCTGCCCGACGACACGGACGGCCTGGCGCTGCGGCTGTCGCGCCGCGGGGATGCGGTCGAGATCCGGTACAGCCTCGGCGACGGGCCGCCCGACCTGGCCGCCCTGGTTTACCTGCCGCCGGACAGCGAGCTGCTGGCCGGGGTGATGTGCGCCGCCCCCGAGGGCTCCGGGTTCAGCGTGTCCTTCCACGAGCTGCGCATCGCCGGCCGCGATTGACGCCGGCCTTCCCGGTCTGGGGCGGCTACCGGGCGGCCCGCTACAGAACGGCTCTGCTACCGGGGCAGCTCAGCGACACCCTGCGCCACCGCGCACGGTGCGCACAGCGGTATTTGCAGGTCGCTGCTGAGCCCCATGCTGACCCGGCGGGTGATGACCGCGCGGTTGTCGCAGATCCCGACGTCATCCGGGTGTGACCGGGCGCAGGAACATTCGCAGTTACGCCGGGTGAAGACGACGGTGGTGCGCCATCGTTCCATCACCGCGCGGATGGCCGGGTCGTTGGTGAGCTTGCGGAACGCCTCGCTGGTCACGGCCGCCGTCTGCTCCGCCCACTCGGACACCACCGCCGCGGTGGCCTCCCAGGCCGCTGCGAACTGCCGGAGCGGGTTGTCCCCGTCGCTGCTCACCCCCTCATCCTCTCACTCGGAACTCGCCCTGGCCAGGTGGGAGCACTGTCCGGGGAGACGACCCCCCGGACCAGCAGAGCGGCGCGCCGCAGGCGAGTCCTCCCTAGCCAGCGCGTATCTGCGGCTCGAGGCCGGGCCCGCCGCAGGCGGGTTCCGGCCGAGGCTGCAGATGGCGGGGGGCTTCGGGGGGTCGTCCCCCCGGACAGTTAGAGCTCGACGTGGTGCACTGGCTGCGGGCTGGCTGAGGGACGGACCATGACCTGGTCCACCTTGCCGGCCGCCTGCACGTCACCGAGCACCGCCCGGATCCGGGCCACGTCGTCCTCGCCGGCCGACACCACGAGCTGCCGCACCGGGGCCCGCATGGACAGCCGGGCGGCTGACTTGGCCCCGCGCACCGCGGCGATGGCGGCGGACGCCGCGTCGAGCAGCCCCGGATCCGTCGCTGGCGGCCTGCGCCCGCAGCCCGGCGGGGTCTGGCCACGGGGCCCGGTGGATGGAGCCTTCCTGCCACCACGACCAGGCCTCCTCGGTCACGAACGGCAGGACCGGCGCGAACAGCCGGAGCAGCACCGACAGTGCCTCCCGGAGCGCGGTGCGGGCCGAGGCGGCCGCCCGCGGGCCGTGCTCGCCGTAGGCCCGGGACTTGACCAGCTCCAGGTAGTCGTCGCAGAAGAACCAGAAGAACGCCTCGGTCTCGTGCAGGGCCCGCGCGTGATCGTAGTTCTCGAACGCCGTGGTGCAGCCGGCCACCACGCCGGCCAGCCGGCCGAGCATGGCCCGGTCCAGAGGCTCGCTGACCAGCGCGTCAGCCGGTCCCGGGTCAGCCCCGGAGCACGTTGGGGCCGCACCCCCCACGCTGTCACCCGGCGCGAGCGACAACACGAACCGGGCTGCGTTGAGGAGCTTGATGGCCAGCCGCCGGCCCACCCGGAGCTGGGCCGGATCGAAGACCATGTCGGTGCCGAGCCGCCCACTGGCCGCCCAGTACCGCATCGCGTCCGAGCCGTGCTTGCGCAGCGAATCCATCGGGGTCACCACGTTGCCCCGGGACTTGGACATCTTCTTCCGGTCCGGGTCCAGGATCCAGCCGGAGATCGCCGCGTGCCGCCACGGCGCCACGCCGTGCTCCTGGTGCGCGCGGAGCACCGTATAGAACAGCCAGGTCCGGATGATCTCGTGGGCCTGCGGCCGCATGTCCATCGGGAAGATCCGGTCCAGGTCCGGGCCGCTGGCCGCGCGCGCCGCGATCTGCGGGGTGAGCGACGACGTGGCCCAGGTGTCCAGCACGTCCGGGTCGGCCGCGAACCCGCCCGGCTGGCCGCGCTGCTCCTCGCCGTACCCGGGCGGCGGCTCGGCGGCCGGGTCCACCGGCAGCCGGGCCGGTGTCCGGCGTCAGCGGCGCGTCGTAGCGCGGCGCGCCCGCCGGGGTCCAGCGGGTACCAGACCGGGATCGGCACGCCCGAGAACCGCTGCCGGCTGACCGGCCAGTCGCCGGCCAGCCCGTTCACCCAGTTCTCGTACCGGGCCCGCATGTGCGCCGGGTGCCAGGTGATCTCCCGGCCCCGGGCCAGCAGCGCCTCCCTCAGGTCCGGGTCGCGGCCGCCGTTGCGCACGTACCACTGCCGGGTGGTGATGATCTCCAGGGGCGTGTCGCCCTTCTCGTAGAACTTCACCGGGTGCACCACCGGCTCCGGCTCGCCGAGCAGGTCACCGGCCGCGCGGGCCAGGGCCGTGACCCGGGTCCGGGCCTCGGCCAGGGTGCCCCCGGCGAGCTGCCGGTACGCCGCGCGGCCGGCCCGGCTGGTGATGCCCGCCGGCAGCGGAGGCCAGCAGCCGGCCGTCCGGCCCGAGCAGCGGCCGGGTGTCCAGGTCGAGGTCCCGCCACCAGGTCACGTCGGCGGTGTCGCCGAACGTGCACACCATCGCGATGCCGGTGCCCTTGCCCGGGTCGGCCAGCGGGTGGGTCCGCACCGGCACCTCCACCCCGAACAGCGGGGTCGTCACCGTCGTGCCGGCCAGCGCCGCGTACCGCTCGTCGCCGGGGTGCGCGACCAGCGCCACGCAGGCGGGCAGCAGCTCGGGCCGGGTGGTGGCCACGGCCACCGTGCTGCCGTCCGGGCGGCGGAACGCCAGCCGGACGTAGCTGCCCGCCATCTCCCGGTCTTCCAGCTCGGCCTGGGCCACGGCGCGTCTGGAACGTCACGTCCCACAGGGTCGGGCCCTCGGCCAGGTACGCCTCCCCGCGCTCCAGGTTGCGCAGGAACGCGCGCTGGGCCAGGGCCCGGGCGTTCTCGCCGATGGTCTGGTACTGGGTGGACCAGTCCACCGAGAGCCCGAGCCGCCGCCAGACCTGCTCGAACGCCTGCTCGTCCAGGCTGGTCAGCCGTTCGCAGAGGGCCACGAAGTTGCGCCGCGAGATGCGCACCGGCTCGGCCGCCGGGCGGTCCGGCGGCACGAAGTCCGGGTCGTAGCGCAGCGTCGGATCACAGCGCACGTGGAAGTAGTTCTGCACCCGGCGCTCGGTGGGCAGGCCGTTGTCGTCCCAGCCGATCGGGTAGAACACCGCCTTGCCGCGCATCCGCTGGAACCGCGCGATCGTGTCGGTGTGGGTGAACGAGCAGACGTGCCCGATGTGCAGCGCCCCGCTGACGGTCAGCGGGGGGGTGTCGATAGAGAAGACCGCCTCCCGGGGGGCGGTCGAGTCAAACTTGTACTACCGCCGCCTCTTCCCACCGGCGCGACCACGTGTCCTCGATGCCCTCAAGCGACGGCTTGAGCGGCATCGGGCGGGCCTGCGCGCGGGCCGGGAAGGCCGGCGCGGCAGCGGGGCGGGAATCGGTACTCATGGCGGTCAGGGTAGCGCATGGCCGGACCCGGCCGCGATGGGGATTCGCCCGGCCCGCGCCCCGCGTCAGGCCCCGCCGGCCCGGATCCCCGCGGTCAGCGCGTCCAGCGCGGCCGCCTGCCGCGCGGTGCCCGGCCCGTCGAACGGGCCCGACCAGCTGAGCCCGAACTCGTCGGCCCGCCGGTCGTGGTCCCACACGGAGCGGGCGTTGCGGCGCAGGTAGCCCCGGTAGGGGGCGCCGCCCACCCGGCTGTCGAGCTTGCTGAGGTTGCGGATGAAGATGCCCTTGAACAGGGTCTGGTCCGCGTCGCAGGACGACGCCTGCTCACACGGCTCGCGGAGCACGCCGTGCGGGCTGAGCACCGGGCTGCGGATGACCGCGCCGGCGACCCGCCGCGCGGTGAGCAGCAGCCGGCGGTCGTGGGTGATCCCGTTCAGGGCGATCAGGCCGCCGATGAGCACGCCCTGGTTGTAGGTCCAGGTCGGCGACGTCAGCACCGGCTGGCACTGGTTCAGCCCGTCGATGACCAGGCCGGACCGGGTCAGCATGCCGGTGCCGGAGAACCAGGCCCATTCGCGCCGCGCCCAGCCCGAGTACCAGGTGTCCCCGGGGATGCGGTTGTGCAGTTCCGCCGCCACGGTCAGGAACAGCTCGTTGGCGATCGCGTTCTTGTAGGTCCGGCCGGTGCTCCACCAGATCCCGCCGCCGCAGGTGCTGTCCCAGCCGTCGGTCATCGCCTCGAAGATGGCCCGCGCCTGCCCGAGATAGCGCTGGTCCCCGGTCAGGTCGTAGGCCTTGATCCAGGCCAGGGCCCACCAGCCGCCGTCGTCGTAGTAGTGGTCCAGGAACCGGTCGCCCCGGTGAAAGGCCAGGTAGGTGCGGTTCAGGTTGCCGAGATAGGCCCGCGACCCGGTGGCCTGCATGTAGTCGATGGTGGTTTCCAGCGCGTTCGCGGACTGCCACCACCGCGCCGAGCGGTACGTGGTGCCCTGGTACCAGCGCTGCAACCCGGCCGCGGCCGACGCGGCCTCGGTCACGAAGGCCGGCCGGGGCGGCCGCGTGTCGCTGGCGCAGAGCAGGCTGAGGGCGGCCGCCACCGCGAGGGGGAAGGCCAGCAAACGGGCCAGGGGGGAGCGGGAAGGAATCATGGGGGCGTGGGTTGATCCAGTCTCCGCGCCAGGGGGAATCACGCGCGGTGGGTCAGCGGACACTCAACGATTCACCAAGCGCGAGTATAACCGTCGTCACCGATTGGTCCTAGACCTGCGCAAACAGTCACCGGCCGCCGCCGCGGCCCGGGGCCGCGCGGGCGGCCGGGGGCCCGGCCACTCGGCCTTCCGGCGGCCCGGTGACGTGCCCGCCGCGGCACGGAAACCCATAAAACGGCAGCAAGTGGGTCTCAGTCCGCGATGTAGCCGGCGGATGCTGGGATACTTGGGGGGTGCTGCGGGCGTCGAGCGGACGGCTGGTCGGCAGGGACGGTGAACTGACGCGCCTGCTCGGCCTGCTCGACGACGCCAGCGACGGCCGCCCGTCCCACGCGCTGATCAGCGGCGACGCGGGTGTGGGGAAGACCCGGCTGGTCGCCGAGCTCGCCACCCGGGCCGCGGACCGCGGGTTCCTGGTCCTGTCCGGGCGCTGCGCGGAACTGGGCGACAGCATTCCTTACCTGCCGCTGGCCGACGCGCTGCGGGAAGGCACGACTACTCCAGGCGCCGCAACGGAACCGCTCGCGGCCGCACTGGCCGCCCGGCCGGTTCTGGGCCGCCTGCTGCCGGACCGGGACGTGGTGGCCCAGCCGGGCCGGGAAGTCTCCGGACTCGCCCAGCAGCAGCTGTTCGGCGCGGTGCTCGGGCTGCTCACCGAGCTGGCCGACGGGCATCCGGTGCTGCTGATCCTCGAGGACCTGCACTGGGCCGACCGGTCCACCCGCGACCTGATCACGTTCCTGAGCCGGGTGCTGCACCGGGAGCGGGTGGCCGTGGTGGCCACCTACCGCACCGACGACCTGCACCGCCGGCACCCGCTGCGGCCGGTGGTCGCGGAGCTGCTGCGGCTGCCCAGCGTGGCCTCGATCGAGCTGGGCCCGCTGGGTTACGCGGACATGGCCGATCACCTGACCGCGCTGGCGGGCGGCCCGCTGGACCCGGCCGCCCTGCACCGGATGGTGGCCCGGGCCGAGGGCAATCCCTACTACGCGGAGGAACTGCTGGCCGCCGTGGCGCCGGGCCGTTCCGGCGGGGCGGGCGGCGGGCTGAGCGACGGTGCGTCCGGGGGCGCCCCGGGCGCGGGCGGCGCGGCGCGGGGCGTACCAGGCGGCGACGTGCTGCCCAGCGGGCTGGCCGCGCTGCTGCTGGCCCGGGTCGAGCAGCTGCCCGCCGCCGCCCAGCAGGTGCTGCGGGCCGCGGCGGTCGGCGGCCGCCGGGTCGATGACGACATCGTCCGGGCCGCGTCCGGGCTGGACGTGCCCGAGTACGAGGACGCGATCCGGGATTGCGTGGCCCAGCAGCTGCTCGTGCCGGGCGGCGCGGACGGGTACGTGTTCCGGCACGCCCTGATCCGCGAGGCGCTCTACACCGACCTGCTGCCGGGGGAGCGGACCCGGCTGCACGCCCGGTTCGCCGAGCTGCTGGCCGACCCGGGCCGGCTCGCCGCCGTGCCGGGGTCCGCGGCGGAGCTGGCCCATCACTGCCTGGCCAGCCACGACATCGCGGGCGCCTTCGCCGCGTCGGTCCGGGCCGGGCAGGAGTCCGAGCGGCTGGCCGCCCCGGCCGAGGCGCACCGGCACTACGACGCCGCGCTCGCGCTGTGGGAGCGGGTGGGCGAGCCGGAGCAGCTCGCCGGGCAGGACCGGGACCACCTGGCCTTCCGCGCCGCGAACTGCGCCGCGTCCAGCGGGGAGATCGGCCGGGCCGTGCAGCAGCTGCGCCGCATCCGCGGCTTCCTGCGCGAGGACTCCGACCCGGTGCTGGCCAGCCGGGTGCACGAGCGCCTCGCCTACTACCTGCTCGAGCTCGATGCGACGGCCGACGCGGAGACGGCCGCGCGGGCGGCGGTGCAGCTGCTGCCGGGGGACCCGCCGCGCCCGCAACGCGCCCGGGCCCTGGCCACCCACGCGCAGACGCTGATGCACGCGGGCGACGAGGCGGCGGCCGCGAGACCGGGCGCAGCAGGCCCGGGTGGCCGCCCGGGCGGCGGACGCTCCCTGGGTCGAGGCCGATGCCCTGGTCACCCTGGGGCTGCTGGCCGAGCGTCAGGGCGAGCCCGCGGCGGCCCTGGACCTGTTCAGCCAGGCCTGGAAAGAGGCCCAGCCCCTCTCGATGCTCGGCGTGGAGCTGCGGGCGGCCTTCCAGGTGGCCCGGGCCCAGCTGGAGAGCGGGGACCTGGCCGCGTCGGCCGAGACCGCGCACCAGGGCCAGGGCCACGCGGAGGCGGCCGGGCTGGGCCTGGCCCCGTACGGGCTCGACCTGCAGTACCTGCACTACCTGGCGCACTACGCGGACGGCTGCTGGGACCACGCGCAGGAGCTCGCGGACGGGTTCGGCGTCCGGGTCACGACCATGGCCGAGGCCCGGCTGTCGGCCATGGCCCTGTTCCTGGACGTGGCCCGGGGCAGCCCGAAGGTCGCGGAGCGCCGGGCCTGGCTGGAGCCGTTCTGGCCGGGCGATACCTTCGGCGCCTACATCGCCCGCGGCCTGCTGGCCGAGCACGCCCTGTGGCGCGGGGACATCGCGGGCGCGCTGGCCGAGGTGGCGGCCACCCTGGCCGAGCTGGACTCCGAGGGCGGCTACGGGCCGCCCGCGATCCGGGTCGCCGCGGTGGGCCTGGCCGCCCGCGGCGAGCTGGCCCGGCGGGCCCGGGCGGCCGGGGACGAGGACACCGCCGCGGCGGAAGTGGCGGCGGCGGAGGTGCTCATCGACGCCGCGCGGGAGGGCGCCGCCTTCCCGCGCCGGCCGAAGTTCGTGCTGGGCGTGGATGGCCGCGGCTGGCTGGCCCGGGCCGAGGCGGAGTGGGCCCGCGCTCAGGGCCGCAACGACCCGCAGGCCTGGCAGGCCGTGGTGGAGGAGTTCAGCCCGGCGTACAGCTACGAGACGGCCCGGTCCCGCTGGCGGCTCGCGGAGGCGCTGGCCGAGGCGGGACAGCGGGCCGAGGCGGAGCGCGAGTGGTCGCTCGCGCTGGGCGTGGCCGAGCAGCTGGGCGCGGCGCCGCTGGTGTCGGCGCTGCGTGATCTCGGCCGCCGGGCCCGGCTCTCCCGGCCGGGCGGGGCCGCCGGGCCGTCCGGGCCGCCGGGCGCAGCACGCCGGGGAACGGGCCGGGTGGCGGCCCCGCGGACGTCCTGGCCGGGCTGACCAGCCGCGAAACCGAGGTGCTGCGCCTGCTGGTGGCCGGGCGGAGTAACCGGGAGATCGCCGCCGCGCTGTTCATCGCGCCCAAGACGGCCAGCGTGCACGTGTCCAACATCCTGGCCAAGCTGGGTGCGGCCAGCCGGGGTGAGGCCGCGGCCATCGCCGCGGCGGCCGGGCTGGCCCCGGCCGCCCGCTAGCGCAGCGGCCGCGGCCCCGCCAGGCCGACGGGATCATCCCTCCGGCTGGCCGCCGGGGGCCAGCTCGGTGAGGATCTCCTCGGCCCGGGCGACCGCGCCCACCGGGTCCGCGTCGGGCGCGCCGATCAGCGGATCCCAGTTCAGGTCGTAGAAGATCTCGGTCACCCCGCGCTCGCCGAGCCACTCCACGTCGCGCGCGGATGCCGGCGTAGCTGCCGGACAGCAGCACCCGCCCGCCGCCTTCGGGCACGGTCAGCGGCTCGCCCGCGCGGACCACGCCCCGGCAGACGATCCGGATCGAGTCCGGGTCGCGGCCGGCCTCCTCCGCCGCGGACCGGACCACGCCGATCCCCTCGCTGATCCGGGACAGGTCGGTCCGGCTGGAGGTGACCCAGCCGTCGGCCAGCCGCCCGGCCCGCTGCAGGGCCGGCCGGGGCGATCCCGCCGAGCAGGATCGGCGGCCCCGGCCGCTGCACCGGGTCGGGCGCGAACCAGCCCGCGGGCAGCTCGTAGTCCCGGCCGTGGAACTCGGCTCGTCCCCTCGGCCCAGATCCGGCGCATGACCTCGATGTATTCGCCGGTGCGCACCCCCCGGCGGGCCATGGTGCCGCCCGCCACGGTGAATTCCTCCGGCAGCCAGCCGATGCCCAGCCCGAGGTCGAGCCGGCCGCCGGACAGCACGTCCGCGGTGGCGGCCATCTTGGCCAGGTAACCCGGCGCGAGGTACGGCATGTTCACCACCGCGACGCCGAGCCGGATCCGCCGGGTCACCGCGGCCAGGTAGCCGAGCGACACCATCGGGTCCAGCACGCTGTGGTACACGGGATCCATGGCCGAGCCCTCGGGCACCATGAGCCGCTGGAACGTCCAGAGCGAGGCGTAGCCCGCGGCTTCCGCGCTGGCCGCGAACGACGCGAGGTTGTCCGGGGTCGCCCACACCCCCGACACCGGGGCACCGAAACCAATCTTCATTCCGGCTCAGCCTAGGCTGTTGTTCCCGCCCCGCCGCCCCCGGCCCGGCTTGTCCCGCCCCGCCGCCCCCGGCCCGGATCGTCCCGCCTCGCCGCTCCCGCGCGGCTCGGCCCCGGCCTGGCCCCCAGGCGTCCCGGTAAGCTGTGCCGTCCGGTCCGGCATCCCCACGGGAGCTCGCCATGTCCTCCGACCCTCGCGCACTGATCGGCGTGCTGCGCAACTCGCACGAGCGGCTGGCCGGGCTGGTGCGGCCGCTGACCCCGGAACACCTGCGCGCCCAGTCCTACGACACGGAGTGGACCATCGCCCAGGTCCTCTCCCACCTCGGCAGCGGCGCGGAGATCGCCACCCTCAGCCTGGCCGCCGCGCTGGGCGGGCGCGGCCAGCTGGACCAGAGCGCGTTCCCGGCGATCTGGGACGCGTGGAACAACCGCACCCCGGAGATGCAGGCCGCCGACTCCCTGACCTGGGACGGCGAGCACGTCGGCCGGCTGGAGCAGCTCACCGACGCGGAGCTGGACTCGATCGGGCTCGACTTCTTCGGCCGCCAGCTGGACGCGGCCGGGCTGGTCCGGCTGCGCCTCAGCGAGCACGCCATCCACGTCTGGGATGTGGCGGTGAGCGTCGACCCCGGCGCGACCGTGGCCGACGACGCGATCCTCCCGGTCATGCAGCAGATCACCCAGCTGTTCCAGTTCGTCGCCAAGCCGGCCGGTGACTCGTTCCGGGTCCGGCTGCGCACTACCGCGCCCGACGGTGACTACCTGCTCGACGTGGGGGAGTCGGTGACGCTGTCGGACTGGGCGGACGGCTCAGAGGCCGACGGGGAGATCCGGCTGCCCGCCGAGGCGCTGCTCCGGCTGTTCTACGGGCGCCTGGACCCGGAGCACACCCCGCAGTACACGGCCGAGGGGATCGAGCTGGACCGGCTCCGCGCGGTGTTCCCTGGTTTCTAGCCGCCAGGGTTTCTGCCCCACCGGGTCTCCGGGCGCCGGGGTCCCGGCACCCGGGGTGGCAGCCGCCGGCGGTCAGACGGTGACCCGGCGGATGGTGCTGAGCCCGCCGAGACCCATGGCCGCGGCGACCACGGCCAGCACGCCGGTCAGGGCCAGCGCGGTCGCCGTGGTGAAGAAGTGCGCGAACCCCGGCCAGTCGTGGGTCAGCGACACGGCGACCACGAGCCGAGCGCCACAAGTATCTGGGCGGCGACGAAGGCGACCAGCCCGGCCACGTTCCAGCGGCGGAACACCAGCCCGTACCACATTCCGTACAGGAAGAACGCCACCAGCAGCACGAACGACGTCAGCCAGGTCTCGTACCACGGGCCGTCCAGGATCCACGGGATCCGGAAGAAGTGCAGTGAGAGACCCCACCCGCCGGTAGCGCGCTCCACGGCCTGCAGCAGGGTCAGCGCCAGGCCGTAGACCACGCCCAGGGTCAGCACGAGCAGGGCGGTGCCGAGGTAGTAGCTGCGGCGGCTGATCCCCAGCATCAGCCCGAACGGCAGCGACCTGGTCATGATGAGCGCGCCGCAGAGGAGCAGGAAGACGTAGATCGTCGCCAGCCCCCCGGTGTAGAGGCCGTGCGGTCCGGTGGGCACCGTCCCGGCCACGACCACGTTGACCAGGAAGCTGAACGCCATGATCCCCCACGGCATGGCCACGAAGATCAGCCGGTCAACCAGGTGGTAACGGGCCACCTTCACCAGCGTGTTCATGCGCTCACCTTCTCGTCAGCGGAGTCGCCGGCCGCGTGGACCAGCAGTTGCTGCAGGGACAGGGGTTCCAGGCTCAGGCTCAGCGCCCGGGCCTTGGCCTGCTCGGCGACGTCCAGCGAGTCGGCGATCGTGACCGAGGCCCGCGAGCCGAGCCGCTGCCGGTGCCAGACCGTGCGGCCGGCCACGAATTCCTCCACCGCCGTGGCCGGCCCGCTCACGGTCATGCCCGTGCCGCGGACGTCGTCGGCCGGAGCGTCCAGCACCACCCGGCCGTGGTCCAGCATGACCACGTACTCGAGCAGGTCCGCCACCTCGTCGATGAGATGGGTGGACAGCACGACGGTCCGCGGGTGCTCGGCGAACTCGGCCAGCAGCCGGTCGTAGAACAGCTGGCGTGCGACCGCGTCCAGGCCGGCGTACGGCTCGTCGAACAGGGTCAGCTCGGCGCGGGCCGCCAGCCCGATGACGATCCCGACCGCGGACCGCATCCCGCGCGACAGCCGCTTGATCCGGCGCCGCGGCGGGAGGTCGAAGTCCTGCAGCAACTGCCGGGCCAGGTCCTCGCTCCAGTTCGGGTAGAACCACGAGGCCACCCGGATCGCATGCCGCACCTGGAGGTCCGGGTACGACTGCTCCTCGCGCACGAACACCATGCGCCGCAGCACCTCGTCGTTCTCGGCCGGCACCTGGCCGAACACCCGGATCTCACCGCTGCTGGGGAACTCCAGCCCGGTGATGAGGCGCATCAGCGTGGTCTTGCCTGCGCCGTTGCGGCCCAGCAGGCCGGTCACGGTGCCCGGCTCGACCGTGAGGGACACGTCGTCCAGCGCGGTCTGATTGCGGTAGCGGCGGCTGAGCGCCGTCGCGGAGATCGTCGGGATCATGGCCTGCTGCCTCCGTTATGCCAGCCGGGTCCCCGGATCAGGGACACGAGCGCGTCGGTGTCGATGCCCAGCCGGCTGGCCTCGGCCAGCATCGGGTCCAGGTACTGCTCCGCGAACCGCTTACGGCGGCCGGCCCGCAGCTGTTCCTGCGCACCGGCGGCGACGAACATCCCGATGCCGCGGCGCTTCTCCAGCACCCCGTCGTCCACCAGCAAGTTGATCCCCTTCGCCGCGGTGGCCGGGTTGATGCGGTAGAAGGTGGCCATCTCGTTCGTGGACGGCACCCGTGCGCCCTCGGCGAGCGCGCCGTCGACGATGTCGTCGGCCAGCTGCTCGGCGATCTGCACGAACAGCGGCGTCCCATCGTCCAGGGCTGGCACCGCACCTCCTGGTTTCCAGGACCGGTTCAGTGGTTCATTACTTGAGTAATGTACCCATGAGGCAAGTCACGGTCAAGCCGTTATCTGGTGGCGGGTGGAGCGGCGGCCGTGGCAGCCTGGGGCCGTGCTCAGCGAGGCGGAGATCGGGGCGTTCCTGGCCGACGGGTACGTCGCCCTGCGCGGCGCGGTCCCGGCGCCGGTCATCGCGGCCTGCCAGGACATGATCTGGGCCGGGCTGGGCCGGCAGGGTGTCCAGCGTGACGACCCCGCGACCTGGACGGCCCCGGTGGTCCGGATCGACTGCCCGGAGGGCGCCCCGTTCGCCGCGGCCGGGACCACGCCGGTGCTCCAGCAGGCCTGTGACCAGCTGATCGGGGCCGGCCGCTGGTGGCGGCGGGAGGGCGTGGGCGGCACCATCCCGGTGCGGTTCCCCAGTGAGGCCGACCCGGGCGACGCCGGCTGGCACATCGAGTCCAGCTTCGAGGCGGGCGGGGAGCCGCGGGTCAGCGCGGGCTCCCGGGACCGCGGCCTGCTCGCCCTCTACTTGCTGACCGACGTGGAGCCGGACGGCGCGCCGACCCGGCTGCGGCCGGGCTCGCACCGGGACGTCCCGCCGATCCTGGCCCCGGCAGGCGAGGAGGGCATGGCGTGGCTGCCTGCCGCGCAGCAGGCCGCGCGGGCCAGCGCCCACCGCCCCACCGCCCTGGCCACCGGCCGGGCCGGTGACGTGTTCCTGTGCCACCCGTTCCTGGTCCACGCCGCGTCCTGGCCGCACCGGGGCCGGTTCCCGCGGATCATCGCCCAGCCGGGCGTGGCCCTGCACGGGCAGTACGCGCTGCGGGCCGGGCCGGGGGAGACGCCGCCCCCGGTGCAGCAGGCCATCCTCGACAGCCTGCCCGCCGCACGCTGACCAGCCGCGAGCTCACGAGCTCGCGAGCTCGCGAGCCGCCGGTTAGCGCAGCGCCGTGACGAGCCGCGCGGCCTCGCGGGCGCACCCCCAGGACAGGGTGACGCCGGCGCCTCCGTGACCGTAGTTGTGCACCACCAATCGCACGGTGCCGCGGCCCGGGCCGGCCCCGACGCTGCCGGCGTGCTCCGCCTCCAGGCGGACCAGCGGCCGGGCCGGGCGCAGGCCGACCCGGTGCCCCAGGATCCGGGCGGTGCCCAGCCGCGGGTCCACGGCCGCGCAGTCGGCCAGGATCCGCTGCGCGATCGCGGGCCGCGGCTCCAGTGACCAGTCGCCCGGGGTCTCGGTGCCGCCCAGCACCACCCGGCCCTGGTGCGGGAACACGTAGATGAGTTCGTGGGTCTCGTCCCCGTCCGCGACGAAGAACTCGGTGACGCCCGGGTTCTCGGCGATCACGACCTGGCCGCGGACCGGGCTGACCGACGGGTCTGGCACGAAATCACGGGCCCCGGCCCCGGTGCAGTTGACGATCACCGGCGCGGTGGCCTGCCGGACCACCTGGGCCAGCGAGTCCAGCGGCGCGGCCGTGAGCTGGCCGCCGGCCCGGCGCAGCCGCCCGGCCAGGTAGTCCAGGTAGACCGGCATGGACACGACCGGCGCGGTGTACCGCCAGCCCGCGGTGAAGCCGGGTGGCAGGCTCGCCGGGTCGGACGGGCCGAGGTCGGCCAGCGGTGCGAGCCAGCCCGGGCGGGGATGCCCGGCCCGCCCGGCCTCCATCCCGCTGGCCAGCCGGATGCCGGTGCCGGGGTCGGCGGCCAGCGCCGTGAGGACCTCGAGGGTCTCGGCGCACCAGCGGGTCACCCGGTCGCTGTCCTCGACCAGGTGCGGTCCCCAGATGGCCCCGGCCACGGCCGACGTCGTCTGCCCGGGAAGCTGCCCGGCCCGGACGGTGACGGCCAGCCCGGCTTCCGCCAGGCAGACCGCGGTGGTCAGCCCGGCCACGCCCGCCCCGATCACCAGCACCTCGCCCGCGCGATCCGCCACCCCCCGACGGTAGCGCCCGGGCAGGGGACGTAGGGCGCTGCGGGTACGGGGCCGCGGCGCATCTCAGTTATCGAGACAGGGGCAGAAAAATGTCACGCGATGGTGGGCCCGGCCGCCACGGATGCCCGTTCGCCGGCCCGGTCCGCGGCCCACCGCCACGTCC
This sequence comes from uncultured Actinomycetes bacterium, assembly GCA_963723595.1. Taxonomy (GTDB): domain Bacteria; phylum Actinomycetota; class Actinomycetes; order Streptosporangiales; family Streptosporangiaceae; genus RYN-230. Next base: position 646,714 of record CAVRRQ010000001.1, read on the forward strand.
CGGTAAAGCCTGCAGGTCACATGCGGCCACTCGGTGCGGGTCATCCGGCCGCGCGGCGGGAGGAGGGTTGCGCCGGGGCCGTGCCGGGCCGCCATCCTGTGACGCGGGACACCCTGGATCTGCACTGACCTGCGGTAAGCAGGCGTGCTGCACCGGGTGTCCCGCATAAGCTCGGCGGGTCAGGAACCGTCCGCATCCCCCCTTGCCGTGAGTTCCGCGCTGGCTGAGCGGGGGACTCACATGGCAAAGGAGGACAGTGATGAGCGGGCCGCGCGGAATCCAGCTGAGCAGCGCTCAGATCATCGCTAGCGTCCTGGCCACCCTGACCGGCGCGGTCGCTGCCTCCTACCTGGGGGTGGCCGGCACCCTCATCGGCGCGGCCGTGGGCAGCATCGCCAGCACCATGGGCACCGAGATCTATAAGCACTATCTCCTGCGTTCCCAGGAGCGACTGCGAGCCGCGGGCCAGGTGCTCGTCCAGTCGGCCGCCCGGACCAGGACCGGGGACACGATGAGCCAGACTGGGGCGGGAGCCACCCGGGGCGGGCGGCACGCCGCGTCCGGGAGCCCGGCCTCCCAGGAGGGGGCGACCCAGGATCTGGCGGACCGGGATCCGGCCGTGTGGGACCACCGGCGGTACGGCGCCCCGCGGGATCCCCACGAAACCCAGATGATCCCGGGGATCCCCACCCAGTGGAACGGCACGCCCAGCGGCAGCTCCAACGGCGGGAGTGGTCCCGGCGATACGGCGAGCCTCCACGCGCACGGAAACGTCACCGGCGAGGACCCGGCCGGTGAGGAAGCGGGCCGCGGCGGCCTCTGGGAAGCGGTCACCAGCTTCTTCGGCAGCCTCACCCGGCGGCAGTGGCTGACCTACGGTGGCATCGCCGCGGGGTTCTTCGTCGTCGTCATCGCGGCCATCATCGCGTTCCAGCTCGCCGTGGGCAGGCCGCCGCTGGGCAGCTCGTTAGCGCCCACACCTCGCGGCAGCAGAAGACCACGCACCCGTCCAGCACGCCGCCGGCCACGCCGAGCGGGTCCACGCCGGCCAGCCCGACGTCCTCGGCCTCGGGTTCGCCGACCCCGGCCTCGGGGACCCCCACCCCGGGTACCTCCGGCCCGGCGTCCTCACCCTCGACGGTGCCGTCGCCCACCCCGAGCACGGGCAGCAGTGCCGCGGCCAAGTCCACGCCCACGCCGTAAGCTCCGTCGGCTGTCCCCTGCCCGGGCGCACTGACGGGCCCGGGCGGGGGGCGCCGCACGAGGCTGGCCGGGGGGCGCGGGCGGCGTGAAATCCTGGCGGCATGACGAAGCGAATCTGCGTCACCGGCGCCCGCGGGCGTGCGGGGCGGGTGATCGTACGGGAACTGCTGGCGCACGGGTACCACGCGGCGCCGGGCTTCACCCCGCAGCACTCCTGGCCTGACCACGTGGCTCCCCGGCCGACCTGACCGTGGCCGGGGAGGCGCGGCCGGGAGAGGCGCGGCCGGACGAGTCACTGGCGGCCCGGCTGGCGCGCGCCGAGTCAGTGCCGAGCCGGACTATCCCGCAGGTCCTGGCCGACGCCGCGGCCCGCGACCCGGACGGCACCTGGGTCCGCAGCGACGAGGGGTCGCTGAGCTTCGCCGGGGCGCTCGGCCAGGTCACGGTGGCCGCCCAGGGGCTGCGCGAGGCCGGGGTCGGGCGCGGGGACCTGGTCATGGTCACCGCGCGGACCACGCCGGAGTACCTGATCTGCTGGCTGGGCCTGACCGCGCTGGGCGCGGTGGTGGTCTCGGTCAACCCGCGCAGCGCCCCGGCCGAGCTGGCCGGCCTGGCCCGGCAGACCCGGCCCCGCGCGCTGATCACCGACCCGGGCCTGGCCCCGCTGGTCACCCGGGCGGGAATGACCGGCCAGCTTCCGCTCGGGGTCCTGGACGCGGGCGAGCTGGCCGGTGACTGGGCCCGCGCCGCGCCCCGCGGGGCCGTCCGGCGCCGCGCTGGGGGCGGGAACCAGCCCCGGGGACCTCGCAGCGCTGATCCCCACGTCCGGGACCACGGGCCGGTCCAAGCTGGTCATGCAGACCCACCGGGCCTACGTGCTGGCCGGGGAGGGATTCCCGTACTGGATGGAGCTGACCGCCCAGGACCGGCTGATGACCTCGCTGCCGCTGTTCCACATCAACGCCCCGGCCTACTCGGTGATGGGCTCACTGGCCTGCGGAGCCGGGCTGATCCTGCTGCCCCGGTTCTCGGCGAGCGGCTTCCTGGACGCCGCGCGGCGGCACGGTGCGACCGAGTTCAACGCGATCGGGGCGATGCTGGAGATCCTGATGCGCCAGCCGCCGCAGCCGGGAGACGCCGGCACCCCGCTGCGGCTCTGCTACACCGGCCCGGCCCCGGCCCGGGAACGGCAGGAGGAGATAGAGCGGCGGCTGGGCCTGCGCGTCGTGGTCGGCTACGCGATGTCGGAGAGTCCCTACGGCCTGATCTGGCCGCACGGGAGCCGCCCGTTCGGCACCCTGGGCGCGGTCCGCCAGCATCCCGGGCTCGGCGTGATCAACCACGCGCGGGTGGTCGACGGCGCGGGCCGGGAGGCCGGCCCGGGCGGCACCGGCGAGCTGCTGCTCCGCAACCCCGTCCTGACCCGGGGCTACTACGGCATGCCGGACGAGACGGCCCGGGCCTTCACCAGGGATGGCTGGCTGCGCACCGGCGACCTGGTCACCGCGGACCCGGGTGGCACGTACACGTTCGTGGCGCGGAAGAAGGAGGTGCTCCGCCGCCGCGGCGAGAACCTGTCCCCGGCCGAGGTCGAGGAGGTTCTCGAGGACCATCCCGACGTGCTGGAATGCGCCGTGGTCGGGGTGCCGTCGGAGCTGTCCGAAGACGAGATCAAGGCGTTCGTGGTGCCGGCACCCGGCCGCCAGCCCGACTTTGCCGCCCTGCGCGCGCACACCGCCGCCCGGCTGGCCGCGTTCAAGGTGCCCCGCTACTGGCAGCTCATCGCCGAGCTGCCGCGCACCCCCACGGCCCGGGTGGCCAGGCACCGCCTGCCCCGGGGCCACCCGGCGGGGGAGTACGACGCGGAATCTGAACCCGGTCCCTCCCCGCCACCACCCAGGAGTGGTTACTCAGCGTGATGACCCGCCCGCCGCCGCTCAGCTCGCGATGGGCAGCTACCACCTGCACTTCCACGGCGTATCGGCCGAGGAGGTCGCCGCGCTCCTGCGCGGTGGCGGTGAGCCCCCCGTGCTCCGCCGGGAGGACACGGCCGCCCTCCCCGCGGCTGAGGACCGTACTCCGGCGTGACCCGCGGCTGAGGCCGGCCCCTCCCGCGGCCGCGGGGCAATTCCCTGGCTGAGCGCCCGGACCACCGTCAGGGCGGTTTCCTTTCCCTCGTAGGTGGTCGCGTCCCAGGCATTCAAGCGCTTGTCCGCTACGTCGGCAAACCGCGCAATTCCCTCGCCTGGTGCGCGGGTTCCAGCCGCTTCCCAGGGTCTTTCAGCGCATGGGCACAAAGCGTGGATTGGGGGCGGCAGAGTCGTCTCACCACGGATTCTGACCATGGATTTCCCGCGGCGAAGAGTCCGTCACAGTGCGAACTCCGGTCCGCACTTCGAACTTCAGCGCAGTCGCTCCCGGATGTCACTGCCGGCCGCTAAAGTGACGGCCCGGTTCGCTGTTCCGGCCTGCATCATCGGATGCCCGGGCACAGGTGTGAGCTGCGCCCCGGCGGGCAGACTGGTGGCCGTGCGCTCCCCGCGCAACGAGGCCGGGGGGCGCCTGCTCAGGAGTCCGGGGAGCAGTCCCGGTCAGGTAGCCTCGGGCCCTGGCGTTGACCGGTAAACGTGCGTCCCATACTCTACTAAATTGATCGGGATAATTCCCCCCCGCTCCGGACCCCGGGACGTCCCCAGGAGCGCATTCACGTGAAGGAGGCCCCATGCCTCTGCCGGACTTCCTGATCATCGGTGCCCCGAAAGCCGGCACCACGGCGCTGCACGCGGCCCTGGCCACGCATCCTGTGCTCTACATGTCCCCGGTCAAGGAGCCCAAGTTCTTCCTGACCGACGGGCCGCCCCCCAGCCGGGGCGGCGGTCCCGGTGACATCCCGACCTGGCGTGAGCACGTCTGGCGCCGGGAGGACTACGAGGCCCTGTTCGCAGCGGCCCCAGCCGGCCAGCTGCGGGCCGAGTCCACCCCGTTCTACCTGTCTGACCCCGCGGCGCAGCGCCGGATCCGGGACCAGATCCCGGACGTCAAGATGATCGCGATGCTGCGTGACCCGGTGGAACGGGCCCACTCCAACTGGACGCATCTGTGGTCGGCCGGCCTCGACCCCATCGGGGACTTCGTCAAGGCCTGCGCGGATGAGGACCGCCGGGTGGCGGCGGGCTGGGCACACTTCTGGCACTACACGCGGCTGGGCCGGTACGGCGAGCAGCTCGAGCACCTGTACACGGTGTTCCCGAAGGAGCAGGTGCTCGTGCTCCGCTACCGTGACCTGGTTGACGCCCCGGTGCAGACGCTGGATCAGATCTGCGGGTTCCTCGGCGTCGAGCAGGGGGTCGTCACCGAGGTGCCCAGGGAGAACGTGACCGCGCACCCGGCCGGCTCGCTGGGGCACCGGACCGTAGGCTCGGTGATCCGGGCGGCCGCAGCGGCCAGCCGGCACCTGCCGGGAACCACGGGGACGGCGCTGACCAGCCCGCTGGAGCGGATGCTGCAGCGCAACGCCCGGCCCCGCCAGCCCCTGACCTGGGAGCAGCGGCAGGCGCTGCTGCCGTACTTCGAGTCCGACATCCGCCTGCTGGAGAAGGTCACCGAAGCAGACTTCAGCGACTGGCTGCAGCCCCGCGAGAGGTCCGGCGGGCTGGTCGGCGACCGCCCGGTCGGGCAGCGCCAGGCGCGCAACGGCCAGCCCCGGAACGGCGGCCAGCCCTCTACGGGTTAGCCGCCCGTACGGGGCTAGCTCCTGACCGGGGTGGGCGGGCTACGCGTCCACCCCGGACCGCAGCTCGGTCCGCAGCTCGTGCGAGCCGTCCGGCCGGGTCATCTCGTAGTACAGCCGGTAGCTGCCGTCGCCGAGCGGCAGGATGTCCAGGTAGCGCAGGCCCCGGCCGCCGTACGGCGACTCGGCCGAGGGGGCGTTCCCGATCGGGGTAAGCGCGGCGGGCTCGGTCCCGGTGGCGATGCCGGTGCGCTCCTCGTAGTTCTCGGCGGCGCTGGCCCGGCCGTCGTAGTAGGCCACGATGCTGGCCCCGGTGTGCATCACCGCGGTGACGCGGGCGCCGCGCGAGTCCCAGTGGCCCGGCCGCCCGTTCAGCGCGGTCCCTTGCCAGGTCCACTCCTTGCCGTCCACGCTCGTCGCGTAATCGGTGACCATCTGGTCGGCCTCGTCGGGATCGGCCAGCGGATGGCACGACGCCCACAGCTGCCAGAGCCCGTCCCGGCAGGTGATCACCGGGTCCTTGACCCCGGTCTTGACGTCCCCGGGCAGCACCACCTGGCTGGTCAGCGCGTCGAACTCACTCGGGTGGGCGGCCTCGACCAGTTCCACCCGCCAGTGCTTGGTGCCCGGGGTGGCACAGCTCAGGTACAGCCGCCAGGTCCCCGTCTCGGTGCGCACGAGGGAAGGCCGCTCGAGCGACTCGGTGCCGATCAGCTCGCGCCCGATGGTCAGCAGCGGCTCGAAATGCACGCCGTCCTCGGACCGGGCCACGCTGACGCCGTAACCGCGGCCGCGGCCGACCGGGCGCCGCATCCGGTAGGCGATATAGATGGCGTCGTCCCCCACGACCGCACTGGACGCGCCGGCCCAGTACCCGGGCTCGGCGACCGGCGGTGCGATGGCAAGCTCTGACTCTTCCGGGCGCGGGAGCAGCGTAGGCAAGCGAGATTCCCCTGTTACCATGTAGGAATTATAGACATGATCAACCCTCCGTGGCTGGCCGGAGAGCGAGATAGAGGTAACTTCTTGGTTACGCCGACGGCCATGAAAGCGACAACGCGCACGATTCGTGTCACTCCTGGCGGTCGCCGTCAAAGCACCCATTCCGAGCGCAGCATACTCCGGTACACCATGGTCAGTGCACCTTCTGCTCATCCGTGACCCGCTGATCAGCGAGGATATCCGCTTCGGCGCCGGCCCCGGGCGCAGTTGGACGCATCCCCGGCTGGCCCCGCCGCCGCGGCGCCGGGCCGTCGGCCGGGCCGCTCTTCAGGGGCGTGCTGCCGTTCCTCCCCGGCGTCACCGGCCGGGCCGCCTCCGGCCTGCGCGATCCGCGCGTGTCGTGACCCTTCGCCGGTGACACCGGGGCTGAGAGCGGGCTGGTTACCGCGGGTGAACTGATCAACTTCTGTGGTGAGGCCCGGTGCCGATGCGTTATGTCCGTGTAATCCTGGTTTCGGGCACTATGCCGTCTTGATGGGACCGGGACATGTGGCCGCGCCGTCGCGGGCCACGGACACACTCTGGGGGAGTGACGCTGTGCCGATCTATGCGCTGGATTACGCCGCGCCCGTGATCGACCCGCAGGCTTTCGTTCATCCGGACGCCGTGGTGATCGGGGCGGTGGAACTCGCCGCCGGGGCTTCGGTATGGCCGGGAGCGGTACTGCGCGGGGATCACGGCCTGATCAAGGTGGGCGAGCGGACGTCGGTCCAGGACGGCACGATCGTGCACACGACCGAGGAGTACCCCACGGTGATCGGCGCGGACTGCGTCGTCGGGCACCGAGCGCACCTGGAGGGGTGCGTGGTGGAAGACGGCTGCCTGATCGGCTCCGGGTCCCTGGTCCTCAACCGGGCCCGGGTGGCTGCGGGCGCAGTGGTCGCGGCGGCGGCGCTGGTCCTCGGGGACATGACCGTCCCGGCGGGGGCCCTGGTTATCGGGGTCCCCGCGGCAATCCGGCCCGACGCGGGCCTGCGCCAGCAGTCATGGATCAAGGATGCGGTCCAGACCTACCTGGACCTGGCCGAGCGGCACCGCACCGGGCTGCGCCGGCTGGACCGGCCCACCGTCATCGCGTCCGGCCCCGGCACCCCGGAGTTGTCCGGCCGGCGGCCGGCCCGGGACTCCCTGCGTGACCTGGCCGACGACGTCGCCCGCACGGCCCGGCAACTGTGCGCTGTTCGCCGGGCCCTGCGGGCGACCATTCACCATGCGCCCCAGGTGGGAAGAGGCACTTCCTTAGACGTGCCGTGCCGGGCCGCCGGTTCCCCCGGTTCCGGATATTTTTTTCCGGCGTGGCGGTGCCCGGCCCCGGCCCCCGCGCCGGGGTCCCTGCCCCGGCCCCCGCGCGGGGGTCACCGGCCGCCCAGTGCAGGCGGGATCTGCTCGTCGGGCTGGCCCCACGACGGCGCCGGGGTGGACGGCGGCCGGAGCGCGGTCGCGGCCGGGTTGAGCTGGCGGTGGATGACCTGCGCGACGCTCTCGATGGTGGTGATCCCGTACGCCATGGTGGGGTTGTCCTGGGTGAGGACGACGATGCTGTAGCCCCGGTGATGGCCGGTGAAGCAGCCGATGCTGTGGATACGCCAGCCGTGCGTGGCCAGCGGCAGCCACCCGTTCTTCACGTGCACGGTCAGGTCGGTGGGCGCACCAGCCGGGACCCCCCAGCGCTGGGACGGGATGACCTGGGCCATCAGGTTGAGCGCGTAGGCCCGCGAGGCGGCGTCCAGCACCGTGTTCGGGTACATGAGCAGGTTCATCAGGAGCAGTTCGTCGTGCGCGGTGATCTGCGTCAGGCCCCAGTAGCCGCCCGGGCCGAGCTGGGTCTGCTTCATCCCGGCCCGGCCGAGGAAGTAGCGCAGGCGGCCGCGGCCCACGTGCGCCCACAGGGCCGAGGCGGCGTTGTTGTCCGACTGGGTGATCATCAGCCGGGCCAGGCGCACCTCGGACGAGGTCAGCTGCCGGTGCTGGGTCTCGGCCTCCCGCAGCAGGGTGCCGAGGATGGTGACCTTGATGACGCTGGCCGAGTCGAAATGCGTGGTGGTGTTCAGCCAGCAGTTCAGGTCCTCGCTCTTGTCGTACACCCGCAGGGCCACCGAGGAGGAACGCCCGCTCAGCGCGGCGTGGATACCCCGGGCGATCCGGGCCGCCAGCTTCGGGTGTGCGGGGGAGAGGCAGCTCACCGCGATCGGGCCCGCGTCAGCGCCCCGCCCGGCCGCGGACTTCGCCAGCGCGGGCGCAGCGGCCCCGAACACCCCGGCGCCGAACATCCCGGCCCCGGTGACCCCGGCGCAGAGCACGGCCGCCGCGGCCGCCAGGCTGACCCGGCCCCGCCGCGGGGATCGGCACCATCTCATGTCCCACCATCCATCTCGTCCAGCGGGCCAGGCCGCCGGCCCGCGCGGGCCGCCGCCGGGACGCCCCGGTGCCGGCGCTGGTACCTCAGCAGACGCTCGAAGGCGGCCGGAGGTTGTCTGGTATCTCATCCCGTCCACGCCCGGGGCAGGCCGCCGGGCCGATGCGCAGGTCAGAGCCGGCCGCGCAGCCGATCACGCAGCGGCCGCCCGTCGGGGTCATACACCAGCCGGTACAGCGGCGCGGCCCACAAGCGCTGCGCGGCCGTGGGGCGGTAGGTCCGGTGGGGCAGCACCCGCCCCGGCGGCCGCTGTCCCGTGCCGCCCCCGTCATGCCAGGCGGCGAGCTCCTCCGCCTGCCGCCGGAACGCCGCGAAGGTATCTTCCGGGCCCAGCAGGCCGGATTCGTCATCGGGATCCCGGTCCAGGTGCTCGCGGCAGAGCCGGAGCCGCAGGTCCCGCGCGAACACCCGGGCCCCGTTACCCAGCCCGCCGGGGTCACCGGGTTCCCGGGGGTCCCGCTCCGCGTCCAGCACGCCGATGGACAGCTCACTGTCGTGGCTCCAGGACCGCCGGTTCAGGTTGTCCGACCCGACCATGGCCCACACGTCGTCCACGACCAGGATCTTGGCGTGCACGTAGACCGGGTTGCCCTGGTGGTTCTCCAGGTCATAAATGGCGAAGCGGTCACGCCCCGCGGCGGTGCAGGCGCGCACGACGTCGTGCCGGGCGATCAGGCCCGGCATCCGGGTCACCGGGCCGTCGTTGTCCGGGTAGCGGGGCACCACCGCGATGACGTGCAGGCCCAGGTTGGACCGCAGGGCCGAGGCGATGAGGTTGGCCACCGGCCGCGACCAGAAGTACTGATCCTCCAGGTAGACCAGGGAGCGGGCCCGCGCGAACGCTTTCCGGTACGCGTGGGCGATGCTCCGCTCCCCGTGCGGCGCGAACGGGTAGCGGCGTACCCGGGCCGGGTAGGTGCGCAGCACCTGCACCGCGTGCGTGCCGCGCGGCATGCTCTCGTCCGGGACGGGCTCGGGCAGCGGGCGGCTGGTCGTCGCGCCCATGTGGTACGCGTGGTCATACAGCTGGCGGACCGGGCTGGGCAGGTCCAGGACACTGCTCCCGTACCAGCGCTCCCGGAAGGTGTGCTCCAGGTCGTGCACGGCCGCCCCGCGCACCTCCGCCTGGATGTCGTGCCACGGCGGACGCGGGCCGTAGGTGTCCGGGAACTCCATCACCTGCGGGTCGCCCTCGTGCCGCGAGTCGTCGTTGCGGCTGTGCCCCAGGTCGATCCCGCCCACGAACGCGACGTCGCGGCCGGGGGCGCCCGGGTGGCGGATCACCACCAGCTTCTGGTGATGGCTGCCCGCCCGGCGGGTCCGCGCGTCCAGCAGGACCTGGCCGCCGTCCTCGTCGATCTCGCGGACGAACTCCGCGTTGGATTCCTCGGACTGCCGCAGCGCCTTGGGCTGGGAACGCCAGAGCAGGCCGAAGACCCTGACCCCGCGGCGCGCCGCCCGGCCGAGCACGTCACCGATGGCCGAGTCCGGCCCGTTGAGCAGCTCGTCCAGGTCGCCGCGGAAGTCCAGGAAGTAGACCTGGTCACCCGGCTCGGTCGCGTTCAGCTCGGCGTGCAGCCGGGAGAAGTAGCTGCGCCCGTCGACCAGCGGCTCGACCAGGTTCCCGATCGTGAACGTGCGCAGGTCGGTGGCCAGGTTGGCCCGGTCACCGTCGCCCAGGAACCACGCCGCGATGGCCGGGTCGTCGACCGGGTGGTCGGGGGCGTCCTGTTCGAGGGGGTCTTCAGCCGAGTCGGTGGTGCCAGGGAGCATGTCCGGATTGTGGCACCCCCCGGCGTGTGGTCAGTACCGATTCACGGCACCGGCGCGGTCTCCGGTACGGCGGGCGAGCCGCCCCGGTGCATTCAGCCCGGTATGGGAGCGGCGCTGCGGGCCGGCCGGGGGAGCTGCGCTCCGGGCCCCGGTATGGGAATGGTCAAGAAAGGTCATGTGGCTCATGCACTTCGGCCCCGCTGCCGCCGCCGCGGCGGCCGCGGGTTCATCATGGATCCCATGGAACTGCCCTCTCACTACGCGCACTATTCGCGGCGGGCGTTTCTGGGTATCGCCGCCGCGGCCACGGCCGTGGGCGCGGCGGCGTGCAGCGCGGCGGCCAAGGCCACCGGGCGGAACACGGCCCAGGCCAAGGAGCAGGCCGGGCCCGCGAAGGCGCGCGGCCCGGTCAGCGAGAACGATCTCCCGGGCGACCCGCACTGGAACCTCAGGCACCTCGGCGCCCCGGACGCCATCGTGGGCTACGCCGGGCAGGCCAGCGTGCTGCCCGGCGAGCCGGTCACCCTGTACGTCTCCACCACGGCCCGCTCCTTCCGGGTCAGCGCGTTCCGGATGGGCTGGTACCGGGGCGACGAGGCGCGGCTGCTGTGGAAGTCAGCCACGGTCAGGGGACACCGCCAGCGCCAGCCGGAGCTGATCAGGCCGGCCAACACCGTGGAAGCCAGGTGGGAGCCGTCCCTGACGGTGCCCACTCACGACTGGCCCGAGGGTTCCTACCTGCTCCGGCTCGACGCCGAGAACGGGGCCCAGCGGTTCGTGCCGGTCACTGTCCGGTCCGCGAGTACGGCCGGTAAGACCGTTATCAAAAACGGGGTGGAGACCTGGCAGGCGTACAACACCTGGGGTGGCTACGACCTGTACAACGGGCCGGGCGGGGTGGGCGACTACAGCAACCGGTCGCTGGCGGTCAGCCTGGACCGGCCCTACGACGCCAACGGCGCGTACATGTTCCTGTACCACGAGCGGAAGACGATCGAGCTGGCCGAGCGGTCCGGCGTGCCGCTGGCCTACGTCACCAGCATGGACATCGACGGCGATCCGCACTTGCTGGACGGGGCGCACGCGCTGTTCACCCCGGGCCACGACGAGTACTGGACGCCGCAGGAGCGGGCCAGCGTCACGGCGGCCCGGGACGCGGGCATGAACATCGCGTTCATGGGCGCGAACACGCTGTTCCGGCGGACCCGGATGGCCAGCACCCGGCTCGGGAAGGGGCGGCTGGTCATCTGCTACAAAACCAGCTACCTGCAGGACCCGATGTACGGCAAGGACAACGCCCTGGTGACCAGCGACTGGCGGGAACCGCCCCACCCGGACCCGGAATCGTCGCTGACCGGGACGCTGTACGAGTCGAACCCGGTGACCGCCGACTACGTCGTCGCGTCCCCGTCCAGCTGGATCTACGCGGGCACCGGGGTCCGCAAGGGCACCAGGTTCACCGGCCTGGTCGGCATCGAGTACGACCGGGTGAACCCGGTCTACCCCGTCCCGCGGCCCATGGAGGTGCTCTCCCATTCGCCGCTGACCTGCCGCGGCGTGAACAGCTATTCCGACTCGGCGTATTACACCCACCGCGGCGGCGCCGGGGTATTCAACGCCGGCACCATGCGCTGGGTGGCGGCCAGCAACGGGCTGCGCCTGTTCGGCCTGACCAAGCACGCGGGCCAGTTCACCAGGCAGGTGACCACCAACCTGCTGCGCGGGTTCGCTGACGGGCCGGCCGCGGCCAGGTACCCGGCGCACGACAACCTGGACTCGATGCACGAGTGGCCCGGGGACCCCATCGCCGGCCAGCACAATCTCTGGCCCCCCACGGTCCTGTGAGGGCCGGGGTGGCCGGGCCGGTCAGCCCTCGCTGAGGGCCAGGTCCAGGTCGCCGGCGGCCGGGTTTCAGCCCGGGGGCGGGACCAGGCGCAGGCCGTGCCGGGGCGGGGTGATCCCGCTCTGCCCGTCGCCGGGCACCGACGTCAGGGTGAGGCCGAACACGTGCGACTGGAGCTCGCTGGTGCCGATCCCGATCGAGGCGGCGATCGTGGCCGGGGTTTCCCCGCCGTCCCGGATGGCCCGGAAGACCTTGGCCAGCAGCTGCGAGGATTCGCGCTCGATGCCCTCCGGCTCGCTGTAGCGGTAACCGAGCCGGGACAGCTGGACGCACGCGGTCCGGTAACCCCACTCGGTCAGCACGTTCAGCTCGTGCAGCCGGTGGGCCAGCGCCATGGCCGACACCTTCCAGGTCCGCTTGGCCTCCACGATCCGGGCCGGGGTGGCGTCGTGCAGCCCCGCGGCCAGGACGCTGGCCCGGGGCATGAGGAATGCGGCGGCGAACCGGTTGGCCTCGATCTCGGCGGCGGGCCGGCTGGGCACCTGATGCTCCCCGTGCAGCACGAGATGGCCCAACTCGTGCGCGACGTCGAAACGGCCCCGCTCGCCGGACTTGCCGGTGGCCAGGAAGATGAACGGCCGCCCCTGCCAGTGCAGCGAGTAGGCGTCCAGCTCGGTGTTCTCGGGGGTCAGCGAGTAGATCCGCGCCCCGCGGGACTCGAGGAGGTGCAGCACGTTGCTGACCGGGCGCTCGCCCAGCCCCCAGCGGGCCCGGACCACTTCCGCGGCGGCTTCGGGATCATGGCCGGTGAGGCTCGGGATATCAGCGTCCGGCAGCCGGAACCTGGTGTCGATCCAGTCGTTGATCAGCAGTGCGACCCGGCCCGCGCTCAGCGCCCGGTCCCGCTGCCGGGCGGTCATCTTGCTCAGGGCCCGGAAGCTCACCGCCTCCTCGGGAATCTCGTCCACGTCGGGTGCGCCGAGGAACCCGCGGGACACGTCGAGCTCCAGGGCCAGCTGGCGCAGCGTGTCGGGGGAGGGTTCCTGGTGGCCGTTCTCGTACAGCGAGATGCTGCGGGTGCTTAGCCCGGTCAGCCCGGCCAACTGGGTCAGGGTGAGGCCCCGCCGCTTGCGGGCGATCGCCAGCCGGGACGGGGTCAGGACCGCTGTCTGTTCGCGCGGCATCAGAGCCGGCTTACCTCGACGACGATGCCCCGGTCCCCGGCGGAGTCGGGCCAGGCCAGCCCCTCGTCGATGCGGATCCCGGCCCGGGGGAAGACGGGCAGGATGATGCGCTCCGCCCAGCGCGTGATGCGGCCGTCGTCGATGCGGTCCGGGAGCGAGAGCTCGACGTGGAACCCGTCGTCGCCGGCATGGAACAGCAGCAGCCAGGTCAGCAGGTGATCACGCGGTGGCAGGTCGCCGGGGTGGCCGACGTCGCCGACGTCGCCGAAGTCGCCGACGTCGCCGAAGTCCAGGGTCAGCTGCTCGTTCACCTCCACCGCGAGGGTGGTGGCGTATCCCTTGGCGTACTTGGGCCCGGGCAGCAGGCCGGCCAGGCCGGTGACGTCGTCCCCGGTGGTGGCCACGATGGCGAACTGGCCGCCGGGATGGATCGTGCGCGGCAGGTTCCGGGGGTTGTCGAACCCCCAGCCGAGCGGGACGAGTTCCTCGCGCAGGAACCGGTTGGTCCGGGCCCACCGGGTCAGGCCTTCCATGATCGGCGGATCGAACGGGGTGCAGAAGGCCGCCTCGGCCTCGGCCCGGCGCACCACCCGCTCGACGAGGCCGATGCTCAGCCCGAGCCCGGCCAGCCGCCCGGCCGCCTGGTCCGCCGTGAGGACCCGTGCCGTCGTCATCGCAACCTCCCTGCCCACAGCGCGTCACCCCTACTTCATGAAACCATACCTCAGCTGAGGGGCCGAAACATGAAGACGGGCCCGGGTGGCCTGGATGATCAGGCTCCTCCGCGTGCCGGGAATAGGGCGGTGATTGCCGCCCGTATAACGCTTTACGTAAAAGCGCCCATCGGGGCGTTAGTGCCGGGAGTGGACGCGGATATTGACGGCAGGCGCGGCATAAGCCAGCCGGGTATTGGCAGGTGTGCACCTAATGCGATAAAACTCCCGGCGCTCTTTACTGGATTATCCTTGCGCCCCTTTACTGTGCGTGATCAACTTGGACTCTGGCACGGGGCGCTGACCTGCTCGGTTGCGGGCGCTCGCGGTCGCTACTGCTGCGCGCCTCACTGAAAGGCGGCGCGTCCAGGCACCTGCAGCGTTGAGCGGAGGGAAACGCGTGCTGGCGAAGCTAATAGGCTGGATCGTGGGAGTCCTGGTCGTCGTATGGATTGTGTCCACGCCGGCCGGGGCCGGTAATGACGTGCATTCGTGGATTACCGGCATCCTGTCCTTTTTCCAGCATCTCGCCCAGGGCTGAGTCAAAGGCCCGGAAGGGCTGGGTAAAGCCCGGGATCCCCGCGGGCCGGAGGGCACGAGGGCGCGGTGCCGGCCGGCGGCCTCCGGGACGGTGTTCTTGCGGGCCGGCTTAGTAGTAAATGGCGCCTGGCGCGCCGCCTCCGGCGGCGATGACCGTCCCCGTTGATGGCCACGCTGCGTGGCGACGCGGGGAACACGCCGGCCCCCGCCATCTCCGCCACTTCCGCCACTTCCGCCGCACCGCCGCCCCCGCCGTGGTCATCCGGCCGGTACTGCCCAGTCCTGGTCGATCAGGTGCGGGACGGCGGCGCGGGCACCGCGCAGGTAGCCCGGGGACCCGGGTGCCGCGCCGCAGCCTGGCCGCGCCGAGGCCTGTCCGCCCCGCCGGCGGTCTGACCATGCGAGATATCCCTGTCAGGCAGGCGCCGCAAGAAATTCCTATTTGACCTATCGGTTTTATCTGATTTACAGTGACGCCGCTGGATGCACCGGGCCACAAGGGCGTGGCTGGGCCCGTCACCCCGACAGGAGCACTCGATGCCATTCCCCCGGCGCGCGGTCCGCCTCGCTGCCCCCGGAGACGCCGTTGCGGTCCGCCGCGCTGCTCCCGGGAACGACGCTGCCAGCCCCCGGCGCGCGGCTCGCCGCGGCGCCCTCGCGGGTGCGGCGGCCATCGCTCTCACGCTGCTCGCCGCGGCCTGCGGGAGCACCGCCAGTTCCACGGCCGGCTCGTCGTCGTCCGTGGCCGCCGGGGCGACCGGCACCGTGAACTGGGAGTGGGAGCTTCCCACGTCCTGGGACCCGGTGACCTCGAGCGCCGGGTGGGACGTGCACGCCCTCGGCCTGGTCTATGCCTCGATCACCACCCTCGACCCGGCGGGCACCGCCGGCCCGGGCCTGGCGACGGGGCGCTCATCGGGACCCGGTTTCAGGCTTCCGCCGAGGCACTGGTCGATCCCTCGGTGAGTAAGGCCATCCTGGAGGGACGGGGAGAGGACACCGAGCGCAGCACGGTGCTGATATAGCCCGCGGCTCCCGGTGGCCCGCGAAATACCCGGGCCGCACCCTCAGCCACCCATTCCTCGACGAGTGGCGCGGCCGGGAAGATGAACTCGCCGCGGACGCCGGGGCCAGGCGGGCCTACCAGGAAGGCGTGCGGCGGGGTGACCTGACCCCCATCCCGGTGTGGGCCAGCGAGGCGATCGACCTCATCAGCGACCTGCCGCCCGCAGCCGATCTCGTCAGCACCCTCGCCGCGGGCGCCGAGGCGGCGCTGGGCCGATTGCTGGGCATCGGGAGCAAGTACGGGCAAGTCGCCGCAAGCCGGGAACTACCGTACGAGTAATCTGTCCTGTTACGGGAAGTTCCGCAGCTGCCGCAAGTGCGTGAATTCGCCGGAAGGATTCAGTAAATGTGGCGTGGTGCATTCGGCACTCAC
Source organism: uncultured Actinomycetes bacterium (assembly GCA_963723595.1). GTDB lineage: Bacteria > Actinomycetota > Actinomycetes > Streptosporangiales > Streptosporangiaceae > RYN-230. The sequence goes on from CAVRRQ010000001.1 coordinate 662,556, forward strand.
CTTACGCTCAGGGTAGGCATGTAGACAGGGTTCAGCTATGCGGGGCCAGCCAGGCGGTACCGAGGGCACGCGGGGGCCCGGCAGCGGCAGCAGCGCGATGACGCCTGCGCTCGCGATGCCGTCCAGGACCGCGCGATGGCCCGCCGCCGCGGGATCCGGCAGCGCGGCCGCACACGATCGCCCATGGAGGTGTGGCGCAGAGTGACTCAGGTGTCCACTCACTCTGCGGGCACGCCCGGGGTGACCCGGCCGGCCGGGGGGCCGGCGCCTGACTCCCTGGAAGTCCGCAACGGGCCCGTCGAGCGGCTGATGAGCACGCTCATCCGCAAGCTGGCCTGGAGCAGGCTGGCCAATCCCAAGGTCGCCGTCTCCCTGTCGGCCGCGGGCCTGCTGCTCGGCATGCTGCTGGGGGCCACCGCCCCGAACGCCGAGACGCTGCCCGTCCTGCTGCCCCTGTCCCGCATCCTGCCGTCGCTGAGCCAGCAGCACGTGCTGGCCAGCCTCATGCTGTACTGCAGCGTCACGCTGGCCTGCCTGGGCCTGGCCGGCATGATGTGGGCGCACAGCCAGGGCTGGCGGCCCAACCCGCGGATCCTGCTGCTGGTCAGCACGGGCATCGTCGCGCTCATGGTCAGCCTCACCCCGGTGGGGTCCTCAGACACCGCGTCCTACGCGGCCTACGGCCGGATCACGGCGCTGGGCGGCAACCCGTACACCACCAACCCGCTCGCGTTCCTCGGCGGCCACTCGCCCTACACCGAGGTCGTCGGGACCATGTGGAAGGCGCAGCCGTCCGTGTACGGGCCGTTCGCCACGATGATCCAGGCCTTCGCGGCGTCGATCGGCCACGCGAACGTCGCGACCACGATCTGGGTCCTGATGATCCTCAACGGGATCGTCTTCATCGGCGTGGGCCTGCTGCTCCTGCTGACCTCGGACGACCCGGTACGGGCCACGCTGTTCTGGACGGCCAACCCGGTCCTCATCCTGGAACTGGTCAGCGGCGGTCATCTGGACACGTTCGTGGCGGCCGCGGCCATCGGCGCCATCCAGATCGCGCGGCGCTTCTCCAGCCTCTGGGGTGACGCGGTCGTCGGCGTGCTGATCGGCCTGGCCTGTGGGGTCAAGATCTACGCGGTGCTGATCGGCCTGGGTCTCGCCTGGCCGCTGCTGCGCAACCGCGAATGGCTGCGGATCACCCGGATGACCGTGGTCGCCGTGGCCACCCTCGCCCTGAGCTACAGCTACTACGGGCTGGACGCGCTGAAAACGGTGTTCGGCGGGCTCAAGCTGGTCACGCTGCCCTCGCCCTGGCGGGTGTTCGAGCTCACCGGGCAGTGGGCCGGCGTCCCGCACACCGTCATGGTCACGATCATCAGCTGCCTGTGGCCGTTCGCGCTGTTCATCGTGGCCTGGTTGATCTACCGGCGGATCTCCTCCGACCAGCCCGCCGAGGTCGTGGCGCCGTTCGCGCTGACGTTCGCCTGGATCCTCGTCGCCCCCTGGGTGTTCGCCTGGTACACCGCGGTGGCCTGGGCCGCGCTGACCCAGGTGCCACGCAACCGGATGAGCCGGTGGCTGACGATCGTCACGGTCCTGCTCGCCCTCTGCCTGTCCAGCGGCGGTCACGCCGTCCCGGTCACGTGACCTCGGCCCTGCCCTGCGGACCGGTCTTGTCACTAAGGGTGAATGGGCTGTGACCCGCGTGCTGGGCAGCGGCCAGGTTGAGCTGACCGGCGGCCCGGGCACCCCCGCCACGGACGGGCGCCCGGAGCGGTGGCGCGCCGCCGGAGCCGGCCTCCTCCGGCGGCACTGGCTCGCGATCATCCTGCTGGCCGCCGGCCTGGTGCTCCGGGTCCTCGCCCAGCTCGCCTACCGGCCCGCGCTGTTCTACATCGACACCAGCCGGTACCTGTACAACGCCGAGGGAATGGACCCGGTCGGCTATAAAGGACCGCTCCGGGCGATCCTGCTCGTGGCCAATTTCGACGCGGTCGCGGCCGTCCAGCACCTGATCGGCCTGGCCATGGCCGTGCTCATCTACGTGCTCCTGCTGCGCCGCGGGGTACCCCGCTGGCTGGCCGCGCTGGCCATCGCGCCGGTCCTGCTCGACGCCTACCAGGTGCAGAACGAGCAGGCCATCATGCCGGGCACCTGGTTCGAGGCCCTGATCGTGGCCGGGCTGGCCCTCCTGCTCTGGCAGCCGCGGCCCGGCTGGCGGGCGGTCCTGGCGGCTGGCGTGGTGCTCGGTGCCTCAGCCACGTTCGCCCAGGTCGGCGAGGCCATGATCGCGCCCGGGGTGATCTACCTGCTGGCCGCCGGCGGGGGCTGGCGGCGGGCCGCCGGCCGGGCCGCGGCCTTCTGCGCGGCGTTCGCCCTGCCGATCGTGGCCTACTGCACGGTCTCGTACCTGGCCGCCGGGGACTTCCTCCTGTCCCACACCGGCGTCACCTCGTTCTACGGCCGGGCCGCGGCCGCGGCGGACTGCGCCACGCTCCGGCTCCCGGCGGCCGAGCGGGGCATGTGCCCGACGCCGGCCCAGCAGGCCAAGGGGCCGGACTGGCTGGAGTACGAGCCCGGCTCCCCGATCCGGGCGTACTACAACCGGCTGCCGCGGACCGAGACCGACAGCCTGATCTCCGACTTCAACCACCGGGTGCTGACCCAGCAGCCGCAGCGGCTGCTCGGCGCCTACGCCCGGGACATGGGGAAGCTGTTCGCGCTGACCCGCGACACCAGCCCGGGGGACACGCCGATCTCCCGCTGGCAGTTCCAGGCCACGTTCCCCTACTTCTCCTCGCACTCGACCAGGGCCGATGTGGCCGCCGAGATCGCCCGGTACGGCGGCGGGACCCCCGCTACCTGGCGGCCGGCCGCCGGGTTCCTGCGCGCCTACCAGCTCGGCGGCGGCTGGACCCCCGGGCCGCTGCTGGGCCTGTGCGTGATCACCGGGCTGGCCGGGCTCCCTGGTGCTGGTGCGCCGCCGCTGGCGGTCCGACCCGGCGACCCGGTCGTCGGCCCTGGCCTGCCTCCTGTTCTTCACTTCGGGTGCGTTCGTGCTGCTGGTGTCGGACCTGTTCGAGTTCTCGTGGCGCTACCAGCTGCCCGCCCTCGTCACCCTGGTCCCGGCGGGGGCCCTGGGCATCGCCGTCCTGGCCCGCCTGGCTCGGACTCCGTCCGGACAGTAGTAGAACCGGCCGCGCGGCCTGATGCCGGCGCCCAACCTGGGGGCGCCCGGGGGGCGGACCGGCGACGGCGTGAGCCAGGTAACCGGCGTGCTGGGGCTGCGCGTTGAAAGAGTGTGGGAACCAAGCGACTGGACTTCGCGGAGTTTTACCGCGAAGCCAAGGATGAGTGCCTGTTCGCCGTCGTGGTGAGTGTTGGCGACCGGGACACGGCGCAGGACCTGGTGGACGAGGCCTTCGCCAGGGCCTGGGCGTCATGGCGCACGGTCAGCAGGCACCCGGCCCCGGCGGCGTGGGTGGTACGCACGGCGCTGAACACCAGTATCTCGCGGTGGCGGCGCCATCGCCGGGAGGTACCGGTGCCTGACCTCGCGCTTGTCGCGGACCGGCCCGCGGCCGGCGGGGCTGCCGGCAGTTCCGTTGATCCCAGGATCATGGCGGCGCTGCTGAGGCTGCCTGCCCGGCAGCGGCAGGTGGTAGCGCTGCGGCTGTTCCTGGACCTGGATACCGCCGGCACCGCGCGGGTTCTCGGCATCGCGCCCGGCACGGTCCAGGCTCACCTGGGCCGCGCCATGGCCGCGCTTCGCGAGGACCTTATCCCTACCCGGCAGGAGAAGAACCAGTGATGAACGACGACGAGCTGATCACGATACTGCGGGAGCAGCGTGGCAAAGTCCCGATGAACACACCGGTGGAGCAGGTCATCAGCCGGGGCCGCGTGGTGCGCGCCCGGCGCCGCGTCCCCGCCGTGGCCGGCGCGCTGGGGGCGGCAGCCGCGGTGGCGTTCGCCGTGAGCGCGGCGCTGCCCGCCAGCCACCCTGCCAGCGGGCCTGGTGCCCACCTGGCGGCCTGGACGGTAGACAGGCAGGCCGACGGCAGTATCCGGGTCACCATCCGCGAGCTGCGCGACCCGGCCGGACTCCAGCGCACGCTCCGCGCTGACGGTGTCCCGGCCAGCGTCACCTTCACCGGCCAGCGGAACCCGGCGTGCCAGGGTTACCCCGGCGGCGGTAGCCAGAGCCAGCGACGGCATCTGCTGAGCAGCGTGGCGACGCCCGGCGGAGGACGTAACGTTATGGTCATCCATCCCCCGGCGCTGCCGTCCGGTGGCGGCCTGCAGATCGACGCACTCTTCCAGCACTACCCGGGGCCACGGGGCAGTTTCGAGGTTGGCGTGGGCCTGGTGCAGGCCAGCCCGCAGTGCACCGGCAGCTAGCCATCCGGCTAGCGGCCTGCCGGCCTGACCGCCCGGGCGCGAAGGGCCGCGGCACCCCGCGCGGTCCTTCGCCGCGGTACCGGATCGCCACGCAGCCAGGGTCGTGTTCCGGGTGCGGGGCGGGCCTGGCGGGCCGGCCGGTCACCCGGGGGCAAGCGCTGCCGTGTCTTCGGCCCGCCACCGGTCACGGTAAAGGTGATTGAGCATCAGCTGCCGGCTGGACGCTGAGCGCACACTGGGGTGGTGCGCATTACCGTCTGGGTACGTCCCGGGTCGCCCCGCCCTGGCGTGGGCGGTGACCACGGCGGCGCGCTGGTCGTCCGGGTCAGCGCCCGGGCCGTGGACGGCCAGGCCACGGCCGCGGCACTGGCCGCGGTGGCCGGGGCCTTCGGGGTCCGCCGCGGCGCCGTCACCCTGGTTTCGGGGGCCACGAGCCGGACCAAGATCCTGGACGTGGCGGGCGCCGATCAGTCCGTTTTCGCCCGGTTGCTGGCGGAGTAGCGCGGCCGCCGCCACGGTCAGGGCGCCGGGCGGTCGCGCCGCCGCCCGCGGCCGAGCAGGCGGATCTGCCCGAAGCGCCGGAACGGGATCACGTAGTACAGCGCGATGGCCAGGTACCCGGCCACGGCGATGACCGGGACGAAGAGCCCAGCGACGAGCAGGACCAGGTAGCCGGCCAGGCCGGGGGTGAGCCGCTGGGTCAGGAACTGGATGTCCTCGTCCGCTGCGTCCGGCCGGACCAACTGGGCGTGCAGCGCGTACCGCCACAGCACCCAGAGCAGCGTGGACGACAGCAGCAGGCTGAGTCCGTAGATCGTGGACGCGACCCGCTCGGGCTGATCCTTCCCGATGTAGTCGGCGAACAACCGGGTGGGGAAGGGCAAGAACGCGATGAGCAGGAGCAGGAGCAGGTTCAGCCGCACGAACGTGGCGTTCGCGCGGTCCAGGTACTCGGTGATCGCGTTGTGCCCCAGCCAGGAGGCCCCGATGGTCGAGAAGCTGACCACGTAGGCCAGGTAGGACGGCCACAGCCTGGCCACGGCGCCCAGCAGGTTGCCATCCGCATTGAGCGGTACCGCGATGTCCAGGACCAGCAGGGTGATGGCGATCGCGTACACCCCGTCGCTGAGCGCCTCCAGCCGGCCGGTCTGCAGCCCGCGCCGCCGCTGAGGTTCTGCCGTCCCGTCGCCATCGGTCACCGCCAGAACTCTAGCGCCCGGCTAGGGGGGGCCCTTGATCGCGGAGTCCCAGAACTCCTGGACCGGCGGGTAGATCAGCTCATGGTCGCGGGGGAGCGAGGCCTTGACGAACCGGGTCCGCTCGTCAGCGAGCACCTGGACCTGGCCGGCCTCGATCGCGTCGCAGATCTGCTGGGCCACGGACTGCGGGCTGATCTTGGGCGCGTCGACCAGCGCCGCCATCTCGGTGTCGATGAAGCCGGCGTGCACCGCGATCACCAGGGTGCCCTGATGGTGGAGCTCGAGGCGGACGCCGTTAGTCAGGGACCAGCCCGCGGCTTTCGAGGCGCCGTAGGAGGCGTTGAACGGGTTGGTGTAGAAACTGGTGACCGAGAGCATGTTGACGATCGCCCCGCCGCCGTTGGCCGCCAGCACCGGCGCGAACGCCCGGCACATGCTCAGCGTCCCGAAGTAGTTGGTTTCCATCTCCTGCCGCGCTGCGTCCAGGCCCGGTGCGCCGATAAAGGTGCTGGCCTTCATCACGCCCGCGTTGTTGATCAGCAGGCTGACGTCCGCGCACTGCTGCGCGGCCTGGGCCACCTGCGCCGGGTCGGTGATGTCGAGGGCGACGGGCGTCACGCCCGGCTCGGTGACCTGGTCCGGATGCCGGGCGGCCGCGTAGACCCTGGCCGCGCCGCGGCTGACCAGTTCCCGCGCGTCCACCTGGCCCAGCCCGCGGCCAGCGCCGGTGACCAGGGCCACCGCTCCCTCGATCTTCATCGCGCCTCCTGGCCGGTACGCACGAAGCACCCCAGACGCTTACGGTAGCGCGTTTTTTCTTGACCGCTTTATTGCCATCCGCCGTCCTCCGGAGGTATCGGCGCTTAGCACTCCATAGTGACCGGTCTTATCCGCCAGCGTATGTCCAGTTTGCCAGATATGCCGACGGGTTCAGCTGATCGTGGCACACGCTCCGTGACGATTAGCCAGGGGAAGGGGTTTCGCGCGGGGTTAGCCGGCTGCGGGCTGAGGCCGCCCGGCCGAAAGGACCGGCCACCCTGCGCGCAATGACGCGCACCCAGGTTCCGGCTATGGAAGAAAGGACAGACGGTGAAGCGGTACGTCATGGCTGCCATCAGCCTCCTGAGCTTCTTCGTCCTCGCGGCCGGCTCGCTCCCGGCGAGCGCCGCGAGCGGTGCTCACACACAGGCCCAGACCACGAGGGCCAGGACCGTAACGGCCCGGACTGCGAACGTGCAGGCCACGGGGTCCCGGAGCACCAGGGCTGCCTCCAGGTACTCTCTCGAGGATCCGCTGTGCCAGAGTTACAACTCGCTGTGCGTGGACACGTCCAGCACCCCGGCGGGCGGATACGTCGGGCACGATGAGCCGTCGGTTCTATTCAAGTCCGGCCAGCCCGGCTCGGGCAATGACATGACCTACACGGTCACGTTGCCGAGGGATCCGAAGAAACAGCCCAACAAGACCGGCTCAGGCGGGACGACCTGGAATTTCCAGCTGCGGCCCACATTCTGGTTCGGCCTCACACTGTGTGACACCCAGTCAGCGCCCGAGTTCACTCACAAGTGCAGGCCCGACTCTGATGCCAACAACCTGGTGGGCACCAATCCCAAGGCGCCGGACTACATCGGTAAACACCCCGGTAACGCGTTCATGGAGCTTCAGTTCTACGGCCCGGGATATGTTCCCCAGTTCGAGGGATTCGGCTGCGCCAAGACGCAGTACTGCGCGGCGATGACCATCGACAGCTTCGTGCAGAACCAGAACACCGGCGTCGCGAACACCAGTGCCTGCAACAACTACGTCCTTGGCGGTCCCGAGCCGATCAACTGGGCGTACATCACCAAGAGCGGGAAGTCCCAGGCGCCAGCCAACCCATTGTTCACGGGAACGCTGACCAACCCGAACCTGGCCGCGGTGAACCCGGACCTCCGCAAGGACCTGCTCATGAGCCCCGGCGACGTCGTCCGGTTCCGTATCCATGACACCTCGGCCGGGCTGCGCATCGACATGGCCGACCTGACCCACTGGCCAGCACGGCTCGATGACCGCGTCCGTGGCCAACGGTTTCGGCCACATTCTTTACCGGCCGAAGTCCAAGACGTGCCAGGCGAAGCCGTACGCGTTCCACCCCGAGTATTCGACGGCCAACCCGCGCGGCAACACCTGGTCGGCGCACACGTACAACGTGGCCATGTCCGAGATCGGGCACTTCGAGAACTGCCTGGCCATCAACGCGCAGGGCGACTGCACCAAGGCGGGCGGCCAGGACCCGAGCCTGGACGCGGACGACAGCGGCTGCGTGCCTGGCACCGACTCGTTGCTGGTGTGCATCGACGGCTGCTTCAGCCCCGACTCGGACTACGACGGGCAGTCCTACCGCCTGGACTGGCCGGGCACGAACCCGAACGTCGCCGTCAACCGGGCCCTGCACCCGTCACCGTTGCTGTTCACCAGCCCGCTCACCCGCGGGAGGAACTACCCGACGATCGCGTTCGAGACCGACCTGCCCCGGATCGAGGCATCCGACTCGCAGGCCAACCCGCCGTTCTGCGACCGGACGACCGGCGCGAACTGCGTGAACCCGCCTCCGGGCGCGCAGTTCTATCCGTTCTACTCCACCACGAACCGGTCCTGGGGCTGCACCTGGCAGGAAGGCGGCAGGTACCTGCCCGGGACCACGAACGACTTCGGTGGCAGTTCCACGACTGAGTTCGGCCCGCTGCTGAAGAGCGTCTTCCCGACCACCGGATTCAAGACAGAGGAACTGTTCGACAACTTCAACAGCGGCAATATGCCGAACCCCTGCCGGGCCGGGCTTGCCTCATCGTTTTATCCCCCATGGCCGCCTGACTATCTTCCCACCGCACGCACCATTGACCAGTATTACCTCATGCCGGGAAGGCTCCGGTGCCGTTGGTATGCCTCTATTTCAGGACCAACTTCGCGAATATCCGGCCTCTCGGCGGCGATGTCCTCGGCCGTGTGGACGCCCCACCCGCCGGCGGCCTACGCCGGGACGTCGTCGGCGCTAGTGTCGAGCTGGCGGGCCAGGGCGTGCACGTGATCGCGCAGGGCGTCGGGATATTCGATCAGGAACGGGCGGTCCAGCCAGGCGAGCAGGGAGGGGACCCAGTCCAGCCGCTCGGCCCGCAGCCGGACCCGCACCCAGTCGCCGCTCTCACGCTCCGGGCCGGCCGGGAGCTCCTGCACGGTGGCGATGCCGGCCGGGAGCCGGGCGCGGACCTGGCCGGCCGGGCCCTGTACCCGTACGGACACCTCGTGCTGGTAAGGCAACCCGGCGAGCCCGGGCAGGACGCGGGCGGCCGGATCGAACCCTGCGGGTATCTCGAACGCCCCTGGCAGCACCGTGGGGTCCTCGATCCGGTCCAGCCGGAAGGTGCGTACCTCGCCGCTGGCGGAGTCCGCCCCGGTCACGTACCAGCGCCCGGAGTGGAGCACGATCCCGTACGGATGCAGGGTACGTTCGCTGCGCCTGCCGTCCCGGGCGGTGTAGCTGAGGGCGACCGGCTGGCGGTGCCACGCGGCCTCCGCGAGCATCAGCAGCACGGCCGTCTCCTGGGTGGCGTCCGGGCGGGCCGGGGCGGTGACGTCGGCGGTCGCCAGCAGCGCGTCCAGCCGGCGGCCGAGCGCCTCGGGCAGCACCCAGCGCATCTTGGCGGCGGCACTCTCCATCGCCATGGCGGGCGTGGTCACCAGCCCGGCCCGCTGGCCGGCGATCAGGCCGAGCAGTACGGCCAGTGCCTCGTCGTCGGTGAGCATCAGCGGGGGCATCCGGTAGCCGGGGGCGAGCCGGTAGCCGCCGTACCGGCCGCGCTCCGACCAGACCGGGATGTCCAGGTCGATCAGGTGGTCGACGTAGCGCCGGACGGTGCGCTCGTCCACGTTGAGCCGGCGGGCCAGATCGGCGGCGGTGCGGGTCCCGCCGGCCTGGAGGATCTCCAGCAGGGCGAGCACCCGGGCGGTCGGTCGGGTCATGGCGGAAAGTCTGCCATCAATACCGGGCGGATCCTGTCCTGTATCGGTCTTAGCGTGAGCCTGTCACGAGCCGGGACACGCCTGGCCCGACAGGAGAGGGATGACATGCCTGGATTCAACGGCATCGGCTGGTTCGAGATCGGCACCGACGACCCGTCGGCCGCGGAGCGGTTCTACGGTGACGTGTTCGGCTGGACGGTCTCGCATGACGACACCAAGAGCCCGGACCCCGCGTACCAGATCTTCACCACGGGCGACGCGGGAGGACTGCACGGTGCGCTGTTCGCGACCAGGGGAAAGATGCCCAGCTATGCGGTCTTCACCGTGCTGGTCGAGGACGTCGGGGCCACGTGCCGGCGGGCCGAGGAAGCGGGTGGCCAGGTTCAGCGTGCGCCGCAGGTCAACCCGGCCGGGGTGACTTTCGCGCACCTGCTCGACCCGGCCGGGAACCACTTCGCGGTGTTCACGCCGCCGTTCGTCCAGCCCTGAGCCGTCCCGCCGCCGGGGATGGCCCCGGCGGCAGGACGGCCCCGGCGGCTGGCCGCGGCGGCCGAGTCATCGCGGCTGCTTGCGATCCAGTGGTCTCTGCTTGCGCTCAAGCCGGCGCTGGGCGCGTTTCAGCGTGGGGTCAGACGGCTCCGACCGGCCAGCACGTCGCTCGACATAGACAGTCCCGCAGAACGCGACGCCGGTGATCATGATCCTGGGTGCACCGGGCGTTCCCGGCCCTTCGTCATGGTGGTCGAAACCACCGATGATCCCGGTGCCGCCGATCTGAACGTCAGCGTCTTCGGGCACTACGACGGTGATGTTGCCGATGATCGCGGTGGCGTGGATGGTCGTCTCGCCGTCGGTGAACCGGGCGTGGCGGAGATCGATCTCACCGTTCCCTATCACCGCCAGCCCCCGGAAGCTTCGGCCCACCGTCCACCGGCCCCGGCGCTGGAACCCGGCCATGATCCCAACGTCTCTCACCGAGGCGGGTGCCGCGGCTGACCCGCCGCCTGGCTGGGGCGTGGAAGCCCGCAGGTCGCGCACGATCGTCGCAAGTTCCGCGTCCGTCACGGCGGCATAGGCGGCGGCCACCCGCTGTTCCAGTTCCGGCATCGTCAGCCGTCCCTCCGCGAACGCCGCTTGCAACGCCGCCGCGACGCGGTCGCGGTCGGCGTCGGTCGCCCGGACAGCCGGTACGCCCGGGCGATTCCCAGGCCCTGCGGCCTCAGGTGAGTTCCCCATGTGTCTCCCTCATGCGGCTTGTCAGGTGGGAAGGCCGAGAAGCTGCCGGACTCTTTCGGCGACGAGCTGCGGCTGCTCGGCCTGGATGAAATGCGCCGAGTCAGCGGTGTCGAAGCGCCCGTCGGGCAGGCTCTCCGCGTAGCTGCGCTGATGCTCGCGGATGTCGGCGTGGTGCCGCTCCCCGCCTCTGCGCGGGCGGGCCGCGGAGAGCAGAATCGTCGGGCACTGCGGCGGGCGGGGCGGCCTGCTGCGGAACTGCGGGACGGCAGCGGCCACGGCCCTGGTCTCCTTGCGCGTCTGCGCGATGCCGCCGGGAACGAAGTCCTCGGCGAGCATGGTCTCGTAGGTGTCATGGGGGAACAGGCGCCGGACGTTCCCACTGGCCAGACGCCGCACCGGGCGGAACCGGCAGAGCACCTGGGCCACGGCCAGCGTGCGGTCAATCTTCCTGGCGGTCTGGTCGAGGACGTCGTACACCCGGGCGGTCTCCGGCGTCGGGTCCAGGAGCAGCAGCCCCTTCAGGCGGGGCGCCAGAGTCCCGGCGGCCCGGCGGGCGACCAGCCCGCCCATGCTGTGCGCGACCATGACCAGCTCGCCCGGAACGACGGCCTCAACCAGCCCGGCCAAGTCCGAGGCCATGTCGTCGATCCCCGGCTGCTCGTCGGTACGGCCGCTGCGGCCGAACCCAGCGCGGTCGTAGGCCACCAGCCGTGCATAGTCGGCGAGTAAGGGCAGGACCGGGTCCCAGCATGTCCGGCCGCAGCCTGAGCCCGCCTCGAAGACCACCCAGTGCTGCCCCGTCCCGGACTCCTCGACGTAGACGTCGCGGCCGTTGACGGGGATCTTCCGCCCAGGAGTCCGCGTCACTCTTCCTCCCACGACGCGTCCCAGCGCGGGCTGCCCAGTCCATGGCGCCGGCTCCCGGGACACGCTTCCGACATTACGTTTGCAATATTGATAACGGTATCTCATGTGAAATCATATGGCTATGGACCCCGTCGACCTGCTCTTGCACCCGGTGCGGCTGCGGATAGTGCACGCCCTGTCCGGCGGGCGCGTGCTCACCACGACTCAACTGTCCGCCCGCATGCCCGAGGTGTCGAAGGTGACGGTGTACCGGCACGTCGCCCTGCTGACCGAGGGCGGTTTCCTTGAGGTGGACGGCGAACAGCGGGTGCGCGGTGCGGTGGAGCGCCGGTACCGGCTGCGCCGCGACCGGCCCGTGATCGGCCCTGAGGAGGCGGACTCGATGACGCTGGGGGACCACCGCCGGGGGTTCGCCGCCGCGATGGCTGTCCTGATCGCCGAGTTCAACGCCTATCTCGACCGGGAGGGCGCGGATCCGGTCGCCGATTCCGTGGGCTACCGGCAGGGCACGCTCTGGCTCAGTCGCGAGGATCTCGCCGAGATGGCGGGGGAGATGCTCGCAGTCCTCCGGTCCCGGGTGGGCAACCAGCCCTCGCCGGATCGCGCGCCGTACCTGCTCAGCGTGATCCTCTTCCCCACGCAATCCCGCTGACCTGCATCAAGAGGCGGGGCGCAAGCGGGTCAAACCATTCTTTTCCGATCCTGGAGTGCCGATTCGTGCGGCGGGTGAGTTCGCCCGGCGGGTGAGCTGGGAATTACCGATTCCACCGGGGGGCTAAGAGCGGGAGCAGCGCTGTTCCTGTGTCCTGCCCTGGCCGGCCGCTACAATCCCGCCCGCTCAGCCGCAGGACTCAGCCGCAAAAGGGAAATAGTGCCAGATATCGTGCCCGGATGGCTCCGGCGCATTCAGCCGGCTGCCCCGATGGTGGCCGCAGTGACTCTCGCCGTATCGGCGGTTTCGCTGAGCGCGTGCTCGTCCTCGGCTCCGACGGCGACATCCGCGCAGGCCGCGACCTCGGCTTCGCAGTCCCCGCAAGCCACGGCTATCGCCGCGATCGTCCGCAAAGCGATGAAGGCCTATCACCTCCGGGCCGTCATCGTGCGGGTCACCAAAGGCGGCAAGGTGGTGACGACCCAGGCGTTCGGCCCATCGATGACGGGAGTGCCCGCGACCCCGGCCATGCATTTCCGCAATGGCGCCGTGGCTTTCGCCTACGTGACCACGCCGCTCATGGAGTACGTGGACGAGCACAAGGTCAGCCTCAATGACACCATCAGCCGCTGGATGCCGGACCTGCCCGAGGCGAACAAGGTCACGCTCAAGATGCTGGCCAACCAGACCTCTGGCTATCCCGACTTCGAGACCGACCCGGCCTGGACGGCGGCCTTCAACGCCGACCCGTTCCAGGTCTTCACCTATAAAGAGCGGCTCGGCTATGCCTCCGGCGGCCGGTCCAGTTCGCCCCGGGAAAGAACTGGAGCTACGCCCACACCAACTTCATGATCCTCGGCCAGATCCTGTCCATGATCGGGGAAGCCGCTGGCCACGCTGCTGCAAGAGAAGGTGCTCGGGCCCATGGGCCTGACCAGCACCACCAGTTCCGAGACTTCCTCCATGCCGGACCCGGTGCTCCACTCGTTCAGTTCCGAACGGGAAGTGGCGCTGCACATCCCGCCCAAGGTCACGTTCTACGAGGAAGCGACGTACTGGAATACCGTCTGGGGAACGCCGGCCGGCGGGAACGAGAGCACCAACATCTACGACCACATCAAGACGGCCGTGGATGTCGGCACCGGCAAGCTCCTGTCCAGGTCGGGCTACCACGCGATGACCGACTCCAACCTGCTCGGCTTCGGGCACCAGCAGGCCAACTGCGTACCCAGCTGCTTCAAGCAGATACCGGCGTACAACTTCGGGCTCGGCGTGGTGAAGGCGGGATCGTGGATCCTGCAGGACCCGCTGCTGAGCGGCTGGAGCTCCACCGAGGCGTATCTGCCCTCCCAGAAGATGGCCATCGCCGTAGTCGCGACCTTCGAGCCCTCGGCGTTCGACTCCCAGGGGGTTGAGCCCAACGCCAGCGACCCGATCTTCCGGACGATTGGCGCCTACATGGCCCCGGGTGATCCGCCCCCCGTGAAGAAGTGACTCACGACCGCCGCCGGTGGACGGCCGGCGGGAGAGCCGTCAGCGGGGCCACGGTGCCAGCCGCCCGCCGTGCGGCGGCTGGCGGGCCGGAGCGCCCAGGACAGCACGGTCAGGACCGTCATGACCGCGAGCAGCCCCACCTCGCCGACGTCGTAACCGGTGCTCAGGTGGGACACGATCGCCCCGGTATAGGTGAAGAAGGCGCCGGCGTAGGCCCACTCCTTGAGCAGCGGCCGGCCCGGAACGAGCAGGGCGACCGCGGCCAGCACCTTCCAGGTGCCCAGGAGCACCAGGAAGTAGGACGGGTAGCCCAGGTGCGCCACGAGGTCGCGGACATAGGGAATGCGTGCGATGTCCCAGCTGCCGCCGAGTCCCAGTTCGGCCACCACGGGGATGGTGACCAGCCAGTAACCGGCCATCCGGTAACGCGCAGATCCGTGGCCGCTGGTGAGGCCCGGCTGCTGAGTGGAGGTGTCCATGGCTGATCTCCTCTGTCCGCCCCCCTGGAGCCACCATTGGGAGGCAGGAACACTACATGTAGCGACGCTACGCATTATCGGAAGCGTAGCATGGCTACGCATGAGGGCGGAAACACTGAAGGGCCATCTGGACGGCATCCTGCTCGCCGTGCTCGAGCCGGAGCCGCGCCATGGATACGCGATCATGGAAGCGCTGCGGACCCGCAGCGGCGGCCAGGTCGATCTGCCGACCGGCACGGTCTACCCGGCCCTGCACCGCCTGGAGCGGGCAGGCCTGGTCGAGGCGACCTGGTCGGCAGCGGGCGGCCGCCGCCGCCGCGTCTACCAGCTGACCCCGGCCGGCCGCCGGGCCCTGGACACCGAGCGCAGCACGTGGAGTAGCTTCTCCGCCGCCGTCACCGCTCTGCTGAAGCCCGCGACGCCCGCGACGAGTTCGCCATGACCGGGCCAGGCCCGCAGCCCGGGGCCGGCCCGGCCGTGGAGCGTTACCTGGCCGAGGTCTCGGCCGGGCTGCCCGGCCCCGCGCGGGCCCTGGCCGGGATCCTGGCCGAGCTGCGCTCCGGGCTGCTGGATGCGGCGGACGCGTACCGGTCGGCCGGCGTCCCGTCAGCCCAGGCCACCCTGGCGGCGATCCGTGAATTCGGCGACCCCGGCGAGATCGCCGGCGCTTTCCGGGCCGGGATCGCCGCCGGCCACGCCCGCCGGGTGGCCGTCACGCTGCTGCTGACCGGACCCCTGGTCGGCCTGGCGTGGATCGCTGAGGCCGCAGCCGGCCATCCCGGCGTCCGCCTCGGCCCGCCCTGGCAGTGGGCTGCCCTGTTCCCGCCGCCCGGCCTTCTCCTCGTCGCCATCGCCGTCGCGGTGACGGCCTGGGGCGCACTGGGCGGGATCGCCAGCACCGGCAGGCTGACCCGCTGGCTGCCCCACAGGCCGCGCCGCGCCCCGGCGGCGGCGGCGGTCGCGGGACTGGGCGCGGTAGGCGCCGACGCACTCGGCCTCACGCTGCTCGCGGCCCAGCTGGCTACCGTCCCGGGGCAGCTTTCCCCGTCCTGGCCGCCGCGGCGGCAGCGGCCAGCCTGGCCCGGCTGATGTTCGCCGGGCGGGCCGTGCGCCGCTGCCTGGTCATGCGGGCGAGCCTGGGCCGGAGTGGACGGTCAATGACCATCCAGAGCGGCACCCACCAGGAGTGAACCTTTGACGGCACCCAGGTAGTCATGTCAGTCGAACGCGTCGAGCTGACCGGAGGTGCGGTGGACGCTGAGGTCGAGCACTTTGCGCACTTTGTCGAGGCGCGTGAACGCGCGCTGCAGCGGACGGCCTGGCTGCTGACCGGCGACTGGGCCCTGGCCGAGGACCTGGTCCAGACGGCGCTGGCCCGGTCGTGGCCGCGCTGGGAGCGGATCAGGCGGCGTGACGACCCGGAGCTCTACGTGCGCCGGGTGATGGTGAATACCTGGTCCACCTGGAGCCGGCGGCGCTGGAGGGGTGAGCGGGCCTCGGCGACCGTGCCGGATGGCCCGGCGCCCGGCGACCTGGCCGGCGAGCTGGCCGCCCGGATGGCGGTGCGCAGCGCGCTGGGGTCGCTGACCCACCGCCAGCGCGCGGTCCTGGTCCTGCGGGTCTTCGACGACCTGCCCGAGGCCCAGGTGGCCCAGGTGATGAACTGCGCGGTCGGAACGGTCAAGAGCACGATGTCGCGGGCGCTGGCCAAGCTGCGGGAGGATCCCCGGCTGGCTGAGCTGATGGAGCAGGAGGCGCGGTGAGCGAGACCAGCAGGCAGCTGCGTGACCTCCTGGAGGCCGCCGCCGGGGAACCGCCGCACACGGTGACCGTCCAGGCGGTGCGCCGCCGGGTAACCCGCCGCCGGATCACCGAGTCCGTGGCCGCCGCGATCGTGGCCGTGCTCGTCGCCGGCCTCGGCGTGGCCGTCGCCGCCCGGGCCAGCGGCTCCGGCCCGGCGAGCGGCCCCCGGCCGCCAGCCGGCGCGCCCCGTTACTACGTCGAGCAGGGGATCCGCAGCGCGCCCCCGGCCGTGACCGTGGTGCGGGCCACCGCGACAGGCGCGGTGACGGCCACGGTCCGCTGCCCCCGGCGCGGAGCCTTCCTCCTCGGCGACGGCGTGGCCGCCGCCAGCCACAGGACGTTCTTCGTGGTCTGCCAGCAGCACACCGGGCCACGTAACAATCCGCGGATCACCGGATCACGGATCTACCGCTTCCACCTCACGGCCGGGGGCCGGATCGCCCGCTACACCCTCATACCGGGCGGGTCGCTGGCCGGGCTCAGCGTCGGCCGGGTGACGTCCTCCGCCGACGGCGCCGAGGTCGCCGTGACCACGGTCCCGGCCGGGCCGGCCAATTCCTCGGTGTCGTCCGACATCATGGTGATCAACACCCGGACCGGGGCCCGGGCCGTCTGGCATAGCAGCCGGGCGGTACCCGGGACGATGGCGCTGGGCGCCAACGACCTGTCGCTGACGGCGGATGGGCGGGAACTGGTCTACCTCGCCATACCGCGGTGCATCCGGGGCCACTGCGCATCCACCGGCAACGGCGAGGAGGTGCGGGCCGTCAGTCCGGCGGCCGCGGGCGGGCAGCTGAGCAGCAGCCGGCTCCTGGCCCGGCAGTCCGCACTGGTGCCGCTGGCTTCGGGGTACCTCGACGGGGCCCTGGTGAGCGCCAATGGCTCGAGCGTCTTCGTGCTGGAGATGAATAGCCCGCCCCGGGGAGGCAGCACCACCGTGTCGGTGGTCAAGGTCTCGGCGGCCACGGGCCGGCCGGTGCGGGTGGTCTACCGGGTGGCGACCGGCAGCGGCTTCTCATTCCGGTTCTTCAGCGCCGACCCGTTCCGCCATTACCCGATCCTCGACGTCGGTCCGGCCAACGGGGCGATGCCTAACGGCTGGATTTATCACCGGCACCTGATCCCGCTGAGTCCCAGGGACGGCAGTAACGTGTTTTACGAAACCTGGTAGCACGTCCGGGCGGGAGGTCCCTGGCCGCGATGGAGGGCTGGCGTTCCGTCGAGGAACTGGTCCAGTGGGGGTTCGCGCATGCTCCCGTCGTGATGGCCAACGAAGCGCACCACGGCCTGGCCCGCTGCGTGCGGACCCGGGACGTCGGCATCCGCATGGTGCGGGCCGCCCACGAGGCCGGGGTGCGGCGGCTGGCCATGGAGGCGCTGCCGTGGCCAGCCGAGGGCACGCCGGGCCCGGTCCACGCCCTCCCGCCGGGCCACGGAGGCTACCTGGCCCAGCCGGACATGCGCAGGCTGATCAGCACGGCACTCGATCTGGGCTGGAGCCTGTGGGCGTACGAGGCCGTCTTCGACGCCGGCCCGGAGGCCGACCCGGCCGAGCTGCTCACCATGGAGTTCACCAACTGGCGCGAGCGCGAGCAGGCGGCCAACCTGGGCCTGCTGCTGGCGGCGGCGCCCGGAGAGCCGCTGCTGGTCTGGTGCGGCAACGGCCACGCCTGCAAGGAGGCGGTGAACGAGTGGGTCCCGATGGGATGGCACTTCCGCGCCATATCCGGCGTCAACCCGTTCGTCATCGACCAGACCGTGTCCATTACCTTCCACGGCCAGCCTCAGCCGTGGGTGCAGCCGCTGCTGGCCTCCCTCGGCGAGACCCTGGCCGCCCACGGCGGCACCGCCGGGATCCTCCGCGATCAGGCCCCCGCGCCGCTGCGCGACCGGGCCCACGCCGACGCCGTGATCGTCTCCACCGAGAACGCGTTCACCTAGCCGGACGCCCCGGGTATCCCGCCGTCGGCCCAGTACGTTGTGGGACATGACAGCGGACGGGCCGGGGAAAAGGCCGGAGCGCAGCAGGCAGATCCTCGCGGCGGGCCTCATCGGCGGCGTGGCCGGGGCGGCTCTCACCAGTCACCGGGGGGCGCGGGCGGCCGGTGCGGGCGCGGTGGCCGGGGCCGCGGTGCTGGCGGCGTCTGAGGCGGTGGCCCGGGCCCGGCAGCGCCCGGGGGAGATCCCGCCGCTGTGGTCCCGGATCGCGACCAGCGCCGCACTGGTTGCCCCGCTGGGATGGGCTGCGGGGCGGCTCAGGCCCCAGAAGCCGTTCAGGGCCGTCGAGGTGGGCGCGGCCACCGGGGCCCTCGGCGGCCTGCTGGGCATCCGGCCGCAGAAGGTGCTGCTCGGGCCGCTGTTCGGGGCCGCGGTGGGCGGGGCGCTCGGAGCGGGGCGGGCCACGGTGCCCCCGGCGGTGGTGGCCAGCGCCACGATGCTGGCCTACCGGGTCACGTCGTCACTGGTGTTCCGGGACGCGCAGGTCAGCCTGCTGGCCGAGCGGGTCCGAGCCGAGGACGTGCCGTTCGTGGTGCCCCGGGAAGCCCGGTCCGGGTACGTCGGTACCGGCTACATCCGTGAGCTGGCCGGGGTGCTCGGCGGCCGCTACGTCGCGGACGCGCCCGACGTCGGGATCGTGGCCTCCGTCGACGACCTGGCCGGCCCGGAGTTCGACCCGGCCGGCGTTGACCCGCTGGTCCGCGAGTTCTACGAGCACACCACCCGGTTCGCCCTCGACATCGTCCCGCAGTGGCGGCTGTGGGTACGCCCGGGCTACCTGCTCTACCGGACCCTGGTCGCCCGGCCGCTGGGGCAGGCCAATGTGCCGATGAACCAGCGGGAAACCCAGCGGGGCATCCGCAGCCGGATTGACACGATCATCCTGCCCAGGGCCAGTGACGGGGACCGGGATGGGGACGAGACTCCGACGGTCCGCGGCTGGATCCGGTCCTTCGCCGACACCGACGAGCCGATCTACGTCGGCATCTACACCACTTACCGGCATGGCGGCCGCGGATACGTCAGCGTCGGCTTCCCGGTGCCGCAGGCCAGCTTCACGGCGACGCTGCTGCCGCGGGCCCGGCCCGGCGGGGGCCTGATCCTGACCAGCCGCAGTGAGCTGGACCAGACGGGTCACTACCTGGCCTACATCGACCCGGATAGCCGGGACCTCACGGTGCTTGCCGTCCGCGGCTTCGCCGAGCAACTCGACGTCTACCTGCAGGACGGCGAATTGCGGGCCGACCACGCTTTCTCGGTCTTCGGCTTCCCGTTCCTGGTCCTGCGTTACCGCATGTACCGCAAACTTTCCGGGGCCACCGCCCCGCCTTCCTAGGAGAGAAGTCGCCGCCTCCGCCGCCGGCGGAAAATCAGGAACCGCAGGTGCGCGGGCCGGTCAACGCCACCGCGGGCCCGGCTGAGGGCTTGTTTGCCAGCGTCCTCACGGGGTAGCCGACTGCCTTGCACCTCGTTCCAAGGGCCGGGCGTCAGCACGCGCCGCATCGCGCGCAAGGGAGATAGCCATGACCACCCCGCAGGACCCTCAGCAGTTCATCCACCGCGTCGCCGCCGATCCCGAAGGCAACAGGATGGGCAAGGTCAGCAAGGTGTACAACGACGACCAGACCGGGCAGCCACTGTGGCTCCTGGTGGAGACCGGCCTGTTCGGCACCCGGCAGAGTTTCGCCCCGGTCCACGGAGCCCGGCTGGACGGCGAGGTGGCCGTGCTCGCCGTGTCCAAGGACCAGGTCAAAGACGCCCCCAACATCGATGAGGACGGCCACGTCAGTGACAGCGACCAGGCCGCCCTCCGCCAGTACTACAGCGGCTATCTCGGCACCGCCGGGGAGGCCGGCAGCTAGGCCAACGGGACCGGCCCGGCCGCGAAAGGGATTCCCACCCGGTGAAGTTCGGATGAATCACGAAGTTGCTCGCCGCTGGCACGGGACGCCGGGCTCGTGATCTCTTACGCTGGGCCAATGCTCGGTCTCCCGGATGGTATCCGTGGCTGCCTCTTCGACCTCGACGGTGTGCTCACCCAGACCGCCAAGGTCCACGACGCCGCGTGGAAGCAGATGTTCGACGAGTTCCTGCGTGAGCGGGCCAGCCAGGCCGGCCAGCCGTTCACGCCCTTCGACCCGGTCAAGGACTACGACGAGTACGTGGATGGGAAACCGCGGGCCGACGGCACCCGGTCGTTCCTGGAGTCCCGCGGCATCGAACTGCCCGAGGGCAGCCCGGATGATGCCCCCGACGCGGAAACCATCAACGGCCTGGGCAACCGGAAGAACGTCATCCTGCTGGAGATGATCCGCACCCAGGGCGTGGAAGCGTACGAGGGCTCGGTCCGCTACGTCCGGGCCGTCCGGGAGGCCGGACTGCGCCGCGCCGTCGTGTCGTCCAGCGCCAACTGCCACGACGTCCTGGTCGCCGCGGGCATCGACGACCTCTTCGAGGCCCGGATCGACGGGGTGGTCGCGCAGCAGCAGCATCTGCGGGGCAAGCCCGCCCCGGACACGTTCCTGGCCGGGGCGAAGGCCCTCGGGCTGGAACCGTCGGCCGCCGCGGTCTTCGAGGACGCCCTGGCCGGCGTGGAAGCTGGCCGGGCCGGCAAGTTCGGCTACGTCGTGGGCGTGGACCGCGTCGGGCAGGCAGACGCGCTGAAGGCGCACGGGGCGGACGTCGTGGTCGAGGATCTCGCCGAACTGCTGGACCGTCCGTGATCCGCCAGTCGACGTTCTCGGTCGAGCCGTGGTGCCTCCGCGAGACCATCCTGGACCAGGATCTGCTGGCCCAGACGGAGTCGGTGTTCGCGCTGTCGAACGGGCACCTGGGCTGGCGCGGCAACCTGGACGAGGGGGAGCCGCACGGCCTGCCGGGCACTTACCTCAACGGCGTGTTCGCGCTGCGGCCCCTGCCCTACGCCGAGGCGGGCTACGGGTTCCCGGAGTCCGGCCAGACGGTCATCAACGTGACCAACGGCAAGCTGATCCGGCTGTACGTCAACGACGAGCCCTTCGACATCCGCTACGGCGACCTGCGGGCCCACGAGCGCACGCTGGACTTCCGGGCGGGGACACTGAGCCGAACCGCGGAGTGGTCATCGCCGGCCGGGCAGGCGGTCCGTATCTCCTCGACGCGGCTGGTGTCGCTCACCCAGCGGGCCATCGGCGCGATCAGCTACGAGGTGGAGCCGCTCGACAGCCCGGTGCGGATCTCCGTGCAGTCCGAGCTCCTCGCCAACGAGCAGCTCCCGGAGCGGGGCGGCGACCCGCGGGTGTCCGCGATGCTGGACCACCCGCTGCTGTGCGAATATCACGCCGACCATGACGCGTCCATCGTCCTCGTGCATACGACGGGGGCAAGCGGGTTGCGGGTCGGCGCGGCGATGGATCACCTGATCGACGGGTCGTCCGACATCAAGGTCCAGGTCGAGTCGCACGCGTACACCGACGGTGGAGTGGTCACGGCCACCGCGGTGCTCAAGCCGGGCCAGAAGCTGCGCATGATCAAGTACGTCGCGTACGGCTGGTCGGGCTCACGGACGCTGCCCGCGGTCCGGGACCAGGTATGGGCGGCGCTCAGCGCGGCCAAGCAGAGCGGGTGGGACGGCCTGCTCGCCGAGCAGCGGGAGTACCTCGACGATTTCTGGGACCGGGCCGATGTGGAGGTAGACGGGGACGCCGAGGTGCAGCAGGCGGTCCGCTTCGCCCTGTTCCATGTGCTGCAGGCGGGCGCCCGCGCCGAGAACCGGGCCATCCCGGCCAAGGGCCTCACCGGGCCCGGGTACGACGGGCACGCGTTCTGGGACACCGAGACGTACGTCTTGCCGCTGCTCAGCGTGACCACCCCCGCCGCGGCCGCCAACGCCCTGAGGTGGCGGCACAGTACCCTGCCGCTGGCTATCGAGCGGGCCGGCCAGCTAGGCCTGAAAGGAGCGGCGTTCCCCTGGCGGACGATCGCCGGCCAGGAGTGCTCGGGCTACTGGCCCGCCGGGACCGCCGCCTTCCACGTCAACGCGGACATCGCCAACGCGGTGGTCCGGTACGTCAACCTGAGCGGGGACGAGGCCTTCGACCGGGGACCGGGGATAGAACTGCTGGCGCACACCGCGCGGCTGTGGCGCTCCCTCGGCCACCACGACGACCAGGGGCGGTTCCACATCGACGGGGTCACCGGCCCTGATGAGTACAGCGCCCTCGCGAACAACAACGTCTTTACCAACCTGATGGCCCAGCGGAACCTGGTGGCAGCCGCGGACGCGGCGAAGCGTTATCCGGACCGGGCCCGCGAGCTCGGCGTCAACCCGGAGGAATCCGCGGGCTGGCGGGACGCGGCCCAGGCCATGTCCATCCCGTACGACAAGGCGCTCGGCGTGCACCCCCAGGACGAGGGGTTCACCCGGCTCCAGGTCTGGGATTTTGCCCATACCTCCCCGGAGCAGTATCCGCTGCTGCTGAACTTCACCTACTTCGACCTGTACCGCAAGCAGGTCGTCAAGCAGGCTGACCTGGTGCTGGCCATGCACCTGTGCGGCGACGCGTTCACCCCCGAGCAGAAACTCGCCAACTTCGACTACTACGAGCCGCTGACCGTCCGGGACTCGTCGCTGTCCGCGTGCACGCAGGCGGTCATGGCCGCCGAGGTGGGGCATCTGGACCTGGCCTTCGACTATCTCGGCGAGGCCGCGCTGATGGACCTGCGGGACCTGGAGAACAACACGCGTGACGGCGTGCACATGGCGTCCCTGGCCGGCGCCTGGGTGGCCCTGGTCTCCGGCTTCGGCGGCCTGCGCCACCAGGACGGCATGGTGAGCTTCGCTCCGCGGCTGCCCGAGGGACTCAGCAGGCTGGCGTTCAGCCTGTTCATCCGGGGCAGGCGACTGCACGTCGAGGTGACCCACGCCGAAGCCCGTTATGTCCTGGACGACGGGGATCCGCTGACCGTCATGCACCACGGCGTGCACCTGCATCTGCAGCCGGATAAGCCGGAGGTCCGGCCGATCTCCGCCGCGCCGGTCCGGCCGCGGCCGAGCCAGCCGCCGGGCCGGGAACCCGCCCACCGCCTGGGCGGCGAGCAGCCGAAGTAAGGTCCGCGCGCTCCGGGCCTACGATCCCACCATGGACAGTGCGGCGCCCCGGCCCATCCGCCTCGGTTGTTTCGACGTCAGGAACGGCACGCTCTTCGCCGCGGATGAGTCGCTGCCGGTCGCGGTCGAAATTGACGCCGCCACTGGCGAGACCGTGCGGGTTTTCAGCTGGCTCCCGTCCGGGCATCACCGGGGCCGTCCCACCGCGCTCGACATCCTCGGCTGCGACGACTCGGTACTGGTCGCGTCGCCCGCCGCCGGCGGAATCGTCGAGATCGACCGCCGGTCGGGGCAGGCCACGACCATCCCGCTCGACGCCGACGCCGGCACCCTGCTTGCCTCTGGCGACGCGATCTGGGCCGTGGCCCGGCCCGACTGGGACGGGCAGCCCGCTGGGCGCCCGGATGGGAAGCGCCCGGTCATCTGGGAAGAGCCGACGGACGAAGAAATGGTCCGGCATCAGGAGATGATGCGGCACGTGCGCTTCCATGGAGCGGCCCCGCTCGATGAAGACGAGGGCGGGCGCACCCTCGCCGGATGGCGGGACGCGGAGGGTGACTACGAGGATCTGATGCCGCCGACCCCGATCTGGCGGGTCTCCGCGGGCGCGGGCCGCCGGATTGAAGCCGATCTGGAGCAGCCGATCCTGGCGGCAGCCGGGGACAAGCTCGCCGGCGTCTGCCGGCTGCCCAGCGACCCGATCATCAAGCACCTGACCCCCCGCGGCTGGTCGGTCTCCTGGCGCTATCCCGGCACGGCCGTCGTGATCGACGACACGGGGACGCTGGATGTCTTGGGCCCTGTTCCTGGGAGTGGAGGCGCCGCCTGCGCGGATGACGGGATCGTGTGGCTGCTCGGGTTCGAGGGGGACGCCTACGAGGAGCCGGCGCCGGAAGTGCGCGAGCTGCTGCTCGCCGAAGGGCGCGTCGGCAAGGCTCTCGCCGTGCGGCCACACATGCCGGTGGCGGTCGTCGGCGGGTTCGTCGTGGACCTGGCGGAGCCCGGACCGCAGCCCGGCACCGCTGACGACCTGGCGGCGGATCCAGCCCGTGAGTCTGCGGTCATCCGGTTCCTGCCGGTCGATGGCGGGGAGCCCTGGACCTCGGGGCCGGTGGATCTGGGCCGTTATGCTCTGGCCAGAGCCAGGGACGGCGAGGTGTGGCTCGCTGATCCCGGGAGTAGCAGCCTCGTCGTCGCGGCTCCCGGCCGGCCGGGAGTCCGTGAGCTGCGGATTGGCCTCGACTGCCGGCCCTGGATGCCGCGGCCGCAGCTCCCCGCCGGCTTGAACGCGCAGCAGTTCGAGCACGACCAGCTGGACCGGCTCCGCGGAGCATTCCTGGGCGGATGGCGCACCTCAGGGGCCGGCACGAGGCCGTTCATCGAGGGCGTCACCTTCGGCCCGATCGAGCTGCGGGGCGAGTTCCCCGATCGTGTCATCGTGGCCCTGTTCCACGCCGCGGAGCGTCCGGGACTCCAGTTCGGCCGCCAGTGGAAGCTCTACGACGAGCTGGGGAACCCGGTCGATCACGAGTACGCCGACATACACCTCATGGAAGACGTGGAGTCCGCCAGCGGCGGATTGCCGCCCGCGGACAGCTGCGTCCCGGACGAGGCCGGGGTGGTCTGGTTCTAGAGGGCAGATGAGCCAGTCAGAGAGACCCCATCTCTGAGACCAGGCGAGGATGCAAATCCACGAAATCGTAGAACGCGCTCGGCTCGCCCGAGTCGCCGTAGAAAGCCTCACTGAAATGCCGCACCACAGGGCTCTCCACGACCAGGGTTAAAGTGTGATCGGCCAGATTGTCAAGCTTGTGCACCTGATGCCATGGGACTGCATACGAGTCTCCTTTGGTGTATGAGGTGCGCAGACTGCCTGATTCGTTCAGTCCGTCCGCTGTCCGGTTAAATAACTGATGGTCGAATCCGCCGCGCAGGATCACGGAGGCCAGCGAGTAACGGTGATTATGCGGGACTTCTGCGTGCCCGGTCCTGCGTTCACCTTGCAGCTTATACTGATGGAGCCATATCCGGTAACGTATACTCTTGTGGTAATAGATAAACCACTTGTAATGAGTGGTCGTTTCGTGGCACCGCAGCTGACGTTTTTCCAGGCTCGCTGCGTTCCAGGAGCCCACCACGTCACGGATTAAGTCCGGCTGCTGGCTGACCTCGGCCAGGAGATCCGTAGCTCGTGGATCGATATGGCCGGCCGGGCTCCAGTCAAGCAGCTCCAGTGTGCGCAGAAAGTCACGAAAGCGATTCAAGCCGTTTCTCCGAAGCTTAGGTGCAGACGCGGTTACCCATGGGCGACCCGGCTGGCACTGATCTCGTAGTACTCATGTGCGGAGATCATTATGTCTCTGGTAAATGGGTCGAGCAAGTCGTTGTCGCGGTCATCCAGAGAGATCCAGCGAAACTCCGAATGGCTGGCCGGATCCAGTTTTACATCATTATGCTGGACATGGACAAGGAAATTTAGCTGGACATTGCTCAGCTCCACGTCGCCCCGCTTGCTCATAAACGTGGAGTAGCCCACTAAATCAGTGATCTGTCCCTGGAGACCCGTCTCCTCGTGAAGCTCGCGTATGCATGCCGCGCTTGGATCCTCACCCCAGTGCGTCTTCCCCGCCGGTATGCCCCAAAGGTCGGGCAGGAAGGTTTCGGTGCCGCTCCGCCGGAGCAGGAGGAACTGGCCGTCGTGCACTGTGGCCGCGCCAACGAGAACGTTGGACTCGGACAGCTTCTTCCGCGTCATGCTGTCCCTCCGGTTGTCACGAGGGATCCGGAGAACGGAGCGATGAAAGCATGGTATTCCTCCCTTTGCTTGTCCAGCTCAGCGCGCCCGACATCCGAGAAGCCAAGGGATGCCACGAAATCTGACAGGTCCTCATCGTTCTCGCTGGTCGTGAACCGCCGACGACAGGATGCGAGCTGCAGCTGACGCCGGCACTCATCCCTGAAAATCTGGTAGGTCTGGCTATCCCGGCTGAACCGTGCCGTTGCCGGATGAGTATTACGCTGCGAGTCCACTGAAGTGTAGAGCGAGGTATAGATCGCGTTATCGAATACTTCGATCCGGACCGGTGACGTGCTGGTTGAGAAACCGATTTCGATGTCACACTGATCCCGGCAGTCAAATAATGCCACCACGGCGAGCAAGATCTCCTCCCTGATCTGCTTCTCGATCGCCTCGAGGGACTTTCCTTCGTATTCGGGCCGTCGGCGATGGTCGCGGGCACGGGCCTCGATTGTCGCGTTGTCCCTCGGGTCGAGCAATATAACCTGGGCCACCTCAAGGCGGTGGTCGCACACACGCAGCCGCGCTGGGACGTACTTGGCACTCGTTCCGCGGAAGAAGTAGAATGTCGAGCGGCACAGGTCACGGTTCAGGTCCTTATTGAATCGCGGGTCAAATTCTTTGGTCGCCGGGTACTGGTCCGTGGGCAGGAATAGCTGGTTCAGCTGCTTGATGTGATGCAGGATATCGGCTAGATGATCCTGAAGCTGGCTTTCGATCTCCAATCTGATGAGCTCGGCGTACTCCCTATTGGCCAGGATGGTGTATATCACAGCGAAAATAATCGATGCGGCGAGGCCCGCACCGATCTGGGTGAACTTATCTTTCAGTGGAATGGCACGATCCGCGTACAGCAAGATTATTGCGATGAGGCTAGCACACACGAGTACGAGAGCCAGTGCGTATCGATAAGGCCGGCGTTGCCAGCGCCGCGCGCGGGTCCTGCCGCGGGTTGCAGCGGATTGACTCATTCGCGCACCCAACCCTTGATCCCCGTGGGGTCCGAAGCCAGGGGGCAGGCGGCCGGTGACGGTACGCCCTTCCGGACTAGCCTCGAACCGGACTAGTTATTACGTTATAGCTCCTGCCCAGAAATGAAGGATAGATGCCAGGTCGCCAGGGTGTCGTAGCGTCTAGCGGGTTGCGGATCCGTTGAGGCAGATCTACTAACAATGTAAGTTGACCATGGCCCTTGCATCATCTGTCACACAAGACCGCCTGATTACCACGGCGGACGTCAAGGTGCCTGCCGTGGATGGCCGCGACGGCTATGCGGGCGACTGCCGCGCCCGTGCGGCAGTCGCCGGTGACACGCGCGGGCGGGTGCTGTACGTCGGCTCGTTCTCCAAAACCATGCTCCCGGCGATCCGGCTGGGTTTCGTCATGGCACCGCAGTCCGTCCGGCGGGCCCTGAAGCTGGCCAGGTACGTATCGGACTGGCACAGCCCGCTCGCGCCTCAGGCGGCCCTCGCGCACTTCATCGATGAAGGCCTGCTCGCACGGCACATCCGCAGGATGCGCGGCGAATACGAGAGCCGTCACGAACGGCACCTCCAGGTGCTGGCCGGGCAGGGCGACTGGCTCCGCCCGATCGAATGCGCCGCGGTAATGCATCTCACCGCGGTACTGCCCCGGGACAGGTACCTGTCGCCCCAGGACGAGCTGGAGCGAACCCACGGCTCAGGAGTCGCCGTCAACTCGCTGTCAGCGTTCTACGCGGGCAGCGCTACCCGGTCTGGCCTGGTCCTCGGCTACGGAGCCGTTCCCCTGCAGAAGATCGAGGACGGGCTGCAGCTACTCCGGCGCCTGCCTCGCGGGCGCCCCGGTGCGGGCGGAGGTACTGTACCCGGGCGGCGCGGGCGCGTCCGCGCACTGGGTGTGCGCCGACGGTGCGGTGGCGGTCACGCTGCCGCGCACCCCGTCGGCCTGCCTCATCCGGCTGCGCGCTGACCGTCCGGGCTGGTAGCGCGGTAGGCGGACACGATCAGTTCGGCGCAGGCTTCGAGTGGCAGCACGGTGCTGTCGATGTGCAGGTGGAACAGGTCCGGGTCGTCGATATCCGCGCGGTAGAGCCGGCGGACATACTGCGCGCGGGCCCGATCGACTTCGGGCAGCCGCTGACGCGCGGTCGCCTCGTCGGTGTCCTCGATCCTGGCTGCCTGGGCGATACGCGCGCCGGCGGGCCCGAACAGCCGCACCCGCAGGACGCCCGGCTCGTCGCGGAAGGCTGCCGCGCCAGCCCGGCCGAGGATGACCGCGCCAGAAACCAGTGCGGCCCGCATGATGGCGTCGGCCTGCGCGCGGAACAGCGCCCCCTCACCAGGTGGCGCGGCCAGGTCGCGCGGCAGCGTATCGGTGCTCGTGGCGATCACCCCGGCGGCCAGCGGGACCAGGGCGCTGATGAAGCGATCCGGCAAGGAGCGGCGGGCGGCACCGCTTTCAGCCTCCTTGACCGAGACACGCAGCTGGGCGGCCACATGCGAGCTGATCGCCCGGTCGAGGAGAGGCAGGCCCAGCAGCCTGGCCACGTGGGGGGCGACGACACTGCCGCCTGCGCCGTAGCCGGCCGAGATGGTGACACCAGGCATCGCAGCTGCCTCCTCTAACCGGGCGAAATGGCATGCGCAGCTGAACCTTACGGCGGCAGGCCAGGAATTAGTTAGTGCGACCGGCAACTTCCGGGCGGTAGACGATCCTGATGCAGGCGCTGAACGCCGCGGTGTCTCCCGCGGACTCCGAATGCTTCCGCGCAGGGCCTCAGATTGCGGCGGCGTAGGCCTCGGCCAGGCGTTTCATGACGCTCGGGCCACTCCGATCCGCGGACCATCAGGGCGTCACCGGCGTCGTCCTCGACCATCAGCACGTCGGCAGGGTCGTGCCCGCACATGTGACCTCCTCGCCTCTGAAAGATCAGCGGTCGTTTACGGCCTCGGGTGGCTACAGTTCGTTCGTGGTCAACGTCGAGCTGGTCCGCGCCGACGAACACCTTGTCGGAACGGTTGGCGAGCAGCGGGTCGAGCTCGTGCTCGATATCCCGAACAGTCGTGCTGGCATCCGCGGCGAGAGCCTCGGCGCGCCGGTCGGGGGCTACTGGCGGATCGAATCCAACTTCAAGAACCTTGACTCGGTCGGGCTGTTCCTCGGAGAGTACGACGGCAGGCCGGTCCATCTGCGAAGCGACGTCCATCTGACGCCTCATTACGCCGTGCGCCACGCCGACGTTTCTGGCGCTGTCGGCGAGCAAGAACTCCGAGCGCATCTCGCGCCGGTCGAAGCGCCCGCTTACGGGCCGGCAGTCATGAGCATCGACGGAGACTTCGACGGGGCCGTAATCACCTTGTTCGTCACCGTCGCGACCGATCTGAGCGAGGCTCACATCAACGGGGTCATCGGCGCGCACACAATCAGCGTCGACGCAGCACTTTCATCGGTCAGCGGACAATATGACGGGCCGGCAGCACTGTTCCCGCTGCTCGTGAGCTGCCTGCTGTATTTCATCCGACGTCAAGGGCACGGATCATGATGGCGACGGCTGACCCCCGGAACCTCGACCTGGCTTCGCACATCTAGTACCACCGGTGCGCGCTGTCCGATAGCCGAACCTCACACAGGAAAGCCTCAGGTCGGAGGTGAATCGCCCCGGTGAGTCCCGAGACTCTGATGTGCCCTGAATTTCAGCCTCCGCAAACTCCGGAGCAGTTAAGTTGCACCGAGGAATAGGAGCACCGCTTCGAGACCCGGCATGCTCGCGTTCGTGTTGATCGCGTGTGGTCGCTCGCGGCTGTTCCTCTCCGAGCACCGAGATGACGCCCGGCCACCACCGGCCCGGCGGCACTCGCCGGTCCTGCCCCGCGGCAACCGACTGCCGGGACCGCGGGGCCCTCACGCCGGAGGGCGAGCCTTATCGGCCGTGGCGGTGCAAGGTGTAGCCGACCGCGGAGACGATGGGGATCAGCGTGGCCGGGACGAGGTTCGCGGGTACGCCGGCGATCCGGGCGAGGTGTCCGGGCTCGTCCTCAACCGCGGTGCCGGGCGTGGCGAGAGCGGCGAAGAACGGTACCCACGCGACGGCAGGAAGCAGCGCGGCGATCTTGGTGGCCAGGTCGCCATCGTCTGCCTCCTCGCCGGGGCGCCACAGCAGCCACAGGGCGAGGAGCTGCGAGCCGGCCACGCTGCCCCACCCGGCCGCGCTGTGGAATCGGGCGTGAGGCGGCCAGCCGGGGTTGAACACGTGGGTGCGGTTGAGGTCGGCGCGCCCGGTGCCGGCGATCGTGCCTAGAGCCGCGCCGCTGAGGACCAGACGGCTGATCCTCACGCCGGTGTCTCCCTCTGCGGTTCCTCCGCGGGCGCGGAGCGGTATCCCGCCGCAGCGTGGGCCTGGCTGCGAAGGCGTACGGCGGAGGAGGCCGCCTGGCGGCGTCGCAGGGTGCGGGGGAGCAGCGGGAGCGCTCGCATCGCGATCCGGTAGGCCCGTCCCGGGAAGACCAGGGCCTTGCCGGCGTCGAAGCCGGCGAGCGCTTCGCGGGCGCAGCGCGCCGCGCTGATGCGCAGGTACTGGGGCGGGCCGCCGGTCATCCCCCCTGCCGAGCCGGCGACGGTGTCGAAGTCACTGTCCACGGGACCCGGGCAGACCTGGGTGACCACCACCCCTGTGCCAGCCAGATCGGCTCGCAATCCTTCGCTGAAGCCGTCCACGAAATGCTTGCTGGCCGAGTACGCCGCCGCCGCGGGCATGACCGTCAGCCCCGCTCCCGAGCCCACATTGAGCACGCCGCCCCGGCCCCGTTCCACCATGGACGGCACCAGGCGGGCGGTCAGCTGGGCGACAGCCACCACGTTGGTGTGCAGGACCTGGCGGGTCCGGGCCCAGTCCGTGCCGTCGAACAACGCCTGGTCGCCGAGGCCAGCGTTGTTGATCAGCACGTCTACAGCACCGACTTGCTCCCACACCGAGGCAAGGCCCCGGTCCACGTCGCGCTCGTCGGACAGGTCGATGGGGGCAGCCACCACCTGCAGCCGTGGGTGCACGGCCTCCAGCTCGGCCCGCAAGCCTTCGAGCAGCCCGGCCCGGCGGCCCACGACGACCAGGGTCCCGGCCCGGGAGGCAAGCTGAGTGGCGAACTGGCGGCCGATACCCGAAGAGGCGCCGGTGATCAGCGCCGTGCCGCCATCTATTGGAGGACGTTCTGTCACGATCGCGGTCCTTCGCCGGTAGCTGAACGCGAACGAGAATCCGGCCCGGGTGACCTCGGCAGCCGCACCCCTGGATCGGTGCCTGTCCCGTCCCGGCCCAGTCTGCTGGTCGCCCGGACTGGTGGCAAGTGGGCAAAAACTTGACACTGCTCAAATATGCGGCACGCTGCTCACGTGGCTAGCCGATCTTCATCTCAGGCCCTGCCGAGCCGGCGCGACCGGCGCCGGCAAGAGACGATCACCGATATCAAGTCCGCCGCACGGGCCCAGCTGGCCCAGGGCGGACCGGCCGGGATCTCCCTGCGGGCCATCGCCCGCGAGCTGGGCATGACGCCTTCCGCCGTGCACTACTACTTCCCGGGCCGGGAAGCCCTGCTCGACGCCCTGATCGTCAACGGGTGGGATTCGCTCGCCATGGCCCTGCGCGCCCGCTACGAGCAGGCCCGGCAACTATCAGCCCACGAGCGGTGGATAGCCGTGACCCAGGTCCACCGGGCATGGGCCCTTGAGCACCCGTCGGAGTACTTGCTGCTCTACGGGCACACCGGGCTCCGGGTCACCCCGGGCGCAGACCGCAATGTCCAGCAGGCCATGTCGAAGGTCATTGCCGTGCTGTTCACGATGATGCGCGATGCCCTTGCGGCCGGAGAGATCGACGCCGGAAAGCTCCAGGCAGCGACGCCAGCACCCCTTCGCCAGCAGCTCGCCGGCTGGCGCGAGGCCACCGGGGAGATGGCCGGCCTTCCCGATGGCGCCCTGGTCGCCTGCCTGATCGGATACGCCCAGCTCCATGGGGCCATCACCCTGGAGCTAGTCGGGCGGATCCCCCCTCAGCTCCAGCCGGCTGCTCTGTTCGACCTGCAGATGGCCCACGTCTCGGGTTCCCTGAACGCTCCGCCACCTCCTTGGTGACCCGGCAGACCACCTCGCCGGCGCTGCGGCACGCTCGCTGTCAGGGTCGTGGGCGAAGGATAAAGGCCCTGAATCGTCCCCTCAGTGTCGCACCCAAGGAACCCTTGACGACGGCGGAGATGGATAGTCCCAGCCTGCGGATGCACCCACATTCCCGCCAGCAGTCATAACCACACACTTAGAGCGGCTTACCCAGGCTGGTCACCGGGCGGGTGCTTGACTAGCGACCGCGCTAGCCCCAGTGCGATGCGTTGCTGGTCGCCAGGTCGAGAGACGCTGGCCAGGACGGCGACCGCCTGCCGGATCTCGGGGAAGATCGCCAGGAAGGCGGAGTATCCGCCAGTAGCGCCGTTGTGCCAGATCATGGCGTTCCCGGACGGGAGGGAATCAATCATCCAGAACATGCCGCTGCGCCGGTTCGGTTGCGTGGTCTCGACGTCCGGGACCGGCGTCAAGGAGCCGTATCCTGGCGCGGTCCGATCCAGGATGGCGGTCAGCAGCCGGGCCATGTCCCCGATCGTGGCGATGACCCCGCCGGCCGGGGCATACCCGCCCAGGACCCACGGGGCACGGGGCAGACCCGTCGCTGACCAGCCAGGCGCTGCCTTCTGTTGCCTCGTGGCCACCGCGGCTGAGGACATGCCAAGCGGGGTGAAGACCCGCGACCGGAGCAGATCCGGGAAACTGCAGCCTGCCCGTACGGCCAGAATCTGGCCCAGCAGTGCCGCACCGAGGTTGGAGTACGCGGCTTGCCCGCGGCGGCGCAGGCGCTGCCGGCCCGCCAGGGCTATCACCCGGGACGGCGTGGTGCCCCGGTAGGGATCAAGGCCGACAAGAGCGAACATGGCGACGCGGGCCGCCGTGCGCAGGTCCACAGGCAGCCGGGGCAGCCCCGACGTGTGGGTAGCACAGTTCCCGCACGGTCACCGTGGCTGCCCTCGTACAGTCAAGAGCCGGCAGGAGCTTCGCGGCGGTGCTGTCCATCGACAACTCGCCGCGCTCGATGGCGTCGGCCAGCATCATCCCGGTCAGCGCCTTAGTCACCGATCCTGTCTCGAACAGCGTTCCGGCGTCCGCCCTGATGAATGCCGAGCGAACCGGCGCCGGAGCCTCCAGGTCAACGGTCACTGCCGCTACCCGCCGGGAGCGGCGGCCCGCCAGCCGGGCCAGATGGGCGTAAGCCCAGGATCCCCGGTGGCGGCCGGGACCGGACGCGCCGCCGCCAGCACCCAGCACGCCGCAACCGCGAGCACGGCCACCAGCACCACGCATTCCCAGATTGTCCCGATCACGGCCAGCCGCCCATCCCTTGCACCGGCCAGATCACGACGAGCTCACCGCTCCCTGCTGCACCTGGGTCGGGCCCCGGCCCGGTGACCAGCGGGTGGTCAGCGTATCGCTAGCAAGATACGCCCAGACAGCCGGAACCCTGACCTGGCCGGGCCTCACGGCGGATTGCCTGCCTTCCATCGCCGCGCCGGGGCTCGGTCACGGGCTGCACCGGCTGATCAACTCGTCCCACTGCCCACGGTGACCGGAATACCAGCAAGTCAACGTCCAGGACGTTTCCCCAGGTCAGCGCGATATCTGCCAGTGCAGCCACACACCCGCCAGCAAGTCATAACCACACACCTGGAGGAAGGGCTTGGGGCACGCCCAAGAGGGCGAAGCGGTGGCGCGGCACTCGACCAGGTAGGAGAGCCGCTGTTGCGGGAGAGGCTAGTGACCGCGGGGCAGGTGCGGTTCGTTTGTGATCGCATGCGGCGGGTAGCGGCTGCGCCACGGCAAGCCACGGAGGAAAATCATGTCAGAGCAGACAACTCCTGAGCACGGCGCCCCGGAGCAGGGCACGCCGAGCGAGCCCACCACAGCCGATGAGCACGGGTTCGGCGTCAACGAGGACAATCATGGCTGGGCCCCGGATGTGCAGTCTTCGGGGAAGACGACCGGAGCGGGCCATAAGGCCTGGGAAGCCAACGACACGCAAGATGCCGCCCATGGCGACGGCGATTCCTCACCTGACCCTGATGACCCGCGGTTGCCGTCGGAGAACGTCGGGCAGAGTACGGCGGCCCGTGGCGAGGACATCATGGACCGTGACGGCAAGGAAGCTGGACGCCAGGACACTGGCACTCAGGGGGCGAGTGAGAGGCCGACGGGAACGTCCACGGCCAGGGATGTCACAGGGGTCAATCCGCAGGATCCTACTGACCCTGAATCGCCGAACCAGGGTTAACTAAGCGGTCTCTGAGACTAAGCAGCAGGAAGGCCACGGCCCCGGCGAGTAGCCAGAGAAACGCCGTGAGCTGTAGGACGTTGGGGCCGCCCGTCCAACCGTGCCCGTTGGGGACGTAGCGATTGCCGGGAGCGCCAGCGAAGTGATCCCAGGAGCGGAACGCCAGCCCGGCCAGGAAGGTCAGCACCGCAGCGGCAAGGCGGAGAGTGATCTTCATTGACCCCCTTTCATGGCGCAGGCCCCTGCCAACGAGCGGGCAGCAGGAGCCTGCGGGGTCGTGCTGCTGCTGCAGGTCGAGCGCCCGCCTTCGGGTTGCTCGGTACCGATGACATGCAGGTAGGGGGCGGGTCGATCTGGGTCATGGTGACCGAGTCGGGCTCCTCGGCGCTACGGTAGGCACCGATGGGCTGGTCGGACCTCATACGTTTGCGGTACTCGCGGTAAACCCGAACTGGGCTTCTCCTCGTAACGTGGACACATCGCCTTAAAGGAGGATGGTGATGGGAGAGACACGCAGGTAGTTCGACCGGGATTTCCGGGAGGGTGCGGTCCGGCTGGTCCGCGAGACCGGGAAGCCGGTCGCGCAGGTGGCCCGGGATCTGGGGGTCAACGAGGGCACCCTGGGCAACTGGGTCGGCGCGGACAAGCGGCGCCGGGGTGAGGGCAACGGGGCGCTGGATGAGGACGAGCGGGCGGAGCTGGCCCGGCTGCGCAAAGAGAACGCCGGGCTGGCGATGGAGCGTGATGTCCTCAAACGCAGCGTGGCCCTCTGGGTGAAAGACGAGCAAGTGGTAACCACACAGCCCATGATGCCGCTGCGCGCGCCGCCGTACCGGCGTGAAAATAGCTGGTGGTACCGCCCGTGACGTCGTTTCAACCATGGTGCGGTCGAGGCCGTTACACAGCCTGACGCTGGGATCCGGTCTTCTAAGGGGCTGTTCAGTGTTGCTTCGAGCACGCGGGTCAGGTTCTTCCGCTCGCCCCCGGTTCCCCGGGCGATACCACTTCGCAGGGCTAGCGGCCCGGGAACGGGCGAAGGAGGGACGCGCGGTGGACGAGGTGACCGACGAGCCGCTGTACCGGGACCGGGTGTGCGGCATCGACATCGGCAAGGCCGGGATGGTCGCGACGATCCGGGTGCCGTCGGACAAGGATCTGGCACGGCGGGCGGCCGAGACCCGTACCTTCGGCACGACCAGGCGGGAGGTCCTGGCGCTGGCGGACTGGCTGCGGTCCTGGCAGGTGCCTGCCGTGGTGATGGAAAGCGACGGGCGACTACTGGAAGGGCCCGTTCTACCGGCTGGAGGCCGAGGGATTTGAGTGCGTGCTGGCGGACGCGAAGCAGGTCAAGCACCTGCCCGGCCGGCCGAAGCGCGACCCGGCTGATTCCCGGTGGCTCGCGGCGTGTTCCGGGCGGGGTGCGATCCGGCCGTGCTTCGTGGCCACTCCTGAGTTCCGGGTGATCCGGCTGCACACCCGCTACCGGCGGGACCTGACTGAGGAACGGACCCGGGAGAAGCAGCGTGCGGAGAAGCTGCTGGAATCAGCGGCGCTGAAGGTGTCCTCAGTGCTCTCCGGCCTGCACGGGATGACCGGCCAGGACATCATGGGCCGCCTCATCGGCGGCGAACGCAACCCGAAGGTGCTGGCCCAGCTGGCCCGCGGCAAGGCCCGCCGCAAGATCAGTGAGCTGGAAGCAGCCCTCGAAGGCGCGGAGTTCTTCACCGCCGGGCACGCTGCCCTGCTGGCTGCCATGCTGGCGCGCATCGACCGGGTCAGCGAGGAAATCGCCCGGCTGACCGAGGTGATCGAGCGGCTGCTGGCACCATATGAGGAACAGCTGCAGCAAGCCGGCTCGATGCCCGGCTGGGGCCGCCGCGCCGCCCAGGACGCCCTCGCCGAGACCGGCACGGACATGACCCGCTTCCCGGACGCCGGCCACCTGGCCTCCTGGGCAGGGCGCACACCCCTGGACAACCAGTCCGGCAAGCGCACTGGCCGCGCCAAGTCCAAGAAAGGCAACCGCTACCTCGGGGCCATACTCGGTGAGACCGCCGTCGCAGCCGGCCGC
This sequence comes from uncultured Actinomycetes bacterium, assembly GCA_963723595.1. Lineage (GTDB taxonomy): Bacteria > Actinomycetota > Actinomycetes > Streptosporangiales > Streptosporangiaceae > RYN-230. The sequence goes on from CAVRRQ010000001.1 coordinate 698,982, forward strand.
ACCCAGACCCGCGGAGGCGTCCGCTACAGGCGCCTGGCCCGCCGCCGCGGCAAAGCCAAAGCCCAGGTGGCGGTCGGCAACACCCAGCTGAAGGTCTACCACAAGCTGCTATCCACCCCTGGCACCCGATATCAGGACCTCGGCCCGGACTACTACGACCGCCGGGCCGGCGTCCGCCGCCAGCTCGCCCACCACGTCGGAAAGCTCGCCGCCCTCGGCTTCGAAGTCACCCTCTGCCGTATCCCGGAACCAGGCCCTGACCCCGGCCAGGAAGCCTGACTACTTACCCACACCGGCGGGCCAAAGAGCCGGCTCCGCCGGCGCTGCCGCGCGCCCGGCCGGGGTTCTATTTTCGGGTCAGGTTGGGCTATCGCTCGTCGCGCAGCTACGCACTGACGTTCGGCAGCATCATGCCTCGGACATCACCCTGTGGCTGCCTCGATTTCGGCGGGTGCCTGGCTCCGCAGTGTGCGGGTTATCACCCGTTTGGCAGTCTGCAGCTGCTGGTGAGCATGTTCGTCCCTGGCCTCGGCGCGCTGCCTCAATTCGTTGAGCCGCCCGACCTGGCGAGCCAGCGTGCCAGTTGCCGCTGGGCGTCATCGTCGCCTGCGCCGGCAAGCAAACGCAGTACTTCGACGTCGGCCTGCCAGGTCCGCCAGAAGGCTTGCAGAGCGGCCAGGCCACCGTCGATGCTGATCAGCTCGCGTAGCTCAGTCAACCGGCCGTGCACTGCCAGCCAGCCGGCCAGCTCATACAGGGCGTAGTCATCGCCGGCGTTGACGCGCTGGCGCAGCTCGCCAGGCTGATCGCTCTCGGCCAGCCAGCGGGCTTGCCAAAGCTGGGCGATGCCGTCCCCGGTATCTGCCAGCGGGCGGATCAGCGCGATAGCCTCCTGTGGTCGGCCGCGCTCACTAATCCAGTAGGCAAGCTGTTGCCGCGCATGATCGTCGCCGCCGTCGGCTCGCTGGCGCAGCTCATCAACCTCACCGTTCTCGGCCAGGCTGTACGCCTGCCACCACCGGGCGGCATCGCTCGCTTCCTCGGCTGGCAAATCTGCCAAAGCATGACCTCCCTGCTTGGATCCCGCTGCCACGCCTGAAGGCCGCGGAGGTCATCTGAGCAGGCTGATAGGTGTCCAGATTATGTCGCGCGTCAAGCGCAGCTGATCGCTGACGACGCCACCGTCAACGATGCTGCGCTGAAGCGACATCCCGGGCTGCCTGGCCGATCACGGCAAACCACGGCACTGGTCACGCAGTGCTTCGCCGCGATCCCGGGCCAGGGACCCCACATGGGCTCGGCAAATGAGCCTGCTGGGAAGCGAACCTGCGATTCTGTTGTCACGCACTGATGCGCCCGGGAAAGGGAGGATCGTCATGCCACGGCAGATCATCACGACCGCGGACGCGCCGAGTTCGCCGCTCTACAGCCAGGGAGTCAGGGCCGGACCGCACGTGCTTGTCTCAGGCATCGTCGGCATCGACCCGGGTACGGGCAGCCTCGCCGGAGGCACCATCCAAGATCAGACCCGGCAGGCACTGACGAATTGCCAGGCCATCCTCCAAGCCGGCGGCGCCAGCCTGGATGACGTCATCGAGGTCGGCATACTGCTCACCAACCCCGCCGACTTCGCCGGCCTCAACGAGGAATACGCGCGGTGGTTCCCGTCCGGGCCACCGACCCGCTACGTCGCCAAGCTCGGCGTCGACCTGCCCGGACTTCTCGTCTCGATCCGCATGACAGCATTCATCACCTGAACGTAGATGACGTCAGACAGCGTGATTGATTCGCTGCGGGCAGACCAAGATCGACGATCTTGGTCTGATAGCGGTTCGGTGCACGCCGAGTTCCAGCGCCGCTTGCCTGAGCCGGTCGGGATTGCGGCCGGTGAGGATGACGTCAGCCCCCTCAGCCCGGGCGCGCCGGGCTGTCTCGAGCCCGATGCCTGAGCTGCCGCCGATCAGGACGACGGTCTGGCCGGCCAGTTCCGGTTCGCGCTGGGCAGGAGGCGGAGTGGTTGCGCTGGTCATGAGCCTCCGATGCCGGGGTCAGACGACGATGTGCTTGACGTCCGCCATGTAGCGCCCGGCAGCCGCGGAAGCTGCCTCCGGGGTGCTTCCACGCTCGCGAGCGTTCATGTACGCCGCATACCAGTCCCACCAGTCATGCGGTGGGGCCACCGCCTCGAACGCGCCGTGATGGTCGGCCGTCTCATGCAGGAGCTCGGCCAGAGCTGCAACGTCCATCGGCCACACCCGTCCCTCTCGTTGCTGAAGTCGATTCCCGGTACCAGGCAGCAGATAACCAATGATCGTGGGGGAATAGCAAGCTCATAACGGCAGGCAGGCTCTCGTTCCCTGGCCCGCGGGCGCGGGCGGCCGCGGCACCTGAGACCTGGTCTCAGGACTCGGGGCGTATCGTTCCGCGGCAAGGCCGTGATGGGAGACGCCGATGGGTTCGTTCGATGTGCCGCTGGACGACGAACGCACCCAGCTCGACGCGTTCGTCGAGGAGTACCGCAGCGCCCTCGAGGTGACCCTCAACTGCCTCAGCGAGGAGCAGGCCCGTCGCCACCTCGTCTCGTCCGCGACGACGTTGCTCGGGCTGCTCAAGCACGTCACGTGGATGCAGCGGGTGTGGTTCGAGGAGTGCGTCGGCGGCACGTCCCGTCGGGAGCTCGGCCTGGTGCAGAACCCGGAGGAGTCATTCCGGCTCACCGGCGATGACACCATCGCCTCGGTCACGGCAGCCCACCAGGAAGCCTGCGCGACGGCCCGGACGGCGGTTGCAGACCTGCCCCTGGATGCCGTCGTGACCGGCCACCGGGCCGGGCCGCGCACGCTTCGCTGGGTGTACCTCCAAGTTCTGCGAGAGCTGGCCCACCACTGCGGGCACGCCGACATCCTGCGCGAACAGGTACTTGCCGGCTGAGTTCTGAGACCAGGTCTAAGCCGGCCCGGTGCGCTGCTGGGCCTGGGTGATGGCCCAGGCGGCGTTGACCAGCCCGATGTGGCTGAGCGCCTGCGGGAAGTTGCCGATCATCTCGCCGTTGCGGGAGTCGATCTCCTCGGCGAGGAGGCCGACATCGTTGATGGCGGCGAGGGCCCGCTCGAAGGTCGCGGTGGCCCCCTCGACCTCGCCGGCCAGTACCTGCGCCTGCGCCAGCCAGAACGTGCACAGCAGGAAGGTGCCCTCCTCACCGGCCAGGCCGTCGTGGGCCAGGTAGCGGTACACCAGACCGCGCTTGTCGGTCAGCCGTTGCGCGGTGGCGTCGATGGTCGCCTTCATCCGCGGGTCATCCCCGGGCAGGAACCCGGTGATGGCCAGCATCAGGTTCGACGCGTCGAGGTCCTCGCTGCCGAACGCCTGGGTGAAGGCTCCGGCCCGCTCGTTCCAGCCCCGCTCCAGAATGGCCGCCCGGATCTCGTCGCGCGCGGCCGCCCAGTCAGTCACCCGGCCTTCGGCGCCGAGGTGAGGGGCGAGGGCGATCGCCCGGTCCAGCGCCACCCAGCACATCAGCTTGGAGTACAGGAAGTCCCGCGGCTCGCCGCGGATCTCCCAGATCCCCTGGTCCTTTTCCCGCCAGCGGCTGGCAGCGGTGTCGGCGGCCGCGGCCAGGAATCGCCGGGTCACCGGGTCCAGCTCGCCGAGCTGGTCGACCAGCCGCTGGGCGGCGACGAGCAGCTCACCGTAGACGTCGAGCTGCCGCTGCAGCCAGGCACCGTTGCCGACCCGGACCGGGCGGCTGTCCCGCCAGCCGGCCAGGTGCGGCAGTTCCCGCTCGGTCAGGTCCCGTTCGCCGCCGATCCCGAACATGATCTGCAAGTCCGCCCCGTGCTGCAGCTGGGAGGCGGCGGCATCGGCGAGGAAGGTGAAGAACTTGTTCGCCTCGTCCGGGCAGGCCGCCACCCACAGGGCCTCCATGGTCAGGCTGGCGTCGCGCACCCAGGTGTAGCGGTAGTCCCAGTTCCGCTCGCCGCCGACGGTCTCCGGCAGCGACGTCGTCGGCGCCGCCACGATCGCCCCGGTCGGCGCGAACGTCAGCGCCTGCAGCACCCGGCCGGAATGGCGCACCAGCTCCCGCCACGGCCCCTCATAGTTCTGGTGAATCGCCGACCAGGACCGCCAGCCCTCCACGGTGTCGTCCAGCCGGCCGGTGATCTCCTCCTCGGTCCACGGGGCCAGCGGCGGGTCGGCCAGCTGCCCGTGGCCGAGCGCGAACACGGCGGCCTGCCCGGCGGCCAGCCGGATCCGGGCGGTCGCGGTGGCGCCGTCCACGCTGAAGCTGGCTGAGGTGGACAAGAGCAGCCGGTCGGCGCCGCCCCGGGCGGCGAGCCCGCCGGGGACCGGCGCCAGGATGGGGTGGATCAGGCCGTACTCGGGCCGGGGCGCGTAGCTGACCTCCGCCTCGATCTCGCCGCCGGTGCAGGCGAGCCGGCGCAGCAGCATGCCGGGGGAGGCGGCCCCCAGGGCGTGGCCGCGCTCGTCGCGGCCGAGCGCGAGGGCGTCGGTGAGCACGGCGGTGCCGTCCGCGGTGGTGAAAGTGGTCTCCAGCACCATCGTCTGGTCCACGTACTGGCGGCTGGCCCGGAACTCGCCCGCGGGCCGGATCGCGAAACGCCCGCCGGCGGGGTCAAGCAGGCGGCAGAACACCGACGGCCCGTCGAAGCGGGGAAAGCACAGCCAGTCCACCGAGCCGTCCCGGCTGACCAGCGCGGCCGAGCGGCAGTCCGACAGCAGTGCGTAATCACCGATCGGCAGGCTGTCCATGTGTTCCCTTCCTCGGCCGGCCAGAGGCCGCGGGCCTCGACCAGGTGCAGCCCGGCCCGGCGCCTGTCACTGCTTCAGGCCGTGCTCGATCGCCTCGATGATGCGCGGCCGCAGCTCGGCCGCGCTGATGATCGCAGTCCACCGAGCCGACCTCGACGGCGCGCTGGATGCTGTGCACGCGGTCGAACTCCGCCGCCATCTCGCCCAGCTTCTCGGCGCGCACAGACGACTGCACCTCGGCCAGCTCGGCGGTCAGCGCCGCCCGCTCGGCGCCGCTCACCTCGGCCAGGCGGGCCTGCAGCGACGTCACCCGCGGGTCCTTCGCCGTGCGGGTGTTGACCTCGCCGGAGAACACGACCGCCGCGGCCGGGGCGCCGCCGAGCACGGAGGCGAAGGAGCCCTCCAGGGCGAGCACCGTCATGTCCGGGTTCAGCGCCTTGGAGAACACCACGAACGCGCCGCCGTGGTAGCGGGAGATCACGGTGAACACGATCGGGCCGTCGAAGTTGACGATGGCCCGGCCGATCTCCGCGCCGTACTCCAGCTGGAGCTTGCGCATCGACTCCGGCGAGCCGTCGAAGCCCGACAGGTTGGCCAGCACCACCAGCGGGCGGTTGCCGCTGGCCGCGTTGATCGCGCGGGCCGCCTTCTTCGACGAGCGCGGGAACAGCGTGCCGGCCGTGTAGGTGTCCGGGCCGTCGGTGGGCGGGAAGCCGCGGCGCGGCACCGAGCGCGACTCGATGCCGAGCAGGCACACCGGACGGCCGCCGATGTGCACGTCCTGCACCACCGCGGTGTCCGCGTCCGCCATGCCCGCCCAGCGCTCCAGCACCGGGTGGTCCTGGTCGGACAGCGCGCGCATCACCGTGCGGATATCGAACGGCTTCTTCCGGTCCGGGTTGTGCTCGGCCGAGAAGATCTGGCCCACCGTGGTGAAGTCGCTGCCGTCGATCGCGTGCGGGTAGTCCGACACGTCGCGGCCGGCCGGGTCGGTGGTGGCGGCCTGCCGCGGCGCGGGCTCGCCCGGCACCACGTAGGTGTGGTCGTAGTGCGCCATCAGGATGTCGCGCGCCCCGGCCAGGTCCGGCGCCCAGTACTGCGCCTGCCCGTTCGGGCCCATCACCCGGTCGTAGCCGCCGATGCCGAAGTTGTCCTCGGCCGACACGCCGCCGGAGAAGTCCAGCGACTGCTTGCCGGTGAGCACCATCGCCGAGTCCGGCGTCATCACCAGGATGCCCTTGGTGTGCATGAGCATCGTGGCCTCGGCGTTCCAGTACGGCTGCGCGCCCACATTGATACCGGCGACGACGATGTTGATCTCGCCGCCCGCCTGGGTGAACCCGACGATCCGCTTGAGCGCGGCCGCCACCCAGTCCATGTTCTCGGTGCCGGACTCCATCGAGATCCGCGCGCCCGCCGAGAGCGCGAACCACTCGAGCGGCACGCCCTTGCGCTCGGCCAGGTCGAGCGCGGCGATCACGCGGGCGCACTCCGGCTCCGACAGCGCACCCAGCGCCTTGGTCGGGTCGCCCAGCAGCACCACGCGCTCGACGCCCTCGGGCACCAGCGTGGTCGGGGTGCTCACGACCCCGGCGACGATCGCGGCCGTGTTCCTGCCCCGCGGCCGGTCCACCGGCACCAGCGCGCCGGTGTCGTCGAGGTCGTACTCGGCGAAGCCAGCCCTCGCCGGCCAGCATCGCGGTGAGCTCGTAGGGGTAGACGGTGCCGCGGCGCGCCGCGCGCAGCACCTTCTGCCGGTAGTCGTCCAGCGGCTGCACCGGCTCGGCCGACGGCTGGCCCACCGAGAGGTGGACGCCGGAGCCGACGTCGTCGCGGATCGTCACGGCCAGGTCCGACAGCTCGCCGGTCTCCGGGTTGCGCCGCCGGGCCAGGAAGAGGACCTCCTCCAGGCCCGCGCCCGCCGTGGTCGGCAGCACGCGCTGGGCGATCAGGTCCAGCTCGTCCATGGTCAGGTCGTCCGTGGTCAGGTCGCTCGGCGGCCAGACGTAGATGACGATCCGGTTGGTGTCGAAGCGCTTGCCTGGCCGGGCGCTGCGCCTGCACGATGCGGATCGCATCGAGGCACGCGGCGAGCGCGTCCTCGGCGGCGGGCAGCGAGGCGAGCCGTCCGTCGGCCTCGCGCAGCGGGGTGAGGTCACGCACCTGCGCCATCGCGACCAGCCGCTCGTCGGCCGGGTTGGCCTGCGCGACGCACCTGAACAGGTACACCTCCTCGTCCGCCGACGGCAGCCGGGTGAGGTCGAACTCCCGCAGCCGCTCCAGCTGCATGCGCTCGGCGACCCGCGGGTGCAGGCCGCGGATCAGCCGGTCCTCGCCGAACCCGGCCAGCACCGCCCCGGCCGCGCCGCGGCGGAAGGTGAAGTGGTGGTGCATCACCGCGCCGCCGCCCCCGGCGACGGTGGTGGTGATCCGGTCGACGCACTCAGGCAGCGGCTGCGCGGCGATCACCTCGCCGAGGCGGGCGGCCATCGCGTCCACGTCGGGCTGGCCGGCCCACCGCACGTAGACGTCGGCGACCACGTGCGCGCCGGGCGGGACGTCCGCGGCCAGCTCGCCGACGGCGCGCACGGCGTCGGCCAGCTGCGCGAAGTCGACGGCGGTGGTGACCACCCGGGCCGGCTCCACGTGCTCGGCGGTGACGAACGGTGCAGCCCGCGACGTCGCGCGAGCGGACGTCCGACAGGCCCTTGTTGCCGTAGTAGCGGCGGGTCAGCACCTCCAGCAACGGCGCCGGGTCGGTGCCCGGGCGGCCGATGCGCTGGCCGAGCAGCCGCACCAGCGGCTCGGAGACGGCGACCATCGCGGCGATCCGCTCGGCGCGGTCCGGCGAGTCCGGGTTCTGGTCGAGGTGACGCAGGCTCTGGCGCACTCCGGCGTAGACCTCCGCGCGGGCCCGGCGCAGCAGCGGCTGCGCGAACCAGCGGAACACCACACCGCGGGCCAGGTCGCTCACCGACGGGTAACGCACCTGCGTGGCGGCCACCAGGTGCTCCAGCGCCAGGCCGGCTTCCTCGCGCAGTGACTCCGCGGGCGGCGCCTCGGTGAGCCACTGGCGCAGCAGCGCCGAGACGATCGCGACGTCGGCCGAGGCGCGCTGCTGGGCCAGGAAGATGCGGAAGACCGCCTCCTCCAGCTCCGGCGTGCGTTCCAGGTCCGCGACACCGTAGTGGGCCAGCACGCGCCGCAGCCGGCCCTGGAACGTCTCCGGCAGCCCGGCCCGCTCCACGTCGAGGCTCTGCAGGTAGGTGTGGAAGTACTCACGGGCGCTGTGCAGCGGGCGTCCGGCGCTGATGTCCTCACCGGCCGGCTTGTTGCGGGTCAGCTCGGACAGGTCCGCGAACATCTGGAGCAGCTCGACCTCCGCGGCCAGCGGACGGCCGGACTCGCCCAGCTCGGCGCGCGCGGCGAGGTAGCCGGCGAGCGTGCGGCGCTGGTCGTGCGGGTCGACGTCGAAGCCGAGCAGCAGGCTGCGCAGGTCCTGCATGCCCCGCTCGGCGCGGCTGGCGGCCGACGCGGCGGCGGGCTCGGCGGGCAGCTCGATCTCGGCGGTCCCGCCGGTGCCGGCGGCCTCCGCCTCCTCGCCCTCGCCGCCCAGCGGCTCCAGGCGCAGCAGCGCGGCGCCCGTCTCCACCTGGCTGCCGACCGAGACCGGCAGCTCCCGTACCCGGGCCCGGAACGGCGAGCGCAGCACCGTCTCCATCTTCATGCTCTCCAGCACGAGGACCGGCGCGTTCGCCTCGACCTCGTCGCCGGCGGAGACCGGCGTCGCGACCACCAGCGCGGGCGCGGGGGAGCGGACGACACCACCCTCGTCGCGGCTGACGCGGTGGGTGACGCCGTCCACCTCGACCAGGTGGATCGGGCCGTTGGTGCTCGTAACGAGGCGGTAGCGCTGGCCGTTCACGGTGATCTGGCCGCTGTAGGAGTCGAAGCGCTCGATGTCGGCGTCGGCCGGGTGCACGTCACCACCGCTGCTGATGCCGACGCGGAAGCGCTGGTGCCCGATGCGGGCCACGCTCACCCGGTAGCCGACGCCGCGGAGCTTGAGGTCCAGCGGGCGGCTGCTCTCGTGCTGCACCTGCGGGCGGCCGCCGTGCGCGGTGGCGAGCAGCCGCTGCCGGGCGACCTCCTCCTCGTCCTCGTAGGCCTCGATGGCCGCCGCGGCGAGCGCGATGGCCGAGTGCCTGCTGGTCACGAGCCTGCCCTCGGCGCGGACCCGGTCGATCCAGCCGGTGTCGGCGCTGGCGTCGATCACCTCGGGCTGGTCGAGCAGGTCGAGCACGAAGCTCTTGTTGGTGACGCCGCCCTCGATGATCACGGTGGTCTCGCCCATCGCGCGGCGCAGCCGGGCGAGCGCCTGGCCGCGGTCGCTGCCGTAGGCGATGATCTTGGCGATCATCGAGTCGAAGTCGGCGGGGATGGTGTCGCCCTCGCTCACCCCGGTGTCGACGCGGATGCCCGGTCCCGCGGGCAGCTGCAGGCGCGCGATGCGGCCGGGGGAGGGGGCGAAGTCGCGGTCCGGGTCCTCGGCGTTCAGCCGCGCCTCGATGGCGTGCCCGGACTCCGCGGGCTGCGGCCCTTCCAGCCTGCCGCCCGCGGCGACGTGCAGCTGCAGCCGCACCAGGTCGGTGCCGGTGGTGATCTCGGTGATCGGGTGCTCGACCTGGAGCCGGGTGTTCACCTCGAGGAAGGCGAACAGCTTCTCCCCGGGGTGGTAGAGGAACTCGACGGTGCAGGCGCCGCGGTAGCCCACGGCCAGCGCGAGCCGCTCGGCCGACGCCTTCAGCTCGGCGGCCTGCCCGGGCGAGAGGACCGGCGAGGAGGACTCCTCGATGATCTTCTGGTTGCGCCGCTGCACCGAGCAGTCGCGGACGCCGAGCGCCCACGCCGTGCCCTGGCCGTCGGCGATCACCTGGACCTCGACGTGCCGCGCGCCCGTGATCAGGCGTTCCAGGAAGAGGACGCCGCTGCCGAACGCGCGCAGCGCCTCCTGGCTGGTGCGCTCGTAGGCGTCGGTGAGGTCGCCGGCCGAGGCGACCATGCGGATGCCGCGCCCGCCGCCGCCCGCGGTCGCCTTGAGCATCAGGGGGTAGCCGATCTCGTCAGCCAGCGCGCAGCGCGGCGTCCAGGCTCGCGACCTCACCATGGCTCCACGGCGCGACCGGGACCCCGGCCTCCTCGGCGATCAGCTTGGCGCCGATCTTGTCGCCGAGCTTGCGCATCGCCTCCGCGCTCGGCCCGACGAACGTGACGCCGAGCTTCTCGCACAGCTCGGCGAACGCCGGGTCCTCGGCCACGAAGCCCCAGCCGACCCACGCGGCGTCGGCCCCGGTCTGCGGCCAGTGCCTTCTCCAGCACGGCCAAGGTCGAGGTAGGGGCGGGCCGAGGCCGGGCCCAGCGGGTAGGCCAGGTCGGCCTCCCGGACGAACGTCGCGGTCCGGTCGGCGTCGGTGTAGAGGGCGACCGTCTCGACCCGGGTCCCGGTCTCGGCGGAAAGGTCCCGGACGGCATGGATCAGCCGCATCGCGGCCTCCCCGCGGTTCACGATGGCGACACGACTGAACAACGGCTGAGCCTCCCATGTACCTACGCGCAGCAGGTGACGTCCGGCCCCCGGAGCGTCGCGTGCCTACACCCTGCCCCCTCACCGGGGGATACACCAATGTCGCGTATGGCCCACGCCGGAGGCGCGGTGTTGTGGAAACCGGACAAAAGCGGTCCGGGCGGCTCGCGGAAGTCCGAGGCTAGCGATACCCCGCGATCATCAGGACCATGATCACGGCAAGCGCGCCGGCCGCAAGGACCAGGACTACGGTGGCGACGCGCATGAGAACCCAGTCCTGGCGGGCCTTCCGTTCCCTGTCCCTGGCCGGGATTCTGAGCCTGGGCGGACGATAGCCACGGGGAGGATCGTGCAGCACAATCCCCCTGGTCCTGCCGCCCCGTCCCCGCGGGCCACCGAGCCAGACCATCACGCCTCCCGCTGCCTGCTGCGGCCAGCCTACCGCTGCCCGGGACGCCGGACATAGGCCGCCGCGGGGACATTCTGCCGCGTCATTGAGGTCTTGTGCAGGGCCGGCGATCGGGCTCCGCCGGGGATTAGCAGCACGTTCGCTTACGCGAAAAAGTGCCATTCCTGACCGGATTGGCCTGCGCCACCACCTCACGGCCCAGGAAGACCGGGGCTAGCCTCGTCGCCGGAGGCGGCTCACCCGCGGCCCCCGGCGAGTCCGTCATCTCGCGCTGGATCAGCCTCGCCGATCAGAGCCTCAGGGCGCGCAGGCCCGCATGCACGATACGGGCGCCGAGCGCGCCAGCAGCGCCGGTCACCACGCCTTTGGTGATGGTGGGGCCATGCTCCGCACCGAAATTCTTCCCGGCCCTGATGATGGGGGTCGCAGCCCCGCTGAACCCTTCGACGAAAGCCCCGTGGTCAGTCGAAGCGTCATAGGTACCCTTCGCCAGTCCGGCCGCAATCGCGACTGGTGTCACGACGACCGCGCTGACGTTCTCCCAGAATTCACTCTGATTATCCATGTACCGTTCCGTCTCCCGTTTAAATATTGCGAAGACTATTTGTGTAGGCCGCCAACTATACGGCGCATCCGGTAAACCGGCGTCAGACCGCGGGTGGATCTATGGCGTCCTGCCCTCATCCTGCGCGGCGATGCGAGGCTGCGCCAGGGGGCTGGCACCCACATCGGTGGGGACTTAGGTCTACCACGAGGCGCACGGCGGATGGCCGCTGCCGGTGGGCAAGCTGCCGGCCACCGCGGGGAACTGACAGCGGCGGCCGGTGCGGGCGAACTCAGCGGCTGGCGGTGCCGAGGTCGTCGGAGCGGCCGGCTTCCAGCCGCGGCCACTGGGCGATGGGGCGTCCGGCCGGCCACACCGGCACTGGTGGCCAGCTGGGCGGGCCGGCGGCAGTCCGCGTGTTGGAGCATTCCTGCGGCCAGCCGGGGGGCGAGTCCTCCCACGACTCCTGGCGTCCGTACACGGTGAGGTCCATCAGCGCGTAGCTGTTGTCCATCGCCTCGGCGCCGCGGCGGGTCGTCCAGTAGGTCTCGAAGACGCGGTCGCCGTCCCGCAGGTAGCACACGAGGTGGAACAGGCCGATCTGGCGCCCGGTGAGGAGCGTGTCGAGGGAGGCCAGGGCCGAGTACCACGGCATGTCCCAGCCCATGAAGTCCCGGTAGCGGACGCTCTCCTCGTACGGGCCCTGGCAGAAGGTGGCATACGTGACGTCCCGGGAATGCAGCGGAGAGAGTTCGCCGATCTGGCCGTTATAGAACGTGCAGCCCTCGCACTGCTCGGCGGCGGGGTGCCCGGCGTGCCACATGAAGTAGTAGGCGATCAGCTGGCGGCGGCCCTCGAACGCCTCCAGCAGGGTGACCGGGCCGTCCGGGCCGGTCAGCGGGATGGCGGGGTCCAGTTCCACCATCGGCAGCCGCCGCCGGGCCGCCGCGATCGCGTCGCCCTCGCGGGTGTGCGCCTTCTCCCGGGCGCGCAGCCGGTCCAGATCGGCCTGGAAGGTGGCGCGGTCGGCCACCTCAGGCCTTCCCGGGGTGCTGGCGGCGCCAGCGCGAGGCTGCCGGGCGCGTTCCGGCTTGTCTCTCATGGGTGTTCCCTCCTTGCTGTGACAGGAGCCTCGGCGTGGCCGATGACGTCTTACATCGGCGGCATGACCCCGGGGACCGACGCGGGCGCCACGACGATCAGGATTCCGAGCCCGACGATCGCCAGGGCCAGCGGCACATCGACGGCGGGCTTCGCGGGCAGGAGCTTCTGGCCGAGGGCGAGCACGGTGATCACGGCCATCCAGATGACGCTCATGACGCTCAGCGCCACCAGCATCGCCATCAGCCCGATGCTGGACCCGAGGCAGCACAGCCCGTAGCCGAACCCGGAGCCGGTGCTTTCCTGGCAGCGCCGCCGGAAGTGCTGCTTGAGCGGCGTGAACTCGTAGGCACCGGCGGCGATCACTACCGCGCCGGCCACGGCGAACCCGTGCGGCCGGTACAGCGCGTACACCGCGACGCCTGCCAGGGCCCAGACGGCCAGGTAGGACCCGAGGAAGAGCGGCATGCCGCGGATCAGGCCGCTGGCCTGGACGCGCCGCACGACGGCCGGGACCGCGCCCGGCAGCATCATCGCCGCCATCATCGTCACCCACGCGGCGGCGAAGAACGCGAACGAGCCGAGCCGGGTGGCCACGCCCATGTCCATCCCGCTCATCTGCCGGACCGCGATCACCCAGCATGCCGCGGCCAGCCCGAGGGTGGCTGTCAGCGCGGCGGCCGTGGCGGCTGTCCCCGTGCGCACGCCGCTGACCTGGGCGCTCATGCGTCGTCACCGTAGGCGTCGTGCCACCGCCACCACGAGTACGGCGCGGTCTGGGGGTAGCCCTCGGGGGAGTCCTCCCATTCCTCCTGGCGTCCCAGCGCGGTCAGGTCGAGGTAGGCCCAGGTGCCGCCCATGACCTCGTCGCCGCGGTTGTTGACGAAGTAGGTGCGGAACACGCGGTCGCCGTCGCGGATGAACGCGTTGGTGCCGTGCCATTCGTCCACGCCGTGGTCGGCGTCGAACCCGTCGGTCATGGTGTACCAGGGGATGTTCCAGCCCATCCGGGCCTTGACCCGCTCGATGTCGGGCTGCGGCGCACGCGAGGCGAAGACGAGCGTGGTGTCGCGGGCGTTCAGGTGGGCGACGTCGGCGACCTGGTCGGCGACCAGGGAGCAGCCGGGGCAGGCGTGCTCGGGCCAGCCGTACACCCCGGGCTCCAAGAAGGCGCGGTAGACGATCAGCTGGCGGCGGCCCGCGAACAGATCGAGCAGGCTCGCTGGGCCATCAGGTCCCTCGAACACGTAGTCCTTCTCCACGGCCACCCACGGCATCCGCCGGCGCTCGGCGGCCAGCGCGTCCCGGGCCCGGGTTACTTCCTTCTCCTTCACCAGCAGCTGCTGGCGCGCAGCCTCCCATTCGGGCTGCGTGACGATCGGAGGAGTTTTCATGGTCATGTCCGCCTTCCGGTTGAGGTCGCCACGGCAAAGGTGGCGGTGAATCCGTGATCAGCCCGGTTGGGCCGGGACTTCGGGGAGTTGTTGTGCCGGGGTTTCGGGGAGCAGGGATGTGGCGGGGCCGCCAGCGTCACGGTCGAGCTGGTCCTTCAGCGCGCCGAGCGGGCCCTCCCAGTCGCGGGCCAGCGCGGCCAGGAATTGCTGTGCCACCTGCATCGGGGCGGAATGCAGCCGGTAGCGCACCCGGCGCCGCTCTCCCGGTTCTGCCGTCACCAGGCCCGCCTCGGCGAGCAGCCCCAGGTGCTTGGCGATCCCTTGCCGCGTGATCGGCAGGCGAGTGGCCAGGTCCGTGGCCGTGGCCGGCCCTCCCGAGGCCAGCGCGGCCAGGATGGCACGCCGGCTCGGGTCGGCCAGGGCGGCGAAGACCTGTTCGGCGATCGCCTCGATATCGGGCTTGACGTCAGGCGGCATCGAGGTAGGCGGCCAGCTCGCCCAGCTCGCTCGCCCAGCCCCGGGTGTTGCCGTCGAAGGCCTCGCGGTGGGCGTCCTCCGGCAGCTGGCTGAAGCCGGATTCCACCACGGTCAGCCGCGTGCCCGCACCAGCCGGTTCGAGCGTGAACTCGACGTAGGTGCGGCGCGGATCGTCATCGGGCAGTCCGTAGATGTGCCAGGTGAAGCCGAACACCGTCGGCTCCTCGACCCGTTCGACCCGCATGTCGGCGGTGTGGCCGTGGTCCCACTTCATGCTGGCCGACCCGCCCGGCCGCAGGTCGATCGCCGCCTGCTGGCCGAACCAGCTGGCCAGGCCCTCGGCCGTGGTGAGCGCCGCCCACACCTTGGCCGGCGGGTGGGCGAGCTCGACGGTCCGCTCGATGCGATCGGGAAAACCCATGACGGCCTCCAGTAAGTAGCAACTGAACGGTTGCCATACTATGGCAACCCGATGGTTGCGTCAACTGTGCTGGCCGAGCGGGGGGTGCCAGGGCAGGAACCTAATGGGGATCGATGACCCTGACCCGCTAGGCGCTGTGGAAGCTGGCGGTGGCCAGGACGGTGCCGCCCGGCCCGACCAGCCGCGCGCCGGTGAGCGACCCCTGGGTCGGGGGGACCGGACTGCCCCAGTAGCCGCGGCCGTCGGCCAGCTGGAACGAGCCGACGGTGGTGATGTGGCCGTCCGCGGCTTTCCACCTCGCAGATCACGGTGCCGTTCCCTGAGGGCATGTCCACGGACATGTACAGCCACCGCGAACTGCCCTCGTAGAGGAAGATCTTTCCCGCTGCCTGGTGGCTGGCGGAGAGCAGGGTGGCGGAGCTCAGCGGGGTCCCGGCTGGAGCCGGGGTGCCGGGCCGCAGGCCCCACCCTCCCAGGCCAGCCGCGACGACGGCCAGTGCGACGGCCGCGAGGGCCAGCACCCGGCGGGTTCGCCCGGCCGGCGGGGCCTGGCCGGCCTGGCCGCGGTGGTGGCTGGCCGGTGGCGGAGCGGCCAGCAGGTTTCCGGCCCAGGAGGGCGATCCGGCTGGTCCAGCTGGCGTGGCGCTCCGGGCTCGGGGCGGGCGGGGCGAGGCCAAGCCGGTCCATCACCCGCGCCTCGAATCCCGCCGGAGGCTCCACGCTGGGCAGCAGTCCCAGCAACCCCTCGCCGGTCGCCGTCAGCTGGCGGACTTCCTCGCGGCACGACGCACAGTGGTCCAGGTGCGCGAGCGCCTGCGCGCGCTCACGCCCGGTCAGGACACCGAGCGCCAGTTCGGCGGAGATGTCGGAGAATTCGCGGCATCCCATCTCGTTCAGCTCACTCATTACCGGCCTCCTCCGGGAGGTAGGCGGCCCGCAGTTTCTGCATCCCGTCCCTGATGCGGGTTTTCGCAGTGCCCAGGGGGATGTGCTCGCTGTCCGCGATCTGCTGCGCCGTCATGCCGTAGATGCCGGCCATGGCCACGGCCCGGGCCTGCGGCTCTGGCAGCCGGGCCAGCGTGCGGCGCAGTTCCGCGGCGTTGTCGTGGGCTTCGGCGACCCGTTCCGGTGTGTCGGTCACCGCGGTGAGGATAGCGGGAAGATCGTCCGGGTCCATGGGCGCCGAGGTCCGCGAGCGGACGACGTTGACGGCGAGGTTATGGGTGATGGTCCTCAGCCAGGCCCGGACGGAGCCGCGGCGCGCGTCAAACACCTGGGCGTGCCGCCATGCCTGCTCAAAGGCCTGCTGGGCGACATCCTCCGCCGTCGTGGTGTCCCCGACCACGGCCATCGCCACGCCGAAGACGAGTCCCTGGAGGCGGCGCACGAACGCGAGCGATAGCTCCGCATCGCCGGCGCCCAGGCCTGCGAGCAGCGTCTCGTCTGGTAGCTGGTCGCTCGGGGTTCCCACTATCCGCACACACTACCTACGGGTGGCGGCCGGAAAGAGATTGGATCAGGGCGCATGAACTGGGGAAATTCTTCGGCCGCGATCCTGGGCAGCCGCCTGGGCCAGCGGGAAAGCTGTCCGGGCCAGCGGGAAAGCTGCCGGGCCAGCGGGAAGCCGTCCAGGCCAGCGGGAAAGGGGTTCCGCTGACCTGGACGGGCCTGCCGTCGGGCGCTAGGGCCGTACTGGCCGGGATCCCGGGCGGGCGGCCAGGAGGATGGCGGATGCGGCGGCGAGCACGGCCGCACCGGCGAACTCCACCACCAGTGAGCTCATCGCGTAGGGGACGGCCAGGCTTTCGGTGAAGCCGAACAGGCCGATGCCGGCACTGAGCAGCAGCCCGGCGGCCGTGGCGGCCATCATGACGGCGCCGGCAGCCAGGAGGACCACGCGGCGGAAGACGGCCATCACCACGGCCAGCGCGATGCCACCAATGCCCTGGATCAGGAACAGCGGCCCGATCACGGAGATGCTCCGGTAGCCGTCAGACCACAGCTGAAGGTGGATCACGCCGGACCACACCATCAGGGCGGCCCCGGCGACGGCCAGGACGCTGACCGCCCAGCGCGCGCTCGGTGATTTCACCCTGGCTGGCCCTCGGGCTAGCAGCTGGGCAGCCCGGGCCGGGACACCGTCCCTGGAGGCGGGGTCATGATCCCGGAGCATGGTGCTGGCGTGACTGGAATTCATCGGTCTGTCTCCTTGTGAGTTGTGGTTCCGGCCCTGGCCCCGGCCACGCTGGCCGGCGCATACCACGCGGCGAGGGCCAGCGGGCCGCCGAAGACAGTCAGCCCCAGCTGCCACCGGAGCTGGAGCCGCTGGACGAGGCCGGCGCCGTCGAGGAGGAGCTGCCCGCGCCGGCTGCCGCATCGGCAACCGTGATCTTCATCCCGGCCGGGGCGACCAGCCACCACTTCGCGCCGAAGCTGTCGCTGCCCTGGCCGTTGGTCTGGCCCGAGCCGGAGTCGCCGGCGAAGTAGTACAGCGGGTGACCGTCGTAGGTCACCTGCTTGCTCCCGTCCGACCGGGTGATCGTGCCCAGGTCAGCGGCCTTCGCGCCGTCGGCTGCGGTGACGTGGCCCTTGGCCGTCACCGGAGGCCACGCCCCGGCGCACGCCCCCGAGCAGGTGGACTTGTTCATGCCGTCCGCAGCCCACAGGTACACGGCACGTCCGGACGAATTGGTCAGGAACGCTCCGGCCGAACCAGCGTGAGACTCGATCACCGTCGCCGTGGCTGAGCCGCTGCTCGCTGGCGTCCCGGCAGCCGTCGATCCGGCGGTCGTTGACCCGGCCGCGCTGCCGCACGCTGCGGCCAGCAGCCCTGCGGCCACCGGGACACCCAGCTTGACCGGCATCGGCACCCGTCCCAGCAGGGACATACCCATCTTGATCATCTCCTGTTCCGGGCGGTGGACGCTCGTGCGTCAAGTCCCGCCTCTTCATGACTTGCTTGCCGGAACTGAGTACGGGCGGGACGCCCGGAGAGATTGGATGGTCAGGGTGACGTGCGTCACTAACGCTTCGCGCAGCCTCGTCAGATCGGAGGCTCCGAGGCGGGCACCAGGACAGCTCAGGCGCTGCCCTCGACGATCTCGAACCTGTTCCCGTCCAGATCCTTGAACTCGAACATGGGCGGAACGCCGGGCCACCGGAGCAGGTTACCGACCTCGATGCCCCGCTGCCGCATGGCGGTGTGCTCGGTCTCGGCGTCGGGAACCAGGAACCGGATGCCGGTGTCGGCACCGGTGTGAGGCCCGGTGATCAGGGCGACCGACGTGGACGCGCTCGGGGCCGCGACCGTGACCCAGCGGAAGCTCTCGCCCATGCGCACGTCGAGCCGCTTTTCGAAACCGAGCGTGCCGACGAAGAACTCCACCGCCTTGTCCTGGTCGCTGACCGGGATTCCCACGGTGCCGATGTCGGTGATGGTGGTCTGGGACATGACAGTCTCCTCGCGCCGCTGGATGAACGAGAACCGGTTACTGCTGCTGCTGCTGCTGCTGATACATGAGCGAGCCGGGCGTGGTCAGCGTCTGCCCGGTCTCGAGCCACGTCTTCAGGCCGGACAGGATCATCGGCCACCCGCCCCAGACCTCGGCTGGTGCGTCCGGTGGCAGCTGATCGTGGACCACCGTCAGGCGGCACGAGTCGCCGACCGGCTCGATCTCCCACGTCACCCGGGACGTGCCGGCCCGCTCGGCGTCAGGACCCCACAGCGCGCGCATCGTCTGCACGAGCCGGGCCGGCCGTTCGACGACCAGGTTCTCACCCTCGATCAGCGCCCGCTCCGCTGCCGGATGACCGAGCCGGTAAGGCGAACCTGCGGTCCAGTCGGACTCGATTGAGGCGCCGAACTGGTACTTCGCCCTGATCAACGGATCAGTGATCGCCTCCCACAGGCGCTCGGGCGTGGTGCGGATATAGATCTCGAAGACCTTCTCCATCTGATCCTCCAGCTCGTGCTTCAGGCCGGCCAGCCCGGCAGCCCACGGCTCGGTGTACTTGCTGACCCACCGGTCGTGGACCAGGCGGATCGGGACCGCGTTGAGGTAGTGCCGCTTCTCGCGGCCCTGCCGCCTGCTGACGATGAGCCCGGCGTCTTCCAGGATCTTCAGGTGCTTCGCTACGGCGATGCGCGTCATGTCGTGCCGCGCCGTGAGGGACACGAGCGTCTGCCCGTCCCGGGCGAACAGCTCATCAAGGAGTGCCCGCCGGGTCGGATCGGCCAGTGCCCTGAACACGAGATCCACGTCATCACCATAGGAAACCATTTGGTTTCCTGTCAAGGCGCGGGACTTCCGGCGCCGCGGGTCTCGTACTCTCTCTCCAGGCACGCTGACAACAGCGCTCCTGCGCCAACCATGGCTGTGCTTGCCGAGGGAGATGGCCGACGTGACCGAGAACTACCCGCCCGAACCAACGCCGCCCGAATCAACCCCGCCCGAATCAGCGCCGCCCGAGGCGGGGCAGCCGGGGGCACACGAGGAGGAGCAGCCGGCCTCCGAGCCTGCCGAGGATCCGGGATACCTGACGGAAACGGGCGAGGCGGCCGGGGAGGACGGATCGGTCGTTCCGATCATCGGTGGCCTGCCCGCTGTTGAAGGCTCGGCCTGGGATATCGGCGCCCCGGCGGATGAGCGTGGGGCGGCCCTGGCCGAGCACCAGGCCGGCCAGGAGCACCAGGCCGGCCAGGAGCACCAGGCCGGCCAGGAGGACACGCGCTGAGCAGGCCCGGACCGTAACGTGCGTATTCTCCGCGGCTCCGCCGGTCACCGCTTCCTGCGTGACGGCGACACCGTCTACCGCACCTGGCATACCAGCGGGCGTGGCACCGAGCAGCTCAGCTACACCTTTGCGCTGATCGACCTGCTGCCCTACGGGCGGCAGGAGGAGTGGCAGGACTCGCCCGGGGACTGGCCGCAGTCGCCCACCTACAGCGGGTGGGGCAGCTCGCAGGACATCGCCGCGGCCTACGGCCCGGATGCGTGAATCCGGCGGCGATGAGCCCTGATCTCGCCCTGGCTCAGGCATGCTGCTCGCTGGCCACCCGCTCGACCGGCGCGTCCTGGGCCTGGCCTGGCCGGCCCGGCAGGGCCAGCCCGGCCAGGGCCCCGGCCAGGGCCAGGCCGGCCGCGGCCGCGATGGCGGGCGCGAACCCGTCGCTGAACGCGGCAGCCGAGGTGTAGCCGCCAGCCTTGGCGAACACGGCGGCCAGGATCGCGACGCCGAACGCGCCGCCCAGCTGGCGCATCATGCTGAAGCCGCCCGACGCCTTGCCGATGTCGCCGCGCGGGACCGAGCCGACCACGGCCTTGGTGGCGGCGGGCACGGCCAGGCCAAGCCCGGCGCCGGAGATCATCATCGGCACGAGCATCGCCGGGTAGGCCAGCCCAGGGCCGGCGATGACGGCGATCCAGGCGAACCCGGCGGCCTGCAGCAGCAACCCGGAGACGACCAGCGGCCGCTCGCCGATCCGGTCGGCCAGCTTCCCCGCCCTCGGTGCGATCAGGAACGGCGCCACGCCCCAGGGCAGCAGCCGCAACCCGGCGCCGAGCGGATCCTGGCCCAGGCCGACCTGCAGGAACTGGGCCATGAAGAAGACCGCCCCGGTGATCGACGCGTTCATGAGGAAGACCACGGCGTTGCCCGCGGAGAAGCCCCGGATGGCGAACAAGCGCATCGGCAGCATCGGCGCGCGGGCACGCAGTTCCCAGCTGGTGAACGCCACGGCCGCCGCCGCGCCCGCCGCGAGCGTCCCGGCGACCTCGGGGCTGGCCCAGCCCGCCGAGCTGCCGCGGACCAGGCCCCACACCAGCCCGAGCGCCGCGCCGGTGCTCAGGGCCAGGCCGGGCAGGTCCAGTGCGGCGCGCGGCCCGTAACTCTCGTCAAGGTGGCGCAGCGCCAGCGCAATGGTGACCAGGCCGATCGGCACGTTCAGCCAGAAGATCCACTGCCAGGCGATGCCCTGGGTGATCGCGCCGCCCAGCACCGGCCCCACCACCACCGCCAGGGCGGTCACCGAGCCGAAGATGCCCATCGCCCAGCCACGGCGCTGGGGCGGGACGGCCGCGTTCAGCAACGCCAGCGCCAGCGGCATGACCATCGCCGCGCCGACGCCCTGCAGCGTGCGCGCCGCGATCAGCGCGCCGGCCCCGGGCGCGAGCGCGCACGCCGCCGAGCCCGCGGCGAACACGCCCAGGCCGATGGCGAAGACCCGCCGCCTGCCGAACCGGTCGCCCACGGCGGCCGCGGTCATCAGCAGCACCGCGAAGGCCAGGGTGTAGGCGTTGACCGTCCACTCCAGTTCCCCGATCGAGGCGCCCAGGTCGCGGTGGATCGTGGTCAGCGCGGTCGCGACGACCAGCAGGTCCAGCACGACCATGAACGAGGCCACCGAGGCCAGGGCCAGGGCCCAGCCCTGGGCGCGGGTCACGGCGTCCTGCCTTCTCACGGTGCTCACGTGTCCTCCAGGTTCAGCGGTTGTTGCTTGCTGCTGGTTGAGACACCGCGGCAGCCGCGAATTGGCCGGTGACTTTCCGTTCCGGCTGGTGTCGTTACGTTAAGGACCCGGCGAAGGGTAAGGCGAGGTGAGGAGGTGATCGTGACCACGACCGCGCTGTCCCGCGCCCGGGCGGGCGATGGGGAGGCGTTCCGCGAGCTCACCGACCCCACCGGCGCGAGCTGTAGCTGCACTGCTACCGGATCCTCGGCTCACTCCAGGACGCCGAGGAAACGCTGCTGGCCGCCTGGCGCGGGCTCGGCCAGTTTGAGGAACGCGCCTCGATGCGCTCCTGGCTGTACAAGATCGCGACCAACCGGTGCCTGAACGCGCTGCGCGACACCGGCCGCCGCCTGGCTGCCGTGGCCAGGAACCAGTCGTCTGCCTCCCCGCCAGAGCGCATGATCAACGCGGCCAACCGGCTCGCCGTGATCGTGCGCCAGAAGGGGGGTTCCCACCAGCCCGGCATGTTCGCCGCCCTAACGGACTGATCGGCAGCCCGGATCCCGGCCTGGCCCAGGATTATCCGCTCCAGGCCAGGTCCGTCAGCTCCGGGCTTTCACGCCGATCCCATGGACGTCGGCCTGGTACGTCCCGCCGGGGCCAGGGGGCAGCCTCGTGAACCAGACCAGGACGTAACGCCCGGTCGCCGGGCGGGCCATTGTCATCCTCACGATTCCGCCTGGGCCCGCCGAGCTCGCGGCCGCCGGCAGGTCCGCTAGCTCTGGCTGGTCGCCGATGCGGATCTGGAAGCTGGCCCCCGCGGCCGCCCCGAGCGTGACCCGGATCGCCGTGATCGTGACCGGATGGCCCATGTCCAGGAGCAGGCCGGTGCCCGGGCGCAGGGTCCCGGGGCGGGCGGTCGTATACCTGCCGGTGTGCCATGCGGTGCGCCGGTGCCCATCGATGGCGAGCCAGGCGCCCCGCGGATCGTCGCCGTGGCCCCGGCCGTCCGGGCCGAACGCAACCGCGCTCACCGGGGCCATCGAGTGCGCACGGCGCAGCGTCTGCCCCGGGTCTGGATGCCGCGCCGGTGCAGGCCCCGGTGCTGGTGCCGTGTCCGGCTGGCCCGGGTACCCGACCGTGATGTGCAGCAGGCTGGTGTGCTTGTCCGCCGCCACGGCGGCCGCCCTGGGCCCGGGCCGGGGCTCCTGCATGAACCGGTACCCGACGGAACTGATGGTGAGCACGGTGGCTACCACGCCGAAAGCCAGCATGAAGGCCGGCCGGCCGTGCCATGCCGGCCTGGGCGGGCCAGGCGGCTCGTCCGGGCCGGCCGGCGGGATGGGCCCGGGCGCCCTGCGGGCCCGGTCATACATCTCGATCAGCGGCCCGGGGTCAGCCCCGACGACTTCGGCGATGCTGCGGATGTCCTCCCGGGCGTAGAAGTCGCCGCCGCACAGCGAGTAATCGTCCGCCTCGATGCCGCGGATGATCAGCGGCCGGATCCGGGTCTGCTCGCTGACCTGGGCCACGCTGAGACCTGCGCGGTGACGAGCCTGTGCCAGGGCCTCGCCGTTGCTCATCCGCCACCTCCGCTGGCCGTCGGGCCCACCTGGCTGGGCGAGTCGCTCACGGTCCTGGCCGCCGAGGGCAGCTGCCGGCGGCAGCAGCCAGGCTCACGACGGCCCGCCGCCCTGCGTGCCGCGCTGGTCACCCGGCTCACTACCGGGCCCGGTGCGGGGGAGCCTGTCTCCTCCGGGGGAACGCGGGGGGCGGGGCCCGGGCGCGGATGGGACTGCGGGATCGGGTCCCAGACGCGGGCCCGGGACGGTCCAGGCCGCTGGCGCGTTGCTGTTGCCGTTGCCGGATGGCGGCATGATGCCGCCCGCGGAGACCGGCACCACGGCGCCGATCTGGACCGTCTGCTGGTCCGCGGGCTCGGCGTCGAGGCCGGGCAGCGGCTCGTCCGCATACGCTCGCAGCCTGCTGCGGCACTCGCGTGCGATCGCCTGCAGCCCGGCGATATGGTGCTGCAGCTCGTCACGCTGCTCGGTCAGCGGCCGGAGGGCGCCGTTGCGGTGTTCCTGGACGCTCCGCTCAAGCTGCGCCGCGAGGACCTGGGCATCATTGGTGACCTGCGCGGCCTGGCGCCGTGCCGCGGTCAGGATGCTGCTGGCCTCGGCCCGGGCCCGGTCCAGGATGTCGTCCGCTTCCCCACGTGCCCCGGCGACCGTGCTGGCTGCCGACTCCTCCGCCATCTCCAGCAGACGGGCCGCGGCGGTGATCGTGCCCTCGGCAGCCGGCAGCGCGCTCACCGGGCCCGGGTCTGCCTGCCCCCCAGGTCCGGGAGGCGGCTCCTGGCTGGGATCAAACCACCGGGTCTGCTCGCGCCCCGCTTGCTCAAGCTGCAGGTCCCGGTCAACCAGTTCCTCTTCGACGAGTTCCAGGAAGGCATCTACCTCATGCTGGTCGTACCCGGGCCGGAACCTGGTGGTCCCGAACTCCCAGTTACGCACATGCTCCGGTGTCAGGGGCATCTGATCTCCCCGTCCGCATGCTGCGGCGTAGCCCGCTCAGCATGCACTGCCGCGGGCTGGTGGGCGAGGCCTGGGCTGGTCACTGGGTGCCTCCGGTGAGCTCGGGAACACGGGGAGCGGGCGGCGGATGGCCGGTGCCACCGCCGGTCGCGGGTCAAGCATGTGATGTGAGCCTGGACCAGGCACCCAGACCGTTGCCTTGACGGTTACCTTGATTCCCAGGTCAGAGGGGCAACCCTAGGATTATCCGCACCAGGCCAGGCGCCGTGACAGCAGATTGCCGAACACAGGCGCCGGCGGTTCTGGGCCACTATTGCGCCTGAGTATACGCTCAGCGTATGCTCGCGGGTATGAGTGTTCCCATGGCCCTCCTCGGACTCCTCGATCGCGAACCGAGCCACGGCTACGACCTGAAGCGCGATTACGACGCCTACTTCAGCCGGGGCAGGCCCCTTCCCTTCGGGCAGGTGTACGCCACCCTCGCCCGCCTCGCACGGGACGGGAAGGCGGTTGCCGGGGACGCGGAAGCGGGAGCCGGACCAGACCGCAAGCGCTACACGATTACCCAGACCGGGAAGTACGAGGTGGAGGCGTGGCTCGGCGAGCCGATCCCGGCCGAGCCCCACCTCCAGACCGACCTCTTCGTGAAGGTCGTCCTCTCCCTCATGCTCGGTCGTCCGGCGGAGGAGTACCTCGACGCGCAAAAGGCCACGCACCTCCGGCGGATGCGCGAGCTCACCGACCTCAAACAGCGGGGCAACCTCGTCGACGCGCTCCTCGCCGACCATGGGCTCTTCCACCTGGAGGCCGATCTGCGCTGGATCGACCTCACCGCGGCGCGACTCGCGGCACTCGCCGAGGAAGTGGCGTCGTGAGCGGCACAAACAGCTCCTCCGCGGCCCAGTCCGGCAGCGTGATCATCGAGGCACGCGACCTCGTGCTCTCTTTCGGGGAGACGCCAGCGCTTCGCGGTGCCGATCTGTCCGTGCAGCGCGGCGAGGTCCTCGCCGTGATGGGCCCGAGCGGCTCGGGCAAGTCGACCCTGCTGTACTGCCTCGCGGGCATCCTCGTTCCGGACTCCGGTGAGGTCTCCTTCGACGGCCAGCGCCTCGGCACGATGCGCCAGGAGCAGCGAAGCCGCCTCCGCCGGGACCGTTTCGGCTTCGTCTTCCAGTCCGGCCAGCTCGTCCCGGAGCTCACCGCGGAGGAGAACGTCGCGCTGCCGCTCCTTCTCGGCGGAACCCGCCGCAAGGAGGCCTTGCGCGGCGCGCGGGCCTGGTTCGAACGACTCGAACTCGATGGCCTGGAACGTCACCGTGCTGGCGAGATGTCCGGCGGACAGGCCCAGCGCGTCGCGCTGGCGCGCGGTCTCGTCGCCCATCCGGACGTGCTGTTTGCGGACGAGCCAACCGGCTCGCTCGACTCGCTCACCGGCGAGCTCGTGATGGGCTTGCTGACTGGTGCGGCGCGCGAGGAAGGGACCACCGTCGTCCTCGTCACCCACGAGCCCCGCGTCGCCGCCTACGCCGACCGCGAGGTCATCGTGCGCGACGGACGAGTGACCACCACCGCGACGGTGGCCGGATGATCCGGCTCGGCTTGCGCCTGACACTCGGAAGTGGACGTGAAGCCGCGCTGCGCGTCCTCGTCACCGCGGCAGCCGTCGCCCTCGGCGTCGGCCTGCTTCTGGCCTCCCTGGCTGGAGGCAACGGGCTGCACGCCCAGACCGGCCGTGGTGCGTGGCTCGACACTGCGGCGCAGGCGTCACCACCGACCCCGGCATCCGGCCGGCTGTGGTGGCTATCGGGCACCGACCAGTTCGGCAACCAGGCGATCGACCGGATCGACGTGGCCGCCGCCGGGCGGGACGCTCCAGTCCCGCCGGGGATTTCGCACCTACCAGGCCCGGGTGAGTACTACGCCTCGCCCGCGCTGACGGCGCTCTTCAAGTCCGAGCCGGCGAACGAGCTTCGTGACCGATACCCGGGGCACCAGATCGGGACTATCGGCGCAGCGGCACTGCCCTCCCCGAACTCGCTGATCATCGTCATCGGCCACACCGCGCGCCAGCTCTCGCACGCACCTGGCGCGGTCGAGGTCGGAGCCATCCAACACACGCCGGCCAGCTGCTACACCTGCCAGAACACCACCGGGAGCGGGCCCGTTCTGCAGTTCATCCTGGCCGGCGGAGCCGTCGCGCTCGTGCTGCCCGTGCTGATCCTGATCGCGACCGCCAGCCGGCTGTCGGCCGCGCGGCGCGAGGAACGCTTCGCCGCGATGCGGCTCGTCGGGGCCACGCCGCGTCAGATTTCTGTGGTCTCCGCGGTGGAGGCAGTGGTCGCGGCGCTCGCGGGTGTCGCAGTCGGCTTCGCACTCTTTTTCGCCTTCCGGCCGCTGCTCTACCACGTGCCGTTCACCGGAGCGCCCCTCGCTCAAGGCGACCTCTCGCTGCACTCGATCGACATCGTGCTCGCCGTGATCGGCGTCCCGGTCGCCGCGGTCGTGTCCGCGCACCTCGCCCTGCGCAGGGTCCAGATATCGCCGCTCGGCGTGATGCGGCGAGCGTCATCGCGCCCACCACGGATCGTGCGGATCATCCCGCTACTGGCCGGCATCGCCGTGCTCGCGTACTTCGACGCCGCTGGCAAGCCGGGCGCCATCGGCGGCCAGCTTCTCGAGCTGCTCGCGGGTGTCGTGCTCCTGGTGGTGGGACTGGTTCTCGCCGGACCGTGGTTCACGACGGCGGGTGCGCGGCTCATGGCCAACCGGGCCAGCCGTCCTTCTACCCTTATCGCCTGCCGCCGGCTCCTCGACAATCCCAAGGCGGCCTTCCGGTTCATCAGCGGGCTCGTGATCGCCCTCTTCGTTGGGAGCGCGGCGATCGGGGCGCTCAGCTCGATCGCCGCCGACAGCAGCCTCGGCGGAGGCAGCGCGGGGAAAGGCACCCTTGCCGAACCGTTCTGCAGCTTCTCGACGACGAACTGTCCCGCTTCCGCCAAAGTTCCTTCCGTCCCAGGCCAGGTGCTTGCCGAGCTCCGCACGACGCCCGGAGTGCGCGGCGTGACGGTGGTCCACCAGAGCCCATCCCAAGCTGCGCTGAGGAACTCATTCGGGCTCGTCGTGTGCGATCAGCTGGCGCGGACGCCCGCGATCGGCAAGTGCGCGCGGGGAGCGTCGGTGGCGAGCATCGGCTACTTCCTTTCGGACCTCCTCGGGCACAACTCGCACGCGTCGTCGACGGTCTGGCCATCCGCGAACCTGTCGGTGGCGAGCGCCGCGCGTCTTCCCGTTGATGCAGTCGTCGTCGCCACGGACGGGTCGTCCGGCTCGGTCGAACGGGCACGGACCACCCTCGAGCGGGTGTTTCCCCTCCAGGGAGCAGCGGTCGCAGTCGAGGCGTTCGACCCGTCGACCGCGCGCCTCCTCGCCATGATCCAGGACATGACCGACGTGATCATCGTGGCGAGCCTCATCATCGCCGCCTGCAGTCTCGCCGTGAACATCGCCGCCGGGCTGGGGGAGCGGAAGCGCCCGTTCAGCTTGCTCAGGCTCACCGGTGTCCCCACCGCGCTCCTGCATCGCGTCGTCGCGCTGGAGAGTGCGCTGCCACTCCTGCTTGTCGCCGCGGTGTCGATCGTGGTCGGCCTCGTGTCGGCTGCCCTCTACCTTCACTCCCAGGTCGGCATCGCGTTCAGCATCCCGGGAATCGCGTTCTGGGCCACTGTCGCCGGCGGACTTGCGGCTTCGCTCGCGATCATCGCCTCGACGTTCCCGCTCCTCAACCGGATCACGGGACCCGAGGTCGCCCGGAATGAGTGAGGCACCGTGTCCGGTGCGGCCACCCACTTCGGCGTGCGTCCCGTGAACCCCGCCGGCTTCGACTGGACGTATCCGGTGGCCTGAAGACGTGCAGACGGACGGTACGGCCAAGCTACGCGAGCGCGGCGGCGACCTCGTCGAGACGCGCCCCGCGGGAGGCCTTGACGAGCACTACGTCGCCGGCGGCGAGGTGGCGACGCAGCCAGCCGACGGCCGCGTCGTTGCCGGCCAGCGCCACCGCCCGTCCTCCTGCGCCGCCGGCGATCGGCCGGGCGGCCTCGCCGACCGTGACCACCACGTCGGCCCGTGAGGCGGCGTACTCCCCGACGGCGCGGTGCTCGGCCTCGCTGTCGTCGCCGAGCTCGCGCATCTCGCCGAGGACGGCGATGCGGCGCCCGCCCTCGATCGCCGCCAGCGCGTCCAGGGCGGCGCGGGCCGAGTCAGGGTTGGCGTTGTAGGAGTCGTTGAGCAGCATCACGCCGCCGGCAAGGCCGCGCAGTTCCATCCGCCACTTCGACAGCGAGACGGTGGCCAGTGCCACCGCGGCCACGTCAAGGGGCACGCCGGCCGCCAGCCCCGCCGCCGCGGCAGCGGCCGCGTTGAGCGCCTGGTGGGCACCCACGAGGGGCAGCGCGACGGGAGCAGCGGCGCCGGCGGTCCGCAGGGTGAAGGACGGCCGGCCGAGCCGGTCCAGCGCCAGGTCGAGCACCCGCACGTCGGCGTGCTCCGCCCGGCCGAAGGTCAGGACCGGGCCGTCGGTGAGCGAGCGCATCGCGACCACCCGGGGATCGTCGGCGTTGAGGACGGCGGTGCCGCCGGGCGCCAGCCCCTGCACCAGCTCACCCTTGGCCTTGGCGATGGCCTGGCGGGACCCGAACTCGCCGAGGTGGGCCTGGCCGACGTTGAGGACGACGGCGATGTCGGGCGCGACCAGGCCGGTGAGCTCGGCGATGTCGCCGATGTGGCGGGCTCCCATCTCAAGGACGAGGAACCGGGTGGCCGCGTCGGCGCGCAGCATGGTGAGCGGCACGCCGAGCTCGTTGTTGAGCGAGCCGATCGTGGCGATCGTCGGCGCGGCGCTCGAAAGCACGGCCGCCAGCAGGTCCTTGGTGCTGGTCTTGCCCTGGGAACCGGTCAGCCCGGCAACGGTCAGCCCGTCGCGCAGCCGGGCCACGACGTGGGAGGCGAGCGCCTGCAGCGCGGCCTGGGCATCCTCGGCGACGACGGTGGGCAGCGGCGTGGGCCGGGAGCCGAGCACGGCCGCCGCGCCGGCCCGGCGGCCTGGCTGGCGTAGTCGTGTCCGTCGGCGTGCTCGCCGGCGAAGGCGGCGAAGAGGCCGCCCGGCCCGGCCTGCCGCCCGTCGAGTACGGCCGGCGCGGTCACCGTCACGGTGCTGTCACCCGCGACCGTCCCGCCGACGACCGCGGCGATCTCGCCGAGGCTGAGCGGGATCATGGCCAGGCCGCGCGAGGGCCGGCGATGCACAGTGACATGCTCCCGCACGCTACGGCTGGCAACATATCGGCGGCGTATCGAAAACCGCATACGTGCTGGCAACACCCGGCTGCCTTGACTAGCGGGCATGACCTCTAGCGAGCCAGCACGACCAGCGGCCTGCCGCACCCGGCCGGTGGCGCCCGCGTCCTCCGCGGCTGTCCCGGGCATGGGAATCACCGTGTATGGATGCGGGCCGGACGAGGCCGCTATGTTCCGGGAGGTCGCGCATCGTTTCGGCGTGGTGCCGACCATCACCGGGGCAGCGGTGTCCGAGGCCAACATCGAGCTGGCGTCTGGAAACCGATGCATCAGCGTCGGCCACAAAACCCCGGTTACGAACTCCACCCTGCTGGCGCTCAGCCGGGCCGGCGTCAGGTACGTCTCCACGCGAAGCATCGGATACAACCACATCGAGGTGAACTATGCGCAGAGCGTCGGCGTCCGCGTGGGTAATGTCGCCTATTCACCCGACAGCGTGGCCGACTACACGCTGATGCTGATGCTGATGGCTGTGCGGAACGCGAAATCCCTCATCCGCCGCACAGACACTTATGACTACCGGCTGCATGACGTGCGCGGGAAAGAGCTCCGCGACCTGACCGTCGGGGTCGTTGGAACGGGACGCATCGGCTCGGCAGTCCTGGACAGGCTGCGGGGATTCGGCTGCCGGACCTTGGCCTACGACACTCGTCCGGCGGCCGCGGCCCCCCACGTTCCGCTCGACGAACTGCTAGAGCAAAGCGACATCGTCACCCTCCACACCCCGCTCACCGCGAACACGCACCATCTCCTGGATCGTCGACGTATCGAGCAGATGAAGCACGGCGCGTTCATCATCAACACCGGGCGCGGCTCACTGCTCGACACCGAATCCCTTCTTTCAGCGCTGGAAAGCGGCCGGCTGAGGCGGTGCGGCGCTGGACGTCCTCGAAGGAGAGGACGGGATCTTCTACGCCGACTGCAGAAACACGCCCATCGAAAACACGCCGCTGCCGCGGCTGCAGCAACTGCCGAACGTGATCATCAGCCCGCACACCGCCTACTACACCGACCACGCCTTGAGCGACGCCGTCGAGAACACCATCATCAACTGCCTCACGTTCGAAAAGGAGAAGACGGCGTGGTAAAGCTGAAAATCGGGATCATCTTCGGCGGCTGCTCCGAAGAACATCCCGTGTCTGTCAAGTCCGCGCAAGAGGTCGCGAAACACCTCGACCCCGACAAGTACGAGCCGCTCTGGATCGGGATCACGGCCAGCGGCGCGTGGAAGCTGTGTGACGGCCCAGGCGCGAACTGGGAAAGCCACGGTAACCGTCCGGTCGTGCTGTCACCGGACCGAAGCGTCCACGGGCTGCTCGTTCTGGAGCGGGAACGGTACGACATGATCCGTCTGGACGTGGTGCTGCCCGTTCTGCACGGCAAGCTCGGCGAGGACGGCGCGATCCAGGGCCTGTTGGAGCTGTCGGGCATTCCCTACGTGGGCTGCGACATCCCAAGCTCCGCGCTGTGCATGGACAAGTCCCTGGCCTACATCGTCGCCAGCAACGCGGGAATCGCCACACCGAAACACTGGGTGCTCTCGGGGGACGAGAAGATCGACCCGGACAGCCTCATCTATCCCGTCTTCGTCAAGCCGGCCCGTTCGGGCTCGTCCTTCGGCGTCAGCAAGGTTTCGGGGCAAGAAGAACTGCCGGGCGCGATAGAGACCGCACGGCAGTACGACGCGAAGGTGCTGATCGAAGAGGCCGTCGTCGGCAGCGAGGTGGGCTGCGCCATCCTCGGGGAACGATTCGGACTGGTCGCAGGCGAGGTAGACCGGGTTGCTCTTTCCCACGGCTTCTTCAGAATCCATCAGGAGAGCGATCCGGAAAGCGGCTCCGAGAACTCCACGTTCGTCGTGCCCGCCGACATCTCGGCAGAGGCGCGCTCGCTAGTCCAGGAGACAGCAAAGGCCATCTACCGGGCTCTGGGCTGCCAGGGACTCGCGCGGGTGGACACGTTCCTGACCGACGACGGAACAGTCGTACTCAACGAGGTCAACACCCTGCCCGGCATGACCTCCTACAGCCGCTACCCGAGAATGATGGCCGCCGCTGGCTTGCCGCTCGCCGACGTCATCGACCGGCTCGTGACGCTGACCCTGTACGGCAAGAAGCGATGAACAGCGACTTCGTCTTCGTCGACGAGTTCGTCCCCGGCATACGGTGGGATGCCAAGTACGCCACCTGGGACAACTTCACCGGCAAACCCGTGGACGGATACCACGCCAACCGCATCGTCGGTACCAGAGCCCTGTGCGCGGCCCTGAACAGAGCCCAAGAAGAAGCCGCATCCCTGGGCTTCGGCCTGCTCCTGTGGGACGGCTACCGCCCGCAACGCGCCGTCGACTGCTTCCTGCGCTGGTCCCATCAGCCGGAGAACGGCCGGACGAAGACGACGGCACTACCCGAACATCGACAGGCCGCAGATGTTCGAACGAGGGTATGTGGCCGCCAAGTCGGGCCACAGCCGGGGCGGCACCGTCGACCTGACACTGTACGAGCTAGCTACCGGCGACCTTGCTCCCATGGGCGGTGGCCACGACTTGATGGACGCAGTCTCCCATCACGGAGCACGAGGAATCACGTCAGCCGAAGCGGGAAACCGGCACGACCTCTGCTCCATCATGCAGGACTGCGGTTTCGATTCCTACGACCGCGAATGGTGGCACTACACCCTCAAACACGAACCCCACCCCAACACCTACTTCGATTTCCCCATCACATAGTCGAGCCGACCCAGACAAAGCTGCCACCGCACTGAGATCCGTCCAGCACGCGCCGCCGACGCCCTTGCGCCTGGCCGGGCAGCTGGCCCAACTCGGGTACCCGCGCGAACTCGACGCGGTGACAAGCCGACTGCCGGGCATCGCCGCGTACGTCCCGCTGCCGCTGCGCGGCGGTGAGCAGCGGCTGAACGCCGAGCCGGCCGTCTTGGGGGTCGGGGCGCTGCTCGTCGACGACGCCGGCCTCGGCTCGGCCTGGATCGAGACCACCCTGATCCGGGTACCCACCGATCCCGGGCGCAGCGCGGCGATGTCGGTCCGCGCGCCAGCGGCAGGCGCAACCGACGCGGATGTCGTCCTGGCCTGGCACGTGCTTACCGCGGTCGCCGAGCGACGCAGGTTCGCCTCATGAGGACCACGGCCGACCGCTGATCGTCACCTGCCAGCGTGCGGTAGCGCGACGGGTAGTTCCACCGTGGCGCAGAGCCCCCCAGCGGCCCGGGGTGCGAGGGTAAGGGTTCCGTCGTGTGCCTGGGTGATGCTCTCGACGATGGCCAGGCCGAGGCCGACGCCGGCATGATCACCGCGCATGCGTCCGGCGCCGCGCCGGAACGGTTCAGTGAGTGTCGAGACCAGCTGCGGGCTGAGCCTCGCGCCGGTGTTCTGGACCGTGAGCATGACGGACCCGGGACCGATGGCGGTGCTGACCTGCACGCTGCCGTGTTCAGGGAGGTTGTGGACGATCGCGTTGTGCAGGAGGTTCGTGGTCATCTGCAGCAACAGAGCGTGTGAGCCGACGGTGGGGGTGATGTCCCCGGAGGTCTCGATGGTGACGCCGTGCTTTTCTGCGAGGGGGAGGAGCGTTTCGGTGGCTTCTTCCGCGATGAGGGACAGGTCGACGTGTTCCCGGGTGAAGGATCGCTGGCCGGCCCGGCTGAGCAGGAGCAGTGCTTCGGTGAGGTCGATCGCCCGGGCGTTGACGGCGCGGAGGCGTTCGTCGAGCGGGCCGCTGTCGCGGTCCGGATCGTTGCGGGCGACATCGAGAAGTGTCTGCGTGATCGCCAGCGGGGTGCGAAGTTCGTGGGAGGCGTTGGCTGCGAACCTTTGCTGTTCGGCGACGTGCGCCTCCAGCTGCGCGAGCATGGTGTCGAAGGCGTCGGCGAGTTCGCGGAACTCGTCGTTGCGCCCCGGTAGCCGGATTCGGTGGGCGAGCGATCCGTTCGCGGCCGTGCGCGTGGCGTCCGTGATGCGAGTCAGGGGGGCAAGCATGCGCCCGGCGAGAAGCCACCCGCCCAGCAAGCCGAATATCAGCAGGAACGCCAGCACGGCGGCCGCCGCCGGAACGAATTCGCTTAGGCGGAGCTTGACCGGGCCGGGCGCAAAGTTACTGGCTGCCCTGATCGTGGGCACGCTCAGGAACAACCACACGACCGCGAACCAACTGACACCCGCGACCATGAGGAACCCGGCGTAGCTGAGGGTGAGCTTGAGGCGAACGCTCAACCCGGGCGGTCTATCCACCGTCGCCTCCCTCGCCCCGGGCGTCTGCTCCTGTGTCGATGCGGTAGCCGACGCCGGGCACCGTGGCGATGATCCATGGTTCGCCGAGGCGTTTTCGCAGTGCTGAGACTGTGATGCGCACGGCGTTGGTGAACGGGTCTGCGTTCTCATCCCACGCCCGTTCCAGGAGCTCTTCGGCGCTGACGACACCGCCTTCAGCAGCGACGATGACGTCGAGCACGGCGAACTGCTTCCTGGTCAGCGCGACGTAGCGGCCGTCGCGGTAGACCTCCCGGCGGAACGGGTCCAGGCGCAGGCTGGCGATCTCCCGCACAGGCGGCCGGTTGTGCGCACGCCTGCGGTCGAGTGCCCT
This sequence comes from uncultured Actinomycetes bacterium, assembly GCA_963723595.1. Taxonomy (GTDB): domain Bacteria; phylum Actinomycetota; class Actinomycetes; order Streptosporangiales; family Streptosporangiaceae; genus RYN-230. The sequence continues at coordinate 732,623 of CAVRRQ010000001.1, forward strand.
GAGTCTGAGCACGAGCTCTCGCAGCTCGAACGGCTTGGTGAGGTAGTCGTCGGCGCCGAGCCCGAACCCGGAGGCCTTGTCGTCAAGCCGGTCCGCAGCGGTGAGCATCAAGATCGGCATGCCGCTGCCGGAAGCGACGATGCTTTTGGCGATCTCGTCACCGGAGGGCCCGGGAATGTCGCGGTCGAGGACGGCGATGTCGTAGGCGTTGACGCTCAGCAGCTCCAGCGCCGTGTCGCCGTCACCGGTGATGTCGGCCGCGATCGCTTCCAGGCGCAGCCCGTCGCGGATGGCCTCCGCCATGTAGGGCTCATCCTCGACGACCAGCACACGCATGCTCCCGATGGTACGAGCCGGTGTATATCGCTGACGTATCGAAAACGGCCGGGACCACCCTGCCGAACGTACTGCAGACGACATCCAGGGACACGGGCGTGATCAGCGGCCGGTGTGCAGGTCGCCGACCTCGGCCAGCGAGCGGCCGGAGGCGGCGGACACCGCGGCGGCCAGGCCCGCGGGCCCGGCTCCGACCACGGCCACATCGATGACGCCACTCATCCGGATGCTCTCCGCGACGTGCTGGTATGCACCTCGTCGCCGTCGCGCACCAGGACCAGGCAGGCCCGCACGGCACGCCGGTCACCCACGTCCACCAGGCAGTCGAAGCAGCCGCCGGTACCGCAGAAGATGCCCCGCGGGCGGCCGGCGCCGGGAGTCCGGCGCCAGGACACGATCCCATTAGCTAGCAGCGCACCGCCGACGGTCGTCCCCCGTGCCGCCTCGAGCGGGCTGCCGTCAAAGCTGGAGCGCCACCCGGCCAAAGCCGACCCCGTCAGGGCCCATAGTGTCCTCTTTGCCCGAACAGGCCAGGCTGTCGTCGTCTCTGGTCACAGCACCAATGTGGTCGCGCTCGCAGACCTTATCCGTAACCGTCGGCGGCAGCGGCTTGGTGACCAGGATGTGCCTGCACGCCTGTCGGCCCTTGGCGGTCCGGACAAAGGTCTTCTCCGCGGTCTCGCTAATGTCGGCCAGTTGCTCGTCGTCACGCCTCACAGGGCGACGGCCTCCCGGAGCACGCGGTCGCGGATCCGGAGCTTCAGCCCGCCCGGGGTCGCCACCTGGGTCATCACGCCGAGTTCATCCTCGACGCCCAGGGCGAACCCGGCCATGTCAAAGTAGCCATGGCCGCGCTCGACGTCAACCAGCAGATCCAGGTCGCTGTCGGGGGTTGCCTCGCCGCGCGCCACTGATCCGAAGACCCGGATGTTGCGCACGCCGAAGCGCTCGCCGAGCCGGTTGATCGCATCCCGGTGCGCGCGTACCTCGTCCATCGTGACGGCACGACGCGGAGCCTCAACCTTCACCTGGTACCTCCGCTGTCACCTCATCGCTACCTTCGGCTATTACCCAGGCTCAAGACGCCATGCCGGTCGAGGGCCCGGCGCCCCGCTCGCCCCTTATAGACCGGGCGTTGTCTGTGGGTCGCGTCCGGTGAAGGCAGCGAGGCGTTCCCAGTCGTCAGCACCGGGAGCTGGGCAGACCTCCGCCCCGAAAGGGGCTCCAGGCCCGGCCATGTTGCGGTACTGAGGTTTGATCATGGCCCGTGCCCCCTCGAGTGCCGGCACGGCGAGGGAAGGGTCCAGCTTGCCGGTCTGTCCGGTGGCCCTGGCCAGGTCCCAGGCGTGCGCGGCCAGCTCAGCCAGGTACATGTCCACCAGGGCGGCGCCCGTGTACTCCTCGCCCCACGGCATGGTGTACCTCAACGACAAGCTGGAATCGTCGCCCCATGCTTGTGCCGCCTGTTCCGCGGCGCTGCGTAGCTGACCGGGCGCGTCGGACAGCTCCACGTGAGGGGACTCGTCTCCGGGCGGGGGTGCCTGCCCGCGGCCCAGAGCGGCCGCCCGGTGGCCCGCTTCGACGAGGTGGTCGATCAGTGCGGCTACGTCGTACCTGGGGCACGGTGTCGGGTGGCCGAGCTCGTCAGCAACTATTCCTGAGACGATCACCGCAGCGTTCTCGTAAGAATCTGCCAACGTGCTCCGGCGGTCAGAATCGGCCATGCGGTTCCTCCTCGGTGACAGGCTAGCCACCCCAGCCGCCGGTTCGCGAGCGCATCGAAGGACGACTATCACACCACCCGCACGGACCCGCGAATCGGCGTTCAGGGCAACGTGGCGGTGCGTCGACCAGCGAATACAGTCACGTTCTGTGATGCCATGGATCGTCTTCGTGGCCGCCAGCGGGCAGATCCGGACGGCCGCCAACAACCGGGCTAGCCAGCCGTTCGGCGGTGTTCAGGTGTCAGGGGTGCTCAGATGTCGAGGAAGCGATCCTGGCTTCGACCACACCATGAGTACCGAGGATAGCTCAGCTTCGATCAGAGAGGTCTGCCCGTCATGTCACTTGTTCGTGTTCACAACCTGTCCGTTTCGCTCGATGGCTTCGGCGCCGGGGCTGACCAGAGCCTGGAGGCACCCTTCGGGCATGCCCGGCCACCGGCTGGTGGGCTGGTTCACCGGCACCCGTTCATTTCACGTCATGCAGGGCCAGCAAGGCGGGAGCACCGGCATCGACGACGCCTTCGCGAGCAACTGGGGGCCGGGCATCGGCGCAGAGATCATGGGGCGCAACAAGTTCGGCCCGCAGCGCGGGCCGTGGACTGATGAGGAGTGGAAGGGCTGGTGGGGTGAGGAGCCGCCGTTCCATACCCCTGTTTTCGTGCTCACCCATCACCTCCGGCCCTCGATCGAGATGAAGGGTGGCACCACCTTTCACTTCATCGACGCCAGCCCGGCGCAGGCGCTCGCGGCGGCCAGGGAGGCCGCGGGCAGCCTCGATGTGCGCATTGGCGGCGGACCGGCCGCCGTCCGCCAGTTCCTCGCGGCCGGCCTGGTCAACCACATGCACGTCGCGCTGGTGCCGATCCTCCTCGGCCGCGGGGAGTCCGTCTGGGACGGGCTGGAGGGCCTGGAGGAGGGCTTCGCCATCGAGTCGGTGAGCTCCCCCAGCGGCGTCACCCACGTCACGTTCACCCGTCGTTAGCCGCGCTTGGGCCTGCCGCCCCGGACAGGGGCGAGGTCTGGGGCGTTCCATCTGGCGCGCGGCGTTTCGTGACGGTCGTGGCGGTGGCGAGCATCGTGTGCTCGGTGATCAGGCGGTGCAGGATCCGGGCGGCTCGGCGGGCCGGGTGCGGCGGGTGGTGCCTGGTGATGCGAATAGCGTCCGCTGGCGGTGTCAGCCAGGGCTCCGGCGAGTATCGCCTCCAGGCCATGCCGCCCTGCGCGGGGCAGACCCTTGACCCTGATCTTTCCCGGCAAGAACTCGGCACCTATCAGGAGGACGGGAGAGCTGCCGAGGTAACATCTCGCGGGTGGTGCGATTCATCCACCTGAACGGGCCGCCCGGCATCGGGAAATCGACGATAGCGAGCGCGTTCGCTGACCGGCATCCCGGTGTCCTCAACCTTGATATCGACCGGGTAGCCGCCATGATCGGCGGCTGGGGCGACAGCTTCGACGACTCGTTCGAGGCTGGGAGGCTTCTGGCGGCGGCGATGGCGCGGGTCCACCTCGCCAATGGCCACGACGTGATCATGCCGCAAATGATGACGCACGTGAACGCCAGGGAACTGGCAGACTTCGAGTCTGCCGCAGCAGCGGTCAAAGCTGAGTACGTCCAGATACTGCTGACAGCGACTGTCGGGCCCTCGGTCGATCGCTGTATGGAACGGGCGAAGGCCGGTGATCCACGCCAGGATGTCGTCAGCAAGGTCATCGACGAGAGAGGTGGCCGGGACTTCCTGCGGAAGCTCCATGCGCAGGTCACCCAATTTGCAGCTGACAGGCAGCCGTACTCAGTTATTGACTGCGATCGGCTCACGGTCGAACAGGCCTGCCAGGCCGTCGAGGCTGCACTTCGGCCGTCTTGACCCGGCCTACAGGCCGCCCCAGGAGGCAGCCTGGATGTCAACCCGGCCTTGACGGAACGCCGGGGCTGAGCTGGGCAGCCGCAGCCAGCAGTGGTGCCCAGGACGACCTGGCAGCGATTCCCGCGTCAGGCTTGCATCATCTCGGCGCTCTCGCGTTCCTGCGTCCGAACCCGGCTCGGACCGGACAGCGTGGCGGACCTGGGCCGATGACAACGGCGACTCTGCGACGCCCTCGGGCTGACCAAGCCAGTCGTGCTCGGCAGTAGCTTCGGCGGATTTGTCACCCTGACCTATGCCGGAATGTTTCCCGGCCACCCAGGCGGCGTCATCTTCAGCAACACCACGCAGACCCGGGCCGGATCGGCTGGCACAGCGCCGACGCAGGTCAGAGCAACTTCACGGTCAGTCATCCATGCCGCCCGAGCTGAGAGGACTTACCCGTGGGGGCGACCGGCAAGGTCGTGTGGGTGTTCGCAGAGGTAAGCCGCGGCGCCGGGCCCAGCGTCGCAGCAGTTACGGCAGCAGCGTCAGTGAGTTCACGTGGCTGGGCCGAACAACGGAGAAGTGCCGCCGGTCCAGGGTGGCCACGTCCGGCAGCTTGAGCCGCTCCGCAACTGCGATCACCGAGGCGTCTGTCGTACCCAGGGGGAGATCGCCATACGTCTCGACCAGTTCGGCCATCCGGGCATAGTCCGCGGCGGTCAGGTCCACGGGTGCGAAATCGCCGTCCGCGAGGGAGCGCAGGAAGAGCGACTCGACCCGTGCTCCGGCTTCGCGGGCGAGGAGGTAGCCGACCTCCGCGGTAACCGTGGCCGGGACCAGCAAGTCCCTGCCTGCCGCGTGCATGTCGGTGAGTAGCCGTACGCATGCGGCGTGGTCGGCGTCGTTCGAGAGTGCCGCGGCCACCAGTGGGCCGGTGTCGCAGACGATCACGCTTGGCGGCCGAAACCGTCTTCGAGCAGTTCTTCGGACCGGGCCGCCACGTCAGAGGCCCGGCCCGTACCGGCGGCAAACCACGCTGGAGGCCATGTCTGGTCCTTGACGGCACGGAGATGACGGCGCACGTCACTGAGGACTGCCGGGACCTCTTCCTCCGGCAGCTCTTCGACCAGGCGGAGCAACTCCTCACGCTGCGCGCTCATGGGCTCAGTGTACGCAGGCCGTACGGGTCGGCAGGCGGCACGCCGGTGCTGACAGTATCGAGTGAGTGCATGGCCAATCTTGGCACTAGCTAAGGCCCGTCATCACGAAGGGCGCGACCACGATGAACGCGATCTTCAGCCAGAGGCTCGCGACGTCCGCATAAGAACCGTTAGCTCCCCGTCTGGCTCCCATCCGGCCAGCAAGATCGAAAAGGGCTCCGGAGAGCCCTCCGGAACCCTCCTGACCAGCTAAATACTGGTGGGCGATACTGGGATTGAACCAGTGACCTCTTCGGTGTCAAGCGCGATATGACTTGCTGTTCGAATTCCATTCCTGGCCTAGCGGTACGATTGGCGTATACGGCAGGTCAGAGTGCTGATTCGAGGTTGATCAGTATCGGCGAGTGCCGGTTGCTGTCGGGCGGGCATTGATGGCAACCTGATGGCAGGAAATATCTTTATGGAGGACCGATGGGATTCACCGGGAGCGTATAGGGTCTGCGGGAGGGTGCGTTACACGGCGGTCTACCGGGACCTCAAGGGGCGGCAGCGCTCGGCTGGGACGTTCGCCACGCAGCGGCAGGCCGACCGCGCCTGGCAGCGGGCCGAGGCGAAGGTCGCCCAGGGCTACCTGGGGGATCCCGGCCGCGGCCGCCAGACGTTCCGCGCCTACGTCGAGAACACCTGGCTGCCCAACCACGAGATCGAGGCGAGCACCCGCCAGACCTACACCTACCTGCTGGACAAGCACATGCTGGACGAGTTCGGGCCGATGCGGATGATCGACATCCTGCCCGAGCATGTCCGGGAGTGGATCACCGGCCTGAAGGCGCGGGGGAGTGGGGCCGGCGACGATCCGGTACTGCTTCATCGTGCTCAGCGCGATCTTCACCACGGCCCTGAACGACCAGGTGACGTCCCTGCACCCGTGCAAGGGCGTGAAGACGCCGCCGGTGCCCGCGCAGCCGCGCACGATCCTCACGCCGGAGCAGTTCGCGGCCTGTACGAGTGCCTGCCGGACGCGCAGTCCAAGCTGCTGGTAGAGACCGCGGTGGAGAGCGGCCTGCGCTGGGGTGAGCTGACCGAGCTGCGGGTGCGCGACCTGGACTTCGCCACCCGGATGCTGACGGTGAGCCGGGCGGTCGTCCAGGTCAACCCAGATTCCACCCCGATAACGGCCGGTTCCTGGTGAAGCCCTACCCCAAGGACAAGGAGTACCGGCGCTTCAAGCTCAGCGCGCAGATCACCGCCAAGCTGAAGGACGCACGTCGTGGAGCACGGCCTGGGCTGGGACGATCTGCTGTTCCAGATGCCGGACGAGGAGCGGCCGCGGATCCGGGTGCCACGCCTCGCCGCCGATCTCGACGCCCTGGGCCGCACTGAGCCGAACGCGGCCGGGCACCGTTACCGGCACGGCACCCTGACTGGCTACTCACTCGGCCGCTGCCGCTGCGACTACTGCCGGGACGCCTACTGCCGCTACCGGGCCGAGCGCCGCGCCGACGGCAAGGACGACCCGCGCGGCCTGCGGGCGTGTGACACCGACGGGCACATCCCGGCGGACTGGTTCCGGCTGACCATCTGGAAGCCAGCCGTGAAGAAGGCGGGCCTGATGACCCGGTCCGCGATCCACGACCTCCGCCACGCCCACGCCTCCTGGCTCCTCGCCGGCGGCGCCGACCTCCAGGTCGTCAAGCAGCGCCTCGGCCACGGCAGCCTCCGCACCACCGAGAAGTACCTCCACACCCTCCCCGACGCCGACGAAACCGCCCTCGACGCCCTCTCCAAGATGCGGAACCGGCCGTCCGGCGGACGACGATGAGTATCTTCAGCTAATGAGCATCGGTGTCGCAGGGTTACCGAAGGCCAGACGACTCTCTCGGGCAGCGCCGTTCGAATGATCAAGACGCGCGGTGCTTCGCGTTCCCGCTGCCTCACCATCTAACTTGCTCCTCAAGGCGCGCCAGCGGGAAGCGGGTTCCGCCGACCCCAGCACAGCGGACTGTGACAGCCCAGGCGAACGATTGACTGTCGGGCGAGGACACGAGATTTGGGATAGTCTGTGATTCTCACGAGGAGGAGCAATGGCGGAAGGTCTACCAATCCGGAAGGTGATTGAGTCCATTACATCCGGTGCTATCCGTATACCCGCCTTTCAGCGCGGATTTGTATGGGACGCAGAACATGTCGCATACCTTATGGATTCAATCTACAAGGGTTATCCGTTCGGGGCAGTTATTCTCTGGCGTACAAAAGAAAAATTGAGTTCAGAGCGGAACCTTGGTCCGTTTCAACTACCCGAAGGGCGAGCAGACTATCCGGTTGATTACGTCCTAGATGGTCAGCAGCGGATCACGTCCATATTCGGAGTCTTTCAAAGTGAGCTAGAAGCTGATGGGGATGATTCTTGGACGAATATCTATTTCGACATGGATGCCGCAAGCGACCTGCAAGAGAGCCAATTCTTGGCGCTAGACGACGATGCGGTGGATCCTAAGCGGCACTTTCCAATCAGTACATTTTTCGAAGTGACAGCGTATCGACAGGCGACCCAAGGGCTTACCGAAGCGCAGGCAATAGAGATTGACTCCGTCCAGGCGAAGTTCAAGGAAGCGGTCATTCCAACACAGGAGATCGTCACCGACGATCGGGCAAAAGTAGCAATCGTCTTCGAACGCGTGAATCGGCTTGGTGTAGAACTCGATGTATTTCAGCTTCTGACCGCTTGGACTTGGAGTGAGGACTTTGATCTCCAGCAGCGTTTTGCCGACCTGACGGAGGAACTGCGCCCACACGGATTCAGCGAGGTTGCCGATGACACGAACCTTTTGCTTAGGTGCTGCTCGGCTGTCGTAGCAGGAGACGCATCGCCGACAGCTTTTGTGAATCTAAAGGGCAATGATGTGCGAGACCGCTTTGATGACATAGAGAATGGCATCAAGGGGGCTATCGACTTTCTTAAAAAATCTCAATGTAGAAGCACTCGCTAATTTGCCGTACCCCGCCAGCCTCGTTCCACTGGCAGTCTATTTCTCCGGCAAAAGTATCAAAATGACGGATAGTCAACGTGATATTCTCGTCAGATGGTTTTGGCGCTCGTGCTTTTCGCGTCGCTACAGCGCAGGTGTAATCCGGAACCTGAATAGGGATATCGAGGAGGCTGCTGCGCTACGTGAAGGTAAATCCACCGCCCTGGCGGACTTCACGGCAGACGTGGACGCCGAGTTCTTTGGCCAGAGTTTCGCACTTGGCACGGTAAATACTCGTACCTTCATTCTGCTCCTGGCTCATGAGCATCCGCTCAGCTTTATCTCAGGTACGCCTGTGACGCTTTCAAAGGTGCTGCAGGCTTACAATCGTAATGAGTTTCATCACCTTATGCCTCAGGCGTTTCTCAAGGATCTGGGTGCAACTGCTCGCGAGATAAACCCCATGGCCAATTTCGCAATCATCTCCGCTGGCGACAATAAGGCTCTTGGTGGCGTGGCTCCGAGCGAGTACAAGTTGAAGATGCCGGCGGCAAAACTCAGCCTGATTCTGAGTCGGGCGCTATGCTCTGAGGTGCTATTCACTGACCGTTACGAGAATTTCATCGATGCTCGCGCGGCCAGACTGGTTGAAGCGGCCCGAGCGGTAATGGGCGTAAAGGGTTCAGAGAAGGACAGCAACGAACCGAGTCTGCTGCGGCAAGTTGGAAAGGTGCCCGGCTAGTCCTTCAGAGACTGTGTTCGCTTTCTCAGCAGCGCCTCCGCCTCAAGGTCATCGAGCGGCCCAGTTCCGCCCACGTGTAAGTCGACGGCGAACGGCTCCTGCTCTTTATGCCGATGGGCTCCGATCAAGCGGCTCGTACCAAGGCGCTCCTGCGGTGGCAGCGCAGCGAACTACGGCGCAACGTTCCATCCATGATTGAACAATGGGAACCAATTGCCGGTCGCAGCGTGCCCCAATGGGGCATCAGGCGCATAAAGACCAAGTGGGGATCCTGCAACCGCGAGACCGGCCGGATCTGGGTCAACCTCGAGCTGGCCAAGAAGCATCCACAAAGCCTGGAGTACGTAGTCGTGCACGAGATGGTACATCTGCTGGAACGTAACCACGGTCAGCGCTTCGCGAAACTCATGGACTCCCTGACGACCGACTGGCGAACCCGCCGCGACGCCCTCAACGCGGCTCCGCTCGCCGACGAGGCTTGGTAGTCGCGTCGGTCGGGCCGAAATGGGTGGAGGCCGCCCGTTGGTTCTGAGCAGTACTCGCGTTGGTGCAGCTCATATTACGTAGGCGGCGGACCGCGGACTCTGCGCGCGGGGCAGCAGGCATGTCAATTATATCCACAAGTAGATCTCTTTGTGGCAAGCTAATTTCGCCCTAAACGACTTTCTTCCTTATTCGACTCTCGCGTTAGGTTAATCGTGGAGTTCTTCGAGCTGACTCGTAATGTGTGACGGTTTTCCGAGACTAAGAACTTCTACATCCTCAATCCCTGACGCTTGCCTGAATAGCAATGACGACACTATCTGAAAAGAAATTGTCCAAGTCAACTTGCTGTTTGGCATGTCGGATTCAGGACAGATGTCAATCGTTCAAACTGCATTAAGTAAGATATGTTCCAGCGCGCGCGGCCTGTTATCCATTTTTTACCGCCGATGACATGACCATGCACATCGTCAATACCTGTTAAATCTAGCTTGATTGGATCTCCGTAAATCCTAGCATGGAGTCCTGATGGCTGCTGGATAGCCACACGATTCACGGCATCAAGCACGCCAACCCCATCTCAGGTAAAGGGACACTCTATTTCGTACTATCTGCGGAGTCCTCAATCAACGTTAGATCGACTTGGGCGTTCGCGTCATCCGCAAGTAGTTCTAGCAAGTCCCCAATATTGTTCAAGACTACTACGGAAGCCGATGCTTTGTTCGTATCTATAACGCATTGGTTAGCCTTAAATGCGCGCTTATCAGATGAAATAAAATAAATTGCTTTGCCCAATCTAGCTGATTCTCTCACCAGAGACAACCAGATCGCCGCATCGCGTGCCCCACTTCCCCTGGTATCGAAACTGGTTGAAGCAGGAGCAATTCGCCACGCTTCGCGCCGCAGTGCCTCAATCGCGGAAGCTCCGTCTAGCTCGATCAATCTGAACATGCCCGAAAGTCTGGCCCGATAGGCAGAGCACGCACTTTTTACTTCACGTGCGAGGCTTTCGCTCGAACTAGAACTGGGTGAGCGCCCGCCGATGCGAGAGATCTCCACTAGGTCATAAAGTTCATTGCGTGAGCTTTTCCTGCTGGGAGAAGGCGCGACGTATGCGATTTTCGAAATGGGCACAATGTTCATTGTAACTAACTGCAGAAATGGCTAGTACATTATTTGTCAACTCGGAAACTGTCCTTTTAAGAGTGCCATGAGTGGGCTGTTAAGTGAATGACGATCAAGTTGATTCGTGTCTAGTACAATCATCGATGACACCCCTATCAAGGTCGGCGCGGAGGTTGTGGTGGGTAGGCCATCGACCCTGTGCTCGATGGCACCTCCTAGACTTGGGACTGCACCTTGCGGCGGTGTCTGTACCAACGACAGCCTTCGCTAGGTATGTTCTCGTGCTTAGACCCAGCTGCGCGATCACCCGTCCAGTGCCGATCACATCCGACCTGCGCTGGCCTGCCGAGTTCCGGCGACCCTGTTGCGCCTCGATAACGAGAATGTCTAGTCCGCTTCAGGTCGCTGACTTTCGCGCTCTCCACAGGCCCGGGCTTGGAGCTGTGGGACATTCGCGGGATGACTCCGTGCTCTCCGAGCCTGCGCCTGTCGCGTCCGAGCATTTCAGCGGGGATGAGCAGCTGCGAGACGTGATCGTCTGTAAAACCGTCAACTGCGGTTGGCTTCCTCCTCGCTCGGACATGATCTTGGTCGAGTCATCCCTGTCAGAACCAAGCCGCTGCGTGGTCACTTCTTGGACCTCGTGAGGGGGAGGCTCTGCGGGTGTCAGGGGCGGGGTAGCGTCCATTCGTGACCAACGAGGGTCCTTCGTCTGCGCGGACGCGGTGGACGATCCACGGTGAGCGGCTGGTGGATGAGAATCCGCACGTCCGCTTGTCGGTAGCCAGCGTCGAGCTTCCGGACGGGAAGCAGTTCGAGCAGTACGTGTTCCGGATGCGGCGTTGCGTGATGACCGTGGTGCTCGATGAGCCGGGGGAGCGGCTGCTGCTGATCTGGCGGCATCGGTTCATCGTGGATCGGTGGGACTGGGAGGTGCCCGGCGGCTATGTCGATCCTGGTGAGGACGGGCCGCTGCTGCCGTGCGGGAGGTAGAGGAGGAGACCGGGTGGCGGCCGCGGTCGGTGGAGTTCCTGCTGACGTTCCAGCCTGCGCTTGGGTCAGCGGACGCGCCGCAGGATGTCTACGTGGCGCGTGGTGCGGATCTGGTCGGGGAGCCGGAGATCGATGAGGCTGAGGCGGTGCGCTGGGTGCCGGTCGCGGAGGCACAGGAGATGATCCAGCGCGGTGAGATCCTGGGGGCAGCGACCATCATCGGCGTGCTGCACGCTGCCGCAGAGCTGGCAGGGTCGCCTCGGCATAGGACCTGAGCCCGCGGACTTGATCTTCCTGATCGTGTGGCGCGAGTTCGGCGAGCAGCCTGCGGATGTAGGTCGATCGCTCGCGCGGAGTCCAGGCTGCCGGTCAGGTCGATGGCCTCGCGTCCGTGGGCGCACGCCTGGTCGAGCTGGCCTTGCAGGGCGTATCCGATGGCGAGCAGCGCGGTGTTGAACGCCTTGCCGCGGATGTAGCGGGGGTTCATGTCGAGTGATCGCAGCGCGTATTTCTCGGTCTGCTTGCCCTGGCCGAGGGCGTGGAAGCAGTGGGCGATCTTGGCGGCGAAATAGGCCTCGTCGAAGTAGCTGAGCCATGCGGGCTGGTCGCGGCCGGTGGTCTGACTGAAGACTGTCTCGGCGCGTCGCAGCGCCTGGGAGCAGGCCCGGCGTCGTTGCGCAGCGCATGGCCGTGGGCTTCCATGACGATGCTCTCGGTCTCCAGGAGCGGCAGCCCGGCGCGCCGTCCGGCCAGCTGCGCGGCCTGGGCCATGTCGATGGCGTGCTCAGGCTGGGCGACGTAAGCGGCCTGGTGGCTCATGGCGGCGAGGATCTCCCCGCCCAGGCCTTCGTCGCCTGCGAAGCGGGCCATGGTGAGGGCTTGGACGAGGTAGCGCTGCGCGAGTCCGTGCATCTCCAGGTCGTAGGCCTGCCATCCGGCGAGCTGGGTCGAGTTCGGCGGCGGCCGAGAACAGGTGCCGCCGTACCTCCTCGGTGCACCGGCCGTGCTCGCAGCAGCGGGGCGATGTCGGTGTGCAGGTACTCGACGACGGTCGGGCGGATGCGGCCGCCGCCGAGCCGGTTGTCCAGGACGCGGAACGCGCCGGTGGCTTCGCGGATCTCCTGGATGTCGGCCATCCCGATCCGGCGGGTGCCCTTGCTGGCCGTCATGGCGGTGCGGGGGCCAGCATCCAGCGGAGCGCAGCCGAGGAGTAGGCGGCGAGGTTGAAGCCAGACGCACCAGGACACGGCGCCGCTTCAGGTCCTCTTCCGTCAGGCCGCGGACGATGCGCGCGGCATCTGTCGGGTGTTGGCTGGATGTGGAGTGCCGCGCTGTCAGCCAGTGCGCTCTGGGCCATGCCGAGCGTGGCGGGGGACACCGGACGGCCGAGCGCGGCGCCGAAGACGTCGGCTAATAAATCTGGTGTTGGGTGGACGGGGCTGCTCTCCGCGCAGCCAGCGCTCGACGGAGCTGTGGTTGTACTTGAGGTCTCGGTATCCGCGCATATGCCCGAGATCGACGACCCGCCGCGCGAGGCCTTTGCTGGAGAAGCCTGCCTCAGCGATGAGCGTCGGCGAGCTGATGATTCGGTTCTCTTGACCGTCTGGCCATCGCGGTAGCCTCCATCTCTTCTCGGAAGTCCCCAGCTTTCCACGCGCATCGGCTACGCTTACCAGAATGAGCCGCGTTCCGCACGCCCCCTCGCGCACGCACCTGCTCCGGCCGCACGCCTTACGGGATGGCGGGCCATTGGAGTTACCTCCCGCATTGAAGGGAGAACGACCGATGCATAACACCGCTGTCCGTGACCGGATCACTAAGCAGTTTCGGTGACGCCGCCGCTGCGGTGCAGGCGCTCGCCAATTCAGCAGGACGAAGCTAATTCAGCGTCCGATGAAGGGTGGTTTCCCCATGGGCGGCGGCACGAGTGAGTATGCGCCCGACCCCCGGCGGGCGCTTCTCGTGCCGCTGGAGGCGGAACCGGCACTGTCCCCGGGACCGCGCCTACTCGGCGCGGTCCGGTCAAGAGCCGTGCTCCGGTGCCGGTTCTGCCTCCCCACGCACACGCCGCGGCCGGGGCTGATCAATGGCCGCTGCGGGACTTCCTCGAACTGGGGCGCTGCCCAGCGCTGTGCCCTGTGCGCGGCTGCACGCCAGGCTCGTGGTCCAGGAATGGGGTCTGAGCGGCCCTGGCCGACAACGTTGAGCTCGTTGTGTCCGAGCTGGTCACCAACGCCCTGCACGCGTCCCGGAGGACTCGGACCGGCGACTTCCGTGCGGCTGTGGTTGCTGGGCGATGCCGGGCAGGTGCTGATCCTCGGTCTGGGATGCCAGTCCGTATCCGCCGGTCTGCAGGGACGTTCCAGCGTTCGCAGAGAGCCGGCCGGGGGCTGCTGCTGGTGGAGGCGGCCAGTTCTCAGTGGGGCACCAGCGCCAGCCCTCGGGGCGGCAAGACGGTCTGGGCGCTCCTCACAACGCCGTGAGCCTCCGCTCTGCACCCTCCAGGGTGGTTTCGGCCCGGACAGCCAGCCGGGCGCAGCGGTGGTTTGTGGCGGTGGACGGGCATCGCCTCCGGCAGTTTCGCCGCCGACAGCAGACTATCCCAGGCGGCGCTGGCGAGCCGGGCCGGGATCAGCGCGCACCGTTGGCCAGTTGGAGCGCCAGGCCCGTCCTGTGTGCCGGGGTCGTACTTTGGCGCGGCTCGCCGCCGCGCTCGGAACGCAGCCCACCGCCCTCATGCCCTCGCCGCGCTAGACGCACCACCCGGCGTTCCCGGTGCAGAGTGCGGCAATCTGCGGCACGAGAATGGCAGTCAGGATGCTATTAGTAATTACCATGTGACTCTCTCGAAGTCCGGTTTCGGCTGCATCCTTGCTATGTGATCCCTTGCATCAGATGAAACCCGCAATAGAGCGACGAGCGAGATATACATAACCTATGGATAACTCTGGACCGGCGCGGTCCAGAGTTGCATTATGGAAGCTGCTGGCCGGGCTCGCAGCGGCGTGACCGGGCGCGGTCACGCAGGAAGAACTTGATGGGGTGTCCCGCCTGTACGATCTAGTACTCCAGCCGTAGATCGTTATCTTCATGGATTTCGTGGCGGCTTGCCGCTGGTAGTGGCATGTCTGGGCGCGGTGCTGGTGGCGTCGTCGCCAGGCGGACCAGCCCAGCCGGTGGCGGGCGTCGTCCGCGGGCTTGGTGATCAGGCGTGGTGAAGAGGCTGGCGATCTCGTTGCGGGTCAGCGGGATCAGCCCGGCCGGGCCGGGGTTGCCGGCGTGTTCGGCGGCGGCGGCGATGGCGAGGAAGGCGTGGCGAGCATGGCGAGGGTGACCCAGCGGTGCCAGGAGGTCCAGCGGCGGACCTGGTGCTCGTCCAGGCCGGTCAGGCCCTTGCTGGCCTGGAAGTTCTCCTCGATGGTCCACCGGCAGCCCGGCGACCTGCACCAGGGTGGCCAGGGGGACCGGCTGCGGGGCGTAGCAGCGGTAGAAGGCCAGTTCCCCGGTGCGCGCGGTTGCGGCGGATCAGCAGCCAGCGGCATCCCGGGCCGTTGTCGCTGATGGTGACCCAGGCCCAGTCGTAGTAGCGGTGGCCTTTGGCGCCCGGCCCGGCGGACAGCCGCTGCCAGGCCCGCTTGGGCAGCCGGGCGGCCAGCGCATCGGCGCGGAGGGTGCCGCCCGGCCCCGGCAGGTACCTGGTGGTCGCGGGACACGGCGAGCACATAGCGGACCTGCGCTGTCTTCCAGCCAGGCCCGCAGCGTGCCGTTGTCCCCGTAGACCTCGTCGCCGGCGAACCAGCCGAACGGCACCCCGGCCTCCATGGCGCGCTCGATCATCCGCCGGGCCAGCTGCGGCTTGGTGGCGAACCCGGTGCCATCCGGGATCCCGGCGGCGCGGCAGCGGTCCGGGTCAGCCGGCCCAGGACCGGGGCAGGTAGAGCTCGCGGTCGATCAGCGCGTGCCCGCGCCGGGGCCGCGTAGCCGAGGTAGACCGCGACCTGGGCGTTCTCGATCCGCCCGGCCGTGCCGGTGTACTGCCGCTGCACCCCGGCCGTTGCGGTGCCTTTCTTCAGGTCGCCGGTCTCATCCGCGACCAGCACCGCATCCGGGTCACCCAGGTGCTCGACGACGAAGCCGCGCAGGTCATCACGCACGCCGTCGGCGTCCCACCGGGCCCGCGCCAGCAGGTGCTGCATCCCGTCCGGCGTGGCGTCCCCGGCGTGCTCGGCGATCGTCCAGCAGTTCTTGCGCGGCAGGTCGGCCAGCAGCCCCAGCACGAACGCCCGCGCCCGGCGCCGCGGCTCGACCCTGCGGAAACGCGGCCCGATCCGGACTCATCAGCTCATCGAACATCCCCAGCCACCGGCCAGGGTCTACGCTGTGGCCAGCGGCCACCGCAAGATCATCATGAGTCCTCACAACCCACGATGATCAACCGGTGGCCGTTCCGTGTCCAGCACCACCACAGCCAAGATCACGATCTACGGCTGGAGTACTAGCGAAGGCGGCGGATAAGCCAGGGAAGCTGATGAGGGATTGGCCGCGCTGGCAGACGACTGAGTCTCTGGCGATCGTGGGTGAGCGTTCCTGATGATCGGGAAGGTTGTTCGCGGGTCAAACGTCGGGGGACTGCTGCGCTATTTGTACGGGCCGGGCCGGGCGAATGAGCACACCGATCCCGCATCTGGTGGCTGGATTCGGAGATCCACAGGAGCTGGAGCCGGACCGCCGGGCGGATGGGTCGCGGGATCTGCGGCGGCTGACCGGGTTGCTGCTCCAGCCGTTGGCGCTCGACCCGTTCGGCGGGCTGAGAAGCCGGTGTGGCATTGCTCGGTCCGGGCGGCGCCGGGGGACCGGATGCTGTCCGACGAGGAGTGGGGCCGGGTCGCAGCCGCGGTCATGGACCGGACCGGGTTCGCGCCCGAGGGAGACGAGCCGGGGTGCGGTGGGTGGCGGTCCGGCATGCGCCGGATCACATCCATCTCGTGGCGACGCTCGCCCGGCAGGACGGCAGGCGGGCGAAGAACCTGGAATGACTTCTTCCGGGTGCGGGAGGCCTGCCGGGACGCGGAGCGGCGGCTGGGGCTGCGGGCCACGGCTCCCGCGGACCGCACCGCCGCGAAGCGGCCCAGCCGCGCCGAGACGGAGCAGGCGGCCCGGCGCGGGTGGGACGAGGCGCCCCGGGTGTCCCTGCGCCGGGAAGTGTGCGCGGCGGCGGCCGGGGCGGGTTCGGAGCGGGAGTTCTTCGCCCGCCTGGAGCAGGCCGGGGTGCTCGTCCGGAAGCGGCTCAGCACGATCAACCCGGGTGAGGTCACCGGGTACGCGGTCGGCCTGGCGGACCACACCACCAAGGACGGCGGGATCGTCTGGTACGGAGGCGGGAAGCTGGCCCCCGATCTGACCTTGCCGAAGCTGCGCGCTCGCTGGGCCGGTCCAGCCGACGGAAGGCCTCGGGCAGCCGGTCCACGGCGTGATGGCCCGCGCTGTGCTCCGGGGCCAGGGTCACCGTGGCGGCGGAGCAGGCGCGGGACGAGGCTGGGTTCTTCGCGCAGCTGCGCGAGAGCGGCGTGCTGGTGCGGCTGCGCTACAGCGAGACCAACCCCGGCGAGGTCACCGGCTACGCGGTCGCGCTCCCCGGCCACACGGACCAGGACGGGAGCCGCGGTGGTACGGGGGAGGGCGGCTGGCGCCCGGGCTGACGCTGCCCCAGCTGCGCCGCCAGTGGGACCGCCAGACCGCCGCAGCGCTGATCACGCCCCGGCCCGTTCCGGTTCACCGCGCCGGAACGGGAGGCGTTCTGTCCGGCACGCGGCCCGGCAGGCCGAGGCGGCGGCGGAGCAGATCCGGCGCAGCGCCGGGGGAGACCCGGCCGCGGCCGCCGATACGGCCTGGGCGGCGGCCGCAACGTTCCATGCGACCGCCCGAGCGATCCGTGACCCGGCGCTGCGCCGGGCCGCCGACACCTACGACCGGGCCGCGCGGGCCGCCTACGGGAAGATCCCGCACCGGACCGCCGAGGGCGACCGGCTGCGCGCCGCCGCCCGGCTCCTGGCGATGGCGGGCGGCCAGCGAGGCGGCACCACGCCGGCCGCGCTTCACGCTGGCCGCGAGCCTGGTCCGGCTGGCCGGGGCGGTGGGCGAGCTGCGCCAGGCCCAGCAGCACGCCGCGCAGGCGGCAGCAGCACGGAAGGCGGCGGAGCGCCTCACGCCGCCTCAGCCGGTCGAGGGCGGGCGCCCCGGCACCAGACGGGCAACAGCAGCCACAGCAGTCCCGCGCTGCCCGAGGCCACGAGACCATCGCCAGCCTGGACCTCCCGGCTCCGCCGCGATCCGGCCAGCCTCCACCGGAGGCCGACAACAGCCTCACCGGATCGCGGCCCCAGCCGAGCCCGGGACCCGTGCGCAGCCCGCCCAGCCGCGCCGGCCCGAGCCGCTGACAGCACGTCAGGTCCGGGTTCCGGCGGACCGAAATTCAGGGCCGCTCAGTGCCGCCCTTGTTCAATACGTGCCGCCTGACCGTGGCGCGTCCCGTTGACAAATCGTTGACAAATGATCTTGAGGCCGGTTCCGCGTCTCCGGAACCGGCCTCTGACCTGCGCAAACTGGTGGGCGATACTGGGATTGAACCAGTGACCTCTTCGGTGTCAAAAGACTCCGCCGGTCCCGGTCCAGCCGCGCAAGATCCTGGCGCCGAGCAGTTCGCTGCCTTGTATGCGTGGGTCATCACTGAAGAAGCCGAGGCTCTCCGCGCGGCGCTGGAGGACTTCTCAAGCGCACCGCAGCATGGGCTGTCCGTGGAGGCAGGATGAGGAGACGCCCAGCTGGTACAACATCGGCTCCAGTGTCACGCACAACATCTCTGCGGCCTGCGGGACGTCAACGCCTCTCGCCCGGGTGAGCTTCAACGGGCACGAGTACGTCTTGACCGACGAGGCGGGCAAGCAGCTCACCAAGGATGGTCTGGCATGGCGGGTAGACCAGGTGTTCAAGGCGGTCGGGCTCCCTGCCCCCGACCGCACACCCATGCGCCACACGTTCGCGTCGATCGCTGACGACCAGGACGTCCCGCACCGCAAGATCGCGGACATGATGGGCCACCGGGACATCACGACGTTCCAGCGGGTCTACCAGCACAAGCTGCGGCCCGTGGCACTGACACCGCCGACCTCATGGACAGGATCTGGGGAAAAGCTGACTGAGGTAGGCCCTCGCCGTCTCCCCGTACGCCTCGATGTACCCGAGGGCGATGTTGCAGGTGAGGCACAGCAGGCCGCGCACGCACTTACCGCAGCGCCTGGTCTGTGCGCCGGGCGTGACCGGGCAGCAGGCGTGATCGTGGTCGATGTAGATGAACTGGTCTTCCCCGAACGGCGCGCGGCACATGGCGCAGGCGTTCTGCTGGGTCTCCAGCCTCTGGCCGAACTGCTCCGGTGTCAGGCCGTAGCGCTTGAGCTTGTACGCCTTGTTCCAGCGTGACCTGTCTTCTGGTGAGTAGCCACGCGTCTGACCCCAGCGGCGCTCTGTTAGCCGCTCCCTGCGCTCGGCCAGGGCTCCAGCCGTCCGGCACTCTGCCTGATGGCCGGGCACCCTCCCGCAATGCTGCTTGGCGCGAGGCATCCACTTGCCACACCGGTCGCCCATAGGCTGGTCGCTACCTGACATGGTGTTCACCCACCGTGTTCAGTCAGAGCCCGTGGGGTGCTACCAACACCTCGCGGGCTCGCCTGCGTTTCGTGGGCGGTGCTGGGATCGAACCAGCGACCTTCTCCGTGTCAGGGAGACGCGCTCCCGCTGCGCCAACCGCCCTTAAGCTGGGCACACCTCTTCGTTCTACTGGTTCAGGCCTCTTCTGCGACCCGAACCAATGTCCGAAGCAGTGTCCCGCTATTCAATTTTCAGGAAACCTGCCCTGACCTGCTACGACGGTCCTCCTGCTCGCTTCGGTGTCAAACGAAGCGCTCTCCCAGTGAGCTAACCGCTCTCGAGGCGGAGGCGGGAATCGAACCCGCGTACAGGGCTTTGCAGGCCCTTGCCTAAGCCACTCGGCCACTCCGCCAGTGCCAACGTTCCCTGCTGGGGGAAGCATGGCTTTGGACATCCGAAGTACCGTGCGGGCCTGGGCCTGCGGGACGGAATCCGGCGCCTCCGAGCGGACGACGGGATTCGAACCCGCGACCCTCACCTTGGCAAGGTGATGCTCTACCAACTGAGCCACGTCCGCATGATGGTGCACTTCCCATCCGAGCGTATTCGCGCGGGCGGGTGTGCGTTCAGAACTGTAGCCGATCCTGGCCCGCGAGCAAACTCGGGGTGACGGCGCGCCGCCGCATCATGGGGCTGGCACGTGCGCGTCGAGATGCTCCCCGGACGGGCCCCCGCGCCTCCGCACCGGCGGCTGAGACCAATGCCCCAGTTTGGCGCCAACGCCCTGGCTCCGGCCGGTATCGACCAGCCGGGAGGCTCATTCCAGGGAGCCAACCTGGTCGGCGTAGTAGGTTACCTCCGCCACGTGCTCGGCGATCTCGCGCAGTGTCCAGGCGCCTGGACGGGGCCGATCCCAGGCGTCCGCCCCGGCAGTCTCGTAGCGCAGCACGTACCAGCGGCCGAGCCGGCGCAGCCGCGAGCATGCCTCGGCGTAATCCGGCTCGCTGAAGCGGGACCAGTCCGCGTCGAGCGTCACAGCCCGGCCGAGCCACTCATCGGGCAGCGGGGTGGCTCCGGCCAGCAACGCCTCCACCTGATGCAGGTGATCCACCAGGTGATCGGCGATCCGGCGCAACGCCTTGTGCGGCGTCCACGTGTTGGGCATGCCATCGTCCATCGTCCGCGCTATGGGCCGGCCATCCCACGCGTGCCAGGTCCGGGCCAGTTCCAGGCACCTGTCCACGGCTGCCACTACCAGTAGTCCCGGGTTCGGGTCCGCGTCGTCAGTCATGCTCCGACTCTGGCCGGATAATGCTTCGGCCAGCGCCGAAGCATGACTGCGCGGGAGGAGGCGGCCCGGATCGGTACCGTCGTTGCATGCCCGAACTGATCGCGCCTACCGTCCGCCTGCACGCGGCTTGGCTCGAGGCACATCACGAGTGGGGTCCCGGCGTCCACGAGGACGGTTTCGGACTCCATTCGTCTGATGAGGTGGACTCGCTAGCCGGGTTCGCGGCCTGGGTGGCCCGGCTGACCGCCCAGTCGGATCCGGCGCAGCCGGTGGACGCTGGCCGGGTGCACTGCACGTACCGATGGATCGTCGAGAACGACCGGGTGCTCGGCGCGATCGCGCTGAGGCACGAGCTGAACGACCGCCTGATGCAGCTGGGCCACATCGGCTACGGCATCCGGCCGTCCGCGCGCCGGCGCGGGCTGGCCACCTGGGCGCTGGGCCGGATGCTCGGTGAGGCGCGGGTACTCGGCCTGGACCGGGTGCTGATCGTCTGCGAGGCCGGCAATGTCGCCTCGGCGAAGACGATCGAGCGCCACGGCGGCGTCCTCGAAGAAATCCGGGACACTAACTACGGTCCCATGCGGCGATATTGGATCAAGACTGGCGAGCCGAGCGCGTGATCCCCGGCAGGAGATGTTGCACTGGCCGCCACCTCCGTCTTCATCGGCCTGGAGGCGGCCCGCTTCAACAGCGTCAGAACTCGGTCTTGAGCCGCTCGATCTCCTGGGCGCGCTCGCGCAGTTGCGCGTAAGCCGGGCGCTCCCGGATGCGGGCCAGGGCCCAGCGGACCGCCTCCGCGCGGCTGCCCGCGATGCCCGCGGTGATCAGCGCGTCCAGGGTCTCCAGGTCCACCGGGCCGAGCCGGGTCATCACGGCGGTCAGGTCGCCGCCGCCCTCTGTCGCGCGGCCCTCCAGCGAGCCGCGTGGCCTGCCGCCCAGCACCATCCGGGGTCCGTGGCCGGTATCGCCGCTGGTCCGGAACTCCAGCCGTCCCACCTCAGGAAGCTGGGCGGACAGGTCGCGGCGGAATTTCTTGATCGCCAGCCCGTGCGCCGCCTCGAACGCCTGAAGAGCCTGCTCCTGGCCCTCGGAACCTTCCTCCGCCGCAATGGTCAGCCGGACCAGCAGTTCTCCCGGCTCGATCACGGGATCATCCCCGTACTGGAGGACCTCGACCCGCTGTACGACGTCCGGGAAGCGCTCCCTGACTTCGTCGTGGATCTGCCCGGCGAGATGGTTGATCGCTGCCTCGTCCATGTCCGCCTCCAGATGTTACATAAGAAACCCACTGTAACACGAAGTTTCAGCAGGAAGCCTAGCTGGGTACCGGCATGGCCGGGCCGGTGGGCGCAGTGGGAGGCTGTCTGCCATGCGAACTGTGATCGTCACCGGCGACGGCCTCACCGTCCAGGACGTTATCGACGTGGCCCGCGGCGAGGCCCGCGCCGAGCTCAGCCCCGACGTGCCCGCCACCATGGAGTTCAGCCGCTCCGTCGTGGCCGCCGCGACCCAGGGGGACACCCCTGTCTACGGGGTGAACACCGGCTTCGGCGCGCTGGCTGACACGCCGGTCCCCATCCAGGACCTGGCCCGGCTGCAGCGCGCCATCGTCCGCTCGCACGCCGCGGGCACCGGGGCGCCTCTCGACGACGCAACCGTCCGCGCGATCCTCCTGCTGCGCGCCCGGACCCTGGCCGCCGGCTACTCGGGCGTCCGCCCGGACCTGCCGCGGCGCCTGCTGGAGCTGCTCGCCCTCGGCCTGCTCCCGGTGGTCCCGTCCAAGGGCTCGGTCGGCGCGTCCGGGGACCTGGCCCAGCTCGCCCACCTGGCCCAGCCGCTGATCGGCGAGGGCCGGCTGCGCGGCCCGGGCGACCCGCCGGAGGGCCGCCCGAGCGCCGAGGTGCTGGCCGAGCACCAACTGGAACCGCTGGAGCTGGCCCCCAAGGAAGGCCTGTCCCTGGTCAACGGGACCGAGCCGATGCAGGCCCTGCTGGCGTTCTCCGTCTACGACGCGCTGATGCTGGTCCAGGTGGCCGACATCGCCTGTGCCCTGTCGATCGAGGCGCTGCTGGGCACCGACCGGCCCTACGACGAGCGGGTGCAGGCCCTGCGGCCGCACCCGGGCCAGCTGGACAGCGCGGCCAACCTGCGCGCCCTGCTGGCCGGCTCGCCGCTGCTGGCCAGCCACCGGCACAGCCGCCACGCCGTGCAGGACGCGTACTGCCTGCGCTGCGCGCCGCAGGTGCACGGCGCGGTCCGGGACGTGCTGGCCCACGCCAGCCGGGTCATCGACATCGAGCTGGGCGCGGTGGTGGACAACCCGATCGTGGTGGCCGACGGCGAGGTGATGACATCCGGGAACTTCCACGGCGAGCCGCTGGCCTTCGCGGCGGACATGCTGGCCATGGCCCTGTCCGAGCTGGCCAGCATCAGCGAGCGCCGGGTGGACCGGATGCTGGACCCGGCGTTCTCCCGCGGCCTGCCGCCGTTCCTGGCCCCGGACGCGGGCACCAACTCCGGCTTCATGCTCGCCCAGTACACCGCCGCGTCCCTGGTCAGCGAGAACAAGGTGCTCTCCCACCCGGCCAGCGTGGACACCATCCCCACCTCCGGCAAGCAGGAAGATCACGTGTCCATGGGCTGGACCTCGGTCCGCAAGCTCCGCGAGGTGGTGGCGAACGTCCGGACCTGCCTGGCCGTCGAGGTCTGCTGCGCCGCCCAGGGCATCGACCTGCGGGCCGGCGTCGCCGCCCCCAGCGAGCCCCTCCGGGCCGTGCACGCGGCGATCCGGGCCCGGGTGCCGATGATGCCCGTGGACCGTGAAGTCGCCGGGCAGATCACGGCGGTCGACGCCTTGCTGCCGTCACTATCCGCAACGGCTGGCGCGGCGGCTGGTCCCCTGCGCTAGCTTTTTCCTGTGACGGTGTGGATGAACGGCACGCTGGTGCCGGACGACCAGGCCCGGGTCCCCGTGACCGATCACGGGCTGACCACCGGGGACGGGGTGTTCGAGGCGCTCAAGGTCACCGGGGGAGCGCCCTTCGCGCTGACCCGGCACCTGGCCCGGCTGAGCGCCTCCGCGGCGGGGCTGGGCCTGCCCGGCCCGGACCTGGACCAGATCCGGGCCGGGGTGGACGCGGTGCTGGACGGGGCGGGCCGCCCGGACCGGGCCCGGATCCGGATCACGGTCACGGCGGGGGAGTCCGCGCTGGGCTCCCAGCGGACCAGCAAGGCGCCGGCCACGATCATCCAGCTCGGTGAGCTGCACGACGCGGCGCCCACCTGCGACGTGATCATGTTTCCCTGGCCCCGGAACGAGCGGGGCGCCCTGGCCGGGGTCAAGACGACCTCCTACGCCGAGAACGTGTTCGCGCTGTCCTACGCGCAGCAGCAGGGCGGCGCCGAGGCGATCTTCGGGAACCTGGCCGGGAACCTGTGCGAGGGCTCGGGGACCAACGTGTTCGTGGTGGCCGGCGGGCGGCTGGTCACGCCGCCGCTGTCGGCGGGCTGCCTGGCCGGGGTGACCCGCGGCCTGGTCATCGAGTGGGCCGGCGCCGTGGAGGAAGACCTGCCGCTGTCTGCGCTGGCCGGGGCCCGGGAAGCCTTCCTGACCGGGACGACCCGCGATGTGCAGCCGATCCGCAGCGTGGACGGGGTGCTGCTGCCCGCGGTGCCCGGCCCGGTGACCCGCAAGGCCGCGGACATCTTCGCCGAGCGCTCAGCCCAGGACGTGGATCCCTAGGCTCCGGGGATTCAAGGCCCGCAAGATTCAGGAGGATGCCGGTCCGCTCGCCGGCTCGCCGAGGGCCCGCAGGGCCGCCGCGACCACTTCCCGGCGCAGGTCAGCGTCCAGGGCGTGGTCTTTCCGTCCAGGCGCCCGAGCGCCCGGTCACCCTGCACCGGCTCCCCGAAACCGGGTCGGCGCGGACCGTGGCCAGCACCGCGAACAGCACCGCGCCGAGGGCGCAGCGGGCCCGCATCACGCGGGCAGGGCTGTCGTCACCGGCCAGGACGGCGACGATGGGGCGGAACTTCTCCCTCGCCTTCAGGTGACCGTGGCTACCGGACGAGGGGTCGTTGAAGCCGGTCCCGATGAGCAGAGCGTGGCGCGAGAGCATGTCGGCCACCCGGGTCAGCAGCTGCTGACACCGTCGCGCCCGCGCCCGGCCAACCCCGGGCCGGCGCCCGGTCCGCTGAACGCCTAGAACCCGGGGCATCCCAGCCGGGCGATAAGTCCGTTAGGGCCAGTCCAGCAGTCCGTGGCGGGGTGCGTCCGGGGCCTGCGCGCCTCAGCTGCGGCGCAGCAGCTGGTTCAGCTCGCCATCGAGGTTGATGTACTCGCCTTCCCGCCCGGCCGGGATCACCTGGAACGTGCGGAGCAGGAAGCCGGCCAGCGCGGTCAGCGGGGCCTCGAAGTGGGCCTGGCCGAACGGCGAGGACAAGGAGATGTTCAGCACCCGCTGCCCGGTCGGCGTGTCCGCGGGCCACACCCGGACGTCACCGTCGCCCGCCGGCTCGGTCATCCCGCCCGCCAGCAGGTCCCGGGCGAAGATCCACTCAACCGGCTCGTCCATGCCCACATGAAACGCCATGCGGATGGCGTACGGATCCTCCGCCCGGTAGTGAAGACTCGCTGTGAGGGGAACGCCATCATGCTCGGGAACCACGAGTCTGAGGCCGAGCTCGGCTGCGACGGTGTTGCTGCTGTTCATTGCCTCGCCAAACCTTTGCCTTGTATCCCGGAACGCCGGGCTTCATCCATCCAGCGATGCCGTCTCACGGGGTGACGAGCCACGCAGGCACGAAAGCCTTCTGTATGAGGATTCCGCGAACGCTGCCTCTACTAACCTCGGTCACCACGCACCAAATCAGTCGTGACCTGGGCAAACGCTTCTCGCGCCTCAACGTAATCATGACCCAGCACTGTTCCTGTGACCAGGAACAACACGCTGTGATCTAGCTCTCAGTAGCGATGGGGCGGAAATTTCGCTTCGCATCCCGTGCGCACCTCCGGGTTTGCGTTCAGATAGCGAACAATCGTGCTTTGTCCGATGCGGAAGCATACAGCCTTCCGGGTTGGGCGCACTACCCGATGCCACGACTTTCGCGCGGGCTTGTCCGGAATCATGACATTCCCCGACTTAATTCCCGTGTGGCGGTTATTCGTATTCAACGGGACAACGGCCCGGAACCCCTGAGCCCGGGTTTCCCGGCGGGGGCCGGCAAGGGTGCCAGACCCGTTCTGCGCCACCAGAGTGATCTTCCCGAAGTCCCAGGTGGCCGCCTGCCTGCGGGGGCCGCTCAGGGCCGTCTGCGGACGTCCGGGGCCAGCTGGGGGGGCGGGGTTCCGCCCTGCGGCGCGACCCCGGGTGCGGCCCGCGCCGCAGGGCGGGAATCGGACGCGTACGGCGGCGCCCCGGGCCCGCCGGTAGGCTACTCTGTGTTGGCCCGCGAGCGTTCCGGCCGTCAGGAGCCGGGCCGTTTGAGGGCGCCAGGGCGATTAGCTCAGCGGTAGAGCGCTGCCTTCACACGGCAGAAGTCGCTGGTTCGAACCCAGCATCGCCCACCAGCCCAGGCCTGGCGTCAGGCCAGCTCAGAAGCTCTTTCGGACAGACCTCATCCTGCTCACCGGATGGGGTCTTCCTCCTGGTCAGGGCGGACGATACGTCGGCGGCAGATGGGCCCGCCCGTCCGGGACACGAGGGGTCAGCCGCGGCCGGGGCGCCAGCCCGCGCGGCGAGGTGTTGAAGATCAGCCCCGAGGCCGGCTGGCCCACCCTTTAGGCTTCGGCCATGCAGATCATCGAGGGTGCGGGGCAGTGGGTGGCGCCGGCGGCTGGCGCGGCCAATGACTGGGCCGAGCACTTCAAGGTGCCGGCCCTGTCCGTGGGGACCTACTGCATACCGGCGGGCGGGACCGACGACCAGAGCCCGCATACCGAGGACGAGATCTATGTGGTGACCGCCGGCCGGGCCCGGATCGAGACGCCGCACGGTGTGGCCGAGGTGGGTCCCGGTTCGGTGATCTTCGTGCCCGCGGGCGAGGAGCACCGCTTCGCCGGCATCACCGGGGACCTGGCGCTGCTGGTCGTGTTCGGCCCGGCGTACGGCACGCAAGCCATGATCAAGAACCCCGCCCGTGCTGCCGGCGAGGCTCAGTAGCTGAGCTTGCGGGCGGGCTCGGGCCAGGCTTCCCCCTATCACCGGGGAGCCTGGCCCTTACCAGCTGGCCATCAGGCGGTGGCCGTTACTTCGTCAGCACCGCGCTCAACAGGAAGGACGCGACCGCGCCCTTCGCCAGCTCCGGCGCGCTCGAGCTCATGTTGCACTGGCCCTTCTTCGGGCCGGACTTGTACCTCGGCCCGTACCCGGCGAAGCGGACCTGCACCGCGCCCGGGCCCGAGGCCCCGGCGAACTTGCCGGTGCTCCGCCTGCTCGCCACGCGGAAGGCGACGTAGGTCGCGAACGAGAAGTGGCAGGCCTTCACGTTGACATGCTGCGTGCTGGTCGGCCTGGCGGTGACCACCACCGCCAGGTTCCCGGCCGAGGTGGGGAACGTGTGGCGCTGACCCTTCTTCGGGCCAGTGCCCCCGCCGGTGGAAAAGACGCCGTGAGCCGTCACCAGCCCCCGCCAGGCCACGGGGATGATGGGGTTATTCGCGGTCGCGCGCTTGCCGTGGATGACGCCGTAGGCGATCTCCGGGCCGGTGATCGGCCTGCTGGCCGCATGACTGCTCGCCAGCGCCGGGCCCCCCGAGAACACCAGCGCGGCAGTGCCGCCCGCCATGGCCAGCGCCATGAACTTGGTTCTGAGTTGCATTGTCCCCCCTCTTTGGAAGATACCGATTCTTGCTATGAGAGGCGACGCTACTCCGCGCGGACCGGGCCCGGAAGAGGCCGCTAAAAGCCCACTGGCGGGCCATGCTCTTAATCGCGGCGCGAGCGCGGCCCGCTCGACGACGACATGTCAGCCTGGGGCCTTATTAGTACCAGTACGTCACGATTCGCGGCAATCTGAAGACGGTTTGCGGCGATAGCAGCCCAGTTCGTCATTCAGTGATGGGGCGCCGCATTTTCTGCTGGCGCTGACGCGGATAGGCAGCGGCTCCGCCTAACTCTTTTAATGCTTCGATGGCGCTTATTCAGCGTGCCTGGCGGGTCGCTGCGGAGGGCCTGAACTCTTCGCTGCAGAGCGTCCGGTCAGGCTTCCTGGCGACGTGCCGAACCGGCGGCCGCTCAAGAGAAGGCACGTGGGAATGGTCTTCCCACGGCGCGGTCTAGCGCGCATCGCGTGTTACCACTGCTCCCTGTCGTAGCTGCAGGCGCAGCAGAATGAGGTAGCACCATGCCTGGGCCGATGATTAACCCAGCATCGAGAGTTCCGGGCAGGCGATCTTTTACCCGTCCCCGGAGAGGTCACGGCGTGTTCACTGGCCGAGGCTCTTGAGGTGTCACAGCAGTCACGCTTGCCCCACAGGCCACGGCGTTCTTTAATGATCCCGGGGTGCGCCTTGAAGATATTTTTACTGGCTGAATGCAGGCCTGAAACCCGGCTTCAATTCAGGGAACCCCTGCCGTGTTTCCCGCCAGCCGCAATGCAGGCCGCGCTCAGCCGGATACGTTCCTGATCGCAATCTGGCTCAGCCACGGGAGCGGCACGCCGAGTCCCTCGACGCGCTGGGTGCCTGCGTTCACCGCGGCCAGCCCGCCGTGCGCGGTGATCACGAACAGCCACCGGCTGTCCGGGGACCAGGCCAGCTTCCCGGGGCCCACCGAGTCCGGGCCGAGCGGGATCGCGATCCGCTGATCCGCCCCGCTGGCCAGGCTGACCAGGTGCAGTGTGACCTGGCCGCCCGCCGTGACCCGGAACAGCGCGGCCGTGGCGCCGTCCGGTGCGATGGCGCCGGGGGAAGCAGCCGAGACCGACGCGACCGGCGGGCCGCCCAGCTGCCGCTGTGCGCCGGTGACCGGGTCGATGACCACATCCGCGCAGCGGTGCGGGCGGTTACAGGTCACGGTCAGCCAGCGGGTCGGGCCGACCGCCGCGAGCATCCCGCCGATGTGCCGGGACCCTCCCGGCCAGACCTCGTAGATCTCGCCCACGCCGGTCAGCAGTACATCGCCTCGCCCGTTCGGGCTGGCCAGCCACCAGCCGCCGGCAGGCAGCTGCATGGACACGCCGGTCACGCTGCCGTCCAGCCGGGCCAGCGACAGGGACTTGACCCGGTAGCCGCTCTGCACCCACACCTCGCCCGGCCGCGGCCCGGGCAGCACCTCCCCGCCCCGGCCCAGCGCCCCGGTCAGCGGCCGGGCGGGTTTGCCGTCCGGCACCAGGTAGCCGGGCACGAAGTCCCACGGGCGGATGATCATCTGGCTGGGCCCCGCCACGAACGAGACGGGCCCGTTGCTGGCCAGCACGGGCAGCACGGTCTGGGTGACCCGGCCCCGGGCGAGCTGGACCCGTACCGCGCGGCGGGGACCGTAGCCGAGCAGTTCCCAGCCGGCCCGCACGCCGAGCAGGCGGTGGCCGGCCTCGGTGGCCGTCACTGCCGCACGGGCCGGGGCTGGCCGGGCCGGATGCCGGCCCAGGACCAGCACCGCCGCGATCGCGATCACCGCGACCCCGGCCAGGATCAGCGGCCAGCGCGGACCGCGCGGCCAGCGGCGGCGCGGCGGGCGGCCCGAGCCGAAACCGACCTCATCGGGCTCGTCCAGGCTCTCCGGCGACGACCAGGTCATGACCAGTTACCACCCGTCCGGCGGACTGTGCCCGCAGCGCCGCGCCCCGCGGGTCCAGGCGCGCCTCGGCGAGATCTGACGCGGGCGGGTCGATCAGGAACATGAGCCAAGCATCCCCCAGCAGGCCGGGCGCCGGTAGCACCCCATCGTGACAACCGGAAGGCGGCCGCGGCGGTGGGGATCAGGGGGATGAGGGAGTCAGGGGGCCAGAGGGTCAGGAACGGTCAGTGCGTGGCGGGTCGAGGTTCAGGGGAGGCCAGTGGCAGGGTCGGGCGAGGTCAGGGTCGGACAACGGGTCAGCGGGAGACGGTCAGTGGGAAACGAGCTGCTCCGCCTTGGCCTTGACCTGGCCCGCCTGGTACCCGGCCCGGCTCGCGGTCTTCCCGGCCTTCCCGCTGGCTTTGGCCGCCGCCTTGGTGGCTGCCTTGCCGGCTTTCACGCTGGCCTTATGGGCGGCCTTGCCGGCCTTGCCCCGGGCCTGGACCGACTTCTCGGCGCGGGCGCGGCCCGCCTTGGCCCGGACGGTGCCCACCCTGGCCTTGGCCAGGTCCGCCTTGGCCAGCGCGAGGTCGGCCGTGCCCGCGGCCTTCCCGACGGTGGCGCCTACCTTGACGCCCGCCTTCCCGGAGGTCTTGGCCAGTGACACGTCGTGCCGCGCGGCCTGGACCGCGTGACGGCCCCGCCAGGCCAGCGACGGGTTCCCCTCCGTGTCGGCCGCGGCGATCAGGAGCCCGCCGAGCATGGTGAGGTTCTTGAGGAAGTGGATGCGCTGCTGCGCCCGCTCCTGGTCGTCCTTGGCCTCCCAGTACGGGTGCCCGGCCAGGGTCGTGGGGACCAGCGTGGCCGCCAGGGCCAGGGCGGACAGCCGCGGGAAGCGGCCGATCGCCAGCAGCGAGCCCGCGACCAGCTGGACCCCGCCGTTGATGCGGACCAGCTGCTCGGTGTTGTCCGGCAGGGCGTCCACGCGCTGCTTGAGCGGGCCCACCACCTTCTCCGCACGCGGGGCGACCCGCTCGGGCCGGCGCAGGGTGTCGTAGCCCTGGACGATGAAGATCGAGGCCAGCATGGGACGGGCAAGAGCTCTCAGGACAGCCATGGCCGCCATCTGCCCACTGAACCGGATTTCTAACCCCGCCAGAACGGGCGGCGCGGACGGGGGAGTGCCGGCCAGCCGGCCGTTGTGGTGGACTCTGACGGTGCCACCCGAGAACCCGCCGCCACCCGAGAATCCGGCGCCACCCGGCCCCCCGCCGCCACCCAGCAGCCCGACGTCACATGGCCACCCGCCCGGGCCCGCGAACGGGCCCGCGCCGCGCCCGGCCCCCGCGCCGCTCCTCACCGTGTCCGGCGTGAGCCGCCGCTACGGGGACCGCGTCGCGCTGCAGCCCCTCGATCTCACCCTGGCCGCCGGGCAGTGCGTGGCCGTGCTCGGCGCGAACGGGTCCGGCAAGTCCACCTTGCTCCGCATCGCCGCCGGGCGGGACAAGCCGAGCACCGGCCGGGTCAGCTACGGCGGCCGGCTGCTCTCCGAGGATGACCCGGTGGTCCGGACCGAGATCGCCGTGGTGGGCGACCTGGTCAGCGCCTACCCGGACCTGACCGTCCGGGAGCATCTCCAGCTGGTCGCGGTGGCCCACGGTGAGGGCCGCCTGGCGGCGGGCCTGGTGGACCGGGCGCTGGCCGAGTGCCGCCTGGAGGACCATGGCGGGGCCCTGCCCGGGTCCCTGTCCAGCGGCCAGCTCCAGGCTCTGCAACTGGCCACGGTGCTGGTCCGGCCGCTGCGGCTGATGGTGCTCGACGAGCCCGAGCAGCGGCTGGATCCCGCCGCCCGGCGCTGGCTCGCCGGCGTGCTGCTCGGCGAGAAGGAGGCGGGCGCGGCGATCCTGCTGGCCACGCACCACACCGAGCTGGCCGCGGCAGTGGCCGACCACGTCATCGTGCTCAGCGACGGCGGGGTCACCGCCGAGGGGCCGCCGGACGAGGCCCTGGCGGCGTTGCGGTGACCGTGACCCGTGACCCCATCGCCGTCCCGGACAGCACCGGGGCGACGTTCGCGCTGCTGCGACAGCTGCGCCGGGGCCACGGCCGCAAGCAGGCGGCGAACGCCGCCTACTGGGCCTACCTGGCCGCGGTCATCGTGGTCAGCTACGGCGGCTCGCTGATCGTCACGACGTACCGGGCGCTGCGCCGCCCGCCCCCCGCGACCGCGGCGGCCCCGCGGCTGCTGCACGCGGCCCCGGCCGCGCTGACCGCTCTGGCGCTGCTGGTCTTCCTGGTCCTGGTCCGGGACGCCCTGTGGCGCGGCCCGGTCACCGTGCCGCAGGCCACCGCGGACTGGCTGCTCGGCACGCCCGTGGACCGGCGGCGGCTGCTGCGCCCCCGGTTCCGCGGGTCCGCCGCCGGGGCGCTGCTGGTCGGCGCGGTGGCCGGGATCGTGCCCGCCGCCACCCTGGTCGCCCTGGGCCTGGGCGGCCGGTCCGGCGGTGAGGTGATCCGCCTGGCCGGGGCCGCGATGGTGTCGATGGGCCTGCTCTTCGGGCTGGCCACCGGCCTGGCTGGCCTGATCGAGCGGTACCCGGGGACCGGGCGCTGGGTCCGCGCGGCCACCCCGGCGGCCCTGGCGGCCGCGGTCCTGCTCGGCGGCCTGGCCGCCTGGGCCGGGCTCGGGCGGCTGCCGGCCGCCGTGGCGACCGTGCTGCTCTGGTCCGGCCCGTGGGGGTGGACGGCCCAGCCGGTGCTCGCCGTGGCCGCGCACGCCGTCCCCGCCAGCGCCGCCGGGAATCCGGCGCCCTGGTGGCCGGTGGCCCTGGGACTGCTCGCCGCGGCCGCATTGGCCGCGCTGGCCTGCGCGGACCGGGCCGCGGCCGGGGTACCGGCCGCCGCACTCCGGGCCCGGGCCCGCACCCTGGGTGCGATGTCCGCGGCCGCGCTGAGCATGAACACCCGCGGTGTCGCCACCGCCTACACCGCGGCCTCCGGGGCCCGGCGCGCCCGGTTCCGCCTCCCGCCACCGCGGCGGCGTGAGCTGGTGATGCTCTGGCGGGACCTGCTCGCGCTGCTCCGGTCGCCGGCCCGGCTGGTGTCCGCGGTGCTGCTGGCCCTGCTGGCCGCGGTGCTCATCGCCGTGGCCGGTCACGGCCGGCCGGTGTCCCTCGTGCTGGTGGCCTCCGGGGTGAGCCTCGGCTTCCTGGCCGCGGCGTGGCTCTGCGAGGGGGCCAGGCTGGATGCGGACGACCCGCGCCGGTCGGTGAACCTGCCCATGAGCTACGAGTCGCTGGCCTGGTGGCACGCGGTGGTGCCGTGCCTGGTGCTGCTGGCGGCCGTGGGGATGCCCGCCGCGGTGGCCTGCCTCGTCACGGGCGATCTGCGGCCTCTGGCCCTGCTGGTGGTGACCATCCCGGTGCTGGTCGGCGGGGCGCTGGTCAACGTCTTCCGGGGCGCCTTCTCGCCGTCCCTCCTCGTGGGAGCCGACACCCCGGTGGGCAACACCGCCGCGCTGAGCATCGTGTTCTGGTACGCGTGGGGCACGGTGCTCGCCGTGCTGCCGATGACCGTCCTGGTGACCAGCGCGCTCGGCTCGGCTGGCCCGGCCCCGCTGGCCCGCGCCCTGGTGATCGGCGCCGGGCTGGCGGCCGGGCTTGGTGCCTACGCTGCCCGCCGCGCGCGCCGCCTGCGGGCGGGCTGACCGTTCACCTGCGTCCCGGGGTCTCCTGACCTTGGTGTCCGCCGGGCGGGACCTACGTATGTGTGATCTTCCCCGGGGACGCGTGCTGGAATGAGATCATGCGCCCGTCCCTGCGGGCGCCGGACAGCAACGCGGACAGGGGCACGATGAGCGAATCAGCCGCCGAACGGCAGGGCCGGATCGTGGTCGGGGTGGACGATTCGGAGGGGTCAGCGCACGCCTTGCGGTGGGCTGCCCGCCAGGCCGGATTCTTCACCGGTGCGACCTTGGAGGCCGTCATCGCCTGGCAGTACCCGCGTTCTTCGGCTGGGCCCCGGCCGGGGGAGACGGCGCCAACTTCGCCGGGATCGCCGACAAGGCCCTCAGCGACGCACTGAATGCCGTGTTCGGCCCGGAATGGCCGGACTGGGTGGTGGCTCGTGAGGTCGAGGGGTATCCGGGCCAGGTCCTGGTCGAGGCGTCCGCGGGAGCAGATTTGCTGGTCGTGGGCAGCTGCGGGCACGCTGGGTTCGCCGACGCGCTACTCGGCTCGGTCAGCACCTACTGCGTGCAACACGCCCACGTGCCGGTCACGGTGATCCGCCCCCCGGGACACCATCACCAGTAACCGCCCGGCCTGCGAGCGCGCCGGTGCGCCGGGCACCTGGCCACCGGGCGGCTGGGCTAGAGCCCCGTGCGCAGCGAGTAGTGCACGTCCAGCCGGTCGGCGGACCGGTTGGCGGTGATGGCCACGCTGTCGCCGGGCAGCACCGCATGGTCGTCCACCACGGCCAGCCCGGCCGCGGTGAAGCTGACCCGGTGGCTGAGCAGCGCCGGGCTGCCGGCCGGGCGCTCCAGGCAGCCCGCCTCAAGCGCCCCGAGAATGCACGGGGTGATCGTCTCCGCGGCGCGGGTGACCGCCAGCCCGTGCCCGGCCAGCACCGTGTACAGGCCGCGCTGGCCCAGGTCGGCCGGGTCGAGCCCGTCCGCGAGCGGCAGCGGCAGGTAGGAGGTCTGCACGATGAGGGGCCGGCCGGCGGCCAGCCGCAGGCGGCGCAGGTGCAGCACCTGGGCGGGGCCGCCGAGCCGGGCCCCGACCTCCCCGGGCGGGGTGATGATCTGCGTCTCGAGCAGCCGGGTGCTGATCTCGGCCCCCTGGGCGGCCAGGTCGGCGGCGAAGCTGCGCAGGTGGCCGAGGTCGTACTCGTAGCGGACCGCCACGTAGGTGCCGCTGCCGTGCCGGGCGGCGACCAGCCCGTCGTCGGTGAGCAGCTGCAGGGCCTGCCGGAGCGTCATGATGCTGACCCCGAACTCTCCGGCCAGCTCCCGCTGGGGCGGCAGCGGGCTGCCCGCCGGCCACTGGCCGCTGGTGATCAGGTCCCGCAGCTCCGCGTAGATCCGCAGGTACTTCGGCTGCCGGTCCTCCGCCGTCCGCCGGGCCGCTGAGTTCCCTGCCGCGCTCCGGTTCACGGCCGCAGGGCCTCCCGCCGCGCTCCGGTTCACGGCCGCTGTGTTCACCAGGCGCTCCTCCTCATGGCCGCGCGGGCACCCGGGCGGAGTCGACCGCGGTGCGCAGCTCCCCGACCGTGCGGGCGATGTCCGCGGGGCCCGCGCCGTCCAGGACCTGCCGCATGAGGGCGGACGCCACGATGACCCCGTCGGCGTGCCGGACGGCCGCGGCCGCCCGGGCCGGGGTGTCGATTCCGAAGCCGATGAGCACCGGCCGCGCACGATCCTGTTTTTCCCCAACGGTCCGTCCGCCCCAGCCCTCCGGCCCGGCGGTGGCGCCCGGGGCCTGCGCCGCCAGCGCCTGGGCGGCCAGCGCCCAGCGGCGCTCGTCGTCGTGCTCGTGGGTGCTTCCCGTGGTGGCCATCACGCTCATCACGTAGAGGAAACCACGGGAGCGCCGGGCTATGGCGCGCATCTGCGCGGGCGGGGTGGCGGGCGTGACCATCAGGGTCGCGTCCAGGCCGGCCGCGGCCGCCGCCGTGAGGTACTCGTCCGCTTCCCCGGCGGGCAGGTCGGGGATGATCGTCCCGCTGAACCCGGCCCCGGCCAGCTCGCCGCAGTACCGCGCGATGCCCCGGTGGTAGGTGTGATTGGCGTAGCTCATCGCGATCAGCGGCACCTCGCCGTCCTGGCCGGCCCGGGGCCGGGCCAGGTGCAGCTCGGCCAGGATCGCGGTGGTGTTCGCGCCGCGGCTGAGGGCGGTTTCCGACGCCTGCTGGATGACCGGCCCGTCGATCATCGGGTCCGAGAACGGCAGCCCGATCTCGACCGCGTCCGCGCCTGCCTCGATCATCGCCGCGAGCAGTCCGGTCCAGTCGGGCCGGACCCCGGCGGTGACGTAGGTGACCAGGCTGGGCCGCCCGGCTGCGCGCGCCTGGCCCAGCACCGTCTCAACGGCTCCCACGGCTGATCTCCTTCAGGGTGGCGGCGTCCTTGTCGCCGCGCCCGGACATGGTGACCAGGACGCTGGTCCCGGCGGCCAGCTCCCCGCAGCGGGCGGCGCGGGCCACCCAGGCCACCGCGTGCGCGGATTCCAGTGCGGCCAGGATCCCCTCGGTCCGGGCGCACAGTTCCACGGCCGCGATCGCCTCCTCGTCGGTCACCGTGTGGTACTCGGCGCGGCCGCTCGCGGCGAGGTGGGCGTGCTCGGGCCCGACCCCGGGGTAGTCCAGCCCCGCCGACACCGACTCGGCCTCGAGGATCTGGCCGTGCTGGTCCTGCAGGACGGGGGCCAGGAAGCCGTGCAGGATGCCTGGGCGCCCGTGGCTAATCGCGGCCCCGCCGGCGGCCTCCACGCCGACCAGCCGGGCCGGGGTGTCCGCGAAGCCCGCGAACGTCCCCGCGGCGTTCGACCCGCCGCCCACGCAGGCCACCACGACGTCCGGCCGCCCGGACGGCTGGAGTTCCGGCCGCGCGGCGCACTGGGCCCGGGCCTCGTCGCCGATGACCCGCTGGAACTCGCGCACCAGCCACGGGTAGGGGTGCGGTCCGAGCACCGAGCCGATGCAGTAGTGGGTGGTGTCCACGGTGGTGACCCAGTGCCGCAGGGCCTCGCTGGTGGCGTCCTTGAGCGTGCGCGACCCCGAGCAGACCGGCAGGACCGTCGCGCCGAGCAGCTCCATCCGGAACACGTTCAGTTCCTGGCGGGCCATGTCCCGCTCGCCCATGTAGACCGTGCAGCCCAGGCCCAGGTGCGCGGCGACCGTGGCCGCGGCCACCCCGTGCTGGCCCGCCCCGGTCTCGGCGACCAGCGCGGTCTTGCCGAGCCGCCGGGCCAGGAGGGCCTGCCCGAGCACGTTGTTGATCTTGTGGCTGCCGGTGTGGGCCAGGTCCTCCCGCTTGAACAGGACCCGCACGCCGAGCTCGGCCGACAGCCGTGATGCTCCGCTGACCGGGGTGGGCCGGCCCGCGTAGTCGCGGAGCAGCCTGCCCAGTTCTGCGCGGAACCCTTCGTCCGCCCAGGCGGCGCGGAACTCCCGGTCCAGCTCCTCGCAGGCGGGCACCAGGGCCTCGGGCACGAAGCGCCCGCCGAACGCCCCGTACCGGCCCGCCGGTCCCGGGTCGCCCATGATGACCCGTTCCGCGACCTTCATCACGACACCACCTCCGCCGGTGCGGCGCCCGCATCTGAATTCTAGAGTTCTAGAACAATAACAGGCGGCGGAAAGAAGCTCCAGAACCCGGCGGGCCCGGGCGCGGATCCGCGCGGGGCGAGTGTGCCCCCGGGCCGGACTCCGCGCGCGGCGGTGTGCCCCGGGCCGGACTCCGCGCGCGGCGGTGTGCCCCGGGCCGGATCCGCGCGCGGCGGTGTGCCCCGGGCCGGATCCGCGCGCGGCCAGTGAGCGGCGCGGAACGGTGCGAATTGGGATCTTGTGTACGTGCCTGGCCTGGCGCATCATCAGCAGACGAGCGGAGCCCAACGAGCCAGGCCGCCAGGCGGCCGTCCGTGGGAGGTGCTAGCAATGGCCGCCAGCAGCGAGACCGGGGCAGTAGGCGAGCCGGCCGGGACCGGTCCGTCCGGTAGCGGTCCGTCCGGCAGCGGGCCAGCGGGGAGTGAGCCGTCCGGGACCGGCGCGCCGAGACTGCGCCGCAACCTGAGCGTCTGGGAGGCCATCGGCATCTCGCTGGCCCTGATGGCGCCCTCCATGGCGGCCAGCATCAACCCGCAGGGCACCGCGACGACGGTGGGCCGGGCCGTGCCGATCGCGTTCGCGCTCGCGTTCGTGGGGGTGCTCCTGGTCGCCTACACGTTCGTCCGGCTGACCCAGCGCTTCCATCACTCCGGGTCGGTGTACGGGTTCGTCGGCGCGACCCTGGGCCCGCGGGCCGGGGTGATCTCCGGCTGGGCGCTGACCGGCACCTACACGTTCTACGCCGTGGTCACCTCGATGGCGGGCGGCCGGTTCGCGGCCAACTTCCTGAACGCGATCGGCATCTGGAAGAACCCGCCGACCTGGTCGGGCTTCCTGCTCGGCGCGATCGGGATGGTGCTGGTCTGGTTCCTCGCGATCACCCCGGCCCGGGGCGGCACGCGGATACTCCTGGCCGCCGAGGGCATCACCGTGCTGCTGATCCTCATCGTGATCGTCATCGTGTTCGCCAAGCTGGCCGGGCACAGTGCCCCGCACGGGCTCGGGGTGGACTGGTCGGTGTTCAGCCTCCCGTCCGGCGTGCCGCTGTCCACGATCTTCCTGGGCGTGGTGTTCGGCTTCCTGTCCTTCGCCGGGTTCGAGGCCGCGTCCACCCTGGGCGAGGAGACCCGCCGGCCCAACCGGGACATCCCGCGGGCCATCCTCGGCGTGGCCATCTTCGGCGGCATCTACTTCGTCGTGGTCACCGCGGTCGAGGTGATGGGCTTCGGCACGTCCGCCAAGGGCGTCACCGCGTTCATCAACTCCACGTCACTGATCGGTGACCTGGGCACCAGCTACGTCGCGTCCTGGCTGGGCACGATCATCACGGCGGGCGCGATGATCTCGGCGTTCGGCTGTGCGCTCGCCTCCACCGTCGGCGCGTCCCGGCTCACGTTCGCGATGAGCCGGGACGGCATGCTGCCCGCCCGGTTCAGCCACGTCTCGCCCCGGCGCCGCACCCCGACCGTCTCGACGGCGGCCGTTGCCGTGGCCGTGTACGCCATCATCGCCTTCACCTGGTTCGTCCTGCGCGGCGACCCGTTCACCCTGTTCCTGGAGAGCGGCGTGATCGGGACGCTGATCCTGCTGGTGGTCTATGTCCTGGCCACGATCGGCATGGTCCGCCTGGTGTTCTTCTCAGGGGTTTCCGGCGGCAGCCCCGGCGCGGAGCGGCGAGCGGGGGCCGGGGGCTCCGGGGGTAGTCCCCCGGGAAAGCGGAGCGGGGGGTCGTCCCCCCGGCCCAGCACCGTGCGCCGCTGGGAGATCGTGATCCCGGTCCTCGGCATCATCGTCCTCGGCTACACCCTGTACCGGAACGTCTGGCCGCTGCCTACCGGAGTCAACTGGTGGGGACCATCGGTGGCCATCGCCTGGCTCGCGGTCGGCATCATCTGGGTGCTGGCCCGGCCGGCCGCCACCCGGCGAGCGGGGGAAATGCTGACCCAGGCCGAGGGACTGGCTGGGCCAGCCGACTCCGAGGGGGCGCGGCTGTCCCGCCAGGGTGCCTAGATCCGGGGAGCCGAGCAGGAACGCCTGCTGGCCGCGGCCGGTCAGCCTTCGCCGCCCGGCAGCCGGCGGAGAATCTCCTGCAGCATCTGACCGTGCCCATCCAGGATCTGGCGGATGGCCCGGGTCTCTTCGTGCACGACGCTGAGCAAGTAGGCCACGGCGTCGATCTTGGCCGGGAGGGCGCGCTCGACCTGCTCTTCTAGCTGCTCGACGCGGCGCTCCAGTTCCTCGAGGGTGGACATGGGCTCACCCTAGCCGTGGCCCTGATTTCCCGGCCAGCGATCTAGGTGTTGCGGCCCCGGGCGTCCACCGGCCACCGCTCCGCGATCTGCCCGTCCCGCACCACGTGCAGCTCATCGACCAGGTTGACGGTGGTGCAGACGTGGTTGGGGATCACCGCGACCCGGTCGCCCACGGCCGGCCGCGGCCCGGCCCCGGTGACCACGACCGCGTGGTGCTCCCACAGCCCGGTGACCGTGGCCTCCGGGAACGCGGGCAGCATCCCGTGGCCCGGCGCCCACGCCGGGCGGTCGTAGCCGAGCACCTTGGCCCCGGAGTCCAGCACGACCCGGTCCGGCGCCGGCGTGCTGACCACGGTGGCCAGCACGGACAGCGCCACCTCGTCCAGCGTGCAGCTGCCCAGGACGACCTGCTGCGCGTCGTTGAACGCGTACACCCCGGGCCGCAGCTCGGTGACCGGGCCGCCGCCGGCCGGCCCGGCCGACCGGGCGGCGCTGGGCGTGGACCCGCCGCTGCGCACCGGGCAGGGCATCCCGGCCGCCTCCAGGCTGGCCGCCGCGGCCGCCAGCGCGGCCGCCTCGTCGGCCGCGGCCCGCTCGGGCATGCCCGGCGCGTAGCTGTGCCCGGGGAAGGTGAACACGCCGTCCACGGCCAGGCCCGCCCGGGCCGCCGCGGTCGCGATCCGGCCCGCGCCGTCGGGGGCGACCCCGCTGCGCCGCAGCCCGCAGTCCACCTCGACCAGGACCCGCAGCTCGGCGTGCCCCTGGACGGCCGCGGCCAGCTGGTGCACGGAGGCCAGCGAGTCCACCCCGGTCATCAGCCGGATCCGGCCCGCCAGGGCGCGCAGCCGCGGGGCCCGCTGCGGGTCGCTCCACAGCGGATACGCCACGAAGACCTCGTCGAGGCCGGCGTCGGCGAAGATCTCGGCCTCACCCAGGGTGGCCACGGATAGCCCGGTCGCGCCGGCCTCGATCTGGCGCCGGGCGATCTCGATGGACTTATGCGTCTTGGCGTGCGGCCGCAGCGTGAGACCGCGGCCTGCCGCGCTCTCGGCCATGGCCCGCAGGTTCCGGTCCAGGCGGCCGGCGTCCACGAGGACGGCCGGGGTCGCCACGCCGCCGCCGGGCGGCGCCCAGCTGCTCACCCCGCTCAGCCCGCGGGCTGCGCCGCGGAGCCGCCCGCGGGCTCGTAGGACCACAGCTCGCTGGACACCCCGACCGGCGGCGTGGCCTGCCCGCCCTCCCGCTCGGACTGCGAGCGGTGCCCGTGGCCGAACGCTGGGGAGTTCAGCCACGCGGAGAAGGACTCCTCGTCCCGCCACCGGGTCACGACCAGCCAGGTGGTCCGCTCGTCGGTGGGCTTGAGCAGCTCGAACCCCTCGAAGCCCTCCCGGTTGTCCACGGCCCCGGCCCGGGCCGCGAAACGGCGGGCCAGCTCGTCCCCGCTGTCCGGCGGCACGGTGATCGCATTGATCTTGATAACCGTCATACACCCGATCATGCCAGTCCTGCTCAGGCCTTATCTTGGCGACCATGCCGCGTACCCGCATGTACCGCAACGGGATCCTGGAAGATGAGGGCTTCCCCGTCGCCAAGGTGTCCGACTACCTCGCCGACCCGACCGCGGTCGTCTGGTTCGACCTGTGCGAGCCGACCGCCGAGGACCTGTCCCAGGTCAGCGAGGAACTGGGGCTCCACCCGCTGGCCGTCGAAGACGCGGTGGCCGAGCACCAGCGCGCCAAGCTGGACCGCTACCAGAGCCACATCTTCGTCACCTCGTACGGCGTGCGGCTCAACACCAGCACCGGCGAGCTGGACATCGACGAGGTGGACGCGTTCGTCACCGACCGCGCCCTGGTCACGGTGCGGCGCAGCCCGGGCTTCGACATCGACGCGGTGCTCCGCCGCTGGGACAACTCGCCGGACCTGGCCACCTGCGGGGTGGGGTTCCTGCTGTACGGCCTGCTCGACTACGTGGTGGACACCCACTTCGAGGCCGTCCAGTCACTGGACACCGAGATCGAGACGCTCGAGGACCAGCTGTTTGACGACAACCCGCGGGACAAGGACATGCAGCGGCGCACCTTCGAGCTGCGCAAGTCCCTGGTCGTGCTGCGGCGGGTGGTCCTGCCCATGCGGGAGGTGCTCAACTCGCTGCTGCGCCGGGACCTGCACGTGGTGGACGGGGAGATCCTGCCGTACTTCCACGACGTCTACGACCACGTGCTCCGCGCCACCGAGTGGACGGAGTCCCTCCGCGACCTGGTCACGACCATCCTGGAAACGCACCTCACGGTGCGCGGCAACCGGCTCAACGTGATCATGAAGCAGGTGACCAGCTGGGCCGCGATCATCGCGGTGCCGACCGCAGTCACCGGTTTTTACGGGCAGAATGTCCCCTATCCCGGTTTTGGCAAGATCGCTGGCTTCTGGACGTCCACACTGGTCATGATTGGACTCTCTCTGACCCTGTACGGCATCTTCCGCCGCAAAGACTGGCTTTAAGCGGTGTTTGCGCAGCTGAGGGCGCCTGCCTGAGGTGGGGATATCACCCGCTGAGGACGGTCCCGGCGTGCGGTCGGTCGCATAGGACAGGCGGAGGCGCGGGACACGCCGGCCAGCGGGAACCGGGTATGCCGGAAATGCGTTACAGCGGGCAGGTCCGGCGGCGGGTGGGGGTCCCGCGGACCTCTGGTGAGCATAGGCAGGACAAGGGAGCGGAACGTGCAGACTCCAGGGTGGATGCGGCGGCCCACGGCGCCCCCGTCATCCGGGGCCAAGGGCGGTGCCGCCGCGAGCGCGGCCGCCCCGGACGGGGACGGCCAGGGCGCAGCCGCCCAGAGCGGTGCGGCCCCGGCAGAGGAGGGCGGCGCCCAGGGTGGTGCGGGCCCCGGGGACCAGGGCGGGAACGCCGGCTCCCGGCGGACCAAGATCGCCCTGCTCGGCGCGGCGGGGCTGGGCGTGCTGGTGGTCGCGGGCGTGACCATCGGCATGCTCGGTACTTCCAGCCCCGCCGGGCACGCCACCACCGTCTCGGACCGTGGCTCCAGCGGCGCCAAGGCGCAGGCGGCCCCGCTGCAGGTCGAATCGGTGACCCAGGGCGGCGCGGTGACCCGCACCAACGGGGCTAGCCCGATCCGGGTGACGCTGTCCGCCCCGCTGGCCAGCAACTCCGCGATGCCGGCCCTGCACCCGGCCACCCCGGGCACCTGGGCGAAGACAGGCAGCACCCTGACCTTCACCCCGTCCACCCCGTTCTGGCCGGGCAGCCGGGTGCGGGTCACCCTCCCGGCCGGCGGGTCCGGGCTCCGGTCCGCCGCAGGCGGGCTCCTGGCCAAGACCGTGACCCAGCGACTCTCCACCCAGGGCTGGTCCACCCTGCGGCTCAAGCAGATGCTGGCCCAGCTGGGCTACCTGCCGCTGAAGTGGGCGCCGCAAAGCGCGACCGCGATGGAGCCCGACAACGCCGCCACCGAGCTCTCCGCCATGTACACGCCGCCGGCCGGGAAGTTCACCTGGAAGAGGGGCTACCCGTCGATCCTGACCAGCTTCTGGGGCGGCCGGTCCAGCCTGATCATGCAGGGCGCGATCCGGGCCTTCCAGTCCGACGCGG
Organism: uncultured Actinomycetes bacterium; assembly: GCA_963723595.1. Taxonomy (GTDB): domain Bacteria; phylum Actinomycetota; class Actinomycetes; order Streptosporangiales; family Streptosporangiaceae; genus RYN-230. The sequence continues at coordinate 774,848 of CAVRRQ010000001.1, forward strand.
GCGCCACGATGACCGGCGTGATGACCCCCGCCCTGTGGCGGGACGTGGTCCGGGCGGCCGCGGCCGGCCAGCGGAACCGCCACGGCTACACCTACGCGCTGGCCAGCAAGGCCAGCCCGGAGACCCTCACCGTGTGGCACAACGGGCGGGTCATCCTGCACACGCTGGCCAACACCGGCATCCCGGCCGCGCCCACCGCGGACGGCACCTTCCCGGTGTACCTGCGCTACACATTCCAGATCATGTCGGGCACGAACCCGGACGGGTCGCACTACTCCGACCCGGTCTCCTGGGTGTCCTACTTCGACGGCGGCGACGCGGTGCACTACTTCCCGCGCGGATTCTACGGCGCCCCGCAGAGCCTGGGCTGCGTCGAGCTCCCGTACGCGCAGGCGCACTTCGTATGGCCTTACATGACCTACGGCACCCTGGTCACGGTCAGATAGTCCGGCCATCGGCCCGCGGGCCGATGGGCCCGGCCACGCTCCGCGGACCCCCACAGCCGTGACGCCCAGTTGAACGGGATCCTGCTGGGGCGGCGGGGAGGATATCGAGGCGCGGCTACGGCTGCGCCTCGATAGCATCGGAGGCTGGGGCAGTGGCCCCACTCGCCGATCTATCCAGGGAGCCCGCCGTGTCGGCCCAGCAGCTTCACATCACCCTCGCCGGTCGCGAGCACGTGGTGGACGCGGGCACTACGGCGGGTGACGCGCTCCGGCTCAGTGAGCCAGCCGCCGGCCCGGTGGCCGGGTCCGCGGTCATCGCGGCCCGGGTCAACGGCGAGCTGCGCGACCTGGCCGCACCGCTGGCCGGCGGCGACGCCGTCGAGCCGGTCGAGGTGGGCAGCGACGACGGCCGGGCCATCATGCGGCACTCCACCGCGCACGTGATGGCCCAGGCCGTCCAGGAGCTGTTCCCCGAGGCCAAGCTGGGCATCGGGCCGCCGGTGGAGAACGGCTTCTACTACGACTTCGACGTGGCCGAACCGTTCAGCCCCGAGGACCTCAAGGCCATCGAGCAGCGGATGCGGCAGATCGTGAAGCAGGGCCAGCGTTTTTCCCGGCGCGAGGTCAGCGACGAGCAGGCCCGCGAGGAACTGGCCGGTGAGCCCTACAAGCTCGAGCTGATCGGGATCAAGGGCGGCGCGGCCGCGCCGGATGCGGGCTCCCCGACCGCACCCTCCGAGGTCAGCGTCGAGGAGGCCGTCGAGGTCGGCGGCAGCCAGCTGACCATCTACGACAATCTCGACCCGGCCACCGGCGAGGAATGCTGGAAGGACCTGTGCCGCGGTCCGCACGTGCCCACCACCCGGCAGATCCCGGCGTTCAAGCTGATGCGTTCCAGCGGCGCGTACTGGCGGGGCAGTGAGAAGAACCCGCAGCTGCAGCGGATCTACGGCACCGCCTGGGAGTCCCGGGACGCGCAGGACGAGTACCTGAAGCTGCTCGCCGAGGCGGAGCGCCGCGATCACCGGCGGCTGGGCGCCGAGCTGGACCTGTTCTCGTTCCCGACCGAGATCGGCTCCGGGCTGCCGGTCTTCCACCCCAAGGGCGCGATCATCCGCCATGTGATGGAGGACTACGCCCGCCGCCGCCACGAGGAAGCGGGTTACCAGTACGTCAACACCCCGCACCTCACCAAGGAAGAGCTGTTCCAGACCTCCGGGCACCTCGGCTTCTACGCCGAGGGCATGTTCCCGCCCATGGAGCTGGACGGCGCCCGGTACTACATGAAGCCGATGAACTGCCCGATGCACGTGCTCATCTTCCAGGCGCGCGGGCGGTCCTACCGGGAGCTGCCGCTCCGGCTGTTCGAGTTCGGCACCGTGTACCGCTACGAGAAGTCCGGCGTCGTGCACGGGCTGACCCGGGCCCGCGGCTTCACCCAGGACGACTCGCACATCTTCTGCACCCCCGATCAGCTCGGCCCCGAGCTGGCCTCGCTGCTGGACTTCGTGGTCGGCCTGCTCCGCGACTTCGGGCTGACCGAGTTCGAGGCGGAGCTGTCTACCCGCCCGGAAAAGTACGTTGGGGAGCCTGCGGAGTGGGACGCGGCCGAGGCGGCGCTCAAGCACGCGCTGGACGCCTCGGGCCTGCCGTACACGGTGGCCGAGGGTGAGGGGGCGTTCTACGCTCCCAAGATCGACGTGCACGTCAAGGACGCGATCGGGCGCCGGTGGCAGCTGTCCACCCTGCAGGTGGACTTCCAGGAGCCGGGCCGGTTCGGCATCGAGTACCAGGCCCCGGACGGCTCCCGGCAGCGCCCGTACATGATCCACCGCGCCCTGTTCGGGTCGATCGAGCGGTTCTTCGGGATCCTGCTGGAGCACTACGCCGGGGCGTTCCCGCCGTGGCTCGCGCCGGTCCAGGCGGTCGGCATCCCGATCACCGACGGGCATGTGCCCTACCTGGAGAAGGTCGCGGCCCAGCTGCGTGAGCAGGGCATCCGGGTCGAGGTGGACACCAGCGACGACCGGATGCAGAAGAAGATCAGGAACGCGCAGCGGCAGAAGGTGCCGTACATGCTGCTGGCCGGCGACGAGGATGTGGCCAAGGGCGCGGTCTCGTTCCGGTTCCGCGACGGCGGGCAGCGCAACGGGGTCCCGGTCGACGAGGCGATCGCCGAGATCGTCAGCGCCGTCCGGCAGCGCATCCAGGTCTGAGCACCGGGGCAGAGATCAGAGCCAGCAAAATCAGGGCCAGAGATCAGGGCCAGCAAAAATCAGGGACTGAGCAGCTAGATGACCGAGCCAACCGCGCCTGGCGTGCCGGAGCAGGACGGCGCCGGGGTCCCGGACGGCTTCGCCCGGCTGTGGATGCCGCACCGGATGGCCTACATCAAGGGCGAGAACAAGCCGGCCGGTACCGAGGAAGGTGACGGCTGCCCGTTCTGCCGGATCCCCGCGCTCAGCGATGAGGACGGCCTGATCGTGGCCCGGGGCGAGCTGGTCTACAGCATCCTCAACCTGTACCCGTACAACGCGGGGCACCTGATGGTGCTGCCGTACCGGCATGTGGCCGACTACACCGAGCTGGACGAGGCGGAGACCGCGGAGCTGGCCGCGTTCACCAAGCGGTCCATGACCGCGCTGCGCACCGCCTCCGGCGCGCAGGGCTTCAACATCGGCATGAACATGGGGTCGGTGGCGGGCGCGGGCATCGCAGCCCACCTGCACCAGCACGTGGTGCCCCGGTGGGGCGGCGACACCAACTTCATGCCCGTGGTCGGGCAGACCCGCGTCCTGCCACAGCTGCTGAGGGACACGCGGAAGCTAATCGCCGAAGCCTGGGCGGCTGTTTAGTCCGGGGGGGCGACCCCCCTGGACCCCCCGCCATCCGCGGGCTCGGCGGGAACACGCCTGCGGCGCGCCCCGCCTCGCCCGCAGATTAGCGACGGCTGACGCTCGCCCACGCCTTAACTGGCGTCCGCAGGTTGCCGCTAGTCCTCCCCGGCGGCGCTGGCCGCGACCTTGTCGGCGAGGTGCGACGGCAGGGGCTCGTAGCGGAGGTAGTTGCGGCTGAACGAGCCGGTGCCGTGCGACATCGAGCGCAGGTCGATCGCGTAGCGGGTGATCTCCAGCTGCGGCACCTCGGCCTTGACCAGGGTGCGGCCGCCGGCCACCGGCTCGGTGCCGAGCACCCGGCCGCGCCGCGACGACAGATCCGACATGACCGCGCCGACGTAGTCGTCCGCGACCAGCACGGACAGCTCGTCCACCGGCTCCAGCAGCAGGACCTTCGCCTTGTCCGCGGCGTCCCGCAAGGCCAGCTTGCCCGCCTTCTGGAAGGCCATGTCCGAGGAGTCCACCGAGTGGGCCTTGCCGTCGAACAAGGTGACCCTCACGTCCACCATCGGGTAGCCGGCCAGCACGCCCAGCTCCAGCTGGGCGCGGACGCCCTTCTCCACCGAGGGGATGAACTGGCGGGGCACCACGCCCCCCACGACCTTGTCCACGAACTCGAAGCCGGTGCCCGACGTGGTCGGCTCCACCTCGATGTGGCATACCCCGAACTCGCCATGCCCGCCGGTCTGCTTGACGTTGCGGCCCAGCCCGCGGGCCTTCCCGGCCACCGTCTCGCGCAGCGGGACCCGGAGCTTCTTGGTCTCCACGCCCACCCCGTACCGCGAGGACAGCCGGTCCAGCAGCAGGTCAGAATGGGCCTCACCCATGCACCACAGCACCAGCTGGCGGGTCTCGGAGTTGTTCTCCATCCGCAGCGTCGGATCCTCGGCCACCAGGCGGTAGATCGCCTGGGACATCTTGTCCTCGTCAGTCTTGGACTTGGCCGCGATGGCCACCGGGAGCAGCGGGTCGGGTATTGACCACGGCTCCATCAGCAGCGGGTGCTCCTTGTCCGACAGGGTGTCGCCGGTCTCCGCGCTGGACAGCTTGGCCACGGCGCAGATGTCCCCGGCCACGCACTGCGGCATCGGGCGCTGCTGCTTGCCCAGCGGCGAGGTGAGCGCGCCGATCCGCTCGTCCATGTCATGGTCGGCGTGGCCGCGCTCGGCCAGGCCGTGCCCGGACACGTGCACCGGTGCGTCCGGCCGCAGCGTCCCGGAGAACACCCGGACCAGGCTGATCCGCCCGACGTACGGGTCGGAGGCGGTCTTGACCACCTCGGCCAGCAGCCGTCCCGCCGGGTCGCAGGACAGGCCGGTGACGGGGTGGCCGTCGAGGGTGGTCACGCCGGGCAGCGGATGCTCGCCGGGGGAGGGGAAGGCCTGGGTCATGATCTCCAGCAGCTCGGCCAGCCCGATGCCCTGCAGGCTCGACGTGGCCAGGACCGGGTAGAAGCTGCCCCGGGCGACCGCCTTCTCCAGGTCCTCGATCAGCACCTTGGAGTCGATGTTCTCTCCGGACAGGTACCGGTCCATCAGGGTCTCGTCTTCGCTCTCCTGGATGACGCCCTCGATCAGCGAGCTGCGCAGTTCCTCCACGCGGTCGGCCTGGTCCGGGTCGGGGTCCCGCTCGTCGCGCGTGCCGCTGGTGTAGTCGTAGAACCGGCCGGACAGCAGGCCAACCAGCCCGGTCACGGCGCCGGGACCCGCGGTCACCGGCAGGTAGAGGGGGGCGACGGAGTCGCCGAACGCGTCCTGGCAGGCCCGCAGGGCCTCCTCGAAGTCGGCCCGCTGGTGATCCAGCTTGGTGATGACCACGGCCCGGGGCATGCCGACGGCGGCGCATTCGTCCCACAGCATCCGGGTCAGCCCGTCCACGCCGTCGGTGGCCGGCACGGTGAACAGGGCGGCGTCCGCGGCCCGCAGGCCCGCCCGCAGGTCGCCGGTAAAGTCGGCGTAGCCTGGTGTGTCGAGGAGGTTGACCTTGATCCCGGCGTGTACCACCGGCGCCAGGGTAAGGTTCACCGAGCGTTGCTGCCGGACTTCCACCTCATCGAAATCGCTGACGGTGGTGCCGTCTTCCACCCGGCCGGCCCGCGGTATCGCACCCGTGCTGGTGAGGAGGGCCTCCACCAGAGTTGTCTTGCCTGACCCGGAGTGGCCGACCAGCGCGACGTTCCGCACGCTGCCGGGCTGGTCGGCCACTGCTGTACCGCCTGTAGCTGTCGATCCTCTCCGGTCTGTCATGAGCTGGCCTCCTACGACGCTGTTGGGCTGCCTCACGACCAGCCTTAACCTGCCGGACACCTGACCACAAGCCCCCAGCCGGAATCGTCCCTCCTGTCCACTCCGCCAGTAGGATCGGACGGCCATGCTGAACCGCCTGAGACCCCTGTTCGCCCGCCTGCTCCGGCCGGTCGGCGAGGCGCTGGCGCGCACCCCGGTCACCCCGAACATGATCACGGCGGCCGGGACAGTCGGCGTGGCCATCGGCGCGCTCTGGCTGTTCCCCATCGGCCACCTGTTCGCCGGGACCCTGGTGTGCTGGGGCTTCGCCATGTTCGACATGCTGGACGGCCTGCTGGCCCGGGTGAAAGGCACCTCCGGGCCCTGGGGTGCGTTCCTCGACTCGACCCTGGACCGGATCGGTGACGGGGCGGTCTTCTCCGGGCTGGCTGTCTACCTGGCCCGCGACCATCAGCCCGTGCTGGCCTGCGTGGCGCTGTTCTGCCTGGTCGCCGGCGGGCTGGTGTCGTACGCCCGGGCCCGGGCCGAGGGGATAGGCGTGCGCGCCGACGTCGGCGTGGCCGAGCGCTCGGAGCGGCTGGTGGTGGTGCTGGCCGCGACCGGCCTGACCGGGCTGGGCGTGCCGTTCGTCCTGGCCGTCGGGCTCTGGCTGGTGGCGGCGGGCAGCACGGTCACGTTCGCGCAGCGGGTCCTGGTCGTCCGCAAGGCGGTCGGGCCCGGCGCCGCGCCCCGGACCGGCACGGGGCCCGCCGGCCAGCCGGCGCCCCCGCCCGCCGCCGCTCCGGCCGGTCAGCCCGCCACCGGGACCACCCCGGCGAGTCCCGGCCCGGCGAGTCCCGGCCCGGCCGGCAACGGCGCCCCCGGTCCCGGCCCGGCGCCAGCGGTTCGCGACCCTGGTGATGGCGGCGCGCGAAAGGATACGGCGTGACCTCGGTACGGGACCGGCTCACCGACGCCGGGTACGCCCTGGGCTGGTCCCTGGTCTGCCGGGTGCCGGAATCCTGGGCCCGCGGCGCCTTCGAGTTCGGCGCGGACCTCGCCTGGCGCCGCCAGGGCCCCCGGGTCCAGGTGCTCGAGTCGAACCTGCGCCGGGTGACCGGCCCGTCGGCGACCGGCAAGGAACTGCGGGCGCTGTCCCGGCAGACCATGCGGTCCTACTCCCGCTACTGGCTGGAGGCGTTCCGGCTGCCCACGATCGGGCAGGACCGCATCCAGGCGGACATGCTGGCCACCGGCGAGGAGAACCTGCAGCGGAACCTGGCCGCCGGCCGCGGGGTGATCGTCGCCCTGCCGCACACCGGCAATTACGAGCTGGCCGGAGCCTGGATCATCGGCCGCGGGGTCGGGAAGTTCACCACGGTCGCCGAGCGGCTCAAGCCCGAGTCCCTGTTCCAGCGGTTCCTGGAGTTCCGCGAAGGGCTCGGCATGGAGGTGCTCCCGGCCAGCGGCGGGGACAGCCGGTTCGGCGTGCTGGCCCAGCGGCTCCGGGCCGGGGGCCTGGTCTGCCTGGTCTCGGACCGGGACGTCACCGGCCGCGGCATCGACGTGGAATTCTTCGGGGAAAAGGCGCGGATGATGGCCGGCCCGGCCGCGCTGGCCGTGCAGACCGGGGCGGCGCTGCTGCCCACCACCCTCTGGTTCGACGGCGCCGGCTGGCGGGCCCGCATCAACGCCGAGGTGCCGGTGCCGGAGACCGGCACGCGCAAGGAGAAGGTCGCGGCCATGACCCAGGCGGTCGCCCGCGACTACGAGGCCGGGATCCGCGCCCATCCGCAGGACTGGCACATGCTCCAGAAGGTCTTCGTGGCGGATCTCGACCAGGAGCGGCTGGCCGCGGCGGACCGCGCGGCCGGCGGCCGACGCCGAGCCGGCCGGCACGAACACGGGCGGCGGACCGTGAAGGTCGGCATCGTCTGCCCCTACACCTGGGCCGTCCCCGGCGGCGTCCAGCAGCACATCCGGGACCTGGCCGAGGCGCTGATCGGGCTGGGCCACGAGGTCTCGGTGATCTCGCCCGCCGACGACGACACCCCGCTGCCGGCCTACGTGGTGCCCGCCGGCCGCGCCGTCCCCGTCCCCTACAACGGCTCGGTGGCCCGCCTCGCGTTCGGGTTCCTGACCGCCAGCCGGGTCCGGCGCTGGGTCAAGGAAGGCGGCTTCGACGTGCTGCACGTGCACGAGCCGGCCGCGCCCAGCCTGTCCCTGCTGGCCTGCTGGGTCGCGGACGGGCCGATCGTGGCGACCGTGCACACCGCCACCCCGCGTTCCCGCATCATGCACGCCGCCTTCCCGGCCCTGCAGACGGCGCTGGAGAAGATCACCGGGCGGATCGCGGTCTCCGAGGCCGCCCGGACCACGCTGGTCGAGCACATGGGCGGGGACGCCGTGCTCATCCCGAACGGCGTGACCGTGAGCCGGTACGAGAAGGCCGCCCCGCTGCCCGGCTGGCCGGGGGAGGGCGGCGCGCTCGGCTTCCTCGGCCGGATGGACGAGCCGCGCAAGGGCCTGGACGTGCTGCTGCGCGCGTTCGCCGAGCTGGGTGTGCAGCGGCCCGGGCTGCGGCTGCTGATCGCCGGGCCCGGGGACTCCGCCGACGTGCTGGACAAGGTGCCCGCGCCGCTGCGCCCGCGGGTGGTCCTGCTTGGCCAGGTCAGCGAGGAGGACAAGGCCCGCGTCTACCACTCGGTGGACGTCTTCTGCGCGCCGAACACCGGCGGGGAGAGCTTCGGCATCGTGCTCGCCGAGGCCATGGCCGCCGGGGCCCCGATCGTGGCCAGCGACCTCGACGCGTTCCGGATGGTGCTGCGCGGCGGCCGGGCCGGTGAGCTGTTCGAGACGGGCGACCCGGCGGCGCTGGCCGCCGCGGCCGGCCGGCTGCTCGACGACCCGCAGCGGCGGGCCACCCTCGCCGAGGCCGCGTCCGAGGCGGTCCGCGCCTATGACTGGCCGGTGGTGGCCCGGGACGTGGTGCGCGTCTACGAGGCCGTGGTGGCCGCGTACGGGCAGGTCGGGGTGGTCCGCTAATGGGACCCAGGGTGAGTGCGGCCCGCCGCACCGGGCCTGCCCCCGCCGCGCGCCAGGTGGGTAGTGACCCGTGCTGATCGACGTCATCCTCATCGCCGTGGCCGCGGTGCTCGTCGGCGTGTACGTGTCCTGGCGGGCCGGCCGGCTCGACCGGATGCACGCCCGGGTGGACAAGGCCCGGGCCGCGCTCGACGCCGCCCTGGTCCGGCGCAGTTCGGTGGCCCAGGAACTGGCCGCCTGCGGCCTGCTCGACCCGGCCACCAGCCTGCTCCTGGCCGGCGCCGCGCACGACGCCCGGGCGGCCGGGGGACCCAACGAGCTGGCCGAGAGCGACCTGACCCAGGCCCTGCGGGCGGTGCTCAGCCAGCCTGATTTCCGCGCCTCGCTGGACAGCCAGGGCAACGCCGACGAGCTGCTCGCCGAGCTGGAGTCCGCCGCGCACCAGGTGTTCCTGGCCCGCAAGTTCTACAACGACGCGGTCGCGTCCACGCAGGCCGCGCGGCGCCGCTGGCTGGCCCGGGTGCTGGGACTGGCCGGGGGAGCGCCGATGCCGGTCTTCTTCGAGATCGACGATTCGCTGGTCGCCGCGACGGGCGGGACCGGCGGCTCGGATATGCCCCATTTGACCGGCTGACCGAGCGCCTACCATGGAGGTAACACAACTCTGCCGATCCGAATGAGGTTCACCGTGTCACGCAGTACCGCATCCAGCTCCGCGAGCCCCACCCAGACCGGCACCGCGCGGGTCAAGCGGGGCATGGCGGACATGCTCAAGGGCGGCGTGATCATGGACGTGGTGACGCCGGATCAGGCCAAGATCGCCGAGGACGCCGGCGCGGTCGCGGTGATGGCGCTGGAGCGGGTCCCGGCCGACATCCGCGCCCAGGGCGGCGTGGCCCGGATGAGCGACCCGGACATGATCGACGGGATCATCCAGGCGGTGTCCATCCCGGTCATGGCCAAGTGCCGGATCGGGCACTTCGCCGAGGCGCAGGTCCTGCAGGCCATCGGGGTGGACTACATCGACGAGTCCGAGGTGCTTACCCCGGCCGACGAAGCCCACCACGTGGACAAGTGGGACTTCACCGTGCCGTTCGTGTGCGGCGCCACCAACCTGGGCGAGGCGCTGCGGCGGCTGGCCGAGGGTGCGGCCATGATCAGGTCGAAGGGGGAGGCGGGCACCGGCAACGTGGTCGAGGCCACCCGGCACATGCGCTCGATCTCCGGCGCCATCCGGGCCCTGGGCACCCTGCCGGACGAGGAGCTCTACGCGGCCGCCAAGGACCTGCAGGCCCCCTACGAGATCGTCGCCGAGGTCGCCCGGCTCGGCAAGCTGCCGGTCGTGCTGTTCACCGCGGGCGGCATCGCCACCCCGGCGGACGCGGCCATGATGATGCAGCTCGGCGCCGAGGGGGTGTTCGTCGGTTCCGGGATCTTCAAGTCGGGGGACCCGGCCGCCCGGGCCGCCGCGATCGTGAAGGCCACCACGTTCGCCGACGATCCCGACGTCGTGGCCAAGGTCTCCCGCGGCCTCGGTGAGCCCATGGTCGGGATCAGTACCGATACCCTGCCCCCCGCTGACCGTTACGCCAGCCGCGGCTGGTGACTGAGCGGACTGCCCCGTCCGGCGCTGGCGTCCGGCCCGCGCTGACGGGGCACCCTCGCTCCCTGCTTTTACGCACCGTCTTCACCCACCCACGGGGGAGGGGAGCGGCAGATGTTCGAGAAGTTCACTGACCGGGCTCGCCGGGTCGTCGTCCTGGCCCAGGAAGAGGCCCGGATGCTCAACCACAACTACATCGGTACCGAGCACCTTCTGCTGGGCCTGATTCACGAGGGTGATGGCGTGGCGGCCAGGGCACTGGAATCCCTCGGTATCAGCCTGGAAGACGTCCGGCAGAACGTCGAGGAGATGATCGGCCGGGGCCAGCACGAGCTGTCCGGCCATATCCCCTTCACGCCGCGGGCCAAGAAGGTGCTCGAGCTCTCCCTGCGCGAGTCCCAGCAGCTCGGGCACGACTACATCGGCACCGAGCACATCCTGCTCGGCCTCATCCGCGAGGGTGAGGGCGTGGCCGCCCAGGTGCTGGTCAAGCTGGGCGCGGACCTGAACCGGGTCCGTCAGCAGGTCCTCCAGCTCCTCGGCGGCCGGGTGCGCGAGGAGGCCGGTGAGAGTGAGGCCGGCGGCCGCTGGGAGGCGGCCGAAGATCTGGCCGGGATGGGGCCCGAGGTGCGCATCGTGGGCTCGCCCGCCCAGCTGGCGGAGATCCTCGCCCGGCTGCGCTCGATCGACACGAGGCTGGCCGCCGTGCAGCGGCACCTGGGCCTGGAGGCCCAGGAGCCCGCGCCGGCCGCGGGAGAGGAGTCCGCGCCCCGGTCCCGGCCCGCCGCCCCGCCGGAAGACGAAGGCCCCTCCGCGCAGGCCGGTCCCCAGGCCGGCTGACCGCCCGGGGAGCAGGGCGGCGGGAAGATCTGCCCTGTTCCTGGTGTTGCAGCAGGACCGTTACCCTCGAAGGAGCCCACGCTGCCCGGAAGGACCCGTCATGCCCGACCACATCCCCGCCAGCGCCGGGGGCCCGGCCGTGGGCGTGCTCTCCCTCCAGGGTGACGTGGTCGAGCACTTCCGGGCTCTGGAGGCGGCCGGGGCCCGGCCGCTGCGGGTCCGCCGGCCCGGCGAGCTCGACCAGGTGGACGGGCTGGTCATCCCGGGCGGGGAATCCACCACGATGTGGAAGCTCGCGGTGATCTTCGAGCTGATGGAATCGCTGCGCAAGCGGATCAGCGGGGGGATGCCGGTCTTCGGCTCCTGCGCTGGCATGATCATGCTGGCGGACCGGCTGCTGGACGGGATCGCGGGGCAGGAAACGCTGGGCGGCATCGACATGACCGTGCGGCGCAACGCATTCGGGCGGCAGGTGGACTCGTTCGAGGCGGACATCCCGCTGACGGGAGTGCCCGGGCCCGCGCTGCGGGCCGTGTTCATCCGGGCGCCGTGGGTCGAGGAGACCGGCCCGGACGTCGAGATACTCGGGGCCGAGCCGGGCACCGGTAGGATCGTCGCCGTCCGGCAGGGCCCGGCGCTGGCTACCGCGTTCCACCCTGAGCTGACCGGGGACCTGCGGGTGCACAAGCTTTTCGTAGACATGGTGAGGGATCGGATATGAGCGGCCACTCCAAGTGGGCCACGACCAAGCACAAGAAGGCGGTCATCGACGCCAGGCGGGGCAAGCTCTTCGCCAAACTGATCAAGAACGTCGAGGTGGCGGCGCGGACCGGGGGCGCGGACCCGGCCGGCAACCCGACCTTGTTCGACGCGGTGCAGAAGGCCAAGAAGAGCTCGGTGCCGAACGAGAACATCGACCGGGCCGTCCGGCGCGGGGCCGGCCTGGAAGCGGGCGGCGCCGCGTACGAGAACATCGCCTACGAGGGGTACGCGCCCGGCGGGGTCGCGGTGCTCGTGGAGTGCCTGACCGACAACCGGAACCGGGCTGCCGCCGACGTGCGGACCGCGCTGACCCGCAACGGCGGGTCCATGGCTGACCCCGGCTCGGTGTCTTACCTGTTCCACCGCAAGGGCGTGGTGATCGTGCCCAAGGCGGACGGGGGCAGCGAGGACGACGTGCTGACCGCGGTGCTCGACGCGGGCGCCGAGGAGGTCAACGACCTGGGTGAGTCGTTCGAGGTGATCAGCGAGCCCGGCGATCTCCTCGCGGTGCGCAACGCGCTGCAGCAGGCCGGGATCGAGTACGACTCCGCCGAGGCGGCGTTCCTGCCCACCGTCGAGGTGGAGCTGGACGAGGAGCAGGCCAAGCGGGTCTTCCGGCTGATCGAGGCGGTGGAGGACTCTGACGACGTCCAGGACGTCTACGCGAACTACTCGGTGCCCGACGAGGTCATGGAGAAGCTCGGCTGACGCGTGGACATCAGGGAACTGGGTCCCGATGACGACCCCGGCGCGCTGCTCGACCTGAGTGTCCGGGCCTTCGGGCCCATCTCCCGGCCGGACCGGCCGGGCTGGCACGAAACGGCGGGCGCCGCGATCGCGGCCCGGCAGTACCTCGGGGCCTTCGACGGCGGGCGGCTGCTGGGCGCCGCCCGCTACCACGACATGATCCAGTGGTGGCACGGGCAGCCGGTGCCGATGGCCGGGGTGGCCAACGTCATGGTGGCGCCCGAGGAACGCGGGCGCGGCACCGGCCGGGCCCTGATGCGTACCCTGCTCGGCCTGATCGGCGACCGCGGCTACCAGGTGTCCGCGCTCTATCCGGCCACTCTGGCGCTCTACCGCTCACTGGGCTGGGAGATCGCGGGCAGCCTGGGCCACCTCGCCATCCCGTCCCATTCGCTGCGCGCGCTGGTCGCCCCGGACCCGGCTCTGCCCCGGGACGACGACCCGGCCCGGGCAGCACCGCCGCAGACCCGGCTGCGCCGGTGCGGGCCCGGCGACGCGACCGAGGTGCTGGCCGTCACCGGCCGCGTCCACCAGGCCCTCCGGGACTCCGGCCCGCACACCCGGGACGAGGCAGCCACCGCGCGCTGGCTCGGCGACGAGCAGCGCTTCGCCTACCTGGCCCCCGACGGGTTCCTCGCCTACCGCTGGCAGAACGGACACGAGGAGCTCCTGGTGGAGCGGGCCCTGGCCAGCTCGGCCGCGGCCACCCGGGCGATCTGGGGCGTGGTCGCCTCCCATTCCTCTATCGCTCAAACTGTCCGGGCGACTGTGGGCCCCGCCGACCCGGTGCAGTGGCTGACGACCGACCCCGACGTCCGCCAGCCGGGCCGGAAGGCCTGGATGCTGCGGGTCCTCGACGCGGCCGCGGCCGTGTCGGGGCGGGGCTTCCCGGCCGGGGTCGGGCTCACCGCGGTCCTCCGGCTGGCCGATCGGGACCGGCCGGCCTGCGAGGGCTGGTGGACGCTGGACGTGGGCGGCGGCAAAGGCACACTCACCCCGTCCGAGGCCGTCCCGGATGCCCTGGCGCTGGGGCCGCGCGGGTTCGCCGCGCTGTACGCCGGCACGCCGCTGGCCACGCTGCGCCGGGCCGGGCTGGCGGCCGGCGGTGACCCCGGCGCAGATGGCCCGCTGGACGCGGCGTTCGGCGCGGACCCGTTCATGCTCGAGTTCTTCTGACACGCCGGGCAGGCTAGGCCCGCCGCGCGGCCCGGGCCGGTAGGGTCAGACCCGACCGAACACGTGTTCGTCATAGCCCGGATCGGCCGGGCCGGCCGGGATGGAGCGCAAATGCGGGTGCTCGGCGTCGACCCGGGGCTGACCCGGTGCGGGCTCGGCGTGGTGGAGGGCGCCCCGGGCAGGCCCCCGGGCCTGGTCGCGGCGGGCGTGGCCCGGACCCCGCCCTCGGCGGACATCGCGGCCCGGCTGCTGGCCCTGGAAGTGGAGATCGAGGCCTGGATGACCGAGTACCACCCGGACGCGGTGGCCGTGGAGCGCGTGTTCAGCCAGCACAACGTGCGCACCGTCATGGGTACCGCACAGGCGGGTGCGGTGGCTCTGCTGTGCGCGGCGCGGCGCGGCCTGCCGGTCGCGCTGCACACGCCCAGCGAGGTCAAGGCCGCGGTGACCGGGAGCGGACGGGCCGACAAGGCGCAGGTGACCACCATGGTCATGCGGCTGCTCCGGCTGGCCGACCCGCCGAAGCCCGCGGACACGGCCGACGCCTTGGCCCTGGCCATCTGCCACCTGTGGCGCGGCCCGCAGACCCGCCTCGCGGTGCTAGCCCGGGGGGGCGACCCCCCGGACCCCCGGATCGCCGCTGCGCGCCGAGCGGCGGCAAGCCGCCGCGCCGACTCCCCGATCGCCGCTGCGCGGCGAGCGGCGGCAAGCCGCCGCGGCAACCTGCCCATGCGCACTGACTGAGGAGTACGACGGTGATTTCGCATCTGGACGGGATCGTGTGCGCGATTGCGCCGGAAGGCGCGGTGATCGAGGTCGGCGGGGTGGGGCTGCTGGTCCAGGCCACGCCCGGCACGCTGGCCGGGCTGCGCACCGGCGAGCGGGCCCGGATGGCCACGTCCCTGGTGGTCCGGGAGGACGCGCTGACCCTGTACGGCTTCGCCAGCGACGACGAGCGGGACGTGTTCGAGCTGGTGCAGACGGCCAGCGGGGTGGGCCCGCGGCTGGCGCTGGCCATGCTGGCCTCGTTCAGCCCGGACGGGCTGCGGCAGGCCATCGCGGCGGAAGACGTGGTCGCGCTGACCCGGGTGCCGGGGATCGGCCGTAAGGGCGCGCAGCGGATCGTGCTGGAACTGGCGGGCCGGCTTGGCTCACCCGCCGCCCCCGCCGGGGTCCTGGGGCCGCCACCTGGCGCCGGGGGCGCCGCGGGTGGCACCGGGCTGTGGCGGGACCAGGTCCGGGCCGGCCTGGTCAACCTGGGCTGGCCCGCCCGGGACGCCGAGCAGGCCATCGCCGCGGTCGCCGCCGACCTCGCCGTCAGCCCCGGCGGGGACGTGGACGTGTCCGTCGCGCTGCGGGCCGCGCTGCGCAAGCTGAGCCGCGCATGACCGGCCCGGACCGGCCGCCGGGCGCCCACTCCGCCGCGGAGGACGCGGAGCGGGACGCGCCGGGCCTGTCCGCCCTGGAGGAGCAGGCCCTGGAGTCCGCGCAGCGGGAAGCGCTGTCCGCCGCGCAGCAGGAGGGACTGGCGTCCGCGCCGGATGCACTGGCGGGAGAGCGGGTGGTCTCCCCGCTGGCCGACGCCGACGAGCGGGCCATCGAGGGCGCGCTGCGGCCCAAGCGGCTCGCCGAGGTCATCGGCCAGACCCGGGTCCGCGAACAGCTGTCGCTGGTGCTGGAGGGCGCCATGCGGCGCGGCCGGGCCCCCGACCACGTGCTGCTGTCCGGGCCGCCGGGGCTGGGCAAGACCACGTTCGCGATGATCATCGCGGCCGAGCTGGGGGCGCCGCTGCGGATCACCAGCGGGCCGGCCATCGAGCGGGCCGGTGACCTGGCCGCGATCCTGTCCACGCTGAGTGACCGGGACGTTATCTTCATCGACGAGATCCACCGGCTGGCCCGGCCCGCCGAGGAGATGCTGTACCTGGCCATGGAGGACTTCCGGGTCGACGTGGTGGTCGGGAAGGGACCGGGCGCGACCGCGATCCCGCTGGAGATCGCCCCGTTCACCCTGGTCGGCGCGACCACCCGGGCCGGGCTGCTGCCCGCGCCGCTGCGCGACCGGTTCGGCTTCACCGCGCGCCTGGACTTCTACGAGCCCGCTGAGCTGGAGGTCATCGTCCGCCGGTCGGCCGACCTGCTCGGGGTGGCGCTGCGCGACGACGGCGCGGACGAGATCGCCGGGCGGTCCCGGGGCACGCCGCGGATCGCCAACCGGCTGCTGCGCCGGGTCCGGGACTTCGCGGAGGTCCGGGCGGACGGCGTGGTCACCCGGGCGCTGGCCCGCGCGGCCCTGGAACTGTACGAGGTGGACGAGCAGGGCCTGGACCGGCTGGACCGGGCGGTGCTCAGCGCGCTGGTGACCGGTTTCGGCGGCGGCCCGGTCGGGCTGTCCACGCTCGCCGTGGCGGTAGGCGAGGAGGCCGAGACCGTCGAGGTGGTCGCCGAGCCGTTCCTGGTCCGCTGCGGCTTCATGGCCCGGACCCCGCGCGGGCGGGTCGCCACCCCGGCCGCCTGGCAGCACCTGGGACTCGACCCGCCCGAGCCGCCCGGGCTGGCCCTCCCGGGCAGCCTGTTCGAGTGACATCCGGATCACCGCTTGTAATGACGTGCAGGTCACCGTTCCGGGGGATGTGCCGGTGATCCTTCCGGGTGCTGTGCAGGTGACCGCGCCCGGAAGGGCCTGAATTGGTCGCGGGGATGTCACGATCAGTCGCCGGACGCCGTAGCCTGTTGGTGCGCTGCCCGCGCGCCGCTACACTTCGGCAGTTGGTCAACCGCTGCCCGGATGGCCACGGATTTCCGGCCCTGCCGGCCCCTATGGCCCGGCGCGCGGCCAGGCACAGCTCATCAACTGGAAGGAAGCCCCCGGCCATGGGGAACATGCATTATCTTGCGGCCAGCAAAGGCGGATCAGGGAGCTACACGTTCCTGATCGTCATCGTCGTCCTGTTCGGGCTGCTCTACTTCGTCATGATCCGGCCGCAGCGCAACCGCCAGCGGCAGGCTCAGGCCATGCAGAGCACGGTGCAGCCAGGACAGCGCGTTCGCACCACGGCGGGCATGTACGCCACCGTGGTCGAGGCCGATGATCAGGATGTGGTGCTTGAAGTGGCGCCCGGCGTGCAGATGCGGTTCCTGCGCCGGGCCGTGCTGGAAACCCTGCCGGACGATGACGGCACGGCCGGCCCTGATCTGGGAACTGAGGCGGCGGACTCCTCGTTTGACGAGCCGGACAGCCCGGAGGACACGACCGTCAACGGGACCACGGACGCCCCGGCGGCCACCGAGCACCTGAACGGCTCCACCCCCGGCAGCACGGGCCCGGGCAGTACGGGCCCGGGCAGCACGGCGGCGGACCACACCGCTCAGGACGAGCGCACCGCGGACTGACCGCTCTGCCCCGCGCCCAGCGTCGGGCCGGGGACACGCGAAGCGAAGGACAGACGAGAATTGGCTCCCCCTAGCGGTAACGTCTCCCGGCCGGGCCGGGCGCTGGCCGTCCTGGCCGCGGTGATCGTGGTGCTGTTCCTGGCCATCGTGGGCAGCAACATCGGCTCGCCCGGGCAGTGGGGCAAGGACTTCAAGGTCCACCTGGGCCTGGACCTGACCAGCGGCACCACGGTGGCGCTGAAGGCCACGGCACCCAAGGGCGTGTCCAGCGCCCAGTTCGCGTCGGACATGACCCAGGCCAAGAACATCATGGCCAACCGGGTCAACGGGGCGGGCTTCACCGAAGCGCAGGTCCAGCAGCAGGGCAGCGACATCATCAACGTGGCGGTCCCCGGGGCCGGCACGCAGAAGGTCGTGAGCCTGGTCGGCCAGACCGCCCAGCTGCTGTTCCGCCAGGTGCTCCTGCAGGCGCCCAACAAGGGCGCCACGACGGCCACGACGACGCCCACGCCGACCCCGTCGGCCAGTGCGTCGTCGTCGGCCACGCCGACCCCGTCGGCCAGCTCGTCGGCCAAGAAGGGGGCCCTGGGCAGCGGGGCGGCCGGCGGAGCCGGGGCGAAGGAGATGGCCAGCCGGTCCCGTACCCTGACCGCGGCGCACGCCAGGGCGTCCGCCACCCCGTCGGCCTCATCTTCCGCGAGCGCCACGGCCAGCGCGACCCCGGCGGCCAGCGCGTCCGCCTCGCCGTCGGCAGCCAGCAGCTCCGGCCTGTCCACCGTGGCGGGCGCCAGCGGTGACGCCAGCCTGGTCAGCGCCTCCGTGAAGGCCCAGTTCGACAAGCTCAACTGCGCGGACAAGAACTGGAAGCAGCAGGTCGGCTACACCGCCCAGCAGTACAACAACCCGGACGTCCAGACCGTCTCGTGCGGCTCCCTGAACGGGATCACGTACAAGTTCGTCCTGGACCAGGCGAAGGTGCTGGGCAAGGAGATCACCTCGGCCAGCGCCACGCAGAACACCTCCAGCGTCTACTGGCAGACCAACCTCAACTTCAACTCCGCGGGCGGCCAGGCGTTCGGCACGCTGACCGAGCAGATGAACAGCAAGTACGCCTCCGCGGGCTCGCCCACCTCGCCGCTGGACTACCTGGCCGTGGTGCTCGACGGCCAGGTAATCTCCTTCCCGGCCATCGACCAGGGGGCGATCACCGGCGGGTCCGCGCAGATCACCGGCAACTTCAGCCAGGACCAGGCCACCAACCTGGCCAACGTGCTGAACTACGGCGCGCTCCCGCTGACGTTCACCAAGGAGTCCGTCAACTCGATCTCGCCCTCGCTGGGCAGTGACCAGCTGCACGCCGGCCTGCTCGCGGGCGCCATCGGCCTGCTCCTGGTGGTGGTCTACTGCCTGTTGTACTACCGGGGCCTGGCGATCGTGGCGGTCTCCAGCCTGGTCATCGCGGCGGTGCTGGTCTTCGAGGCGATCATCCTGCTCGGCAAGTACGAGAACTTCGCGCTGGAGCTGTCCGGCGTGGCCGGCCTCATCGTGGCCATCGGCATCACCGCGGACTCGTTCGTGGTGTTCTTCGAGCGACTGCGTGATGAGGTCCGGGACGGCCGCACCCTGCGCACCGCGGTGGAACGGGGCTGGAAACGGGCCCGGCGCACGGTGCTGGTCTCCGACACCGTGTCGTTCCTGGCCGCGGCGCTGCTGTGGTACTTCTCCATCGGCGAGGTCAAGGGCTTCGCCTTCACCCTCGGCCTGACCACGATCATCGACGTCGTGGTGGTGTTCTTGTTCACCAAGCCGATGATCACCCTGCTGGCCCGGACCAAGTTCTTCGGCCAGGGCCACCGCTACTCCGGTCTCGATCCCGCCCGGCTGGGCGCGCGGACACCGTGGCGATCCACCCGGACCGCCCGCGTGCGCGCCGGCGCCCCGGCGAAGGAGGCATGATGTCGCGGCTCGGCAACGTCGGCGGCCGTCTGTACCGCGGCGAGGTCTCCTTCGACTTCGTCGGCCGCCAGAAGCTCTGGTACTCGATCTCCGGGCTGATCCTGGTGCTCGCCCTGGTCGGGCTGTTCGCCCGGGGGCTGAACTTCAGCGTGGACTTCAAGGGCGGGTCGGTCATCCAGTTCCCGGCCACCTCGACCACCTCGCTCGTTCACGTGCAGAATGCGGTCAGCGACACCGGCGACGGCCAGGGCGCCATCGTCCAGCACGTCGGCAGCGGGAACAGCGCCACCTGGCAGGTGCAGACCGGCAAGCTGGACTACGCCCAGGGGCAGCAGGTCCAGTCCACCCTGTCCCGGGAGCTGGGCATCCCGCAGAGCCGGATCAGCCTGAACTTCGTGGGGGCCAGCTGGGGGTCGCAGATCTCGCAGAAGGCCCTGCAGGCGCTGATCGCGTTCCTCATCGTGATCGTCATTTACCTGTCTATCGCGTTCGAGTGGCGGATGGCGCTGGCCGCCCTGATCGCGCTGGTGCACGACATCGTGATCACGGTGGGCATCTACGCGCTGGCCGGGTTCCAGGTCGCCCCGGCTACCGTGATCGGGCTGCTGACCATCCTGGGCTACTCGCTCTACGACACGGTGGTCGTCTTCGACAAGGTCCGTGAGAATACCGCCGGCCTGCTCGGGTCGGCCCGCAGCACCTACAGCCAGGCCGCCAACCTGGCCCTTAACCAGACCCTGGTCCGGTCCATCAACACCTCGATCATCGCGCTGCTGCCGGTAGCCGCGATCCTGTTCATCGGCGGTGGCCTGCTCGGCGCCGGCGAGCTGAACGACCTGGCCCTGGTGCTGTTCGTCGGCATGCTGTCCGGCACCTACTCCTCCATCTTCATCGCCACCCCGGTCCTCGCGGACCTCAAGGAACGGGACCCGCAGTACAAGGCGCTGGCCAGGCGGGTGGCGCAGCGGGCCTCCGGGGCCCGGGCCGCCAGGCGGGCCGGCGCGAAGCCGCCCCGGGCCGCCGTGGCCGGTACGGGCGCCGTGGCGGGCGGGGGCGCGGCCGTGCTGGACGCCGATGCGGACGACGCCGACCTCACCGGCACCGACGGTCCAGACCAGGATGCGGACGACGTCGACGGCACACCAGGCGCGGACCGGGTCACGGCGGGGCGGGCCGCTCCGCGCCCGGCCCCGGGCGGGCGCCCCGGGCCGCGGCAGCAGCCGCGCCGGAACACCTCCTCCGCCAAGCGCCGCCCCGGCGGCAAGAAGAAGCGCCGTTAGATGACGGCCGGCCAGGGCAGCGCGGAGATCGCCGAGCTGATCAAGGCCCGGGTCCGGGACATCCCCGACTACCCGCAGCCCGGGGTGATGTTCAAGGACATCACCCCGCTGCTCGCCGACGGTCCCGCGCTCGCTGCGGTGGTATCCGCGCTGGCCAGCGGTCACGACGGGGTGGACAAGGTGGCCGGGATCGAGGCCCGCGGATTCATCCTGGCCGCGCCGGCCGCCATCCAGCTCGGCGCCGGGTTCGTGCCGGTGCGCAAGCAGGGCAAGCTGCCCGGGCCCACCTACGCGCAGAGCTACGACCTGGAGTACGGCAGCGCCACCATCGAGGTGCACCAGGACGCGTTCGCGCCGGGGGAGCGGGTGCTCATCGTGGACGACGTGCTGGCCACCGGGGGCACCGGTGCGGCCACCGCCGAACTGGTCCGCAAGGCGGGTGCCGAGGTGACCGGGATCGCGGTGGTCCTGGAGCTGAGCTTCCTCAACGGGCGGCCCCGGTTGCCCGATGTCCCCATCCGGTCACTGCTGGTTGTGTGACGAGGCGCTGAGCTCGGCACTTTCCGGATCTTCCGCCGATAGAATGGGGTCTTGGCGGACGTGAGGAGAGCCTGTGGCCCGTGACGTGGCAACGACCGGCGGTGCCGGGGCCGGGGCCAGTCCTGCCCTCCCCGACCAGCCCGCGCGGCCGGGGGAGGACGGAGCGGAATCGCCTTCTGCCCCGGTCAGCACGGACCAGACTCCGGCCGCCCAGGCTGAGGCGGCCCAGGCTGGGCCCGGCCAGGCCAGCGACGGCCAGGCCGCCGACGCTCAGGCGGAAACTCCGCAGGCCAGCGAGACTGCGGAAGCACGTCCAGGGTCACGGTCGGTCAACGGCCGGAGCCCGGCTGCCACCCGCGGCGCGAGCAGCGGGCGCACGGGGTCCGGGCGGGCCGCACGCCGGCTGGCCCGGCTCGGCGCGACCCGCGGCGGCGGCATCAACCCCGTCCTCGAGCCGATGATCAAGACGGTGCGCGCGACCCACCCCAAGGCCGACGTCCGGCTCATCGAGCACGCCTACGACGTGGCCGCGCACTGGCACACCGGGCAGAAGCGCAAGAGCGGCGACCCCTACATCACCCACCCGCTCGCCGTGGCCACGATCCTCGCCGAGCTGGGCATGAACAGCGAGACGCTGTGCGCGGCCCTGCTGCACGACACGGTGGAGGACACCGAGTACGCCCTCGACCAGCTGCGGGCCGACTTCGGCGACGAGATCGCCGCCCTGGTGGACGGCGTGACCAAGCTGGACAAGGTCAAGTACGGCGAGGTCGCCGAGGCCGAGACCGTGCGCAAGATGGTCGTCGCCATGTCCCGCGACATCCGGGTCCTGGTCATCAAGCTCGCCGACCGGCTGCACAACATGCGCACGCTGCGCTACCTGCCGCGGGAGAAGCAGGAACGCAAGTCGCGTGAGGTGCTGGAGATCTTCGCGCCGCTGGCCCACCGGCTCGGCATGAACACCATCAAGTGGGAACTGGAGGACCTGGCCTTCGCGACGCTGTACCCCAAGCGGTACGACGAGATCGCCCGGCTGGTCTCCGAGCGGGCCCCGCGCCGGGACGTCTTCCTCCAGGAGGTCATCGAGGACGTCTCGACCGACCTGCGCGAGGCCAAGGTCAAAGCGCGGGTCACCGGCCGGCCCAAGCACTACTACTCCGTCTACCAGAAGATGATCGCCCGCAACGTGGGCTTCGACGACATCTACGACCTGGTGGGCATCCGTGTCCTGGTGGACTCCGTCCGCGACTGCTACGCCGCGCTCGGCACGGTCCACGCCCGGTGGAACCCCGTTCCCGGGCGGTTCAAGGACTACATCGCGATGCCGAAGTTCAACATGTACCAGTCGCTGCACACCACGGTGATCGGCCCGGGTGGAAAGCCGGTCGAGCTGCAGATCAGGACCTGGGGCATGCACCGGCGCGCGGAGTACGGCGTGGCCGCGCACTGGAAGTACAAGGAAGAAGTGGCCGGCGGGGGCCGGGTGGGCCGGGACGGCACCGGCGACATGGCCTGGCTGCGCCAGCTCGTGGACTGGCAGCGGGAGACGGCCGACCCGGCCGAGTTCCTGGAGTCCCTCCGCTTCGACCTCGGGGCCGCCGAGGTCTACGTGTTCACCCCGCGCGGCGAGGTCATCGCGCTGCCGCAGGGGGCCACGCCGGTGGACTTCGCCTACGCCATCCACACCGAGGTGGGGCACCGCACGATCGGGGCCCGGGTCAACGGCCGCCTGGTGGCGCTGGAGAGCGCGCTGGACAACGGCGACACGGTCGAGATCTTCACCTCTAAGGCCCAGGACGCCGGGCCGAGCCGCGACTGGCTGCAGTTCGTCAAGAGCGCCCGGGCCCGGAACAAGATCCGGCACTGGTTCTCCAAGGAACGCCGGGAAGCGGCGACCGAGACCGGCAAGACCGCCATCGCCCGGGCCATGCGCAAGCACGGCCTTCCGCTGCAGCGCCTGGCCACCGGGGACGCGCTGGTCGCCATCGCGACCGAGCTGCACTACCCGGACCTCTCCGCGCTGTACGCGGCGGTGGGGGAGGGCCACGTCAGCGCGCAGTCGGTGGCGTCCAAGCTGGTCCAGTCGGCCGGCGGGATGGCCGGGGCCCAGGAGGACCTGGCCGAGGCGACCCTGCCGACCCGGCAGGCCCGGCCCCGGCCGGTCGGTGATTCAGGTGTCGTGGTCGAGGGTGCCGCCGACGTGTGGGCGCGGCTGTCCAAGTGCTGCACCCCGGTGCCCGGGGATGAGATCACCGGTTTCATCACCCGGGGTCACGGCGTGTCGGTGCACCGGGCCGACTGCCTGAACCTGCGCCACCTGCTCGACTCCCAGCCCGAGCGGCTGGTCGCGGTGCGCTGGTCGCCCACCGAAGACTCGCTGTTCCTGGTGGCCATCCAGGTGGAAGCGCTGGACCGCACCGGCCTGCTCTCCGACGTGACCCGGACCATCTCCGACCAGCACGTGAACATCCTGTCCGCCTCGGTCACCACGACCAGGGACCGGGTCGCGGTCAGCCGGTTCACGTTCGAGATGGGCGACCCCAAGCACCTCGGTCACGTCCTGCGCGCCGTCAGAGCCATCGACGGCGTCTACGACGTCTACAGAATCACGAGTTAAGGGGTTCTGAGCTAGTCCGGGGGGACGACCCCCCTGGACCCCCGCCATTCGCAGGCTCGGCGGGAACACGCCTTCGGCGCGCCCCGCCTCGCCCGCAAATCAGCGGTGGCTGGGGTGGGACCACCCCAAAACCTCTCTCACTAACCTGACAATTCGGCGAGGGTGCGCTCGGCTTCTTCCAGCCAGGAGCGGCGGGCCTCGATGGCTTCCTCGGCCTGGGTGACGGCGCGGGTGTCGCCGCGCTGCTGGGCCTTGGCCAGCTGCTGTTCCAGGTTGGCGATGGTGGAACGGATCTGCTCGACCGTGCCCTGGGCCCGGGCCAGCGCTTCAGGGTTGGAGCGGCGCCACTGGTTGTCCTCGGCCTTGCGGACCGCGTCCTCGACCCGGCGCAGCCCCTGCTCCAGCCGGTCGTGCGCCTCACGGGGCACCGATCCGGCCTGCTCCCAGCGTTCCTGGATGGAGCGCAGCGCCGTCCGGGCGTCGCGCACATTGGTCACCGGCACCAGCTGGCCGGCCTCCTCCAGCAGTGCGGACTTCACCGCGGCGTGCTCGCGCAGCTCGTTCTCCTTGGCCGAGAACACGTTGGACCGCGCAGCGAAGAACTGATCCTGCGCGGCCTTGAACCGGCCCCACAGCTCTTCCTCCTCGCTGCGGCCCGCCCGGCCCGCTGCCTTCCAGGAGCGCATCAGGTCGCGGTAGGCCGCCGCGGTCGGCCCCCAGTCGGTAGACGCGGCCAGCGCTTCCGCCTCGACGACCAGCTTCTCCTTGCGGGACTTGGCTTCCTCGCGCTCGTCTTCCAGCCCGGCGAAGTAGGCCTTGCGCCGCTTGGCGAACGCATTGCGGGCCGTGGACAGCCGCTTCCACAGCGCGGTCTCCACCGCCCGGTCGGCTCGCGGAGCGGTCTTCCACTCCTCGAGCAGCTGGCGCATCCGCTCCCCGCTGATCTTCCAGTGGGTGGCCTCCGCCGCGATCTGCTCGGCCTCCTCGACGATGTGCTCCTTGTGCGACCTGGCCTCGACCCTGGCCTGCTCGCGGGCCGCCTTGACCTCCTCGCGGCGGCTGTCCACCCGGCTGGTCAGCGCCTCGAGCCTGGTGTGCAGCGAGTCGAGGTCACCGACCGCGTTCGCCGTCGCCACCGCCTCCAGCAGCCGGTCGATGGTCGCCCGGGCACTGCCGGGGGACAGGTCGGTGGTGGAGATGCGCTGCTCGAGCAGGGTGACCTCGGTCTCCAGGCCCTCGTACTTGCGGCGGTAGAAGGCGAGCGCCTCGTCCGGGCTGCCCGCCTGCCATGAGCCAACCACCCGCTCGCTCCCGCCGGCACGCACGTAGACCGTACCGTCGTCAGCTACCCTGCCCCACGGATCGTTGGCGGTGCTCACCGCTAACCTCCTGCTCAGCCCCGGCTCTGGCGTCCTCGCCAGGCTCAGGTCTTCTTGATGGTGACGCTTTCTATAACGACTTTCTCCTTCGGGTGCCCATCCCCCGACCCATTGGCGTTGTCACTGCCCGCCCTGGCCACATTCTGGATGATCCCGAGTCCTTTGACGACCTCGCCGAACGGCGTGTAGCTGGGTGCCAGCGTCGAGTTCTTGTACACGATGAAGAACTGGCTGCCGTTGGTGTTGGCACCGCCGTTCGCCATCGCGACGGTGCCCTGGGTGTACTTGGCGCCCGCCAGGTTTTCGTTATTGAACGTGTAGCCGGGCCCGCCGCGGCCGGTGCCGGTCGGGTCCCCGCACTGCAGCACGAACGGGTCGGTCGTGGTCAGCCGGTGGCAGTGGGTGCTGTTGAAGTACCTCTTGGCCGCCAGGTACACGAAGGAGTTGACCGTGCAGGTGGCCTTGCTGTTCAGCAGGTTGATGACCACGTCGCCGCGGTTGGTGTGGATGGTGGCCTGGTAGACCACCTTGTCGTCGGACTTGGCCGGCGGCAGGCCCACATTGCGGGCCGGGGTCCCGCTGGCCTTGTAGGTGCAGGTGACCAACGACGTCGAGGACACCGCCGCGGCCTTGCTTCCGCCCAAGCCGCCGAACGCGAAAAAGCCACCTACGCCCAGCCCGACGACCACGCAGCAGATCACGGCCACTATCGTGATCCGCCGGGCCTTGTGGGCCTGCTGAGCGCGCCGCTGCTGCTGGCGCAGCATGCGCTCACGGGCCAGCTTGCGCTGGCGCTCCTTCTTACCCGTCACTGATCCGTTCCTCCTGGCTGCCTGTTGCCTGCTTACCAGCGAAACTTCGCGAATGGTACCGGCACCCGGGAGGTCGTGACGCCGCTGTTATCGGTTCGCGGCTGGGCTGAGTAGATCGGTAGCCTGTAGCGGCGGAAGTTGACCGTGAGTCCCACCGTCTGCCCCGAACGCCGCAAGGAGGCCGCCCCGTGCTGATTGCCGGATTCCCGGCTGGTTCCTTCGCCGCCAATTGCTATCTGGCGGCCACGGAACCGGGCGCTGAGTGCGTGATCATCGACCCCGGGGAAGACGCGGAGAGCGGTATCGCGGAGATCATCGCCGAGCACCGGCTCAAGCCGGTGGCGGTGCTGCTGACCCACGGCCACATCGACCACGTCTGGTCCGTGGCCCCGGTCTGCGGGGCACGCGGCATCCCGGCGTACATCCATCCGGACGACCGCGCGCTGCTCTCTGATCCGGCCCGCGGCCTGCCGCTGGGTGCGGGCCAGCAGCTGTTCGGGGGGCTGGAGTTCACCGAGCCCGACGACGTCAGGGAACTCACCGACGGTACGCTGCTGAACCTGGCCGGCCTGGAGATCACGGTGAACCACGCGCCCGGGCACACCCCGGGGTCCGTGGTGTTCCGGCCCGGCCCGGCCGTCATGTTCTCCGGCGACCTGCTGTTCGCCGGGTCGATCGGGCGGACCGACCTGCCCGGTGGCGACACCGCCGCCATGATGGGCAGCCTGGCCCGGGTCTGCCTGACGCTGCCGGACGAGACGCGGGTGCTGCCCGGCCACGGGCCGCAGACGACCATCGGCGTGGAGCGGGTCAGCAATCAGTTCCTGGCTGGCCTGGAGCGGGGTACCGGGCCGGGCCGGCCGGGCCGGCCCACGGGCCTGTAATTCAACGGGGCGGTAATGGAGAGGCTGAGCAGGAAATGATCCGAACCCACGAGGCGGGCACGCTGCGCGCCGAGCAGGACGGCCAGACGGTGGCGCTGGCTGGCTGGGTGGCCCGCCGCCGGGACCACGGCGGGGTCACCTTCATCGACCTGCGCGACGCCAGCGGCATCGTCCAGGTCGTGTTCCGGGGCGAAGGCGAGGACGGCCCCGCGCACGCGCTGCGGGCCGAGTTCTGCGTCAAGGTCACCGGCCAGGTCCGGCGCAGGCCAGCCGGCAACGAGAACCCTGAGCTGCCCACCGGCGAGATCGAGGTGGCCGCGGACGAGCTGGACATCCTCAGTGAGGCGGACCCGCTGCCGTTCCCGATCGACGGTGCGGGGGAGCTGAACGAGGAGACCCGGCTCCGGTACCGCTACCTGGACATGAGGCGCGCCGAGACCGCCACCGCCCTGCGGGTCCGCTCAGAGGCCACCTACCTGGTCACCGACGTGCTGCGCGGCCACCGCTTCGTGTACGTGGAGACGCCCGACCTGACCAGGTCCACCCCCGAGGGTGCGCGGGACTTCCTGGTCCCGGTGCGGCTGAAGCCCGGTCACTGGTACGCGCTGCCCCAGTCACCGCAGCTGTTCAAGCAGCTGCTGATGGTCGGCGGCATGGAGCGGTACTGGCAGCTGGCCCGCTGTTTCCGGGACGAGGACTTCCGGGCCGACCGGCAGCCTGAGTTCACCCAGATCGACATCGAGATGAGCTTCATCACCCGGGAAGACGTGGTCGAGGTCGCCGAAGACCTGGTCGCCCGGCTGTGGGCCGAGGTCGCCGGCTACGACCTGCCCCGGCCCGTCCCGCAGATGACCTACGCCGACGCCATGGCGCGGTTCGGCTCGGACAAGCCGGACCTGCGCTTCGGCTGTGAACTCGCCGACCTGACCGGCTATTTCGCGCAGTCCTCGTTCCGGGTGTTCCAGGCCCCCCACGTCGGGGCGGTGGTGATGCCCGGCGGTGCCTCGCAGTCGCGCCGGGAGCTGGACAACTGGCAGGAATGGGCCCGGGCCCGGGGCGCCCGCGGGCTGGCCTACGTGCTGATCGACCCGGCCGGGCAGGTCTCCGACTCCGGCCCCGTGGCCAGGCACCTGTCCGCCGAGGAACGGGCCGGGCTGCCGGCCGCGGTGGGCGCCGGGGCCGGCGACGCGGTGTTCTTCGCGGCTGGCCCGCCGAACCAGGCCCGGTCCCTGCTCGGCGCGGCCCGGCTGGAGATCGGCCACCGGCTGGGACTCATCGACCCCGGCGCCTGGGCGTTCACCTGGGTGGTGGACGCGCCGATGTTCGAGGAGGACGGGTCGGGCGGCTGGACCGCGGTGCATCACCCGTTCACCGCGCCGCTGCCGGAATGGGCGGACAAGTTCGCCGGCGAGCCGGGCAGCGCCCTGGCGGACGCCTACGACCTGGTCTGCAACGGCAACGAGATCGGGGGCGGGTCGATCCGTATCCACCAGCCCGCCATGCAGCAGAAGGTCTTCGACGTCATCGGGCTGTCCCGGGAGGAGGCCCGGTCGCAGTTCGGCTTCCTGCTCGACGCGCTGCACTACGGGCCGCCCCCGCACGGCGGCATCGCGTTCGGCTGGGACCGCCTGATCATGCTGCTGGCCAGGCGCGACACGATCCGCGACGTGATCGCCTTCCCCAAGGCGGCGTCCGGCTCCGACCCGCTCACCGGCGCGCCCACGCCGATCACGCCCGAGCAGCGACGGGAGGCCGGCGTCAACGTCATCATCCCGCCGGGCGGCGACACCCCGGACCCCGACCCGCGGACCATGACCGCGCGGCCCTGACCGCCGGGTAGCAGCCGCCGCAGACCACACCGCAGGGACGGATAGTCTCAGAGTGTGGGAAAGGCAGGCGTCAGCGGCGGCCAGGCGGACAGCCTCTTCGACGCGGCCGGGGACGAAGCGGCCCGGGCGGCCGCGCCGCTCGCGGTGCGCATGCGCCCGCGCATCCTGGACGAGGTCGTGGGCCAGCGGCACCTGACCGGCGAGGGCACGCCGCTGCGCAAGCTGGCCGAGAACGACGCGGGCATGTCCGTGGTGCTCTGGGGGCCGCCGGGCACCGGCAAGACCACCCTGGCCCACGTCATCAGCCAGGTCACCAGCCGGCGCTTCACCGAGCTTTCCGCGGTCACCGCGGGCGTGAAGGACGTGCGCGCGGCGATCGACGGCGCCCGGCGGGAACTCGGCCTGACCGGCACCCAGACCGTGCTGTTCATCGACGAGGTGCACCGCTTCAACAAGGCCCAGCAGGACGCCCTGCTGCCGGCCGTGGAGAACCGCTGGGTCTCGTTCATCGGGGCCACCACGGAGAACCCGTCGTTCTCCGTGGTCGGGCCGTTGCTGTCCCGGTCCCTGCTGCTCACCCTGGAGCCACTCAGCGACGACGACATGCGCGAGGTGATCGCCCGCGCGCTGGCTGACGAGCGCGGCCTGGGCGGCGCGGTCAGCCTCGACGACCAGGCCCTGGACCACCTGACCCGGCTGGCCAGCGGGGACGCCCGGCGCGCGCTGACCTACCTGGAGTCGGCCGCGCTCGGGCTGCGCCAGGGCGCGACCATCGACATCGCCGTCCTGGAGCGCGCGGTCAACCGGGCCGCGGTCCGCTACGACCGCGCCGGTGACCAGCACTACGACGTGATCAGCGCCTTCATCAAGAGCATCCGGGGCAGTGACGCCGACGCCGCGGTGCACTACCTGGCGCGCATGATCGAGGCCGGCGAGGACCCGCGGTTCATCGCCCGGCGGCTGATTGTGCACGCCAGCGAGGACGTCGGGATGGCCGACCCGTCCGCGCTCGGCGTGGCGGTCGCCGCGGCCCAGGCGGTCGAGTTCGTCGGGCTGCCCGAGGCCCGGATCAACCTGACCCAGGCCACCATCCACCTGGCGCTGGCCCCGAAGTCCAATTCCGTGATCAAGGCGATCGGCGCGGCTGCGGCGGACATCCGCGCCGGGCTGGCCGGGCCGGTGCCCGCACACCTGCGGGACGCCCACTACCCGGGGGCGGCACGGCTCGGCCACGGCCAGAGCTACGCGTACCCGCACGACTACGCCGAGGGCGTGGTCACGCAGCAGTATGCGCCGGATTCGCTGGCCGGCCGCACCTACTATGAGCCGTCGCGGCACGGCGCCGAGGCCCGCTACGCCGACCGCTCCGGGCGGATCAGGGCGATCCTGGGCCGCGACGCCCAACCGGACGAGCAGAGCCCGGACGGGCCGAGCGCGGACGGGACCGGCCACGAAGGTTCCTGACCCGGCTGCGTGCTGGCCCGGGGGGGCGACCCCCGGACCCCCCGGGACGGCTGGCTCGGAGGGACACGCCTACGGCGCGCCCCGCCTCGCCAGCCGCGGTCGCGGGATGGGACGGCCTCCTGCGAGATAAGGTCAGGCAGATGAGGGAGCAGGCATGCTGAACGCGGTATGGGTGGCGGTCATCATCGCCGCCGCGGGCTGGGCGGTCCTGGTGATCGCCGCGGTCTACGTGCTGATCAAGCTGTCCAGGCTGATCACCCAGACCTCCGCGACCGTGACCGGGCTGCGGGAGAACAGCGACGCGGTGATCGCCCGGGCCCACGCCACGATCGACGCCACCGCCGGGCAGCTCGACCGGACCGACGAGATCACTGCGAGCATGGACCACGTCGCCGCGGGCATGGCCGAGCTGACCGGGCGGGTGACCGCGCTCGCGCCGCTGGCCCGGCTGGCCGCCGCCACGTCCGGCACCAGGCTCGCCCGCGTCTCCGCCTTCGTGTACGGCGTCCGGCACGCCGCGGAACTGCGGGCCACAGCTGCCGAGGCGAGGCGCGCCGGCGGCGTGTCCTCTCCGAGGCAGCTGTCCCGGGGGGCTGCGGGGGGTCGTCCCCCCGAGCCAGCAGAGCGCGCCGGCGGCGTGTCCTCTCCGAGGCAGCTGTCCCGGGGGGCTGCGGGGGGTCGTCCCCCCGAGCCAGCAGAGCGCGCCGGCGGCGTGTCCTCTCCGAGGCAGCTGTCCCGGGGGGCTGCGGGGGGTCGTCCCCCCGAGCCAGCAGAGCGCGCCGGCGGCGTGTCCTCTCCGAGGCAGCTGTCCCGGGGGCCGGGGGCTCCGGGGCGTAGTCCCCCGGGAAAGCGCTGCGGGGGGTCGCCCCCCCGGGCCAGCAGAGCCTGCCGGACATCGCACTGGGGGCAGGTCATGATCCGCAGGGTGTTCTGGCTGACCCTCGGGGCAGCGGTCGGGATCACCGGGTACCGCCGGGTGACCGCGGTGGCGCGGGCGATCATGCCGCCCCCGCGGGCCCGGGAAGCGGCCCGGTTCGCCGGGGATGTCCGTGAGGGCATGGACATCTACCGCCAGCGCCAGATCCAGGCCTCACGTCCTGCCCTCGAGGGGCGTACCGACCATGAAGAGGATGGCCGTTGATGGAGTCGGCAGAGATCGCCCGCCGTTTCCTTACCTATTTCTCCGAGCGCGGGCACACCGT
This sequence comes from uncultured Actinomycetes bacterium, assembly GCA_963723595.1. Taxonomy (GTDB): domain Bacteria; phylum Actinomycetota; class Actinomycetes; order Streptosporangiales; family Streptosporangiaceae; genus RYN-230. The sequence goes on from CAVRRQ010000001.1 coordinate 805,945, forward strand.
GGTCCCGTCGGCGTCGGTGATCGCCGACGATCCCACCCTGCTCCTGGTGAACGCGGGGATGCAGCCCTTCAAGCCGTACTTCCTCGGCCAGGCCAACCCGCCGTTCCGGCGGGCCACCAGCGCCCAGAAGTGCATCCGCACGCCGGACATTGAAGAGGTCGGCAAGACCACCCGGCACGGCACCTTCTTCCAGATGCTGGGCAACTTCTCCTTCGGTGACTATTTCAAGGAGCAGGCCATCCCGTTCGCCTGGGAGCTGCTCACCACGCCGGAGCGCGACGGCGGCTTCGGGTTCCCCGAGGACCGGCTGTGGGCCACCGTCTACCACGACGACGACGAGGCGGCCCGCATCTGGCGGGACGTGGTCGGCGTGCCGGAAAGCCGTATCCAGCGCCGGGGGATGGCGGACAACTTCTGGTCCATGGGCGTGCCCGGGCCGTGCGGGCCCTGCTCGGAGATCTACTACGACCGGGGGCCGGACTACGGCCGTGACGGCGGCCCGGAGTCTGACGAGGACCGTTACCTGGAGGTCTGGAACCTCGTCTTCATGCAGTTCCTGCGGGGCGAGGGGGCGGGCAAGGAAGGCTGGCCCATCCTGGGCGAGCTGCCATCCCGCAACATCGACACCGGCATGGGGCTGGAGCGGATGGCCGCCATCCTCCAGGGCGTCAACAACATTTACGAGATAGATACGTTGTGGAAGGTACTGGACCGGGCGGCGGAGCTGACCGAGCAGAAGTACGGCCGCGACCACCGCGTCAACGTCTCCCTGCGGGTCGTCGCCGACCACGTGCGGACCGCGGTCATGATGGTGTCCGACGGGGTGCTGCCGGGCAACGAGGGACGCGGCTACGTGCTGCGCCGGATCCTGCGCCGCAGCATCTACAACCTGCGGCTGCTGGCCGGCGGGCAGCGTGGCGGCGGCAGCGACGGCCGCTACCTGCACGAGCTGGCCGATACCGCGATCGGCGCGATGGCCGACCAGTTCCCCGAGCTGCGCATCGAGACCCCGCGGATCGTCGGCGTAATCGACGCCGAGGAGTCCACATTCCTGTCCACGCTGCGCACCGGCTCGGCGATCTTCGATGCCGCGGTCGGCGAGACCAAGCGGCGCGGCACCACGTCGCTGTCCGGTGACCAGGCGTTCCAGCTGCACGACACCTACGGCTTCCCGATCGACCTCACCCTGGAAATGGCTGGCGAGCAGGGCCTCGCGGTGGATGAGGAGGGGTTCCGGCGGCTCATGGCCGAGCAGCGCCGGCGGGCCAAGCAGGACTCCCTGGAGAAGAAGACCGGCAACGCGGATATCTCCGTGTTCGCCGGGCTGCTGGCCAAGTCGGGGCCCGTGGTGTTCACCGGCTACGACGAGGTCACCGGCGAGGCCACGGTGGCCGGGCTGCTGGCCGGCGGGGTGAGCGTGCCCGCGGCCGGGCAGGGCAGCGAGGTCGAGGTCATCCTGGACCGCACCCCGTTCTACGCCGAGGGCGGCGGCCAGCTCGCCGACAGCGGGCTGATCCGGGTGGCCAGCGCCCCCGGGGCGGCCGGCGGCGAGGTGGAGGTCCGCGACGTGCAGGCGCCGGTGCCCGGGCTCATCGTGCACCGGGGCGTCGTCACCTCCGGCGAGGTGGTGGTCGGCGCGCTGGCCGAAGCGATCGTCGACACCCAGCGCCGCCGGGCCATCTCCCGCTCGCACACGGCGACGCACATGGTGCACCGGGCGATCCGCGGGGCCCTGGGGGACGCCGCCGCCCAGGCCGGGTCGGAGAACGCGCCAGGCCGGCTCCGGTTCGACTTCACCGCCTCGGGGGCGGTCCCGGTGGCCGTGCTCCGCGATGTCGAGGACGAGGTCAACCAGGTCCTCATCGACGATCTCGAGGTCCGCGCCTTCGTCACCCCCATCGACGAGGCCCGGTCCATGGGGGCGATCGCCCTGTTCGGGGAGAAGTACGGCGACGAGGTCCGCGTGGTCGAGGTCGGCAGCTACTCCCGCGAGCTCTGCGGCGGCACTCACGTGGCCCACTCCGGGCAGCTCGGGCTGATCAAGATCCTCGGTGAGTCGTCCATCGGCTCCGGCGTGCGCCGGGTCGAGGCCCTGGTCGGCACCGATGCCTTCCGCTACCTCGCCCGGGAGAGCGTGCTGGTCAGCCAGCTGACCGAGCAGCTCAAGACGCGCCGCGAAGATCTGCCGGACCGGGTCGCGGCACTGGTCAGCCGGCTCCGCGACGCCGAGCGGGACCTGGAACGGGTCCGCAGCGCCCAGATCCTGGGCGCCGCGGCCGGGCTGGCCGAGGGCGCCGAGGACGTGGGGCCGGCCGCGCTCGTCACCTACCAGGTCCCGGACGGCACCACGGCGGACGACCTCCGCAAGCTCGCCCTGGATGTCCGGGGCCGGCTCCCGCAGCAGCGGCCCGCCGCCGTGGTCATCGCGGGCGTCCCAGCGGACCGGCCCGCGGTGGTGGTCGCGGTCAACGAGGCCGGCCGGACGCTGGGTCTGGCCGCCGGGGCGCTGGTCCGCAGCGCCGCCCAGGCGCTGGGCGGGGGTGGGGGAGGCCGCGACGACATCGCCCAGGGCGGTGGTGCGCCGCAGGGTGAGCGGGCCGGCCAGGCCATCTCGGAGGCATTTGATGCGGTTCGTGCGGTTGTAAGAGACATGACATGATCCGGTGGCGTACGGTTAAACCGTGCTGCAGCCAACCCGTTGCGCGAACGAGACCGCAGGGCTGCGGAGCTCCCGTTTGAGGACTGGCGTGCGGCTCGGCATTGACCCTGGATCAGCCCGGATCGGCGTGGCCCGCTGCGATCCTGACGGCCTGCTGGCTACTCCGCTGGCCACCGTCCCGCGCGGCCGCGGTGACCTGGACCGCCTGGTCGGGCTCGCGCTCGAGCACGACGCGGTCGAGGTGATCGTGGGGCTGCCGACCAGCTTGTCCGGCCGTGAGGGCGCCGCCGCCACGGCGGCCCGGGCATTCGCGGAGGCCCTGGCCGGCCGCCTGGTGCCGATCCCGGTCCGGCTGGTGGACGAGCGGTTCACCACGGTCCTCGCCCACGACGCGCTGCGCCAGGGCGGCAAGGACACGCGCGCCCGGCGGCAGGTCGTGGACCAGGCGGCTGCGGCCCTGCTGCTGCAAGGCGCCCTGGACGGCGAGCGGATGGGCGGGCGGCCTCCCGGCGAGATCGTCACCCCTGGCCACGGGACGGACGGGTGAGTAGGCACGGGCGGCGGGGGACCCAGGGGGACCAGGACGACCAGTGGGGGCCAGGCCAGTGGGGGCCGGCAGAGTACCCGCCGGACGCCGACGAGCCCTTTGCCCCCGGTGAGTACGGTCAGGCCCGCAGCACCTGGGGGCCCAATCCCATCGCGACCGCCGACACCGGGGACTTCCCGGTAGCGGGCTCCAGCCTGCCCCCGGCGTCCTACCCGCCGGACCCGCGCGGCCGCCGCGGGGAGGACTTCGACTGGGGCCCCGACCCCCTGGGCCTGGACACCCGGGGCCCGGACGCACAGGGCCCGGACGCCCGGGGAAGGCCAGCGCGGGGCCGTGCCGCCCAGGGCCCGGAGCCGCGGGGCCGCGATGCACGGGGCCTTGAGGGGCCGGATTTTGAGGCACCGGGGTTTGAGGCACCGGGCGGTGGGTGGGCTGACCAGCCCAGGCCCGAGCCCATGGCCCCCGACCGCTGGGCCTCCCAGTCGTGGGAGTCCCCGTCGTGGGAGTCCTCATCCGGGCCGTCCCCAAGCTGGGAGCGCGCCTCCTGGGATTCGGAAACGGCTGGGTCGGCCGGCTGGCCGGACCCGCCGGGAGCCGCCCCGGAGTGGGCGGAGCACCGCGACCCGGACGGGGACGCCCGCGGCGCGGCGCCGGGACGCTTCGATGACCTGGCGGCCGGGGACCTGCCGCCGCTGCCCCCGGGCCCGCTGCCGGGCTCCGGGCATCCCTCCGGCCCGCTCCCGCCGCTGCCGGATTCGGACTACCTGTGGGGCGAGCCGCCGTCTGGCCCGCTGCCTGCGGTCGCGCCCAGGACCCGGCCGCCCGGACGTGACCAGGACCGGAGCCGGGGTCAGTCCCGCCACGCCCCGCCGCCCGGCGATACGGGGCCCGTCTCCGGCGGATATCCGGAGGACCTGACCGGCTACCCGGGGAGCGGGGCCGGCTACCTGAGGAGCGGGGCCGGCTACCCGGAAGACGAGGCCGGCTACCCGGACAATCCCGCTGCCTACCTGCCTGACCGGGAGGAACCGGCGGAGCAGCCCGGCCCGCGCGGCCGGGGCCGCCGCCGCCGCGGCACGCCGCCGGATTCCCCGCGGGGTAATCCGGGGTATGAGGGCTACGTGGACGACCCGCGTGACCTGGACATGGCCCCGGATCAGGGGCAGGATCCCCGGGATTTCGGTTCCTCCGGGAGCTGGTATCCGGGTGAGGGTGAGCCCCACGCCTGGGCTGAGGACGACGCCGAGGGCGGGCTGCTGCCTGGCCTGGACCAGGGCAGGGTCAGGGTCAGGCAGGCGGGGCCCGGGGCGGCGACGGCGGGGGGTCGGCCGGCCGGGCCCGCAAGGGGCGCAGGCGGGTCCGGACCATCCTGCTCGTGCTGCTGGCGGCCTTCGTCGTGTTCGTCGCGGTCGTCGGGGGAGTCGGGTACCACTACTACCGCGAGTACTTCAACCCGCCGGACTTCTCCGGCGCGGGTACCGGCCAGGTCACGGTGCAGATCCAGTCGGGCCAGAGCGCCAGCGCGGTCGGGGCCACCCTGGCCGGCAAGGGCGTCGTGGCCAGCGCGCGGGCGTTCTCGAATGCGGCCAAGGCCAGCCCGCAGGGCAGCGCCCTCGAGCCGGGCTATTACCAGGTGCATCTGCACATGAAGGCGTCGCTGGCCCTGGCCCTGCTGCTCAAGCCGTCCTCACGCTTGCAGACCAAGATCACTATCCCGGAGGGCTTCCGGGTTGCCCAGGTCATCGCGCTGCTGGGCCACGAGACCGGGAACCTCAAGGGCTACGAGCAGGCCATCGCGCATCCCGCCGATCTCGGCCTGCCCACCTTCGCGAACGGCAAGCCCGAGGGCTACCTGTTCCCGGCCACGTACGAAGTCCAGCCGAAGTCCTCCCCGGCCGCAGTCCTCAAGATGATGGTCAACCAGTTCGAGTCGAACGCGGAGAACATCGGCCTGCCCGCCGCGGCGGCCCGGGCCCAGGAGTCGCAGGCCGGCATCATCACGGTGGCCAGCCTGATCGAGGCAGAGGGCAAGCTGCCGCAGGACTACCCCAAGATCGCCGAAGTCATCTACAACCGGCTCAACATGAACCCGCCGATGAAGCTGCAGCTCGACACCACCGTCCTGTACGCGATGTCGCTGGCGCACCGGGCCGGGTTCAGCGTCAACTTCGCGTCCCCGTACAACACCTACCTGCACGCGAACCTGCCACCGGGGCCGATCGACAACCCGGGGAACCTGGCCATCCACGCCGCACTGCGCCCGGCCCACGGTAATCTCCTGTACTTCCTGACCATCAACTCCACTTCCGGGAAGACGCTGTTCTTCTCCACGGCTCAGGCCTTCGATAACGCGGTCGCGAAGTACGGGAGTTCCGGGAACTCCGGCACCGGCTCGCACACCGGCTCGGGCTGAACGCCAGGATCATGAAAGCCGCGGTCCTCGGCTCTCCCATCGGTCACTCACTGTCGCCGGTCCTGCACCAGGCGGGATACGAGGCGCTCGGCCTGGCCGGGTGGGCCTACCAGGCGATCGAGTGCGATGAGGCGCGCCTGCCCGGGCTGATCAGCGGCTGCGGGCCGGACTGGGCCGGGCTGTCGCTGACCATGCCGCTCAAGCGGGCGGTGCTGCCGCTGCTCGATGAGGCGGAACCGCTCGTAGCCGAGGTCGGCGCGGCCAACACCGTGATCTTCGATGCCGGCCGGCGTTCCGGGCACAACACCGACGTCCCGGGCATGATCGCCGCCCTCGCCGAGAGCCTGCCGGACCAGGAAGGCGGCGGCCCCGGGTCCCTCGCCGGGCTGGCCCGGGCCGGGGAACCCGCGGCGCTCATCCTGGGCGCGGGCGCGACGGCCTGCTCCGCGCTGGCCGCGGTGCGCGGGCTCGGTATCGCGGACGCGACAGTGGCCGTCCGCGACCCACGGCGGGCCGCCACCCTGCGGGCCGCCGCGGAGCGGCTCGGCATGGGCGTCCATCTCGTCTCCTTTGACGACCCGGGCGTGCCCGCTCCCGGTTTGCTGATCGCCACCACCCCGGCCGGGACCGCGGATACGTATTCTCAGCGGATCGAGGCCGGCGTGCTGAGCCCGCTCTGCGTTCTCGACGTGGTGTACCACCCGTGGCCGACCAGGCTGGCGGTGGCCGCCGAGCGGTCCGGGGCCGCGGTGGCGGGCGGGTTCGCGCTGCTGCTGCACCAGGCCGCGCGGCAGTTCGAGCTGATGACAGGCAAGCCCGCACCGCTCGAGGCGATGCGGGCCGCCGGGCTCGCCGCTTTGGCCCGGCGCCCGTAGGCGCGGAGCGGCTCGAGGCCCGCGCCGGTCAGGGCGCGGGCCTGATGGAAGAGCGTTCGCGCCCGTAGCCGCCCAGGCCGCCGATTCCGGTGGACTTGGCGCAGAGCGACCCCTACCGTGATCACATGCGCGACGGGGCCGTAGTTGCCGGGATCGTCGCGGATGACCCCGCGGCCCTGGCCGCCGCCTACGACCAGTACGCGGCCGCCCTGTACGGCTACTGCTGGTCGCTGCTGAGCGATCCGTCCAACGTCGCGGGTGCCGTCCGGGACACGTTCGTGGTCGGCGCGGCGCGGCTATCCGGGCTGCGTGACCCGAGCCGGCTGCGGCCCTGGGTGTACTCGGTGGCCCGGAACGAGTGCCGTCGCCGGCGCCGTTACGATCCGGCGTCAGCCGGGGTCCGCCCTCCGCTGGGCACTGGCGAGGACACTGCCGATTTCGGCATGAGCCTGGAGCAGGCGGAGCTGCGCGAGCTGGTCTGGTCGGCGCTGGGCGGGCTCGACCCGGGGGACCGGGAGATCGTCGAGCTGAGCCTGCGGCACGAGTTCTACGGCGCGGACCTGGCGGACGCGCTGGGGGTGCCGCGTAACCAGGTGCACGCGCTGACCACGCGGGCCCGGGGCCGGTTCGAGACCGCGCTCGGCGCGCTCATGGTGACCCGAAGCAGCGTGCGGTCCTGTCCCGGGCTGGCTGCGATCCTGGGCGGCACCGGCACCGACCTGAGCCCGGCGCTGCGCCGTCAGGTGCGGCAGCACATCGCCGGGTGCGACCAGTGCGGCCAGCGCTGGCGCCACGAACTCAGCCCGACCGCGCTGCTGAGCCTGCTGCCCGTGCCGGTCCTGCCGGCCAGCCTCCGGTCCCAGGTCCTCGGCATGCTGGCGGACGACTCGCCGGACACGGTCCAGGAACGGGCGGAGGTCGCCGAGCGGGCGGACCCGTTCGCCCGGTCCGGGTTCCCGGTGCCGCTGGACGCGCTGGCCGCGGTGCGCGGGCCGGCCGCGTTCGTGCCGGCCGCCGGGGTGCTCGTCGCCGTGTTCGCGATGTTCGGCGGCGGGGCGATGCTCGCCGCGACCACCATGCATCACGCGCCGCCCCCCGTCACCTCCGCGCTCGCCCCCGCCGTCCCCTCCGTCACGGCGGCCCCGTCCCCCAGCCCGCCCGCATCCCCCCAGGCGCGATCCGGCGGCAGGCACGCTTCTCACACCCCGCGGGGCGTGAGAAGCGTGAGCCGGGCCGCCACGCCGAGCGTGGGGAGGACCGGGAAATCCGGGACGGCGGTGAGGTCACCGTCACCGAAGCCGGCCCACAGCCCGGGCCGCTCGCCGAGCCCGAGCCGGCACCCGTCCCCGACGCCCACCCCGACGCCGACTCCGTCCCCGACGCCCACCCCGACACCGTCCCCGACGCCCACCCCGACTCCCACCCCGACGCCGACCGGCTCGTCCACCTCGACACCGACCAGCGGCACGGCGGGTTAGCGGGGTGCCCGGGGCCGGGCTGCCGCGGGGCCGGGCTGCCAGAGCGGCGTTGCGGCCGGCCGGGCGTGCGGGAACCCCTGCGGCGCCCGGGAAATGCGCTTACGCTCCGCGCGGCCTGGAATACCCAGCGGGCCTGAATTGCTGTTACTCTTACCAGACGACCAGCCTGGCACCAGTGTGCCGGGCGTGTAAGCGGAGGACCACCTCCCACCTGGCCGGCCCCTGGCTGGCGGGTATGGCTGCCGGCTTCCGGGCTGGCCAGCCAGGCCGGGGTAGCGGCCCCCGATCCCCACACGGAACCGGAGCGCTGCCAGTCCCGGTCGGCTGCGTACCTGACGATGATGACGTCTTCGCCGGGTGATGTGGCTTGGTGGGCTCCGCGAGCACAGGCGCGGGGCCCTTTTCTCATGTGGCGGCCAGATCCGCCGCGAGCCGAAGGTCCCGCGAAATGGTCGCAGCGCACCCGCCCGGGCACTGGGTCCTGGCGGTGGACTAGACCCATGGAGGTCACATTAGCGCCGAACCCCGTATCAACGATCGGATCCGCGTGCCCGAAGTGCGGCTCGTCGGCCCTAACGGCGAGCAGGTCGGGATCGTTGCCCTGAACGATGCGCTCCGGCTGGCCCAGGAAGCAGACCTCGACTTGGTGGAGGTCGCGCCCACGGCGCGTCCGCCTGTCTGCAAGCTGATGGACTACGGCAAGTTCAAGTACGAGTCCGCGCTCAAGGCCAGGGAATCGCGCAAGAACCAGGCGCAGACGGTCATCAAGGAGATCAAGCTCCGGCCGAAGATCGACCCGCACGACTACGGGACCAAGAAAGGTCACGTTGAGCGGTTCCTCAAGCAGGGTGACAAGGTCAAGGTCACAATCATGTTCAGGGGGCGTGAGCAGTCCCGGCCCGAGCTCGGGTTCCGGCTGCTGCAGCGCCTGGCCGGTGATGTGGAGGAGCTCGGCTTCGTAGAAGCCCAGCCCAAGCAGGACGGCCGCAACATGATCATGGTGATCGGGCCGCACCGCAAGAAGAGCGAGTCCAAGGCGGAGCGCTCGTCGCGGGAAGCCGAGGAAGAGGCCGAGGCGATCGCCGCACGTCCGGTGGCGCGGCAGCGGCGGCCAGCGGCCGCCCCAGCCTCCCAGGCTCGCCCGGCTGGCGACGGCGGCGGCTCGGAGCAGGCAGGAGCCTGATCCAGGGCCCTGCGGAGCTCGCTTAGGGTTGAGCGGCACGGGCACGGCCGTATGCCGGCGTGCCCGGCCGCGGATGACAAGCGTGCCTTCAGGCACATGACGATGGAGACGACGGCCAGCATGCCGAAGATGAAGACCCACAGTGGTGCCGCGCGCCGGTTCAGGATCACCGCCGGCGGCAAGGTGATGCGCCGCCGCGCCAACAAGAACCACCTGCTCGAGCACAAGTCGAGCCGGCGAACCCGGCGGCTGAGCGGGGACCAGGTCCTCGCGCCATCAGACACTAAGAAGATCAAGAAGTTGCTGGGAAAGTAGCCCGGCCCGCCTCCAGGGAGATATGAAATGGCACGCGTGAAGCGGGCAGTCAACGCCCACAAGAAGCGCAGGGTCGTCCTTGAGCGGGCGAGCGGCTACCGTGGCCAGCGGTCACGGCTGTACCGCAAGGCCAAGGAGCAGGTCCTCCACTCGATGACGTACGCCTACCGGGACCGTAAGGACCGGAAGGGCAATTTCCGCCGGCTGTGGATCCAGCGCATCAACGCCGCCGCCCGGGCGGACGGCATTACCTACAACCGCTTCATCCAGGGGCTCCGGCTCGCTGAGGTCGAAGTGGACCGCCGCATGCTCGCTGAGCTCGCGGTCAGCGACCCGGCGGCATTCTCCGCAGTGGTCGAGGTAGCCAAGGCCGCGCTGGCCGAGGCAGGCCCGGACGCTGACACCGCGGCGGCCTGACGCCCCCGTGACCCGTGTTTTGCCGGCCGGCGTCAGGACCGCCTGGGTCAGGGCCACCTGGGTCAGGGCGGCCTGATGCTGCCGGCCGGTGCCGAGCTCACCAGCATCCGCTCTCCGCGGGTCAAGTCGGCCCGCCAGCTCGCCAAGCGGGCCTTCCGGCAGCGGGCCAGGTCGTTCCTGGCGGAGGGACCGCAGGCGGTGGGCGAGGCGCTGGCCGCCGGGGGCGTCGTGACGCAACTGTTCGTCACGGCCGCCGCGCAGCCCCGCCACACCGAACTCATTGAGCTCGCCGCCGGGCAGGGCACGGATGTGCACCTGGTGAGCGGCGAGGTGATGACCGAGCTGGCCCAGACCATCACCCCGCAGGGAGTGCTGGCGGTCTGCCGGTTCATTGATGTCCCGCTGGCCACGGTCCCGGCAGGCTCCCGCCTGGTGGTTGTCCTGGCCAGCGTGCGCGACCCGGGCAACGCGGGCACCGTCCTGCGCACCGCCGACGCGGCGGGCGCGGGCGGGGTCGTCTTCGCCGGGTCCTCGGTCGATCCGTACAACAGCAAGTGCGTCCGCGCATCCGCGGGAAGCCTGTTCCACCTTCCGGTGGTGACGGGTGTCCCGGTGGACGATGCGGTGCGTGTGCTGCGTGACCGCGGCCTGCAGGTCCTGGCCGCCGACGGGGGCGCCACCACCACCCTCGACGACCTGCAGCCGGCCGGGCAGCTCGGCCGGCCCACCGCCTGGCTGCTCGGTAACGAGGCCTGGGGTCTGCCCCGCGACGTCCTGGAGCTGGCCGACGAGGCGGTCGCCGTGCCCATCTACGGCCGGGCCGAGAGCCTGAACCTCGCCGCCGCAGCGGCTGTCTGCCTCTACGCCTCGGCTCGCGCGCAGGTTCCCGCGGCGCGTTCCGGCGGCCCGGCCGCAAACCTGACCGAGCTGTGACGTCCCCCGAACGGCCGGCCTGGGGGGCTGCCGTTTCCCGCGGCGCAGGCGCTAGAGTCTGATCACGTTGCGTCATTCAGCGGAACTTCAGCCCAGGAGCCGGACGGAGGCGGCGGTCTAGTGGACAGGTCCAGCCCCGACCCGGCGGCGGCCGCCCTGGCGAGCGTGCCCGCTGGCCAGGTCGTGGCCTCGGGTGGCCTGGTCTGCGCCGACGAGCTGCCTGATGGCCTCGTGGTGGCTGACCACCTAGGCCGGATCGTCGTGTTCAACCATGCGGCCAGCCGTCTGACGGGTATCGGGCCGCTCAACGCGCTGGGCCGGGATGTCCGTCAGGTACTCCCGCTGCGCGACGCGGAGGGCCGCAGCTGGTGGGCCTGCGCGGACCCGTACCGGGGGCTGTCCACCCGTACCCGTCATCCGGAACTGCCGCTGTACCTGCCGGACGGTTCCGAATTCCTGGTCACTATGGGTTACGTGCGGATCCCCCGTTGCAGCCCGGCCTCCGGGCGGGACTGGCCCGGGCCGGTCAGGCCGGGTGACGTCCAGCGCATCGCGATCAGCCTGCGCGGCACCCAGCAGCGGATGCGCCTGGAGCGCAGCCGCGCTGACCTGGTCTCCACCGTCGCTCACGAATTGCGGTCCCCGCTGACCAGCGTGAAGGGGTTCACCGCCACGCTGCTGGCCAAGTGGACCCGGTTCACCGACGACCAGAAGCGGGTGATGCTCGAGACCGTCAATGCCGACGCTGACCGGGTGACCCGGCTCATCACCGAGCTGCTGGACGTGTCCCGGATCGAGGCCGGCCGGATCGAGGTGCACCGCCAGCTGGTGGACATCCCCCAGCGCGCGGAGAAGATCGTCGCGGGCCGGGTGGCCTCCGGTGACCAGCCGGACCGCTTCCGGATCGAGGTCCCGGGGGAGCTGCCGGAGACCTGGCTGGACGCAGACAAGATTGACCAGATCCTCGGCAACCTGGTGGAGAACGCGGTCCGGCACGGGGCTGGTACCGTGACGATTGTGATACAGCCGGTGGACGACCTAGCTGCCCGGGCGATGACCCGCCCGGGCGGGACCGGTGCGGTCAATGGTTCTGTTGCGGCTCATGGTCCTGCTGGTGCACCCGTGGTCGCGGTTTCGGTCCGCGACGAGGGCGACGGGGTGCCGCCTGAGCTGGTGCCGCGGATCTTCCGGCAGTTCTGGCGCGCCAAGCGCCGCGGCGGCGCCGGTCTCGGCCTGTACATCGTGAAGGGCCTGGTCGAAGCGCATGGGGGGACGATCACCGTGCAGCGTGCGCCCGGTGGGGGCGCCGAATTCCGATTTACCATGCCCGCCGGGCTGCCCGACTTCGGGTAGGCGGGGGGCGGAGTGCCGCGGCCCGGGGCCTGACCCCGGAGGCGGGCCCGGGCGGCCCGCGGCCGTCGCTCCGCGACTCGCCCCGGTGGGCCCGCAAGCTGCGGACTCCGGGCGGCAGCACCGCGCTCCAGCCCCTCCCATCACGATGGGCCGTAGCCCCGCAGACTTTCTTCTTTTCCTATCCGGACGCAGGAAGCAGGACGATGTCCGCACCGAATAAGCAGTACGACCCCGTGGAGGTGGCGAGCCTGTCCCCCGGGGAGGTATCCCGGATGCGGGACGAGGCGCTGGCCGCCCTCGCCGCAGCGGGGACGCTCGACGAGCTCAAGGCCGCCCGGCTGGCGCACGTCGGCGACCGCTCCCCGCTCCGCCTGGCCAACGCCGAGATCGGCGCCCTCCCCCAGGGGCGCGCGCCGAGGCTGGCAAGCGGATCGGGACCACGATGCGGGAGGTCAACGAGGCGCTCGCCGCCCGCCAGCGGGCCCTGGAGGAGGAGCGCGACCAGCGGGTCCTCATCGACGAGGCCGTCGACGTCACGCTGCCCTGGGACCACTACCCCCAGGGGGCCAGGCACCCAGTAACCACGGTCAGCGAGCGGCTGTCCGACGTCTTCGTGTCCATGGGCTACGAGATCGCCGAAGGCCCTGAGATCGAGGACGAGTGGTACAACTTCGACGCGCTCAATTTCCCGCCCGATCATCCGGCCCGGGACATGCAGGACACCCTGTTCGTGGCCGGGCCGGACGGCAGCGAGCACTCGGGCATGGTGCTCCGCACGCATACCTCACCGGTGCAGATCCGGGCGATGCTCACCCGGCCGCTCCCGTTGTATGTGGTCAGCCCGGGCCGCTGCTACCGCAGTGACGCGCTCGACGCCACGCACAGTCCGGTGTTCCACCAGATCGAGTGCCTGGCCGTGGACGAGGGCCTGACCATGGCCGACCTGCGCGGCGCGATCCGGGCGTTCGTGGACGCCATGTTCGGGGAAGGGCTGCGCACCAGGCTGCGGCCAGACTACTTCCCGTTCACCGAGCCGTCCGCGGACGTCTCCATGGAATGCCACGTCTGCCGGGGCGCCTCGGCCAGGCCCGGCGGCGAGCCCTGCCGGGTGTGCCGGTCCCAGGGCTGGATCGAGCTGGCCGGCTGCGGCATGGTCAACCCGCGGGTGCTAATCGCCTGCGGCATCGACCCGGAGCGTTACAGCGGCTTCGCGTTCGGACTCGGCATCGAGCGGGCCCTGATGGTCCGGCACGGGGTGACCAACATCAGGGACACCCTCGAGGGTGACGTCCGGTTCAGCCGGGCCTTCGGGGTGGAGGCCTGATGCGGGTCTCACTGAACTGGCTGCTCGAGGCGGCCGGCCTGGATCAGGACACCGATCCGGGTGAGACGGCCCGCCGCCTCACCGCGGCGGGACTGGAAGTCGAGTCGGTCGAGCAGGCCGGGCACGACATTGAGGGCGTCGTGGTCGCGGAGGTCACCGCGATCGAGGAGCTCACCGGGTTCAAGAAGCCGGTCAGGTACTGCCAGGTCGACGACGGCAGCGGCGAGCCGCGCGGAGTCGTCTGCGGGGCGGTCAACTTCTCGGCCGGGGACCGGGTCCCGCTGGCCCGGCCGGGAGCCCGGCTGCCCGGCGGGTTCGAGATCGGCGCCCGGAAGACGTACGGGCACATGTCGGAGGGGATGATCTGCTCGGCGGCCGAGCTCGGCCTCGGTGACGATCACTCCGGCATCCTGGTGCTGCCGCCGGACGCCCCGCTGGGCGCGGACTTCGTCCAGTACGCCGGGCTCGCCGACCACGTGCTCGACATCGCGGTCACGCCCGACCGGGGCTACGCGCTCTCGGTCCGCGGCCTGTCCCGGGAGCTGGCCACGTCCTACGGGGTCCGGTTCACCGATCCGGCCTACGCCGGCCTGCCCGCCGATGTCGCCGCCGTCTCCGGCCAGGTGCACCCGGCCAGCATCGAGGATCCCACCGCGGCCGACCGCTTCGTGCTCCGCGAGGTGCGCGGCTTCAACCCGGCCGCGCCCACGCCGCTGCAGATGCGGGTCCGGCTGGCCCGATCCGGCTTGCGCACCGTGTCCCTGGCCGTGGACGTCACCAACTACCTGATGCTCGAGCTGGGCCAGCCGCTACACGCGTTCGACGCCGACCGGCTCAGCGGGCCCATCGTGGTCCGCCGGGCCCAGCCAGGCGAGAAGCTGGAAACTCTCGACCACGTGCTGCGCGACCTCGACGCGGATGACGTCGTGATCGCGGACTCCTCAGGGGCCATCTCGATGGCGGGCACCATGGGCGGCCTGGCCACCGAGATCTCCGACGTCTCCACCAACCTGGTGATCGAGGCGGCGCATTTCGACGCGCGGGCGATCGCCCGGGAAAGCCGCCGGCACAGGCTGTTCAGCGAGGCGTCCTACCGGTTCGAGCGGGGCGTGGACCGTGAGCTGCCGCTGCCGGTGACGGCCAGGGCGGTGGCGCTGCTGGCCGAGCTGGGCGGCGGGACCGCCGTGCCCGGCTGCACTCACGCGCAGGTGGACGTCCCACAGGTAACGATCACTATGGCCGTGGACTACCCGGACAAGGTGGCAGGCACCGTGTACGGCCGCGATGCGGTCCTGCGGCGGCTCCACGACGTGGGCTGTGGCGTGTCCGAGCCGGCCAGCCGGCCACAGGACTCCGACGCGGTCGGCGGGACGGCCCCGGTCCGCGGGGTCACCGGCACTGGCGCGAACCGCTACCAGCGTCCTGACCACGGCAAGCACGACCGCAGCAAGCAGATGCTGGCCGTGCAGCCCCCGTCCTGGCGGCCGGACCTGCGATACCAGTGGGACCTGGCCGAAGAGGTCATCCGGCTGGAAGGCTACGAGAATGTCCCGGTGCGCACGCCACGGGCAGCGGCCGGCCGTGGGCTCACCGAGCGGCAGCGGCTCCGCCGCACCACCGGCCGCTCCCTGGCCTGGTCCGGCTACGTCGAAGTGCTCAGCATGCCCTTCAGCTCGGCCGCCGACTTCGACCGGCTGCTGCTGCCCGCGGACGACCCCCGCCGCCGCGCGCCGGTGATCGCCAACCCGCTCAACGACGACGAGCCGCTGATGCGCACCATGGTGCTGCCGGGCCTGCTGCGGGTCCTGGTCCGCAACATCGGCCGCGGTGTCAGCGATGTGGGGATGTTCGAGGCCGGGCGCGTGTTCCTGCAGCACCGCAACGGCCCGCGCATCGCTCCCATCCCGCGGGTAGACCGAGGGCCCTCGGTGCAGGAAGTGGCCACCCTGGAAGCGGCGCTGCCCGAGCAGCCACTGCACATCGCGGCCGTGGTCACCGGCGAGCGTGAACTGGACGGCTGGTGGGGTAAAGGGCGCCCGGCAGCCTGGCAGGATGCTGTCGAGGCCGCCCGCCAGGTCCTGCGGGACAGCCGGGTCCCCTTCCAGATCCGGGCCGACCAGGCGGCGCCCTGGCATCCGGGCCGCTGTGCCGCGGTATTCGTGCAGGCCGAGGAGGGCCAGGACTGGCTGGCCGGGTACGCGGGTGAACTCCACCCGCGGGTCATCGCCGCGTTCGGGCTGCCGCCCAGGACCTCCGCGATGGAACTTGACCTGTCGGTGATCGAGACCGCCGCGGCGGCGCTCGGCCCTGTCGAGGCCCCGGTGATCTCGCCGTATCCCGTGGCCACCCAGGATGTCGCGCTGCTGGTTCCGGAGCGCGTGCCCGCCGCCGAGGTGGAATCCGCGCTGGTCGAGGGCGTCCGCGGCAGCGACTACCAGGGGCTGCTCGAGGAGGTCCGGCTGTTCGACGTCTACACCGGCGAGCAGGCCGGCCCGGGGCGCAAATCCCTGGCCTACACCCTGCGCTTCCGGGCGCCGGACCGGACACTGACGGCGGAAGAGGCCACCGCGGCCCGGGACGCTGCCGTCGAGGAAGCCGCCCGCCGGGTCGGCGCCGTGCTTCGCGGGGCGTCCTGAGCGGGGCCGGCGGCCCCTGAGCGTTCCTCTGCCACATCGCCGGGCGGGCCCGCCGACGCGGCCGTCCGGCGTGCCCTTTTTCCGTCATGAACGGCGATGCGGATTCGTATGTCTGTAACGTTCCTACTAGAGGTTTGCAGGCGATCACTCATCGTGATCAGATGCCGGTGGTGGCCTGCACCCAGTGATTGACGGCCGCAGCGCAGCGGCAGGGGGGCTGGCCTTAGAGGAGGAGCAGATCGCTAGCGGGAAACCAGGGATCCGGTACGACGGACAGAACCCGTCCGAGAGGGATACTGCGCTAGAGACCCCCTCGACCTTCGCCCAGGTCTTCAGGATCCCTGAGTTCAGGGCGCTCTGGACCGCGCAGGTGCTGTCCGTCGCCGGAGACCAGCTGGCCAGGGTGGCCATCACCCTGCTGGTCTTCCAGCGCACCCACTCGGCGCTGCTGGCCGCGATCACCTTCGCGCTCAGCATCGTGCCGGCTTTCGTCGGCGGTCTGGCCCTGTCCGGGCTGGCCGACCGGGTGCCCCGAAGGCAGGTGATGATCGCCTGCGACCTCAGCCGCGCGGTGCTCGTCGCGATCATGGCCATTCCGGGGATGCCGCTGATCCTCATGGTCTGCCTCTTCGGCGTGGTGACCATGGTGGGCGCGCCGTTCACCTCGGCGCGGGCCGCGCTATACCCGGACATCCTCGCCGGGGACCTCTACGTGCTGGGGACCGCCGTCACGATCACGACGCTCCAGTTCGCCCAGGTCATCGGGTTCGCCGCCGGCGGTGCGATCGTGGCGCTGTTCGGGGTCCGGACCTCGCTGCTGGCCGACGCGGCCACCTTCCTCGTCTCGGCGCTGATCACCAGGGTCCTGGTGCGTGCCCGGCCCGCGGCCCGGGGCACGCCGCACCTCCGCGCCTTGTCCTGGCCGGACCTGACCGCGGGGATCCGGCTGGTGTTCGGCAACCCGGCGCTGCGCACGCCCATGCTGCTCGGCTGGCTGGTCGCGTTCTACAACGTGCCCGAGGGTGTCGTGGCCCCGTTGTCCCAGTCCCTGGGGGGCGGCGATGTCGCGGCAGGGCTAATCCTGGCCGCCGGGGCGCTGGGTGCGTCCCTCGGGGCGGTGGGGTTCAGCCGCCTGGTCAGCCCGGAGCGCCGGCTCCGGTGGATGGGCCCGGTCGCGGCGCTGGCGCCGGCCGTCCTGGTGCTGTTCGCTTTCCGTCCCCCGCTGCCGGCCGCACTGGCCATCCTGGTGGTCAGCGGGATCTTCGACTGTTACCAGCTCGCGGCGAACGCGGCGTTTGTCCGGGCTGCGCCCGCGGCGCACCGGGGCCAGGCCTTCGGCATCGCCCAGGCCGGGATGAGCCTGGGACAAGGAGCGGCCATGGTGCTGGCGGGGGCGGCCGCGGAGCGGTTCGCGCCCAGCCTGGTGATCGCCGTCGGCGGGGCTATCGGCCTGGTTGTTGCCGCGGCGGTCGCGCTGTCGCGATCCCGCGCGGAATGACCTGGGCGCTGGCTCAGCTTCCCTGCGCGTTCAAGCTGAGCTGACGCCAGGCCTGTAACTCGTCAGTGGCTGAGGTCAGCCCCAGCTGCCGCTGCGCATATCTGCATGTCCTTCCGGTGGGGGTTGGCGGGGGTGTGATCAGGCGGGGGTTCAGCCCCAGCTGCCGCTGCGCATATCGGCGTCTCCTTCCGGTGGGTGGATGGGTGGACGTTCCTGCGGGCTCTGCTAGCCCCAGCTGCCACTGCGCATGAGTGCTGCTCCTCTCGGGTGCGGATGCGGGTGCGGTCGGGTCGGTAGGGGTCTTAGCCCCAGCTGCCACTGCGCATGAGTGCTGCTCCTCTCCTGTGCGGGCGCGGGTAGGTCGGTCGGGCCTCAGCCCAGCTGCCACTGCGCATGTCTGCCGTCTCCTTCCTCTGCCTGGATGGCGGGTGGACGTGATGGGGGCCTCAGCCCCAACTGCCACTGCGCATGAGTGCGACTCCTTCCTGTGCTGGTCAGTTCACGTGCCGGGTTAGTGAGGGGCTTCAGCCCCAGCTGCCGCTGCGCATGTGCCGCTCCTTCCTGCTCCGGTGGTACCGATGAGGTGGCGAGGTGGTCCTGGGTGACATTTGACGCGGCCGCAGGCTGAATACAGCGCCGGACTTAGCATCATTTAGCAGGTAGTTCGACCGTATGGGCTAGATGCCCCGAGGGGCCCGATTCCCGGAGGCGAAGCCGGCCCCGTAGGTCAAGGACTTGACCACAACGGGTAACCTTGGGTCACAAATTGCGGAGATACCCCCGGAACGTGGTATCACGCAGTAATGGGGGCTTGACAGGAGACGCGTCTGCCCTGTGACAATACGGGGCAACGCTCTCACCGCCCGCGACGGTTAGGATCCAGTGGATCGCGGGTGGCCGAAGGAGGTTTGGGTGCCGGACCGCAGCTGCAATCGTGTGCAGTCGCAGCTGGCTGCCGTGCGGGCCTGGCCGGTCTGGGAACTCCCGCGATGGCTGGTCGCCTTCATCGTCGGCGTGATCGCCGTCTACGCCGCCGCCATCGCCGCCGCCCTTCCCGGGGTGACCAGCGCGGACGGCCGTGATTTCGTGGTCCTGGGCGGCCTCATCGTCTGCTCGGCGGCCACGGTGGAGATGACCAAGCGCGCCGGGGAGAACGCCGGGCTGATCCGCGACGTGCTGGGCGTGTGGGAACTCCCCGTGGCGATCCTGCTTCCGCCCGTCTACGCGCTCTGCATGCCGATCTTCCGATTCGGTCTCATCCAGCTGCGCGTCCGCAAGACCCCGTTGCACAAGCGGATCTTCAGCATCGCCATCGTGGGTCTGGGCAACGGCGCGGCGTCGCTCGTGTTCCACGCGCTTACCGGGACGGGGCTTGACTCCCACAGCACTCCCTTCCCCCATCCGTCCGTCTGGATGCTCGCCGTCGCACTCGCCGCGGTCGCTACCTGGGTGACCAACACCACGCTGCTGCTGGCCGCCGTCAAGGGATCCGACCCCACGGCGCGGATACGCGACCTCGTCCTCGCCAGGGAAAACCTGCATAACGACATCGCCGAGCTGTGCGTGGCGGTGCTGGTTACGCTGGGGGTGGCCGTCAGCACCTTCACCATCATTTTCGCGCTTCCGTTCGTCACACTGCTGCAGCGTTCCGTCCGGCACGCCCAGCTGCTCGCCGCGTCCCGGATCGATTCGAAGACGGGCTTGCTCAACGCGGGTACCTGGGAACGTGAAGCCGCGTCCGAGGTAGCCCGCGCTGTCCGTACCCGTACCCCGCTGGCTCTGGTCCTGATCGATGTCGATCGCTTTAAACTGGTCAATGACCTTCATGGCCACCTAGTCGGAGATAAAGCCCTTCGTGCGATTGCGCGCACTTTCAAGATCTTCTTGCGTGACTACGACCTGGCCGGCCGGTTCGGCGGCGAAGAGTTCGCGCTACTGCTGCCGCAGACTAGTGCGGCCGATGCACGCCAGATTGCCGAGCGTGTGCGCGTTCACATCGCGGAGACGCCGATTAGCATCAGTGACGAACCGGGGGCCGAGACACTTCAGGTTACTGTGTCTATCGGGGTTGCGGCGCTGGGTACCACCTGGGAACGGACCACGGGCAGCCAGCTGACTGACCTGCTCGCGGGCGCCGACCGGGCTCTGTACCAGGCCAAGAACGCGGGCCGGAACCACGTATGGATGTTCACCGACACGGAAACCGTGGGGGCACTGCCCAGCCGCGAGCGGCAATCTCACTGATTCGTCCCGTGACAATTCTGCGCTAGGCGCCCAATTGGGCGTCCTGCCGCTACTCGCGGGTGCATGGCCAGCGGGCCGGCGGGTGTTCAAGGCCCGGGAACCCGGGCCGCCGCTAGCGCGGAGAGATTTCGCTCGGCCGTAAGCGTGAAGATTCCGGCTGACCGCTCTGCTCCTCATGACTGCGGCACGGCCAGCAGCACGTCATTGTCCGATTGTGTTGCGCTAAACAATGAAACGAATGAGCCAGGTGCTGTCCCGGCACCCCCGCCGGTCAGGCGTGCAGGGTCGCCGGGAAGAAGTGAGGTCGCTCTCGGGCACGGTGCGGCCATGGTCTCGGCCGGGCAGCGGGGTGCCCGGCCTGGCTGGCACCGTCAGCGGCCCGGTGGGTGCCGCCGTAGCCGCGTCGTCCCTGTCGCGCCCGAGCGGACTGGGGCGTATCTCAACTTCCCTGCGCGATCAAGTTGAGCTGACCCAGTAACTCGTGTCTGGGGGCCGTTCAGGCCCAGCCGGTGGTGGCGGTCATCGCGGGTGCTCCTTCCTGGGCGTGGTGGGTGGATGTGATCGCGGGCCGTTCAGGCCCAGCCGGTGGTGGCGGTCATCGCGGGTGCTCCTTCCTGGGCGTGGTGGGTGGATGTGATCGCGGGCCGTTCAGGCCCAGCCGGTGGTCGCGGTCATCGCGGGTGCTCCTTCCTGGGTGCGGAGAGTGGATGTGATCGCGGGCCGTTCAGGCCCAGCCGGTGGTCGCGGTCATCGCGGGTGCTCCTTCCTGGGTGCGGAGAGTGGATGCGGTCGCGGGGTCATTCAGGCCCAGCCGGTGGTGGCGGTCATCGCGTGTC
This sequence comes from uncultured Actinomycetes bacterium, assembly GCA_963723595.1. Lineage (GTDB taxonomy): Bacteria > Actinomycetota > Actinomycetes > Streptosporangiales > Streptosporangiaceae > RYN-230. The sequence goes on from CAVRRQ010000001.1 coordinate 826,656, forward strand.
TCCTCCCGGACGCTTGTACCCCTGGTGACCAGGGGTGGGTCGGAACTCTAACGTCAGATCGATGCACAGGCACATAACGCGCATTACGGTCTCACGTTAGGGAACGGCCGGCACGCAGATCGGCAGGCGCTGGACATCCTCAGGCGGAGCGTCAACTGGTAACTTTCCGTCATAAAAGGCCATGATGTGGGCGAAGGTGGTATCGGTGCGTAATGAGGGGTTGACAGCGGGCACACCGGCTCTGTGACAATGCGGGACAGCGCTCTACCCCTGCCCCGCCGTACCCCCGCCCCGCCGTTTGAGTGCTGTGCGCACAGAGGAGGACTGAATGCCAGTCGGCGTGCGCAAACGAATGCACGTCGTCCCGCGCGCCTTCCGGGCCTGGCCTCTGTGGGAACTGCCCCGCGGGCTTGCGGCCTTCATCACCGCGATCACCGTGATCTACGCGGCCGCTCTCGGGCTGGCTTCCTGGGCTGCGGACATCAGCGCCCGGGACCTGGCCTTGTTCGCGGCACTCTTGCTGTGCATCGCCACCACGGTCGAGCTCACCAAGCGGGCCGGGGAGAACGCCGGGGTCACGAAGGACGTCTACGCGGTCTGGGAACTCCCGATCGCTATCCTGCTGCCTCCGGTCTTCGCCCTGCTGGCGCCCCTTATCCGGATCGGCCTCACCCAGTACCGGATCCGCCGGGTGCCTGCACACCGGCGGGTGTTCACCGCCTCGGCCCTCGGCCTGTCCTACGGGCTGGCTTCGGTGGGGTTCCAGGCGATCGGCCACCTCGCCACCGGGCCCGGAGGGCTGACCGCCCCCCTACGGTTTTCCCAGCTCCAGATAGCCGGATGGCTGCTGGCCGTGGCGGCGGCCGGGGTGCTTCAGTGGGCAGCCAACCTGGTCCTGGTCCTGCCGGTGATCCGGGCGGCCGATCCGTGCCAGCGCCTCCGGAACCTGATCTTCGACCGGGAACGCGTGCGCAACGACGTGGTCGAGCTCTCCGTCGCCGTCCTGGTCACGCTCGGCGCGGCCGTCAGCCTCATCACGATCGTCTTTGCCTTGCCGTTCGTCACCCTGCTCCAGCGGTCGGTGAGGCATGCCCAGCTGCTGAACGCGGCTCGCATCGACTCCAAGACGGGGCTGCTCAACGCCGGGACCTGGGAACGTGAAGCCGCTTCCGAGGTCGCCCGGGCTGTCCGTACCCGTACCCCGCTGGCGCTCGTCCTGGTCGACGTCGATCACTTCAAGATGGTCAATGACCTGTACGGGCATCTCGCCGGAGACAAAGCCCTCCGGGCCATCGCGCACGCCTTCCGGATCTTCCTGCGCGACTATGACCTCGTCGGCCGGTTCGGGGGCGAGGAGTTCGCGGTGCTCCTCCCGCAAACCAGCGCGGCCGACGCCCGCCAGATTGCCGAGCGTGTGCGCCTGCACATCGCGCAGATGCGGGTCAGCATCGGTGACGAACCAGGAGGCCGGCCCGGTCGGAGTTACGGTGTCCATGGGCGTGGCGGCGCTCGGCAGCACCTGGGAGAGGACCACGGGCAGCCAGCTCACCGACCTGCTCGCGGGCGCGGACCGGGCGCTGTACCAGGCCAAGAACGCGGGCCGTAACCACGTCGTCATGGTGACCGACACCGCAACCGTCGGAGTAGAGGCCAGCCCGCGGGACCGGCACCGCTTACCAGCCCAGCCAGCCCAGGCCGGGCCGGAGGAATGGGCCTGAGGGGCTCAGGCTGACGGCGACGGTGAGGTGACGGTGACGGTGACGGTGAGCCTGCGGGCATGGCCAGCACGGCGAGGATCTCGGACGGTCCCTTCGAGCACTTGGACGCGTCGCCGGTGCGGAGAATCTCGGGCGTATCGAACCCCACGCACACCCAGCCCTTGACGGACACCGGGCCGCCTCCGCCGTTCCCCGGGGCGTGGCCCGAGGCGAGTGCGGCCCCGTAGGCCCGCTGGATCTTCATGGCCGCCGCGCACCCCACCGGGCCCCGCCCGATCTCCACCAGGATGGGGACGCCCGCGGCCGTCTTCCCCGTGCCGCACTTCTGGCCGGTGGCGGCGGGCACGGGCGACTGCGCGGCGGAAGTCGCGGCCGCGGGCTTCGCCGCGCTGCCGGCGCTGCACCCCGTCAGCGCGCACCCAGCGAGCACGGCCAGGGCCAGCACGGCCGGGAAAGCCGCGCCAGCGGGCCGCAAGGGAGGATGGCGCATGGGGGTCTCCTTTCGCGCCCCTCATCATGCCGGTATCGGGGACGGCTTACGAGGCCGGCTCCCCGTGTCGCGCGGCCTCTCATCGCGGCCCTGCGCCGCCGCGCCCTTGCTTGCATAACTAGTCACGGTCATGCATACTTTTGCGAGAGGGGCCGGAATTCCCGCGCCTCTGGATGCCCCGCCAGGTGCGCCAACCCCCGTCGCGATGAACCGGTCGCGATCGAGTTCTCGTGGACCGCGCGCCTGGCCAGAGAGCCCGGGAGGACCCATGGGTGTCCGGGTGGCGGTCGCTGGGGCCAGCGGCTACGCCGGCGGCGAGCTGCTCCGCCTGATCGCCGCACATCCCGACCTCGACCTAGGGCCCGTCACGGCGGGAAGCAATGCCGGGGCGCCGGTCACCACGGTGCACCCGCATCTGGCGGAGTTCGGCGGCCGGACCTTCGAGGAGACCGATCCGGACCGGCTCGCCTCGGCCGACCTTGTCTTCCTCGCCGTGCACCACGAGCAGTCCGCCGGCCATCGCGGCGCGCCTCCCCGCCGAGGTGCCGGTCATCGACCTGAGCGCCAGCTTCCGCCTCTCCGACCCGGGGAACTGGGCCGCCTTCTACCGGACCGCGCACGCCGGCCGCTGGGTCTACGGGCTGCCCGAGCTTCCGGGTGCCCGTGAGCAGATCGTGGCGGCCCGGCGGGTGGCCGCCCCCGGCTGCTATGCGACGGCGATCATCCTGGCCCTCACCCCCCTGCTGGCCAGCGGGGTGGCCGAGCCGGACGACGTCGTGGTGGTGGCGGCCTCCGGGACCTCGGGGGCCGGCCGGACCCCCACCCAGTCACTGCTGGCCACCGAGGTGATGGGCTCGATGTCCGCGTACCAGGTGGGTGGCGTGCACCGGCACACCCCGGAAATCGAGCAGGCCCTCGCGGAGGCCGCGGGCGTGGCCGCCACGGTCTCGTTCACCCCGCTGCTGGCCCCCATGCCACGCGGGATCCTGGCCACCTGCACCGCCCGGCTGGCCCCGCCCGGGGACGCCCCGCCCGGGGACGCCCCGCCGGCGGCCGCCAGTTCGGCGGCTCCGCGCGGCACCGCCACCCCGGGCGCGCCGCGCGAGGCGCTGGCCAGCGCGTACGCCTCGGAGCCGTTCATCCGCGTGCTGCCCGAAGGACGCTGGCCGAGTACCGCGTCCACGGCCGGGTCCAACGCGGTGCACCTCCAGGCCGCGGCCGACGCCCACGCCGGGCGGGCCGTGGTCGTGGCGGCCCTGGACAACCTGGTCAAGGGGGCGGCCGGGCAAGCGGTCCAGATCGCCAACCTCATGCTCGGCCTGCCAGAAGCGGCCGGCCTTACCGCCAACGGAGTCGCACCATGAACCCTGCCGCCGCCCCCCACCCCGGAACGAGGCCATGAGCGTCACCGCACCCCTGGGTTTCCGCGCGGCCGGCGTCGCGGCCGGCCTCAAAACGTCCGGTGAACGCGACGTCGCCGTCGTGATCAACGATGGCCCCTCGCGGGCCGCCGCGGCCGTGTTCACCAGCAACCGGGTCAAGGCCGCCCCGGTGCTCTGGACCCAGCAGGTCGTGCGCGGCGGCCGGGTCCGGGCGGTCGCGCTCAACTCCGGCGGCGCGAACGCCTGCACCGGGCCGCTCGGCTTCCAGGACACCCACGCCACCGCCGAGCGGCTGGCCCAAACCCTGGCTGCGCAGACCCTCGCCGCCGCGGACCGGGCCGAGGGGGAGTCCGCGGGCGAGATCGCGGTGTGCTCCACCGGCCTGATCGGGGAGCGGCTGCCCATGGACCTGGTGCTGGGCGGCCTCGACGCCGCCCTCGCCGACGCCTCCCGCAGCGGCGGCACCACCGCCGCGGATGCGATCAGGACGACCGACACGGTCAGCAAGATCGCATTCCAGCGGGCGGCCGGGTACACCGTCGGCGGGATGGCCAAAGGGGCGGGCATGCTCGCCCCGGGCCTGGCCACCATGCTCTGCGTGCTCACCACCGACGCCGACCTGGGTCCGGCGGAGCTGGACCGGGCGCTGCGCGAGGCGGCCAGGATCACGTTCGACCGCCTGGACACGGACGGCTGCATGTCCACCAACGACACCGTGCTGCTGCTGGCCAGCGGGGCCGCGGAGACCTCTCCTGCGGTGGGCGAGTTCGCCGCGGTGCTGACCGAGGTCTGCGCCGACCTGGCCCGCCAGCTGCAGGCGGATGCCGAGGGAGCCAGCAAGCTGATCGCCGTGGAGGTGGTCGGCGCGGCCAGCGAGGACGACGCGGTCACCGCGGGCCGGGCCGTGGCCCGCTCGAACCTGCTCAAGTGCGCCATCGCCGGGGAGGACCCGAACTGGGGGCGGGTGCTCTCCGCCGTGGGCACCACGGACGCGGCCTTCGAGCCGGAACGGCTGAGCGTCGCGATCAACGGCGTGTGGGTCTGCCGCAACGGCTGCGCCGGCGACGACCGGTCCAAGGTTGACCTGCACCCGCGGAACGTGACGATCACGGTGGACCTGTCCGCCGGGCCGCACGCCGCCACGATCAGCACGACCGACCTGACCGCCGCGTACGTGCACGAGAACTCGGCCTACTCCTCATGACCGCTACCGGGGCGGGAGAAGACACGGCCGCCACCGCGCTGGCCAAGGCGGAGACCCTCATCGAGGCCCTGCCCTGGCTGAGCCGGTTCCACGGTCAGACCGTTGTGATCAAATACGGTGGCCACGCGATGACCGACGACGTCCTGCGCACCGCGTTCGCGCAGGATGTGGTGTTCCTGCGGCACGCCGGCATCCGCCCGGTCGTGGTGCATGGCGGCGGCCCGCAGATCTCCGCCCATCTCGACCGGCTCGGCGTCCCGAGCACGTTCAAGGCCGGCCTGCGGGTCACCTCGCCGGAGGCCATGGACGTGGTCCGCATGGTCCTCACCGGCCAGGTGAACCGGGACCTGGTCGGGCTGATCAACCGGAACGGGCCGTTCGCGATCGGCATGTCGGGAGAGGACGCCAACCTGTTCACCGCGAGCCGGCGCGGCGCCGTGGTGGACGGCGAGCCGGTCGACCTCGGCCTGGTCGGCGAGATCGACACCGTGGACCCGGGAGCGGTGCTCGCCCTGCTCCGGGACGGCCGGGTCCCGGTCATCTCGAGCGTGGCCCGCGGCGAGGACCGGCGAGATCTACAACGTCAACGCGGACACCGCGGCCGCCGCGCTGGCCGTCGCGCTGGACGCGGCCAAGCTGGTCGTGCTCACCGACGTGGAAGGCCTGTACGCCAACTGGCAGGGCGCGGGGCAGCACACCACTGACGACGTGATCAGCCTGCTCGGCGCGGCCGAGCTGGAGGCCCTGCTGCCCAGCCTGAGCGCGGGCATGATCCCGAAGATGGAGGCCTGCCTGCGGGCGGTGCGCGGCGGGGTGCCGCAGGCGCACGTGCTGGACGGGCGCCTGCCGCACTCGGTCCTGCTGGAGATCTTCACCGATTCCGGCATCGGCACCATGGTCATCCCCGACCCGGCCAGCAGCGGCGCGGCACGGCCCACCAGGAGGGCACCCATGACCGCGACGGAGCGGCTCCAGGAGCGGTACGAGGCGGCGCTCATGCCCAACTACGGGACCCCGCCGCTGGCGCTGGCCCGCGGCGAGGGATGCCGGGTCTGGGACGCCGACGGCCGCGAGTACACCGACATGTTCGCGGGGATCGCGGTCAGCTCGCTCGGGCACGCCCACCCCGCGATCACCGAGGCGGTGAGCAGGCAGGTCGCCACCCTCGCCCACACCTCGAACCTGTTCGTGCACGAAGGGGAGGTCGCGCTGGCCGAGCGGCTGCTCAGCCTGCTCGGCGCGAGTACTTCCGCCCCTGGCAGCACGGGCGGCAGCACCGGCCGCGGCCGGGTGTTCTTCGCGAACTCGGGAACCGAGGCCAACGAGGCCGCCATCAAACTGGTCCGCCGTTACCAGGGCCCGGACCGTCCGGTGTTCGTGGCCGCCGAGAACGGCTTCCACGGGCGGACCATGGGGGCCCTCGCGCTGACCGGCAAGAGCTCCATCCGCGAGCCGTTCGGGCCGTTCGGCATCACGGTACGGTTCGTGCCCTACGGCGACGTGGCCGCGCTGCAGGCCGCGGTCCGGGATGACACCGCCGCCGTGTTCCTGGAGCCGGCCCTCGGCGAGGGCGGCGTGGTCCCGCCGCCCCCCGGCTACCTGCAGGCGGCGCGGGACGCCTGCGACGCGTCGGGCGCGCTGCTGGTCGCGGACGAGATCCAGAGCGGCATCGGCCGCACCGGCGCCTGGTTCGCCTGCCAGGCGGACGGGGTGACGCCCGACGTGCTCACCCTGGCCAAGGGGCTGGGCGGCGGGCTGCCCATCGGGGCCTGCATCGGCCTGGGTGCCGCGGGCACCGCGTTCCGCAAAGGCGACCACGGCAGCACGTTCGGCGGCAACCCGGTCGCGTGCGCCGCGGCCCTCGCCGTGCTGGACACGATCGAGGCGGGCGGCCTGCTCGAGCACGCCACGCAGATCGGCCGCCAGCTCGCGGACGGCCTGGCCAAGACCAGCCACCCGCTCCAGGCCGGGGTCCGCGGCCGCGGCCTCTGGCTCGCCGCGGTGCTCACCCGGCCGCTCGCCGCCCAGGCCGAAGCGGCCGCGCGGGAGGCCGGCTTCCTGGTCAACGCCGTCCAGCCGGACGCGATCCGGCTCGCGCCCCCGCTCATCCTCAGCCCCGGGCAGGCCGCTGCGTTCCTGGCCGCCTGGCCGGCCATCCTCGACGCGGTGCCGGTCCCCGATGGCGCCGTGCCGGCCGGGCAGGAGGCCTGACATGCCCCGTCATTTCCTGCGCGACGACGACCTCAGCCCCGCGGAGCAGGCCGAGGTGCTCGACCGCGCCGACGCGATGAAGGCCGGCCGGTTCGGTGAGCGCCCGCTGGCCGGGCCCCGCACCGTGGCCGTCATCTTCGACAAGCCATCGACCCGGACGCGAATTTCGTTTTCGGTCGGAATTGCCGAGCTGGGCGGCCACCCGCTGCTGGTCGACGCGCAGTCGTCGCAGCTCGGGCGGGGGGAGCCTGTCGCCGACACGGCCCGGGTGCTCAGCCGGCAGGTGGCCGCGATCGTGTGGCGCACGTTCGGCCAGGACCGGCTGGCCGAGATGGCGTCGGCGAGCACGGTCCCGGTGATCAACGGGCTGACCGACGCCTTCCACCCCTGCCAGATCCTCGCCGACCTGCAGACGGTCCGGGAGGCCCACGGCCGGCTGGCCGGGCTGACCCTCACCTTCCTCGGCGACGGGGCCAGCAACATGGCGCACTCCTACCTGCTCGGCGGGGCCACCGCCGGGATGCGGGTCCGGATCGCGGCCCCGGAGGAGTACCGTCCCGACCCCGCGGTGCTGGCCGACGCGCAGGCCATCGCGGCGCGGACCGGGGGCGCGGTCGAGGTGACCGGCGCGGCCAAGGCGGCCTGCGCCGACGCGGACGTGCTGGCCACCGACGTATGGACGTCGATGGGCCAGGAAGGCGAGGAAGCCAGCCGGTCCGCGCGGCTCGCGCCGTACCGGCTGGACGAGGAGAAGCTGGGCCTGGCCCGCCCCGGCTGCATCGTCCTGCACTGCCTGCCCGCGCATCGCGGCGAGGAGATCACCGCGGCGGTCCTCGACGGGCCGTGCAGCCGGGTCTGGGACGAGGCGGAAAACCGGCTGCACGCCCAGAAGGCCCTGCTGGCCTGGCTGCTGGAGCGGCCGCGATGACGCCCGTGAGCCCGGTCACCAAGACCGCGCGGCAAGCCCAGATCGCCGGCATCCTGACCCGGACCGCGGTCCGGTCCCAGGATGAGCTGTCGGAGCTGCTCGCCGAGCGCGGGGTGCACGTCACCCAGGCCACGCTCTCCCGCGACCTGGACGAGCTCGGCGCGGTGCGGCTGCGCGGCGCGGACGGGGCGCTGGTGTACGCGCTGCCGGGGGAGCCGGGCGGCCCCGGCTCACGGCCGGGCGGCCTGCCCGGGGGCCTGTCCACCGTGCCCGGCAGCCGCGGCGGGGCGGCCCGGCTGGCCACGGCGCCCGGGGGCCGGGCCGGTGAGGGCGGCGTGGACCGGGACCCGCCCGGGCGGCTGGCCCGTATCGCTGCCGAATTCCTGCTCAGCGCGGAAGCCAGCGCGAACCTGGTCGTGCTGCGGACTCCCGCGGGCGCGGCCCAGTTCCTCGCCTCAGCGGTCGACCACGCCGCCTGGTCCTCGATCCTCGGCACCGTGGCCGGTGACGACACGGTGCTGGTCATCACCCGCGAGCCCGGCGGGGGCGCCGACGTGGCCGCCGCCCTGCTGCGCGTCGCGGAGCGGAGGAACTAGTGCAAGGGACGGGCAGACGATGACACAGCGCGTGGTACTGGCGTACTCGGGCGGCCTGGACACGTCCGTGGCCATCGGGTGGATCGCGGAGCAGACCGGGGCCGAGGTCATCGCCCTGGCCGTGGACGTCGGCCAGGGCGGTGAGGACCTGGAGGCCATCCGCCAGCGGGCCCTGTCCTGCGGCGCGGCCGCCGCCGAGGTGGCCGACGTGCGGGCGCAGTTCGCGGCGGGCTTCTGCCTGCCCGCGCTCAAGGCCAACGCCCTCTACATGGACCGGTACCCGCTGGTGTCCGCGCTGTCGCGGCCGCTGATCGTGGAGCACCTGGCCCGCGTGGCCCGCGAGCACGGGGCTGACCTGGTGGCACACGGCTGTACCGGCAAGGGCAACGACCAGGTGCGGTTCGAGGTGGGGCTGGCCGCGGTGGCCCCCGGGGTGAGCGTCATGGCCCCGGTCCGCGACTCGGGGATGACCCGGGACAAGGCGATCAGGTTCGCCGAGGAGAAGGGGCTGCCGATCGACGTGTCCGCGCGGTCCCCCTACTCCATCGACCAGAACCTGTGGGGCCGCGCCGTGGAGACCGGGTTCCTGGAGGACATCTGGAACGCCCCGGTCGAGGACGTCTACGACTACACCTGCGACCCGGCCGTGCCCCGCGAGCCGGACGAGCTGGTGCTCACCTTCGCCGGCGGAGTCCCGGTCGCGATCGACGGCCGGGAGCTGTCCCCGCTGGAGCTGATCACCGAGCTGAACGCCAGGGCCGGCGCCCAGGGCGTCGGCCGCCTGGACATGGTGGAGGACCGGCTGGTCGGGATCAAGAGCCGGGAGATCTACGAGGCGCCCGCGGCCATCGCGCTGATCACCGCCCACCAGGAACTGGAGAGCGTCTGCGTCGAGCGGGACCTGGCCCGGTTCAAGCGGCAGGCCGAGCAGCGCTGGACCGAGCTGGTCTACGACGGCCTGTGGTTCTCCCCGCTCAAGCGCGCGCTCGACGCGTTCATCGACGAGGCGTCCCGGCACGTCACCGGGGACGTCCGGCTGAAGCTGCACGGCGGGCGCGCGGTCGTCACCGGCCGGCGCAGCCCGGTCTCGCTCTACGACTACAAGCTCGCCACCTACGACACTGGTGACACGTTTGACCAGTCCATGGCCAAGGGCTTTGTGGAACTATGGGGCCTGCCCAGCAAGATCGCGGCCCTGCGGGACGCCGCGGCTGCCGGCTGAACCCGATGCCCTGGCCGGCCCGCTCCGGCTGAGGTCGTCGTCCGTCCGGCTCCGGCCGCGCCCGGGCTGAGATAACCAGAAGGCAGATAACGAGAACCGGGCCGTGTGCCCGGGCCAGGAGAGGACTGTGGTGGTCGCCGAGGAGCAGGCACCAGAGGAGCAGGCACCAGCGGAGCGCACGCCGACCAGGCTGTGGGGGGGCCGGTTCGGGTCCAGCCCGGCCGAGGCGCTGGCCCGGCTCTCGGTCAGTGTCCAGTTCGACTGGCGGCTGGCTCCCTACGACCTGCTCGCCTCGCGGGCCCACACCCGGGTCCTGCACCGGGCCGGGCTGCTGGACGACGGCGAGGCCAGCCGCCTGCTGGCCGCGCTGGACGACCTGGACGAGGCCTGCGGCGAGGGCCGGTTCCGGCCCACGGTGGCGGACGAGGACGTGCACACCGCGCTGGAGCGAGGCCTGCTCGAGCGGGTCGGCTCGCTCGGCGGCAAGCTGCGGGCCGGCCGGAGCCGCAACGACCAGGTCGCCACCGACCTGCGGATGTACCTGCGTGATCACGTCCGGCGGGTGGTCTCGCGGCTGGCCGAGCTGGAGACCGCGCTGCTCGCCCAGGCCGGGGAGCACACCGGCACCCCGGCCCCCGGCATGACGCACCTGCAGCACGCCCAGCCGGTGGTGTTCGCCCACCAGCTGCTCGCCCACGGCCAGGCCTTCGCCCGGGACGTGAGCAGGCTGCGGGACTGGGACAAGCGGGCCGCGGTATCCCCGCTGGGCGCCGGCGCGCTGGCCGGCTCGTCGCTGCCGCTGGACCCCGAGGCGGTCGCGGCCGAACTGGGCTTCGACCGGGCCGCGGAGAACTCCATGGACGCGGTGAGCGACCGGGACTTTGCCGCCGAGTTCTGTTTCGACGCGGCGCTGCTCGGGGTGCACCTGTCCCGGCTCGGCGAGGAGATCGTGCTCTGGTCCACGTCCGAGTTCGGCTGGGTGGAGATCGACGATGCCTACGCGACCGGGTCGTCGATCATGCCGCAGAAGAAGAACCCGGACGTGGCCGAGCTGGCCCGGGGCAAGGCGGGCCGGCTCATCGGCGGACTGACCGGGCTGCTCACCACGCTGAAGGGCCTGCCGCTGTCCTACAACCGCGACCTGCAGGAGGACAAGGAGCCGGTCTTCGACGCGGTGGACACGCTGCTGGTCGTGCTGCCCGCACTGGCCGGCCTGGTCAGCACGCTGCGGATCCACCCGCAGCGGCTGGCCGCCGGGGCCAGCACGGGGTTCGCGCTGGCCACCGACCTGGCCGAGCTGCTGGTCCGGCGGGGCGTCCCGTTCCGCGATGCGCACGAGGTGGTGGGGCACCTGGTCGTGTGGTGCCAGGTGCACGACTGCGACCTGCCCGACGTGAGCGACGAGGACCTGGCCAAGATCTCGGAATACCTCACCCCCGACATCCGTGAGGTGCTGTCGGTCCAGGGTGCGCTGGCCGCCCGCCGGGCGCCCGGCGGCACCGCGCCGGAGCGGGTGGCGGAGCAGCTCACCGCGCTGCGTGCGGTAGTGGACGAGCACGCCGCGTGGGCGGCCCGCTGACCGGGCCGCCCGCCGTGGACCTGAGCGCTCCGCTGCTGCCGCGCGAGTTCTTCGCGGGTCCCTCGCTGCGGGTGGCCCCCCGGGTGCTGGGCTGCGTGCTGGAACATCAGACCGCCGAGGGGCTGGTCGCCGTGCAGCTCACCGAGGTCGAGGCGTACGAGGGGAGCGCGGACCCGGCCTCGCACTCCTACCGGGGACGCACCGCGCGTAACGCGGTGATGTTCGGGCCGCCCGGTCACGCGTACGTGTACTTCACCTACGGCATGCACTTCTGCGTCAACCTGGTCTGCGGGCCGGAAGGCACGGCCACCGCGGTGCTGCTGCGGGCGGGGCGGATCATCGAGGGAGCGTCGCTCGCGGCCGCGCGGCGGCTGGCCGGCCGCCCGGCGGCGCGCGTGCCCGACCGGGACCTGGCCCGCGGCCCGGCCCGGCTATGCCAGGCCCTCGGCATCGACCGCGCCCAGAACGGCGTGGACGCGTGCGACCCCGCGTCCCCGCTGCGGATCCGCCCGGGACCGCCGGCCGGGACGCGCCGCCAGATCAGCCGGGGCCCGAGGATCGGGGTGAGCAGTGCCGCCGACCGGGCCTGGCGGTTCTGGCTGACCGGGGATCCCACCGTGTCCGTCTACCGGCCGTACGCGCCCCGGACCAGGCCGAAACCAGTTTCGCCCTAGGCCGCGGATGATGGGACGATACCCCGGTGACTGACATCATCGATGAGCTGGCCTGGCGCGGCCTGATTGCCCAATCCACCGACCTCGAGGAACTTCGCAAGGCCCTCGATGCTGGCCCGGTCACCCTGTACGGCGGTTTCGACCCGACCGCCGCCGGCCTGCACATCGGCAACCTGGTGCTGCTGCTCACCATGCGCCGTTTCCAGCTGGCTGGGCACCAGCCGATCGCGCTGGTCGGCGGGGCTACCGGGCTGATCGGGGATCCCAGCGGCAAGTCCGCCGAGCGCGTGCTCAACTCGCGCGAGGTCGTGGCCGGATGGGTGGAGCGGATCCGCCGTGAGGTGTCCCGGTTCCTGGACTTCACGGCCGGGCCTACCGGTGCGCTGATCGTGAGCAACCTGGAATGGACCGAGCCGCTCTCCGCGCTGGAGTTCCTGCGTGACATCGGCAAGCGCTTCCCGGTCAACCAGATGCTCGGCCGGGAGTCGGTCCGGGCCCGGCTGGAAGCGGGCGGGATCAGCTACACCGAGTTCAGCTACCAGATCCTGCAGGCCAACGACTTCCTCGAGCTGTACCGGCGGCTCGGCTGCACGCTGCAGGTGGGCGGCAGTGACCAGTGGGGCAACCTGGTCTCCGGCGTCGACCTGATCCGGCGGGTGGAAGGCGCGACCGCGCACGCCCTGTCGACCCCGCTGATCACCAAGCCGGACGGGACCAAGTACGGGAAGACCGAGGGCGGGGCCATCTGGATCAGCCCGGACCTGATGAGCCCGTACGCGTTCTACCAGTTCTGGCTGAACCGGGCCGACGAGGAGGTACCCGGCCTGCTCCGGGTGTTCAGCTTCTCCTCCCGCGAGGAGATCGAGGCCCTGGAGCAGGAGACCAGGGACAAGCCCGCGGCCCGGCTCGGGCAGCGGGCCCTGGCCGCGGAGATGACCACCCTGGTCCACGGCGCAGGCGAGACCGCGAAGGCGATCGCGGCCAGCCGCGCCCTGTTCGGCCAGGGTGATCTGGCCGAACTGGACGAGGCCACGCTGGCCGCGGCCGTGGCCGAGATCCCCCTGCACCGGGTCTCGGCCCAGGCCGCGATGGCCTGGAACGTGGGTGAGGGCCCGACGGTCGCGGATCTGATGGCGGACGCCGGCATCGTGCCGAGCAAGTCGGACGGCCCGGCGGGCCATCGCCGCAGGGCGGCGCGTACCTCAACAACCGCAAGGTCACCCAGCCGGACGAACGGCCAGCGAGGGGTGAGCTGCTGGCGGGGCGCTACCTGGTGCTCCGCCGGGGCAAGCGCACGGTCGGCGGCGTCTCGGTCGGCCGCGACTGACTGTCGCGCCTCCTGAGTCCTCCGTGCGGCGTGGAATTTTGCCCACCACCCGGCGGTTCCAAACTGTGCCGGACGGCGTCCAGGGGCGTCCTGAGAGCTTCTCAGGGTGGCCGGCGGGTGGCCGGGCGGTGAGGGAAATCTCTGCGCTGCAGGTCACCGGGGCAGAGCCGGACGGAGCCGCTCCGATTTGACGGGAACCGCTTTGCTGCCTAGTGTTTTACCTGCCCCAAGGGAACCGGAACGCCGCTGGCGGACGGGCCCCGGGGACGACTGCGGGACGGAACCCGGACACGGGTGGTCCCGAACCGCAGTAGGCTGAGGAACAACGTACGTTGCAGGGTCCCGAGCTTCCAAGCTCAGTCAAAAACCTGGTAACAGGCATTGACGGCCCGGGGGCGTGCTGGTAAGTTAGAAGGGTTGCCCCGGAGTCAGGTGTGAGCCTGGTGGTGGTGTGCGTCCGTTTCTTGAGAACTCAACAGCGTGCTAAAAGCCAGTGCACATGCACTAAAACCCCCGTCTGCGGGGGTGCGGCCGTTTTTGGTCGTGTCCCTGTTTACGGATATTCAGCCAGATCGCTTCTATGGGTGGCGTGAGCCAGCCGGACGGAGCACTCCTTTGTCAGCTCCCGCGATGCCGGGTGATGCCGTTTTTCGGTGTCCGGCCTGGTCAGCGGTTGCATATAGACATCAACGGAGAGTTTGATCCTGGCTCAGGACGAACGCTGGCGGCGTGCTTAACACATGCAAGTCGAGCGGAAAGGCCCTTCGGGGTACTCGAGCGGCGAACGGGTGAGTAACACGTGAGCAACCTGCCCTTAGCTCTGGGATAGCTCCGGGAAACCGGAATTAATACCGGATATTACACCGGCTGACATCGGCTGGTGTGGAAAGATTTATCGGCTAAGGATGGACTCGCGGCCTATCAGCTTGTTGGTGGGGTAGTGGCCTACCAAGGCGACGACGGGTAGCCGGCCTGAGAGGGCGACCGGCCACACTGGGACTGAGACACGGCCCAGACTCCTACGGGAGGCAGCAGTGGGGAATCTTGCGCAATGGGCGAAAGCCTGACGCAGCGACGCCGCGTGGGGGATGAAGGCCTTCGGGTTGTAAACCCCTTTCAGCAGGGACGAAGCGAAAGTGACGGTACCTGCAGAAGAAGCGCCGGCTGAACTACGTGCCAGCAGCCGCGGTAACACGTAGGGCGCAAGCGTTGTCCGGAATTATTGGGCGTAAAGAGCTCGTAGGCGGACTGTTGCGTCCGCTGTGAAAAGCTGGGGCTTAACCCTGGCCTTGCAGTGGATACGGGCAGACTAGAGGTAGGTAGGGGAGAATGGAATTCCCGGTGTAGCGGTGAAATGCGCAGATATCGGGAGGAACACCGGTGGCGAAGGCGGTTCTCTGGGCCTTACCTGACGCTGAGGAGCGAAAGCGTGGGGAGCGAACAGGATTAGATACCCTGGTAGTCCACGCTGTAAACGTTGGGCGCTAGGTGTGGGGTCCTTCCACGGATTCCGTGCCGCAGCTAACGCATTAAGCGCCCCGCCTGGGGAGTACGGCCGCAAGGCTAAAACTCAAAGGAATTGACGGGGGCCCGCACAAGCGGCGGAGCATGTTGCTTAATTCGACGCAACGCGAAGAACCTTACCAAGGTTTGACATGCAGGGAAAAGCCGTGGAGACACGGTGTCCGCAAGGGCCCTGCACAGGTGGTGCATGGCTGTCGTCAGCTCGTGTCGTGAGATGTTGGGTTAAGTCCCGCAACGAGCGCAACCCTCGTTCTATGTTGCCAGCGGGTAATGCCGGGGACTCATAGGAGACTGCCGGGGTCAACTCGGAGGAAGGTGGGGATGACGTCAAGTCATCATGCCCCTTATGTCTTGGGCTGCAAACATGCTACAATGGCCGGTACAGAGGGCTGCGATACCGCAAGGTGGAGCGAATCTCAAAAAGCCGGTCTCAGTTCGGATTGGGGTCTGCAACTCGACCCCATGAAGTCGGAGTCGCTAGTAATCGCAGATCAGCAACGCTGCGGTGAATACGTTCCCGGGCCTTGTACACACCGCCCGTCACGTCACGAAAGTCGGCAACACCCGAAGCCGGTGGCCTAACCCGTAAGGGGAGGAGCCGTCGAAGGTGGGGCCGGCGATTGGGACGAAGTCGTAACAAGGTAGCCGTACCGGAAGGTGCGGCTGGATCACCTCCTTTCTAAGGAGCACCTGGCGCCTGCCCATTGATTCGTCACTGTGCGGCGTCCAGAGCCATATCCCGGGCGAATGTGTCCGGGGTGGCTGCTCGTTAGTGGAGCACTGGTTATTCGGTCTGGGCGGTTTGCCCGGGCCGGTCTAGTACACCCGCTTCGGGCGGGAGGAACGCCGGCTGCGGGGGAGCTGGCCAGGCCGGGCACGCTGTTGGGTCCTGAGGGAACGGCCGCCTTGTGGGGGTCTTTCTTCTTTTGGGCCGGTGGCCCCGCCTGGTGACGGGCGGGGTGCCGGGGCCTTCCGTATCTTGAGAACTGCACAGTGGACGCGAGCATCACATCAGTAGTGCCAAGTTATTAAGGGCGCACGGTGGATGCCTTGGCACCAGGAGCCGATGAAGGACGTAGGAGCCTGCGATAAGCCCCGGGGAGTCGGCAACCAGACTTCGATCCGGGGATTTCCGAATGGGGAAACCTGGCGGGTGTAATGGCCCGTCGCCCCTGCCTGAACACATAGGGCAGGTGGAGGTAACGTGGGGAAGTGAAACATCTCAGTACCCACAGGAAGAGAAAGCAACCGCGATTCCCTGAGTAGTGGTGAGCGAAATGGGATCAGGCTAAACCAGTCACGTGTCATAGCCAGCAGGCGTTGCGTGACCGGGGTTGAGGGACCGCCCCGCCGGGGCTGCTGAACCGGCAGGAAGTAAGAAATCGCTTTGGTAATCGAAGGTTCTGGAAAGGACCGGCACAGAGGGTGACACCCCCGTAGGTGAAACCTAAGCGACTTCCGGGCGGGATCCCAAGTAGCACGGGGCCCGAGAAATCCCGTGTGAATCTGGGGGGACCACCCCCTAAGCCTAAATACTCCCTGGTGACCGATAGTGCACAAGTACCGTGAGGGAAAGGTGAAAAGTGCCCCGGTGAGGGGTCGTGAAATAGTACCTGAAACCGTGCGCCTACAAGCCGTGGGAGCGTGCCAGCCTTCGGGCTGGCGTGAAGTGACCGCGTGCCTTTTGAAGAATGAGCCTGCGAGTTATGGTATGTGGCAAGGTTAACCCGTGTGGGGGAGCCGTAGCGAAAGCGAGTCTTAATAGGGCGTTCCAGTCGCATGTCATAGACCCGAAGCGGAGTGATCTACCCATGGGCAGGTTGAAGCGCGGGTAAGACCGCGTGGAGGACCGAACCCACCAGGGTTGAAAACCTGGGGGATGACCTGTGGGTAGGGGTGAAAGGCCAATCAAACTCCGTGATAGCTGGTTCTCCCCGAAATGCATTTAGGTGCAGCGTTGCGTGTTTCTTGCCGGAGGTAGAGCTACTGGATGGCCTAGGGGGCCTACAAGCTTACCGAAGTCAGCCAAACTCCGAATGCCGGTAAGTGAGAGCGCGGCAGTGAGACTGCGGGCGATAAGGTTCGTAGTCGAGAGGGAAACAACCCAGATCACCAGCTAAGGCCCCTAAGCGTGTGCTAAGTGGGAAAGGATGTAGAGTTGCCCAGACAACCAGGAGGTTGGCTTAGAAGCAGCCACCCTTGAAAGAGTGCGTAATAGCTCACTGGTCAAGTGATTCTGCGCCGACAATTTAGCGGGGCTCAAGCACACCGCCGAAGCTGTGGCATTCGCGTGTTAACCCGGCCCTTTTGTGGCGACGGTGGATGGCGGTCTTGACCGCTGCGGTTTCGGCCGTGGCTGTCTCGACTGCGGCCGCCTTAGTCTTTCAGGGTCCAGGTGCGCGGATGGGTAGGGGAGCGTCGGGTGGCGAGAGAAGCGGCGGAGTGATCCAGCCGTGGACGCCACTCGAGTGAGAATGCAGGCATGAGTAGCGAAAGAGGGGTGAGAAACCCCTCCGCCGAATGACCAAGGGTTCCTGGGGCAGGCTAATCCGCCCAGGGTAAGTCGGGACCTAAGGCGAGGCCGACAGGCGTAGTCGATGGACAACGGGTTGATATTCCCGTACCCGCTTATATGCGCCCATGCCGAATCTGGCGATGCTAAGCAGCCAAAGCCGGCGATCCTTCGGGATGACCCGGCCGCGGACGCGACCCAGACTGGTAGTAGGCAAGCCGTAGGGGCGACGCAGGAGGGTAGCTCTACCGGGCGATGGTTGTCCCGGAGTAAGGGTGTAGGGCGGTGCGTAGGCAAATCCGCGCACCATGTGCCTGAGACCTGATGCCGAGCCGATTTAGGCGAAGTGAGTAATCCCATGCTGCCAAGAAAAACCCCGCGGCGAGCATGTAAGCGGCCCGTACCCCAAACCGACTCAGGTGGTCAGGTAGAGAATACCAAGGCGATCGGGTGAACTGTGGTTAAGGAACTAGGCAAATTGTCCCCGTAACTTTGGGAGAAGGGGAGCCGTGCTCGGTGACGAGGCTTGCCCTCAGAGCTGGGTGCGGTCGCAGATAGCAGGGGAAAGCGACTGTTTACTAAAAACACAGGTCCGTGCTAAGTCGCAAGACGACGTATACGGACTGACGCCTGCCCGGTGCTGGAACGTTAAGGGGAAGGGTTAGTGGCTTCGGCCGCGAAGCTCTGAACTTAAGCGCCAGTAAACGGCGGTGGTAACTATAACCATCCTAAGGTAGCGAAATTCCTTGTCGGGTAAGTTCCGACCTGCACGAATGGCGTAACGACTTTCCCACTGTCTCAACCACAGACCCGGCGAAATTGCACTACGAGTAAAGATGCTCGTTACGCGCAGCAGGACGGAAAGACCCCGGGACCTTCACTGCAGCTTGACATTGGTGTTTGGGACGTCTTGTGTAGGATAGGTGGGAGACTTTGAAGCGGGGACGCCAGTCCTCGTGGAGTCATCGGTGAAATACCACTCTGGTCGTTCTGGATGTCTAACCTGGGTCCGTGATCCGGATCAGGGACAGTGTCTGGTGGGTAGTTTAACTGGGGCGGTTGCCTCCTAAAAGGTAACGGAGGCGCCCAAAGGTACCCTCAGCCTGGTTGGCAATCAGGTGTCGAGTGTAAGTGCACAAGGGTGCTTGACTGTGAGACAGACATGTCGAGCAGGAGCGAAAGCTGGGACTAGTGATCCGGCGGTGGCATGTGGAAGCGCCGTCGCTTAACGGCTAAAAGGTACCCCGGGGATAACAGGCTGATCTTCCCCAAGAGTCCATATCGACGGGATGGTTTGGCACCTCGATGTCGGCTCGTCGCATCCTGGGGCTGGAGCAGGTCCCAAGGGTTGGGCTGTTCGCCCATTAAAGCGGTACGCGAGCTGGGTTTAGAACGTCGTGAGACAGTTCGGTCCCTATCCGCTGCGCGCGCAGGAGACTTGAGATGGGCTGTCCCTAGTACGAGAGGACCGGGACGGACGAACCTCTGGTGTGCCAGTTGTTCTGCCAAGAGCACGGCTGGTTGGCTACGTTCGGAAGGGATAACCGCTGAAAGCATCTAAGCGGGAAGCTCGCATCAAGATGAGGTCTCCCTCGGGGTTAACCCGGTAAGGCCCCCAGCTAGACGACTGGGTTGATAGGCCGGAGGTGGAAGCGTGGCAAGACGTGGAGCTGACCGGTACTAATAGGCCGAGTGGCTTGGCTTCTACATTCTTTGTGATGTATTCGCGTCCACTGTGCGGTTCCCGAGGTGCGGTCGGTACCGCGCCCGGGACTGCAGCTCGCTGGCCGGGCCGGGCCTCACATCTCCATAGAGTTTCGGTGGCCATGGCGAAGGGGAAACACCCGGCTCCATTCCGAACCCGGAAGTTAAGCCCTTCAGCGCCGATGGTACTGCGCGGGGGACCGCGTGGGAGAGTAGGACGCCGCCGGACATCTTCAGTTGAGGCCGCTCCCAACAGGGAGCGGCCTCAACTGTGCTATACGTGCTGTGCGGCACCGGCCCCAGCCGTGACCACGTTGACTTTTCACCCGAGAGGTACAGTCGGCTGGGTGATTTGCCCGGAATGTGCGCACCATCCGGGTGAAAAGTGGGCAGAGATGAACTGGCTTGCGCGCACGAGCGTGGAGGAGAACGTGGCAGGGGAAGAGGGCCAGGCCGACGACCGCGGTAAGGAGCGTACCGGCGCAGCCCGGCGCGGCAGCGCCGCCGCTGGGACGGCCCGGCGGTCGCCGTCCGGCACCGGCCGCGGCAACGCTGGGACGGCCCGGAGCACCGCCGCGGGTGCGAGCCGCGGCACCGCTGGCGCCAGGCGGGGCAGCACCGGCACCGGCCGCAGCACGGCTGGCGCCAGGCGCGGCACAACCGGCCGCGGGGCCACTGACACCGGCCGTGGTACCGCTGCGGGCCGCCGGGACACCGGTGCAGACCGTGGTGCTGGTGGCGCTGGCCGTGGTGCTGGTGGCGCTGGCCGTGGTGCCCCTCGCGCTGGTCGTTCTGCCCCTGGTGTTGGCCGTGGTGCCGGTGTGGCTGGCCGGGGGGCCACTGGCGGCGGCCGTTCTGCCGCTGGGACTGGCCGTGGTGCCACTGGGACTGGCCGTTCTGCCACTGGGACTGGCCGTGGTGCCGGTGCCGCTGGCCGCAGCACTAGTAGCGCTGGCCGTGAAGCCAGTGACCCTGGCCCCGGTGCCCGTCGCGCTGGCCGTTCTGCCGCTGGGGCTGGCGGTAGTGCCACTCGCGGCGCCCGTGGTACCGGCGGGGCTGACCGTGGTGCCGGTGGGAGCTTCCGCAGTACAGCTGGCACCGGGCGGGGAGCGTCGCCGGGCGGTGCCCGGACGACCCGGACGGCCCGCGGTACTGGCGCGGTGCGTGAGCGCGGGCCGGCCAGTGCGGGCCCACGCGCTGGGTCGCGCGCGGCTGATGGCCTTAGTGGGACTGGTGCTCCCCGAACTGGCGGCCGGACGAGCGGTGGAGCTGCCGCTGGCCGCAGCTCCACGGCACGGACTGGCGGATATCCGGACAGGTCTGCGCGCCAGACCGGGACCGGCCGCGGCCGTGGATACGGCCCTGACCGCTCCGACCGGCCGGGTCCCTCCGACCGGTCAGGCCGCTCCGACCGGCCGGGCCGCTCCGACCGGCCGGGCCGCTCCGACCGGCCGGGTCCCGCTGACCGGCCGGGTCCCGCTGACCGGGCAGCTCGAGCTGACCGGGATCGCCCGGATGGGCCAGGCCGCCTCACCGCCCGGGTCCTTCCGACCGGTCAGGCCGCACTGATCGGCCGGGGCGTCCCGTCGGCGGGCGGGGGGCACGAGCTGGGCAGGCAGGTACCCGCCCAGGGCGGGCCGGGACTGGGACTGCACCGCGGCCGGCCCGGGCGGATGAGGCGGCCGGGCCGCGGCTGGACATTCCGGCGGAGATCACCGCGGACCAGCTTGACCCGGCGGCCGCCGCGGAGTTGCGCACGCTGCCCGCGGATCTGGCCACCGCGGTGGCCCGGCGGCTGGTGGCCTCGAGCCTGGCCGAGGACCCGGAAACGGGCTACCAGTTCGCGCAGGACGCTAGGCGGCTGGCGGCCCGGGTCGGCATCGTCCGGGAGACAGCGGGCATCGCCGCCTACCGGGCTGGGCACTGGGCCGAGGCGCTGACCGAGCTGCGGGCGGCGCGCCGGCTGACCGGCCGGACCAGCTACCTGCCGATGATGGTGGACGCGGAGCGGGCGCTGGGCCGCCTGGACCGCGCGCTGGCCCTGCTGGCCGAGCCGCAGGCCGGGCAGGTTGACCGGGCCACCCAGATCGAATTGCTCATCGTTGAGTCGGGGATCCGCCGTGACCAGGGGCTGCCCGAGGCGGCCGCGGTCACCTTGCAGGTGCCCGAGCTCACCGACGGCCGGCTGCGGCCGTGGTCGGCCCGGCTGTTCTATGCCTACGCGGACGCCCTGCTTGAGGCGGGACGGACCGAGGAGGCCCGGGAATGGTTCGGCCGGGCGGCCGGAGCGGACCGCGACGAGCAGACCGACGCCGCCGAGCGCTACGAGGACCTGGACGACGTGGTCATCGACGACCTCGAAGACGACGAAGACGACGAAGACCCGGCCGACCACGAGGACCGGGCCGACCACGAGGACCCGGCTGACGGCCAGGGCACCGGCGAGCCGGGCCGGGCCGCCGGGGCGTGACCGGATTCGCCCTAGTGCACGGGACTACCCAGCCCGCGGCCCTGGCCGGCCTGTCGGCGGCGATCTGAGGTCCGCCGCGGACAGAGCCAGGCCCACGAGCTCAGCAGCACCGCACAAGGCCGTCAGCTGCCGCACAGGCCGTCAGGACGGGTTCTCCCGGTCCAGCCAGTGCATGATGCCCGCGACGTTGCCCTCGGTGCCGCTGACCACCTCGAACCGGGCCGCGACGTCCGGGTCGGTGTCCGCGCCCAGCACCGCGTACCGCTGCCTGGTCCGCTCCCGCACCATGGCCACCGCGTGATCGAGATCCAGCCCGGCGTCCCGGGCCCGCCGGGTCTCCGCCACCCAGACCTGGATCTCCTCGGCTGAGCGCTGCAGCGTCTCGGCCACGTCCGGCACCGGCCCGTAGTGGCTGAACAGCAGCCGCTGCGGACGCAGCGCGGCGAACATGCGCAGCGAGTTGAGCGCGGTGTCCAGGTCGAAGTCCGGCGGCGGCGTGGCCGGCCGCAGGTCACGGGTCTGCGGGATGTACACCCCGGCGGCGTCCCCGACGTACAGGTCGCCGGTCACCGAGTCGATCAGGCCGACATGATGCTTGGCGTGCCCGGGCGAATAGTGGCTGTCCAGCCAGCGGCCGCCGCCCAGATCGATGCGGCCGCGTTCGGCCACGCTGACGATCCGCTCGGCCGCGGTCGGCCGCATGGTCCCGAACAGCCCGTCCAGCGCATCTCCGTACACCATCCGGGCGCTGGCCATCAGCCGGCCCGGGTCGGCTAGATGCCGGGCGCCGCGCTCATGCACCACGACCTCTGCGCCCGGGTACATCGCGGCGATGTCCCCGGTGCCGCCCGCATGATCCAGGTGGATGTGCGTCACCACCACCGTGGCCAGGTCGGCCGGGCCGAGGCCGAGCGCGGCCAGCGCATCGCTGACCACCGGCGCCGACGGCGCGGTGCCGGTCTCCACCAGGCACGGCCGGTCGCCGCGGATCAGGTAGCCGGCCGTAATGCCCGGATAGCCCGCCATCCGGGTATCGATCTCGTACACATCCTGCCCAAGATCGGTAATCCCCGGGGTCTGCGGTCTGGGCTCGGCCGTGTCCATGCCACCATGGTTCCAGACAGTGCGGGTGGCCGCCGGAACGCACCAGGGCCGGCCTGCCGGATGTGGCAGCGGTCGCGCTGCGGGTCCGAGTAGTATCGGAGCGCGGTCGGATCGTGCCGCCCTTATGCGGAATGGCGGACACCGGCCGGGGGGATGATCTCGGTTGCTTGCGGCCTGGCGTTCCTGGGCGGGCCTCCGGCGCAGTACCGGGTCTGTCGGGAGAGCATTCCGGAGCAACCGACTGTGAGTGGATTACCAAGTGAGAATGCCTGCCGCCAAGTCGCAGACATCGCCAGCGCAGCCCGGCCCACGCCGGAGCTGGACACCGTCCGGCCGGGTGAACACGGCCATCGTGCTGATGACCCTGCTGGCCATCGGGCTGCGCCTCTACCAGCTGACCCGGCCGCAGTACCTGCTCGGCGTCACTGAGTACGACGACGGCACCGACTTCGGCAGCGCCATCCTGCTCATCCACGGCTACTTGCCGTACCGCGACTTCATCATGGTGCAGCCACCGGGGATCACCCTGCTGATGGCCCCGGTGGCGGCGGCGACCAAGGGGCTGGGCACCGCGTGGGGGATGGGCACCGGCCGGATCCTCACCGCGGTGGCCGGTGGCGTGGGCGCCGGGCTGACCGGCCTGCTGGTCCGCCAGCGCGGGCTGCTCGCGGTCATCCTGGCCAGCGGGATCGTGGCCGTCTACCCGGCCAGCGTGCAGGCCGCGCACACCGTGCTGCTGGAGCCGTGGCTGGTGCTGTTCTGCTTGCTCGGCGCGCTGGCCGTCTTTGATGGTGACCGGATAACGAGCAGCAACCGGCGGCTGATCTGGGGCGCCCTGGCGTTCGGCTTCGCCGGCGCGGTCAAGGTGTGGGCCATCCTGCCGGTCGTGGTCATCCTGGTGCTGACCGCCCGGCAGTGGCGGCGGGCGCTCGGCTTCACGGCCGGGGTGGCGGCCGGCTTCCTGGTCCCGGTGCTGCCGTTCGCCGCGCTGGCCCCGCGGACCTTCTATGACAGTGTCGTGCTGGCCCAGCTGGTCCGGGTGGACGTGGTCCGGGTCGCGCTGTCCTACCGGCTGCACCAGATCACCGGGCTGACCGACTTCTCCAGCCTGGGCCCGGTCCCGCTGGCCATCGTCACGGTGGCCATCATCGTCCTCATCGTCGGGTGCGCGGTGGCCGCCTCGCGGCGGTCCGGGCAGGGACTGCTGCCGCTGGAGCAGTTCAGCTACGGCACGACCGTGCTGACCATCATCGCGTTCCTCTGGCCCGCCGACTTCTACTACCACTACGCCGGGTTCCTGGCCCCGTTCCTGGCCCTGGCCATCGCGCTGCCGGTGGCCCGGCTGGTGGCCACGTTCAGCCCGGCGACCGGTGCCACCCGCTGGCTGGTCCGGTACGGCACGGCGGCGGCGTCGGTCGTCATCGTGATCTTCGCCATCTTCCAGGTCGGCTTCGAGACCAGCCTGCAGCCGCCGCTGGCCCCGACCACGCCCGGGCTGACCGGCAACATCATCGACCAGGCCGAGCGGGTCATCCCGCCCGGTTCGTGCGTGCTGGCCGACCAGGCGTCCTACGCGATCGCGGCGAACCGGTTCGGTTCGTCCAAGCCCGGCTGCGTGCCCATGGTGGACGGGGTGGGCAGCGACTACTCACTGTCCCAGGGGCGGAACGCGGCCAGCGGCGCACAGTACGTGCCCGCGGTGCGGACGCTGTGGCTGAACGCGCTGCGCGGCGCGGACTACGTGTGGCTGTCCCCGCTGTCCTACAAGCGCATCCTATGGACGGCGCGGGAGATCACGGACTACTTCGACCAGCATTTCGTGCCCGCGCCCGGCGGCCCGTTCGGGCTCTACGTGCGCAAGAGCTAGCCGGCTCCGAACGAGCGCAGCACCAGGCCGGTGCGCGGCTTGGGCGCGAACGAGGTGGACTTGCGCGGCAGCCTTTCGCCTTCCGCGGCTACCTCGTACACGTCGGCCGTGGTCAGCGGGTTGACCAGCACGGCGGTGCCACCCGCCTGGCCGGCCTGGGCCACCGCGCGGGCCGCGTCGTGGTGCACCACCTGGACGGTCTGCTCGTCGTCGGTGATCTGCCACAGGTCACTGAGCAGCAGTTCCTGCAGCGCGGCGCTGGACAGCCGCCGCCAGGCCGCGGACTTGCCGGCCGGCATGGCCGCGTCGACCCGGACCGGGTCGGGGTCGCTGAGCAAGTACAGCTGGCCCCGGCCAGCCACCAGGAACGCGGGGCCGGCCTGGCCGGCCGCGGCCAGCGCATCCAGCGCCGCGGGCAGGCCGGCCGGGCCGCTGGGCAGCGGCCGGATGGTGAACGCGGCCTTGGCCCGCTCCACCGCCTCGCCCGGGTCCAGCCCGGGGATGACCCGGTGGATGGCCCCGATCGTGGGCGGGAACAAAGTCTGGTCCACCAGCAGCGCCAGGCCGTAGTCCCACGGGCCGGGTCCGTCCCCGGCCGCTCGCCGGTCGGCCTGCATCTGCAGGTACGCGGCGTAACGATGGTTGCCGTCGGCGATCAGGGCCTGCCGCGGGGCCAGATCGGCGGCGATGGCCGCGTGCATGGCCGGGTCGGTCAGCGGCCACAGGGTGTGCTCGATGCCGTCCTCGGTCCGGGCGCTGAGCGCCGGCTGGCCCGCGGCGGCCAGTTCGGCGGTCAGCCGGGCCGTAACGGTGTCCGGGCCGCCGTCGTAGAGCAGGAAGATCGGCTCCAGGTTGGCCTGGGTGGCCTCCATGAGCTGGCGGCGGCCGAGCACCGGCCCGGGCATCACATCCTCGTGCGGCAGCACGATCCGCGCCTCGGGCGGGGCCAGCCGCACCGCCCCGATCAGCCCGCGCTGCAGCACCCCGTCGCCTGCGCCGGGCGGCGGATCCACCAGCCGCTGCTGGTACAGGTACAGAGCAGGCGCGCCCTCGGTGACTAGCACACCTTGGGCCAGCCAGGCGTGCAGCAGCCGGGCCGCCTCCTGGTAGTCCCCCCAGGGCTGGCCGGGCCGCGGTGGCGGCAGGATGAGCCAGACCACGTTGTGCGGGTCGGAGTCACGCAAATGCTGGGCGCTGTCCTGAGCGATGACGTCGTACGGTGGGGAGGTGACCTCTGCGAGTCCGGTCACCCTTTGCTGGGCATAACGGACACCACGGAAGGGCACGAGCGCGAGCCCGGCTGGCCCCGGCACCGCTGGTTCCTCGCCGGACGGAAGGATCTGCACATATGTCAGAAGCACCGCTGGGCGGCCAGGATTCCCGCCCGGAGGAAAATCCGCCCTCATCGGGCGATAATCCGGCCCCGCATGGTGACGCGTATACGTGGTACCAGCGGGGCCTTGAACTGCTCGGCCGGGGCAGTGCCGCGGCCGCCGCGCAACTGCTGGAGCGGGCCGCGGAGGCCGAGCCCGGGGCGCGCAGCGTGCTCGAGGCGCTCGGCCGCGCCCAGTTCGACACCCGGCGGTACGACGCCGCCGCGCAGACATTCCGGCAGATCGTAGAGGCCAGCCCGACCGACGACTACGCCCAGTTCGGCCTCGGCCTGGCGCTGGCCCGGGGCGGCGATCCGGGCGCCGCGGCCGAGCACCTGGCGCTGGCCGCGGCCATGCGGCCGGAACTGCCGCACTACACCGACGCACTGCGCGGCGTCCGGGCTACGCTGCGGGCCAGGTCGAAGGCGGCCGCCGAGTCACAGCCGGGCAGACCGGACGAGACGAAGGGCATTGTGTGACTGCTGAGTCTGCCGGGGCTGATGTTGCGAACGAGAACGGGTCCCCGGCGCGGGCGGGGTCCCAGGTGAGGGCGGGGTCCCAACCGGGGACGGGATCCCAGGCGGGGACGGGATCCCCGGATGGCGACCGGGAGGACACCGGACTGGCCAGCCTGCTGCGCGGCTCCGCGGAGCCGCTGAGCCAGCGCTACGACGTGGCCCTGCTCGACCTGGACGGCGTGGTCTACCTGGGCCCCAGCGCGGTGCCCGGGGCGCCGGAGGCGCTGGCCAAGGCGACCGGGACCGGGATGCGGCTGGCCTACGTAACGAACAACGCGTCCCGCACCCCCGCCGCCGTGGCCGCGCAGCTAGCCGGGTTCGGGGTGCAGGCAGCGGCCGCGGACATCGTCACATCGGCACAGGCCGCGGCCACCCTGCTGGCCAGCCGACTGGCGCCCGGCGCGGCCGTCCTGGTGATCGGCAGCACCGCGCTGCGCATCGCGGTGCGCGAGCGCGGGCTCCGCCCGGTCAGTACCGCGCTGGACCGGCCCGCCGCGGTGCTGCAGGGGTACGCGCCCGGGGTCGGCTACCCACAGTTCCTCGAAGGCGGGCTCGCCGTCCGGGCCGGTGCCTGGTTCGTCGCCTCCAACGCGGACGCCACCCTGCCGACGCCGCGGGGCATCCAGCCCGGGAACGGCTCACTGCTGCAGGTGATCGCGCACGCCACCGGGCAGCAGCCGACGGTTGCGGGCAAGCCGGAGCCGCCGCTGCACGCCGAGGCGGTGGCCCGGACCGGGGCCCGCAACCCACTGGTCGTCGGCGACCGGCTGGACACCGACATCGAGGGCGCGGTCCGGGTCGGCTCGGCCAGCCTGCTCGTGCTGACCGGCGTCAGCCGCCCGGCCGACGCCGTGCTGGCGCCACCCAGCCAGCGGCCCAGCTACCTCGCCGCCGACCTGGCCGGTCTGCTCGAGCCGCAGCCGACGGTGACCAGGCAGGAACTGGCGTTCTGCTGCGGAGGGTGGCGCGCCTACGGCGGTCACGATGGCACGGAGCTCAGCCTCGACGGCGCGGGGGACCCGGTGGACGGGCTGCGCGCGCTGTGCGCCGCGGCCTGGTCGCTGGACCAGGTCAGCCTGGAGATGATCCGGCCCGCGCTGGCCGCGCTCGGCCCGCTCAGCCACTGAGTATCACCGGCCGGGAGTAGGCCGGCCATCCCCCCACAGTCGCACGAAGATCGGCTTAGCGGCCGATGTGCCGCACCCTTCCGGTCCGGAAGACTTGGCAGCGCACAAGGCAGGCGGGCAGCGGGCCCGGGCCAACGAAGGGACACGTCAATGATTGAGGCACGGGGCCTCACCAAGCGTTACGGGGACAAGGTGGCGGTAGACCACCTCTCGTTCACCGTGGAGCCGGGCCGGATCACCGGCTTCCTCGGCCCCAACGGGGCGGGTAAAACCACCACGATGCGGCTCATCCTCGGGCTGGACTACCCGACCGATGGCCGGGTCACCGTGCACGGCAAGGAGTTCCGGCGGCTGGCCAGCCCGATGCGGGAGGTCGGTGCGCTGCTCGACGCCAAGGCGGTGCACGGCGGCCGGAGCGCGTACAACCACCTGCTGTGCCTGGCCCAGACCAACAACCTGCCCGCCCGCCGGGTCGGCGAGGTGCTCGAGCTGGTCGGGCTGTCCGAGGTGGCCAGGAAGCGGTCGAACGGCTTCTCGCTCGGCATGGGGCAGCGCCTGGGCATCGCCGCCGCGCTGCTCGGCGACCCGGCCATCCTGATGTTCGACGAGCCGGTCAACGGGCTGGACCCGGAAGGCATCCTGTGGATCAGGAACCTGATGAAGGCGCTGGCCGCTGAGGGCCGGACCGTTTTCGTGTCCAGCCACCTGATGTCGGAGATGGAAAACACTGCCGACCACCTGCTGGTCATCGGCCGGGGCAAGCTGATCGCCGACTGCACGGTGGCCGAGTTCATCGCGCGCAACTCGGTGCAGGCGGTGCGGGTGCGCACCCCGCAGCGGGAGGCGCTGGCCCATGCCGTCGCGCTGGCGGGCGGCCGGACCCTGGACGGGGCGGACGGCGCCATCGTGGTGCAGGGGCTGGCCGCCGACCAGGTCGGCGACCTGGCCTACGACAAGGCGATCCGGCTGCACGAGCTGGCGCCCACCCAGGCCTCGCTGGAAGAGGCGTTCATGGAGCTGACCGCGTCCAGTGTGGAGTTCCGGGCCGGCACCCCGGGGTCCGAGCCGGCCGTGCGTTCGGGGGAGCCGGTGGGCTCGGGAGAGGTGGCTTGACATGGCAGTGACGGCACAGGTCCCGGCGGGGGCGCACGCGGCCCTGGACGGGCCCGGCGCCCCGGCCGGCCTCGGCGGCGCGCTGCGCTCCGAGTTCACCAAGATCCGCTCGGTCCGGTCCACGTACTGGACGCTGTTCGCCATGATCGTGGTCACCATCGGTATCGGCGCGCTGGCCTGCGTGGCCGCAGACTCCCACGGCGGGCATGGGCCGGGCTTCGACCCGACCCAGCACAGCCTGATCGGCCTGGTGCTCGGCCAGCTGATCATCGTGGTCCTGGGCGCGCTGACCATCACCTCCGAGTACTCCACCGGGATGATCCGCACCTCGCTGTCCGTGCAGCCGCGGCGCGGCACCGTGCTGGCCGCCAAGGGCATCGTGTTCACCCTGGTCAGCCTCGTCAGCGGGCTGATCGCGTCGTTCGGGTCGTTCTTCATCGGGCAGGCCATCCTGTCCAGCAAGCACCTGAACGTGAGCCTCGGCGACCCGAACGTGCTGCGTGCGGTGATCGGCGGCGGGCTGTTCCTGGCCGTGTGCGGCATGCTGGCGTTCGGCCTCGGTACCCTGCTGCGGCACACGGCGGCCGCCATCACCGCGTCCATCGGCCTGCTGTTCGTGCTGTTCGTGCTGGTCAACTTCCTGCCGCAGAGCTGGCAGGTGCACGTGGACAAGTGGATCCCGTTCAACGCGGGCAGCCAGGTCTGGACCACCGTCAACCAGCCGGGCACCCACTTGTTCTCGGCCTGGACCGGGTTCGCCGTGTTCCTCGGCTACGCGGTGATCGCCATCATCGCCGGCGCGATCGTGTTCCTGCGCCGCGACGCCTGACGCTTGGGGCTTGGGGTAGCGGGCTACGGGCCCGGCGGCTGCGGGGGCAGCTGCCGGGCCCGTTGCCGTGGCTTTGTCGTGGCTGGCCGCTAGGGCTGGCCGCTAGCGCTGGCAGCTGGGGCACCAGAAGGTGACCCGTGCCTCCGGGTCCGGGCCCTGGCCGGCCCGTTTGATCGCGGTGCCGCACCGGCGGCACCGGCGGCCACCCCGGCCGTACACCCAGTGCTCGGCGCCGCGCTGCGGCTGCCCGGTGGTGATGTGCCCGATCCGGTTCTTGTTCGCGTCCAGCAGCCGGTGCGCCAGGCTGACTACTTTGTCCAGGTCTTCGACCTGGCCGGCCGCCCGCCACGGCTGGATGCCGCGCAGGAACAGCACCTCGGACTTATAAACGTTGCCGATGCCGGCCAGGTTGCGCTGGTCGAGCAGCGCGTCGCCGATCTGCCGGTCTGGGCTGGCCTTGAGGCGTCGGACCGCCTCCTCCTGGTCCCAGTCCGGGCCGAGCAGGTCCGGCCCGAGGTGCCCGACCACCTCGGCTTCCCGTTCCGTGGGCAGCACTTCGACGATGCCGAGCTGGTAGCCGATGGCCTGCCAGGTGTCGTTGCCCAGCACCAGCCGGATCCGGTGCCCGCCGGCCGGCCGTTCGCTGGCCGGGCGCACCCGCCAGGCACCGTCCATCTTCAGGTGGGTGTGCACGGTGACGCCGCCCTCGACCCGGGTCAGCAGGTGCTTGCCGCGGCTGGCTGATTCCGTAACCTGGCGGCCGGTCAGGTCGGCGGTGGCGTACCGGGGCACCCGGAAGTCGGTGCGGGTGAGCTGGCGGTCTTCGAGCGCCTCGCCGAGCCGCCGCGCCGCAGCCCAGACCGTATCCCCCTCCGGCACCACCCCTCCTCCCTCCCCGCGGCCCCAGTATGCCCGTGCCCCAGCGCGCTTCCGCTCGCGCGCCGCTGAGCGGCCGCCCCGGCGAATCCCAGCCATCTCACCAACCACACCAGCCCCCAGGGATCCTGCGCCCAGGGCCTAACCACGTCACTGAATCATTCATGCGGTCTGGTGCGCGTGGATGAATCATCCATGCGCTGTTCAACGGCCTCGTGGTGGAGTGGGTGAAAGGTGCGCGCGGTTGCTCGGGCGAGAGGCCGCTGGACAGGTCAGAGGAGCTTGCGCAGGCGGAGCAGATCGCTGAGGCTGGCTTCGACCTTGACCCGGCCGGTGAGCCAGGCACGGGCGAACCGGCCCGGGTCGGCGGCGATGGCGATCAGCTCGTCGCTCTGGGTGCGGAACCGGATATTGGCCGCCGGTGCATCGGCCGGCGCCTCGGTGACCTGGCCGGCCCCGTCCACGCCGAGCTGGGTGACGAAAGTGACGCCGAGATCCGTGACCGTGACGCTCATCGACCGGTCGGCCAGGTGCGCGGCCCGGGTCTCCGGGTCCAGCTCGGAGATCCGGCCGGCCAGCGCCTCCAGCGCCTTACGGCATTCCTCGACTGTCGCCATCTCGCCCCGCTTCCCAGGAGGTGTCCATTGTGCAACTCCTATCCGTCTGTTACCTACCGGGCGTGGCGTGGCGGCTAGCTGACCCGGCTGGGCTACTCCGGGCGGTAGCGTGCATCAGGGAAGTGCCAGCCGGCGGAATCCCCCTGCGCGCCGGCGAGAGGAGTGTTTGTGACGGAGAACGAACCGGCGCCGCCGCCCGTCCCGGAGGCGGCCGGGACGACCGGCGACCCGCAGGTGGATGAGGCCCTGCGCAAGCTGGCCGACCTGGCTGAGCTGCCGCTGAACGAGCACCCGGTGGTGTTCGAGCAGATCCACGGCGCGCTGACCGGCGCGCTCGGCACGCTTGACCCGGCTTCGGCCGCAGGCCCGGGCCCGGGCGGATCCGGCACCGGCGACCCAGGCTCGGGCAGCTGACCGGGCAGGCAGTTTTCTGATGAGCACGCGGCGACGGCTGGACGCCGAACTGGTCCGGCGTGGCCTGGCCCGGTCCCGGGAGCACGCGGCCGAACTGGTCAGCGCCGGGCGGGTGGCGGTGGCGGGCCAGGCGGCCGGGAAGACCGCCACCCAGGTCGGCCAGAACGAGCCGATCACGGTCCGGCAGGCCAGCGACGACCCGGGGTACGCGTCCCGCGGCGGCGGCAAGCTGGTCGGCGCGCTGGCCGCTTTCCCGGCGCTGCGGGTGGCCGGGCGGCGCTGCCTGGACGCGGGCGCGTCCACTGGCGGCTTCACCGACGTGCTGCTGCGCGCCGGGGCGGCCGAGGTGGTGGCGGTGGACGTGGGCTATGGCCAGCTGGCCTGGGCGCTGCGCAGCGACGACCGGGTCACCGTGCTGGACCGGGTGAACGTGCGGCACCTGCGGCCCGAGCAGGTGGCCCCGCCGCCCGGGCTGGTCACCGCCGACCTGTCGTTCATCTCGCTCGGCCTGGTGCTGCCCGCGCTGGCCACCTGCGCCGCCCCGGACGCCGACTTCCTGCTCCTGGTCAAGCCGCAGTTCGAGGTGGGCAAGGGCCGGGTCGGCGCGGGCGGGGTGGTCCGCGACCCGGCGCTGCGGGCGGAAGCGGTGGCCGCCGTGGCGGCGGCCGCAGCCGAGCAGGGGCTCGGCGTGGCCGGGGTGACGGCCAGCCCGCTGCCCGGGCCGGCCGGAAACGTGGAGTACTTCCTCTGGCTGCGCCGCGGCGCAGCCCCGCTGGACCCGGCCGAGCTGGACCGGGTGATCACGGAAGGACCCCAGTGACTGGTCCGCGCACAGTGCTGGTGATGGCACATACCGGGCGGGCGGCCGCCACCGGCAGCGCCCGGCTGGTGGTGGGCATGCTGCTGGCGGCCGGCATCTCCGTCCGGATCGTGGACACCGAGGCGGACGAGTTGCGCTGCCCGGGCGCCGAGGTGGTCCGGGCCACGCCGGACGCGGCCCGGGACACCGAGATGGTGATCGTCCTCGGCGGCGACGGCACGCTGCTGCGGGTCGCCGAGATGACCAGGCCGGCCGGGGTGCCGCTGCTCGGCGTGAACCTCGGCCACGTCGGCTTCCTGGCCGAAGCCGAATACGACGACCTGCCCGACGTCATCGACCGGGTGATCAGCCGCCGGTACACCGTCGAGCACCGGATGACGGTTGACGTGACCGTGCGGCAAAATGGCACCGTCACCGCCACGACCTGGGCGCTGAACGAAGCCAGCGTGGAGAAGGTGGCCCGGGAGCGGATGATCGAGGTGGTGACGGAGATCGACGGCCGCCCGCTGTCCCGTTGGGGGTGCGACGGCGTGGTATGTGCGACTCCGACCGGGTCGACGGCGTACGCGTTTTCCGCGGGCGGCCCGGTGGTCTGGCCAGAGGTGGAGGCGCTGCTGATGGTGCCGATCAGTGCGCATGCCCTGTTCGCCGGGCCGCTGGTCATCTCGCCGGACGCGATGCTCGCCGTCGAGGTGATCAGCGGGGCCAGCGTCGGCCAGTCGTTTGCCGGCGTGCTGTGGTGCGACGGCCGGCGCCGGGTTGACCTGCCACCCGGCGCGCGCATCGAGGTCCGGCGGGGCAGCCAGCCGGTGCTGCTGGCCCGGCTGCGCGGTGCCGGGGAGGCCGCCGCGGGCGGCGCGCCGTTCACTGACCGTCTCGTGGCCAAGTTCGGCCTGCCCGTAACCGGCTGGCGCGGGCGGCCGGCAGGCCGGGACACCGAACCAGACAGCCGGCACACCGAACAGGAGCCGCGCCCCCATGCTTGAGGAAGTACGCATCACCGGGCTCGGCGTCATCGACGACGCCGTGCTGGAACTGTCCCCTGGGTTCACCGTGGTCACCGGGGAGACCGGAGCAGGCAAGACGATGGTGGTGACCGGCCTGGGGCTGATGTTCGGCGGCCGGGCCGACCCGGCCCGGGTCCGGCCCGGCACGGACCGGGCCACCGTGGAGGGCCGGCTGCGGGTTCAACCCGGACGGCCGGGTGGCCGGGCAGGTCACCGAGGCCGGCGGCGAGCTCGACGACGACGGGGCCACCCTGCTGATCTCCCGGTCGGTGTCTGCCGAGGGCCGGTCCCGGGCCTACGCGGGCGGCCACTCCGTCCCGGTGTCGCTGCTCACCTACCTGGCCGATGACCTGGTCGCGGTGCACGGCCAGGCGGACCAGCAGCAGCTGCTCCGGGCGGGCCGGCAGCGGGAGGCGCTGGACCGGTTCGGCGGCCCGGCGCTAGCCGCGGCGGCCATCGACTACCTGCGCGTCTACCAGCGGCACCGGGAGGTCAGCACGGAGCTGGCCGAGCTGACCAGCCTGACCCGGGACCGGGCCCTGGAAGCGGATGACCTGCGCCGCGGGCTGGCCGAGATCGAGCGGCTGGAGCCGGTCGAGGGCGAGGACGTGGAGCTGCGCACCGAAGAGGACCGGCTGGCCAACGCGGACGCGCTGCACAGCGCGGCCACGGTCGCGCACGACGCGCTGCTCGGCGACCCGGCCAGCGGGTCCTACGACCTGCCCGACGCGGTCAGCCTGCTGGGCAGCGCCAGCCAGGCGCTGGAGGCGGTGGCCAGTCACGACCCGGCGCTGGCCGGGCTGGCCGCCCGGCTCAACGAGGCCAGCTACCTGGTCTCCGACGCAGGCGCCGAGCTGGCCTCGTATCTGCAGTCGGTGGAGGCAGACCCAGCCCGGCTGGCCGCGGTGCAGGAGCGCCGGGCCGAGCTGACCCGGCTGATCCGCGCGTACGGGCAAGCCGCCCCGGCCCCCGCCGCCCCCGCTCCGGACGACCCGGACGGGCCGGGCGGCCTGGATGGCGACGGCCTCGGCGACGGCGCGAGCAGCGACGGGGCGGGCGGCGACGGCGCGGCGGCGGACCCGGGCAGCCCGGGCGGTGGCGACCTGGCCGCGGTGCTCGGCTGGGCCAAGCAGGCCGCGGCCCGGCTGGCCGAGCTGGATGGGGACGACGACCGGATCACCGGGCTGGCCGCCGAGGTGGACCGGCTGGCCGGCGAGATGGCCACCCTGGCGGGCCAGCTCACCGCGCTGCGCACCGAGGCGGCCGAGCGGTTCGCGGCCGAGGTGACCACCGAACTGGCCGCGCTGGCCATGCCGCACGCCCAGATCACGGTGGCGGTCATCGCGCAGGACGGGTTCGGCCCGCACGGCGCGGACGACGTGGAGATCCGGCTGGCCGCGCACCCGGGGGCACCCACGCTGCCGCTGGTCAAGGGCGCGTCGGGCGGTGAGCTGTCCCGGGTGATGCTGGCCATCGAGGTGGTGTTCGCCGGCGCCGACCCGGTGCCCACGTTCGTCTTCGACGAGGTGGATGCCGGGGTGGGCGGGAAGGCCGCGGTGGAGATCGGCCGCCGGCTGGCCCGGCTGGCCCGGCTGGCCCAGGTGATCGTGGTCACCCACCTGCCTCAGGTCGCCGCGTACGCGGACACCCACCTGGTGGTGCAGAAGGCGGACGACGGCAGCGTCACGCGCAGCGGGGTGACCCGGCTGGACGACGCGGGCCGCGTCACCGAACTGTCCCGGATGCTGGCCGGCCTGGAGGACTCCGCGTTCGGCCGGGCGCACGCCGGTGAGCTGCTCTCCGCCGCGGCCGCGGAACGGGCCGCGGCCGGCCCGCAGCGGACGGCACCCTTGGCCCCGGGAGCACGGGCGGCCCCGGGAGCACGGGGCGGCTGACCGGCAGCCGCAGGTGGCCCCGGCCGTCCCGGGGGTCTGGCAGGATGGACTGCGATGATGGCCCAGTTCCTGAAACTCCCCATAATCCACCGGAGCAGGCCAGATGACCTGCCGGGGGTTACTGGCCGGGCGCGCATGGACCGCAGGACGAAGAACCTGACCAAGCGGCTCAGCATGGGTGACATCGCCATCATCGACCACGCGGACCTGGACAAGGTGAGCGCCGACGCACTGCTCCGGCTCCAGGTGGCCGCGGTGGTGAACGCCGCGCCGAGCATCAGCGGCCGGTACCCGAACCTGGGCCCGCAGGTCCTGGTCGAGGCCGGGGTGCCGCTGGTGGACAACGTCGGCCCCGAGGTGTTCCGCAAGGTCAGCGAGGGTACCCAGGTCCGGCTGCACGACGGCACGCTGTACGTCGGGGACGTCCCGGTGGCCAAGGGCCAGGTGCAGACCCCGGAGACGGTGGCCGGCGCGATGGCCGCCACCAAGGACGGCCTCGCGGTCCAGTTGCAGGCGTTCGTGGCCAACACGCTGGAGTACGCCAAGGGTGAGGGCGGGCTGCTCATCGACGGCATCTCGGCGCCCGACCTGACCACCAAGATCGACGGGCAGCACGTCCTGGTCGTGGTGCGCGGCCACAACTACCGCGAGGACCTGGCCGCGCTGCGCGCCTACATCCGCGAGTTCAAGCCGGTCATGGTAGGCGTGGACGGCGGCGCGGACGCGCTGATCGAAGCCGGATACCGGCCGGACATCATCGTCGGCGACATGGATTCGGTCACCGACCAGGGCCTGACCTGCGGGGCCGAGCTAGTGGTGCACGCCTACCCGGACGGCCGGGCGCCCGGCCTGGCCCGGATCGAGCGGCTCGGCCTGTCCTCGGTGCTCTGCCCGGCGGGCGGCACCAGCGAGGACGTCGCGCTGCTGCTGGCCGACGAGAAGGGGGCCAGCCTCATCGTGGCCGTCGGCACGCACAATACACTCGACGAGTTCCTGGACAAGGGCCGGTCCGGGTACGCGAGCACCTGGCTGACCCGGCTCCGGGTGGGCAGCAAGCTGGTGGACGCCAAGGGCGTCAGCCGCCTCTACCGCAACCGCATCTCCGGCTGGGCGCTGCTCGGCCTGGTGCTGGCGGCGTGCTGCACCATCCTCGTGGTCATGCTGGCCTCGCCCGCCGGCCAGTCGGCCGGCAAGATCTTCATCACTTACCTGGGCGCCCAGTGGGACGGCGTGCGGTACTGGCTCAGCGGGCTGTTCTAGACCGGGATGCTTTGTGATCGACTTCCGATATCACCTCGTTTCCATCGTTGCCGTGTTCCTGGCGCTGGCCATCGGCATCGTGATCGGGTCCACCTCCGTGCTCAAGGGCGCGGTGCTCAGCGGGCTGCAGAAGACCTCGGCCGCAGAGAAGAGCCGGATCGACTCGCTCTACGCGCAGAACGGCCAGCTCAAGCAGCAGCTGAACGCGGCTGAATCGTTCGCCTCGGCCAGCGAGCACGTGCTGCTGGACGGCCTGCTGGCCGGCCAGCGGGTGGTACTGGTCGAGGCGCCCGGCGCGCCCGGCTCGGTGGTCAGCGGCGTGCAGAACGCGCTGACCACGGCGGGCGCCACGGTGACCGGCCAGGTGCAGTTCCAGGCCCAGTTTTTTTCCACCGGGGCCGCCTCCGAACTGGACACGCTGAACCGGCAGCTCACCCCGGCCGGGGTGACGCTGCCTCCCGGATCGCCGCAGGCCGCAGCCGGTCAGCTGATCGCCAGCGCGATCCTGGCCAAGGACACTCCGGATCACCCGCTGGGTGGCAACGCGGACAGCGTTGACCAGGCCATCCTCACCGGCTACGCGGGAGAAGGTTACCTAAGTGTCAGCCCGCGGCCGACCGACCGTGCCACCCTGGCTGTCGTGATTATCCCGGCCAGCCCGCCGTCCACCAGCGACGCCAACCTCGCCAGCCAGACCCTGGTGACGCTGGCTCAGCAGCTGAACCTGCAGGACAGCGGCACCGTGGTGGCCGGCCAGCTGACCGGATCCGGTGCGGGCAGCGCGATCGACGTGATGCGGGCCGGCGGCCGCGGCGGCCACCTGAGCAGCGTGGACAACGCGGACACCCCGAACGGCCAGATCGTGGTGGCGCAGGCCCTGTACGAGCAGCTCACGGACGGTAAATCGGGCAACTACGGCAGCCTGCCGGGTGCGACCCAGCCCGGCCCGAGCCCGGCTCCGGTCCCGTCCGCGAACCCGTCCACCGCGGCGACGGCCAGTTCCCAGGCCACCACCACGCAGCGGCCGGTGACCGGCAAGTGACCCGGCGCACGACGCTGGCCACGGCCGGGCTGGCCGCGGCGGCCGCCCAGGGCGCCTACCGGCTGCTCCGCCGTAAGCCGCCCGCGGGCGAGCAGACCTGGACCCGGACCAACCATCGCGGTGAGCCCCTCACGCTGCTGGAGGGCCCGGCGGTGGCGGCCGGCGCGGCGCTGGCCGCCGTGGCCTGCCCTGGCCTGCCCGGCCGGGCGCGCGCCGCGCTGCTGGCCGCCGCGGCCGGGGCGGCCGCGTTCGGCGGCTACGACGACCTGGCCGGCAGCGGTGACCGGCGCGGCTTCCGCGGCCACCTCGGCGCGCTGGCGCACGGCGAGCTGACCACTGGCGCGGCCAAGCTCGGCGGCATCGGCGCGACCGGGCTCGCCGCCAGTGTCGTGCTCGGCGGCGGCCCGGTGGACACATTGCTGAACGCCGGCCTCATCGCCGGCGGCGCCAACCTGGTCAACCTGTTCGACCTGCGGCCCGGCCGGGCCAGCAAGGTCACCGTGGCCAGCGGCGGGCTGCTGGCCGCCGCGGCCCCGGCGGCCGCGCCGCTGGCCGCGGTGCCGGCCGGCGCCGCGCTGGGGCTGCTCGGCGAGGACCTGGCGGAGCGGGCCATGCTCGGCGACGCCGGGGCGAACGCACTGGGCGCCCTGCTCGGCACGGCCGCGGCGGCAGGTCTGCCGCGGCCGGCCCGGATCGCGCTGCTCACCGGCATCATCGGGCTGACCGCGGCCAGCGAGGTGGTCAGCTTCACCAAGGTGATCGAGCGGACCCCGCCGCTGCGCTGGCTGGACATGCTCGGCCGGCGCCCAATCCCGGTGGCCGCCCCGGCCGCGACGGCCGGGACCGCCACGGCGCGGCCGGCCCAGGCGGGTGGGCCAGCCGGGCAGACCGGACCCCCCGGGCCGACCGCAGCATCGCCCGCCAGCACGCAGTGACCCGCCCGCAGGCGGCGGTGACCGAGCCCGGCGCGCCGCAGCGGCCAGGCCGGCCCATCGGCCAGGCGGCCATGCTCATCGGCGGGATCACCGTGCTGTCGAACATCGTCGGGTTCGGCCGCCAGCTCGTGTTCGCGCACACCGTGTCGGCCAACTGCCTGGGCACCGCGTACGCGACCGCCAACCAGGTGCCGAACATCGTCTACGACGTGGTCATCGGCGGCGCGCTGACCAGCGCGCTGGTGCCGGTGCTGGCCGTCCCGGCGGCGCGGCGGCTGACCGCGGGCGGGCCGGGGCCCGGCGGCGACCGGGACGCGGCGGCCGCGGACGCCGAGACCAGCCAGATCGCCTCGGCCCTGCTCAGCTGGACGGTGCTGGTGCTCGCCCCGGCCAGCCTGCTCATCGCGGTGCTGTCCGGGCCGCTGGCCTCGCTGCTGCTGGCCGGTGCGCCGCGCTGCAAGCACCCGGCCATCTTCATCATCAGCGGGCACATGCTGGCCGTGTTCGCGCCGCAGATCCTCCTCTACGGCCTGGCCGTGGTGCTGTACGGCATCCTGCAGGCGCACCGCCGGTTCGTCTCGCCCGCGCTGGCCCCGGTGCTGTCCAGCCTGGTGGTCATCGCTACCTATGTCGCCTTCGTCCCGCTCAGCCACGGCTTCCGCAACCACCTGGACCGGATCCCCACCGACGCGCTGCTGGTGCTGTCCATCGGCACCACGATCGGGGTGGCCGCGCTGGCGCTGACCGCGCTCGGCCCGGCGCTCCGGCTCGGCCTGCGGCTGCGGCCCACGCTGCGCTTCCCGCCCGGCGTGGCCAGCCGGATCCGCAGCCTGGCCGCGGTCGGGGTGGCCGCGCTGATCGCGCAGGACGCATCGGTGGTCGCGGTGATCGTGCTGGCCAACAGCCACCAGGCCCGCGGCGCGCTGGTGCTGTACAACTTCGGCTGGCAGATGTTCTTCGTGCCGTACGCGGTGCTGGCCGTCCCGCTGGCCACCACGGCCTACCCGGTGCTGTCCGCCGCCGAGGGAGCCAGCTTCGACCGGACCGCCGCGGCCACCACGCGCGCCGTCATGCTGGTGTCCTGGCTCGGCGCGGCACTGCTGGCCGGCGCGGCCATCCCGGCGGCCCGGCTGTTCACCCACCATCCGCACGACGCGCACCTGCTCGCGCTGACCTTCGCCGCGTTCGCGCCCGGGCTGGTCGGCTACGGGCTGGCCGCCTGCCTGTCCCGGGTGCTGTTCGCCGACGGCCGGGCCCGGCTGGCCGCGGTCGCGCTGGTCGCGGGCTGGCTGCTGGTCATCGTGGCGGACGTGGTGGCGGTGGCGCTGGTGCCGCCGCGCTGGGTGGTGCCGGTGCTCGGGCTGGGCAACACGGCCGGGCTGACCGCCTGCGGCCTGGCCCTGCTCGTCGTGGTCCGCGCCAGGCGCGGGCGCGGCGCGCTGCATGGCACCGCCCGCGCCGCGCTGGCCGGCCTGGCCGGCGCGGTGGCCGGCGTCGCGGTCGGCGCATCCGTATCCACCGCACTGCCAGTGCACGGATTTTTGCCGAACGCCGGTGCCGCCGTACTCGCCTGCGCAGGCGTCGCAGTGGCGTTCGGGGCGGCGGTCCTGGTGCTTGACGGCGGCGACCTGCGCGCCGTGCTGGCCCGGCTCCGGGAACGCCTGCCCCGGGTGCGGACGGCC
The DNA here is from genome assembly GCA_963723595.1 of uncultured Actinomycetes bacterium. Taxonomy (GTDB): domain Bacteria; phylum Actinomycetota; class Actinomycetes; order Streptosporangiales; family Streptosporangiaceae; genus RYN-230. The sequence continues at coordinate 866,676 of CAVRRQ010000001.1, forward strand.
CGCTGATGACGCCGCGGCGGCGTGCCACGGTCCGGCGCGGAGCGGCGGCCGGGGGCGCCCGCCGGGGCTGACACCACGGACCTGTCCGGGCTGGCCATCGGCTACCTGGTGGGCAGCACGGCCGGCGGCACCGGCCGGCATGTGCGGATGCTGGCCAGCGGCTGCGCGGCGCGCGGCGCGGCGGTCACCCTCTACGGCAGTGTTAACCCGGGGGGGCGACCCCCCGGACCCCCCGATCGCCGCTCCGCGCCGAGCGGCGGTGCTAGTCCGGGGGGGCGACCCCCGGACCCCCCGATCGCCGCGCCGCGCCGAGCGGCGGCGAGCCGCCGCGACCAGGGGTGCCGGGCGTCACCCCCCGATCGCCGCTCCGCGCCGAGCGGCGGCGAGCCGCCGCGATCAGGGGCGCTGGCCGTCACACCCCCGGGTCGGCCTGGCACACTGCGCGTCCGGGAGCTTGATATCGGCGGCCGGCCGCGGCCGGCCCGGGATGCCCGGGTCGTCGCCCGGCTGCGCGGCTGGCTGGGCCAGGACGCCCTGGATGTGCTGCATGCGCACGGGCTGCGCGCGGGTGCGCTGGCCGCGCTGGCCCTGGCCGGGAAGCCCGGCCAGCGCACCGCGCTGGTGGTCACGGTGCACAACGCAGCCCCGTCCGGCCGGCCCGCCGCCGCCGTGTACGCGGCACTGGAACTGATCGTGGCCCACCGGGCGGACGCGGTGCTTCCGGTGTCCGGGGACCTGGCCGCCCGGCTGCACCGCCGCGGCGCGCGGATCGCCGGGCTGGCCGTGGTGGCCGCGCCGGACGCACCGCCGCCCAGCCCGGAGCAGGTCGCGGCGGTGCGCCGGGAACTCGGCGGTGACGGCCGGCCGGTGGTGCTGGCGGCCGGCTGGCCGCGCAGAAAGGCTTCAGCACGCTGCTCGACGCGGCCGCCCGCTGGCAGCGGCGCGACCCGGTGCCGCTGCTGGTCATCGCGGGGGACGGGCCGCTCGGCCCGGCGTTGCGTGCACAGGCCGCGGCGGCCGGCACCGAGGTGCGGTTCCTCGGCCCGCGGCGGGATGTGCCGGTGCTGCTGGCCGCGGCGGACGTGGTGGTGGTGCCCAGTTCCTGGGAGGGCCAGCCGCTCATTGTGCAGGAGGCGCTGCGCGCGGGCCTGCCGCTGGTCGCCTCCAGGGCGGGCGGCATCGCCGATCTGACCGGCGCGGATGGCGCGCTGCTGGTCCCGCCGGGCGACCCCCGGGTGCTGGCCGCCGCGGTGACTGGGCTGCTGGATGATCCGCAGGAAGCGGCCGCGCTGGCCGGCGCGGCCCGGCGCCGGGCCACCACGCTGCCCGGCGAGGCGGCCGCGGTGGACCAGGCCGCGGCCGTGTACCTGGGGCTAAGCCGGCCAGGCCGCTGAGTAATTAGATTAACCAGACAGTACGTATTTTCTTGGTAACATCCTGCCATTTCGGTTGAATACATGCTCAGGCTGTGCTCGGCTGTCTTCCTGGGTCCGTAGGTCCCCTGGGTGCACATGGACCGGGCCCGATGGGGGAGCGCGTGCGATCACCAGGCCAGCCACCGAATCAGCCCGCGCAGCGGCGTTTCGCTGACGACGCTGAGTGGGACGCGGTGATCCTGTCGGCGCGGGACATCAGGGTGGCCCAGGAAGCCATCACGCTGGCCCGTGACGACCGCGCGGCGGACCACGAGCCAACCGGCCGCGAGCCGGCTGACCTGGATCAGCCGCGCCGCACGCCGGACCAGCCCAGCAGCGCGCCGGACCAGCAGCACCAGGCGCACGACCACGGCCACACCGCACCGGACCAGCCCAGCGGGCCGCCAGGACGAACCGCTGCCCAGCCGTCCACTTCGGCCAGCACCCCCCCGTCCTGGGGCACGGTGCTGGCCACCACCATCCGGCTGTGGTGGCAGCGGCACGTGCGGACGGGCTCGGGCAGCCCGCGGTGGCGGGTGATCGCCGTCGTGCTGCTGGTCGCTGTCGTGCTGGCCTGGGCCGCCCTCAGCCTCGCGCTGACCCGCGGCAACGGGCGGACCGGGAGCAGCGCGCCCAACGGCGGCAACGGTTCTGATACAAGCCGCCAGGCGGGCGGCACGACCGCGCTCAAGACGGCTGCGGCGGCCCGCACGGCGGCCGCGGCGTGGCTGGCCCAGCAGGCCGCCTCGGATGCCATCGTGGCCTGCGACCCGCAGATGTGCGCGGTGCTCCAGCAGGCCGGCGTCACCGCTGGCCGGCTGCTGGAGCTGGGTACCGGGACGTCCGGGCCGCTGAGTAGCGACCTGCTGGTGGCCACCGCGGCCGTGCGGCAGGAGTTCGGCGCGCGGCTGGCCGGTGTGTACGCGCCGGACGTACTGGCCAGCTTCGGCACCGGCAGTGCCCAGGTGGCCATCCGGGTGATCGCCCCAGACGGGGCGGCGGCCTACGCGGCCAGCCTCCGCGCCGACCAGGCGGCCCGGGTGGCGGCGGGCAAGCAGTTGCTGCGCAACCCGCGGATCCACGCCTCCGCCGGGGCGCTCCAGGCGCTGGCCGACGGCCAGATCGATGCCCGGCTGCTGACCGTGTTCGCCGCGCTGGCCACGCTGCACTCGGTGCGCGTGCTCGGCTTCGCCGCGGCCCCGCCCGGGGCCAGCCCCGGACTGCCGCTGCGCACCGCCTACCTCGCGCCGGCCGGGCCGGGCACCCGGCAGCAACCGAACAGCGTGCCGGCGCTGGCCAGCTTCCTGCGCGCGCAGCTGCCGCCGTACCAGCCAGCCACTATCACCGAGCTCCGGATGCCCGGCGGCGGTTCCGCGCTGCGCGTCGAATTCGCCGCACCGAGCCCGCTCGGGCTGCTCGGAAAGAGCTGACCCGCAACGCACAACATCTAACAATCACTGGTCGTCAGGACCGGACTTGGGGAGGGCACGATGATAGGAAGTACGCGGTGTTCCGGCTGAGCCGGCGAGTCACGCTGCTGGCGGGCAGCCTGCTGCTCGCCGCCGGGGCCGTGGCGGTCCCAGCCGCCGCGGCAGCGGCCGCGTCCGCCTCGTCCGGGTTCGGCTGGGTCCGGCTGGCCCATCTGTCCCCGAACACCCCGGCGGTGGACGTCTACCTGTACAGCTACGGCATGCCGAACGCCGAGATCGTGCTGCACCACGTCAGCTACGGCACGGTGTCGCCGTATGAGAAGGTGGCCCACGGGGAGTACACGGTGGCCATGCGGGCGGCCGGCGCCGCGCCGTCCACCAAGCCGGTGCTGTCCACCAACCTGATGGTGCATCCCGGGCACGCGTACACGGTGGCCGGGATGGGCCCGGAGAAGGAACTGCGGCTCCAGGTGCTGGACGACCGGCTGAGCACACCCAAGGGCAAGGCGCTGGTCCGGGTGATCCAAGCGTCGCTCAAGGAACACCAGGTGACGGTCAAGTCCGGCCACCGCACGCTGGCCAATGACCTGGCCTTCGCCAGCGTCACCGAGTACGCCGAGACCGCGCCGGGCAGCTACCCGGTGCACGCCACCGGCGGCACCGAGAGCTGGTCCGGGACGGAGCAGCTGACCGCGGGCTCGATCCACACCCTGGTCGTGCTGGACTCGTCCAGCGGGCTCGAGGTGACCAGCCTGATGGACGCGGCGGGCAGTGGTGCGATGCCGGCCGGCGGCGCCGCCACCGGCCTGGGCGGCACCGCGCCCCGGCCGGCCGCGCCCGCGCTGCCCTGGCTGGCCGGCCTGGCGGCCGGCCTGCTGGCCGCCGCGGCCGCGGCGGTCCGGCTGCGCCGCCACCGGGCGGTGGCGCGGCACGCACGCTGATGGCGGATGGCGGGCCGGGCCGGCACGGCCGTCCCGGCCCGCTGTGGCGGAAGGTGGCCCGGCGGCCGGTCGCGGTGGCCGTGCTGCTGGCCAGCCTGGCCGTGGCCGCGGTGGCCGGGGCCGGGCTGCTGCTGCGCAGCGGCCGGCCCGGCCATCCGGCCACCCCGCTGCCCGCCGCCGCGACCCGGCTCGTCCCGCTCGGCGGCCGGCCCCGCTGCCCCGGCCGGCGGCCACGGCCAGGTGCCGCTGCCGGTCGCGCTCCGGATCCCGGCCATCGGCGTGCGGACCCGGCTGATCCGGCTGGGCATCACCCCGCGGGGCACGCTGCAGGTGCCAACCAGCACCTCGGTGGCCGGCTGGTACACCGGCAGCCCCCGGCCGGGCGCGATCGGCTCGTCGGTCATCGCCGGGCACATCGACTCCTACCTCGGCCCGGGCATCTTCTACCGGCTGCGGCTGCTGCACCCGGGCAACAAGATCTTCGTCCGGCAGGCGGATGGCCAGCTGGCCACGTTCCGGGTGACCGCGGTGCGCCAGTACCCGAAAGCGCACTTTCCCACCAGCCAGGTGTACGGGCCCACCCCCGACGCCGAGCTGCACCTGATCACCTGCGGCGGCACGTTCGACTATGCCACCGGGTCGTACCTGAGCAACGTCGTCGTGTTCAGCGTCGAAGTGCGCTGATCGCACAGTTACCTAGCAGTACGTAATCGGCCGGAGACATCGCGCTATTCCGGTTGAAATCCAGGTCGTAGCTGTGCTCATGTAGGCACCCTGGGATTGGATGTCCTTGCTGCTCATCGACCCGATCGCCGGGGGGACGCTCAGGTCAGGGTGACAGCGCTTGCCGCGGGCGCAGTCCCGGCCGCCACCCGCCCAGGATGCAGTGATCGTGTCAGTGCGGGACATGGGAGGCGAGGGCGCTGGCCGGGGAGCACAGCGAGGCCGGGTCCACTGGGGCCGGGCTGGACCAGCAGGATCGTGAGCCGGCGCCATCGGCTGGCCCGGGCGCGGAGCGACCGCCGCTCCGGCCGAGCAAGCCACCATCGTGGGGGACGGTGCTGGCCACCACCATCCGGCTGTGGTGGCAGCGCCGCGGGCGCGGCGGCCGGTGGCTCATTACGGCCGTGGTGGTGATCATCGCGCTGCTGGCCGCCGGGGGCATCGCCGTCGCGCTGACCAGTGGCAGCGGACGTGGGGCGGGCCAGGCCACCGCGTCCCCGCCGGCCAGCCAGCAGGCCAGCCAAGGCCCATCGCTCAGCCCGGCCGAAGCCCAGGCCGCTGCCACGGCCCGGGCGGTCGCCGCGTCCTGGGTGGCCCAGCAGGTCACCCCGGGCACGATCGTGTCCTGCGACGCGCAGATGTGCACCAACCTGGAGCAGGCCGGGCTGCCCACGGGTCAATTGCTGTACCTCGGCGTCGGCACGGCCAGCCCGGCAGAGAGCAGCGTGCTGGTGGTCACCGCGGTGGTCCGGCAGGAGTACGGTGCACGGCTGGCCGCCGTGTACGCGCCCGGCGTGCTGGCCAGCTTCGGCACCGGCGGTGCCCAGGTCGAGGTCCGGGTGGTGGCTCCCGGCGGGGCCGCGGCCTACGCGGCCGGCCTGCACGCCGACCTGGCCGCCCGGGTGGCGGCCGGGCGCCGGCTGCTGCACAATCCGCGGCTGCATCCGTCCGCCGCGGCCCGCCAGGCGCTGGCCGCCGGGCAGCCCGACGGCAGGCTGCTGGCCGACTTCGCCGCGCTGGCCGCCGGGCACCCGCTGCGGGTCATCGACTTCGGTCCCGGGCCGGCCGGGCTGAGCCCCGGGCAGCCGCTGCGCACCGCCGACATCGCACCGGCTGGCTTCGGCACCGCGCGCCAGCCGGACAACCTGCGCCTGCTGGCCCGGCTGCTGCTGGCCGAGCCGCCCCGGTACCGCCCGGCCAGCCTGACCCGGCTGCGGCTGGCGGGCGGCACGGCGGTGCTGCGCGTCACGTTCACCGCGCCGAGCCCGCTCGGGCTGGCCCCGAAGGGCTAGGCCCCGGTCCGGGCGTCGGCTACCAGCCGCGGGCGCGCCACTGCGCCAGGTGCGGGCGTTCGGCGCCGAGCGTGGTGTCCTTGCCGTGCCCCGGGTAGACCCAGGTGCCGTCGGGCAGCTCGCCGAACACCCGGGCTTCCAGGTCGTCCATGAGCTGGCCGAACCGCGCCGGGTCGCCCTGGGTGTTGCCCGGGCCGCCGGGGAACAGCGAGTCGCCGGTGAACAGGTGCGGCTGATCAGCCAGCTGGCCGCCCGCGTCGTACAGCAGCGCGATGCTGCCCGGCGTGTGACCGCGCAGGTGGATGACCGCGACGCTGGTGGCGCCGACCGGCACGGTACTGGCGTTCTCGACCAAGGTGGTGACTGGTAGGGGCAGTTCGCCGGCATCGGCGGGATGCGCCACCGTGTCGGCGCCGGTCGCCGCCTGCACGTCGGGCAGCGCCTGCCAGTGGTCCCAGTGCTGGTGGGTGGTGATGATCCGGCGCACCGGGCGGTCGCCGATCAGGGCCAGCAGCCGGTCCGGCTCGTTGGCCGCGTCGATGAGCACGGCGTCGCCGGTCTCGGGGTCGGTGAGCAGGTACGCGTTGTTGTCCATCGGGCCGACCGACAGCTTGGTCACGGTCAGGCCCGGCAGCTCCCGGGTGTCCGGCGGGCCGCCGGCGGTCACGTTCCCGGTGTAGGCCACCAGTGTCTCCTTGGGGTCAGGATGAATGGGTGTGGGCTACCGCCACGGCGGCGGCACCGGCACGGTGGCCGCGCCGGTGACCTGCAGCCCGGTGCCGTCGGCCCGGCCGGACAGCCAGGCCAGCAGCTGGGCCGCCGGGCCGCGCACGGTCAGCCCCGGCGGGCCCGGGCTGGCCGGCCCGACCAGGAAGCTGTCCGGCCAGCCGTCCGGGACGAGCTGGCAGGCGGTCATGCCCCGGTGGTCCGCGAACGAGACGGCCACCCGGGGCAGCGCGCCGGCCACGAACCCGGCGGGCCACTCGCCGGGCGGGTAGCCGGTGCCCAGGTTAACGTGATGGAACTCCAGCTCGGACAGGCGGGTGCGGAGGATGTCCCGGGCCGGGAACGGCTCGCCGCGCCGTTCCACCTGGGCCGCCCAGGCGGCGGCGGGCATGTCGGTGGCGGCTGCGGCGAATGCGGCCGCGCTGTGGGTCAGGTCCGCGGTGAGATCCGCGGCGCTCCGCCCGGCGCCGGCCGCGATGGCCTCGTCCCGGGCCGCTTCGCTCGGGTACATCGGGGTCTTGGTGCCGGTCCGCGCCCAGTGCAGCAGGTTGCGCAGGCCGTCCGCGTTGCGGGCCAGGTGGGTGAGCACGTGCCCGCGGGTCCAGCCGGGCAGCCGGGACGGCGCGGCGGCCTGCTCGTCGGTCAGCGCGCCGGCGCTGCTCAGCAGGCGGCCGGTCGATTCCTGGACCCCTGCCAGCTGCTCGGCGGTTTCGCTGTCCACGGGTCTCCTTTTGGCTGGGTTCGGTGCCATCCTCTCCCACTGGATGGCACCCTGGAAGAACCGGGGGCCTTCGCTGGTTGGGGCCAGGTGGCTGGCGGGCAGAGGTGGCTGGGCGGCAGAGTGAGCAGAGCGGCCGGGAAGCCTGGCGGCAGGTTCGGTGTTTTGTCAGTGGCCCCGAATAGCATGTCGTGTCTTTGGCCGACCGGGGGCACCCCCTTCATGATCCGGAGAACTGAACACAGTGGCTGATCGTCTCGTCGTCCGCGGCGCACGCGAGCACAACCTGAAGGATGTGTCGCTGGATCTGCCGCGCGATTCCATGATCGTTTTTACCGGGCTGTCCGGATCGGGGAAGTCGAGCCTGGCCTTCGACACGATCTTCGCGGAGGGCCAGCGGAGGTACGTGGAGTCGCTGTCCGCGTATGCGCGGCAGTTCCTGGGCCAGATGGACAAGCCCGATGTGGACTTCATCGACGGGCTGTCGCCCGCCGTGTCCATCGACCAGAAGGCGGCCAGCCGCAACCCGCGGTCCACCGTGGGCACGATCACCGAGGTCTATGACTACCTGCGGCTGCTGTACGCCCGGGTGGGCAAGCCGCACTGCCCGATCTGCGGGCGGCCGATCTTCCGGCAGACCCCGCAGCAGATCGTGGACCGGGTGCTGGAGCTGGACGAAGGGGCCCGGTTCCAGGTGCTGGCCCCGGTCATCCGCGGCCGCAAGGGGGAGTACACCGAGCTGCTGCGTGAGCTGCAGGTCAAGGGGTACTCGCGGGCCCGGGTGGACGGCACCGTGATCCGGCTGGACAGCGTGGGCGACGGCCCGGGCCAGCTGCCCGCGCTGAAGAAGTACGAGAAGCACACCATCGAGGTGGTGGTGGACCGGCTGTCGGTCAAGCCGGACGCCCGGCGGCGGCTGACCGACTCGGTGGAGACCGCGCTGGCGCTGTCCGGCGGGGTGGTGGTGCTCGACTTCGTGGACCTGCCCGAAGACGACCCGCACCGGGGGCGGATGTACTCCGAGCACCTGGCCTGCCTGTATGACGACCTGTCGTTCGAGGAGCTGGAGCCGCGGTCGTTCTCGTTCAACTCGCCGTGGGGCGCCTGCCCCGACTGCACCGGGCTGGGCACCCGGATGGAGGTCAACCCCGAGCTGGTCGTGTCGGATCCGGACAAGACGCTGGCCGAGGGCGCGATCGGGCCGTGGAGCGGTGGCCATGTCAGCGACTACTTCCTCCGGCTGATCGAGGCGCTCGGCGCGGCCATGGGGTTCAGCATCGACACGCCGTGGCACCGGCTGCCGGCCGCGGCCCGGAAGGCGCTGCTGAACGGGTACGACAAGCAGGTGCACGTCCGGTACAAGAACCGGTACGGGCGGGAGCGGTCGTACTACACCTCGTTCGAGGGTGCGATCCCGTACATCGAGCGGCGGCACTCCGAGGCTGAGTCGGACTCCAGCCGGGAGCGGTTCGCCGGGTACATGCGCGAGGTGCCCTGCCCGTCCTGCCAGGGATCGCGGCTCAAGCCGATCGCGCTGGCCGTCACCGTGGACGGCCGGTCCATCGCCAGCCTGTGCGCGCTGTCCATCGGCGAGCTGGCCAAGCTGCTGCTCAGCCTGGAGCTGTCCGAGCGGGACATGCAGATCGCCGGGCGGATTCTCAAGGAGGTCAACGCCCGGCTGGGCTTCCTGCTGGATGTGGGGCTGGATTACCTGTCGCTGGACCGGGCGTCGGCGACGCTGGCGGGTGGGGAGGCGCAGCGGATCCGGCTGGCTACCCAGATCGGGTCGGGTCTGGTGGGTGTGCTGTATGTGCTGGATGAGCCGTCTATTGGGCTGCATCAGCGGGACAATCACCGGCTGCTGGATACGCTGATCCGGCTGCGGGATCTGGGTAACACGCTGATCGTGGTGGAGCATGACGAGGACACCATCCGGGCGGCGGACTGGGCGGTGGATATCGGCCCGGGTGCGGGTGAGCACGGTGGCAGCATCGTGGTGTCCGGGCCGGTGGCTGAGCTGATGGCCAGCGAGGAGTCGCTGACCGGGGCGTATCTGACCGGGCGGCGGAGTATCCCGGTGCCGGCTGCCCGGCGCAGGCGGTCCAGGTCGCGGGAGGTGGTGGTGCGGGGGGCCAGTGAGCACAATCTGAAGGACATTGATGTGGCGTTCCCGCTGGGGGTCCTGATCGCGGTGACCGGGGTGTCGGGGTCGGGGAAGTCGACGCTGGTCAATGACATTTTGTACCGGGCGCTGGCCCGGGAGCTGCACGGTGCGCGGGCGGTGGCGGGCCGGCATGTGCGGGTGAGCGGGATGGGCCTGCTGGACAAGGTGGTGCATGTGGATCAGGGGCCGATCGGGCGGACCCCGCGGTCCAACCCGGCCACCTATACCGGGGTGTTCGATCACATCCGCAAGCTGTTCGCGGCGACCACCGAGGCCAAGGTGCGGGGCTACCAGCCGGGCCGGTTCTCGTTCAATGTCAAGGGCGGCCGGTGCGAGGCGTGCGCCGGGGATGGCACCATCAAGATCGAGATGCAGTTCCTGCCGGACGTGTACGTGCCGTGTGAGGTGTGCCACGGCGCCCGGTACAACACCGACACGCTGGCCGTGCACTACAAGGGCAAGACCATCGCGCAGGTGCTGGACATGCCGATCGAGGAGGCCGCCGGGTTCTTCGCGGCCATCCCGGCCATCCACCGCCACCTGAGCACCCTGGCCGACGTGGGCCTGGGCTACGTCCGCCTGGGCCAGCCCGCCCCGACGCTGTCCGGCGGGGAGGCGCAGCGGGTCAAGCTGGCCGCCGAACTGCAGCGCCGGTCCACCGGCCGGACCATCTACGTGCTGGACGAGCCGACCACCGGGCTGCACTTCGAAGACATCCGCAAGCTGCTCGGCGTGCTGGGCCGGCTGGTCAACGGCGGCAACACCGTCATCGTCATCGAGCACAACCTCGACGTCATCAAGACCGCCGACTGGGTCATCGACCTCGGCCCCGACGGCGGATCCCGCGGCGGCCACGTCATCGCCACCGGCACCCCCGAACACATCGCCCAGATAGACGACAGCTACACCGGCCAATTCCTGAAGAAGCTGCTGAACGTGTAGTCCCCGCCGTTCATGGGCCGGCTTAAGATCGGCTCATGAAATGGCGGCTGGCGGCTGGGCTGGCCATGGCGGCCGGGCTCGCGGTGAGCGCGTGCAGCACGGCGTCCACGCCTGCCCGGCCTGCGCACCCGGCATCCCGGAGCACGTCCGGGCACCGGGCGCCCGCCACCGCGGCCGCCGGGTTAGCCGCCCAGCCGGCCGCGACCGGGTCACCGGCTCACCTGCCGGGCTGCACGACCGCGGCCACCTCAGCGCGCTACCTCCGGGCCAGCCGGGCCATGATCCGGGTCGGTGGCGAACCGTTCGGCGTCGCGGTCACCCCGGACGGCCGGTATGTCTTCGTATCCCGGGCCACGTCCGGCGTGCAGGTATACCGGGCCGGCCGCGGGCTGGCGCTCACCTGGGTGCGGTCGGTGACCGTGCCCGGGCCGCTGCTGGGCGAGGCGCTGACGTCCGGCGGCCGGTACCTGCTGGTCGCGTCGAATCGCGGGGCCGTAGTGATCGACGTGGCTCCTGGGAACCGGCTGGTATCCGAACCGCGTGGTATGACTCCCGGGACGGGATGACCAGGTGCCTGGCATCGGGAGGTCGTGTAGGGGTCCGCTGAAGGTGTCGGTTTCGTCGTCTACCTGTCGGTGCGGGCGGGACATGATCGGCGGTGATGGCCCGCCGCGGGGTGCCGGGATGGCAGGATCGGCGTGTGAGCGGATGGGTTTTCTTCATGCACCCGCTGCGCGATGACTTCATCGCGACCATGACTGATGCCGAGCATTCCGCCTTCGATGCTCATGCCACCTGGCTCCGCGGGCTGCTGGCCGAGGGCGTGCTGATCGCGGCGGGACCGTGCCTGGGGCAGGTCAACACTGGGATCGCGATCTTCGATGCGGCCGATCAGGAGACGACGCGGCGCCTCGTCGCTGGCGAGCCGGTGACCAGCGCCGGGTACATGCGCGGTGACCTGCGGCCGTACCGGCTCGGCCTGCTGCGCGGTCGTGACTGATTACCAGGAGGAGGCAGGAATGAACGTCGGCCTGGTCGCGCTCCACTACCCGCTCCGCGAGCACTGGGACGAGATGATCTCCCGCGTCCGCCAGGCGGCGGACGTCATGGCGGCGGCACCAGGCTGCCTCGCGGCGGACTGCTGGGTCAGCGAGGACGGCCAGGCCGTCGTGACGACGGGCCAGTGGGAGTCCGAGCAGGCCCTGACGGCAGGGTTCGCCGCCGTGCAGGCGGCGGGCGTGGACTTCGGCTACGACGAGCGCGAGTCCCGGCCCCGTCAGGTCTTCAAGCTCATCTCCGCATAGGCGGTCTGCCAGGAGGAATCCGGCAGATTCCGCGGGCAGAGGCGGCCAGTATCCGGGTACCCAGCCGACAAGTCACCCGGCCTGAACCCGACAGCTTCATTAACTCCCTGCAGGTCGCTTGCCCAGGCCGCAGGCCAAGGTCCGGTCGCGGTCTGCGGGCGGCAGGTTCTGGTTACGCGCCAGCGGCGGGCGTGCCGGGTCTTTCCCGGTACGCCCGCCTTGAGGGTACAGAGAGTCAGTCCCGGGGCGGTCACTCGGATTGCTGCGGTGGGGTTCTGGGCTGCATGAGGAGGCTGCCGTAGACGAGCAGTGATGCGATGAAGCCGAGCGCCATGCTGTATGACCACCAGTTGCTCTTGGTGTCGTGGTCAGGATGCCTGCCGTGGTGATGGCGGCGATGGCGATGGCGCCCCGATCGCTAGCTGGCGGGATGGGGCGGGGGGGCGTGCTGAGACGCGGATGATCATGGCCGCGCCGGCGAGAAGGCCGAGGGTGATGAGCATGTGAGCGGCCAGGAACACTGTGGTGGCTGTGTGGGCGGCTCCCTTGGCCTGGGAGGGCAGGCCGAGAAGATTGACTGCCATCCCCAGCAGGAACTGGGCAGCCAGGCCCATGATCTGGTGCCGGGCGAGGTGCCGCAGGTCGGCGGTCAACGTTGCCTGCCGTAGAGATGCACCGTGACCGGCGCGAACACCGCTACCAGCGCGGCCGTGGCGAGAAGCACCCAGGCCAGCTGCCCGGCGGCGGCCTGGCCTCCGATGAGGGCCCGCTCGGCGGTCACGAGGTGGCTGACCGGGTTGATCTTGACGAAGACCTGCAGCCAGCCTGGCATGGTCTGGGGCCGCACGAAGATGTTGCTCGCCAGGGTCAGCGGGAAGAGCACGACGGTGCCGACGCTCATGACTGCCTGCGGGGTGCGCAGGAGCAGGCCGAGGGTGGTCCAGGCCCACGAGAGAGCGAGCGCGAACAGGACGAGGAGGCCGATGCCGGCGAGCACGCCGGGTGCGCCGCCGGCGGGGCGGAAGCCCATGGCTACCCCGAGCACGATTACCAGGCTGGCGGCGAGCAGGTAGCGGGCGACGTCGCCGAGGAGGGCGCCGGCGATGGGAGCGGGGCGCCAGATGGGAAGTGACCGGAAGCGGTCGGACACCCCTTTGGACGCGTCGGCGTTGAGCCCGACCCCTGCGTACATGGTGACCAGCAGGACAGCCATGACGAGCGTGCCGGGGAGGATGAACTGCAGGTAGCGGCTGGCCGAGCCGGCCAGGGCGCCGCCGAACAGGTAGGTGAACATGAGCGTGAACACGACCGGGATGGCGATGACGTCGAAGAGCTGCTCGGGGACGTGCTTGATCTTCAGCAGGGCCCGCCACCCGAACGCAGCCGAGGCTGACAGCGCGCCGGGGGGCGCCGGGCGCCGCCCCGCGGGAAGGCTGAGGCGCAGCGTCTCGCTGGAGGCGGCAGGGCCGGTGGTGACGTCGGTCATGATGCGGTCTCCTGGGTGCCGTGGCTCGCGGCGCTGCTGTGGCCGGTGAGGGCGAGGAACACCTCGTCGAGGCTCGGCTGGCCGAGGGCGAACTCGCCGACGGTGATGCCCGCGCGGGCCAGTTCGGTAATGGCGGCGGCCACCTGCTCGCTCGCGGATGGTGCGGACGGGCCTGCCGGGATCCTGGCCGTCAGCGCCACCGGGTCGGCCCCGGCCTGGACGGTTACGCCGAGGACCCGGGTCAGCATCCGCTCGGCGCCGGGCCTGTGCGCGGGGTCGGCCAGCCTGATGCGGAGGGCTCCGGAGCCTGCGGACGCCTTGAGCTCGCCGGGTGTCCCCTCGGCGATGACGGTGCCCTGGTCGATCACGGCGATCCGGTCGGCGAGCACGTCGGCCTCGTCGAGGTACTGGGTGGTGAGCAGGACGGTGGCGCCGCCGGCGACGATCGAGCGGATGATGTCCCAGACCTGAGCGCGGCTCGCGGGGTCCAGGCCGGTGGTCGGCTCGTCCAGGAAGTACAGGTCGGCGGGCACGATGATGCTGGCGGTCAGGTCGAGGCGGCGTCGCATTCCCCCGGAGAAGGTCTTGACCTGCCGGGTGGCGGACTTCCCGAGCCCGAAAGCCGGGAGTAGTTCCGTCGCGCGGGCCCTGGCGGCACGGCGGGCCAGGCCGGCCAGCCGGCCGAGCAGCACCAGGTTCTCCCAGCCGGTCAGGTCATCGTCCACCGTGGCGAACTGGCCGGTCAGCGCGACCCGGCGGCGCACGGCGCCCGCCTCCCTGACCACGTCGTGACCCAGCACGCTGGCCCGGCCGGTGTCGGGAGTGAGCAGAGTGGCCAGGATCCGGACCGTGGTGGTCTTGCCCGCGCCGTTCGGCCCGAGCAGCCCGTACACAGTGCCGGCGGCAACTGCCAGGTCCACTCCGGCCACCGCCCGGGTGGCCCCGAAGCGCTTCGCCAGCCCGGTGGCCTCGATGGCGAGGGGTGCGTCTCCCGGCGGCACCCGGGCCGGCTGCCCGGTGCCGTGCCCGTTTCCGCGATGCTCATGATCCTCCCTTCATCCGCGTTATCTCATACAGTGGTGGCAAGAGTAGTTATCCTTTACATAGCTGTCAAGATTAAGGGAGTCGTGGCGGGCATGTCAGCGCAGCCGCGGGCCAGGCAACGACGACGCCGGGCCGACGCCGAGCAGAACGTCACTGCGATCCTGGACGCGGCAACCACGGCCCTGAGCGCGCAGCCAGAGGCGAGCGTCGAGGACATCGCCCGCTCTGCCGGGCTCAGCCGGCAGACGGTCTACGCCCACTTCCCTTCACGTGAGGCGCTGCTTGACGCTGTCGTCGAGCGGGCGACTGCCGAGGTGTCGGCCGCGTTCGAGGCGGCGGGGCTTGAGGACGCACCGCCGGTCGAGGCGCTGATCCGGCTGCTTGACGCCGGATGGGCCGTAAGCGCCCGCTACCCTTTCCTGTGGCACCTGCCCGCGGTGAGCCCGGGCAGCGACCTTGACCGGCACGGCCCGGTTATCGAGCGGCTGCATGAGGTCATCCGGCGCGGGCAGGAAAGCGGCGATTTTGACCGCAGTCTTCCGCCCGGCTGGCTCCTCGCCGCCGGCCTGGCCCTGGGCCGCGCCGCCGAAGACGAGGTCAAAGCCGGGCGGATGACCGTCGAGGACGCCACCAGCGCCGTGCACCATAGCTTCCTCCGCCTCTTCGGCCTGCAGGGCCGCGCGCCGGGCTGACGATGTCCCGGGCCTCGCGAAAAGGGCTACTGACGGGCCAGCGGCATCAGACGCGACCCGCAACGTGCTGCCTGCGCATGCGCGGGCGCCGCTGAAACCGGCCACGAGGGTGCCGGCTCACGCGTCCTCGCTATCGCAGGAGGATCTGCGGACGCGCGTGATGCGCCGGCGTGATCGTGCTGGTTATGGCGGCTGGTCGCGCAGGGCAGGGTAGGCGGCCCAGGGACGGCCGGCGATCTGGCCCCAGGCGATGGCGGTCTTGGGGCGAAGGCCGAGCAGGTCGGCCACGACGGTGGGCGGGAGCTCGCCGCCGAGCTGGAGGAGGGCGCTGGCGCGGCCGGTGACGGTGTTGATGCCGATGCGGGCCAGCAGCCGAGCAGGGCCGCCCGCATGCGGTGCTCGGCACGCTGGCCGCGCCGCACGGCGTGGGCGCGATCGAGGTGGCCGTCACCCGCAACAGCCAGCTGGCCTTCGTCAGCCTGGAGTACTCGGACGACATCGCCGTGTTCCGGCTGCACCGTGCACTGGTCAGCGGCTTCGGCCCGGCCGACTACGTCGGCTCGATACCGGCGGGCGAGGCCGTGGTCGGGCTGGCGCTGTCCCCGGACAGCCGGTGGCTGTATGCGACCAGCGAGCTGTACCCCGGGGTGGCGCCGGGCCGTACCGGCCAGGGCAGCCTGTCGGTCATCAGCGTCCGGCGGGTGGCTACCGACCCGGCGCATTCGGTGCTGACCACCGTGGCCGCTGGCTGCGAGCCGGTCCGGGTGGTCACCTCGGCCGACGGCGCGGTGGCCTGGGTGACGGCCCGGGGCAGCAACATGCTGCTCGGCTTCTCCACCGCACTGCTGCGCAGCCGCCGGGCGCGCTCGCTGATCGCGCGGGTCGGGGTGGGGGAGGCGCCGGTCGGCCTGGCCCTGGTGGACCACGGCCGCCGGGCGCGCTCGCTGATCGCGCGGGTCGGGGTGGGGGAGGCGCCGGTCGGCCTGGCCCTGGTGGACCACGGCCGCCAGATCGTGGTGGCCGATTCCAACCGGTTCCACACCCCGGGCGCGTCGGCCAGCCGGGCCGTGGTCGGGGTAGCCGACGCGCTGGCGGGCCGCCCTGCGCTGGCCGGCCTGCTGCCAGCCGGCCAGTTCCCGCGCGAGATGGCGGTGGCACCCAGTGGCCGGGCGCTGCTGGTGACCTGTTTCGGCTCTGGGCAGCTGGAGCTGGTGAGCCTGACCGGCGCACTCTGACCTGGCAGTCCACCGGGTGGGACCGGGTCCGCCCGGCCATCGGGTACCGGCTACGATGCGCCGCGTGGAGATCATGACCGCAGAGGGGGCGGCGCTGGCCGAGGTGTCCAGGCCGGCGGACAGCGCGGCAGGTGGCGCGGCGGAGCCATCCTTCCTGCTGGTGCTCACGCATGGTTCGGGCGGCCGGGTGGCCACGCCTGACGTGCTCGCGGTCCAGGACGCCGGGCTGCGGCTCGGCGCGGTGACGGCCCTGGTCACCCAGCCCTACCGGGTCAAGGGACAGCGGGCACCCGGCAACACGGAACGGCAGGACGCGGCCTGGGCCGAAGTGATCAGTGCGCTCCAGGAGAGCATCGGAGCGGGCCTGCCGCTGATCCAGGGCGGGCGGAGCAACGGAGCCCGGGTCGCCTGCCGGACCGCGCAGGCGACCGGCGCCCGCGGCGTGATCGCGCTGGCCTTCCCGCTGCATCCACCCGGCCGCCCGGAGCGCTCCCGGGCCGCCGAACTGGCCATGGCGGGCACCGACGTGCTGGTGATCAACGGCCGGAACGACCCGTTCGGCGTCCCGCGGCGGGCGGCCGGGCGGCGGCTGGTGGTACTGGACGGGGAGACGCACGCACTGTCCAGGCACCCAGAAGCGGTCGGCCGGGCGGCCCGGTCATGGCTGCGGAAGCTGCTCGGCTAACCGGGCGGCCGCGGGCCGGCCGCCGGGTCCGCGGCGGTGCGCCGGCGCTGCCGGAGCAGCAGGCCGCCGCCGGCCGCCCCGACGCGATCAGCAGTGGCCACGCGTACCAGTTGTCGTCGGTGACGAACGCCGACAGCACCAGGCAGCCGACCGGATGGTGGTGCAGGTTGACCACGTCGGTGCTGGCCCACCACAGCATGGCGTGCCGGCCGGGTCCGGGCAGCGCGCTGTAGACCAGCCCGGTGAGCAGGAAACCGCCGAAGTAGAGCCAGGCCACCGCATACCGGGCGAGCAGGCGCGAACGCGGGTTCCGGTCACCCGACCACGGTACGGGGTAGCCGGCCGGGCCTGGTCCAGGCACGGCGGAGCCGCGGCCCGGGTGGGCCAGCTAGCGGGGGGCTGGGGCCCGGCGAGCGGATTGCGGCGCTGGGGTCGCGTCACCGAGCCGGGGACGTGCGGCACCGGTGGGGGACTGGTGCCGTCCGGCGGCAGCTAGGCGGCGGGCTCGGCAGGCGCCGTCGCCGCGCTGGCCGGGGTTCCGGCCGCCGGGACGATACGGGTGTTTGCGCTCACATCTGTGGGCCGATGGGGACCAATGGTGTCCCCGCCAGGAAGGAGTTCCCCCGTGTCTTCGAACACGACGATGCCGTTGCAGAGCAGGCTCCAGCCCTGCTCGGGGTGGCTGACTACGGTCCTGGCTGCCTCGCGGTCCAGCGCTCGCGCGTCTGGACACGGTGGCGTGTGCGGGCACATTCTGTGCCTCCTGGTCAGTGTCTGGCTGTGCTGCTGATCACATGTTAGTGTGCCGGCCGAGTACAGCGCGCGACATAGTCCGTTGTGACGATTTATCGAGTCACTCTTTGTTACTAGTAGCCAATAACCAGACGGGACTAGACCGAAGCGACACGCCGGCCCGGGCGGTGAATAATCAGGCGGCCGGGTTGCGCGGCACCGGCGGGATGCCGGTCAGCCGGTGGCTCTCGCGCAGCGTGAGCAGCCGCTCGGCCTCCATCGACCAGGTCCGTACCGGGGAGGTCGCCTTGGCCTTGCGCCGGTAGATGCGGTCCTCGTAGCCGCGCGGCCCGATGGCCACCCGCTCGGCCGCGTAGGCCGACCGCATCGCCTCGGTCAGCGCCGCGTCCAGCGCTGTGGCCAGCCGGTGCTGCTCCCGCAGCGGGACACCGCTGGCCTGCCCGTTGCGCAGCTCCTGCTCTGCGGCCCGGGCCGCTTCGAGCAGTTCATCGAACCGGGCGGCGAGCCCTTCATCGGCGGCCAGCATCTGCCCGGCCTCCACGCTGACCGGCTTGCGTCTCGCGATCACGGTTTTGCTCCTGCCTCACGCCGCTAGCTGCGCCCGCCGCACCCGGGCCGGCCCACCGGCAAGAGAGCCTAGCGGATCGCCGCCAGCCGCCCGGATCCGCTCCGGCATGCGCAGTGTCCCTAGCCACCCTGCACATGCGCTCAGAAGCCGATGGCTTCGCGGAGTAGCAGGACGGTGGCCTGCCCAGGGTGGGGCTCCGCGTTGAGGATGAGCAGCCGGTTGATGGCGCTGGGCTGTCCGTAGACCGCCTGCGCGCGGGCACTTTCCAGCGGAAGGCAGTGCTCTTCGACGCGGCGCAGCGCGGCGGGCAGGTCGGGCACCACCTGCTCCGCTCGGCGCGGGCCCGGCGGGAGCGCTACGTGGGGGAATGGATCCCCGAACCGCTGCCAGAACCCGGCGAGTGGCTCAGCGGGCGGCCAGGCGGCAGCCCGGCTGACCCGACTGACCCGGCTGACCGGATCACCCTGGATGAGTCGGTCAGCATGGCGTTCCTGGTCGTACTCGAATCGATGACCCCGGCCGAGCGGGTGGCGTTCATCCTGCACGACGTGTTCGGCTACTCGTTCGCCGAAGTGGCCACGATCGTCGGCCGGACGCCGGCCGCCTGCCGCCAGCTGGCCTCCTCGGCGCGCCGCCGCACCCGCACCGCGCAGCCGCCCGCGGCGCCCACGGCCCGGCAGGCCGGCCTGATCCGGGACTTCAAGCAGGCCTGGGAAGCCAAGGACATCAACGCCCTGATCGGCCTGCTGGACCCCGGCGTCACCATGACCGCCGACGGCGGCGGCCAGGCTACCGCCGCGCTGCACCCGATCGAAGGGGTGGCGCAGGTCGCGCGTTACCTGGCCGATCTCGCCGACCGGACGCCCAGCACCATCACGTTCCTGGAGCGGACGGTCAACGGCCAGCCGGGCCTGGTGTCCCAGCAGGACGGCGTGACCGTCACGGTGTTCGCATTCGACCTGGCCGGCGACCAGATCAAGCACATCTGGGCCATCCGCAACCCGGAGAAACTCCGGCCCTGGACGGCGCGCTGACGCCGCAGGCCAAGATTCAGCGGGCGAAGTAGTGCCAGCCGAGCCACCACCAGCCGAGCAGGACGAGGGCCCGGCCGGTCCGGGAGCGCATCAGGTAGCCGAGCCACTGGCCGGCCGTGGGGATCCGGCTGCTGCCGCGGCGGCCCATGAACTCCAGGGTGAACATGGCCGCGATCGCCGCGGTGAAGCCGACGATGGTGATGGTGCGGGTGATCACCGGCCGGTCACCGCCGGACCAGCGCCCAGCCGGCCAGCAGCCAGACCAGGAAGGCCGCGCCGCGCACTGGGTGCGGCTGGATCAGCGGGGCGATGAGCGCGGTCAGCGACGGATGCCAGGACAGCGAGTTATCCCGGAACGCGGACGCCTCCCACTCCAGCAGCGCCGCGATGCAGATGGCCCAGTAGGAGAAGCCGGTGAGGTCGATGCGCTCGGGGGCGGGAATGCGCTCCGGTGGCCGGCCGTAGGCGATCAGCCCGATGGCCGCGCCGGGGATCAGCACCCCCATCAGGGCCCGGCCGCTGAACGGCGGCAGGCCGGACGCGACCCAGGCGTAGCCCGCCAGCCCGAGCACGGCCAGCGTGCCGGGCACCGGGCGCGGGCGGCCGCCGGGCCACCGGGCGGCCACTGGCCGGCCCGGTTCGCGGGTTTCTTGAGCTGTCATATCGGTACAGATCCTCCGCTGGGAGGATCTCATCACACTGCTGACCAGGCAATCGCAACGCGTGAGCTGGTGCTAAGCCAGGCTCTCCCGCCAGTCCGCGTGCAGCGCGGAGTACGCGCCGCCGCCCGTCATCAGCCGGTCCGGCGGCCCGTCCTCGACGATCTGGCCCTGGCTGAGCACCAGCACCCGGTCCGCGATCTGCACCGTGGACAGCCGGTGCGCGATGATCATCGCGGTCCGGCCGGCCAGGATGGTGCGCAGCGCCGCCTGCACGGTCCGCTCGCTGGGGATGTCCAGCAGCGAAGTGGCCTCGTCCAGCACCAGGACGGCGGGCGCGGCGAGGAACACCCGGGCGAACGAGACCAGCTGCCGCTGCCCGGCCGACAGCCGGCCGCCGCGCTGGCCGACGTCGGCGTCGAACCCGCCGGGCAGCCCGGTAATGAACTCGTCCGCGCCGATGGCCCGGGCCGCGGCCTCGATCTCGGTCCGGCTGGCGCCCGGCCGGCCCAGCTCGATGTTGTCCGCCACCGACCCGGAGAACACGAAGTTCTCCTGGGTGACCAGGACCATCTCGTGGCGCAGGTCGCGGTCGGCCAGGTCCCGCAGATCCACCCCATCCAGCAGCACCTGGCCTTCTCCCGGATCGTAGAACCGGGCCAGCAGCCGGGCGATGGTGGTCTTGCCCGCGCCGGTCGCGCCGACCAGGGCGACCGTCTGCCCGGCCGGGATGTCCAGGTCCAGGCCGGGCAGCACCAGCGAATCCCGGTAGCCGAAGCGCACCCCGGCGAACCGCACCGCGCGCCCGGGGCCGGGGCGGGCGGGCAGCGGCACCGGCGTGGCCGGCTCGGGGACCGCGGGCGGCTCGTCCAGCACCCCGGAGATCTTCTCCAGCGCGGCCGCCGCCGACTGGAACGAGTTGTAGAACTGCGACAGATCCTGCAGCGGGTCGAAGAACCGACCCAGGTAGAGCAGGAACGTGGCCAGCACCCCGACCTTGATGTCCCCGTCCAGCACCCGCAGCCCGCCGTAACACAGCACCACCCCGGTGGCCACGTTGCCGACCAGTGTGATCCCGGGCGAGTACACCGCCAGCAACCGCGAGGAGCGCTTGCTGGCCTGAGCGTACTGGCCGTTCAAATCGGCGAAGATTTCCTCGTTACGGCCCTCGCGGCGGAACGCCTGCACCGCGCGGATCCCGCCGAACGTCTCCACAAAGTGCACGATGACCTGTGCGATCGTTTCCCTGGTGCGGCGGTAGGCGACCGCGGACTCGCGCCGGAACCAGAGCGTCAGCCCGGCCAGCGGGCCGAACCCGGCCAGCACGACCAGGGCCAGCGGCCAGTCCAGCAGCAGCATGCCGATCCCGACCAGGACCAGCGAGAACACCGCCGACACCAGGGCGTCCAGGCCGTCGTTGAACAGGTCCGAGATCGAGTCGATGTCGGAGACCTGCCGGGAGATCACCCGGCCCGAGGTGTAGTACTCGTGGAAGGCCACCGGCAGCCGCTGGAAGTGCGCGAACAGCAGCCGCCGCAGCTCGATGACGAAGGTCTCGCCGATCCGCCCCATCTCGTAGATGAACGCCCGGGTGGTGACCGCCTGGAGCAGCACGGCGGCCACGAACCCGGCCACCGACAGGACCAGCGGCCCGAGGTGCCCGCCGTGCAGCAGCGGCGGGATGCCGCGGTCGATGGCCACACCGACCAGCCACGGGCCGGCCAGCGCGCCCAGGTTGGCGGCCACGATGAGCAGCAGCGTGCCGATCACCCGGGCCCGCTGCGGCCGGAGCAGGCGGATCAGCAGCCGCCGGGCCCGGGTCCGGAGCACCGCGGCCAGCCCGGCCGTCATCTGCTCTACTTCCTCGGCGGCTATCCCGCGCCAGGCGTCAGTGCCGGTGGTGGTGCTGGTCATGACGCCTCCTGCTCGCCGGGTTCCGGCTCGCCCGGGCCGCTGCCGCTCATCAGGTCCCGGTAGCGGGGCTGGGTGGCCAGCAGGTGGGCGTGCGTCCCGGTGGCCGTGATCGTCCCGTCGCGGAGCAGCGCGACCCGGTCAGCCAGGGCGACCGTGGACGGGCGGTGCGCGACCACCAGCGCGGTCGTCTCGGCCAGCAGCCCGCGCAGCGCCTCGGTCACCCGGGCCTCGGTGTGCACGTCGAGCGCGGACAGCGGGTCGTCCAGGATAAGCAGCGACGGCCGGGCCAGGATGGCCCGGGCCAGCGCCACCCGCTGCCGCTGCCCGCCGGACAGCGCCATGCCCTGCTCGCCGATCCGGGTGTCCAGCCCCCACGGCAGGTCGTGCACGAAACCGGCCTGGGCCATGGCCAGCGCGGCCTCGATCGCGGCCTCGTCCGCGTCCGGGGCCCCGTAGCTGACGTTCTCCCGCACGCTCGCGGAGAACAGGGTCGGGTCCTCGAACGCGCAGCCGACCCTGCTGCGCAGCTCGGCCAGCGGCAGCCGCCGGACGTCGGTGCCGTCGAGCAGCACCGCGCCCGAGGTCACGTCGGCCAGCCGGGGCACCAGCTGCAGCAGCGTCGTCTTGCCCGCCCCGGTCGCGCCGACCAGCACCACGGTCTGGCCCGGCTCGACGGTCAGCGACACACCGCGCAGTAAGGCGTGCTCCGCCCCCGGGTACCGGAACCCGACCCGGTCGAACACCAGCTTGGCTGGGCGGCCGCGCGGCGGCGTTGTCCGGGACCGGCCACTGCGCCGCACCGGGCTCGTGATCGACGGCTCGGTGTCGAGAATCTCGTAGATGCGCTGCGCGGCGGTGGCCGCCTCCTGGCCGCCAGCCAGGATGTAGCCCATCGACTCGATCGGCCAGACCAGCATCAGGGTCAGCGTGATGAACGCGACCAGCCCGCCCAGGGTCAGCTCGTGCCGCCCGACGGCGATGGCGCCAAGCAGCAACAGCACGCCGATCATAGCGTTCGGGATGAGATCCAGACCGGCCCAGAACGTGCTGCGCAGCCGCGCCTTGGCCAGTTCGGTGCCGAACACCTCGGTGGCCTGCCCGGCGTGCTGAGTGGCCGCCTCGCCGCCGCGGCCGAGCGCCTTGAGCACGCGGATCCCGGTGGCCGCCTCCTCCACATAGGTGGCCAGGTCGCCCTGCTGGTCCTGGGAGCGCCGGGACAGCACCCGGTAGCGCCGCTGGAACTTGGTGCTGGCCCACACGACCGGCAGGAACACCGTCCCGGTCAGCAGGCCGAGCCACCAGTTCAGCCTGATCAGCAACCCGATCACGGCGATGAAGGTGATCGTGTTGGTGATCAGGAAGACGGTGCCGAAGCCGGCGAACCGGCGGATCGCGGCCAGGTCGTTGGTGGCCCGGGACAGCAGCTGCCCGGACTGCCAGGCGTCGTGGAACTCGGGTGGCAGCCGCTGCAGGTGCGCGTAGATGTCCGCCCGCATGGACTGGTCCAGCCCGGTGACCGCGTTGGCCTGCACCCAGCGGCGGAGGAAGTTGAGCACCGCCTGCAGCACGCCGAGGCCGACCGCGGCCGCGCCGATCGGCAGCAGCAGGTCGCGGCGGCCCTGGCTGATTGCCCCGTCGATCATCGACTTGGCGAGCAGCGGGATGGCGATCTCGCTGAGCACCGCGACGATCGCGGCGGCCAGCATGAACGCCAGTTGCCAGCGATACGGGCGCAGGTAGCTGCGGGCCCGCCAGAGCGCGGCCAGGGGTGTCCCGCCGGTGCCGCCATTCCCGGTCCGGGCAGCCGGAAGCGGGCCGGGTTGTTGAGGGGGCATTATTCGCACGCTAGCTGGACGCCGCCGCTATGTCACCTGAATTTCCGCTGGCCGGCGCGCTGCCGCCAGCCGGCACCGGGGCGGCCAAGGCGGTTGCACCGGGTGATTGCACTGGGTGATTGCACTGGGTGATTGCACGGGGGCTGGCAGGGCAGACCGAAATGGCGGCCAGACCGGCCGGAAGTGGCACGAGTAGCGAAGTAACGGGAGTGTCACCCCATCGCCTCTCTACGGCGGGCGGGTAGCGGCGGCACTTCAACTCTGGCACGCTGGCTAGCCCGGGGGACTCGCGCGCCGGTGACCGGGACACCGGCTTGGAGGGACCGTGGAGGGCACGGATTCTGGGGGCAGGCCACCCACATCGAGTTGGTCGCCTGGCCCTGCGCTGGCCGCTTACCATGACGGTGTGACCGTGATATGCCAGATCTCGGCCCAATTCACCGACGCTGACTGGGCCGCGCCGTCGCCGTGCCCGGAATGGCGGGTGGCCGATCTGTCCGGTCACCTGCGCTGTGTGGCCGACGATTTCCACGAGTACCTGGACGACGCGCCGGCCAGCCGGCTGGCCCGGCTGATGGCCACCGGCGCGCACCCGGAGACGCTGGCCCGGAAGCTGGCCCGGCAGAACGCCGCCGAACTGGCCGCGCTGCCGGACGCGTCCGGGCCGGAACACATCGCGGGGTTCGCCATTTCGGCCCGGTCCTACGCGCAGCGGCTGCTGGCCATCTGGGACCTGCCGCATCACCACTACCGGGACACGCTGGTCACGGTGGGCGGAATGGCCGGTGCGGCCTGCGCCGAGTGGCACCTGCACGCCTGGGACCTGGCCCGGGCCCAGGGCAAGGACTACCGGCCGGCCAATCCGGACATCCTGCTCAGCGGCTGGCTGGCCGGCAAGCCGCACCTGCCGCTGGCCGCGCCTGGGCTGCCGGTGGCAGTCGGCGGGGCCGCGGCGGCGCACGCCGGCGACGGCCTGGCCGCACCCGGCCGGACGGCCGGGCCTGGGGCAGCGGGGACCGGGGATCCGTGGCATGCGATGCTGCGAGCGTCGGGCCGCATCGCGCCCGGCAGCAGTCCCGCGGACCCGGGGCTGCTGCGCTGACCGGGAAGGAACTGTCGCCTGATGTCGTATGACGTGGCTGCCGTGCGCGCTGATTACCCCGCCCTGGCCGACGGCTTCGCCTACCTGGACGGTGCGGCGGGCACCCAGGTCCCGGTGGCGGTGGTGGACGCGATCGGCGCCGCGTACCGGTCCGGGATTGGCAACGCCGGGGGCCGGTTCCCGGCCAGCGAGCGGGCCAGCGCGCTGACCGCCGGGTGCCGCCAGGCCGTTGCCGACCTGACCGGCGGCGACCCGGCCGGGGTCATCCTCGGGCCGAACATGACCACGCTCACCTACCGGCTGGCCGGCGCGCTGGCCCGGGACTGGGGCCCGGGCGACGAGGTCGTGGTGTCCCGGCTGGACCACGACGCCAACGTGCGGCCCTGGGTGCAGGCGGCGGAGCGGGCCGGGGCCACGGTGCGCTGGGCCGAGGTGGACATCTCCACCGGTGAACTGCCGGCCGGGCAGTACGCCGCGCTGCTGTCCGAACGGACCCGGCTGGTCGCGGTGACCGCGGCCAGCAACGTGCTCGGCACCCGGCCGGACGTGCCCGCGATCACCGCCGCGGCCCGGGCGGCCGGCGCGCTCAGCTACGTGGACGGGGTGCACGCCACGCCGCATATCCCGGTCGATGTGGCCGCGCTGGGTGCCGATTTCTACGCCACCAGCGCGTACAAGTGGTCCGGCCCGCACGTCGGCGCGGTGATCGCCGCCCCGGCGCTGCTCAGCACGCTGCACCCGGACAAGCTGATCCCCTCGCCGGACACGATCCCGGACCGGTTCGAGCGGGGCACCCCGCCGTTCGCCGACCTGGCTGGGGTCACCGCGGCCGTGGACCACCTGGCCCAGCTCGGCGCGCCCGGGCCAGGCAGCCGCCGGGAACGGCTGCTGGCCTCGATGGCCGGGGTGGAAGCGTACGAGCAGGAGCTGTTCGCGGTCCTGCTGGACGGGCTGGCCGGGATGAGCCAGGTGACCACGTACGGCAAGGCGGCCAGCCGCACCCCGACCGCGTACTTCACCGTGGCCGGGTACACGCCGGACGAGGTGGCCAAGTTCCTGGCCGGCCGCCAGGTGAACGTGTGGGCCGGGCACAACTACGCCTGGGAATTGACCGGCGCGCTCGGCCTGCGCGACCGCGGCAGCGCGGTGCGGGCCGGCCTGGTGCACTACAACGACCGGTCCGACGTGGACCGGCTGCTGGCCGCGCTGGCTGAGCTAACCGGCTGAGCTGACCGGCGGCCGCGCTAACTGGCCGGGCTGGCCGCGACGTCCGCGAACGCGTAGCGGTAGAACCGGGTTTCCCGGGACTTGAAGCCGACCCGCTCGTACAGCCGGCCCGCCGCCTCCCGGGACGCCCGCGAGGTCAGGTCCACGGTCCGGGCGCCGGCCGCCCCGGCCAGCCGGAGCGCCTCGACGGTCAGTGCTTCGCCGATGCCCTGGCCGCGGGCGGCCTCATCGACGACGACGTCCTCGATCCAGGCCCGGATCCCGGTCGGGATCGGGAACACGACCAGCGTCAGCGTGCCAGCGATCCGGCCGTCAGACCGGGCGACGAGCAGCGTGGTCGCGTCCGAGCCGACGATCCGCTGCACGGCCGCCCGGTCGAGCGGCGGCGCGCTGCGGGACAGCTGGGGCAGCAGCCGGTTGAACGTCTCAACGACCTCGTCGGTCACTTCACGTAGCACTTCGACGCGCACAGTCACGAGAAAAGACTCTATCTCTTTGCGCCTCCGGGGGCGCTTGGAGGCACCGAGCTTCCCTGCTTGCTTTGCGCCTCCGGGGCGCTTTAACCCGCCTCCTTCCCTCGTCGCTCAGTCGCTCGTTCCTCGCTTCCTCGCTCCTCATCAGTCGGCGGCGCGCCCCTTCGGCGCGGGGCGCCTCTGGCCCTCCTCGCTCGTTCCTCGCTCGTCAGTCCGGCGGCGCCGGGTTACCTGGCTGGGGCATGAAACCATTGGGAACACCGATGAGTCTGCTGACCAGCCTGTCCGTTTCTTCGCCGGTTTCGTACCTGGTGGCTTTTGTGGTGCCGGCGCTGGACGCGGTGCTGCCGGTGCTGCCCAGCGAGACCGTGGTGATCGCGCTCGGGGTGGCCACCGCGGGGCGGGCCGACCCGCGGATCGCGGTGCTGGTCGCGCTGGCCGCCTGCGGCGCGTTCGCCGGCGACAACCTGTGCTACTTCCTCGGCCGCCGGTTCGCCCCGTTCGCCGAACGGCGGCTGTTCTCCGGACAGCGCGGCGCACGCACCCGGGCCTGGGCCGACCAGGCGCTGCGCCGGTTCGGGGCCAGGCTGATCGTGGTCTGCCGGTTCATCCCGGGCGGCCGCACCGCGGTGACGTTCACCTGCGGTGTCGTCGGGTACCCGTGGCGCCGGTTCGCGGTGGCCACGGTGTGCGCCGGGATCATCTGGGCCTGCTACGCGTTCTTCCTCGGCCGGCTGGGCGGCAAGGCGTTCGAGGACCGGCCGTGGCTCGGCTTCGTGCTCGCGTTCGGCGTGGCCCTGGCGGTCAGCGCCGTGGTGGAACTACTCCGCCGGACCCGGCCGTGGCGGGTGCTAGGCCGGCTGCGCCGATCGGCATGAGCCGGCCAGCCAGTCGGCGAACGTCTGCGTGCCGCGCAGCCCCGGACCGGCGGGCAGCATCGCCCCCTCGGCCATGGCCCGGCCGGCCGCGCCCGGAACCCGCACCGGCAGCACCGGTCGGCGGCTGCCGCGGGCCCGGCTGAGCTGATGGGCCAGGGCGGCCAGCTCGGCCGGCTCCGGCCCGGCCATCTCCGGCGCCATCCCGGCCGGCGGCCCGGCGGCCAGCGCGGCCAGCACCGCGGCCACCTCGCACGCGGCGACCGGCTGGATCCGCATCCGCGGCACGACCAGCACCGGGCCGGGGATCCGGTCCAGCAGCTCCGGGATGAACTGGTGGAACTGGGTGGCCCGCATGATGCTGAACGGCATCCCGCTGTCGCGCACCAGCGCTTCCTGCGCCACCTTCCCCGCGTTGTAGCCGCTGTCCATGCCCGGGCGGCCCGTCCCGACGATAGACAACACCACATGATGCTGAACGCCAGCACGGCGGCCTGCCGCCAGCAGGTTCCCGGTGCCCGCGGTGAAGAACGCCACCGATTTCCGGCCGCTCATCGCGGTCGTGTTGGTCACGTCGATCACCGCCGCGGCGCCGTCCAGCGCGGCGTCCAGCCCGTCCCCGGTGATGACGTCGGCACCGGCCGACCGGGTGAGCACCACCGGGTCGTGCCCGGCCGCCCGCAACTCGGCCACCACGTACCGGCCCACCAGGCCGGTCCCGCCGGCCACTGCTATCCGCATCTGCCTGCCTCCTCGGTCTCGACGTAACGTTCAGACGAGTTGGCCTTCCCACTTGTGACAGCTCGTTCCGGGGGGACGACCCCCTGGACCCCCCGCGCGTCGCTTCGCGCCGCAGGCGACGGAACGTCCCGGCCAGGTCCTTCGTGCTTGGTAGGCGAAAGGAGGACAGCCGATGGCAGAAGACCAGGCAGTGGCGGAGCTGGAACGCTTCCTCACCGACCGGGCCGACCACCTGCTGCGGGCGGCGATGCTGCTGACCGGCAGCCGTGAGGCCGGCCAGGACCTGCTGCAGACCGCGCTGGAACGGCTGCTGCGGCACTGGCCCACGCTGGACGGTGACCCCGAGGCCTACCTGCGGCGCACGCTGTACAACCTGGCCACCGACGGGTACCGGCGGGCGGGCCGGCTGCAGCGCAAGCTGCTCCTGCTCCGCGCCGAAGCCCGGCCGGCCGCCGACCCGGTGGCCGAAGTGGACCTGCGCGACGCGCTGGTCCGGCTGCTGCTGCAACTGCCGCCGCGGCAGCGGGCGGTGCTGGTGTGCCGGTACTGGGAGCAGCTCACCGAGGCGGAGACCGCGGAACTGCTCGGCTGGCCGGAAGGCACGGTCAAATCCGCCGCGTCCCGGGGGCTGCGGCGGCTCCGCGACCTGGCCGGCGGCTGGCAGCAGGCTGAACTACACGAAACCGGATCGAGGGGACCAGTCCTATGAGCACTGATGTAGAGGACCTGCTCCGGGAGGGCATGGAGCGGTTCACCGAGGGCGTCCGGGCGCCGGCCGGGCTGGCCTACCGGGCCAGCAGGCAGCGCAGGCGGCGGCGGATCGTCCGCGGCGCGGTGCTCATCGGTACCGCCGTGGCGACCGCCACCGCGGTGGCGGTCGCGATGACCGCGGCGGGCACGGTGGCCCAGCCGGGCAGCAGCCTGGCCCAGGCGCGGGCCGCCGCCCTGGTGGTGAGCCGGGTCAAGCATGCGCTGGCGGCCGAGAATCAGGTATTCGTCGGCCGCACGGTGAGCTTTTCAGGTGGCACGCTGAGCGCCGACAACCAGCCGTCCGTCACCTGGGCCTACGGCAGCCACAACCGGTACGAGGAATTCACCGGCGCGGCCTGCGGGCACGCCGCGGCCAGCGGTGACTGCACCCAGCAGGGCGGCTCGCAGCGATTCCTGGCCGCTGGGACCGCGCTGGTCAACGGCAACCTCACCGGCGCCTACGTCACCTACTACGACCACAAGTACAGCCTGTCGGCGCCGTACACCTCCCCGCCCAGCGCGTGCGGGAAGTCCGCGCTGCTGATGGGCGGCCCGCCGGTGCCCACCGCACGCTGGGCAGCCTTCATCAAGGCCACGCTCGACTGCGGCGCGGCCGCAGTGACCGGGCATGTCTGGGTCAATGGTGTGCAAACCATCCGAATCACCGGGAAGCCGGTCACCGTCCGGCTGTCCAGGGGCGAGGGAAATGCGGTCCACGAGAAGTACGCGCGCGCCCTGTGGACGCTTTACGTAAATCCCTCCAGCTATCTCCCGGTGCGTCTGGTCAGCGCGACCGAGACGTTCGGCGGCTCGGGTGGCCACACCCGCTTCGAGTCGGTGACCAACGTACACTGGCTGCCGCCGACCGCGGCTAACGTGGCCCGGGCCCTGGTCACCATCCCGCCCGGATACCATCAGGTGAGTTCACCTGCCGACCAATAGAGTCGCGAATAGGTAACAAAGCGGGTGGCCCGGGATATCCGGGCCACCCGTCATTTACCGGCAAATACTTCGCAAGGAATTGATTCTTTAGCTAGCTCAGTGCTCTAGCTAGCCCAGTCCTCTAGCTCGCCAGTCAGCTCGCGTAATCCAGCAGCGGCTGGGCGCGGCTCGGGTGCCGCAGCTTGGACAGCGACTGCTTCTCCAGCTGCCGGATCCGCTCCCGGGTCAGCCCCAGCGCGCGGCCGATCTCGTCCAGCGTGTGCGGGTTGCCGTCGTACAGGCCGAACCGCATGGCCATGATGGTGGCTTCCCGCTGGGTCAGCCCGTCCAGCGCGTGCCGCAGCTGATCCGCCATCAGCTGGCGGTCCACCAGCTCGGATGCCTCCGGCGCGTCCACGTCCTCGATCAGGTCGCCGATGCTGGTCTCGCCGTCCTCGCCGATGGTCGAGTCCAGGCTGATCGGCTGCCGGCTGGTGCGCAGCAGTTCCTCGATCTGGTCCGGGGTGCGGTCCAGCTCGACGGCCAGCTCCTCCGGGGTCGGCTCACGGCCGAGCCGCTGGTGCATGTCCCGCTCAACCCGGGACAGCTTGCTCAGCATCTCCAGCACGTGCACCGGCAGCCGGATGGTCCGGGCCGAGTCGGCGAAGCCACGCTGGATGGCCTGCCGGATCCACCACATGGCGTACGTGGAGAACTTGTAGCCCTTGGTGTAGTCGAACTTCTCCACCGCGCGGATCAGCCCGAGGTTACCCTCCTGCACCACGTCGAGCAGGGACAGCCCGCGGTCGCTGTACTTCTTGGCCACCGAGACCACCAGCCGCAGGTTGGCCTCCAGCATGTGTGCCTTGGCCCGCCTGCCGTCCTCGGCGACCTCTTCCAGGTCACGACGGTAGGCCTCGTCCAGGTCAGGCTCGGTCTCCAGCTTGTGCTCGGCGAACAGGCCGGCTTCGATCCGCTTGGCCAGGTTCACCTCCTGCTCGGCGGTGAGCAGGCTGGTGCGCCCGATGGACTTGAGGTAGGTGTGCACCGAGTCGCCCATGGCCGACGTCTGGTCGTCCAGGTCCACTTCCGCCGACATCGGGGCCAGGTCTACCGGGCTCGGCTCCGCCAGCTCGGCGGCGTCCGGGCCAGGCTCGTCGGTGGCTTCCGGCGATTCGGTGCGCTGTGCAGTCTTCATGTCCTCCGTGCCCGTCCGTACTCGCTGTGGGCCCGTGGTCCCTTGTGGTCCAGTGCCCCCACCCGGCTCGTCACCCAGCCGCACCCCGGCTTCCGCCAGCTCACGGATGATCGACCTGCCTTCCGCCGGCGTAACGCCTGCGTCCCCGAAGGCCGCGCGCAGCTCGGTCAGCGACAGGTAACCCTGGCCGCGGCCAAGCTGGATCAGCTCGTCCACGCGCCGGGTAGCCTCGTCAGCCAGGTCAGGCTCCCGCCTGGCGGTCGCGCTCTTCGGCATCGAGGCACCTCCTTCGTGGGCGTGCGTTACGCACGTTTCGGTCAGCACGTTTCCGTGGTTCGATGTGCTCTAGCGGTTCGCAGTTCTTGCTACTGTGAAACGCGGGCACTATCTAATAACGCTCGGTGGAGCCGATTGTTCCCGGCCGCCGCGTCCTGCCTGCCTGCATGCCTGCGCGCCCAGCCGATCCCCACGTGTGCTTTAACGCCAGCACCCGCTGACTCAGTTCCCGGCGGCCAGCTGCCGCACCGCCTGCAGGTCCGGCTTGCCGGACCGGAGCAGCGGGATGGCCGGGACCAGCACGATGGCCCGGGGTGCCGCGTAGCCGGGCAGCTTCCCGGCCGCCGCCGCGCGCAGCGCGGCCAGGCTGGGCGGGTCGGCCGGGTCGGCCGGGACCACGATGGCGGTGACCAGTTCCCCCCACTCCGGGTCAGCCCGGCCGGTCACCGCGACGTCGCGTACCCCCGGGCAGCCGGCCAGCACCGCCGCCACCTCGTCGGCGGCCACCTTGTCGCCGCCGGTGTTGATCATCCCGTCGGCCCGGCCACGCACCGTCAGCCGCCCGGTCCCGTCCAGGCTGCCCAGGTCGGAGGTGACGAACCAGGGGCCGTCCATGGCGGCCACGCTGAGCTCGGGCCGCCCCCGGTAGCCGGAGAACAGGACCGGGCCGGCCAGCTGGATCCGGCCGTCGGCCGCGATCCGTACCGACACCCCGTCCAGCGCCCGCCCGTCGTAGACGCACCCGCCGCAGGTCTCGGTCATGCCGTACGTGGTGACCACCCGGGCGCCCGCCGCCCGGGCCCGCGCCAGCAAACCGTCCGGCACGGCGGCCCCGCCGAGCAGGATGCCGCGGAACGAGGCCAGCGCGGCCGGCCCGCCCGGCTGGTCCAGCAGGTGCCGCACCTGGGTGGGCACCAGAGACACGTAGTCGCAGCCCGGGCCGGCCGCCGCGGCCGGGCTGTCCAGCCGGGACACGACGACGGGGCCGGCGCTGGCCAGCAGGGACCGGACGAACACCTGCAGCCCGGAGATGTGGCTGGGCGGCAGGCAGGACAGCCAGCGCTGGCCGGGCCCGGCACCCAGCCGGGCCAGGCTGGCCCCGGCCGAATGGCGCAGCGCGCCCGCGCTCAGCTCGGCGCCCTTCGGCTCGCCGGTGGACCCCGAGGTGGCGATCACCACCGCCGTTCCTGGGGCCAGCGCCGCCAGGTCGGGGGGTGCCAGCCGCTCGGTGCCGGCCTCGGTCTCCAGGGTGCCCGGGCCGAGCGCGCGGAGCAGCGCGGCGACCTTGCCTGGCGGCAGCCGCGGGTCCACCGGCAGCACCGCGGGGCCAGTGCCGTCCAGCGCGGCGGCCAGCACGTCGAGCAGCCGCCCAGCCTGCGCCGCGGCAGGCAGCCGGACTGCGTGCAGGGGGCGGGAGCTCATCGACGTAAGGTTATCCGGCAGATCAGGCGGCACACCCAGGAGGAGACGCAGTGGAGGACGTTGCGGCCCGGGTGGACGCCGCGCTGGGCGGGCTGCGCGCGTTCGCCATCCCGATGCGCACCCGCTTCCGCGGCATCACGGTCCGCGAGGGTGCGCTGATCGAGGGGCGGCCGGCTGGGCCGAGTTCTCCCCGTTCGCCGAGTACGGGCCGCGGGAATGCGCGCGCTGGCTGGCCTGTGCGCTGGAGGCCGCCTGGGACGGCTGGCCCGCGCCGCGCCGCGATCGGGTGCCGGTCAACGTGACCGTGCCCGCGGTCGGGCCGGAGCACGCGCACCGCATCGTGGCCGCCTCGGGCTGCCGGACAGCCAAGGTCAAGGTGGCCGAGCGCGGCCAGCCGGCCCACGCTGACATCGACCGGGTGGCCGCGGTGCGGGACGCGCTGGGCCCCGGCGGCCGGATCCGGGTGGACGCCAACGGCGGCTGGGATGTGCCCACCGCCGCCCGGATGCTCGGCGAGCTGTCCCGGTCCGGTCTGGAGTACGCCGAGCAACCCTGCGCGACCCTGGATGAGCTGGCCGCGCTGCGCAAGCAGGTGGATGTGCCGGTGGCCGCCGACGAGTCGATCCGCCGCGCCAAGGACCCGCTCGCGGTGCGCGCCGCGGGCGCGGCCGACATCGTGGTGCTCAAGGCGCAGCCGCTGGGCGGGGTGCGCGCCGCGCTGCGCATCGCCGAGGCCTGCGGGCTGCCGGCGGTGGTGTCCAGCGCGGTGGAATCCTCGGTCGGGCTGGCCGCCGGGGTGGCGCTGGCCGCGGCCCTGCCCGAGCTGCCCTACGCGTGCGGGCTGGCCACGATGAGCCTGCTCACCGGCGACGTGACCGCCGAGCCACTGGCCGAGCAGGATGGCATGCTGCCGGTCCGCCGCGCGGTCGCCGACGACAAGAAGCTCGCCGGGTGGGCGGCCGACCCGGCCCCGTGGCGGGCCCAGCTGGCCGCCGCGGCAGAGGTTCTAGCCGCAGAGCACCTCGACGGGACCGCATGAACCCGTCCACCGCGTTCGCCACGGTCTTCGCCGACGAGCTGATCCGCTGCGGGCTGCGCGAGGTGGTGCTGGCGCCGGGTTCGCGCAGCGCGCCGCTGGCCATGGCGCTGCACGAGCGGTGCGCCGCGGGCGGCCCGCTCCGGCTGCACGTGCGGATCGACGAGCGGACGGCGGCGTTCCTGGCGCTCGGCCTGGCCAAAGCGAGCGGCCGGCCGGCCGCGGTGCTGTGCACCTCGGGCAGTGCGGCGGCCAACTTCCACCCCGCGGTGATCGAGGCGGACGAGTCCGGTGTCCCGCTGCTGCTGCTCACCGCGGACCGGCCGCCCGAGCTGCGCGGCACCGGCGCGAACCAGACCATCGACCAGCTGCACCTGTACGGCGCCGCGGCCCGCTGGTTCGCCGACGTGGGCGTGCCGGAAGCCCGTCGGGGGATGAACGGCTACTGGCGGTCGCTGGCCTGCCGTGCCTGGGCGGCCGCGGCCGGGGCGGCGGGTGGCTCTCCCGGCCCGGTGCAGGTCAACCTCCCGCTGCGCGACCCGCTGGTCCCCGGCCTGCCCGACGCCGGGCCGCCGGAGCACGACCCGGCAGGCTGGCCCGAGTCCCTCGACGGGCGGCCCGGCGGGGCAGCGTGGACCCGCATCGGGGACACCAGCCCCACAGCACCGGGTGCCCTGGAGCTGCCGTGGACCGAACGGGGCGTTCTGCTGGCTGGTGATGGAGCGGGGCAGGCCGACACGCTGGCCGCGCTAGCCGAAGCGGCGGGCTGGCCGGTGCTGGCGGAACCGTCGTCCGGGGCGCGGCGGGGGAACGCCGCGCTGACCGCCTACCAGTACCTGCTGGATGACCCCACGTTCACCGCCGCACACCGGCCGGACCTGGTCATCTCAGCCGGGCGGCCCGGGCTGTCCCGGGGCCAGCTGGGCTTCCTGCGGCAGGCCGCCGGGCACGGCGCGCGGCACGTGGTGCTGACCCAGGGACCCGGCCGGTGGGCCGATCCGGCCCGGTCGGCCACGGACGTGGCGGCTGGGGTCCGGCTGGCTGGCGGGCCGCCCACCGGCCCGGCTACGGACTGGCTGCGCCGCTGGCAGCGGGCCGACGCGGCCGCCCGCGGCGCGCTGGACGCCGTCCTCGACGCTGGCCCTGAGCTGACCGAGCCGCGGCTGGCCCGCGACCTGGCCGCGGCGCTGCCGGACGGCGCGCTGCTCTGGGCCGCGTCCAGCCTGCCCATCCGGGACCTGGACCGGCAGATGGCGGCCCGGGCCGGGCTGCGCGTGCTGGCCAGCCGGGGCGCCAGCGGCATCGACGGGCTGATTTCCGCCGCGTCCGGCGCGGCCCTGGCCCACCAGGCGGCCGGCGGCGGGCCCGCGGTGGCGCTGCTCGGCGACCTGGCCGTGCTGCACGACAGTCCCGGCCTGTTCGCCGGGCCCGGCGAACCCCGCCCCGACCTGGTCATCGTGGTGGCCAGCAACGATGGCGGCGGCATCTTCTCCACGCTGGAGCCGGCCGCGTTCCCGGACAGCTTCGAGCGTGTCTTCGGCACCCCGCACGGCGCCCGGTTCAGCGCGCTGGCCGCGGCGGCCGGGCTGCCCTACCAGGAACTACGCGAGGCCGCGGACCTGCCGGCCGCGCTGCGCGGTAGCGGGCTGCGCCTGGTCGAGATGCTGGCCGGCCGGGCCGCGGGCGCGGCGCTGCGGCAGCGGCTGCACGAGGCCGCCGTGGCCGCCATCCGCGGGCTCGGCTGAGGGCCGGGCGCCGGGATGCCGGGCCCAGCCGGGAGGGGTTACCCCCCGATTCGGGCGGAAGCAGGCAGATTTGCTATACAAGGCCGGACTATGTGTAATTCATCCGGAGACCGGGGCGCGCTGGCGGAAGAGTACGTGCCTGTTACGCTCAAGTCACGAAAGTGTCCCAAGCTGGTGCGTTCACTTGTCGGTGCGACGTGGGTCGTGCTGATCTAGCTAATAGCCGGTCTTCCGGCCTTACAACCATGTCTGTCGGACCGGCCGGCGCTAACCGTGCCCCGGCCGTTCCCTGTGCGTAAGGAGCCGTGGTAATGGGGCGAGCCCCTAGTCAGCAAGGACAACCAAGATCCAGGCTCCGCAGCAGGATTGCCCTCGTGTTTGCCGGCGCCGCCGCGCTGGCGCTCGTCGCGGCAGGCTGCGGGGGCAGCGGTTCGTCGTCTAGTTCGTCGAGCGGTGGCACGAAGGAGAAGGGCGGCACCGCCACCTACGCACTGCCGCCGTCGAGCACGCCGAACTACATCTTCCCCTACACCAGCAGCGCTGACTTCAGTGTCGTCAACGCGTCCTACCTGCAGGACCTGCTGTATCGCCCGCTGTACTGGTTCGGCGTGGGCGAGACGCCGAACTACAACCAGTCGCTGAGCGTGGCCAACGCCCCGCAGTTCAGCGGGAACAAGGTGACGATCACCCTCAAGCACTACATGTGGTCCGACGGCCAGCCAGTGACCGCGTCCAACGTGATGTTCTGGATCAACATGGAGACCGCGGAGCCGGCCAACTACGGCGGCTACACCGGGTTCCCGGCCAGCATCGTCAAGGACGTCAAGGTGGTCAGCCCGACCGAGCTGACCATGACGATGGACAAGTCCTACTCGCACAACTGGTTCCTGTACAACGAGCTGGCCCAGATCTACCCGATGCCGCAGGCCTGGGACCGGACCGCGTCCGGGCCGAGCCACTGCACCACCACGGTCAGCGACTGCAAGGCCGTCTACACCTACCTGGACAGTCAGTCGAAGACGCTGAACAGCTACGCGTCGTCGCCGCTGTGGTCGGTCGTGGACGGGCCATGGAAGCTGAGCTCGTTCAATGCGGACGGGCACATCACGTTCGTGCCGAACAAGTCTTACTCCGGCCCGGTCAAGCCGACCCTGTCGCAGTTCAAGGAAGTTCCGTTCACCACCGACTCGGCCGAGTACAGCGTGCTGCAGGCGCCGAACTCGAGCATCGATGTGGGCTACCTGCCTGAGCAGGACGCCCCGGCCAAGCCGGTCAGCTCGAATGTCGGCCGCAACCCGCTGAACGGCTACACGCTGGACCCGCTGTACTCCTGGGGCATCAACTACTACGTGACGAACTACCAGAGCACGACCGGGAACGGCCCGATCATCAAGCAGCTGTACTTCCGGCAGGCGCTGGCCTACCTGATGAACCAGAAGTCGGTCATCGAGGGCCCGCTGCGCGGGTATGGCCAGTTCACCATCGGCCCGGTGCCGGCCGCGCCGAAGACGAACTTCCTGTCGCCCACCGCGCCGAAGGGTGACCCGTTCCCGTTCAGCGAGTCCAAGGCTAAGACCCTGCTGACCGACCACGGCTGGAAGGTTGTCCCGAACGGGACGACCACCTGCACCGACCCGAGTAAGTGCGGGCCGGGGATCAAGCAGGGCCAGGCGATGAACTTCCAGCTGCCGTTCTCGAACGGCACGGCGTGGATCACCTCGGAGATGACCCAGCTGCAGTCCAACGCGGGCGCGGTCGGCATCAAGCTGAACCTCAAGCCAGAGCCGTTCAACCAGGTCATCGCCCTGGCCGGCGGCAACTGCGTGGTCACCAAGAGCTCCTGCAACTGGGACTTCGCCAACTGGGGTGGTGGCTGGGACTACTTCCCCGACTTCTACCCGACCGGCGAGGAACTGTTCATGTGTGGGGTGCCGGCCAACTCCGGCGGGTACTGCAACAAGCAGAACGACTCGCTGATCAACGCCACCCTCACGAACAGCAGCATGACGCCCATGTACACCTGGCAGAACTTCATCTCGCCGCAGCTCCCGATGGAGTGGCAGCCCAACGGGGCCTATGAGCTGACCGAGATTAAGGACAACCTCCATGGCGTCACTCCGCAACCAGTGACACTGTCCATCAACCCGGAAAACTGGTATTTCACGAAGTAACCGGCAACCGGTGACCGCACCAGGTCATCGCTGCCAGACGTGGGGGTGCCGGGTCACACCCGGCGCCCCCACGCCATACCGCCCGCAAGGGGGAGTTGGAGTAAGTGACAGTATTTCTGCTCCGCAGGGTGTTCCAGTCGATCATCGTCATCCTGCTGGTGACGGTGATCACGTTTGCCCTGCTCCGGGCGATTCCCGGCAACCCGGCGATCGCCATCCTCGGCCCGAACTCGTTCCGCAATCCGGCCGCGATCGCCCAGTTCGACCGGCAGTACGGGTTCGACCTGCCCTGGTACAGCCAGTACTGGCTCTGGCTGCGCCACCTGCTGGCCGGTAACCTCGGCTTCTCCTGGAAGCTGAACCAGAGTGTGGCCTCGCTGCTCGGCACGCACCTGCCCAAGACCATCTTCCTGGTCGGCATCTCCACCATCCTGGCCCTGCTGCTGGCCATCCCGGTCGGGGTTATCCAGGCGGTGCGCCGGAACAGGTTCGTCGATCACTTCTTCAACGGGTTCTCCACCGTGTTCTACGCGATGCCCGCGTTCCTGCTGGGGATCCTGCTGATCCTGTTCTTCGCGATCAAGATCCCGATCTTCCCGCCGGAAGGCCCGCAGGGTGAAGGCGTGGGCGTGGTGTTCACCAACTTCAACGCGCTGGTCCTGCCGATCATCTCGCTGACCCTGATCACGCTGGCGCTGTTCAGCCGGTACATGCGCTCGTCCGTGCTGGACAACCTGACCGAGGACTACGTGCGCACGGCCAAGGCCAAAGGGGCCAGTGAGCGGCGGGTGCTGATCCGGCACGTGCTGCGCAACTCGCTGATCCCGATCGCCACGCTGCTCGGGCTGAGCCTGCCCGGCATCATCGCGGGCGCGCTGATCACCGAGTCGGTGTTCAACTACCCGGGCATGGGCTACCTGTTCTACCAGTCGGCGCTGAACTCGGACTACCCGATCTTGCTCGGAATCACTATCGTCGTAGCTGTGGCAACAGTCGTGGGGTCGTTGCTCGCCGACATCGCATACGCGGTGCTCGACCCGCGCGTTAGGTACGTGAGCCAATGAGCCTCGCCAGCGTCCCACCGGAACTTCCGGACCCGGAAAACCCGTCGGCCACCACCGGCCTGGTCACCACGTACGACACGGAGATCCACGAGCCCGATCAGGCCATCGCGGAGGCTGCCGCGCTGCCGGCTGGTAAGCCGCGCAGCACGTTCCGCCGCGGTCTCGAGGTGTTCCTCGAGAACAAGCTGGCCGTCACCGGGGTCGGCATCTTCGTCTTCATGCTGCTGTTCTGCTTCGTCGGCCCGCTGCTGTACAAGACTAATCAGCTCACGGTCAACTTCGCGAACGAATTTATCTCGCCCAACGGGCAGCACCTGCTGGGCACCGACGCCAGCGGTTTCGATGTGATGGGCCGGCTCGATGGTGGCCGGGCAGATCTCGCTGGAGGTCGGCCTCGCGGCCGCCGCGCTGGCCACCATCATGGGCGTGCTGTGGGGCGCGATAGCCGGCTACTTCGGCGGCGTGATCGACTCGGTCATGATGCGCATCGTGGACGCGCTGCTGTCCATCCCGGTGCTGTTCCTGGCCATCGTCGTGGTGACCTTGGTCACCCCGACCAAGCCGGTCCTCATCCTGGTCATCGCGCTGACCTCGTGGCTGACCACCTCCCGGCTGGTCCGCGGTGAGGCGCTGTCCCTGCGTACCCGGGACTACGTACAGGCGATGAAGGTGATGGGTGGTGGCAGCCGGCGGGCGGTGCTGCGGCACATCGCGCCGAACGCGATCGGCACCATCATGGTCAACGCCACCTTCCAGGTGGCCGACGCCATCGCGCTCATCGTCGCACTCAGTTACCTCGGCCTGGGCATCCGGCCGCCGCAGCAGGACTGGGGCGGCATGCTCAGCGACGGCATCCAGTACGTCAACGACGGCTACTGGTGGCTGATCTTCCCGGCCGGCGTGTGCATCGTGCTGGTCATCTCCGCACCGATCTTTATCGGCGAGGGGCTGCGGGACGCCGTCGAGGTCCGCCTGCAGCGCCGATAGCCTGGTCACGTACCGCCACGACCTGGCCGGTACCCCATCCAGCCATTGATGAGGACAAGTTGGCACGACTGCTGGAACTAGAGGATCTGCGCACCGAAATCCGGCTGCGCAACGCGACCGTGCACGCGCTAGAGGGCGTCAGCCTGAGCCTGGAGGCCGGCGAATGCCTCGGCATCGTCGGTGAGTCCGGCTGCGGCAAGACGATGACCGCGCTGTCGATCATGCAACTGCTGCCGCCCGGCGGCCACATCACCGGCGGCAAGATCCTGCTGGACGGCCGGGAGATCTCCGCGCTCAACGACGACCAGATGCGGCACGTCCGGGGCAACGAGATCGGCATGATCTTCCAGGACCCGATGACGTCACTCAACCCGACGATGACGATCGGGGACCAGATCTCCGAGACCGTCGTGCTGCACCGTGGCGCGGACGCCAAGACGGCCCGGGAACGGGCCATCGAGGTGCTCCGCCTGGTCGGCATGCCGCGCCCGGCCGAGCGGGTCGGCAACTACCCGCACCAGCTGTCCGGCGGCATGCGGCAGCGCGTGATGATCGCGATGGCGCTGGCCTGTGAGCCCAAGCTGCTCATCGCGGACGAGCCGACCACCGCGCTGGATGTGACCATCCAGAAGCAGATCCTCGAGCTGATCGACGACCTGCGCCGGCGGCTGGGCATGGCGGTCATCCTGGTCACCCACGACCTCGGTGTGATCGCCGGGCGGGCCGACCGGGCGGCGGTCATGTACGCCGGCCGGGTGGTCGAGACGACCAGCACGATCCGGCTGTTCGGCAACCCGCGGCACCCGTACACCGAGGCGCTGTTCGGCGCGCTGCCGGAGAAGGCGGTGGAAGGCTCGACCCGGCTGTACAACATCCCGGGCCAGCCGCCGGACCTGACCGCGCCGCCCAAGGGCTGCAAGTTCGCCGCCCGGTGCCGGTACGTGCAGGACAGCTGCCGCGAGCAGGAGCCAGTGCTGGAAGGGGACACCGCGGACCACGAGTACCGCTGCTTCTACCCGGTCGGCCAGCAGACCGACGAGGCCGGCGTGGCCGAGCTCCAGGTCACCGACAGGGTGAAGCTGGAGGACGTGGCCGCCTCGCTGAACGGCGGCAGCTACCTGCTCAAGGCCGACCACCTGGTGAAGTCGTTCGCGGTCACGGCCGGCGCGGTGCTGCAGCGCAAGGTGGGCGAGGTCAGCGCGGTCGCCGACGTGAGCTTCGGCATCCAGCCGGGCAAGACGTTCGGCATGGTCGGCGAGTCCGGCTGCGGCAAGACCACCGTCGGGCGGCTGATCGTCGGCTTGGAGAAGGCGAATTCCGGCTCGATCGTGCTGGACGGCGAGGACCTGCTCAAGCTGAACCACCGGGACCGGCGCAAGCGCGCCCGCGAGGTCCAGCTCATGTTCCAGGACTCCTACGCCTCGATGGACCCGCGGATGCGGGTCGCCACCATCCTGCGCGAGCCACTGGCCATCCAGGGCATCGGCAGCCGGCGGGACCAGCAGAAGAAGATCGCGGCGATCCTGGACCAGGTGGGCCTGCCCCAGGGCGCGATCGAGCGCTACCCGCACGAGTTCTCCGGTGGGCAGCGGCAGCGGCTCGGCCTGGCCCGAGCGCTCATCCTGAACCCGAAGCTGCTGGTCGCGGACGAGCCGGTGTCCGCGCTGGACGTGTCGATCCAGGCGCAGATCCTGAACCTGATGCGGGACCTGCAGCGCGACCTCGGGCTGACCTACCTGTTCATCTCGCATGACCTGTCGGTGGTGCGCTACCTGTCGGAAACGATCGGCGTGATGTACCTGGGCAAGATGGTCGAGGTAGGCCCGTCGGAAGAGGTGTACTACTTCCCGGTGCACCCGTACACCAAGGGCCTCATCGACGTCGTGCCGGTGGCCGACCCGATCAGGGCTCAGAAGAAGGCGGAGGAGGGGGTGGCCGGCGAACTGCCGTCCGCCATCGACCCGCCGTCCGGCTGCCGGTTCCGCACCCGGTGCCCGCGGGCCCAGGAGCTCTGCGCCCAGGAGGAGCCGCCGCTGCGCCCGTTCACCACCGGCGGCCACCTGGCGGCCTGCCACTTCCCGCTCCGCGACCCGGTCGGCACCGCCGAGCCCGCCGCCGCGAGCTGATCAGCGCACAGCAAACGGCCCGCACCCGTCACCGGGTGGGCCGTTTGCCTATTACGCTTCCAGGGCGAAGCGCATGGTGCGGAACTTGGTGACCGTCTCGGCCAGCTCGGCGGCCGGATCGGAGTCAGCCACGATGCCGCCGCCGGCGAACAGCCGGGCCCGCGGCCCATCGATCTCCGCACAGCGCAGCGCGATGCCCCATTCCCCGTTACCGGCGCTGTCCACCCAGCCCACCGGGCCCGCGTAGCGGCCGCGATCCATCCCCTCCAGCTCCCGGATCAGCTCCATGGCCGCCTCGGTCGGGGTGCCGCAGACGGCCGCCGACGGGTGCAGGGCGTTCAGCAGCGTGAGCACGGAATGGCCCGCGCCGCTCGCGTCCCGCGCGGACAGCGTGCCGTGCACCGTGGTGGCCAGGTGCTGCAGGTTGGCGAACTTGAGCAGCACCGGGCGCTCGGCCACGGTGAGCTGGTCGCACAGCGGGGCCAGCGAGTCCCGCACGCTGGCCGCCGCGTACTCGTGCTCCTCGGCCTCCTTGGCCGACGCGAGCAGCCCGGCGCCGAGCGCCTCGTCCTCGGCCGTGTCCTGGCCGCGCGGCGCCGTGCCGGCCAGCACCAGCGAGCTGACCTGGCTGCCCTGCCGCTTGATCAGCAGTTCCGGGGTGGCACCGGCCAGCCCGGCGCAGGCGAACGTGTAGCACTCCGGGTAGCGGGCGGCCAGCCGGGCCAGCAGCAGCCGCTCGT
The DNA here is from genome assembly GCA_963723595.1 of uncultured Actinomycetes bacterium. Classification (GTDB taxonomy): domain Bacteria; phylum Actinomycetota; class Actinomycetes; order Streptosporangiales; family Streptosporangiaceae; genus RYN-230. The sequence continues at coordinate 909,090 of CAVRRQ010000001.1, forward strand.
CGATTGGCGCGGCCGCGGACGCGTACAGGTCCCGGGCCAGCACCACCTTGCGCAGGCCGCCCGCCCGGATCCGGCTGACCGCCGCGGCGACCACCCGTTCCCACTCCGGCGCGGTCCGGCTGCCGTCGTGCCAGCGGATCTCGCCCGGCGCTGGCGGCGCGGAGCGATCCAGGCCAGCTGGGTCTGGGGCCGGCCATGCCGCCCGGACCGAACGGCGGCCGGGCCGTCGCGAGATGCTGGTAACCCAAGCCTGCCCACCGCGCCGGCCCAGCACCAGCTGGGGCAGGACCAGCACCGACCCGTCCGACGCCGGATCGAAGGTGAAGCTGCCGAACGCCACTGGCCCGCAGCCGGGCGCCCCTACCTCGTCGTCGATCTGGGCTCCGTCAAGCGCTTCGCGCAGCCACTTGTCGGCCGCGGTGAACCGGTCCTGGCCGGCCGGCAGCGTGACCCGGGCCACCTCACCCCAGCCGATGAGCCCTTCGCCGCCGTGAATCCAGGCCAGCGCGCCCGGCCCGGGCAACTGGCCGGCCAGGTCACCGGGGTCGGCGATGGGGACGGTCCGGACCGTGAGCCCCACCGTCTCCAAGTCTGTTCCGCTCCCTGATCCAGATCCCACGGGATTCAACTGTACGAGGAAGCAGCGGCAGGCGTGGCCGCGGGGGGAGTAGGTGTCACTGAGCCCGGGTGAGTTGCACGGGTGGGGGGAGCGCCTCCTCCGGCCGGGGCCGGGCCAGCCTGCTCGGCCACCAAATGTGCCGGCCGACGTCCAGGGTCAGCGCTGTGACCAGCACAGACCGGACGATGAGGGTGTCCAGCAGCACGCCCAGGGCGACGGTGAAGCCGACCTCGGTGAGGATGACCAGGGGCAGCGTGCCGAGCGTGGCGAATGTGCCCGCGAGGATTAGCCCGGCCGAGGTAATCACCCCCCCGGTGGCGGCCAGGCCGGCCAGCATGCCGCGGTGCGTGCCGGATTTGATCGTCTCCTCCCGGACCCGGGTCATCAGGAAGATGTTGTAGTCGATGCCCAGCGCGACCAGGAACACGAACGCGAACAGCGGCATCGAGTTGTCCGCGCCGGCGAACCCGAAGACGTACTTGAAGAACACCGCCGAGATGCCGAGCGAGCCGAAGTAGGACAGGATCACGGTGCCGATCAGCAGCAGCGGCGCGACCACCGCGCGGAGCAGCAGGGCCAGGATGATCAGCACGACGACCAGTACCAGCGGGATGATCACGTTGCGGTCCCGGATGGCGTAGTTCTCCACGTCGAGGTTGATCGCGGTGGCCCCGCCGACCTTGGCGTCCGCGCCGGGCACCGCGTGCACCGCGTCGCGTACCCGGGTGACCGTGGCGTACGCGGCCTGGCTGTCCGGCGGCGTGGTCAGCGTGCCCTGCAGCAGCACCAGATCGCCCCGGACCTGCGGCGGGGCGATCGAGGAGATCCCCTTGGTGCTGGCCAGCGCCGCGCGGAGCGGCGCGGTCGCGGTGACCTTGCCGATCACCTGGACCGGCTGCCCGGAGCCGGCCGGGAAGTGTGCGGCCAGCACCTTCTCGCCCGCCACCGCGCTCGGCGTGCCGCGGTAAGACTGGGCCTGGGTGAGCGTGCCGAACCGGAAGCCGATCAGGCCGAGCGAGAACACAGCCAGGATCACGGCGGTGAGAATCCAGACCGACCGGGGACGGCCCGCGATCCGCTGGCCGATCCGGGCCCATGGGCCGCGCGTGGTCGGGTCGGCCGAGCCGTACCGCGGCTTGTAGGGCCAGAACACCCAGCGGCCGGTGATTACCAGCAGCGCGGGCAGCAGCGTGATCATGGCCAGCAGCCCGACCGCGATGCCGATCGCAGCCACCGGGCCCAGCCCCGAGATGTCCGCCGAGTCCGCGGCCAGCAGGCACAGCATGCCGGCGATGACGGTCAGCCCGCTGGCGATGATGGCCGGCCCGGCCCGCCGCATGGCGATGGCCATGGCCTCGTGCCGGTCCTCATGCCGGCGCAGTTCCTCCCGGTACCGGGCCACCAGCAGCAGCGCGTAGTCGGTTGACGCGCCCAGCACCAGGACCACCAGGATGCCCGCGCTCTGCCCGTTCACCACCAAGCCGGCGTGCTGGATGAGCAGGTAGATGAACGCTTCGGAGGTGGCCAGCGCCACCCCGGCCGAGATGATCGGCAGCAGCCAGAGGATCGGGCTGCGGTAGGTGAGCAGCAGCAGCACGATCACCACCGCCAGCGTCGCGTACAGCAGCGTGGAGTCGATGCCCTTGAAGATCTTGACCGAGTCGGCCGCGCTGGCCGCCGGGCCGGTCACGTAGGCGTGCAGCCCGGGGTCGCCGGATCCGGCCACGCTGTTCAGCTTGTTCACGAAGTTGGTGATCGCGTTGCTGTAGCCGAGGTGCGCCTCGATGAGGATCTCCGCGGCCTTGCCGTCCTTGGCCGGCACCGGGCCGATGACCTGGCCGGCGTGTGGCAGCGCGGCGAATGTGCGGGCGTCGTGGGCCACCTTGGCCAGGTCGGTCTGAGTCAGGCCGGACGGCCGCACGTAGACCACCACGGCCGGGTTCAGGTTCTTGGCCGTGAAGTGGTCCAGCAGGTTGAGCGCCTGGGTGGACTCGGCCGAGGCCGGCAGGTAGGCGGAGGCGTCGTTTTTCTCCGCGCCCATCAGCTTCCCGGCCAGCGAGCCGAGCAGGGCGATCACGATGAGCCAGAAGACGAGCACCGCCCACTTCGTCCGCCGCCCGCTGGGCAGGGCCGCGATCCGGCGGCCCCAGCTGGTCTTCCCCGTACCGCCTGCTCCTGTGCTGGTTGCCCCCGTGGCCACAGAATCCTCCCGAGCGATGCCGGTGCCGCCTGGCCGGTCCGGCTGGCACCGCGTACACGATGTATCGCGTTTGCTGGTGATGTCAAGTCATATCGCGAGTGTTGCGTGAATTTGGCTGCCTTCGCGTGGCTGGCCCCGATTGTGTTGCGGCTGACGCGCCGGAGCCGGCTGCTGCCTGCAGAACATTCCCCTATCGCCGCTGGCCAGCGGCGTCACCCGGGACCAGGCCGCCGGGGCGGCCGGTCCTGCATGCCGGCCAGCCTGGCGGGCGGCCGGTCCGGGCGCCAGTCCCCGTGCGCCCTTCGGCCAGTGTTACAGCCGGGCGCGCGCGGCGGCAAACGCGTTTTCCGGCCGCTGGGGCTGGCGCCGCGGCGGGCGCTGACGCCGGATCCTGGGCTGATGCCGCAACTGACCTGACGTCGTGGCGTGTTCCGGCTGACCGCCCGGTCAGGGCGTGCTAGCCTCTGCGTACGCCAATTGCCTATTATAACGGTAGGATAACTAGGATGCTTCTCGCGAACAACGGAGTCCGCCAGCGGCTGAGCCCATCCCGGCTGGCCGCGCTGGCTCAGGCCGTCGCCTCCCGGCACGACTGGGCCACGCAGGTCCAGTACCGCCAGGACGAGCGCTGGTACCAGCGCCTGGAACAGGGCGACAACCACGAGGTCTGGCTGCTCAGCTGGCTGCCCGGGCAGCGCACTGGGTTCCACGACCACTGTGGGTCTGCGGGGGCGTTCGCGGTGGTGCAGGGCGAGTTGCGCGAGTACACCACGGCCGGGGGCCGGGGGACCGGGATGCCCACCGGTGCCGACTTCGCGGCCGGCCGGGTACGGTCGTTCGGGCCGGCTCATGTGCACGAGGTGGTGAACCGTTCCGCCGGGCCGGCCGTGAGCGTCCACGTCTACTCCCCGCCGCTGGCCGGGATGCGGCGCTACGAACTGACCAGTGGCGGCCTGGTGCTGGCCGCCGTGGAGACGGCAGGGGAGCGCTGGTGAGCGAGCACAAGCCGCCGGGGGCACGGACGATCGACGAGCTGCTCGGCGCGGCCCGGGCCCGGCTGGACCGGGTCGGGCCGGAGCAGGCGCATGCCGCGATGCGGGCCGGGGCGCTGCTGGTGGATATCCGGCCCGCCGGGCAGCGGGCCGCCGAGGGCGAGGTGCCGGGCGCCCTGATCATCGAGCGCAACGTGCTGGAGTGGCGGCTCGACCCAGCCTCCAAGGCGCGGCTGCCCGAGGCTGGCCGGTACGACCTGCCGGTCATCGTGATGTGCTCACAGGGCTACACGTCCAGCCTGGCCGCGGCCTCGCTGCAGGACCTCGGCCTGGCTGCGGCGACCGACCTGGCCGGCGGCTTCCAGGCCTGGGCCGCGGCCGGCCTCCCGGTCGTGCCGCAGCAACCCCGACTGGCGACCGCGTAATGCACTAGGTGGACCGCCTGCTCATTGATGATCAGACGAGTTAGTGTCGTGGGAGCGACACCAATCGTCTGATCATCAAGTGGGCGCTATCGCTTGACTGGCTGAGATATCACACTGATCACATGAAACACACTGATCACGAAGTGGACTCGGCGGCCCGCCGGTTCGCGGTGCTGGCCGATGAACTCGACCCTGAGACGGTGGATGTAGAAGATCTCGTGCCCAGGACCCCCATGACATCTGTCATGGGGGTCTGGTGACGCACGGCAGCGGTCTGGCCGCCGGCCGGCAGGCAGGATCGGGGTATGTCCGACGCGATGCTGACCGCGGGGGCGCCGGCACGCGCCGGCACCGGAGACCGGCCAGGTGGCCCAGAGCGCGCGGATCGAGCAGACTCATCCTATGAGCTGCTTCGTGACCAGGCTGCGCTCGGCGGGACGGGTACGGGCCACCGGCCGGGCCGGTGGCTGGCCTGGTTCCGGGCCATGACCCAGGCCCCGGCCCGGCTGCGGGCCAAGACCGACGGCCGCCCCGGCCCCGCCGAGCTGGACCCGGCGCTGGACGGGCTGCTGCCCAGCTCCCGGTGGCGCCGGTTCGGCTGGATGTTCGCCGCGATCTGGCTGGTCTACCTGGCCCAGCCGGCCAGCACCGCGTGGAACCAGCATGACCCGGTGCGCCGCTACCTGGGGCTAGGCACGCTGATCGCGTTCGCTGCGGTGTTTGTGGTGACGTTCGCGCAGGCCAGGCGGCGGGCCGACCGGCACGTTTCGCGCGCCTTTGCGGTGACCGCGCTGATCGCCGGGTCCGCGCTCATCGGGTTCGGCTACTACAGCATCGGCGGGCTGGCCTCGGCGCTGCTCATTTACCTGGCCGTGATGGCGGTGTTCCTGCTGCCCATCCGGGCGGGCTGGGCCGTGGTGGCGGCGGCCGTGGTGGCCTCGGTGGCCGTGCCCGCCATGCGCGGCTGGCGGCCGGACGGGTCGCTGGCCTTCCAGATCTTCGTCTCGGCGCTGGCCGCCTTCGGCGTGACCCAGATCATCCAGCGCAACATGCAGCTGGCCGCGGCGCGGAACGAGCTGACCCGGCTGGCCCTGGCCGACGAGCGCAACCGGTTCGCCCGCGACCTGCACGACATCCTGGGCCACTCGCTGACCGTGGTGGCGGTCAAGGCCGAGCTGGCCGGGCGGCTGGCCAGCCTGGACCCGGCGCGGGCCGAGGCCGAGATCGGTGACGTGGAGCGGATCGCCCGGCAGGCGCTGGCCGACGTGCGGGCCGCGGCGGGCGGGTACCGCGAGGTGACCCTGGACGGGGAACTGGCCAGCGCGCGCACCGCGCTGGCCGCCGCGGGCATCGCGGCCGACCTGCCGGACCACGACATCAGCGAGATCCCGCGGCTGCGCCAGGAACTGTTCGGCTGGGCCGTCCGCGAGGGCGTGACCAACGTGATCCGGCACAGTGGCGCCACCCGCTGCCTCATCCGGGTCAGCCCGGACGAGGTGGAGATCAGCGACGACGGGACCGGCCCGGGCCAGTGCCCGCGCGTAGAGGCCGTGCCGGGCGCGGACCTGGACGCCGCCCCGGACCCGCTCCCGTCCGGGCACGGGCTGAACGGACTGCGCGAGCGAGCGGCGGCCGCGGGCGCCACCATCGGCGTCGCCCGGTCCGCGCTTGGTGGCTTCGCCCTCCGGGTGCGGATGACATGATCGCGCCGTGACCACACCGATCCGGCTGCTCCTCGCGGACGACCAGGCCCTGGTCCGCGGCGCGCTGGCCGCGCTGCTCGCGCTGGAACCCGACCTGGAAGTAGTGGCCGAGGTGGGCCGGGGCGACGACGTGCTGCCTCAGGCCCGGCGCACCCGCCCCGACGTCGCGCTGCTCGACGTGGAGATGCCCGGCCTGGACGGCATCAGCGCCACCAGCGAGCTGCGCGCGGCGCTGCCGTCCTGCCGGGTGCTGGTGGTGACCACGTTCGGCCGCCCCGGCTACCTGCGCCGGGCGATGGCCGCCGGGGCCAGCGGCTTCGTGGTCAAGGACACCCCGGCCCGGCAACTCGCGGACGCGGTCCGCCGGGTAGCCTCCGGGCTGCGCGTGGTGGACCCGAGCCTGGCCGCGGAGACGCTGGCCGCCGGGGACAGCCCGCTCACCCCGCGGGAGACCGAGGTACTGCGCACCGCCCGGGACGGCGGCACGGTGGCGGACATCGCCGCCGCGCTGTACCTGTCCGAGGGCACGGTGCGCAACCACCTGTCCGCGGCCATCGGCAAGACCGGCGCGCGGACCCGGGCCGAGGCGGTCCGCCTGGCCAGCGCGAACGGCTGGCTGCTGGGCAGCTGACCCTCGGCGGGTTCTGATAACAGCAAGAAGCAACGGGGGTTGGAGAGATGACGAGCGAAAACACGGCTGGCCAGGCGGACACCCAGCTCGGCGCGGTGCAGCAGACGCTGTTCATCCCGCTGGCCGCGCGGGCCCGGGAGACCCGGCGGAAGCGGCCGGTGCTGCACGACCCCAAGGCGGCCGAGCTGATCGCCTCGATCGACGTCAACGCGGCCAAGTACGAGCGCGGGTTCGGCGGCTGGGTGATGGTGCTGCGCACCGCGATCTACGACTTCTGGGTGCGCCAGTTCCTGGCTGAGCACCCGGCCGGCACCGTGGTGGAGCTGGGCACCGGCCTGAACACCCGGTTCGACCGGGTGGACAACGGCCAGGTGCACTGGATCGACCTGGACCTGCCGGACACGATCGCGCTGCGCGGCCGGTACTTCACCGACACCAGCCGCCGCCGGATGGTCCCCGCCTCGGTGCTCAGTGACGAGTGGCTGGGGGCCGTGGCGGACAGCCCCGGGCCATACTTCTTCGTCACCGAGGGCGTGCTGGTCTACCTGCCGGAGCAGGACGTAACCGCCACGCTGGCCCGGCTCGCGGCGCGGTTCCCCGGCGCGCGTCTCGCGCTGGACACCTACCCGCAGCGGATGCTCCAGCAGCAGCACAAGCTGGGCCAGCGGCGGGGCATCGCGCCGTGGCAGTGGGCGTGCGACGACCCACGGGCGCTGCGGCGGCTCGGCCTGCGGCTGGACGAGTCGGCCACGGTCACCCGGCCGCCCCGGGGCATGCGCCGCCAGCTGCCGCCCGGCTACCGGTACCTGCTGCTGCCGCTGGCCAACCCGGTGCTGGGCCGGATGTTCGCCACACTCAGCCTGTTCACCGCCACCGGCCCGGCCTGACCGTCACAGCAGGGTGAGCTGCTCCGCCGCCGGAGCCTCGGGCGGGCGCGGCGCCACGGCCGGCCCGCGCCAGCGCCGGAGGGGCGGCGGGCTGCCCCGGCCGACCTGGTAGCGCTCGGCCAGCTCACGCACCTGCCCGGCGATCCGCTCCTGATAGTCCTTGGGGGCGTAGGCCCGTGACCCGTACAGGCCGCGGTAGCGCGGGACCAGCGCCGGGTGGTTCCTGGCCAGCCAGGCCAGGAACCACTCCCGCGCGCCCGGCCGCAGGTGCAGCACGATCGGGGTGACGTGGGTGGCGCCCGCCTCGGCCACCTGCCGCACGGTGGCCTCGAGCTGGGCCGGGGAGTCGGACAGGAACGGCACCACCGGGCCCATCAGCACGCCGCAGCGCAGCCCGTGCTGGCTGAGCGTGGCGCACACGCCGAGCCGCCGCAGCGGGCTGGGTGTGCCCGGCTCCAGGGTGCGCCACAGGTCCTCGTCGGTGCAGCCCACCGATACGCTCAGCCCGACGTCGGTGACCTCGGCCGACGCGGTGAGCAGGTCGAGGTCGCGCAGGATCAGCGTGCCCTTGGTCAGGATCGAGTACGGGTTGCGCGCGTCCAGCAGCGCGCGCAGGATGCCCGGCATCAGCTGGTACCGGCCTTCGGCCCGCTGGTACACGTCCACGTTCGTGCCCATCGCGATGTGCTCAGCCGGCCACTTCGGCGCGGCCAGCTCCTTGCGCACCAGCTCCGGCGCGTTCACCTTCACCACGATCTTCGAGTCGAAGTCGTGCCCCGCGTCCAGATCCAGGTAGGTGTGCGTATTGCGGGCGAAGCAGTTGTGGCTGACCACCCCGTTGGCGATGAAGTCCCCGGTGCCGGTCGTGATGTCGTACATCGGCAGGTTGAGCCCGAGCGGTTCAATAGCCGCCACCTGGAGCCGGGCCTGGCTCTTGATCGTGGTGCCCTCGATGGACCGCTTCCGCGTGATCGCGGGGTCCACGCTGAGGAAGAACCTGAGCTCTTCTGGCAGCCCGCCGGTCAGCCGGAAGTCCATGAGTCCCGTGGCAGAACAGGCTGTTGCGAAGGTAAAACCGAGCTCGCGCAGGCTGCTGTCCAGCCAGGCGAGGATCTCTGGATCCGTACTCGAGATGCGCAGGATGCGCTGCCGGTAGCTGCCCGCCACGTCGAAGACGCCGGCCAGGAAGCCTTTCCGCCACTCCCGGCTTGCCGCTTCCGGCCACTCGACCAGCCGTGCGACGAATGCCGGGTGGGCGTCAGCCAGGAACTGGTGCACCCGGGCAAGCGCCTCGTGGTCATGACGCCGGGCATCAAGCCGCCCGGCCGGCCCGCCGCTAGTTATCATGCCGCACAGGTAGCCGCGCCGGTAACCGGCTTCGTGCTTGGGCGGTTCGGCGAACCAGCCCACGCCCATCAGCTTGTTGCTAAGGGTCAGATGCGGCCGCTGGCGTTGACCAGGCTCCGTGCCCGTCACGTGCTTCCAACCACGGTCGCTGAGGAAACGGTGATCACCACTGGCTACTAGCTGGGTGCCGTCGGCCAGCGTGATCCGGTACGCGGGCTTGACCGTCGGCCAGTGCGCCAGCACCGTCGTCCGCACGTAGCGGCGGTAGTTACCCGGCCGGCCCGTGCCAGAGATCTCGGTGCCATAGATCTCGTCACCGGGCCGCAGGTCAGCCAGCGGCCGGGTGCGCCCGTCGGCCATCAGGATAGGCGTCTCACCCACGAGGCAATAGCGGCACGCATGACTGCATCCACGATAGGGATTAATAGTCCAGCGGAACGGGACGCGGGAGGCGTCCGGCACCCGGTTGATCGCGCTCTTGGCGTGCACCTCGAAGTAGGTCTGGCCACGAAAGCCCGGCGTGTCGAACGTGCGGGCGATCGCGCCGCGCTCGAACAGGGCTGGCGGCGTACCCTGATCGGCGCGCAGCGTCCCATCCGGCTCGATCCGCAGGCCATCCCAGCGCATGCTGGCCACTATAGAACGTGTATTCGAGCTGGGCAAACGTCTGTTCGAGGTGTGGCCGCCGCCTCGGCTAACCATTGGGCCGCGCCGGGCCGGGCCCGGCGGCCGGGCAGAGCCGCGCAAATCACAGCACAGCAACGGGATCTAAGGCTAACGATCTTGCTGTGGGGGATAGTAAGAGAAAGTCCGCTCCGGCCCGGCGGTGGAGGTAGCCCTGATGGCGCTATCCATGGATGAGCAGCGCATCCTGGATCAGATCGAGCGTGGCCTGGCCAGCAGTGACCCGCTGCTGGCGTCCCGGATGGCCTCATTCGGTGCGCCCCGCGGGCCGCTCACCGCCCGGATGCGCCGGATCCGGCTGCTCGCCTCGTTCAGCACCCTGCTGGTGGTCGCGGTGGTGTCGCTCGTGGTCTACGCGATGGTCCCGTTCCGCGGCTCACACGACAAGCCCGCGGGCAGCAAGGCCAGCGCGTCGCCCGCGCACCCGGCGCTGATGGCGCCGTCCGCCGCGACCGGCAAGCCGGCCACCCCGGCAGCCTCCTCGGACGTCGCGGCCAGCCCCGTCCCGCACGCGGTGCGCACCCAGTAGCCGGCCCGCACCCGGGAGCCAGCGTCAGTATTCGCGCCAGAGCTGCAGCAGGTACTGCTCCAGGCCTTCCAGGTCCATCCGGGCGCGCTGGAACTCGTCGCTCAGCGGGTCCACGCCCCGCTCGAACAATTCCTCGTACAGCCGCATGACCTCACGCCGGTTCCGCGCGTACACCCGGACCACGTAGTCGCCCACCCCGCCGGCCATGGTCAGCCGGTCCACCGCCCGGTCCACGGTGAGCTGGCCGCGCAGGTAGAGGGTGGCCTTGGCCTCGTCCTCCCAGGCGTCACCGAACAGCGGCGGCGCGGAGTCCCATTCCTCCAGGGTGAGCCGGACCCCGATGTTCTCCTGCAGGCTGCCCACCCACAGCTGGTCCCGGGTCACGCTGACCAGGGTGCCGACCGGGGCCAGCGGGCCGCCGGGCGCGTCCGGGTCCACCGTCGAGTCGTGCACCCGGAACATGTGGCGGTCGGGGAACACGGGCATTTCCAGCCGGATCAGCCGACGGCTCATGTATCCCCCCTGCGCCCGTATGTTTCTCAACTTCCTAGCATGCTCCGGCGGCACGCGGCTACGGTGGGCATTTCGCGGACAAAGGCCTAAGCAGTTACGGTGTGCAGCTAACTAGCCGGACGCGAGTGACTGGCGGGGCGCAGTGGGGTCAGAGTTCCCGCTTCTTGACCTCGTCCCAGAGCTGTCGGTAGCTCTGCGCGGCCCGGCTGCGCGGCGCGAACGCGCCGACCGGGGCGCGCTCCACCGACATCCGCTCAATCAGCGACAGCGCGGGAATGACGGTGGCCGCGACGTCGCCACGCTCGGCCGGCAGCTGGCTGGCGATCTCCAGGTGCAGCCGCTTGCGCCGGTCGATCATGGAGAAGAACGCCAGCACGTCCGGGCGCTTCCCGTTCATCCCGCCGATGAACTCGGTCAGCTGGTCCAGGGTGCGCAGCGACAGCACGGTCGGGATGAGCGGGATGAGCAGGCCGTCGGCGGCCTGCAGCACGCTCTCGGACAGTAGCGAGATGCCGGGCGGGCAGTCCAGGAAGATGACGTCATAGTCGGCGGCCAGCGGGGCCAGCAGCCGGGCGATCCGCCGGGTCGGCTTCTTGGTCGCTCCCAGGACCAGGTCGAGGTTGCGGTAGGTGAAGTCGGCCGGCAGCAGGTCCAGCCGGTCGAAGTCGGTGCCCTTGATCGCCCCGTCGATCTCCCGGCTGCCGCGGATCAGCCCCTTCCCGCCGCCCTTGACCCGGGGCCGGATCCGGAACAGGAAGCTGGCCGCCGCCTGCGGGTCCATGTCCCAGAGCAGCACGCGCAGCCCGTCCTGCGCGGCCAGGTAACTCAGGTTGACCGCGGTGGCCGTCTTACCGACCCCGCCCTTGATGTTGTACGTGGCCAGGATCTTCATAGGCTGGCCCGGCCGGTCAGCTCGTCGAACCGGCGCTCGCTGGCCGGGCTGGCGAAATCGCGGAACCGGCCGGCGAACTCGCGGCGGGCCTGCTGCTGGCGCAGCCCGAGCTGGCCGGCCAGCTCGCCCATGGCCAGCAGCGCGGTGGCCGGCGTGTCCCGGTCCGCGATCATCTGGCCGGCGAACTCGCGCACTTCCTGCTGCTGAACCTGCCGGTCCTGGAACTCGCCCAGGCAGTCCTGCAGGCCCTTCAGGTCCTTGACCGTGCGCTGGTGCGCCTGTGGCTCGAACAGCGACGCGAAGAACTCCAGCAGGTAGCGCAGCTCCTTGCACCGCTTGCGCAGGTCGTGCAGCCGCTCGGCGGGTGAGTCCGGGGTGATCGCCTGGCCCTGGCGGAGCACCTTCCGGTGCGCACGGCGCAGCCGGGCGGTGGCCAGGTCCATCGCCCGCGGGCCGCCCGTGGCCGGGCCCAGGCTGGTGAGCGCCGCCCGCCAGTCGCTGATCAGCCGGGCGAACCGGGCCGAGCGCAGCCCGCGGACCAGCCGCCGGTACTCGGCGCCGCGCTGGCCGACCAGGTGGTCATGGAACGGGGCCAGCTCGGCCGGCTTGGCCGACACCAGGGCGTCCGCCATGTCCTGGTAGCCGAGCAGGTAGACGTCCAGGTCACGGGTGGGCGTGGTGAGGTCGCCGAGCCACTTGAACTCGGGGGCGAACCGGGCCGCCAGCCCGGCGGGCAGCACGTCCCCGGCCAGCTTCAGCGCGGACCGGGTGCGGCGCACCGCCACCCGCAGGTCGTGCAGGAACTCGGTGTCGATGTCGCGGAGCGTGCCCGGCACGTTGGCCTGGATGGTGTCCAGCAGGTCCAGCAGGATGGTGCGCAGCGCCAGCCGGCCCGGCATGTCCGGGGACAGCCGGATGGTCAGTTTGTTGCTGTAGTCCTCGGCGTGCCGCCCGGCCGCGGATAGGGCCGCGTCCAGCGGGCCGCCGGCCGAGCCATTCTGCCCGGCCGCGTCGGCCAGCAGCTGGGTCACCCGGTCGGCTTGCGGCTGGTACCCGCGCACCGCGCTGACCTGGAGCCGGACCGGGAGCTGCGCCGCCGCCGGGTAGCTCACCGCCGTGTTGTCCACGGTGAGCCAGGCGATCGTCTTGGCGTCCTCGTTGAGCACCCGCAGTTCCCGCACCGTGCTGGCCGCGCGGGCGGCGGGCAGCAGGGCGCGGATGCCGGCCGTGGCGCACAGCCGGTCCCGGACCGGGCCGGTGGGCAGGTCGCCGGCCAGGGCCGGCCAGCTCAGCCGGCTGGCCTGCTGGGTGACCACGTCGCCAGCCGGGCCGGTGAGCACTAGTTCGGCCTGCCGCTCGGCCGGTCACGTACTCCAGGGTGAACCCGGCGCGGTGCAGCCGCCAGTCGAACGTGTCCAGCCAGGCCCGGCGCACGGTGCGGGACCGCGCGGTGCGCTGCACGGAGAACCGTGGCGCCAGCGCGGCCAGCACGTCATCGTCCGCGGCCTGGCCATTATCAGCGGGACCGAGGACGACAACCTGGGCAAGCGCGGGCACTGCGGGACCTCGGCTCGGGTCAGCGAATCAAGGACGGATGAACGAAAGGTTAACAGTGGGCAACCGATAAACGATACACGCGGTTGACCATGAGTGTAACCAGTACTAGCTTGTCCCGTCCCTGTCCGCTATGGGTGATTTCTCCGGCCGTGCCGTGCCCGCGGAATGGTCCGCTGGTTAGGCCCCGCGCCGCTCGCTGGCCCGCACCGGATGGTCGCCGGTGCGGCCGCCGCGGCGGGCCTGCCGGGCTGCCTTGCGCTCGCCGCTGCCAGGCCCCCCGCGGGCTGGCTTGGGCCGGGCCGGGCCGTGCGTCTCCATCCCGGGCAGGCTCAGCGGCGGCCGGTTGATGGCCGGCATGACGTTGGTCAGCGCCGCACTGGCCTTTTCCTTCGCCCGTTTATGCGCCTGCTGCTCGTTGACTCTGGCGGTCGCCGCGGACAGCCGGTCGTTCATCTCATGCCGCCGCCGGGCCTGGGCCCGGGCCTTGAGAAACCGCTCGGCCAGGTAGAGCGCGATCACCAGGACAACGACGCCGACAAGGAGCAGGCCAGTCATCAATGAATTCCGCCATCAGCTCGGAGGTCTTCGGGGATGGTCCCAGCCTATGCGAGCCCCCTGCCGCGACGGTGAAGCGGCGCTCTGGTGTCGCTGAGGATCCGGTAAAGAACCGGACTGGCTCAGCCCAGCCGCGGGCGGTCTTCCGCCTGCTGGCCGTGCTGCCGCAGACTGGGCGTACCGGCGGCCGGCCCGGACCGGGCGCCGGCGTTCGGTAAAGGAGGCCGGTTCTGGTGTTGTACGTCTTCGGTTTCGAGCGGACAGCGGTGGTGCTCAGCGACCTGTACTTCGTGGACCCGCACCCGATGCCGGGGCAGGAGAGCCCGGAGCACGGCGTCCGCCTGGAGGTGCGGCAGCTCACCGCAGGTGAGCTGAAGGGATCCATCTACTCGGCCCAGCCGATCGAGATCGGCGAGCTGATCTGGCGGGCCGACCTGCTGGAATCGGTGGACGGGACACTCGGCAGCTTCGACCGGACGCATCATCACCCGGTGGCCGTGCGGGGCTGGGAGCCCGGCCACCGGGTGTTCGAGCGGGAACTGTCCGCGTTCCCGGTGGAATGGGTCGGCGCCCAGCTGGCCGACCTGGAGGGGCTGCTGGCCCAGGCGGGCGCGGGCGGCCAGCCGGCCGACCGGAGGGACGCGCAGGCCCTGCGCAACGTGCTGCCCGAGGTATTGAACGCCCTCAACCGGCTGCTCGACCAGGTCCGGGCCGGCGAACTTGGCCGGCCAGGGGGAGAAGAGCCTGTTAACAGCGCCCGTGTGGGCTGGCTCTAGCGCGGTCGTGATTGCAGACTGAGATCGTGCACGATTACGACCTGGTAGTTATCGGTTCCGGTCCCGGTGGGCAGAAAGCGGCGATCGCGGCGGCCAAGCTGGATCGCCGGGTGGCCATCGTGGAGAAGCCCGACATGATCGGCGGGGTGTGCCTGAACACCGGCACGATCCCGTCCAAGACCATGCGCGAGGCGGTGCTCTACCTGACCGGCCTGGACCAGCGGGAGATGTACGGGCAGAGCTACCGGGTCAAGGACGAGGTCACCATCGCCGACCTGGCCAACCGCACCCGGCACGTGGTCAGCCGGGAGAACGACGTGGTGCGCAGCCAGCTCACCCGCAACCGGGTGACGATCCTGGCCGGCACCGGGCGGTTCGCCGACCCGCACACGGTCGAGGTGGACGACGGCCACGGCCGGCTCCGCACGGTGACCGCGGACAGTGTCGTGATCGCGGTCGGCACCCGGCCGGCCCGGCCGCCCAGCGTCGCCTTCGACGAGCGCACCATCATCGACTCGGACGGCTGCGTGCACCTGGAGAAGGTGCCGCGGACCATGGTGGTGGCCGGCGCCGGGGTGATCGGCATCGAGTACGCGTCGATGTTCGCCGCGCTGGGCTGCAAGGTGACCGTGGTCGAGCAGCGCGACCGGATGCTGGAGTTCTGCGATCTGGAAGTGGTGGAGGCGCTCAAGTTCCACCTTCGCGACCTGGCCGTCACGTTCCGCTTCGGCGAGACGGTGACCTCGGTGCACGCCCGGGAGGACGGTGCCATCGCCACGCTGGCCAGCGGGAAGAAGATCCCGGCCGACACCGTGCTGTACTCGGCCGGCCGGCAGGGCGCGACCGATGACCTCAACCTGGCGGCGGCCGGGCTGAAAGCGGACAAGCGCGGCCGGATCTCGGTGGACGAGTTCTACCGCACCGAGGCACCGCACATCTACGCGGTCGGCGACGTCATCGGGTTCCCGGCGCTGGCCGCCACCTCGATGGAGCAGGGCCGGCTGGCCGCGCGCCACGCCTGCGGCGAGCCGGTGCACAACGCGCACCTGCTGCAGCCGATCGGCATCTACAGCATCCCGGAGATCAGCTTCATCGGCCGGACCGAGGATCAGCTCACCGCGGACTGCGTGCCGTTCGAGGTGGGCGTGTCCCGGTACCGCGAACTGGCCCGCGGCCAGATCATCGGCGACTCCTACGGGGTGCTCAAGCTGCTCGTCTCGCCGGAGGACCACACGCTGCTCGGGGTGCACGTGTTCGGCACCGGCGCCACCGAGCTGGTGCACATCGGCCAGGCCGTGATGGGCTGCGGCGGCACCATCGACTACCTGGTGGACGCGGTGTTCAACTACCCGACGCTGGCCGAGTCGTACAAGGTGGCGGCGCTGGACGCGACCAACAAGATGCGCCTCGTGGAGCGGTTTGCAGACTAAGGATGACCGGGCGGATTGCGGGCCGCACATAAACTGGCCGGGTGCCTGAACTCGATGACCCCTTTGCCCAGCTGGCCGGGCCGCTGGCCGGGACCGTCCGGATGCGGCTGGAGGTCGTGTCCAACGACCAGCTGACCCCAAACCTGCAGCGGCTCGTGCTGACCGCCCCGGAGCTGGGCTCCTTCGCCTACCAGCCGGGCCAGGACGTGATGCTGATGGTGGCGGTGGACGGCAACCGGCCGGTGCGCCGCCGGTACACCATCCGCGACCTGGACCCGGCCCGGCAGCGGCTGACCATGGACATCGTCCGGCACGGCGACGGGCCCGGCGAGACCTGGGTGCTCGCCGCGCGGCCCGGCGACACGATCGAGGGCATCGGGCCGCGGGGCAAGATCTTCCCAGCGCAGGATGCCGACTGGCACCTGTTCGCCGCGGACGAGTCCGGGCTGGCCGCGGTGTTCGCGATGATCAGCTCGCTGCCCGCCGGGACCCGCGCCATCGCGCTGCTGGAGATTCCCGAGCCCGCCGACGAGCAGCCGCTGGACGCCAAAGCCCACGTTGACCTGCGCTGGCTGCCCAGGTCGGCGGGAGACGGCGACGGGGCCATCGCACCGGCCGGCGACCCGGAACGGCTGGCCGCCGCGCTGACCGGCATCCGGCTGCCGGACGGCCACGGCCACGCCTACCTGTTCGGCGAGGCCAAGGCCGTGCTGGCGCTGCGGGAGATGGTGGCCAACCGGGGCCTGGCCGCGGACCAGGTGTCGCCCAAGGCCTACTGGGGCCGCGGCAAGGCGAACGCGTCACACGGCGAGCCCGCCCGGGACAGCTAGCCCGGGATCCGGCTAGAACGGGGTCGCGGCCAGCCAGTTCTGCAGTACCTCCGGGTCGCCGAGCACCTCGGCGCCCGCCTGTGCAGGGCTCAGGCGGCGGGTCAGCACCAGCAGCAGGCCGGACGCGGGGCCGCGCAGCGCGGCATCCCCCCTGGCGTGCCCGCGGCGTACCTCGATGCCATCCGGGCCGTGGCTGACCTGCCATTCGCCCGAGCCGGCCGGCACATCGCCCGCGTGCACGTGCAGCGACTGGCCGGGCCGCAGCCCGGCCGGCCGGGTGTCCTCCCGGCCTGGGTCCGGGACGGTGACGAACGTGAGCCACTCGTCGATGCCGTCGGCCGCGATGTCCGGCTCGATGACCGGTTCGGCTCCGGTGGCCAGCTGCCCGTCGGCCCGGTGCACCGCGGTCTCGTGTGCCATCCGGCGGGCCCAGAATCCGGGCGGGCGCATGATGCCGAACGCCCATACCGGGTCGGTGCCGGCCTGGCCGGCCTCGGTGATGAGCCGGTCCGCGCCCGCGGTCAGCCAGCCGGGCTGCTGTGCCGGGTCGTCCGGGAACCGGCCGTCCGGCACGCTGCGGAACGGGATGAACTCGGTGGACCGGGTGCGGACGATCTCGGCCGCCCAGCGGTGCGCCCGGCCAACGTGCGTCGCTAGCTGGCGCAGCGTCCAGTCCGGGCAGCTCGGCACCGGCTGGGTCAGGTCTTCGCCGCCGATCAGCGCGGCCAGCGTCGCCGTGCTGGCGGTGATCTCCGCGGCATAGCGCTCTGGCGTGAGCGGGGACACCGGCCAGGCTCAGCCGCAGCCGCAGGCGCCACCGCAGCAGCCGCCACCGCCGGATCGCGGCGCGGCCTGCGCGCCGGCCCGGCCGCCGACCGAGACGGTGGACAGCAGCTTCACCGTGTCGTCGTGCCCCTGGGGGCACGGGCACGGCTCGGATGACTCACTCATCGGCCGGGTGCGCTCGAACGTGTCTCCGCAGGCCCGGCATCGGTACTCATAACGTGGCACAGCAGAATCTTACGTGTGGCCCCGGTCGGGTGGCGAGATGCGCCCGGGCCGGGCGCGGATGGCGTGGCGGCGGTAAGGTCAGCGAGGCCACAGTGACACCCGCGGCCAGGGGGAGGGACGCGATGCCTGCGATGACGGCGTATCCGCCAGGCACGCCGTGCTGGGTTGACCTGTCCACGAGCGACCCGGCGGCCTCGGCCGCGTTCTACACCGGGCTGTTCGGCTGGGCGGCCCAGGCCGCCCCGCCCGGCGGGGACGCGGCATACACGTTCTTCGCCCCGGCGGGCACGCCGCCCGGCGAGTTCCACGGCCGGGTGGTGGCCGGCCTGATGCCCACCCCGGGCGCTGGCCGGGCGGCCTGGAACACCTACGTCAGCGTGACCGACGGCGGTACCGCGGCGGGCCGGGTGACCGCGGCCGGCGGGCAGGTCCTGGCCCCGCCCGCCGAGGTGCCCGGGCAGGGCACGATGGCCATGTTTGCCGACGACCAGGGGGCCAGGTTCGCGGTGTGGCAGCCCGCCGCGTTCCACGGCGCCCGGCTGGTCAACGACCCGGGCTGCTTCTGCTGGAGCGAGCTGGCGTGCCGGGACACCGCGGCGGCGGGCGCGTTCTACGGCAGTGTCTTCGGCTGGGCGCCGGACACCAGCGAGATGGGCCCGATGACGTACACCGAATGGCGGCTGGCCGGGCGCACGGTCGGCGGCATGGTGCACATGGACGAGGAGTGGCCGGCCGACGTCCCGCCGCGCTGGGTGGTCTACTTCGCGGTCACCGACTGCGACGCCGCCGCGGCCCGCGCCACCGAGCTGGGCGGCCAGGTGACGGTCCCGCCGGCCGACGCGCCACCGGGCCGCCTGGCCATCCTCACCGACCCGCAGGGCGCCGCGTTCACCATCATCGCGCTGGCCGCCGGGGCGGCGGACAGCAGCTGAGGCCGCCCGGTTAGCCTGCGGCCTGGCCGGCGAACGCGGCCCTGGTCAGCGTCTCGGCCGACCGGATGGTGACCCCGGCCTACGGCCAGGAATACGCGGCTGCCATTCCGGGCGCTGACTTCCGGCTGGTGCCGGACGCCGGGCACCTGCCGCAGCTCGAAGCGCCCGAGGCGGTGCTGGCCCTGCTCACGGAGACGCTCCGATAGCTTTCCCAGCAATCCGGCCTACGCTGAGGTAGTGAGGCCGCAGCCGATGCCAGCCGCTGAGGTGGACGTCACCCCGGCGCTGCTCCGGCGGCTGCTCGCCGAGCAGCATCCTGACCTGGCCAATCAGCCGGTCACGGTGCTGGCCAACGGGTGGGACAACGTGGTGTTCCGGGTCGGCGGCGATCTGCTGGCCCGGCTGCCACGGCGGGAAATGGCCGCCCAGCTGGCCGTGCACGAGCAGCGCTGGCTCCCGGTCCTGGCGCCCCGGCTGCCACTGCCCATCCCGGCGCCGGTGCGGACCGGGCGGCCCGGGCCCGGCTATCCGTGGCCGTGGAGCATCGTGCCCTACCTGCCCGGCCAGGTAGCGGCCGAGACACCGCCCGCCGACCCGGCGGCGGCCGCGGTCAGCCTGGGCGGGTTCCTGGCCGCGCTGCACACGCCGGCGCCGCCGGACGCCCCGGCCAACCCGTTCCGCGGGGTGCCGCTGGCCGACCGCACCGACACCGTCATGCAGAACCTGAGCATGGTCGCGGACCAGGTCGATGCCCGGGCGGCCCGGCGGGCGTGGGCGGCCGCGCTGGCCGCGCCGCGCTGGCGGGAGCCGCCGGTATGGGTACACGGCGATCTGCACCCAGCCAACATCCTGGTGCACCACGGCGAGGTCAGCGGCGTGCTCGACTTCGGCGATCTCACCGCCGGCGATCCGGCCGCCGACCTGTCCGTCGGCTGGATGCTGCTGCCCGCCGGCTGGCACCGGGCATTCCGGGATTCCGCCCGGGCCAGCGACGCCAGCTGGGCCCGGGCCACCGGCTGGGCACTGGCGCTGGGACTGGTATATCTCGCGCACTCGGCGGACAATCCGCAGCTGGCCGCGGTCGGCCGGCACACGCTCCGCGCCGTACTTGGCCCGGAGCGGCTGCGTTAACGGTGGTGCTTGCGGAGCAGCGAGGGGAACAGCCCGCGGGACTGGTGCGCAAGCTCCCGCTCGGCGCGCTGGCGGGCCGCGGCGAAGTAGCCGTCCGGGTCAGCCACCATCCGCTCCGGACGATCGTCGTCGTCCTCGATGGTGATGCGCGCCGCCATCTCCGCGCCCTTCGCCACGAACTCAGTGTCAGCGGGCCGCTCTGCGCGGTCAACCGCTAGGCGAGCGCGTCGGCCAGCAACCCGGCGAGCAGCCGGATCAGCGGCACGTCCGTGCGCCGGATCCCGTCCAGGTGGCTACGGCCACCGCGGCCAGGCTGATGCCGGTGGTCAGGTAGACCCGGCCGGCCGGCGAAATCCACATGGCGGGAGGGTAGCGCGCATGGCCGTACGCGGCGTTACCCCCTAAGATCATCTGTATGGGTTTCGGTTGACTGTGAACTAACAGGCACAAGCGGCCCGCGCTGGTCAGCGGCGCGGTGCTGGCGGCTGCGCTGGCCGTCGTGCTGGTCAACGAGCTGGCCGACGGCATCCGGGCCGCCGCGCTGCCGCTCATCCGCCACGACTTCGGGCTCAGCTACGGCCAGCTCGGGCTGCTGGCCGCGGCGCCGGTGCTGATCGGCAGCCTGCTGGAGTTGCCGGTCGGCGCGCTGGCCGGGCAGGGGCGCCGCCGCGGCCGGATCATCCTGGCCGGTGGCGCCGTGTTCCTGGCCGCGCTGCTGGGCACCGCGCTGGCCCGGTCGTTCACCGGGCTGCTGATCTCGTTCATCGTGTTCTACCCGGCCTCCGGCGCGTTCGTCAGCCTGGCCCAGGCCGGCCTGATGGACGCCGACCCGGGCCGCCAGGAGCAGCACATGGCCCGCTGGGGCCTGGCCGGCTCGGTGGGCGCGGTGCTCGGCCCGCTGCTGCTGACCGGGATCCTGGCCGCCGGCGGCAGCTGGCGCGACGGCTACCTGCTGGCCGCCGGGGCGGCCGCGGTGGCCTGGCTCGGCATGACCCGCTGGCGGCCCGGCCCGGCCCCAGCCGGTGACCCGGGGCCGCCCGCGCTGCGGCAGGTGCCGGCCCAGGTGCGCGGCGCGCTGCGCCGCCCCGGGGTGCTCCGCTGGCTGGCCCTGCTGGAAGTGAGTGACCTGCTGCTCGACGTGTTCACCGGGTTCCTCGCGGTCTACTTCGTGGCCGTCGGGCACGCCTCGCCGGTGCAGGCGGGGCTGGCCGTGGCGGTCCGCTACGGCGCCGGGATAGCCGGCGACGTGCTGGTGATCCGGGTGCTGGACCGGGTGGCTGGCCTGCCGGTGCTGCGGGCCAGCGCGGCCGCGGCGCTGCTGCTCTACCCGGCCTTCCTGCTGGTGCCGGGCTTCCCGGCCAAGCTGGCCGTGCTGGCCGCGCTGACCGTCGCCACCTCACCCTGGTACCCGGTGGCCCAGGCCCAGCTGTATGCCAGCCTGCCTGGGCAGAGCGGCATCGCGGTCACGCTGAGCAGCGCCGCCGCGCTAGTCGGCGGGCTCGGCCCGCTGGCCGTCGGGTTCGCCGCCGAGCAGGCCGGCCTGGCGGTCACGCTCAGCGGCCTGGTGCTGGCCCCGGCTACCGTGCTGTATCTGGCGTGGCGGCGAACCGGTGCGCCGTGTGGCTGAACGTACCCTTGGCGAAGGCCAGAACCTTGGCCGGGGCGACCGCGAAGACCAGCACCGGGCTGCCCTCCATGTGCTGGAAAGACCCGTCGCGGACCTGGAACTGCCAGGACCCGTCCCACTTCGCGGTCCACGCCTCGGCCAGCCGCCGGAGCAGGGCTTCGTCGCTGACCTGGACGGCGTCGCCCTCCACCACCACGTCCAGGCCGCTCTGCCAGCCGTTGCACCCGGTGGTCAGGATCACGTGCGGGTTGGCCGCCAGGTTGCTGGCTTTCTGCTCGGTGGGCCCGGTGCAGAAGTGCAGCGCCTCGTCCAGCCACACCGCCACCAGCGGGGTGACGTGCGGCCGGCCGTCGGCCCGGACCGTGGTCAGCCAGAACAGCTCGGCCTCGGCCAGCACCCGGCGGGTCTCGGCCCACCCGGTGGCGGCCGCGGCCGGGTCGCTGTACCGCTGGTCGAGCGTGGTCACTGGGGTGTTCATCTGGGCACCTTCCCGGATCGTGGGCCTCGCGCGGCCCGGCCGGGCCGGCCCGCAACTACTGTGACGGCCGGCGGCCCGCGGAATCACCGGTGGGCGGTGAGGCCGGCCACGAAGTCGCGCAGCAGCCCGGCGAGTTCCTCCGTGCTGGCCTGGCGGACCTGGCTGTCCATCTCGGCCGCGTCCGCGCCGACTACGATCCGGGCCGGCGGGTCGGCGGCCGCGATGCAATCCTCGATCACCCGGGCCACCTCGTCCGGGTCCCCGGCGTGGCGCAGCGCCGCGGCGTTGCGCGCCATCAGCGCGCCGAACGGCGCGGCATACGCGGAGCCGGCTGCCACCGCGTAGTCCGGCAGCCGCGCGGACATCGCGGTGCGGAACAGGCCCGGGGCGACCACGGTGACGAATACGCCGAACGGGTGCACCTCGGCGCCGAGCACGGCGCTGAGGCTGGCCAGCGCCGCCTTCGACGCCGAGTACCAGCCACCGAACGGCGCCGGCGCGATGTCGTTGGCCGAGGTCACGTTGATGATCCGGCCGCCGCCCTGGGCCCGCATGACCGGCAGCGCCGCGCTGGCCAGGCGCAGCGGACCGAACACGTTCACCTCGAAGATCCGGTGCGCCTCCGGGTCGGCGGTCTCCTCCAGCGGGGCCAGGCTCCCGGCGCCGGCGTTGTTGACCAGCACGTCCAGCCGTCCGGCGGCGGCCGTGACGGACCGGATCGCGGCGCTGGCCGCCGCCGGGTCGGCGACGTCCAGCGGCAGCGGGGTCACGCCGCCGGGCAGCGCGGCGCGGGTGGGCTGACGTGACCCGCAGAACACCTGATGCCCGGCCGCGGCCAGCCGCCGCACCGTGGCCAGGCCTATCCCGCTGCTGCCGCCGGTCACCAGGACAACCGCCATGCGGCGACGGTAACAGGCCGGGTGTTCATTCGTTTCTGGCGACTTCGGGTCCGGTGATGCGGGCCAGCAGCGGGAAGGTGGCCGCGATGATGCCCAGGGCGGCCACGATGCCGCCCGCGGTGAGCAGGTAGTAGGCGGCGCCGGGCGGCACCATCGGGTGCTGCATCTCCAGGGCGGCGTACATCGCGGCGGCGCCGAACCCGGTGCCGATCGCGACGGCGGCGACGGCGAGCAGTGGGACGGCGCTTTCCAGCGCGACGACGCGGCGCAGCGTGGCGAGCCGGGCGCCGGTGAGCCGCAGCAGGCTGAAGGGCCGCTTGCGGTCAGCCAGCCCGGCCGCGATGCCCGCGGCCAGCGTGCAGCCGGCGATCGGCAGGCTGACCAGGATCACCGTGTTCGCGAGCTGCTGGTAACCGGTGTTGGTGGGATTCGACAGCGCTTTCAGCTCGCCGACGGTGGACGGGACGGCGTCGCCGAGATAGGCGTGATAGGCGGGTTCGTTCTCCAGCATCGTCCTGGCCTGCTCGACCGGAGGCACGGTGCCGTTCGTCGCCACGTCGATGCCGTCCACCGGGCGGCTGTCCAGCCGGGTGGCCGGGACGTCCGCGGCCGGCCAGGTGATCGTGGTGGCGTCCACGAAGTACAGCGGCCCGCCGAACCCGTCGGCCGGGAACGCCGCCGCGGCCGCCCCGGCGGGGCAGCGGCCCAGCACGCGAACCGCCGCGAGCTGCGCGCAGGAGACCACGCCGGCCGGAACCGGACCGGTGCCGTCGGGGGTATCGCCGAGGTGGTGAAAGTCCGCGGGGATGGTCAGCCCGGGGTCCGCGCGGACCACGGCCACCCCGCGCACACCGTGAATTCTGCTCAGCTTGGCCGCCAGCGGCGCGGCGGGTGCGGCCGGTCCCGGCCTGGCCTGCTGGCCCGCCAGCTGGTCGGTCAGTACCGCCGTCTCCGCGGCACCGACCGACGGCGTGAGCTGCTGGGCGTTCCACGTGGTGATGCCCACCACGGCAACAGTGGTGACGAACAAGGCGAGCACCAGGCCGCTGACGGCGCGGAAGGCGCCCCTCGGGTCGTCGGCGAGGCGGCGGGCGGCGAGCAGCGTGCCGGGGCGGCTGGTCCGCCGGGCCATGACCCGGGCGATGGCCATGGTGAGCCATGGGCCCGCCAGGACCAGGCCGGCGATGATGAGCGCGAAGCCGGGCACCACCGCCAGGTCCTGCCCGGTCGGGCTGGCGGGCTTGCCGTGCACGGTGAAGAACCCGAGCTCGGCGAAGCCGGCCAGCAGCGGGAGTATCTGCCAGGCCCGCGGCGGTGGTGGCGTGGCCCGGCGGGTGACGCCGAGCGGGGAGATGCGCACCCGGCGCAGCGCCAGCCGGGCCGCCACAGCGGCGGCTACCGGCACGCCGATCGCGACAATGAGGGCGTCCCGCAGGCTGAGCGACAGCTCGGCGGGGAAGAACGGCTGGCCGATGAACGGGATGCCCGCGACTGGGATGCGCAGCAGGAAGAAGATCCCGAACCCGGCCGCGACCCCGGCCACCCCGGCCACCACCGACTCGGTGGCGGCGAGCAGGGAGACCTGCCGGCGGGTCGCCCCGACCAGGCGCATCGCCGCGAACCGCTGCTCGCGGCGGGCCGTCGACAGCCGGGTCGCGGTGGCGATGAAGATCAGCACCGGCGCGAGGATGGCCAGCGCCACGACGGACAACAGGAGGTCAACGGCGCTTTGCTCGCCGCCCGCGTCGAGCGGGATGAAGCTCAGGCCTCTGGGGTTGGCCCGGCCGCCGAAGTTGGCCGGTACCTTCGTCGGGATCGACGTCACCGGCACGCTGTCCGGGGTGTGCGCCAGCTGCGCCGGGGTGTGCCCGATGATGATGACCAGCGTGTCCGGCGACGGCAGCGCCACGTCGCCGATGACTCCGGCCAGGCGGCCGGGGTAGCGGTCGGCCAGCTGGTCCGCCGGGAGGGAGCGCAGCAGCGCGGCGAGCGCGGGCGAGGCGTAGTACTGGCCCGGCGCCGGGTCACGGGAGAGGCCCGGCGGCACCGGCGACGAGGCGCCGGTGGCGGCCACGTCGAAGCGGGTGATCGTCCGGCCGTCGAACGTGTCGCCGCTGGGGTGCCACCACAGCGGGGCGATGCCCGCCGCCGGGCCGGCGGGCACGGACGCGGTGCCGGTCCAGAACCAGGCGTGGCGGTTGTTCCAGGAGAGGGCCGCGTTGGTCGCGGCCACGGCGGTCAGCAGCAGCCCGACGCCGAGGCCGACCGCGACGGCCAGGACGGTCAGCCGGGTGAGGGCCTCGCGGCCGCCGGTGACCACCAGCTGCAGCCCGAGGCGGATCATGGCCTGGCCCCGGTGAGCGTGCTGACCGTGCCGTCGCGGACGATGACCTCCCGGTCGGCGTAGGCGGCGATCCGGGCGTCGTGGGTGACCAGGACGACGGTGGTGCCATGCTCCCGGGCCGCGGCGGTGAGCAGGTCCATCACCAGCTCCCCGGACACCGAGTCCAGTGACCCGGTCGGCTCGTCGGCGAACAGCACCGCCGGGTCGGCGACCAGGCCGCGGGCCAGCGCGACGCGCTGCGCCTGCCCGCCGGACAGCTCCCCGGACCGGCGGTGCTCAAGCCCGTCCAGGCCAAGCGGGCCAAACCAGTTCCTGGCCGCCGTCCGCGCCGGGCCGCGGCGGGTGCCGGACAGCAGCAGCGGCAGGGCGACGTTCTCTTCCGCGGTCAGCTCGGGGACCAGCTGGCCGGTCTGGAATACGAACCCGAACCGGTCCCGGCGCAGCGCGCTGCGCCGCTCATCGCTCCGGGTGTCCAGCCGCTGCCCGCCGAACCAGACCTCGCCCTGCTCCGGGAGCAGGATGCCGGCCAGGCAGTGCAGCAGGGTGGACTTGCCGGAGCCGCTCGGCCCCATGACCGCGACGATCTCGCCCGGCCGGACGGTGAGCGAGGCGCCGCGCAGCGCGGGTGTCTGGCCGAACGACTTCACCACGTCCCGCGCCTCGACAATGACCCCGGTCCTGGGTTCCGCAGCGGCGGGGAGATTCGCGGTCACTGCTGCACCGCCCGCTGGAGCAGATCCAGCCGGGCCGCGGTGTGGTCGATCCATCGCAGGTCAGCCTCCAGCCGGTAGAGCGCATGGTTGGCGAGGAGCACGCCGAGCTGATCGGAGTCCCGCTTGAGATCGGTGAGCTCGCGCATCCGCTGCAGGTGCGCCGCCCGCTGGACATCCAGGTACTTGTCCGCCGCCCGGCCGAGCATCAGGGCGAGCACCACCTTGGCGAACAGCTCGCTCTGCAGATCCGGCTCCGGCGGGGCCGGCTCGGCCAGCCACCGCTGCACATCGGCCATGCCTGCCTCGGTGATCACGTACCGGCGCCGTTCCGGCCCGGCGCCCTGCTCGGCCGGCCCGGCGACCGCCTTCCCGTCCCTGGCCAGCCGGGACAGGGTCGCGTACACCTGGCTGTAGCGCAGCGGCCTGCCCTGGCCGAAGTACACGTCGTAGTCCCGTTTCAGGTCGTATCCATGGCTTGGCCCCCGCTCAAGCAGGCCAAGCAAGGTCAGCGGAACACTCATAACCGGGAGAATACTCCAAGAGTATTCTCCCGGTAAGTAGTTGGGCTGACTGAATTCCCGGCGGGGGCGCCCGGCCGCCGTTACGCCGGCTGCGAACGTGCCTCGCCGGGCGGCCGGAGGCTGGATACGTTGGCCTCACGCAGGCCCGGACGACGGCCCAGGGAGGCGACGCCGATGGCTGGCCCACTCGGCCGCACGCCGCAGCAGCGGCCCAGGCCACTGCTGCGCACGACGATCGGCGAGGTGCTGCGGCGCACCCGGCGGGCCCAGGGCCGCACGCTGGCCGACGTGTCCCGGGCCGCCCGGGTCTCGGTGCCCTACCTGTCCGAGCTGGAACGTGGCCGCAAGGAAGCCTCCTCCGAGGTGCTGGCCGCGATCTGCGACGCGCTGCGCATCGACCTGTCCGAGCTGCTCGCCGTGGTCGGCCGCGAGCTGGCCGGGGAGCGTACCGCCACGGTCATCCGGCTCGACTCGGTCCGCGGCGGCGCGGTGGTTAACCCGGTGGCCCGCCCGGTGCAGCGGCCGTCCCGGGGCGGCGGCGACGTGGTCTGCCTGGCCGCCTGATCGTGGTCAGCTGGCCTGGTGTTTAGCTAGCACTGGCCAGGGCGGCGGTTTCCCGGGCGGTGATGACCTCGTCGGCCAGGCCATAGGCGACGGCCTCGGCGGCGGTGAAGGTCTTGTTCCGGTCGGTGTCGTTCCTGATCTTGGTCACTGGGTGGCCGGTGTGCCGGCTCAGGATCTCGTCCACCTCGGCCCGCACCCGGACCAGCTCCTTGGCCTCGATGGCCAGGTCGGGAAGGGTGCCGCGGGACTGGCTGGACGGCTGGTGCAGCAGCACCCGGGCGTGCCGCAGCACGGCGCGCCGGCCCGGTGTGCCCGCGGACAGCAGCACGGCCGCGGCCGACGCGGCCTGCCCCATGCAGAACGTGGCCACGTCCGGCCGGATGAACTGCATCGTGTCGTAGATCGCGGTCAGCGCGCTGAACGAGCCGCCTGGCGAGTTGATGTACAGGCTGATCTCCAGGTCGGGGCTGACCGATTCGAGGTGCAGCAGCTGGGCCATCACCACGTTGGCCACACCGTCGTCGATCTCGGTGCCGAGGAAGATGATCCGCTCGGACAGCAGCCGGGAGTAGATATCGAACGCCCGCTCGCCGGCCGCGGTGCGCTCCACCACGGTGGGGATCGTGTACTGGCTCATCACAGGCCTGCCTTCCGGCGGCCGGCCACCACCGGCCGCACGTCGTCGAGCTGTTCCACCACGTGGTCGATGAACCCGTAGGCCAGCGCCTCCTCGGCGCTGAACCAGCGGTCCCGCAGGCTGTCCTGCTCGATCCGGTCCACCGGCTGCCCGGTGTGCTGGGCGATCAAGCTGGTCATCGTGGCCCCGGTGCGGGCCAGCTGCTCGGCGTAGATCTCCACGTCGGCGGCAGTGCCGCCGAAGCCGGCCGAGCCCTGGTGCATCAGCACCTGGGCGTGTGGCAGGCTGTACCGCTTGCCCGGGGCCCCGGCGCAGAGCAGGAACTGGCCCATGCTGGCGGCCAGCCCCATGGCCAGCGTGCTTACGTCGTTGGGGATCAGCCGCATCGTGTCGTAGATGGCCAGCCCGGCGAGGACCGAGCCGCCGGGGGAGTTGATGTACAGGCTGATGTCGGCACGCGGGTCCTCGGCCGACAGCAGCAGCAGCTGGGCGCAGAGCCGGTTGGCCACTTGGTCGTCAACCTCGCTGCCGAGAACGATGATGCGCTGGTAGAGCAGCCGGGTGAGGAGCTGATCGTCGAGTGTCCCGGTCGGTGATTCGGCAATGGCGGCCGGCATAGTCTCCCTGCTTTCCGCGACGGTTCGGTCATCCCCACCATGGGTCAGCAGGCCGCCACCAGCCAAAGCAATCTGCTGATAGCAGAGGCGCCTAGCGGCGGGGCTGTGCGCCGGCGTAGGCGGCCGGGGTCTGGCCGATCGCGGCCCGGAAGTCACGGGTCAGGTGGGCCTGGTCGGCGTAGCCAAGGTCGGCGGCCACCTCGGCCCAGGACACCGGGGTGCCGGCCCGGACCAGCTCGGCCGCGTCCAGCAGCCGGTACCGGCGGATCACCCACATCGGGGACACCCCGGCGTAGCGCAGGAACATCCGCTGCAGGGTGCGCGGGCCGAGGCCGGTCAGCTCGCTCAGGTCGGCCAGCCGCCGCACCGCCCGGTTGGTCTCGGCCAGCCGTGCGGCGCCGGCCACCTGGCTGGCCGGGCCGGCCCGCTGCAGATCTACCGCCTGCTCCAGTGCGGCGGCCAGCAGCCCGACCCGCGCGGCCTCATCCGGCGCCGCGGTGATCTGTTCAGCCAGCGCCGCCTCGGCCACGCCGATCGCGCTGCCCAGCGGCACGACCCGGTCGGTGAACGCCGCGGCCGGCCCGGCGGTGAACGCACCCAGCCCACCGGGCCTGGTCAGCGCGGCGACGGTCCAGCCGGACCCGACGAGCAGCAGGCTGGCCAGGCCGCGGGCCACGCCATTCAGCCGGGCCTCGACCGGCCCGGGCTGCTGCTGGCCGGGGCGGGCGTTGGCGTGACCGACGCTGATGTTCGCGCCGGGGTGGGTCAGCACCTGCTGCCGGTGCGACTGCCCGGCCGGCAGGTCCCAGCGCACCGCCCAGAACCAGTCCACCAGGGCGGCCAGGGGCGGGCCGACTGGGTACCGGGTGAGCTGGACGCGCTGCCGCAGCAGCCACGGGTCGAGGATGCCGCGGCTGTCCCGCTCTACTGGCTCCGGCCCCTGCGGCTCCGGCTCCCGCCCGCTCACCTCAGTCACCTTAGCTGGGCCGGCTGACGCGAATCTTCAAGCCGCCCGCGGGCCGGCCTGGCTAGCGTCTCCAGCATGACCACATCCACTGAGCAGACCACTGACCTGCTGGCCGAGGTGCTTACCGAGCTGGCCCCGGTGGTCGGCAGCGTCACCAATGACCAGCTGCATGACCCGACTCCGTGCACCGACTACGACGTCGCCCAGCTCCGCGAGCACGTGCTGGGCTGGCTGACCATCTTCGCGGCGGGCTTCGCCGACCCGGCCGGCCAGGCGCCGCGGGCCAGCACCGACGGATACCAGGTGCCCGCCGACCCGGCCGCCGAGGTGCGCGCCGCGGCCAGCACCATCACCCAGGCGATGCGGGCTGGCGCGGCGGGCCGGCCGCTGCGCCTGGGGGACAGCGGCATGCCCGGCGACATGGCGCTCAGCATGATCCTCTGGGAGTACCAAGTACACGGCTGGGACCTGGCCCGGGCCACCGGCCAGCCCTGGTCGCCGCCCGCGGCCGCGGCCGAGCAGTCGCTGGCCTTCGCACCCGGCATGCTGACCGCCGACTACCAGGGTGACGGCAAGGCGTTCGGGCCCCGGGTCCCGGTGCCGGACGCCGCGCCGCCGCTGGACCGGCTGCTCGGGTTGTCCGGCCGTGACCCGGGCTGGACGGCCGGCTAGCTGGCCGCGGGCCGGATCAGCGAACCAGCAGCACGAGCTTTCCGCGCACGTGACCGTCCTCGCTGACGCGGTGTGCCGCCGCGATCTCGCCGAGCGGGAAGGTCTGCACGACCGGGAGCGAGAAGCGCCCTGACTCGATCAGCTCGCCGATCTCTGCGATCGCGTGCAGCGCGCGGCCGTCTTCCCCTCGGCTGAACCTCACCCCGTACTCCTGCGCGCCTGCGAAGTCGGCAACCGTCACGACGTGCTCCGGGCCGCCCGCGAGCTCGATGAGCTCGGGCAGGACGCCGCTCCCGGCGACGTCGAGCGCCAGGTCGACGCCGCCGGGCGCGACCGAGCGGACCCGCCCGGCGAGGCCCGCGCCGTAGGCGACGGGCTCGGCGCCCAGCGAGCGCAGGTAACCGTGGTTGCCGGGACTGGCGGTGCCGATCACGCGCGCGCCGCGCGCCACGGCGAGCTGCACGGCGGCGCTGCCGATCCCGCCGGAGGCACCGTTGATGAGCAGCGTCTTCCCGGCTCCGGCGCCGAGCGTGTCCAGGGCGCGGGTGGCCGTCTCGAGGACGACGGGCAGGGCAGCGGCCTCGGCGAAGCCAAGCGACGGCGGGATCGGCGCGTAGTCGGACAGCAGCGCTAGTTCGGCCGCGCCCGCGCCCGCGCTGCCGCCGGAGAAGCCGAACACCCGGTCGCCGACGGCGACGTCCGTGACGCCCCCGCCGATCTCGTCGACGACGCCCGCCACGTCGCGGCCTGTCGTCTGCGGGAGTTCCCCGCCCATTTCACCCTTGCGCGCCTTCCAGTCGCTCGGATTGACGCCGACCGCATGCACCGTGACCCGGATCTGGCCGGGCCCCGGGTGCGGATCCGGAAGATCCACGATCTCGAGGACGTCCGGGCCCCCGAACTGGCTGAAGCGGACGGCCTTCATCGGGTCTGGCCGCCGCGGCCGGCCGGGGTGATGTCCTCCAGGAAGCTCATGGTGGCCTCCGTGGTCGCCCGGCGCCAGGCCAGCAGCGTGCCGTCGAAGCCCGGGGGGCCGGGCCGCTCGGCGTGCACGGCCGCGGCGATCGGCGCCAGCACCGCCTTCTGCTGGATGAGCAGCTCCGTCGGGTCCCGCCCGGCCCGGTCCAGCAGGGCCAGCTTGAGCAGCAGGTGCGAGCGGACGTCGCGGACATGCTGCACGGGCGTGTCCAGCCAGCGTTCCGCGGCCTGGCGGCCTGGCGGGGTGACGGTGAACAGGGTGCGCTGCGGGCCGCGGCCCGCCTCGACGGCGTCCGCGGTGATCAGCCCGGCCTCGGTCAGCCGGCCGATCGAGCGGTAGACCACCGGCCGGGGGATCTGCCAGATCCGGCCCAGCTCGCCCCCGGGCGCGGTGAGCCGGGCCACCGCGAACCCGTGCGCGGGCTGCTCGCAGAGCAGCGCGAGCACGGTGAGCTCGGCCAGCGACAGGGATGGCCCCTCGGTCATGAACCCGAGCGTAGTGGCCAGCCCGCTATGGCTGGCCCGGCCCGTGCCGCGGTCCAGCTGGCCGCGGTGGCGGCCGGGGTGGCCGAGCGGCACGGCTACCCGGACATCGGCACGTTCGTGCTGGCCCGGGTGGCCGGCGGGGACAGCCTGGCGGCGATCAGCCGGTCCGCCGGGCTGCACAAGGACTGGCTGTCCCGGCATCTGGCCGGCCTCGACCCGCGGGCCGCGGCGGCCGTGCCGCGGCTGCGCCCGGCCCGCCCGGACGCCCGCTGGCAGCCCGCGCTGGCCCGGCTCGGTTTCCCTGATGTGCCCAGCTACCTGCGTGACCGGCACGTCCAGCAGCACTGGACGGCCAATGCCATAGCGGCGGAAGCCGGGCTGTCGCACCACGCCGTCCAGGCCGCGCTGCGCCAGCACGAACTGGACTGGGAGGCGCACACGGCCAAACGGCACGGCGCCCGGGAGCGCGCCGCGCGGGTGGCCGCGGGCCTGGGTTTCGACTCGATGGCGAGCTACGTCGGCCAGCGCCGGGCGGTCGGCTGGACGTGGCGGGCGATGTCGGCGGAATCCGGGCAGCCGGAGTCGTGGCTGCGGCGGCAGGCCGGTCGCTGAGCAGCGCGGCGCCGTGGGGCCGGCCGGGACCGGCCGCTAGCGTGGCCCGGGTAAGCACACAAGATCGTGAGAAGCCACGCTATGCAGCTGAGCGCGCGCAATCAGATCCCGGCCCGGGCGACCGGCATCCACCAGGGGGAGGCCATCGCCAACGTGGAACTGGACGCCAACGGCGTGCGGCTGGTCGCCTCCTCGGCATCTCCCTCGGCGATCCGGGCCAGCGTTTCGCCCGTCGCTGGGTTGGGGGTGTCGAAGGTCTTCCCGGACGCCGCGGCTACCCACTGTCCGTCGATGAACAGCTGGCGTGGTGCGGCGACGAACGCTTCGACGTTCCGGTCCAGGGTAACGGTCAGCTTTGGTCATCTCCCTTGCCGTTCGGTAGTCACAATGTGACATCCGCAGGCAGCCTGGCACAAGGGGCCGGCCAGGGAGGAGGAGTGCGGCGGCCCGGCTGGCTACTGGTGCGTCCGGGCCGCGAACCAGGCGATGATCAGCAGCGCGATGCCGACCACGAAGGAGACCGCGGCCCGGGCCAGGTGGTGCCCCTTGTGCACGCTGCCCACCATGAAGTGGATGGAGTTCGCCGCGCCGGCGACGTACAGGATCCCGGCGAGAATGGCCAGGATGCCGAGGATGACCAGGACGATGGCCAGCGTGCTGCGGCCAGAAGAGCGGTTGGACACACTTGCAGAAGTCATCGGATTCACCTGTTCCGCTGCGAAGTTATGGTCGCGGCCAGCACCAGGGTATGCACTCCGGGCGGCCCGGGGGTTACGCCGCGTCGAGGTCGGCGCCAGGTTTCTCGCCGCTGGCGGCGAGCTGATGGGTGATGGTGGTGAGCAGAGCCGCGAGCTGCGGGTGCCGGTCCGGGCCCCAGTCCGCGCACAGCTTGCGCAGCCGGTCCTCGCGGGCCCGCATCAGGCCCTGGTAGGCCGTCTCGCCGGTGCCAGTGAGCCGCACCGGCTGGCTGCCGTCGCCGTCGGTCACGTACCCGGGGGTGCTGAGCTCGGCCAGCCGGTGCTGCAGGTCGGTGTCTGGGAGCTGGAGCAGCCCGGCCAGCTGGTGGCGGCTCAGGCCCTGGTGCTCGCCGACGCGGTAGAGCAGCCAGGCCGCCCGGGGTTTGAGCTGCAGCCCGGCCGCCGAGAGCAGCTCGGAGTAGACGACCCGGCGGCGCTCCCGGGACAGCAGCGACGTGATGGCCCGTTCCATCTCCTGCTGGGTGTCGCGGACCGACGGCCGGGCGGAGGGGGCCAGCGTGTCGGCCGGGTCAGGGGCCCGGGTGGTGGCGCGCAGCGGGACCTCCTTGAGCGTCCAGCTGAGCGCGAACGCGAGCGCGCCGACCGGGACGGAGGCCAGGAACACGGTGTGCAGTGAGGTGGCGTAGGCGTGCACGAACGCGTCGTGCACCGGTGCGGGCAGCCGGTCCAGGACGGCCGGGCTGGCCCCGCTGGCCGCGGTCAGGCCGGGCGGCAGGCTGAGGCCGTGCAGCTCGCTGGCCAGGTTGTGCGGCAGCACGTTGGCGAAGATCGCGCCGAACACGGCCACGCCGAACGAGCCGCCGATGGAGCGGAAGAACGTCGCGCCCGCGGTGGCCGTGCCCAGGTCGGCGTACTGCACCGAGTTCTGCACCGCGATGACCAGGACCTGCATCGAGGCGCCGATGCCGGCCCCGAGCACCAGCATGTACAGCGAGGTGAGCACGGTGCTGGTGGACACGGCCAGCAGCGACAGCAGGTACAGCCCGAGCGTCATGACCGCGGTGCCGACGACCGGGAAGATCTTGTACCGGCCGGTTCGGCTGACCAGCTGCCCGGTGGTGATCGAGGTGGCCAGCAGCCCGGCCATCAGCGGCAGCAGCCGGAGCCCGGATGAGGTCGGGCTGACCCCCTTCACGATCTGGAAGTACTGCGGCAGGTAAGACAGTGCGCCGAACATGGCGAAACCGACCACCAGGCCGACCCCGCTGGCCGCGGAGAAGACCCGGTTGCGGAACAGGTACAGCGGCATGACCGGCTCCGTGGCCCGGCGCTCCACCAGGACGAAGCCCGCGATGGCGGCGACCGCCCCGATGGCCAGGCCGATGATCGGCCCCGACGACCAGGCCCAGGTGGTCCCGCCGAGTGAGGTGAGCAGCACCAGGCAGGTGGCCGCGGCGGCCAGCAGCGCGGTGCCCAGGTAGTCGATGGTGTGCTTGGTGCGGCGCAGCGTCCGGGGCAGCACGGCGGCCACCACCACCAGCGCGACGATCCCGATCGGCACGTTGATGTAGAACACCCAGCGCCAGCTCAGGTTGTCCACGAAGAAGCCGCCGATCAGCGGGCCGAGGACGCTGGTCACGCCGAATACCGCGCCGAAGATGCCCTGGTAGCGGCCGCGTTCCCGGGGCGGCACCACATCCCCGACGATGCTCTGCGCCCCGGCGAACAGCCCGCCGCCGCCGATGCCCTGCACCGCGCGGGAGGCGATCAGCTCGCTCATCGAGTGGGCCAGCCCGGAGAAGATCGACCCGACCAGGAAGATCACGATCGCGGCCTGGAAGAACTGCTTGCGGCCGTACAGGTCGCCCAGTTTCCCCCACAGCGGCGTCGACGCCGTCGAGGCCAGCAGATATGCGGTCACCACCCAGGACAGATGGGACAGCCCGTGCAGATCGCCGGCGATCGTCGGCAGGGCGGTGGCCACGATCGTCTGGTCCAGCGCGGCCAGCAGCATGCCGAGCAGCAGCGCGCCGATGATGATGAGTATCCGCTGGCGGCTCAGCGTGGCCGGCCCGGTTGGTGCGGAGGAGGTCTCCGTCTGAGTCATTCCGCACCCCCTGCCCGCCTTTCTCCTGATCTACCCGGGCCGCGCTGGGCGCAAGCCAGGTGCTACTGGTAGCGCAGCGCCAGCCCGGGCTGGATCCGGCTGGCCCGGCGCAGCGGCAGCCGGATGACCAGCACGGTCAGCACGAGCAGGCCGATCAGCGCACCCAGCGGGATGGCCACCGGGACGTCGTCCGGCAGGCTGAGGTCAGCGCTGTGCAGGACAAGCGCGCGCAGACCCTGGTACATCAGCCAGCCGAGTGGCACGGCCAGCACCCAGCCGGCCAGGACCAGCAGTACCGCCCCGGCGGTGAAGACCCGCCGGATCTGCCGGGCCCTGGCCCCCACGCAGCGCAGGATGCCGATCTCCCTGGTCCGCTCGATGACCGCCATGCTGAGCGCGCTGACCAGGCCCATCAGCGTGATCGCGACCACCAGCAGACCGAGGACCTGGACGATGACGAGGACCGCGCGTGAGCTGGCGGTGATGTCCGCTACCACCACGTAGACGTCGGAGGTGGACACCCGGTAGCGCACCGGCCGTCGCAGCGCGCGGCGCAGCGCGGGCAGCGACGCGGCCACGGCCAGCACCGGGCCGGCCAGCAGGCTGGCCACGACCACGCCGGGGGCGACGCCGAACCCGATGGGCAGGTCGATGAGCGTCTCGGCGAAGGAGTGCGCCACCAGGTAGGCGACGGCGATGCCGGGCAGGGTGCCCAGGATGGCCCCGGCCGCGCCGAGCATGGCCGCGGTGCGCACGGTGATCCCGCCGATCTGCCGTCGTCGGCCGCCGAGCGTCTTGAGGATGGCGATCTCGCCCGCCTGCTCGGCGATGAGCGTGTTCATGGTGGCCGAGATGAGGAACAGGGCGGAGACAAAAGCGAGGATCGTGATGATGTACAGCAGCGCCATCGTGCGGCCGAAGCTGGCCTGCCCGGGCCACTGACCGGCGGACCGGGTGGCGGGCAGCCCGGTGATCGGGTCCGACCCGGTCTGCCTAGTCAGGTAGGCCCGCACCTCGGCGACCGCCCGGGACTGCGCGGCCGGGGTGTCGTCGGTGAGCCGGAACCCCAGGAAGTTGATGCCGTGCACGCCGCGCAGCGACTCCAGGGTGGCCAGCGTGGTGTAGAAGACGGGAGTGCTGGACCCGTTCGCGATCGCCCAGGCCCACCGTGGCCAGATGGCGGCTGGCCACGGCTTTGCGTTCCCGGGCCGGGCCGCGATGGGCCAGGTCGAGCGGGAGGCTTGCCGCTACCCGACGGCCCGGTCACCGCCACCATCTCACCCGCGCCGATGACCAGGTCCACCCCGCGCAGCGCGGGGAACCCGACGCCACGTCCCCGGCCCACCGGGCTGCGGTAAGTCTTCTGCACCCCGGCCAGCTCGATGATGGCCGGGGCGGCCGCCGCGCCGGTCACCGGACCGAGCCCAGCAGGCACTCCGGGCCGGCCGCCGGGCCGGTCTCACCGGCCAGCCGGCCGTCTTCCAGGAACACCACCCGGTCGGCCCAGGCCGCGTGCCGGACGTTGTGGGTAGCCAGCACGAGCGCGCAGCCCGCGGCGCAGCGCTCGCGCAGCAGGCCCATCACCGACTCGCCGGTGAGCGCGTCCAGTGCCCCGGTCGGCTCGTCGGCCAGCAGCAGCGACCGGCCCCCGGCGATGGCCCGGGCGATGGCCACCCGCTGCTGCTCGCCGCCGGACAGCTGGGCCGGGAACCGGCCCCGGGCGGCTCCCAGGCCCAGCGAGTCGAGCAGGCCATGGGCGCCGGCCAGTGCCGCCCGCGGCTTCACCCCGTCCAGCTCCAGCGCGAGCGCCACGTTCTCGGCCGCGGTCAGCCCGGCCAGCAGGTTGGCCTCCTGGAAGACGAAACCGACCTGCTGCCGCAGCACGGCGGCCAGCCCGGCCTCGTCCAGGCTGGCCAGGTCACGGCCGGACAGCCGGACCCGGCCCGAGGTGGGCCGGTCCAGCCCGCCGGCCAGCCGCTGGACCCGGGACGACCTGATGCGGCCGGAGCCGGAGGACATCCTGGCCGACCTGCCCGCCGGGGTGCCGCTTGCCCAGCCCACCGACCTAGGTCTCACGCAGGTACTGCTCGGCCAGCCGCCGTGGCGCGCGGGCCAGCCAGCCATCGAGCAGCACCTCGCGCAGCGCCGGGCGGGAGACCGCGCTCAGCTGGATGAGCACCGCGGCGTACCCGTCGAAGTGCGGGATGGTGAACAGCGCCACCGGGTGCGCGGCCAGCAGCGCCTCCTTCTCACCGAGGTCCTCGACCCGGACGGCCAGGATCGGCCCATCCGGTGGAGTCTCGTCGCCGAACCGCTTCAGGTCCGCCTTGCTGAACGGCCGCTCCCAGGCGAACGCCTGGCCCGCCACGAACCAGGTCCGGGTGCCGTGCCGCTCGCCCTCGGTGACCTCGGGCAGCTCCGCTACCAGCCCGGCCACGACATCGGGAGTAGGCACGCTCAGGCCTTGAACATGGCCGCGATCGGCTCGATGTTGCCGGGCGCGTCCGCCGGGGCCGAGACGACCAGAGTGGGATCCCCGGCCTGCTCGATGACCGCCCACTCGACGAACGAGCAGCACTCGGCCTCGGCCGCGGCCAGCGCGGACAGCTCGTCCAGGACGCCTGGCCCGGGCTGGTACCGGATCTCCAGCCGACCCTCGGTACAGCGGGTGACCGGCGCCGCCTCGGCGGCCAGCTGACGCCAGCGGCGGGACCGGTCCGCGCCATCGACGGGTCCCAGCGTGCAAGCCAGCGGCAAGTCAGTCATGAACGTCAGTTGATCACATCAGTTCGCGTGGCCCGAGCCCGGGTTGATCATCTGGTCGAGAGTCTGCTGCACGCTGTCGCCGGCGGCTGGCTGGCCGGCTCGTGCGGCCGCAGCCAGCTGGCGTCCCGGCCCTGGACCGGGCGGCTGCCCGGATCGGCCGGGCCGCGGGCCAGCGCGACCACGCCGAGCAGCGCGGCCAGCGGGACGGTCAGCGCGATGAAGTCGGCGGCGGACAAGTTGCCCAGTGCGGCCAGTGCGCCGGCGAACCCGATGACCAGCACCACCACCACGATCAGCCCCCAGCCGGACAGGAACAGCCGCAGCGGGAACGGCGGTGCGGGCTCGGCCACATCCGGCACCGCGGCGACCGACTTGGTGCCGCGGCGCTCCATCATGCCGTCGCGGACCCGCACGGTGAGCAGCAGCGTGCCCGGCTGCTCGGCGATCAGCAGCAGGTCGTCCGGGTAGGCCGGGTCGGGGGAGTGCGCGACCGCGCCACCGCCGACCGACCAGGAGGCCACCTTCCGGTTGCCGGACGGCCGGACCCGGTAGCGGGCCTGCTCGCCGGCCAGCACGGTGTCCGGCCCGTCGATGACCACCGGGGGCGCCGGGCCCGCGCCGCCGGTGCCGTTGATGTGCTCGGTGGCCGGCGCCGGGGCCAGGTCGGCCTCGTCGGCGCGGGGCGCCGCGCCGGTCACGATGAACTGCCGCCGGGCCAGCTGCCCGGCCAGCTGGATCTGCCGCGCGTGCACGCTCCAGGCCATGCCCACGATCGCGGCGGCCAGCCCAGCGGCGCCGAACCCGAGCAGCCCAGCCACCACGGGGTAACTGGCTGCGATCACGTCTGCGTGCATGTCGCTATTCAAACACGTTATCGAATAGATGGAAAGATGCTTGGGGCGGTTCGATCATCTGCGCGGATGGTGGTCAGGCTGGTTCGCTGACCGGCGCGGCCGGCACCGCCCCGTCGGTGTAGGTCACCGTGTTCGCGTGGATGGCCGGCACCCGCGGCCCGGGCAGGATGATCCCGGTCAGGTTCAGCGGGTCGGCCGCGGACAGCTGGACGGTCTCGCCGGCCAGCCGCTGCTTGCGCACCTCGCGCAGTACGTCAACGGCATCCGGGTGGGCGAACTGCTCGCCACTGAACCCGGTGACGAACCGGCCGCCGCGAATGGTGCCACGGGCCTCCATCCGGCGGAACGCCCAGAGGATCTCCCGCCACGGGACGGCCAGGCTCTCCCGGCGGACCAGGTCGCGGAACACTACACCCCAGCGGACCAGCAGTTGCTCGGCAGCCGCCTCGGCCAGCTCGTCCGGGTCGCCCGGAGGCATCGGCTCGGGCAGCAGCGACCAGCGCCCGGCCGGGCCGGTGCCTGGGGTTTTGCCGCTGAGCGTGCTGCGGTGCAGGCCGCCGCGCGGCCCGCGCCGCGGCGGGTAGCTGGGCCGGCTGCGGTTGCGCAGTAGCGAGCGGACGGCCCGGAACCCATCCGCGGTGATCAGGCCACGGGCCACGCCATCCCACAGCGCCTCGTCTACCTCGCTGGGCAGGCGGCCGGTCCGGCTGGCCAGATCCGGCCGGAACAGCGCGCCGTGCTGGCGGAGCGCGTCGAGCACGTCGGCGGTGCGACCCGGGCCTGGCTCGGCCGGGCACAGGTCGCCGCGGGCCACCCGGAGCAGCCAGGGCAGGTCGTCCCGGATGGTCAGCGTGATCGGGGTGGCCCGGGACGGGGCCAGCCCGCTGCGCTTGACCCGCGGGCCCGCTTTGCCAGGCGGCTGCGGGTCTGGCTCGGCGTCGCGCACCGACAGCCGGCCCCAGCTGACCTGCCCGGAGATGCACAGGTCGTCCAGCCAGTCCCGGCGGTAGCCGGTCACCCGGGCCGCCAGCACGTGGCTCTCCCAGGCGCCGGCCGCCAGCTCGAAGCCCTGCAGTTGCTCGACCACGCTGGTCACGCCGAACCGGCCCTCGCGCTGGGTGCCCGGGGCCACGTGCTGCCAGCGGAGCAGGAACCGCATGAAGTCCCGGGCGCTGACCGGCTCGATCTCGCGGCGCTGCCGCTGCCGGGTATAGCCGTGCACGCGGGCCAGCAGCCGCCGGGCACAGAACTCCTCCGGCGCGTCCGGTGCGGTGAACTTGCCGCGGACCGCGAAGCCCTCGGCCTCCAGCCGGCCCAGCCCGATCAGCACCAGGTCGGCGGGCAGCCCGGTCGCGTCGCTCAGCATGGCGGCGGTGGACGGGCCGACGTACTCCAGGTGGCCGCGCAGCATGTCGGCCGCGGCCACATCCTCGTCGACCTCGCCGGCGGCGGGTACCGGGCACGGGTGGTCGGGCTGCACCGGCGCGCCGGGGAACAGCGCCTCGACGGCCGGCCGGCGTTCCACCGCACACCACAGCGGCCCGGCCGGCGACCCGACGGTCACCGCGCGTGCGGCGTCCACCAGTGCGCCGAACATGTCCTGCCAGTCCGGCTGCGGCCGGTGCGCCAGCACCGTCATCAGCAGGTCGTGCAGCTCGTCGGCATCCCGCGGCTCGGGCCGGACCTGGGCGATCACCCGCTCGATGGCGTCCGGGTCGAGCCGGCCCAGCTCGCGTGCCTCGACCGGCAGCCCGCGGGGCAGCGGCACGGCCCGGCTGCGCCGCTCTTCCAGCGGGGCGTCGTCCAGGAACGTGAACGGCTGCCCGTTGAGGATCTCGTGGGCCAGTACGGACGGCTCGGTGGTGTCCCGCACCTCGACCGTGACCGTGCCGGTTTCGATGCCGTGCAGCAGCTCGCGGAGGCCGTCGATGTCCATCGCCTCGTGCAGGCAGTCGTGCAGCGTCTGGCGGACCAGCGGGTGGTCCGGGATGTCCAGCGGGCCGGGGGCCACGTTCTCCTGGCAGGCAGCCAGGGTGGGGAACACCGCCGCCATCAGGTCGTCGGATTCCATCCGCTGGATGGCGGGCGGGTTCTTCTTGCCGCCGCGCATCCGCAGCACGGCCAGCGACCGGTTCAGGTTCCACCGCCAGCGGGCCTGGAACAGCGGCGAGGTGAGCACCGCCTGGCGGACCACCTCCTCCACGGTGGCCGAGGCCAGGAAGTGCGGCACCCGGTCCAGCGGGAAGCTGTGCTGCGGCCCGAGCGAGAGCAGGATGGCGTCGTCGCTGGCGGCGGCCTGCAGCTCGAAGTCGAACGTGACGCAGAACCGCTTGCGCAGCGCCAGGCCGAGCGCCCGGTTGACCCGGGCGCCGAACGGCGCGTGCCCGACCAGCTGCATGCCGCCGGCCTCGTCGAAGAACCGTTCCATCACGATGGTGTCCATCGTGGGCAGCACCCCGCCGAGCTGCTGCTGGCCCGCCGACAGATACGCCACGATGGTGGCCGCGGCCGCGCCGTCCAGCCCGCATTCGGCCGCGAGCCAGTCTTCGGCGGCCGGGCGGGTACTGGCGTTCAGCACAATGGCGGTTTGGGCGCGCAGCGCGGAGACTTCCTCGGACAGCTCGCGGGTGCGGCCTGGTGCCTCGCCCAGCCAGAACGGGACGGAGGGGGGCGCGCCGTGCGCGTCCTCGACCCGGACGATGCCCGGCTCGACCCGGCGGATCCGCCACGAGTGCGTGCCGAGCAGGAACACGTCGCCGGCCATCGACTCGATGGCCCAGTCCTCGTTGACCGTGCCGACCATGGTGTTGTCCGGCTCGGCCAGCACCCGGTAGTCGCCCAGCTCAGGGATGGCCCCGCCCGAGGTCAGCGCCGCGATCCGGGCGCCGCGGCGGCCGCGTAGCCTGCCCGCCACCCGGTCCCGGTGCAGCCAGGCGGCGCGGCGGCCGCGGCCGGTGCGGATGCCCTCGGAAACCAGCTCGGCCACGTCGTCGAAGTCCGCGGCGGACAGGTCCGCGAACGGGGCCGCCCGGCGGGCCAGGGCCAGCAGCTCGTCCTCCGGCCAGTCCGCCGCCGCGCACTCGGCGATCATGTGCTGGGCCAGGATGTCCAGCGGCCCGTCCGGCACGATCAGCGCGTCCAGCCGGCCCGCCCGCACCCCGCGCAACAGCGCGGCGCACTCCACTAGCTCGTCGCGGGACGTCGGGTACAGCCGGCCGGACGGGGTGCCGGTCCGGGTGTGGTTGGACCGGCCGACCCGCTGCAGGAACGTGGCGAAGCTGCGCGGCGACCCGATCTGGCAGACCAGCTCGACCGGGCCGATGTCGATGCCCAGCTCCAGGGACGCGGTGGCGACCAGGGCGCGCAGGTCGCCGGCCCGCAGCCGGGCCTCGACCCGCTGCCGCCGGTCCTTGGACAGGCTGCCGTGGTGCGCCGCGACCTGGTCGTCGCCGAGCCGCTCGCCGAGCTGGTGGGCCACCCGCTCCGCCATCCGGCGGGTGTTCACGAACACCAGCGTGGTGCGGTGCCCGGCCACGTGCCTGGCGATCATGTCCAGGACCTGGCCCATCTGCTCGCTGGACGCGACCGCGCCCAGCTCGTCGTCGGGCAGTTCGATGGCCAGGTCCAGGTCGCGCTGGTGCCCGGAGTCCACGATCGCGCAGCGCGGTGACCCGTCCGGTTCCGACCGGTCCGGGCCCGCGCCGACCAGCAGCCGGGCCACCGTCTCGATCGGCCGCTGGGTGGCGGACAGGCCGATCCGCTGCACCTGCGGCCCGGCCAGGTGATCCAGCCGCTCCAGGGTGAGGGCCAGGTGCGAGCCGCGCTTGTTGCCCGCCACCGCGTGGATCTCGTCCACGATCACCGTGTTCACCGGGCGCAGCATGGCCCGCGCCCGGTCCCCGGTGACCAGCAGGTACAGCGACTCCGGGGTGGTGATCAGGAAGTCCGGTGGCCGCTTGAGCATGGCGGCCCGCTCGGCCGCGGCCGTGTCGCCGGTGCGCACCGCCACCCGGATGTCCGGCGCGGTCAGCCCCAGCTCGGCCGCCACGTCGGCGATCTCCGTGAGGGGACGTTCCAGGTTCTGCCAGATGTCCACCGCGAGGGCCTTGAGCGGGGATACGTACACCACCTGCGGGCTGCTGGCTGGCTCCTGCCCCGCTCCGTGGTCCCCGGAGACCTGGTGCGCCCGGTACAGCCGGTCGATGCAGACCAGGAACGCGGCCAGCGTCTTCCCGGACCCGGTGGGTGCGGCGATCAGGGTGTGCCGCCCCGCGTCGATCTCCTGCCAGGCCCCGGCTTGCGGCTCGGTCGGGCCGCCCGGGAACCGGCGTTCGAACCAGGCCCGGACCGCGGGATGAAACAAGTCCAGCATCAGCTGAACAGTAACCCGGCGCACCGACAGTCCGCCCCGGCCCGCGCCGTCATCCGGGCCACCCTCAACCACGCCGATGTTTCATCCATGGCTCCCAGCCAGCCGCAGGCACTGCATCGATGAAACTTTGCTGCGCACCGGTGCGCACCGATGTTTCATCGACGCAGTTGCAACTGGCGCGGGCGCTAA
Organism: uncultured Actinomycetes bacterium; assembly: GCA_963723595.1. GTDB lineage: Bacteria > Actinomycetota > Actinomycetes > Streptosporangiales > Streptosporangiaceae > RYN-230. Next base: position 951,835 of record CAVRRQ010000001.1, read on the forward strand.
CGTTCGACGGATGACCACCAGGCCGCCCGAGCCCGCAGCACCGCCGCCCAAGCCCGCATCGCCGCGCGGGCCGCTGCACCATGTCGAGCTGTGGGTGCCTGACCTGGCCCGGGCGGTGGCCAGCCTGGGCTGGCTGCTGGAAGCGCTCGGCTACCAGCAGAACCAGGACTGGCCCAACGGGCGCAGCTGGCAGCTCGGCCCGACCTACCTGGTGATCGAGCAGTCCCCGGCGCTGACCAGCGGCACGCACGACCGGCTGCATCCTGGGCTCAACCATCTCGCCTTCCACGCCGGGACCACCGCCGAGACCGACCAGCTGGTGGCCGAGGCCCAGCGGCACGGCTGGACGCTGTTGTTCCCGGACCAGCACCCGCACGCGGGTGGGCCGGACAGCTACGCGGGTTACCTGGCCAACGCGGACGGCTTCGAGGTGGAGCTGGTGGCCAGCACCTGACTGGACCGGGGGAGCAGCAGCGGGGTGCCGAGCAGGAGCAGGCCGGCCGCCGCGATCGCGATGCGCGGGCTGGTCAGCGCGGCCAGCACTCCCCACAGCGCGGTCAGCGCGGCGATGGTGACGTTCTTGGTCACCTGCCACGCGGACAGCACCCGGGCTACCCGGTCCTGGGCGGTCTGCTCCAGCCGGTAGGTGGCGTACAGCGGGTTGAACACGCCCATGCAGGTGACCAGCCCGAACTGGACGCCGATAACCAGCACCAGGCCGGCCACGCCGGGGCCGACGAAGGCCAGCCAGACCGGCCAGCCGGCGCTCAGCGTCCCGGCGGTGACCATGACCCGGTGCAGCCCGAACCGGGCGGCCAGCCGGCGGGCCAGCCGGGCGCCGATCAGGCCGCCGGCGCACGGTGCGGCGAACGCCAGGCCGTACTGCCACGGCGCGAAGTGCAGCTTGCCGAGCATGAGCACCGCGAGCAGCGGCTCGGTGGCCAGGATCAGCCCGCCGACCAGGATCGAGTAGGCCAGCAGCGGCCGCAGCACCGGGTGGGCCAGTGTGTACCGCCACCCGCTGATCAGGTCCGCACCGCGCAGCCGGGCCGCCCCGGCCCGGTCCGGGCGCGCCGGGTGCGCCTCATGCCCGCGGATGGCGGTGATCCCGGCCGCCGACAGCAGATAGCTGACCGCATCGCCCAGCACGGTGACCACCGGGCCCAGCAGCCCGATCAGGGCCCCGCCGAGCGGCGGGGCGACCACGCTGGAGGTCCACATGGTGGCTTCGAACCGGCTGTTCGCGACGAGCAGGTCCGGGCCGTGCACCAGCGTTTTCAGGAACGCGCCGCTGGCCGAGTTGAACGCGATCTTGGCCGCGGCCACGATGACCGACACGATCAGCAGCTGGGCGAAGCTGAGCCAGCCGAACGCGTACGCGGCCGGGATGGTCAGCAGCGCCGCGAACCGGATCAGGTCCATCCCGATCATCACCGGCCGCTTGCGGCGGAACTCCACCCATGGGCCGAGTGGGACCGCGACCAGCGCGCCGGCCGCCAGCCCGGCCGCCGACAGCGCGGACACCTCGGCCGGCCCGGCGTGCAGTACCCGGATCGCGATCAGCGGGAATGCGCCGAAGCCGAGCCACGAGCCGTACGTACTGACCGCGTACGCGGCGTACAGCCAGCCGAACTGCCGCCCCAGCGATCGCCTGGCCACCATGCTCAGGATCCAAGCGGGCCGCCCGGCACCGGAGCAAACAACCACGCGGCCGGCGCGTCACAACCATCTGTTGTACGGCTAAGGTCAGGCGGCGTGGACCTGGAAGCCGTGCGCACGTTCGTCGCGGTGGCGGACACCGGCCAGTTCTCCGAGGCCGCGGCCGGCTTGTCCATCACCCAGCAGGCGGCGTCCAAGCGGGTCGCCGGGCTGGAGAAGGATCTCGGGGTCCGGCTGTTCGCGCGCACCGCGCGGGGCGCCCGGCTCACCGTGGACGGGCAGGCGTTCCTGCCCCGGGCCCGGGATCTGCTGCAGGCCGCGGAGCAGGCCTATGCCGCGGTCCGGCCCGGCCGCCGCGGGCTGCGGGTCGACGTGGTCGGCCGCGGGCTGGCCCCGGCCGGCCTGCTGCGCGGCTTCCACCGCGCCTACCCGGACACCGAGCTTGACGTGGTGACGCTGTTCGACGCGGACGCGGCCATCGCCGCGGCGGCGTCCGGCGCGATCGACGCAGCCTTCCGCGCCGTCCATCAGCCCGGGCGGCTGCCGGGCGGCGTCCGGGCCAGCCGGGTCTTCGACGAGCCGGTGCAGCTGCTCACCGGCCCGGCCCATGAGCTGGCCGGCGCGGCCGGGGTCACCCCGGCCCAGCTGGCGGGGCACCGGATCTGGATGCCTGGCATCGTGCCCGGCACCGAGTGGGCCGCGTTCTACGCCGGGCTGGCGGCCGCGTTCGGGCTGAGCATCGACAGCCGCGGGCCCAACTTCGGCCTGGAGCCACTGCTCGAGACGGTGGCCGGCTCGGCCACGGTGGCCACGCTGGTCGGCGAGCAGACCCACCTCAGCTGGCCCGACGGCTACGGCCTGCGCCGCATCCCGATCCGCGATCCGGTACCGGTCTACCCGCACGCGCTGATCTGGCGGCCGGACAACCCGCACCCCGCGCTGGCCACGCTGCGCGTCCACCTCCGCACGATCCAGCCCATTGTGCCGAACGCCAGTACCTGGACACCGGCCTGGGCCTAGCCGGGGGAGGATCCTGGCATGACCACCGACCGGACACAGCCGCCGCCCGCCGCGCCAGAACGCGAGATGCTGGCCGCCTGGCTGGATTTCCACCGGGACACGCTCGCGGTCAAGTGCGCCGGGCTGACCTTTTCCGGCGCGCTGGTCAAAGTGGCAGCGTGGCACCGGGCGCTTACCAGGTCACCGCGGTGGGCCGGCGTACCGGCCGCCAGGCCAGCGCGACGTTCACCGTGCACGACAACTGGGCCCAGTACGGCGCCGGGCCCGCCCGCACCGGCTGGAACGGCAACGAAAACGTGCTGTCCGCGTCGGCCGTGCCCAGGCTGGGCCTGGCCTGGCGCTTCAATACCAGCGACGAGGCGTTCTCCTCGCCGGCGGTGGTGAATGGGACGGCCTACGTCGGCTCGCTGAGCAACGCGGTATACGCGCTGAACGAAGCCACCGGCGCGCAGCGGTGGATGTTCCGCACATACGGCGCGGTTAACTCGTCCCCGGCCGTGCTGGGCGGAAGGCGTACGTGGGGTCTGATCCCGCGGTCGCCGACGGGGTGGTCTACTTCGGTGCGGGCAACGGCGACCTGTACGCCCTTAACGCGGGCAGCGGCAGCGAACTCTGGACCTACAGCACCGGCAGCCCGATCGAAGGCGCCCCGGCGGTGGCCGACGGCCGGGTCTACGCCGGCTCCGACGACCACGACGAGTACGCCTTCGCCCTGCTCAGTAGCTAGCGCGCCTCGCTGCGGGGTGGTGGCGGGAAGTCAGCGGAGGCGCTGTTGACGAAGTTGCGGGCGACGTCGGTGAGGTGCTGGTTGCTGTTCCGGGCGTATTCGCGGAGCATTCGGAAGGCGTCCTCCATGTCGATGGTGAGCCGCTCGGCGAGCTTGCCTTTGGCTTGTTCGATGATGACGCGGCTGTTCAGGGCGCCCTGCAACTGCTCGGCGAGGATCTCGGTGCGGCGCAGGCTCCGTTCCTGGAGCAGCCCGATGGTGGCCACGTCGGCGAGGGCCTGGCCGATGCGCAGGTCTGCCACCGCGAACGGACCGGGGGTGGCGCGGAACAGGTTCAGCGCGCCGACGACCTGGTCGCGGAGCCGCATCGGTAGGGCCTCCACAGTGCGGAACCCCGCCTGGACGGCGGCCGCGGCGAACCGCGGCCACCGCTGGTCCGCGCTGGTCAGGTCGGCCGCGGTGACCGGCTGGCCGGTGCGGAAGCAGTCCAGGCACGGTCCCTGGTCGTTCTGGATCTGGAACAGCTCGATCAGGCCAGCCGCCTCGCTGGATGCCGCTGCGACCCGTAGCTCACCGCGGGGGTCGGCCAGCACCACGCCGGCCGCGGACGCGGCCAGCAGGGCCACGCTGCGGTCGGTGAGCATGTGCAGGAAGTCAATGACGTCAAAGTCAGCCACCATCGTGTCGGCCAGGCCGACGAAGGTATCGGAGAGAAGTTCAGGGTCCATGTGGGTTCACCTTCTCGTGGTGGCAGCACGATGTGGGCCCGGGAGCCCAGCAGGCGGGTCCGTCATCGCCCGCCGTCCTGCGTTGCGTCGGGCTGCAGGTGCAGGCGCCGGGCGACGATGTCGGCGGCCACGTCGGCGAGCCGCCGGTCGCGGGTATAAGCGTAGGCCCGGAGCCGGGCGAAGGCCTCAGTGACGCCGACGCCGAGTTGCACGGTGAGCATGCCGGTGGCCTGGTCGATCTGTGCGCGGTGCGCCGCGAGTTCCGGTGGCTGGCCGATTGGCCGCCCGCCGTGCCCATCCCCGTCGGCGGCCGGCCCGGCACCGTCGCCGAGGCCGTCGAGCAGCAGCACGGTCGCGGTGTCCGCGAGCAGCAGGCAGTCACCGAGTTGCGGGCCGGACAGCGGGCCGGGCGAGCTGCGGTACAGGCCCATGACCCCGGCCTGGATCGCGCCGATCACCAGCGGGAACGCGTACACGGCTGCGGCGCCGAGCTGGCGCGCTTCGGGCGTGAACGCGGGCCACCGGCGGTTGGATTGCGCATCGCCCAGGTCGGCGGCCAGGACCGGCGCGGGGCTGGCCAGTACGTCGTGGCACGGTCCCTCGCCCAGCATCAGCTGTACCTCGGCGAGCTGCTCGCTGACCAGGTTCGTTACACATATGACAAAATCCGGTGCTCGGCCGTTCGCGGCGGCCACCCATCCCCCGCCGGCCCGGGCCGAGGACACGGCGACCGCGCACACATCGGCGACCGCCACCCGCCGGCCAGCCGCGGCCGCGCGCGCGGCGATCAGCCCCCACAACACCGCCGGCCTGCTGTTAGCCATCTGCGCACCGGGCGGCGCACGGCCACGCCCCGGCCATGCCTGGGTACTCGCGTGAGCTCAGCTGCACATTCAGCATCGGGCCGCCTTTCTGCCACAGCAGCCAGGCGGGGACTCGACCTCACAGCTACCTGTCGGCCTGCACCCACAGACACTACGCCCTCCGGGGAGGGGTGTAGCGCCACGTCGGCGCTGCGCGCTGGCCCCCGTGCAGCCCACACGAGCTCAGTTACGCGTGGCCGCGGACGGTGCGCGGCGCCGACGTGGCTGGTCTCTTATTCGGCCTGGGCCCCGGCGGACCGCGACAGGCCCGGCGGGCTGCGGGTGGAAGTGATGCGCAGCGCTTCGCCGTCAGCGGCGGGGCTGCCTGCCGGGGAAGCCCGGGAAGCACCGGGCAATGCCATATGCCCCACCTCGCTCACGTCGGTTCAACGCACCGCCGAGGTCCAGGGCAGTCGGAGAAAGATCGTCCGCGTGCACAGCGCAACCGCTTTCTCCGCTCCACGCACTAGGCCACATGTGAAGAGGCGGCAACGCCGCCGTGGCCAAGCCGCTCAGGCCCGGAGACGGGGCTAGGCGGAGTCCCAGTGCGGTGGGCGGTCGCGGGTGTAGCGGTCGTCCTCGTCGTCGGGGTCAGCGTGCTCGCCCCAGCCGAGGTCGGTCTCGTCCTCGCTCTCGACGGGGTCTTCGTCGGGCGGCATGGCGGTCATCCGTTCCCGAGCTCAGCCATTCTTAAAGAGGGCGCTGTAGGCGTTGAGCGCGGGCTGGCCGCCCAGGTGGGCGTAGAGCACGGTGGAGTCCTTGCCGATCTCGCCGGTGCGGACCAGGTCGATCAGGCCGGCCATCGACTTGCCCTCGTACACCGGGTCGATGATCATGCCCTCCAGGCGGCCGGTGAGCCGGATCGCGTCCAGCGTGGACTGCACCGGGATGCCGTAGTAGTCGCCCGCCCAGCCCTCCAGCAGGGTGATCTCGTCGTCGCGCAGCGAGCGGCCCAGGCCGATCCGGGCCGCGGTGTCCTGCGCGATCTTGGTCACCTGGGCCCGGGTCTCCCCGAGCTTGGCCGACGCGTCAATGCCGAGCACCCGGCGCGGCCGGTCCTGCCCGGCGAACCCGGCGATCATCCCGGCATGAGTGGACCCGGTGACGGCGCACACGATGACGGTGTCGAAGAATACGCCCAATTCGCGTTCCTGCTGCTGCACCTCGTAGGCCCAGTTGGCGAAGCCGAGCCCGCCCAGCGGGTGGTCGGACGCGCCCGCCGGGATCGGGTAGGGCACGCCGCCGGCCGCCCGGACGTCGTCGAGCGCCTGTTCCCAGCTCGACTTGATGCCGATGCCGAAGCCGGCCTCGACCAGCTGCACGTCGGCGCCCATGATGCGGGACAGCAGGATGTTGCCGACCCGGTCATTGACCACGTCGGGCCAGTCCACCCAGCTCTCCTGGACCAGCCGGGCCTTGAGCCCCAGCCGGGCCGCGACCGCGGCCACCTGCCGGGTGTGGTTGGACTGCACGCCGCCGATCGACACCAGGTGGGTGGCGCCCTGGGCCAGCGCGTCGGGGACCAGGTACTCCAGCTTGCGGGTCTTGTTCCCGCCGTAGGCCAGCCCGGAGTTGCAGTCCTCCCGCTTGGCCCAGATCGCGGCCCCGCCGAGGTGCTCGGTCAGCCGGTCCAGCCGGTGCACCGGGGACGGCCCGAACAGCAGCGGGTAGCGCGAGAAATCGCTCAGGGTGGTCACCTAACGCACCTTAGTCGCCGTCGAGCGAGCGGCGCTGCACCGGTTCACCGGCGAAGTCGGCCGGCGTCAGCGGCGTGGGGTTCAGGTGCTGAGCGTGGATGACCCGGAGCAACTGGACCATCTGGTGGCCCAGGCCCGGCACCCAGTGCAGCAGCACGATCTCGCCGGGCTCCAGCTTCCGGCCGTCCCAGGTGTGCACGCCGCCGGTGCTGCCCACCGTGGCGCTCCAGCCGACCAGGGCCTTGAGCCCGCCGCGGAAGGCCGCCGCCTGCACGGTCCGGTCGAACGCCCCGTACGGCGGCCGCCCCATGACCGGGGTGTGGCCGAGCAGCCGGCCCAGGCCGGTCCGGGCCTGGCCCCACTGCGTGGTGGCCTGGCGCAGGCTCAGCTTGGTCAGGTTGGGATGGGACACGGTGTGGTCGCCGACCGTCCCGCCGGCCGCGACGAACGCCCGCCAGTACGGCAGGTTCCGCTCCGCGGCCTGCAGGATGAGGAACGCGGTCACCGGCAGGTGGGTCTGCCGCATTAGAGAGAGCACCTTGGCGCTCGGCGTCCAGCCGTCGTCCACGGTGATGTAGATGGCCCGGTGGGCCGGGTTGGCGAAGGAGTAGACCGGGATCTCGCGCATGGCCGGGATGGTCACCCGGACCGCGGCCTGCTCGCCGTCCCGGGCCGTTACCCGCAGCCAGGCCTGGCACGGGGCTGGGCCGCTGGCCACCGCGACCTCCCGGGCGGCCGGGAAGCTGACCGTGTCCTTGCCGCACAGCGGCCGGGGTGGCTGGCGCCGCAACGGGCTGGACGCCGAGACGAGCACGCCGGACGCGGCGTGCCGGGACCTGGTGATGCGCAGCGCACGCGGCATGGCCACGGTCAGCGTCCGCTGTTCCGGTCGCGGTCCGTCCACCTGGACCTGCAGCCGGGCCTGGGTGCCGGGCCGGACCGGGACCCGGACCGCCGCACCATCCAGGCCCTGCCTGACCGGGCCGGCCCCGGACACGACGAGGTGGCTGCGGACCAGGATCCGCTGGCCCTCGGGGCCGCTGGCCGGCGTCAGCCGGACGGCCACGGTATTGGAGGCCGGGAACAATGTCCATGCCACTCCCGGCGTTCCCGACAATGCGGCGGCCGCGCCTTGGCCGACCCAGGCTACGGCCAAGCCGATGAAAACGAGCACAGCCGCCGCGAGAACAAGTATGAACCGGCGTGAATCCACCATCCGGTGCCCGCTGTAGGCAGGGACATTCCAGCTCACGGGACGACAGAATCGCACATTCTGCCGGAAAAACTTCCACGCCGCGCCGAACCGTCACCAGATCACGGAACTGGAATTATTGGTAATCGACTTTGCTCCGCCGGTACTACTTCCGGTCCGGCGCTAAGCGCAATGCGGGACGATTAGCCCCGGCCAGTGTGCTGATCGCCTGCCCGGTCCAGGCCAGGCTGGCCCGGTGCACCGCGAGGCCGTGCTCGACGGCCAGCCGGGCCGCCGGGGTGGCCGCGAGGTCCGGGCCGGCGGCCGCCTGCTCCAGCGTGGCCACGAACGCGGCCAGCGCGGCGCGCAGGCTGGCCAGGAAGCCGAGTACCTCGCCGGCCGGCAGCACGTCCGTCATCATCACGAAGCGGAGCAGGTGCATGCCGAGGTCCTGGCCGACGGTCTCCGGGTGCACTGGCTCGCGGATCCAGCCGAGGTGGGCCTGGCGCCCGTCCGTGGTGAGCCGGTACAGCCGCCGCGGCCGCCCGCCGGCGGCCGGCCGGAGCGTCTCCGAGCGGAGCAGCCCGCGCCGCTCCAGCCGGTCCAGCGCCGGGTAGAGCGCGCCAGAACTCGGCCGGTACACGCCCATGGGGCTGGTCGCGAACCGGCGCTTGAGGTCGTAGCCGCTGGACGGCCGGATGAAGATCATGCCGAGCAGCACGTGCTCGAACGGGGTGAGCTGTGATCGCGGCATGGACGCGGCACCCTGGGTCGTCCGGCCGGCGGTCCTCCGCCGGCCTTTTATTAGGTCGAATCGACTTATAGTGTAGGCACCGTGGACTCCAGGCAGGTGCGGTCGGCCGTGATGATCGCGGTCTTCGACATCGCCGGGCCCCTGGTGGCCTACAACCTGCTTCGCTCGGCTGGGTTCAGCTCGGTCGCCGCGCTCGTACTGAGCGGTGTGTTCCCGGCCGCCGGGGTGACCATCGGCTTCATCCAGCACCGCAGGGTGGACGCCCTCGGCGTCCTGGTGCTGGCGGGCATCGCAGTGGGTGCGCTGCTCGGGCTGGTCAGCCACAACCCACGGCTGGTGCTGGACGAAGGCTCGGTGGTCACCGCGGCGTTCGGCCTGGTCTGCCTGGGCTCGCTGGGCACGTCGAAACCGCTGATGTACCGGCTGGCCATGGAATTCGTGGGGCCGGACACTGCGAAGGGCCGCGAGTTCACCGGGCTGTGGCAGTACGCGGAGTTCCGGCACGTTTTCCGGGTCATGACCATCGTGTGGGGCATCGGCTACCTGGCTGAGGCCGCGGCCCGGGTCGTCATCGTGCAGAACACCTCGACCGGGACCGCGCTGGCCGTCAGCAAGGTCATGCCGTACGCGGTGGCCGCGGTGCTGACCGCCTGGACGATCGGCTACGGCCGGCACTCGAAGCGCAAGGGTGAACGCATTGCCGCCGCCGCCGCAGCAGCAGCCGCGGCCGCGGCCGCCACCGGTGACCGGCCCGGACCGGCGTTATAGCGGCGGCATCGCGGCCGCCCGGGCCTAAAGTCCCTACCAGGGTGGTAGGCAGATCTGCTGAACTGGGCGCGCGCTCTATCAGGTGCCGCCAGGTCACCTTCCAGGAGGTGGACAGCTACGTCAGCAGCGAGCTGGGCGGTGGCGACCCCGGCCAGGGCCTGGCCGCGGTCCGGGTGCACCTGGCCAGCTGCGCCGCCTGCCAGCAGGACTACCAGGGCCTGCAGGCGGCGGGCCGGCCCGCGAGGTTATCCGCTTAGAGTGTCCATCCGGGCTGGTCCGGTACGTCGTGAGGATGAGCCAGCCATCCGGCGCTGGCCATCGCGAAGGAGGACCGATGAAATACATGCTGCTGATCTGCGTCGGCGAGGACGTCCAGCTCACCCCGGAGGAAGGCGCGGAGATGGAGCGCGCGACCCTGGCCTGGGTGGATGAGATGGAAGGGCGCGGGGTGCGGCTGCAGGGCGCACCGCTGCAGCCAGTCAGCGACGCCACCACGGTCCGCGTCCGGCGGGACGAGGTACTGATCAGCGACGGGCCATTCGCCGAGACCAAGGAGCAGATCGGCGGGTTCGACATCCTGGAGTGCACCGACCTGGACCAGGCCATCGAGGTGGCGGCCAAGCACCCGGTGGCCCGGATCGGCACCATCGAGGTGCGCCCGTTCTGGCTGGATGAGGACGGGAACTGATGCGCTACCTCATGCTGCACCGCATCGACGAGACCGCGACATTCGAGCCAGCCGACGATCCCGGCGTTCCTGGCTCGGCTGCCGGACGGGCGATGGACGCCTGGGTACGTGAGATGGAAGGCACTGGCGTTAAGAAATATGGGGGGCATTTGCGGCCCGCCGGGGAAGCGGTCACGGTGCGGGTGCGCGGCGGTGAGGTGCTGGTCAGCGACGGGCCGTTCGCCGAGACCAAGGAGCAGATCGCCGGGTTCGACCTGCTGGAGTGCGCGGACCGGGACGCGGCCATCGAGGTCGCGGCGCGGCATCCGACCGCCCGGATCGGCACGTTCGAGCTGCGGCCCCTGGTCCGGCCTTAACGCGTCACCTCGGCCAGCCGCCGGGTGAGGTACCGGCGTTCGGCGTCGGACGGCGCCAGAGCCAGCGCTTCCCGGTAGCTGGCCGCGGCGCCGTCCGGCTGGCCGAGGCGGCGGAGCAGGTCGGCCCGGGCGGCCGGGAGCAGGTAGTAGCCGGCCAGCGCCGGCCGGGTCCAGCGCGTCAAGCAGGCGCAGCCCAGCGGCCGGGCCGTCGGCCATGGCCACCGCCACGGCCCGGTTCAGCTCCACCACGGGGGACGGGAGCAGCGCGGCCAGCAGCGTGTACAGCCGGGCGATGGTGGCCCAGTCGGTGTCCGCCGGGCTGGCCGCCGTGGCGTGACAGCTGGCGATCGCCGCCTGCACCTGGTACGGCCCGGGCGGCTGGGCCGGCGGGATGGCCTGGAGCACGGTGAGGGCCTCGTCGATCTCGGCCCGGTCCCACCGGCCCCGGTCCTGGTCCTCCAGGGTGACCAGGTCGCCGGCGGAGTCCACCCGGGCCAGCCGCCGGGAGTGCTGCAGCAGCATCAGCGCGAGCAGGCTGCCCGCCTCGCGCTCTTCGGGCATCAGCTGGGTCAGCGCCCGGGTCAGCCGGATGGCCTCCAGGCACAGGCTCTCCCGGATCAGGTTCTGCCCGGCGCTGGCCGCGTACCCCTCGTTGAACAGCAGGTACAGCACGGCCAGCACGCCGGTGGTGCGCTGCGGCAGCAGGTGCGGTGGGGGCACCTGGTACGGGATGCGCGCGTTGCGGATCTTGTGCTTGGCCCGGACCAGCCGCTTGGCCATGGTCGGCTCCGGGACCAGGAACGCCCGGGCGATCTCCGCGGTGGTCAGCCCGGCCAGCGTGCGCAGGGTGAGCGCGACCCGGGCATCCAGCGGCAGCGCCGGGTGACAGCAGGTGAAGATCAGCCGCAGCCGGTCGTCGGGGAACTCGCCGCCGTCATCGCCGTCGTCGCCGCCCGGCGGTCCCGCGGTCCCGCCGCCCTGGGCGGCCAGCGTGGCCACCTGGTGCAGCTTGGCTGTTTCGGTGCTGCCGCGGCGCAGCCGGTCCAGCGCGCGGTTGCGGGCCACCGTGGTCAGCCAGGCGCCGGGCCGGCGCGGGATCCCGTCCCGCGGCCAGCTCCGCACCGCCCGGGCGAACGCGTCCTGGGCGCAGTCCTCGGCCAGGTCCCAGTCGCCGGCCGTCCGGATCAGCGTGGCCACGACCCGCCCCCATTCCTCGTGGAATGCCGCCGCGATCGCGGCGTCAACGTCGGTCACTGATCGGTCACGGCTTCTCCTCGCACCCCGCGCCGCAGCGCGGCCCGCACGGCCACCGCGGGGCGGGCCAGGCCACGGCTCAACTGTGCCACGGCCGCGGCCAGCTCACCCAGTTGCGCGTCGGCCTGCCGCTGGCTGCCGGTGCAGCGGGCGCGCTGCGCGGCGTGCTCGGCCTGGACGGTCTGGTAGATCATGTACGAGCTCATCGTGATCGCTCCTTCGTGCGCTCCGCCCGGCCGGTTTGGCCGGGTCGTCCAGACGACGAACAGGACGGCCCGAGATGGACCGCCCGGCCGGAAGAACTTTCCGGCCGGGCGTTGGGCTAGCTGGCTGGCCGGGTGCTCAGCCGCGGGCGTAGTTGCTGGCCCCGTACCAGTCCACGACCACCACCGGCTCGTCCCCGGTCACCCACGCGTCGTGCCCCTGGGGCAGCGCGGTGACGTCCCCCGGCCCGGCGTCGAACTCGGTGCCGTCGGCCATCACCACGTGCAGCGTGCCCTGCACGTGGTACTGGAAGTGCGGCGCCTCACACAGCTCGGTGCCGGCCAGCGGCTTGACATGCTCGGACCAGCGCCAGCCGGGCTGCAGGGTCAGCCGGCCGATCTCACCACCGCCGATCCGGACCAGGTCCAGCGCGCCCCGCTCGAAGCCGCGGGTCTCGTCCGGCGCCTGGAAGCTGGCGTGTTCTGCTTTGTCGCTCATCGCGTTCCCCTTCAGAGTGCTGTGGTTACCCGTGCGCTGAGCGTGCCCGGCCGGGCTTGCAGCCACTTTGCAGCGCTTGAGGTGGCGCTGCGGGGCTGCGGCGGAGTTTGATACCGGCATGAAGTCGCTCGCCGTGCGGGTGCTCGGCGATTTCGGCGTGGACGGCGTGCAGCCGCACGCGCTGGGCAGCCGGAAAGCCCGGCTGGCCCTGCACCTGCTCGCGCTGGGCGGCGGGCAGGCCGTGCCGTCCGGCGTGCTGATTGACGTGATCTGGGGCGAGGCCCCGCCGGCCAAGCCCGAGGACCAGCTCGCCGTGCTGATCAGCCGGCTGCGGTCGGTGCTCGGCCGGGACCGGATCGAACACCGCGACGGTGGCTACCGGCTGCGCTGCGATTGGCTGGACGCAGCCGAACTGGCCGTGCTCAGCGACGAGGTGCAGCGGCGCGTGGCGGCCGGGAACGTGCTGGGCGCGGCCGCGGCGGCCCGGGTGGCGCTGTCCCTGGTCCGCGGCGACGGGCCGCGGCCGGTACCCGGCGACTGGGCGCTGCTCCGGCAGGCCGAGCTGGACCGCCTGATCAGCCGCAGCCGCGTGCTGGCGGCCGGTGCGCTGCTGGACGCGGGCGACTGGATGGCCGCCGCCGACGCCGCGGCCGCGGCGCTGGCCCGGGAGCCCTACGACGAGGCGGCGCTGCGGGTTCAGTTGCGCGCCCACGCGCTGGGCGGGCGGGTGGCGGCCGCGCTGGCCGCGTACGCCAGCACCCGGGAGCGGCTGGCCGAGGACCTTGGCGCGGACCCGTCGCCGGAGACACAGGCGCTGTACACCGCGATCCTGCGCGGTGAGCTGGTCCCGGCCGGGCCGCCGCCGGCTGGCTCCGCCGGCTCCCGGCTGGACCAGGGCGGCCGGGCGGGCCCCGGCCAGCCCGGCACTGGCCAGCCCAGCGGGGTCCTGGTCGGCCGGGACAGCGAGCTGGCCTACCTGGACGCGGCCGCGCAGCGTGGCCGCAGCGGCGTGGCCGAGGTCATCGTGGTGGACGGAGAGGCGGGCATCGGGAAGACCACGCTGCTGCGCGCCTGGGCCGCCCGCCGCGCGGCGGCCGGGGACACCGTGCTGCTGGCCCCCTGCGGACCGCTGGACCGGGCTTTGCCGCTGGACGCGCTGCTCACCGCGGTGGCCGCGCTGCTGCGCCGGCTCGGGCCCGAGGCGGCCGGCGACGTGCTGGGCTCCGACGAGACGGTGCTCGCGCCAGTGCTCGGGGGCACGCCCGGCGCCGCCCCGCTGACCGCGCCGGGCCGCGTGGCCGGCCAGCCGGGGCCGCCCCTGGCTGACAGCATGCTCGGCCCGGCCGTGCTGTACGCCGCGCTGGTCCGGGTGCTGGCCCGGCTGGCCGAACGCGCCCCGCTGGTCATCGTCGTAGACGACGCGCATCTGGCTGGCCCGGCGCTGGCCGACTGGCTCCGGTTCGCCCGGCGGGCGGGCCTGCGGGCCGTGCTGGTCGCGGCGGTCCGGCCGGGCGAAGGTGAGCCATTGCCCGGCACCGGCCTGCTGCACCTGGACGTGCTGGGCCGGGACGCGGCCGCCGAGCTGGTCGGCCCGGCCCGGGTCGATGACCTGTACCGCCGGTCGCGCGGGCATCCGCTGTTCCTCACCGAGCTGGCCCAGCAGCCCGCGGGCAACGAGCCGCCCGCCTCGCTGGTCGAGTCGGTGTCGGCCCGCTGTGACGAGCTGGGGGCGGCCGGGACGCTGCTCCGCGCGGCCGCCGTGATCGGCCAGGACGTGGACGTCAACCTGCTGGCCGCGGTGCTCGGCCGGCCGTTGGTCGCGGTGCTGGACGACGCCGAGCGGGCCGCCGCCGGGCAGTTGCTGGTCGAGCAGGACAACATGTTCCGGTTCCGGCACGAACTGGTCCGCGAGGCACTGGCGGCCAGCGCGACACCGGGCCGGCAGGCCCTGCTGCACCGGCAGGCGGGCCGGGTGCTGGCCCAGCGGCCCGCCGCCGACCCGGTGACCGTGGCCTACCACGCGCGGCTGGGCGGCGACCTGGAACTGGCCGCCGGGGCGCTGCGCGCCGCCGCGGCGCGGGCCGCCGAACGGTTCGACCACGCGGCCGCCGAGACGCTGCTGGACGACGCCTTGCTGCTGCACGCCGAGCCGGACGGCTGGCTGGCCCGGGCCCGGGTGCGGACCCGGCGCGGCCGTTACCCGGCGGCGCTGCAGGACGTGGACCGGGCCGCGGTGGCCGGGCAGGCCGCGCTGGAAGTGGGCGCGTGGGCGGCCTACTTCGGCCGCCGCTTCGACCAGGCCGCCCAGTTCGCCGCAGACGGCGCGCTGGCCGCCGCGGACCCCGCCGACCGCGGCCGGTGCCTGGCCGCCGGCGGCCGCATCCACCACGCCGCCGGGGACCTGGACCAGGCCGAGCTGCTGTTGGGTGAGGCGGTGTCGCTGGCCCAGGGCGCGGACCGGGTCACCGCGGCCGCCTGGCTCGGCGTGCTGCGTGCGCACCAGAGCCGGGCCGAGGAGGCGCTGACCCTGCTCCGCCCGGCGGTGCGTGGCCAGATCGGCGCCGAGCACACCTCGGCCACGCTGCACGCGCTGCTGTTCACCGGGCACGCGCACGCGCTGGCGGGGCGGCCTGCGCTGGCCCTGGACGCGTTCCGCCGGTATACGGCCGAGGTGGAGCGGCGCCAGGTGCCGCGGTTCGCCGGGCGCGCGGTGAACTTCGCCGGCTGGGTACTGCGCAACCTCGGTGCCTGGCCGGAAGCGCTCGACCGGCACCAGCAGGCCCTGGAGGTGGCCCAGCGCGACGGGACCGCCGAGGTCACCATCGCCGCGCTGGAGGACCTGGCCGAGCACGGCCTGGCCGCGGGCGACCTGGACGCCGGCGCGGCCCGGCTGGCCGAGGCGGGCGGGCTGCTGCATGGTGATGCTAACCACGGGGTGATGCTAACCACGGGGACCTGGTGTTCGGCTGGCGGCTGGCGCTCAAGCACCAGTTGCTCAGCGCGCGGCTCGCGCTGCTGCGCGGCGACCCGGCGGACGCACTGGCCGCCGCCACCGCGCTCGGGGAACGGGCCGCGGCGCTGCGCGTACCGCGGTACACCAGCGCCGCCCGGCTGGTCACGCACCGGGCGCGGCACGCGCTGCGGCTGCCGGTAGACCCCGCCGCCGTGGCCGCCGACCTGGACGCGCTGGACCAGTCGGTGTCGATCGAGGCCTGGTGGTGGACCGGTGAGCTGGCCGCCGACTTCGGCCAGCCAGCCTGGCTGGACCGGGCCGCCGACCAGGCCGCCCGGCTGGCCGCCGCGGCCGGCCCGTATGGGGACGGCCTGCGGAAGGCCGCGGGCCAGCGGCTGGACCGCTGGCGGGCAGCGGCCCAGTTACCCGGTCAGCCCGCCGTGACCAGCGCCATCGACACGGCCAGCGGCGCCTGGCCCGCGCCCGCCTGGCCGGCCGCCTGCGCGACGGCACGCTCGGCCGCCCGCCGGGCCGCGGTCCGGGCCGGGGCGTCCAGGCTGCGCAGGAACGGGGCGAACTGGGCCAGGCCCAGCCGCCAGGCGGCCAGCTCGGCCGGGGTGACCAGCGGCCGGCACGGTGACGGTGCGCAGCCGCACCCGGCTGAAGCGGCCGCCTCCGCCCGCCCGGCCAGCCGGTCCGCGTCCAGGCTGAGGCAGGTGTGCCAGGCGGCTCGCGGTAGCCGAACGGGCGCAGGGCCGCGTCCACCGCGTCCTTGGCCGGATGGGTCCAGCCCGACGCGAACGTGCTGGCCGCCAGTGCGGCGCCGACCCGGCGGGCCTCGGCCAGCGCGGCGGCCGGGTCCGGCAGGTGGTTCAGGCAGAACGCGGCGGTCACCAGGTCGAAGCTGCCCGCGCGGAACGGCAGCGCCGCCGCGTCGGCCGCCACCGGGTGCAGCGCCGGACCCGCGGCCCGCAGCATGCCCACGGCCAGGTCGGCCGCTACAACCTGGCCCGCCCCGGCGGCCAGCGCGGCCCGGCCCGCCGCGCCGGTGCCCGCGCCCAGGTCCAGCACCCGGATGCCGGCCAGCGGCACCGGCGCGGCCGCGATCAGCGCCGCGGCCAGCCGCTCGTACATCGGCCCCGGCCCGCTGGCCCAGCCGCCTGCCGCCGCGTCGTAGCTGGCGCGTACGGCCGTGGTCAGCTCAGCAGGGGTGCCGCGGCGAGCGCCCGGTCCGCCCACCATGCCAGCTCCTCGTCATAGCCGCCGAGCGCCTTCTCCCAGCCGAACTGCACCAGCGCGCCGAGCAGGCACAGCGCCAGCTGCCGGTCCCACCACGGCTCGGTGCGCACCCCGGCCGCCTCCAGCGCCTCCCGGTACACCGCGATCGCCGCCTCCTTGGCCTGCGGCAGGCGGCGGCAGTTGATGGCCAGGTACCAGGCCAGGTCGCTGAGCGCCGCGCCGCGGCCCGGCTGCTCCCAGTCCAGCAGCACGGTCCGGCCCTGGTCATCGGTGCCCAGGTTGTCCAGCTTCCAGTTGCTGTGCACGAACGTCTGCGGCGTGCCGGCCAGCGCGTCCACCAGCGGGCCCGGGTCGTAGGCCAGCGGGGTGACCACCGCGGCCGCGGCCGGGGCCACCTCGGCCAGCAGCGGCCAGCCCTTGGCCACCAGCTGCGGCACCAGATGCGCGCTGCCCACCGCGGCCTCGGCGGCCGCCGTCCACGGGGACAGCTCCAGGTAGCGGTGCGTGACCGGGATGACGTCCGCCTCGGGGCCGGCCGCCCAGAACGCCGCGTGCAGCGCGGCCATGTGCGTCAGGAAGCGGACGTGCTGGCCGAGCGGCACCGGTTCGTCGGTGACCGGCACCAGCCACCGCGCCACGTCATGCATCAGCACCGCGCACCCGCCGGGCCGGCCAGTGCCCGGCCCGCTCTCCGGCGCCGCGCCCACGATCGGCTGGTTGAAGCAGTCCGGCAGCCGGCCCAGGATGCCCCGCTCGCACAGCACCAGCGGCGCGCCGGCCAGGCAGCCGGACGCCCGCAGCGTCCAGTCCTGGCTAAGGTCCAGATGCTTGAGTACGTAACGCTCGTTGCCGATCGTCACCCGCTCAAGACGCGCGCCGGACTTGCCGGGCGGGTCGGCAAACGGCACCCGTTCGGTCGCACCGCGCAGCAGCCCGGCCACGTCGGGGTAGCGGCGCGGCGGCCCGGCTGGCGGCGGCCCGGCGGGCCGCGGGTCAGGCATCGGCCGCTTCCATCTCGGCCAGTAGCGAGGCCGGCCACCGGCCGCCGCACAGCACGGTGTCGGCCGCGATCCGGCCGTCCTCGATGGTCAGCAGGTGCATGTGGTGCGCGGCGTGCGGCACCCCGTTCTCGGCCCAGCTGAGCGTGTACTCGATCAGCTCGGCCGCGCCGCCGTCCACCGGGTAGCGGCGCAGCTCGTCGAAGTGGGCCGGGTCGGCGAACCAGCGCGCGTACTCGGCGCGGATCGCGTCCGGCCCGGCCCGGTGCAGCCGCCAGTTGGGCACGGTCGCGTCCAGCGTCGCGTCCGTGCTCCATACGTCGCAGCCCGGGATGGCCGCGTTCTCGATCGCGGCCAGGAACTCATCTACCACGGTTGTGCTTGTCATCGTCGCCTCCGCATGGTCTGGCTGCCGCCATGATGCGGCGGTGGTTTGCAGCAACTTTGCAGTGGCCGCTCACCTGCGTCTTCCGGCAGTCTAGGCAGGCCAGGGCAGCGACGGCGGGGACTGGCGCCCGGGTGGCCAGCGTCGCCGAGGTACCCGGCTCGCAAGATGGTGCGCTGCTACCAGCGGTACTTCCAGGTGCGCCCCGTCATCCGGCGCTATGAGGAGGTACTGGGCGCGGCGCAGCCCGATCAGCAGCGCGCCCGGGCCGCCGTCAACCGGTGGCGCCGCGACCACGGCCTCATGTAACGCGGCTCACCGCCGCCCATGCGGTGGCGCTGATGTCGATAAGGCCGGCGGGCAGCAGCAGGCGGCACTGCTCGCGCAGCGCGGCCCGGCCGTCCGGGGCCAGCGAGGCCAGGTACGCGCCAGCCGGGCCGACGCCGAGCGTGAACGGCTCCCACCATTGCTCGAAGCTGTCCTGGCAGATCCGGACAGTCAGCGTGCTGACCTGGGCTTCGCCCAGCCCGGCCTGCGCGTACAGCCGGGCCAGATCGCCGTCGCGGACCCCGGCAGGCCGGACTCGTCGTCCGCCGCCGGGTCCAGCTCGCGCACCGCCTGCCAGAACGCGGCCAGCGGCCCGCGGTCTCCCGCGTGATCCCAGACACAGGCGCCGACCAGGCCGCCCGGCCGGGTGACCCGGCCCATCTCGCGCAGGCCCTGCGCCGGGTCCCGCATGAAGTGCACCACCAGCTGGGCCAGCGCGGCGTCGAAGCTGGCATCGGGGAACGGCAGGTGCTCAGCCGTGGCCTGCCGGACAGCTACCCGGGGCAGCCGGTCCCGTGTGGCGGCGGCGAACGACGCCGATGGTTCCACCGCGCTGACCGCGTCCGGGCCGGCCCGCCGGGCCAGTTCCGCGGTAAGCGCCCCGGGGCCGCAGCCCACATCGAGCACGCGCACTCCGGCGCGTACCCCGGCCAGGTCCGCGAACAGCCTGGCCAGCGGCTCCGAGTACTTGCCCATGAACCGCAGATAGGCGTCCGCGCTGACCTCGAAGCTCACCCGGGCCAGCGTACCGGGGCGGGGGTTATGGTGAGTTTGTGCAGGTGGACATCAGCCCGGATGCGGCCAGGTTCGTGGCCGCCCGTGGCGGGCGGCTGTGGGTATGGGCCGCCCACCCGCTCCGGTGCTGTACCGGGACACCGGCCTACATGCACGCGGCCACCACGCCGCCACCCGGCCGGACCGGCTTTGTCCCGGTGGATGCGCCTGGTCTGGAGCTGTGGTTCCTGGCCCCGGCAGGCGCGCGGCCGGACGTGCTGGAAATCGCGCTGCACGGTCGGCGGCGGCCGCACGTCGAGGCCTACTGGGATGGCTGCCTCTACGCGCTGACCGGCTAGCTGATATCTGGCGGCAGGTAGCCCTGGGCGATCAGACGCTGAGCCCCGGCGGCGTACCGGGCCGGGTCATCCGGGGCCACCGTGCCGAGCCCGTCCACATACCGGTTGAACATGCAGAACAGAGCTGCGATCAGCACCGTGTCGTGGATCTCCAAGTCGGTTGCGCCCTCGGCGCGGGCCGCGGCGACGTCGTCCCCGGTCACCGCCAGCCCGCTCCGCTGCACAGCGGCCGCGATGCGCAGCAGCGCTTTCAGCTTGGCCGGCACCGGCGCGCTGCCCGGGTCGGCCCGGACCTGCTGCACCAGTCCCATGCCGCCCGGCAGTTGGGCGGCGGCGCAGGCCGAGTGCGAGCCCGTGCAGTACTGGCAGTCGTTCAGCCCCGAAACGTAGGCCGCGATCAGCTCCCGTTCGCCGCGGGTCAGCGTGCTCGGCCCGCGCATCAGCACTTCGGTCAGCTCGCTCAGCGGCTGGGCGGTCTCGGGGCGGAACAGCAGCAAGCCACGGATTCCCGGCTCGCTGGAGTTCAACGTGATATGCGGCATGCGCGCTCCAATCGGGGAAGGCCGTTACCGGCCGGCGAACCGTGACAGGTAACTCCAGGTCGGGCGGAACCCGTGCCGCTGGTAGAGCCGGATCGCGGCGGTGTTCCCGGGCAGCACGCCGAGCACCAGGTCGTGCACACCGGCCGCGGCCAGCCGGCTGATCAGCTCGTCGAGCAGCCGGCTGCCGATGCCCTGGCCGCGGTCGGCCGGCAGTACGCCCAGCGACTCGATCTCGCCGATCAGCGCCCCGGTCTGCCAGGTATCCGCGGCCCAGCTGTCCGCGGCCGGCATGACATGCGCCAGGCCGTAGCCCGCCAAGCCGTCGCCGGTATCGGCCAGCAGCAGGATCGTGCCCGGCTTGCCGAGCAGCTCGCGGTAGAGCCGGCTGCGCTCGGCCCAGGTCTGCTGATCGTCCACGTACGGAGCCAGCTCGGGCATGGACGCGACGTGCTGGTGGTGCACGCTGACCCACAGTGGTTCCAGCGCGGGCAGGTCAGCCAGCGAGCCGGGGCGGAGTTCCACGTGGCCGGTCATCCAGGCATCGTCGCACAGTGCCGCAGCGCCCGGCCGGGCCGGATATGCCCGGATATTCGCTGGCTGCGGCGCCGCCGCCGTGCCACTGTGGCGGGTGGGGAGTGGCCTTCCGGGAGCCGGGGAGGTGGGGAGGCATGAACGAGCAACTCCGCACCGAGCTGCTGGCACGAGCCGACCGGGACCAGACCGCGCGTAAGTCACTGCCGCCCGCCCAGCGCGACCAGCAATGGGAGCAGGTGATCGCCCCAGTTGACCGGGACAACACGGCCCGGATGCGGCAGATCGTGGCTGAAGACGGCTGGCCCGGCTACGCGCTGGCCGGAGTGGACGGCGCGCATGCCGCCTGGCTGCTCGTCCAGCATGCGCCGGCCGAATTCCAGGAGGAGTGCCTGCCGCTGCTCGAAGACGCGGTCGCCCACGGCGACGCCGCGCCGCGGGACCTGGCCTACCTGACCGACCGGGTGCTGATGCACCGCGGTGAACCGCAGGTCTACGGCACCCAGTACCTGATCATGGACGGCCAGCTGAGCCTGTGGAAGGTGCGCGATCCGGACCGGCTGGACCAGCGCCGGGCCGCGCTGGGGCTGCCTCCCGAGGCAGAGAACCGGGCCCGGCTGCTGGCCGCCGAGCAGCTGACCGGATGAGCGGGGTGCTGAGCGCCGCCTACGCGGAGGGCCGGCTGGCCGAGCTGTACGACGCGCTGAACCCGCCGGGCGACGACACCGCGTTCTACCTTGATCTGGCGGGTGAATGGCCGCTGGCCGTCCTGGACATGGGCTGTGGCACCGGGCTGCTGGCCTGCGCGCTCGCTGCGCGGGGCCACCAGGTGACCGGCGCCGATCCGGCGGCGGCCATGCTGGCGGTGGCCCGCGGCCGGCCCGGCGCCGGCCAGGTGCGCTGGATCCAGACGGACGCCGCTGGCCTGTCCGTACCCACCCGCTTCGACCTGATCATCATGACCGGCCACGTGTTCCAGCTGCTGCTCGGCGACGGCGATGTCCGCGCCGCCCTGGGCACGCTCCGCCGGCACCTGGCCCCGGGCGGCCGGATCGCGTTCGAGACCAGGAACCCCGTTGCCCGGGAGTGGCAGTACTGGACGCCGCGGGAAACCCGGCGGCGGGTGGAAACCGCGGCCGGGCCGGTCGGTGTCCATTACGACATCAGCTCGGCCACCGGCGAATTCGTCACGTACGAGACGTGTATCCGGTTCCCGGACGGCGAGCGGGTCGTCATCCCCGACACGCTGCGTTTCATGGGCCAGGCCGAGCTGGCCGGATTCCTCGCCGAGGCTGGCCTGGCCGCCATTTCCTGCTACGGCGACTGGGACCGGTCGCCGGTCAGCGCGGCCAGCCCCGAGATCATCGCCGTGGCCGGGGTGCATTAGCCGGGCACTGGCGTTCGGCAAGAGAGTGGGTTCCTGACAACGGACCTGGGGCGGGGTAGAACAGGTTCATGATCGAGCCCTATCAGGCACTGGGCCTGGTGCCCACCATGCGCGGCATCCGCCGCCGCGCCGAGATCGCCACCAATCTGGAGCACCTGTCGCACCTCATCAAGGCGGCGTCCTGGCTGTCCAGCCTGGACCTGCCGGTGCGCCTGATCGCCATTCCGGAAGGCGCGCTGCAAGGCTTCAACGACGAGGTCCTGGATCTGGACCACGAGGAGTTCGCCCGGGAATGCGCGATCGACATCCCAGGCCCGGAAACGGATTACCTCGGCGGGCTGGCCCGGCAGTGGAACGCGTTCATCATGGGGCAGGCCAAGGCCCGCCATCCGGAATTCCCCGGCCGGTTCTTCAACGTCGGGTTCATCCTCAGCCCAGAGGGCGAGCTCATCCTCCGGCACCACAAGGTCGTGCCGCTGCTGCCGGTCGAGCACTCAGTGACCCCACACAACGTCTGGGACCGCTGGATCGAGCTGTACGGCCGCAACCTCGACGCGTTCTACCCGGTCGCCGACACCGAGATCGGCCGGCTCGGCTTCCTGATGGCGAACGAGGGCTCTTACCCGGAGAACGCACGTGGCCTGGCCATGAACGGGGCTGAGGTGGTCTACCGCGGCCCGTACCCGCATCCGCATGTGGGCAACGGCCTGTTCGAGATCCAGAACCGGGCCCGTGCCCTGGACAACAACATGTATCTGATCGCGTGCAACGTGGGGACCTATTTTCTTAATGCCGATTCCGATGTCCCGATCGACACGTTCGGCGGGGGTTCGGCGGTGATCGATTACCGGGGCCAGATCGTCGGCCGGCACGACTACAGCGGGGGATCGTCCTGGGTGGCCGGGACGGTCGACGTCGAGGCGCTGCGCCGGTTCCGGGCCAGCGCGCAGTGGGACAACTGGGTCAAGGACCTGACTACCGAGCAGTACCAGATCATCTATGAGGAGCCGGTCTACCCGAAGAACCTCTACCTGGACCGGGCGCCGTACCAGCACGCCGAGTACCGGCGTGAGGTGATCGACCGGCAGATCGAGCTGATGCACAAGCGGGACGTCTGGCGCCGCCCGTCCGGCGGGGACAGCTGAGACCGGCCGCCTGGTCACATCTCCAGGATGAGCGTGACCGGGCCATCGTTGACCAGGCTGACCTTCATGTCCGCGCCGAACACCCCGGTCTGCACCCGGGCGCCCAGCCCGCGCAACGCCGTAACCACGGCGTCCACCAGCGGTTCCGCGACCGGCCCAGGCGCGGCCGCCTGCCAGGTCGGCCGCCGGCCCTTCCGGGTGTCCGCGTACAGCGTGAACTGACTGATCACCAGCAGCGGCGCGTTCACGTCGGAGCAGGACTTCTCGCCGTCCAGGATGCGCAGCCCCCACAGCTTGGCGGCCAGCTTCGCGGCCTGGGTGGGGGTGTCGTCATGCGTCACACCGACCAGGACCATCAGCCCGGGCTCGTCGATAGCCCCGGCGACCTGCCCATCCACCGACACGCTGGCCTGCGTCACCCGCTGCACCACAGCTCTCACCCGAGCACTCTACGGCCTGGAGTCGCTCACCCGGCTCGGCACGAAAGTCCATTCCTGATTGGTTCCCCCGTTGGCCTGCCACTGATCCAGCGAAGTGCCCGCCGTCGTGCTCTGGCCGGGCACTTCCACCCGGTCCATGCTGTTGATGCTGGAGATCGTGTCGGACCCGGCGGCATCCTTGCTGATGACGAACTGCTGGTTGCCGCCGCCCCAGTAGCCGTACTCGTCGACCGCGGCGCCGTCGCTGGTGGACTGGCCCACGATGTCGAGGGACTCGCCGTCCAGCACCGAGGTGATCTCGTACAGCCCGCAGCCCAGGCTGGTCACCTTCCACTGCTGGTTCGCGCCGTCGTTGAGTGGCCACTGGTCGAGGTCGGTGCCCGCGGCCGTCTGGCTCGACGGGATGTCGATGACGTCGCCGCTGTTCACGTTGCGGATGTAGTAGGTCCCGCTGGCCAGTGGCCCGGCCGCGCATCCGGGCTGGATGGCCTGCAGGCTGCTCAGCAGGGCCGGCAGAGCAGCGCCAGTCCACTGCGGGTTGAGGATGCCGTAGGTCTCGGTCACACCGTAGGTCCGGCCCTGGCCGGACAGGCCGTCGGACTCGGTCCCGTTGATCGACCAGTAGGACCAATTCAGGTTGTGGTAGCCGAGGTATCGCGTGATGGCTCTGGTCCATTCTCTGGCGATGTCACCGGCTGAACACGATGTGCCCTTCGGCGTGGCTGATGGCCAGGCCGATGGCGATGTAGCGCACCGTGCAGGCAGCCGCGCAGCGCACGTCGATGGTCCGTGCGCTGCCCTCGGTGGCGACCAGCAGGTCGCCGGGACGGACCCCGGCGCCGAGCAGTTCACGGCCGGACAGCCGCAGGATGCTGTTCGTCCCCGGATGCTTGTTGCCCCGCGAGAACCGGTCAGCCAGGTAGGCGGAGCCGCCCGGGCCGAACCCGGGCGGCACGAATCCGGTGCTCTCCACGCCGATGTCCCCGCCGTGCGGCAGCCCTGACTGGACCAGCGTGTGGACCGTACCGTCCGGCCCGATGGCATAGACCCGGCCAGTGGACTCGTCCGGCCCGATCAGGTCGCCGCCGTACCGGCCGAACGCGGCCGGCGCGACCGACATGCCGCCCTCCATGTGCGGGGCGTGCGTGGTGATCGTGCGGACGCCGGCTGCGCAGGTGATGGCCAGCACCGTCGATCCGGTTCCGTTCCGCGCCGTGACCAGCAGGGCATGCCCGAAGCGCCCAACCGTGTCGGCGGTAATGCCATCCGGGGTAAGCGTGCCGGGCAGGCTCACGAACCGGCGGGCCCGGCCGTCCGCGCCGATCATGATGACCCCGGGTGGCCGGTCCGGCTGGATGGCGAAGACGGCGCCGCCAGGAAACGAGCAGCCGGTCCCGGCCACCTGTCCCGTGGCGGGCCTGGTGAGATACGGCTCCGGCCCGATCGCCGTGCGGTAGCCCCCTGGGCCCTGGGCGAACGGCCGCAGCGTGCCCGACCGGCTCAGGATGAACAGCCGGCCCGCGGCGGCCACGGTGAACGAGCCGTCACTGGCCGGCCCGGTCAGGTCCACCACACCCGGCAGGTGCCGGAACCTGACCCAGCGCGCGCCCGGCGCCGTCGGCCCACCCGGGCCGCCGCCGGTGGTTCCGGCACTGGAGCATGCCGCCAGCGCCAGGCCCAGCAGCAGCCTGAGCCAGGCGGCCCGGGGCTGGCGGCGTGTCACAGCAGCCCGGATCTATGGGGCGGCGACCTGCGTCATTCGTTGCACCATAGCGTTCACCCGGGCACTCTAGGACCCATGCTGGAGTCCAGCGAGGTCATCGCGTTCGCGGCCACGGCCGACCTGAACCGGGCCCGGGCGTTCTACGAGCGGACGCTGGGCCTCATCGTGACCGACCGCAGCGACTTCGCCTGCGTGCTGGACGCGCACGGCACCATGCTCCGGGTGACGGCGGTACCCAAGGTGTCGGCCGCCGGGTACACCGTGCTCGGCTGGCGGGTCGCCGACATCACCGCCACCGTCCGCGAACTGGCCGCCCGGGGCGTCGAGTTCCGCCGCTACGACGGCATGGACCAGGACGGCGACGGCATCTGGACCACCCCAAGTGGCGACCAGGTGGCCTGGTTCGCCGACCCGGACGGCAACGTCCTGTCCCTCACCCAGTTCCGCTAGTCCGGCTGGTCAGGCGGCGTAGGTGCGCACTATGCGCAGCGCGGTGCTGCCGTGTGGGCCGGCGGCACTCAGCCCGGATCCCTGCGGCGCGAGCCGCTGCGCGGCCACCCGGCAGAACGCCCCGGCCGGGCCGGTGATCGACGAGTCGGCATCCTCCGGGCCGAACCGCCATGTCGTGGTCCCGTCCGGGGCAGTCAGCTCGACGAAGAGGCCGAACGGCTCCACCCCGGCCACGGCTGTGGCATAGGGCAGCGTGCGGTGCGCCAGCCAGGCCACGTTGCGCAGCCGGCCGGTGTCCGGGAAGTCGATGCCCAGCGGGCCGGTGATGTCCAGGCCGTGCGTCCAGCACTCGGCCAGCCGGGTGGTGGCCAGCGAGGCCGGCTTCATCGAGTTTTCCACCCAGGCCAGCGGCTGCTTCGGGTCGGCCGCGCGCAGCGCGGCCAGAGCGGCGGCCTGGGCCTGCTGCCAGCGGGCGAAGACCTCGGCCGGTGCGGCCCGCTCGGCCACGACGAGCTGGTTCATGATCTGGTCGACGGTGGCGCCGGATCCCGCGCCCACACTGCCGCGGGCGGCAGGCCCGGCGCGCAGGTCGGCGCCGGCCGCGCTGGCCAGCACGGCCTCATCGCTCTGCGCCAGGTGCAGCACGACGTCGGCGACCGTCCAGCCGGCCGCGGCCGATGGCGAGTTCCACTGCGCCTCATCCAGGCCGGCCAGGATGCCGTCCAGCCGGTCCTGCTCGGCTTCCAGGTCCTCGAAGATGGCCATGCAGGGGACTATGCCACAGTCTGCGTCTAAACCACAGACCTAGCCCGGCGATGCTCGATAGCGTCCGCGACCAGGGCCAGGTAGCGGTACCCGGCGTGCACGAACCGGGTGTACGGGGCGATGGCGAAGCAGACGACGATCGTCGCCAGGTGGATGACCAGGATCAGGCCGAACGCCGGGGTGGCCCGGAGCAGCAGGGTGAGCAGCCCGGTCAGCGCGAGCAGGCCCAGGCCGAACAACAGGCCGTATTCCGCCACCCCGTGCACAGCTGGTCCGCCACGCCGCCGCAACGCGATCAGGCCCGCGCAGCCGGCCAGCATGCTGAGCCCGCCCGCCGTGCCCAGGATGACCGGGACGGACAGCACCGGGTACGGCGGACCAACACCAAGCATGTCCTGCAGGAACGCGGCCGACACAGTGGACGCGAAACAGGCCGCAAAACCCCACGCGACCGCGCCGTGAAGTCGGCGCCGGGCCGGCGACGGATCATCGCCCGCGGCATAGCACTCCTCCCCGCCACCGCGCATATTCCGGAGCCGGACCGCGGCGGCCAGCGCGCTGCCCAGCGCCCGCCAGTCAGCCAGGCCGCGCAGCGGGCCGTGCACCTCCCGCCAGTACCAGCGCGAACCCGCGGAGCAGCACCGCCACGCTGCACACGGTCGGCAGCAGGACAACCACCAGCAGCGCCGGGTACGGGATGACCTGGTACGGGCCGCCGTGCCGCCACAATGCACCGAGCCCTGCGGTCGCCGCGACCACGGCCAGCAGCGCCACCCCGACCAGCACAAAGGCCGCCACCCGGGCGGACCACCCGCGCGACCAGCCCGGCCGCAGCCACCCGACCGGCGGCAGGTAGCGGTCGTAGCTGGCCAGCCGCACCGCGGACAGGATCAGCGGCGGGTTGACCGCGAACTCGTGCGGCGGCGCGTACATGCAGGCGTGGAAGCAGGCCCGGCAGTCGTGGCACAGGTTGGCCAGCTGGGTGATGTCGCCGCTGTCCAGCAGGGTGCGCCGTTCCAGCGCCGGGAACACCGCGCAGTACCCCTCGCAGTACCGGCACGAGTTGCAGATGTTCAGCTGCCGCTCGGCCTCGGTGAACAGCTCATCCAGCATGACGGGCGGCCTCCGCGCCGGCGATGCGGCCCCACACGTGCCCGATGGTCAGCCCGAAACCCGCCAGGTAACCGGTGGACAGGATGTTGCCGGACATGATCTCCCCGGCGGCGAACATGTTGCGCAGCACCGACCCGTCGGTGCGCAGCACCCGGGCCTGCTCGGTGACCGCCACGCCCAGGTAGGTGAAGGTGATCCCGGGGCGCAGCGGCACCGCGTAGAACGGGGGAGTGCCGAGCGGCTGGGCCCAGTGGCTCTTGGCCGGGCTGAGCCCCTCGGTCGCGCACGTGTCCAGGCCGCCGGGGTCGAACCGGCCACCCGGCCGGATCGACGCGTTGAACGAGCGGACGGTCGCGGCGACCGCGGCCGGGTTCAGGCCGAGCGCCACCGCCAGGCCGTGGACCGAGCCGGCCGAGACCGGCGGGTACATCGGCGGCAGGAACAGCCCGCGCACCTTCGCGTCCCACAGCGAGTACGCGATCTGGCCTGGCTGCCCCGCGACATTCCGGCCCCAGATCGCGTACCGCTTCGGCCACAGGTCCTCGCCCTCGTCGTAGAACCGCTGGCCGTCCCGGTTGACCACGATGCCGAACGGGATCGAGTCGAGCCGGGTGGCGATGCCGCCGTCGAAGCGGGGCGACCGCGCGTCGATGGCCACCGCGTGGAAGCCGCGTTCCTCGCCCGCCCGGGCCGCGCCGTGCGCGTACAGCGCGGCCAGCACCCGGCCGTCGTTGTCCGCCGAGCCGCGGATCAGGTAGTTGTCCGCCGCGTCCCCCCAGTACTGGCGCAGCCACTGCACATTGGCCTCGAATCCGCCGCTGGCGCACACTACTGACCGGGCGTGCACCACCCCATCAGCCGTCAGCACCCCGGTGCACAGATCGCCGTCCAGGACCAGATCCGACACCGTCACCCCGTAGCGCACGGTCACGCCCAGCCGGGCCAGCGCCCGGTGGTACGTGTTGACCAGCGCCTTGCCGCCGCCCAGGAAGAACCGGTTGGTCCGGCCCAGGTGCAGCGTGCCGGCCAGCGGCGGCTGCCAGCGCACCCCCTGCCCGGTCATCCAGGCCGGCACGTTCTCCGATTCCCGGACGGTCAGCTCGGCCAGCTTCTCGTTGCTCGGCCCGGTGCCGACGCCGCACAGGTCCTGCCACAGCTCGGCGAACAGGTAGCTGCCCGGGCTGTACGCATCGGACCAGCTGTGCGCGCAGCGGATGTTCCGGGTGTGCCGGGTGTTGCCGCCGCGTAGCGCGGCCGGCCCGCGGTCCAGGAGCAGAACCCGGTCCGCGAGCCGTCCCGCAGTGAGGGCGGCGGCCAGTCCCGCGTTGCCGCCGCCGATCACCACGACGTCCCAGCTATCGGAGAGAGTCAGGCCAGGCCTCCCGCGGTGACGACCGGCTCGGCCTGCGGCTGCTCCGCGACGTGGGTGAAGTAGTCGGCCGCCGCGGTCTGGTCCACGCCCTCCTTGGCCCGGAGCGCCCTGAGCAGCACCGTCCCGGCGACGCAGACGACCAGGTTGATCACGACGCCGATGAAGCCGATGTAGATCCCGACGTCGGTGTTCAGCGGCGAGGCGTCCCGGCGCAGGTACTCCTTGTAGATGTCCCGGGTGAACAGGTTGGCCGCGGCGATCGACATGAACGCGGCCGGCACCAGCGCGCCGATCACGATCATCGCGAAGGCCAGCCCGGTGAACCAGTGCGGGAACAGGGTCTGGAACAGGTTGGGCACCACGGTGTTCGTGTTCGGCTTGCCGTTCGCCCCGGTCAGCGGCGCGATGTGGCCGGCGATGGCCATTGCGCCGAACAGCGCGATCAGGCCGAGCACGAAGCTGTAGATGGGCGGCCCGGCCATGGTCCGCTTGACCACGGCCCGGTTCCGGGTGGTGAGCACCCCGGTGACCGAGTGCGGGTAGAGGAAGATGGCGAACGCCGAGCCGAGCGCCAGCAGCAGCCAGTTCCACGGGCTGCGGTCGGTGCGGGCCGGCGGAGCCGGCCCGGCCGGCCTGGATCCTGCGGTTGGGTCATCGTCAACTCCTCAAGGGTCGGGCCAGCCGAAGCTGGGCTGCGGATGGGGTAGCGGGGGCAGGTCCCAGGTGGCCGCGGACGGCTGGGCCGGGTCGGCGGCGACCGGCACGTCAATCACCGTGGGCAGCCCGGAGCCGAGGGCCGTCTTCAGCGCGGGGCCCAGGTCGCCGGCCGTCTCCACGCGCAGCCCCTGGGCACCCATGGACCGGGCCAGCGCGGCGAAGTCGGCCGAGTACGGCGCGCCGGTGTCCGCGTACCGGAACGTGGTGGCCAACTCGCGGCCCGGGCCGAAGTAGCCGCGCTGCTGGTCCCGGATAGAGATGAAGCCGCCGTTGTTCCAGACCAGCCAGACGGCCGGGATGCCGTACTGCACCGCGGTGGCCACCACGCTGGGCAGCATCAGGAACCCGCCGTCGCCGACCACCGCCACCGCCAGGGTGTCCGGGGCGGCCAGCCGGGCGCCCAGCACCCCGGCCATGCCGAAGCACATCGACGCGAAGCCCCAGCTCTGCAGCAGCGTGCCGGGCCCGCCGGGCAGCCACTCCTGGACGATCCAGTTGTGGTGCGCGCCGACGTCGGACAGCAGGATGCCGTCCGGCGGCAGCACCGCGCGCAGGTCGGCCAGCACCCGCTGCGGCCGCAGCGGGGTGACGTCCGCGGTGCGCTCGGCCGCGGTGTGCTGCTCCCAGTCCCGGGCCCAGCCGGCGATGTCGGCCAGCCAGCGCGCAGTATCGGGCGGCTCGTCCAGCGCGGCCCGCAACTGGCCGAGCACATCCTTCGGGCTGGCCGCCACGCCGAGCGTGACCGGGTAGTTCCGGCCCAGTTCGGCCGGGTCCACGTCCACCTGGATCAGCCGGGCCGGCGGGATCGAGTAGGTGTAGCCGGGCAGCCAGGAACTGGTCAACCGGTCATCGAACCGGGTGCCGAACGCGAGGATCAGGTCCGCGCTGCGCGCCGCGCGGTTGGCCTGGTAGCTGCCGTTGCGGCCGGTCGCGCCCAGGTGCAGCAGCGACTGCGGATCGAACGCCCCCTTGCCCAGTGGTGAGGTGGCCACCGGGACGGCGGCCGCGGTCGCGAACGCGGCAAGCTCAGCGGACGCCCTGGCGTTCAGCACCCCGTACCCGGCCACAATGAGCGGCCGGGCCGCGCCGCGCAGCAGGTCCAGGATCGCGGCCACGTCCACGGCCGCGGCGGCCGACCGCGGTGAGACGCCGTGCCGCCACAACCCTGGGTCGGGCACCGGCTCCTCGGTGCTCTCCACGAACACGTCGAGCGGCACGTCCAGGTGTACCGGCCCGGGCCGCCCGCCGAGCATGACCGCGAACGCCTGGCGCAGCATCAGCGGCAGCTGCCCGGCCCGGGTGGCCTGGTAGCTGCGCTTGACGTAGGGCCGCAGCACACCCGGGTTATCCGCCTGGAAGTGCCGCCCGGTCTCCTGGAACGGTGCCCGGTTGAACTGCGACGTCGGCACGTTCCCGGTGATGGCCAGGAACGCCGAGGAGTCCATCAGCGCCGAGCCGAGCGCGACCGGCAGGTTGGCCGAGCCGGGCCCGACCGAGGTGAACGTGGCCAGCGGCTGGTGCCGGACCCGGTAGTAGGCGTCCGCGATGAAGGCCGCCGCCGATTCATGATGCACGGACAGGGTGCGGATCTCCGCGCGCCGGTCATACAGCGCGTCCAGCAGGCCGAGATCGCCGTGCCCGCACAGCCCCACCACGTACGGCACCCGCTCCCGGATGAGGTAGTCGGTGATGATCTCCGCGCCCTTCACGCCACCCCTTCCGCCGAGCCACGTGCGAGCTATGCACCGGTATTGCGTATTAAGCAAACCATTGCATGATGCGGGACAGTATGGCAGCCTGATGTCCCCGTCAAGAGGGAGCTGGCGCACATGACGGCGCAGATGACAGGGCTGCTGGCGCGGCACCACCGGCCTGCTCATCGACGGGCAGTGGGAGCCGGGCCGGGCCGAGTTCGCGGTGCTGGACAAGTACACCCGGCAGCAGATCGCGTCCGTCGCCCAGGCCGGGCCGGCCGACGTCGGCCGGGCGGTGACCGGCGCGCTGGCCGCCGCGCAACGGCCGTTACCGCCGGCCCGGCGGCAGGCCATCCTGGCCGAGGCGGCCCGGCTGCTGGACGCCAGGCGGGACGAGATCCGCGGGCTGTACGTGGCCGAGACCGGATTCACCCCGGCCGACGCGGCCACCGAGCTGACCCGCGCGGTGGCCACCCTGCGGCTGTCCGCCGAGGAGGCGGTGCGCATCGCCGGGCAGGAGATCCCGGTGGCCGCCACCCCGGGCAGCGAGCACCGGCTGGCGTTCACCATCCGGGTGCCGGTCGGCGTGGTCGCCGCGATCACCCCGTTCAACGCCCCGCTGAACACGACGGCGCACAAGGTCGGCCCGGGCATCGCGGCCGGCAATGCGGTCGTGCTCAAGCCGGCCGAGCAGACCCCGCTGTGCTCGGTCGCGCTGGCCCAGGCGCTGCTCGAGGCGGGCCTGCCGCCCGGGTTCCTGCAGCTGGTCTGCGGGCCGGGGGAGAGCACCGGGGCGGCGCTGGTGGCCGACCAGCGGGTCCGGTTCTTCACGTTCACCGGCTCGGCCGCGGTCGGCCTGGCCATCAAGCAGAACTCCGGGATCGCCAAGACGCACCTGGAGCTCGGCTCGAACAGCGCCTCGATCGTGGCCGCCGACGCCGACCTGGACCTGGTCGCCGAGCTGGCCGTCCGGGCCGGATACCGGAAGGCCGGCCAGGTGTGCACCAGCGTGCAGCGGCTGCTGGTGCATGAATCTGTGGCCGACGAACTGGCCGCCCGGCTGGCCAAGCGGGTGGCCGGGCTGCGCGCCGGTGACCCGCGCGACCCGGCCGTCCAGGTCGGCCCGCTGATCGCGCCGGCCGAGGCGGAGCGCGCGGAGCGCTGGATCCAGCAGGCGGCCGGCCGCGGTGCCACCGTGCTGGTGGGCGGCGAGCGGGACGGCCCGGTGCTGGCCCCGGCGCTGCTCCGCGACCCGCCGCCGGACAGCCGGATCATGACCGAGGAGATCTTCGTCCCGGCCGTCGCGCTGGCCACCGTGGCCAGCCTGGACGAGGCCATCGACCTGGTCAACGCCAGCGAGTACGGCCTGCAGGCGGGCGAGGCGCTGCCCTACAACGAGATCGGCAAGGCACTGCACCGTCAGCTGAACCACGGGCAGGACGGGCCGGTGCACCTGATCTTCGACGAGGGCTACCGGGCCCGCTACCCGATGCCCGGGGTGCCCGGCGACGGCCCGGTGCCGGACTGGGTTGGCCACGGCCGGACGCTGGCCGAACTGGCCGCGCGGATCGGCGCCAGCACGGTGGCGCTGGCCGAGACAGTGCGCCGGTGGAACGCCAGCTGTGCTGGCGGGGCGGACCCGGAGTTCGGCCGCGGTGAGGGTGCCTACCAGCGGTTCTGTGGCGACCCTTCGGTGACCCCGAATCCCAGCCTGGGCCCGCTCGACCAGCCGCCGTTCTACGCGGTCGAGGTGCTGGCCGGCACGATCGGGACCAAGGGCGGGCCGGTCACCGACACCGACGGGCAGGTGCTGCGGGCCGACGGCAGCCCCATCCCCGGGCTGTACGCGGCGGGCAACGTGGCCGCGTTCTGGACCGCGGACGGGTACCCCGGGCCGGGCGCCACGCTGGCCGCCGGCATGACGATGGGATACCGCGCGGGGCGGCATGCCGGAAGGAACGTACGCTGACGTGCATGACGGTGGAGGCGGGGAGGGGGCTGATCGGCTCGCTGCTGCATGGCCTGGAAATCCTGGACATGTTCGAGCGCGACCGGCCCGAAATCGGCATCGGGGAGATGGCGCAGCAACTCGGGCTGCACCGCTCCACGACATCCCGGCTGGCGGCCACCCTGGCCGTGTCCGGGTACCTGGAGCCGGCCGGGAACCGGGCCGGTACCGGCTGTCCGGCCGGCTGGCGGCGCTGGGCGAGCTGGCCGCGGCCGAGGGCGATGTGCGCCGGACCGCACTGCCCTACCTGCGGGAGCTGGTCCGGGAGCTGGGCGAGACCGGGCACCTGGGCATCCTGGAGGGCACCGACGCGGTGACCATCGAGGTGGTCGACGGCTGGCAGACGGTCCGGATGCATTCCTGGGTCGGCAAGCGGTCGCCCGCGCACTGCAGCTCGATCGGCAAGGCGCTGCTGGCCGGGCTGAGCCCGGCCGACTTCGCGGCGCGCTACCCGGGCCACCCGCTGGAGTCCAGGACGGACCGGACCATCACCGACCCGGATGTGCTGCGTTCGCAGCTGGCCGAGGTGCGGCAGCGTGGCTACGCGGTGGACCAGGAGGAGCTGGAGCCGCACCTGTGCTGCGTGGCCGGGCCGGTGTTCGACCGGACCGGGGCGGTGGTGGCCAGCATCAGCGTGTCCGGTCCCGACTCCCGGATCGACGCGGCGAGCGTCCCTGCTATCGCGGCCGCGGTGCGCCGGGCCGCCGGGCAGATCAGTGCGCGTCTCGGTGCCCCCCGCGACATACCCGATTGGAGCAGTCATGACCTCGGTGGCCTTCCTCGGCCTGGGCCGGATGGGCGGCCTGATGGCCGGCCGCGTGCTGGCCGCCGGCCACGAGCTGACCGTGTGGAACCGGACGGCCGCGCGGACGCAGCCGCTGGTCGCTGACGGCGCCCGGGCCGCCGCTAGTCCTGCCGAGGCTGCGGCCGCGGCGGAGATCGTGATCACGATGCTGGCCGATCCTGCCGCGCTGGCTGGTGTGCTGGGCGGGCCCGACGGGGTGGTAGCGGGCATCCGGCCGGGCTCGTGCCTGGTCGAGATGTCCACCGTGGGGCCTGCCGCGGCACTGGCCGCCCGGGATCAGCTGCCCGCCGGGGTGGGTTCGTGGACGCGCTGGTGATGGGCAGCGAGCACATCCACCCCCGCTAACCCGGCCGCCGGGGGGCGTCCTGATTCCCAAGGTTTAGCGGCACGCCAGAGCGGTAGCAAGCAACGTCGAACAGTTACGTCGTATCACGACATAACTGTCATGCCTGTCGCTGTGTCGCCGAGTTGTTGGGAGAAGCCCCATGCCCGCTGATCGCACCGCTTCTGATGTCCTGGTGGACCGCCTCATCGACTGGGGGGTCGACGTCATCTTCGGTCTGCCCGGTGATGGCATCAACGGCTTCATGGACGCCCTGCGCAAACGCCACGACAAGATCCGTTACATCCACGTCCGGCACGAAGAGGTCGGCGCAATGGCGGCGGTCGGCTACGCCAAATTCACCGGCAAGCTCGGCGTCTGTTTCTCCACCGCTGCGCCCGGGGCGGTCCACCTGCTCAACGGGCTGCTGGACGCCAAAGTCGAGCAGGCGCCGCTGCTGGCCATCACCGGGATGAGCTACCACGACCTGATCGGCACGTCCTACCTGCAGGACGTCAACACCGACTACCTGTTCAACGACGTCGCCCTGTACAACCAGCGGATCATGGGGCCGCAGCACATCACCAACGTGGTTAACTACGCGGTTCGGACGTCGCTGACCCACCGCGGCCCGAGTCATCTGGCATTCCCCATCGACTTCCAGGCCCTGCCCGCCGACGGCGGGTCCCGGTTCGCGCGTAACGTGCCCGGGCACACTTCGGCGGGCTACCGGCCGCCGGTCCGGGTGCCCACCCGGCCGGACCTGGAGGCGGCCGCGGCCGTGCTGCGAGGGAAGACGAGGGTGGCAATCCTGGCTGGCGCGGGCGCCCGGGGGGCTGGTAGTGAACTGGAAGCGGTCGCCGACAAACTCGGCGCGCCCGTGATCAAGGCGCAGCTGGGCAAGGACTGCATCCCGGACGACTCGCCGTTCACCACGGGGCCGATCGCCCTGGTCGGCAGCCGCCCGTCGGAGGACGCGCTCGAGCAGTGTGATGCGCTGCTCATCGTCGGCTCGACCATGCCCTACATCGAGTACTACCCATCGCCGGGGCAGGCCGTGTGCGTGCAGATCGATGACAAGCCGGAGCGGATCGGGCTGCGTTACCCGGTTGACGTGCCGCTGGTCGGCGACGCACGGGCCACCCTGGGCGAGCTGCTGCCACTGCTGGACCGCAACGAGGACCGCGCGTTCCTGGGGCAGGCCCAGGACGGGATGCGGGACTGGTGGGCGCTGATGACCGAACGTGGCACCAGCACCGACGTGCCGATGAAGCCACAAGTGCCGGCCTGGGCGCTGAACGACGTGCTGGCCCCCGACGCCATCATCTGCGGTGATTCTGGGACCGTGACCACTTGGGCCGCCCGACAGATCAAGGTCCGGGCGGGCCAGCAGTTCTCGTTTTCCGGCACGAACTGCTCGATGGCCGCCGGGCTGCCGTACGCGATCGGCGCCGCTGCCGCCTTCCCGGGACGGCAGGTCGTCGTGTTCACCGGCGACGGGTCGCTGACCATGCAGCTCGGCGACTTCCTCACCGCTGTGCAGCACAAGCTGCCCATCAAGATCATCGTGGTAAAGAACAACACGCTGGGGCTGATCAAGTGGGAGCAGATGGTGTTCCTGGGCAACCCCGAGTACGGCGTCAACTTCGCCCCGCTCGATTTCGTCAAGTTCGCCGAGGCGGCCGGTGCCCGGGGCATGCACATCGAGGACCCCCGGGCCTGCGCGGAGCAGATGCGCGAAGCGTTCTCCTGGGACGGCCCGGTCATCATCGAGTGCCTGGTCGACGAGCATGAGCCACCGATGCCGGCGAAGGTCAAGAAGGACCAGGTCGCCGCCATGGTGCAGGCGCTGCGGGCGGGCACCCCGAACCGCAACCGGATCGCCATGCAGATGGTCAAGGACATGCTGGACGAGTCCACGTTCGAGGCCAGTCCTGGCCATGTCATCCCGGGCCCGGTCGGCCGGGCCGCGGCCGGGCTGGTCGGCAAGCTCCGGGACCGCACGGATGGGAACGGCCAGCGATGAGCCAGACAGCGCCGGTGCGGCACCAGGCACGTCACGTTCCAGACCGCGGACGGCTGGCCCGGGACCTCGGCCGGGCGGTAGAGGGCGAGGTGCGCTTCGACCGTGGCTCGCAAGCCGTCTACGCGAACGACGCGTCCATCTATCGCCAGGTCCCGATCGGGGTGGTGATCCCGCGGCACGCGGATGACGTGGCGGCCGCGCTCGCGGTGTGCCGCGAGCGCGGCGTGCCCGTGCTGGCCCGCGGCTGCGGTACCGGCTTGGCCGGCCAGAGCGTGAACGAGGCCGTGGTCTTCGACTTCTCCAAGTACATGAACCGGATCGTCAGCCTGGACCCGGTCGGCCGGACCGCCAGGGTCCAGCCGGGCGTCATCTGCGACCAGCTGCGCGGCGCGGCCGCCGCGCACGGCCTGACCTTCGCGGTGGACCCCGCGACGCATAACCGGTGCACCCTCGGCGGCATGATCGGCAACAACTCGTGCGGGACGCACTCGGTGATGGGCGGCAAGACCGTGGACAACGTCATCGAACTGGACGTGATCAGCTACGACGGCACCCGGATGCGGGTCGGCCCGGCCACCGACGCGGAGTATGAGCAGATCCTGCGCGGTGGCGGCCGACAAGCCGAGATCTACCGCGGACTGCGCGACCTGGCCGACCGCTACGAGCCGTTGATCCGGGAGCGCTATCCAGAGGTGCCACGGCGGGTATCCGGCTACAACCTCGTCGATCTGCTGCCCGAGAAGGGCTTCGACGTGGCCAAGGCCCTGGTCGGCAGCGAGTCCACCTGTGTGCTCGTCCTGGAGGCGACGGTCCGGCTGCTGCCTGACCCGCCGCACCACGCATTGCTGGTGATTGGCTACCCGGACGCGGCCACCGCCGCGGACCACGTGCCCGGCCTGCTTGGCACCGAGGGCTTGATCGGGCTGGAGTGTTTCGACGCGGGCGTGCTGGACAACCTGGCCAAGCACGATGAGCACATCCCAGGAATGGATGAGCTGCCCGAGGGCGGCGCGTGGCTGCTCGCTGAGTACGGGGCGCAGGCCCAGGAACAGGCCAACGAGCTGGTCAAGGCGGCTCGCTCACACGCCGGGCCGGGCAACCCCAAGCTGTTCGAGGACGCGCGGAGCCAGAGCGAGGTATGGGAGGTGCGCCGCAGCACCATCGAGTACACCCGCATCCCCGGCGAGCATTCCGGGCTGGCCGGGTGGGAGGACGCCGGGGTGCCGCCGGGCCGGCTGGGTGACTACATCCGCGACTACTGCGCGCTGGTCAGCAAGCACGGCTACCACACCGTGCTGTTCGGGCACTTCGGGCAGGGCTGCATGCACAACCGGCTCGACCTCGACCTGCAGACCGCACCCGGTATCGAGAATTTCCGCCGCTTCCTGGACGAGGCGGGCGACCTGGTGGCCTCCTACGGCGGATCGCTGTCCGGCGAACATGGCGACGGGCAGCTGCGGGCCAACCAGCTAGTCAAGATGTACGGGCCGGACCTGGTCCGTGGCTTTGCCGAGTTCAAAGCGATCTTCGACCCGGACGGCCGGATGAATCCGGGCAAGGTGGTCGCGCCGTACCACCCCACCCAGAACCTGGCCTGGGGAAGCGACTACCAGCCCCGCGAGGTCGAGACGTTCTTCTCGTTCCCGGAGGACGAGAAAGGCTTCGCCGATGCGGCGAACCGCTGCTTCGGCATTGGGCTGTGCCGCCGCACCGAGGGCGGCACGATGTGCCCCAGCTTCATGGTCACCAGGGAAGAAAAGCACTCCACCCGCGGTCGGGCCCGGCTGCTGTTCGAGATGATGAGCGGCACCCTGGCCGACCGGGGCTGGCGTGACCCGGACG
Organism: uncultured Actinomycetes bacterium; assembly: GCA_963723595.1. Taxonomy (GTDB): domain Bacteria; phylum Actinomycetota; class Actinomycetes; order Streptosporangiales; family Streptosporangiaceae; genus RYN-230. The sequence goes on from CAVRRQ010000001.1 coordinate 990,100, forward strand.
TGAAGGAAGCGCTGGATCTGTGCCTGGCCTGCAAGGGCTGCAAGGGAGACTGCCCGGTCTCGGTCAACATGGCCAGCTACAAGGCTGAGTTCCTCGCGCATTACTACCAGGGCCGGTTGCGCCCCCGGCAGGCGTATGCCCTGGGGCTCATCCCGGTGTGGGCCCGGCTGGCCGCCCGCGCCCCAGGGCTGGCCAACAGCCTGCTGAGCGCGCCGCTGACCGCCCGGGCGGCCAAGTTCGCGGCCAGGCGTGGCGGGTGATCGCACCGCCCCCGAGTTCCCGGCCCGCACGTTCCGCGACTGGTTCGCCGGTCATTCCGGGCCGGGCTCGGGGCCGGAGGTCGTGCTGTGGCCGGACACGTTCACCAACTACTTCACCCCGGAGGTGGGCATCGCCGCCACCTCGGTGCTGGAATCGGCCGGGTACCGGGTGCGGATCCCGGCCGGCAGATCTGCTGCGGACGGCCGCTGTTCGACTACGGCATGCTGCCGACCGCCCGCCGGTGGCTGGGGCGTGCCGTGGACCAGCTACGTGAGCCAGCCCGCGCGGGCGTGCCGATCATCGGGCTGGAGCCCAGCTGCCTGGCCGCGTTCCGTGACGAGCTGGTGAATTTGTACCCCCAGGATCTGGACGCGCGGCGGCTGGCCGGGCAGAGCGTCACGCTGGCCGACTTCCTCACCAAGGCCGGCTACCAGCCGCCCCGGCTGGACGCCAAAGCCCTGGTCCAGGTGCACTGCCACCAGGGCGCGGTGCTCGGCTACGACCAGGAGCGGAAGCTGCTCGAAGGCATGGGGCTCGACGTCGAGGTGCCTGACTCCGGGTGCTGCGGGATGGCGGGCAGCTTTGGCTACGAAAGCGGCGAACGGTACCGCGTCGCACAGGACTGCGGCGAGCGGGTGATCCTGCCTGCCGTCCGTGCGGCCGCGCCCAGCACGCTGATCATCGCGGACGGGTTCAGCTGCCGGGAGCAGATCGCGCAGGCCACCACCCGCCGCCCGGTGCATCTGGCCCAGGTGTTGCAGTTCGCCGCGGAGGGGGGCCCGGCCGCTGACGCGGATTGCTGGGAACCGCGGCCGCGCTCGGCCGCCGTGCTCGCGGCGGCCGCCGCCGGCCTGGCCGTTGCCGCCGCCACCGGGGTGGCCGTTATCGGCGGACGGCGCGCAGCAAGAGGTAGTCGATGATGTGGCGGCGGTAGAGCAGGTCCACCTGGCGGAGCAGCAACTGGGCGGCCACGTGCTGGCCGGCGGGCGCGCTGGTCGGGCAGGCCAGCCGGGCCGCGGTGAGCTGCACCGCCGGGGCGATCACTTCCGCACCGCACAGCCTGACCTGGACATCCACCAGCCCCGCGGCCCGGGCCGTGGCGGCGATCTGCGCGGCCGTCATGGCCGCGCTGGCCCGCATGCCGAACACCCGTAGCTGGGTCAGGCCAGCCAGCGTCCCCGGCCACCGGGGCGGCGGGCGCAGCCGGTCCCGGCCCGCGGCCAGCTGCCACTCGGTGATGTTCACCGCCGGCAGCCGGGCCGGCCGGACCTGCCCGGCGATCACCGGGTCCTGGGTGCCGAGCCCGTTCCCGGCGTCCAGGATCACGCCGCCGGTGGGCAGTGGGTCGGCCACCGTCTGGACCAGGCGGCGGCAGGCCGTCTCGGCTTCGTCTTCGGTGCCTGGGCCCTGCCACAGGCCAAGGTTAAGCCAGCCGGGGGAGATGGCCAGGAAGAAGTCGGCGCCGATGCTCTCGTAGACCCGGGCTACCGGGGTTGCCACTCTGGCGCAGGATGGTGGCGGCATGCCGTACCTGCTCGCCCGTCCACCCGGTTAGCCACGCCGTCATGGCTGCCATGTGATCTTCACCCTACGGTAGGGCTGGCTCCCCACCAGATACGGGTGCAGAGTCCATGGCGCGCCCGGTCCGCGCGGGCCACCATGGACGGTATGCGATCGCTGTTTCGCTGGCTGCTCCGGATCCTCGGCCTGCGTGAGGCCGTGGAGGTGTACAAAGCCCTGATCCGCCTGATCCGAAAGCTGCGCTAGCGCGGGTAGCTGGCGATCTCGATCAGGTTCTGGTCCGGGTCGCGGATGTAGACGCTGGTCATCGGGCCCCGCGCGCCAGTCCGGAGCACCGGGCCCTCCTCGATCGTGACCCCGGTGGCGGCCAGGTGGACCACCACGTCGTCCAGCGATGTGCTGGTGACCAGGCACAGGTCGGCGGTCCCGGGGGCGGGGCGGGCGGCATGCGGGGCGAACTCGTGGCCAGCCTGATGCAGGTTGATCTTGCTGGGGCCGAATGCCAGCGCACGGCGGCCCTGGCCGAACGTGACCGGCTGCATGCCCAGCACCCGCTGGTAGAACGCAATCGTCTGGTCCAGGTCGGCCACGGTCAGCACGAGATGGTCCAGGCCGGTGATGGTGACCGGCGGCACTGAGCTTTCCACCCTGGTTTCCTCCGTCACAACTCTCAACCTATCGCCGGGATACTGGCGTCATGCGGGTACCGGTGGCGGTGGCTCAGGTTCCGGTGTGCTGGTCGGTCCGGCGCAACGTCGGCACGGTCCTGGACGCGATCGGCGCCGTCGGCCCCGGCACCGTGCTGGTGCTGCCGGAATGCGCGCTGGGGGTCAGCTGGCTAGGCGTTGTTCCGGCAGTACGGCAATTGGATGACCGTGCTGGACATCAGCAATTCAGTGGCCCCTGGCTGGTCAGCTATATCGTACTACGATATAATTACGCCTAGCGTGACCCGCACTGAGAGCGAGGGAAATCGCGGCGAGCGGGATGCGCCCGGGCACGGATGGAGGTGGCGGCGATGAGCCTCAGCGCACAGGAGCAGTCGGCACTGGACGCCATCGAAGATGGGCTGGCCGGCGCGGCGCCGGAACTGGCCAAGCTGCTGGCAACGTTTACCCGGCTGGAGTCGGGAGAGGAGATGCCAGCCCGGGAGCGGATCGGGCCAGCCGGGCGGCTGGCCGCCGAGCGCATCGGCCAGCGGACGCGCCGGGTGCTGGTGCGGCGCCTGGGGCGCCAGCGGACCTTCCTGCTGGTGTGGCTGGCCGTGGCGATCGCCCTGATCACGGTCGCGCTTGTGCTCAACCGCAGCACCATCCGGCGCGGCCGCTGCACGACGTCGTGGCCTGTGGTGTGCGCGGGTCAGACGGCCGCGGGCAGGGCCGGCCTGGTCACGCCGCCCGGGCTCAGCACGGGTGTGCGCTAGGCGGCGGGGTTTCCCGCATTACGAACAGGGGTGCAGTAATGCCGGAGTCGGCCCGGGTGAGCGCGTCCAGGCCAACCCGCCAGGACTTCGAGCATCTGCTGGATTTCCGGGTGAGCTTGCGCCGCTTCCAGCACTGGAGCGAGCGGCAGGCGCGCGCGGAAGGTCTTACCCACGCCCAGCACCAGCTCCTGGTGGCCATCAAGGGGCACCCCGGCACCCTCCCGCCCGCCGTGGTCGAGCTGGCCGATTACCTGCTGTTGCGCCACCACAGCGTGGTGGAACTGGTGGACCGGGCCGAGGCGGCCGGCCTGGTTCACCGCCGCACCGACCCGGACGACGCCAGGGTCGTACGGGTGGCCCTGACCGGCAAGGGCGACCGCCTGGTGACCCAGCTCACCGAGGCTCATCTGGCCGAGTTGTACAAGCTCGCAGCCGTGCTGGACGAGCTCACCAACGGTCATCGGCCCACCGGCACATAAGAAGTCTATCTATCGTGGCACGATAGATTCGTGATCCAATTTCATATCGTGTTACGATACAAATGACCTGAAGTCTCGTGGAAGGAGCGTCTGATGTCTTCAGGCAGTGTTTCGGAGCATCTCAGAACCGGGGCGCCGGCGGATGGCCAGACGCCTGCCCGGATGCCCGGCATCGCTGACCCGGTCCCCGTCGGGATCGCCGGCTTTGCCATGACCACGTTCATCCTGTCCTGCATCAACGCCGGCTTCTTCGGCGGCACCGCGGCCACACCCATGGTGCTGGGGCTGGCCATCTTCTACGGCGGCCTGGTGCAACTGCTGGCCGGCCTGTGGGCGTTCCGCCGGGGTGAGACATTCGTGGCGGTGGCGTTCTGCTCCTACGGCGGCGGCTTCTGGCTGTCCTACTTCTTCCTGGTCTACTTCATCGTCCCGCACCTGGCCCCCTCGGTCGCCGGGAATGCGGTGGGCCTGTACCTGCTGGGCTGGCTGATCTTCACCGCTTACATGACGATCGCCGCACTCCGCACCAATCTGGCCGTCCTGTGCGTCTTCATCACGCTGACCGCCACCTACCTGCTGCTGACCCTCGCAGAACTCGGCGTGGCCACGTCCTCACTACTTCCCATCGGTGGTTACGTGGGCATCACCTGTGGCGTTACCGCCTGGTACGTCGCGTTTGCCCACGTCACCAATGCCAGCTTCGACCGGGAGCTGATCCCGACCTGGCCGCTGAGCTGACGGGCACGGGTGGTCCCGGCGGCCGGGCCCGGCCGCCGGGATCTAATTGGCAGAATTTACGTTATACATCCCGTTCATATCGTATTACGATTGTTTGTCACGCCGGCTGGCAGCTGATGATCGCCAGCTGTGCCCGCGCGAACCTGCTGACGCCGCTGGAATCGTCCTTGGTGAACGACCGGATCTCGTTATGAGGTGGATGGCATGGTTGTGACGTTTGCCCCTTCGATGTTCCCGCCACTTGCGCTCGGCTTCTTCGGGCTGGGCACCGGGTACCTGATCTATGGGCCGCAGGAGCTGGCCGGCTGGCCCAAGCGTGACGAAGCGGTGGACCGCGGCACCGGAGTGTGGGGCATCTGGTTGCCCGGGTTCTGCCAGCTGGTGACCGGCCTGATCCTGTTCGTCGGGCTGACCTGGCTGCAGGTCTTCACGTCGTCACCGCCGCTCTACATGGCCGCGCTGGCCTTCTCTGCATACGGCATCCACTGGTTCGCGATTGGCTGGAACCGGTACCGCGGCAACGACCCGCGGACGAACGCCGGCATGTGCGTGGCGTTCATGGTGATCTCCGCGATGGGCGCGACCGTGTTCTTCAAGGTGGGCGACTGGCCGGTCGGGCTGCTGTTCCTCGGCCTTTTCGCCATCTACTTCAGCGATTTCTTCGCCGCGATCCGCCTCAAGCTGGGGGAGCGGGCGCTGGGCTTCTTCCACCTGGCCACCGGCGGCTGGCTGATGTACCTCGCGTACGCGGTCGCGGTCAACTTCGCGATCGGGTACCACTGGCGGACCTAGCTCAAGGCCGGGGTGGCCGCGGGCTGATCCAGGTCCACTCGCCGGCCATCGGCCAGGTGGGTGAGCTGCTCGACCATGAGCAGCGCGGCCCGGGACGGTGTCTCCAGCACCGCGGCCGAATGCTCGTCGGCATTGATCACCTCGATGGTCAGCTCGGCCCGGCCGAGGCAGAGGCGGCCCGGTGGCCGAACGGTGATAATAGGCCGGTGACCCGGGATCGTGATGTGGCGGCGTTCGGCGAGCGGGCGTCCAGATATGGGGACGGTTGGCTTGGCCGCCTGCACGACGACATAGCCGACCGCTGCGCGGACCTGGCCCTGGCCCGGTCGCCGTCGCCCGGCCGCATCCTCGACGTCGGCTGCGGAACCGGCTACCTGCTGCGCCGCCTGGCGCAGCGCTGCCCGGCCGCCACTGAACTGACCGGAATTGACGCCGCCCCGGAGATGGTCCAGGTTGCCCGCCAGGCAGCAGCCGCCGACGGCCGGCTGAGCTTCCAGATCGGCACGGCGGAACGGCTGCCCTACCCGGCGGGCACGTTCGACCTCGTGGTCAGTACCACCTCGTTCGATCACTGGGCCGACCAGCGGGCCGGGCTGGCCCAGTGCGCCCGGGTCCTGGCGCCGGGCGGCTACCTGGTGCTGGCCGACCTGTTCTCGGCCTGGCTGCTGCCCACCCTGGTCGGCGCCCGGCGGCACAAGGCGCGCACCAGGTCGCGGGCCGGCCACCTGCTGACCGCGGCCGGGCTCCGGCCCGTAGCGTGGCAGCGCCTGTACCCGTTCCTCCAGGCCGTCACCGCGGCCAAGCCGTGACCCGGGCCAGCAGCGGCTATAGCCAGGCGCGCAGGTCGCCGACGTCAACCAGGGGCAGGCCCCAGCGCAGCGCGGCGGCTTCCAGGTCGGCTGGGCCCGCCATGCTGCCGTCCGGGTTCATCACCTCACAGCAGACCCCGACCGGGGGCAGCCCGGCCGCCCGGCACAGCGCCACGGTGGCCTCGGTGTGCCCGGCCCGCTCGGCCAGCAGGCCGGGCCGGGCACCCAGCGGGAACACGTGCCCGGGCCGGAGGAAGTCCCCGGGCTGGGCGTCCGGGCTGGCCAGCCGGCGCACGGTGGCGGCCCGCTCGGCCGCGGACACCCCGGTGCCGGTCCCGGCGGCTAGGTCCACCGGCACGTGTGGCCGGGTGCCATGCCGGTCGCCGTCACCCGGGATCGGCGGGATCTCCAGCCGGTCCAGCACCTCGGGCGCGCACGGCACGGTGGTGTGCCCGCAGGCCTGGGTGAGCAGGAAGGTGAACGCGTGCGGCCGGATGGCCGCCCCAGCGAAGATCACGTCGCCTTCCACCTCGCGGTCCGGATCCCAGACCATGACGGCGCCGCCCGCGGCCAGCTGGGCGGCGGCCTTCTCGGCGCCGACCCGGCCGGAGATGTGCCCGGCCCAGCCCAGCGACCCGACCGCCCGCGCCACGTCCGCGCTGGCCGCCGCCGGCCGGGCCGTGGCCAGCCGCGCGACCAGGTCCGATTCCAGGTTCACCCGGTCACCGGCGGCGAGGCCGCCGAGCGTGGTCCGCTCCAGCGTGGCCGGGATCAGCACCACCGAGAAGCGGTCCCGGACCAGTTCGGCCACGGCCAGGCTGACGCCGTCCACTGCGATGGAGCCTTTGGCCGCCACCCGGGGCAGGAACCGGGCCGGCGGCCGGATCCAGACCCGCCGGGCCGCACCCTGCCCACCGGTCCCGGCGATCTTGCCGACCGCGTCGACATGCCCCTGGACCAGGTGCCCATCCAGCGGGTCACCGATGGCCAGCGCGGGCTCCAGGTTGACCCGCTGGCCCGGCTGGCAGCTGTCGAACGTGGTGCGGCGGCAGGTCTCCGCGCTGACCGTGGCGGTCACCGTGGCGCCGGCCACGTGCTCCACCGTCACGCACACGCCGGCCACGTTGAGCGACCCGCCTACCTGCACCCGCCCGGCGGTCTTGGCCGCCCGCAGCACGATCTGCTCGCTGGGGGCCGACTCGATCTCGCCGATTTCCTGGATACGCCCGGTGAACATTGGCTCACCACCCCTTCATCCGGCCGCGGGCACGCACCCACGGCACCTGGGATATCAGGGACTGGACCAGTCCGAGAGAAGGCGGGGTATCACCGCGCGGCCCCGGAATCGCGCCGGGTCGTTCCGCCCGCGAGGCGGAACCGGCGGGCTGTCACCGCCGCACCTGGAATCGCACCATTGCCACCATAGCCTCGGGCCATAAGCATGCGGTCAGCCCGGCCGGCGCTGAGCGGAGGACGGATGGCACGGCGGTGCGCGGTGATCGGGGCCGGGGTGATAGGCGCCTGCGTTGCGCTGCGGCTGGCCGAGGCAGGCCTGGACGTGACCCTACTGGACCAGGGCCAGCCGGGCCAGGCCACCAGCCGGTGGAGTTTCGCCTGGCTGAACTCAAACGACAAGGCGCCGTGCGGGTACCACGAGCTCAACCACGCCGGGCTGCGGGCCTGGGCCACCCTGGCCGGGCAGCTGGACGGCGCGGCGTGGTACCGGCCGGCCGGGAACATCGAGTGGGCTGCCACGGCGGCCGGGCACCGCCAGCTGGCCGCCCGGGTGGACCGGCTGGTCAGCTGGGGCTATCCGGCCCGCATGATCGACGCGGCCGGGGCGGCCGGGCTGGAGCCCGCGCTGCGGCTGCCCCCCGATGTGCCCGGCGTCGCCTGGTTCCCGGCCGAGGGCTACCTGCTCACCGGGCCGCTGATCGGCCAGCTCGCCGAGGCCGCGGTCAACCGCGGGGTCACCGTGCTGGCCGGCCCGCCCGGCCAGGTCACCGGCTTCGCGTTCGACGGCGGCGCCGTCCAGGCGGTGCGCACCGCGGCAGGCCAGGAGATCCCGGCCGACGTGGTGGTCTGCTGCGCCGGGCGGTGGACCCCGGAGCTGGCCCGGCTGGCTGGCGGGACCGCCCCGGTCCCGCTGGTCCCGTGGCAGGCCCGCGGTGCGGAAGCGCCCGGGCTGGTGGTCCGGGCCGGGCAGGCCAGCCCGGACGGCCCGGCCCGGATGCTGCACGCGCCCGGGATAAACCTGCGGCCGCATACCGGCGGGCACGTCCACCTGGAGGCGCTGGACGCGGCCGTGGACCTGCACACCCCCGACGCCGAGCTGCGTCGCTGGGCGGCCGAACTGCTCGGCCGGGCCCGCCAGGTCAGCCGCGGCCTGGACCAGGCGGCGGTCACCGAATACCAGGTCTGCGTCCGGCCGATGCCGGCCGACGGCCAGTCCATCGCCGGCTGGCTGCCCGGCCCGCGCCGCGTCTACCTGGCCGTCACGCACAGCGGCGTGACGCTGGCCGCGCACCTGTCCGTGCTCATCACCACTGAGCTGGTCACCGGTGCCACCCCAGACGAGCTGCGGCCCTACCGCCCGTCCCGTTTCCTTACTTAACGCCACTGCCCGCAACTGCCCCCCGGCTGCGCTCCGTCCCAGTGCGGTAACTCGAAAATATGTTCGCAATACTGCTAGGATGTCCGCGAAGCCGGAGCCGTTGCTGCCCCTCACGGGTGATCCGCGTGGTTGGTCGCATCCGGTGCGGCGGCCCCGGGCGCACGCGCTGTACAGCGACGGGGTCTGGCGCACCTGCCAGATCCTGGGCTGGCTGGGCGCACGGGGCCAGTGGTACCTGCACATCCGGTGGCCGGATGGGCAGACCGACTGGCGGAAGTACGACCGCCGGTACATCCACCCGGCCTGAGAAGCGCCGGTGTCAGAATCCCAGTCCGGCAGTGACCCACCCGCGACGGATGATTCTGCCGGTACATGCTGGAAGCAATGTTGTGGTCACCAGCATCCTGCGCCGGGGAGAACCGGGACCTTGACTGATCAGCCTGCGGCGAGCGCGGAGCCATCGCTCGCTGTCAAAATCGACAGCGAGAAGAGCCACCCACTGGCGTGGCAGGCGGTGGTCAAGCGGGCGGTGGCGGTGGCCATTGCTGGGGTCGCCATCTACCTCGTATTTCCCGCGATCACCGAGGTCTTCGCGTCCTGGCCGCGCCTGTCAACCCTGGATCCCCGGTGGTTCGCCCTGGCCATCGGCGCCGAGGTGGCCCACTTTGGCTGCACCATCGCCCTGCAGCGGCTGGCCCTGCGGACCAGGGCATGGTTTCCCGTCGTCACCTCCCAGCTGGCGGGCAATGCGATCACCCTCATCATGCCGGGCGGCGCCGCGGTAGGCGCCGCGGTGCAGTTCCGGATGCTGGCGGAGAGCGAGCTGGATACCACCTCGACCGTAGGCGGCCTGGCGGCATTCTCCCTGCTGGGCGTGGGCGGCCTGCTGGCCCTGCCGGTCCTCGCGCTGCCCGTCATCCTGGCCGGGGCGCCCACCAGCCGCAGCCTGGTCACTGCGGCCGTTCTGGGGGCGATCGGGTTCGTCGTCTTCGCCGCATTCGGCGCGGTCATCCTGGCTTACGACTGGCCGCTGCGCGGGGCTGGCCGGGCCGCGCAACGCGTCAGGAACTGGGTCTTGCGTAAGCGCCCCCCGCTGCACGGGCTGGATGAGACCCTGCTTACCCAGCGCAACGAAATCCGGGCGGTGCTCGGCGAGCAATGGTGGCAGGCGCTGCTGCTTTCCGCAGGCCGCCTAGCCTTCGACTACCTCTGCCTGCTGGCCGCACTGCGGGCTACCGGGGCCCGTCCGCGCCCCTCGCTGATCCTGGTGGCCTACGCGGTGGCGGGCATCATCGGGCTGATCCCGATCACGCCCGGCGGCCTCGGGGTGGTAGAAGCCAGCCTCACCGGCCTGCTCGTGCTGGCGCAGGTCAACTCCAGCCAGGCCGTGCTGGCCACGCTCACCTACCGGCTCGCCTCGTACTGGGTGCCGCTGCTGGCCGGGCCAGTTGCGTACGGCGCTTTCTGGATGCGCTACCGCAGGCACCGATCACCTCCAGAAAGCAGCGCGGCGTAGGACCAGTGCGGCCTAGTGCCAGCGCGGCCTAGGGCCAGGACTGCTCAGCCGCGCAGGCGGCCGAGCGCCCGGCGGGCCATCCGCTCCGCGTCGGCGGCCTCGCGGGCCCGGCGCCGGGCCTCGGTGAGCTGCTGCTTGGCCTCGGACAGCTGGTCCTCCAGGTGCCGGACCACGGCCCGCTGGTCCCGCTCGGCCGCGGCCGCGGCCGCCTCGGCCTGGGCCGCCGCGGCCACCGCCTGCTCGGCCTCGGCGATCGCGCGCTGCCGTTCCTGTTCCGCCTGCTGCCGCTGCCGCTCCCGCTCGGCGCGCTGCCGGTCCCGCTCGGCCGCCGCAGCCGCGCGCTGCCGCTCGCGCCCGGCCCCGGCTGTCGTGCGCTGCCCGTCCCGGCCGGTCGCCGTGGCCCTGGACGGCCGGTCCCGGCCGGCCTGACCGGCCCGGGCCGGTGCTGCTGCGCCAGCAGCGGCTTGACCAGCCCCGCGAGGCTGGGTGCGGGTGCGCCCAGCTGGGGGTACTGGCGTTCGGCTGCTGGATGGGGATGGGCGGCCGGCGGGCAGCGGGGGAACGAGCGTCAGCCCGGGACCGGCCGGGGTGAAGTCGGACCGGTGCACGGCGCGGACCAGGGTGCCCGCCGCCAGCTGGTCCGCGACCTGCGGGTCGGCCAGCGCGGCGCCGAACGTGGCGGTCAGGTCCTCGCGCACCGCGGCGGACGGCGGGCCGGCGCCGGGCAGCTGGAGCGCCTGCCGGACCAGGTCGTCGACCAGCCGGCGGCGCTGCTGGGACAGCTCGCGGATCCGCGCCCCGTCCAGTGCCGCCCCGGCCGAGCGCAGCTCGCCGCCCAGCTCGCTGAGCTGGGACGGCACGTCAGGGTCGGCCCGGACCAGCTGGTTGACCAGCCAGGCCGAGTAGGTGGGCTTGCGCAGCGCGGTTATCTGCTTGGCCGCCGCGGCCTGGCCGGCCGTCCGGGCCTCGGCAGCCAGCGCCCCGCGCCGCTCGGTGAACGCGGCCGGGTCGCCGGCGTAGAGTTCCGCCGCCGCCTCGGCCAGCAGGTCGGCATCGGTCATGCTGCCATCGTGCCCGTGATCGTCCGGCGCGCAAGGCTGACGCGGCGGTTATCCTCGCGATCATGCCGACGTTGGCCGTGCTGGGCGCTGGACCGAAGGGGATCGCGATCGCCGTCAAGGCGCGGGCGCTGGCCGAGGCTGGCCTGGACGCGCCGCGGGTCGTGCTGGTAGACCCGGGCCCGGTCGCCGGGAACTGGACCGGGCGGCAGGGCTACACCAGCGGGCTGCTGCCGCTGGGCACGCCGGCCGAGAAGGACGTCGGGTTCCCGTACCCGGACAGCTGGGGTGCGGCGTCGGCTGCGGTGACCGCGGCGATGGGCGGCTACTCGTGGGCGCAGCACCTGATGCGGCACGGCGCTTACGCCGACTGGGTGGACCGGGGGCGGCTGCGGCCGACGCACCGGCGGTGGAGCAGCTACCTGCGCGAGGTGGCCGCCTGGGTCGGCGCTGAGGTCGTCGCGGCCGAAGTGGTTGGCCTGGAAGCCGACGGGCCGCGGTGGCGGCTGGCGCTCCGGCCCGGGGATGCGCTGTGGGCCGATGGGGTGGTATGCACTGGCACCGGGCCGCCGGTCACCGTGCCGGGCCAGCCGGAGCAGCATCCGAGGGTGCTGGACGGGCGCACGTTCTGGCTGCGGTCGCGGATGGCCGCCCCCAAGGTGGCGCAGAGCGTGTGCGTGATCGGCGGCGGGGAGACCGCCGCCTCGGTCGTCATCGGCCTGCTCAAGATGGCGCACAAGCGGTCCTCAGTGGACGTGCTGACCAGCCGCGGCGTGCTGTACTCGCGCGGCGAGAGCTACGAGGAGAACCGGCTCTTCTCCGATCCCGGCGACTGGCCACGGCTGGCCGAGGGGCACCGCCGGGAGTTCCTGGACCGGACCGACCGGGGGGTGTTCTCCCAGCAGGCCGAGGCGACGCTGAACGCCTCACCCGGGTTCCGCACGCTGGCCGGGCGCGCGGTGCGTATCGACGCGGGAGACCGGCAGGTGGTCGTCACCATCCAGTACGGCCAGGAACGGGAGCGGGTCGCCTACGACCTGGTCGTGGTAGCCATCGGCTTCCGGGCCCGCTGGTTCGAGGACCTGCTCGGCCCGCAGGCGCGGGCCCGGCTGGCCGCCGCACTGGACGGCGCCGAGCTGGACCGGCGGATCGGCGTGGACCTGTCGGTGACCGGGCTGGACCCGCCGCTGCACCTGCCGGTGCTGGCCGGGCTGGTCCAGGGACCTGGTTTCCCCAACCTGAGCTGCCTGGGCCTGCTGAGCGACCGTGTCCTGCGCCGGTATGTTCCGCTGGAGGAGCCCGCGCAGATCGCGGCGGAACGGAGCGAGCATGTCTGAGACCCCCGGCGAGGCGTGGGATAACAACGACTGTGTGCGCCGCACCGTGATGCTGCCGGTGCAGCTGGCCGAGCAGCTGGCCGCCGAGGCGGAGCGGCGCGGCCTGTCGGTCAGCGACCTGCTGGCCGAGTACGCGGAGCAGGGCCTGCGGGCCAGCGAAGCCCCGGGCTGAAGGCGAGAGGGGGGAGGGCATGGCGGTGCAGTTCGCGACGGTCGAGGAGTACATCGGCTCGTTCCCCGGCGACGTGCAGGACATCCTGCGCGAGGTGCGGAGCACCATTCACGGTGCGGTGCCGGAGGCGGCCGAGCGGATCAGCTACGGGATAGCGGCGTTCACCCTGGGCGGCCGTGACCTGGTCTACTTCGCGGGCTGGCAGAAGCACATCTCGGTCTACCCGGTACCCACCGAGGACGCGGAGCTGACCACGGAGCTCACGCCCTACCTGGCGGCCAAGGGCACGCTCAAGTTCCCGCTCGGAAAGCCGGTCCCGTACCCACTGATCAGCCGAGTCGCGGAGGTGCTCGCCCAGCAGCGCGCGGACACATAGCCAGCCGGACTGTCAGAGGCCGGACGGAGGATGAATTCCGGATGCCGGGCAATGGAGGTGGCTGGTATGCCGGAGGTTCATGAGCGGGCTGCGGCACCCGAGGATTTGGGGCGGCTGTTTCTGCAGCGGGCCGGGGCGGGCGACGTGGCCGGGGTGGTCGCGCTGTACGAGCCGGGGGCGGTGCTGGCCACCGTGGGCGGCGAACTGGCCGTGGGCACGAACGCGATCCGGGCCGTGTACCAGGCGCTGCTGGCCAGCCGGCCACAGTTCACCGGCGAGGTCCAGCCGGCCCTGCGCAGTGGGGATGTCGCGCTGACCTCGACCCGGTTCCGGGGCGGCGCGACCGCCGAGATCGCCCGGCGGCAGCCCGATGGCAGCTGGCTGTGGGCCGCTGACCAGCCCCGGGTGGTGGCCGGGTCTTAGCCCTTTGACGGATGCTGGTGACCGGGGAACGATTGGGGCCTAACTGACTGACTGCCGGCCCTGGGGGTCGTTATGCCCGGAGACAGAGTTGTTTTCGGTTTGGGCGGCGCGTGGGGCTTCGCGCCGAAGGATCTGACCAGTCCGGCCCGGGCAGCGGGCGCTGGGTCCCTGGCCGACTGCATGCTCCCGGCCGGCGCGCCGGGCTTCACCGAGTTGCGGGTGCACGGCGTGTCCGGGTCCACCGGCCCGGTAATGCTGGAACATCCGGCCGCGCTGCAGGTGGCCGGGGATAACACCACGATGTTCTACCGGCGCTGGACACCGGCCGGCTGCGGCGGGGCGGGCGTGCCGTGGAAGCTGGAGGCCTACTCGTGGGGCGGGCTGACCGAGTCGCCGCTGGCCTCCGCCTGCTGGCTGCTGTTCGCCCCGTTCATGCTGTACAACGTGGCCCACTTCGCGCTGCCGCCACAGCAGTCGCACCGGTGATCCGGGTGCGGCAGCGGGCCGCGGCCCCAGCCGACACCGGGCCACCTGAGACGCTGGTTACGATCGTGCCGCCCGGGGTGGAGACGCGGCCCGCCCCGGCGCTGCCGGCTGAGGCGGCCGTCGCCGAGACAAACCCTGGTGGAGGAGGTCGCCGAGGCGATCCTGGACGAGGAGCTGGCGGCGGAGCGGGCTGCGGCGGTGGACGGCAGCGGGCCGGACGGCCGCGCCCCGGCGCTGCTGCTGAACCGGGACGCCTGGCACGGTGTGGCGGCGGCGCTGCTCCGGCTGCTTGCGTTCTCGGCCACCCTGCAGTTCCCAGCGCGATCGTGGCCGTCCTGGTCAGCAGCGCCGCGCTGCAGGCGCCGAACGCGCATCTGTGGACCTGGCTGGCCTGGTACACGGGCTGGCCAGCGGGCGGCCGGGTGGCCCTGGCGCTGGGCGCCGTCGCGCTGGTGCTGGCGCTGATGTGGCTGATCAGCGTCAAGACCGCGCACCTTTACGAAGCCCGGACCAGCGCGGCCCGGCCCGACGTCAACCAGCGGTGGCCGCTGACCCAGACCCGGTTCTGGAAGGGCGCGGAACTGGTGCAGCGGCAGCGCGGCCTGCACCTGGGCGGCGCGCTGGCCTTCACCGCGCTGATCGTGTCCCGCCCGGGCCCGCACATGGGCGGCGGCGGGCTGGCCCTGCTGGTGCTGTCCGCACTGGTGCTCGGGCTGGTCACGGTCAGCCTGTGCCTGCCGCTGGCCGACCGGCACAACGTGACCATGGCGGACCGGACGGAACGGGTCGGCGGGGCGCCCGGCGAGGCGACCCGGGGCACGCTGTGGACCCGGCTGATGCTGGTCTGCGGGGCGGGCGTGTTCGCCGGGGCGTTCTTCACCAGCGACTGGCCGGCCGAGGACCGGATCAGCCACCGCACCGTGCCCGGGTTCACCAACGTCTGTGCGTTCCTGCTGCTGGCCCAGGTCGTGCTGCTGATCCTGGTCGCGCTGACCGGCTGGAAGCTGGCCCGGTCCGCGCCGGCCCAGGACCCGGACACCCAGCCGTTCGCCGGCGGTCATCTGACAGCCCTGTTCGCCCTGCTCGCGGTGCTGCTGGGCGGCCTGCTGACCGCGCTGGTCACGTTGCTCGCGACCCGGGTGCTGGGCACCCCGGTGCCCAGCGGGATCGCCTTCCACCCGCCGCCCGCGAACGCGCTGCAGGTCCCGTGGCCGATCTACGCGTTCGCCGCCGCGCCGATCGGGCTGGTGGCCGGGTTGCTCATCGGGGTCGCGTGGGTCGGCTACACCTGGCTCAAGCACGCCGCGGCGTTCGCCGCGCCGGCCGACGGCGGCAGCCCGGTGGCCCGGTTCTACGGCCGCCGCTTCGGTGACGCCGACGCGGAGGGGTTCCACGGCGCCCGGACCCGGATCGCCCGGGCCTGGGCCACCGGCCTGCTGGTCGATCAGGCGGCCGTGGTGGTGCTGTGGGCGGTGCTGGGCATGGTCGTGGCGACAGGATGGGCGGAGATCTACGCCGCGGTGACCTCCGGGCACGCCGTCGTTGACCAGCAGCTGCACGGCTTCGCGGCGATCGAGAGCCTGATCGGGCTGTTCCTGGCCGGCCTGCTGGTGGGCCTGCTCCGGCAGGACTACAGCAACCCGGCCAAGCGCAGGACGATCGGCGCGATCTGGGATGTCGGCACGTTCTGGCCGCGGGCCACGCACCCGTTCGCGCCGCCGTGTTACGCCGAGCGGGCCGTGCCCGAACTGGTCAACCGGGTGCGCATCCTGACCGGGACGGTGGCCGAGGATCCCGCCGACCCGGCCTGGCAGCAGATCGCCGCGCACCTGCGCGACGCCGACAGCACCGACTCGCCGGACCTGTCGGTGCCGCCCGGGCCGGTGCTGCTCACCGGGTACAGCCAGGGCTCAGTCATCGCGCCGGCCGTGGTGGCGCAGCTGCCCGACGATGGCACACTCGGGCAGACCGCGCTGCTCACCCTGGCCTGCCCGGTGCGGCGGCTGTACGGCCGGGCGTTCCCGGCCTATTTCGGCCTGGAGCAGCGCCAGACGCTGGCCCGGCTGCTGGAAGGCGGCCAGGGCCTGGCCGCCCTGCGGTGGAAAAACCTGGTCCGGCGCACCGACTACATCGGCTCCTGGATCTTCGCCAACCCCGCCCCCGGGGTGCCTGACCCGGTGCAGATCCAGCCGGAGGTGGACCAGCCGTGCTGGGATCCGGTCAGCGTCAGCGCAGACGCGGACCCGACCCCGCCGCAGATCCACTACCACTCCGGGTTCTGGCCCGACCCCCGCGTCACCCAGCTCGGCCGGTACCTGGGCGAGACCTCGCTGCGGCTCAGCGACCCGGCCAGGCGGTGACGACCCGGTAGCCCAGATCGAGTTCGTCCCGGGCGAGCAGGTCTCCCCAGCGGCGGCGCCACTCGCCGCTGTCCAGATCGGCGCGCAGCCGGTGCAGGCCGCGGTCGCGGTCCGCGGCGGGGATCAGCGCCAGCGCGGACATCGGCCGCCAGACCCGCGGGTCGAGGTAAGCGTGCGGCCGCCGCCAGTAGGCGGCGTTGAACCCGTCGGTGCAGTCGGCCGGGATGGGTACCGGGGTGACCTCCAGGCGGCTGCCCAGCAGCCCGGCCAGCTGGTCCAGCGGGGTCTCCCGGCTGGCCTCCAGCCGCGCGGTGGCCGGGAAATAGTGATACAGCCACCAGCTGGGGACCACGTGCGGGTCACGCACGAACAGAACCACCGGCCCGTCGGCCACCCGGCGCAGCTCGGCCAGGCCCCGGGCCCGGTCCCGCCAGTGGTGCAGGGTGAGCACGCCCATCGCGGCGCCGAACGAGCCGGCCGCGAACGGCAGCGCTTCGGCCAGCGCCTGCACGGCCGGCGCGGCGCCCGGCGGGCGCTGGGCCAGCATCACCGCCGACGGCTCGGCTGCCACCACCGGCCGGTCCGGTGGCTCATACGAACCGCCGCCCGCGCCGACGTTCAGCACCGGCGACGCGGCACCCAGGGCGGCCCACAGCGCGGCCGCGATCCGGGGGTCCTCGTGCCGCCCGGCGCGGTACTGCTGGCCGATGCGGTCATACACCGGCGTCTGCTGCGCGGCCATGACGTCACGTTAGCAACGGTCAGCGGCGACCGGTCAGGCGTGGGCCGGGGCGGCAGCCCGCGGGGCGGCCCGGGCGGCCGGGCTCCGGCCGGGCAGCGCGGCGGCCAGGAACGTGCCGCCCACGACGGCGACCAGGCCGGCGGCCAGCGCGATAACCGCGTCGGGGGACCACTGCAGCAGGCCGGCCCCGGCCGCGGCGCCAGCCAGCATGGCCGCCACCGAGCCGAGCCGCCGGTGCGGCCGGGCGCCAGGCCCGCGGGCCAGCGCGCTGTCCGTGGTCAGCCGGGTGAGGGTCAGCGTCAGCACGGTCGTGGTCAGGTCGGGTGCGCCGAGATGGCGCACGGTGCTGTTCTGCACGCCGAGTGCGGCGGCCAGCACGGCGATGGTGGCGAACCGCCCGGGCCGGCACATCGGCGTGTCCAATTTCGACGTCCGCCAGCTGCGCCGCATCCAGTCGATCGCGCCCGTGGAGACGTTGCAGCCGCCGTACTCGCTGATCGACCGGGCGGCCGAGGCAGAGGTGCTGCCGTTCGCCGAGCGTGCGGGGCTCGGCGTGATCGTCTATTCGCCGATGGGTTCCGGCCTGCTGACCGGGGGAATCACCCGGGAGCGGATCGCCGCCATGCCGGACGACGACTGGCGTAAGACCGACCCGCGGTTCACCGAGCCGCAGCTGTCCCGGCACCTCGCGCTGGCCGCCCGGCTGCGCACGATCGCGGACCGGCACGACGTCAGCCCCAGGGCGGTCGCGGTCGCCTGGACGCTGCGCAACCCGGCGGTGGACGGCGCGATCACCGGCTTCCGGCGGCCGGACCAGGTGGACCCGGTCGTGGCCGCGGCGGGCCTGGAGCTCACCGGGCAGGACCTGGCCGAGATCAACGAGGTGGTGTGAGGATGTGGGGATGACCGTGATCGAATCGGCCAGCGGCGAGGCCCGGCAGCGGGGCCGGCCGCGCGGCGAGAAGGCGCGCAAGGCGATCATGGACGCCGCCGCGGAACTGCTGCTCGCCCGCGGCCTGTCCGCGGTCAGCATGGACGCGGTGGCGGAGCGGGCCGGGGTCAGCAAGGCCACCATCTACCGCTGGTGGCCGACCAAGGAATCGCTGGCCCTGGACGCGCTGTACACCGAGTGGGCCGCGGTCCAGCCTGGCCCGCGGAACACCGGCACGCTGCGCGGTGACCTGCTGTCCCTGCTCCGGCCGTGGGCCCGGCTGGCCACCAGCAAGCCGTACGGGCGGGTGATCGGCGCGCTGATCTCCGAAGCACAGACTGACCCCACGTTTGCCGCCGAGTACCGGCAGCGGGTCGTCGAACCTCGCCGTGACCAGACCCGGGCCATCTTCCGCCGGGCCATCGAGCGCGGCGAGATCCCCGCGGACACCAAGGTCGAGGTGGCCATCGACATGGTCTACGGCCCGCTTTACCACCGCCTGCTGCACGGCCACGCACCGCTCAACGACCGCTTCGTGCGCGACGTGGTGGACATGGCGCTGGCCGGCATCCAGCCGGCCCGGTGACACTGGGCGGGCACTGGCGTTAAGAAGGCATGGGGGTGTGCGGTGAACCAGGCCTGGTCCGGCGTGAGCGCCCGGCCGTAGCGCAGCCCGGCCGCGGCCAGGCTGGCCAGCAGCACCGCGCCGAACGTCTGGTCCAGCCGCAGCGTCTCGATCGGCGAGCAGACGGTCGGCAGGTCAGGGATACGGGCCAGCATGGCCGGGGATTCATCCACCCCGAGCACCGGGTGGCCGAGCCCGGCCAGCGGCCGCAGGATCCGGCCGGTTCCGCAGCCGAGTTCCAGGATCGAGGCACCGTCCGGCAGCGCCGCGTGCACGATGTCCGGCTCGCCGAACGCGGGCAGCAGCGCGTAGAAGTCCACCGCGCAGCCGTCCGGGGTGATGTCGCCGGGGCCGGTGCCGACATTGCCGCTCATCGCCTCAGCATGCCATCCGGGACCGTCGGTGCCCGGTGCGAGGATGCCGGCATGGCGGCAGACGAGGCGGCGGCGCCGCTGCTCGGGAAGGTCGCGCTGGTCACCGGGGCGACCCGGGGTGCGGGGCGGGCCATCGCGGTGGAACTGGGCCGGGCCGGCGCGACGGTGTACGCGACCGGCCGGAGCAGCCGGGCGCTCGGCCCATCGGAGATCGGCCGGCCGGAGACCATCGAGGAGACCGGCGAGCTGATCGCCGCGGCCGGCGGAGATGGGGTGGCGCTGCGCGTCGATCATCTCGACCCGGATCAGGTCCGGGACCTGGCCGCCCGGATCGGCGCCGAGCGTGGCCGGCTGGACATCCTGGTCAACGACATCTTCGGCGGCGACCGGTACGCCCAGTTCGGCACCACGGTGTGGGAACACGACCTGCCCGGCGGGCTGCGCATGCTGCGGATGGGCATCGACACGCACCTGATCACCGCGCACGAGATGCTGCCACTGCTGATCAGGAACCCGGGCGGCCTGGTGGTGGAGATGACCGACGGCACGGCCGAGTACAACAGCACCTACCGGCACGACGTCGGCATCTACTACGACCTGGTGAAGGCCGCCGTGCAGCGGCTGACCGTGGCCTTCGATCACGAGCTGCGCCTGTATGGGGCCACCGTGGTGGCGGTCACCCCCGGGTGGCTGCGGTCGGAGATGATGCTGGAACACATGGGGGTGACCGAGGAGAACTGGCGGGACGCGACCGCGCGGGAACCGCACTTCTGCATCTCGGAGTCGCCTACGTTCGTGGCCCGCGCGGTGGCCGCGCTGGCCGCCGACCCGGACGTGGCCCGCTGGTCCGGGCAGGCGCTGTCCAGCGGCCAGCTCGCGCCGGTCTACGGGTTCACCGATACCGATGGCACCCAGCCGGACTGCTGGCGCTACGTCACCGAGGTGCAGGACGCCGGCCGTCCCGCAGGCGACCAGGGCTACCGCTAGTCAGCGCGCGGCACTTGACGGGCAGAGCATGGTCGAACCGGGCAGGAACCGGGCATCCTCAGCTTCGTGACGGTAGTGGGCCCGCAAAATCACCGGAACCAGGTGACGGCTCGCTCACCTTGACGACCAGTAGCTTCGTGTGTACTCGATCAGCCAGCTAGCACACCTGGAAACCGCCGAGCCAGCACGATCCGCGCGCAGCACCAGGAGGCGGCCCCATGGCCCAGAACCAGATGCCGGACGACGGCCAGCCGGCCCTGGCGCCGCTGGACGGGGAGGCCCCGCCGTCCGGGGTGGCTGCGCGACCGGCCCAGCGCTGGTGGATTCTCGGCGTGGTCGGGCTGGCGCAGCTGATGGTGGTGCTGGACGCCACGATCGTGACCATCGCGCTGCCCTCGGCCCAGCGCGCGCTGGGATTCTCCAACGCCGACCGGCAGTGGGTGGTGACGGCGTATGCGCTGGCCTTTGGCAGTCTGCTGCTGCTCGGCGGCCGGCTGTCCGATCTGGTCGGCCGGCGGCGGATGCTGATCATCGGCTTGGTGGGCTTCGCCGCAGCGTCGGCGCTGGGCGGCGCGGCGACCAGCTTCGGGGTGCTGGTGATCGGCCGCGGCGCACAGGGGGCGTTCGGCGCGATGCTGGCCCCGGCCGCGCTGTCCACGCTGACCGTGACGTTCACCGACCCGGCCGAGCGCGGCCGGGCGTTCGGCGTTTACGGTGCGATCGCCGGGGCGGGCGGGGCGGTGGGGCTGCTGCTGGGCGGGTTGCTGACCGAGTACCTGTCCTGGCGGTGGTGCCTGTACGTCAACGTCGTCCTGGCCGTGATCGCGGTCGCGGGCGCGGTGCGGCTGCTGGTCCCGCAGCCCCGTGATCCCAGCGTGCGCATTGACTGGCCGGGAACGGTCCTGGTGGTGGCCGGGCTGGTCGCGCTGGTCTATGGGCTGTCCGAAGCCGACACCAAGGGCTGGGGCGCGCCGGTGACCCTCGCGTTGCTGGCGGCCGGGGTGGTCCTGCTGGCCGCGTTCGTGCTGGCCGAGCAGCGGGTCGCGCATCCACTGCTGCCGCTGTGGATCGTCGTGAACCGGTTCCGCGGCGGCGCGTACCTGGCTATCGGGCTGTCCTCCATCGGCGTGTTCGGGATCTTCCTGTTCCTGACCTACTACCTGCAGCTGACCCTGGCCTACTCGCCGGTCAGGTCCGGCCTGGCCTTCCTGCCCATGGTCGCTGCGATCATAGCGGCGTCCACCATCTCCAGCGGGCTGCTGATGCCGCGGACCGGGCCCCGGCCCCTGGTCACGGCCGGCCTGCTCATCGGGGCGGGCGGCCTGAGCCTGCTGGCCGCGCAGCTGAGCCTGCGTACCAGCTACCTGGACTGGATCCTGCCCGCCGTGCTGCTGGTCGGGGTCGGCCTGGGCCTGGTGTTCGGCTGTGCGCTGAACACCGCGACCTACGGCACCGGCGCCGCGGACGCGGGCGTGGCCTCGGCCCTGGTCAACACCAACCAGCAGGTCGGCGGCTCCATCGGCACCGCGCTGCTGAACACCCTCGCCGCCAGCGCCCTGACCAGCTATGTGCTGGTCCACGGCCACAGCCCGCTGGCCCTGGCCCAAGCGGCGGTGCACAGCTACGTCGTCGGGTTCTGGGTCTCGGCCGCGATCCTGGCCGGTTCCGCGGTCGTGTGTGGGCTGGTGCTGCCCTCCGGCACCCTGACGCCAGCCGCCGGCCAGGCCGCCCGTCGGCCGGCCAGGCCCGTCCGCCGCGCAACCCAGCGAGGAGATGAGTGCCCGTGATCCCCGAGCAGTCTGACAGCCCCACCCCGCCCGGGCCCGCGGTACGGCTGATCACCGTGTCGGCGGCCTACGGCGCCGGCGGCAGCGTGGTCGCCCCGGCCGTGGCCAGCCGGCTCGGTCTGTCCTTCCTGCAGCGGGTTACCACGTCCGAGGGCCACGTCGCCGAGCCCGGGCCGTGCGATGAGCAGCTGTCGGCGGAGGAGGTCAAGGCCACCCCGGTGCACCGGCTGCTGGCCCATCTCACCCAGGCGATGCCGGCCGGGCCCACCCAGTCGCCGCCATCCACCCACCACCAGGACGAGAACCTGCGCGGCCAGGGCGAGGCCGGGATCCAGCGGCTGCTGGCCGGCGGCGGTGGCGTGATCCTGGGCCGGGCGGCAGCTGTCGTGCTCGGCAAGGACCGCGGCTACCACGTCCGCCTCGACGGCCCGGCCGAGCGCCGGGTCGTCCAGGGCGCCGCGATCGAAGGCATCACTGAGGAAGAGGCCCGGACGCGCCTGCGCGCGGCCGACAAGGCCCGCACCGCCTACGTCCGCCGGCTGTACCGGTGCGACCCGGCCGACCCTGCCCTGTACCACCTGGTGATCGACTCCACCGCGATGCGCCTGGACACGGTCATCGACCTCATCGTCACCGCCGCCCGCGCCCACGAGGCATCAGTCCCCGAGCAGAGCCGGACTCCTTAGGAGGGTGGAGCAGCGGTGCGATAGCGTCCGGCACATGCCCACAGCAGCGGTCAACGGGATTCAGATCAGCTACGCCGACTCCGGCGGCGACGGGCCGGCTGTCGTGCTGAGTCACGGATTCCTGATGGACGCGTCGATGTTCGCGCCCAGGTCGCCGCGCTGACGCCGGAGTACCGGGTGATCACGTGGGACCAGCGCGGCCACGGCGATACTCCGGCGCCCGGCCCGTTCAGCTACTGGGACTCGGCCAGGGACGTGCTGGCGCTGCTCGGCCACCTTGGCATCGAGCGGGCCGTCCTAGGCGGCATGTCCCAGGGCGGCTTCCTCAGCCTGCGCGCCGCGCTGCTGGCGCCGCAGCGGGTGCGGGGCCTGATCCTGATCGACAGCCAGGCCGGCACCGAGGCGGAGGCCAACCGCCCGGGATATGAGCAGCTGCACCAGACCTGGCTGGACGAGGGGCCGGATCCGGTGCAGGAGATCGTCGCCGCCATCATCCTGGGCCCCGGCCAGTGGGACGGCTGGTACGCCAAGTGGGCCGGGCAGTACGCTGCGTGGGCCCCGGGCAACCTCGGCCAGCTCACCTGGCCGTTCCGGGCCCTGATGGACCGCGACGACATCACCGGCAGGCTCGGCGGCGTCGGCTGCCCGGCCCTGATCGTCCATGGCGGCGAGGACGCCGCGATCCCGCTGGCCAGAGCCGAGGAGATGCGCAACGGGCTGCCCGGCCCGGCCACGTTCGCCGTGATCGGCGGGGCTCCCCACGCAGCCAATGTCACCCACCCCGGCGCGGTGAACGCCGAGATCCTGGACTTCCTGCACGGGCTGCCCAGCTAGCTGCCAGGCGTCATGAGGACGCGAGAACCTCATCGAGGGCCTGGAGGAGGAAGTCGGCGTGTTCGTGCTGGAAGACCAGGGGTGGCCGGATCTTGAGCACGTTCCCGGCTGGGCCAGTTGCGCTGAGCAGTATGCCCCGCTCACGCATCGCCTCGGTCACCTTGTGGGCGTCCCCGGCCGCTGGCCCGTGCGTCTCATCGATCAGTTCGACGCCGAGCAGCAGGCCTTCGCCCCGGACGTCCCCGATCAGGGGATGGCGGTCCGCGAGTGTTAGCAGGCCCCGCCGGAGGTAGGAGCCGACTTTCCCGGCGCTGGCCACCAGGTTTTCATCGTCGATGACGGCCAGGACCGCGAGCGCGGCCGCACAAGCTACCGGGTTACCGCCGAAGGTGCTGAACAGCTCGACTTCCTCGGGGATGGCTTCGAGCAGCTGGGACTTGACTACCAGCGCGGCGACCGGGAAGCCGTTGCCCATCGGCTTGCCCATCACCACCATGTCAGGCGTGATCCCGGCGGCCTGGAAGCTCCACAGGTGCGTCCCGGACCGGCCGTGACCGGCTTGCACTTCGTCGGCTACCACGAGCCCGCCAAGCAGCTGCGCCCGCCGGGCTGCTTCCCGCAGATAGCTGGGCGGGGGCGACAGGATGCCGTCCGCGGTGAAGCCCGGATCGAGGTAGATGGCGGCGAAGCCGCGGTCGCCGAGCGCCCGGGCGGCGTCATCGATGTGGGCGGCGTACCGCTGCACCCATCCGTCGTCTTCCCGGCGGTACCGGCCGCGGTACCCGTCAGGTGCGGGGATCGTGGCGACGTGGGCAGGCTGTTCGCCCGTGGCCCACTCCTCGGGGGACAGGGCGTGGGTGGCTTCGGTCAACCCGTGGTAGGCGTAGGCGGTCACGACCGCGCCGGCCCGCCCAGTGGCCGCGCGGGCGATCCGCCAGGCGAGGTCGTTGGCCTCGCTGCCGGAGTTCACCACCATGACGGCGTCCAGCTCGGGCGGCAGGGTGGCCTGCAGCCGTTCGGCGAGCTCGACAATCGCCTCGTGCAGATAACGGCTGTGGGTCGCGAGCAGCCGCTGCTGCTCGGTCACCGCGTGCACGACCCGTGGGTGGCTGTGCCCGACCACGGGCACGTTGTTGTAGCAGTCGAGGTACCGGCGGTCGTCGGGGTCGAACAGCCAGACACCCTCACCGCGGACGAGGTGCACCGGGCTGGAGTAGAACAGCGGCGATCGGGGCAGCACCCGGCGGCGGCGCTCGAGCAGGGCACTGGTGGCAGAGCGTTGGTAGGGGAGCTGGCGGCAAGCCTCGCGGAACCGCCGCGCGACAGCGTCTACCCCCATCGTCTCGATGGCGTCGAGGAAGGCGCGGGCCCCGGGCTCGCCACTCGCGGCGTACGCGGCGTTGTCCGGGTAGAGCCCGAGCCGCCAGGCGGTGACGGTGACCTCCGTGGCAAGCCTGGCCGCCACCAGATCCGCGAGCAGCCCGGCTTCTTCGTCTTCGAGCGGTGTGACCGAGACATAGCCGCCGATTATCGCGTCGGCCGCCTCGATGGCATTGTCACGGCCGTGCAGCACATCGGCGATGGCGACGGCGAGATCGCAGACCAGCGGCGCATGCGTCATGTCGCCAAAGTCCACGATCCCGCTGACCTGAAGGTCGTCGCCGAACAGGACGTTGTCCAGGCTCAGGTCGCCGTGGATCACCTGGGCCCGGAGCCCGGGCAGGGCCGGCGTGACCCGGGCCTCGAACCGGTCCAGGATCCGTTCCAGCTGAGCCCGGCGCGGGCCGTCAGAGATATGGCTGAGCAGCGGCCGGAGCTCGGGCAGGCGGGTGATATCCCACAAGATCTCGTAGTCGGCCGCGGGGTGGAAGAAGCCACGCAGCGCCCGCCCCAGACGGGCCGTGGTCTGCCCATGGGACCAGCTCGCCTCGGTGGTGAGCGCGGTATTCGCGATCACCTGCCCAGGCAGGAAGGTGAACAGCCGGGCTGGGTAGGTCCGGCCATCGGGCCCTGGCACGTCGATCCAGGGTTGTCCCGCTGCGGCCGGGAGGGCACGCATCACCGGCAGACCCGGATCCACCCGCTCGATATGGCGCAGAGCGGCGGCCTGCATAGCCAGGATGGGCGCGTCATCCGCCGGATTAGAGATCTTGAACAAGAAGCGCTGTCCGCCGGGCGTGTCTACCCGGAAGTTCTGGTCCCGCTCGCCCGCGAGGAGCCTGAGGGACGACGATTCGACACCGAAGCCTTCGCTCAGGATCTGCCTGGCTGCAACCTCGCCGAAGGCAGGTGGCCTGCTCTCCAAGGGGTCAGGGCGCTGCACCATAGGCCCGAAGGCTATCTTGCGGCCCACCGGCCGGCCACAGCCCGGTCACGCTGCAGTCTTGCCACGGGCCGGGTATCCAGCCCCACTAGGATCGGACAATGCCCATCCCAGCGGCGTTTGACCTGTCCGGCCGGGTGGCGCTGGTCACCGGGGCGGGCGCTCCCGACGGTATCGGCTTCGCCGCCGCCAGGCTGCTGGCCGAACTCGGTGCCGCCGTGCTGATTAGCGCCACCACAGCCCGCATCCAGGACAGGGTCAGCGAGCTGCGCGGCGCTGGTTTCGACGCGGTGGGAGTCGTCGGCGATCTCACCGATGCCGACGTGGCGGCCGGGCTTGTGTCGGCCGCCCTGGCGCAATGGGCCCGGCTGGACATCGTGGTGAACAACGCCGGCATGATCTCCGTCGCTGACCCGGTGTTCGAGTCCGGCGGCGTGGAGTCCATGGACCTGACGACCTGGCAGGCGGCGCTCGCCCGCAACCTGACCTCCGCCTTCCTGGTCACCAAGGCGGCGCTGCCCGCCATGGCCAGCCGCGGCTGGGGACGGATCATCATGGTGTCCAGCGTGACCGGCCCGGTGATGGCGATCCGCTCGGACGTCGGGTACGCCACCGCCAAGGCGGGCATGGTCGGCCTCACCCGCGCAGCCGCCGTCAACACGGCCGGGCAGGGAATCACCGTCAACGCCGTCGCTCCCGGCTGGATAGCAACCGGCTCCCAGACCCCGGAAGAGCGCGGCCAAGGGCAGGCAACCCCGGCCGGCCGGAGCGGCTCACCCGACGAGATCGCCGCCGCCATCGCCTGGCTGGCCAGCCCCGGCGCGTCCTACATCACCGGGCAATACATCGTGGTGGACGGCGGGAACTCGATCGCCGAGCAGCGCGCCACGCCAGCCTGACCGGCCGCTGCGGCGCTCGCGGGCTGGCTCGAAGTGTGCTTTGCGCGGGACACTGCTTGGGTGGCGCCGCCTGAGGACCCTTATTACCGCCGCGACCTCGCGCTTGTTCATCACCGCGGCTTCGGCTTCCACGCGCGGGCCTGCGTGCCGGGGATCCTGGCGCTGCTGGACCCGGTGCGATCGCGAAACGGGCTCGTCCTGGAACTGGGCTGCGGCAGCGGCCTGCTTACCCGGGAACTGACCGCCGCCGGGCACCGCGTCATCGCCACCGACGCCTCCCCGGCGATGCTCGACCTGGCCCCCAGCCACGCCCCGGCCGCCGAGGACATCCGCCTGCTGGTCCTGCCCGGCGACGTGCTGCCCCCGGCCGATGCCGTGGTCTCCGTCGGCCACGTGCTCAGCTACCTGCCTGATGAGCACGCCATCGACCAGGCGCTCACCGCGATCGCGCGAGCGCTGCGGCCTGGCGGCGTGTTCGCCATCGACATCTGCGACCTTGCCTACGGGCAGGCCCGGCACGACGCCCCGCCCGCCGCCCGCGTCCACGACGACTGGGCGATCATCACGCGCTTCTCGCTGCCCGCACCCGGCCGGTCCGTGCGCCAGATCACCACCTTCGTCCGGGCCAGCGAGGGCTCCTGGCGCCGCGACGACGAGACCCATCACAACGTGCTCATCGACACCGCCCGCGTGCCCGCGCGGCTCGCCGCCGAAGGGGTCCAGGTCACGGTGGCCGCCGCGTTCGGAACCGAGCAGCTGCCCACCGGACTGCACGTACTGATCGGGCGGCGCGCCGCCTGACCAACCGGCACCCTGGCCATAGGCCGATCCCACCGACGGCCCTAATCGCGGCTACAGATGAGAAACTGGAGAGATGAACGCGGCGGCGCAGACGCACGAGATGATCCTCAGCGGCCGGGTAGAGCCGGATGCCGAAGAGTGGGCCTGCCCGCGCTGCGGGCGCCGTCTGCTGCTGCGCTGGCCGCCGCGGCTAGAGAAGCTCGTGCTCGAGCCGGGGGACGTAACTGCCGTCCACACCGGCGCGAAGGGCGCGATCCGGGCTGGCACCATCACGGCCGCTCCGCTGTCGGCCAGCACCGAGCGGCAGTGGCTGCGCGACCATGGCATCGACTGGGACGAGACGTCAGGCTGACCGCTCGGCCGCGGCCGGTGACCCCGGGGCCGGCCGCAAGGGCCGGCCCCGGGCTCAGCTCACGCATCGTAGACGTCGAGAACCGGAATCTCGATGTAGGCGGACATGGGCGGGTTGCCACCGAAGGTCACCGCGGCCAGGACCTCGTACTTGCCGACTGGCAGCGAGTGCGCGGGCACGGTCACGGTCGTTTCCGGCGGTCCGTAGGTGGTCTGCGAGGCCACCGTGTTCTTGGTCACGGTCTTCGTCGCGCCGTTGGCGTTGCCCAGCCCGGCGAAGGTGTAGGTGACCGTGTAGCTGAGGCCGAGACTGGCCAGCCAGTGGGCGAAAATGCCCGTTAGTTCCCAGGTCATGGCCACGGTGAACGCGTCGCTCACCGGGATGACCCAGCTGTCCGGCCCGTTTGGGCTGGTGATGGTCAGGCCCGTTCCGTCGATCCCGACGAAGGGGTTGGTACCGGCCTCAGGGTTGCCGCCATGGCTCATAGCACTTCTCCTTAGCAGTCGAGCTGGCGTTTCACCGTTACAGAGCCGAAACCAGTCATCTAAATACAAAGACCCCGCTCGGTGGTGTGCTTCCGACGGGACGAGCACGTCCGGCCGTCAGCGTCGGGTAGTCCTCCACCTCCCCTCCATGGCGACGGCATCCGGCCTGCGCGCCCGCATCCGTCACTGGTTGTATCCAGTGAGGGAGGAAAGACATGTCAGGCCGGCGGTCGGCGACCAGGGGGAGCAGCCAGCACGAGGCGACCGCGGGCTACTTCGGTCCTCTTCGGTCAGCCAAGTACGTGCTGCTCACCACGTTTGAGGAAGATGGCATCCCGGTACCCACCCATGTGCACGGAGTGGTCAACGCTGACCGGGCCTACTTCCGGGCCTGGCGCCAGTCGGACACAGCCAAGCGCCTCCGGCATACCGATGACGTGCAGGTGACGGCATGCCCCATGCTGGGCCTGACGGTGGGGCCGCCGCTCGACGCGGTCGCGCGGCTGCTGTCCGGCGAAGAGGCCAGCTGGGTCGCCAGGAAACTGGCCCGCAAGTACCCGCTGCAACAGCGTTTCCTGATTCCGCTGCTCCGCCGGACGCGGGGGTGGCAGCTGGCGCACTACGAACTGCTGACCTACGAAGCCGCAGCCAGCCAAGACCTATACCCCGAAGCTTCCAGCCACGTTGACCGCCACGTGTGCGCCGATTCAGGACAAGGTCCGGACTGCCCAGCAAGCGTGGAGATCAGCCGGGCGTGTCCTACCGGCTGTGTAAGTGACGTGGCCTGACGATGAGCCGCAGGAAGGTGGCTCGCGGAAGGACACGCAATGACCGACACTTCGATGGTGGCCCGCAAGCGCGACGGCAGCCCACCGCCGCGGCCTCCGCTGGTTGATGAGGAGCTGGCGGATCAGCTGCTGGGCAAGGCGCAGGCCGAGGGCGTCGAGCTGCTCGGCCCGGACGGCCTGCTGTCCCAGGTGACCAAGGCGGTGCTGGAGCGGGCGCTGGCTGAGGAGATGACCGGCCACCTGGGCTATGACAAGCACGACCCGGCTGGGCGGGGGTCGGGTAACAGCCGCAACGGCATGACCGGCAAGACGGTGCTGACCGATGTCGGGGCGGTGGACCTGGCGGTGCCGCGGGACCGCAACGGCACCTTCGAGCCGCGGATCGTCCGCAAGGGCCAGACCCGGCTGGAGGGGTTCAACGACCGGATCATCGCGCTGTATGCGCGCGGGATGACCACCCGCGACATCCGCGCCCACCTGCGGGAGATCTACGGCGTGGAGGTGTCGCCGGACCTGATCTCCCGGGTCACCGACGCCGTGGTGGACGAGCTGCAGGAATGGCAGGGCAGGCCGCTGGACGCGATCTACCCGGTGATCTTCATCGATGCGCTGATGATCAAGATCAGGGACGGGGTGGTCACCAACCGGGCCGTGTATGTGGCGATCGGCATCGACTGCGAGGGTGCCAAGCAGGTGCTGGGCCTGTGGATCGGCCCCACCACCGGCGAGTCGGCCAAGTTCTGGCTGTCGGTGCTGAGCGAGCTGAAAGGCCGCGGCGTGGCCGATGTGTGCATCGTGTGCTGCGACGGGCTGACCGGGCTGCCCGACGCGATCGGCGTGGTCTGGCCGCAGGCGGTGGTGCAGCTGTGCGTGGTGCACCTGATCCGCGCGTCGCTGCGGTATGCCTCCCGCAAGTACTGGGCGCCGCTGAGCAAGGACCTGCGGGCGATCTACACCGCCGCCGATGAGGCCGCGGCCGCCGCGGCGCTGGAGGCCTTCGCCGGGCAGTGGGAGCAGCGGTACCCGGCGATCGTCAGGCTGTGGCGGGCGCACTGGGCCGAGTTCACCCCGTTCCTGGCCTTCCCGCCCGAAGTCCGCAAGGTCATTTACACCACCAACCTGATCGAGTCGATGAACGCCCGGCTGCGCAAGGTGACCCGCAACCGCGGCCAGTTCCCCTCCGAGCAGGCCGCCCTCAAAGTCCTCTACCTCGCCGTCCGGAACCTGGAGGAGTTCCGCGGCCCAAACACCGGAATCCGAAGCGCCGGGTGGAAACAGGCGCTCCAGGCGTTCACGATCTACTTCGACGGGCGGATCCCGACTCCATGAAAACCGCCACGATCACTTACACAGACGGTCGGACGCTCCCGATCAGCCGCGAAGAGCTGGCCCTGGATCCAGGGGATTAAGAGTCACGGCTCGGTGCAGTTCGGCATGACGCTTCTCGCGGCTCTGGCGAGATCGGGCGGTGCGGAGCATGATCCGTTCCAGGACGGGACTGCGTGCGAGGACAGGGGTGTGGACGGTCATGGCGACGGTCGTGCTGGTTAGGACGCTCGACACGAAGGGGATGGAGTACGGGTGGCTGCGCGGTCGGGTGCGGGAGCTGGGGTGCGAGGCGGTCCTGCTCGACGCGGGGATTGGTGAGCCTCAGATCGAGGCTGACGTGCCGGCCGGGCGGGTGGCGGAGGCCGCGGGTGCGTCGCTTGAGGCGTTGCGGGAAGCGGGGGACCGCGGGGCGGCGGTCACGCAGATGGGTGAGGGTGCCGCGGCCATTGTGGCGGAACTATTCGCGGCGGGCCGGGTGGACGCGGTGCTCGCGGTGGGCGGGAGCGGCGGGTCCTCGATCGCGGCGCGGGCCGTCCGGGACTTGCCGATCGGTCTGCCGAAGCTGATCGTGTCGACGATGGCGTCGGGGGATGTGTCGCCGTACGTTGGCGCGAAAGACGTGACGATCACCTACAGCGTGGTGGACGTCGCGGGGATCAACCGGGTCTCGCGGCTGATCCTGGGGAACGCGGCGGCCGCCGCGGCCGGGATGGCCAAGGCGCACGCCGGGACGCAGACCATCCCGGCAAAGGAGCGGCCGTTGATCGGAGCCTCGATGTTCGGGGTGACGACGCCCGCGGTGAACGTGGCGCGCGAGCGGCTGGAGGAGCTGGGCTATGAGGTGCTGGTCTTCCACGCGACCGGCGCGGGCGGGCGGGCGCTCGAAGGACTCGCCGACAGCGGGCTGCTGGCGGGCGTGCTGGATATGACTACGACCGAGCTGGCCGATGACCTGGTCGGGGGGGTGCTGTCGGCGGGCCCGGAGCGGCTCACCGCGGCCGGCAGGAACGGAGTTCCGCAGGTGGTGGCGCCCGGGGCGCTGGACATGGTCAACTTCGGGCCGCGTGACACCGTGCCGGGGCGATTCGGGGGACGGAACCTCTATGTCCATAACCCGACGGTGACGCTGATGCGTACGACGCCGGAGGAGATGGCTGAGCTGGGGCGCAGGGTGGCCGCGAAGCTGGCCGATGCGACCGGGCCGACCGCCCTGTTCGTCCCGCTCAGCGGGGTGTCCGCACTGGACGCGCCGGGCATGCCCTTCCACGACCCGGGGGCGGACGAGGCCTGCTTCGAGGCACTGCAGGGCGCGGCTGTGGACACGGAACGGCTCGACATGAACATCAATGACCCCGCCTTCGGCCGCGCCATGGCCGACAGGCTGCATGAGCTAATCACGGGAGCGCCGAATTGAACCGTAGGACCGTTCTGGAGCGGCTGCGGGCCACCGTCGCCGGAAGCAAGCCGGTGATCGGCGCCGGGGCGGGCACCGGTCTGTCGGCTAAGTGCGCCGAAGCTGGCGGCGTCAACCTGATCATCATCTATAACTCGGGCCGGTACCGGATGGCCGGGCGCGGCTCGCTGGCGGGCTTGCTGCCGTACGGGGACGCGAACCAGATCGTGGTGGAGATGGCCTCCGAGGTGCTGCCAGTCGTGCGGGACACACCCGTCCTGGCTGGAGTGTGCGGCACCGATCCATTCCGGGTGATGCCCATATTCCTCGACCAGCTCAAGGCGATGGGTTTCGCGGGCGTGCAGAACTTCCCGACGGTCGGGCTCTACGACGGGGAGTTCCGGCAGAACCTTGAAGAGACCGGCATGGGATATGAGCTGGAAGTGGAGATGGTACGGCTGGCCCGGGAACGCGACCTGGTCACCGCCCCGTACGTCTTCGACCCCGGCCAGGCGCGGGAGATGACCGAGGCGGGCGCGGACGTGCTCGTCCCGCACGTCGGGCTCACTACCAAGGGCAGCATCGGCGCAGGCACCGCCTTGACGCTGGACGAGGCGGTCGTGCGGGTGCAGGCCATGCGGGACGCCGCGTATGCCGTCCGCCCGGACGTCTTCGTCCTCTGCCACGGCGGCCCGATCGCCGAGCCGGACGATGCGGCCTACGTGCTGTCCCGTACCGAGGGGGTGGTGGGTTTCTTCGGTGCCTCCTCGGTCGAACGGCTGCCCACCGAGCGGGCAATCACCGAACAGGTGGCCGCCTTCAAGAATCTGGAGATCTGATGCTAGTAACCCCCGGCGATGTGACCACGATGACCTTCGACTGGGGGTCGATCAAGTGGTTCGTCACCCCGCACGCCATCCAGGGCGCTAGCAGCTCACTGGGCGAGGTGATTGTGAACCCCGGCAAGGGTCACGCGCGGCACAATCATCCGGGCGCCGACGAAGTCATCTACGTCATCTCGGGTGAGGGCAGGCAGATGGTAGACGATGGGGAGCCGTTCGCGATCAGGGAAGGCGACTCGGTCTACATCCCGAAGGGCGTCTGGCACTCGACCGACAACACGTGCTGGCGCCCGCTGCGGCTGATCGTCACCTACACGCCGGGCGGTGCGGAGAAGGCTCTGGAGGCCGCGCCTGACTACCGCCTCCATGACCCGGGAACCGTCCCGACGTGGGCACAGGCATGAGCTCGGTCAAAGTCACGTAGACACGATGCATATGGCAGCGCCGCCGTCGGGCTCGTGCAGCCTCACATCCGGGACCTCAGCACGTCAACCTCGCAGCCTGGCGTGAACGGGTCGAAGCCGTGCTCGACCAGCCAGCGGACCCCGCACAGGCTTCGCAGCGACCACCACGCGCGGATCACGTCGAGGTCAACGTCGGTGCCGTAGCCGGCAACGACGTCGCCAAGGTTCTCCTCGTGTCCGAGCGTCAGGACGGCGAGGTCGTACAGGGCATCACCCCGGCATGCCTCGGACCAGTCGACTACGCCGGTGATCTCGTCACCGTCGACGAACACGTGGTCAACTTGCAGGTCGCCGTGCGTGAACACCGGCGTCCACGGCCGGAGCGCAGCCTCGGCAATCCGGCGGTTGCGCGTGACCATGTCGGTGGGAAGGACGCCGTTGGTGACGAGCCACTCGCATTCGCCGTCGAGTTCCGCTGCGATCGCGTCGAGGCTCTGGCCGGCCCATGGCGGCGGCGCCTTGTGCAGCATCCGTGCGGCGGCACCCGCCGCGGCCCACGCCGCCGGCGGCCCGGCCGACGGCTCGCCGAGGCGGCCGAGTGCCGTTCCCGGGAGGGCGGCGAGCGCGAGCACGGGCGGCTTGCGCCACAGGATCTCCGGAGTCGGAATCGGCGCCATAGCCATCGCCTCGACCTCGACGTCGGTGCGCGTCTGGTCAGCGTCGATCTTCAGGAACACGTCGCCGACGCGCAGGGTCGCGCGCTCGTGATGCGCGACGACGACCTCGACCTCTGCCACGTCGGCCATTGTCGCGGGATGACCACCGATTGTCGCCGGGTTTATCGCGTGCGCCTGCGCGGCTGACCGCGTCCCGCCCCCACATAAAGAACCAGCACGCCGCCGTGATCAACAACGTCAACGGCGACCAGGTGGTCTACGGCGGCCAGCACGGGACCGTGATCACGAGCGCGGACGCCCGGCGCGCGGTACACGACCTCCGGGACGCGCTGGCGGGCGCCGCCCTCGACGATGCCACAGCGGCCGAGGCGGGCGCCCGGGTTGCGGAGATCGACGCAGCAGTGCGCGCGCCCGAGCCAGACAAGGAACGGGTGGCCGGGCCGTTCAAACGGCTCGTCAAGCTGCTTGCCGACGCCGGGTCGCTGGCAACGGCGGGTACCGCCCTGATCGGCCCGCTGCAAACCCTTGCTGGCTGGCTGGGAGTTCACGGAGCAGCCATCGTCGGCCTGCTTGCCCTGTAGGGGCATAACCGGCGCTCCTTGGACGGCCGTGTCTTCCGCAGGACCAGGGTCCTCCTAGTTGGCCGTCCCCTGCCGCGGTCGTGGACCGAATGAACGGCGGCCACTAGACCGGCCGGCGAGTGCGCCGGGGCTGGGCTGGTGGGTGATCCGGCGCCGGATCCCGTCCTGGACCGGGGTGGGCAGCCTGGCGATCAGCGCCATCCGCCGCGAGTTCCGCCCGGTCAGGTAGTGCGCACGGGGCCGCGCGGCGGTCAGCGCATGGGTCACGGCGTGGGCCACCACGTCGGGCGGGCTGCCCTTCTCGTGCTGCGCGGTGAACGCGCTGACCATCCGGGTGAAGTTGGCCGCGTAGAGCGCACGGCCGGCCGGGCTGGCCTGGCTGAGCAGCTGCTGGGTGTCCTGCGTGAGCTTGCCCACCGCGTCGGTGCGGATGCTGGCCGGCTCGACCAGCACGACGCGGATGCGCCACGGGGCCAGTTCCTGGCGCAGCGCCTCGGTCATCGTGGCCAGCGTGCTCTTGGACGCGGCCAGCGCGCCGACGAAGGGCGGCGTGCACCGGGCGCCGATCGAGCCGATCATCACGATGCGGCCGTGCGCGGCCCGGATCAGCGGCAGGAATGCCTGGGTGACTTCGAGCTGACCGGTCACGTTGACCTCCAGCTGCCGCCGGAAGTCGTCGATGCCGATGATCTCCAGCGGGCCGAACAGGCCGATCCCGGCGTTGTTCACCAGGGCGTCCAGGCCCGCCCCGGCGGTGTGCTCGCCGACGGCCGTCGCTGCGCTGGCGATCTGCGTGGCACTCGTCACGTCGAGCGGCAGCGGAGTGAGCTGGCCCGCAGCGGCCTGCTGCTGGGCGGCCTGCTGCAGCGCGGTCCCGTCGGCGGGCTTACGGACCCCGGCGAACACGTGGTAGCCGGACCGGGCCAGCTGCACGGCGGTGGCCCGGCCGATACCGGACGAGGCCCCGGTGACGACGGCGTGCGGGTGTGGGCAGCGGTTCATGACAGTGCCTCCTGAGGGGTTCCGGTGAGGTAGTGCTGGATGACCGGGCCAATCCACCGGGATAGCTCGGCCGGGTCAGCCGCGGTGAGCGGGCCGAGCCGGACCGCGTACCGGGCGACGGCCAGGCCGACCAGCTGGCTGGCGGTCAGGGCTGCGCGCAGTTCGGGCTGGTCCGCGCCGAGCGTGGCGGCGATCTGGCCGAGCACCTTCCCGGCCAGGAACTCGCGCAGCAGGCCGGCCGCGTGCTCGCTGGTCACCGCGGAGCGGACCAGCCCGAGGAACGGCCCGGGCTGGGCCACGTCACCCAGCAGCCCGAGGAAGTAGCGGAGCAGCCGGTCCCCGGCCTCGCCGGGTGGCCCGGCGGTGACCGCGGCCAGCGCCCGGCCGGGGTCGATCAGCGCGGACGCCACTGCGGTGAACAGCGATTCCTTGCCGCCGAAGAACCGGCGGACCAGGGCCGGGTCCACGCCGGCCGCGGCGGCGATCTGCCGGACACTGGCCGCGTCGTACCCGGCCGCCGCGAAGCACTGCGCTGCGGCCGCCACGATCTGCTCCCGGGTGCTCGACGTCCCGGGGCGCCTGCCGGTCCTGGGCATGAGGCTGGCTCCTTAAGTCCTCGGGCGGGGACTTAAGTAAGTCTTCACCCGAGGACTTATCCTGTCAAGTCCGGCCGGGCCGGTCCGTTCCGTGCCGTTGGCCTGTTCGCCGGCCCGGCGGGGCGGGAAGATCGGCAGCATGGCGACTACTGTGCCGCGACGCGACCGGGTGCTGCGCTGCGTGATCTCGGCGGCGGACCGCGGCTCGACCCTGGACCACGACGGGATGCTGCGGGCCATGGCGGCCATGCGGGATCCCGGCCCGGGCACCGGGGCGATCCTGCTGACCGGCGGCGGCGCCAACTTCTGCACCGGCGGCGACGTGGGCGCGTTCGCCGCGGCCGGGCACGCTGTTGGCCCGGCGGTCGAGGCGATGGCGGGGGAGTTCCATACCTTCGCCCGGGCGCTGGCCGCCTGCCCGGTCCCGGTGATCGCGGCGGTGCACGGCTGGGCCGCCGGGGCCGGGATGAGCATCGTGTGCCGGCCGACATCACCGTCGCGGGCAGTTCGGCCCGGTTCCGCCCGGGCTACCCGGGCATCGGGTTCTCCCCGGACGGCGGCATGTCCTGGACCCTGCCGCGGCTGGTGGGCGCCGCCCGGGCCCGGCATATCCTGCTCACCGACCAGGTGCTGGACGCGGCGCAGGCACTGGCCGCCGGGCTGGTCGCGGTGGTCGTGCCGGATGGCCAGCTGGCCGATGAGGCTGGGCAGCTGGCGGCCCGGCTGGCCGCCGGGCCGACCGCGGCGCTGGGCCGGATCAAGCGACTGCTCCGCGACGGCGAGTCCCGTGACCTGGACAGCAGCCTGGACGCCGAAGCCATCGCGATCGCCGCGAGCGCGGCCGGTGCCGAAGGCCGCGAGGGCGTACGGGCGTTCAGGGAAAGGCGTCCGCCACGGTTCCACGACGAGCCGGTTCCGGGCTAACGGAGGGGGAACGGGATGAGCGATGTAGTGGTGGTCACCGGGGCGGCCGGCGCGCTCGGTGGGGCGGTGCTGGCCGAGCTGCGCGGCCAGGCCTGGACGGTGCTGGCGCTGGACCTGGCCGGGCCGCGGCTCGATGCGGCTGGCGCCCAGCCGGGGGTGTACCCGGTCCCGGTCGAGCTGGCCGACCGGGAATCGGTCAGCTCGGCCTGGGAGCAGATCGACGCGCTCGAGCTCGGCGCCCCGGCCGCGCTCATCACGCTGGCCGGCGGGTTCGTCCCCGGCCCGCTGGCCGAGCTGGACGAGAAGACAGTGGACACCCTGTGGCGGTCCAACGTGGTGTCCCTGCTGTGGTGCTGCCAGCAGGCCGCGCCCCGGATGGCCGCGGCCGGCGGCGGCGCGATCGTCACCGTCGGCTCCAAGACCGCGGTCGGCGGCCCGGCGCCGCTGGCCCACGCGACCAGCAAATCCGCAGTGGTGCGGGCCAGCTCGCTGCTGGCCGATGAGCTGCGGCCGCAGGGCATCCGGGTGAACTGCATCCTGCCGTCGGTCATCGACACCCCGGCCAACCGGACCTGGATGTCCCCGTCGCTGGCGCAGCGCGCCGTCCAGCCAGCCGCCATCGCCAAGGTGATCGCGTTCCTGATCGGCCCGGACGCCGCGCCGATCAGCGGGGCCGCCATCCCGGTCTACGGGGACGCCTGACGGCCTGCCCAGGAACCTTCGGCCGGCTGGGTGCCGTTAACGGGACGTGGAACAGGTCACGCGGGTCCTTGATCATCGGGTGAAACGGCTGTTCCCAGAGGGCACGGTGCTGCGGGCCGAGCTGCAGCGCGGCGACAGCCCGGGCCTGCTGCGGGTCCGGGTGTTCGCCGCCGAGACTGAGGACCTTGCCGCGTGGGCTGAGGAACACCGCGAGCCCATGGCGGAACTGCGCAGGGAACTTTCGCTGCGGCTGCCGTCGGCCAGGCTGCTCGAGTTCACCTCCGACGCCCCGGACGCGCCCGTGATCAGCATGCCCGATGACGGCTCGCTCGCCGCCGAGCAGCTATCCAGCCGGGAGATCGTGGTCAAGGCGCTGGCGCTGCTGCGGGAGAACTATGTGTTCCCGGAGCTGGCCGGGCAGGTCGCGGCCGGCGTTGAGGCGCGGCTCGCGGCCGGCGAGTACGACAACCTGGACGAGATTGCGCTGACCGAGCTGCTGACTAGCCATCTGCAGGAAGCCAGCGGCGACAAGCACGTGCGGGTAGGGCTTGGCGGGGCCCGGCCCCCGGAACGGGGTGAGCCCGGGCGCGGTCCTGGCCGGCCCGGCCGCGACCGGGATGACCGGGGTGACCGGGACGCTGGCCAGCCCGCGCCGGGCGAGGCCGCCGGCCAGGGGCCGAGACGGCAGCAAATCCGCCACCCGGGGGAGCTGGTCAATTTCGGCATCCACCGCGTGGAACGCCTGGACGGCAACATCGGCTACCTCGACCTGCGCGGGGTACCGCCGCCGGAGCACGCCGGCCCGGCGATCACCGCCGCGATGGAACTTGTCGCCGGCACGTTCGCGCTCATCATCGATCTGCGCCGCAATGGCGGCGGTTCCCCGCACGGAGTGGCGCTCTGGTGCAGCTACTTGATCGACGACCGGCCCACGCGGCTGAACGACATCTTCAGCGCCGAAACGGGGGAGACCACGCAGTTCTGGTCGTACCCATACCTGCCAGGCCGCCGCTACCTGGACCGCCCGGTGTACGTGCTGACCAGCAGCAGAACCTTCTCTGGCGGCGAGGACCTCGGCTACACGCTGCAGGCACTGGGCCGGGCGGAGGTGATCGGCGAAGCGACCGGCGGCGGCGCTCACCCGACCCGGCCATTCCCGATCAGCGCCGCAGTGCACATCGGGGTCCCCTACGCGCGCTCGATCAGCCCGCTGACCGGCACGAACTGGCAGGGCACCGGGGTGATCCCGGACACCCCGGTACCCGCGGACCAGGCCTACGACGTCGCGTACACCAAAGCGCTCAGGCATGTGCTGGAACTCGATGAGGTTCCGCCGCCCATCGCCGACGAGGCCCGCGACACGCTCGCGACCCGGGATATGACTGGCTGACCGGCTGGGTCAGGACCGGGTCTTCCGGGCCCGGATCATCTCGACGGCCTGCTGCACCCGACGCTCCCGGGTCTCGTCCCGCTTGGCCTCGGCCACCCAGCGGGCGT
The DNA here is from genome assembly GCA_963723595.1 of uncultured Actinomycetes bacterium. GTDB lineage: Bacteria > Actinomycetota > Actinomycetes > Streptosporangiales > Streptosporangiaceae > RYN-230. Next base: position 1,029,026 of record CAVRRQ010000001.1, read on the forward strand.
ACTCCTTGCGGTGGGTGAAGGCCATACCGTCGAAGACCGCCTTGGCCTGCGGGTCGGCCACGAGCGCCGCGGCCAGGGCGGCGGGCACCTCGACCTCGCGGGGCGCGGTGTCGAGTTCCAGGATCACCTCGGCCTGATCGCCGGCCGCGACCCCCGCGCCCTCGCGTACCTCGCGGGGCAGCCCGACCAGGAACTCGCCGCCCATCCGGGCCACGCTGGTCCGCCAGGTGTAGCCGTTCACGGTGGCGACCACCGGGAACCGCCTGGCCCCCTCGCCGATCGCCGCGACCTGATCGTCATCGAGCAGCACCGCGGCCGCCGGGCCGCGGGCCTGTAGCTGCGTGCTGAACTGGAGCCTCCCCATGGGCTCATCATGCCCGGTCCCGGGCGGGGCCGGGCCGCTGCGCCCGGCCGCGTCAGCACGTAACCGGGTGCGTGCTAGCGTGCCTGCGTGGCTGCTGGTGAGGCTCGGGCGACTTCCTTCGGCCAGGTGGCGGCCGATTATGACCGGGTGCGCCCGGGGCCGCCGGATGAGGCACTCGACTGGCTGGTTCCTCCCGACTGCGACGTGGCGGTCAACATCGGCGCTGGCACTGGGCTTTTCGCCCGGGCGCTGCAGCGCAGGGTCGGGCAGGTCATCGCCGTCGAACCCGACGACCGGATGCGTGCCGTGCTGGCGGCCCGGTCGCCCGGTGTCCGCGCCGTGCCAGGCCAGGGGGAGGCCATCCCGGTTCCGGACGCGAGCGCAGCCGGGGTGTTTGTCTCGTCCGCGTGGCACTGGCTCGATCCGGCCCGGGCCGCCCCGGAGATCGCCCGGGTGCTGCGTGACGGTGGCCGGCTGGGAGTGATCTGGACCGGCCGGGACCGGCAGGTGGACTGGGTGGCCGAACTCGACCGGCTCCGCGCGCCACGCGCCGTCCGGTCAGCCCACGACGCCAGGTCGCAGCTGCGTCGCCGGCATGAGGTCGCCCTGCCAGACACCGCGCAGTTCGGGAACGTCGCCAGCGCGTCGTTCACGTTCGCCCGGACGATGACGGTCGATGACGCCGTCGACTGGCTCGGCACCTACAGCGGCGTTATCACGGCGCCCGCCGGGGAACGGGCAGCCGGGCTGGCCCGTGCGCGGGAAGCGCTGCTGCGGCAGGTAAACGGAGCCGGGGTGATCGAGATGCCGATGCGGTCGGTCTGCTGGCGGGCGGATCGTGCGTACCGCCCAGCGCGGCGACCGGCGATGTAGCCGGGCGTCATTCTGCAGGCTGATGCGCCGGATGGATGCGCTGGTTACCGTCGTTGCGTGACCATGGATCATCCAGCTCAAGGCGCTGGGGTGACGGCCAGGCGCTGGCCGCCCGCGGGATTCGCGGAGAGCCGGTGGCTGGCCACCGCCGCGCCCGGCGCCGCCGCCGGGCTCGTCATGCTCACGGCGCTGGCCGGGCCAGCGGTCCATCAGGACTGGGCACGGCTGCCCATCCCGCTGCTGGCCAGCGTCTCGATCGTTGTCCTGCGGCGCTGGCCGCTGGCGGCGGCTTCCAGGTGACCGCCGAGGTCCCAGTCGAGGGTGCGGCGGGTTGATCAGGGTGCTCGTCGCCGACGACGAGGTGCTGCTGCGCGCCGCGTTCTCCTCGCTGATCGAGGCCGAAGACGACCTGGAGGTCGTCGGTGCGGCGGCCAACGGCCAGCAGGCGGCCGAGCTGGCGGAGAAACTGCGCCCGCCCGAAGAACTGCTGAGCGGCATCCGCACGGTGGCCGGCGGCGAGGCGCTGCTCGCACCCACCGTGACACGGCGGCTCATCGCCCACTTCGCCGGCGGCACCACGGCAACGGCCAGGACGCCGTGGGGCCTGGACGAGCTCACCGAGCGCGAACGGGAGGTGCTGGCGCTGGTCGCCCGCGGCCTGTCCAACGCCGAACTGGCGGCCACGCTGCACGTGTCGCTGCCCACGGCCAAGGCGCACGTGAGCCGGATCCTGACCAAGCTGGGCGCCCGCGACCGGACCCAGCTGGTGATCCTCGCCTACGAATCGGGCCCCGCTTCCACCCGCACCTGACCGGGCGGGAGAACCTGCGCTTGCTGGCCGCCGCCCGCGGCGGCGATGCGGATACCCGGATCGCCCCGTCGCTGGACCGGGTGGGCCTGACCGACCGCGCCGATGACCGGGTCGCCACGTACTCGATGGGCATGCGGCAGCGCCTGGGCGTCGCGTCGTGCCTGCTGGCCGACCCCGAACTGCTCGTCCTGGACGAGCCGATGAACGGCCTAGACCCGGCGGGTATGCACGAGATGCGGGCGATGATAGCCAGCCTGGCCGGCGAGGGCCGGGCCGTCATGCTGTCTTCGCACCTGCTGGATGAGGTGGAGCGCACCTGCGACGCGGTGGCGATCGTCGATCACGGCCGGGTGATCCGGCAGGGCCCGATCGACGAGCTGATCCGCGGCGCGGCACCTCCGCCGTGCAGGTGGACTGCGCCGAACCCGCGCGGGCGGCCCAGCTCATCGACCAGGCCGGCATCGCCGCCGGCACCGCGCTCAGTGATGCCGGGCTGACCGTCACCCTGCCTGCCGGAGCGTCGCGCGAGCTCATCGCCGACATCAACCGGCGGCTGGTCGGGGCGGATATCGACGTCTACGGGCTGCACGAGTCCCGGGCGTCCCTGGAGGACTGGTTCTTGTCCGTGACGAGCCGATTGGGAGACCCATCGTGACCACCGCCGAGCCCTCGCTGTCCCAGGCACGGCCTGAAGTGGCCGAGCCTGGCCGGCGTAGGCGGCCAAGGACGGGCGCCTGGCTGCCGACGTGGGACCAACCTGATAGCCGAGTTCGGCTTCATCGCCGCCGCGGCGCTGGGCGCGGCCGCCGGGACCACGGACCTGTCCGACGGCATGTTCCGTCACCTGGTCATCACCGGCCGGTCGCGCCTGGCCCTGTACCTAGCCCGCATCCCGGCCGGGCTGGCCATCATCGTCCCGCTCGCCGCCCTGGCGTTCGCGATGAACTGCCTGGTCACCAGCTACGAGGGCACCCCGCAGCCCACGACGGTCGCGCTGTACGGCCTCAGCGCCCCGGAGCATCTCGACGCCGCCGAACTGCGGATCTGGCTGCTGCAGCGCCCGCAGCAAGATGCCAGCGACGGATTGCCCGTCCTCCCCAGCGGATTGCCCATCGGGCCGGGGGTCACCATCCCCCGGCGCAGATCGCACATATCCGCGCGGCCATCGACAAGAACATCGCCACCTTCTACAACCAGTACGCCTCCTCCGGGATCAGCGGCTCGAACCCGGCGGACAACGAGATGGCCAAGGTCGGGCTGTGGCTCGTGCTCGATATCGGGATCGGTTTCCTGGTCGGCCTTGGCCTCGGCTCGCTTACCGGGCAGCGGACGACCACGATCATCGTGCTGATCGCGCTGGAGATCATCGTGACCCCGCTGCTGGCCCGGGTGCAGCTGCCCTACTTCATCGACGGCGAGCGGCTGCTCATCGGTATACCGATGGACCAGTTCCGCCCGGCGGCGCTGGCACCCCCGCCAGGCAGCAGGGGGCGGCGGCGGCCCCGGGCATCTGCTGGTCGGCGGGCAGGGCGCCCTCAGCATCCCCCCGATGCCGACCTGGGCCATGATCTCGGTGATCGCCGGCTGGATCGTCGGCTGGTCCGCCATCGGAGCGTGGCGCATGATGACCCGCGACGCCTGACCGTGCATGCGCCGCGTCCGGCTTAAGACCGCGTCCGGCCTACGACCGGGTCAGACTGAAACCAGGTCACAGACGAAGATCAGCGTCTCACCCGGTGCGATCACGTTCCCGGCGCCGCGGTCCCCGTAGGCCAGCCCGGGCGGGATGATCAGCTGCCGCCGGCCGCCGACCTTCATGCCCTGCACGCCCTGGTCCCAGCCTGCGATGACGCGCCCGGCGCCGAGCCGGAAGGCCAGCGGCTCGCCCCGGTCCCAGCTGGAGTCGAATTCCTCGCCGGTGGAGTAGGCGACCCCGACGTAGTGCACCCGGACGTCGTCGCCCGCGCTGGCCGTCGGGCCGTCGCCTTCCCAGATGTCCTTGATCTCCAGGTCGGCGGGCGGTTCGCCGCCGGGAAAATCGATCTCTGGCTTCTCCGCGCTCATCGTCCCTCTTCCGTAGCCGTTCCACCGGGGGCCAGGCTATGCCACCACCGCGCGCTACGGTGACTTCATGGCAGCCACCACCGCGCCAGCCACCCAGGCCTACCGCGTCCGGCCGCTCAACGCGTTGACCTGGCCCGCGTTCGCCGCGCTGGTGGAGCACAACAACGGCATCTTCGGCGGCTGCTGGTGCATCGGCTTCCACCCTGAGGGCGGAGGTACAAACCGGACGCCGGAGCTGAACCGCGACCGCAAGCTGGCCCGGGTGCGGGCCGGAACGGCACACGCGGCGCTGGTCTTCCGCGGCGACGACTGCCTGGGCTGGTGCCAGTTCGGCTCGCCCGCCGAACTGCCGCGGATCAAAAGCCGTGCCGCTTACGAGAAAGGCCTGACGTCCGCGCCGGACTGGCGGATCGGCTGCTGTTTCGTCGGCAAGGGGCTCCGGCGGCAGGGCGTGGCGGCCGCCGCGCTCCGCGGCGCGCTGGACATGATCGCCGCACTCGGCGGGGGAGTCGTGGAGGGATATCCCGAGACGGCTGGGGCGGTGCCGGCCGGGTTCCTGTTCAACGGGGCGCTGTCCAGCTACGAGAAGCTGGGTTTCACCCGGGACCGGCAGATCGGCAAGCACCGCTGGGTGGTGACCAAGCGCGTCAGCCCTCAAGCCTGAAGTCCGTCCCAGGACCAGTGCGGGATGCGCAGCCCCTCGGGCACGTCGTCGGCCGACTCGTGATAGCGCGTCATGGCCGTCGTGGTGGCCCAGGCGAAGTAGTCGTGCAGCACCTGCCGGAGCGGCCCGGCGTCCAGGCCGGCATCCGCCATGGCCTGGTCGAAACAGGCGATGGCCCGGCGGTCCATCTCCTCGTGCGGGCCGTTGCCACTGTGTATCCGGACCACCGACGTCTCGTCGCCGTACCGTTCGGAGTACCAGGCCGGCCCGCCGAGCGCCTCGGCCCAGTACGCGGCCAGCCGTTCGTTATGGTCGGGCTCGAAGCCGTGGCTGAACGCGTGGCTGACTATCTCGTCGGCCATCACCCGGGCATGCCAGGCGTCAGCCAGGCGGCGCAGCCCGTCGCTGCCCCCCGCCGCCGCGTACACGCTCTGCATCAGACCAGCATGCCAGCCGCGCAGCACTCTCGCTGAACACGCCCTGACCTGGGCGGCAAGGCAGGCATCAAGCCGGCTGCAAGGGTGCCGTCCGGCCACCTGGTGCACCCTGTAGCCATGCACAGTCCCGAGCAGGTGTGGCGCAAGTCCAGCCACTGCGGCAGCCACCATAACTGCGTGGAGATCGCCTGGCGGCGTGGCGCCGGAGACATCGCCATCCTGGTGCGGGACTCCAAATTCCCGGGCCGGGAGCCGCTGGCGTTCACCCCGGGCGAGTGGGCCGGGTTCCTGGCCCGGGCCAAAGCGGGCGAGTTCGACGAGCTGGCCACGCCGTGGTCGCCGGATCCCCGCCCGTGGTCGGCGGAAGAACGCCGGATCGCCGAAGCGCTGGGCATTCAGACGCTGGTGATGACCCCGGCCGACCACGGCGAATGCGATCAGGCGGAGACCGGCCCGGCCGAAAACTGGTAGTCCGCCTCCAGGCCGGGGCGGTACCGGCCCTGCACCGCGGCCACGTTCAGCGCCACCCGCCAGGCCAGCGCCTGCTGCCCGTCCGCCCAGCGGCCCGGCTCGCCCTGCCAGGCGGCCAGCGCCGGGTCGGTCAGCGCCCGGCCGAACGCGAACGTGAGCGGCCACATGTGCAGCGCGCCCTGCATCGCGGCCAGGTTCCCGGTGGCCCGTTCCGGCCGCTGCCCGCCGGACAGGAACGCCACCCCGGCCAGCGTGGCGGGCAGGCTGTCCAGCGCGCTCAGTGTGGCCGACGCCACCTCGGCCGGCGAAGCCGGGGCGGCCGGGTCGCCGCCGGGCAGCACCATGCTGGGCCGCAGCACCACGCTGGCGAAATCCACCCCGTACTCGTCCAGGTTGCTCAGCACCTCGAGCAGGATCAGCGATGTCACGGTCGCGCACCGGCCCAGCGACAGCGCCCCGTTCATCAGCACCGCGGGTTCCACGATCGGCACCAGCCCGGCGTCCTGGCAGGCCACCGCGTACCGGGCCAGCGCCTGCGCGTTGGCCCGGACGGCCAGCGCCGACGGCATCCCGGGGCCGATCCGCAGCACCGCCCGCCAGGTGGCGAACCGCGCGCCGAGCCCGGCGTACCCGCGTAGCCGGGCCAGGATCCCGTCCAGGCCCTCGGTGACCGGCTCACCCTGGGTCCCGGCCAGCGGCCCGGCGCCCGCGTCGGCCTTGACGCCGGTCATCATGCCCAGGTCAGCCAGCGCGGCCGGGAACCGCCGCCCGTCGCGCAGCCGCTGCCGTAGCGTCTCGGCGGCCAGGATGATGCCGCTGATCCCGCGGCCCAGGCCGGGCGCGGTGACCAGCATCTCCCGGTAGGCCTGGCGGCTGGCGGCGGTGGCGGCCACCCCGGCCGCGGCCAGCCGCCACGGGGCTCCCGGTTCGTCAGCGAGAAGACCATCGACGTGCACATCGTCGGCCTGCGCCGCAAGCTCGGCGGCGCGCTGCGCATCTCGACGCTGCGGGGTGTCGGCTACCGGCTGGAAGCCGATGCCTGACCGGCTGACCCGGCTCCGCGGGTGGCTGCTCGGGGGATGCTGGCCACCGCGGCGGTCTGCGTCGCCGCGGCCAGTGCGCTCGGTGCGCTGCCCGCGACGCTCACCGCCGGCATCGTCGCCCTCATCCTGATCGGCGAGGCGTGGTTGGCCGGCACCGTGCTGGTGCGCCGCCTGAGCCGGTCGTTCGACGGCATGGCGGCCCAGCTACATGAGGCGGACGCCGAGCAGAAGCGGTTCCTGGCCGACCTGGCCCACGAGATCGCCACCCCGCTCAACGCGGTGTCCGGCTTCGCGGTGGCCCTGGTCGATCACAGCGCGCGCAGCCGCGCCGAGCGCGAGGAGGCCGCCGCCATCGTGCTGCACGAGTCCGACCGGCTGCAGCAGCTGCTCGATGACGTCCGCCACCTGCACCGGCTGGAGCTGGCCGAGGGCGTCCGGCAGGAGCAGGTGGACATCGACGTGCTGTGCGCGGAGACGGCGCAGCGGTTCCGACTGGCCGCCGGCGACGCCAAGGTCACCCTGGTGGTGTGCGCGGGGCAGGTGTCGGTCCGCGCCGACCCACGGCTCATCGACGTGGTGGTGAACAACTTCGTGTCCAACGCGATCCGGTACACGCCCGCGGGCGGCCGGGTCCGGATTCTGGCCCAGCGCCGCCGGTCGGCGGCCGTGATTGCGGTGCGGGACACCGGGATGGGCATCGCCCCCGAGCATCTGGAGCGGATCTTCGACCGGCTGTACCGGGTCGACGCGGGCCGGGACCGGGCCACCGGCGGCTTCGGGCTGGGCCTGGCCATCGCCCGCCGGGCGGCCCAGTCGCTGAACGCCCGAATCGAGGTGGCCAGCACCCCGGGTGAGGGCAGCGAGTTCCGGCTGCTGCTGCCGCGTAATGGTTGACAATTGACCGGGACCGTCATTGATTCGGGGCATGACGAGCCATTCTGAGTTACGGCGCACCGGCCCAAGCCGCCGTGCGTTCCTGTCCGCCGGCGCCGTCACCGCGGTCGCCGCGCCCATCGCCGCCCGCGCTACCCGCGCCGACGCGGCCACCGCCGCCGAGGGCGGCACCCTGCCACACGGTAAGCCGTCCGCTGACCTGCAGGCCCTGCTCCGGGCCATCGACCCGGACCGGATCCACGCCACGATTCTCCGGCTGACCCAGTTCGGCACCCGGAACACCCTGTCCAGCCAGACCGACCCGGTGCGCGGCATCGGCGCCGCCACCACCTGGGTGTACCAGCAGATGCAGGCCATCGCGGCCACGTCCGGCGGCCGGATGACGGTGCAGCAGCAGACGTTCACGCAGCAGCCGGTGGCGGGCCGGATCCCGGTGCCGACCGTGATCACCAACGTGATCGTGACGCTGCAGGGCACTGCGTCCCCGCAGCGGTACTACGTGGTGACCGGGCACCTCGACTCCCGGGTGACCGACGTGCTGGACTACACCAGCGACGCCCCTGGCGCCGACGACGACGGCTCCGGCGTGGCGTGCGTGCTGGAACTGGCCCGGCTGTTCGCCGCGCACCAGTTCCCCGGCACGCTGATCTTCGCGACGGTGGCCGGGGAGGAGCAGGGCTTGTTCGGCTCCGCCTACATGGCCCAGCAGATGGCCAGCGCCGGCGCCGACGTGCAGGGCATGTTCAGCAACGACATCATCGGGGCCAGCCAGGCCTGGGACGGCACCCCGCCCGACCCGTACACCGTGCGGCTGTTCGTAGAGGGCGTGCCCACCGACGTGACCTCGGACGAGATCGCCACCATGCAGGCGGTCGGCGGCGAGAACGACAGCCTGTCCCGGCAGCTCGGCCGGTACGTGACCGAGGTCGCGCCGCCTGGGCTGACCGGGATGAACGTGCGGGTCATCTGGCGGCGCGACCGGTACCTGCGGGGCAGCGACCACATCTCGTTCCAGACCCAGGGCTACCCGGCGGCCCGGTTCACCGAGCCGCGGGAGAACTTCAACCACGAGCACCGCAACGTCGAGGTGGTCAACGGTGTGCAGAACGGCGACCTGATCCAGTATGTGGACTTCGGCTACTGCGCCCGGGTGACCCGGGTGAACGCGGCTGCGCTGTGGGCGCTGGCCACCTCGCCCAGCATGCCGAAGGGCCTGGAGATCCACGCGACCGCGCCGGCCGGCTACTCCGGCACCAACCTGACCACGCTGACCTGGACCGCCAACCCGGAGACCAACCTGGCCGGCTACGAGGTGGTCATGCGGGAAACCAGCGCCGCCGACTGGACCAGCGCGACCGACGTTGGCAACGTCACCACGGTCACGCTGAACATCTCCAAGGACAACGTCCAGTTCGGCCTGCGCGCGGTGGATCAGGCCGGGAACCGCAGCCCGGTCGCGTTCGTGCGGCGCCGCGACCATCAGGGCAGACGGCGCAGTAGGCCAGGGTGGTCAGGCCCACCCCGCCGGCCGCGAACGCCTGATGGAAATCGACCAGCGCGTCGGTCACCGCGCCGCCCCGCCTAAGCCAGGAACCAGAACGTGTTCTAGTTTCCAGCCCAGTAGCGAGTGCCGGCCACGTACAGCTGGTCGGCCGGGAACCGGGTGAGCAGCTCGCAGCCGCCCGCGGTGACCACCACTTCCTCCTCGATGCGCGCCGCCGACGAGCCGTCCGGGGTGGGCCAGTAGGTCTCGATGGCGAACACCATGCCCTCGCTCAGCTCGACCGGGTGCTCGAACGAGTGGTACCGGCTCATCAGCGGCCGTTCCCAGTTGGACAGCCCCAGGCCGTGGCAGTACTGCAGGCCGAACGCCTCTTCCTCGCTGCCGAAGCCGAACTCCTGCGCGGCCGGGAAGTGCCGGACCACGTCGGCCGAGGTCGCGCCGGGCCGGATCTCGCCGATCGCGTTGTCCATGAACTCGCGGGCCCGCCGGTACGCCTCGCGCTGCGCCCGGCTCGGGCTGCCCACGTTGAGCGTCCGGTAGTAGCAGGTGCGGTAGCCGTTGAACGCGTGGATGATGTCGAAGTAGGCGGTGTCGCCGGGCCGGATCAGCCGGTCGGAGAACACGTGCGGGTGCGGGCTGCACCGCTCGCCGGAGATCGAGTTGACCGCCTCCACTTCCTCCGAACCGTTCTCGTACAGGTACCGGTTGACCAGCGCCACGCAGTCGTTCTCCCGGATCCCCGGCCGCAGCTCCCGGTACAGCTCCTCGTACGCGCCGTCCACCAGTGCGGCCGCATGATCCAGCAGCGCGATCTCGTCCGCCGTCTTGATCGACCGGACGTCCTGCATGAACCCATGGCCGTCCTCGACCCGCAGCCCCTCCCGTTCCAGCGCGCGCAGCACCGGCAGCTCAACGACGTCCACGCCGACCGGGCCGCCGGCCAGGCCGGCGTCGCGGAGCAGCCCGGCCAGCCGGGCCGCGTTGCCCGCCTCCACGCCGACATACTCCGGGATCGAGCCGCGCCAGCTGGAGATGCCCGCCTGCCAGCTCCGCTGGCCGTACCAGGGCGCGTAGCGCTGGTGGGTGCGGGCCGACGAGCCGATGTCCCACAGGATCGGCTCGTGGCCGCGCATCACCAGCGCGCAGCGGAAGAACTTGTCCCGTGCCCAGTTCCCGATGTGCGTCGCCGTCGTGTAGCGGATGTTGTTCATGTCGAACAAGATCAGCGCGCCCAGCTCGGACGTCTCCAGCGCGGCCTGCACCTTGCCGATCCGGTCCCGGCGCAGCCGGCCGAAGTCGACCCGCTGCTCCCAGTCCACGCCGAGCACCGCGCCGGGCGAGGCGATCGGGGTGGACTGGTCCGACGCCGAGTAGAATGTGGTCATCGGGAGTTCTCCTTTGCGCTGGTTAGCAGGCAGAGCTCAGACCGGGGCGTACTCGCCGGGGTCGGCGGCGGGCAGCTGGACCTCGGGCACTGGCCCGGGCTGGCCCAGCACCTGCCAGGCGGCGGCCACGATCGACTGGGCGGACAGGCCGTACCGGCCGAACAGGTACTCCGCGCTGCGGGCGCCCTCGGCGTACGTGTCGCGCAGCCCGATCCGGCGCACCGGGCGGCCCAGCCCGGCCTCGGCCAGGGTCTCCGCGACGGCCGTGCCCAGCCCGCCGGTGACCAGGTGGTTCTCGGCCGTGAGAACGACCCGGGCGGCCGCGGCCACGTCCAGCACGGTGCCGGTGTCCAGCGGCTTGAGCACCGGGACGCTGACCACCGACACGGCCACCCCGGGCCCGCCGAGCACCCGGGCCGCGGCCAGCGCCGGGGCCAGCATCATCCCGCTGGCGAACAGGGCCACGTCGCCGCCCCGGCTGAGCACCTGGGCCTGGTCCAGCGACAGCACGTGGTCGTCGCCGAAGATGACCGGCACCTCGCCCCGCTTCAGCCGGACGTATACCGGGCCGGGCAGGTCGGCGATGGCCGCGCAGACCTGCCGGACCTCGACCGCGTCGGCCACGTCCAGCACGGTCATCCCGGGCACCGCGCGCATCAGCGCGACATCGTCGATGGCCTGGTGACTGGGCCCGCCCGGGCTGGAGATGCCGGGCATGAAGCCGATGATCCGGACCGGCAGCCCGGGGTAGCCGATGGCGCTGATGATCTGGTCTAGCGGCCGCCGAGTGGCGAACACGCCGAACGTGTGCACGAACGGCAGGTGCCCGCAGCGAGCCAGCGCACCCGCCACACTCAGCATGTTCGCCTCGGCCATGCCGCACTGGATGAACCGGTCCGGGAACTCGGCCTGGAACAGGTCCACCTCGCACTGCCGGGTCAGGTCGCCGCTCAGGCAGACCACCTCAGGGCGGCGCCCGGCCAGCTCCACCAGGGCCTGGCCGTAGGGCTTCAGCGCGACCGGGTAGGGCGGCTCACGCATCGGCCTGCTCCAGCCGCCCCGTGAGCTCGCGCTCGGCCGCGGCGACCAGGCCGACGGGCAGCTTGATGAAGTGCCCGTCCGCGTCCGGCGGCAGGCAGTCCAGGCCACGGCGGGTCGAGGTGCGGCAGATCACCACGGCTGGTCTGGTGCTGCGCTCGGCCGCGGTCAGCGCCGCGATGACCGCGGCCACGTCGTGCCCGTCCACCTCGGCCGCGGCCCAGCCGAACGCGGCCCACTTGGCCGCGATCGGCTCGATCGTGGTGATGCTGTCCACCGGCCCGTCCACCTGGGAGTTGTTCGCGTCGAGCAGCACTGTCAGCGCGGCCAGCCGGTGGTGCGCGGCGAACATGGCCGCTTCCCACACCTGGCCCTCTTCCAGTTCACCGTCGCTGACCAGGGCGAACGTCCGGGCCTGCCGGCCGCGCAGCCGGTCGGACAGGGCGAAGCCGGCCGCCGCGGACAGTCCCTGGCCGAGCGACCCGCACACGTAGTCCAGCACCGGGGTCCGCTCCGAGCCGATCGCCTCCAGCACCGACCCGTCCTGCCCATAGGAAGCCAGCACCTCGTCCGGCAGCAGCCCGGTCTCGGCCGCCGCCGCGTAGAACCCGATCACGTAGTGGCCGGGGGAGCAGACCAGCCGGTCCAGCCCGGGCCGGGCCACCGCGAACAGCGCGGCCACTTCCTCGGCCGAGGACAGCGCCTGGCCGAGGTAGCCGAAGCCCTGCGGCGCCACCATCCGCACCGCGCGGAGCCGGATCAGCGTGGCCAGCCGGGCCGGGTCGGGCACCGTCCAGCGGGTCCCCGGATCCGACACGCGCACGTCTGCCTCAAGTGGCATAGCCACATTGTCACTTTGCCTCTCCGGTAGTGTCAACGGCATGACGCAGCAGCGCCGCCCGGACGCGGTGGAGCTGGCCGGGATCGGCCCGGTCAGCACGGCCCGCCGGGCCGACTCGGTCGCGGAGCAGATCCGGAACCTGATCATCAGCGAGCAGATCGGCGCGGGCGCGCGGCTGCCTCCCGAGCGCGAACTGGCGCTGCGCTTCGGGGCCAGCCGGCCCACGGTCAGCCAGGCATTGCGCAGCCTGTCCCTGATGGGCCTGGTCGAGATCCGGCACGGCTCGGGCGCGTACGTGGTCCGGCGGCCCGAGGTCATGGTGGCCGCGTCGGTCAACCTGATGCTCGACCTGGACACCGAGTCGGTTGGTCAGCTGCTGCAGCTCCGGCTGTGGCTGGAGACCGTTGGCGTCCGGGAGGCGGCACTGGCTGGCCCGGACCCGGGTGGCATCGAGGCGGCGCTGGGCAGGCTGCACGACGCGGCGGGCAGCACGTCCGAGCTGGTCGCGGCGGACACCGTGTTCCACGCCACCGTGGTGCGCGGCGCGGGCAACCCGTACCTGGCCGCGATCTACGAGAGCGTGCACAGCGCGGTGCTGTCCTACCAGCTCAAGGGGTGGGTGGACAGCGAGTCGGTGCCGCCGTGGCTGCGCGGGCCTGGCCCGGCCCAGCACTGGCAGCTGCACGAGCCGATCGCCGCCGCCGTGCTGGCTGGCGACGCGCAGGCGGCTGAGGCGGCTGTGCTGGCCCACCACGACGCCATGGTCGGGCACTTCAGCAAAGGCTGACCAGGCGTCCAGCAAATGGCCAGCTCAGCTCCATACCGTTGCCCGGTACCCGGACCCGGAAGCCAGTGCGGTCCGGCAAGCAGCGGAGGTAGCGGCCATGATGGGCAGCGGGACTGTCTGGTACCGCGGGACACGGTTCCAGCTGGGCCGGGGTCAGCAGTGCTATGCGATGTGGGCAGCTGACGGCCCGCCGGACCGGCCGGTGGAGTGGTGGCCGGAAACCCCAGCGGGCTGGTCCGCCGCGTGGGCGCGGTTCACCTCGCTGGAACCACCAGGCGCGATCGTGCATCTCAGCTCGCCCACCGGCCGGCCGCGCCGGGCCGTCGCAGCGGTCAGCCTGCTCGGCGCCGGTGTGCTGTGCGGCGTGGCCAGCCTGTTTCCTGGCTACCTGGGGGGCAAGAGCCTGGCCAGCCAGCCTGACCTGCTGGTGTCCCATCTGGCCTACCTCGCCGTATGGACCGCCAGTGCCGCGCTCATCTGGTCCGGCGGCCAGCGGCGGTGGGCCGGTGCCGTGCTCGGGCTGGGCACAAGCGTGGTCACGTTCGGCTTCTTCCTGTCCGATGTCGGCGAAGTGGTCGCGGACGGTACGCGCCTGCTGGGCGCGGGCCTGGTCCTCGGCGTGCTGAGCTGGCTGGCCTGCACGGCCGGGGCCGCGCTGGCCGTCCAGATTCCGGCCGCCGGCGCACCCCGCTGGCCGCGGCGCCTGCCCTGGGGTGCCCTGCTGATCCCGGCCGTGGCCACGCTGGCCGCGATCGGCGCGGCGTGCGCCTTCGCCCCGTCCTGGGACAGGTACACGCTACGGACCGCGACCGGGCTCAGCCAGACGCTGACGGCCGGAAACAGCTTCGCGAATCCGGCACCCGTGATGGCCGGCGACATCGCCGTGATGGCTGGACTGGTTCTGGTCGTGGTAGTAGCAGCGCTCTGGCGCCCAGCCCGGCTGGGCGCGGCGCTGCTAGCCGGCGCGGTGATCCCGATGGTGGCCGAGGCGGTGACGGCGCTGATCGAGGTGGGCGAGCCAACCAGCGCGGCCCAGTTCGGCATCTCGCCAGCCCAGGCCACCCGGCTGGGCCTGACCATCAGCGCCAGTGTTACCGCAGCGTTCTGGATCTACTGCGCCTTCGTGCTCGCCCTGGTCGCGATCTGCGCCTGGCTGCTCCGGCCGGCCCGCCGGCCGGTACCGGTGGCGGGCGGCGGATACCCGGTACGGCCCGGCACCGGCCCGGCGCTGAGCAGCGGGCCGTGGCGTAGCCCCGGCGACCTGGTACCCGCCCATGCGGACCCGCACCGACGGCCCGGCCGGCTCAGCGGACCCGCCTACGGGCTAGCGCCGCAGACCCGTCCGGGCGCCGGACCCCACCCACCTAACCGCGCGGCTGAAGCACTCAGGCTGTCCGGTGCGCATGAATGAATCAGCCACGCGGTGTGTGCCGGGTGCCTGGGGCGGTGACTGAAAGGTCTCGGTGGTCACCGGCTGGTGTCCAGCTCGAACCAGACGGTCCAGCCGGTGCGGCTGTGGCCTTCGCAGCCCCACCGGGTGGCGAGTTGGCTGACGATGGAGTAATCCCCGGCCGTTCGGCTCGACGGTGCTGGCCTGACCGGGGGAGTGCCAGGGCCCGCCCTGGTCGCTGACCTCGACCCGCAGCCGCTGGCCAGCCAGCCGGACCCGGACGGTGAATGTGCCGCCGGGCTGGCTGGAGCGGCTGTGCACGACCGCGTTCGAGACCAGCTCGGACAGGCAGATCAGCGCGTCGCCGGCGGCCGGGCCGCCGTCCAGCAGGCCGGCCAGGAACCGCCGCGCCTCGCGCACCTGAGCCGGGACAGCCGGGAATGTCCGGGCCCAGGTGATCACCGGCGCGGCGGCGGTTCCGGCGGCACGGGCGGTCGGCGGATTCCAAGGACCCGCAGTGGCCGGAGCTGACCTTCAGGCCGGGTCAGTGGGCCGCGTTCATCAGCGGCATCAAGGCTGGTGATTCCGGCCTGAGGTGAGGTCGTTAGCCGCGCACTGCAGTTCGCCGAGCAGCCCAGCGGGCATGTCCAGGCCGCGGGCGGCGGTGCCCAGCGCCCACCAGATGCCTGGTTCGTCGCCAGGGACCGCAATGCTGGCGCAACACACGTCGTCGCGGAACTGGCCGAACTCAGCGACCGGTGTGCCGGGCTCCAGTTCGGCCAGTTCGGTCTCGATCTGGGCCGCTCGGTCACCGTGTTCGAGGTGAACGGCCGCATGCCCTGTTCGGCCAGCAGCGTCCGGCGGTCCCGCCGGGGGAGCGTGCTGAGCAGGGCCTTGCCCACCGCGGTCGCGTGCGCGGCCGCGTCCAGGCCGGGCTGCAGGTCCTCCAGCCACGGCGACCGGTCGCCTTCCTCCAGGTCCACCACGACCAGCCGCTGGCCGGAGATGCAGGCCAGGTAGGCGCTGTGCCCGGTGGTCTCGGCCAGTTGCCGGAGCACGGCCCGGGCCTGCGGCGGCCGGCCCAGCGAGTTCATCAGGTCGTGGAACCGCTCGGCCAGGCCGGAGCCGGCCACATAGTCGCCGCTGGGCAGCCGGACCAGGTAGCCCTCGTAACACAGCGTGCGGACCAGATGGTAGGCGGTAGAGACGTGCAGCCGGCAGCGCCGGGCGATCACCTTCACCGGCAGCGGCCGGTCCGACCGGGACACTTCTTCCATGATCCGTAGCGCCCGGGACACGCTGCGTATCAGGTCTCCGGGCTCCGCGCCATGGCCGTCGTGCACCTTCCCAGCATGCCGCGCAGACCGCGCGCACGGAAGCCGTGAGTGCGCAGGTACTGGCGTTCAGTAAATGAAATTTCGGGGGTATCGGTACGGTCTGTACTGGTCAACCATTGGCTCCATGCCGGGTGTGCCGCAGTGGGCCGAGGACGCGCTCAGTGAGGTCTACGACCCGTGCTGCCGGGAGAAGGGCATCTCGGTGGTTGACATGGGGCTGGTGCGCTCGGTGCGGCAGACCGGCGGGCAGGTCCGGGTCGAACTGCTGCTGACCTCCGGCTGGTGCCCGTTCGCGGCCCGGGTGCTGACCGAGGTGCAGCAGCGGATCGAGGCGCAGCCCGGGGTGGACCAGGCCGAGGTGGAGATCGTCTGGGACGAGGCGTGGACCACCGACCGGCTGTCCGAGCGGGCCGCCCGGCTGCTCCGCTTCCTGCCGTCGCCCGCGCAGGCCGGCGACCGGGACGAGTATCTGGCCGCCCATCAGCCCGGGAGGGGTGACCAGCATGATCGATGACGTGTTCGTGTTCGACGGCGTCGCGCACATGTTCAACTTCGACCCGAAGAACGCGTTCGGCCCGCCTGGCTTGATGTTCGACCAGCACCTGTACGCCTTCCACAACGTGCTGACCCCGGACAACCAGCCGCACCTGCCGCCTGAGGAGTTCCTGCGCCAGTGGACCATCCCGGACATCCGGCAGATGGTCTATGAGGAGTCCGACACCGACATGCTGGTGGCCATGCCGCTGCCGCTGACCGACCTGTTCAAGGACGGCCTGTCCCCGTGGCAGGAATGCGCCGAGCTGGCCAGCCGCGACCCGGACCGGACCATCTTCTGGGGGTCGGCGAACCCGCTGGAGGGCCGCGCAGCGCTCGACCTGATGGAACGGCAGGTCGGCGAGTTCGGCGCGAAGGCGTTCAAGTTCTACAACGTGCGCTACGACTACGGGAGACCCTTCCCGTGGCGGATGGACGATCCCCAGGTCGCTTTCCCGATCTTCGAGAAGGCCCAGGAACTGGGCGTCAACCTGATCGGCGTGCACAAGGGCGTGCCGCTCGGCCCGCAGCCGATCGAGGCCACCCAGACCTGGGACATGGACGGCGCGGCGGCCAACTTCCCGGACATCAACTTCGTCATCTTCCACGTCGGGCTGCCGTTCATCGACGAGACCTGCTGGCAGCTGATCCGCTACCCGAACCTGTACGCGTCGATTGCCGCGACCATGAACTTCCTGGTCCGGTCGCCGCGGATGTTCGCCGAGATCATCGGCAAGCTGCTGTTCTGGTGCGGCGAAGACAAGATCGTCTACGGCTCGGAGGCGCCGATCTTCCATCCGCAATGGGCACTGCGCGCGTTCATGGACTTCCAGATCCCGCAGGATCTCTGCGACGGCTATGGGTATCCCCAGCTCACTGATCAGGCCAAGCGGAAGATTCTGGGAGAGAACTTGCTCCGGCTGCACGGTATGGACGTGGCCCAGACCACGGCGCAGCTGGGGCGGCAGCGGGGCTAGCCGGGGTGGCTAAAGGGGGGCGTCCCGCTGGGTGGGGGGGCCGTGCTGCTGTGTTGGCCGGGTCGTCGCCAGGCAGGTGGTCTAGTGCGAGACACTGCCTAGGTGACTACCTCGGCCAACACAGCAGGACGGGCCGGTTACCGGCGTTCGGCTGGCTCGCCGCGGGGTGAGGCCCGGCGGCGGGAACTGCTGGACCGGGTGACCGACGATCTCGCCGTCAACGGGCTGGTGGACTTCTCGCTGCGCCGCGCGGCCCGGGCGGCCGGCACCACACACAAGGTGCTGCTCTACTACTTCGACGGGGCCGACGACCTGCTGGCGCAGGCCGTGTTCCAGCTGCGGGAACGGCGGATCGCCGCTGGGCTGGACGCGGCTTCTTCGGGGCCTGCTGGCCAGTCCCTGGCTGAGCGGGTGCGGGCCATCTGGCCCGCACTGCTGGCTGAGCAGTCCCGGGTGCTGGAACAGGCCATGGGGCTGATGATGTACAACCCAGCCCGCTACGCCGGGCTCGGCGAGACAGCGTCGGAACAGTATCTGCCCGGGCTGCAGGCGCTGTGCCCGGCGGACTGGCCGGACCGGCGCAAGCTGGAAGTCGCCGAGATGATCCTGGCTGTGCTGCGCGGCCTGCTGATCGAGTCGTACACCAGCGGGGATGCCGCCGGCGCCAGGGCCGGACTGGAGGCGCTGGCCCGCGCGCTGGAGCGCGAGGAGGCGGCCGGCTAGGCCTGGTCGCTGATGAGCTCGTCGGCCATCCAGCGTGCGACGTCGCTGGGATAGGGGGCGGGCAGGCTCAGCACGAGGTGGTGGAAGCCGGCCTCTTCCGCTCTGCCGATCGCGGTCCTGGTGCTGCTGGGGTCGTCGTAGGACACCGGCAGGACCAGGGACCGGGTGATTGTCGCGGGGTCGCGGCCGATCTCTGCGCAGAGGCGGTCGAGCACCGCGCCACGCTGCAGCGCGTCATCGACGTCGCCGCCGGGGAAGTTCCACACGTCGGCGTGCTCGGCCACCACGCGCAGCGTCCCGGTGGCGCGGCCGCCGATGACGATCGGCGGGTGCGGCCGCTGGACCGGCTTGGGGTTGCCGAACGCGCCGGTCAGCTGAATGTAGCTGCCGTCGAAGTCGAACGGTTCATCCTCGGCCCACAGCCGCTTGATGACCGTGAGTGCTTCGGCCAGGCTGCCCACCGCGTACCCGGCGTCGTGAAACGGCAGGCCGTTCGCCGCGTACTCCCGCCGGGCCATCGGCAGGCCGGGGCGTGAGCCCGCGCCGATGCCGAAGTCGAGCCGCCCGCCGGACACCACGTTGACGGTGGCGGCGATCTTGGCCAGCATGGCCGGCGGGCGGAACCGGTTGCTGGTCACCAGCAGGCCCAGGCGCAGCCGCTGGGTCTGCGCGGCCAGCGCGGACAGCAGCGTCCAGCCCTCGAAGATGGGCCCGTTGGGGTCGCCGGCGATCGGCAGGAGGTGGTCGAACAGCCACGCGTGCTCGATCTGCGGGATGGTGTCCGCCTCGCGCCAGACCCGCAGGATGTCGTCGTAGCTGACCTGCTGTGGGGCCGTGGCGATCCCGAACCGCACGTGCATGGTGTGCCCTCCGGTGCGATGCGCTGCCGGTGCCCATGCTGTGGCACCATAGCAAGCGGAACATTGCTCCGGTCACTATACGGAGCGATGTTCCGATTCTGCAAATGGCCTGGCGGGAGGACTGGCGAGGTGGCCGGCGACGATGGGCGGGCCGGGCAGGCCCCGGTTAAGCGGGCCGACGCCCGGCGTAACGAGCAGGCCCTGCTGGATGCCGCCGCCGCCGTGTTCGTCCGGTCTGGCGTGGACGCACCGGTGCGCGACATCGCGGCCGCGGCGGGGGTCGGGATGGGCACGATCTACCGGCACTTCCCGACCCGGGCCGACCTCATCATCGCCGTGTACCGGCACCAGGTCGAGGCGTGCGCCGAAGCCGGGCCGGCCCTACTGGCGGGCGGCACCGGGCCTTATGCCGCGCTGACGGAGTGGGTCGGCCTGTTCACCGGCTTCCTGATCACCAAGCACGGGCTCGCCGCGGCGCTGCGGTCCGACCGGGCCCGCTTCGACACGCTGCACGCTTACTTCCTCGACCGTCTCGTGCCGGTGTGTGCTGAGTTGCTGGCTGCCGCGGCCGCGGCCGGCGAGATCCGCGCCGATGTCGGCGCCTACGAGTTGCTGTTCGGCATCGGCAACCTGTGCGTCGGCGTGGACGGCGACTCGCGCTACGACGCACGGCGGATGGTCGGCCTGCTCATTGCCGGGCTGCGTCAGTAGCGCCCGGCCCAGCCCCTTGCCTTAATGTGAACCACGTGGTTCACTTGGTTCTGTACGGCAGGATCTAGTCCGAGGCGGCATGGGGGCGGCCATGGAGACGGCGGCGGTACGGGACACACGGCGGACGGTCGGGCTGTCCGCGGGCACGATCGAATACACCGACACGGGGCACGGGCCGGTGCTCGTGCTGCTGCACGGGCTGCTGATGGATGGCTCGCTGTGGGATGAGGTCGTCGCGGGCCTGTCCGGCGACTTCCGCTGCGTGGTCCCGACGCTGCCGCTGGGCGCGCACCGGCTCGGCATGCGCGACGGCGCGGACCTGTCGCTGACCGGGATCGCCCGGCTGACCGCCGAGTTCCTGGACCGGCTTGACCTGCGTGATGTGACGCTGGCCGGCAACGACACCGGCGGCGCGCTGGTCCAGTTGCTGATGGCCGACGGCTGCGACCGGGTGGGCCGGGCCGTGCTGGTGTCCTGCGACGCGTTCGACAACTTCCCGCCCGGGCTGACCGGCAAGACGCTCGTGCTCACCGGCCGGCTGCCGGCGCCGTTGTTCGGGCTGTTCATGCAGCAGATGCGGGTCAGGGCGGTGCGCCGGCTGCCGATCGCCTTCGGCTGGCTGACCCGGCGCGGCGACGCGGTCACCGGCCGCTGGATGCGGCCGGTGCTGACCCAGCCGGAGATCCGCCGGGACACGGTGCGGCTGCTCCGCGCGGCCGCCGCCGACCGCGACTTCCTGATCCGGGTGTCGTCGCGGCTGGCTGGCTTTACCCGGCCGGCGCTGGTCGTCTGGGCCAGCGGCGACCGGGTCATGCCGCCCGAGCACGGCCGTCGGCTGGCCGGGCTGCTGCCGCAGGGCCGGCTGGCCGAGGTGGCGGACAGCTACACGCTCATCCCGCTCGACCAGCCCGCCCGGCTGGCCCAGCTCATCCTCGACTTCTAGCGCAGCGCACGAGGCGACCATGATCGAGGCGACCATGACCGGGCAGCTGGCGAAAGGGATCGTTGTATCAGCCAGCGGTCGCCTGGGGCGGTGACGCACCGGCCCCGGATGGCGCTGCAGCACTGGCCTGCAGGGGGAAATGGCAGGCGGCGATGTGACCGGGCCCGAATGAGCGCAGCGGCGGTTCCTCTTCGGCGCACATGTCCTGCACGTACGGGCAGCGGGTGCGGAACCGGCAGCCCGACGGCGGATGTATCGGGCTGGGCAGCTCGCCCTTGATCTCTGCCGAGTCCTTGGCTGCCCTCGCCACTTCGGGATCCGGCACCGGGATGGTGGCGATGAGCCCGGCCGTGTAGGGATGCGCCGCACGCTGGTAGATGGCATCCGCGGGACCCATCTCGACCATCTTGCCCAGGTACATGACGCCGATCCGGTCAGCCATGTACTTCACGACCGCGAGGTCGTGCGAGATGACGATCAGGGTCAGGCCATGGTCAGCCTGCAGCCGCTTCATCAGGTTGAGCACCTGGGCCCGGATGGACACGTCCAGCGCGCTGACCGGCTCATCGGCGACGATGAGCTTCGGGCTCAGGGTGAGCGCCCGGGCCAGGCCGATCCGCTGCCGCTGCCCACCGGAGAACTCGTGCGGGTAGCGCTCGACGGCGTTACGCGGCAGTCCGACCTCGTCGAGCAGCTCGAAGACGCGCTGGTCCTGCTCCCGGCGGGTGCCGACGCGCTGGATGCTGAGCGGCTCGCGGATGATCGAGCCGACCCGCATCCGCGGATCGAGCGACGAGTACGGATCCTGGAACATCAGCTGCAGGTCACGGCGCTGCCTGCGCAGGTCACTACCGCTGAGGGCGGAAATGTCCCGGCCGCCCAGCAGCACGGCGCCCGAGTCCGGGCGCTCCAGCGCCACCACCACCCGCCCGATCGTGGTCTTGCCGCAGCCCGACTCGCCGACCAGGCCGAACGTCTCTCCAGCCGGCACGGTGAACGAGACGTTGGACACCGCGTGCACGCTGGCCACCCGGCGCTGCAGGATCGCGCCGGCCGTGACCGGGAACTCCTTGACGAGATCGCGCACCTCGAGCAGGGCCGTTTCCGGCGCCTCCGCCGCGTCCGGTCCCGCCGCCGCGTCCGCGCCACGCGCCGTGGCCGCGCCGGCCGGGCCATCGACTGGATGCCAGCAGGAGAACAGGTGCTCCGGGGTCTCGCCGGCCAGCGGTGGCTCCTCGCTGCGGCACTTGTCGGTGGCCTGGCCGCATCGCGGCGCGAACCGGCAGCCGGGCGGTGGGGGCGCCAGATCCGGCGGCAGCCCGGGGATGCTGAGCAGCCGCTGCCTGCGGCTGGAGGTCAGCCGCGGGATGGACGCGAGCAGCGCCCGCGTATACGGATGATGCATGTGCCGGAACAGGTCCCCGGTCTCGGCCGTCTCGACCATCCGGCCCGCGTACATCACCTGGACCCGGTCCGCGTGCCCGGCGATCACCCCCATGTCGTGGGTGATCAGCAGCATGGCCATGCCGAGGCGGTCTTTGAGGTCATGCAGCAGGGCGAGGATCTGCGCCTGGATGGTCACGTCCAGGGCGGTCGTCGGCTCGTCGGCGATCAGCAGCTTGGGCTCGCAGCTCAGCGCCATCGCGATCATCACCCGCTGGCGCAGCCCACCGGAGAGCTGATGCGGGTAATCGTCCAGCCGCTCCGCGGGCCGGGGCAGGCCGACCAGCCCGAGCACCTCGATAGCCCGGTTCTTGGCCGCCGCCCTGCTCGCCCCCTTGTGCAGCCGGACCGGCTCGGCCACCTGGTAGCCGATCGTCTTGGTGGGATCCAGCGAGGTCAGCGGGTCCTGGAAGATCATGGCGATGTCGTTGCCGCGGATCGTGCGCAGCTCGGCGTCGCTGAGGCCGACCAGTTCCCGGCCGTCCAGCTTGATCGAGCCGCTGACGATCGCCCCGCCTGGTGGCAGCAGCCCCAGGATGGACAGGCCGGTCATCGACTTCCCGCAGCCCGACTCGCCGACCAGCCCGAGGGCCTCTCCCGGCTCGATGGACAGATCGACGTTGCCGACCGCCTGCACGACCGACTTGGTCAGCTGGATGTGCGTCGACAAGTTGCTGATCTGCAGGACTGGGGGCATCCGGGCTACTCCTGGGTAGGCGGCTGGTCTCGGGCGGGCCGGGGCGGGACGGTGCTCACCGGCGCCGCAGCCTGACGTCCAGTGCGTCCCGCAGCGCGTCGCCCAGCAGGTTGCAGGCCATCACGACCACGATGATGCAGATCCCGACCGGGTAGACCTGCCACCAGTAGCCGTCCTGCAGGTAGCTGAGCCCGTTGTTGAGCATGTCGCCCCAGTCGAAGGTCGGGTACTGCAGGCCGAAGCCGAGGAAGCCCAGCGTCGAGACGGCCAGGATCGCGTCGGCCACGCTGAACGTGGCGGTCACGATGATCACGCCGAGCGCGTTGGGCAGCAGGTGCCGGTTGATGATCCGGAGTCCCCCGGATCCGGCGGCGCGGGCCGCGGACACGAAGTCCCGCACCCGGAGCGTGAGCACCTCGCCGCGGACCAGCCGGGCCGGGACCTGCCAGGTGAAGATCCCGATGATCAGGCTGAGCCCGAGCACGGACGAGCCGTAGCGGATCGCGACGATCAGCACCACGAACAGGAACGGGATGGACAGCAGCACGTCCACGATGCGCATCAGGAACCCGTCGATCAGCCCGCCGGCCAGCCCGGACACCGCTCCCCAGACCGCGCCGATGACGATCCCGATCAGCGCGGAGAGGAAGCCGATCTCCAGCGCGTTCTGCCCGCCGACCATCAGCTCTTCCAGGACGTCGAAGCCCTGGTTGTCGGTGCCCAGCGGGTGCCCGATGGAGGGCGGCACGTTCGTAGCGGTGAGGTCGGACGTCAGCCCGCCGTGGTAGACCAGCGGCCCGAGGTAGCAGAACAGCACGAAGAAGATCAGCGCCGCGAGCCCGAGGACGGCCAGCTTGTTCCGCGCGAACTCGCGCGCCGCCAGCCGCCAGCCACTCTGCACCGGGCCGACTACGCCGCCTTCGGGGATGTGCTCGAGGCCGGGCGGCGGAAGTTCAGGGGCGATATTGGTCACGGAATCTCCTGGGCGCAGTCAGACGAGCCGGATCCGGGGATCGGCGACCGTGAGGGCGATGTCGGCGACGAAGTTCCCGGCGACCGTCAGGACCGCGCCGACCAGCGTGTAGGCGAGCAGGACTGGATAGTCCGCGGTGCCGAGGCTGTCGTAGAACAGCAGCCCGAGGCCGGGGAAGTTGAAGACCGCCTCACAGATCAGGTTGCCGGCCAGCAGCGCCGGGATCGACAGGCCGATCAAGGTGATCATCGGCAGGAAGGCGTTGCGGATCAGGTGCCGCCACAGCACGAGCCGCTCCGGCAGGCCCTTGGCCCGGGCCGCCTTGATGTAGTCCTGGGCCAGGGTGTCTATCGCCGCCGAGCGCATGTAGCGGGAGTAACCGGCCAGGTTCAGCAGAGTCAGGCAGACGATCGGCAGCGTCATCGCGCGCCAGTTGAAGATGATCGACACCAGCGAGGTGGTCTGCGGGCCCTCGTAACTGAAGATCGGGATGGAGATCGCGAACAGCTGAATCGCGATCAGATAGAGGAAGAAGTCCGGCATCGCGTACGTCACGAACGCGCCGGTGGTCACCACGGCGTCTCCTACCGTGTTCCGCCTGACCGCCTGGTAGATGCCCAGCGGGATCGCGATGACCACCGAGAGGAACAGCGTGATGCCGGACAGGTAGGCGCTGCGCAGCCACCGCTCACGGAACAGCGCGGCCACGCTCTGGTTCAGCTTGTAGGAGTAGCCGAGGTTCCCGTGCAGCAACTGGTCGAGGTAGCGCAGATACTGCTCGATCCACGGTTTGTCGAAGCCGTGCTGCCGGTTCCACTGCGCGACGGAGAACTTGTTCGCGTGCGGGCCGAGTACGTCGATGGCGGGCGTGGGGTAGATCACGTGCAGCATGAAGAAGATGAAGATCGAGACACCGAGGAGCACCACGATCGCCGTCGCCGTACGCCTGATCAGGTAAGCCGTCATACCTTGCCCCTGGCTACTTGGTCAGGTACATCAGCTCGGTGTTGAGGAAGTACTGCGTCAGCGCTTTGAACGCGGCGGGCTGGCCGGACACGTTGTCCTTCCAGACGCTGATGAAGTCGTAGTTGGGCTGGAAGAGGCTGGGCTGCTCCTCGGTGAGGTAGGACGCCTCGGTCTTGACCGCCTCGGCGTTGTCGCTGGTGACTGACGCGTTGATGAGCTTGTCCGCCTGGGGGTTGCTGTAGAACCCGCCGTTGAAGGACCCGCCCGTGCTGAAGATGCCCATGGTCGTCGGGTAGTACGGGTCGGTGTAGCCGCCGTACACCGACACCGCCCACTGGTTGATGGTCTTCGGCGAGCCCGGGTCGTCGGCGACGGTGATCACATGGTTGAACGTGCCGCTTTCCAGCGTGATGTTGATGCCGACCTTCTTGGCGTCCGACGCCCAGGCGGTCAGCTGCTCACCGAAGATGACCGGGGCGTTGGCGTAGAGCACGTTGAAGGAGAACTTGGTCCCGGCCGGGATGCCGGCCCCGCATTCCCCTGGTCCGGTGCCCGGCTTGGCGCACGTGCTGGTGCCACCAGGCACCACGTTCCAGCCGTGCGACTTGAGCAGGCTGGCCGCCGTGCTGACGCTGTAGGGGTACGGGTTCTTCAGTGCGTCCGCCGGGGTGTACGGCGACGTGGGCACCGAGGGAATCGGCCCGTAGGCGAGGCCGCCGGCGCCATGGAAGAAGGCCTTGATATAGCCTGCCTCGTTCTCCAGATGCGCCAGCGCCTGCCGGACGTAGAGCTGGTTGATGATGTTGTTGAAGTCACCCGTCTTGTCGGCGAAGTTGTAGTTCGCGTAGGCGAACCCCCAGCCGGGGTAGCCGAAGACGTGGTACCCGGCCGCCTTGACCGCGGACAGCTGTGGTACGTCGGTCAGCGGCATGTAGCCGATGTCGATACTGTGCGACAGCACCGCGTTGAACTCAGCGGTGTCAGAGGTGTACGGGACCGCCTGCACAGATGGCATCTTCGCCGAATGCGGGCCACCGTAACTGGGGTTGGGCACCCAGGTGTAGCCGCCGGTGGTGTTGTTGAACGCGGTCAGCCGGTACGGGCCGTCCACCACCTGCCATAGCGGGTTCGAGGCGTAGGTGCCGGTGGAGCCGGACTCCTTGGCCAGGAAGTCGTAGATCTTCTTCGCGTTCGCGGGGTTGGTGAAGTTCAGGATCGGGCCATTCGGGGAGTCCTTGGCCCAGGCGTGCGCCGGTATCGGCTGGACGTAGTAAAGCTCGTCGGCGGTGAACCACCGCGGGTTGACCGGCTTGTTCAGGTTGATGACCAGGGTCGTGGCGTTCGGGGTGCTCGCGCTGACCACCTGGTCAGGGATCCCGATGTGCGGGGTGTAGTACCCCCAGTTCGACCCGCTCTCCGCGACGCCCGCCTTCACCATGTCGATGTAGAACAGCGCGTCCTTCGAGGTGAGCGGCTGGCCGTCCGACCACCGGTAGTTGGTCTTCATCCGGATCGTCACGGTCTTGTCGCCGTTGGAGTACACCGGCGTGTCGGCCAGGCTCATGGACGGCACCAAAGTTGGGCTGACCCCGTTGCCGTACCAGTACAGCGGCCGCCACATCTCGTACTGGAAGCTGCTGGTGTCGGTGACCGACAGGTTGGCGCCCGGCGTCACCGGGAAGATCCAGGTCGGTGCGGACCCGGGGGACAGCGCCCAGGTGATCGTCCCGGCCACCGGCGTGCCACTGGCCGCCGGCACCGTACCGAACGCCCCCGTGGAGTTGGAGATTCCTCCTCCGGAGCTGGCCTTGCTGCAGGCGGCGAGGCCGATGGCCACGGCGACCGCGCACACGGCCGCCAGCAACGCGCGGCGTGAGGCCCACACCGGCTGCACGCGCGACCGTGCTGCCGTCCGGCCGGCCCGCGCACCGGGCCCCAGTCTCCGTGCCTGCACTGTCTGCGGTCGGGCCATCGCGGGCCACCTCCGTCCTGGGCAACCTCACGCGGCAGATCGCGCCGCATGACATACGCCTCAGCTAGCGAGCTGGCGTGAGCCAGTTTGAACAGCCGTATAAAGTCTGCCGGAGGTTTATCACAGATTGTCATCGATCTGCCAGCGGCCGGAGTACGGCAGGCTCCAGCGCTGCGGCGAGAACGAGCCACAGGCCATGTGAGACCTGCATCTCTGGCCTCGTTAACACGCTGCGTGAACTTTCGGCCTTCCGGAGTGCGCCACCCCGGTCAGGTAGCGCACTGGCGCTTCCGCACCGAGAATGGGAGCGATGCGTCCGCTGGTTTCTGCTCTCGCCGCGGCCGGACTGCTCGCCGCGGTGGTGACCGGCTGCTCCGCGCCGGCGGGCGGCCCGGCCAGCGCCGGGCACCGGGCGCCGCCGCCGGCCACCTTCTACCTGGCGCTGGGCGACTCGCTGTCCCAGGGGGTGCAGCCGGACGCGACCGGGGTCAGCGTGCCGACCCAGGACGGGTACGCCAACCAGCTCTACGGGGTGCTGCACCGCAGCCAGCCCGGGCTGCGCCTGGTCAAGCTGGGCTGCCCGGGGGAGACCACCGGCACGATGATCCACGGCGGCATCTGCCGCTATCAGGGCGGCTCGCAACTGACCGCGGCGGTGAGCTTCCTCCGTGCGCACCGCGGCCAGGTGTCGCTGATCACCCTGGACATCGGGGCCAACGACCCGTACTCCTGCATCCTCAAGCCGTCGCTGACCAAGCTGGCCAGCTGCGTGGCCAGCTTCATCCCGGAGGCCGGCCGGAACCTGAGCACGATCCTGACCCGGATCCAGCGGGCCAGCCCGCACACCAAGATCATGGCGATGAACTACTACCTGCCCACGCTGGCCGAATGGCGGCACGGCTGGGTCGGCGAGATGGTCGCCCGGGCCAGCGAGCTGGCCGCGGACGGGTACGACAGCCTGCTGGCCAAGGTCTACCAGGCCTACGGCGTGCGGGTGGCCAACGTGTTCAGCGCGTTCCACACCTCGGACTTCGGCTCCGACGTGACCGTGGCCGGATTCGGTTCGCTGCCCCGCAACGTCGCGGCCATCTGCCAGTGGACCTGGGAGTGCGCGGCCGCCCCGCGCGGCCCCAACGAGCACGCCAACCAGGTGGGTTACCAGGTGATCGCGCAGGCCTTCCTGGCTGCCGGGGCCGGCTGAGCGGCCGGCTTACTGGTTCTGGCCGGAGTCCTGGCCGCCCTGACCGGAGTCCTGGCCGCCCTGACCGGAGTCCTGGCCGCCCTGGTCACCCTGGCCGCCGAATTCCTTCCCGGCCAGGTCCTTGCCTTCTTTCTCGGCGAACTGCTCGCCTTCCTTGACCTGCTCTGGATGTTGCTGCACGGCCTGCTCGGCCTCGTTCTTCAGGTTGTCGAACTCAGACATGGCGCCTCCCTGAGGCGTAACCGGATGGATTCGTGGCTATCGCCCTACCCCGGCCTGCAGGCGCGACACCTGCTAGCTCACTTGAGCGAAACGGGTCAGCTCCGGCGTAACACGGGCTTATCGCGGTGACCGCGGGATACCGGCCAGGCCGAGGCGCGGCTGCTTCGGGGTGACCGGGCCCGCCGCCCACCAGCTGGGGGAGCAGGGCCCCAGCTCGGCGCCGCCGCCCAGGTCGAACTCGATCAGTCGCAGGTGCTCCGTGAGCAGGCGAAGCAGAGCCAGGCCGAAGCGGCCCGGCTGGCCCGGGATGCGGCGCACCGGTTGCACGCCCTCGGCCTATCCCTGCGCGACATCGGGCGGGCGCTCGGGGTGACCTTTCAGCGCGCCAAGCAACTCGTTAACGAAGCTGCCCAGGCCCGCCAGCAGAATCGGGTGTGACCGCGCCGGTATCCGATCAGGTTCAGGTTCGGACTTCAGCGGCCGGGGCCGTCGCTTTCCGGGGACGGGGCGGGCTGCAGCTTGAAGACCGGGTTCTCGATCAGCCCGAACACGTCGCCGCCCGGGCTGCGGAACGTGCCGAGCTTGATGCCGTCGCCGACTTCTTCGACGGCAGCCACGGCCACCGCGCCCAGCGCGGTCAGCCGCTCGGCCTCGGCCGCGATGTCACGCACCCCCCAGTAGGTACTCGGGCCCGCCGCCGGGTCACCGGCCGGGTTGAGGCCAAGCTCGTAGCCGCCCGGGTTGAACCCGACGTAGAACGGCTCGTCGAAATACGGCTCGATGCCCAGCGCCTCCGTCCACCAGGCCTTGCTCGCGGCCAGGTCAGAGGCGGGGTAGACGATGGTGCGAAGTCCCAGGAACACGGTTGTCCTTCCGGTTGATTCACGCTGAGACCGCCCAGCTAACCAGGGCCCGGCCACCCCGTCTTGCACGGATCAGACATAGGCCCGGCCCATCGACGTGCACGGATCAGGACGGCCGCCCGCCGAAGTCCCAGTCGTGCACCTCGATGCCGGCGTACCGGCCCGGCGTGAGGACGGCCCCTGCCGCGTCGGGGTCTTTGGCCCCGACCAGGGCCGCCGTGCCGAGCCAGGTGGCGCCGTTGTCGGACAGCAGCGGCCCGTACGCGATCAGGTCGTCCCCGCCCGGCGGCACGGCCAGGTCCGCGCCTGGGCCCGTGCCGAGGCCGAGTACCAGGTACTTGTTGCCGCTGGCCCCACCGGGGAAGCCCCACATGGTGCGGCCCAGCAGGTTGCGCCACCGGCGGAGCAGCACGTCCCGGTACACCCCGGCCTGGTAGTTGGGCTCGTCGAAGGCGAACGCGCGGGCGGCAGCGGGATCGGGCAGGCCGACGATATGCACGCTGCCGGTAGGCGGCTCGTCGTCGCCGTCACCGGCGAAGGTCGGCCCGCGGGCGATCATCTCGGCCTGATACCGGTCCATGTAGGACCAGTGCTCTTCCACCAGCTCCTCGCGCAACCGGATAGATCCCGGCCGGTCGCGGTGGTAGCAGAAGAACCCCATGCGCCCACCCAACCAGAGCCAGGCGAAGGCTGGGCGGCCCGGCCAGCCAGGGTCATGCTGGGCGCATGCCGAGTGTCGCGTCGCTGGCGGAGCTGGGGCGGGCGGTGGCCGAGTTCCCGGTCACCGATCTGCACCTGACGGTCGAGCCGGCGGCCCGGGCGGCGGCGCAGCGGTCGCTGGATCAGTCCGGCCTGCTGCTGCTCGGCGAGATGCACGGTGTGGGGGAGAACCCGCTGCTGATCCGGGCGCTGCTGGCCGAATTCGGGCTGTCCGGGCTGGCCCTGGAATGGCCTGCGGGGCTGACCCCTGTGATCAGCGCGTTCCTGGCTGGCGGCCCGCTGGAGGACCACTGGCTGCTCTGGCCCGGCGACGGCCGGATCACCGCGGGCCACCTGGCCGTGCTGCGCGACCGCGCGGCAGCCGGCCCGCTGCGGCTCACCCTGTTCGACGTGACCATCCCGGCCGGCGCCAGCTGGTCCGACCGGGACGCGGCCATGGCCGCCCAGGTGCTGGCCGGTACCGGGCCGGGCACCCTGGTGGTGGCGGGCAACGCGCACACTCCGCTGCACCACACCGAGCTCGGCGTCCCGATGGGCGCCATTCTTGCCGAACGCCAGCGCGGGGTGGCCGAGATCCGGATCAGCTACGCCACCGGTGGCTATTACAACATCGGGCCACGCCGGTTCGGCGGGCACGCCGTGCCCGGCCAGACGCCCCGGCTGTCCCTGCGGGACGGCAGGCTGGTCCTGGACCTGCCGTCGGCCACCGAAGCCGTGGTGCCGCAGCGGCCACTGGACATGGCTCGCTGATCAGTCCCAGCGCTGGGCGTTGCTGTCGTCCAGCGAGCCCGGCCGGCTCGGGAGGACGCAGAACAGCAGCCCGGCCGGGTCGCGCATCACCCACCAGCCGTACACCTGCTGGACCCGCTGGGCGCCGAGCTTCTCCAGCCGGGCCACTTCGGCGTCCAGGTCGTCGGTGTGGATGTCCAGGTGCACCCGGCCCGGCCCATCGTCCAGCCGCTGCACCAGCAGCCAGAGGTCCGAGCCGGGCAGCTCGGCGCCGTGGTACTCGGGATGCCGGTCGAACCGGCCCAGCGGCGACCCGGTGGCCGCGCCCCAGAACGCCAGCTCGCGATCATGCTCGCCGCCCGGCACGTCAATGACGATCTTGTACACCCGGCTGTAGTGGGCCACCCGGCAAACCTACGCGATCCCGGTCCCGGCACAGGGCCGGGCCAGGTCAGGACCAACGGTCCAGTGGGCCGGCCCCGGTCCGGCCCCGGCCCAGCCGGGGGACACAGCCCCGGTACAGTGCCCGGATGCGCACCGCTTTCACCGGCCTGGTCGGTGTTCCGCACCCGATCGCCGGGTTCAACCGGTCCCCGGGCGTGGTCGCCGCAGTGACCAACGCGGGCGGTCTCGGCGTGCTGGCCGCCTCGGCGTACACACCGGAAGAACTCGACGCCCAGCTCACCTGGATCGAGGAGCAGACCGGCGGCAAGCCGTACGGCGTGGACCTGCTCGTCCCGGAGAAGTTCGTGCCCGGTGACCCGGATGACCTGATCGCCAGCCTGCGGGCGCAGATCCCGGAGCAGCACCTGGCCTTCGTCCGCGGCCTGCTGGACCAGTACGGCATACCAGAAGCGGCCGCCCTGGCCGACAACAGCGGGATCGTGGCCGGGCTGAATCCCGGTGGTGCGGAGGCGCTGCTGGACGTCGCGTTCAGCCACCCGATCTCGCTGGTGGCCAGCGCGCTGGGCACCCCGCCGCCCAGCCTGGTGAACCGGGCCAAGGCCGCCGGGGTAGTGGTGGCCGCGCTGGTCGGGCAGGCCCGGCACGCGGAGCGGCAGATCGAGGCCGGGGTCGACCTGCTGATCGCGCAGGGCACCGAGGCGGGCGGGCACACCGGCACCATCGCCACCATGGTGCTCACCCCGGAGATCGTGGCCGGAGCGGGCGGCCGCCCGGTGCTGGCCGCGGGCGGGATCGCATCCGGCCGCCAGATGGCCGCCGCGCTGGCCCTCGGCGCGGCCGGTGTGTGGTGCGGGTCGGTCTGGCTGGCCAGCGCTGAGGACGTCGCCATCCAGGCCATCAAGGACAAGTTCCTGCGCGCGGCCAGTTCGGACACGCTGCGCTCGCCGACCCGCACCGGCAAGCCCGCCCGGCAGCTGCGCAGTGCCTGGCACGACGAGTGGGACCGGCCGGACGCGCCCGCGCCGCTGCCCATGCCGCTGCAGCCGATGCTGGTCAACGCGGCCTGGCAGCGCATCGACCAGGCCGCGGCGGACGGCCATGCGGGCGCGCTGCGGCTGGAATCGTTCTATGTCGGCCAGGTGGTCGGCTCGTTCCAGCAGATCCGGCCGGCCGCCGAGATCACCCGGGAGCTGGTGGCGGGCTGTGAGCAGCGGATCGCCGAGCTGGCTGGGCTGCTGCCGGTCAGCTGACCCGGTTAGCTAACCCAGGCGGCGATGGCGTCGAACGCGGCCATCGTGGCGAAGTACTTCCACGCGTCCTGGGGCAGCGGCCAGCTGGACAGCTTCACCCCGACCAGCTGCGCGGGCCGGTTGATGTAGATCATCTGGCCGTGGATGCCCAGGCAGAGCAGCACGTCCTGGCCCGGGTAGGGGATCCAGAACTGGTTGCGGTACATGCCGCCGGGCATGCCGTTGTCCACCGGGCAGGCAGCGAAAGCGGCCCGGGAGTCCGGGCCGCCGGCCAGTGTGTCCTGGATCCAGGCGGCCGGCACCACCTGCTCCCCGGTCGGCGACGTGCCCTCGGCCAGCACCACCGCGCCGAACCGGGCCAGGTCGCGGAGCGTGGCGCAGATGCCGCCGTCGAACATCCCGGTGCCGGTGGCATCGACCGCGATGACGGCGTCCTGTTCCGCGCCCAGCCGGCCCCACAGCAGGCCGGACATCAGCTCCGGCATCCGGGTCCCGGCCGCCGCCTCGCACACCCAGCCGAGTACGTCGGTCTCGCAGCTGCGGTACTCGAACGGGCCGCCGTGCGGGCCCTTCTGGCGCAGCGTGAGCAGGAACTCATACATCGAGCCCGGCACCCCGGGATGCCGCCGCGGCGCCCAGCCGATGGCCTGCTCCAGCAGCCGGACCTCGGCGTCCAGATCGAGGTAGTCCTCGGAGAACGCGATGCCCGAGCGCATGTCCAGCAGGTGCCGGACGGAGGCGCCGTCGTAACCGGACTGGGCCAGTTCCGGCACGTACCGGGTGACCGGCCGGTCCGGGTCCACCGTGCCCGCCGCCACCAGCGCACCGGTCACGATGCTGGTGCCAGTCCAGGGCCGCCCGGCGGAAGATCAGGGCGCCGTCCCCGTCCAGTGAGTACTGCCCGGTGAGCGCGGCCGCGGTCAGGTGCTCGACCACCGGCCGGGTCTCCTTGATGATCATCTGGCTCCACACGTCTTCCCCGGCCAGCTCCTGCCACCGCTCGCTGATCTCACCGAGATCGAAGTCGAACTCGACGTCCATGAATTCGAGCAGGTGGAAGGCGAACAGCGGCATGTCCGCGTACGCGCCCGCGGTGACGTTGGTGATGGCCGAGGCGCCGCTGATCCGCGGGTTCAGCTCACCCAGGTACACCTCGTCGGCATCGGTGTCCACCAGCACGTCAACCTCGAAGAAGCCACGGTAACCCTCGGCGCCGAGCCGGTCGCCAAGCCGCCGGATCATCGCCGCCGCCTTGGACCGCAGCGCGCCGGTGATCACCTCCGGGTACATCTCGTTGCCGCACCAGCCGCCACGGTAGGGGGTCAGCCGGGTGTGCCCGGTCAGCTCGGACATGAACGGGCCGACGATGGTGCCGTTCCGGGTGAGCACGGCCTCAACCGCCACCGAACGGTTGCTGATCCGCTTCATCACCTTGACGTCCTGGCCGGCGATGTCCTTCAGGTGCCGCTTCCAGTCCGCCTCGGACGAGATGAAGAACGTGGTCTTGCCGGAGTCCCCGTACGGGGTCTGGATGACCAGGTCCCCGCCCAGCCCGGCCTGGCGGGCCGCGCCGGCCAGCTCGGCCCAGTCGCGCACCGAGGTGAGGATGTTCGGCACGCTGGGCACGCCGACCTCGTCGCCCAGCCGGGTGGTGACCAGCTTGGAGTCCAGGTGCTGGCGCAGCGCGGCGGGCGGCAGGATGAGGTCGTAACCGAGCTCGTCGCAGATCCGCTCGGTCTCCTCGTCGAAGAACACCATGGCGACCTTCGGCCGGGCCGGGGCGCGGCGCCGCCGCTCGATGAACGCGCGCACCTCGGCGTTCTCCAGCAGCCAGTTGTTGATCTCCTCGCCGCTGCCGAACTCGATGTACGGCTTGTGCCGCGGGGTGAACACCCGGGGGTGCGCGCCGTCCCAGCCGTCGTAGTAGGTGATGTAGCTGAAGTTCCGGATCCACCGGTCCATGCCGAGCAGGTTGAACGGCGTGGCGCCGACGAAGTAGATCGGCGTGTCGTTGGTCCGGAAGAAATGCCGCATCTCGGACACGTTGCGCAGCGGCCGGCCCCGGCGGCGTGGCCGCGCTGGCCGGCCGGGCCGGGGCGTAGGCGGCGTCGGTGCCCAGGGTCACTTCGGTCGCGCCCGGTGCCGCGCCGTTGCCGCTGCCGCCCACCCCGGCGGGCGCGACCTGGTCCATAAATCCTCCCGGCGAGCCGCTGACCTCCTTGTTAGCGTCTCTCGGCCGGGCGCGGAGATCAATCCGTCGCGGCCGCCTGATCGGGATAAAACACCCGCGGCGCGGACTGGGCGGTCAGGGCCGCACGCAGGATGGCGTCCTGCTCCAGCACGATCGCCCGCAGCGCGCCGCTGCGCCGGCTGTCCCGCTGCGCCGCCTCGGTGGCCTGCAGGGTCTGCGGGGAGATGAGCGTGGCCGGGTAGAGCAGCCGGGCCAGGCCGCGCATCACCCGGGGTTCCCGCCCGTCCAGGGCGGGCAGGGCCTGGCTCAGGTACCGGCCCAGGTAGCTGGCCATCAACTGGTCCTGGCCCGGCACCCACAGCCCGCGGGCGTACGCCTGCGCCATCCGCCAGTCCTGGTCGCTGGCCAGGGCCAGGGTCCAGGCGGCCTCCTTGTCCGCCGCGTCGGGCCGCATGGCGCGGCAGGTGGCCCGGTGCTGCTCGCCCTGCACCGGGTCCAGGCTGGCCAGCGCGTCCAGGTCGGCGTCGCTGGCCAGGCCGCGGGCAGCCAGCGTGAGCAGAATGCGGCTGCGCAGGCCAGCGCTCAGCACCAGCCCGGCGGGCAGGCCGTCGCTGTCCAGCCAGCCGCGCAGCCGGGCCAGCTGGCCGCCGGTCTGCGCGGCGGCGGCGAAGCCGGCCGCCAGCGCCCGCTGCCGCGGGCTGCCCGGCGCGGCCTGCCCGGCCAGCCGGGCCGCCGCCTCGGCCAGGCGCTCCCGTATCCCGGCCCGCTCGGACGGCGGTGCGTACACGTCGGCGCAGCCGACGGCGCGTTCGAGCAGCACTTCGACGCCCGGCAGCGGCAGCGCCCCGACCCGGCGGGCGATCAAGGTGGCCAGGTCGGCGGCGGCGAGCTGGCCCCGGCTGACCAGGTGCCAGGCCGCGTTCCAGCACACCGCCTCGGTCAGCGGGTCGCCGACATCCATCGCGGCGCCGGCCAGGGCCCGCAGCGTCGCCTCGTCGAAGCCGATCCGCGCGTAGCTGAGGTCGCCGTCATTGGGAATCAGCGCGCTGGGCCGCTGCTCACCGGCTACCTCAGGGACGTCCGTGTGCCTGCCACTGACTTCCACGCTGACCAGCCGGCGGCGGCGCAGCCCGGTCCCGTCCCGGTCGTACAGGCCGACTCCGATCCGGTGGGTACGCAGGGTGGACTGGCCGTGCGGTGCGTCCTGCCGGATGGACAGCGACCGGATCGTGCCGTCCGGGGCCGGGGTGAGCTCCGCGCTCAGCAGGCTGGCGCCCTCGGTGCGCAGCCACTCATCGGCCCAGCCCGCCAGCTCGCGGCCGCTGGCCCGCGACCAGCAGCCGACCAGGTCGTCCAGCGAGGCCGCGCCGCCCGCACGGTACCGGGTCAGGTAGTCACCCAGCCCGGCATGCAGCGCGTCGTCGCCGATCAGCGCGCCCAGCTGGCGGATCACGCTGGCGCCCTTGACGTAGGTGATCGCGGGCGGCTTGGCCAGCGCGGCGCCGACGTCGGGCACCGGCGAGGACACCGGCTCCCGGCTGGGCAGCTCGTCTGCCTGGTACGCGCCGGCCTTGTCCCGGTAGCAGAACGCGATCCAGCCGCCCGCGGTGTCCAGCCCGGCCGGCCCGGCGGCGCCGGCCCGGGGCAGGTAGCTCAGGTAGGTGGCGATCGCCTCATCCAGCCACACGTCGTCCCACCAGCGCATGCCGACCAGGCTGCCGAACCACAGATGGGCCACCTCATGGGCGTCAACCATGGCCGCGAAGTCATCGTCGGGGTCAGCCATCCGGGCCAGCAGGCTCTCGTTGACCAGCATCAGGCCCGGCACCGAATAAGCCAGCGCGCTCAGGTCGGGGACGAACACGATGTCGTAGTTCGGGTACGGGCAGGCCACGCCGAGCACCTGCTGGTAGTGGCCGATCGCGTCCCGCGCCATCGCGCCGAACCGGGGCAGCCCGGCCACGCCGTCCGCCCCGGACAGGGACCGCCGGCGCCGCACGGTCAGGGCGGCCGGCGGGTCGCCGCCAGCCGCCGGCCCGGTACCGGTGTAGTCGCTGACCAGCGGCCCGGCACTGAGCGTCACCTCGAACGGCCGCATGCCCGGAACGGCCGCGAACCGCCACCGCCCAGCCTGCCCCGGGGCCGGGCGGCCCACGACCGGCCCGTTGGCCAGGCATTCCCAGCGGGCGGCCGCGGCCACGGTGAGGCTGATATGGGCGCTCAGGTCGGGCTGGTCGAAGCAGCCGAAGATGTCCGGAGCGTGCGTTGGGTAACACGTGACGGACACGTACTCCGCGCCGTCCGCCGGATCGCAGAACCGGGTCAGCCCCCGCCCGGTGCGGGAGAACGCCGCCTCGGCCTCGACAGTAAGCACATTGACCGGGCGGAGCGGAGGCAGGCTGAGCCGGCCGCCGGCCGGCGGGCCCAGTTCCGCGCCGTTCAGCACCGCTGAGGTCATGGCGGCGGTCAGGTCGGCGAACGTCGCCGCCCCGGGCTGCCGGCAGCGGAACCGGATTTCGCTCCGCGACCGCACCGGCTCGGTGGTCAGGTCGAGGAACACGTCATACGACTCGACGTCCAGCAGCTCAGCCCGGGTCCTGGCTTCGGTTTCGGTCAGCGCGGCCACCCGGCGAGCCTTTCACGAATGTTTGCGCCGGGCTGACGGCCGGGCAGACTCGGAGAGCGGAGGGGGATCCGCATAACGGGGGCTGATCGACAGTGACCGACGTCAAGACGGCCGCACCCTTAGCGGCGGGTGCCTTACAGCAGTGGTACGCCGCGGACGAGTACGCCCGCCGCACCGGCCTGTACAGCTATCACGACCCGGCGCTGGCCGTGCAGTGGGGGAATCTGTCCCAGCTCGGCCGCAACCTGCTGAATAGCGCGCTGGCGCTGACCGGCCAGCGGGACCGGATGCAGGACCTGTCCCGGTGGTGGAACAGCGCGAACGCCATCACCGCGCTGACCGACTACATGGCGCTCACCGGCGACCGGTCCTACCTGGAACCGGTGGTGGCGAACACGTTCACCCGGGCACCGGGCACGCACCGGCCGGTATTCGCCCGGCGGATGTCCCCGGCCTGGCCGTTCCTGCGGCTCAGCCGCGGCGCCTATACCGGCTTCATCAATGCCTTCTACGACGACGAGGGCTGGTGGGCGCTGGCCTGGCTGGACGCCTACGACCTGACCGGGGAGGACAAGTACCTCGCCGCGGCCAACGACATCTTCCTCGACATGGCCGCCGGCTGGGACGACTACTGGGGCGGCGGGATCTACTGGGGCAAGTACGACGGCGGACCGGACCGGACCGGCGCCTGCGCGAAGCCACACGGCTGGACCGGGGGATACAAGAACGCCATCGCCAACGAGCTGTTCATCGCGGTGGCCGCCGGGCTGGGCCTGCGCTATCGCGGCCGCGCCCCGTCAGGGCCCGGGCAGCCCGACTACCAGGACTGGGCGCGCCGCGGCTGGGCCTGGTTCAGCTCGGCCCCGCCCGCCGGGGTGGCGATGATCAATGAAGCCAGCCTGGTCAACGACTCGCCGAACCGGCAGGGCGTGAACGACAACTCGCAGAGCGTCTGGTCGTACAACCAGGGCGTGATCCTCAGCGGGCTCCGTGAGCTGACTGAGCTGACCGGGGACCAGAGCTACCTGGGCTGGGCGGAGAAGATCGCGGACGCGTTCATCAAGAATCCGTGGCGGCCGTCCGCGTCGGCCGGCGGCAAGCTGGCTCACCCCAGCGAGTCGGGCATCATCGACGGGATCCTGCACGAGCACAATGACTGCGGCCCGGGTGGCTGCGTCCCGGCCCGGCTGCCCGGCGTGGACAGCACGATGTTCAAGGGCATCTTCGTCCGGCATCTGGCCCGGCTGTACCGGGCCACCCGGAAAGCCGGCCTATCAGCAATTCATCACGGCCAATGCCCAGTCCG
This sequence comes from uncultured Actinomycetes bacterium, assembly GCA_963723595.1. Taxonomy (GTDB): domain Bacteria; phylum Actinomycetota; class Actinomycetes; order Streptosporangiales; family Streptosporangiaceae; genus RYN-230. Next base: position 1,067,241 of record CAVRRQ010000001.1, read on the forward strand.
CGCTGGCTCATATGAGCGAGCAGCATCTGTTCGGGGCCAACTGGGCGGCGCCGGCCGAGCCAGCCGACTTTGTCCGGCAGACCGCCGGGCTCGACCTGATCAATGCGGCACTCCGGGTAACGCAGAGCTAAGCCACGGTAAGTTCCAGATTCCTGGAAAAGAGCATCATTAGCCTGCTCAGCGGGCCCGGCAACACCGTGCGTGGGTAGGCTCCGTCTCAGTACTGGACCACGATAAAAGGCCGGGTAACCGGAGGGCCGCTATGCACATCGGATCGGCGATTCTTGTCATCTGGCTGATCATCGGCGCCTTCGCCGCTGGGCAGCGTGGCGATTACCACAAGCTGCTCGGCGATTGCAGCCGGGCCAGCACGACCGCGGTCACCATCGTCGCCGGGCCGCTCAACTACGTGGGCGTCAACCCCAAGATCCACTGCACCACGCCGCAGCCCACCAACTAGCGGGCTAGCCGGACAGCGGGGCGGTCCACGGGTTGTAGGAATAGACCCAGTCCACGTCGGTCTTGCCGCGCAGCCAGGTGTTGGCCCGCGAGGTGAGCTGCACCCGCGAGGTACGGCCCTTCCGGGTGGCCTCGAAGCGGCGGAAGGCGTCGCTGAGGCCGGCCTGATCGGCCACCCCGTCCAGCAGCAGCGAGTGGACCCCGTCCGCCGCCACCACTGCGTCGTGCCGCGCGCTGCCGCCACCGGCGAACCGGAGCACGGCTGACGCACCGTCCTCATCGAGCCCGGTGACCTGATGGCCGAGCCGGATGCGGTCGGCCGGCACCGCGCTGGCCAGTGCCGCATGCAGGTCGCCGCGGTGCGCGAGCAGGTAGGGCGCGCCATACTTCTGCTCCGCGCTGGCGCCGAAGATCTGGTCGTAGCGGACCGCGCCGGTGCCCGCGTCCCGGTTGTTCCAGGACCGGGGGCAGAACGCCTCCTGCCGCATCCGCCGCTCCAGGCCGAGCCCGCGGAGCACCTGCATCGCGTTGCAGCCGATCTGGATCCCGGCGCCCAGCCGGGCGAACTCCCGGGCCTGCTCGTAGACCGTCACGCCGATGCCGCGGCGGTGCAGCGCGGCCGCGGTGGCCAGCCCGCCCATGCCCGCGCCGACGATCGCGATGGACGGCCAGCTGCTCATGGGGCCTATATCCCCGGTTGCCCCGGCGGCCGAACCCGGCCCAGCCGGCGTAATGGCCCCATTCGCCATGGAACCGCCCCCGGAAAATACCGTGTTGTATTTCGGCTAAGCGGCTGAAACAATATTGGTCAGCCTCTTCAGTTCTCGTGTTTCGCACTTTCGTGGTCCGTCAGCGGCCGGATTTAGGCCCCGCACAGAGGACGAAGGTCTCATCGACCCCTTCTTCGGGGGTGCCGGTCGTGGGCCCGAAGGAGGCGGGCAGCTCGGACTCGGTGTACTGGCCGCTGCTGGCCAGGTAGATGCCGATGGCCCAGCGGTCGGCTGATCCCTGGTAGCGCAGGCGCAGGATCGGGGTGGGTTCGCGGTGGCCGGGCAGGAGGGCAGAGACGTAGCAGAATTGTCCGCGGTGGCGCACGGTGGGCTCGCCGAGGCGGGGCCAGCCGCGTGTGACGTGGGCGATGATCCGCTGTGTGACGGCGGTGCGGGTCTGCGGGTCGGGTGTGTCGGGCACGCTGTCCATGATGGCTGTGCCACTTATCGGTCAGTTGCGGATCCAGTTTCAAGAGGGTGCGTTTTGTCGGTGAGATCTGGCTCCGCTGCTTGCGGGCGGGGCCCTTCCTCGGATCCGCGAGGATGGCCGTCCTCCGTCGCGTATCAAGGTCGTTCGGCCACAGGCTTCGCCTGCGGGTGTTGGCGGTCTCCGGCATCGGAATCTGCCCATCAACGGCCATCAGGAACTGCCCGGAGACGCCCAGCCCGATCACGAAATGTAACTGGGCACTGGATTTCGTCCGCTCCTGATCCGCAGATCTGGACGGTCGCCAGTTTGGCCGTCGTGACCATCAGTGGCGCCCGAAAGGTCGTTATGGCACCGGGCGGTCGCAGAACCGGCCGGGCGGCCCTGTGTTACGAGAAATCATCTGTATGAGATGTCCGGACTGATGCGAGATCGCCGGGCTCTGGGGTCGGCCAGTCAGGCGCTGGGTGCATGCCGCGGGTCGTGTGACGCGCGCCCTTCCCGGATGCTGCCCGGGAGTATTTCCCGGCTGATCCGGGAAAGCGCCTCTTCTGCCCGGGAACCGTCCGGAGGCATCGTGACCTAACCACAGATTCCACCGGAGGTAACCCATGAACACTCGCAAGCTCACCGTCCTGACCGCCATCGCCGGGATCCTCGCCCTCGGCGAGTTCGGCACCGCAGTCATGATCGGGCTGGGGGAGGTAGGGAAAGATACCGTGACATGGCCCGTCGGCGTCGTGTTCGGCACCTTCTTCCTGATCGTTGCCTGGCTGCTGCGCAGCGGGCGGATCACCGCGGGTGCCGTATTCGCCGGCATCCTGTGCCTCTTCGAGGTCCTCACATACCCCAGCTGGTACAAGCACAGCGCCCTGAACTGGACGTACGAGACTGCCTTCGCCGTCGTGGCACTGGCCGGGCTGATCGGCGCCATCACGGTACTGGCCGGACGTCTCCGCCGCCGGGCCGTAGCCTGATGCGCTGCGTCGCCCCAGACCAGTGACTCTGGCTGGAGATGCACGCGTGGTGCACGATGAGCGCATGAAGAGCCCACCGCGGGCGGCGGACCGCGGCCGTGTCACCGCGGCCGCGGTCGTCGCCGCGGTCGTGCTCGCTATGGCCGGCTCGACCGTCGGGATGGCCTATGACCGGCCCGGGACCGCCGTGTTCGCCGACACGCTTTCGTTCGCTTTCGCGATCGCGGTGGTCGCGGTGGTGGGCGCCATCGTCACCCTCGCGGTTCCCGGTAACCGCGTCGGCTGGCTGATGCTGGCCGCCGCCGCCGTCCTGGGCGTGGGCACGGCGTTCACCGAGGCCGGAATCCACGGCGTGGTGACCGTGCCCGGCTCGGTACCTGGCGCCGCGTACCTGGCCGCCCTCGGCCCGGGCCTGCAGGCGGCCGGGCTGGTGATCGCCGTGGTGGGCGTGCCAACCGTGTTTCCCGACGGGCGCCTGCCCGGGCCGCGGTGGCGCTGGCTCGCCTGGTCCTCCGCCGCCGCGGCGGCCTGCCTGTTCCTCGGTAACGTCCTGAGCCCTACCTCAAACGAGAACCGGCTGGCCCACTGGTACAGCCCGCTCGGCCTGCCGGTCCGCTACGGGAACGTCGCCGATGCGCTCAGCGCCGCCGGGGTTCTGCTCGCGGTGGCCGCCGCCGCCGGAGCCATCGCCGGGCTCGTCACCCGGTGGCGGCGCGGAGGTCGGCTGGTCCGGCAGCAGCTGCTGTTGCTGGCCCTGGCCACCTGGCCGCCGACGCTGGTGTTTCTCGCCATCCTGATCACCAATGGCGTTCCCGGCTGGATCTTCGGCGTGGTGCTGCTGCCGCTGCCGGCCGCGATCGCGGCCGCGATCCTGCACCACGGCCTGTATGATCTCCGCCGCGCGGCCCATCGCACGCTGGTGTGGTTGACCATGTCAGCCGCCGTCGTCGGCATCTACGCGGCGGTGGTGATCACCGTCGCCGCGCTGGTGCCCGATCATCACGCCTGGTGGCCTCCTGCGCTGGCGGCGGCGCTGGCCGCGCTGGCGCTGATCCCGCTGCGCGACAAGCTGCAGCGCGGCGTGACCCGCGTGGTCTACGGCCGGTGGCACGAGCCGTATGAGGTCCTGGCCGGCCTCGGCCAGGACCTGGAAGCCGCCGCCGACATCGACCGGCTGCTGGACGCTGCGGTCGCCGAGCTCACCACCGGGCTGGACCTGCGCGACGTGAGCGTCCGCGATCTCGACGGGACCGTCGTCACCGGCACCAAAGGCCTCGCCGGGAGCGTCCCCGGCACCGACGCAGTCATCAGCCCGGGTATGGCGAGCATTCCGTTGCTGGCCTACGGCACCCCGGTCGGTTCCCTGACCTACCGGGTGCCGGACCGCCCGCTGAGCGCGGCCGAGGAACGGCTGCTGCACGACCTGGCCCGCCAGCTCGGCGGCGCGCTGCACGCGCGGCTGCTCCGCCAGGACCTGCAGCGCGCCCGGGAACGGCTGGTCCTGGCCCGGGAGGAAGAACGGCGGCGGCTGCGCCGGGACCTGCACGACGGCATCGGCCCGGCGCTGGCCGGGCTGACGCTGAAGACCGAGACGGCACGGGCGCTGCTCCCGCCGGGCAGCGACGGCGCCTCACGCCAGCTGCACGACCTCAGCGAGGAGATCCGCTGCACCGTGGTCGATGTCCGGCGCCTGGTCGAAGGACTGCGCCCGCCCGCCCTGGACGAGCTCGGCCTGGCCGACGCGTGCGCCCAGGCCGTCGAGCGGCTGACCGCCGGGTCCGGCCTGGCGGCCAGCGTGCAGGCCAGTGATGACCTGCCCGCGCTGCCGGCCGCCGTCGAGGTCGCCGCCTACCGGATCGTGGTCGAGGCGGTCACCAACACCGTCCGGCACGCCCACGCCCGCCGCTGCCGGGTGTCGATCGCCTGCATCCCGGCCGGCCTGGCCGTTGAGGTCACCGATGACGGCACCGGGCTGGTCGCGTCAGGTCATCACGGCCATGGCCTGGCCATCATGCGGGAACGAGCCGAAGAACTCGGCGGCACCGTCACGGTCCGGGACGGCTCACCCGGCGTCACGGTCCAGGCCCGGCTGCCCGCCGTGACCACGCCCCCGCAGCTTCCCAGCGTCCCGGCGGTGCCCGCGTGACCCGGGTCCTGATCGTCGATGACCATCCCGTGTTCCGCGACGGCCTCGCCGGGCTGCTCGCCACCTTGCCCGAGGTAGAGGTGACCGGCACGGCCGGCACCGCCGAGCAGGCGCTGGCGGCCATCAGGGACACCGCGCCCGATGTGGTGCTCATGGACATCAACCTGCCCGGCGCCTCCGGCGTCGAGGCGACGCGGCGCGCAGCCCAGCTCGCCCCGGCCACCGCCGTGCTCGTGATCACTATGGTGGACGACGACGACACCGTCTTCGCCGCCCTGGCCGCGGGCGCACGCGGCTATGTCCTCAAGGGCGCGTCCGCCGACGAGATCGCCGCGGCGCTGCGCACCGTCGCCGCGGGCGGCGCCACCTTCGGCGCGGGAGTCGCCAACCGGCTCCTCGCCCGGACGCCCGGACGCCTGTCCGGCCCGGCGAGCCTGCCCCGGCCAGACGACCTGACTACCCGGGAACGCGAGGTCCTCGACCAGCTGGCCGAGGGTGCCAGCAACCAGCAGATCGCCCGCTACCTCGGCATCTCCCTGAAGACCGTGCAAAACCATGTCTCCCGCATCCTGGACAAGCTCCAGGCCGCCGATCGGACCCAGGCCGCCCTCCGCGCCAGGGGCATCCCGCCGCAACCACGGCGCTGAGCACACCGCAGACGCTCCCGCAGCTACCGGCGGCGCCACGTGAATGACGGCGGCAGCATGGCAGGCAGAAGGCAGGCGCCTGCCCCAAAGCCAATGGCCGTTGCAGACGCGGGGCGCACCGGGATGAGGACCGCCCCGAACCGGGCAATCTGCGTGCCGGTCCACCCGTATGCTCTGCACGCCTGTCTAAGTAAATATTCGGCAGGCGCGAACCCAGCAGGGCGGCGAACAGGGAATCCGCTCACTTTCCGTGATGACCGCCGTCCCATCGCCGTGACCGCCAGTGGGCAGATTCTGATAGCCGCCGACATGCGGGCGCTCCACCTAATGTCTTTCAGCCGGTCTGCGCCGGCCGGGCAGGCCAGTTCGGCGCAGGCCCGTGCCCGGCGCTCGCGGGGCAGGTGGCGGAGTTCTTCGCGCAGCTGCGCGGGCGCGGTCACGATGACCGAGGTCAGCACGGTGCGGGCGGTCTTGGCGGACTGGATGGCGTTGTCCCGGTCTGTCATCAGCAGCCGCAGGGCCTCCCGGTCGCCGTCAGCGCGCAGCTGGCCCGGCCGTGGCCGGGCCAGCAGCTCCCGGGCCGCGCGGACCGCGTCGATCGGGTCGCTCTTGCCGGACCGCCGCTTGCCTATGTGCCGGGTGCCGTCGATCTCGGCAACCTGCTGGCCCGCGACGGCCAGCTGCCGGGCCAGGCCCAGCCCGTAATGGCGGGTGCCCTCGATCGCCCACGCCAGCCGCTGTCCGCCAGCCGCCTCGCTGGCCCAGGCCAGCAGATCGGCGTAACCCGCCGGCGTGGCCGGCACCTGCAGCTGCGACAGCACCCGGCCCCGCGCATCGCAGAGCTGTGAGTGAGTGGTCGAGAGCGTCGATGCCCGCTTGGTGGCGGTGGACGAGGTAGGACTGGACGATCGCGAAGTCGGCCAGGCCCTGCAGGGTGCGCCAGCATCCGCCGGAGGTGCGCTGCTGGACCTTGACCGGGCGGACGTCGCGCTCAGCCTGATTCGAGGTGAACCCGACGGCCAGGTCGGTGGCGAACCGCAGGATCATGTCCTGGTGGTCGCGGAACCGGCGGGCCAGCCGGAGCGCGTCCTTGCCGGTCTTGCTGCGGCGGTTCTGGTTGTCTGCGATGCCCTTGGCGACCGCGCCGCGGTACCAGGAGCGGATCTCGGCAAGCTGGTCCTTGCTGAGGCCAGCCTGGCCGGCGGCCTTGACCATCTCCTACCGGGCAGACGAGCCCGACCGGCGAACTACAACACCGTCGTTGGGCCGTGACTTAACGACCATTGGCTACCTGAGTGTCTCGGGCGTCCGCGGTGTCCCGGTGCTCGAGGGTAACTCGGATGGCGGCGATCCCAGTGTCCATGAGGCCTGCGATCGTGGGCGCGAGTTCATCGGGCAGAACGTCAGTAATCCAGACGAAGCGGGTTCCCTTCGCGTCCTCGATAATCTGGGCGCTGCTGTGTTGGTGAGACGGGCCGAGGCCGCTCTCGATGACGGTGTAGGCGAGACGGCGGGCGTCCTCGTCGAGTCCGACGAGACGCTCCTTGGCCACGGCGCCGTTGAAGAACCTGATCGTCCGCACGTCAGGTGCGTCGAGCGTACAGTCTGCAACGAAGCCGACGGCCAGGTGCTGGTGAACGCCCCCGAAGTCGCTGAGCGCCGCCCATGCGTCGGCTGGGGTGACGTCGATTCTGGTGTCTCGGATGATGGTTGTCATACGTGCCATGCTGGACCCTCCTGTCGCGGGAGAGTCAACACTGGAACCATGTTCACGATCGGCGAGTTCTCCCGGGCGACGCACCTGAGCGTCAAGGCCCTCCGGCACTACAACGACATCGGGCTGCTCGTGCCCGCCGACGTCAACCCCTCGACGGGATACCGGCGTTACCAGGCAGCGCAGGTCCCGTCTGCCCACCTGATCAGACGGCTGCGCGACCTTGAGATGCCGCTCCCGCAGGTCCGGCAAGTGCTCACCTCGCCTGACGTCGAGGCGCGCGACGCCGTGATCAGCGCTCACCTCGAGCAGATGGAGTCGGCGCTGGCGCGCACCCAGCAGACGGTGGCTGCGCTGCGGTCGTTGCTCATGCGCGCGCCTCATGCCGCGATCGAACGCCGGATCGTGCCGGCGACCCCGGTTGCCGTGGTCCGAGAAGTTGTGGCCTGGGACGACCTCGAGGCGTGGCTTGCAGACGCACTCGCCTCGCTCCACGAGCAGGTAACGGCGACGGGGCCTGACTGTGCGGTCTACGAGCCGTTCTTCTTCGAAGAGCACGTCGGCGAGGTGGCCGCGTTCGTGCCGGTGGCGTCCTCGAGTGAGGTGCTCGCTGCCGGCAGCTTCGCTGTGGCGGTCCACCACGGCTCGTTCGACCGTCTCGACGAGACGTACGGTGTCCTCGGGTCACACGTCACAGCGCTCGGCATCGACGCCGGCGGCGCCATTCGCGAGCATTATCTCGACGACACCACAACCGAAGTGCTCTGGCCCACCTCATAGGCCGGGACCCAACGCGCCGTGACACTCCTGAGGTCGAACGGCTCATGTCTTTGGTTTCGGTGCGCGCCCTGTTCTACGTTCGGCTCGCGTCCCCCGGCCACGGCGAGCGAGGGACGCTGGCTGGAAGAACGTAGCCCTGACCTGGCGTCTACGACGCCAGGAGCGATACTTTGGGGTCGGAACAGGTGACATTTTGGGCATCTGAGCCGGGCCGCCGCTGGTCAGATGAAACAGGCCGCCAGCCGGGCTCATGCAGGGATCGTCGTGACCGTCGGGGCGAGAACCCGAAGGTCGGAGGCCAAAGCAACCGGCGTTTCCCGGGCGCGATGGCGCGTTTCTCAGGCATGAACAGGCGTCGCGTAGCTATTCAGTGTCATTCAGCCATTCAGCCGGGCCGGATGGCGGCTGGGTACGCGGGGATCGGGAGGTTTGCCGGCCGGCCCGGCGTGGCGGCTTGATCACGGCCTGAATGTGGTGATCATGGTGGTTCGTGCCCAGTATGCCGCAGGTTCCGCCGTTGGAGGAGCTGGAGGGGCTGCGCGCGCGGGTGGCGGAGCTGGAGGCGCAGAACGAGGTGCTGGCCGCTCAGCTTGCGGCCCGGGACGCGCAGCTGGAGGCGGCACAGGCGCGGCTGGCGGCGCTGGCGGGGCAGATCGAAGAGCTGCGGCGCCGGCTGGGCAAGGATTCCTCTACCTCGTCGAAGCCGCCGTCGTCGGACAGCCCGTATAAGAATAAGCCGAAGGACCGGTCGCTGCGGCGCCGGTCCGGGCGCAAGCCGGGCAAGCAGCCAGGAGCCCCGTCTTCGACGCTGCGCCAGTCGCCGGACCCGGATGAGCGGGTGGAGTGCTGGCCGGCGGCATGCGAGCGCTGCGGCACGGACCTGGCCGATGCTGACGTGGTCGGCGTGCAGCGGCGGCAGGTGTTCGAGGCGCAAGGAAGCGATCGACGCCGGCGGCGTGCTGCCCGGCTATGCCGGCACCATCGTGCGGGACGGCTACGCCGGCTATGACCACCTGTCCGATGCGCTGCACGCCTGGTGCGGGGCGCACGGATTGCGCGATCTGAAGGGCCTGTATGAGTTCGGCCCCGAAGGGCAGCTGTGGGCCAGGTCCATGGCCGACTTGCTGATCTGGGCGAACAAACAGGCCACCGCGGCCCGTGCCGCCGGCCAGGCTGGCCTCAGCAAGGACCAGCTTGCCGAGATCCGCTCCTGGTACCGCGGCGCGGTCGCCAAGGGCATCGCAGACAACCAGAACCGCCGCAGCAAGACCGGCAAGGACGCGCTCCGGCTGGCCCGCCGGTTCCGCGACCACCAGGACATGATCCTGCGGTTCGCCACCGACCTGGCCGTCGGGTTCACCTCGAATCAGGCTGAGCGCGACGTCCGCCCGGTCAAGGTCCAGCAGCGCACCTCCGGCGGATGCTGGCGCACCCTGCAGGGCCTGGCCGACTTCGCGATCGTCCAGTCCTACCTGTCCACCGCCACCAAGCGGGCATCGACGCTCTCGACGCACTCACTCAGCTCTTCACCGACGGCCCCTGGCTACCAGCCGCCATCCACCCCGGCTGAATAGCTACCAACAATGCGGCCGAAGACGGAGAAGGCTGTTGATCCCGAATCAATTGCCTGGATCGAGCGGCGCGATGGCCAGCGCAGCGATGAGGGTTATTTCGCATCGGCCTGGCAGCGGGCGCTCATCGAGGCGGAGTCCGACATGAAACGGCGCACTGAGTGGCATAAGCCCGGCCGCCGCCGGCCCGCCGCTGAGCCCGGGTAGCAACCAGGCCCAGCGGCCGGGCGCGGCTCAGGCGGCAGGTGGCTGGAAATAGTGGCCCTTCTCCAGGTCCTCGATGAGGCCGGGCTGGGTCGGCTGCCAGCCGAGCAGTTCCCGGGTCAGCGTGCTGGACGCCGGGCTGTCCAGCCCGATGAACCCGGCCAGCCAGGTGAAGTGCCCGGCCGCGTCCCCGGGGGCGATCGCGGCCACCGGGACGCCGAGGTGCCGGCCGATCACGTCGGCCACGGACCGGATCGGCACCCCTTCGTCCGCGATGGCGTGCAGCGTCGACCCGGCCGGGGCCTGCTCCACCGCCAGCCGGAACAGGTGCGCGGCATCCAGCCGGTGCACGGCGGGCCAGCGGTTCGACCCGTCGCCGAGGTAGCCGGACACGCCCGTGTCGCGGGCAATGCCGACGATGCTGGCCATGAAGCCATGGTCGCCGTCGCCGTGCACGGTCGGCGGCAGCCGAAGCACGGACGAGCGGACGCCGCGGTCAGCCAGCGACAGCGTGAACTCCGCCGTCTCCTGGCGAAGTTGCGGCCCGCGGCCATGCTCAGCCGGCACTGGGCCGTGCCCGTCCCGCTCGGTCGCCACCCGGCCCGGGGCTACCCCCAGCGTCCCGGATGCGATGACCAGCGGCCGGCCCGAGCCGGCCAGCACGTCGCCGAACGTCTCGACGGCCTCGCGGTCCGCGCTGGCCGCGGCCTCGAAGCCGCCGGCGAACGCGATGTCGTGCTTGAACGCGAGGTGGACCACGCCGTCTGCGGCGGCCGCCGCGCTGCGCAGCACGTCCAGGTCATCGAGCGTGCCGCGCTGCACCTCGGCCCCGGCGGCGGTGAGGGCGGCGGCCGACGCATCCGAGCGGGCCAGCCCAGTGACCTGATGCCCCGCGCCGAGCAGCTCGGGAACGAGGGCGGAGCCGATCCAGCCGGACGCGCCGGTGACGAAAACTCGCATGGGAAGACCTCCAAGATACCGGCTGATGTCAGTTGCTGTCATCAATCTAACACACGTGATGTCAGCAGCTGACATCACGTATGATCAAGGCCATGGGCCGCTGGGAACCGAATGCGCGCGGCCGCCTGGAGCAGGCGGCGATGGAGCTGTTCCTGGAGCGCGGTTTCGAGCAGGCCACGGTGACCGAGATCGCCGCGCGAGCTGGGCTCACCCAGCGGACGTTCTTCCGGCACTTCGCCGACAAGCGCGAGGTGCTTTTCTACGGCCAGGAGATGCTGCGCGACCTGCTGGTCGCCGCGGTGGCCGATGCGCCGGAATCGGCCGCGCCGATCGACGCGGTGGCCGACGCGGTGGTGGCCGCGGGCGCCCTGCTCCAGCAACGCCGGGAATATGCCCGGCGGCGGCAGATCGTCATCGACGCCAATCCCGAGCTGCGCGAGCGTGAGCTGATCAAGCTGGCCGGGCTGGCCGAGGCCATGGCCGATGCGCTGCGCAAGCGCGGCGTCAGCGACCCGGCCGCCAGCCTGACCGCTGAGGCCGGCATCGCCGTCTTCAAGATCGCGTTCGGCCGCTGGCTGAACGAACCCGGCCACCGCCGACCTGCCACAGCTCATGCGGGAGTCCTTCAGCGAGCTGAAAGCCGTCACAGCGGGCCAGTGACCCGCGATACTTCCCAGCTCAGGCGAGCTGCTCAAGCGTGCGGCGGACATGCGCCAGCTCGGCCGGGGGATAGCGGCCGGCCAGATCGACGAGCATGAACTTGCAGGCCCAGGCGCGGGCCGCGGCCGGGATTTCGTCCAGCCGTCCGGTTTCCGACCAGCCTTCGACCAGCGCGGCCCAGCCGGGCAGCGTGTGAGCCGACCGGGCCATCGGGTCGAGATACAGGATCGCCCAGGTCCGGGCGCGGTCCAGCACCGGGTCCCCGGCGTGCGTGTTGGCCCAGTCGAGCACGCCGGTCACCGCGGTCCCGTCGTCGCTGACCAGCACGTTCAGCGGGTGCAGGTCCAGGTGCAGCAGCCGGGCCGGGCCGTCGCTGGCCGGCTCCGGCGCGCCCGGCGCCGCACGCAGCCCGGCGGGCGCGGCCACCGCGGCCAGCACGTCGTACACCCGGCCGCAGGCCCGGCCCGCGGCACGGGCCGGCCCGGGGTCGCCCAGCGCCAGCTCCCCAGCTGGCTGGCCGGGCAGCCTTTCCAGCAGCAGCGCGCAATGGTCCGCGAAGTCGGCCCGGTCGAGGACCCGGGGCACCGGCAGCACCGCCGCGGCCGCCCCGGCCGCGGCCAGTTCGCGATCGACCGCCACCCGGGGGCCGACCCGCAGTACCGCTGGCCCGGCATCCCAGCTCGACCCGGACGCCCCGCGCAGGCCGCGCAGCCCGGCCGGGTCCAGCCCGAGCGCGGCAGCGGCCTGAACCACGATCACCGGCAATTCGGTCACCGGCCGAGGCTAGCGGGTTGCCTCCGCTAGGGCGGCGCGAATTCTGTCCGCACTGGCCGGGGTGCCGGCCGGGTTGTCGAATGACCCGTACGGGGGACCGTAAACGGGTGTGCCGGGCTCCTGCCGCCAGCTTTCGGCGAGCGTCCCGCCGTCCACCGCCCCATAGCCGATCGAATCGAGGAAGGCGGTCACCGCCGACTTGGCCGCCGGGTCATCGGCGGCGATCGGCAGGAACGACCGGCTGGGGTCGCCCGCCGGGCGGGCCAGCGACAGCAGGTGCCGATAGAAGATGTTGTTGAACACCTTCACCACCGCCGCGCCCGGCAGTTCCCGCTGCAGCAGCGCACTGCTGGTCAGCGAGCCGCTGTCCAGCTCGGCGATCTGCCCGTCCCGCTGCGGGTAGTAGTTGCAGGTGTCCATGGTCACCACCCGGCCGGTCAGCGCCGTGGTGGGCATTTTCCCGAACGCCAGTACCGGGACCGAGATCACCACCAGGTCCCCGGCCGTCGCTGCTTCGGCTGGGGTGGCCGCCCGGGCCAGCGGGCCGAGGTCCGCGACCAGATCCGCAAGAGTCTCCGGGCCACGCGAGTTGCTCAGCACCACCTGGTGTCCCGCGGCCACGCTGAGCCGCGCGACCGTGCCGCCGATCTGCCCGCTGCCGATCAAGCCAACCGTTGTCATGACCCCGGCAACCCGGCCCGGGCGGAGATCATTCCGCGATGTGATGCTAGAGCCAAGGAGGAAATCATGGCTGGAAGCAGTGACGTCACCGAGCCTGCCGTGCAGGCACTGATCGCCGCGATCAACGCCGCCGACCGGGCTGCGTTCTTCGCCGCGCTCATCCCGGGCGCCACCATGTCGGACGACGGCACCGACCGTGACCTGGCCGCCTGGGCCGACCGGGAGATCTTCACCGTGCACGGGCACCTGGACGTGCTCTCGGCCCGCGACGGCGGGCGGTCGCTGACCGCCGCCTACCGCAACGACACCTGGGGCGAGATGCGCACCCGGTGGGCGTTCACCGTGACCGGCGGGAAGATCAGCCGGTTCGAGACCGGCCAGGCCTGAGTTTCACCCGCCACGGATGGGCCGCCGCACCGTTTGCCCTGCTGGACTAGCCAAAGTACCGAACGCGAGTTGGGCGCAACCGACCATTACCGGTGCGGAGGGGATTGGTATGCGGCGTGTCATTCGGGGGTCGCTGGTCGCGGTCGTCCTGGTGGTTCTCGGCGTCCTGGTGGCCGGGTGCGGCAGCACCGTCAAGAACGTGATCGCCAGCGTGGCGCCGAGCCACAGCATCAGCCTGCCGACCAACGTGCCGGCCAGCCCGGTCGATACCGTGACGCCCAGCCCGGTCACCCCGACCACCGCGCCGCCGCCCACCACGGCGGCCCGACACCGCGCCGCCCACCACGGCAGCGCCGACCACACCCGCGGCCACCACCGCCGCGCCGACCCCGTCCCCGACGTCGACCAGCAGCACCAGCACGAGCACCCCGGCCTGGCTGTGGCTGATCCTCGCTCTGGTGGTGATCGCCGGCATCACGTTCATCCTGATTGCCCGCGCGGCCAGCAAGCGCTCGGCGGTGTCGGGGCAGTGGCGGTCCGCGGTCACCGACGTGTACGCCCGCGGCTCGGCCCTGCACGACGCGATGGCCTCGGTGGAATGGCCCAGCGGGCCCACCGCCGGCCAGGCCCAGGCGCGCTGGGTCGATATCCAGAACCGGGCCGATGACCTGGCCCAGACGCTGTACCGGATGCGCGAAACGGCCCCGGACGAGGACAGCCGGATGCGGGTCAACGACGTGCTGTCGTCGCTGCAGTCGGTCCGCTCGGCCATGGACGCCGAGCGGACCCAGGGCGGCGGCACCGAGCGGAACGAGTACTCCCGCACCCGGCTGTACGCGTTCGCCCGGTCCCTCCGCGCGCTGCGCGGCGACCCGGAGGACCCGGGTATGGCCTGACATTTCATCCGTTGCGGGTGAGCCCGGCCCGGCTGGGGTGGCCGACACTGGAGGTCACAGTCGGAAGGGGAACTGAGCGCCATGGGCTGGATCCTGCTGTCGGTCATCTACCTGGTACTGCTGGTCGTCTTCGGCGTGCTGACGTTCCGCAAGGGGCACTGGATTCTCGGCCTGATCGGCTTTATCTTCCCGGTGCTCTGGCTGATCGGCGCGGTGCTGCCGGACCACCGCGGCGGCCGACACCGCTGAGCGCTGCCCGGCGGCGTTAGCCAGCTACGCCGCCCTACGCTGGAGTTATGACAACTCCTGCCACTGACCGCCGGGTCTGGCTCATCACCGGCGCGACCTCGGGTTTCGGCCGCTCTCTTACCGAAGAGGCATTGCGCCAGGGTGACATCGTGGTCGGTGCCGGCCGCACCATCAGCCGTCTCGACGATCTCAAGGCCGCCTATCCCGATCAGCTGTTTCCCGTCGTGCTGGACGTGACTGACACGGCCCGGGACGCCGCGGTGGTCAACGAGACGGTGCGGCGCCACGGCCGCCTCGATGTCCAGCGTCGGTGGCCAGGTCACCGCACCCGGGTTCGGTGCTTACTGCGCAACTAAATTCGCCATCGAAGGCCTCACCCAGACGCTCAGCCAGGAGGTTCCTGGCGTCCACTTCCTGATCGTTGAGCCGGGCTCATTCCGGACCGGTTTGTTTGGCAAGGATGCCGCTTACTTCTCAGCCCCGATGCCGGAGTATGCCGAAACGGTGGGACCGACCCGCGCCTACGTCGAGACCGGCGGCGGTGCTCAGCCAGGCGACCCGGCCAAGGCCGCCCGGGCCATCCTCACCGCCATGTCATCGGCCAAGCCACCACTTCGCCTCGTCCTCGGCGGGGATGCCATCGACCGGATCCGGGAACGGCTCGGCGGCCTGCAGCACGAACTCGCCGAGTGGGAGGACGTCGGCCGCGCTACCGCGTTCGACGACTCACTCCGCCGCTAGCTGGCCAGCACGGCGCCAGCCGGCTGGCGCACGGCCACACCAGCTCAGTCTCCGTCAGGTGCTCCATCGTCCCAGGGCGCGGGCCTGGGCATCCAGTAGACGACCTGCTGGCGGAGCGGGTGGCCGGGGTCGATCCGGGGGTGCTCGAAAAAGCCGTACCGGGTCATGCCGAGGCGCCGCATTACGGCCTGGGACGGCTCGTTCAGCACGGCCGTCATCGACCACAGCTCGGCCAGGCCGGCCCCGGCGAACGCGACATCCACCGCAGCCGTGGCCGCCTCGGTGGCGTACCCCTTGTGCCAGGCGGATCGGGCCAGCCGCCAGCCGACCTCTATGCCGCCCGCCCCGGGCACGCCGCCGGGCATCGGGTGGAGGCCGGTGAACCCGATGAACTCCGCGGTATCGGGCAGCTCAAGGGCCCATAGCCCGAAACCCTGCTCGTCGAACAGAGCCTCGATGCGATCAACCAGCTGATCGCTGGCCGCACGGTCCAGTGAGCCCCGCAGGTACCGCGTGACCTCGGGATCGGCGTTCATCGAGGCGAACGGCGCCCGGTCAGCGTCCTGCCAGCGGCGCATCAGCAGGCGCTTCGTGCGGAGGGAGTCGAACCGGCGGACCACGCGGTGAGAATAACTAGCTGCCCGGAACAGGGCGGCTCCGTATTGCGTTGCTTTCCGTAATCTTGGGTGGATTTTAATAATCTGGGGGGATGGCAGTGACCCGCTTCCTGGGCGTGGACCTGGCCTGGCGCGAGGGCCGGGACGACCTCCCGGCCAACGAGACCGGGGTGGCCGTGCTCGACCCGAAGGGCCAGGTGCTGGACGCCGGCTGGACCCGCGGCGTGCCGGACACGCTGGACTGGGCGAACGCCGCCGCGGGCCGCCACGATGCGGTGATGTTCGTGGACGCCTCCCTGGTGGTGCGCAACCCGGCCGGTCAGCGGCTGTGTGAAACGCAGGTCGGCCAGCGGTACGGAGCGTGGCGGGTCAGCGCGCACAGCACCAACCTGCGCTCGCCCCGGCTGGCCGGGGTCCGGCTGCTCGGCCTGGCCCAGCAGGCTGGCTGGCAGTACTCCGATGGCCGTGCCGGGCCATCCGGGTGCGGCCGGGTGATAGCCGAAAGCTTCCCGCACTGCACGCTGGTCGGCGCGGCGGAACTCGGCTACGACCGGGAACGGCCCCGGTACAAGCGCCCGCCGCGGCGGCTGCCGGTGGCGCAGTGGCGGCCGCTGCGCGCGGCCACCTGCGACGAGCTGATCCGCCGGCTCGGCCGGCTGGCCACCGCCGACCCGCCGCTGCGGCTGGACTCACATCCGGTCACCCGGCAACTGGCCGCAGAGCCGTCGCCGCTCGGCGACGCCGCCTACAAGCACCGGGAGGACCTGATCGACGCGCTGCTCTGCGCGTGGACCGCGGCGCTGTGGGCGCGGCACGGGCTGCGCCGCTGCCAGGTACTCGGCCTGCCGGACCACGCCGCGGCCGGGACGGCCGCCACACCGGCCGCGACGATCATCGTGCCAGGCCCGGCCCGAGCAGCGCGGCACTGGCGTTCAGAAAGATAGCTTCATGCCCTCGTGGGAGGGAACGAAGCCGAGGCGCTCGTAGAACCGGTGCGCGGCGCCGGTTTGCGCCCCATCAGCTGAACCGGCGGGCGCTGGGGTAGCGCTGCCCGCCGTCCACGACGATATTGCTGCCGGTGACCCAGGACGCCCGCGCGGACAGCAGGAACGTGACTACGTCGGATACTTCGGCCAGGTGGCCCAGCCGGTGGAACGGGAACTGGGTGGCCAGGAACGTGGCGAAGTCCTCCGGGTTGTCCTGGCGGAACTGATCCCACCCGCCGCCCGGGAACATGATCGAGCCCGGGCTGACCGCGTTGACCCGGATGTTGTCCGGGGCCAGTTCCTGCGCGGCCGTCGCGGCCAGCTGGATCTCGGCTGCCTTGGCCGCGGCGTAGGCGGTGCGCGGCGCCGGGCGCAGCCCGGTGATCGACGAGATGATCACCACCGCGCCGCCGCCCGCGGCCCGCAGGTGGCCGAGGCCGGCCTGGATCGAGTTCCGCGGCGTGCCCGGCGTTCAGTGCGAACGTGGCGGTGAACTCGCCCGGCCCGGCGCTGGTCAGGTTGCCCTGGCCCACCGTGCCGCCGGCGTTGGCCACCAGGTGGTCCAGCCCGCCGAGCTGCGCCGCGATCTCATCGACCGCACCCCGCAGCGCGGCCGGGCTGAGCACGTCGGCCGCGGCGGTGGCCACCGGCACCTGGTAGCTGGCCAGCCGGGCCGCCGCGTCGGCCAGGCCAGTCTCGTGCCGGGCGACCAGGCCAACCGCCGCGCCCTCGGCGGCCAGCGACTCGGCGATCGCGAAGCCGATGCCCCGGCTGCCCCCGGTGATCAGCGCACGCTGGCCGCGCAGGCCTAGATCCATGACTGACTCCTGATTGTTCGGTGTCGGCTTGTCCTTTCGTAGCACGCGGCCCGGTACGATCGCGCACGACGGCCATGCGAGTACTCCTGAGCGATGGGTCAGGCCTTACCGCCCGCCAGACCGCAACCCAGCTCGCCGACGGCGGCCATGCCGTGTACGTGCTGTCCCCGGACCCGATCTGCCTGAGCCGGCACCGCGACCACCGGGGTGCGCCGGGTCAGTGACCGGTCCGGGCTGGCCCAGGCCGTGTCGGCGTTCCCGGTTGGCGGCCTGCTGGCCCAGATGCCGGCCGACGGGCCGCTGGCCATGGTGCAGGGCGTGTTCGCCGCCGGGGAGCTGGTCGCCTGCCACGCCACGCTGCGGGTGCGCGAGGGTGCGGGCGGCGGGGCCAGCCACAAGCGCAGCCTGGACCTGCCCGCAGCCCGGGCCGACCTGGCCCGGCTCGGCCGCCACCTGGGCTGGCACGGCGCACTGTCGGCCGACGCCATCCTGACCTCAGAGGGGCCGCGCTACATCGACGTGAACCCCCGGCTGGTCGAGCCGGCCAACGCCCGGCGGGCCGGGGTCGACCTGGTCGGCCCGCTGCTCGCGCTGGCTAGTGGTGGCACGCCGCCGGTGCAGCCCGCGGGCCGGGCCGGCGTGCTGACCCACCAGCTGCTGCTGGCCATCCTGGGCGCGGCGCAGCGCACCGGCCGCCGCGGGCCGGTCGCCGCCGAGCTGCTGGCCGCCGTCTGGCCGGCCCGTACCGGGGCAGTGCCGAGGAGCTGACCCCGATGGCCGGGGATCCGCTGGCCGGCCTGCCGATCGCGATGGCCACGGTGGCCACCCTGGTCAAGCCGGCCGCCTGGCAGTGGTTCGTCGGCGGCAGCGTGCAGAACTACTCGATCAGCCCGGAAGGCTGGCGCCAGCTGGTGGACAGCCAGCCCTGACCCGACGTGGGAGCATGACGCTGTGGCCCATGACACTGTGGCCCATGACACTGTGGCCGAGTTCGACGCGGAACTGCACCTGCGGCTGGCCGGGGAAGGGCTGCTCGTCGACCACCCCGGCGAGGACGGCGGGGCGTGGGAGTCGCCGCTGGACGCGGCGGCGCACGCGCTGGTCGCGGTGGGCGCGCTGCCCGCGGCCACCGCGCAGGCCATCGTGGACGACTACTACCTGGCGCGGTCCTGCCGGTCCGGCGAAGACCACGGCTTCCGGCGGCACCGGCGGATGGCGCAGTACGGCGCGGCTGGGCCCGGCCCGGCCGGCCCGGCCGATCTGGGCCGGTTCCGCGCGCTGACCTGCGGCCAGCTGATCCAGCAGGAATGGGGGAACCTGCTGGTCAACTACGTCGTGCTCAGCGCCGACGCGACCGTGCTGCACGTGACCATGCGCCCATCGGCCGCGCTGGGCGGCCGGTTCGGCCGGGTCAGCCCGCATGCGCTACGCCGCGGGATCAGGCTGCACGGGGCCGCCGGGCACATGACCGGGCCCGGGGTGCCCGGGCAGCTCACCCTCACCGACGACCGGGGTACGGCGGTGACCGCGGGATTCTCCGGCGGTGGCAGCGACACCGAGTGGACCGGCGAGTACGAGGCCCGGCCGGGGCTGGCCCTGGACACCAGGTGGATCGAGGTGCTCGGCCAGCGCATCGAGCTGGTGGATGAACCGGGCCCGGGCATCGAGGTGTGGGCCGAGCCGGTGGCCGAGCAGCACCCGGGACGGCGCTACCTGCAAGCCAGGCTGGCCATGCTGCTCCAGGCGCACGAGGACGCGCCGCTGGACATCACGATCGGCGCGCTGGTCGCGGCGGGCGCGCTGGCCGCCGATGACCCGGCCATCGCCGAAGCGCGGGCCGTGGCCCGGCAGCACGCAGGGAGCGGCCCGCGTCCGGCCGGCTCGCGCCGTTCCGGCGGGCGGCGGCTGGCCGAGCCGTGGCAGTCGCTGCTGGCTGGCCGCAGCCGCGCCGCCGGCCCGGACGGCCGGGTCATGGTGGGCGCGGCCACCCCGCCGTTCGGCGGTATGAAAGTGGTCGTGCTGGCCGTGCAGTCCACCGCGGAGGAGTTCACCGCCGACGTGGAGATCACCCCTGGCGTGCCGCACTGGCACGCGGGCCTGACCATGGTGGACGAGCCGATGCTGATCTGGTGGGCCGCCGACGACCGGGGCGGGCACTACCTGGGCCAGCCCGGCGGCTGGCACTCCGCGCCGGACCGGGCCGGCGGCCAGGTCGAGTTCTGGCCCGCGCTGGACCCGGCGGCCACCCGGCTGGACATCATGCCGACCACGCTGGCCCAGCGCGCCGTCATCCGGATCCCGCTGTCCTGGACGGCGGCCCGGTGAGCCTGGCCGCCCTGGTGGGCCGGCCTGGCCGCGGCCGAGACCCAGCTTGACTGCGGCGGCCAGCCGCACCGGCTGCGCTGGTCGGCCGGGCAGCTGACCACGCCGGATCACACCGCTGACCTGGAAGGGGAGCAGATCCTTAGCGCGCTGGGCGGGCAGAGTTACCCCTGCCTCGACGTGCTGGACGCGTGGGCCGAGCACGCGGCCGACCTCCGCGTGCTGATCCTGGCCAGCCGGGGCCCGGCCGACCCGCTGGCCCCCTGGACGCCGTCGGGGTGGACTGGGTACACGGGAGGGGGCGGCTTCGCCGGCCTGCGGCGCGGGCGGGCCAGGAGCTTCGCCATGCTGACCCACGGCCAGCCGGGTGAGCCGGACGATGGCCTGCCCCGGCTGATCGGTCTCGGTGGGCTGCTGCCCGACCGGCTGGCCGCCACGGTCATCGCGACCTGGGCCGAGCGGCTGCGCGGCTGGGCCGGCGACGGCCTGACCCCACCCGGCACTAGTGCGGACGGCGCTGGTGCGGCGGAGGCTGATGTTGCGGGTGGGGCCGGGGTTGATGAGCTGGCGGCGGCGCGGCCCGCGCTGCACGCGGCGCTGTACGGGCGGGCGGTGACCGCGCTCCGGTCCTGGACTGGCCGGCGGGACCTGGCCGTCGCGCTGACCATGATCCCGGAGGACCAGCCACCCAGGCTGGCCCGCAGCGGGGACGGCATCGCGGCGGAACTCCCGTTCGGCTGGCTGGCCGACGTGTGGTCCCGCGGCCTGGCCACCTGCTGGGGCCGGTTCTGCCTGGCCGCGGCGCCGCAGCCGTCCGGCGGCGGCTGGCTGCTCAGCACGGTCGGCCCGGAGCTGGATTCCCCCCGCCCGGTCACCCTGAGCGCCCCGCCGTCCAGCTAGCCCGCCTCCCCGAACCACCCAAACCTTTCATCCACTCGGCCCGGCCCACTCGCCCAGCGGCATGGATGTTCCTTTGCTGCGCACCTGACCGCCTCGATGAAACATCCATGCAGTGCGGACCCCGGGCAGAGCGGACGCGGAGCGGGGAAGGTGGGGGCGGGGTGCGGGACCCGGTGGGTGGGCGGCCGCTCGGTTTCGCCGGGAGCGCGGTGAGTTTGTGGTCACCGGTGACCACAAACTCACCGCACTGATGGGTTCGGCGCGCTGGGCGCGCGGCGCCCTGTGGGCCAGGTGGGCGATATACTTCTGTTTCAGAAATATTGGCCCCGGCCGGCCGTAGCCGGTGGGCGGGCAGGAGACCTGGGATCCGCGAGGGAGCGAGATGGTGTGGCCGGCCGCGGTACGGCGGCGCTGGGCCATACCCAGCTTGACTCAGTCGGCTGAGGCGCCGGCCCCGGCAGCGCCGCCGCGGGGGAGCGGGCGGGTGCGGCCGGCGTCATCTGGAGCCTGGCCTGGCCAGGCTCACCGGCCGGCGCCTACGCGCTGATCGGCGCGGCCGCCATGCTCGGCGCGGCGATGCAGGCCCCGCTGGCCGGGCTGGCGCTGACCCTGGAACTGACCCACGGCGGCTTCGCGCTGCTCATCCCGATGATCGTGACCACGGTGACCGCCACCGTGATCGCCCGCAAGATCGACGGCTACTCGATCTACACCGCACGGCTGGGCGCCGACCCGGACGTATCCGACCTGGCCGCGGCTGAGCTGCACCGGGCTGGTCCGGCCGGGCGGGATCGAGCCGAGGGTTGACCTCAGGCGGGACGGTTACATAGCAGTCATGGCAGGCGGGCCGGGCAGCGCAGGCGGTTGCGCCGGGCGTGGCCCCGCCACCCCGCCGAGGGCGCGGCTATGACGGTCCGGGTCGGCATCGTCGGCGCGGGCATGATCGGGCACGATCACGCCCGCCGGCTGAACGGCGCGCTGGCCGGTGCCCGGGTGACCGCGGTGGCCGACGCCGCGCCAGGCCGGGCTGAGCAGCTGGCCCGGTCGGTGCCCGGCACGCTGCCGCTGGGCAGTGGGCACGAGGTGATCAGCTCCGGCGAGGTGGACGCGGTCGTGGTCACCTCATCGGGGCCGAGCCACGAGGAGTTCGTGCTGGCCGCGATCGAGGCCGGCAAGCCGGTGTTCTGCGAGAAGCCGCTGGCCCCCACGCCCGAGGCGTGCCTGCACATCATCGAGGCGGAGATGGCGGGCGGACGCCGCCTGGTGCAGGTCGGCTTCATGCGCCGGTACGACGACGGCTACCAGGCGATGAAGCGGGCCGTGGACGGCGGCCTGATCGGCACCCCGCTGCTGGCGCACTGCGTGCACCGCAACGCGGCCTCGCCAGCGTTCTTCACCAGCGACATGCCGGTCACCGACTCGGCGGTGCACGAGATGGACATCATCCGCTGGCTGCTCGGCGACGAGGTGACCGCGCTGTCGGTGCTGCCCACCCGGCGCAGCGGCTTCGCGCCGGAGCAGCTGCAGGACCCGCAGCTGCTGCTGATGGAGACCGCCGCCGGCGTGCACGTGGACGTCGAGGTGTTCGTCAACTGCCAGTACGGCTACGACATCCGCTGCGAGCTGGTCGGCGAGACCGGGACCGTGTCACTGCCCAGCCCGGCCGGGCCGGAGCTGCGCAGCAGCGGCACCGCCAGCCGGCCGGTGCCGCCCGACTGGCACCAGCGGTTCGCCCGGGCCTACGACACCGAGCTGCAGGACTGGGTGGACTCGGTGCGCTCCGGGCAGCCCACCGGGCCGTCCGCCTGGGACGGCTACGCCGCGGCCGCGGTGGCCCAGGCCGCGCTCACCGCGCTCGGCTCGGGCACGCGCACCCCGGTCGTGATGAAGGACCGGCCCAGCTTCTATGGCTGACCAGGGCGCTGTGACCAGCCCGGAAACCATGGGGGTGGCCGTGATCGGCGCGGGGATGGCCGGCCGGGCGCACGCCGCGGCCTACCGCACCGCGGCCACCCTGTACGGCCTGGACCGGCCCGCGGTCCGGCTGGTCGCGGTGGCCGACCCCAACCGCCCGCTGGCCGAGGACGTGGCCCGCCGCTACGGCTACCAGCGGGCCGAAACCGGCTGGCAGGCGGTGGCGGCGGCGCCGGACGTGGCCGCGGTCAGCGTGGCCGCCGCGAACCACCTGCACCGGGAGATGGCCGAGGGCCTGCTGGCCGCGGGCAAGCACGTGCTGTGCGAGAAGCCACTGGCCGCCTCGTACGCCGACGCGCAGGCCATGACGGCCGCCGCGGAAGCGTCCGGGCTGGTCGCCGGCGTCGGCTACACCTACCGCAGGTCGCCGGCCATCAGCGCGGTCGGCCAGCTGCTGGCCGCCGGCGAACTCGGCGAGATCATCCAGTTCAGCGGGCGGTACTGGGAGGACTACGCGCTGGACCCGGCCACCCCGCTGAGCTGGCGGTACCGGGGCGGCACCGGCTCTGGCGCGCTGGCCGACCTGGGCAGTCACCTGGTGGACATCGCCGAGCAGCTGTGCGGGCCGATCGCCATGGTCAGCGGGGCCATGGTACGCACCGCGGTAACCGAGCGGCCGGTGCCGGCAGGAAGCACGGTCGGCCACGGCCCGGCCGAGGGCACCGGCCAGGCCGGGCTGGTGGAGAACGAGGATGCCGCCGTGTTCACCGCCCGGTTCGGCAGCGGCGCGGCCGGCTCGTTCTCGGTGTCCCGGGTGGCGCACGGCCAGCCGGACGGGCTCGGCTTCGAGGTGTTCGGCACGTCCGGCTCGGCCGCGTTCGACCTGCACCGGATGGGCGAGTTCAGCGTCTCCACGGCGGGCCCCCGGCCGGCCGTCAACGGGCCGCGGCGGGTGCTGGTCGGCCCGGACCACCCGTACGTCCGGGACGGCCTGCCGATGGTGGCCGGCGGTGCCGGCTACGGCACCGGCGACATGTTCGCCTACCAGGCCCGCGCGTTCCTGGACCAGATCTGCGGCATGGCTGGGCTGCCGCCGTGCGCTGGCTTCCGCGCCGGGCTGCACGGCATCGCCGTGCTGGACGCCGTGGCCAGCTCGGCGCGGGCCGGCGGCACGCCGGTGCCGGTTTCCTAGCGACCCCGGTGGCCGGGTCTCAGTTCCGCGTGTCGGCCAGGTAGCTGCGCACGATCGAGCCGAAGTCCGGGTCGGGCAGCAGCCCCAGGTACTCGGCCCGTTCGCTGACGAACCGGGCCGGCCAGCTGGTCACAATGCGGGTGATGCCCGGGTCCGGGGCCCAGTCGATGAGCCGGGTCACGGCCGGCCCGGCCGCCCGCTCCAGCGCGGCCACCATGTCGCCGACGGTCACGGTGAGCGCGGGCAGGTTGACCGCGCTGCGGCCGCCCCAGGCCGCCCCGGACGTCTCGGCCGCGCGGCGCAGCCCGGCCACCGCCCGGCTGGGGGAGCACAGCGCCACCTCGGTGTGCGCGTCCACCGGGCAGACCGCGCGCTGGCCGGCCAGCGGTTCGCGGATGATGCCGGACAGGAACCCGGACGCGGCCCCGTTCGGCAGGCCCGGCCGCACGCACACCGTCATCAGCCGGACGGCCCGGCCGCGTAGGAAGCCCTTGCGGGTGTAGTCGGCCAGCAACTGCTCCCCGATGACCTTCTGCACCCCGTAACTGGTCTGCGGGTTCGGCATCGTCTGGTCGTCCACCACGGCGGGCAGCGGGTGCTCCGGGGAGTTGCCGAACACGGCCAGCGAGCTGGCGAACACCAGCACCGGCTTGCTGCCCGCCGCCCGGACCGCGGCCAGCAGCGCCTCGGTGCCGCCCAGGTTGGCCCGCAGGCCAAGGTCGAAGTCGGCTTCGCATTCCGCGCTGACCGCGGCGGCCAGATGGAAGATCACCGAGGCGCCGCTGAGCGCCGCCCAGCCCGGGCCGCCCGGCTGGACCAGCCCGGCCAGGTCGCCGCGCAGCACGCTGACCCGCTCGTCCGCGGCCAGGTCCGCGGGCACCGGCGCCTGGTCGGCCAGGGTCAGCTGGCCGATGGGCCGGGCCGCGCTGCCCGCCACCGCCAGCGACCCGGCCGCCAGCAGGTCCCGGGCCAGCCGGGCGCCCAGGAAACCCGCCCCACCAGTGATCATGATGTTTATCACGGCGTCCCCGTTCCACTACAGTGAGCGCGCACCCTCCATCATCCGTCGCTGAGCGGCGAAAGGAAGTAGGCGCTGCGGGACAGCCTGCCGGCCGCCGAGTCGGTGTTCGCCGGCCTACCCCCGGCCCGCCCGGACGACGCCGCGCTCCGGGCCGCGGTCCGCGCCCAGCGCGCCGCGGACAGCCTGCTGCTCGGCGTGCTGGACGACGACCCGACCGGTTCCCAGGCGGTGCACGGCATTGAGGTCGTCACCGCCCTGGATCCTGCTGCGTACCAGGCCGCGCTCGACGGCGGCCCGGCCGGCGCGTGCTTTGTGCTGACCAACACCCGCAGCCTGGCCGAGCCGGACGCGGCCGGGCTGACCACGGCCGTCGCCAGTGACCTGATCGCGGCCGCGGCGCCGCGCGGCCAGCGGATCCAGCTGATCAGCCGGAGCGACTCGACGCTGCGCGGCCACCTGCTGGCCGAGGTCACGGCGATCCAGCAGGCCCGCCGGGACGTGCTCGGCCGCGGCTTCGACGGCGTGCTGCTGATCCCGGCGTTCCTGGAAGCGGGCCGGGTCACCGCGGGCGGCATCCACTGGGCCCGGATCGGCCCGGACCTGGTCCCGGTGGGCGAGACCGAGTTCGCCCGCGATCCGGCGTTCGGCTACCGGTCCTCGGCGCTGGCCGGGTTCATCGCGGAACGCACCGGCGGGGCGGTCCGGCCGGCCCAGGTGACCAGCATCGGCCTGGCCGACATCCGGCTCGGCGGGCCGGACCGGGTGGCCGAGCTGCTGGCCGGGGTGCCCAGCGGCGGCTGGGTGACGGTGGACGCCACCGGCTACGCCGACCTGGACACGGTGGCCAGCGGCATACTGCGGGCCGAGCGGGCCGGCCAGGCATTCCTGTTCCGCACCGGGCCGTCGTTCGTCCGCGCCCTGCTCGGCCAGGACCCGCAGCTCCCGCTGCGCGGCGCGCGGATCTGGCCGCCTGGTTTCGGATCACCGCAGCGCGGTGCCGGGCACGGCCTGATCGTGGTCGGCTCACACGTCAGCCAGACCAGCCGCCAGCTGACCGCGCTGCGGGCCCGGCCCGGCGTCACCGCCGTCGAACTGGACGTGCCCGCGGTGCTGCGCGCGCCAGCTGAGGTCGCCGCCGCGGCCGCGCGGCAGGCGGCGGCCGCACTGCCCGAGTCCGACGTGCTGCTGTACACCAGCCGGGCGGTGGCCACCGGCCGGGACGCGGCGGGCAGCCTGGCCATCGCCCGCACCGTGTCCGCCGCGCTGGCCGGGACGGTGCGCGACGTGCTGGCCGCCCGGCGGCCCGGCTGGGTACTGGCCAAAGGCGGCATCACCTCGCACGACGTCGCCACCCGCGGCCTGGGCATCCGCCGCGCGCGTGGTGGCCGGCCAGCTGTTCCCCGGCGTGATCTCGGTGTTCCACCCGGTCAACGCGGACCCGGCCGCGGCCGGCCTGCCCTACGTGGTGTTCGCCGGCAACGTCGGGGACGACGGCACGCTGGCCCAGGTGGTGGACATCCTCAACGGCGGACAGGAGGACGGCTGATGCGGATCGGCTGGCTCGGCCTAGGTGCGATGGGCGCGCCGATGGCGGCCTGCCTGGCCCGGGCCGGGCACCAGGTACGCGGCTACGACATCGCGGCGGGCCGCGCCGCGGCGCTGGCCGCCGACGGGGTGCACGCCGCGGCCAGCATCCGGGCGGCGGTGGCGGACGCCGACCTGGCCGCGATCATGGTGGCCACCCCGGACCAGCTGGCCGAGGTGCTGTCCGGCCCGGACGGCGTGGCGGCCGCGCTGCCCGCCGGGGCGATCGCGGCGATCATGGCCACGGTCGGGCCCGCGGCCGCCGAGGACGCGGCCGCCCGGCTGGCCGGCCGGGGGATCACCGTGCTGGACGCCCCGGTGTCCGGCGGGGTGACCCGGGCCGCGGCCGGTGACCTGCTGATCATGGTGTCCGGCCCGGCTGAGGCGGTGCACCGGGCCCAGCCGGTGCTGGACACACTGGCCCGGTCCGCCCCGGTAGTCGGCCCGGCGGCCGGCGACGGCCAGC
Organism: uncultured Actinomycetes bacterium; assembly: GCA_963723595.1. Taxonomy (GTDB): domain Bacteria; phylum Actinomycetota; class Actinomycetes; order Streptosporangiales; family Streptosporangiaceae; genus RYN-230. Next base: position 1,094,104 of record CAVRRQ010000001.1, read on the forward strand.
GGATGAAACTAGTCAACCAGCTGCTGTGCGGGGTGCACATCGCGGCCGCGGCCGAGGCGCTGGCCTTCGCCGAGACGCTCGGGCTGGACCCGGCCGACTGCTGGCAGGTACTCCGGGACGGCGCGGCCGCATCGTTCATGTTCGCCGACCGCGGCGCCCGGATGGTGTCCGGCCAGTTCGGCCAGGTACGCAGCGCGCTGGACATCTTCGTCAAGGACATGGGCCTGGTCGGCGCGGCCGCGGACGGCACCGGCGCGGACACCCCGCTGGCCAGCGCAGCCGCCCAGCTCTACCGCCGCGGCCACGAGCTGGGCCTGGGCCATCTCGACGACGCCGCGCTGATCAGCGTGCTGCGCGACGGCCGCCGCCCAGTTTCCCCGCCTGGCGGGGTCAGTACCGGATGATGACCACACCCGACCGGCGAGGTACTGGCGTTATGCAAGCAAATTTGATTGAACGGGCCCGCGCGGGCGACGGGGAGGCGTTCGGGCAGCTCGTCGAGCCGCACCGGCGGGAGCTGATGGTGCACTGCTACCGGATGCTCGGCTCGGCGCAGGACGCGGAGGACGCGCTGCAGGAAACCATGCTGTCCGCCTGGCGCGGCTTCGCCGGCTTCGAGGGCCGGTCGTCGGTGCGCACCTGGCTGTACCGGGTGGCCACCAGCCGCTGCCTGAACGCGCTGCGGGCCGGCAGCCGCCGCCCGGCTACCGCACCGGGGCCGTGGGCGAACACGCCGGAGCCGACCCGGCTCGGCGAGGTGCCGTGGCTGGAGCCGCTGCCGGACAGCGCGCTGGAGGGACTGGCCGACAGCGCGCCGGGCCCGGAGGCCCGGTACGAGGCCAGCGAGGCGATCTCGCTCGCGTTCGTGACCGCGCTGCAGCTGCTGCCGCCCCGGCAGCGGGCCGTGCTCATCCTGCGCGACGTGCTCGGCTACCCGGCCCGGGAGGCGGCTGAGCTGCTGGATGTCACCGAGGAGTCGGTGACCAGCGCGCTGAAGCGGGCCCGGGCCGCGACCCGGGACGGGATGGCCGGAGCCACCGGCCAGCCGCCTGCCCCGGCGCCCGGGTCAGCGGACGAACAGGACCTGGTGGACCGGTTCACCCGGGCGTTCGAGAGCGGCGACGTGGACGGCATCGTCGCCCTGATGACCGAGGACGCCTGGCTGCGCATGCCGCCGCTGCCGCTCGAGTACCAGGGCCGCGACCTGGCCCACCGGTTCTTCACCGCGATCTGGGGCGGCCGCAGCTACCGGCTGGTGCCGACCCGGGCCAACGGGCAGCCCGCGTTCGGCCTCTACGCGCACGACCCGCAGGCTGGCCCGTACCGCGCGGTCGGCCTGCTGACCGCCACCCTGGCTGGCCAGCAGATCAGCGAGCTGACCCGGTTCGAGACCAGCGTGCTGCCGCGGTTCGGGCTGCCCCGGATGCTCCCCGGCTAAGGCTTGTCCGGCGGACAGGCCTAGCTGGCTGGCTTCTTCAGCTGCACGGACACGCTGCGGACCGACGGGCTGAGCGTCACGGTGCCGGTGCTTTCGTTCACCGTGCCCCCGCTGGCGTTCGCGATGTTGTGCACGAACGCGCGCAGCTGGAACAGCACCGGGCCGGCCGGGGCCTGCCCGGACAGCGTCAGCGTGACGGTGTTGCCGGTGCCGCGGATGGTCAGCCCCAGGCGGTGGCCGTCCGTGGTGGGCATGTTGGCCACGCTGATCGGCTGGTTGTGGGTGAGCCAGCTGCCCGGCACGCCGCGGCCGACGATCAGGCTGCCGTCGGCCTTCTGCGCGGCCAGCGAGGCGAGCAGCACCAGGTTGGCGTTGGCCATGCCCCAGGCGTGCGGCGACGAGCCGTTGCCGGCCTCCGGGTGAGTGCCCACCCAGGGCGATCCGGGGTTGGGGAACTGCTGGCTCTCCCACCACGAGTACGGCCCGCTCTGCCCGTTCGCGATCATGAACTGGTAGCTGAGGATGCCCTGGTCCCGGTGCTGGGCGCTGGCCAGCCCCCATTCGCCGTAACCCGCGTTGTAGGCGGTGCTGTAGTACTGCGTGGGGTAGCCGCCGAACGTGTTGGGCGGCAGTTTGCCCTGGAGTCGGCCGAAGCCGTAGTTGTAGGTGGCGTCGATCAGGTTCAGCCCGGGACCGGACAGCTTGGCGCCGAACAGGTAGCCGTCCCAGGCCCACCGGCCGAACAGGAACGGCGCGGCCCAGTTCGCGTCCTCGGCGTTGGCGCACCGGTTAGCGGTGTTCGGCTCGGTCATCGAGCACGGCAGGTAGGTCAGGTGGCTGGCGGAGATGGTCGCGTTCAGCGTCTTGTTGACCGCGGCCAGCAGGCTGGCGTACTGCGCGGCCGCCCACTTCTCTTCGCTGGTGTTGCCGACCTGCCTGGCCAGCCACTCGTAGGTGGCCAGCCCGGTCAGCGCCTCGTAGTTGTCGATGGTCCAGTAGCCGTTGGCGTCGATGTCGTTGGTCTTCTCCATGATCCCGCCCGGCCCGGTCCGGTCGGCGGCGATCAGGTGCGCGGTGTCCTCGATGCTCGGCTCGGTCTTCCCGGCCGGGCCCTCGGTGTCGAAGTTGGCCTTGACGAAGCTCAGGTCGCCGGTCTTGAGCAGGTAGATGGCCCAGATCCAGGGGTAGGTCCATACCCCGTCGTCGTACTGGGTCTGGGTGCCGATGACGTACCGGGCCCGGTTCAGCAGCGCGTGCGCGCCGGTGAAATAGCCCTGGCTGAACAGGTTGGCCAGGATGCCGATCACGTCGTGGCTGAACTCGGTGTCGTAGCCGTTGGCCCCGGTACGCAGCTGGTCGCCGGACCGGATGATCTGGGTGTAGATGAACCCGGTCCGGTAGGCGTCGGCCAGGCTCATGTCGGGCAGGCTGGTGATCTGGGCGATGCCGTGGAGCTGGGCGTTCCAGAACGCCTTCATGTGCGCGAAGTGCTGGTCGTAGCCGCCCGCGCCGGCCAGCGCGGTGCTGGACGGCCATGGGTAGCTGCCGCCGAACCGGTCGGCCGCCACCACGTAGTCGTGGTTCACCGCGCCGTGCGCGGGGACGGTGTCGCCCTGGCTGGGGTTGAGCGGGATCAGGCCGGCTGACGGTTGCGGGTCGATGCTGAGCGGCTGGCCGGTCGGGTTGGTCACCCGGACCCGGCTGTAGATGGCCACGTAGGCGTGCCCGCCTACGGTCACCTTGTCGCCGAAGTTGGTGATCTGGATGGTGGCGCCGCTGGCGTGGAACGTGGTGACCAGCGCGGGCAGATAGCCGTCCGCGTTGGCCCAGGTGGTCCGGGTGTCGTTGTAGATGCCGTAGCCGTAGGTGGTGCCGGTGACCGGGGTGGTGGAGCCGCTGCCCGGCTGGCCGCCGCTGATCACGAAGAAGCTGCCGCCCAGGCAGGCCACCACGGCCTGGTGGTTGCCGGCCCAGCCCAGCACGCTGGCGTCGCCGAACGTGCCGTACACGGTCTGGTTGCCCGCCGGGCCGTTGGCCGCGCAGCTGTACGGCGGTGCCGCCGTCGCGGCCGTGCTGGCCGCCGCCGGGATCAGTCCGGCTATTAACCCTGCCGTGGCCAGCAGGCCGGCCGCCGCCCAGGTCCACGCACGATTCACCGTCATGACTGCCTCCCACCTGGAGCCGGATCCCCAGTGCGCAGCCACTACCCGGCTGTTCCGCGTCCTAACTGCTTGTCGAGTTTGCGGGTGTCACGTAGCTGGGCGTAGGGCTCCTGCTCGGGCGGCGCGCCGGCGGCGATGGCCCGCCCGCGGATGAGCTCGGCGTTGAACTCGGCGCCGAACAGGATCGCGATGTTCGACAGCCACATCCAGATCAGGAAGATGATGATGCCGCCGAGGCTGCCGTAGACCTTGTTGTAGTGCGAGAAGTTGGCCACGTACAGCGCGAACAGGCCAGAGGCGATCAGCCACAGGATGACGGCCAGCAGCCCGCCGGGGAAGACCCAGCGGAAGCCCTGCCGGGCATTCGGGCTGGCCCAGTACAGGATGCCGAACATGATGCTGACCAGGATGACCAGCACCGGCCATTTGGCGATGTCCCAGGTGGTCACCGCGGCCGAGCCGACGCCCAGCCCGTTCCCGGCCCGGCGGGCCAGGCTGCCGGTCACCACGACGATCAGCACCGACCCCACCAGCAGGACCAGCATGGCCAGCGTGATGGCGAGCCGGATCGGGTATGCCTTCCAGGCCGGCCGTCCTTCGGGCACGTCGTAGATGGCGTTCGAGGCGCGCATGAACGCGGCCACGTAGTTGGACGCGGACCACAGCCCGAGCGCGATGCTGACCACGGTCAGGATCCCGGCGGCGCCACGGTGCTGCTGCAGGTGGGTGATGGCGTCCAGCAGGATCGTCCGCACGTTGGCCGGGACGAGCTTGGCCAGGCCGGTGACGAACGGCTGGGTGGCCGACTTGCCGATCAGGCCGAGCAGCGAGACCAGCACGAGCAGGCCGGGGAAGATGGACTGGATGCTGTAGTAGGTGAGGGCGGCGGCCCAGTCCCGCAGGTTGTCCTCTTTGAACTCGCGGGCCGTCCGGCGGCCTGCCGCGAGCCAGCCACCGTGGCCAAGCTCGACCGGGTTGTCCGGGGTGTCGCGGGTGGTCTCCGGGGTACGCGCCGGCGAGTGCCCGGCGGCTGATTCAGGCATGGGAGCACTCCTCCTCCCCCCAGGCAGGAGGCCTGAGTGGCCTCTCCCTACCCGGCCGGCCCAGCCGTTAACGCGGGGTGCGTGGCCGATGCGGTGGCGGGCGAGAGAAGCGGCCCGGTTGGTAGCCTGCATTGACATACGGCGGTGCGTGAAGCGCTGGGCCGGCAGCGGGAAGGTCGTCATGGCGGGCAGCAGAGCGGCGGCGCCCACGCCGGTGCCCACCTTGTCCCGGCGGCACGCGGCCGGCGCGCCGAGCGCCCGCGGCCTGCTGCTCACCCTGCTCGGCGAGTGCGTGCTGACCGGCGACGGCACCGCCTGGACGTCGGCCGTGCTGGACGTGCTGGGTCGGCTCGGCGTCGAGGAGAAGGCCACCCGGCAGGCGCTGATGCGCACCGCCGCGGCTGGCTGGCTGGCGGCGGAGAAGCACGGCCGCCGGACCCGGTGGCGGCTGACCGGCAGCGCCCGACAGTTGCTCACCGACGGCGCGGAGCGGATCTACTCGTTCACCGGCCCGGCCGAGGACTGGGACGGCCGCTGGCTGCTGATATATGCGCGGGTTCCGGAGAGCGACCGGCGGGCCCGGCACGTCGTGCGCACCCGGCTGAACTGGGCCGGGTTCGGCTCCCTCGGCGCGGGTCTGTGGATCAGTCCGCATCCGTCGCGGGCAGACGAGGCGGTCGGCGTGCTCGAGGCGGCCGGGCTGGCCGGTGACGCGCACGTGTTCGTGGCCACCCGGTCCGGGCTGGCCGACGTGCGGGTCATGGTGGCCGACGCCTGGGACCTGGCCGCGATCGAGGAGCAGTACCAGCGGTTCATCGAGGAGTTCCGGGCCAGGGCCCCGGCTGACCCGCTGGGCCGGCTGATCGAGCTGGTGCATGCCTGGCGCCGGTTCCCGTCCATCGACCCGGTGCTGCCCCGGGAGCTGCTGCCGGCCAGGTGGAGCGGGCTGGCCGCGGCCCACCTGTTCGCCGACCGGCGGCAGCGCTGGTCGGCCGACGCCCGGCTGGACTGGAAACGCCTCAACGACATCGGCTGACCCGCTCAGCACGGCGTGCGCTCCACTTGCTGGAGCACAAGCAAACGTGCTACGGATACTTGACGATATGACCGGCGAACGTAGAACATGGGCAGTGCGTACCCTGGACCGGAGGGCTGATCAACCATGACCAGTGACACGCCGCTGCCCCAGGTGGACTTCCGCACCGACCCCGCCCAGTACCAGCACTGGCGGCTGGACATCGCCGGGCCGGTGGCCACGCTGACCATGGACGTGGCCGAGCAGGGCGGCCTGGTCCCCGGTTACGAGCTGAAGCTCAACTCCTACGACCTCGGCGTGGACATCGAGCTGTACGACGCGGTGCAGCGGCTCCGGTTCGAGCACCCTGAGGTCCGTGCGGTGGTGCTGACCAGCGGCAAGGACAAGGTGTTCAGCGCCGGGGCGAACATCCGGATGCTGGCCGCGGCGCCGCACCCGTGGAAAGTGAACTTCTGCAAGTTCACCAACGAGACGCGGAACGGGATGGAGGACGCCACCACCTGTTCCGGGCAGACCTACCTGGCCGCGCTGAACGGCACCGCGTCCGGCGGCGGCTACGAGCTGGCCCTGGCCTGCGAGCACATCATGCTGATGGACGACCGGTCGTCCACCGTGTCACTGCCCGAGCTGCCGCTTCTCGGCGTGCTGCCCGGCACCGGCGGGCTGACCCGGGTCACCGACAAGCGGCACGTCCGCCGCGACCTGGCCGACTACTTCGCGACCAAATCCGAGGGGATAGGCGGCAAGAAGGCCGTCGCGTGGCGGCTGGTGGACGAGGCGGTGCCGCGCGGGCAGTGGGCCGAGATCGTAGCCGAGCGGGCCCAGGAACTGGCCGCGCAGTCCGCCCGGCCCGCTGGCGCCGGCCCGGCAGGAATCGAGCTGACCCCGCTGGCCAAGACCCGCACCCCGGACGCGATCGAGTACAGCCACGTGACGGCGCGGCTGGACCGGGACCGTGGGGTAGCCGAGATCACCGTCCGCGGGCCGTCCAGCCCAGCGCCCGCCAGCATCGAGCAGGTGCACGAGCAGGGCGCCGGGTTCTGGACCCTGGCCATGACCCGCGAGCTGGACGACCTGATCCTGGACCTGCGCACCAACGAACTCGAGCTGGGCACCTGGGTACTGCGCGCCGAGGGCGACGCGGGGCAGGTACTGGCGTTCGATCAAATGCTGGTGGACCATCGCGACGACTGGCTGGCCACTGAGATCCTGCTCTATCTCAAGCGGACGCTCAAGCGGCTGGACGTGACCAGCCGCAGCCTGCTCGCGCTGATCGAGCCGGGCAGCTGTTTCGCCGGCTCGCTGTACGAGCTGGCGCTGACCGCCGACCGGTCATACATGCTGACCGGGGTGTTCGAGGAGATCGACCCGGACGCCGAGCCGGCCGCGATCACCGTCGGCCCGGCCAACCTCGGCCCGCTGCCCATGGGCAATGGCCTGCCCCGGCTGCAGACCCGGTTCCTCGGCGACCCCGATGCGCTGGCCGCGGCCGAGAAACGGGCCGGCGAACCTGTACAGGCGGAAGACGCCGAGCGGCTCGGCCTGGTCACGTTCGCGCCGGACGACATCGACTGGGACGAGGAGGTCCGGATCGCGGTCGAGGAGCGGGCCAGCTTCAGCCCGGACGCGCTGACCGGCCTGGAAGCGAACTACCGGTTCGCCGGCCCGGAAACGCTGGAAACCAAGATCTTCGGCCGGCTGACCGCCTGGCAGAACTGGATCTTCTACCGCCCGAACGCCTCGGGTCCCGACGGCGCGCTGCGCAGGTACGGCACCGGGCAGCGCGCCGACTTCGACCGAAAGCGAGTCTGACCAGCCATGACCACGGCATCTGACTACTCCGAGAAGATCCCGAACAACGTCGAGCTGCGCGAGGACCGCCGGCTGCAGCGCGCCCTGGAGTCGTGGCAGCCGAACTTCCTCAACTGGTGGGAGTCGATGGGCCCCACGCTGCCCACCCAGGACGTCTACCTGCGCACCGCGGTCAACGTGGGCCGGGAGGGCTGGGCGCACTTCGGCCACGTGGCCATGAAGGACTACCGCTGGGGCATCTTCCTGGCGCAGCGGGACCCGGGAAGGCAGATCGGCTTCGGCGCGCACAAGGGCGAGCCGGCCTGGCAGAAGGTGCCCGGTGAGTACCGCGCCGACCTGCAGCGGCTGATCGTCATCCAGGGCGACACCGAGCCGGCCAGCGTGGAACAGCAGCGCAACCTCGGAGCCACCGCGCCCAGCTTGTACGACCTGCGCAACCTGTTCCAGGTCAACGTCGAGGAGGGGCGGCACCTGTGGGCCATGGTCTACCTGCTGCACGCCTACTTCGGCCGGGAGGGCCGGGAAGAGGCCGAGGAACTGCTGCACCGCAACTCGGGCAGCCTCGAGTCGCCTCGCATCCTGGGCGCGTTCAACGAGGAGACCCCGGACTGGCTGTCGTTCTACATGTTCACCTACTTCACCGACCGGGACGGCAAGTACCAGCTCGGCACGCTGAAGGAGTCCGCGTTCGACCCGCTGAGCCGGACCTGCGAGTTCATGCTCAAGGAAGAGGCGCACCACATGATGGTCGGCACCACCGGGGTGGACCGGGTGGTGGAGCGGACCGCGCAGGTCATGGTGGAGAACGACACCGACGAGGTGGGCGCGCTCGGCGCGATCCCGCTGCCGGTGATCCAGAAGTACCTCAACTTCCACTACTCGGTGTCGCTCGACCTGTTCGGCGGCGAGACGTCCACCAACGTGGCCAACTACTACACGGCCGGGCTCAAGGGCCGGTGGCTGGAGGGCCGCCGCAAGGACGACCACAAGCTGGCCGACGACTCGATCATGGTGGACGCGATCGACGACGCCGGGGACGGCCAGCCGGCCATCGGCCAGCTCGAGGTGTCCGCCCTGGTCGGGCTCAACACCGACCTGCGCCGCGAGTACATCTCCGACTGCCAGGGCGGGGTCAACCGGTGGAACAAGATCCTCGCCGCGGCCGGGCTGCCGCACCGGGTCAAGCTGCCGCACATCGCGTTCAACCGCCGGGTGGGCGCGTTCGCCGGCATCGAGGCCGGCCCGGACGGCGAGCTGCTCAGCGCGGACGAGTGGTCCGGGCAGCAGGGCCAGTGGCTGCCCACCGACGTGGACAAGACGTACGTCCGCTCGCTCATGCAGCCGGTGCACGAGCGGGGCAAGATCGCCGCCTGGATCGCCCCGCCGCGCAACGGGATCAACGGCAAGCCGTTCGACTACGACTACGTGCACCTCGGCTAAGGGGACGTCAGCCGCGATGGAGCTGTTCAACGCGTGTGAGTACCTGCTCGACCGGCGGCTCGCCGCGGGTGACGGGCCACGGACGGCGCTGACCGGCGTGGCCGGTGAGCTGAGCTACGCCGAACTGCACGACCAGGTCTGCCGCACCGCGGCCGGGCTGCGCGGGCTCGGGCTGCAGCCGGAGCAGCGGCTGCTGATGCTGATGGCGGACTCGCCGCAGTTCGTCACCATGTACCTGGCCGCGATGCGGATGGGCGCGATCCCGGTTCCGGTGTCCACCATGCTGCTCGCCGACGCGGTGGCCGACCTGCTGGCCGACTCGCGGGCCCGGTTCCTGGCCGTCACCCCGGAGTTCGCCGCCACCGCCGCGGCGGCCGCCGCGCATGCGCCCGAGCTAGCGGGGATCCTGGCCGGGAGTCCCGTGGTGGACAACGCGGTGCCGGACAGCCCGGTCCCGGTGCACGCGATCGGCGCGCTGGCCGCCGGGCCGGCCGACGAGACGGTGTACCGGACCACCGCCGACTCGCCCGCGTTCTGGCTGTACACCTCGGGCACGACCGGGCGGGCCAAGGCCGCCATGCACCGGCACGGCGCCATCCCGGTGGTCTGCGAGACCTACGGCCAGCAGGTGCTCGGCATCCGCCGCCGCGACCGGTGCCTGTCCGCGGCCAAGGCGTTCTTCGCCTACGGCCTGGGCAACTCGGTGCTGTTCCCGTTCTCGGTGGGCGCCGCGGCCGTGCTCGAGCCGGCCCGGTCCACCCCGGACGCGATCGCGGGCGCGGCGCAGAAGCACGGCGCCAGCCTGTTCTTCGCCGGCCCGACGTTCTTCGCCAACATGCTCCGCGCCGGGCTGCCCGGCGACACGCTGCGCGGCGTCCGGCTGGCCGCCTCGGCCGGCGAGGCGCTGCCGGCCAGCCTGTACCAGCGCTGGACCGGGCACTTCGGGGTGGACATCCTGGACGGCATCGGGATGACCGAGATGCTGCACATCTTCCTGTCCAACCGGCCCGGTGAGGTCCGCCCCGGCACCACCGGCGCGGCCGTGCCCGGCTACGAGCTGAAGCTGCTCGACGAGGCGGGCCAGCCGGCCCCGATGGGCACCCCGGGCACGCTGTACGTGCGCGGCGACTCGGCCGCCACCGGGTACTGGTCCCGCTACGACGCGTCCCGGCAGGTGTTCCAGGGTGAGTGGCTGCGCACCGGCGACACCTACCTGCGTGACCCGGACGGCTACTACGTCTGCCTGGGCCGGACCAGCGACATGCTCAAGGTCAGCGGCATGTGGGTATCCCCGGCTGAGGTGGAGGCCCGGCTGCTGGCCCATCCGTCGGTGGCCCAGGCCGTGGTGGTCTCGGCCAGCGACAAGGATGGGCTGGAAAAGCCGGTGGCTTATGTGATCACCGAGACAGACCAGACGGTGGCCGAGGACGAGCTGATCGAGTTCTGCCGGGCCGGTCTTCCTTCTTTTGAACGCCCGCGCAAAGTGCTGTTCGTCGGCGGGTACCCGGTGACCGCGACGGGGAAGATCCGCCGTGTCGAGCTGCGCCAGATGGCGGCCAATGTGCTCACCGGGGAGCCCTAACCAGCTGGCAGTGGCTGGTCCACCTCTTGCAGTACCGGGTAGACGATCTCGTCGGCCAGCCACTGCACCGGGCGGTCGCCGAGCAGCGCCGCGATGACCAGGTGGCTGACGCCCGCCTCGATCCGGTCCAGGAGCTGGCGCCGGGCGGCCGGGACGGCATCCGGCTCACCGCACCGGACGATGATCTGCATGGACCGGGTGATGCTGGCCGGGTCCCGGCCGATGGCCGCGCAGTGCTCGCGGAGCACCTGGTCACGCTGCCGGAACGTGGCGTCCGGTGGGCCCGGGTAGGTCCAGATGTCGGCATGGGCGGCCACCACGGCGAGCAGCCGCTCGCCCTGCCCGCCGATCATCACCGGCGGGTGTGGCCGCTGCACCGGCTTCGGCTCGCACACCGCGCCGGTCAGCTGGATGGCCGGCCCGGTGAAGTCGAACGGCTCATCCTCGGTCCACAGCCGCCGGATGATCTCCAGCGACTCGCCCAGGTCGCGGACCGCCTGGCCGGGCGGGACCAGCGGCACGCCGTAGGCGGCGAACTCGCGCACCGCCGGGTTCTGCTCCATCGGTAGCGCGCTGCCGCCCGCGCCGATGCCGAAAATGAGCCGGCCACCCGCGATGACGTCCACGGTGGCGGCCATCTTGGCCAGCAGGGTGGGGGAGCGGAGCCGGTTGCTGGTGACCAGGACGCCGAGCCGCAGCCGGCTGGTCTGCGCGGCCAGCGCGGCGAGCAGCGTCCAGGCTTCCAGCGCGGCGGCGCGGATGTCGCCGCGCAGCGGCACCATGTGGTCCCACAGCCACGCGTGCTCAAACACCGGGACCTGGTCGGCCTCCCGCCAGATCCGCTGGACCTCCGGGTAGCTGATACCTATCTGGCTGGTCTTGATGCCGAAGCTGAGGGCCTGCTCAGTCATGGAGACGATCCCTCCCGCAGAACGTCAGTCTTACTGATCATCAGTAGAGCTGACGATCAGCTTACTCATACAATGCCCGTGTGTCAGCCCACGCCAACGAGGACCTGTCGGCCGCGCTGGCCGTCCGGCTGGGGTACCTGCTCAAGCACGCGCAACTCCGGCTCGCCGCGTTCACCGCGCCCGCGCTGGAACCGTTTGGCATCTCCGGGCGCGAACTGGCCGTGCTGATGACCATCGACGACCCGGTCCCGCTGTCCCAGCAGGACGTGGCCGGCCGGCTCGGCGTGGACCGGACCAGCATGGTCACGCTGATCGACGGCCTGCAGGACAAGGGCCTGGTGCAGCGCCGGCCGGACTCAGCCGACCGGCGCCGCAACGTAGTCACCCTCACCGAGGCGGGCCAGACCACCATGACGGGCGCCATCGCCGCGTCTGACGAGGCGGAGCGGCAGTTCCTCAGCAAGCTGTCCGCTTCCGAGGTGGCCAGCCTCAGAGCCGCACTGCAGGCGATCGCGTTCTGATCGCGGCCGTCGCAGCAGAGCGGCTGGGGGCGAGTATGGCCGCCAGCACACCGACCCCGGCTACCGCCGCCGCAGTCCACTCGGCGGGCCGGAAGCCCGCGATGAACGAGGCCGGGGCAGCGTAGCTGCCGTGCGCCGCGAACACGGCCGCGAGGATAGCGACGCCGAATACGCCGCCAAGAGCGTTCAGTGCGGTGTTCGTTCCGGCGGCCACCCCGACGTCGGGAAGCGGAACCGAGGCGGTCACCATGTTGGCCACCGTGGGGAAGCACATCGCGATGCCGGCCCCGGAGATGACCAGCGGCAGCACCAGGTCGGGGTAGCCCACCCCGGGATGGGTGCTGGCCGCGAGCCAGCCCAGCCCGGCCGCCTGCAGGATCAGGCCGGCCACCATGAACGGGCGGTTGCCGAACCGGTCGGACAGCCGGCCGGCCAGCGGGCTGACCAGCATTGGCATGGCCATCCAGACCAGGATGCGCAGGCCCGCCGCGAGCGGCGAGTAGCCGAGGCCGATCTGGAAAAGCTGGGTGACGAAGAAGAGCGAGCCGATCAGCGAGACGAACTGGAAGAAGATCACCGCGTTCGCGGCCGCAAAGCCGCGGCGGCGGAAGTAGGCCAGCGGCAGCATCGGGTAGCTGGCCCGCCGCTCCCAGGCCAGGAAGCCAGCCATCAGCAGCAAGCCGGCGGCCAGGGCGCCGATCACTTCCGCACTGGCCCAGCCCACCGCCGGCGCCCGGACCGGGGCCCAGGTCAGCGCGAACAGGCCGGCCCCGGCCAGCAGCAGGCCGACGATGTCCAGGTGCGGCCGCGGGCCACGGCTCTCGGTCAGCCGCAGCGCGGCCAGCGCCGCGGTAGCCAGCCCGACCGGCACGTTCAGCCAGAAGATCCACTGCCAGGACGCGCCCTGCACGATCGCACCGCCGACCACCGGGCCGGCCGCCACACCCAGGCCGGTGACGCCGCCCCAGATGCCGATGGCCGTGCCGCGCTGCTCGGCCGGGAACGCGTCGCTGATCATGGTCAGGGTGAGCGGCACCAGGAGCGCGCCGCCCGCGCCCTGCACGACCCGGGCCGCGATGAGCAGCCCGGCGCCGGGGGACAGCGCGGCCAGTGCCGAGCCGAGCACGAACACGAGCAGGCCGGTCACGTACATCCGGCGGCGGCCGAACCGGTCGCCCAGCGCGGCGCCGGTCAGCATCAGGCAGCCGAACACCAGGCTGTACGCGTTGATGGTCCACTCCAGCTGGGAGAGGCTGGCACCGAGGTGGCTGCGCAAAGTGGGCAGTGCGGTGGACACCACGACCACGTCGAGGGCGGCCATGAACGCGCCAGCCGAGGCCAGCGCGAGCGTCCAGCCGCGGCGGATCGGGCCCGGCCGGCCAGCCGGGCCGGTCCGGCCTGGTGGGCTGGCCGGATCGGTGCAGAGTGTCTCGGACATGTCTGGATGCCTCCGTTGGGTGCGGTGGTCTACCGGGGGAGCGGGCTCAGGCCACCCGCGGTCAGCAGATAAGCGTCCTGGTCCAGGCCCTGATCTGCGATCAGGTCGGTGACCGCGCTGCCCACCTGCTCGGCGGTCAGCACCGGGCCGGCCGCGGCCAGGTAGCCCGGCACGTCGGTGCCCTGCCGGGCGGCGTAGGCGGCCACCGCGGCAGCGCCGAGCCGGGTCGCCGGGGTGAGCTGGGGGAGCACGGAGACGAACCGGATGCCCAGCCCGTCGCGCTCCGACTCGGCCGCGGCATAGCCGGCCAGGAACCGGATGGCGGCCTTGGCCCCGGCGTAGCCGCCGCTCAGCGGTGAGCCGCGCAGCGCGGCCCCACTGGACATGGCGACCACCACGCTGCCCGGCGGCAGCGGGGCAAGCAAGGCCTCGCGGACCCAGCCGAACGCGTGCTGCACGTCAACCTCCCAGTTCCGGCTGAAGGTCTGCCAGGTGTGCCGCTGGATGGGCCGGCTCAGCGGGGCGGCGCCCGCGTTGAGCACCAGGATGGTCGGCTTATGTCCGTCGATGAGGCGGCCGGCCACGACCGGGTCGGCCGCGTCGGCGCGGACCGGGATGAACGAGCCGCCGAGTTCGGCGGCCAGGTCGGCGAGTGGGGCCGGGTCCCGGGCGACGCCGGTCACCTGGGCGCCCGCCTTGCTCAGCGCGACGGTGATGGCCCGGCCGAAGCCGCGGCTGGCGCCGGTCACGATCGCGCTCCGGCCGGTGATGTCGGTGCTGGTCATGCTGGTCCTCCTGCACTGGTCTGCGGTTGGTGCGGAGCCGCCGGGGTGGGCGGTCCTGGATATGCAGACCAGGCAGGCGGCTGGGAATCGCCGCCGGCTCAGTGGGGGATGGCCAGCCGCAGCCGGACGAAGTCGGCCCCGGCTGGCCCCGGGCGGCGGCCAGCGGCTGGCCGCCAGCCGTGGTGCGCGTAGAACGCGCGGGCCCGCTGGTTGTTCGCCCACACATCGACCTGTGCGGTGCTGACCGCCGCGGCCCGCCAGGCCTGCACGCATGCGTCGTGCAGCGCGCTGCCGATGCCCTGCCGCCAGTACGGCGGGCTGACGTGGATCTGCCGCAGCTCGCCGGTGGCCGGGTCGGGCACGGGCTGGTCGAGGGGCGGCCCGAAGATGGCGAAGCCGGCCAGCTCACCGGTGGCCTCGGCGGACAGCACGGTGCACCGTGGGTCGTTCATCCGCTGGCCGACGATGCTGGCACCTCCAGCAGCCAAGGACGATACTGCGTCGCATGACCAGTCGGCTGCGCGCCCGGACCGTGACGGCGAACGGGTTGCAGTTCGGTGTCCTGGAGGTGGGCACCGGGCCACCTGCTCTGTGCCTGCACGGCTTCCCCGATTCAGCTCACACGTGGCGGTATCTGCTGCCAGCGCTGGCCGACGCAGGTTTTCACGCGGTGGCGCCGTTCATGCGCGGGTATGCGCCGACCGACATCCCGGCGGACGGCTGCTTCCAGCTGGGCGCGCTCGTCGCCGACGCAGTCGGACTGCACGGCGCCCTGGGTGGTGACGACCGGGCTGTCCTGATCGGCAGCGACTGGGGCGCCGAGACGGCATACGGCGCGGCCGCGTTCGCTCCGGAGCGCTGGCGGCGTGTGGTCACGCTCGCCGTGCCCCCGCTAGCACTCGATACGGAGATCTTCGCCGACTACGATCAGCTGAAGTGGTTTTCTACTTGTTCTTCCTGAAGACACCCTTCGCCGAGTCCGTGCTCGCCGCGGAGGACATCGCGTTCCTCGACCGGCTGTGGCAGGACTGGTGCCCCGGCTACGACGCGAGCGAAGATCTCCGCAACGTCAAGCAGTGGGCGCCGGTCACTTCCTGCACGTCGAGAAGCCGGCCGCGGTGAACGATCAGATTCTGGCGTGGGTCAGCGCGTGAGCGCCGGCCGTGAGCCTGCGGTGCTCGCTACCCGGCGGGGAGCTGGCCGGGCAGGCCAAACTTCGGGAACAGGCCGGGATCCAGGAACGTGTCGATCCGGGCCAGGCCGACCGTGGTCACGGTCAGCACGGTGAGCGCGTGCGCCTGGTACCCACCGCGGCGGTCGCGGTGGTAGCCAGCCGCCGCGGGCTGCCCGTTGGCCGTGGTCGCGACCATCCGGAACTGGTTGTGCGGGAACACCTGGGTGGCGAAGAACCGGGTGACGTCGTCCCGCCCGGCGAACCAGGTGAGCAGCGGCGGCATCTCCAGCACCACGTCGTCGCGCAGCAGCCGGGCCAGCGCGGCCACGTCGGCGTGCTCGAACGCCGCCATGAACTGGTCGAGCAGCGCCCGCTGGGCCGGTTCGGCCGGTTCGGCCACCGAGTCCTCAGCGGGCAGCACGCCGACGAGCTGCGCCCGGGCCCGCCGCAGCGCGCTGTTCACCGCCGCGGTACTGGTGCCCAGCAGGTCCGCCACCTGGGCGGCGGGCCAGTCCAGCACGTCGCGCAGGATCAGTACCGCCCGCTGCCGGGCGGACAGGTACTGCCAGGCCGCGACCAGGGCCAGCCGCAGGCCCGCCCGTGACACGGCCACCGTGGCCGGGTCGGCCGGCTGGGCGGCCAGCAGCGTGCTGGGCATGGGCTGCAGCCAGGGCACCTCCGGCGGCCCTTCCCGGACCGGGGCGCCCGGGTCGTCACCCGGGGCGCCCAGCCCGGACGGCAGCGGCAGGCGGCCGCGCCGGTCGATCGCGGTCAAGCAGGCGTTGGTGGCGATCCGGTACAGCCAGGTGCGCACCGATGAGCGGCCCTCGAATCCGGCATAGGACCGCCACGCCCGCAGGTAGGTCTCCTGGACCAGGTCCTCGGCTTCGTCGGCGGAGCCCAGCATCCGGTAGCAGTACGCGAGCAGCTCAGTCCGGAACCGACCGGTTTCGCTGATGAAGTCCGTGCTGACAGTCATGATCGTCCCCTGCTCGCCAGCACGGACTCCGGCTGCCGCGGCTGGCCCTGTCAGTACAGACCAGCCCGCGGCCGGAAAGTCACCGCTGGGTGCCGAGCAGCCGGGACCGGACCTCGCTCTTGAGTACCTTGCCGACCCGGGAGCGGGGCAGGTCCGGCCACACTTCGACCTGCTTTGGGGTCTTCACGCTGCCCAGCCGGCCCTTGACGAAGGCGCGGACGTCCTCGCTGGCCACCTGCTGGCCGGGGAAGGCCTGGATGACCGCGGTGACCCGCTCGCCCCATTTGTCGTCGGGCAGCCCGATGACCGCGCAGTCCAGCACCCCGGGATGGGCCAGCAAGTACGCCGACCTGGCGGGCCAGCCGCCGGCTTTGCCGTCCGGCGCTGCATACGCCGTCTTCGACGGGCTCTTCCAGCAGGCGCTGCTGCGGCACCTGGCGGGCAGCCCGGACGCCGCCACTGACCTCCAGGACAGCGTGCAGCGTGTCCTGGGGTCAATGACCGTCCTTGGCTGACCGCCAGGCCGGCCCCGGCAGCCCAGCATCCGCCCGGCTCAGCCCAGCGGGGCGCCGACGTACTCGCGGACCTCCTGCACGGCCCAGTTGTTGCCGTCCGGGTCGGTGAAGTAAAAGAACTTGCCGCCGTCCCGCTCATCCAGGATCTGGACGTCGGAGACGTCCACGCCGCGGCCGGACAGCTCGGCCCGGGCCGCGTCGATGTCGGTGACGACCAGCTGCATCCGGGCGCTTGGCGTCCAGGCTGGTGCCCGGGCTGACGACGGCAGGCCCGACCACGACCGAGCAGGCTGACCCGGGCGGGGTCATGTGCACCACCCGGAAGTTCTCGGCCGGCTGGCTGTCCGCGTCCAGCTTGAACCCGATCTTGTCCAGGTAGAACTGCTTGGCCCGGTCGATGTCGGTGACCGGGACGACGACGACTTCGAGTTTCCAGTCCATGACGGAGTCCTTCCGGTTGCTGCGCCTGGTTGGCGCGTTCAGTCCGGTGTCGGAGCTGGCCCCGGCGTTTCGACAGGGCGGCGTTCAGCTGGCCCGGTCGTCGGCCACCAGGGTCAGCCCGGGTGGTGCGCCGAGCGCGGTCACGGTCTGCCGGGCGGCGTCGTCCAGGTGGATCCGCGGCCGGGGCGGCGGGCTGTCCGGGTAGTACGTACCCGGTCCCCAGAACTGCCCGTACCGGATGATCACGCCGCCGTCACGCAGTACCGTGCGCTCGAATGCGCCCGTGGCGGCCTGCGCCTCCTCGCCCGGCTGGTCCCAGGAGATGCTCTGCGCGATGACCCGGGCCGCCCCGGCGGCGTGGGCCGCGGCCAGCAGGTTGGCGGTGCCCTCGTCGCGCATCCGCCGGTTCTGCCCGGCGAGCCGCGGGATGTCCGAGGCGTCGTCCGGCAGGTCGGTGAGCTGGTGCAGCACGACGTCCGCGCGGAACCCGGTCATGGCCGCGGTGAGCGCCGCCGGGTCGTACACGTCACAGACGACCGGTTCCGCACCCAGGTCACGAACCAGGCCGGCCCGCTCGGCCGAGCGGGTCATGCCTGCCACCACGTGCCCGTCCTCAATCAGCAGCGGGATGAGCCGGGTACCGATGACGCCGGTCGCGCCGGCCAGGAAGATCCGCACGGGTCAGCAGCCTACGCCGGCCGGTGCCCGTGGCCGGTCAGCCCCGCGCGGCCGCGGCCGGCGCATCCGCCGCGGCTGGCGCGTCCAGCACCGCGGCGGCCAGCCCACGCAGCGCCGCGGCTAGCCGGCCCGGGCCCGAGCTGGCCAGCTCGCCCAGGACCGGCTCGCTGTGCAGCGCGCCCAGCATCAGGTGCGCGATCAGGTCGCTGTCGGCGTCCGGCCGCCGCGCGGCGATGAGCGCGCTGATGTGCCCATGCCAGAACTCATACACCGGGTGCTTGCCGCGGTCCTGCGCGACGTCGGCCCCGGCGGGCTGCGGCGGCGGGCCGGCCGTGTGCGCCAACTCGACCATCAGGCTCTTGTTCCGGCTGACCACCCCGACGATGGCGTCCAGGAACGCGAGCAGCCGGTCCCGGTCCGGCGCGCCCGGGCCGAGCGGCGGCGGCCCGGCCGTCACCGCCTCCTCCAGCGCCTGGGCCCGCTGTGCGGGCCGGCCTGGACACCGACCCGGCGCTGGCCGGGACCCGGGTGGCGGTGCTGCTGGAGGACGCCTGCGCTGACTACGTGCTGGCCGACACCGGCTGGCTGGCCCCGGTGCCGGCCGGCCTGGACGCCGGGGCGGCCAGCATGCTGCCCCTGGTGGGCGCGGTGGCGCTCGGCGCGCTGCCGGCCGGCTGGCTCCCGGGGACACTGTGCTGATCACCGCCGGCGCGGGCGCGATCGGCCACCTGGCCGTCCAGCTGGCCCGGCGGCAGGGCGCGGGAGTTCGCCACGGCGAGCCCGGCCAAGCTCGGCTTCCTGAAGGAACTGGGCGCCGACGTGGCCATCGACTACACCCTGCCGGGCTGGCCGGGCCAGGTCCGCACGGCCGCGCCCGGCGGTGTGCAGCTGGCCCTGGAGGCGGTCGGCGGCGACGTGCTGCAGCAGGCGATCGGGCTGCTCGCCCCGCTGGGCCGGGCGGTGGTGTTCGGCGCCTCAGCCGGCGAGCTGGGCAGCGTGCCGGTACGCGGCCTGTTCATGCTGAAGTCGGTGACCGGGTTCTCGCTGCTGGCCTGGCGGTCCATCGACGAGCCACAGGCCCGGGCGGACATCGCCGAGCTGACCCGGCTGCTGGCCGACGGTGAACTGCGCGCGGCCACTACCACGCTGCCGCTGGCCGACATCACCCGGGCGCACCGGCTGCTGGAAGACCGCGCCGTCCCCGGCCGTATCGTCCTGGTCCCGTAGCCCGGTACCGGCTCAGCCCCGCGGCGGTGCGTCCAGCGCGCAGGCCAGCAGCGGCCCATGCCGTTTCGCGGCCACCTCCGCCGCCTTGGCCCGGGACGGGTTGCGGATGGTGACCGCGGCCAGCACGCCGCCGGCCACGCACAGCCCGCCCGCGATCAGCGACGCGGTGTGGAACCCGGCCGAGAACACGTCCTTGTGCTGGTAGGCGTCCCCGGTCAGCCCGCCCGCCGCGGGCAGCAGCGCCACCGCGATCAGGGCAGCGGCCCGGGCCACGTCGTTGTTCACTGCGGACGCCATCCCGGCATGCTCGGCCGGCACCGCGGCCAGCACGGTCGAGGTGAGCGGAGCCACCGCCACGGCCAGGCCAAAACCGAACACGACCACTCCGGGCAGCACCTCGGTGACGTAGTTACCCGACTCCGTGATCAGGGTGAACAGGCCCAGCCCGACGCCGACCAGCACCGGCCCGACCGTCATCTGCAGCCGGGGGCCGATCTTGGCGGCCAGCGCGCCGGAGCGCTGGGACAGCGCCAGCGTGATCGCGGTGACCGGGAGCAGTGCGATGCCGGACGCCAGCGCGGAGTACCCGGACACCTCCTGCAGCTGGATGGGCAGCAGGAACAGCGCGCCGCCGATCCCGCCGTACACCACGAACGTGACCACGTTGGCCGAGGTGAACTGGCCCGAGCGGAACAGGTTCAGCGGCAGCATGGGCGACGGCGTGTGGTGTTCCCACCAGATGAAGGTGGCCAGCAGCAGCAGCCCGCCGAGCAGCGCGGCCAGCACCAGCGGGTCGGCCCAGTGCCCGCCCGGGCCCTGGATCAGCCCGTAGGTCAGCCCGATCAGCCCGAGCGTGACCAGGGCGCTGCCCGCCATGTCGATCGGCCCGGTGGCCGCCGGGTCGCGGGACTCCGGCACGTGCCGCAGCGTCACCGCGACCACCACGACGGCGATGGGCAGGTTGATGGCGAAGATCCACCGCCAGGACGCGGCGGCCACCAGCCAGCCGCCGAGGAACGGCCCGACCGCGGTACCCACCCCGCTGAACCCGGACCACGCGCCGATCGCCTTGCCCCGGTCCTCCGGCCGGAACACCGCCTCCAGGATGGCCAGGCTGCCCGGGGTGAGCAGCGCCGCGCCGACCCCCTGCAGCGCCCGGGCGCCGATCAGGAACCCCACGCTGGGCGCCACGCCACACAGCAGCGACGCGATGGCGAACCAGATCACCCCGATGACGAACACTTTCTTCCGGCCGTACTTGTCGCCCAGCGCGCCCGCCATCAGCAACAGCCCGGCCAGCGTGAGCGTGTACCCGGTGACCACCCATTGCAGCGCGCCCAGGCTGGCGTGGAAGTCCCGGCCAATGGCGGGCAGCGCGATGCCGACCACGGTGGCGTCGATGGACGCGATGGCCGAGCCGAGCACGGTGGCCAGCAGCACCCACCGCCCCGGCCCGCTGGCGAAGACCAGTCCCGGCTGCGTTCCGCTGGCCGCCGCCGCTGGCTGGCTCATCGCCGCGCCTCCGCTGAGCCGGGCCGCAGCACGATGGCGGTGCCGTGGGCGCCACGGCGCACCTGGGCCAGCGCCTGCGCGGCCTGGTCCAGCGGGAAACTGGCACCAACCGTCACGCGGAGCACCCCGCGGCCGAGCAGCCCGGCCAGCCGAGCCAGCCGCGGCCCGTCCGGCTCAACCACGACCGCGCTGACCGTGATGCCGCGCTCGGCAGGCGGTGGGTCCCCGGTGATGGTGGCCAGCCGGCCGCCGGGCCGCACCGCCCGCACCGCGTCCGCCGCCCCGTTCACCGCCGCGTTCACCGCCGCGTCGGCGCCGCCGACGGTCAGCGCACACACCTGGCCCGGCCAGCCCGGCTGGTGGTAATCCAGCACGGTGGCCGCACCGAGGCCACGCAGCCGGTCCGTGCTGGCTGGCCCGCCGGTGGCGATGACCTGCGCACCATAGTGCGCGGCCAGCTTGACGAGCAGGCCTCCCGTGACGCCGCCCCCGCCGTGCACCAGGACGGTCTCACCCGGCCTGATCCGCAGCGCACCAGCCAGCGCCTGATCCGCGGTGAGCGCGGGCACCGGGAAGGCCGCGGCCACATCCCACGGCACACCCGGCGGGACCGGGGCGGTCTGCGCGGCGGCCGCGATGAACAGCTCGGCCCAGCCGCCCTGGCCGGGCAGGGGCAGCGTATGCGTGCAGACCCGGTCGCCCGGCCGGAACCCCGGGGCCGCGCCGCCGACGGCGGCCACCGTCCCGGCCACCTCCACCCCCAGCGCCATCGGCGGCCGGGCGCCGGTGTCCCAGTCTCCGGTGCGCACGAAATCGTCCCAGTTACCGACCCCGGCTGCCTGCACCTGGAGCAGGATCTCACCGTCCTGCAGCGGCCGCGGGTCAGCCAGCTCGAGCGGCACGACCGGCCCGCCAGCCTGGTTCACCCCGGCCGCTCGCATCTGCCTCATCTCCCCATCGGGTCGCCCTGCTCCCAAGCGTGCCCGTTACCGGGCCGGGCAAGACCGTCAGCCCTTCGCGGCCTGGCCCGCCACCTGCTGCCAGGTCCGGCCGCTGCGCACGCTGGCTGGCTGCTCGGCCACGATGTCTGAGCCGGGCCGGGCGGCCGCGTCCCGGACCTTGACCAGGATCCAGCGCCGCTCGCCGGTCCGGGTCAGCGCGAAGCCGCCGGCCAGCTTGCTGCCGTGCAGCGTGACCACCAGATGCCCGGGCTCATCCCGGACGATGTCGGCCGGGCCCTCATCCCAGATGATCACCGCGCCGGTGCCGCGCCGCTGCCCTTCATGCACGCCTTCGAAGTCACCCGCGTCCAGCGCGTGGTCCTCGACCGGCACGGCCAGCCGCCGGGCTGCCGGGTCCAGCGACGGCCCGCGCGGCACCGCCCAGGACCGCAGCACGCCGCCAATCTGGATCCGCAGGTCGTAATGCAGCGCGGTGGCGTCGTGCAGTTGCACGACGAACCAGGACTGGCTCATCCTGCGACGCTATATCCCACCGGGGCTGACTGAGCTCTGGGCTCGGAGTCTCAGGCTGTGGCCCGGGACCGGAAGGTTCGCTGGTACACGTGCGGGGTCACGTGATTGAGCCGGTTGAAGTGCGTGCGCATCTGGTGTGCGGTTCCGAAGCCGCATAGAGCCGCGATGCGCTCGATGGTGTCGTCGGTGTTCTCGAGCAGGTCTTGCGCGCGGCGGACTCGCTCGGCGCACAGCCATTGCAGCGGCGTGGTGCCGGTCGTCTCGCGGAATCGCCTGGCATACGTGCGGGGGCTCATCCTGGCCTGGCGCGCGAGGTCCTCGACCGTCAGCGGCTGCCCGAGGTGCTCCCTGGCCCAGTCCAGCGACGAGCCGAGGCTCTGGGAGTCGCCGGCGGGCAGCGGCTGCTCAATGTACTGGGCCTGCCCGCCTTCCCGGTGCGGCGGGATGACGAGCCGCCTCGCGAGAGTGTTCGCGATCCTGGTCCCGTGGTCACGACAGACGATGTGCAGGCACAGGTCCAGCCCGGCTGCCGCTCCGGCGGAGGTAAGGATCTGGCCGTCGTCGGTGTAGAGCACGTTGGGCTCGACCCGGACGGCTGGCCACCGCCGGGTGAGCTCACCGGCGTGCATCCAGTGAGTTGTGACGGTGCGGCCGTCAAGCAGCCCGGCGGCGGCGAGGATGAAGGCGCCGGTGCAGATGGAGGCAATCCGCGCACCACGGTCATAGGCGGTGCGCAGGGCCCGCAGTAGTGCTTCAGGCGCATCGTCCTGCCTGTCGGCGCAGCCAGGAATGATCACCGTGTCCGCCTCGCTCAGCTCATCCAGCCCGAGCGGACTGTCGAAGAGCAGCCCCTCGGCGGTGCGGACCGGACCGTCCTGGACCGCGCACAACTGCAGCTCGTACCACCAGGGCACGGGGAAGTCCTGCCTGCCAGGTTCGAAGACCTCGCACGGGATGGCCAGTTCGAACATCGGCAAGCCCGGCGTGACCGGGATAGCAATCCGATGCATGGCAGTAATCTACCCTAAGTTGTCGTTTCTGCCAGTCGCGGTGCCAGCCTGGCGAGTCGACGATGGAAATATGACCAGCAACGGCACCCCAGTCGATACCCGTAGCCGAGTCCTGAGCTGGCTCGCGCTGGGAGTCGTCTACCTGGTGTGGGGATCGACCTACCTGGCCATCCGCGTCGGGGTCGGGCACCTGCCGCCGCTGTTGTTTGCCGGCAGCAGGTACGTCATAGCAGGCGCGCTGCTCTACCCCATCGCCGTGCGGACGACCACCGGCCGCCGTGGATCGGCCAAGGACAGGGCGAAGCCAGGCGCCGGGGCCTGGTTCGCCGGTGCTGTCATCGGCGTCTTGCTGCTATTCGCGGGCAACGGCGGCGTGACCATCGGGGAGACGACGCTGCCCTCGGGCTTCGCCGCCGTTCTGGTGGCTACGGTGCCGCTCTGGATGATCCTCTTCGCCTGGCCCGTACAGCATCAGCGCGTCACCTTCCGCTCCGCGGCCGCCCTTGCGGTAGGGCTCGGGGGAGTGATCATCCTGGTCGGCGACGGCACGGCATCGGGCCGCATCTCGGGCGTGATCATCGTGCTCGGCGCAGCGGCCGCCTGGGGTTTCGGGTCAGTCCTGAGCCACCGGCTCGCCGTGCCGAGCCATGCGATGCTCGCCGCCGCCATCGAGATGCTCGCCGGCGGCGTGGTACTGCTGGTGGTGGGCGCCGGTTCCGGGGAGTTCTCTCGCATCCAGTGGTCCTCCGTCCCGGCCACGTCGTGGATCGCCCTGGGCTACCTCATCGGTCCCGGCTCGATCCTTGCCTTCACCGCCTACGGCTACGCGCTGTCCCACCTCCCCGTGACTACCGTCTCCACCTACGCGTACGTCAACCCCGTTGTCGCTGTGCTGGCCGGGATCATGTTCCTCGGCGAGCAGTTCACCTGGCGTGAGGGACTCGGCGCTGCTCTCGTCCTTGTCTCGGTCATCATCACCCTGAACCGATCCCGCAGCACATCACGCCCGGCCCCCGTTCGGGATGACGAGATACCCGAAGCGGAGATGCTCCCGGAGAACGCAGCGGCATCTAGCCAGCGCTAGCGGTGCGTGAGAAAGTCAAGTCACGGCGATTTGGGGAAGCTCCACCGAGTCTGGCTGTACGGCGTTCCCTTACCGAATCCGAAAGCCGTAATGGGCGCAATCCGGAAGACGAGGACTTCGTTCCGCCGTATGCCGTCACCGAGACCAAACCAGGTGCCCTCGGGCGCCGTGAAATGCGCACCATACTTCGACTCGAATGTGTCTGCGACGCTGCCGAGTTCCGCGGGGGCGTTCACGTCTGCAGCGTGGCCTTCGACAACGAGGTCTAGCCCGTCGAGCGTGTTGCACCCGGTCGTGAGGATGCAATGCGGGTTGCGCGCGAGGTTCTTGGCTTTGCGTTCGTCCGGGCCAGTGCAGAAGTAAAGGGCGCCGTCTAGCCAGATTCCCAGCAGCGGCGTGACATGCGGACGGCCATCCGGACGCACTGTTGACAACCAGTACACTTCCGCGTCCTTCAACTCCCGGCGCCCTTTCTCCCATTCTGCCGGGATCGCGTCGTCGCTGCTGAAGGCGCTCAGTTCGGTTACTGGCTCTGACTCAGTCATTCGTGTCTGCCAGCTGTGCGGTTTCACGTACCGGGCGGGGGGTCAGCTCGGCGCCGAGGCCGGTGAGGAGGATGTCGAGGCCGCGTTCGAGTTCGGCGGCGCCGTCGTAGACGGCTAGGACCGGGGCGAGGCTGCGCAGTAGGGGGAATTCGGCGAGCGGCAGCCGGTGCAGGCCGAGCCGTAGCAGGTCGTCGGTTTCGTCTGGGTTGTCAACGAGTTCTTGCAGTTCGTTGAGCACATGGCCGTGCAGGAACCCGAACAGGGCGCGGTAGATGTGCAGCGCCTGGGGTCCGCTGAAGCCGCCCCGGGTGAGCAGGGCGAGGATGTTTTCGAGCGGGCGCAGGGTGCCTCGGGGGCGGAGCCCGAGCGGGGTGGCCAGCGGCCGGGTGACCAGCAGCGGCACCACCCGCGGGTGGGCCAGCGCCAGCGCGCGGTAGCTGCGGGCGACGGCGCGCAGCTGAGCCTGCCAGTCGGGATCGGTGGGGTCAACTTTGAGCTGGGCCAGGACGGTTTCGGCGACGCCGTCCAGGACGGCTGCCTTGTTGGCGGCGTGCCGGTACAAGATCATCGGGTCGCGGCCCAGCGCGCCGGCGAGCCGGCGCATCGACAGTGCGTCGGTGCCGTCGCGGTCAACGATGTCCAGCGCAGCGGCCAGCACCACCTCCCGGGTGATCTTGCCGTCCCGGGGGCGCGGCGGCGGCTCCAGGGCCGGGCTCGGGCTGGTTCATCGTGATCGCGCCTCCTTTCCTGCGGCCGGGGTCGCAGGCTTTGTTAACACTGCAGGTCTACGACGTTGACACTACTCTAGGCGGGGGTGTTGACTGTAGGTCTACAGCGTAGTGATTCTTGGGATCGCCCGAGGGCCGCGGCGATCAGGCCAAGGGTGACCTCAAGCAGGCCGGCGAGAAAATCAAGGACATCTTCAAGAATTAGCTGACGCGGCTCCCCGGGCCGCCGAGAGGAACTCCCATGTTTATCGGCATCGGAACGATCATCGCAATCGTGATCATCGTGCTCGTCGTCAGGATGCTGTGGCGGCGCTGAGCGCGCCCGCCGCGAGATCGCTGATACGGATCAGCTGAAGGACAGGAGGCACGCGGTGCGAACACTCGGATACATCACGGCGGTAACCATGGCGGCGGCCGTCGCGGCCCTCGGGCTGCTGGCGGTCATGTCAGTGCCGGACATACGACAGTACTTGAAGATCAGGAAGATGTGAGGAGGATGACCAGGCTCCGGGCGGCCCATCCATGACCGATCCGACTACATCCCGGCACGTCGAAATCAAGGACGGCGATCAGACGGTCGCTGCTGCGGAGGTGACGACTTCGCAGGAATCCGGTGGAAGAACGGCCCAGGCATCGCTGTGCGCGGCATCCGGGCATATTGCCCCGGGCCGCCGGGCGAGCCTGGTCGATGCCGTGATGGATCTGCCCGAGGTGCAGGCGAGCCGGCACCTGAAGGCCTCTGTCCCGCTCGGTGACAGTGAATCGCTGGAGCGCCTGCGGGAGCGCACTGATGACAGCACCACCCGCCCGGCCGGCTCTACCGCGCTGGTGGACGCGGATATACCCCCGGACGGCCAACTGGGATCTGGCCGGGAGACTGGTGAAACGTCCGCACCGTGAGCACTGCGCCGGTGTCCTGGACAGTTACGGGACAGCGGAGGCGAGCGGGTGCGGGGTGCCGGTGTGGTGGCCCTGGAACAGCATGGCCGCGATCTGGGTCAGCTTGTTGGTGCCGAATTTGAACCCGACGTTGCCGTCCTCCCCGAAGCTGCCCATGTCATACGTGATGGCCAGGGTGTAGCGCTGGTCCGGCCCGGCGAACCCGACCGTGTTGGTGATCCACACGCCGACGGGGCCGGGGTCCTGCTCCCAGCCGTCCTTGTTGCCCGGGTGGTTGCGCCGGCCCGGCACCCCACACGCCCCACTGCTGGTCGATCCCGCTGACGTGCTGCAGCCGGTAGACCAGGTAGTGCCGGATCCGCGGCGGCGCCTTGTCCAGCACGTAGTTCATCAGGTTGTCCAGGTCCCGGGCGGTGGTGTCCACGTCGCCCCAGTACGGCGCGGTGGTGAACCGGGTGTTATTCATCCCGAACGCCCGTACCCGGTCCATGAAGCTGGCGTTCTCGTACTTGTACCAGAGGTGGTCAGCGTCGTCGTCGTTGCTGGTGTACAGCGCCTGGAACATGGCCGCCCGGTCGGCCGGGGTGAGCTGGAACTGGCCCGCCCGCTGCCGCTGCAGAATGTCGGTCATCATTGCCAGCTTGATCGTCGACGCGGCCGGCTGCAGCGTCCCGGCGTTGGCGTTATGCCAGGTCGCGCCGGTGGCGCGGTCGTGCAGCACGATGCCGATGGTGCCGGGCAGCCGGTTGGCGTAGTGCTTGACGGCCACGATCCGCTCCCGCATCGTGCACGGGAACCCGCGCGCGACCGTGGTGGCGCAGGCCGGCGTCGCGCTCGGCGTGGGGGACGGCGCCAGCGTCGAGGCTGGTGCGGCCTGCGTGGTCGGCGCGGTGGCCGCGGTCTGGCTGGCTGTCTTGTGCGGCCCGCAGCCCGCCACGGCCAGGGTAGCCAGCAGGCCACAGGTGACGGTGGGTAGCCAGGCGCGGCGCGCCGGGGAGACCGGGGAGCGCATGCCGGACAGGATACGAGCCCGCGCGGCTATATGCAGGCCGCCACGTCGGGGGGACGTGGTTTCAGCCGTCGCTGCGCGACCGGACGATCAGGTCGGCCAGCAGGGCCAGGGTGGCGATGATCAGGCCGCTGACGAAGACCAGCACGGTGTCGTCGGCGACATGGAACGGGTGCACTGCCACGTCGTAGACGGCCTTGGCGGCACCGAGCCCGAGCAGGGCCAGTGCGAAGGGCATCAGCACTTTCAGCGGGTTGAAGTACATGACCATCCGCAGCACCTGCAGGATGTAGCGGTAGGCATCCTGGACGGGTGGAACTTGCGACTGCCCGCCCGCTTCGCGTAGTCGATGGGCACGTAGTCGACGCGTGCTGGTTGGACAGGAACGCCATCGTGATCGTGGTGACGCAGGAGAACCCGGGCGGCAGCAGCCGCAGGTAGGGCAGCGACGACGTCGCGGCGGAACGCCCGCAGGCCAGAGTTCAGGTCGGGGATCTTGGTGCTGGACAGAAGCTCGGCGATGCTGCGGATAACCCACTTGGCCGGCACCCGCAGCCCACTTGTGGCGTGCCCTCCTCCGTGGTCCGGGCCCCGACGACCTGGTCCACGTCGGGGTTGTCGTCGCAGGTAGCGGACGAACTCGGGGATGCGCTCGTTCGGGATAGGTCATGTCCGCGTCGGTCCACACCACGATCTGGCCGTGCGCCTCCTGGGTGCCGATCCGCCGCGCGGTGCCTGACCGCCGTTGCGCCGGAACGGCATCGAGCCGCATGCTGCGGGAACTGCGGCGGCGGCCTCGCGCAGCACCTGCCAGCGTGTTGTCGGTCGACTTGTCGTCGATGACGAGCAGCTCGTAGGTGTAACTCGCTGGCGTCCATCGCCGCGGTGATGCGCTCGAGCTCGGCAGCACATGTCCTGCTCGTTGAAGCAGGGCAGCACGATGGTGACGTACGGGCTGTGCTCCGTGGTGCCCGCCGCGGGCAGCACCGCGGCCGCCGGGACCGGGACAGCAGGGGTGACAGTGTTCATCGTGGCGGCTCCGACATCCAGACGTTGACGGCGAGTTTCCAGGTGCCCTTGGGCGGGGTGACGAGCGTGTGCGGGTCCTGCCGGGTACGCAGGGCCATGACCCGGTGGGCTGGGGCGCCGTAGGGCCGCAGTTCCCGGCGGGTGGCGGCGAGCAGCACGGGCTGCAGGCCGGCCTGGCGGATGCCGGTGGTGACCCCCCGCGCCAGGCCGCCGAAGGTGAGCACGGCCAGCGCCCCGAACACCGGCGCCATGGCCACCGCCGTGGCGGCCCCGCCCAGCCAGAAACCACCCGCCAGCAGCATCGGCAGCCCGGCCATGAACTGCGGCACGATCACGGAGCCGACCTGGTAGAACGCGAAGCTGTCGAAGGTCAGCAGGTGATGCGTGCCGCCGAAGGCGGCCCGGTCCTGCGGGATCGGCAGCCCGTGATGGCCGGCGATCCAGACCGCGAACTGGGCATAGGAGCCTGGGTCCCGCATCACGATGAGGAACTGGCTGTGGTAGATCATCTGGTCGGCGCCGAAGCCCGCCGCGATGGCCAGCACGGCCAGCGCCAGGGTGGCTGGCTAGCAGCCGCCGGGCGGCCCGGGCACGCCGGGGCCCAGGGCCGGTGTGTCGACCATCCCGCTGGTGCCGCTGCGCAGCACCGCGCCGAAATGGACCACGTACCACCGGCCGCGCCAGGAGATCAGCGAGGCGATGCCGATCGAGCGCACCTGGCCGTGCTCCCGGTAAACCAGCCGGGCACCGCCGACGTGCCAGTAGCCGACCGAGTTGTAGCACACGCCCGGATTGATCCAGGCCGTCTCGGCGGATGGCACGATCACCCGGAGCAGCCTGGTGTGCGCCGCGCCGCGGCCCAGATAGCGGTGCGCCGCCGTAACGTCCAGCCGGAAGTCGCCGAACAGCCGGCTGTGCCAGTCTGCCGCCGGGTCGGCAATCGCCTTGACCTGGGTATAGGCGGCCAGCGGGAAGAACGCCTGGGTAGCCAGCCGGGCTTTGCCGGTCACCACCGCGGCCCACAGGTCGGTCATCTCGGCGTAGAACACCCGGGTGCCCGCGCTGGGCAGCGCCCTGGTCTGGTGCAGACTGCCCGGTGGCAGCGGCGCCGGCAGCACCGTCGGCCCCCGGGTTGGCCGGGTGCTGCTGGCCACGCTGGGGGAGGCGGCCGGGGTGGCCGCGCTGCTGGCGGGGGCGCTGCTGGCTGAGGCATGGTGCGGGGTGACGGCGGCAGCCGGATGGGTGCTGGCCGGTCCGCAGCCGGCCACCAGCACGCCCAGGCCAGGCCAGCACCGCCGCACTGGATGCCGCACTAGGCCATGCTGAGCGCGCCGCCATCGCCATCGCTGAACCGCCAGCCCCCCGGGACGCCAGACCCGGTCAGCGTACCGGGGGGAAGCCCCGGCGGCGGTCAATCGGGGGCGCGATGGCGTGGCGGCGCGCCCGGTACAGGTGGCTTAGAGCCCTTCGTTGATCAGCCGCCCGGCCTGCTCGTACTTCTCTGGCTTGCGCTTCTTGAAGTAGAACGCGGCGCCCACCCCAGCCAGCACGACGACCAGGTCGATCGGGCCGAACCACTTCGCGTAGCTGTAGCCGCTGCCCAGGAAGTCGATGTTGTCGAACAGCAGGTAGACCACGAAGGCCTGGGATATCAGGGCCAGGGCCGGGGCCAGCCGGGTCTTCCACCAGTGCGCCTCGTCCCGGTGGTGCCGCTCGTAGTAGACCAGGATGGCCAGCGACACCAGCGCCTGCACAGCCAGGATGATGATCACGCCCATGACCGCCATCAGCCCGCATCCGCTGGCCCGGCAGTGCTCGGCCGACGCGGCCCGCGCGCTGGCTGAGGCGGCGGTCGCGGCGGGCGCCCCGGACGGCGTCATCCAGGTGGTGGACGAGCCGTCGGTACCGCTGATCAACGCGCTGATGGCCGACGAGCGGACCAGCGTGATCGTGGCCACCGGCGGGACCGCCGTGGTCCGCGCCGCGTACAGCTCGGGCAACCCGGCCATCGGGGTCGGCCCGGGCAACGTGCCGGTGCTGGTCGATGCCACCGCGGATCTGGGCAAGGCGGCGCAGCGGATCGCGGACAGCAAGAGCTTCGACAACTCGATCCTGTGCACCAACGAGTCGGTGCTGATCGTCACCGAGGCGGCCGCGGGCACGCTGCTGCGCAACCTGAAGCGGGCCGGCTGCCACCTGCTGGAGCCGGCCGACCGGGACAAGATCCGCGACCTGGTGTTCCCGGGCGGGCACTTCGACACCCGGTTCGTCGGCAAGGACGCGACCTGGATCGCCGGGCAGGCCGGGATCCGGGTGCCCGGCACCACCCGGGTGCTGCTCGCCCCGTTCCGGCTGGCCGTACCGGAGGAGCCGCTGGCCCACGAGAAGCTCTGCCCGGTGCTCGGCGTGGTCACCGTGCCCGGCGAGCAGCCGGGCATCGACGCGGCCCGGGCCGTGCTGCGGATCGGCGGCAAGGGCCACTCGGCCGCGATCCACTCCACGAACCCGGCCACGATCATGGCCTACGGGGCGGCGCTGGACGTGCTCCGGGTCGCGGTCAACGCGGGCTCCAGCCTGGGCAGCGCCGGCGTCGAGACCGGGCTGGCCCCGTCGATGACGATCGGCACCGGGTTCTTCGGCCAGTCCTCGGTCGGCGAGAACCTGCAGCCCAAGCACCTGGTGCAGTGGACCAGGCTGGCCTACAACAGCGACCCGGCCGAGGCGTTCGGCGACTTCGCCGGCCTGGACCCCTGGCAGGTCCCGGCCGGATCCGTCCCGCCCTACCCGCTCGCGTCCAACCAGGCTGAGCATTCTCTTAGCCGAACGCCAGTGCCTGCCCCGGGCCTTACGCCGGTGCTCCGGCCCGAATTGGAGAAAGACGCGCTGCGCGCGGAGATCCGCCGGGTCGTGCTTGAGGAACTGCGGGCGCTTACCGGGAGGGATGGCCGTGGCTGAGTTGCGGTCGTTCATCTTCATCAACCGGCTGCAGCCGCAGACCATGTGCTACCTCGGCACCTGGATCCGGGGCCGGCTGCCGCGCAGCGGCGACGCGGCGCAGGTCATCGAGATCGCGCCCGGGCTGGACATCGAGGCGCTGACCGATGTGGCGCTGAAGCACGCCGGGGTGGCCGCCGGGATCCTGGTCGTGGAGCGGCAGTTCGGCTACCTGGAGCTGCACGGCGCGATGGACGAAGTGCGGGCGGCCGGCACCGCGGTGCTGGAGTCGCTGGGCGCGTCCGCGGCCGGCGCGGCCGGGTCGGCCCGGCCCGCGCACCGGATCGAGAAGGGCGCGGTCACCGAGGCCGCGGTGCGCGCGGCGGCGCGGGACGGCGCCCGCCTGGTGCTGGGGCGGGGGGCCGTGCTCACCCCGCTGGCCCGGGACCGGGCCCGGGCCGCCGGGGTCGAGATCGAGAAGGAGCGCTGATGCTTACCGCGACGGTTACCGGCAACGTGTGGGCCACCCGCCGGCTGGCCGAGATCCCCAAGGGCGCGTTCCTCGAGGTGCAGGCGGACGGGACCGGGCAGCGCCTGGTGGCGTTCGACGTGCTGGGCAGCGGGGTCGGCGAGCGGGTGCTGGTCGCGCAGGGCTCGGTCGCGGCGGCCTGGTTCCCGGGTAAGCCACCGCCGGTGGACGCGCTGATCATCGGCTCGATCGACGAGCCGGCCGGACAGGACAAGGGAGAGAGCCGTGGCTGATAACGCAATCGGGATGATCGAGACCAAGGGGTATGTGGCCGCGCTGGCCGCGGCCGACGCCATGGTCAAGGCGGCCAATGTGACTATCGTGGGCCGGGACCAGGTTGGCGATGGCCTGGTGGCGGTGACCATCGTCGGGGACGTGGGTGCGGTCAAGGCGGCCACCGAAGCTGGCGCGGAGACGGCCAGCAGCGTCGGCGAGCTGATCTCGGTGCATGTGATCCCGCGGCCGCATACGGAGCTGGGCAAGAACTTCATCATCCGCGCCGAGTGAGCGAGTAGGCGAGTACCGGTGCCGCTGACCGCGCCGCCCGTGCCGGAACTGCGGGTCCACCTGCTGGTCCAGGACCTGCAGCGGCAGTTCGCGGCCTACCTCGGGACGCCGACCCGGGCCCGTGGCTACCCGGCGATGGAGGGCGAGCACGCTCTCATCGTGGAGGTCGCGCCCGCGCTGGCCATCGAGCGGGTCACCGACCTGGCGCTGCGCGCGGTGCCCACGGTCGAGCCGGGCATCCTGTTCGTCGAGCGGCAGTTCGGCGTGCTCGAGGTGCACGGCGCCGACCTGGCTGAGGTGGAGCAGGCCGGGCAGGCTATCCTGGCCGGGCTGCAGGCGAAGGCGGCCGACCAGCTGCGGCCGCGGGTGCTGCTGCGCGACGTGATCGAGGACATCACCGACCGGCAGGCCATCCTGATCAACCGGACCCGGGGCGGCTCGATGATCCTGCCCGGCGACAGCCTGCTGGTCTGCGAGGTCACCCCGGCGCTGTTCACTGCGCTGGCCGCCAACGAGGCGGAACGGGCCGCGCCCGGCGTCACGCTGGTCGACGTGTCCATGATCGGCGTGGCCGGGCGGATCTACCTGAGCGGGCCGGTTGCCGCGGTCACCGCGGCCCGGGACGCCATCATCGCGGTGCTGGACCAGGTGGAAGGCCGCGAGTAGCCATGAGCACGCACGACCTGTCCACCGGCGGTGATGTGCTGGACCGGGTCACCCGGTTCGCGGCGCGGGCCGCCCGGGCCTACGGCTGCGCGCCGGCCAGCACGGTCCGGCTGCTGAACGTGTCGGAGAACGCGACCTACCTGGTCGAGGACCCGGACGCCGGGGCCGTGCATCCTGCGGGTGCACCGGCTGGGGTACCACACCGAGGCCGAGATCGAGTCCGAGCTGGCCTGGATGGACGCGCTGCGGGCCGAGGCCGGGGTGCGCACCCCGCGGGTGCTGCCCGCGGGGGACGGGCAGCGGGTGCTGGCCCTGCCAGACATCGACGAGGCGCCGTCGCTGGGGCGGCGGGCGGCGAGGCGCCCGGTGCTTTGCGGCACTGCGTGCGGTTCGAGTACCTGGCCGGGACGGAGCCCGCGGATGACGACGCGGCGCACTTCGCCGAGCTGGGTGAGGTGACCGCGCGGATGCACCGGCACGCCCGGCAGTGGCCGCGGCCGTCCTGGTTCACCCGGTTCAGCTGGGACTACGACGCCGCGTTCGGCCGGGAGGCGCGCTGGGGCCGGTGGCAGGACGGCATCGGTGTCGGCCCGGCCGAGCGGGCCGTGCTCGGCCGGCTCGATGGTGTGCTGGCTGAGCGGCTGGCCGCGTTCGGCACCGGGCCGGACCGGTTCGGGCTGGTGCACGCCGACACCCGGCTGGCCAACCTGCTGGTGGACGGCGGCCGGGTCAGCGTCATCGACTTCGACGACTCCGGGTTCAGCTGGTTCCTCTACGACGTCGGCACGTCGGTCAGCTTCTTCGAGCACCAGCCGCATGTGCCGGACCTGGTGGCCAGCTGGCTGGCCGGCTACCGCCGGGTGCTCAGCCTGCCGGCCGAGGACGAGGCCGAGATCTGGACGTTCATCATGTTCCGCCGGCTGCTGCTGGTCGCGTGGATCGGCTCCCATCAGGGCGCCGACATCGCCCAGCAGCTCGGCGCGGGATACACCCAGGACAGCTGTGACCTGGCTGAGCGGTTTCTCAGCCGGGGCGGGAAGGAGTAATCGTGTTCACCTCCATCGCCGGGCGCGCCGTCGTGGTCACGGGCGGCACCCGGGGCATCGGCAAGGGCATCGCGCGGGTGTTCGCCAGCAACGGCGCCCGGGTGCTGATCACCGGCCGCGACGAGGACGCGGCCAAGGCCACCGCCGGCGAGCTGGCCGCGGCCGGCTGGGACGTGTCCTACCTGCTGGCCGACGTCAGCGTGCGGGCCGACTGCGCGCGGATGGCCGAGGTGGCGGTGGACCGGCTGGGCGGCATCGACGTGCTGTGCGCCAACGCCGGCATCTTCCCGGAGGCCCGGCTGGCCGAGATGACCGACGAGGACATCGACACCGTGCTCGGCACCAACCTGCGCGGCAGCATCCTGTCCGTGCAGGCGTGCCTGCCCGCGCTGGCCGCGTCCGGGCACGGCCGGGTCATCCTCACCTCGTCCATCACCGGCCCGATCACCGGCTTCCCGGGCTGGGTGCACTACGGCGCGAGCAAGGCCGGCGCAGCTCGGCTTCATGCGCACCGCCGCCATCGAGCTGGCCGCCAGCCGCATCACGATCAACGCGGTGCTGCCCGGCAACGTGCTCACCGAGGGCCTGGCCGAGCTGGGCGAGGACTACATCCAGTCGATGACGGCCAGCATCCCGCTGCGCCGCCTGGGCACGGTGGACGAGATCGGGTACGCCGCGCTGTTCCTGGCCACCGACGAGGCAGGCTTCATCACCGGCCAGACGATCGTGCTCGACGGCGGCCAGGTGCTGCCCGAGTCCCTGGGCGCGCTGGACGGCTGATGACCGGGGACATAGCGGGCGCTGCCCCTGGGCGGACGTCCGAAGATGTGCGGCAGGTGCTGGCGGAACGGATCGCCGCCGGGGAGCTGCGCCCCGGGCAGCGGCTGGGCGCCGAGCGCGCGCTGGCCGCCGATCTCGGGGTCAGCCGGGCCACGCTGCGCCAGGCGCTGGCCGTGCTGGCCGACAGCGGCGTGGTCCGCCGGGTACCCGGCCGCGGCGGCGGCACGTTCATCAGCCGGGACAAGATCGAGCGGGACACCTCCCGGGTGGTCGGCGTGCCCGCGCTGCTGCGGAGCCAGGGCGTGGTGGCCGGCACCCAGGTGCTCAGCGCCCAGCTGTCGGCGGCCGACGAGCCGGTGGCCCGCGCGCTCGGCCTGCGCCGCGGCGACCTGGTCGTTGACCTGAACCGGCTCCGGCTGGCCGACGGCAGCCCGATCGTGGTGGAACACGCCCGGTTCCCGGCCGACCGGTTCCTCGGCCTGCTCGATCGAGCACTTCGGCACCCACCCGGCCGAAGCGGTGGAGCAGATCGAGGTGGTCACCGCGTCCCCGGACGAGGCCCAGGTGCCCCGACGTGCCCCGGGCCGAGATCATCCGGCTGAGCGCGGGCGCCACCCCAGCCAAGCTGGCCCGGGTGCTGGCCCTGCTCCGCCCGGCCATGCCCGGCCAGGACCCGCGGGACGTGGTGATCGGCGTGTCGCCCGCGGTCGGCCGGGACGTGTGGCGGACGCTGTCCGGGCGCACCGTCCCCGAGGTGCTCAGTGAGCTGCTGGCCGGCCTGGAGGAAGAGGGCTGCACCGGCCGGGTGGTCCGCTTCGATGACACCGTGGACCTGGGCCGGATCGGGCTGGCCGCGGCCCGGCTGGCCGGCTCGGGCATCGGCATCGGGCTGCAGGGCAAGGGCACCGCGCTGATCCACCACCGCGACCTGGCCCCGCTGGCCAACCTGGAGCTGTACTCGGTGGCCCCGTCGGTCACCCCGGAGCTGTACCGGCTGCTCGGCGCGAACGCGGCCCGGCACGCCAAGGGCGGCACCCCGGACCCGGCCCGCAACCCGTACTCCGACGAGGCCATCGAGGCCCGGTACCACACCACGGTGATCGCACTGATGGCGCTGGAACGCGCCTGGGTCCGGCCCGGCGCCGCCGCCGAGGAACTGTCCCGGAAGGGGCTCCAGTGACTGCTGATCATGAAGTGCGCGGCCTGTCCGGGCGGCCGGTGGGGAGTTGACTCTGGATGCCGTCCGGTGGGGCGAGATCGGCCTGCCCGACCTGCGTATCCACCCGGACGCGCTGGAAGCCCAGGCCGTGGTGGCCGAGCGGCACGGCAACCCGCAGCTGGCCGGGAACCTGCGCCGGGCCGCCGAACTGACCGCGCTCGGCGACGACGAGGTGCTGGCCATCTACGACGCGCTGCGCCCCGGCCGGTCCACCCCGGGCCAGCTCACCGAGCTCGCCGCGTCGCTGGCCGGGCGCGGGCTGCCGCGCTGCGCCGCGCTGCTCACCGAGGCGGCCGAGGTCTACGAACGGCGTGGCCTGACCCGGTGACCCCCGTTATCGCCGGGGTGGATATCGGCAACGCGACGACCGAACTGCCCGGCTGGCCGGTGGGCGCAGTCAGCGCGTCCGCGCGCTGCCTGGCGGGGTCACGGCGGGCCGGGGCAACGTCGGCGGCACGCTGCCCGGGACGCCGGCCGGGCACCGGCACGCCGCCGCGCTCGGCTTGGCCCTGGCCGCCGGGGCTCACGGCTCACGGCGTGAGGACACAGTGCCGACTGCGATCAGTGGTCCGGCCTGCTGCCTGGGCCGGTGGTAAACACAGTCAGCTTTTTCCCCCACCGGTGCTGCAGGTAATGGATCGGATCCCTATGCAGGGTGCGCGCTAGCCAGCTGCCATCCTGGCTGCTGATCGTCAAGATCACCTCATCGTAGTGATCGCTGCGGGTTTCTGCGTCCACCGCCGTCACCAGGTCCTCGTCGCTGATCAGGCCGCTGACCTGACAGCCGATGGCCCTCAGGTGCCGTACGGTGAGGTTCATCCGGTGCTCGGCAGCGGCATTGACATCGTGGCCGGGCCGCGACGCTGTCGGGACCGGCGCCGGAGCCGGAAAAATCGAGCTAGCTCCAGCCCAGAGCATGAACTCCCGTCTGCGCTGCTTCGCCTGCGCGGTATCGACCAGGGAGAGCACCACTACTTCACATGGCTCTTGTTCTTGCTGCCGGACGAGGTAGTTGATCGGCTCAAGGTCGAGTTTTTCATCCAGGGCCAGCAGGTCCGTGTCCAGGACGAGCAGGTACCGCCGCATGTTCACCATCATGTCCTCAAAAGCGATGATGGCAATCCAGCCGCCTTAGGACAGCACCCGGCGGCGGAAGTTGCGCAGCCCGATGGCCAGGAACACCGCGCCGAACCCGAGCACCACCGGGTAGATGACGTACAGGTGCATGTGCGGCGCCTCGGTGAACGCGGCCCGCATCCCCTCGTTCACGTAGACCAGTGGGTTGATCAGCACCAGCGTCTGCAGCCAGGGGAAGCCGCCCACCGTCACTGGCGCCAGCCTGGTCCACGAGTAGTAGGTGCAGCCCAGGAACGTGATCGGCAGGATGATGAAACCGAACATCAGGCCGATGTTCCGCGGCTCGAAGCTGGTGCCCAGCACCAGGCCCAGGCCGGCCATGGCGATGCAGGCCAGCGGCACCAGGGTGAGGATGATCCACCAGTGCAGGGACAGGTCGGCGTGCACCCCGGGCGCGTGCACCACCGAGGCCATCGGCAGCACGATGATGGCCGAGATCACCCCCTGGGTCGCGCCCGACAGCACCTTGGCCATCGCCACCAGCCAGATCGGGCACGGCGCCTGCACCCGGTCCTCGATCTCCCGGGTGAAGCCGAACTCCTGGGCCATGGCCAGCGCGATCGACTGCACGCCCTGGAACATGATTGAGATGCCGACCACCCCGGGGACCAGGATGGTGGCGAACGCCGACTCCTCCACCGTGCCGTGCCCGCCGATGCCCTGGCCGATCTTCGGGAAGACGAACAGGAACACGAAGCAGAGCAGGAACGGCTGGATGATCGTGCGCAGCACGAACTCCCAGGCATGCTTGCGCAGCACGACCAGGTCCCTGAGCAGCAGCGCGCCCAGCGCGGTCCAGCTGGCCGCGGCCACCGACCGGGTGGGCCCGCCGCCGATCCGCTGCGTTGGCGCCGGGGTCAGTGCGGTGGTCATCAGTCCCGCAGCTCCTTCCCGGTCAGGTTGATGAACACGGTTTCCAGGCTGGGCTCGGCGATGGACAGGTCGTTCAGGTCGAACCCGCCCCGCTCGGCCGCCAGCACCAGCCGCGGCACCAGCCGGTCGCCGCCCTGCATATGCAGCTGCACGCCACCGTCGACCAGCCGGGCCCGGGTCACCCCGGACACCTCCTGGCTGAGCAGCTCGGCCAGCTTGCCGGTGTCACCGGTGGTCTTCACCGTGACCACGGTGTCCGCGCCCACCGTCTGCTTGAGCGCGGCCGGGGTGTCCAGGGCCAGGATCTTGCCGTGGTCCATGATGGCCACCCGGTCGCACAGCTGGTCGGCTTCCTCCATGTAGTGCGTGGTGAGCAGGATGGTCTGGCCGGCCCGGTGCAGTTCGCCGAGCAGGTCCCACAGCGCCAGCCGGCTCTGCGGGTCAAGCCCGGCGGTGGGCTCGTCCAGGAACAGCACGGACGGGCGGTGGAAGATGGCCCGGGCCACCATCAGCCGCTGGGCCATCCCGCCAGACAGCGCGTACACCGACGCGTTGGCCCACTTGGCCAGCTGGAACTGCTCAAGCAGCTCGTCGGCGACCCGCCGGGACGCCTTGGCGCCCATGCCGAACAGCCGCCCGTGGAAGTACAGGTTCTCCCACACGGTGAGCTGCCGGTCCAGCG
This sequence comes from uncultured Actinomycetes bacterium, assembly GCA_963723595.1. GTDB lineage: Bacteria > Actinomycetota > Actinomycetes > Streptosporangiales > Streptosporangiaceae > RYN-230. The sequence goes on from CAVRRQ010000001.1 coordinate 1,132,951, forward strand.
TGTTCTGCTGCGAGACGATCCCGCTGAGCTGCTTGGCCAGCGCCGGGTGCGCGGCCACGTCGATGCCGGCCAGGAAGGCCCGGCCGGACGTCGGCACCACCCGGGTGGTCAGCATGCCCGCGGTCGTCGTCTTGCCGGCCCGTTCGGCCCGAGCAGGCCAAAGATCTCCCCGGCCCGCACGTCCAGGTTCAGCCGGTCCACCGCGGCGAAGTCGGTGCCTGGATAGACCTTGGTCAGGTCCTCGGTGTGGATGACCGCGCCGTCCTGGCTGGGGGGCTGGCCGGTGCTGTCCGCGGCCGCGGGTGCGCTGCTCATGGCCTGCACATCGTAGCCGCCGGGCCATAGCGATTCCTTTTCCGCCCTCGCCAGGTCTGCCAGGTTGACGGCGGATCACGCGGGAGAGGATGGCAACTGATGGGATGCTCTGTGAGCCGTGCCTGATAACGCCGGATTTGTCCAGGATACTGAGCCGTTCCGGCGTGAGCTGCTCGCGCACTGTTACCGCATGCTCGGCTCGATCCAGGACGCGGAGGACCTGGTCCAGGAGACGTACCTGCGGGCCTGGCGGTCCTACGGCGGGTTCGAAAGACGGTCCTCGGTACGTACCTGGCTGTACCAGATCGCCACCAACCGGTGCCTGACCGAGCTGTCCAGGCACGGCCGGCGGATGCTGCCGTCCGGGCTGTATGACCCGCAGCCGGATCCCGGAGCGCGCGTGGAAGAGGCCGGCCCGGCGGTGAACTGGCTGCAGCCGGCGCCGGATGCGATGGTGACCCCGGACTCGGCTGATCCCGCGGCCATCGTCGCGGCGCGCGAGGGACTGCGGCTGGCGCTCATTGCCAGCCTGCAGTATCTTCCGCCGAGGCAACGGGCGGTCCTGGTGCTGCGGGATGTGCTGACGTTTCCCGCTACCGAGGTCGCGGTCATGCTCGGCACCACGACAGCGTCGGTCAAGAGTGCGCTGCAGCGCGCCCGGGCGCGGCTGAGGGAACTAGGCCTAGCGGCCGGCCAGATCACCGAGCCGACCGCGCCGCAGGCCCGCGCGCTCCTCGACCAGTACATCGCGGCGTTCGAGAATGCCGACGCCGCCGCACTGGAGCGGCTGCTCACCGAGGACGCCGCCCTGGAGGCGACGCCGATGCGTACCTGGTTCGCCGGCCGCAAGACGTGCGTGCAGTTCCTGCGCAACCAGCTGCTGGGCTCGCCTGGTGACTGGCGCATGCTGGCCACCAGCGCTAACGGGCAGCCTGCCGCAGCGGCCTTCACCCGCGACCAGGACGGGGACTACCAGCCGTACGGAATCTGCGTGCTCACCGTCACCAGCGCGGGCATCCGCCGGATCTCTTCCTTCGGCGACCCAAGCCTGGTCACCGTGTTCGGGTTCCAGGCGTTGTGATCGATTCCTTCTCCGTTCCCGCCGGGTCTTCCTGGGTGTAGCTGAGCAGGCCTTGCTCACGCACGAAACAGTAGGAGCAACAGGAATGACCATAGAAGGCAAGACAGTCCTGGTCACCGGGGCCAACCGGGGCATCGGGCAGGCACTGGCCGCCGAAGCGCTGGCCAGAGGGGCCAGCCGAGTGTACGCCGGCACCCGCCAGCCACTGGCCCACCCAGACGAGCGGGTCACACCGCTGAACCTGGACATCACCAGCGCGGCGCAGATCCAGTCGGCGGCCGGCCAGGTCGCGTCGCTGGACATGCTGATCAACAACGCCGGCATCGCCCGGCCCGACAACCTGACCGACCCCGCCGCGCTCGAACACCACCTGGCCGTCAACCTCTTCGGGACCTGCGCCGTGACCCGGGCCTTCCTGCCGGCGGTGACCCGCTCCCGCGGCGCCATCGTCAACATCCTGTCGGTGAACGCCCTGGCCCCGTTGCCGCTCATCATCCCGGCCTACTCGGTGTCCAAGGCGGCCGCGTTCTCGTTGACCCAGTCGCTGCGCGCTCTCCTGGCCGCGCAGGGGGTCACGGTTCACGCGGTCCTGGCCGGCCCGGTGGACACCGACATGACACGAGGATTCACTATCCCCGGCAAGGCCTCGCCGGAATCAGTCGCGCTGGCCATCTTCGACGCGATCGACCACGGCGAGGAGGACATCTTCCCCGACCCCACGTCAGCGGCCATGGCTGATAGCTGGCGCACCGGCGCGGCCAAGGCACTCGAGCGCCAGCTCGCGCAACTAGCACCGGTCCGCTCATAAGCCCCCCGGGCGGTAGGGCACCCTGGTAGGGACCGGCCGCCCGGCTGGGGAGAGGAACGGTGCATGGCTCGAGTAATGATCACCGGATCGGCGGACGGGCTGGGCCTGATGGCGGCCCGGCTGCTGGCCCAGGACGGGCACGAGGTCACCCTGCACGCGCGCAACGCCAGCCGCGGGAAGGAGGCGAAAGCCGCGCTGCCCGAGGCGGCGGGTGTGGTGACCGGGGACCTGGCCAGCATCGGGGGCATGCGCGAGGTGGCCGCGGCGGCCAACCAGCTCGGCCGGTTCGACGCCGTGATCCACAACGCCGGCGTCGGCTACCGGGAGCCGGACCGGATCCAGACCGTGGACGGGCTTAGCCACGTGTTCGCCATCAACGTGCTCGCGCCGTACCTGCTCACCGCGCTGATGACCCGTCCGTCCCGGCTCGTCTACCTGAGTTCCGGCATGCACCGGGCGGGCAACCCCGACGTGTCCGACCTGCAGTGGGTCGGCCGCCCGTGGAACGGCGCGCAGGCCTACTCGGACTCCAAGCTGTTCGACGTGGTGCTGGCGTTCGCGGTGGCCCGGCGCTGGCCCGATGTGCTCAGCAACGCGCTGGAGCCGGGCTGGGTGGCCACCCGGATGGGCGGCCCGGGCGCGCCCGACGACATGTCGCAGGCCCCGGTCACCCAGGCCTGGCTGGCCGTCAGCGACGACCCGGCCGCCACCGTGACCGGCCAGTACTTCTACCACCAGCGGGCGCGCCAGTTCCATCCGGCGGCGGCCAGCCACAGCGTGCAGGACCAGTTGCTGGCCAGCTGCGCCGAACTCAGCGGAGCCGAACTGCCCAAGGAGCCCTGATGCAAGCCGTGATCAAGGCGGTCCTTAATCCGCAGGCCGGGTGACCGGCCGCCGTGGACCTCGAGCCGTACCGCGGTGAGCTGGTGGCGTACTGCTACCGGATGCTCGGTTCCTGCCACGAGGCCGAGGACCTGGTGCAGGACACCATGCTCCGGGCCTGGCAGGCCCGCGACCGGTACGACCCGACCCGGGCGTCGGTGCGGACCTGGCTGTACCGGATCGCGGCCAACGTATGCCTGACCGCGCTGGCCGGACGGGCGCGGCGGCCGCTGCCGTCTGGCCTGGGCGCGCCCAGCGATGATCCCGGGGCTCCGCTGACCCCGGCGTTCGACATTCCCTGGCTGCAGCCCTTTCCCGATGCGCGGTTCGATCCGGGGGTGCGGGCCGACCTGCGGCTCGCGCTGGTCGCGGCCCTGCAGCTGCTGCCGCCCCGGCAGCGGGCCGTGCTGCTGCTCCGCGAGGTGCTCCAGTTCACTGCGGCCGAGGTGGCCACCCAGCTGGGCACCACGGTCCCGGCGGTGAACAGCGCGCTGCAGCGGGCCCGCGCCGCGCTGGCCGGCGCGCCCGGCCTGGCCGAGGTGGCCGAGCCCGGCGACCGCGATGTGCGCGCGGTCATCGACCGGTACGTGCACGCGTTCGAGGCCGCCGACGTCCCCGCGCTGGTCCGGCTGCTGGCCGACGACGCGGTGCTGGAGATGCCGCCGGTCCCGCTGTGGTACCGGGGCCGCGACGACTACGGCGCGTTCATCCGCCGCGTGTTCGAGATGCGTGGCCCGGGCTGGGCCATGCGGCGGCTCACCGCCAACGGGCAGCCCGCGCTGGCCGCGTACGCGCCGGCCTCGGACGGCCTGCCCCGGCTGCACACGCTGCAGGTCTTCACCGTCACCGGGGGCCAGGTCGCGGTCAACGTGGTGTTCGCCGACCCCGAGGTGTTCCGCGTCTTCGGCCTGCCGGACCGCCTTCCGCCCGGCGATTTTCTGCCCGGGCGATGAGCCGGGCCGGTGCCGCCGGTATGTACCGGTGTGCATCGGCAACAGGGAGGCTCATCATGAGCGTGATCGTTATCGAGTTCATCACCCTGGACGGGATCGTGTCCGACCCGGACGGATCGGACGGGACACCGGCCGGCGGCTGGGCGTTCCGGAACGGCCCGGAGACCGTCGCCGGGGACAAGTTCCAGCTCGGCAGCGTGCTCGACCAGGGCGTCATGCTGTTCGGCCGGAACACCTGGGAGTTGTTCGCCAGGATCTGGCCGGGCCGCGACACCCCGTTCGCCGCCCGGCTGAACGCGGTGCCGAAGCTGGTCGCCAGCCGCACGCTGACCGACCCTTCCGCGTTTCCGCCTACCGAGGTCATCGGCGGTGACCTCATCACCGTCGTCAAAGGCGAGCACCGCGATGTGATCGTCACCGGCAGCCTGAGCGTGGTGCGCACGCTGCAGGACCAGGACCTGATCGACGAGTACCGGCTGCTGACGTTCCCCACCATCCTCGGCACCGGTGAGCGCCTGTTCCCGGTCGGCCTGCCGCCAGTTCACCTGGAATGCCGGTCGGCCGAGCTGGGCGGCGCCGCGGTCCTGTCCCGCTATGTGCGTGCCGCGCAATGAGCGCCCGGTTCCTCGCCGTCTACGAGACACCAGCCGACCCCGGGGCGTTCGACCGGCACTACCGCGAGGTGCACATCCCGCTGCTGCGCCGGCTGCCCGGACTGCGCCGCTACACGATCAGCCGGGACGTCACCGCGCTGCACGGCGAGCCGTACCACCTGATCGCCGAGCTGGACTGGGACACCATGGCCGAGTTGCGCGCCGCGTTCGCCTCGGCCGAGGGCCAGGCCACCGCGGCCGACGCGGCCCGCCTCCAGGAACTCGCCCCAGTCCGCAAGATGATCTTCACCGCGGACGACGCGGGCTAGGTTCAATGTGCGTGGATGTAACTTCGCTGCACACCGGTGCGCAGCAAAGTTACATCCACGCAGTGGGCACGGCCCAGCTGGCCCAGGGTGGGCTGTACGCCGAGCTGTTCAGCCTCCAGGCCCAGGGCTACCTGGGGGAGTAGCGGCGTTCAACTGCGGTGTGCCGGACCCGGCCGGGGCGGTGCGCGGCACTTGCGCCGGGACCGCAGTGGGGCCGGGCTGGTCGTCGTAGTAGAACTGCTTGCCTCGCAGCAGCGAAACCAGCGCGCCGATCAGCGACATGCAGGCCGCCGCGGTGAACACGATGACCAGGCCGTGGTGGAACGCGCCGGCGATCAGCGTGGGGAAGAAATGCCGTCCAGTCAGCGCGGCCACGTTGTGGGCCGGCAGCCTGCTGAGCACCCCCGACGACTTGAGCAGATGCTGCACCGGGTTGACGCCGAGCAGCGCGGCGAACACGGTGCTCACCGGGGGCAGGTGGCTGACCTGGGTGGCCACGTGCAGCGGCACGCCCTGAGCGGTCAGCCCGCGGATCAGCGCGGGCGGCAGCGTACTGGCCAGCCCGGCGATCAAGAGCGAGAAGAAGATGCCGATGGACAGCGACATGCCGGCGTTCTGGAACGTGGACCGCATGCCGGACGCGCTGCCCCGGTGCCGGGCCGGCACGCTGCTCATGATGGCCGACGTGTTGGGGGAGGCGAACAGGCCGGAGCCGACCCCGTTGAAGAAGATGATCGTCGCGAACAGCGGGTACGGGAAGTCCAGCGGCAGCGCGATCAGGCCGATGAACGCGCAGGTGGCCACCAGCAGGCCCGCGGTGGCGAACGGGCGCGGGCCGTACTTGTCCGACAGGGTCCCGGAGATCGGCCCGGCGATCAGGAACCCGGCGGTCAGCGGCAGCATGTAGATGCCTGCCCACAGGGGTGTGTCCACGAAGTTGTAGCCGTGCAAGGGCAGCCAGATCCCGGCCAGCCAGAGCACCAGCATGAACTGCAGGCCGCCGCGGGCGATCGAGCCGAGCAGGCTGGCCGTGTTGCCCGCCGCGAACGCCCGGATCCGGAACAGCCGGAGCTGGAACATGGGCTCGTCGATGTGCAGCTCGATCAGGCAGAACACCACCAGCATGGCCGCCCCGCCGAACAGGCCGGTGAGCACCCACGGGTTGGTCCAGCCGGTCGGGTGCCCCCCGTAGGGCTGGATGCCGTAGGTGATCGCGACCAGCAGCGCGGTGGCGCCCAGGCCGAACGTGACGTTGCCCAGCCAGTCGATCCGGGCCCGCTTGGTGGTGGCGATCTCGCGCAGGCTCTTGTAGGACCAGATCGTGCCGACGATGCCGATCGGCACGTTGATCCAGAACACCAGCCGCCAGTTCACCGCGGCCAGCAGCCCGCCCAGCAGCAGCCCGACGAACTGCCCGGAGATGCCGGCGATCTGGTTCACGCCGAGCGCCATGCCGCGCTTGCCGGCCGGGAACGCGTCGGTCAGGATGGCGGCCGAGTTGGACATCAGCATAGACCCGCCCAGCGCCTGGATCAGCCGCCAGCCGATCAGCCACATCGCGCCGCTGCTGCCGTAGAACGGGTCCAGCGACAGCGCGATCGAGGCCAGGGTGAACACCACGAAACCCAGGTTGTAGATGCGCACCCGGCCGTATATGTCGCCCAGCCGGCCCAGGCTGACCACGGCCACTGCGGTGACCAGCAGGTAACCGATGATCATCCACAGCAGGTAGCTGACATTGCCCGGGGCCAGCGGGTCCAGGTGAATGCCGCGGAAGATGGCCGGCAACGCGATGATCACGATCGATGCGTCGATGGTGGCCATCGTCATGCTGAGCGTCGTGTTGGACAGCGCGATCCACCTGTACCGGCCGCCGTCCGCGCCATCCGCGGCCAGCCGGCCGTGCCCGTTCAGCTTTGGCTCAGCGCCTCCGGCGCCGCTGCGATCAGCGAGTCTCGACACGTTAATCGATGTTATCGCCAACCAGTTGCTTGATCGCAACTACTTACCGGAAGAAAATTTAGCGCGGCTAACTACCTGGGCTAGGCGGACCCGCGGGCCAGCGCGATCAGCCGGCCTAGCACCGCCCCGCCGCTCACCCGCAGCCCGTCGTGCTGGTACTCGTTGGTCACCCAGGGCCGCAGGCCGCGGATGGCCCGTGCGGTGGGCAGCGACAGCCCGGCGGGCACGTACATGTCCTCGAAGTAGACCGCGGCGGCGGCCGGCACCGTGCTGGCCGCGAGCCGGGCCGGGTGGTACAGCGGCGGCCAGTCATCGCGCGCCGCCAGATCATCGGCGGCGTCCCGCAGCGGGCGGAGCACCGGATCGGTGCCGAACATCCAGGGATAGACCATCTCGCCGGTGAACAGCAGCGGGATGTCCCCGTCCACCGCCGCGGCCGGGTCGAACTCGGGGAACTCGGCCTGGACCCGGTCCGCGGCCCACTGCGTCGCCTGGCCCTGCGCGTAGCACGCTTCCTGCAGCAGCGCGTACAGCGGCCCGGCGGCGAACGACAGCTCGGCGGCGGCATGGGCCAGGAAGCTGTCCGTCAGCACGCCGCCCGCGAACGCGTCCTCCAGCAGGTAGTGCAGCTGGTCGCTGCCCGGGCTCATGCCGAGCATGCGGCCCAGGCACTGGAACGCGGGCACGGTCAGCTGCCCGTCATCCGGCATCGTCACCTGGTGGCTGGCCAGGTAGCGGGCGATGTCCCGGGCCCGGTCCGCGTCCTGCGGGTAGCGCTCGTAGTGCCGGCGGTTCCGCTCGGCCACGATCGGATAGGTGAGCCGGTACACGTCGTCGGCGGTGGCGGCCAGGCCGGGCAGCCCGCCGGTGATGAACGCCTCGCGGATGCCGTCCGGGGCCAGTGACAGGTAGCTGACCGTGCAGAACCCGCCGAAGCTCTGCCCCAGCACGCTCCACGGCTCACCCCCGGTGAGCTGGCCGCGGATCAGCTCGGCGTCCGCCACGATCGAGTCGGCCCGGAAGCAGGCCAGGTAGTCGGCCTGGGCCCGCGGCGTGGCCAGCCGGGCCAGCGTGTGCCGGCTGGCCGGGGTGGACCGGCCGGTGCCGCGCTGGTCCAGCAGCAGCACCCGGAAGTCATCCAGCGCCCGGTCCAGCCAGGACTCCCGGCCGGACGGGCGCAGCGCGCCGAACCCCGGGCCGCCCTGCAGGAACAGCAGCCACGGCTTCGGCTCTGGTGCCGCCCCGGGCGCGGCACCGGCCGCGGTCACCTCCCGGGCGAACACCTCGATCTGCTCGCCGCGCGGCTGGCGGTGGTCCAGCGGCACGGTGAACGCGTGCTCGGTGACGATGGTGCCGGCCTGCCGGTACACCGGGCCGGACGGCTGGTATGCGGTCATGACCGGTAACGTAACCGGGCCAGCCTGGGTCAGTGCCAGCGGGTGCCCCGGCTGAAGTCGCCGCGGAACGTCCTGGCGATCGACGCCAGCACCTTGGCATCCGCGGTGACCAGCCCCAGCTCGCGGTTGCGGTGCAGTGATGTGCTGGAAAAATTCTCTGATCCGATGAACGCCCGTGCCCGGTTCGTGCCGTAGTCGGCCTCGATGACCTTGCCGTGGATGTAGAACCCGCTGGGCGAGCTGTAGTAGCTGATCTTCACCCCGGCCTTGGCCAGCCGGGTGAACGCGCTGTTGTACTCGCCGTCCTCGTTTTCCGCGCAGAGCTTGACGGAGACCCCGCGGTGCGCCGCCTTGATCAGCGCGTCCTCGATGGTGGCGTCGCCCATCTCCTCGCTGTAGATGCGCAGGCTGTGCCGGGCACCGTTGATCAGCGCGAGCAGCGTGGCCTGGCTGTTGGTCGGCGACCAGACCAGGTCACGGCCGTCGCGCCTCACCCCGTGCCCGGCCAGGTAGTGGTAGGCCGCGTCGTTGCTGCTCCGCTCCTGCCGGTCGAGGATGACCTTGACCTTCACCCCGCGTTTGGCCGCCGCGGCCAGGTCGTGCTCGGCGGTCTTATCGCTGAACTCGTACATGGTGATGTCGATGTAGTGCCGGGCGTGGCCGAGCAGCCGGTACACCGGCGAGAACCCGGCACCGGGTTCGGTGAACAGCGGCCCGGACTGGGTGGCGGCCCTGACCTTTCCGGGATCGGCGGGCCCGGGCGCGTTCAGCGTTAATGTCTTGCAGCCGGCCAGCGCGAGGGCCGTGGCGGCCAGCGCGGCCGGGATGAGCGCACGTGGACGAAACACGCCAGTGCAGTACCCGTACGGCGGCACCTAAGCGGGGTCAGCGCTCCGAGTTGGAGAAGATGCGCAGGAAGAACAGGAACACGTTGAGCGCATCGAGGAAGATCGACGCGGCGATGAGCGGCGCCGAGTCGAGCCCCTTGGACCGGCGCAGCCGCTGGAAGTCGAACATGGTCAGGCCGGCGAAGATGACCAGGCCGAGGATGGAGTAGATCAGGTCGCCGTGCGGGATGTGTACGAAGATCAGCACAATGCCGAACACGATGAGCGCGATCAGGGCGAAGAAGCTGATCCGGGCGACCACCGCGAGGTCGCGCCGGGTCGCGTAGCCGGCCGCGCCGAAGCCGGCGATGAACAGCGCGGTGGCCCCGCCGGCCTGCCACAGCGCCTGCGGGTCCATGGCCGCGTAGTAGCTGAGCGTCGGGGCCAGGCCCAGCCCGAGGAGGATGCCCACCGCGAGCAGCAGCCCTACGGTCAGCCCGGGGGACCGGCGCACGGTGAAGTTCATGCTGATCAGGCACACGAACGCGAGGATGTAGCTGACGATGGCCCAGCCACCGGACAGGTTACGCCCGAGGTAGGCGCCGAGCGCGAACATGCCCGTGGTGACCGCGACGTACCCCATGGTCTGGCCGAACAGGGTGCGGGTCTGATCGGGGCTGGCCGCACCGGCCGCCGGGTAGGCGTACGTCTCGCTCATCTCAGCTGCTCCATGTGGCCCGCTCCGTTCGATCGATGCCCTGATCGTAGGATCCGGGGCGGCCGGTCCGCACTATTCAATCGGCTGGATGATGCCCGGCCTTCTCGACCTTTCGGTAAAAACCCCATAAAATAAGGAGGGTGAGCGAACGTTCGCTCATTTCTCTGACCTGGGGTTTTCCCCCTCGATGTCCTGCCTGGAGGTCTCATGCGAGTCCCCGCCCACCGGCCCCTGCTGGCCGCCGTGTCGGCCGTGGCCGCCGCCGTCTTCGTCAGCGGGGCCGCGGCCGCGTCGTTAACCCCGGCGGCTAGCGGCAGCCAGCCCGCGGCCGGCACCGGCGCGCCGGCCAACTACGTGTTCGTGCACGACCCGAGCATGGCCAAGGAGGGCGGCACCTACTACCTGTTCTCCACCGGCGACCCGGCCGGGACCATCGGCAACGGCAACATCCAGATCCGCACCTCTACCGACCTGCGGCACTGGACGTACACCGGCACCGTGTTCGCGGACAAGCCGGCCTGGATCACCGCGGCGCTGGGCGATATCCCGAACCTGTGGGCCCCGGACATCTCCTATTTCGATGGCCTGTGGCACCTGTACTATGCGGGCTCCAGCTTCGGCTCGAACAACTCGGTGATCGGCCTGGCCACCACGCCCACGCTGGACCCGCACAGCCCGCGCTACCACTGGACTGACGACGGCCAGGTATTCCGGTCCAGCACCACGGATGACTACAACGCCATCGACCCGTCCCTGGTCAGCACCCCGTCCGGGGCGAAGTACCTGGTCTTCGGGTCGTACTGGAGCGGCATCAAGCTCTTCCAGATCGACCCGGCCACCGGCAAGCCGTCCAGTGCGTCGCCCACCATCTACTCGCTGGCCCAGCGGCCCGCGCCGGACGCGCTGGAAGGCGCCGGGATCACCTACCACGACGGCTACTACTACCTGTTCGTGTCGTTCGACACCTGCTGCGCCGGCATCAGCAGCACCTACCGGATCATGGACGGGCGGTCCCAGTCGGTCACCGGGCCCTATGTGGATCCCAGCGGCACCTCGATGATGAACAGCGGCGGCATGGAGGTGCAGGGCAGTGACGAGGGGATGATCGGCCCCGGCTCGTCGTCCATCTTCACCGACGGCGGCCAGTCCTACCTCGTGTACCACTACTACGACGCGTTCTACAACGGCGACCCGTGGGTTCAGGTGCGCCCGCTGGTCTGGACCTCGTCCGGCTGGCCGGTGACCGGCGCGCCGCTGGTCCCGGTGCCAGACAGCCCGGTCGCGCTGGGCTGAGTCACCGGCTGGGCGGCGGACAGTGCGGCGAGCGCGTCCTCGGTGAGGTCGCGCTCGGCCGCGTCAACCACCTCCAGGTCGGCGCGGGCGTGCAGTTCCGCCGCGGTGACCAGCAGCCCGACCACGGGTGACGGCGCGGCCGCCCTGGCCTCGGCCAGGCTGCGCAGTTCGGCCAGCAGGTAGGCCCGCTGCCGCCGGAGCACGACGGCCAGCATGTCCGGGCCGCCGGCCTGGGCGGCCGCCATCACCTTGAGGAAGAAGTCGTCCCGGTAGCCGCGGCTGCGCTGGCTCGGCTCGGTCAGCCAGCGGCTGAGTTCCTCCCGGCCGGCCGGGGTGATCTCGTAGACCAGCCGGTCCGGCTTGACCGGCTGCGGGTGCCGCTCTGACTCGACCAGGCCGTCCCGGGCCAGCCGGTCCAGGATCTGGTACAGGTGCCCGATGTTCAGCCCGCCCCACTGGTCGCCGACCGCCTGCTCGAAGCTGCCCTTCAGTTCATAGCCGTGTGCGGGCTTGGCCTCGAGAAGCGCCAGCACGGCGTGGTGCAGTGGCATGGCACCGTTCCCTTCCCGCGCGGTGGCGTAACGATGTGATCTCGCCCTATATTGTCACAATGTAAGACTCTTGCATTGCCGCTATGTAAGGGACCACAGTAGTGACGTGCCCGGCCCGCGTCACGCGCCCGGGAAGCGGCCATCGGCCAGCCGAACGAAGGAGCAGGTGCCCGCAGTGCGCAGACTCGCCTGGTCGCAACTGCGGTTCCGGTCCGGCCGCGCGCTGGCCCTGCTGGCCGGGATGCTCGTTGCGGCGACCGCGTTCACCGTGCTGACCGCGGCCGCCCGGACCGCGCAGATCCGCACCATCGGCACCGTGTCCGCGCATTTCCGGCCGGCCTACGACATCCTGGTCCGCCCAGCGGGGGCGCGGAGCAAGCTGGAGTCGGCCACCGGCACCGTTCAGCCGGACTTCCTGTCCGGCATCTACGGCGGCATCACCATGGCCCAGTACCACCAGATCGGGCACATCGCCGGCGTGCAGGTGGCCGCGCCGATCGCCATGGTCGGCTACGACTTCATGAACGCCGATTTCCCGGTCCCGCTGCCCGCCGCCGATCTCGCCCGGTCCGGCCGCCAGCTCTACCGGGTCAGCACGACCTGGGTGAGCGCGAACGGCGCCAGCCGGATCAGGCAGCCACCCACTTACGTCTACGTCACGCCGAACCGGGTGCACCAGAACTCGGCCGGCGCGACGTTCGAGAGCCTGCCGGGTGGCTCGACGGCCACCCCGTGCCCAGCTGCCGGTACGCCCGGCAACCCGTTCAGCCTGGCCGCGCAGGAGGAGACCTGGTGCTGGTCGAAGGTCAACGGTGACGGCACCCCCGGGATCCTCGTCTCCCCGGCGCTGAACGGCCACATAGGTTTCGGCGTCGATTGGCAGTTCCCGATGCTGATCGCCGCGATCGATCCGGCCGCCGAAGCCAAGCTGGATGGCCTCAACCACGCGCTGACCTCTGGTCGGTACCTGCCCGGACACGGCTTCGGTACCGGCCCGCAGGCGATCTACTTCCAGCGGCATCAAGGATTTCCGGTGCTGGCCGCGTCGGATAGCGGCATCGGCGAGTACTCGGTGACCAGAGTGCAGGAACTGGCCACTCCGCCGGCGCCGCCGGTGCTGGACTCGGCGACGATGCGCAAGGACGCCACCGCCCCCGGCCACACCGTGCTGAGCACCACGATCGGCGCCCAGCGTGCCTACCACTACCTGCTGGCCAGGCTGGGCAACCGGCTGGGCCGCCTGGCCGATTCGCCCTGGGTGTACTGGTCGGTCGGCTCGGTGCACTACCGTCGCGGTGCGGCCAGCGTCCTGGTCCCGGGCGTCGTGCGCAACCCGGTCTCGGTGTGGCAGTTGCCTGGCGGCAAGGGGATCTTCTACGCACCGCTGGACAACGCCAGCGCCCAGTACCGGACACTGCGGCAGCACGCGGTCGGCAACTTTGGCAGCTCCCCGGCACCATCGCTGGCCGGTACGTTCGACCAGGCCAAGATCGCGGCGTTCGATCCGTTGTCCCGGGTGCCGCTAGGGCCGTACCAGCCGACGGTGGCGGTGCCTGCCAGCGCGGCCAGCCGGAGCGCGCTGGGTGGGGCGGATCTGCTGCCCAGCCTCAACCTGGGCGGGTATGTGACCCAGCCGGTGCAGCTGATCACCACGCTGGCTGCACTGCCCACGCTGGAGAACAAGCGGTACACCGGAGGTGCGCAGCTGGCCCGGGCCCCGATCAGTGTGATCCGGGTCCGCGTCGCCGGAGTCACCGGCCCGGACCCGGCCTCGCTCAACCGGATCAAGGAGGTCGCCGAGCAGATCGAGCTGCGCACCCGCCTGACCGTGGACATCGTGGCCGGATCCTCCCCGGGGCCGACCACGGTCGCGCTGCCGGCCGGCCGGTTCGGCTACCCGGCGCTGCTGCTCGACGAAGACTGGGTCAAGAAGGGCGTCGCGATCTCGATCCTGACCGCGGTCGACCGCAGCAGCGTGGCCCTGTTCGTGCTGATCCTGGTGGTCTGCGCGCTGTTTGTCGCTAACTCGGCGACCGCCGCGGTGCGGGCCCGGCGGCCGGAACTCGGGGTGCTCTCCGCGCTGGGCTGGACCCGGCCGCGATTGTTCACCGCGGTGCTCAGCGAGGTGGCACTGATCGGGCTGATCGCCGGCGCGCTGGCCGCGCTGCTGTCCCCGCCGCTGGCCGCGGCGCTGGGCCTGCACGCGTCCCCGGCCCGTGCGGTGCTGGCCATCCCGGTGGCGGTCGGGGTGGCGGTGGTGGCCGGCGCGGTACCGGCCTGGCTGGCCGCCCGCGCCGACCCCATCGCGTCAATCCGGCCGCCGGTGCTGGCCGTGCGGCGGGCCCGGCACCCGCGAGGGATCACCGGCCTGGCCGTGGTGAACGTCCTGCGCACCCCCGGCCGGACGCTGGTCGGCGCGCTCAGCCTAGCCGTCGGTGTCATGTCGCTGACCCTGCTGGTCGCGGTCACCCTGGCGTTCCGCGGCGCGGTGGTGGGCACCCTGCTCGGCAACGTGGTCACGGTCCAGGTCCGCGCGGTGGACTACGTCGCGGTCGCGGCGACCGTCACGCTGGGCGTCCTGGCGGTCGCCGACGCGGTGGTGATCAGCATCACTGAGCGGGCCGCGGAACTAGCGACAATCCGCGCGTTCGGCTGGCCCGAGCCGGTCCTGTACCGCCTGGTGATCACCGAGGGCGCGCTGACCGGGCTGGCCGGCTCGGTGGCCGGCGCGGTGCTCGGCCTGATCGCGGCGGCCGTGTTCGCCGGTCAGCTGCCGCCGCTGCTGTTCGCTGCCGCCGGCGCGGCGGTCGTGGCCGGCATCCTGGTCACCTCCCTGGCCGCGCTCCTGCCCGCCCAGCTGCTGCACCGGCTGCCCGCCGCCCAGCTACTCGCCGAGGAGTGAGGATGACCGAGCCCGCCCCCGCCCATGGCGCCATCGAGCTACGCGGCGTCAGCAAGCGCTACGGCACCGGCGGCACCAAGCCGGTCACCGCGGCCGACGACGTGACCGTGCAGATCGAGCCTGGTGGCTACCTCGCCCTGACCGGCGCGTCCGGATCCGGCAAATCCACCCTGCTGCACCTGATCGGCGCCCTGGAGCGCCCCGACTCCGGCACCATCACCAGCGACGGCACCGACGTCACCGCGCTGCGCGGCGCCGCGCTGGCCGCCTACCGGCGCACCGTCGGGTTCGTCTTCCAGCGCTACAACCTGCTGCCCGCGCTGACCGTGCTGGACAACGTGATCGCCCCGGTGCTGCCGTACCGGACCAGTTGGGACAAGCTGGACCGGGGCCACCGGCTGCTCGAGGCGGTCGGCCTCGGCGGCCGGGAGCGGTCGATGCCGTCCCGGATGTCCGGCGGCGAGCAGCAGCGGGTCGCCATCGCCCGGGCGCTGATCAACACCCCGCACCTGCTGCTGGCCGACGAGCCGACCGGCAACCTGGACTCGCGCACCGCGACCGGGATCCTCGACCTGCTGGCCGAGCTGCGCAGGGAGAACCCGATGACGGTCATCATCGCCACCCACGACCCGCAGATCGCGGTCCGCTGCGACCGGCTGATCCGGCTCCGGGACGGCGCGGTCATTGACGACATCGAGATCGCCGGCGGCCGCCCGGTCGAGGAGACCATCCGCCGCGTCGGCCAGCTGGGCTGACCCGGGCTGCTGGTCAGGGTGGCGTAGCCAGGAATCCGCCCATCATCTGGCGGAACGTGTCGCCGACCGCGTCCCTGGTGGCCTTCGGGTCGGGTGAGCTCGCGATGAGCAGGCCGGCCCGGGTCATCGCGCCGGACAGCAGCCGGACCAGCGTGGGCGGATCCGCCACCCGGAGCAGCCCGGCCGCGTTGGCCGCCTCGATCGCCTGCACCGCGGTGTCGAGCGCGTAACGCTCGTCCAGTTCGACGAACCGCGCCAGGCCGAGGACGGCCGGCGCGTCGGTGACCAGGATCCGCTGGACCTCGGGCTCGAGCACCCAGTCGAGGAAGACGCCGAAGCCAGCCGTCATCTGTTCCAGCGGCCCGTCGGCCGCTGCGGCGGCCTCCGCCGAGGCGACCAGCATCTCGGCATGTATCTGCTCGAACACCGCCTCGAACACCGCGGCCTTGGTCGGGAAGTGGTGGTACAGGGCGCCCGTGGTCACCCGGGCCGCCCGGGCGATGTCCTCCACGGACGTGGCGGCGAACCCCTTGGTCCCGAACAGCAGCCGGCCCGCGCTGACCAGCGCGGCCCTGGTCTGCGCCACGTGCTCGGCGCGCAGCGAGGCTGGTGTGTCAGCCCTGGATCCCGGACCTGGTCTGTCAGCCATCCCCACTGTGTAGCTCACCTCAGGCTCTTGTGCACATCGGCACGCGGTGACATAAGTGCGGCTGCGCGTCGGGCTGCGCTACCGCTGGGTGCCCGGCATCGCCACCGTGCGCCCGGACGAGGACCCGCTGGCCCGCCAGCGGAAGATCATCGCCTGGCATCCGCTGCGCGCGCTGAACGCGATGAACGTGCGGGTGTCCGGCGCCGGCCTGCTCACCGTGCACGTCCAGCTCAACCCCGCGGACCTTGGCTAGCCGGTCGCTCCGCGGCCAGGCGGCGAACCGCTGGCGGGCACAGGTGTAATGGTTGAGCTGATCTCGGGCCCGGGCAGAATTTCCGGCGGCGCATGTCAAGACGGTGGCGGCCGCTCCGACTACCAGGCGAAAGGCCTGCTAGGGCTCTCGAACGACGAGGAGTACGACATGCAGTTCCTGATCAGCATGATCATCAACCCGGCGGTGCTGGACGCGCTGACCGACGAGGAGAAGGCGGCCATCGGTGACGGCCACGGCCGGTTCATCCAGGCGTTGCAGGAGTCTGGCGAGCTGATCACCACGCAGGCCCTGGTCGACCCGTCCCAGGCCGCCGTGGTGACTGTGCGCAACGGCCAGCCGGTGGTCACCGACGGCCCGTTCCTGGAGGCCAAGGAGTACCTGGGCGGCTTCTACCTGGTCGACTGCGAGGACAAGGACCGGGCGATCGAACTGGCCGCGCAGATCCCGGACGCCGCGATCGACGGGCTGGGCGTCGAGGTGCGGCAGGTGATGTTCGCGGCCGGACAATTGGAGGCATGACCGTACCGGCCATCGAGGACCTGCTGCGTGAGCTCACGCCGCAGGTCCTCGGCACGCTGGTCCGCCGGTACGGGCAGTTCGAGGACTGCGAGGACGCGGTGCAGGAGGCCGTCCTCGCCGCCACCGGGCAGTGGCCGGCCGAGGGGGTGCCGGACAACCCGCGCGGCTGGCTGGTCACGGTCGCGTCCCGGCGGCTCATCGACCAGGTGCGCAGCGACCACGCGCGCCGCGAGCGGGAGTCGGCCGCGGCCGCCGCCGAGGTGGCGGCCGAGGACGTACCGGACACCGACGACACGCTCGTCCTGCTGTTCCTGTGCTGCCATCCGGCGCTGACCGCGGCCTCCCAGACCGCCCTGACGCTGCGCGCCGTCGGCGGCCTGACCACGGCCGAGATCGCCCGCGCGTTCCTGGTGCCGGAGGCCACCATGGCGGCCCGGATCAGCCGGGCCAAACAGCGCATCAAGGCGGCCGGCGGCTCGTTCAGCCTGCCCGGCGGCGCCGAGCGCGAGGAGCGGCTGCGGGTCGTCCTGCACGTGCTCTACCTGATCTTCAACGAGGGCTACACCGCCTCCTCGGGCCGCGAACTGGACCGCGCCGACCTCGCCCACGAGGCGATCCGGCTGGCCAGGATGGTGCACGCGCAGCTGCCCGGGGACGGCGAGGTGACCGGGCTGCTCGCGCTGATGCTGCTGACCCACGCCCGCCGCGCGGCCCGTACCACGGCGGCGGGCGACCTCGTGCCGCTGGACGAGCAGGACCGTACGACGTGGGACCGCGCGCTGATCGACGAGGGCATGGAGCTGGTCAAGGCGTCGCTGGCCGGCCCGGCGCTGGGGCCCTACCAGCTGCAGGCCGCCATCGCCGCCACGCACGCCGACGCGGCCACGGCCGGGGAGACCAACTGGCCGCAGGTGCACGCGCTCTACCTGATCCTGGAACGGATCGCACCCAACCCGATGGTCACCCTCAACCGGGCGATCGCGCTCGCCGAGACCGAGGGCCCGCAGGCCGGCGCTGGCCCTGCTGTCCACACTGGACGGTGACGAGCGGATGGCCGGGCATCACCGGCTGCTGTCGGTACGGGCGCACCTGCTGGAGAAGACCGGCGACACGGCCGGGGCCTACGAGCACTACCGGCGCGCCGCGAAGGCCACCGCCAGCATCGCCGAGCGACGCTACCTGGAGTCCCGGGCCAGCCGGGTCAGGCCATTAAGACCTGGGCCAGGCGCGGAACTGCTCCCGTAGCCGGGCCACGTCGGCTGGGCTGAGCCCGTAGCGGGCGAACACGCCGTCCGGCGTCCGGTCGAGCTGGCGGCCGGCGTCGGCGAAGTCGCGGTCTTCCAGGCCGGGATCCAGCCGTTTCGCGAAGCCGATCAGCTGGTCCATCGGGTAGCGGCGCATCGCGGCCGCGGTGTCGATGTAGTCACGCGGCTCGACCCGGCTGGCTTCTCTGAACTAAGAAGAGTCAAGTACTTCAGCTGCCGCCTCTGGATGCTGCGATGGCGATCTCCCGCTGCGGTGCCGGTCTGAGCCAAGCTGGCGTACCCGTGACCTGGGCCCGATGACCCAGGCCTCGGGCTCTGATTCAGGCCAGCGCCATGTGCAGCAGGGTCGCCAGGGCCGTGGCGGCGAGGACGGCGGTCCCGGCAAGATCCACCCGGACACCAGCCGCCGCTACGGCGAGAACAGCCAGTCCGAGGCCGTCCAGCTCAAGGCGATCCAGACGCCGCGAGCGTTTACGCGGCGAATCAGCCTGCGGCAATGCGCCCAACGGCCACGTTCCGGTGCGTAGATTCGGTCATGCCAACACCTTGCCAGGCGCGGCGGGCTAGCGCCTCAGGAGTAGTTGCGGAATGCGGGCCACGCTCGGGCCCACGACGACCGAAGGCCGCTGGCGAGGTAGATCTGGGCTCCTTGCTCATCGTCACTGACACCGAGCCCGTTCCAGAAGGTGGCCACCTGACGGACCCGGGTGAAGGCTCGGTGCAGCAGCTTTGGGTCCACGTTCACCGCGATCGCGGTGGTGTCCGCGGCAGGCGGCGGGCCCCAAAGCCAGAAATCGTTGTTCCCGCTAAAAGGCTCCGGCAGGCCGAATTGCGGTCCGTACCGGGCAAGGGCGCCTGCCTCGCCGTAGTTCCCGGCTAGGATCGTGGTCAGTCGGCGCTGCGCCGGCGGCAGCGCCTGGTACTCGCGTGCGACCAGGGCCACCTCACCGGGCCAGCCGATCGACTCGGCCAGGTCGTAGTTGATCTTCTGCAGCGGGGCCACGTGCAACGCGCTGGCGGGCAGCACCGGCACGGCAACAGGCAGGAAGAGCAGCGCCGAGGCCAGCATGCCCGCGCCCAGCGCCATCACTAGCCTGATCCTGCACGCAATCGCCTTCCGGCCGGCCAGCCACCGCTCCGCCGGAACGCAGCCCGCGGCCAGCAGGAAAGTGTAGGCGCCGCCCGAGTAGTAGGCCTTGCCGCCGAGCACGAACTGCAGCCCGATCGCGATGGCACAGCCGATGCCCGCGGGCCGGAACGCTCGTGCTTGCGCGCTGCGCAGCGACCAGATCAGCCCGGACACCCATACCGGCGTGAGTGCCAGTCCGGTGAACAGGACCTGCGCGAGCCAGTAAGTAGCGCGGTTGTGCCCGGCCTGGTCCTGCAGCGCGCGGAACACCTGCAGGTTCGGCCAGCCGTGCGCCGCCTGCCAGACTAGATCGGGGACGGCCAGCATGGCCATCAACAGGCAGCCGACCAGGAAGTAACGGCTGCGCAGTAGCCGACGGGCGTCGGTGGCCGCGAACCCGGCCAGGAGGGCAACGACCAGGAAGCCGATGTTCCACTTGGCCTCGCTGGCCACTCCGACGCAGCCGCCGATCGCCAGCCACCAGCGCGAATCCCGGCTGGCTAGCAACCGCACCACGAGGTACAGGGTGATCGTCCAGAACAGGAAGTCGGGCGTTGTCGTGGTGAGCTCGTGCGCCGCCGCCACATACTCGCCGCAGGTCGCGGCCGCGAGCGCAGCGAGCAGCTGGCCGGTCCGCCCAGCCCCCAGGCGACGACTCATCGCCGCCGTCAGCAGTACTATCGCGGCGAGGGCGAGCGCGGGCAGAACTCGCAGCCCCACGACCCTGTCGCCGGTCACCGCGGAGGACAGGCGCGCCAGCAGCGGCGTCAGCGGCGGCTGGTTGACGTAGCCGAACGCAAGATGACGCCCGGCCGACAGGAAGTACAGCTCGTCGCGGACGAATCCGTATCGCGCGCTGACGGCCAGTTCAAGGGCAACGGCGCCGGCAGCTATGAGGGCCAGGCCAAGCCTAGGCGCTGGCGCTGGGGGCGCTACCGCGGACCGTGACGGTGCAGGCGCTGCTGACGTCGGTGCTACTGGCGCCGGTACCGCTGATTCTGCAGTCATGCGGCCATCGTGCCTGTCCAGCCGGTGTCCCCACATCAGGCGGCGGTCCGGTTCCGGCGGTCCGCCAGGCGGCTGAGCCCCGGGCCGATCACGGTGCCTCGAGTCATGCTCAGGTAGGGGCCGCCGGTTCGGCCTCGCGGACGATTCCGCAGCTGCGCCGACCACAATACGATCGGGACGTGATGACCGTTGCCGCCCGCATGTCCGCTATCCGGCGCGGGTTCGCGGGGAGGTTCGCCGCCCTGCCCGCAACCCGGCAAGAGCGGCTCCAGGACACCGGCCTGGCGGTCGCGCTGGCCGGCATCAACGTCGTCTCGCTGCTGCCATACCGATCTCAGCTGCATCCGTTCTGGCTGGCGCTGCTGCTGGTAGCGGGCCAGGCCCTGCCGCTCATCTGGCGGCGGTCCCGGCCGGTTGGCACCGGCCTGGTGATCGGCGCGGCGCGGGTGGCTTACGACTGGATTGGCCTTGGGTTCGCGCCGATCCCGCTCGGGCCTGCCATCGCTGTGTATACGGTGATCGACCGGCGCGGACCGGTCTGGCGCTGGCTCACCGTCGCGCTGGTGGCCGCTGGTCTCACGATCTCGGAGGCCACGCCGGGCCACAACGAGCCCTATGACGCGATCTTCCAGGCACTGATCTTCCTGACCGCGTGGGCGGCAGGCACTCTCAGCCGGGCGAAGCGGGTCTCCTTGCGGGAAGCGCATAGCCGCGCGGACCGGGCCGAGGCGGAGCTGGACCGCCAGGCGTCCCGCGCCGCAGCCGCCGAGCGCGTCAGGATCGCGCGTGAACTGCACGATGTCGTGGCCCATCACGTCAGCCTGATGGCAGTCCAGTCCGAGGCAGCCGCCTCGCTCCTGCCTGAGCACCCGGTTGACGCCTGCCGCTGTGTCGACGTCATCGGCCAGACGGCGCGGCAGGCCCTGACCGAGCTGCGCCGCCTGCTCGGCGTGCTGCGCGGGCCGGCCGAGCAGGCGGACGTGGCGCCTGCGGCGTCGCTGGCCGACCTGGATGAGGTACTGGCAAAGGTCCGGGCCGCCGGGCTGCCGGTTGACTTCGAGATCACCGGCCCGCACTGTGCGCTGGCGCCCGGCATAGAGCTGACCGCGTTCCGAATCGTCCAGGAAGCCCTGACTAATACGCTGCGCCATGCCGGCGCCGCCAAGGCCGTCGTCCGCATCTGCTACGAGCCCGGCTTCGTGACACTGTCAGTGGCCGACTCCGGACCACCTCAGGACATCGCGGTGGCGAGTAGGAACGGCGGCAGCCCGACCGCGCCAGGCCTGGTCCTGGCCGACTCCGGGTTCGGGCTGGCTGGGATCGCCGAACGCGTCGCGTCCTGCGGGGGCAACCTGGCCGTCGGACCGACGGAAGCAGGCTTCGCGCTGACCGCACGGTTGCCGGCGCAATGACCTGCCCTGCCGGGCCAGAACCCATCAGAGTGCTGGTCGTTGATGACCAGGAACTTGTGCGGGCCGGGTTCAGCGTCATCTTGACCGCTGCGGACGGAATCGCCGTGGTCGGGGAGGCCGCCGACGGCGAGGCGGCAGTCGCGCAAACTGCGGCGCACCAGCCTGACGTGGTGCTGATGGATATCCGCATGCCCGGCATGGACGGACTGGAAGCGACCAGGATCCTCACCAAGGCTAGGCCGGCCCCGAAGGTCGTCATGCTCACGACCTTCGACCTCGATGACTATGTCTATGAGGCGCTTCGAGCCGGTGCGAGCGGGTTCCTGCTGAAGGACTCCCCCCGCGCTGACCTGATCGCTGCGGTGCGAATCGCCGCGAGCGGTGAGGCAATGCTTGCCCCGTCGGTGACCAGGCGGCTAATCGAGGCGTTCGCGCGTAGGCCGCCGGAAATGTCGCCGGCACCGTCCCGTCTTGCCTCCGTGAGCGCTCGCGAGCGCGACGTGCTCATGCTGCTGGCGCGTGGCCGCAGCAATGCGGAGATTGCCGCCGCCCTGTTCGTCACTGAGGCAACAGTCAAGACGCACGTCGGCAGCCTGCTGAGCAAGCTCGGGCTGCGCGATCGCGTGCAGGCAGTGATCCTCGCCTACGAGACAGGCCTGGTCGTGCCCGGCGAACCTTAGGCATGACGGTGGCGTCCGGGGCGTCGCTGCCGACGATGGCGAACCACCTACGAGTGGGTGCTCAATCATGAGCAACTGCTCGACCAGCCGGGCAAGCCGCCGATCGGGCCGGTTGCGGCCACATCGCTGCGCGGGCATCAGGCTGCGCCGCCGCCGGCGCGGTCGCCATCGCGGTCCCGGTAGCCGTGCGCACCCTCGGCGGTGGCGCCGGCGGAACCTTGCAGGCGCCCGGATCGGTCGTGTACACCGACAGTGGCGCGAGCACGGTGACCCCGATGACGTCGGCCGCCAGCACGCCCGGGAAGCCGGTCACGGTCGGCGAGGCACCGGGCCCGATCGCGATCACGCCGGCGGGAAGACCGCTTACGTCGTCAGCGTGACTGACACGGTGACCCGCGGGTTTCTCCCTCTCCGGGTGGTGACCGTGACGTCGATCGACACAGCCACGAACATGCCGGGGAAGCCGGTCAAAGTCGGCGAACTGCATACCGGGAGCAGCGGCGCGAGTAATCCCTGACCGCGGGATGTGGGGCCTGCTGGGCGCACAGCGGGGATCAGTTCCGGGGCCAGGCGGCGAACTGCTCGCGCAGCCGGGCCACGTCGGCCGGGCTGAGCCCGTAGCGGGCGAACACCCCGTCGGGCATCCGGTCCAGCTGCCGGCCGGCGTCGGCGAAGTCGCGGTCTTCCAGGCCGGGATCCAGCCGTTTCGCGAAGCCGATCAGCTGGTCCACCGGGTAGCGGCGCATCGCGGCCGCGGTGTCGATGTAGTCACGCGGCTCGACCCGGCCGGCCAGCGCGCACACCTTCGAGCCGGCCAGGTCCTCCAGGGCGAGCACCGGGCCGACGTCCATCGTCACCGGGCGGTGGCTGCGGTCGAAGTAGGCCAGCTGCAGCATGGTCTGCTGCCCGCCGGGCGCGGTGATGATCCACTCAGCGATCCCGTCGCCCATGCCGTAGAAGACGTCGGCCAGCCCTCGGTCGCTGTCCTGCCGGTCGGCCTGGAACCCGGCCGCGCGCAGCGCGTCCTGCACCACCTCGGCGGCGGCGGACACCCCGGCCTCCTGGTTGCTGAACAGGTCCACGTCATCGGTGGGCCGGTCCACGATGCCGTGCGCGATCAGCGCGTTGCCGCCAGCTAAGGCGAAGCCGTGCCGGGCGGCCGCGCGCAGCGCGACGGTGGCCACCGCACGCTGCAGTTCGTCGATCGGCATCAGGTGGCGGCGGGGACCGCGGCCGCCCGCAGCACCGGGTGCTGCTCTTCCCAGGCCTGGCGCACATCGCGCGGCAGGTACAGGTCGGGCCACAGGCTGACCAGCCGGTCACCGTTCAGGTAGCCGAGATCCTCCGGCCGGCGGGCCTCCCGGAGCACAATCTGGTACATCCAGGGCAGCATGCCCGGCTCGTCCAGGTCGAAGCGGCGGTCCGGGAACCAGAACAGCCAGATCGGCAGCTCAACCGGGCCATGCTCAGCCCCGTGCAGGTCGGCCAGGCTGTCAGCCACCACGACGGCCCGTCCCAGCAGGGACGGGTGCCGGATCGAGGGCACGGCTGCGTGCACGGTGGCCATGGCCAGATGGTACCGCTCCGGTGTTCAGTAGTCGAATATACGAGCGATTGGGCCGGCTCTTGACCCTCACACGGTGTGAGGCTATCGGGTGGGAGCGTCATGTTCACCATCGGGGAATTCGCCAGGCACGCCGGGTCTCGGTGCGCATGCTCCGGCACTACGACAGCACGGGGCTGCTCCGCCCGGCCCGAACTGCAGGAGCCGATCGCCCAGGACCGGCCTCAGGCCCGCAGGTGGTTGGGCCCGTCGATGCGGGACCGCAGGTATTCGGCTGGAGTGATGCCAGCCAGGTCCTGAAATTCATCGATGAGATGGGCCTGGTCGCTGTAGCCGTGCCCGGCGGCGACCGCCGCCCAGTCAGCCCGGGCCTGGCCGTCGAGCGCGCGGGTCACCTGGCGCAGCCGCTGCACCCGGGCGAAGCGCTTGGGCGTGAGCCCGACCCGGGCGGTGAAGCGGCGGCGCAGCGTGCGGGGGAGTAGGCCCAGGCCGTCGGCCACCTGGCTGACGGCCTGGCCGCTGGACAGGGCCCGGGCGGCCGCGCACATCGCCGGGTCAGCGTGGTCAGGGCCGGCCAGGTGAGCGAGCAGGACCTGTTCCATCACCTGGAGCATGTGCTGCGGGGCCGCGGCGGCAAGCAGCTGATCCCGGAGGTTGCCGCCGCACCCGCCCCACAGGTCGGCCAGCGGCACCAGTTCATCGGCGGCGGCCGCCAGCGCTCCAGGAAAGAAGGCCGGGGCCGCGCCCAGCGCGAAGGACACCCAGATGTGTGCCCGCCCGGCCTCGAACTCGGTCACCAGGGCCCGGCTCCGCGGCCCGGCCAGCATCGCGCCCGGCACCCGGCCGGGCCGGGGACCGCCGAGTGAGCGGAACTCGTCCCGGTTGAGGTTGACCCACAGGCTGGGCTCGGCGTCGGGCAGGATCTTCTGCACCGAGGCCTGCGGCTGCTCACCGGCCTGGTAGACCAGCGCGGAGACCAGGCCGGCCAGCGGGGGAGCGGGGCGCCGCACGATGATGGTCACCGGGCAGGTGTCCCTTTTCGCCAAGACCCGGGCCGGGGCCCGCTGCCATGGTCGACGCCGGACCCAGAAGGGGGCATTCCACGATGGTAGACAGCGGCGCACCGCGGTACCGCACCGGCAAGTTGTGTTACATCGAGATCCCGGCGGCCGACGTGCGGGCGTCCGCCGAGTTCTACCAGCTGGCGTTCGGCTGGAAAATTCGCCGCCGTGGCGACGGTGCGGTCGCTTTTGACGACACGGTGGGGGAGGTGAGCGGCACGTTCGTGCCCGGCCTGCCGGCCGCGGGGGAGCCGGGCTTTGTGATCTACGTGATGGTGGCGCGGGCGGATGCGGCGCTGGATGCGGTGCTGGCTGCGGGCGGGGAGATCGTCCGGCCGGTGGATCCCGGCGCGGGCGAGGTGTTCGGCTGGTTCCGCGACCCGGCGGGCAACGTGCTCGGCGTGTACCAGCAGCCCGGGCTGGCCGAGGCGGAGGCGTCGCCCAGGCCGGTGCCGGAGCACCTGCACACGGTCACGCCGCGGCTGGTGGTCCAGGACGCCCGGGCGGCGGTCGGGTTCTACCGGGACGCGTTCGGGGCCGAGCAGCGCGGGACGCTGTTCGCCGACCCGGGCGGGACGGTGGTGCACGCCGAGGTCCAGTTCGGCGACTCGGTGGTGTACCTGACCGAGCCGGGTGACAACGGCGGCGAGGCAGGCGCCCCGGCTCCGGCCGGCGGCCGGGTGACCGCGATCATGGTGGTGACGGTGCCGGACGTGGACTCGCTCTGGGCGCGGGCGGTGGCGGCCGGGTGCGAGGTGATCCATCCGCTGGCCGACCAGTTCTACGGCGAGCGGGAGGGCCGGCTGCGTGACCCGTTCGGGCAGCAGTGGATGCTGGGCAGCCACATCGAGGACGTGGACCCGGCCGAGCTGGACCGCCGGATGCAGGCCTGGGCGCAGGATTGATCGTTTATCGAACACACATTTGAATCCTGGCCCGGGGAGCGATACTATCGCCGCCACTGATAAGCGCACATGATGGGCGAGGTGGAGGCTGATCATGTCGAGTGCGGCGGCGCTCACCCCGATCCAGGCCCGGATTCGCCGGTTCATCGAGGACTTCGGCCAGCGGTCCGGTCATGCGCCCAGCTACCGGGAGATTGCGGACGCGGTCGGGCTGGCCAGCCTGTCCAGCGTCTCGCTGCACATGCACACGCTGCAGAAGAAGGGCTACCTGGACCGCGAGCCGGGGCGGCCGCGCACCGCGGTGGCCCGGCCCGGTGACGCGGTGCCGGTCCGGCCGGCTAGCGACACCGGGCCGGTACGGGCGGACGCTGGGCCGCGGGCCGCGGCCTGTGTGCGGCTGGTGGGACAGGTCGCCGCAGGGGAACCGATCCTGTCTGGTGAGCAGGTTTTCCCGGCTGGCTCAGCCGACGAGGCGTTCGTGCTGCCCCGGGAGCTGGTCGGCGAGGGGGAACTGTTCATGCTCCGGGTGTCCGGTGACTCGATGATCGGCGCCGGGATCACCGACGGAGACCTAGTGGTGATCCGGGAGCAGTCGGACGCCGAGAACGGCGACATCGTGGCCGCGCTGATCGACGGTGTGGAGGTCGAGGGCACGGTCAAGACGCTGAAACGATCGGATGGGCACACCTGGCTGATGCCGCAGAACCCGCTGTACACCCCGATCCTGGGCGACAAGGCCACCATCGTCGGCAAGCTCGTCGCCGTGCTGCGCCGGGTGTGACTGCGGTGAGCGACGCGGACTACCGCCTGGTCGCCGCGGCGGCCCAGGCGGCCGGGCCGTGCCCGGCCGGCGAGGAAGCGGCCTGGGGCCGCCGGGTGCATGGCCTGACCGTGGACCTGTACCTGATCGCCCAGCAGGCCAGGCAGGACATCGAGCGGCTGGAGTCGGCCCGCACGTTCGTCGCGTTCCTGGAGCAGGTCGAGATCGAGGAATCGAGCCGCCGCGGGCTGGTCACGCTGCGGCTGCCGTCCGGCGAGACCGAGCCGATCCGGACCGAGCAGGCAGACACCGACCGGGGCCGGGCGCTGATCGAGCGGGCCCGCTCGCTGCAGGGCCGCTGGGTGCTGGTGTACCGGTACAACGAGCGCAAGGCCGGGCAGCGCAACCAGTCCGTCCGGATGCTGGCCCACCTGGTGGATCTCGGCGGCGACGGCGCGGTGCCCAGCGCCACGGCCAAGAAGATGGTGCTGCAGGAAGCCGGGGGAGACGTGGCCCGGGCGCAGCGGGCATGGCAGTCCCTGGGGCTGCCGGAGAGCGGCCCGGTGGGGGTGGATCAGCTGGAACAGGCGCGAGGCGCGGCACGGGAAGCCGGCTAAGGGTGCCTGGCTGATCCAGGCTGGCCGGCAACTCGGCTGGATTGGGCTGACGCTGGCCCGTTGGCCGAGGGTTGGGGCTGATAACAGCAAGAAGCGGTGGGTTGCCCAAGCGACCCCAACTGCGGGGTAGGGGAGTGGTTCGTGACGACCCGTATCGGCCCGGCTCGTACCGGGTTGGTCCGTCCCGGACCATACAGGGACCCGCAGTTGGGACGGGGAGGCTCAGCTGGCGGCTTCTTGCTGTTATCAGCTAGAAGCGGTACGGTTCGGGTATGCCAGCCGTGCACTCCCGGACCCGGGCAGGAGAGGCCCTGGACGCGTTCATCAGCCACCTGGCCAGCCGTCATTTCGCTGAGATCACCCAGCGGATCCGGCGCCACTTCATCGAGGAGTTCGTGGAGCACGCTCAGCTGGCGGCGGGCACCGCACGGATCACCGTGGGGGAGCTGCTGGACCCGGCGCTAGTGGACGCGTGGCTGGCCGACGCGGCCGCGGGCAAGACCCGCACCCGGAACACGCTGCACGGCCCGGAGGCCGCGGCCGGCATCAACTCGATGCGGGTGCGCATCGACTCCTACAACGCGTTCGCCGAGTTCGCTGGCCTGCCGGACCGCCGGGACAGCCAGCCGCCCGCGGACGCCGACCAGCTGACTCTCGCCCAGGCCGACCGCCTGCTGCGCGACCTGGCGGGACGCAGGCCCGCCTACGCCAACGCGGCGACCGCGCTGCGCACCGCGGCGGTGGGGGCGCTCGTCGCGGACACCGGGCGGTCCGTGCCCGACCTGGCTGGGCTCAAGATCACCGCTCTGAAGCTGGATGATCCGGCGTGGATCGAGCTGGCTGACGGCCCTCACCCGCTGCGCGCCACGACCGTGCTGATCCTCACCCGGTGGCTGTCGGCCAGAGCCGAGATCATCGCCGAGCTCGAAGGCAGCGACCCTGGCCACCTGTGGATCCCGGTCAAGCCCGGGCGGCCCCGGGGCGGCCGCCCACCGGTCAAGCCCGGCCTGACGCCAGCCGCCGTCCGGACCCTGCACGCGGCCCACCGCAGGCTGGTCAGCCACGTACTCGGCACACCACTGCGGCCCGGGGCCCTGCGCGGAAACCCGATCGACATAGCAGGGGATGGTCCGCAGACTGAGGGATCGTGACCAGCAGCGACGTGTGGGGTGAGCAGACCGCGGCGCACTACGACGCGGACAGCGCAGACCAGTTCGCGCCCGAGGTACTCGGCCCGGCAGTGGACTTCCTGGCCCGGCTGGCAGGGTCCGGCGCGGCGCTGGAGTTCGCCATCGGCACCGGGCGGGTCGGCATCCCGCTGGCCGCCCGGGGTGTCCCGGTCACCGGGATCGAGCTGTCCGAGGCCATGCTGGCCCAGCTACGCCGCAAGGCCGATGAGGCAGCGCTGCCAGTGCTGGTGGGAGACATGGCCACCACGCGGGTGCCGGGCGAGTTCTCGCTGGTGTATCTGGTGTTCAACACCATCTCCAACCTGCGCACCCAGCAGGAGCAGGTGGAGTGCTTCCGCAACGCGGCCCGGCACCTCAGCCCGGGCGGGCGGTTCGTCATCGAACTCTGGGTGCCGGCCATCCGCCGCATGCCGCCCGGGCAGAACGCGGTACCGGCGAGCGTGGCCGAGGGGCACCTCATCTTCGACACCTACGACCTCGCCACCCAGCAGTGCACGTCGCACCACTACTTCCGGGATGCCGGCGGGAGCACGCGGTACGACTCCGGCAGCTTCCGCTACATCTGGCCCGCCGAGTGCGACCTGATGGCGCAGCTGGCCGGGCTGGAACTGGAACAGCGGCTGGCTGGCTGGGACGGCAGCCCGTTCACGGCCGACAGCGAGAGCCACGTCTCGGTCTGGCGCAAGCCAGCGCCGGAGGCTGAGCGTGGTGGCGGCCGCGGCCAGCCCGGCTAGCCCAACTGGCGGCGGGCCCGCATAGCGGCCAGCAGCATCGGCGCGGTCACCAGGACGAATACAGTGAAGGTGGTGATGGGCAGCAGCCCGGGCTGCTTGACCAGAAGCAGCGGGTCGCTGCGCAACCCGGGCCAGTTCCCGATCCAGTTGGCCACGTTGTCCAGCACCAGCACCGCACAGGCCAGCCAGACACCGGCCGGCTGGGCCAGTGCCACCAGCAGGAAGACCAGCGGATCGAGGACGACTAAGCCGACGAGGAAGACCTGGACGGGAACCGGCCCCCACGCTGCGTAGACATGAATGCCGCCCCGGGCCAGGTCCCTGATGTGCGCGCCGGTGCCGTCGGCGAACCCGATCAGATAGCCGGCCAGCACCCATCTCGCCCACCGCGGCAGCCGGGCCCAGGCCGCGCGCACCCGCAAGATCACCAGGCCAGGTTAGCCGGGCCGGGCCGTCCGGCCGGTGCTAGCTTGCCAGCGGACGCTCGATCGGAGGCTCATCCATGGAGGAGTTCAGGTTCGGGCAGGGCCTGGTGCGGGCGCTGCTGCGGGAACAGCATCCGGATCTGGCCGGCCTGGAAATCCGGGATGTCGTGGGGGGCTGGGACAACCAGCAGTGGCGCCTCGGTGCAGACCTGGCGGTGCGCCTGCCGCGCACCGAACGCGCCCCGGCCCTGCTGCGTACCGAGCAGAAGTGGCTTCCGGTGCTGGCTGAGCGGCTGACGCTGCCAACGCCCACCCCGGTGCGCACCGGCGAACCCTCGGACCTGTTCGGTCACACCTGGACGATCGTGCGCTGGGTTGATGGCGAGCCGGGCGATCAGGCGCCGATCACCTGCGCTGACGCGGCCGGGACCCTCGGGGGCTTCCTTAAGGCCCTGCACCAGCAGGCACCCGCGGACGCCCCGGCCAGCCAGACGCGCGGCATCCCGCTGGCTGGGCTGCGGGACGAGTTCGAGAGCTGCTTCAGGGTCATCGCCGGCGACGCGAGCGCTGGTGCGGCGCGGGAAGCCTGGCAGCAGGCCGTCGCGGCGCCGGCCTGGTCCGGCGCGCCGACGTGGTTGCACGGCGATCTGCATCCCGCGAACGTGATCGTCCAGGACGGGACGCTGTACGGAGTGATCGACTTCGGCGACATGTGCGCGGGCGATCCCGCGACCGACCTGTCAGCCGCCTGGATCCTGCTGCCCGCGGGCACGGCGGGCAGGTCCTTCGATACCTATGCGCAGGCGGACGCGGCCACTATCGCACGGGCCCGCGGCTGGGCCGTCCTGCGCGCCCTGCATCTGATCAGCATCGGGCAAAACGGCAGGCTCGGCCGGCCCGGGGGCAAGCCCACCTGGGAACCGGCGGGCTGGGCTGCACTCGAACGCGCCGTGGCCGCGACCTGACGGCGCGGGCGCCACGTCAAGGCCGGCTGGGGATGGACGCCGGGAGATGCGGCCGGTCACTCAGAACGTGACGTCGCCGGCGTCGAGGATCCGGGCTCCTGCCTGTGCGAGTTCATCCTCGGTCGTCGCGGATATTTCCGCTGCGCTGCGCTTCCCGTGGCCGTAGGTGGCGTGTGCTCCTCGCACCAGCGAAACGGCCAGGCCTCGCTGCAGGGCGGCGAGCGATGTCTCGCGGACGCAGTACTCGCTCTGCATGCCGACGATGACGACCTCCCGGCCGTCCGCGAGCAGGCTGCCGAGCTCCGTACCGGCAAAGCCGTTGGGCGTGCGCTTGTCGACGACCGCCTCGTGCCCGGCGACATCGTGGATCAGTTCCCAGCCCGTGGTCCCGGGCGCGTCCGGATCGTCCTCGCCGCCGTTGTTGCGCACGTGGGCCACCATGGCGCCGTCGCGCCGCGCCTGGTCCAGGATCCCGGCGATCTTGGTGCCGACGGCTGGCGCATCTGGGACCGGCTGAGGGGGGAGCAGCATGTTGCGCTGGACGTCGATCAGCAGCAGCGTCCTCTTGCTCATGAAAGGGCTCCCTCGATCGCTCGCGGGGCCGAAAATGGCTGGGGTCAGCCCGGCCACTCATCCTACGATCGAGCGCATGCCGAGCTATGAGGCCAGTAGGCCTGTCCGCCGTGTGTAACGCCGGTGCCGAGGTTCTTGGCGATGAGTCAGGGGATGCTCCGCTCGGGAGGGTGGAGCTGCGCGGCCTGCCGTTCGTGATCGGGCCGGAGCCGCCGTCAGCGGAGCGATGCTTCCTGCTGCCCGAGTCGGGCAGATCATCCACAAGCATGGGCTGACAGCCACCAACTGAACCGGGATCAACCAAATTCAATGAGACAAACGCCGAGTCAAGCCACGTCTAGTGGGACAACTACGGCCCGTAGTTCACCCTGGCGATCATATTTGGTGAGACAACTGGCTGGATCGGACCAGATTCAGTCAGATAGGACACCTTGGCCTAGTGTCCTGTCTCACTGAAACTGGTCCCAGACCCAGTCGTCTGACCTGCGACGACCAGATTGAGTGAGACAGAGCCTGTAGCTTCTGTCTCACTCGATCTGGTCTGTCCCTGCGATTCCCTCGGGTTGTCTGGGAGCGTCCGACCGTCTGTGTAAGTGATCGTGGCGGTTTTCATGGAGTCGGGATCCGCCCGTCGAAGTAGATCGTGAACGCCTGGAGCGCCTGTTCCACCCGGCGCTTCGGATTCCGGTGTTTGGGCCGCGGAACTCCTCCAGGTTCCGGACGGCGAGGTAGAGGACTTTGAGGGCGGCCTGCTCGGAGGGGAACTGGCCGCGGTTGCGGGTCACCTTGCGCAGCCGGGCGTTCATCGACTCGATCAGGTTGGTGGTGTAAATGACCTTGCGGACTTCGGGCGGGAAGGCCAGGAACGGGGTGAACTCGGCCCAGTGCGCCCGCCACAGCCTGACGATCGCCGGGTACCGCTGCTCCCACTGCCCGGCGAAGGCCTCCAGCGCCGCGGCGGCCGCGGCCTCATCGGCGGCGGTGTAGATCGCCCGCAGGTCCTTGCTCAGCGGCGCCCAGTACTTGCGGGAGGCATACCGCAGCGACGCGCGGATCAGGTGCACCACGCACAGCTGCACCACCGCCTGCGGCCAGACCACGCCGATCGCGTCGGGCAGCCCGGTCAGCCCGTCGCAGCACACGATGCACACATCGGCCACGCCGCGGCCTTTCAGCTCGCTCAGCACCGACAGCCAGAACTTGGCCGACTCGCCGGTGGTGGGGCCGATCCACAGGCCCAGCACCTGCTTGGCACCCTCGCAGTCGATGCCGATCGCCACATACACGGCCCGGTTGGTGACCACCCCGTCCCTGATCTTGATCATCAGCGCATCGATGAAGATCACCGGGTAGATCGCGTCCAGCGGCCTGCCCTGCCATTCCTGCAGCTCGTCCACCACGGCGTCGGTGACCCGGGAGATCAGGTCCGGCGACACCTCCACGCCGTAGATCTCCCGCAGGTGGGCGCGGATGTCGCGGGTGGTCATCCCGCGCGCATACAGCGCGATGATCCGGTCGTTGAACCCCTCCAGCCGGGTCTGGCCCTTGCGGACGATCCGCGGCTCGAAGGTGCCGTTGCGGTCCCGCGGCACCGCCAGGTCCACCGCCCCGACATCGGTCAGCACCGTCTTGCCGGTCATGCCGTTGCGGCTGTTACCCGACCCCCGCCCAGCCGGGTCGTGCTTGTCATAGCCCAGGTGGCCGGTCATCTCCTCAGCCAGCGCCCGCTCCAGCACCGCCTTGGTCACCTGGGACAGCAGGCCGTCCGGGCCGAGCAGCTCGACGCCCTCGGCCTGCGCCTTGCCCAGCAGCTGATCCGCCAGCTCCTCATCAACCAGCGGAGGCCGCGGCGGTGGGCTGCCGTCGCGCTTGCGGGCCACCATCGAAGTGTCGGTCATTGCGTGTCCTTCCGCGAGCCACCTTCCTGCGGCTCATCGTCAGGCCACGTCACTTACACAGCCGGTAGGACACGCCCGGTTGTCTCACTGAATCTGGTCCCTGGTTGGTGAATCGTCTGGTGTAGCGCTGGGTGAGAGGGCTATGCCGAGGGGGGTGCGCTGGTGGTGGAGGTAGCGTCCGGTGCGGGTGGTGGTGATCAGGCCGTTGGCGCGCAGGACGGTGAGGTGCTCGCTGGTGGTGCTGAGGGGCAGGTCGCAGCGGGCGGCCAGGCCTGAGGTGGAGGCCGGTTCTGCGAGGGCGCGAAGGAGCATCGCCCGGGTGGCGCCGATCAGGCGGGTGAGGTCGCTGGTGGTGCGGGTGGGTGGCTGCCAGAGGGCAGCGATCCCGCGGGCGGGGTAGATAACGGCCAGCCCGTCGCGGCGGCCTATGCCGAGCGGCTACTTGAGGCCGCCGAAACCCTCGCCGAGACCAGCTGAGAGCCAAAGCACATGCCAGCAGACCAAGAAGGGCATCCTTCGCCGAACACAAATAAGCGAACGACTTCTCAGTTCAGAGACGCAACCCGCACCACCGCGGCGAACTTGCGACACGCCGTGCGGCATGCGGCGCAAACTAGCGCTTCATAACTAGAATTAGCGCCGTGGAGAGCCTACCCCGCGTCACGCCGGCGACTCTGGCTGTTCTGGCAGCCCTGGTCGGTTCCGGCGAGGATCTGCATGGTTTCGCGATCGCCCAGCAGGCCGGGCGGCCGACTGGGAGCGTCTATCCGATCCTTGACCGGCTAGGCCGCATCGGCTGGCTGACCAGCTACTGGGAGACAGAGCACCCTCAAGAAGGGCGTCCTCGCCGGCGGTTCTACCGGCTCGAACCTGACGGGCTGCAGGCCGCCCGGGCGCTGCTCGCCGAGCGACGGGCCGGGAACCCGGGCCTCATGCTCCGGCTGCGTGGCGCGACCGGGAGAGCCTGACCGTGAACACCTGGCAGACGCTCGCCGCAGGTGGGCTCATTTCTCTGTTCACTGCCGAATTGTCGGACCTCGGACCGTGGCTGGCCCGGCGCGTGGTCAAGCTCAGTGCACGGCTCCTCCTGGACCGTGACCTGGCTGAGCAATACGGCGAGGAGTGGCTCGCCAGCATTGACAGCACGCCTGGCAAGCTCACCCCGCTGGCCAGAGCCACCGGGATCTTGTTCCTTACCGTGCCAGTGCTGAACTACCGGTACTTCGATGACTGGTGGGTGTGCACCGTCTTCCTCCCGATAGCGACCAGGGTCATGCGCTTCCAGCTGCAATGGCCGTGGGGTTTTGACCGGGGCATAGATCCGGCTCTCTACTCGACGCGCCCGGACTACAACCACCTGCTCAAGATGACCTGCGCTGCGGTCCGCAGCGGTGCTGCCGAAGAGAGAACTGACGCTCTGGAGGCGCTGAAATTGCTGCTGAGCGACCCGCCGCCGTGGACGGTCCGGCACTACGCGAGGACTGATCTGGGCCACCTCCAGCGGTTGCGAAGCGCGCTTGCCAGACGCGGATACCTCACCTCCGGATCACATGGCTGCTAACCAGGTCCCGTCGTTCTCATCCCGGTTCAATTCGCAGTTCAGCTTCGGCAACGACCGCAAGCTGACGGGCCGCGTCGGCCTCAACGTGCTGGACGACCTGATCGCGGGAATCGATGAGTACATGGCCGCCGCAGCAGCCGGCCGAAAGTCGCGCGGGATGTCGTCCCGGCGATGCTTGGCGCGTTCATGTGGCTGGACGACCCGGAGCTATTGAACCGGATTGCCGAGTGCCCGCATGCCTGCGTGGCCTTCACCAAGCAACCGCGGCCCTTCCCGCAAGCCAAGCTGGCCCGCCTCCGGGACACTCTAGACCGCTGCCCGGGCTTCCCCGCAGCCGCACTGCCAGAGCTGGAGACCCTCGCGCTCCCCGACGAATCCGGGCGGCCGCAGGTCGCGGGCCCGTCAACCCGCCTGCCCCATCTGACCATCCCCGGCCTGCGCACCGTCGGCCACCGCAAGACCGGCGGCAGGCTGGTGCCTCTCCTGCACGCCAAGGATGGTCCTGCTCGGCGACCTGAAATGGCATGACGAAGACGACCTCGGCTCCCCGGCCGACATCCTTGCGTTCTGGCCACGGCGGTTGTGGATTGGCAGCGCGAACGGAACCACAGCCTCACGACTCAGCCTTGAATTCGGATGCTGGCAGGCCGAGCCCGAGCTGCTACGGCAAGCCAAGCGGTTCCTGACCCAGCTCATTGCCCATTCCGAGGACCTCGACCCCGACTCCGACAACATGAAACCGGACCTAGTCGAGGTCGAATTCGACGAAGAGGCGATGGCCGAAGCGATGGCGGAACTGTCCGGTTTCCTAGACGAGGACGACGAGCCGAACTGACCCCGTCCTGGAGTCAACCGCTCACAAACGGACAAATCGCTAATCCAGATAAGCTGGCCATCGACTCGATCTCGCGGGCTGCGTCGGCCAGCTTGCTGCCGGTGGAGTCGAAGCACTTCACGGCGCAGACGATCAAGGCGCCGGATCCGGCCTGGGGATTGCCAGGTCGCACGAGGCTGTGCGGCCGCCAATGCCGGCGAACTGGGCGGGGGCGAAGGGCAGTCCGAGTGAGCGGACGAGCCGTTCGACCTCATCTTCGAGGCCGCGGCCTATGGCCCGGCCGGCCCGGCTGCGTGACTCGCCGCGCTCGAACACGATGTCCCCGTAGGACCAGGGCCGACCGCGTTCCTCCTCGATCCGGCGGGTTAGGCCATAGTGGAGATCCAGCATCTCGATGACTGACCGGGGGTTGTCTCGGGCCAGGATGATCCAGCCGGTGCCGCAGGACGCTCCGCTGTTCACAGCGCTGACGCGCGCCAGCACCTGGCCTCTTCTGTGTGCAGGTCCACCAGGTGCATGACCCCTATCGACCAAAGGACCGTCGAAGCAGGACAGCAATTTCGCTAAGGACAGGCTCGTCAGAAACGCCAAGCCAGGAGCACGAGCTGTTCCGGGCTGCCGTTGAGTGACCAGGTCGGCGTCGGCGATCTCGTCCGGCCAGCTGCTCAGCCGCGCAAGCTCGGCGTCGGAGAGGAACCGAACCGGCATGAGGCACCCTATCCGCGACGATCAACACTGGACAAGAGCGGCGGGTCGCGCGGCCGTGCACCGCCCGCAAGCGGATCGTTGAGCGGGATGTTGACGCTCGTTCATAGGTCTGCGAAAGAAGCTGAAAGCCCCGTGTCCAGCAGGGACGGCGAAGCCGTCGACGAGGACTGGGTCAGGAGGATCCGCCATCCATCGTCGTCTCGTGCCCGTGGTCAGTGCTGGCAACGAGGTTTGGGCCGAGGGCCTCGCTAAGACGGCGTCGTCCGTAGGCCTTGCCGGCCTGCACGACGCCGACGAGCAGGACTACCAGCAGTGCCACGCTGAGCAGCGGGACGAGATCGAGCGGCAGCGTGTAGGCCATGGCGATCCGTGCCGCGGCGTCGGCGAGGAAGGCGAGACCGAAGGCCCACGTCATCCCGCGCAGCGTCCGCCGGAACTCCGGGCTGTTGTCCCAAGCGCGGTGCCAGGCGGCGGCCGCCTCAGCGGGCATGAAGCCGGTTGTGGCAGTGAAGAGCAGCGGGCGCCGGGCCCGCAGTGTGGCGAGGATCCACACCCCGACCACGGCAGTCAGCCAGCTCTCCCGCGCCATGAGCAGCCTGGGCTCGGCAGTGAGCAGGCCGACGGCGGTACCGGCCGCGAGCAGGGTCAGGGTGAACACGCCGGCGCTCTCCACGCGTCGCCGGGTCGCGGCGGCCACGGCGACGCGCACCAGCGGGACAGCCGCGCCGGCGACCAGCGCCGTCCAGGAGCTCGCGCCGATCGCGCGCAGCGCGTAGTACAGCACCAGGGGCAGGACGACGTCGAGGACGAGCATGCGCGCGAACCGCCTCCGACCAGACCGTGGGTCGGGGGCGGGCGCCGCGTGCCGCTGCCGAGCCAAACTCATGAACGACCTCCAGGGTGCGCCGGACGAGCACCAGCTCCCGGGGTGAACAGGGCAGAGTCGAAGCCGGGGTCGATGGCGCCCTGGGCGGCCGCGGTGTGTCGATGGCCGCCCGGACGATCGTCGCCAGCACGTCACGGGTGGCGGCCGTGGGCGGCCGGTGCCTAGCCCGGGCGTCGGGCTGCCGGCCGGGCGCTCGGGCGGCTGGTCAGCGGTGGGTGGCGGGGTGTCATTGGGGTCGGGGGCGGTACCGGAGGAGCAGGGTGCCGTTGGCGAATCGGTGCTCGTCGAGGAGCTCGAGGCTGTGGCTGGCGTCGGTCGGGAGGGCTGGCTTTCCGTCGCCGACGGTCATCGGCCAGACGAACAAGATGCATTCGTCAACGAGGCCGGCATGGAGGGCCTGTGATGCGAGGTTGGCGCCTCCCACGGTGAGGTCACGGCTCGCGTCGGCCTTGAGCTGTTGCACGGCGGTGGCGTCGAAGGCGCGTTCGATGCGGGTGTGGGCTGTCGGTGCCGTTGCCAGGGTTGCGGAGTAGACGATCTTGCGGGGCGCTTTCCAGACGTCCGAGAACTCCGCCGTGAGGGAGGACTGCGCGGCCAGGGCGGGCATGGTCTCCCAGCTGGCCATCGTCTCGTACAGGCGGCGCCCGTAGAGGAAGGTCCCCACAGGTCGGAGCAGGTCGGTATACGCGGCGAACACTTCGTCGTCCATCGGACCGAAGTCAAAGGCGCCGTGCCGGTCCTCGAAGTAGCCGTCGAGGGACATGTTGTTGATGTAGATGAGCTTGGCCATGCCCTACACCTCGACCCGTGCAGCACCGGCGCCTGCAAGGGCGACGTCGAGCTTGGTGTTCCACGGGCCGCCGGGCGCCGCGGTGAAGGCGGCGGCGGAAAGCCTGTCGGTGAGCATCTGGTCTGGTCCCTTCTCGGTGATTGCCCTGCGTACTGCCCGCCAGCCAACCGCCGCCGGGCGCAGGCCGGATGCGGGCCGCGTGGAGGGTCTGTGGAGGCCGGATCCTGACCGCGGCTGCGTCTCCATGCGGGCTCTACAACCGGCTGCACGATGCCTGCAGCCTTGTGCGGTGTGCTGGTTGCTGCCGCGGGCCGGGACCCGTGGCGGGCCGCACGTCGAAGTCGATCTCGTCGCGGGGAAGCTGGTTTCCGGCCGGACCCCACCACGCCGCCAGGTCGTCAGGGTCGGTGAAGGCCCGGTAGACGAGGGGCCGTGGCGCGTCGACGACGCGCGTGATCGACAGATGGTGTGCTTCGGCGTTCATGGGAACTCCTTGTCCGGGGGGCGGGTGTCGGGGGCGCCGGAGTCGGCGCCCGTCGGGTTAGCTGGGCGTTCGGCCGCCTGCACCGCGGCGAGGTGGGCGTCGAGGCGGGCTAGGGATGAGTCCCAGAACCGGCGGTAGCGCTCGATTCAGTGAGACACGGACCAGATTCAGTGAGACAGGACAACGGGACACCTGTCCTGTCTCAGTGAATCTGGTCTAGACATCCCACGGCTCCAAGGTGTCAAGCGGCGTCGGTGAGGCAGGTGCTTGCGCGGTGGGCCCAGGCGGTGGTTTCGCTGTAGGGGCTGTGGTGGGCAAGGCAGCCGTGGAGGATCCCGACGAGGCGGTTGCCCAGGGCCCGGAGGGCGGCGTTGTGGGTGTCACCGGCGGCGCGGCGGGTGTCGTAGAAGGCGCGGGCACCAGGTGATGCGGAGAGTGCGGCGAAGGCCCACAGGTAAATCGCGTCGGCGAGGCGCTGGTTGCGGACGTGGCGGGCCAGTACTACCTTCCTGATGCCGGAGGCCCTGGTGATCGGTGACGGTTCCGGCGTAGTTCTTGCGACACTTGGCAGTGGCGTAGCGGCCTGGATCGTCGCCGAACTCGCCGAGCACCCGGGCGCCGAGGATGGTCTCCAGTCCTGGCAGGGATCGGGCCACCTCCGCGTCCGGGTGCTGCTCAAAATCCGCGGCCAGCTGCCGCTCAAGCACGGTGATCTGGGTGGTCATCTCGGCGATCACTGAGACTGAGGCGCTGACCGAGGCGCCCATCGCGGCCGCGATCACCGGAGCGGGCGCCAGCTGTGGGGCGCGCAGCGCGGCCTGGATCTGCCCGGCCCGGGCGCCGATACGGCGCTGCCGCCCGCCGCGGCGCAGCGCCGCGGCGATCTTGGCCCGGGACAGCGCCGCGCCCAGGGCCGGGGCCGGTGCGGCGCGGAGCACCTCGACCGCATCGCCGCTGGTCAGGTCATCGAACGCAGCCAGCGCAGCGGGATAGAACTCCCGCAGCGCCGAGCGCAGCATGTTCGCCTGCCGGCGCCGGGACCAGATCATCGATTGGTGCGCGCGGGCCAGAACCTTCACCGCCTCGGCCAGCTCGCTGTCCCCGGCGGCCGGGCGGTGGTTATGCCGGTCGGTGCGGACCAGGTCCGCCAGCACCTTCGCGTCGCCGGGATCAGACTTCGCCCCGGAGACTGAATACCGGTCCCGGTAACGCGACACCGACAGCGGGTTCACCACGAACACCTGGTACCCGGCTGCGGCCAGGGCCGCGGCGAACAGGCCCCGGTCAGTCTCGATCCCGATCACCACCTCGGCGGGCTCCTGCGCGTGCCGCGCGGCCAGCTCATGGAACCGGGCCATCCCCTCCACACCCCCGGGCAGCCGCCCCCGCCAGCCGCTTGCCGTCCTCATCCTGGACATGCACGTCATGGTGGGGTCGGCCTGGAGCGCAGTGCCGGGATTGCTCCCGGCCTGTTTCTCCAGGCCGCCCTCCCGAACCGGACGTGCGGGTTGGCCCCGCATCCGGCTCTCCGCAAGCCCCGTCTGGCGGGGGTGGTCCTCAGGTCGTGCTGGGCCATGGCGAGGGAATCGTCGTTCCCCTGGGGCGGTAGCGCGTGGTGGTTACCGCACCGGGATTGAACAGCGAGACCTCGCCATCGCGGGGCCACCACCGGCCGTCGCAGAAGCGGCGGCGCAGTTCCTTCCAGCCCGCACTGGGGTGCTTGCGCCGGAGCCATCCGAATACCTGGCGCCAGACGATCATGCGCAGGTGCTGGAAGGCACGGCTGGAGACGCCGGGGCGGAAGTAGGTGGTCCAGCCCCGCAGCACCGGGTTGAGCTGGTGCAGCAGGACTGCCAGCGGCAGGCTGACGTTCATCCGGCAGATCGCCTTGCACCTGGCTGTGACGGCCCGCAGGGCCTTCGCGGCCGGGTAGTTATAGACGTACTGCCGGGTGGTCCCTCGCTTGCGGTGGCGCTGGATGCGCCAGCCGAGGAAGTCGAGGCCCTCGTCGATGTGGGTGATCAGTGCTTTTCCTCCGACAGGCGCAGGCCGACAGCCGACAAGACTTCCGCTACCTCCGGAAGCAGTGCCTCGGCGTGCGCCCTGGTTCCCGATACCAGGATCAGGAAGTCGTCCGCATACCGGATGAGCCGGTAGTTGGGCAGGCCGCGCTGGCGTCGTGTCCACCGCTGCTTCGCGGTGGACCGCGGTCCGCCGGGAGCCTCGGCGAAGTGCTCGTCGAGGACCGACAGTGCCACGTTGGCCAGCAACGGCGAGAGGATCCCACCCTGCGGGGTTCCGGCGCTGGTGTCCCTGGCATCGCCGCTCTCGGCGAGGATGCCTGCCTTCAGGAACGCCTTGACCAGTGCGAGCACGCGCTTGTCCCCGATCCGGTCCCGGACCCGGCTCATCAGGGCTGGGTGCGAGATCTCGTCGAAGCACGCCTTGATATCGCCTTCCAGCACCCACTCATAGGTCTTGGATGCCAGGAAACGGCTCTCGGCGATCGCGTCATGCGCATGCCGGCCAGGCCGGAAACCGTACGAGCACGGCACGAAATCCGCCTCGAAGATCGGCTCCAGCACCAGCTTCAGGGATGCCTGCACCACGCGGTCGGCCACGGTCGGGATGCCCAGGCGGCGGCGCTTGCGCGTCCCCGGCTTGGGGATCATCCGTTCCCTGACCGGCAACGGGCGGAACCTGCGGACTTCAGCTGCTCCCGCAAGTCGGCCAGGAAGGCGTCCCGGCCGATCTGCTCCCGGACGGAAGCGGCGGTCTGCCCGTCAACTCCGGCCGAGCGCGCACCCTTGTTCCCCGCTACCCGATCCCAGGCCATCATCAGGAAACCGGGATCGGCGACGAGGTTATACAGATCGTCGAACCGACGATGAGGATCGTCGCTCGCCCAGCGGTGCAGCCTGGCCTGGATCTCCAGTACCCGCCGCTCAGCCCAGAACGGGCCAGCCGGCAGATCACTCGTATTCACCAGCGTTCTCCTGGTCTTCCAGCGCTTCCGCTACTGACTTGCTGGCCCCCTTCGCCATGTGGCCGGCTTTCCCGGTCTCGGACTACTACGGGGCCTCCGCCCCGCCCGGTGCCATCAGCAGACGACGTGCCTGCCCTTCCGGCGTGCTGGCCGCACGCGGCGAGGGCGGCACCGGCCGGTTCCCACGTTCACCGCAAAGCCGATCGACGGGTGAGGCGCCCAGCTCTACCCCTGCGGCATCGCCATGGCTACGCCGCAGGCATTCACCATGGCCTCCCCGCCGGTGTCCATATGCCAGCCAGGGAGTTCCCCGCCACCCGCAGGCAGCGGGTGCGCACCGCACCCAGCCCGTATCCGCCAGATTTGAGCTGGTGGGCCGTTAAGGGGCGTCAGGCACTGGTTCCTCTCGTGCACCTTCCCGTCTCGCTAGCCGGACCCGCGCCATCTGGCAGTACCAGCACGTCCCGGCATTGTCAGGGCTGCTCCCGCCCTCCCCGGCGACTCCCGGATCAGGCTGCCCTCAGCTTCACCCGGCCGCTGCGACGGCCCGGCGGCAAAGGTCTCTCACCTCCGCTCGACTTGCGGCGCCTCGTGGCGCACATGCGCTTCCGCCCAGTCCACCCCAGCAAAGATCATCTGGCTCCTCTCGCCTGCTACGGATCAAGCCTTTGAGCCAGAGGACTCCAGCAGCTCCCTAATGGATCAGTGCTCAGGGCACGACATCCCACCAGCTATCCGAGGAGACCTCACCAGCCAGCGGGGGCACGATCTAGACCTAGGACTCAACCGGTGGTCCTGGGCCAGCCAGTGCTCACCCGCTGGTGGCTCAGCCGACCATCCTCACCCACAAATCAGGGGCCAGGCGATCGATCCCCATTAGGGCCAGTTCGCTGACCTGCGGCGACCAGATTCGGTGAGACGGATTCTCCGGCTGTTGTCTCACTGAGCCCTTTTCATCCTGATCTTGGAGCAGCTCCGCGAATGGCCTGATCACGGACGGCGTGCCAGGCTTGGGGCACAGCGAAGCCCCTGGTAGATGAAGCGATCGACCAAGATCCGCGTCTGCCACCGAGGGGCTCCGATGCTTTCTACCCTGCCGCGCTGCCGTTGTCGTCCCAGACCCTCAACTACACCGCCGGGGTCATCCGCCGCCACCGCAGGAAGATCGGGTCATGCTGGCGCAAGCTGAACCCCGGCCGGCAGGCCCTGCTGGTGCTGGCCTACCTGCGCAAAGGCGACACCTTCGCCGCGCTGGCCGCCGGGTTCGGCGTCGGCACCGCGACCGCCTGGCGCTACGTCAGCGAGACCGTGGCCCTGCTGGCGGTCCGGTCTCCGAAGCTGCCCCGCGCGCTGGCGAAGGCGAAGGAGGCGGGACGGGCCTATGTGGTGATCGACGGCACGTTAATCCCCATCGACCGGGTCGCCGCTGACCGGCCGTTCTACTCCGGCAAGCACCGCCGGCACGGGATGAACCTCCAAGTCATCGCCAGCCCGGACGGCGAGATCCTCTGGGTCTCCGGGCCCCTGCCCGGTGCCGTCCACGACCTGACCGCCGCCCGGATCTGGGGCATCGTGCGGGAACTGGCCGCCGCCAGGCTCATCGTGCTGGCCGACAAGGGCTACGCCGGCGCCGGGGACCACGTGCGCATTCCCTACCGGGACCGGGGCAAGCCCGCCTCGCAGAAAGACGCCAACCGCGCCCATGCCCAGCTACGCTCACCCGGGGAACGCGCCAACGCCCAGCTCAAAACCTGGCGCATCCTGCGCAAACTCCGCTGCTGCCCGTGGCGCGCCGGGCAA
Source organism: uncultured Actinomycetes bacterium (assembly GCA_963723595.1). Classification (GTDB taxonomy): domain Bacteria; phylum Actinomycetota; class Actinomycetes; order Streptosporangiales; family Streptosporangiaceae; genus RYN-230. Next base: position 1,175,995 of record CAVRRQ010000001.1, read on the forward strand.
CTGGCCAAAGCCATCCACCTCCTGCAGGCCCGCGAGACCGGCTCGTAAACTCCTCTCATCAGCAGGAGATGTGGTGCTCCCAGTCCCCAGGGGGGTCGCCGGTGCCATTGACCGGAGCCGAACAGGCCGTCGTCGATCACCTGACCGCCGCGCCAGGCCCACTCACCCGGGCCAGCCCACCCAGCCCCGGCGGCTGGGTGGCGTCGGTACGCTCTGGCGGCGGCGCGGGCGCCGACCCGGCCACCATGCGGTTCCGCAAGAGCCAGGCATTTCCGGGCTGCCAGCTGCATGAGGTCGAGTTCGCCACCCGCGGCGGCCAGCCCCAGCACATGCTGGTGCGCACCTGGCAAGAGCCGGACGGCTCATGGGTGGCCGCCCCCATCGGCGGTGGCGGCGGTGCCGCGGGACCCACCGGACCAGGCCCTGGGTTAACTTCGCCGCGCAGTGGAATACAGATCTGTTCGCAGCCGGCGGGCAGGTCATCGGCGAAGGCGCCGAGGCAGCCCACTCGGTGCGGCTGACCTTCGCAGATGGGACCGCTCTCGCGGACGTGGCCGATAACAGTGTGGTGATGTTTTTCGCCTCGCCCGGCGTCGCCTTCCCAGCCAGGGTCGAGATCCTCGGCGGCACCGGTGATGTCCTCGCCGCGTACGACGAGTTCAACGACCTCGAATAAAGCCCAGCCCCTCCAGCGGCCCACAGGCCGCTGACGGATGAAAAGTCCTCACTGAATCTGGTCCCTCTCGCCAAAACCTCGACAGCGTCTCATTGAATCTGGTCCCTGAATGCTTTTCGGGGTGAAGGCCGAGAGGTTACCGACAGCGCCCCGGATCGCACCCGCACGTGGGTGGGAGCTTGAGTGGAGGCATTGGTGGCGTGGGTGCTGGGTCTGCTGCCAGGCCCGGCGGGACTTCGTGCCGCGATGACGAGAGCTATTACGGCAGCTGCTGCGCCCACGATGGTGGCGATCACGGCGACCACGGTGAGTCGGCTGATCCTTCGCTGGAGCCGGAGGTTTTCGCTCGTGGAGGTGAGCTCGGCATTTGTGTTCAGGATTTCCCGCAGGTCGGTTTCCAGGCGGGAGACCCGCTGGCCGTCGGTTATCTGCCCTTGCCGTAGGGATTCGGCCAGTGAGGCGGTGGGTTCTGCCTTGCCCTGTAGCGCCGGGGGGAGCGCCTCGGAGAAGTCCAAGATGCCGTGCTTCCACCAGGGATCTTGGGCGTAGCGGGCGATGTCGTTGACGACGATCCGGCTGTCGATCCCGGTGTGGAGGAGTTGCCGCTGCGTCTCCGCCAATGCCCGCGGCGAGCGTTTGCGGTCGGCTTGGTCTGCAAAGTCTTGGATGCCTGCCAGCTGTTCCTCCAGCTCGCGGATGAGCGCGCTCAGGCTCCACCGGGCCAGCAGCGCGGTAGCGGCCTCTTCCAGCGAGATGATGACCTCCAGCAGACTGCGGCTGTCACCCGTGCTGCCCGCGTAGTGCGCGACCAGTTCCTGTTCGAGCCCGGCGAACATCAGGAGGGGCCGGGGCCCAGGCCGGAGGCCCTCATCGTCGCGTACTTGCAAGCGCAGACAGCGGGAGCTGGTGCACTGCCAGTACCCGTGCGAGCCGCCTAGGCCGAGCATCCGGGCCCAGCCCGGCGTGCCAGTGGTGCCAGCAGGGTCCCAGGGGTGATGCCGTCCGGTAAGCAAGAGTTCCATCGCGGGCAGTTGCCCCGGTGCCAGCCGGTGGAAAGTCCCGGGGAACCGCTCGGCGAGCCAGTCGGCCGCCTCCTGGCGAAGCGAGGTCCGCCACTCCTCAACGGCGGCAGCCTTCTGCCTCTCAACGTTCAAGATGGTGTGACCGCCGTCAGGCAGCATCTTCGCTCGGGTGATGAACTCCTGGTTCAGGACGTCTTCGAGCCCTCGGGCGCGGTCATCATCCAGCCCGAACCCAGCTGTCAACACGGTCACCGTGGACGTCAGCGCGTGCAGCGATAGCTGGATGTAGGCGATCCCCGCTGGTATCTGATCGGTGACCTCGTCAACGAAGAATGGCTGGCTGTTCGGCGGATAGACGGTGGCAAGCTGGCGCCAGGCGCCGCCTCCTCGCCGTCGGCTGAGGGTGATCCACCCGGCAAGATCGTCATCGTCTGTCTGCAGTCCGGGTTGCCTGACCGCGAGCTCACGTGCCCCGCTGAGCAGCCCGGAAAGGGTGGTTGGCGTGAACACTTCGGCCAGCCAGATCACAGGGATCCGGGCCTGCTCAGTGGTGGGTAGCTGGGTGCTGGCGTTGTCGGCGGGGTCGTGCCTGGCGAAGAAGCGCTCGCTTCGCTGGGCATATGCGAGGGCCCGGCGGCGGGCGTCCCGCCTCGCTATGTATGGGAGGCGGCGGCGTATGTCCTGCCATCGTTGGGAGGCGGCCCGTCGCGGTTCGGCCGGGGGATCCGATGATGCCTCCGGCGCTGGAGGTGCATGCAGGTGAAATGCGTCCTCAGCCGGACTGGCAGCCGAGGCTTTCAGGTCACTGCCGAGGCTGGCTGCTGTTTGGGAGTAACTAGATGATGGCTGACCGTTAGGAAGATCACCGCCTCGAGTCACTGGCTTGGGTTTGTCGGCCGACGCGGCAGGTTCGAAGGTCCGCTCACCCGGCAGGTTCTCGTTCGTGGTACTCCTTCGTGTCCTCGGTTTCTCCGCTGGCTCTGCTATTCCGCGTCGATGTCGTCGAAAATGCTGCGGCTCGTGCTCCGTGCCGGGGCGGCCCTGGTGTCGGCGAGCGGGCGCTGGTCCTCCCTCTCGAGGTATTCCACACGAACTCTGGTCGGTAGTTGTGAGTACGCGTCGCGGGCTTCGGCGAATGCTTGGGCGGTTTCGGCATCGCCTTCGTCTTCGAAGGCCATCTCGTAACCGAACAGAGCGTTGTCTACCGGGTCGTCGTCCCCGTCTCGCTCATCACCCCAGGCCTCACCGGTGTCGAGGCGGGGGACGAGTTCGGCGCGCACCTTGTCGAAGAGCATTGCCCGGTCGGCGGGGGTGAGCAGGATCTTCCAGGCTGGGCCTTTGATCCAACCATCGTCGGGGGTATCGACGGCCAGGTCGGCCATCCGCTCCACTGCTTCAAGACGGGCCTCTTCGCTGAGCAGGCCCGCTTCGTGGAGACGGGCCAACATCGCGGGTTCGGGCACCACGGAGACGTAGGAGGTGAATCTCAGCATGCTGGCTGGGAGGCCGGGATCGACATCTAGGTAGGTGCGCAGGAATGCGTCGCTGGATCTGCGGGTCAGGAACCACAGAAGAGAATCCCGCCTGTTCTTGTGCTCTCGGTAGCCGTCGGTGAATTCCCAGTTGCCGGTCTCTCGCTTCCTCCATTTTGGGTCTGGCAGCGGCCGTTGGCGGATTATGGCCAGCCGTTCGGCCACGGCCCGGTGGAGCGCCGGTGGGACGCGCAGCAGGGTTCCCCGCTTGAAGAATGCGGGTTCCCGGCCGGTGTTCTCATCGTCACAATCGACTCTGTTCAGCAGCGCGGTGTCGGTGAGGCCGCCGAGCACTACAGTCAGCAGGTGCGCCTGGGTGGGTATCCAGGAGGCGAACCCTTCCCAGAGGGTGGGGTGGCGGAAGGCCCATCCGGGCCTGGCCAGCGGGGGCCCGGTGGCCTGGAGGAAATCGCCGGTCAGGGCGTCCAGCGCCCGGATGACCCCGGCGGGTGTGCTGCCAGCTCGGTCGATGATGTCGCGCTGTGCCTCATTCAGGGTGAGTGGGTTTTCCAAGCTGCCGTCGGTGGCAGCGGCGTAAACGAGGGCCAGGGCAGCTTGCTGGTCGGCGCTGAGCTGTTCGTAGACGTCCTTGAGGAACTGGCGGGGATGGGTCATGAAGTCCTCGATGCCGGTCTTGCTGAGGTTCAGCCCGCTCGTAAAGGCTCGGCGGCCCAGGCGGTGTGCCATCTCCGGCCGGAACGGCTGCGCCGTCGCCGCGTGGTCGAGGAACGGCTTCATCGTCGCTTTGACCTGGGCGGGCTGGTCGCCGCAGGCGATGTGGTTGTAGAGGATCTGCTTACGCTCGTCGAGGCTCAGGTCCTCCACATCCACGAGCACCTGCTGCTCCCGCAGCCGCGGGTAAGCGTATTCCTTCAGCAGGGGCCGTGCTTCCTGGTAGATGTAGCTGCGGGAGGTCAGCACGACCCGGGCGCCCTTGCTGATTGCGGTCATGATGTGCGGCATGCTGCGGGCCCAGTCGCTGGTGAGCTGTTCTTCGTGCCTGACGGGGCCGAAGGCGTCATCGACCCAGAAGAACTGACCCGGCTCGTACGGGTTCCAATGGTCAACCAGCTCACTTGCGGTGCGGGCCTTCACGGTCAGGCAGCCCCAGTTGTCTGCGGCCGCGAGCGCGAGCATGAGGCCGATCACTGACTTGCCCACCGCCGGTTCGCCGAGCAGCAGCACGAATCCGTGGTCGTGCAGCGCCTGGGCTGCTTTCCGGTAGGGCTCGGTGATCACAAAGGTGGCGACCTGGTCGCGCGCAGCGGCCATCAGTGCCGAGGCCTGGGCGTAAGCGCGCTCGTCGAGGATCTGTGAAAGATCACCCAGGCCATAGACGCGGGGGACGAACAGACGAAGTTCGCGATGAGCGGCGATGGTGTCGCATACCCACTGACCGCCCAAGACGAGGGGGTGCTTCACCCCGGCTTGGCGCAGCCGAGCACGGATTATCCTCTCCGAGTTGCCGCTGACCCGCGCGTTGGTCATCAGCACATAGCTGCGGCACAAACCGCGCTCGACTAGACCGAGAACCTTGGCGAACTCATCCTCCAGGTCTGACTCCGACAGGGTACTGCCCGCCCTCTTGGTGTGCTTGCACTGCAACACGAAGGGACCATGAAGCGAATCCCGCAATCCGGCCGCTCCGGGCGGGTCGTGCCACACGCCATAGAAGGCCCCGTCGCGTCCGGCGTCGTTGGAGTCAGCGAAAGCTTGCGCTGACTGGCCCCATACGATCCTCAGCACGCCTGCGCACAAGTCCTGGAAGGCCCGCCATCCCAGGCTGTGCAATTCGAACGTGGGTGGGCCCGGCGCGAGCACCCGTGCCGACGGCGCCGTCACCATGGCTCCTCGCCCTGCTCATCCAGCAGAGCGGCGGCCTCCGCGAAGGCCACATCGTCATAGTCAGGTTCGACCAGTTCCGGCTTCATCTGGTGTGCATCGGGGTCAAGCTCCTCGGAGTGGCGCATCACCTCGGCAAGGAACCGAGTCGCGGAGTGGAGCATGGCTGGATCATCCAGCCAGAGACCGAATTCCAGATTGGTCCTAGAGCTGGCGGTGCCATTTGCGCTGCCCAGCCACAGCCGTTGCGGACGGAAGCCGATCACATCGGCCAAGCCAAACTCATCCTCGTCGTGCCACCACACATGACCGAGCAAGATTATCTTGGTGTGCAAGATCGGAACCAGCTTGTCGCCGATCCTCCGATAGCCAATCGTCCGCAGGGGCGGCAACCTTAGATGCGGGGCGGGCGTATGCGGTCCCACGACCGGAGCGTGCTCATCCTCCCGCAGCATCAGGCTGCTGAACTCGGGCAGTGCGTCGGCGGGAAACCCTCGGCTTCGTTCGAGGATCGGCTGGAGCTTGGCGAGCCGCGCCTGCTGGTACTTGCCACGGGGCTGCTTGGTGATCACTACGCAGGCGTGGCGGAAATCCGCGATCCGCTCGATCAGTTCCGGGTCATCAAGCCAAAGGAATGCGCCAAGCACGGCCGGTCCCAGCGTGCGGAACGCCGGCTTTCGCGCCATCTCAGCACGGAACTCGTCGATGCCGGCGACCAGCCCACTCAGGACGTCGCGTCCGAAGTAGCCGCGGAAACGCTGCTCTGGCCCGAAGCAGAAACTGGCGTCGAACCCCCAGGGGAAAGACGCGGGCAGGGATTCGTCGCTGCTCACGGCTTTGGCCCAATGAGCTGGGCGAAGTGGCTGGTGCCCTGCACGGCGCGATCAGTGCACGCCATGTGCACCCGCAGGAGCCGCACCGGCTCTCCACGGCCCAATGGCGCCTTCCCTGGCAGCGGCTCGGGGGCTGGGACCCGGCGGTGCCTGCGAGTAGTTCGCCATACTGCAGTCTCCGTTCCGGGATCACGGGGGAGGGGCGCCGTCCGCGGGGAGAGGGCCTTGGGCACGGCGCAGTCACACGAAGCACCCCCATAGTGGCAGCCCGCGATGGTTATACCGCCGCGACACGCCGACACGGCGGTTAGACCGCACGTCCCACCCTCCGCCGCCGATCATCGCAACCATAGGAACCGCGGCATGACGGAAAGGGGACAAACCGCCATGGACACGACGGCTCCGGAATCCGGGGCGGCACCACGCAAGCGCTCTGAGGCCCGTCAGCGGACAGAACTGGTGGCCCTGAGGCTGCTGCCTGGCGAGCGGAATCAGCTAGAGACCGCTGCGCATGATCTCCAGGTCAGCCTTTCTGAACTGATTCGAAGCAGCGCCCTGGAAGCCGTCAGGACTCGGGCCCGAAGCGCGTAACGCCGACCGGTGATTCAGTGAGACCGGGCCAGTTTCAGTGAGACAGGACAAGTGAGAACGGTGTCCCGTCTCAGCGAAACTGGTCCCAGGCCAACGGCATGATCTGCGACGACCAGATTCAGTGAGACAGTCGTGCCCCCGGTGTCTCACTGAATCTGGTCCGTGATCTTGGAATGGTAATACACACTAGGCCACGGCGTCGCCGTCGGTCGCGTCCGGAATCCGGTGTAAATGGCGGGCGTGGTTCCCAGCTTCGTGATCAAGTTAGGCGACGGTGCTGACAGTTCTGGGGTGATCGGTGGGCTGGCTGGTGGTGGCGGTGTGTGGCCGGAGCTGGCGGGGCGGGTCGAGCAGTGAGCGGCGCAGGTCCTGGAGGAGCCGCAGGCCGTCTGAGGTCATGGTCAGGCCGCGCCAGCCGCGGGAAGGGCGGTCCAGGACGGCCCACACCAGGGTGAGGCAGCTGGTCTCGCCGGGGAGCCGGCCGATGACCTTGGTGCGGCGGCGGGTCTCGCCGAAGGTCCGCTCGATGAAGTTGGAATGCCGGACGCGGTTGTGGTGCCCGGTGGGGAACCGCAGGTAGGCGGTCAGGCCCTCCCGGTCGGTGGTCAGGCACTTCATCGCCGAGGGGTAGGTGGCGCCGTAGCGGGCGGCCATCTCGCTGATCCGGGCATCGACGAGTTCGGTGAGCTTGGGCCCAGGCGGGGTCTTGAGGCCTTCGGTGTCGAAGATCTTCCAGTAGGCGTCCTTGACCTCGGCCTGCATCCCGGCCGGCACCTTGGCCAGGACATTTCTCGCCCGGTGGATCAGGCATCTTTGACGCAGCGCTTTGGGGTAGGCCTGCTCGATCGCGGCGATCAGCCCGGGCGCCCCATCAGAGATGACCAGCAGCGGGGAGGCCAGGCCCCGGTCTTTCAGGTCGGCCAGGAAAGCGTGCCAGGCGTCGGCGGACTCGCCGGTGCCGGGGGCCAGGCCGATGAACGCGGGCTTGCCATCGGTGGTGATGCCCCAGGCCGCCAGCACCGGCTCGGCCGGCGAGCCCGGGTGCATCCGGAAGAAGCTCGCGTCCAGGAACAGGTAGTCCAGCGTGATGCCATCCAGGCGCCGCTGCGCCCACGCCTGGTACTCGTCCTTGATCTGCTGGCACACCGACGACACCGTCAACTTGGAGATCGCCGCCTGATCACCCAGCGCCTCCGCGAGGGCGGCTTCGACGTCGCGGACGGACAGGCCGCGGACGAATGAGGCGATCACCAGCGATTCGAGCGCGTGGGTCTTGGTGACATGCGCCCCGAACAGCCGGGACGCGAAGGCCTCGCTGCTACCGCGCAGCTTGGGCCGGGACACGGCGACCGGCCCGGCGGTGGTCTTCACCGTCACCTCCCGGTATCCATTCCGGGACCCGGGACGGGCGCCGGCGCAGGCCGCGGCCCGCTGATAGCGATCCCGGCCGAGGAACTCAGTCACCTCGGCCTCCAGCGCGGCCTGCATCAGCAGCTGGGCACCGAGCCGGGCCACCTCCTCCAAGATCTCCGGCAGCGGACGGTCCGCGGCGAACAGCTCATCGATGTGGTGACGGATACGGTCAGTAGGCGATACTCGGACAGGCACGGGCGTGGGTCCTTCCTTCGTGACTTGGCGGTCTTGAAGGGGAACCTACGCCCGTCCTCTCATTTACACCGGATCTTGGACGCCACCTCGCCGTCCCTGCGATGGTCCAAGCCGACTGCAACGACGGCCCAGTCCGTCCGCCGCCGAGGACGTCAGCAAATGCCCTGGGTGGAACGAGAGCCGGACGATCAAGTTGCACGACATGATGGTGTCGTGGCCTCTGCTTCTGCCAACTCGTCGTCGCCGGCGAGGTTCGCGCTTCAATTCGATGCCGCTCAGATTCCGGGACTGGCTCGGCGGTACTCGTATCCGCGTGAGGAACGGGTCGTCAACGAGATCGGACCAGCGGTTCGGGATCGCGGCTACTACACTCGCGCTGAGTTTCTTGAGGTGTGCGAGTGGAAGACGGCACGGTCGAAGTCGCGAGTAGTGAAGAACACCGAAGACGAGGTACGCGAGGTCACGAGGCTGGCGCTCAGTGTGACAGTCGAACCACTGCGGATCTGGATCCCGATGGCGTTGTCAGGAGTGTCGTGGCCGACCGCTTCGGTACTACTGCACTACGGGCACCACGACCGCTATCCCATCCTTGACATACGTGCACTGGAAGCTCTTGGCGTCACCCAGACCGTCCTTTACACCATGACGTTGTGGAGCGGCTATGTCGCGGCGTGCCGCAAGATCGACGACGAGACCGGCTATGGCATGCGGACCATCGACCGCGCCCTGTGGCAGTGGTCTAAGGAACGCTCGGGGAGCCGCTGAGCCAGGCTCTGCGGTCGGCCATTGATGCATCGCATAGCGACGAACGCCGAACTGGCGGACCTGCACGCCGCCGGAGTCGGCTACATCTTCAATGACTTCACTTCAGGGTCTGCGGGCGCAAGGGACAACGTGCTCCATGAGACCGGCTGCGACTGGGTCCGGCGGATGCTGGCACAAGCGGAGCCGCAGAATCGGCCGTCGGTCCGCAAGATCTTCTTCGCCACGCTCTCCGAGGCGCTGCCGTGGCTGGAGTCGAACCGCGGCACCGAAAGCCGCGCATGGAAACGGTGCACAACCTGTCGGCCAAGCCAAGCGGACACTGGCAAGCACGCTATTCGGTCGGGACAATACGCCTTCTGGGTTCTTATCCCAATGCTCTGGGCACACTCACGGCAGCGCATCGGCAAGCGGTCTCGCAGCGATCCTGCTTGAGCCGCTCGGTGTTAGCGATCGCCGCCAAGTACTGGTGATGGCTGTCGCGATCACTGCGCCGCAATGGCTCGCGTTGCGCTCGGACACACTCATGCGCGACCGCGCGCAGGACGCTATTGCTCATCCCCAGAACCGCCCGGCGCTGCAGGCCAAGCTTAACGATGCGTCGTTTTGTCAGTGCGCCGGGTTATGGTGCGCACCAGAGGTCAGGAGGTTCGACGATGGCAGCGAATCAGGCTGAGGGTGACGACCAGGAATGCGAACTTGGTCCTGCTGCCTCGCTGGCGCCAGATATTGCGTCGACGGCAGTCGAAGCCGACGGTGATCATGATTTCGACATTGGTGTCTCTGACAGCCGCGTCGCGCTGGCGTACCTGCTGTCCCGGGCGTCGGATGACTACATCGCGGTCATGGACGTACTGGAGGCATCCGTCACTGACATGACTCCTGCGGACGTGGCCGCAGCGCTCGCCGCAGCCGGACGTCCCATGGATGAGACGGCAGTAGTGAAGCGTCTGGACAAGCTTCGCGTCTGGACGGCGGTGTCAGCCCGCACTGACCATGGCCGCATTTTGCGCTACGCAGACATCGCTGCACGCAACTGGCGTTACACGCCAACTCCGCTAGGTCGGCAGGTTCAGCGTTTCTACCGGAGTTACCTCGTCGGCCAGCCGGTGGTGCGGGAGATCCCGCTGACGAACCTCGCCCGCCTTGTGGATGCCCTCGAGGAGCTTGCGGGGATCGCCGGGGAACACTCTAGCGCCGCTAGTACGCCTGCTCTGGTGTCGCAGGTCTTCACTGCGCACGATGCCCTCGACGGTGCGCTGGTTGGTGCGGAAGATGTGCTCGCCGACCTGGCTGATCGGTTCGACCTCGATCGTGACCGGACCGCAGAACTAAAGAGCCTGCTGGTCGATTACGCCACTCATGTCGCGGTGGAGCTTCGTCGGGGTTCCGCGCGGGCTGCCCGGGCACTAGATCTGCTCGCGGGTGGTTTCGCAGCGCTCGCTGCGACCACCGTGTCCGACTCGTCCGCACGAGAACTCATCTCCCGGGGTGCGCTCACCGCCTCCAAGGGTGGAAGGGTAGAGGATTGGACCGGCCTGGCCGAATGGTGCGACCCGGAACGCGGCCGCGCGCAGCGTTTCGCGCTCCGGCTGGTGCGGGCGCTGCCGGGCATGCATGCGAACCTGCGGCGGCTGCACACCTCAACCGGAACTGCCACATCCCGTGCCCGCGCGTTGGCCCTTGCCCACGCCTGCGCCACCAGCGATCTGGCACCGGCGCTGTTCCTGGCGGCGCTGGGTGACCATTCCTGGCGCAAGCTGCACGGCGACGCTGACGATGACGACCTGGCCCGGGTCCCGTCCTGGCGGGCCGGCCCGGTGGTGGAAGTCCCGGAACTGCTGCGTCTGACCGGGCGCACAGGCCCACGAGGCCGCCCCGCCGCGCCCCGTGACGACTCCGCCGCCCGCGCCGAGATCGCGCAACGCCGCGAGCATCGGCGGCAGCAGCACGACGCGGCCTTGCGGGAGGTCCTGGCCGCATCCCCTGATGCTGTGCTGTCCGAGCCAGCGGCCAGGCTGGCAATGAGCGCACTCATGGCAGCGGCTAGGGCGGGCCCGGCCGGACCCGGCCGCACCGCCGCCCATGACGGTCTGGCCTGCACCCTGTTTCGCGCCCCGGACTGCACCGGAGCGCTGCGCGCGCCTGCATGGCGAGTGTGGCTGCCTGGCCGGATCCCCGTGTTCCATGTTCCGGGTATCGCTGTGGCACCGCCAACGGTTCTGCTCGCCGACGACTCTAACCGGCGTGCATCGCTCCGCATAGAAGGTGCCGCATGACTACGCCAAGCCACGCCCCGCCCCCCACCGTGCCGCGGATCCGGCGCGCCTGGTCCCCCGAGGGTGGCGCCGAGACTGCTGAGATGCTGCGGCTGCTGGCCCGCCAGCCCTGGCTGCTGGCAGGCCGCGACGACGCCGCCATGACCAAGGTCCGGCAGAACCTCGACGACATCACGAGTGCCCTCGGTCGGCTCGGCTGGCCGCTCGTCGTCGAACGTGATCTGATCAGGCTCAGGAAGTCCCCTCCAGTGCGACGCGCCGCGTGGGCAGCCCTTGCCCCGTCGCCGCTGACGTGCAGCTGGTTCTTCCTGCTGGTGGCCGCCGCCGAGGCAATGCCTCCAGCCGTCGCGCTCGGCAAGTTGGTCACCGCCGCCAAGACCGCGGCCGCGGAAGCCGACATCGCAGTGACCGGCGAGATCGGCGAACGTCGCGCGATCGTGCAGGCGCTGAAACTGCTCGATCACCGCGGCGTCATCGAGCAGGTGGACGGCGACACGCAAGGCTACCTGCACGACGATGAGCCGCCCGTGCTGCTAGTGGTGCACCACACCCGGTTGCTTCATGTCATCGCCAACTTCGGCGCAGCTGACGTGGCCGCGGATCCAGACGCCTGGTTGCGCCAGGTCGAGACTGAGCCGGACGCCAGCCGACGGATGCGCCGTCGCCTGGTCGATGACACCGTCGTGCACACCACCGACTTGGACGACGCGGAAGCGGACTGGCTGAGCCGCCGGGTCCGCAGCGACGATGGTGAACAGCTCGCGAGAGCGTTCGGGCTACACCTGGAGCGCCGCAGTGAAGGCGCCGCGTTTGTCGTGCCTAGCGACGCCTTCCGTTACGACCACGACCTCGGCCCCACCCCTTTCCCCGCGGCGGGTACCGTCCCCCATGCCGCGCTGCTGCTCTGCGGCCACGCCCATCATCGCGGTATACCGGCCGAGGACCGGCCAGGCTGGCTGGGATTGGCCGACGACGACGTGCACGCCCATCTCGCCATCCTCGCTGGCCAGTTCGGCGCTGGCCGTGGCGGATGGCGCACAGACCTGGCCGCCGATCCCGCGCAACTGGCCGCCGAAGTGCGGGCACTGCTCACCGGCCTCGACCTTGTGCGGGTCACCGACGACCCGACATCCATGTGGTGGTTCTCCCCGGCGACCGCCCGCTGGGCCCCCCGCCCACGCGCCTCCGCAGAATAGGAACGAACATGACGCAAAGCCCAGCTGACCAACGCGGCAGGCAGCGCACATTCCATCCCGCAGGCGCCGGAGGGTCCCGTGAGCGCCGCCGCGCCGGCCCGTCACATGGGACAGGTAAGCGGCAGGCGAGGAGCTTCGGTCGCCGCAAGCCGGTTCGGTCGCCGGTGGCGACTGGTCGCAGCGGGACTGTCGAACGTGTGGCGTTTCGGTGACCTAGCTGATGGACGCCGACAGCGGCCGACTGCTGATGCGCGGAACAAATGGCACCGGCAAGACCACGGCGCTGGAGGCTCTGTGGCCATACCTGCTGGACCTGAACTCCCGGCTGCTCGGCGCAGGGAAAGCGCGACAGACGACTTGGACGTCGCTGATGCGCGATGGTGCCGACGGGACCCGGCGCCGCGTCGGATACGCGTGGCTCACCTTCGCCGGTCCCGGCCAGGGCGGCGAACTGTCCTACGGGGTCCGCATCCAATTCTCCGAGGGATGCATCCCCGGCGGTGAAGGTCATCCCGTTCAGGGTGCCGGGCCGACCGCTCACCACCGTGCCGCTGACAGGAGACGGGCGCAGCGCACTATCCCTTGAGGAGTTCACCGACCTCATCACCACTGTCGGCGGGCATGTGTTCCCCGGAGACGCGGGAGAGGATGAATACGTCGCCGATCTGGCCGCCCGGGTATTGCGCACCACCGCTGAGCGAGGCCAGGCTCCTGGCGGGCGGATCCGCCAGGTCCGCAACCCCAACCTGCTCGGCGACCTGAGCCCGCAAGAGGCCCGCGAGGCACTGCGCGACGCTCTTCCTGGTGTCGCCGACGACGTCATCACGGCCACATCCAACGCCCTCGCGGAAACCGCACAACCCGGGACGCGTTCACCGTGACCGAGAAAACGCGAAAACCATCGCCGATTTCGCCGCCGTCTGGGCAGGCCACGCAGCCGAGGTCCTGCGCGGTGCGCTCAACGGGGCCGAGGGCGCCCAGGCCGGGTGCGCCAACTCCAGACCGAAGCCAGGCGCATCGAAACGACGCCGCAGGCACCGCGCCGCGCACCAAAAAGCAGGCGAAGAGCGAGGACCTGGACCGGTCCAGGACCCAATGGAAGGCCCATCAAAGGCCTCGGAGGAAGGACGCATACAAGGCCGCCGGTGCCCTGACCGCGCTGGAGGCCAGTTGCGCGCCGAACTCGAGATGGCAGGGACGGCTTGGGCCGCTCGCGGCCGCGGCACAGGAGGCGCGCAAGACCAGCGCCGGCCTTGAGAGCGCCCTGTCCAGGAGTTGGCCGATGACCTCAGCGCGCAGCAGCAGCGGGCCAGCGAAGCCGACCCGGACGCGGCCGGGTCTGGCCCGCTGGTTACCTGGACACGGAGCGCCCCGGGCGGTACTCACGGCCGGCGACCAGAGCGTGGACCCAGGCCCGGCATCAGCGATCACCAGCGACGAAACCCTGATCGCAGAAGCTGTGCATGGCATGGCGCACAGCGGCCGATGAACACACCGCCCAGGGCCGAGGCCGCGTCCCTCGCACTCGCCGACCACGAACCGGTCGCTGCCGCCGACACCGCCGCCCAGGCCGCCGAACAGAAGGCCGCCACGCTGGATGAGCGCCTGGACACCGAAGAAGCGTCGCTCTGCGCGACCTGGCTGACCGGCCGGGACCGTTGCCACCAACCTCGCTCGTCGAGCACCTCGCAGTGGACACAGCGAAAACGGCTCTGCGCATCGTCAGCCCGGCGCCAGATGACGAGACACCAGCTACCGATGAAGACAGCTGGGACGCCACAGATGTAGAGGCCCTGCGCACCGCTGAGCCGGCCAGTTGCTTCACACCGCTGACAGCTTCGCCACCATCGCCACTGCCCGGGCGACCACCCGTGCCGGCCAGCTGCGCGCCACCGGCCACGGCCAGCAGCACGCCACCGAACTGAACGAGGCGGCACGAGAGCTGCGTGCCAAGCCGCCGCGCTCCGCGACGGCAAGCTTCTCCCGCTGCCCCGGCCCGGGTGGGCGGGTGAAGGCGCCGACGAACAGGCGCTCGGATCCGCGCTGGACTGGCAGCCCCGGCCCTGACGAAGAGCGCTCTCCACTGGAAGCCGCGCTCGCTGCCGCCGGGCTGCTCGGCGCCACCTTGACCCCCGGCGGGGCAGCAACGGCGGCATGGCAGGTCAGCCCCCGATGGCCCGGCGCTGCCCGAAAACTTGACCGCCGTGCTTACCGTCGACCCTGACCACCCCTTGCCGCTATCGCCGCCGCCGTGCTCGAGCGCGTCGCACTCACCTGCTCCGCCACCACGGACCACGGCACTGGATCTTGGTCATCGGCCGCGACGGGACCTTCCGCGCCGGCGTTGCCGCCGGCGCGCCCGCGCTGGTACCGGGCGCTTCCGCCTGGCCAGAGGCCCAGCATGTCGGTGCCCGCCAACGTCGCTCGGCCGCCCTCGACCCATGCCCGGCAGCTCGACGAGCAGGCGGCTGAGATGAGGCGCAGGCAGACGAGGCGGCGGCCCGCGCCGCATCACTGCGCACGGAAGCGGCCGCTGTCCTGCGCGTGGCGGTGAAGTTCCCGAAGCGGGAAACTCTGCGCGCCGCAGAGGCCGCCCGGCCGGGAAAGCCGTCGAGGTAGCCGACCTGTCCAGGAAATTCGCAGTGCTGCCAGTGAGGCTCAGCGACTGCGGCGAGAACATAAGCGGCTGCACGAGCAGTGGGCCGATCGCACCTGTCCTGCGGCCTGCCCGCGGCCCTGGACGAGCTGGCCACGGCAGAAACCACGTCTCGCGCCGCGGCACGACACATTGCGGGCCGTCGCGGGGGAACTGGCGGACAGGTTCGCACCCAGGCTCGGCCGACTCCGAGCCGCAGCCGCGAGCGGCGGCAGCAGCGCTGAGCTGGCTGGCCTGCAGGGCAAAGCGAGAGCCGCCGCAGCCCGCGCCGGGAAGACACAGGCCGAGGTGGACAGCATGCGCGAACGGGCCGGTGCGGCCATCGAGGAGGTCCTTGAGCAGTACCGCCAAGCGGAGGATCAGCTGGACAAGTTGTGGAACAGCTAGGCCCGGCCAACAAGGAACGGGAGCGTCTCGGCCAGGAAGCGGCGCGGATCGCCGAACAGGCGCATGGCGCCGCGAGAACGCAGGGCAGGCAGAGCCGCTGGTCAGCCAGCGGATGCGTGAATTGACACAGCTGCTGGATGTCCCGGGCATCATCGATGCGGTGTTCGCCGGTGAGCGCCCGATGCCCAGCACCCTGCTCTCTGACGTCGCGGCTGGCCTGGCAAGGTGAAGCCTACACGAAAAAGACGCTGCGGGACCGCTATGACGATGCGCGCGCCCGGCTCGCCGGGTCATGGGGCCTGGACAGCGGAGACCCACAGGGCTATCTGGACACCTACGTGCTGACTATGGCGAGCGATACGTACACCCCGCCCCGCGCGGCCGCGCACGCCACCGCCTCGCCCACAGCGCGGAAGCGGCCCTAGCCGCCGCCGAGGAAAAAGCGCTCCACGACTTCGTCGTCGGGCTGCTCCCAGCCGCGATCCGCACCGGCTGGGTCCGCATGCACGACTGGAAGAACCAGGTCAACCGCAAAATGCGCGCTGCTGCAGCCTCCAGCCAGCTCAGTGTTCAAGTCCGCATCACTCTCGCGGCCGACTATCTGAACACGCCCGAACGGTATACGAGCTGGCATGCACCATCTTCGAAGCAGACCGCACCGCTGAGCAGGACACCGCCGTCGGCAAGGCCCTGCAGGCGCTGATCAACGCAGCGGACGGCGACACGATGGCCGGAAAGGTAGCCGCCGCGGTGAACATGCGCGACTGGGTGGACATCACCTACGAGATCCACCGACCCGACGGCACCACCGCTAACTGGACCACCCGCACAGGACTGTCCGGCAGGTGAACGGCGCCTGGTCGTGCTCGCGCCTATGCTCGCCGCCATCGCCGCCGGCTATGACAGGCTCGGTGACACCGTGTTGCGGCTGGCCGCCCTCGACGAGGTACCCGCCGAGGTGGACGAGCGAGGCCGTGAAGGCCTCGCCCGCTACATCGCCAGCCTCGACCTCGACCTGATCTGCACGTCCTACCTATGGGATGGCGCGCCGGGAGCCTGGGACGGCATTGACGCATGGGACCTGGAGGCCGCGGCCGACACGACCGTAGTCGGGTTTCCCGATGCTCATCCGGGGCCTCATCGCTCTCCCCGGAGACCCGCTCCCCGTCGGCGTAACGGGCAACCCATGACCGTTTGCCAGCTCTGCGACGGTGAATGCCGGGACGCCAACCTGGACCCGCTATTGGCTGAAAACCTGCGTGGCTGTGGCAGCAGGCCGCAGCCGGCAGCTGACCGCCGCGGCGACCCCGCCCTGAGGCACGGCACCATCACGGTCAAAGCACCAGCTCGCCCGAACAGCGTGCAGCCATCCTCGGCCTCGTCCCCGGCCGGCCGCTGATGGCCGGGCAGGCACGCAGCATCAGTCTCACCGACCTGTCCGCTGCGGTCCGCAGGCACGGGCCCACCCTTACCCCGGGAGCCGTCGCCGCACACGCTGCCGGACGGCAGCTGGCCACCCGTGCCCGGCGGCGCCGGGACCGGCGCCAGTTCGAGCAGCACCTCGCAGCTCTCGGCCACGCCTGGGCCACATCGTCACATTCACCGCTCGCGGCCAGGTGGGACAGCACGCTGACCGCTTTGCGCACGGCCGGATGGATCGCCAGGCTGCAGGCTACCGACGACGCAGACCGGCTGCTGCTGCAGGCGTTCGCGGTCATCGACGCGCTGCCGGAGACGGGAACGCGGCTGGACCGCCGAGTGCTCGCCACCAACATCACCCGCAACCCGCATGCCCTGGACGACGGCCAGCCACTCACTGCGCTCGTGCTTGCGATGCTCGCCGCTGCTGGCGTCACTACATTCACCCAACGTTCCCGCGCGGCGTGGGCTACGGTCGGCGTGGACTGCGATGACCTCACCGGCGGGCTCATCGCCATCGGCATCTACCCGGCCGGCTGGCACCTACCCGCGGGCGCCGCCGTGACCCTGCCACCGCGGGAACTGGACCACTGCCACTGGCCAGCCAGGCCTCGCTCACAAGCGTGGGTATTCGTCACCGAAAACCCATCGATCGCCTCCGCCGCCGCCGATCTCGCCGCAGCCGACACACCGATACGCCTCCTGTGCATGTCGGGGACGCCGTCGGCCCTCGAAATAGCCGCAATCGCTCGGCTCATTGATGCCGGGTGGCGCGTGGCGGTCCGCGCAGACTTTGATGCTGCAGGGATCGCACATGTTGCTGCAGTGCTCCGCGCTGCACCATCGGGGTGCCTATGGCGGATGGGCACCAGCGACTACCACGAATCTCTCAAAGACGGCTCCACAGTGCCCCTGCGGGGGGTTCCGGAAACGCCCTGGGAGCCAGGCCTAGCATCTGCGATGCGGACGCGTGGGCTAGCAACCTTCGAAGAGGCCTTGATGCCTCAGCTCCTAGCTGACCTGCGCAGCGGCGAGCCATCAAGCCGATGACACGCACACCACGGTGTGCCGGCCTGTCACGCAAGTTGGCAAGGTAGGAGTGCCCTGAACGGGCATCCTCACGCGGTAGGTTGCGATCGCCGCTGATCGTTTCAGGGGTCACGGAGCAGCGCGGCGCTCAAGGGGGTCATGCTGCCAGTCGGCCGAGTTTATCGAACATGTATTTGATTCCTCTCCATGTTGTCTCACTAAAACTGGTCCGTGATCTTGGAATGCCAAGAGAGTTCGTTCAAACCAGGTGCAAGCTCCTTCCGACGGCTGACGCAAGCGCCACCGAGGCCGCGTCCGGCTGCCGGCCATAGCTGGTCTATCGGGCGGTCAGCTATCCGGTCCCGCGCAGAGTCAGGATGACGAGCGCTGCCGTCAGGCCGACCACCGCGACGGTCAGGACGATGATTACCCACGTGAGCCGGGCCAGCTTCCCGGCCGCTGCCTCTGACTGCCGCGCGACAGACGGCCATCGCTCGTCACCGGACCAGTCTGGCGCGGATGAGGCCGGGACGCCTGTCACCTCACCGCGAAGACAACGGTCAGAGCCGCTAGCGAGACCGTGAGGATCACCAGGACCACGGTCACCACACGGGACACTGGCACAGGCCGACCGGCCTCTATTGGCGCAGCAACCGGGCCAGGCCATCTCATCATGGATCCTGTCCTCGTCAGAATTGACTGCGCAGCACAGCGACGATCTTGCCGAAAATGGTTACCTCGTCAGCGGGGATCGGGGCGTAGGCCGGGTTTTGCGGTATCAGCCACACGTGCCCGTTCACACGTCGCAAGGTTTTGACCGTGGCCTCCGCCTCACTTCCGCCGTCACTGGGAACGGCTGCGGCGACGATCTCACCGTTGACAGCCGATTGTTGCTCGCGGACGACCACCAAGTCGCCATCGTTGATGCCCACGCCGGTCATCGAGTCCCCGGTGACCTTGAGCATGAACACCGTCCCCTCACCGACCAGCCTGCGCGGCAGCCAGAGCGTATCTTCAACCATCTCTTGGGCAAGGACGGGCACGCCGGCGGCGATCCGCCCTAGTAGTGGCACCTGCACGTCACCGTGGTCGGTTGGCTGGGCAGTGGACTGACGGCGTGCCACTGCCGTGCGTGGTCGGCCCACCCCACGTGTCATGTGCCCGCCGTCTTGCAGGACCGACAGGTGGTAGTGAACCGAGGACGGGGCCAGGCCAACCGCCGCTCCGATCTCCCGCAACGTGGGCGGGTAACCCTCCTGCTCGGTGAAGTCACGCACGAAGCGCACGATCCTCCGCCGCCGCCAGCCGACGGCCACATCACGTTCCCCCGGCTCCCCGGTCATCAAGCCCGGCCTCCCCTCAGCCGCCACTACTCGCGGACTTTACCAGGCCGGTGAGATGAATCAAATACTTGTTCGAGTATACACTTCGAATGTCGGATACCCGTTGGGCCAAGACACCTGGCAGCAGCCGCCTCAAGGTTCTGGGCATTTGCCTTGCCGCTTAGGACCGGCCCCGCGGCCCGGGGCAGCCCAGCCCGTGGGTGACGCGGTCATTAAGCGGTGTCTGGACCTGGATGTGCTCACAGACCGAACTGGATTTCCTTTCTACTCTGCTCAGCGGCACCGCCCCGAAGCTGCCCATCCCGCAGTCACCACTCCCGCGATGGTGTTTGCGCTGGCGAGGCCGAGTCTGGCCATGGGGTTGCTGCGTCATAAGGCCACCATGCTGCCGCCTGCACCTTCCTGGCAGGACTATCAGAAAGATCGGCGCCTCCAGCGCCAGACGGCAGGGGCCAGCTGCGTGACCT
The DNA here is from genome assembly GCA_963723595.1 of uncultured Actinomycetes bacterium. Classification (GTDB taxonomy): domain Bacteria; phylum Actinomycetota; class Actinomycetes; order Streptosporangiales; family Streptosporangiaceae; genus RYN-230. Next base: position 1,195,637 of record CAVRRQ010000001.1, read on the forward strand.
GAACAGGAACGGGTCCGGCTTGACCAGGTGGTGCTGATACATCCATCTGTGGAGCGGTTCGGCTGATTGGAAGGTATCGGGCCAGACGTAACCCGGAGCAACTGTGCTGCGCAACTCGGCGATGAAACGCTGGCGCCCTGTGTCGCCCGCTTTCCCCAGGCGCTGCCAGTAGGGCGAGACTCAGGAGCCGGGTCAGGGCGATGACCTGCGGGTAGATAGCTGCGGCAATGGTCGGGGCACCGGGTGGGACCCGCCAGTCGGGGCCGTGGAACAACTCCATCCGGTGACAGAAGTCCTGGTCGTGCTGCCGCTGCTGATGCCATCGCCGACAGATGTGGTCAGCGACCGCGAAGAAGTTCGCCGTGGGGTTGCGACCGAACCGGCGCACGAACCGGAGGTGGCGGTTGTGTGCGGCCAAGATCTCGGGGTGGCCTGTGAGATCAGGCTGATCATCTTCGGCTGGAGGCGCTATCCACCGCCGATGCCGGAGGCACAGTACCTGTTCGGGCCGTTTCCAGCAGCGCACGGGCTGGCTGATACCGCAGGCCAGCACGCACATCCGGCATGCAGGTCCGTCGTCGCGCTGCCGCTGGATGATCGGCCGATCCGGAACCCCGCCTGCCGGGGCGTTGAGGTCAGGAATGGCGCGGCACAACGTCTGGGCTGGGATGCTGCTGACGATAGCCAGGCGTTCGGCAGGTATTGGGAGACCGCGGCGTCGGTCGGCGGTGATGTAGTAGCGCAGGGCTTCGGCGTCCAGTCGGTTGGCGTGAGCGAGCCTGGCCACGAAAGATGAGCTGGTCTCACCGGGAAAGGGCCTGATCCGCCGGGGAGGGGTCCCAGGAAGGATGACGCGATGCGGGCCATGGTCAGGCTGCGCCTTCGCGGCCGGATTGTGCCGCGTGGTCGAGCGGGATGCCGTCGAGGAGTTCCCGAGTGATGGCCTCACTGCGCTCGGTGATGGCGGTGATCGCGGCGGCTCGGATTAGGTGCGACAGGCTGCCGATCATGCCACCAGCTCGCTGGTGCAGGTAACGGTCCAGTTGGGTTAGCGTGCCTGGCTCGTGGCGGTGAAGCCGCAATGCCGCTTCCATAGTGGCGACCAGACCTTTCCATTCCTGGTCATAGGGAAATGGGCCAGTGGAGATGAGGACGCAGCGGCCGGCAATCTGCTTGCCCCGCACCCCGGTGAACAACCCGGACCGTTCAACGTCGATGCCGGCGTAGACGAACGTGGCGGGCAGGTGCTCGGTGAAGTATTTGATGTGGTCGGACATGTCCTCCCCGGCGCTGGTGGCCAGGTTGAGATTGTGGATCTCATCGACCAGGACCAGGTCGCAGTGCGCGTCAATGAGGATCTGGCAGACCGCATCGGCGATGTCGGTGGTGTTCCAGCCGGTCCGGACCGGGGGCAGGCCAAGGAAGCGAGCAAACTCCAGGGCGAGCTTCCTTGGGGAGCCTTTTGGCGGGGTGGTCACGTAAACCACCGGGATGCGGTCGGAGCCGACGTGACGTTGCCGGATCATTAGCTCGTGGGTGCGGCCCAACTGCTTGACCGCAGTGCTCTTGCCGGTCGCCCACGCGCCGGAGACGATCAGGCCACGGCGGGCGCTGATCTCGCGTCGGTTCAGCAGGGTCAGCAGCGGGCCCTGACGGGCGACCTGGCGGAGCGTGGACGTCGCAACCACCACCAGTTCCGAGTGATAGCTGATCCTGGCCTCGTCATAGGCCTCCCGGTTGTCCGGTGTCAGCCCACCGCATGCCTGCTCGGGAAGCAGGTCGAAGCTGGCCGGTGGTGAGTCCACGAACCGCCGCCACCCGGCCAGCGTCGTGGTTGGCTCGCGTGGCTCATCTGCCGGGTCGGCGGGGCGTCGTGTCACCACCAGTTCTTCGCCTCCTCTCGAGCGTCGAAGACCCCGAGCGGCACGACGTCAGCCAGGTGCTGCTCAGCCTCGTCCTGTCTGTGGGCGACCTTGCTGTGGTCATCAGGTTCCCCGGCCGGTTGCTCGGGGCGCGGCCAGGCGGGCTGGGCGGTCGCCGCAGTACGGGCCGCGACCCTCCGATCTTTCGCCGAGGTCTTCCGGCTCCGCCGTTTAGACTGGTCAGGACCTTCATGAGCGCGCCGGAGCATGGAGTGGACGGCCTGGGCAATCTCCGCTTCCACCGGGGCCTTGCCATCGGCAGCCAGCTGCTTACGGGCGTGGTCCCAGGCCATTTCCCCGAACGGCACGGGGACGGCGGACAGATGCTTCCAGAAGACGGTGATCCAGCCACCTTCCCAGTGATTACGGACCCAGATCCGCGAGACGTCGTAGGGATCGTGGTGGATCTCCCACAGGTTCTTCCTGGCCTTGACACCGGACCGCTGGCCGCGCAGTGGGTTCAGGTCCTCGCTGTCATAGACCCGGTGGTCCAGCTTGATGCCATAGGCGTTGATCGCCCGCCAGGCCGCGGGCAGCAATTCGATGTAGTCCTCAGGGGAGAGCGCAACCGGGACATATCCGGCCACCTCCACGAGGGCGGCGTACTTCTCGTTCGGCGTGAACGCCCGGCCCGGCGCGGCCGGGTCACGGAGGCCATCGTGAGGCCGGTTCTGCCAGCAGGCGATAATCCACTCATCCAGCAGTTCCTGCAGTTCCATGAGTGACCACAGGGGCTGCTTCTCCACCTTGCGGCCACGGTATTCGGCCGAGCGTCCGAGGTATCCGGAGACGAACTGGGCGAACAGCGAGGCAACGGATTCAAGGGTCCGCTCGATGTGTGGTTTGTCAGTCGGCGTGTCGGGGTGAGCCGGCTGGAAGGTGATGCCCAGCATCCGGCAGGCAGACCGGAAATTGTGGGAGATGTAGGCCTTCCCGTTGTCGCACACGATCGTCTCCGGGACGATCACGGGCCGGGCTGCAGCATGCTGCAGCCGCTCGTCAAGCTCCAATAGCCGACGGTGGGGGAGCACCGAGCGGGCCATGGTCAGCGCGTCGGGCCACGCAGGCCGCACCGGCTCGGGCGTGGCGGTGCGAGCGAGCAGCAGCGACGCGTCCACTGCCTTCGTCGTTGGCCGCAGTACCGCGGCAGTGACCGTGCGGGTGGCTAGGTCCACCATGCCGGTCATCTCGGCCCGTCCCGGTACTCCGTCGCCGAGCATGACCATGACGTCGAATGGGGTGGAGTCAATCTCCATGATCTCGCCGGGCCGGGCTGCGGTCGCCTGGCCGAAGGGACCGTCGGGGCGGTTGGCCAGGGACCTCCTGGTCCGGGCTGACCCGGTCGTGTGTCGGCCGACCGTCATCCGTTCGAACAGTCGGTAGAAGGTGGCCCGGCCTGGCATCGTAACCACGTCCGGGCCGTGTTCGTCGGCCAGGATTTGCCGGGTTCGCCACAGGTAGTAGCCAGCTGACCGTGTCGATCCGCTTTCCTGCTCAGCGATCGCTTTCTGCAGAGCTGCGACGACACGCTCGTCGGTGCGGCGGCCACGGGACGGGACCGGTCTGAGCGCCAGTCAACCAGTCCGGCCAGGCCGCGGGCCTGGTAGCGCTGGCGTTTGCGTTTCACCGTCCGTGCGGTGACCCTCTCGCCCAGTGCAGTCAGTTCGGCTGCCTTGGCTTCCTCCCGCTGCGCCAGGGGATACTGGGCGGGGTCGAAACTGGGCCGCGGAGGTGCGCCATCAGACGCGTCCGGGCGAGTTCCAGTGAGCACCTCAACGATGTGCTGTTCCCAGCGGAGAGCTTCCTCTGCAGCCTCCGGTGGGACCCCGGCCATTGCCGCTGCGGAGAGCCGTTGAGCGGGACGCCCGGCCTGGTCGATAACCTCGAAGCCAGGACTGGCCAGCAGGTGAGCGAGTTGGATGACGCCCGGCTCGCCCTCATGGCTGGCCAGTCGTACCAGGGTGCCCGACAAGCCCACGATGGTCTGGGTCACACCATCCACACGGACCCTGGTACCGACCCGCAGCACACCGGGCCGCGGCCTAGTCAACGGATCGACCTTCGGATGCCAGGCTGACGACACTGCACGAGCCGAGCAGGATGGTGGTCAAATCCGTGATCAGCGCTTGCCGCCACAGCAGGTGGTAGAGAACGGGCAGGACCGCGATCGGATCGCCAGCTTCCCGGGCGCCGGTCATAAGCGGCTTGGGCACTGCGAACACCTCCAGCAATTGCTCAGCGACGCCCCTGCGATCACACCGCCGGTGGCGGTAGCCCGCCAGCCACCGCAAGTTCGCGCCAAACACCACGCCAGGCCCAGCGGTCCGCTGGTAAACCCAGCCCACCTGTCGGCACGCTGCCTCAGCGACAGCAAACGCGCGGGCATCCCGGGGCTTGATCCGGTTATCGGGCCGCACGTCGATCACGGCACCCGTGCCGTCGGCCAGCCGTGCGAAGAAGTCGGGTGCATGCTGGCGCTGCGCATCATCTTCTGGCCACGACAGCCAGAACGGCTGGGAAGAGAACGCCACCACTCTGCGGTCAAAGTCCAGCGTCATCGCTACGTCGCGTTCCAGCCACGACTCGAACCCAACGTGGGCATCCATCGTCGCCGCATAGTACAGGCCGGTGAAGTTCTTCTGCCGTTTGAACGACGGGAACGATCTCACCGGCGCAGCCTGCTCGAACGAGTTACACCACACCTCGCTCCAAGGCCCACGGCAGCGGGACCCAGCACTGTCGAAGAACTCGGCAGATAAAGTCGTCACACTCAGTGACGGCAGAGCTGCCGAACCCTCCATGACACCCGAATCTACGACCGGGCGGGGAGAGAACCACGCGACGACACGCGCGAGGGACCAGATTCAGTGAGACAAACGCCAGGTACGGACCACCTTTAGTGAGACAACTACGGCCCGTAGTTCGTCTTGGGGCCAGATTCAGTGAGACAACTGGCCGGATCGGACCAGATTCACTGAGACACGGACCAGATTCACTGAGACAGGACACCTAGCGGCGGGCCAGTGACAGGCCCTGATCGAACTACTTTACATAATGCTCATTATCGGCACTTAAAGAGCGGGGGTTGCAGTAGATGCAGCAGCCACCACCTTGAACACCGCAGCGTTCGACAGACTGCTGTCCTACACGGGCCTCGCGGGTGACCAGCTCATCAGGGCGATCCCGTCGCTGACGCCCAGGACCTTCAGGTCGTCCAGGGAAACGCCAGCCATTCGCGTTTCGTTCCTGCGAAGCCCCACCGCCGATTGCCCTGGGTGCCGTAGCCGCCGAGGTGGCGCACACGCCGACACCCGAGTATTCGCGCACAAGACAGCGTGCCTACGTCACGGTTACTGGCTCTACGGACAAGGTAGCGGCCAGCGCTTGGACCTTTCAGCAATGCCGGAGGTCGCCGCCGTCCAGCGACGCTTCGACAAGATGGCAACCCTGCGTGGCCCCACGGCCACTATTCGCGCCTACGAGATCGCCGGCGGCTATCTTCAGCACTCTTGGCGGATCGGCTACCACCCGCACTGGTATCCAGTCCTGCTGGAACGCTGGCAGCAGCGCGTCCGCTCCACGGGCGCCCTCCCCGCCCTTGCAACCTGGCAGATGCCAGGGTGGGCGATACACCCCGAGTGCACCGCGCTGGCGGCTGTCTTCGCCAGCCAGTACTGGGCAGCGCTCGCTGTTCCTGTCCCCGACCGGCGCCACGGGCTCTTCTACCTGCATATTCTTACCGTGCTCGGACTCGGCGGCGGCGCTACCCTACGGAGTATGAGGGTCTTCGATCCTCTGCCTCGTGATATTCAAGAGCAGGCCCGTTGGGGTTGACTGCTGAGCGACCCGGAATGGGGATCGCCACCGCCATCCGTGGCCACTTCTCGCATGATCCGCTTCATCGACATTACGTACGACTACGAAGGATCGATTTCCAATCTGCTACGCATCCCGGGTTAACAACGGTCGATATGTCTGCATGACACCGTCAGCCTGCCGAGCAATGTGCAACTCCCCCCTACGCAGGCCGCATCAGCATCCCGAGGCCGGGATGGAGATTGAGCCGCATCTGAAGCCCGCGGAGTCGGCAATGACGCCTGACTCTAGGGTTGACCCACAGTTGCCGCTCCCAGGCATCCGGCAGTTGCCCGGCTTGACCAAACCGGTCCAAGACGAAACCGTCAAGTCGTACCTCCAACGGCTGGCGCGCGCCAACTGTTGCGCCATCGAAGACCTAGCCTCCTACCTTGCACCTCACACATTGCCCATGATGACGCCAAAGCCAGCGACTTTCTCATCGCGAGTCTCCACGATTGGACCAGCGATATATTCACGGGCATCGAGCTTTCCGCTCTCGCCAAGGCGACAGGGCTCCCCGAAGCGAGCCTCGCTTACGCCCTCCCCGAACTGCGTGACCAGTATGCTGATGTCCGCAGCATGGTCCTCCGCGGGCGGAACATCGCCGGTCGCCCGAACTACGTCGGGCTAGCCTGCCAGCGCTGCATGGCTGCTAAAGGCATCACCACGAGCGTTTACGTCTGGATGCGTCACGATCAGATCGTTTGCCTGCGTCACAAACTCTGGATCGGACCCGGAGCACACAGCGCCGGGAGCCAACTGGATCTGGCTAAGGTACCGCAGGTAGTCGCAGCTCAGCGAAAGCATCGCGCGCTGATACGTCGGTTGCGGCGCAGGTGGGTGTTCGCCGTCTTCCCTCGGGCTTTCGAATTCGCTGATTCCTGGGTCCCCACGAAGACCAGGCGCCAACGGCTCGCCCAGCTCCGAGCGCCCCGCGGGTACCCGCCAGGGAAGTTTCCCTTTCGCGGTGCACACTGGAATGCTGCAATCTATCCAGAAGCAGTCGCACTGACCGGCGTGCTCGCTTCCCCTCGCTGGCGAAACAGTGGTCTGCCAGCGGACGATGACGAGTCGCTGCAGCTTATAGTGCAACAAATCCGTACACGGGTCCTCCCCGACTACGACCCAGGCCAAGAATCAGAGCCGATCTTCGAATGGCTGACGCTCCTGCATGATCCCTCCGGGAAAAGATTGGGATGGGGAGAGGTGCGCCGCTACGAGGAGGATGCAATGGCTAGAGAGATCGGGACTAAACCCAGCCAGTCCTACTACGAGTTCCTGCCGCCGAGATTGGGCGGGACCGGGCGCTTATCGGCACGGTCCCATCCACGCGGACCCAGGCGGGTGCGCGCAGGGATAACGCTGTGTTGTATCGTGCTCGTTCATTCATTTGGCCTGGCGAAGCAGCTCGGAGAGACTGCGGCCGCACGCCCGCAGGACCCGGTGCTGCTCGTCCTATGCTGCCCTGACTTCCTGTGGCAGGTCCGGCCACATGCGCACAAGGGCTGGTTACCTGGGCAGGGCAGCAATCTTGACCACGTTGTGGGTGAATACCCCGCATGACTCGCCCCCGGCTTCGCGGAACCCGGCCGGCCCGCCCGCGCGAGAACCAGCCCGGCTGCGTAGACGGCGGCCATCACCACGGCCGCTGCAAGCACGCCGGCGACGTCCGTCCCGTTCCCGGACACGGACCTGACGGCGACCACCACGAGCAGGGTCGCCGTCAGCAGGTGCAGGCAGAACCGCAGCACGCGCAGCGGCCCCGCCGGTGAGTGCGGCTTCACGACGCACTCAGGCTACGGCGCGTAACCGGCCGGCGCATCAACCGAAAGGCGCACGCCGACCTGCGCAGTTCGGCTCCGGGAAACCGATCCGCGGCGCGATGTGCGGACCGCCCCCGGCGGCGAGGGTGGATGCATACCGCAAGGGCGCAGTGCCCTCGGGGTAAGCAGAGGGAGGGTCACCGCCGTGTTTGTCGCCTGGAGAGACCTGCGATTCGCCAAGGGGCGGTTCGCGCTGATGGGACGGTCGTCGTGCTGATGAGCCTGCTGGTCGGGCTGCTGTCCGGGCTGACCGCCGGCCTGAGCAGGGGCAGTATCTCGGCGATCACCGGCCTGCCCGCCGGCCACCTGGCGTTCGCCACCCCGGCCGCCGGGCAGAAGCTGTCGTTCACCGAGTCCGCCGTGACGGCGCAGCAGTGGCGGCAGTGGAGCCGGGTGCCGGGGGTTCATCAGCGCAGAGCCTCTTGGCATCGCCACCGCGACAGCGTCGGCCGCCGGGCGTACTGCCGCGGTGTCCTCGTTCGGCGTGAATCCTGGGTCGCATCTGGCACCGGACTCTGCTCAGGTCGCGGCCGGCGGGGTGGTGCTCTCCTCCGGCGCGGCAAAAGCGCTGGCGGCCCGCAGCGGCGAGACCGTCACGCTGGCCGGGCACCGGCTGACCGTGGCCGCGATCGCGGGTGACGCTTCCTACAGCCACACCCCGGTGGTCTGGATCAGCCTGGCCGACTGGCAGGCATTCTCGCCCGCGCCGGGCGCCGGCGGCGATCACGCCACCGTGATAGCACTGACCACTAACACCTCGGCCGGGCTCGCGTCGGCCGACCAGCGCCTGCACACCAGCACAGTCACCGTGGCCGGGTCCCTCGGGGCGATCGGCTCCTACTCCGCGGAGAACGGGTCCCTGCAGCTGATGCGCGGCTTCCTGTTCGCGATCTCCGCGCTGGTCATCGGGGCGTTCTTCACGGTCTGAACCATCCAGCGCAGCGGTGACATCGCGGTGCTCAAGGCGCTTGGCGCCAGCACCAGGTACCTGCTGCGGGACGCGCTCGGCCAGGCGGTGGTGCTGCTGGTCGCGGGCACCGCGATCGGCACCGCCCTCGCGGCGGTGGCCGGCGCCGTGGCGGCCGGCACCATCCCGTTCGTCCTCGATACCGGCACCGTGGCGTTCCCGGCGATCGTGATGATCGCGCTGGGGGCGGCCGGCGCCGCCCTGTCCATCCAGTGGATCACCTCCGTCGATACGCTGACCGCACTGGGGAGTGCCCGATGAGCCTGCACCTGACCGACGTCACCTTCACCTACCCGACGGCGAGGCCCGCCTGACCGCGCTGGACCGGGTCAGCCTGGATGTCCCCGCGGGCACGCTGACGGCCGTGGTCGGCCCATCGGGCTCGGGCAAGTCCAGCCTGTCTCGCGGTGGCGGCCACGCTGATCACCCCGGACTCTGGGCTGGTCGAGATCGAAGGGACGCCTGCCGCCGGTCTAAGCCGGGAGCGGCTGACCGTCCTGCGCCGGGAGAAGATCGGCATGGTCTTCCAGCAGCCCAACCTGATCGCCTCGCTGACAGCGGCGGAGCAACTTGAGGTGATGGCGCACCTGGACGGCCACTCGACACGCAAGGCCCGCAGGCGCGCGCTGTCGCTGCTCGGCGACGTGGGCCTCTCCGGCCAGGCGGGCCGCCGTCCGCACCAGCTCTCCGGCGGGCCGCGCCAGCGGGTGAACATCGCCAGGGCGCTGATGAACGATCCGGCGGTGCTGCTGGTCGACGAGCCGACAAGCGCGCTCGACCACGGGCGCGGGGCGGCCGTGGTCGACCTGCTCGCCGGCCTTACCGCCGAGCGCGGTGTCGCCACCGTCCTGGTCACGCATGACCGCACCCACCTGGGCCGGGCCGACCAGGTCGCCGACGGCCGGCTCGCCATCCTGTCGCTGGCCTGGCAGTTTGGCCGGTTCCGCTGCCGCCTGATGCCAGGCAGTGCCGGGCAGTACCGTGGCACCCGAGCAAACAGCGAGCAAACGTGCCCGACGGACGATCTTGGCACGGCCCGGCCACGACGGCCCGTCCTCCCTATCGCCGCATGGCAGTCCCGCGGCGTGGTCGGCGCGCGGGGTCGGCGGACGAGCTCATAAGGTGTTCCGGCACCTGCGCGACGAGCTCGGCGCCGAGGTGGCCACGACGAAGAAGAACTCCCGCGGCCCGCCGAGCTGCTCCGGTAGCGGATCCCCGCTATGGGATGGTTAGCCGGGTGTCGCGTCGCGTCCGCGTCTTTGGGCGAGGCTTTGGGCTTGCCCCGTGTGTATGTCCCTGACCCATTCCCAGCCTGGCTTGGCCGATGGGCCGATCCGCGGGTCGCTGGGATGGTGGGCGTCACGCAGTGCGTGCACGTACGCGCGGTCCTGTTCGATCCGTGCGCGTACGTCCTCACCCAGGCCGACGGAACCGTGACCGGGGATGAGGACATCGACGTCGTCCGCCACGTCCTCGAGCAGCCGCAGCCCAGTGAGGTACTCCTCGATCGGGTCATTGGTGTCGTTGAAGTCGTCGAGCATCGGAATGAAGACATCAGACAGCATGTCGCCGGCGACGAGAACCCTGCGTTCCTCGATCACCAGGGCCGCATGGCCCTGGGCATGCGCCGGATGTTCGATCATCCTGACGTGAGGGCCGTCCCAAGGAATCCGCGCGGTTCCGGCGGGCAGACCGGTGATGCGGCCAAACAGGTCCAGCGGCACGTCCTCGGCGATCTCTGGCGGCAGCCCCTCGGCGACGCGGGCCTTCCAGTCCGCGCTCGACCGCAGATCTCGCATGAAGGCGGCGCAGCGGGCCGTGCCGTAACGAGGCGCTTCGCCGAGCTCGGCGTGCCAGAGCACGTGATCCCAATCAGGATGCGTCGCGAAGCCTGCCACCACGGGCTGGCCCAACTCGCGAAGGTCGTCCGCGAGGCAGGCCATTTCGACGCCCGTTATCCCGGCGTCGATGAGCAGCACACCTCCCGTGCCTTGTACGACTGCGGTGTTGTTCTGGAGTAGCTCGCTCTGGTGGACTCGCACACCTTCTGCGACCTGCGTCAGCATGGGGCTCCTTCCGCTTGTGGACTGCAACTGGTTGTCGAGACAGTAAGTGGTCAGGGAACGACGGCGAGTGCGTCGATCTCGACCAGCACGTCAGGGCGGGCGAAGGCCGACACCTGCAACACGGTGATGGCGGTGGGATGCTGGCCCCAGACCTCGGCCGCGGCCTGATGGCCGGCGGTCACGTCGCCGCCTGCTTGTAGGTAGATGTTCAGTCGCGCTACGTGGCGTTGGTCGGCGCCTGCCTCGGCGAGCACGGCGAGGACGTTGCGGAACCCCTGCATGGTCTGCTCGCCGAGGTCGTTGGAGACGACGTCGCCGATGGAGTCGGTGCCGTTCTGGCCGCCGACGACGACAAGGTTCCCGCCGTCGATGCGCACGCCTTGGGAGAGGGCGGGGTTGGCGTGCAGCCCGGACGGGTTCAGGTGGGTGAGGCTCATCTTGGTGCTCCTTTGTCTCATGTGGTCAGGCGGCTGCGATCGGGTGGTAGCGGAGATTCACTTCGGCCGCGGAGTCATCGCCGTTCCGTCATGAGTTCGAACACGGGGTGGCGGTCTGCCTCGGCGATGAAGTCCTCTGCTGGAGAGTCCTTGGTCGCCAGGAAATACCGTCGGGTCGCTGGGGCGATGCGGACGTATCGCTTGAGGATGGGCCCGGTCTCCCCGGGAGCAACCTCCTGGATGGCGTATTCACGGGTGTCACCGCGGCGGGTCAGGGTCACCCGCCCGGCTGCGCGGGCATTGTGCACCCAGGACACCGGCCCGTAGGGGGCGACCAGCCAGCGTCGCCCGTGGTGCTCTACCGGGACCACGGGGTTGGTGCATGTCCTGCCGGTCTTGCGGCCCCGGGTGGTCAGCAGGTAGGACCTGGGCACCAGGCCGGCCCGGACCAGCGTACTCATGATCGTGTTCTCAACGTGACGGCCGCGGCCCAGGCGGTACTGCCGCGCCGACCGTGACGGCGTGCTGCCTGCCCGGGCGCCACCATCCGAGCCTGGCACCCTGGAAGCACGGGCGGATTTCTGATCACCAGGTAGGCCAATTCCGGGTGCCTGCGGACGACTGGGTATCTGCTCGGTCGCCGGGCTGGCTGCTGGATCCGATGGGTGGGACATGACAGTTCTCCCGTCTTGCCGGCTACCCATACAGGACACGCGATAAGTGTGGCCAGCAGGCGCAGGCATCATGGAGACTGCGTGAAGCTGCCTGCGGGACGCTGCCGAACTGGCGGGCTGGTCCACCATGCGCTCGGGCGTTACGCCGGTGGCTGCGGCGCCGGCTGGACCTGGTTGGCTGCTGGTTGCTGGTGGCCCGGCGGGGCGCTGGTGTGCGGCCAGGGCGGGATCGGCAAGGGCCGGCCGGTTAGGAAGGCCCGCACGGTGGCCAGGAACGCGCCGGGCTGATCCTGGTAGGCGTTGTGCCCGGCGTGGTGCAGGTAGACCAGAGCCGCGTTGGGCAGGGCCTGCTGGTAGGCCAGGGTGGTGGGCCACGACAGGTAGTCGCAGCCGCCCTTGATCACCAGCGCGGGGGTGGGCAGCCGGGCCAGCCGGGGCCGCGGGTCGGGCCAGGGCAGGCTGGCGGCCGACTGGGGGAACTGGTGGGCGTAAAACCCAAGGCCGTGCAGGGCAGGCCCGGCAGGCTCACTGGGGCAGTGCAGCGCGGGCCGGGACCGGTTGTAGACCCGGTCCATCGCCGCATCCATCTCGGCGTCGCCGGCCAAAGCGTGCGCCGCCTGCGGGCTGACCTGCAGCAGCGTGTAGGCGAGCAGCACTCGCGGCCGGGCCAGCAGGGCGTACAGCCCCAGCTGTTCGCCCAGGCTAAGCCGTTGCCGCAGCCTGGCGTCGCTGCCGTCATCGGCCGCTGGAGCCAGCGGGCCCGGAAGGAGAACACCGCCCGGGCCACGTGTTCACCGTGGGCGGCCAGATAACTGGCTACGACCTGGGCCCCCCACGAGTGACCGATCAGCACCATCCGGGCCGCGCCGATCCGGGCGCGGATGGCCTCCAGGTCCGCGACCGCGCGGGCGATCGTGTAGCCGCGCGGGTCGGCCAGCCGGGATGAGCGGCCGGTGCCGGCCTGGTCGTAGACGTAAACGTCGAAGCCGTCGCCGGCCAGCCGCCCGAAAAAGGCGGCGTCTCCGGTCATGTCGGCCACGCCCGGCCCGCCGTGCACGAACACCACCGGGGCTGGCCGGGGTGCCCGTGCGCAGGCACCCGGACATAGGCGATCCGTGAGCCGGCCGGCAGCTGCCAGAAGCCCTGCCCGGCGACCGGCGCCGGATCATGCCCCGGGTCGCCCGCCGGGACCAGCATCGCCGCGGCGAACATCCCCGCGCGCAGCGCGCTGACGGTGAACGCCACGAGCTGCGCGCGGACGGGGAGCCGGCGGGTGGCCACGATGATCCCGCCAGCCGCCAGGACGCAGAACATGGTCAGCCCAGCGGCGAGAAACAGTACCGGCCGCGCCGACAGGGCCGCGGTCGCCACCACGGCGGCCAGCCCGGCCAGGGCGGCGGCCACCACGATGACCGACAGCCTGATGGCCATCCATGCCCTGCTGCCGATGCCCGCCTTGCTCGTCATCAGTCACCAGTAGGCGGCGGGCGTGACCGGAGGATGGAGCCGGGATGAAGCCCGGATGAAGGCGCGAGCCCGCCCCCCGTCCCGCTCCATCCCCCGCCGGCGGGCGCGGCCGGCGCCGGGCGGTGGACTGTGTCCGGGCGGCGGGTGCGCACCCGGCGTCTTCACCGGTCCTGCACCGGCGGCACACCCGCGCTGCACGCCGGTGTCCTATCCAGGACAGGTGGCCAGGCAGCAGGGCCGTCCCGCAGCACGAGAGGAGAAGGCGATGGGAGAAGCGTTCCTGGCGCTGTCGATGTCGCTCGACGGCTACGTCGCCGGGGGGACCACAGCGTCGAGCCGCTGCACCGCTGGCTGTTCAGCGGCGACGCCGCCAGCCGCTACGGCAACGGCATGAGCATGGCGGCGGCCAGCCGCGACGTGGTCGACGGCTACCTCGACCGCACCGGGGCGGTCGTGGCCGGGCGCGCCACGTTCGAGCTGTCGGGCCGCTGGGACGGCCAGCCGCCGTTTCCGATGCCGTACTTCATCGTCTCCCACGACGTCCCGGCCGGGCTGGCCTGCCGGATGCGCCGTTCACGTTCGTCACCGACGGCGTGGAAGCCGCGATCGCGCAGGCGCGGGCGGCCGCCGGCGGCAAGCCGGTCAGCGTCATGGGCGCCGGCGTGCCCCAGCAGGCGATCCGCGCCGGGCTGCTCGATGAGCTGCTGATCCACCTCGTGCCGGTGCTGCTCGGCGGCGGCACGCGGCTGTTCGAGCACCTTGGCAGCCAGCCGCTGGAACTCCACCGTGCCGAAGTCATTGCGGCACCGGACGGCATAACGCACCTGCGCTACCAGATCAGGTGCTGACTGCTACCGGATGCACGACGCAAGCAGATCACAAGGAGGCAGCGACATGACCGACACCGAGCCGCAGACCGCGGGCGGGAAGGTGCTCTGGCACTTCACGATGTCACAGGACGGATTCGTGGCCGGGCCGGATTACCAGATGGACTGGATGACCGGCGTCTCATCCCGTCCCGCCCCAGGCCTGATCGAGGAGTACGCCGAGACCACGGGCGCGGTGCTGGGCGGCCGGGACGGCTGGGACGCCGCGGGTGACAGCCGCCCGTACGGCGGCGCCTGGGACGGGCCGATCTTCGTGCTCACCCACCACCCCCAAGACGCCACGCCTGCCGACGGAGTCACGTTCCTGAACTGCAGCCCGGCCAAAGCGGTGCGGATCGGGCTGGCGGCGGCCGGCGGCAAGAACCTCGAAGCCGATCACGCCGAGAGAAAAGCCCCCAACGAGCTAATCATCGGCTTTCCCGGCAAGATCGTCCTGCGGGAAGCCAGGCGCCGCTACACCGCACGGTTCGTGAACCGGTTCCAGGGCACCGCGGGTGGCACCCGGTATCCGGTCCGTGGCGAGATCGTCTTCAAAGGCAGCGCACGGCTTCTGCAGCCCTTCCTGCGCGGATATGTGCGCAGGCAGGTCGGACGCCGGATGTTGCAGCCGGTGAAGGCTGCGGCAGAACGGCCGGGACCTGCGCCGTGATGCCTGCCACCTCGCCGGGACCGGCAACGCTCCGGATCCGCACCGGGATGATCGCGGCATACGGGGCTGCGGCGCTGGCTTTCGCCTACGCGGCGGTGAGCCTGTACTGGACCGCGGGCGGGACCGCGCTGCTGGCAACCGTCGGCGGAGCCGTCGAAGAGGTGGCACGCCGCGGCGGGCTGCCCGCCATCGCGCTGGGCTTGGCCGCCACCGTTCTCAAGGTGGCCGGCGGCATGCTGGCCCTGGCGCTGGTCCGCTCCTGGGGGCGCGCGATCCCGCGCCGGTGGCTGCTCGGGACCGCGGCCATCGCCAGCGCGGCGCTGATCTGCTACGGCGGGCTCCAGGTGGCAGCCGGAGCCCTCGTGCTGTCCGGCCTGGTGCATCCATCCGGTGCCGTCGACCATGCGGCGCTGCGCTGGCATGTCACCCTCTGGGACGCGTGGTTTCTGCTCTGGGGGCTGCTCCTGGCGGGGGCCACGGTGGCCAACTGGCCGCAAAACGGTCAAAGATCTCCGCTGATGCCGGAAGATCCGCGATGATCCGGCCGCGGCGGCCCGGCCCCGCGCAGGACAGCGGCTGGCAGCGCGTCCCACTGGCTCCCGGCCGCGCTAGGTGTGTTCTCTCCGGAGGTTGTTGACACGAGTTCCCGCCGCGGCGCGGGCTTGTTCGAGTGCTGTGGCGCCGGGCAACGCGCCCGGCTTGCGGATCAGTGCCTCGAGGTAGTGGTCGAGTTCGAGGTGGGCTTCGAGTCGGCCGGTGAGCCGGTCGTGTCGAGCGACCTGCTGGTGGCCGTCGAAGATCACCAGGTCGTTGGCGTGCAGCAGGACCCGGACCTGCCCGCCGATCAGCCGGACCGGCACCGAGTCCCGCCGGATCGCAGCGAACAGCTCGAACCTTGCTCCCGGGGCATGCTGCCGCTCCCTTAGACAAGCAGCACACACCGCATCATCCTCCGACGATCGTGGTGGGTCCAGAACTTCCTGGAACCAATTCCGCGATCAAGCCCGTGGGGCCATCACTGCCCTCGTCACTTCCTTGGCCGCGTGGAGGAAACGCGCTTAGCGCCTCGTCTCGTACCTGGTCAGAACCACCCCGCCGGGAAACGTCCGCGTCTCCACCAGGTTCAGGTTCACCCAGCTATCCAGCGCGGTGAAGAACGGCGTGCCGCCGCCCACCAGGACCGGATGGGTCACGATCGTGTACTCGTCGATCAGCCCGGCCCGCATGGCCGCCCCGGCGAGCGTTGCACCACCGACCCTCATCGGCTCGCCGTCCTCAGCCTTGAGCCGGGTGATCTCCGCGACCGCGTCGCCGGTGACCAGGCGGGTGTTCCAGTCGACCTTCTCCATCGTCGAGGAGAACACCACCTTCGGCGTGTCCCGCCAGTTCCGCGCGAACTCGATCTGCGCCGGGGTGGCATTGGGCTGCTGGTCGCCGGTCGGCCAGTAGGAACTCATGGCCTCCCACAGCTTGCGCCCATACAGCAACAGGCCGATCGCCCGCTCCTGATCGAGCCACCACTGAAACAGCTCGTCGCTCGGCCCGCTCCACCCGAGGTCGTCGCCGGGCGCGGCGACGTAGCCATCCAGTGTCAGGTTCATGCCGTAGATCAGTTTCCGCATCGCGCCATGCCTTCCGTCAGCCGGTCTCGGAAGTTTAGACCGGTTCAGCGCACGAAACTGATCGGTGCGCGATCCGGCTCGCAGGTAGTCCTCGCACTCGGGCACAGCGTCGCCTACGCGGACCGATCACCACCAGACGAACATCCCTGGGATGCTCTGGGGCATCGGTGACACCCGGCGCTTCACCGACCCGGAAGCCTGTAACGAAACGTCCCCGACCGTGGTCGTAATCGGTAACGAAACGCGGTGCGAAGCACCCGGTTGAGGGACCGAGATCGAGCAGCCCGAGACGGGGCGCCGTCGGCGGTTCTGCTCAGGCAAATGCCGGGTCCGACTCCACCGCAGTCAGAAAGTGTCGGTGGCGTAAGGCATCATCCTCGGCCCGCGACAGATGGCAGCGCGGACACGGGTCGAGGAGGCACGCATGACGCACCACGTTGGCACCACTGAGGTGCTGCACGTCGTGCGCGCAAAGCTATGTCTGCCCACCCGAACGCTCCGCTCACCCCGGAGGGCCGTCAGCGCCTGTGCGAACGCATCGACGCCGGACGCCCACTCGCCCACGTTGCCGACGAAGGCGGCGTCAGTCGCACCGCTCTGACCAAGTGGTACAAGCGGTGGCTCGCCCACGGTGAGGTCGGTCTGCTCGACCGAACCTCGCGACCAGAGCGCCAGCCGACACGCACGCCCGACGACATCGAAGAGATGGTGATCCAGTTGCGCGTGGCTGAGAAGTGGGTCCCGACCGGATCGCCGGACACCTGGCCACGGTCGGCGACGGGTCGATCACCATCGCGCCCGCGACCGTACACCGCATCCTGATGCGTCACGGCATCTCCCGACTCCGCGACCTGGACATGCCCACTGGCGAGTCCAAGCGCGAGCCACGTCGGTACGAGCACCCCGCACCTGGCGAGATGCTCCACGTCGACGTGAAGAAGGTTGGTCGCATCCCTGACGGTGGCGGCTGGGCCATCCACGGACGTGGCACCGACGAGACGCGAGCCTCGCAACGGGTCGCGAACCACCGACCTGGGTACGTCTACATCCATGCGGCTGTCGATGACCACAGCCGCATGGCCTACGCCGAAGTCCACCCCGACGAGCGAGCCTCCACCGCTGCGGGGTTCTGGCTCAGGAGTGTGCTGTTCTACCGCGAGCACGGCGTCACGACCATCAAGTGCTGCCTGACAGACGGACCAGCATACCGCTCGAAGGTCTTCAACGACTCCCTGACGCACACCGGGACGGCGCACAAGTTCACCCGCCCACACACCCCGCGCACGAATGGGAAGGTGGAGAGGTTCAACCTGACGATGAAGGTCGAGTGGCTCTACGTCCGTCCCTATGCCAGCGACGAAGAGCGCACCGCCGCGCTCGCGGATTTCCTCAACACGTACAACCACGAGCGGCCCCACAGCGGCCTGGGGAACAAGCCTCCGGCCAGTCGGGTGCCGATCACGACGTACCGCCTTGCACCGCAGTCGGGGAACTTCGCTACGCCCCGGATAGAAGGACTCGGCTACGAGCCCACGTTGTTCGATCTGCTGTAAACAACCTCATGAGATGGAACAGCTAGAGAAAGGCAGCCGAGATGAGCACAGCGATCGCACAAGGGTCGATGTCGCCCGGCGGCTACACCGCCGGGCCGGACGACAGTGAGGCCAGCCGCAGGGAACGGCGTGGATCGCCTGCGCCAGTGGATGTCCGCCGGCGGCGGGACCGGGACGGGGAGGCCGGGCGGTTTACGGCCGGCGGAATCCATCTGCCTTGCACCGCACATCCACCGCGGCTGCATACGCCCATGCTGCGCTGGTGGGCATGATCACGCACGCGGGGACCGGGCCCGGACAGGGCAACAACGTGCTGCCTGTCACGCAGGCGGACAGGGAAGACGCGGTCCAGATGCTGCAGTATGCGGCCGGAGACGGGCGGCTGCCTCTCAATGAGTTCAGCGAGCGGGTGGGCACGGCACTGACCGCAAAAACCCGGCACCAGCTAGATGCCGCCACGGCCGGGCTCAAGGCCGCGCCGCCCGCCGGACCGGCGCGCACGGTCTCCTCCATCGTTACGTTCTTCGGTCACCGGCGGCAGGCAGGCCGGTGGCGGCTGCCGGGCGCGCTCCGCGCCCGCGCGCTGTTCGGCGACCTCCATCTCGACCTGCGGGAGGTAACCGTCCACGACGACGTGGTCAACATCTCCGCCGTCACGCTGTTCGGCAACCTGACCGTGGACGTACCCGAAGGGGTCGAGGTCGAACTGACCGGGTTCGACGTGCTCGGCGACCGTGAGCTGCGGCTCGCGCCCGTCCCCCGGCGGCCGGGCACCCCCCTGATCCGGGTCCGGGCCCACGGGCTGCTCGGCGACGTGTACGTGCGCACGCCCGCGGACGGGGAGAAGCCACCCAGCTGGTGGAGCTGGTTCCGGCCTAGCCGGTGGTAGCACTGGAGCACCCCGCAGCGGGCCTCCTCATTCCCCACGCTGCTCCGGCCGCCTATCCCCGAGGTGAGCCACCGATCATGCCAGCAGAATGCAATCTTCCGTTTCTATCAGACCGCAACCGGATCTAGACGACGACCGTGGGCAGGTGCGAGGGCAGAGCCTGACGCTCCGCCCGCTGCAGCTGCAGGTGAGGAGGGAATTCAATGCGGACGGTGACCCTGTACCGGCTGAGCGGCCTGGCAGTGATGATCGGCATGACGATCGACGGGATCGCCTCCTTTCTGTATTCACGGGGAAGTGGGGCCGGCCTTTACCTCGACCCGCTGGTGCCGGTCAATGACCTGGCCAAGCTGTCCGGGAGCCTGATCTTCCTCATCGGGCTGCCGGGCCTGTACGCATTTCAGGCCAGGCGAGCCGGCCGGCTCGGCCTTGCGGGCTTTGTCCTCAGCTTCTTCGGGCTTGCCATCCTTGAGGTCAGCACCGAGGCCATGCTTGCCTTCGCCGGGCCGGTGCTGGCAGGTCACGATGCGACTCGCTTCCTGCTCCAAGGAGGGCTGGAGCAGAATCTGGGTGGCGGGTTCCTGGCCTACTTCACCCTGTCCTACCTTGTCGTTGTGGTCGGCTTCGTCAGCTTCGGGTTCGCCACGTTCCGGGCGGGTGTCTACCCACGCTGGGCCGGGCTGGTCATCATGATCGGCTCGGCCGCGGCTATCATCATGGCCCCGCTGGTGTCGGTGCCCTCAGGACCCGTCCGCCTTGACCGAGCTGGAGTGCTAGCCGCCTCGTTCGCGTTTGTGTGGTGTGGGTGGCGGCTCCTCCGCGCAACGTTCCCTGCCAACCGGGCCAATGACCAGGCAGACACTGCGATCGGCCTGAGCCCAGGCCAAACCACGCTGGCTGAGACCAAGACCGAGCAACCGAGCAGATGCACCCGCATCGCTGAGTATGCTGCTCCGACGCGCTGCCACCCGCCGCGCTCTCCCCGCTGACATTGTCATGACGCTTCCACTGCAGGCTGCTCGCGGTAGGGCGACGCAGCGCGGGTTGCCGCTCGCCGTTTACACCCGGGACATGTTCACGACCGGTCATGACGCCGACAACCGTGCCGTGGTACGCGCCGTGTCCTCAGACGACCTCGATCTGGTTGGGATCGGGTTGCACGGCCCAAAGAATGTCGTTGACAAGGTCGTCAAGGGCGCTCGGCTGCACCGATAAGCGATCCAATTGTGGGACTGCGAGACTGGGTGCATGCTCATCGCTGACCCGAGCACTTGGAGCGCGGGAGCCGGGGGCAGTTGGCGCATGGGGCTGACCGCCCCTGCGCCTCGCCTGGCGGGGTGTGTAAACGCGCTGAGCTGGTACAGCGAAGCCTGGCCAGGACCGGTGTCACGCCGTCAGGTCGCCACGAGCGGTGCCGCGCTGTTCGTGACCTTGGGTACGCCCCTGGAGGTGAGTATCGGAGTGGACTCGTGGTCGTTCTCGGCATTCCTCGCCGGAGTGCAAGACCGGCCGGCTCGTACCGGACACGCGGGATCCCAAGAAGGGATCGGGGTCCACCTGAGCGCGCTCGGTGTTTCCCGGCTCCTCGGCCTACCGGGAGCCGAGCTGGCGAACCGCTGCCTCGGCCTCGACGAGGTGCTCGGCCATGGCGCCGAGGCTCTGATGGACCAGCTGTCGGGCGTGTCGACGCCGAGTCGGCGCATGGCGCTGGTAGAGGCGGCCCTTGTCGAGCGTCTCGGTGCTGCCCCGATCCTCTCTCCAGAGGTGGTCCGGGTATGGGGGACGCTCCGCGCCCAGCCCTCGGTACGCGTCGCTGACCTGGCTGCCGAGATCGGATGGAGCCGGACTCGGCTCGCCTCTCGTCGCTTCTCCGAGCAGATCGGGATCTCAGCCAAGCGCTTCGCCCGAGTCGTTCGCTTCGAGGGAGCCCGCCGGCTTCTGGCCCAGGGCTCGTCCTCGCTCGCTGAGGTCGCCACCCGGGCCGGTTACTACGACCAGGCGCACCTGAGCCGCGACGTGGGCGTCCTGGCCGGCTGCACCCCCGCTGAGCTGGCCGGCGAGCTCACCTCGGGCGACACTCCCGATCCGTGACATTCGTCCAAGACAGCCCCGGCGCTGCTCCCTAGCGTGGCCAAGGTGAACGAACGAACCGCTGCTCCTTTGCCCGAGCACGACAACGCCACGGCGCTGGCCTTCGACGGCGTTGTGGCCGAGGTTGCAAGAAACGGTGCCGTGCGCTTCGCTCCCCGGCTGCCCGGACCGCCACCGCGGTTCGACGGCCACGTGCTGGCCCTGACCAGCCTCGAGCGCCCACCGCCCCATCTCGGTGAGCGCCACCCCGACGGCGACGAGCTCATCTACCTGGTGTCTGGGGAGGTTACGGTGATGATCGAGGCGCCGGGTCGTGACCAGCGCCACGCGCTCCGCCCCGGCGATGCCATCATCGTGCCGCCGGGGGCTCTGGCACCGGCTGGAGGTCGATCGACCGGCCCGGCTTCTCCACCTCACCCCGGGGCCCTCCGGGGAGCACCGGCCGCTAAGCCCCGACCCGACCGGAGAACCGAGATGAGCGAGGAGGGACCTCGGTTCAACCAGCTGAACCTCATGGTCGAGGACATGGACGCCGCGCTGGCCTTCTACCAGGCGCTCGGCATGGCGGTCCGCTTCGACGGTGGCGAGTGGCCACCAGGCAGCGGCGCCCGCCATGTCGCGCTCGACAATGGAGAGGGTGCGATCTTCGAGCTCGACAACCTGGCCATGGCCAGGATCTGGCACGGGGGGTGGCGCTCGCCCGACGCCGAGGGCCGCCCGGTGGTCCTCGGCTTCTCACTGTCGTCCCGGGAAGAGGTCGACGAGCGCTACCGAGCGCTGACCGTTGCGGGCTACGCCAGCCGTCCAAAAGCCCTACGACGCCTTCTTCGGCGCCCGCTACGCCGTTGTTCGCGACCCGGCCGGCAACGACGTCGGTCTCATGAGCCCCATCGACCAGCACCGGCGCTTCACACCCACGACCTGACCCGGCCCGCGCCCGAGCAGGCAGCGCATGCGATCCGACGACCGCTGCCCGATACCCGCTCAACGATCCCTGACCGGGTCCTGGCCGGGAGCAGTCCGCGGTGATGTCGGGGCAACTGTCTCCACTGACGCGTTGCGGGCCGGCGCATGGGCGTCAAGCAGGGCGATCGCCCGCGGTGTCGGCGGTTTCTGAGCCGCGGCAAGCAGCCCGGTCATGGCGACGTCGAGAACTGCTTCGAAGATCGCGTCTTGGTCCGCGTTGCGGGCTCGTTCTTGGGCGACCGACCCGACAACGACCGAGAGCAGGGCGTGCCAGGCTACATGCGCCAAGGCTCGGTCCAGACCTGCGGATACCAGCCGGTCGAGGAATCGGGCGAGGACGCTCGGTCCGGTTGCCGTTGTGCCGGCGCGGGCCAGCATCAACTCCGTCAGCCCCGGATGCTCGATCAGCTGTGACCGCAGCCCGGCCGCCACGGCGCGAACCCAGTCGGGCCAGGGCTGCTGGCCGGCCGGGACCCGGATGCTCGCCACGAACCGTTCGGTGACCGCGTCGAGCAGATCGTCGCGGTTGCGGATGTGGTTGTACAGAGCGTTGGGGGCGACCCCCAGCGCGTCGGCCAGGCCACGCAGGCTGAACGCGGCAAGACCGTTCTGGGCGATCATCTGCATGGCCCGGGTGATCACGGCGTCGCGAGTCAGGCGCTGTCCGGCCGGCGGGGCGCCACGGCGGCGTCTTGCCAAATGAGCACTGTCCATATATTGTTCCTCTCAGTTAAATGTACATCAGTCATTTAGCAGAGGCGGCGACCATGCGTGGACGTGATGCTCTGGCCGGCGCGTTGCTGCTCAACGCCATTCCACACACGATCATGGGATTCGCCGGGAAGCGGTGCATGACCCCTCTGGGCGGGGTGAACTCGTCCCCGGCGGCAAACGTCGTCTGGGCCGGGCTGAACATCTCCGCCGGCATCGGCGCGCTCGGGCCAAGCACGTGGCGGTCCATCGACCAGCGCGACGCCGAGGAGCGGCTCCGCGCCGTCACACTCGGCATTATCGGTATGGCCGCAGTCGCCGGGGCCTACGAGCTCACCCCGAGCGCCGCACGCCGCCGTCTCCTGCGCGCGGCGCTCGCGTCATCGTCAAACACCGCTGGGTCCGGCCTGGCCGGCTAAACACCCGTCCGCCCGCACGGGCGGATCTTCGGGGTTACACCCGCACCTGGCCGCATGCGAAAGGGGAGATGGACATGACTGGCAGCCCCGGGCGAGGCCAGCTGGCGCGCAAGATGGGCATCCTGATGGCGGTGGCAGCGACGGGCTTCCTCTGTGGCTGGTCGGCGCTTGGTATAACTGATGGCGTGGTGCTCGCCATCGCCCTCGTCGCCGGCGTGGCCGTGCCCGTGTTCCGTAACGAGCCAAAGATCTGCCGGGTATATCGCCGGTGGTCCCGATAGCCGAACCCCCAGCGGGACACCGTTCGCGATGATCGCCGAATTCGAGTCCGACCTGATCAGGATGCCACCGGGAGGGCATGGAGGCCGCCAGGGCCAAAGGCCGGCTGCGCGGCAAGCAGCCCAAGCTCAAGCCGGCGCAGGAAGCGTACCTAGTTGAACTCTGGCGCGCGGGAAAGCACACCAGCGCCGAATGAGCGCCAGCCCGCGGGCCCCAGGATGAGACCCCACGCAGCTTCGTGGATCAATCGCGGCCGCCTTGCCGGGCGAGCTGTCCCGGCGCGGCGAGGTAGGCCTCGCTGTAGATGGGAACTGGGCGACCTGATCGATGAGCATGGCGGCGCGGATAGCCAGCGCGGCCTGGTAGATCCACTCGCTGGCCAGCGGGGCGACCGCCCAGGCGCCGCAGGCACCTGCCGGTCACGTGGACCTAATCCGCAACATGCAATACCAGCAGTTACCAGTACGCATTGCCAACCGGGTCGTGGCCGACGAATACGCCGCGGTCAGCGCCAAGATTGATGCCTTCTATGGGCAGCCGCCGACGCTGTCGGCCGACTACGAGACCACCGGCATGGCCCGGCTGCGCCGCAAAACCCACGCCCGGATGCTTGGCAACGGGCTGTGCACCCGCCCCGCCGAGCTGGACTGCCGCATGGAATCGGCCTGCGAGACCTGCGCCTACTTCCGCACCACCACACAGTTCCTCTTGTCCTGGTCCGCCAGCGCGATCACGCCCGCGACCACAGGCAAACCGGCCGAGCCGCGCTGTTCGACGAGCTCATCCAGCGCGCCGAGACCGAACGGAGCTGACCACCATGCCCCAGATCACCTTCGATATGGGCGACGCGGCCGAGCTCGCCGAGACGCTCACCTTCCTCGCCAGCTGCCTATCGGGCAGCCAGACCCTCGCCGACAGCTTCGCCGTCTTCGTCGGCCACCCCGCCTACGACACCGCCACCCTCTGCGCCGACCTGCACCGGTTCGCTTCCTCCTCGGCCAAACCGACGGCGAAGAACTCTTCGGCGAGCCGGCGCCATGATCGCCAACACCGGCATAGCGCGCTCACTTGAGGTCTGCCCGGAAACGACATGATGGCTGAGACAGAGTCAGGGCTTAGTGTCTCGGCGACCTCGACGTAACCCACATCTGGCTCGACCGCCACGGCCAGTACACCGGCATCATCGACTTCGGGGAAGCACGGGGCGTCGACCCCTTCTTCGACGTCGGCCACTTCCTGCTCCACGACCGTGAGACCCGCCCACAGCCCCTCTTCGAAGACTTCCTGGCCGGCTACGCCGAGGCTGGCCCGCTCCCCGGTGGCCACCGTGACCAGATACGGCGCTCGGCCATCCTGTCCGGCCTGGGCCAGCTCTCGATCTGGCTCGGCCCGCAACGCAACTACTCGCCCACCAGCCAACCGGCGAGCTTCCGGATCACCAAGTTGCGCAGCCTGCTCGCTGCCGGGTCTCGCTGATGATGCAGGCCTGACCTGCACGGACCAGAAACAGTGAGACATCCTTTCTGGCCTGTCTCCGGGCTTGTATCGGCCTGGGCCGGTGAAGATCAACTAGCCGCCTAGCTACGATCGCACTAGGACGGGGTCTGCGCCAACGCACTCACCAGGACATGGGGAGAAGACGCGATGGCCGATGAGCTTTACGACGCGATCGTGATAGGGACCAGTCAGGGCGGCCGGTTCCTGCCCGCCGAACTGGCGAAGGCGGGCCAGCGGGTGGCGCTCGTCGAGCGTGACCAGCTTGGCGGCGTCTGCGTCAACCGGGGGTGCACCCCGACCAAGACGATGGTCGCCAGCGCGCACCTCGCCTATCAGGCACGCCGCGGCGCGGAGTACGGCGTGCGCACTGGCCCGGTATCGGTGGACCTGGCCGCGGTGCGCGAGCGCAAGCGGGCCATGGTGGCCGGTGCACGGGAGAACTACGCGAGCCAACTGGCGCAGGACGGGCTTGACCTCATCGAAGGCGAGGCCCATTTCACCGGGCCGAAGACGGTCCAGATCGCGGTGCCGGACAGCGGGACGCGGCAGATCAGCGCGCCAGTAATCGTCATCGACGCGGGCACCCGGCCCAAGCCGCTAGCGATCACCGGAGCGGGCGGCGTGCCGGTCCTCGATTCAACGTCGATCATGGAGCTGGACGAACTTCCCGAGCACCTGATCATCCTGGGCGGCGGTTACATCGGGCTGGAGTTTGGGCAGATGTTCCGCCGGTTCGGCAGCGAGGTCACCATCGTCCAAACCGCCGCGCGCCTGATGATGATCGAGGACGAAGACGTCTCGGACGAGGTCGCCGCTATCTTGCGCGATGACGGGATCACCGTGCTGGCCTCGTCAACGCCGGTCGCGGTGGAGCCGGCCGACGGCGGCCGCCTGCGGCTGACCGTGCACACCGAGGATGGTGAGCGGCAGCTCGACGGCTCGCACCTGCTATCGGCCACCGGCCGGATCCCGAACACGGAGGCGCTCACCCCGGAGGCGGCCGGCATCCGCCTCAGCGACCGCGGCTTCATCGAGGTCGACGAGTACCTGGAGACCAGTGTCCCCGGCGTCTACGCGATGGGGGACGTCAAAGGCGGCCCGGGCTTCACCCACCTTTCCTACGACGACTACCGCATCCTGCACGCCAACCTCATCAGGCACGAGAAGGCAAGCACGCGGGACCGCCTAGTCCCCTACACCGTGTTCATCGACCCGCAACTTGGCCGCGTCGGCCTGACCGAACGTGAGGCCAAGGCGCAAGGACGCACGATCCAGGTGGCGAAGCTCCCGATGAACGCCGTCATCCGGGCCCTGGAGACCGGAGAGACGCGCGGCTTCATGAAGGCCGTGATCGACGCGGACAGC
Source organism: uncultured Actinomycetes bacterium (assembly GCA_963723595.1). Taxonomy (GTDB): domain Bacteria; phylum Actinomycetota; class Actinomycetes; order Streptosporangiales; family Streptosporangiaceae; genus RYN-230. The sequence goes on from CAVRRQ010000001.1 coordinate 1,221,779, forward strand.
GGGCAGATCCTGGGCTGCGCGGTCCTCGGCAGTGAAGGCGGCGAGATCATGACCATGATCCAGGTCGCCATGCTGGGCAAGCTCACGTACACCGCCATGGCAGGCGCAATCTTCACGCACCCCCTCCTGGCGGAAGGTCTCAACACCCTCTTCGCGATGTTCGACGCCTAAGGCGGTGCGTGTTGTTCTGTCACAGACAAGGGTGGAGGAACGAATGAAGATCGCGGTTCTCGGAGCTGGCCGCGTCGGCTCCACGGTAGGAAAGCTCTGGCACGCCGCCGGCCACGACGTCACGTTCGCGGCGCGGAGCGCCGCCCGCCCGCAGGCGCTAGCCGCGGAACTTGGGGAGCGCGCACACGCGGCCTCCGTCGCCGCCGCCGTGGCCGGCGCCGAAGTGGTGCTCGTGGCCGTCCCGGGCCCCGCCGTGACAGACGCGCTGCAGGCCGCCGGCCCGCTGGATGGCCGCGTCGTGGTCGACGCGGCCAATTCTTTCGGGCAGGAACAGGTGACACTGCGGTCGCTGGCCGACGCGTTCCCGCGGGCGCGCTGGGTGCGTGCCTTCAACTCGCTCTCGGCGAGCATCATGGCGGACGACAACCACCGCACGCCGCCTTGGGTCATGTTCCTGTCCGGCGATGAGGAAGCCAAGCCGGTCGCCGCCCAGTTGATCCGGGACGCCGGATTCGACCCGTTCGACCTGGGTGGCACCGACGACAGCCGGCTGCAGGACTCCGACAGCCCACTGTGGATCAACATCCTCACTCACGACGAGGCGACGGCGCTCGTCGCGCGGATAAAGTCCGGGGACACGGCCGCGGCCGATCAGGCGGCGCGGCGGACGCGGGCGCGCGAGCTGGCCGCGCCATTCGAGAAGTTCCGCGACCACGCACCGGATGATCCCGCGTTCTTCCTCGGGCACCTGACCCGCTCGGTTTTCGAGGCCGGGATCAGCTGGCGCGTCGTCGAGGCCAAGTGGGACGGCATCCGGGAGGCGTTCCACGGCTTCGACCCAGCGCAGGTCGCCGCGATGCCGCCCGCCGAGATCGCGGCAGTAGAAAATGACAGCCGCGTGATCCGCAACAAGGCGAAGATCCGGGCGACAGTGGGAAACGCGCGGGGAGTCCTCGCCATCCTCGACCAGTACGGCAGCATCCGCGCCTATCTCGCATCGTTCCCGGACGCAGCCGCCGCAGCCGCGGACATGCGGCGGCGCTTCAAATTCCTCGGCGACACGGGGGTGTGGCGGCTCCTGAACAGCGCGGCCGGTGACATCAGCTGGTGACACATGCGGCAGCCCTCACCGGTGCTGCCTGCCTATTCGACTTCCTTCAGGATCCGCTGCATCTGGTCCAGCTGGCCCCGCAGCGAGTCAACCTGCACGCTGATGTCGGTGAGCCTGAGGTCAACGTGTTCCTGAGCGGTGATCGCCATGTCGCTGAGCCGCCGGAACTCGTCGGCCAGGGCGCGGTATTCCGTACCGCTGGTCAGCTGGGCTCTGGCTTGCCGTGAGGCGCTCAGGTGCCGGGCTGCCACCCAGACTGAGATCACGATCGCGACCGCCAATATGGCGACCAGCGCCAGGACGTCATTCGCACTGAAACTCATCGCCGCACCCCCGCGTCAAGATCATTGCTCGCGTCCAGTGTCCGCACCGCCGCCATGATCGTCTGTGGCGTGAGCTGCAGCGCGAAGGGCGTCACTTCGTAGAACTTCATTGCCTTCCCGTCCTCTGATACTTCGATGTCGGCTGATACCAGCCCTGCGGCTTGCAGCTTCCGCAAGTGAACCTGGAGCAGTGCGCGGCTGATGTCCAGTTCGCGGGCCAGCTGGCTCACATAGTTGCGCTCTGCTGCCAGGGCGGCGACGACCCGGAGCCGATGTGGGTTGGCCAGGGTCGCGAGCACTTGCAGCAGCTCATCGCCGGTCATGTCGGAGGTTGTCACAGCTCCCCTTCTAGCACATGCAAAGAAAAATTAGCATGTGCGAGAAGGGGAGTCAACGGCGACCCCGCGTTGGGCTTTCACACGAGCCAGGTAATGGGATTGCGGGAGCTGTGCGTTGTAGAGATGTGGGAACCCCACCACCGGACTTCGCGGAGTTCTACCGAGGGTCGGCCGATGAGTGCCTGCGCGCCGTCCTGGTCAGCGTCGGTGATCTGGACACGGCACAGGATCTGGTTAACGAGGCCTTCGCCCGGGCCTGGGCATCGTGGCGCACGGTCAGCAGGCATCCGGCACCGGCGGCGTGGGTGGTCCGTACCGCGCTGAACGCGAACATCTCCCGGTGGCGGCGCCGCCACCGGGAGATATCAGTTTCAGACCCTGGCACGGTCGCGGACCCGCCAGCGGCGGGCGCGGCCGCTGGCGGCGCTGTCGATCCCCGGATCATGGCGGCCCTGATGCGGCTGCCCGCCCGGCAGCGGCAGGTGGTCGCGCTGCGGCTGGTCCTTGACCTGGATACCGGCCGCACCGCGGAGGTGCTCGGCATCGCGCCCGGCACCGTCATGGCCCACCTGGGCCGGGCCATCGCCGCCCTGCGCGAGGACCTCATGCCAGAAGGCAGCAGGAGAGCTCATGATGATGAATGACGGCGAGCTGATCACGGCGGTACGGGAGTCCGTCGCCGATGTCCATACGGCGACCCCGGTAGACCAGATCCTGAGCCGCGGCCGCACGGTGCGCGCCCGGCGCCGGATCTCCACCCTGGCAGCGGCGCTGGCTGCGGCGGCCGCCGCGGTGATCGCCGTGACTGTGCTGCCCGCCAGTCATCCGGCAACCAGTCAGCCCGGCGTTCGCCTGGCAGCCTGGACGGTAGTCAGGCGGCCCGACGGCGATGTCGCGGTCACCATCCGCGAGCTGTACAACCCGGCTGGACTGCAGCGCGAGCTGCGCGCGGATGGCGTCCCGGCCGTCGTGACCTTCCACGCCACCCACCAGTACCCGTCGTCGTGCCAGGTCTACCCGGCCAGCCGGGCCCTGCTGAACAAGGTCTTCCCGTCCGATTACCTGGATCCCCCCGCCGGCCTGATGATCCGCCCCTCGGCCCTGCCGACTGGCACCGCCGTGTATCTCAACGACACGAACCCGTACGGCGACATACGCCTCCGGATGGGCCTGGTGCACGCCAGCAAACGGTGCGCCGGTAGCTGAGCGCCGCCCAAGCCACAGATTCGCCCGGCAGCACCCTCACCGCTCCCGCTCGTCGTACGCCGCACGATGAGCGTCGATGTCCGGGTTGTGATCGATGGCCCAGCTGGCCAGGGCGACCGCGTGCGGGATCAGGGTGGCGGCGAGTTCGCTGGGCTCGTACTCCACGCGCGGCGGTACCTCGGCGTGGGCGGTGCGGATCACCAGCCCGTCGCGTTCGAGCTTGCGCAGCGTGAGGGTGAGCATGCGCTGGGAGATGCCGGGGATGCGCTGCTGCAGCTCGGTGAATCTCAGCCGCTGATTGTGCAGGGTCGCGATAATCAGCAGGGCCCACTTATCGGCGATGCGGTCGAGCAGCGCGCGGATGGCCCGGCCCTGGTCCCCCCGGATCAGGCACACATCCTCGTAGTTGGCCACGGCCACCTCGCTGTTAGCTACGCACACGCGTGTGCCTTTTGTAAGCCCTCCGGCTGTGCCGCACAATGACGCCACTTACTTTCGTAACTATAGGGATGTGCTGTCATGCGGGTGGCCTACTGGATCGTCGCCGGGTTGCTGGCGGTGTTCTACCTGTACGCGGGTGGCATCAAGGTCGCGCGGTCCAAGGACCAGCTGCGGCCGATGATGGGCTGGGTGGACAGCGTGCCGCTGCGGCTGGTCCGGACCATCGGCGTGCTGGAGGTGCTCGGCGCGCTGGGACTGATCCTGCCGCCGCTGACCGGCATCGCGGCGGCCCTCGCCCTGGCCGCGGCGGCCGGGCTCGCGCTGATCCAGGTGGGTGGCATATCGCTGCACCTCAGCCGGGGCGAAGCCGCGGTGATCTGGCTGAACATCGTGCTGCTCGCGCTGGCCGGCGCCGCCATCTGGCTGTCCACCACCTGGCTATAGCCCGCTCGTTCACTCCCCCGCGTCGGGCGGGAACTCGGCCGGGTAGGGCTCGGCGAAGTCGGCGGAGCGGCTGACCGCGCGCCATTTGCGGTCCTCGGCCAGGAGCTGCTCGTCGAGGCGGATCGACCATTCGGCCGCGGTCACGCCGAGTGGCAGGTGGTACGGGATGTCGCGGCGCTTGGCCACCTAGACGAGAATCCCGGCCGCGCGGACCGGGTCGCCCGCGGGACCCTCGGTGCTGCGGCGCATGGCCGTGTTGACCGCTCCGACGGTGCCCGCGTAGGCCTCCGGGATGTCGCGGATGATCATCGAGGAGCCTGCCCAGTCGGTCCGGAACCCACTTGGCTCGACGACGACCACCCGGACGCCGAACGGTGCGGTCTCGGCCTGCAGCACCCGGCTGAAGCCGTCGATGGCGAACTTGGCCGCCTGGTAGGAAGCGATGCCGGGTGAGCCGCCGACGCGTCCCCGACCGAGGAGAACTGCATGATGAGGCCGCCGCCCTGCTCGCGGAGCACCGGGATGGCCGCCTTGGAAATGTTGTAGACACCCCAGAAGTTGGTTTCGAACTGGGCGCGGAAGTCAGCGTCGGTGGTGGTCTCGATGGGCGACACGTTGGCATAGCCAGCGTTGTTGACGATCACGTCCAGGCGGCCGAAGCGGCCGCGGGCCTCGGCGATGGCCGCTGCGGCGGCGGCCTGGTCGGTGACATCGAGGGCGATCGGATGGATGCTGTCGCCGTACTCCGCGCTGAGATCGGCGAGCTGCTCCGGGCGGCGCGCGGTCGCGGCGACGAGGTCGCCCGCTTCGAGCGCGGCACGGACGAGGGCGCGGCCGAAGCCGCGCGAGGAACCGGTGACGAACCAGACTTGCTTCATGCCAGTTAGTACAACACCGTTTCACTAATAACGCAACTCCGTCGTGTTAGGTTGGGCTCATGGCGGCACTGGATTTTCAGCGGGCGCGCAGCGCCGCGGCCAAGCAGCAGCGCGAGTCCGCGATCCTGGCGGCGGCGCGCGCCCTGGGGGCCGAGCGCGGCATCCGGCAGATCACGCTGACCGACATCGGCGAGGCGGTCGGCATGCACAAGTCGGCGTTGCTGCGTTACTTCGAGACGCGGGAAGAGATCTTCCTGCGGCTGACCGCGGACGGCTGGCGTGAGTGGTCGGCGGCGCTGCGGGCGGGGCTCGACGAGCTCGCGGCACCGACGCCGGCGGGCGTGGCCGCGGTTTTCGCCAGCACGCTGGCCGCGCGCGGGCTGTTCTGCGACCTGCTGGCCCAGGCGCCACTCAATCTGGAGCGGCACGTATCGCTGGACGCGGTGCGCGCCTTCAAGCTGGTCACCCTGGCCGAGGTGGACGCGATCGTGACGGTGGTGCGGCGCCTGCTGCCCCGGCTGACCGAGCGCGATGGCGTCAACCTCATCGCGGCCGCGACCGCGATGTCGGGCGGGTTCTGGCAGATGGCAACGCCTGGGCCCGAGGTGGCCGCGCTGTACCGGAGCGACCCCCGGCTCGCCCACGCGGTCGTGGACGTCGAAACGCGGGTGGCCCGGCTGCTGGCGGCCATGCTGGCGGGAATGCTCGCCTAGCCCCGCTCCCCCGCTTGCCGTGACAAGTGCCGCGCTGGCGGACGTGGCTCAGCGGAGCTGGTTGATGCGGATCAAATTGCCCGCCGGATCGCGGATGGCGCAGTCGCGGACCCCGTACGGCTGGTCGGTCGGCTCCTGGACGACCTCGGCCCCGCTGGCCTGCAGCCGCTCGAAGACGCCCTCGAGATCCTTGGTGGCAAAGGTGATGATGGCGTAGGTGCCCTTGGCCATCATCTCCAGGACGGTGCGGCGCTCGTCGTCGGTGATACCAGGGTCAACCGCGGGCGGATGCAGGACGATGGACATACCCGGCTGGCTGGCCGGGCCAATCGTGATCCAGCGCTTCTCGCCGTACCCGACGTTATTGCGGACCTCGAAGCCGAGGGTGTCGCGGTAGAAGGCCAGGGAGGCATCCGGGTCAATGTGCGGGAGGAACGTCGCGTTGATAGTGATGTCCATGACCCTCAGGCTAGTTGCGGCCCCGTGACCAGCGCTTCTCGATTCCTGACCGATGCCGCGAGCGTGGCCGGCCACGAAGCCCACGGCTGGTAGGGACACGCAGCGTGTTCACGGCTGGGGAACGGGACCGCATCCAGGAACTGCTGCTCACCCGGGCCGAAGCCGACGGCGCCATAGCTGGTGCCGCGTTCACCGGCTCGCACGCCACCGGGGACGATGACCGCTGGTCCGGGTGTTCCTGCTGCCCGGCTGGCTCGAGATCGACCTGACGTTCGCGCCGGAGGAAGAGTTCGGCCCGCGCGGCCCGCAGTGGCGGACCGTCTTCGGACAGGCCCGGCCCCTCGAGCCGTTCCCGGCGCCTGACCCGGACACGCTCGCCGGGCTCAGCTGGCACCACGCCAGGCATGCTTACGTCTGAACGAGCGCGGCCGCTGGTGGCAGGCCGAGCACTGGATCAGCGGCCTGCGCGACCACGCCATCACGCTGGCCTGCCTGCGGCTGGGCCAGCCCACCGCCTACGCCAAGGGCGCCCACCTGCTGCCCGGCAGCCTGGCCGCAGCCCTGCAGACGACGCTCGTCCGCTCACTCAGCGAAGCAGAACTCCGCCGTGCCCTGGCTGCCGCCATCGATGTTGTGAGCAGCGAACTCCGGCACTGGAATCCCCCGCTGGTAACCCGGCTGCAGCGCCTGCTCACGGAACTGCGCGGACCGGGCACCAGCTCCGGAGCCAGCCCCTGACCGCCCAGTTCCCGCACGCCGTGGTGTCTGCATCAGTAATGGACCAGGTGAGTACGGAAAGGATCCAGCGATGATGCTGCAGGACAAGGTGGCCGTGATCTACGGAGCGGGCGGGGCAATCGGCGGGGCGGTCGCCCGCGCCTTCGCGGCCGACGGCGCCAGCCTGTTCCTCACCGGGCGCACCGTTGCCCCAGTCGAAGCGGTCGCCAAGGACATCGTGGCCGCGGGCGGATCCGCCACGGCGGCCGAGGTGGACGCGCTGGACGAGCAGGCCATCGACCAGCATCTGCGGTCGGTGACCGCCGCGGCGGGCCGGGTAGACATCTCGTTCAACGCGGTCGGTGTCCCGAATGCGGGCATTCTCGGTGTGCCGCTGGCCGACCTGGATGCCGCAGAGTTCACCCGGCCGATCAGGGACTACACGACGTCGTACTTCCTGACCGCACGGCTGGCCGCGCGGCGCATGATCCCGCGGAAATCGGGAGTGATCATGACGGTCAGCGCGCTGCCCGCGCGCAAGGGCACCGCGCTGAACGGCGGCTACGGTGCGGCGCAGGCGGCCAAGGAGGCACTCACCCGGGACCTGTCGGCCGAGCTCGCGCCGCACGGCATCCGGGTGGTGGCGCTCCGGCCGCACGGCATGCCGGAAACCCGCACGATGATGGAAGCCTTCGAGGCACACGCCAAGCCATCCGGCGCGACCTGGGCCCAGTTCCAGGAGTTCCTGGCCCGCGACACCCATCCGGGCCGGGTCATGACGCTCGGCGAGCTGGCCAGCGTGGCCGCCTTCGTGGCGTCGGACCGGGCCAGCGGGCTGACCGGGACGACGGTCAACCTGACCTTGGGCAGCCTGGACGATTAGCCTCCTGCCCGGCTACTCCCCCGCCCCGCTACTCCCCCTGCGGCGCCTTGGCCGTGCCGTATTCGTCGTGCCAGTTCCACCACGAGTACGGCGCGGTCTGCGGATAGCCTTCCGGCGAGTCCTCCCACTCCTCCTGGCGGCCCAGCGCGGTGATGTCCAGGTACGCCCAGGTGCCGCCCATCGGCTCGTCACCCCGGTTGTTCAGGAAGTAGGTGCGGTACACCTGGTCGCCGTCGCGGATGAACGCGTTCGTGCCGTGCCATTCCCGGACGCCGAAGTCGGCGTCGAACTCGTCGGTCAGCGTGTACCAGGGGTGGGTCCAGCCCATCCGTGCCTTCACCCTGGCGATGTCCGGCTGCGGTGCCGGTGAGACGAAGGCCAGCGTGGTGTCCCGTGCGTTCAGGTGGGCGACGTGCGCGACCTGGTCGGCGACCAGGGAACAGCCGATGCAGGCGTGATCGGGCCAGCCGTACACGCCGGGCTCGAAGAACGCGCGGTAGACGATCAGCTGGCGGCGGCCCTCGAACAGGCCGAGCAGGCTCACCCGGCCGTCCGGCCCGTCGAACGCGTATTCCTTGTCCACCCGCAGCCACGGCATCCGGCGGCGTTCGGCGGCCAGCGCGTCCCGGGCCCGGGTCACCTCTTTCTCCCTGACCAGCAGCCGCTGGCGCGCCGCTTCCCACTCCTGCGCGGTGACCACCGGCGGGGTCTGCATCGTCAGCTCGGTCATGGTGTCCTCCCGTTGTGGTGTCATGCGGCTGTGCTGGGCCCCCCAGCACTCTGGCCGAGATGGTCCTGCAGCGCGCTGAGCGGGCCGTCCCAGTCGCGGGCCAGCGCGGCCAGGAACTGCTGCGCCACCTGCATGGGCGCGGAGCGCAGCCGGTACCGGACCCGGCGCCGCTCCCCCGGTTCGGCGGTGACCAGGCCCGCCTCGGCCAGCAGGGCCAGGTGCTTGGCGATCGCCTGCCGGGTGATGGGCAGGCGGCCGGCCAGGTCGGTGGCGGTGGCCGGGCCCGCGGCGGCCAGCGCGGCCAGGATGGCCCGCCGGCTCGGGTCGGCCAGCGCGGTGAACACGTGCCCGGCGATGACCTCGATGTCAGGCGGCATCGAGGTAGGCGACCAGCTCGCCCAGCTCGCTGGCCCAGCCCTGGGTGTTGCCGTCGTACGCCTTGCGGTAGGCGTCCTCCGGCAGCTGGGCGAACCCGGATTCGACCACGGTCAGCCGGGTGCCGGAACCGGACGGTTCGAGGGTGAACTCGACATAGGTACGGCGCGGATCATCCTCGGGCAGCCCGAAGATGTGCCAGGTGAAGCCGAATACCCGTGGCTCCTCCACCCGTTCCACCCGCATCTCGGCCGTTTCCCCGCCGGCCCACCGCATCCGGGCCGAGCCACCTGGCCGCAGGTCAATCGTCGCCTCGTTGCCGAACCAGGCGGCCAGGCCCTCAGCCGTGGTGAGCGCCGCCCATACCTGGTCCGGCGGGCGCCCGATCTGCACGGTCCGCTCGATGCGATCAGGAAACGCCATGCCCCGGACCTCCGAACATATAGCAACCCATCGGTTGCCACTTTATGGCAACCGATGGGTTGCGTCAACCGCCCGGGCCCCGGGCTACGGGCGGACCTCGTAGACGATGTTGAACGGGGTCTCGGCGGCGCGGCGGAACCGGGTGTACCCGGCCTCGCTGGCCAGGTGCTGGATGGCCGCCTCACCGGCCTGTGCGCCGAGCGAGTAGCCACCGTCCTGGGACAGCGCGTTCGGCACGCACAGGAACGTGGAGAACGAGTAGTAGACCCGGCCGACCGGGTTGAGGTTCTCGGCCACGCTGTTCCCGGCGGCAGGCTCGACCACCATCCAGGTCCCGTCCGGGGCCAGCTGCTCCCGGATGTGCTGGGCCGCGCCGGCCGGGTCGCCCATGTCGTGCAGGCAGTCGAAGCTGGTCACCAGGTCATACGGACCGCCGCCGAACGTCTGCGCCGAGGCGACATCGAACGTCACCTGGTCCCCCAGGCCGGCGTCGGCGATCTGCTTGCGCGCCGAGGCGATCGACTCCTCGTGATAATCGGAGCCGGTGAACATCGAATTGGGGTAGGCGCGGGCCATCAGCGCGGTGGACGCGCCCAGCCCGCAGCCGATGTCCGCCACCCGGGCGCCCGCCCGGAGCTTGGCCTCGGCGCCGTCCAGTGCGGGCAGCCAGCTGGACACCAGGTTCGCGCTGTAGCCGGGGCGGAAGAAGCGCTCGCAGCCGGCGAACACCTCCGGGTCCTGCTCGTGCCAGCCGATCCCCGAGCCGGTGCGGAACGCCTCGGTGACCCGCGGCTCGGCGCGCAGCGAAGCCAGCGCCAGCTGGAACGCGCCGGGCGCGTACACGGCGCCGTCCGGGTCGGTCAGCGCGAACGCCTGTTCCGGGGTAAGTGAGTATGTCCCGGTCCGTGGGTCGTACTCCACGTAGCCGCCGGCCGCCTGGCCGCGCAGCCACTCGTCGACGTAGCGGGTGACGGTGCCGGTCCGCTCAGCCAGCTCGTGCGGCTGCAGCGGCTGCCCGGCGAGCGCGCGGTACAAGCCGAGCCGGTCGCCGACGAGCACGTTGCCGGCCGCCATCGTCGCACCGAGGTCCCCCACGAACCGGTGCAGGAACTCCATCAGCTTGTCCTGGTCTATCTCCATGTCCTTAACCTCCCGAAGCCGGTTTCTGCCTGACTCCAAGTGGTATTCCGGCGGCTCGGCGCGGGGATCGGTAGCCACTACCGAACTCGGCACGGGCCGCTACCTAGACCACGCTTCTTGCTGTTATCAGCCCGAGCCGGTTTGGGACGGGTGCGGGCATGGCGTCCGGGGCTACCGGTCCCCCGCATCCAGGACGCCGAGTTCGGCCGCCCGGGTGGCGGCGGCCCGCCGGGTCGGCGCGCCCAGCTTGGCCAGCACCGCCGCGACGTGACTGTCCACGGTGCGCACGGACAGCACGAGCTGGCTGGCGATCTCGGCGTTCGTGTAGCCCTGGCCGAGCAGCCGCAGCACGTCGACCTGGCGCGGCGTCAGGCCCGCTGGGTTGGCCCGGGTCTCCCCCAGCGGGCCGCGCGGGATGCGCGGCACGCCCAGCGCGCGCAGCCGGCCGCGGACCACGGTGGCCAGCGGGGTGGCGGCCAGTTCGTCCAGCGTGCCCAGCGCGGCCAGCAGGTCATCCGGCTCAGGGCTCTCGGCCAGCGCGGCGGCCTGCTCGTACCGGCAGCCGGCCGCCGCCCAGGCAGCTGCCGCCTCCCGCCAGCGCCCGGCCGCCTGCAGCGCGTACGGGTGTCCGGACAACGGCCCGGCCACCGATTCGCCCACCTTGACCAGCCAGTAGCCGAGCTCGGCTTCGTGCGGCAGGTCGCCCAGCCGGGTGGCCTCCGCGTATACCGGAGCGGCGATGTCCCGCACCCTGGCGTGGTCGCCGTCGAGCCAGGCCGCCTCGGCCAGCCCAGCCGCGGCCGGGCCGGTCCGCTGCAGCTCGCCGACCTCCCTGGCCAGCTCCCAGGCCTGGGCGAGCAGCGACCCGGCGTCCGGCTGGCCGCGGCGCACCGCGACCCGGCCGAGCACGGTCAGCGCCGCGCATCTGGTCGGCGCGAACGCGTCCATGCCGTATTCCGCCGCCTGGACGGCTTCATCCCAGGCGCCCCGGGCCAGCTCCAGCCGGGCCCGCTCCACGTGCAGGTAGCTCAGGAAGCCGAGGAACTCGGCGTCCTCAGCCAGCCTGATAGCGGCGGTCAGGTAGCGCTCGGCGTCGTCCAGCCGGAACCAGTCGAGCAGGCCCCAGACCACGTTCGCGTAGGCCCGGCTGGCGTCCTCCACGTCGTCGGCGGCCAGCGCGGTGCGCAGCGCCTCGTCCAGGGTGGCCTGCCCGGCCGGGTCGCCCGAGTTCAGCTGCGCCGTGCCGACGTTGGTCAGCGCGTGGGACAGGATCTGTGCGTCCGGCACCGCATGGGCCAGCGCGGCAGCGCGCTGGCCGTAGTCGATGGCCTCGGCGGTCCGCTGGGCCAGCATGAGCAGCTGGGACTCGTTGCTCAGCGCGAGCGCGAGCAGCCGCGGGTCGCCGGCCTGCTCCAGCACCTCAACCGCTTCCCGGCCAGCCTGCTCCGCGCTGCCCCGGTCCCCTGCCCACCAGGACATCCGGGACAGCCAGCGCAGGCTGGCACCGAGCGTGCGAGCGTCGCCCCCCGAGTGGTTCAGCTCAACCGCGCGCCGCTGCGCTTCGACCGCCCCGTCCGCCGCGCCGATCGTGTAGCACTCGATCGCGTATTCCTCGAGCAGCGCGGCCCGGTCCGCCGGGCCGAACCGGCCGTCGTTCCGGAGCACGAGAGCGAAGTGGGCGACGGCTTCCCGGTGTGCACCGGCCCGGGCCGCATCCCGCGCGGCGGCTGGCCCGTACTGGACGATGGCATCCAGGTCACCGGCCTGCGCGGCGTGATGGATGAGCCGCGACACATCGGCTCCGTCATGCTCGATCAGGGCGGCCAGGACGCGCTGGTTGAGAGCCATCAGCCGGGCCGCCGGCACCGCGCCTGCGATGGCCCGCCGGGTCAGCTCGTGCCGGAATGAGATCTTCCCGGTGGACACGGTCAGCAGCCCGCGTTCCTCGGCCGCGGCCAGCGCGGTGACCGCCTCCGCGGCCGGCACCAGCGCGTCCAGCAGCCAGCGCTCCACCGCCGACGGCAGCACGGCCAACTGCTCGAGCACGTCCTGGGTGGCCGGGTCCAGGCGGTGCACCCGGGCCAGCACCGCGCCGGCGATGGTCGGCGGGACCGGCTCGCCCTGCACTGGCTCCCCCAGCACCGAGGCCAGCAGCTCGCTCACGAAGAACGGATTCCCGGCGGTGAGCGCGTACAGCTCGGCCGCGCTGACCGGGCTGCCCGCGGTCAGCTGGCGCACCGCGTCCGGCGACAGCCGGCGCAGCGGCAGGTGCCGTACCTGGTCGCTGCGCGACGCCAGGCCGAGCAGGCCATATAGCGGGTGCCCGCGGCTCAGCTCGTCATCACGGTAGGTGAGCACCAGGACGGCGGGCAGCTCGGCGATCCGCCGGATGAGATACCGCAGCGCGTCGAGCGTCGCGTCGTCGGCCCAGTGCACGTCCTCGATGACGAGCACGGTCGGGTGCCCGGGCCAGGTCAGCTCGCGGCGCAGCGCGCTGAGCACGCGGTCCCGGTCGCTGCCCTCCCGCACCGCCCGGCTGAGCTCGCCGCCGACGCTGCCGGCCAGGTCGCGCAGCGGGCCGAGCGGACGCGGCGTGGCCAGGTCATCGCAGTAGCCGACGATCATCCTGCCTTCGGCGGGCAGGTACGCGCGCAGCGCCTCGACCAGGCTGGACTTGCCGATCCCGGCCTCGCCCATGACCAGCACGACGGACCCGGTCCCGCGGCCCGCCGCGCGCACGGCTTCGGCGAGCGCCGACAGCTCGGCGTCGCGTTCCAGAACCCCCCGCCTCACGTATCGATTGTAAAAGCCTGGTACTGAACCGTCCCGCTGCTCAGCCCAGTGCGCGCAGCGCGTCCAGCGAGATCTCGTAGGCCACGGTGGCCGCTGCCCAGTTTGCCGGGGGCGTTACCCATATTGCGTTGACCCCGCCGGGGGCCGCGCCTACTGTGACCCGGTGCCCCGCGACCAGAGACAGCATGATCATCCGGCCCAGCACCGAAGCTGACCTCGGCCGGGTGCTGGCCTGCCAGGCGGCTGACTCGGTCAGCCTGGTCCCGCCGGACCGCTACCGCGGCGACCTGGCCACCCGGAACTACCGGCCGGAATGGACCTGGATCGCCGAGCAGGACGGCGCGATCGTGGCCCGGGCGGTCTGGTGGGGGCCCGCGGCCAGCGGCTACCCGCACGTCCTGGACTGCCTGCACGTCAGCGACTCCGTGCCGCACTGGGCTGACCTGGCCGCGGCCCTGCTCCAGGCTGGGCACCAGGCGTTCCGCGACGCTGGGGCGCCGGATCCGCCGCGTTACGAGCTTCGCTTGCCGAACGCCTGGCGCGCCAGCGCGGACGTCAGCCAGGCCGTCCGGTGGCGGCGTGCGGCGGCCGCCCGGGCCGGGCTGACCCAGGAACTGGAGCGGCTCCGGTTCGAGTGGACCCCGGCTGCGGGCCTGCCCCGGTCCGCCGGCCGGCTGGTGTTCCGGCCGGAGCCGGACGACGAGGCGTTCATCGTGGTGTTCCGCCAGATCGCGACCGGCAGCCTGGACGTCATTACCCGCCGCGAGATCGCCGCCCGGGGCGCGGACCGGCAGGCCCGCGAGGACTTCGCGCTGTACCGGGACATGCCCGGCGACCGGGGCTGGTGGCGGCTGGCCTACACCGCCGACGGCCAGCTGGCCGGGATGATCCTGCCCAACCGGAACCCGTACGGGGCGGTGGTCGGCTACCTCGGCGTGCTGCCCGCCATGCGCGGCCGCGGCTACATCGACGATCTGGTCGCCGAGACCACCCGGTTCCACGCGTCGCGCGGCGAGCCGCGGATCAACGCCACCACCGACACCACCAACCAGCCGATGGCGGCCGCGTTCCGGCGGGCCGGCTACCAGGAAACCGGGATCCGGTACGTGTTCATGGCACCGGCCGGAACACCTGGCTAGCCGCACCCGCCCGGCGGCCGCGGGTCAGGCGGGCAGCGGCACGCCGCTCTCCAGCAGTGTCTTGAGCCCGGAGAGCACCTGCGGCCAGCCGGTGCTGACCGACTCCAGCACCACGCTGCCCGGCTCGAAGCCGTCGTGCACCACGGTCAGTTTGACCTGCTGCCCGGCCGGCTCGATCTCGAACGTCACCTTGGACCGGGCCTCGGCGGCGGCCTGCCGGAACGTCTCCTCGTCGAGGTGGATCGCGGTGGCCAGTTCCGGGGTGAACGTGTGCCAGGTGTAGGACAGCCGCCGGTACGGGTCGGCCTCCAGCACCACCTGCTCCGGATCGGTGATCCGCACGCCCTGGTTGTCCCAGGTCATCACTGACCCGGGCTGCCAGTCGGTGTCGAACGCGCTGTTCCAGTACCGCCGGGTGAACGCCGGGTCGGTCAGCGCCTGCCAGAGCCGCTCCGGGGTGGTGCTGATGTAGGTGGTGTAGACGAACTCGGGCTTGCTCATCGCGGTGTCCTCCAGGGCTCTCTTCAGGTCCGACAGGGCTTGCACCCGGTGCTGGTCGTAGCGGTTGATCCAGCGGTCGGCGATGTCGCTGATCGGCGCGGCGTTCAGGTAGTGCAGCTTCTCCCGGCCGCGCCACACGGTGCTGACCAGGTTGGCGCGCTCCAGGATGGCCAGGTGATTGCTGACCGACTGCCGGGCCATGTCCAGGCCCGCGCACAGCTCGCGCAGCGTCTGGCCATTCCGGCTGTTCAGGCTGTCCAGCAGCCGGCGCCGGCTGGCGTCGGCCAGGGCCCGGAACACCTCGTCCATCGCGAATCTCGTTCTCACCGGAACATGCAGCCGGATGGCTGCATGTTCTTCACATTAGGCAGCCAGATGGCTGCATGTCAACCGGCTTAGAGTGTCCGGAGATGACCGACGCACAGCTGGCCCGTCCACAGCCACCGGCGGCGCGGGCCGCACCCGGGCGGATCCGGTTCGCCGGTCTTGGCTACGCCCTGGTCGTGCTGCTCACCGGGACCAACCTGGCCACCCCGCTGTACGCGGCCTATGAGCACGTGTTCCGCCTCTCCGCGCTGGACGTCACGCTGCTCGTCGCGGTCTACGCCGCCGCGGTGATGGTGGCCCTGCTGGCCTGCGGCCCGCTCAGTGACACGGCCGGCTACCGGCCGGTGCTGGCGGCCGGCCTGGTCACCGCGGCGGGCGGCGGCGCAGGCCGCGTGCAGGTCCTGGGGCGCGGAACGGGCCCAGGCGGCCCGGCTGATCGCCGCCGGGGCCGTGGGCAGCGCGGCGCTGCTGTGTCACCGCGGGCGTCGGGCTGCTCGCCACGCACCTCGGCCTGACCCGCTCGGTGCAGGCATCCGCCGCCGTGCTGGCCGCCGCCTGCCTGATCACCGTGCTCACAGGCGGGCGGGCAGCCCGAACGCGGTGAACATCGATGGCTGCTCGAAGGCGGCGATCTCGGCCACCCGGCCCTGCTCCAGGCGCAGCACGGACAGCACGAACGGGACGAACGCGGTCTCACCCGGGCGGCGGAGATAACCGGCCGCGCCGGGCTGCCCGTTGGCCCGGATCGGCAGCACCCGCCACTGGCCCAGGATGGTCATGCCGCCGCGCAGCGCGCCGCCCACCTCCCCCTCGCCATTCCACTCGCCGGCCTGCGGGGAGATGGCCAGCCGCACGTCCTCGCCCAGGATGGCGATCAGCGCCTCCCGGGTCGGCCTGCTCGTGCGCGGCGATGAAGCGCTGCAGCAGACGGCGCTGCTCAGCATCGGGTTCGGCGGCCGGCACCCAGTCCCGCTGGCCACCCGGCCACTGCTCGCGCAGGGTGGCCCGGGCCCGCTGCAACGCGCTGTTAACCGCGGGCACGCTCATGCCGAGCAGCCCGGCCACCTCGGCGGCCCGCCAGCTCAGCATCTCGCGCAGGATCAGCACCGCGCGCTGCCGCGGTGGCAGCAGCTGGATCGCGGCCAGGAAGGCGAGCGAGGTCGTCTCCCGGCGCACCGCCTCCGCCTCCGGGCCGGGCTGGGCGTCGGCGATCTCGCCGAGCAGCGCGTCCGGGTACGGCTGCAGCCACGGCATCGTAGCGACCGACGGCCCCAAACCAGCTGGCGCGCTGGACCACGCCGGCACCGCCCGGCGGGCCTCCCGGCGCAGCGTGTCCAGGCAGGCGTTGGTGGCGATCTGGTACAGCCAGGTCCGCGCGCTGGACCGGTCCTGGAAGCTGTCCCGTGAGCGCCAGGCCCGGAGCAGCACCTCCTGCACATGATCTTCTGCTTCGTCGAACGACCCGAGCATCCGGTAGCAGTGCACGTGCAGCTCGCGCCGGTACCGGCGGACCAGGTCGTCGAAGTCCACATGCACCCCTTGGGTCGGCGGGCCGATGAGTTTCCGGGCCCGGCACGTCTGCCTGGATGTCACCTCACTTCGTTATGACGATGGCACGGAAGGAACTCATCGATGGGCAGGCTCGTGCTGTACATGTCCATGTCGCTGGACGGCTTCATCGCCGGCCCCGGCGACGCCATGGACAATCCCTTTGGCACCGACGGGCGCCGGCTGCACGACTGGC
>CAVRRQ010000002.1:0-1394418 GCA_963723595.1 uncultured Actinomycetes bacterium
ATGCCGCTGGCCGCGGTGGACCCGCTGCTGGTCGTCGTGGCCCCCTTGACCCCGCAGGCGGCCAGGAACGCGCCGATGCCCAGCGCCCCGGCGCCGGCGCCCGCGGAGCGCAGCACCTGCCGCCGGGACAGTCCCTGCTGGGAGAGGCGGGACTGGGTCAGGCCCCGCCACAGGGACGGGTCGGGGCCGGCCGGCCTGGATCACGGGCCGGGTCACTGCCATGCTGCTGGTCCATCGGAACCTCCTGTCCAGCGCCGCGCGCTGGCCGGCCGAGCGGGGGCACTGCCGGGCGCGGGCGGTTAGCCAATCGGGTAAGAGTGCTGTGGATCCCAGGTCAGCCAGACGTCGTCGCCCCGCCCGGCCGGGGTCCCGGCCGAGGCTGAGTTCTGCTGGAAGACGACGACGTCCGCCCCGGTCGTGGTGCGCACCGAGAAACTGGTGGAGGTGCCCAGGTAGACCACCTCGGTGACCGTGCCGCGCAGCGCGCAGCCTCCGGCCGGGGGCGCCCCGGCCGCGAGCTCGATCTTCTCGGGCCGCACGGTGAGCTCGACCTCCTGGCCGGCGACCAGCGCGGACCGCCCCTCCGGGACGATGATCTGCTCGTCCGGGCTCACCTCGATGACACCCCGGCCGCCGGTCACCCGGGCCAGGGACCCGGTCAGCAGGTTCGACGTGCCGATAAATCCCGCAACGAAGCGCGTCGCGGGGTGCTCGTAGATCTCCCGCGGCGGCCCCAGGTGCTCGATCGCGCCGTCGTTCATCACCGCGATGCGGTCCGACATCGTGAGGGCCTCGTTCTGGTCGTGCGTCACGTAGACGAACGTGATGCCGACCTCCCGCTGAATCCGCTTGAGCTCGACCTGCATGGCCTGCCGGAGCTTGAGGTCCAGGGCGCCGAGAGGCTCGTCCAGCAGCAGGGCCTTGGGGTGGTTGACCAGCGCCCGGGCCAGCGCGACGCGCTGCTGCTGCCCGCCGGACAGCTCCCGGGGCCGGCGCTGCTCGCGGCCGGTGAGATCGACGATCTCCAGCATCTCGCCGACCTGGCGGGTGATCTGGGCCTTGGGCACGCTCTTGCGGCGCAGCCCGAACGCCACGTTCTCGAATACGCTCATGTGCGGGAACAGCGCGTAGGACTGGAAGACCATGTTCACGTCGCGCTTGTTCGGCGGGGCCGCGGTGACGTCGCGGCCGTCCAGCCGGACCGTGCCGCGGGTGGGCTCCTCGAAGCCCGCGATCATCCGCATCGTGGTGGTCTTGCCGCACCCCGAGGGGCCCAGCATGGAGAAGAACTCACCCGCCCGGATGGCCAGGTCGATGCCGCGGACCGCGGTGATCACCTCGCCCCGGGAGTGGAATTCCTTGGCCACCCCGTCCAGCCCGATGGCGGGCACGCCAGGCGGGCCGGGCGGCTCCGCCGGGCCGGCCACCGGGACGCCCTGCGCGGACCGGTCAGTGTCGGTCATATCCGGTGTCGGTCATATCAGGAGCATCCCTCGTCTCGGGTCCCTGGGTAACGCGCTCCCAGCAGTTCTGCACGGGCGGGTTGCACGGCGTCGCGCTCCGGCCGGTTAGCGAGCCGCATATCAGGTCAAAAAGTACCTATGCGGCGAGTGGACCCGATCCTGGCAGAGAGATTGTGCAAAATCAACCGAATCAGTCGTCACGAATCTCAATCGCAACCGATTCGGTTTACAGCCCCGTAACAGGGGTCACTCGCCCAGGTAACTCATCACGTGCTTGATCCGGGTGTAATCCTCGAACCCGTACATCGACAAGTCCTTGCCATACCCGGAATGCTTGAAGCCGCCGTGCGGCATCTCGGACGCGAAGGGGATGTGCGTGTTGATCCAGACCGCGCCGAAGTCCAGCAGCCGGGCCAGCCGCATCGCCCGCCCGTGGTCCCGGGTCCAGACGCTCGCGGCTAGCCCGTACTGGACCCCGTTGGCCCAGCGGAGCGCCTCGTCCTCATCGCCGAACTGCTGCACGGTGATCACCGGGCCGAAGATCTCCTCCTGGATCATCTCGTCGTCCTGGCGCAGCCCGCTGATCACGGTGGGCTCGAAGCAGTAGCCCCGCTCCCCCACCCGGTGGCCGCCCGCGACCACCTCGGCGTGATCCGGGCCGCGGCCGAGGAAGCCCTCCACCCGGGCCAGCTGCGCGGAGTTGTTCAGCGGGCCATAGTCGGCGCCGGGGACGTCCAGCCCGCCGACCGTGGTGCCCCGGGCCTGCTCGGCCAGGGCGGCGGTCAGGTCGGCGGCGATCCGGGGGCCGGCCAGCACCCGCGTCGCGGCTGTGCAGTCCTGGCCGGCGTTGTAGTAGCCGGCCCCGGCGATACCCTCCGCGGCCTGCGCCACGTCCGCGTCGTCGAACACCACCACCGGCGCCTTCCCGCCCAGCTCGAGGTGGACCCGCTTGAGCCCGGCCGCCGCGGCCTGGGCCACCTGGATGCCGGCCCGCACCGACCCCGTGATCGACACCATCTGCGGGATGTCGTGGCTGACCAGCGCCCGGCCGGTGTCCGCGTTGCCGCAGACCACGTTGAGCACCCCGGGCGGCAGATATGCGGCCGCGATCTCGGCCAGCATCAGCGTGGAGACCGGGGTGGTGTCCGAGGGCTTGAGCACCACGGTGTTGCCGGCGGCCAGGGCCGGCGCGATCTTCCAGATCGCCATCATCAGCGGGTAGTTCCAGGGCGTCACCTGGGCGCAGACGCCGACTGGCTCACGCCGGACCATCGAGGTGTGCCCGGCCATGTACTCGCCCGCCGCGCTGCCCTGCAGGATACGCGCGGCGCCGGCGAAGAACCGGAGCTCGTCCACGCACGGCGGGAGCTCCTCGGCCAGGGTCAGGGCGACCGGCTTCCCGGTGTTCCGGCACTCGGCCTGCACCAGGTCGGCGGCCCGCTCCTCGACCGCATCGGCGATCTTCAGCAGGGCGAGGCTGCGCTGCGCCGGTGTCGCGTCGCGCCAGGCCTCGCGGGCCGCCTCCGCGCTGCGCAGGGCGGCGTCCACATCCTCCGCGCCGGACACGGGGGCGAGCGCGTAGGCCTCCCCGGTGCTGGGGTCCACCACCTCGCTGGTGTGGCCCGCCGCGGCCGTCACGTACTCGCCGTTCACGAAGTTCTTCAGATCTGCCACGCTGGCGCCGGGCTGCACGGTCGCTGTCACGGTCCGCCTCCTCAGGGCGAGTGTCCTGGCCACGGCGCCGGCGCACTCGACGCTTCCAGCTGCCGCCTGGCTCCGACACTCGCAGAAAAAAGTTTCGCGAACAAGTGAATCCGTTGCATATAGCATGCATAGCAACGAAATCAGTTGACAAGCCGGGCGAGCGTGACACCATGGCTTGCGAAGGAGGACCGCATGGCGCACACCCCGGCGACGCCCGCGATCCCGGGTGGCCTGGACGGCGAGCCAGCACCGGCCAGCCGCAACGGCCGCCCCGCCGCCCGCGGCTCCGCAGTCACCGCGCTGGACCACCTCTCCAAGCAGATCATCGAGCAGCTCCAGGAGGATGGCCGCCGCTCCTACGCCGCCATCGGCAAGGCGGTCGGCCTGTCCGAGGCCGCGGTCCGGCAGCGGGTGCAGCGGCTGGTGGACGCGGGGATCATGCAGATCGTCGCGGTGACCGACCCGCTGATGCTGGGCTTCACCCGGCAGACCATGATCGGCATCAAGTGCGCCGGGGACCTGGAGCAGGTCGCCGACCATCTGGCGGCGATGGATGAGATCGACTACGTGGTGATCACCTCCGGATCCTTCGACCTGCTGGTCGAGGTGGTCTGCGAGGACGACAGCCACCTGCTGGAGATCCTGAGCCGGGTGCGCGGGGTCCCCAGCGTCACCAGCACCGAGACTTTCGTGTACCTGAAGCTCCGCAAGCAGACCTACGGCTGGGGGACCAGATGACCACGCCACACGACCCGGGCCAGGCCGCGGCCAGTGCTCCTGCTGACCCGCTCGGCCCGGCCGCCGCCTCCGAGGGCGCTCCCGGCTCGGGGGACCCGGCTGTCCTGGCCATGCAGGAGTCCGCGCGCCGCCACCTGTGGCTGCACTTCACCCGGATGTCCTCGTACGCCGACGGCGAGGTCCCGGTGATCGTGCGCGGCTCCGGCCAGTACGTGTATGACCAGAAAGGCAAGCGCTACCTGGACGGGCTGGCCGGCCTGTTCGTGAGCCAGATCGGGCACGGCCGCAAGGAGGTCGCCGAGGCGGGCGCGCAGCAGGGCAGCGAGCTGGCCTACTTTCCGCTGTGGTCCTACGCGCACCCGCGGGCCATCGAGCTCGCCGAGCGGCTTGCCACCCTGGCCCCGGGCGACCTGAACCGGGTGTTCTTCACCACCAGCGGATCCGAGGCCGTCGAGTCGGCCTGGAAGCTGGCCAAGCAGTACTTCAAGACCATCGGCGAGCCGGGCCGGTACAAGGTGCTCAGCCGGGACATCGCCTACCACGGCACGTCGATGGGCGCGCTGGCCATCACCGGGCTGCCCGGGATCAAGGAGCCGTTCGAGCCGCTGCCGGCGGGCGGGGTCCGGGTGCCCAACACCAACTTCTACCGGGCGCCCGGCTTCGTGGCCGACGATCTCCACGGGTTCGGCCGCTGGGCGGCCGACGAGATCGAGCGCGCCATCCTGCGGGAAGGCCCGGAATCGGTGGCCGCGGTGTTCCTGGAGCCGGTGCAGAACTCGGGCGGGTGCTTCCCGCCGCCGCCCGGCTACTTCGCCCGGGTCCGCGAGATCTGCGACCGCTACGGCGTGATCCTCGTCTCTGACGAGGTCATCTGCGCGTTCGGCCGGCTCGGCTACTACTTCGGATCGCAGCGATACGGCTACCAGCCGGACATCATCACCTTTGCCAAGGGGGTCACCTCCGGCTACGCGCCGCTCGGCGGCATGCTGGTCAGCGACCGGCTGATGGAGCCGTTCAGCACCGGGACGGCCACCTTCCTGCACGGGGTGACGTTCGCCGGCCACCCGGTCTCCTCGGCCGTGGCCCTGGCCAATCTCGACGTGTTCGAGCAGGAGGACCTGCTCGGAAACGTGCGGGCCAACGAGGCCACGTTCCGCGCCACCCTGGAGAAGCTGCACGACCTGCCGATCGTCGGCGACGTGCGGGGCGACGGTTACTTCTATGGCATCGAGCTGGTCAAGGACAAGTCCACCCGGGAGACGTTCAGCGACGACGAGTCCGAGCGGCTGCTCCGCGGCTTCCTGTCCCAGGCCCTGTTCGACGCCGGCCTGATCTGCCGCGCCGATGACCGCGGCGATCCGGTGATCCAGCTGGCCCCGCCGCTGACCTGCGGCCCGGCGCATTTCACCGAAATGGAGCAGATCCTGCGCAGCGTGCTCACCGAGGCCTGGTCCCGGATCTCAGCCGGCCGGGGAACGGCCTGGCCGGCCTGCGCGTTTACCGCTGAGGGGCCCGGCATGAGGCCGCTGGAGGGGCCTGCGCGGGAGCCTGCCGGACAGCCGGCCTGCGATGTGGCCAAATCGTGGCCGGATCTTCGGATGATGTCGAGCTGACGGGGGTAGTCGGCGGCCTGTGTGGTACTTCATCGGCGCGATAGCAGCGGTCTTGCTGGGCGCCGGATTCGTGCTGCAGCAGGACGCGGCCCAGCGGGTGCCGCAGTCCGACTTCCTGCGCGCCCGGCTGGTCGCCGACCTGCTG
Source organism: uncultured Actinomycetes bacterium (assembly GCA_963723595.1). Lineage (GTDB taxonomy): Bacteria > Actinomycetota > Actinomycetes > Streptosporangiales > Streptosporangiaceae > RYN-230. Next base: position 5,664 of record CAVRRQ010000002.1, read on the forward strand.
CGGCAGCGGCGCTGGCTGGCTGGCCTGGGCTTCATGATCGCCGGGATGCTGCTGTCCGCCTGGGTCATCGGCCACATGGTCCTCGCCCTGTCCGAGCCGCTGCTGGCCACCAACCTGCTGTTCGCGCTGGTCATCGCCGGCCGGGTCTCCGGCCAGAAGCCGCGGGCCCAGGAGCTGGCCGGTGCCGTCATCCTGCTGGCCGGGGTGAGCGCCCTGTCCGTGGCCCGGTCGGTGACCTCGGTACAGGACTCCGTCGGCTCCCCCGCGTACTGGCCGTACGCGGGAGCGGCCATCGCCGCCGCCGCGGCCGTGCTTCGCCATCGCCGGCCGGCGCCGCCAGGGCGACCTGCGCGGCCTGCTGACCGGGACGGCCGCCGGGCTGGCGCTGGGCATCCAGGACGCTATAACCCGGGTCACCGTCCGGGACCTGGACAGCGTGCACGACGTGATCCTCCTGCTGACCAGCTGGCCGGCCTACAGCCTGGTGGCGGTGGGCGTCATCGCACTGTGGCTGATGCAGAGCGCGTTCAGCTCGGCCCCGCTGCACGCATCCCTGCCCGGGGTCACGGCCGCGGAGCCGGTGGCGGGGATCGTGCTCGGGGTCGTGGCCTTCCGCGAGAAGGTCCCCGCCTCGCCCCTGCTCATCGCGGTCCAGGTGGCGGGACTGATCATGCTGGTCGCCGGCGTCATCCTGGTCGCCCGGTCACCGACGCTGTCGGGCCTGCAGAAGTACCACGTGCCCGGCGAGCGCCTGCTGCACCGTGACCGTGAGCAGCGGCGGCACCGGCCGCCCGCGGCGGCGCGGCAGGTCCCGCCGGGCCTGGCCGGCCCCGATCCGGGCCTCCCTGGGCCCGGAGAATCCCGGTCCCGCCAGCTCCGGACCCGCCAGCGCGGAACCGGCCAGCTCCGGACCCGCCGGACCGGCCAGCTCCGGACCGGCCAGCTCCGGACCGGCCAGCTCCGGATCCGCCACCAAAAGTCCGGCCATGCCAAGCCCGGCCAGCCAAAGTCCGGCCAGTCCGGGCCCGGCCACCCCGCCCGGCTGATAACTGTTCTATTACTTAACGTAACTGAACAACTTCACTCGGCAAGCTGGTGTCATGCGCTTAGCTCACGCCGGTGACCGTCACCCGGGCCCCCGGCAACCCCGGAACGGCAACCGCATCTGGCTCGTCACGTCCGTCGTCACGGTCCTCGTGATGGTTTTCGTTGCGGTGAAGTTGACGGGAAGCGGCTGCCCGGCGGCACCGCGGGCGGGCGGGGCCGCTGCTGCTGCGGGCGGGTCCGCTTCGGCTGGAGATGGGGCGGACGCGGGCGGGGCGGCGCGCCCGGCGGCGGCCGGGTCCGTGCTGGCCGGGCCGGGGCTGGCCAGGCCCGGGCTGGCCAGATCTGGGCTGGCCAGATCCGCGATCCAGGGTCATGCCGTGTTCTACGATCCCGGCCAGGCCGCGGGCAGCTGCGGGCTGGGCCCGTTCCCGGCCGGGGGGCGGTACGCCAGCCTGCCGCCGCGCAGCTACGCGTCCGGCCGGGCCTGCGGCAGCTACGTGGATGTCGCCGGGCCGGCGGGGCGGGTCCGGGCCGAAGTCGTGGACGTGTGCACGGACTGCCCGGCCGGCACGGTCAACCTGAGCCGGGCGGCCTTCGCCCGGATCGCTGAGCCGAGGACCGGCACGGTCGCGGTGAGCTACCAGCCCGCCGTGAACCCGCCGCTGCCGGGGCCGCTGGAGCTGCGCATCACCGCGGCCGGGCGGCCCGGCACCCTGGCCGTGCAGGTCATCAACCATGGCAACCGGCTGTCGTCGGTGGCGGCCAGCGGGCCGGGCGGCGGGTGGCAGCGCCTGGTTCCGGGCGCCGACGGTTACTGGGCCGGGTCGCTGGACGCACGGGACGCCCCCGGCGGGACGCCCGGGGGGGTCTCAGCCGCCGTGGGGGTCGGAACAGCCGGCCCGGGCAGGCGCGGGGTGGCCGGCGGCACGGCGGGCCGCCGGATCAGGCTCCGGATCACCGACGTCGAGGGGCACGAGGTAGTGCTCACCGGGATTCCGCCGCACCGCACGGTGGTGCACGCCACAGCCTGGATGTACCGGGCCGTCACCCCGGCCACCCGCGCGCCCGGCGCGGACGTGACGCCGGCCCGCCGCGCCGGGCCGTCCGCGAGCGCAGGCAGCTGCTGAGCGGGCGCCTCGCGGGCCCCGGGCCCCGGCCCGGGGCCCGCGAGGCCTGCGGACATAGCCTGGCCGGAGCCGTGCGGCCCGTCCAGGTCGCGCTGTCCCACGCAAGGAGGGGCCATGGTCGCGATGACAGCCCAGGAGACCTGGGACTTCCTGATGGAAGGCACCCGTACCGCTCACCTGGCGACGGTGCGAGCCGACGGGCGACCGCACGTCAAGCCGGTCTGGTACGAGCTGTCCGGCGCACCCGGTGACTTCCAGCTGGTCTTCAACACCGGTGCGGCCACGGTGGCCGGGCGCAACCTGCGCCGGGACGGGCGGGTGATGGTCTCCGTGGACGACCCGGTCCCGCCGTACTCGTTCGTGTTCATCGAGGGCACCGCCGAGCTCAGCGAGGAGACGGCCGACCTGCTGGCCGTGGCGACCAGGCTCGCCGCCCGGTACATGGGCGACGCGCTCGCGGCGGAGTTCGGGGCCCGGAACGCGGTCCCTGGCGAGCTGGTCGTCCGGGTGATCCCGGACCGGGTCGTGGCGCAGCGCGCCATCGCGGGCTGACCGGGCAGGTCGCGGGCCGGCCCGTCCCGGCGAGCCCGCCCGGGCAGCCCTGGCGCATTTCGGGCGATCAGGTCCTTTTTACGGGTAATACCGGCGATAGGCGCGAACTGGGCATCAGTTTTGTGCCGCGCCGAAGCGGGAAAGTACCGCGTATGCCAACGGACAGGTCAGCGGGCCGGATCCGCGCATTTGCCTTTGGCGCCGCCACGCTTTTCGATATCACCGGCGCCGTCATCTACCGGGCCCTCCGGGATGAGATGCCGGACCCCGGGAAAGTTCCCTCAGAGGGCCCGTTCCAGCTCGCCACGAAAACCATCGAGGACGCGCATTCAGAGGCGGTCATGCGCGCAACCCGGACGAATGGCGTGGACGTTTCCGCGTGAGCGACGATGACGGCACCATCGAGTCCGGCCACCCGCCCGAACCGGGGCCCGGCCTGGGCGGCGTACCCGAGCCGCCACCGGCCACCCCGGCCACCCCGGGCCCGCGGGCTCCGCGCCACCCGCGTATCCCGCTGCCCGGTTTCGGGGTGGCCCACCCGGGCACGGCCCCGAACCCCGGCGCGGCGGCCGATCCTGGCCGCAGCACCGCCGCGCCGCCCGGGCCGGCCGCACCGCCCGGGCCCGGCACGGCCGGCCCGCCTGCGCTGGATGCGCTGACGCACCCGCCAGCCGGGGCGGCAGCGGCTGGCCCGGCACCGGCTGGTACGGCAGCGCCTGCTGGCACGGCGGCGGCTGGCCCCGCACCAGCTGGCCCGGCGGCCCCGGCCCCGCCCGCGTTCCAGACGGGCGGCCCGGGCGCCACCGCCCCACCCGACGGCACCACTCCCCCGCTGGACATCGACCAGATCGCCAGCCAGGTGTACGAACGGATCGGTGACAAGATGGACCACCGCCCGGATCCGGCCCAGGAAACGCCGCCGGCGGAGCAGGCGATCATGCTGCGCGACAAGGCGCCCGAACTGTATGACCTGTGGCTCAAGATCGCGCAGGAGAAGGCGGCGACCATCAACTACGTCCAGCGCGCCCCCTACGAGGTGCCGGAACGGCTGGCCCAGAGCGGCCGGCCGCGGGCGCTGAGCGCCATGGTCGTGGTGCTCGCCTTCTGCGGGTACCTGGCCTCACTGGGCGGTCCCGGGCCTTACATCGGGGGCCTGATCGCGATTCTCGACCTGCTGGTCATGCTGGCCCTGTTCTTCGGCCTGCGGCCCGATCACCTGACCGATTCCGGCCGCCCGCGCAAGCGCCGGTTAATCCCGCGAACGTACTGAGCCCCCCGGGCGCCGGACGCGCCCGGGGGGCTCAGCGGTTACTGCCGGGCCTCAGCCCGGCAGGCCCGCCGGATCAGCAGCTGCGCCTGGTCTGCGGGTTGGCCAGCACGGGACTGGTCAGCGTCCCGCCGTACCGGGCGATGTCGGGCGTGCCGTATTGCGCATCGCGGCCGAAATCACTGACGGTCCGGCCCGGGATGACGTTACCGAAGTTCCACACGCAGCCGAGCTGGTGGCTGCGGCCGAGCGACCAGAAGGCGTAGAACTTCGCGCCGGCCGGCCGCGCCGTGCACCCGGCCCCGGTGGTCACGTTGCAGTTCGCCTCGGAACCGGCAATATCGGTCTCGAACTGGATGTTCGGATAACTTCGGCCGTGCGAGAACGGGCCTACATAGGCGAACGAAGTCGGATGGTTAGGCGAGCCGTCCGGCCAGTCCTTGATGTAGGAACTCCCGTCGAAGTCGAGGTCACCATTCTGGAAGAAATTATCCTGGCACCCCGCTATCGGCCAGCTTAGTTTCGACGTCACTCCGTTGACGATGACCGGGCGCGGGCCAGCTGGCACGCAGGTCATGTCGGAGAACTCACACAGCGCACCAGACGTGAAGCTGTCGCTTGGACAGGCTCCACCGCCCTCCGTGGTGGCGTTCTGGCAGACCCCCGTGGCCGCATTGCACGGGCCCTCGCCGACCTTCCCGCGGCCTTCGGAGCCGCCAACGCACGTCTGTGCGGTGCGCGGGTCCTTGAAGGTCTGGCCGCCGGGGTAGCTCGCCGTGTAGGGGTCGCTGTTGGTGATCGAGGAGCACGTCTCGAAATGCCCCATCTCCTGCTCCATCAGAACCCCGCCCTCCAGCGCCGCCCATGGCACCTGATTCTGCTGCCGGGCGGTGTTGTACTCCGGGTGGAAGTTGAACGGGGTGCCGTCACAGGTCGTCGGGTTGGTGTTCATGAACCCGTTCTTGGCACTCGCCACCATGTACCCGGTCTGGTGGGTGGTGAAGTCGTTCGCCGCGACAAGCAGTCCCTGCGAGGTGTCGTGCAGGGTCAGGGCGACCGTGTCACCCGAGTTCATCATCAGCGTCTGCGAGTTGGCCGTGAACGTGCTCACGTCGGTCAGCTGCGGACTGGGCGGTCCGGCGGGCACGCCGTTGCGCTGCAGGAAGGCGAAGTTCACCGGTTCCTCGCAGGCCGTGTTCAGGCCGACGAAGTTGAACTGCGACTCGAGGCTGTCGATGGTCAGGGCCGCACACCAGTGCGTGGAGTCACAGCTCGGCGAGTCCACGAACGGCTGGTAGCCGGGCGGGTAGAGCTGCACTTCCAGGAACGCCGAGCCTGCGGCGTGCGGGTCATTGATGGCCCCGCTGTTGGAGTCACTGTCGGGCGTGCACGGGTTCAGCGGGTAGGAATTGGGGTCGCAGATCGGCAGCCCGAACCACGGGGCGGGGCTGAGTTCCGCGTAGTCGCTGACCGTCTTGCCATTCGGGGAGACGGTCGGCTTGCGTTTCGGGTCCTTGGCCAGCCGCATGACGTAGGTCATATTGTTGCCGGTGCCGGCGGCACTGGAGATGAACTTGACCGACGGCTCGTCATGGCCGACGTAGCTGCCGTTGTCCTCGAAACGCCCGTTCCAGGTGCCCCGGGGATCGGTGCAGCCGCCGCCAAGGTCCACCTTCACGTCGTGGTACTTGGTGCTGTGCCCGTTGCAGTCGAGCATGTTGGTCGGGTTGGGCTTGACGCTGGTCCTGGCGCTCGCCGCTGTGGTCTTCGTGGAGACTGCTGTCCTCGTGGAAGCCGCGCTGGCGCTGAGCCCGCTTGCTGCCACTATTCCGATGATGACGATTAATGATCCTGCCAGCGCGCACAGTCGCGCCCACCGCTTGCCCATCGTGGTCCTTCCAGGAGGTTCACCAGAACTCACAACCGACATGCGGGCACCTGCCCGGAGCCCCGGTGATGGCCCCCCGCACAGCCGCCCAGAGCTCATCTCACGGGCCCTGGAGATGTCTTATTGCCCGCAGAGGGTTTTTGTCAACCTTTATGCAGCTAACTCGTGGTTCCGCGGGATATTTTTTCCTTTTCCGGCCTGCCCCTATGGGGGCCCACGCGGGCGCGCCTAGCCCAGCCACGGCACCGTTAGGGTAAAAGAAAAGCAAAAAGTGCGCGGGCAGCCCCTGTCGGACTGCCCGCGCACTCGCAGAATGCCGGCCGTAGGCGGGCTAGCCGCCTGAGCAACCGGATCCGGTCAGACCGGGCGGACCTGCTCGGCCTGCGGACCCTTCGGGCCCTGGCCTGCGGTGAACTCGACGCGCTGGTTCTCCTGCAGGCTGCGGAAACCGTCGGTCTGGATGGCGGTGTGGTGTACGAAGACGTCGGCGGTGCCGTCATCAGGGGCGATGAAACCATAGCCCTTGTCAGCGTTGAACCACTTCACGGTGCCCTGAGCCACGTGCTCTTCTCCTACGGGAACGATTATCGGGATCCACGGACGTGGCTCCCGGGTTGCTGCGACAGTCTGCCCTTCAACGGCGGGGCACTCTGTGATCCACGGCTCCGGCCAACGAATTGACCGGTGCCGACTCGCTCACGAACTTCAGCTACAACCACCGACCATTGAACACCATCACCGCACGTGGCGCTGACGGCTCGCCCAGTTGTCAGCATCTGCCCTGCTCAGCAGCGTCGGCCTAGGCTGCCGGATGCCCGTTGACCTGAGCGGCTGGAGTGCGGAAAACTGCACCCAAGGGTGCTGTTCACACGGAAATAGTTGCAAACCTGCTCCTCGGCAACGGAAAGAGTCGTGATGACCCACCAGCCTTCCCCGATCGACCGCGGCAGGCTCGCCGACCTGACCGACCGCGAGTTGCGCCGCTTCACTGACGGGCACCCGGTCTCCGCGGATCTGTTCGCCCGGGGGCAGCAGTCGCTCATCGGCGGGGTGCCGATGCCCTGGATGATGCGGTGGGCCAGCGGGATACCGCCGTTCGCGGCCCGCGCGGCGGGCGCCACCGTCACCGACGTGGACGGGCACGAGTACGCCGACCTGTGCCTGGGGGACACCGGCGCGATGACCGGGCACGGACCCCCGTCCGTGCTCGCGGCCCTGGCTGAACAGGGCGAGCGCGGCATCACCACGATGCTGCCCACGGAGGACTCGCTGTGGGTGGCCGGGGAACTGGGGCGCCGGTTCGGGGTGGCCCGGTGGCTGTTCACGCTGAGCGCGACCGACGCGAACCGCGCGGCGCTGCGTATCGCGCGGCAGATCACCGGCCTGCCCAAGGTGCTGGTGTTCAGTTACTGCTACCACGGCTCGGTGGACGAGACCTTCGCCGTGCGGGACCCAGGCGGCGCGACGGTGTCCCGGGAAGGCAACGTGGGACCGCCGGTCGATCCCGCGGCCACCACCGTCGCGGTGGAGTTCAACGACCTGGACGCCGTGCGGAAAGCGCTGGCCGAGGGGACGGTGGCCTGCGTGCTGGCCGAGCCCGCCATGACCAACATGGGCATCATCCTGCCCGACCCCGGCTACCACGAGGCGCTGCGGGAACTCACCCGGGCGGCGGGCACGCTGCTGATCATCGACGAGACGCACACGCTGTCGGCGGGACCGGGGGGCTGCACGGCGGCCTGGGGTCTCGACCCGGACCTGGTCACGCTGGGCAAGGCGATCGGCAGCGGCGTGGCGTCCGGGGCGCTGGGCATCAGCGGCGAGGCGGTGGGCGAGATGCTGGCCCAGGTGGACGCGGATTACGAGGACACCGGCGGCATCGGCGGCACGCTGGCGGGCAACGCACTGTCCCTGGCCGCGATGCGGGCCACGCTGGGGACCGTGCTCACCCCGGAGGCGTGGGACCGGATGATCCCGCTGGCCACCAGGTTCCGGCGCGGCGTCGAGGATGTGCTGCTCGAGGCCGGCCTGGGCTGGCACGTCACCCAGCTGGGCTGCCGGGCCGAGTACCGCTTCCAGCCGGGCCCGCCGCGGAACGGCACCGAGGCCCATGAGGCCGCCGACTCGGAGCTGGAGCGTTATTTCCACCTGCACGCGATGAACCGCGGCGTGCTGCTCACGCCGTTCCACAACATGGCGCTCATGTCACCCGTCACCCGGGAGGCCGACGTTGACCGCCATACCGCTGTCTTCCGCGAGGCCGTCGCGGACCTCCTGGGCGGCTCCTGACCTGACCACCGTTTGCGGCCACGACCGCTGCGTTCGAGAGGGTCAGCGGGCTTCGAACCGGGCCCGGACGGCACGGGTCACCGGCTGGATGCGCGGCGGCGCGGCTAAGGCGGCACGCACGCCCGCCCAGGCCTGCTGCCCGGCCGGCCGGGCAGATCGCAGGCCTGGCCGGGCTCCGGCCCGCCGGCCAGTGAGCCCGTGCCGTCCGCGGCTGCGGCCGCGCACGAGCTGCGCGGTGGCCCGGGCCACGTCCAGCAGCTGGACCAGGTCCAGCGGGGACTCGGCCGTAAGCAGCCGCCTGGCTTCCGGGTGCCCCTGCTCCGGGCGGCCGATCAGGGCCCACCACTGCATGGTGGTCCGGCCGAACCAGATCTCGGCTTCGGGATAGCGGGCGGTCAGCACCGCCTGAATGTCCCGCAACGAGGCCTCGTAGCCGTCCGGGAATTCGGGCTGGGCCGCATCGTCGGAGTTCCACCGGACCTCGGCCCAGACCAGCCTGCCCCGGTGATCCCCGCACACCCCGGTGCGTTCCGCCAGGGCCCGTACGACCCGCAGGCCCCGGCCGTGTTCGCTGAGCTGGTCGCTGCCGAGCTGGTCGACGCTGAGGGAGCCGGTGCTCAGGGGACCGATGCCGGGCGCATCCAGGCTGAGCGGGCCGGGGCCCAGGGGGTCAGTGCCAGGGGCCAGGTGCGGGCTGGTTCGCGCACCGCCGTCCGCGACAGCGACCCGGACCGTCACGGGCCGAGTCTGCCAGGTGAGTTCCACGGCGAAGAAACCCTGTGCGCCGCTCGCGGTGTGCCGGACCGCGTTGGCCGTCAGCTCGATGGCGATCGTGACGACGTCCTCGCGGGACGGGCCGCCCGGGAGCAGTTCGGCCAGCCAGGACCGGACGTGGCGCAGTTCCGCCTCCCGACCCGGAAAGACCCGCCGCCAGCGCTGGACGGGCGGCGGCGGTGTGGCCGGCATGGCCTTCGGCCTGACCGGAGGGGATTGCGGCGGCACCGGTGCTTGCGGCACCGGTACCTGGCGCCCGGGCGCGATCTGAACGGGCGGCGCAGCGGGCCCGGGTGGCACGCCCGGTCCGGGTGGCACGCCCGGTCCGGGTGGCACGCCCGGCACGGGCGGCCGGCTCTGCACGCGCGGCGCAGAAGGCGCAGGCGGGGCCATCGGGGGCGCGGCAAGTACCGCTGGCGCAGATGCGGCCGCCGCGGGCACCGCGTAGGTGGCGGGTGGCGCGACAGACTCGTACACCGGGAGCGGCTCATACGCCGGGGGCGGCGGGTAGGCGGGAGCCACCGGACGCGCCCGGGACGGCGCATAACCCTGGCTCACCGGATAGGCCGGAGCCGCCTGATAGCCAGGGTTCACGGCGTACCCACGATCGGCGGGGTAAGCGGGATCGGCGGGGTAGGCGGGACCCACCGGACCGGCAGGAGCCACCGGACGGGCGGGAGCCACCGGACGAGCGGGAGCCACCGGACCGGCGGGAGCCACCGGGTAGCCGGGATCCGGGGCATAGGCCGGAGCCCGCTGATAGCCACGGTCCGCGGCATACCGGGGACCCGCGGCGTACCCGGGATCGTCGGCATACCGGGGACCCGCGGCGTACCCGGGATCGTCGGCATACCGGGGACCCGCGGCGTACCCGGGATCGTCGGCATACCCGGGAGCCGCCGGATAAGCCCGAGCCGCCGGATAAGCAGGAGCCGGCGGGTAGCCAGCGGCCGCGGGATACGCCGGAGCCGGCTGGTACGGCGGAATCGAGGCGTCCGCGGGCACGGCGGGGAGGGGCCCGGAAATCGGAGGCGGCCCCTGCTGGGGGAAGGGCCACGCCGAGGCGGGGACCCGGCCCGGAATCGCTCCCGGCGGCGCGAACGTGGCGGGGTGCGGCACCATCACAGGCTGCGGCACCATTCCCGGCTGCGGCACCATTCCCGGCTGAGGGAGCATCGGCTGCGGGGCCGTCCTAGCTGCGGAAACGCCGCCTGCGCCACCCGCCTCGGCAACTCCTGCCGTCCGGGTGACCGACCGTCGTTCGCTCCGCGAATGGCTGCCTCCCTCTCTGGTCACGATGCTGGCAGGTGAGCAGCCCAGCTGACCGCGGGCCCGTCAACCGTAAGAAATCAGTAAGGGATGCCGTTCCCTGGCCGCCATTGACAGCGCTTACATCCATTCCTAGCATCTCTGGTACCAACTAGATGTAACCGCTTACAACATGCTTACAGCGCCGCGTCCCCTGCGGCCCGCGTAGGCCAATCACGCGCTGGCGGTCAACGATGATCACAACCTGCGGCAGGCACCCAGCCCCCGGGGTCACCCGGTGAGCACCGTCTATGAGGTGGCAGACCGGGCCGGGGTGTCCACGGCGACCGTCTCCCGGGTCGTCCACGGCTCCAACCTCGTGCACCCGGACACCCGCGAACGCGTCCTGGCCGTCATCGAGGAACTGGGCTACGTGCCGGACGGCTCGGCGCAGGGCCTGAGCCGCCGCCGCAAAGACATCATCGGCCTGGCCGCCCTGGAACGGGGCGTCACCGAGGTCGGCATCGAGAAGACCAGCCCCCTGTTCATGGACGAGCTGGTGCACGCGGTCGAGTCCGTGCTGCGCGGCACGGACTGCTCGCTGCTGCTCACGTTCGGCCCGGCGGGCGAGCCGTTCCAGCGGCGGATCAGGTCGCTGTCCGGCAAGGTCGACGGGCTGCTGGTCGCGGAGGAAGTGATGCCGCCCGGCCAGCTGCGGGAGCTGGCCCGGCGCATCCCGGTGGTCGCCATCGCGGGCCGCCGGGACGAGACGGAGCTGGACGTCGTGGCGGTGGACAACACCGCGGGGATGCGGGCGCTGGCCGCGCACCTGATCGGGGAGCACGGCTACCGCCGCCTCGGCTTCCTGGCGGGCCCGGCCGACTCCCCCGACGCACGGGAACGCCTGGAAGCCTTCCGGCAGGTGGTCGCCGCACACCCGGGCTGCGTGCTCGACCCGGTCCTGGAAGGCGACTTCTCCGAGGCGAGCGGCGCGGCCGCGGCCCGCAGGCTGGTGGCGCTCCGCTCCGCTCCGGAGGTGGTGGCCTGCGCCAACGACCAGATGGCCATCGGCGTCCTGCTGCAGTTGCAGGAGTCCGGCGGGGCCATCCCCCGCGATATGGCCGTGACCGGCTTCGACGACATCTACGCCAGCCGGGTGGTCGCCCCGCAGCTGACCACGGTCGGCCAGCCGTTCCGCGAGCTCGGCCACCGGGCCGCCCAGCGGCTGCGGGCGCGGATCGAGGACCGGGAGCTGCCCGCCCGCACGGAGATCCTGCCGACCCGGTGCGTGATCCGGGTCAGCTGCGGCTGCCCCGCCCCGGGAGGCCGCTGACTCCATCGCCGCCCCACCGACCCCGACGTCCACGGCCGGACATACCGGCCCAGGCGGGCACCCCCGGCCCGCCGAACAGAAGGGAGAACCGGATATGCAACCAACCCCCCGGATGCGACGAGGCCTCCGGATGCGACCACCCCGGCGTGCGATCCTGGCCGCCGGAGCGGCAGCGACCGCCTTACTGGCGGCCACGCTGACCAGCCTGACCTTCGCGGCCAGCAGCTCGGCGACGACCGTCCCGGGGCCGCCGTCCGGCTGGACCACCACCTACAGCGACTCCTTCTCCGGGGCCGCGGGCAGCGGTGTCGACTCCGGCTGGACCTACGACACCGGCACCCAGTACAACGGCACCGGCTGCACGGGCCAGTACGGGACGGGCGAGGTGGAGAACAACACCAACTCCACCGCGAACGTGTCCGAGGACGGCAGCGGGCACCTGAACATCACCGCGGTCAACTCGGGCGGCTCGTGGACCTCAGGCCGGATCGAGACGACCAGCGACAGCTTCGAGGCCCCGGCCGGCGGCGAGATGGAGGTCACCGCCTCCATCAAGCAGCCCAACCCGTCCAGCGGCGTCGGTTACTGGCCGGCGTTCTGGATGCTCGGCGCGGGCTTCCGGTCCAGCGGCGCGGGCACGTCAGGGACCATGGACTGCTCGAACTGGCCCTCGGCCGGCGAGATCGACATCATGGAGGACGTCAACGCCCTGTCCGAGCACTCGGGGACCTTCCACTGCGGTGTCGATCCGGGCGGTCCGTGTAACGAGACCACGGGGCTGGGTAGCGGGCTGCAGTCCTGCTCCGGCTGCCAGACCGGGTACAACACGTACTCGGCCATCGTGAACCGCACCAACACCAGCAACGAGTCGATCACCTATTACCTGAACGGGACCGCGTACTACACCGTGACCGAGAGCCAGGTCGGCACCGCGACCTGGCAGGCGGCGGTGGACCACGGGTTCTTCCTGATCCTGGACCTGGCCATCGGCGGCGCCTACCCGAACGCCATCTGCGGCTGCAGCTCACCGACGTCCGCGACCAGTTCCGGCGGGGCGATGAGCGTCGGCTACGTGGCCGTGTACCAGACCAGCGGCTCCGGCGCCTCCCCCACGCCCACCCCCACACCGACTCCCACCCCGACCCCCACACCGACCGCGACCAGCACCTCGGGCAGCGGGGGCGGCGCGTCCTGCTCCACGACCGCGACCGCGGACATCTCCGCCGACTGTTATAGGGGCTCCTCCGGCGCCATCTCGGTCACCGCGGCCAGCGGCGACAGCAACCCGGCAGGCGTAGACGGAAATCAGGTGTCCCAGCTGACCAACGGCGACTACCTGGAGTATCCGGGGATCAACTTCGGCTCGGGATCCAGCCAATTCGACGCCCGGGTGGCTTCCGGCGCAGCCGGCGGGGCGAGTGGCCTGGTCGAGGTGGTGCTCGACAACCCGTCGAACGCGCCGGTGGGCAGCTTCGCGGTCGGTAATACCGGCGGCTGGAGCAGCTGGAAGACCGTTCCGGCCAACATCTCCAAGGTGACCGGAACCCACACGGTCTACCTGGAGTTCTCGTCGGGTGCGTCGGGCAGCCCGCCCTTCGTGAGCCTGCACTACTTCAACTTCCCGACGTCCTGAACTGGCGCGGGCCTGGCCACCCGCCGGCCAGGCCCGCGCCTTACCAGCTCACCTTGGTGGTGACCGGGATCCGCCAGGTGCCCTCGGCCACGATCACGGCCTCGCCGCCCAGCAGCACCTCATCCCCGTCCTGCGCCACCCGGATCAGCCCGCCGCGCGCGGACAGCTGCCGGCCGGTCAGCGGCTGGCGGCCCAGCCGCCCGATCCAGAACGGTCCCAGCGCGCAGTGCGCGGATCCCGTGACGGCGTCCTCTGCCCCGGTCGCCACCTGGAAGAAACGGGACACGAAGTCGGCGGTGTCATCCGCGGCGATGTCGGGCTCCCCGGCGGGGTCCTCACGCACCGCGGTGACGATCAGGCCGCGGACCGGCAGTTCCCGCAGCGCCGCCAGATCCAGCTCGAGGTCGCGGACAGTGGCCGGGGAATCGAGTACCGCCATCACGTCCAGGTCATTGCGGAGCATCTCGCTCACCGGGACCGGCAGCAGCGCCCGCACGGCCCCGGCGAGCCCGTCATCGGCCAGGGGCTCCGGGGCCAGGCTGGGGAAGCGCAACTGCACGAACTCTCCCGCGTCCACGGCCTCCAGTGTCCCGTACCGGGTGTCGAACCGGATCCGGTCCCCGACGGCGTGCCCGTTGTCGAGCAGCACCCGGGCCGCCGCGAGCGTGCCGTGACCGCACAGGTCCAGCTCGCCATGGGCGGTGAACCAACGCAGCCCGAACCGGCCCGGCTCGGCCGCCGGCCAGACCACCGCGGTCGCGGGCTGGTTCAGCTCGGTCCCGATCGCGGACCCGAACTCGTCGTCCGGTTCGCTCTCCAGCACCAGGACCGCCGCGGAATTCCCGGCGAACGGAACCGACGTGAACGCATCCACCTGGAACAGCCGCGCAGTCGTCACCCCGTCATCATCCCCCGCCATCGCCGCGGCGCGCACGGCAGGCCCGCGGCTGCGGCGGTCCGGTCCCGCCCGTTTTCTCCGCAACGAACACCACCGGCGCGCCAGCCCCGCAGCCAGGTGACAGACTTGCGGGGTGGGTGTCTACGGGGATCAGGTGCTGCCCCGGGTCCTCGACCTCTGGATGCGCGGCGCCGACGTCCGCCAGATCCGGGCCCGGGTCGCCTCCGGGCTGGCCGGCGAGGTGATCGAGATCGGCTTCGGCTCCGGGCTGAACGTCCCGCACTACCCGGCCACGGTCACCCGGGTGAGGGCCGTCGACCCGGCCACCGTAGGCCGCGATCTCGCCGCCACCCGGATCGCCGCCCGCACGGTGCCGGTCGAGTTCATCGGCACCGACGCCCAGGCGCTGGCCGCCGGCGACGAGAGCGCCGACTTCATGCTCAGCACCTGGACGCTGTGCAGCATCCCGGACCCGGGCCGGGCCCTGGCCGAGGCCTACCGGGTACTGCGGCCCGGCGGCGCCTTCCACTTCGTGGAGCACGGCCTGTCCCCCGACCCGCGGGTGGCCCGCGTGCAGCACCGGCTCACCCCGCTGCACCGGCGGGTGGTCGGCGGCTGTCATCTGGACCGGCGGATCGGGGACCTGATCACGGCGGCGGGGTTCGGGGTGACCCGGCTGGAGACCTACTACTTCCACCGGCCGCGGGCCATGGGCTACACCTACGAGGGCGCCGCCACCAAACCGCTGGCCGCAGCGTAGCGGGGGTGCCACAGCGGGGGTGCCACAGCGCAGGCGCCTGTTGCTGTTATCAGATTCGCCATCCCGCCTGTCAGCGCGGACGCCGCCCGATGAACAGGTGCGCCGACATTCCTTCACCGGTGCCGCTCCCGGCCTGGTCCTCGCCGGCGAACCGCATCTCGGGCTCGAACCCTGCCTCCTCCAGCAGCCGCAGCCACAGATCACGCTGGAACGCGCCCAGCCGGTGGGCCTCGCGGACGACCTGGACTGTGCCGTCCGCCTCCCGGAGCGTGAACTCGTACTCCACCTCGATCCAGTCGTCACCGGGGTCCGGATCCCAGGTCCACTCGCGGAAGCTGCCCTGGCGCCCTTCCGCGCCGGTGCTCCCGCCGCCGCCCGTCCCCGCCTGGAACGTCTCGGCCGTGTAGTCCGGCGCGAACACGGCCATCCCGCCCGGCCGGCAGTGCGCGAACGCGGTCGCGATGAGCTGCCGCAGGTCCCCGGCGTCGGTCACGTAGTCGACCGCGTCGTGCACCAGGACGGCGTCGAACTGCCGGCCCAGCCGGACCGTGCGCATGTCCCCCTGCCGGTGCGCGCATTCGGGGTTCAGCCGCCGCGACACGGCCAGCATCCCCGCCGACAGGTTGACCAGGGTCAGGTCCAGCCGGTCCTTCAGGTGGACCGCGACGTGACCGCCGCCGCTGCCCAGATCCAGCACCTCACGGACGTCGATGGCCGCCGTGGTGAACAGCTCCGCCAGGTACGCGGCCTCCGCCGCGTACTCTCCGGGCGGTGAGATCAGCGGCCACCAGTCGGCCAGTTCCTGGTAGAGGCGGTACTCACCCGGCATGCCCGCCATCATGCCGCAGGCGGACCACGCCGCCGGCGTCACCCGTGGCGTGCCGCCGGTTCCCTCCGCAGCCGCCGCAGGATCCGGCCGAGCGGCGGGATCGCCGCCCACAGCGCGAACGCCCACTGCCCCGCGGCGAAGGCCACCGGGATCGAGATCAGGAACACCCCGACGAAGACCAGGCTGTGGGAGTTCTCCGGATGGCGGGCCGACTCGGGAGCGTCCGGCCGCATCAGGTCGTTAGCCCTGATCTCGCGGCCCATCAGCAGCAGGCAGGTCGAGGCGATGACCTGGACCAGGGTATAGAGCGTGAAGCGGACGCCGAACCCGCCGTTGCCGGTCAGGATCCGGGTCGCGAACGGCGTGATGATCATCATCAGCAGCCAGATCATGTTCAGCCGGATGACGAGGCCATCGAGCCGGTTCACGTACCGGAAGATGCGGCGGTGGAGCACCCAGTGGTTGCCGATGACCGCGAAGCTGATCAGGAAGGCCAGGTAGGCCTCCCGGTTGTGGACGTCACCCAGCGCGTCCAGGAGCTGCCGGTTGGTCGTGCTGTCCGTGGCGGCCGGCAGCGGGAGAGCCAGCGCGAGCAGCGTGATCGCGATGGCGACCACCGCGTCGGAGAAGAAGACGAACCGCTCGGTGGCCTTGGCCTCAACCTCGGGATTCTCGTCCGCGGGCCTGGCAGGCGGTGCTTCGGGCGGCCGGTGCTGGTGCGACGGGTCAGGCGGACTGATCACGGTCAGCTACTCCCGGTTCACGACAGATCTGCGCCAGCTCGGACGGAAAACCGCCCGCCAAAGCCTGTCAGCTGATCAGCCTAGACGTGGGCCTAATACCCCGAACCGACGCACATTCCGGCCGCGCCGGCGTATACCCGCTGGGGTATCCTGGGTGAACCGCCAGGGAGGCAATTGATGCAGATCGACGACGAGGCCGCGGGCCAGGTGCTTAACCGGCTCCGCCGGGCCCAGGGCCAGCTGGCCGGGGTCATTTCCATGGTGGAGTCCGGACGGGACTGCACCGAGGTGGTCACCCAGCTCGCGGCGGTGGCCCGGGCGCTGGACCGGGCCGGCTTCAAGATCGTGACCAGCGGCATGCGCCAGTGCCTGGCCGCCGGGGACGGTGATGCCCCGATGACCGAGGAGCAGATGGAGAAGATGTTCCTCATCCTCGCCTGACGAACTGACGCCATCCCGGCGGGAGCCTGCGAGTGGCCGGGGCCTAGCCTTTAGGCCGGCGTCTACCGGGAGGAGCTGGGCTGGCGATGCTGGCACCACGGGACAGCCGCAGCCGGGACTGCCACCGCCTCGACGGGCTGTGGCGCTTCCGCTTCGACGGCGGCGGCGAGGGCGAGGCCGGCCGCTGGTGGCAGGGACCCCTGCCCGGCGCGCGGGAGATGGCCGTCCCGGCCAGCTACAACGACCTGGTCACCGAGGCGGCGGAGCGCGAGCACGTGGGCGACGTGTGGTACCAGCGCGACGTCCGGGTTCCCGCGACCTGGCAGGACCGGCGCATCGTGCTGCGCTGCGACGCGGCCACCCATCACGGCACGGTCTGGGCCGGGGGCACCCAGGTCGCTGACCACGCCGGCGGGTACACGCCGTTCGAGGCCGAGGTGACCGGCCTGGTCCGCTGCGGCGAACTGCTGCGGGTCACGGTGCGGGTCGGCAGCGAGCTCAGCATGGCCACGATCCCGCCCGGCGTGGCGTCCCGCACCGCGGCCGGGCACGCGAGGCTGCGCTACTTCCACGACTTCTTCAACTACGCGGGCCTGCACCGCTCGGTGTGGCTCTACTCCACCCCGCGCAGCTACATCGCCGACCTGGCCGTCGGGACCGGCTACGATCCCGGGACCGCGGCTGGCCAGGTCACCTACCACCTCGATGTGACCGGGAACGGCCCGACGTCGGTGCTGCTCCGCGACGCGTCCGGGGCCGTGGTGGCCGAGGGCGCCGGCCCGGACGGCGTGCTGGCCGTGCCCGGGGCCCGCCCGTGGAGCGCGGGCGACCCGTACCTGTACCGCCTGGACGCGCGGCACGGCGAGGACGAGTACTCACTGCCGGTGGGCATCAGGACCGTCCAGGTGGACGGGGCCCGGCTGCTGGTAAACGGCGAGCCGGTCCGGCTCCGCGGCTTCGGCATGCACGAGGACGGCGTGCTGCATGGCAAGGGCCACGACGACACGAGGATGGTGCGCGACTTCGCGCTGCTGCGGTGGATCGGCGCCAACTCGTTCCGGACCTCGCACTACCCGTATGCCGAGGAGGTCCTCGACTACGCCGACCGGCAGGGCCTGCTCGTGATCGACGAGACCCCGGCCGTCGGCCTGCACTTCAGCCTGGGCAACATGGGCGACCCCGGCGCGCGGACCTTCGGTCCCGGCCTCATCGGGGAGGAGGCCGCCGCCGCCCACCTGGCCGCGATCCGGGAGCTCGTCGCCCGGGACCGCAACCATCCCAGCGTCATCGCCTGGTCCATCGCGAACGAGCCGGACACCGCCGAGCCGGCCGCCCGCGACTACTTCGCGCCGCTGGCCGCGGCCGCGCGGGAACTGGACCCGGGCCGCCCGGTCTGCTTCGCCAACGTGGCGACCGCGCCACCGGAGGCCGACGTGGTCACCGACCTGTTCGACCTGGTCTGCGTGAACCGCTACTACGGCTGGTACGCCGACCCTGGTGACCTGGAGTCGGCCGAGGCGGACCTGGAGGCCGAGCTGCGGGCCTGGGCCCGGCACGGCAAGCCGATCGTGGTCACCGAGTTCGGGGCGGACGCCCTCGCCGGGCTGCACGCGCTGCCTCCCGTCATGTGGTCCGAGGACTACCAGACGGCGCTGATCGCCATGTCCGCGCGGGTGTTCCGGCGGATCCCCGAGGTGATCGGCGAGCACGTGTGGAACTTCGCCGACTTCGCGACTGCGCAGGCGGTACACCGCCCGGGCGGCAACCACAAAGGCGTGTTCACCCGGGACCGGCAGCCCAAAGCGGCCGCCTGGCTCCTGCGTGACCTCTGGCATCAGCAGTCACCGGAGTAACCAGCAGCGCAGTCCCGTGACGGCTAGGCTGCGTACGGTGACCGATCATTTCCAGCCGGACGGCGGCATCGCCGACGCGTACCTGGCCGGCCAGCTGGCCGGCAACGGCCAGTCGATCGATAACCTGGCCTTCATCACGTCCCTGGCTAGCGGAAATCTCGAACTGCTCGGCCGCGGCGGCGCGGGCACGTTCGTGAAGCTGAACTACCTGGACGCCAGCGGGACCGAGCGCACCGGGCTCGCGGTCACGACCGCCACGAACAGCCCGATCATCTCGATCGCACCCGAGGCGAACGGCGCCGCCACCCTGGATCTGGAGAACAACGGCCTGACCGGCGTGGAGACCGTGGTCCCGTCGCCGGACAACGACGGCCAGCTGAACCTGGACGGGTTGCTGGCCCTCACGCCCCAGCCCGAGCCGGCCACGCCCGCCCGGGGAGGCGTCCTGTACGTGGATTCGGCCGACGGCTCACTGAAATTCAAGGGCAGCGCGGGCACCGTCACCACCGTCGCCACCGCCTGAGACTTCGCGGAGAACCGGTTGCCGGGTCTCGGCTGACCACCAGTCGCCGGCCGGAATGCCCAGCTCCTGCAGTCGCAGCCACAGTGGCTCCAGGGCGGCTTCCGGATCACGGTAGAAGGCTGAGCCCCGGATCCGCTCGAACGTCCAGTTCGCGCGCTCCAGGACCTGCTGCCGGGCGCGATCCCGGTGCCAGACGTCGGGGCCGTGCCAGCGGTCGCCGTCGCATTCGACCGCCAGGCGGGAGTGAGGACCCTCAACCACGATGTCGATCCGGTAGCGGCCGACGTTGTGCTGGACGGACAGCTTCCGGTAGCCGCGCGCGATGATTGTGTGCAGCACATCCCGCTCGAACTGCGACTCACAGGCGTCCACCAGGCTGGGGAGCGGCGCGGTGGCCGCTCCGCCGTCCCGGCAGTGCCGGATGAGCGCGCCGCGCAGGTCTCCTTCCGGGAACCGGTCCGGATCGACGGAGTGGACCACCCACATTTGCTGGCGGGCCCGGGAGGCGGCCACGTTGATGCGCCGCATCGCGGCGTTCCCGGTCATGGCCGCCACCCGGCCGGACGGGACCGCCGGGTCGACCGCGACGACCGCCGAGATGATCATGACGTCCCGCTCGTCACCCTGGAAGTTGGCTGGCTCGCCGCTCCGCAGGCGCCGGGCGTTCATGACCTCGGGGCCTAGCCGGTCATACAGCTTGGTCCAGATCAGCTTGGACTGGGTCGAGCCGAGCAGCGAGATGACGCCCATGTCCATGCCGTCGTAGTCCGGATGGGCGCACAGCCCGGTGACCAGCTCGACGACGGCGTCGGCTTCGGGTTCGTTGACGTCGCCATTCCGGTAGCCGTCCAGCACCCTGACCGCGCCCAGCGCTGGCCAGCCCGGATGCGGAGGCTGGTCCCGCAGCGGGATGATCCGGTCGTTGTAGGCGTATGCGTTGGAGAAGGCAATGATCTGCGGCAGGCACCGGAAGTGCTCGGTGAGCATGACGACGCCGGGGAATTTCTGGAACGCGATGTCGTACAGGCTGTTGTCCGGATCGAACAGCGTGCGGTACTTGGGCACCATGGCCAGGTGCTCGTCCAGCAGATCGAACACCAGCTGGCGGTTCAGGCCGACGTTCTCCGGGCTGGTCTGCTTGTCGTCCCCGACCACGATGGTCTTCCTGGCCAGGGCCATCAGTGGCACCGCCTCCAGGCCGATCTGGGAAGCCTCGTCGACGACCAGCACGTCGAACGGCGGATCAACCTCCGGCCGGAAGCTGGTCAGGGCCCGCGCGGTGGGCATGATCCAGACCGGGACCGCGTCTTTGGACTCATCCAGCGCCGTCCGGATTTCGGCCAGCCAGCGCTGGGCAAACTTGCCGCCGGTTCTCCCGTACCTGGTGACGGCGCGCACGTAGCTGTTGAGCGCCTGCCGCTGCCGGTCACCGAGATTGTCAGCCAGACGGCGCCAGGCACGCTCGCTGACCAGATCGGCGACCACACGCCGGCGCTCTTTGGACAGCTCTTCCAGCCGGGCCTGGAGCTGGGCGGGGGTCGGCCCGGTGAGAGCTTCCTGCACCCAGGAGTCGAGCTGACGCCACTGCCACGCGAGTTCGCACTCGGCGGGCTCTCCGGCGGCCGCGGGGTCGCTGAGGATGCGGGAGGTCCAGATCGGGGCGCTGGATGACAGGAGTGCCCGCAGGTCACGCAGGCGATGGGCCGCAGGCACGATTTCGTGCAGGTCTCTGAGTTCTCCCCAGAGGCGGCGCCATTCCGCGGTGTCCTGACGCGAGAGCGCGTCAGCGAACAGGTTCCACAACGGCGACGCGGCCGGTGCGGCGGCACCTGACTGGAGCCAGCCGTCGAGCTGGCTCAGCGAACCGGACAGGTCCAGCAGGCGGATCTGGTCAACCGCCCGGTCGCACACCTCGGACATGTGACCCAGCGTCTCCGCGTCCGCGGCGGCAGGGCCAGCGATTCCGGCGGCACCGAGGTCAGCCCGCAGCTGTGCCCACGTCCGTGGCCAGGCCAGGACCCGCGCGAGATCCTCCAGGAGCGGCCCGAGGACGTCTTCGGGAACGGGGGCGCGCAGTTCGGCCCCACCCACCCGCGCGAGCTGGTTATGCCAGCTGGTCAGCATCCGGCGGCGCAGGCTGGCCAGATCCACCGCCTGGAGGCACAGATCGAGGTCTTCGCTGGTGCTCGGCTGGCGGCCGTCCACCTGGCATTCCTGGAGCGCACGCTTGGCCGGCCCGGCGAACAGGCCCAGTTTGCCGGACTGCGCCAGCCGGTCCCGGGCGTGCCGCAGCCCATCCAGGAACGCAGGCTCCGTGACGTCAGGCACCATGACCTGGTGCGCGGTGAGAGTTCTCCGCAGCCCGAGCGCTTGCTGACGGTCCCGCGAGAGCTGGGCGTGAAAGGCCGCCCAGTCCTGCTTCAGGAGCGGATCGCCAGCCTGGTCCCGGACATGGCCGGGCCAGCTGCCCGAGATCTTGGCTACCCACTCCCCTTCGGAGTTGCAGCGCGCCGCGAGCGCCTGCAGGCCGTCCTGCCCGCACGTGACTACCCGGTTCCAGTCACGGACGACAGGACCCAGGGACCGCACAGACGACTGCAGGCCGGCCAGGGCCGCGAACCGCTCCGCCAGGACGGCGGCAGGCGGGACGGCGTTCAGGTCCGGCAGGTCATAGGCGCAGGCCTCGGCCCGGTTCACGCCCACCCGCCGGATCAACCCGGTGAACTCCGCGAGCTCCCCGCCGCTGACGGGGCAGGGCACCGCCGGCGTCACCAGGTCATCGACATACCCGAGGTGCTCGGTCTGCCCGGCCACCCACCGGGCCGCTTCGGCCCTGGTCGGGTTCTCCCCCGCCCTCCACGGCCCGGGAAGCCGCTGCACCTCCGCCTCGCGGGTGCCCAGCAAGGCCTGCGTGGTAACGGCGATACTGCGGCTGACGGCATCGAGGTCGGCCGAGAGCTGCCGGATGCGCTCGTCAGCGAACGGCTTGTCAATGGCCGTGACCCGCGTCTGGATCTGCCCGATGGCCGATTCCAGTTCGCGGCGGCTCTCGGCGTCCGCACCCATTACCGAAACGGTCAGATCCTTGATCCCTGCGGGAATCTTCCCGGTCAGGGACTTCAGCGCCTGTTCCTTCTCGGCCACGACCAGCACGCGTTTCCCGTAGGCGACGTAGTGGCTGATGATGTTGGCGATCGTGTGTGACTTGCCTGTCCCGGGTGGCCCCTGGACGGTTACGCCAGTGCTGTGCTGCGCCTGGATCAGGATGCGCTGCTGCTCCTCGTTCGTCGGCAACGGCAGCAGCAGCGGCTCGGGCGTGCCGCCGGCGGTGGCTGCGGCAGCCTGCTCCGCCAGGATCGACGGCGCATCGCTGACCACGGCCTGCAGGGTGTCGGGGACGGGCACGGCCTCGTCCCGGTACAGCGCCCGCATCCGGTCCAGGAATCCGAGGTAGTCCGGCAACCGCCGGCGCATGAACAGGGCCCAGCTGCCGTCCACTACGGCCGCATCAGCGGGCGGCGGGGCGTCGGCGACGACCGTTCCCTCGTGGTCGACGGCCCGGATCAGCGGCCGCAGCAGGTTCTGCAGCACGTGGGCATCCCACAGGTCGGTGCCCTCGTCGTTCACGGACTGCCGGATGCTCATGAAACTCCCTCGATCGGCGAGGGACAGGCCGGCGAGGCACCGGGCCTCGACTTCGGGAGCGCCAGCCGGGCACACCGTGATCCGCTGGGTGGCCTCATCCTGCTCCACCTCGACCGGGATGCAGATCAGCGGGTGATCGATCACCTCGCCGTCATGGCGCCACCGCAGGCGCCCGAACCCCCAGACGAGTTCCACCGAGTCCCGGTCGGTGGCGAGCAGTTCACGCTGCTGGAACAGGTTCCGGTGGAGTGTCTTAGCCTCATTCACCTCCGCCCAGTGTGCGGCGAACGGTTCCCACACGTCCGTGATCCACTGCTCGGCCGCTGACACCGGGAGCAGGCCTGGACCAGCCTCGCCCGGGTCCTGTTCCGGGGATCCGGCGGGCCCGCCGGGCCGCGTATGGGGACTGATAGCGTCGCTGTCCCCCAGGAGCGTGACCAGCTCGGCAGGAACTTCCGGCCGGGCGGGCAGGTCCAGGAAATCCACCGTCAGCCACGCCTCGGACGCCGGGGTCAGGCTCACCCCGGGCACCTCGGGCAGCACGGAGTGGCGCAGCAGGAACAGGCCGTACTTCCCGATGTCGTACACCGGCGGGTTCCGGCGCGCGTGGTAATCCGCTAGGAAGTCGATCAGGCTGAGCGTCCGGGAGCGTTCCTCCGCGCCCGTGAGGATGACTCGTGACGGCTCAGGCTGATCCACGGAGGGACGCGTACTCGGCCCGAATGCCTGCCAGTTGTCCACGTATCTGCTCCCGCTCCCCACCCGCTGCGCACGGGGCGGCCCCCCACGGTCGCCCCAGTCTGGCGGACGGCACCGACACTCGCATGGGCCATGTCGTATCCGGAGGCCCGGCCAGCAGGTCAGCCCTGATCTACGCCACCTCCCCGGATCTCATCCCCGCGACAGAACGAAGGAGCCGCCAGTAATGGTTCCGCGCCGCCGGAGCAACGGCGCGGTATCCGCCGCCGTCGCTGGCCGAACTCACCGGGGCCCGCCTCCGCCGGCCGGGCCGTCGACGAGTTCCCGGATCAGGTCGGCGTGACCGTTGTGGCGGGCGTACTCCTCGATCATGTGGTGGTAAATCCAGCGCAGCGAGCAGGTCACCCGCTGGCCACCGCGCACGCCGGCGCCGACGTCGTCGAGGCCGTGCGCGGCGGCCGTGAGCCTGCTCTGCGCGCACTCAGCCTGCCAGGTGGCCAGGTCGTCGGCCCAGTCGGCGCCGTCGAGCGGGCCCCAGTCCGCGTCTGCGGCCTCACCGGACAGGAAGATGGCCGTGAGTCCGGGCTGCTGCCCGAGAACGCGCTGGAACCAGTTGCGTTCCACGTCGGCCAGGTGGCGCACCATACCGTGCAGGGACATCAGCGAGGTGGCCACCGGACGGCGCTGGCGCTGCACGCCGGTCAGGCTGTCGCACGTGAGCAGCAGGGTGGAACGGTGGTATTCCAGCCACCCCTCCAGCATGGCCCGCTCGGGGCCGTCGAGCGGCGGCTCCGCTGGTTCAGGGACGATGAGGTCACCAGACACGAGGCCGCACTCTAGCTGGCCGCGGGGACTGGCTTCCGGGCCACGCCGCCGAAGTTCTGCAAATCCGGGAGAGGACCGGAGCCGGCCTGCCGCCAGCGGGGCGCGGGAACCACCCCCGGCTCGACCAGGTCCAGGCGATCGAAGAAGGCGGCTATCTCATCGGGTGTGCGCAGGTGATAAGGGATCGCGCCGGTATCGTCGTAACCCTCCTGCGCCTCGGTGAACGCATCGCTGGCGCCGGTGGTCCCGCCGTCGTAGAGGGCCAGGTAGCTGCCGGGCGGCAGGGCGCCGACCAGCAGATATGACCGACGGACTGTTGCTACCGCCCGGTGGCGGTCGCAGGATTCAGACCATGACCCTGAAGGCGGGCGCCGAACAGTCGGAGATCTGGTCGGCATTCGAGGCCGAGGTCGCCCCGGGATTCGACGTAGGGGCGCACCTGCAACAGCAGGCCGAGGAGCTGTTCTATGTGCTGGGTGCAGGTGATCAGCACGCAAGTCGGCTGACGCCGAGCCCAGCCGCCCGCTGCGTAGCATGGCAGCAGACCGAAAGGGGAGTTGCCATGCCCGCGATCAGTGACGTCGCCTTCATGGAGGTGCGGATCGCCAAGGTGGTGGGCTTCGGGCCGCCACTGGCGGAAAGGGTCTTCCAATACGTTGTGCTGGATGAGGTATCTGGGACTAGGCAGATCGTCATCGAGATCGGCGAGGCGGAGGCGTTCTGGCTGGCTGCCACCCTTCAGGACCTGGAGTTTGCCCGTCCGATGACGTATCACTTCACTGCGGAGCTGCTGGGTAGTCTCGGCGGCCGGGTTCGCGAGGTGCGGGTCGATCGTCTGATCGAAGGTCAGTACGCCGCGACGGTCGATGTCGAGGGCGCGCCGGGAGTGCAGTCCGTCGATGCTCGCGCGAGCGATGCGCTGAACCTGGCCGCGCTCACTGGTGCGCCGGTCTTCGTCAGCTCCCAGGTTGCGGACGACTCCGCCCGGCGGCAAGAGGGGGACTCGGCCGAAGCCCGGTTGCTCCGCCTGGCCCCGACCGTTCCGTTGATGAGGATCACCAGGGAGAAGCCCTAGATACGTCACCAACCACATCAACGTTCGCATTGATGACTAGTGGGAGCGGGTCGAGCCGACCACCAGCACGAGCTTCCCGCGCACATGACCGTCCTCGCTGACGCGGTGAGCCTCCGCGATCTCGGCGAGCGGGAAGGTCTGCGCGACCGGGAGCGAGAAGCGCCCGGACTCGATCAACTCGCCGATCCCGGCGAGCGCGTGGACCGCTCGGCCAGCGTCCCCGCTGCTGAACCTCACCCCATGCTCCTGCGCGCCACCGAAGTCGGCGATCGTCACGACGTGCTCCGGGCCGCCCGCGAGCTCGATGAGCTCGGGCAGGACGCCGCTCCCGGCGACGTCGAGCGCGGCGTCGACGCCGTCAGGTGCGAGCGTGCGAACCCGCCCGGCGAGGCCCTCGCCGTAGGCGACGGGCTCGGCCCCCAGCGAGCGAAGGTACTCGTGGTTGGCCGGACTGGCGGTGCCGATCACGCGCGCACCGCGCACCACGGCGAGCTGGACCGCGGCGCTGCCGACGCTTCCCGAGGCGCCGTTGATGAGCAGCGTGCTGCCGCTCCCGGCGCCGAGCTGGTCGAGCGCGCGCGTGGCCGTCTCGATGGCGGCCGGCAGCGCGGCAGCGCCGGGGAAGTCAAGCGACGGAGGGATCGGCGCATAGTAGGAGAGCACCGCCAGCCCGGCCTGGGCCGCCCCCTCGGCGGAGAAGCCGAACACGCGATCGCCGACGGCCACGTCCGCAACGCCCTCGCCGAGCTCGTCGACGACGCCCGCTGCTTCGTGGCCCATCGTCTGCGGAAGCTCCCCATCCATCAGGCCCTTGCGCTTCTTCCAGTCGCTCGCGTTGACGCCGGCCGCGCGCACCGCGATCCGGACCTGGCCGGGACCCGGATGCGGATCGGGGAGATCCACGATCTCGAGGACCTCCGGGCCCCCGAACTGGCTGAAACGGACTGCCTTCAACATTCGCTCCGATTTCGACTCAGGGTGTCGCGGTGGCTGCGCGCACGACAGTCTCCCAGCCCGGCCCGGGCCGGGCCTCCGCGCCGCGCGCGGGCAGGGCGGTCCGGCCGCCCCTCGCCGGGCGGCCCGCCGCCGTCCCGACCCGCATCGCCTGGGTCAGGCTGAGAGTCAGACCCGGAACGGGGCCTGGAGATCTTTGATCATCGGGAAATGGCGCACGTTGAGGGTCGCGAGATCCAGCCCTTCCACCTCCGCTGTAGCTGCGATCAGGTAATCGCCGAGTCCGATTCCCTGATGCGAGCGCCGGTGCTCACGCATGAACTCCGCGGCCCGCCAGGCGACCCGCTCGGTCACCGGGAACGCCCGCATGCTGGACAGCAGGCGGCTGACCTGCCTCCGCTCCGCAGATCTCATGCCGCCGGCGACTTCGGTCAGGCTGACTGCGCTCACCGCCAGGCGGCCGGTATCCCGGCGCGCTGCCAGCAGCCAGTCCTGCGCCGCAGGAATGCCGCGCAGGTTCGCGATGAGCACGTCGCTGTCGACCAGGATCACAGCTCAGCCATGCGGTCCAGGTGCCGCGAGCGCTCGTCGGACCCGCGGCCGACAGGGGTGTCCTCGTCGCAGGCTATGCCAAAGGAGTCCCGGATGGCGTTCAGGTCCGTCTCCAGGTCCGCCGCCCCCGACGCGCCAATACTCCGGTCAATGAGTTGCCGGATCAGCTCAGCACGCGAGATGCCCTGCGTGCGTGCGACCCGCTCTAGAGCGGCAGACTGGCTTTCGTCCAGATAGATGTTGGTCCGCTTCATACACCACATTATACATCAGTAGCCGCCAGGGTGGCTGCCCCCGCTCGTGCGCGGGCAAGTCCGATCGGTATCCCCGTCGACAGCGACGCCGCAGATAGGGACCAATGGAGGGGATACCGATGTGTCGGTGGGCCGAACGTACCAGCATGCGAACCGCGACGTGCTGGTCGAAGGTGATCCGCTGCCGGTACGTCTGCGCAGGTCACCTGTCCGGAAGGCGGGGCGATGACCCGCGAAGACAGGATCGCAGGCTCCGCCGGGGGCCGTTTCCATGCCTGCGGGCCGGGCGGATACCTGCATCCGCGCGGCGGCCGGGGTGACGGTGGCCGGGCTGGCGCGCATCGCGGGCGCGATCAGCTACAGCCACAGGCAGGAGCTGGCCGCCGCGCACGGGGAGACGGGGTGGCAGTGCGCACGCGTTCCCGCTGTCGATGGATGGCATCGAGATCGTGGCCTCGCTGGTGCTGCTGGCCGACCGGCGCTGCGGGCGCCGGTCGGGCTGGCTGCCGTGGGCGGCATTGGCAGCCGGGACGACGGCCAGCCTGGCCGCGAACGTCGCCGCGGCCGACACCGGGCCGGCCGGCCGTGTGATCGCCAGCTGGCCGGCGTTCGCGCTCCTGGTGGCGGTCAAGCTGCTGTCCGGGATGCTGGAGCACCGCCGCGGCCTTGATCGTCCACCCGGCATCCAGGATCCTCCCGCCGACAGGCACGATCGTCCCGTGGTGGTGATCCCAGGCGGTGGCGGGGACGATCACGGCACGCCGCCCGGCCCGATGTCCGGCCGGGGGGTCCCCTCCGCAAGCGCCACCGCGGGGACGGCCGGCCTGGCCGGCACCCGAGCGGTCCCACATCCCGTACCCGGGAACGGGCTGACCAGCCATCTGGGCGCCGGGACGGGGACGCCGCCTGGGCGTGGCCCGGGGACGGAACCAGGGGACGGGAAAAGACCGATCACGGCGGCCTCGGCCGGGAGGGGGACGGGGAGGGGGACGGAGCCTGATATCGCCGCGCTGCTGCCTGCCGCCCGCGCCGCCCGGGACCGTGTCCTGGGCCGGGGCAGCGTGCTGACCCGCGACACCCTCGCCGCCCAGCTCCGCCGGGACGGCCATCCGGTGCGCAACGCCCGGGTT
The DNA here is from genome assembly GCA_963723595.1 of uncultured Actinomycetes bacterium. Taxonomy (GTDB): domain Bacteria; phylum Actinomycetota; class Actinomycetes; order Streptosporangiales; family Streptosporangiaceae; genus RYN-230. The sequence continues at coordinate 34,003 of CAVRRQ010000002.1, forward strand.
TCGCAACTGCTCACCGCCCTGAGATACCAATCCCAGGCGGTATACGCCGGCCAGGAGCAGCCCGGGCCGGGCGCCGACCAGCCCGTCCTGGACGCCGCCCGGTAGCGGGCCAAGGCACACGGGTTCCAGGCACCCCCGGGGCCAGTTCCCCATCAGGCGCCGCGGGCCAGGTCAATGTCAGGTCACCGCCAGGCCGGCGTCAGGTCACTCCCACGTCTACGGGGACCAGCCCCCGGGCCGGCATAGCCGCACAAGCTAACTAGCCCGAGGCTAGCTTTAATCTTTCGTGATCTTGGGCTGGTGGCCTGAGTGTGCGGGCCGTGCTGTTTTCCAGCTTCCGGTCGTGCGGGCTGCCGGCTGTCGCGCCGGGTGTGCGGGGTTCCACGGGCCCTGGTGTTCCTTTCTTCTGGGAGTGGCCGGACGTGCTGTTCAGCCGGGTGCCGGGTAGCTGAGGCGGGTGAGCCCGGCGGTGATGATGGTGGCCCAGGGCCAGTGGGCGGCGAGGCGCAGGCGCAGGCGGCGGCCGCCGCGGGCGATGCGGCCGGGGGCGGCGAACAGCCCGGAGCCGCAGCCGCCGGGGTTCCCACCGGCGGCGGCGCCGGTAAGGGCGAGCATTTGAGTCCAGGCCAGCAGGTCGCAGGCCAGGGCGACGATCTCGCACCAGATCTGGTTCTGGGTGCAACTGTGCAGGGGAGGTTCCGCAGGCCGGTGTCTTTGGCGCAGCGGATCCGGTCCTCGCACCGGGCCCGGCGCCGGTGGCGCAGTTCCAGGTCGGGGAGCTGGCCGCCGCGGGTGCTGGTGGCGAAGCACGTGAAGCGGTGGCCGTCTATGTCGGTGAACCGCAGCTGCGCGCCGGGGTGCGGGCGCTCCTTGCGGACGGCCCTTCGGCCAGCCCTGGAGGTTCAGCATGCCGGTGAGCTCTGCGACCCACGCGCCGGGCCGGACCTGGCGGTCACCGTTGTAGGCCGGGGTCCAGGCACGGGCGGGGAGCTTGCCGATGGCGTCGCAGATGTCGCTGGTCATGGTGAACCCGACCGAGTACTGGAGCCGCCGGCCTGGGCTGGTGAGCCAGGTCAGGAAGCCGTGGGTGCCGCCGCCGCAGTCGGTGCGGATCAGCGCGTGGCGCCGCTGCCGGGCGGGCAGCTGCGCCAGGCCCAGCCGGGTTGCCTCGATGTGGTCAGCGGCGGTGTTCGACCCGGCGTTACCGGGCCGGAGCAAGATCGCCAACGGCTCGCCGCCTCCGCCAGGCCCGTGGTCGGCGAACACGGTCAGGGGATGGAAACCAAAGGTCTTCTTCCACGTGGGCGCGGCCTGGTCTTTCTCCGAGCATGCGGTCACGATTGTCGCGTCGATGTCGATGGTGACCATCCCGCCGTCCGCGCCCGGTGCGGTGCCGCCGGCCAGGGCCCACGCCCGGTCCCGGGCCGCAGCCCGCGCGGCGCGGATGGCCTTCAGCGCCCGGGGTGCGTCAGCGGCCAGCCGGGTGACCAGGCGGGAGATCACTGGGCCGGAAGCTACCGGGCCGAACAGCGCGGGCTCGGCCCGCAGCATCGCGGCGTCGGCGAGGCAGTCACCGCCCAGCGCCAGCATCACCGCCAGATCCGTCACGATCTTCCCCGGGGTCGTGCACGGCCCGCGGTGCCCGCTACCGGCCCAGGCCCGCCAGCCCTGAATCCAGCCCGGTCACCTGAGCTGTCCGTGTCACGAGCACACCGCCCGCATGGGACACGATCCCGGTCCGTCAGCGGACACCAGCAGCCCAGGACGGCGGGCGGTATTCTGCATCTCGAAAGTGCCTTTGCCTTGGTGCGGACAGGACCTTAGACAAGCCCAATCCTTCCAGGTCAGAGCAATGCCGGTGAGTTAAGGCGTTTGCGCTGGCAGCAGGCGTGTGTGGTGGTGCGGGAACCGCCCGGTGCGGGCCAGTATCGCGTTTCAGTGACGGCCGGTGCGTCGTGGCCTGTATGCAACGAAGTCCCCGGTAGGACTGCGGTTGACCAAGATCGCATTTTGTCCTTCGAGGAACTCCGTTGCCTGCTCAGTGTGTCATGCCCGTGCTGCCGTTTTCCGCCGCCGAGGGCCCGGGGAGGCTAGCTCCCGGGTCGGGTGGCCGCCTGTGCCCGGTTGGGCTGGGGGTGCTGACTGGTGAGATCAGCCCGGGCCTGGTGGATGAGGTGATCGACCGGGCCGGGTGCCGTGAGCGGCGGCGGCGGCTGCTGCCGGCCCGGACGGTGGTGTATTTCGTGCTGGGGCTGTGCCTGTTCAGCGGCGCGGACAGCATGGGCCCGCCGGGGTACCGGTCGGTGATGCGCTGGCTCACGAACGGGCTGCGGCACCTGGACGGCGCGGGCCTGCCGACCAGCTCGGCGCTGACCAGGGCACGGCAGCGGCTGGGGGCCAGGCCGCTTGAGCTGCTGTTCAGCCTGCGCTGCGGGGCGCTGGCGCAGGCGGGGACGCCGGGTGCGTTCGCGTTCGGGCTGCGGCTGGTGGCCTGGGACGGGACCGGGATAGACGCGGCAGATACCCCGGCCAACGCCGCGGCGTTCGGCGGGGTCCAGGGCGGCGGCCCGCAGCTGCGGCTCCTGGCCCTGATCGAGTGCGGCACCCATGCCCTGATCGGCGCGGTCTTCGATGGCGTGGCCAGGGCCAGTGAGCAGAAACTCGCCCGGCGGCTGCTGCCTGCGCTGGGTCCGGGGATGCTGCTGCTGGCTGACCGTAACTTCCCCGGCTGGGAGCTGTGGGGGCTGGCCGCCGGGACCGGCGCTGACCTGGCCTGGCGGATCAAGAAGAACCTGGTGTTCACGCCGTGGCAGGTGTTGCCGGACGGGTCGTTCCTGTCGGTCATGCCGACACCGGCCGAGAACGTCCGCCTCGGCCAGGCCCGAGCTTGCGGCCGGGTCCCGCCCGGCCCCCCCGAGGGCCACATCGTCCGGATCATCGAGTACACCGTCACCATCCGCGCAGCCGGCGGCGCTACCAGGATCGAGCTGTTCCGCCTGGTCACCACCCTGCTGGATCACCGGCTGGCACCAGCCGCCGAGCTCGCCGGCCTCTACCACGAGCGGTGGGAAGCGAGAACGGCTACGCCGAGCTGAAGACCCGGCTCCGCGGCGCCGCGTTCATCCTGCGCTCCCGCTCACCCGAACTGGTCTGCCAGGAACTGTTCGCGTTCCTCACCGTCTACCAGGCGCTCTGCACCCTGGAAGCCGACGCGGCCCGGCAGGCCGGTATCGATCCCGACCGGATCTCCTTCACCGTGACTGTCCGCGTCGCCCGCGACCACGCCGCCAGCCACCTCATCATCACCCCGCACAGCCTGGACCTGGCACGACGCCAGGCCATCGGCGACCTCCTCAGCGACCTCCTGCCCCACCGCCGCGACCGCCAGTACGAACGCGTCAGGAAGCAACCGAAGAACAACTTCCCGGCAATGAAACAAGGACAGGAAAGGCCGCCCAGCCGGGTCGCCTACAAAATCAAAGTCAGCCCGAAAGCGTCCCTGCCTGCCTGCGCAAACGCCCTAACTCACCGGCATTGCAGGTCAGAGGCACTTTTACATGTAAATGATCAAACCCGCGACCAATGCAGACGAAGGGCCGAGGCTGGCGGCCAGCCGGCCCGGCGTCGAGTGGCGCCGGGCGGGTCTCAGGTGAGCTAGCTCACCTGGTTAGTGACTAGGCCGGCTGCTGGTCGGCCACTGACTTCACGTAGTGGTATCCGGGGGGGATCGTCACCAGGGCCTTGGCGATGTTGGCCTTGGTGGGCGGCAACCACTGCAGGTCGGTCTTGGTGATGGAGTGGTAGCGGGGTGCCTTGCCGCCATACGTCGTGCTTGTGCTGCTGATCCGGACGGGAAGGTAGGTCTGGGGATTGACGTAGAGAGTCCGCTGGGAAGTGATCCACTTCGCGCGGAATTCCTTAGCCTCAGCCGGCGGCAGCTTGGCCGTGACTGACTTCCCGGTGACGATCAGGGTCCGCACACCGTTGATCGTGACATGACCAGTTACCCGGGCCGCTCCGCACGCGACCATCGTGTGGATGAAGGATGACCAGTCATTGGGCAGGATGAACGGCCCGTCCTCCGCGTCCGCACTTGTCGTGTAGCAGGCACTGGGCAGGTGGTCCGTCGGCGACAGGCTCCACCGGTGGTCCCAGTAGGTGAGGTAGATGCGGGTGAGCTTTCCGTGGACCAGCGCCGTTCCGTCGGCCAGGAAACGCTCCGATGGGCCCTGGTTGGTGCAGTCCCCATTGGACTTGACCTGACCGCACACGGCCCCGGCCCCGGTAAACTCCTCCATCCGGATCCGCTGACCGTACGCCCACGCCGTGGCGGGGCCCCAGGTGTTGCCGGCCGCGGTCGCGTGCATGACCAGATGCTTGCTGGAAAGCGCGTTATCCACTCTGCTGAGCACGTAGGCCGCTTCTTTCGCGTGGATGTCGCTGCCGCCTGTGCTCGTACCGCTGGTAGCGGTGGACACGGCGACCACCGCCGCCACGGCGGCCACCGCCGCCGTGCCCGCCCCAGCGACGGCTCGCGTGGCGAACCGCTGGCGGCGGTGCACCTGTGCAGCCCGTTGGGCCAGGCCCTTCGGCACCGGTACATCATGGGTGAACCGCTCCATGCCGCTGCGCAGCATGTCTTCCAGTTCTGTGTTCACAGTTCTTCCTTTGCTGTTCTTACCGCCATTTTCTGCAGCGGCTCCTCGGCGTCCGGTCCCGAGCCCGCGAGCTCGCGGAGCCGCCGGAGCCCGCGCGAGGCGGCGGACTTGACGGCTTCCTCCGAACAGCCGAGGATCTCTGCCGTTTCCGCCCCGGTCAGCTGTTCCCAGTAGCGCAGCACCAAGACCGTGCGCTGCTGAGGCGGCAACTGAACGAGCAGGCGCACCAGCGTGTCCCTGAGGTCAACCGCGGCGATCACGTCCGCTGACGTGGGCGCGTCGGTCTGAAGAATGGGTTGCTTCCGCCGCCATACACCTTGCCGCCGGTATCCATCCGTGGCCAGGTTGTACAGCGTGCGGCGCAAATAGCCCTCAGGATCGCCGGTCAGCCGATGCCGCTGCCGGAGCAGCCGCTCGATCGCGGATTGCAGCAAGTCCTCGCCCGACTCCAGGCTCCCGGCCAGCAGTACCGCGGTACGCAGAAGACCACGCCCACGCTGAGCCAGGAACTGTTCCAGGTCTTCGACCCGCTGATCTTTTGCCACGACGGCTGCCTCCCTCTGTCGCTATCCAAGTACGAAGAAGGCAGCCCTTCGGTGACACCCATTGCATTTAACGGGCTAGCCTCGATGTTTCGCGATCTTGATCTGTTTGGCTGAGGCGGTGGCGGGTGGCCGTTTTCTGCGTGTGGCCGTGCCGGGGTTCCCGGCTGTCGCGCCGGGCGGGCGGGGTTCCACGAGTCCCCGGGGTTTGTCCTTCCTGGTCGTAGGGGCGGTCCGGGCTGGTCAGCCGGGGCGCATGCTTGCAGCCGGGTGATCGCGGTGGCGATCTGTTCAGCCCAGGGCCAGGTCGCGGCGAGGCGCAGCCGCTGGCGGCGGCCGTCGGCACCAGCCGTCCGGCGTTGGAGAACAGGCGCAGCCGCAGCCGTCTGGGTTCCCAGGCGCAGGCGCGGGCGGTGCCATCGAGGGCGAGCATCTGTATCCAGGCTGTTAGCTCGCTGGCCATCGCGACGAGCTCGCACCAGAGCTGGTTCTGGCCGAAGCCGTGCAGCGGCAGGTTGCGCAGCCCGGTGTCCTTGGCGCAGCGGATGCGGTCCTCGTAGCGTGCCAGTCTTCGGTGGCGTAGTTCCAGGTCTGCGAGCTGCCCGCGCCGCGCGTCGGTGGCCAGGGCGGTGAACCGGTGCCCGTTGATGTCGGTGAACCGCAGCTGCGCGCCGGGATGGGGCCGTTCCCGGCGGACGATGACCCGCATCCCCGCCGGCCAGCCCGTCAGGTCCAGCAGGCCGGTCAGCTCGGCGACCCAGCCCCCGGCCCCTACCAGGCCGCCGGCGTCATAAGCCGGCTCCCAGACCCGTTCCGGAAGCTTCAGGATGGCGTCTTGCATGTCCTCGCTGATGGTCATGCCGGTCGAGTAGTGCAGGCGGCGGCCTGGGCTGGCCAGCCAGGCCAGGAACTCATGCGTGCCACCGCCGGAGTCGGTGCGGATCAGCACCCGGCGCCGCGTCTTCGGGGGCAGCTGCGCGAGCGCGAGCCTGGTCACCTCGATGTGCTCGCTGGCAGTATTTGACCCCGCGTTACCGGGCCGCAGCACGATGGCCAGGGGTTCGCCGCCGGCCCCGGCGCCATGGTCGGCGAACGCGGCCACCGGATGGAACCCGTACGTCTTTTTCCAGGTAGGAGCAGCCTTTTCCTTCTCTGAGTGCGCGATAACGATGGTGGCATCGATGTCAACCGGGATCAAGGCACCGCCTGGCGCCGGGGGCGCGGTCACCGGTGAGCCCGGCGGTTGGTGACCGGAGGTATCCGGTACCCGTCCGGCAGTGCTGGTTTCCTCCCGTTACTCCGCTGACCTGTGAGGGGTCACGCCGTGAGGGCGGACAGGCTCCTGATCAAGACAGCGATGAGCGGCGGCCAGGCCCGGCGCCAGCAGTTCGAGGGACAGGTCAAACGAAAGGCACGCCCGCAGGCGGCCAGAATTCTCGGGGGTCGCCTCTCACTGCCGGCAGCAGCCTGCCCGGTCAGCCCGGACGGGCACCTCAGATACTCACAGTGTTCTCGTTGGTGCCCCGCTGCCAGGGGCTGCGCGGGTCGGCGAAACCCAATCCAGACTGTCCCTACAGCAGGGTGAGCGGGCCGACTGCCATTTACGACGCGGCGCTCTCCGGTGAAGACGAGACTGTGGATGTGTCTATCGGCGCGGTGCAGTTGATCATCCTTGGCCGAGATGAGCTCACTTAACCTTCGGTTTCTTCCGCATCCTGCTTCTCTTGGCGGGCCAGTTCGCGTGAGACGCCGCCTCCCGCAGCGACCACGGCCGGCAAAATTGCCAGCGACAGCGCCTCCACGACGATGATCGCGGCTCGCTCCGAAAGGCTATCGGCTATCGGCCCCGCGAGATGCACCCATGCGACGGCCATGATGGCTACCTGGAGTGCATAGTTCACATAGCTCGAAGCGATGAACACGAGCCGGACGTCGGTGGTGCCGCCCAGGGCGAGTTTCTTTGCGCTGCCGAGAAGGTGATACCTGGTGAGCAGAGACATAGCGATCACCTGGCCAAGCGCGATCACCGGAGCGACTGTCGCCACCGTAACCCAGAAACTCTCGTAGTGGTCCATACCTGCCGATTGTGGGCCACAGGGTGCCTTACTCCCCGCATTGTCCGGCCGAGTCGAGAACATGGCCTCACGTCCGGCGTACACCACCGGCGGTCTGGGCCATGGCGTCCTCCGCCCCGATGCGTGTTGTCTTGCCCGCCGCGAAAGTGCAAGCCTGTCGAACGCGCCGTCAGGCATGCGAACCCGAAGCTGTTCTTCGACCCTGGTGACAGCGCCATGAGCTGCGGCTCTCATTGCCAGGAGCCGGTCTGCGTGAGCTGCCAGACAACCCAGTCGAGGACATGGTGGCGATCTGGGGTGCCTGCTCCGGCGCCTGGTAACGGCCGCGCTACCTGGCCAGATCCCGCCGCCGCAGCGAGCGGGCAAGCGGGGCAGCCGTGCGGCGATCATCGGCCTTGTGCGCGCGCTTACTCGTTTTGGATGGTGAGCTCGGCCCACACAATTTTGGTTGCGTAACCTGTCCGCTGGGAGCCCCATCGTGCGGACAGGGCTTGGACGACGAGTAGTCCCCGGCCGCCTTCGGCGTCGCCATCCGCCAGTGCTGAACGCAGGTCGTGCGGGCAGTGGTCCCAGACCTCGATAATCAGGCGCGTGTAGTCCGAGCGGAGGCACAGGGTAAAGGGCCGGGTCTCCGGCAGCGATTGTGAGGCTTTGAGCGCATTCGTTGCCAGCTCGCTGACGATGAGTTCGGCGTCGTCGGCATGCTCGCCGATTCCCCACTCGTAAAGCACGGCGCAGGTGTGCAGCCGGGCGCAGGGGACTGCGGTGGCCAGCGCGCCGAACTCTAAGGAGCTGACGAGGGGCCAGCGTCGCTGGCGGGCGGCCCCGGCGCCGGAGCCTTGCTCAGGCAAGCCCATGCCGCCGGAGGCTTCAGACGGGATGCCGCTTAGGGCACCGGGACCGCCGTTCATGGGGATTCCAACTCAATTCGTAATGGCTCTTAGCTTCACCGGGAGCGGGCTAGGCTGACGTCATCATGCTGATGCTATCGTCACACGGATAGATTTCATATGCAAGTTACAGATGCAACTTCCTTCTAGGAGGCTGGATGCCCGCCAAGAGCAGCCCGACCGTCAAGCGCCGCAGGCTGGCGGCGGAGCTACGCCACTACCGCGACGCGGCAGGCCTGACGATCGAGGAGGTAGCCGAGCGGCTCGAATGGTCCAGCGCCAAGATCAGCCGCATCGAGAACTCGCGCGTCAGCGTGCTCCCGCGCGATGTGAAATTCCTGCTCGGCGTCTACGGCCTGAGCGACCAGGACGACGCCTGGGACGTCATGCTCACCTTGGCCCGCGAATCGCGTGACCGTGGCTGGTGGCACCAGTACGGCGACGCCGTACCGGACTGGTTCGAGGTCTATGTCGGGCTGGAAGCAGACGCCGCCAGCATCACCGCCTACGACGCCGAGTTCGTCCCCGGGCTGCTCCAGAACGAGGACTATGCCCGCGCGATCCACCGCGCCAAGCTGTTCAGCGCAAGTGAGGAGGAGATCGAGCGCATCGTCACGGTCCGCATGGCCCGCCAGGATCTGCTGACCGCCCAGGACGGCCCGCAGGTGTGGTTTGTCCTCAACGAAGCCGTCATCAGGCGCCTTGTCGGCGGACCCCAGGTCATGAAACGCCAGCTGGAAAGACTGATCCGGGCGGCTGCGCTGCCCCGCGTGACGTTGCAGGTCATCCCGTTCGAGGCCGGCGCTCACGCATCGATGGACGGCTCGTTCAGCATCCTTGCGTTTCCCGAGCAGACCGACCCCCAGGTCGTCTACATCGAGTACCTCACCGGGTCGCTGTATATGGAGAAGCCAGCCGAGACCGCCCGCTACAGAGTCGTAGTCGACCACATGCGAGCCACCGCCCTCCCCGTCGATGCCTCCCGCGCCCTCATCGCCGGCATCGCCGAGCAACTACCATGAGTGCTGAACATCAAGGAGGTTGAGTCCATGAACATGGAAGTTGACCTGTCACGCGCTGCCTGGCGCAAGAGCACCTACAGCAACGGATCAGGCGGGAACTGCGTCGAAGTAGCCCGCAACCTGCCCGGCATCGTGGCCATACGCGACTCCAAAGATCCGGGCGGCCCCAGGCTCATCTTCACGGCCACGGAGTGGCGGTTGCTTGCCGCGCGGGTCAGGACCGGCGATCTCGACCTGCGGTGAGCCACGCTCGCTGGCCTGGCCGCCGCACTGCGGGCGTCGTGGTAGCCACGATGCCCCCCTTCGCATCCCTGGCACAGCGCTCCACCCGCCCTAGCCGCAGCGGGTGCTGGTCATCACCGCGAAAGCTGCGCTACCATTGACACGCACAACGGGCATGCAATTCACTGCCGCGCCCTGGATGTGTCTCTTCCACGAGGCAGTTATCAGGCCAGGACGACCCGCGAACCGACCGGGGTTCCTTTCCGCCAGCTAATCCGTATTCCATTCCGGATACCTGCTGAGACCGGAATGCCCGGACCCTCACGAATCCCCCGGTAGTGGCCGAAAGGGACCTTCCGGCGGACTCCCCGACCTGATACAGGTCCATGCCTGTAAAACAATATTGGGTGTGGCCGGGGCGGTAATCTCGCGCAGCTAATAGCGGTTGCTAACGTGCCTGGCGGCTCGCTTGCATGTGTGTGCGAAGGCACTCGTCCCGCGTGGTGCCCGCCCGGCGAGGTGCTCGTCCCCGCCGGTGCCCGGCGAGGCCAGGTGAATCTGGCCAGGGGGACGTGGCGCGGGCTAGCACGGCGCCGCGCCGGGGCCGCCGTGCTGGCGAGGCCGCCGACGGCCCCGCACCCGCGCCGACGGCGCACACCGGACCATAACCGCCGCTAATTGTGCATGCGGCATGTACGGATATTGCGCCCTGTTCTTGCGGAGTCCGGAGGACCACCCCTGGAAACTTGCGCGATTCCCGCCGCGAGGTAGTCATGATTTCTGGCAGGTTACCGGGTTCAGCCGTCCGGGTAACCAAGGTAAGCGCGGAGGTCGCTTGCCTGCTGCGCCACCTGGAGTGATGGTTGTCCAGACCGCTGCAGAATACCTCCGGAACAACCCGGGAAACCGGGCCGAGGCCCCCCGGAAAAGGGGTCTTGTAACGGCCGCCAGGAAGAAGAACACCGCGCACGCTAACAGGGCTCACAGTGCCACGCACACGCCGCCAGCCGCGCCGCCCGCTGATACCCGCACCCCCGGCCGACGGCCCGGCAGCGGCCGTCTGGGCCGCACTGACCGCCGCACCTGGCGCGACCGCCGCGACCACCGGCACCCACCCGCCCCTTTCGGACCGTGGTACCACCTAGCGCCCACCTGACCCACCGGCGGACCGACAAGCCCCACAAAGGCGCCCTGCGAGCGCACTGCCCTTCCCAGGGGGTGCCCTCTGGGCACCCGCCCTGCTAGCCCCGCCCCACGTTCCCAGCCGCGCCAACCGTGCCCTTCACCGTGACCAGATACTCCACCGCCCGCCGCAACTGCCCAGTCCCCGACTCGACCAGCGGCCTCAGACGAGCGGTGAACTCCGCCGCCTCGCCCGGGTCCAGAATCTGGGCCAGGACCTCGCCGAACGGCGGCTCCAGTGGATTACCCGACCGGCGCAAGAACCGCTCCCATGGGCACGACTCAATCGTGGCCTCCACGTCCACCCGCAGATCCAGGTGAACCTCCGCGAACCCGGCAGCCTCGGCGTGCCGCACCAGGTCACGATCATCGAAATCCAGCATCGGATCACTATCGGGTGGCTGGATCCCGTCGTAGAACGCCTGGACCTTCGCCGCCAGAGCCGCGACCGGCGCGATCTCATAACCATCGAAACGGCCAGGGACTACATGCAGCCGGTTCACCGGCTCAAACAAGCTCACCCGGCCCCCCGGCCGCAGCACCCGGTAGAAGTCGCGCAGCGCTGCCGCCTTGTCTTTCACATAGATCAGCACCGACCTCGTCGTGACCACATCCACCGACGCGTCCGCTATCCCCGCCAGCGAATCAGCGCCCGCCCGCACGAACGAGCACCGGCCAAGCACCCCCTCTGCTGCCGCTGCCGCCCGGCAGTGATCCAGCAGATCCTGCGAGATATCCGAGAAGATCACATGCCCGCCCGCGCCGACGCGATCCAGCGCCCCGAAGCCGATCAGCCCGTCCCCGGTCCCCACATCAAGAACCGTCGCGCCAGGTTGCACCTGCGCCCGGCCGAGAACCTCGTCACGCCACGGATACAAGAACTCCGACAGCAACCGTTCCCGGTGAGCAGCATCACCCCCATGCCGCACCTCCAGCAGCCACCGATGCCACCGATCACCAGCCACGACCCACCACCTCCACCACAGCCCGATCCTCGCGGCCAGCCCACCCCAGACCCGCCCCCCAGGCAACCCCGCAGCCCAGATGACCAGGCAGCATCACCGTGCGGCAAACCACCCAGACCTGCGCACAGCCCGCGCGGGCAGGCCAGAGCACGGATTGCCCGCGGCGGGCCAACATGCGATAGTACGCGTTACGCGCAGCTGGCCCAGGGAGAGCACATGGGCACGACAGCACTACCGCCAGAAGGGTCCGCCCCGTCCCATCACGGCAGATTGAATACTCACCTGCGCAGCGCCTGGGGCACGACAGCATCAGGGGCACGACGCTGGCTCCACACCACGACACGGCCCCCAGCGCATTGCCGGACCTGGACTCCGCGTACCAGCGGCAACTCAAGGCGCTGACACGGGTCCGCAGGATCGTCGCCGGGGTGGCCACCGCACGCATGAGACTGGAACGGCAGATCATGGACCTGGAACAAGGAGCCCGCGACCCAGGCGGCCGGAACCAGGCCGCGATGGACACCGGCCTGGAGCCCAGCGCAGAGCCGGGCCAGGAGGATCAAGACGCCGGGCAGCGCCTCGCCGGACTGCGCCGCCAGTATGCAGCCCTGGAGGCCGAAGAAGAACGCGTCTTCGCGGCCAGCAGGAGCCTGCAGGCCAGCGTAGAAGCCTTCCGCACCGCCAAGGAAACCACCAAGAACGCCTACACGGCCGCCGAAGAAACAGCCAAGACCACGTGGGCCGAGATCACCCGCAACGCCCACACCCAAACCCAAGGCCCAGCCTCGGCCACCAGCCAGAACAACTGAGCAGCCATCGCCAGCCAATGCCGGCTCTGTGGCGGACGGAAATTACCAGCGAGCTGCCCCAGCCATCACGGACCCCGCCCCGGGCCAGCCCGCTTAGCCCGGGGTTCCCCACGCCGATCGGGTTACCCGCCCGCCACGCGAACAAGCGAGGGTATGCCAGGATCCCTGCCATGGACCGCAACCGGGACAACGACCAGCCAATCGAGGTTGAGGGGCGCACAGTCCGGCTTCGGGACTGGCACGAAAAGGATCTTGCATCGCTGAGGACCCGGCTCGACCCCGCCCGGCCCTGGCACGACACGAACGGCCCCTACTTCGGGCGGATGACCCCCGAACAAGCCGACGCGATGACCGTGCGAATGGCGGAACTGGCCGCCAAGGACCCCGCCAGCCTGCCGCACCCCCGAGACACCCTCGCCATCGCCGAGCTGGCCACCGACCGCCTGCTCGGCCAGGCCAGCTGGTACTGGGAATGCGAACAAACCGACTGGCGGCGCCTCGGCCTGGTCATTTACGACGAGGCCGACTGGGGCCGGGGTTACGGCACCGACGCCCTGCGCCTATGGGCCAGCTACCTATTCGCTGCCACCGACGCCCTGCGCCTGGACTTCGCCACCTACTCCGGGAACCCGGCCATGATCGCGGCCGGCCGACGGCTCGGGTTCGCCGAGGAAGGCCGCTTCCGCCAGGCCCGGCGGTGGGCCGGCGGCATCCACGATTCCGTTGTCCTCGGCGTGCTCCGCGACGAATGGCAACACCAGCACCCCACCCAGCCAGCCACCGCCGCATCCGCCGACTGATGTCCGAGTGGGCAGTTCAGCTCTGAGCCACTTTATGACGGAAGTGTCCTAATACTGGTGATCTTGGTGGGGCCAGCAGTTAGGACTGCTTCGCCTATGGGAGAACGCAGGTCACCCGCCACCCGCCCCCTCCGGGCCGTGGTGCCGCCTCCGCACACCTGACCTGGTACCGGGCCGAAGACCACACCGGCGCTGGCGACTCCTCCGCCGTCCAACCCTCTGGTCCGTACAGTGATGTCACATTGCCCATGGCTGCTGCGGGTGATGACCGCGCCCAGATTATGAGCCCAGCGGAGGTCAGATTGCTGCTTGACCTGGATGGGATCCGGCTATGGTTCGACGCGTCGGGCCCGGCACTGCTTCCCCAAGGGGAGACTGTCACGCAACGCCCGACCCTGGTCGCCGTCCACGGCGGGCCAGGCCTCGATCACATCAACATGAAGCAGACCCTGGCCCCGCTCGCCGACGATGTGCAGATCATCTTCTACGACCAGCGCGGGCACGGCCGCAGCGACCACAGCAGCGCCGAGTTCTGGAACCTGCCAACCTGGGCCGATGACCTGCGCCGGCTCTGCGACGCACTCGGGCTGGCCAAGCCGGTCGTGCTCGGCAGCAGCTTCGGCGGATTCGTCACCCTCACCTACGCCGGGATGTTCCCCGCCCACCCAGGCGGCATCATCCTGGCCAACACCACGGGCGGCCGCATCGACTACCCCGCCAGCGTAGAGACCTTCCGCCGGCTCGGCGGCGACGAAGTAGCCGCTATAGCCGCGCGTGACTTCACCGAAATGACCGAGCGATCGGCAGATGAGTTCAACCGGGTCTGCCATCCGCTGTACAGCAGCAAGCCCGGCTTCGCCGAGGAGTCCCGGCAAGGGCTGGCCAGGTCCATTCATACGACAGAGGTCAACCTGCACTACTTCCGCAACGAGGCACCCCGGTTCGACCCCTGGAGCGTGCTGGCAGAAGTCAGCTGCCCTGTCCTGATCCTGGCAGGCGAAGACGACCCGATCTGCCCCATCTCTGTCGTCGAAGACCTCGCCCGCCAGCTCCCCGCCGCGACAACACGACTGGTCCGGTTGCCGCAAGCACGCCACCGTGTCTTCCGCGACCGCCCCGACCTCGCGTTCCCCGCAGTCAAAGAATTCCTGCAAGACATCGACCAGCACCAGGCAACGTGAGCACCCCGCATGGGTCGGGCTACCGCCACTATCAAAGGTCGCTACCGGACCCTCCAGCCTGCCGGGCTGACCACGGGACGCCACGGCATGCGGCCCCGCACATGCGGCTGACCTCTTGGACTGCCCCGGGTTCCTTGGAAGCTGTGACCTCTGGGAAGGTTGGGGCTCATGGTATCCAGGAAGCCGCATCCCGCTGAGCTGCGGGAACGGGCAGTGAACATGGTCTTTGAGTTGCGTGCGGAGACAGGGAACGCGCGTGGGTCGATCGCGCGGGTCGGCCATCAGCTCGGTATCAATACTGAGACGTTGCGTAACTGGATTAATAAGGCGGAGGTCGATTCTGGGCAGCGTCCCGGGATCACGACCGAGGATAAGAAGCGGATCGCGGAGCTGGAGCGGGAAGTCCGGCCCGGAGCCGGATCTATTGGAGTCCGGCCCCGAGGGGCCGGTGGTCTTCCAGGCGAGCGAGGCCAAATTCGCCGCCAGCCTGCGGTTTCACCCTTCCAGGTCCATGGGAGGTCGGTGCGCTGTGGTATGCGCAGCCGCGCCAGCGAGCGGCCACAGGACCTGCCGTGTGCCGGTGCCAGTGCCCGGGTGGCGCGCCGGTCCGGGCCCCGGCCGGAGGTCACGCCCGCCAGGACGCCCGCCTGGCCGTGACTGTAGCAGCCTCCCGATCGACCCGGTGGCAGGCGCCGAGGCCTTCCAGCTCGGTCAGCATGCCCCATGGCGAACGCGGCACGCCCGGACCTGCTCGGGCCAGCCGTCCAGGTCCTGACAGGCCCCAGCGCGCACGACCGGGATCAGCAGCCCGTTCGCTCATCAGGGAGCTGGCCGGGATGACTGGCGCCTATCATCGGCCCATGAGGCAGGCATTTGACGGGGCGCTGTCGCCTACCCCGCATTATTACGAGATCAAGGGCCGGGCCGCCGAGATCGCGCGGGCCCTTGGGAGCCCGGTCGGCGGGGCGGAGCACCTGTTCCTGGGGATGCTCCATGACGGCGGGTGGCCCGTGAACGTGATCTCAGGCCTGGTCAACCTCGGCCTGGCCGAGGCGGCGGTGTTTAACATCCTCAGCGGTCCCGGTTACTCGCCTCCGCCTCCTCCCCGGGTCCTGTTCCGTGATGGCTACGTGCGGACGTGGGGTGCGGAAGTCGCCTTTGACATGGGTGATTCCTATATCGGCGTGGAGCACGCGTTCCTGGCCATGATCCGGATGCGGGAGACAGTTCCGGCACGCGCACTCGCGGACCTGGTCGAGCTTGACGCGGTGGAGGCCGCCGTCTTGGAGGCTAAGAACGCCCCGGCGGGCGGCCCTCCCGAGGGCGCGGTGTTCCTGCCGGAAGGCCAGGAGATGGACGGCCCGCTGCGCAGGGCAGTTGCCGACGCTCTAGCTGAGGGCACCACGTTCGGCTTCAGCATCGGCGAAGCCGGGCGCACGTGGATGCACGTAATCGGCCCCGGAGACAGTAGCGACCCTGGAGTTACCCGCGAGGTGCTGAACACGGCCCTGGCCAGCCTGGGGCGCCGCATGCTTAGTAGCTAGAACAGATGCACCCCCTTACCCGCGGGGACATCGCTCGCCGCGCTGGGCAAGCAAGCCGCAAGCCATCCCGACCAGTGCAGGGGCCACCAGTACCGCGTCTTCTGCAGCAGTAACCGCTGACCCACTGGGTCCTGGCTGACGTCGTGCGAGGCGTGCACAGCGCCCAACGAGAAGAGCACCCTGGCCGAAGTCGCAGGCCACGTCCCTGTCTCGCTGCGCGGCGGGCAGGGCCTCAGCCGAAACCGGCCCAGCCCCGTCTCCGGCACCGCGCCAGTGGCGTCCCTGAACCTCACCCGGACACCCGCAAAAACCATGAACCGTGAGCTTGGACCTAGGCAGGGCCCGGGCCGCTGGCATCCACCGCGAACGCCGCACCTCCCACACCAGCGGACAGATAGACGGACCACCTGGCGGACAAGTAGCCGGCCCTCCCGACATCCTTGATGACTTCCTGCATCGTGTCCGGATGCTTGGCCACGCCATTTTTCGGAGCCTGCGTGAAAAAGTGCCCCGAAAACCGGATTTATATAAGTGCAGGAAGAACCGTCAGCCGCCTGGGAAGCCCAGGACGGGCCCTGATCCAGGACTGGCCAGTGTCACGCCTCCGGAACCGGGGGGACGCTGTGTGCCCGTTCGGGGCTCCGCGGTCCTGAGACATGACAAGCGAAGTCATTTTGCCGGCGCACCATACAAGTGCATAGTTTCTGCCCCTCGTCAGTATCAGCAAGCTGGAGGAGAATGGCACCAAAAACCGTCGATAATCACCGGGCATCGGAATATGATGGAAACAGGGAAACGCGGGGCAGGCCACGGGAATACGCGACTGCCCCGTTTTCTGGCCCCATCCGGATTACCAGGACCGAGACCGTCCCGATGACAGCCGCCGAGTACGACAGCGCCGTCGAGGCCCTCGCCGTCCTGTTCGCCAGCTTCTGGGACGACCACCCCGGACCCGGCACCCCCTGACCCGGCGGGCACCCCGGGGACGGGCAGCATCCGCCCCCGGTCCCCGCCCTGGCCTCCCGGGAGGAACCCGTGCCAGCAACCGCAACGGCCAGGCGCAGGACCCGCGGCAAGCGCCGCCGCGCAGCCGCCGGCTTTGGTGACGTCCCCGCTGGGCTGCGGCGGGCCGCGATCTACCTGCGCCGCTCCACCGACGACGAGCACCAGCCGTTCTCGATCAGCGCCCAGGAAACCGCCCTGGCCAGCTACATCGCCTCCCAGCCCGGCTGGACCCAGGCCACCACCTACACCGACGACGCCTCCGGCGCCACCACCAGCCGCCCCGGCCTGCAGCGCGCCCTGACCGCCGCGCGGGCGGGCCGGTTCGACGTGCTGCTCGTGGTGCGGGTCGACCGGTTCTCCCGCCGCCTGTCCGACCTGCTGGCCCTGCTCGCCGAACTCGACGACGCCGGGGTGGCGTTCGTGTCGGCGACCGAGCCGTTCGACACCTCGACTTCCATCGGCCGGATGCTCGTCCAGTTGCTGGGCGTGTTCGCCGAGTTCGAACGGGAAACCATCATCGACCGCGTCACCAAGGGCATGGCCGCCAAAGCCGCCAAAGGCAAATGGCCCGGCGGCCGCCGCCCCTACGGCTACTACGTCGACCCCGGCACCAGCAAACTCATCCCGCATGCGGAAGAGTCCCCGCATCTGAAGGAAATCTTCCGGCTCTACGCCGGGCAGCGGCTCGGCACCCGGGCCATCGCCGCCGAGCTGAACCGCCGCGGCGTCCGCCACCGCACCGGCAAACCCTGGTCCGGGCATGCCATCGCGCGGATCCTGGCCAACCCCGCCTACGCCGGGGACATCGCCCACGGCGACGTCTACATCGAAGACACCCACGAAGCCCTGATCGACCGCGTCACCTGGCAGCGCGCCGCCGCCATCGCCGCCCAGCGCGCCGACCCGCAGACCCAGCGCGCCGCCAGCAACAGCGACTACAACCTCACCGGGAAAATCACCTGCCCCGGCTGCAGACACAAATACATCGGCACGTCGGCCACCGGCCGCAGCCGCACCTACCGCTACTACACCTGCTTCTCCCGCGTCCGCTACGGCACCCACGGCTGCGACGCCGCCCGGCTGCCCGCCGACGACACCGACACCGCCGTCCTGCGCGCCCTCACCAGCTTCTACACCCAGACCCCCGCCCTCATCACCGACGCCATCACCCGCGCCCAGGCCCGCCACCGCGACAGCCACGCCCACCGGCACGCCGAAGCCAGCGCCGTCCACGCCCAGATCAAGACCAAACAGGCCGCGATCGACCGCTACGTCAGCGCATTCGAGAACGGCACCATGGACGACACCACCGCCGGGCCCCGCATCACCGCCCTGCACGCCGAGATCGAGCAGCTCCACGCCCGCCACCACGAGATCACCGACACCATCGCCGACCAGCCCGCCGCGCCCCCGCCCGCCACCATCGCCCAGCTCGGCACCTACCTGCACGACATCCTCGACGCCGGCACCCCCGCGCAGCGCAAGGCCGCCGTCGAAGCCCTGATCGACGAAATCCGCATCACCGAGGAGGGAATCATCCCCGTGTTCAGAATCCCCGGCCCCCGCAGCCCCATCCCAGGAGAAACCAGCACAACCAGCACCAGCGCGGTCCCGGTTCGCGCAATGGTGCGATCGGTGGGGCGGGTGGGGCTCGAACCCACGACCGACGGATTATGAGTCCGCTGCTCTGACCGGCTGAGCTACCGCCCCGGCACCGCCAGAACCCTATCGCAGCCACCGGCCCGCGGGCCGGCGGCGTCAGGCGGCCCGGCGGGGGCCAGCACGCGGCAGGCCGCGCGGGGACGGGCGGCCTTACCTCGGGCTGAGCTGCATGGCCATGGCGTGCTCCACCAGGGCGATGAGCGCCGCCTTGGTGGACTTCCGGCCCCGGGCGTCACACTGGACGACCGGGACGTTCGGGCTGACCGACAGGGCCTCCGCGACGTCCTGCACGCCGTGCGGGAACTCGCCGTGGAACCCGTTGATCGCCACGATGAATGGCAGCCCGGCCGTCTCGAAGTAGTCGACGGCCGGGAAGGAATCGGCGAGCCGGCGGGTGTCCACGAGGACCACCGCGCCGATCGCACCCTGGATCAGGTCATCCCACATGAACCAGAACCGGTGCTGGCCGGGCGTGCCGAACAGGTACAGGATCAGCCCGGCATCCAGGGTCACGCGGCCGAAGTCCATGGCCACCGTGGTGGTCGTCTTGTCAGGCGTCGCCGACAGGTCGTCAACTCCGGCACTGGCTGAGGTCATGACGGCCTCGGTGGTCAGCGGGGTGATCTCTGATACCGATCCGACGAAGGTGGTCTTGCCGACGCCGAAACCACCCGCCACGACAATCTTGACCGACGTCATGGCGGCGGTATCCCCAGCCGTGCCCCGCACGGGACTAGAGCTTGCGAAGTCCACTGAGCACCCTTTCGAGCAGGTTGAGATCTGGGCGGCCATGTGCATGGTCCAGCTGGTGAACCCTGACCAGCCCTTCCACCGCCATATCAGCGACCAGGACACGTGCCACGCCCAGGGGCATCCTGAGCACGGCGGATATCTCCGCCACTGAGCGCCAATCACGGCAGAACCCGAGGATAGCCTGGCATTCCGGGCTGAGGCTCGAAAGATCGCGCGCCTCGTAGTGGGACGCGGCCACCATCGCCTCGATCTGGAGCTGGTACCGGGGCTTGGTCCTGCCCCCGGTTACCGCATACGGCCGGACCAGCCCGCTACCAGCGGGTTCGGCCCCACGTGAACGATTTCCTCCGCCAGACCCGGTGCCACGTTGGCCACCTGTCGGCGGCCAGTCATCCAGGCCTGGGCCGGACAACGGTCTCTCCTGTCACTATCTGCCATCCTCCGACCGCAGAGCCCCGCGCATATCCGGTGTGAGGGCCCGTCCCACCCGCTCAACGAGGAGCGCCATCTCGTAGGCCACCAGGCCCATGTCACAATCAGCGGATGCCAGCACGGCCAGGCTCGATCCGTCGCTGATCGCCATCACCAGCAGCAGGCCACGCTGCATCTCCACGACCGTCTGCGTCACCGGGCCGCCTTCGAAGACCCGGGAAGCGCCCTGCGTCAAGCTGGTCAGGCCCGAAGTCACGGCCGCCAGCTGGTCAACCCGGTCGGCCGGGAAGCCGTTCGAGTACGCCAGCGGCAGTCCGTCAGACGAGACCACGATGGCATGCGCGACGGACGCGACCCGCTCCACGAAGTTCGTGATCAGCCAGTTCAGGTCCTGGACCGGACGGGTTAGCGGACTCACGAACCCTCCTCTCTCGGCGACCCCACCATAAGCACCAGCATGTTCGGCAATCCCGCTCGACCCCTCATGTCACATCGTCTCCCTCACCGTCAGCATCATCCTCGCTGTTAACGGCGGCACGTGCTTCGCGAACGCCTCGCTGGAAACTCGCAAAGCGCTGCCTGGTCACCGCAGCCGAGCGAACCGGAGGAGGCGACGCCGGCTCGGCGCCCGCACCCACAGTCCCGGGCACCAGGTTGGCTTGGGGAACGCGCTTCGGGAGGCCGGACAGGGTCACCCCGCCCGACGCCGGCTTGCTGGACGCCTCGGCGGCCCGCCAGCCCTCGTCCGCGGCGGAAGCGGACCAGCCGCCCGTATTGCTGGTGCTGGTGCTGGTGCTGGGTTCCGGGGCGGCAGCACCCGAGTTCGGCCGGTCGGCACTGTGCCGGCCACGGCGGAACCAGTCCGACTCCACCGACTCGAAGATGGGCAGCCGGTTACCTTCGCCCCCCGGGCCGGCCGGCGGCACCACGACTTCCCGCCGGGGCTGGCTGGGATCGCTGCTGCCGAGATTCCGGACGGGCCGGGTCGGCAGCCTCGGCGGCTGGCTGGAGCCGTCGCCGCTCAGGGACGTTCCGAACCCCGGCGGCGTGCCGTTGCTGGGCACCGCGGGCATCGGGCCCGTACTCGCCGCGGGCGGCGGCGCGGACGGCGTGCTCTGCGGCGGGTCATCCCAGGACGGGACGGAGGGCTGGGAGGGCGGGTTCTCCCAGGACGGGGTGTCGGGCGCAGCCGGCGCGTCGTCCCAGGCCGGCCCGGGCGAGGCGGGGGCCGGGTCGTCCCAGGACGGGGCGAGCGCCGGGAAGCCGGCCGTGGCCGCCGAATCACCGTTCTCAGCGTGCAGCGGGGTGAAACGCGGCGCGCGGGCCGCGTTCACGGCCTCCTCGGCGGCGCTCCGGCCGCGCCGCGGGCCCCACTCCCCGCCCGTGCCGTTGCCAGCCAGGGTCTCCAGGGAGTCCGGGCTGCCCGACCCGTTCCGCTCGAAGCGGCGGAGCCCGCCCGGGGACCCGTTGCCCTCATGGGTCACGGTCTCGTCGGGCAGCCAGACCAGGGCGGTCAGGCCGCCGGTGGTCGCCGGGCGCAGCCGCACCCGGATGCCGTGCCGTGCGGCCAGCCGGGCGACCACGAACAGGCCCATGCGCCGGGACACGGCCACGTCCACCACGGGCGGGTTGTCCAGCCGCCAGTTGGCGTGGGCCATCTCCTCGGCGCCCATGCCGACGCCCTGGTCACTGATGTCGAGCAGGACTCCCCCGCTGTTCAGCAGGTGCCCGGACACGGTCACCGGCGTTTCCGCGGACGAGAATGAGGTGGCGTTCTCCACCAGCTCGGCGACCAGGTGCACGACGTCGTTGACGGCCTGGCCCCGGACCGAGATGCCGGGCTGCACGTTCATCGAGACCCGCTCGTACTGCTCAATCTCGGAGACCGCGGCCCGGAGCACGTCCACCAGGGCCACCGGCTGGTTCCACCGCCGGGACACGTCATGGCCCGCGAGCACCAGCAGGTTCTCAGAGTTGCGGCGCATGCGGGTGGCCAGGTGGTCCATCTGGAACAGGTTGGAGAGCCGTTCCGGGTCCTGCTCGCCCTGCTCGAGATCGTCGATCAGCCGGATCTGGCGTTCGACCAGGGACTGGCTGCGCCGGGACAGGTTCACGAACATCGCGTTGACGTTGCCGCGCAGCGCGGCCTCGTTCGCGGCCAGCCGGAGCGCTTCCCGGTGAACCTGGTCGAAGGCCCGCGCGACTTCACCGATCTCGTCAGAGGAGTCCACGTCGATGGGCGCGACCTCGAACGAGCCGCCGCCGTCGGCCTCGCTCATCCGCCGGACCATCTCCGGCAGCCGCACGCCCGCTACTTCCAGGGCGCCCGCGCGCAGCCGCCGCAGCGGGCGGACCATCGAACGGCCGATGATCACGGTCAGGAACAGGGAGAGCGCGAGTACGAGCAGGACGGCCACGCCGACCGCGATCGCCGCGGTCAGGGCCGACTTGTGCAGCGCCGCCGCCCGCGAGCTGATCTGCGCGGACAGGGCTTGCTCGACCGAGCCCATCTGCGCGTCGATCTCGTTCGACATGGCGCCGTACCAGTCGTCCGCGCTGGTGTTGTCGGCCTTCAGCTTCCCCGTCGTGTTCTCGGTGGTGATCGCCTGGGTTTCCTCGGCGTTGGCCTCGAACACGAAGGACGTGGACACGCTGTTGTCCCACAGGTTGCGCTGGGCCAGGCTGGCCGTGGTGTTGAACGAGGCCAGGTTGCTCTGCTGCTCGGCCAGCGCCGAGTTCAGCGCGGTCAGCTCGGTCGGGTTGAGCTGAGTGCGCAGCAGGCCATAGGTGAGGATGGCACGCTGCTGGGAAGCTTGCTCCTTCATCCTGGACACCAGGCCGAGCACCCGGATGGCCTGGCCGAGCGTCGCGTCACTGGCACCCTGGCCGGTCACGTCGATGAGCCCGAGCAGCTGCTGGATGATCGTGGTGTATTTCTGCACCACGACCAGGGCCGGCAGGTCCGTCCCGGTCGCCGCGGCCCGCAGGAACCTCAGGTTCTGCAGCGCGGTCCGGGCCGTCGCCGCTTCCAGCTGGGTCTGGGCGGAGAACGAGCTGTTGATCTGGTTCAGCTCACCCCGGACCACGCTGACGGTCTGGTTAGTCAGCGCCTGCTGCTGCTTCACCACGGTCAGCTCGGCGGCACCCCCGCCGTTGGGGCTGCCCCGCCCGCCCTGGTCCGAGTCCCCGAGCCCGATGTACCGGACCGTCTGGTCCCGCTCATCCTCGAGATGCTGGGCCAGGACCGTGACGTTCGAGCTGAGCGCGGCGAGCTGCTCGACCCGCCCGTCAGCGGTGGCGCTGCGCGCGTAGGACAGGATGGAGGTGCCGCCCAGCACCACGGCGGTCAGCGTGGGGATGGCGATCAGGAGGACGAGGCGGGAACGCACCCGCCAGTTCTTGAGCGCCCGGCGTGAGCCGCCGCCCGGCCGCCTGGCCTGGGCTGCCCCCCCGGCCTCGGCACCGTCCTCCCGGCCGTCCAGGTCCGCGGGCGCGCGGGACGCTGGGCCGGTATCGGCAGTCGGCTCCAGGGAGCGTGAATCGCCTGCCAGCCCGTTGCCGGTCATCTTGCTGCGGGACCGCACAGCCTCTGCACCTCTCACCTGGCTCGTGTGGCGAGCCAGCAGGCCCGCACTACTTGCGGCGGAACTGACATGACGCACCCCTTCCCGGGTGACGATTCTGCGAGCCCCGCGCGGGCGCGGCCAAGGGCTAACCCTAACGTCTCACCATCGGCAGTGATCAATACCTTATGCCAGGAAAGCGCTGCTCTAGCGTGATGTTTGCCGGATCGCTTGACGTCAGTAGGGTACTCTCCGGCGCTTCGGCCGTGGCTCGTTCTGTACTAACTAAGCCGGGTATGTACGAAGAGGGCTAAGAGTACCCAGGTACGGGCGGTGCAGAGTGACCGGGGCTGGGCGGTCTGCGCAGCGTCCGGGCACCTCCGGCCAGCCGCCAGACCCCTGCGGCGGCGCTGATGCCGCCGCCTGGGAGCCGCGGCCCGCGGCCGCCTAGCTGGTGCCGGGGCGGCCATTCCGCACGCAAGCAGGGATCGGCGCGGCCGGGCGGCCCGATTCGTGCTCCCGCCGCGCCCGCCTGCCGGGCGGCGGTTATTCCGCGCCCCGGTCTTTCGGCCATAAGAGCCCGGGCCGGCTCCTAGTCGGGAACCCCCAGTTCCCGTGCGATGATCATCCGCTGCACCTCAGAGGTGCCTTCCCCGATCTCGAGTACCTTGGCGTCCCGGTAGAACCGCCCGACCGGGAACTCGTTCATGAACCCGTAGCCGCCGAAGATCTGGGTGGCCTCCCGCGCGTTGTCCATCGCCGCGTTGGACGCGATGAGCTTCGCGATGGCCGCCTGCCGCTTGACCGGCTCCCCGGCTACCAGCCGGGCCGCGGCGTCGTACCAGGCCAGCCGCGCGCTGTGGGTACGCGCCTCCATGTCGGCGATCTTGAACCGGATGGCCTGGTAGTACCCCAGCCGGTGGCCGAACGCCGCCCGCTCGCCGGTGTAGCGCAGGCACTCGTCCACGCAGCCCTGGGCCAGGCCGACCGCGAGCGCGGCGATCGCGATCCGGCCCTCGTCCAGGATCTGCAGGAACTGGGCGTAGCCGCGGCCCCGGCCGCCCAGCAGATGGTCGCCGGGGACCCGGCATGAGGCGAACGCCACCTCCCTGGTGTCCGAGGCGCACCAGCCGACCTTCGAGTACTCCTGTCCCACGGTCAGCCCGGGGGTGCCGGCCGGCACGATGATGGACGAGATCTCCCGGGGGCCGCCGGGGTCATCCCCGGTGATGGCCAGCACCGTGATCAGCGAGGTGATCGCGGTCCCGGAGTTGGTGATGAACGACTTGGCCCCGTCGATGACCCATTCCCCGTTCCCGGCCGGGGAGTCCGCCTCCCCGCCAGGCCCCTTCTCCAGCCGCGCGGTGGTCCGCATCCCGCCGGGGATGTCTGATCCCCCGGCCGCCTCGGTCAGGCCGAAGGCGGCCAGCCGCTCCCCGGAGCACAGCTGCGGCAGCCAGCGGCGCCGCTGGGCGTCAGTGCCGAACCTATAGATAGGCATGGCCCCGAGGGCCACGGCGGCCTCGAGCGTGATGGCCACCGAGGAGTCCACCCGGGCCAGTTCCTCCAGGGCCAGGCCGAGGGCGAACAGATCGCCGTCCATCCCGCCGAACTCCGCCGGGAACGGCAGCCCGAACAGGCCCAGCTTGGCCATCCGCGCGATCAGGTCATAGGGGAACTCGGTGCGCTCGTAGTAGCCCCCGATGACCGGCCGCACCACGTCACGGGCGAACGCGGCGACGGTCCGGCGGAGTTCCTGGTGCTCATCGCTGAGTGCATAACTGATCATGGGTGCCTCCCAGCAGCCGGTGACGCCGCATGACCGTGATGCTACTGGCCGGTGCTCAGGCGGCCGGGCACCCGCGCCGTCCCGCGGACGTTAGGCTCTCGTGAACACGATTCCTGCCGCCGTCCCGGAGGACGACATGGCGACCCTGACCTGTCCTGCCTGTACCGCTGAGGTCCAGCAGGACGACCTCATCTGCTTCACCTGCGGCGCCAACCTGCCCAGGCGCAAGACGGCCGACGAGCCTGCCTCACCGACCGTCATGCAGGAGTACACGAAACGTGAGGGCGCGGCGGCCCCGGCCGCCGGGTCGTCCTGCCCGCACTGTGGTGCGGCCATCCGGGAGCCCACGGCCGTGTTCTGCGCGGTGTGCCGCGAGCCGCTGCCGCCGCGCAAGGGCGTCATCTCGCCCGTGGTGCTGCGCCTGGTCTTCCCGGCCGGCAACGTCGAAGTTCCGGCGGGCACCTCGCTGGTGCTCGGGCGTGACCCGGAAGAGTCGCTGGTCGCCGCGGCCTTCGCCAGCTACGACAACGTCTCGCGGCGGCACGCCACGGTGACCGTCAGTGACACCGGCCAGGCCACGATCCGGGATGAGCATTCGACCAACGGGACGTTCGTCAACGGGGACCGGGTGCTCCCCGGCACCGAGGTCCGCCTGGTCGACGGGGACAGCGTCCGGCTGGGCGCGGACGTGACCGCCGAGGTGTCGCTGCCCCGGCAGGGCATCCCGGGCGCGTTCAGCACCAACGGGCACCGCGACCCGTCCTGACCCGCCCGCCGAACCGCGCCCGCCTGACCGCGTCCGGCCGGGGCCTTTTAGGGGCTGTCAGGCGGCGGCCCGCCATGAGACCATCGCGGCATCGGCACCAAGATCCGCGGAGGTAGCCATGACGGTCCGGGAATCTGCCTCCACCGTGCTGGGCCTGCGGCGGGACGCCATCGGGCTGCGCGAGGTGCTCTTCCAGAGCATCACGGACATGGCCCCCGGCGCGGCGATCGCCGCCTCGATCCCGGCCGGGGTGGCGTTCGCGGGCGGCTCGCTGCCCCTCGCTGTGGTCTTCGCCCTGGTGGCGTGCTTGTTCTGCGCCTGCAGCATCGGCTTGCTGGCCCGGGAGATGCCCTCCGCCGGGTCACTGGCCACGTACGCGGCCCGGGGCCTGCACCCGGCCGTGGGCTTCCTGGTCGCCTGGGGCTACGTGCTGGTCGGATTCCTGATCCCGCCGCTGGTCCTGCTGCAACTGGGCTTCACCACCGCCGCCACCCTCAACGCCGAGTTCCACGGTTACCCGGCGAACCTGTGGTGGCCGTGGGCCCTGGCCGGGGCGGTCATCGTGCTCGCGGCCGGCTTCTACGGCATCCGCACCTCGGCCCGGCTCGGCACCGTCCTCGGGCTGTTCGAGATCGGGGTTTTCCTCGTCCTCGCGGTGTTCTTCGTGGTCCACGCGGGCAGCCACAACACCCTGAGCGTGTTCACCACGAAGTACACGCCGCCCGGCTTCCGCGGCATCGCCGGGGTGATCGGCGGCTCGGTGTACACGATCCTGGCCTTCGGCGGGTTCGAGGGGGCCGCGCCGCTGGCCGAAGAGGCCAGGAACCCGAAGCGGACGATCCCGCGGGCCATACTGCTGGCCACCCTGCTGATCGGGGCGCTGTACGTGTTCACCACCTACGCGGTGGACGTCGCGTTCGGGCCGGGCCGGTTCGTCCACTTCACCACCGGCACGGGGGCCGCGTCCTGGGAGGGCCTGGCCCGGTCGCTGTACGGCGTGTTCTGGTTCTTCGTCTTCCTCGCGATCGTGAACTCCACGATCGCCAACGCCAACGCGGGGGTGAACGTCTCCAGCCGGACCGCCTACGCCATGGGCCGGATCGGCGCGTTCCCCCGCTTCCTGGCCCAGGTGCACCCGAAGCACCACTCCCCCGCCCTGGCCATCCTGACCGGATTCGTGATCACCGTGGCGGTGACCCTGGGCCTGGGGCTGGGCTACGGCGCGACCACCGCGTTCGTGATGGTGGCCACCGCCCTGGTCATCGTGCTGGCCGCGATCTACATCGTGATGAACGCGGCCTGCATCGGCTACTTCAGCCGGGGCGGGCGCCGGTTCAAGCCGCTGCTGCACCTGGTCATCCCGGTGCTGGGGATCATCACGTTCGTCCCGGCCTGGCTCACCTCCGCGGGGATCAAGGTGTTCTCGTTCGTCGCCCCGCTGTCCCCGCCGTATTCCTACCTGGGCCCGGGGGTGGCCGGCTGGATGGTCGTGGGCGTGATCTACCTTGTCTACCTGTACCGGACTGACCCGCGCCGGGTGGTCGAGGTGGGGCTGGTCCACCTGGACTCGCTGGAGGAGTAAGCCTATGAGCGACCCGCAGGTGATCAGCTTCCGGCCGTCCGCCGACCAGTACGCGTGGACGTTCGGCGGCGCCGCGCCGGTGGCCCGGGTCCGCACGCCCGCGGTGCTCGAGGTGTTCACCGAGGACTGCTTCGCCGGCCGGGTGCGCAGCGAGACCGACCTGGTCTCGCAGGTCTGCGAATTCCCCTACCTCAACCCCCAGACTGGCCCCTTCTGGATCGAGGGCGCCGAGCCGGGCGACACCCTGGCCGTGCACTTCATCTCGATCGAGCCGGCCCGGGACTGGGGCGCGTCCACCACCGTGCCGCTGTTCGGCGCGCTGAGCGCCACCCACATCACCGCGCTGCTGCACGACCCGCTCCCCGAGCTGGTCTGGCTGTGGCAGTTCGACACCGGGAAGGGCCTGTGCCGGTTCACCGCCCGGCGCGGCGACTTCACCGCGGACCTGCCCATCGAGCCCATGCACGGCACCGTCGGCGTCGCCCCGGCCAGCCTGGAGGTCCGCAGCGCCCTGGTGCCGGACGCGTTCGGCGGCAACATGGACACCCCCGAGATGCGCGCCGGGGTCACCTGTTACCTGGGGGTGAACGTCGAGGGGGCCCTGTTCTCGCTGGGCGACGGGCACGCCCGCCAGGGTGAGGGCGAGACCTGCGGGGTCGCGGTGGAGTGCGCGATGAACACGGTGCTGGCGGTGGACCTGATCAAGGGCCGCCCGTGCGCCTGGCCGCGGCTGGAGTCGGACACGCACCTCATGTCGGCGGGCTCGGCGCGGCCGCTGGAGGACGCCTTCCGGATCGCCGCGCTGGACCTGGTCCAGTGGCTGGCCGCCGACTACGGCCTGGATCAGCTGGACGCCTACCAGCTGGCCACCCAGGCGATCCAGGCCCCGCTGGCCAACGTCTGTGACCCCAACTACACCAGCGTGGTCAAGATGCCCAAGCAGTACCTGCCCGCGGCCGAGCCCATGCGCGGGGCGCACGCCAGGCTCCGCGAGCTGGCCCGGGCCTACCGGGGCTAGCCGCGGCCCGAACCTCATCAGCGCGGTGCGCTGGGTGTGCCGGAGCGCATCAAATGCACCGCGCTGATGAAATGCCCGCTGCTTGACGCCTAGGAACGCTAGGCATAGGGTTCCGAGGTATGAACAGGGAACGCCTCAAGGGACACCTGGACCTGCTGCTGCTGTCCGTGCTCACCGCCGGGCCGGCCCACGGCTACGCGGTCATCTCGGAGCTGCGCCAGCGCAGCGAGGGCACCTTCGACCTGCCGGAGGGCACCGTCTACCCGGCCCTGCACCGGCTCGAGGACGCCGGGCTGCTGAGCAGCTCCTGGGCCATGGCCGACGGCCGGCGGCGCCGGGTCTACGCGCTCACCGCCCCGGGCGCGACCGCGCTGGCCGCGGAGCGGACCGAGTACCGGCACTTCACCCAGGGGATCCAGGCCGTGCTGGGGTGGTCGGCATGAGCGCCCCCGGCCGTGACGTGGTCGAGGAGTACCTCGACCAGCTCTACGTCGCCCTGCGGACCCGGCCCCGGGAGGCCCGCCGGGTGCTCGCCGAGGCCGAGGACCACCTGCGCGAGGCGGTCACCGACGGGCTGGCCGCCGGGCTGACCCAGGCCGAGGCCGAGGAGCAGGCCGTCTCCAGCTTCGGCTCGGTCCGGGCCGTGGTCCGCGCGCACGACGCCAGGCTGCGCCGGCTCCCCAGCCTGGCGGTGCTCCGGGACGTGGTCATGGCCGCCTGGCGGCTCGGCGCGGTCGGCCTGGTGGCGGTGGGGGCCAGCGGCCTCATCGCCTGGGTGATGAACGCGGCGCTCGGCCGGCCCTTCGTGGGGGGCGCCCCGGGCGCGGTCAGCTACCCGGCGTCGGCCTGCCAGCACTGGCTCACCCTCTGGCCGCACGCGCAGAGCTGCGCCCAGGCCGCCATGCTGGAGAACAGCAGCGACGCGGTGACCCTGCGGCTGGCGGCCGGGGTCCTCGGCCTGGCCGCGCTGGCCGCCTGGCACCTGGCCCGCCGCCCGTCCCGCACCCTGCTGCCGGAGACCTTCACGCCCACGGTCGCGGTGACCCTGTTCGGCGTGGCCGGCCTGGTGCTGGCCGGGTTCTCGGTTGACAGCACCGTGCTGGGCATGCGCTCCGGCCTGGGCACCGCCGCCGGCGCGGGCTTCTACGCCAGCGGCGCGATCGTGGCGCTGGTCATGGCGCTGCGCTATGCGCGGGACCTGCACCGCGGCATCCTGCGGCAAGCCCGTGGCTGAGCCTCTTCACTGCCCGCAACGAACCCGCCGCCGCCGGGCGCCCCGCTGCCCGTGACCCGCCCGCGCCCCCCATGCCGGTCGCGGTCATCCTGGCCGGTAAGACCGTTAGGGAGGCTGTTACCTCTCGCTGTCCAGGGCGCCCATCTGCGCGGCGTCATACCGCGTCCCCGCCACCTGCCCGGCAGGCACGGCGTCCTCCAGCGCGGCCCGCTCGTCCGGGGTGAGCCGCAGGTCGAGGGCGGCCAGTGCCTCGGCCAGGCGGTCCCGCCGCTTGGTCCCGATCAGCGGGATGATGTCCTCGCCCTGGGCGGCCACCCAGGCGATGGCCAGCTGCGCGGTGCTCACCCCGCGCTCCCCCGCGATCTTCTCCAGGGCGTCCAGCAGCTCGAGGTTGCGCTGCAGGTTGCCGCCCTGGAACCGGGGGAACCGCGCCCGCGGGTCCCCCTCGCCGAGGCGGGCCGTGTCCCGGTTCAGCAGCCCGCGGGACAGGATCCCGTAGGCGGTCACGCTGATCCCGAGTTCCCGGACCACCGGCAGGATCTCCGCCTCGATGCCCCGGCTCATCAGCGAGTACTCGATCTGCAGCTCGCGAACCGGGTGGACGGCGTGCGCCCGCCGGATGGTGTCCGCGCCCACCTCGGACAGGCCCAGGTGCCGCACGTAGCCGGCCTCGATCATCTCGGTGATCGCGCCGACCGTGTCCTCGATCGGGACGTGCGGGTCGAGCCGGGCGGGCTGGTACAGGTCGACGTGGTCGGTGCCGAGCCGGGTCAGCGAGTAGGACAGGTAGTTCTTCACCGCCGCCGGGCTGGCGTCGTGCCCGACGAACCGGCCGGACGGGTCCCGCTGGCCGCCGAACTTGACCTGCACGAACACGCTGTCCCGGGGCACCTCGCGCAGGACCCGGGACAGCAGCAGCTCGTTGTGCCCCATCCCGTAGAAGTCGCCGGTGTCCAGCAGGGTGATCCCGGCGTCGAGCGCGGCCCTGATCGTGGCCAGGCTCTCGTCCTCATCGGCCGGGCCGTAGATCCCGGACATGCCCATCAGGCCCAGCCCGGCCCGGGACACCCCGGGGCCGCCCCGGCCCAGCGTGGTCATCTGCACAGCGGCGCTCCTCCTGGCTTCGGTGTCAGCGGTGACCAGGTTACGCAGGCGGTGCCGCGTACACCTGCTCCCCCTCGACGTAGGTGAGCGCCACCGTGGCCGCGGCGATCTCCGCCGGGGGCCCGGCGAACGGGTCGCGGTCCAGGACGACCAGGTCAGCCAGGTACCCGGGGGCGATCGCGCCGGTCTCGTCGAGCTGGTTCACGTACGCCGAGCCGGCCGTGTACGCGGCCAGGGCCTCGGCGAGGCTGAGCGCCTGCGCGGGCAGCAGCGGGTCCGCGGCGGCCTCCCCGTCGGCCGGCGGGAGCGTGCGGTTCACCGCGACGTGGATCCCCTCCAGGGGGTTGGCGCTGCTCACCGCCCAGTCGCTGCCCGCGGCGAGCCGGGCGCCGGCCCGCAGCAGGGCGCCGAACGGGTACTGCCGTGCGGCCCGCTCCGGGCCGAGGAACGGGATGGTCAGGTCGTCCATCTGCGGCTCGTGCGCAGCCCACAGCGCCTGCATGTTCGCGGTCACGCTGAGCTGCGCGAAGCGCGGGATGTCGTCGGGGTGCAGCACCTGCAGGTGGGCGATGTGATGCCGGCCGCGGCTGACCACATTGGCGGCCCGGGCGGCCGCGAACGCGTCCAGCGCCTCCCGGACCGCCCGGTCGCCGATGGCGTGCACGTGCACCCCGAAGCCGGCCGCGTCCAGCCGGGTCACCTGCTCGGCCAGATCCGCGGGATCGACGTAGGACAGGCCGCGGTTGCCGGTCTGGCCGCCGCAGGCGTCCAGGTAGGGATCGATCATCCCGGCGGTGAAGTTCTCCGCGACCCCGTCCTGCATGATCTTGACCATGCCCGCGCGGAACCGGCCCGCCTGGCCGGCCTGCCGCCGGTCGAGCAGGTCATCGAGCTGCTCAGCGCCGCGGGCCCGGTCCCACCACAGAGCGCCGGCGACCCGGGCGGTGAGCGTGCCGTCCCGGGCGGCGGCCAGGTAGACCGGGAGCGGGTCGGGGTAGCCGAGGTACTCGCCCACGATGGCGTCCTGCCAGGCGGTGATGCCCAGCGCGTGCAGGTGCTGCTGGGCCAGCAGCAGCCCGCGGAGCTGCTCGGCGAACGTGGGCCCGGGCACGAGCCGGCCCACGAGCAGCGCCGCGCCCTCGTGCAGGGTGCCCTGCGGCTCGCCGTCCGCGCGGCGCTCGATCCGGCCGTCCGCGGGGTCGGGGGTCGCCGCGGTCAGGCCCGCCAGCTGCACGGCCCGGGAGTTGACCCAGGCCCCGTGCCCGTCCCGGTTGGTCAGGTAGGCCGGCCGGTCCGGGACCACGCTGTCCAGCTGCTCGCGGGACGGGGTGCCGCCGGGGAACCACTCCATCCGCCAGCCGCTGCCGTCGATCCACTCCCGGTCCGGCTGGGCGGCGGCGTAGGCCCGGATCCGGTCCAGCGCCCCGGCCAGGTCCTCGGCGCCGTCCAGATCGCAGCGCAGCATGGTGATCCCGGCGAAGGCCGGGTGGACGTGTGCGTCCTGGAAGCCCGGCAGCAGGGGCCGGCCGTCCAGGGGCACGGTCTGCGCCCGGCCGCCCGCCAGGTCGCGGATCTCGTCGTCGGTACCCACCGCGACGATCCGGCCGCCGCGCACCGCCACCGCGGTCGCGAGCGGCCCGTCCGCCGTCGCGATGCCTGCCCCGTCGCTGGTGTCGTCGCTGCTGGCCGCCTCGCCGTGGGCCGTGGCCGGGATCATCCGCCGCCCGTCGGGAAGCACGGTGTAGATCCGCCCGCCGGTGAAAATCAGGTCTGCTGCCATGCGCGGCATCCTATTTCCAGCCGCCGCTGCCGGGGTCCAGGGCGGCCACGCCTGGGATGAGGGAAGCGCCGGACAGCTCCCGCGGTCCTCGCTGGCGCGGCCCTGCCATGAGGGCAGAGCCGCTGTCCGGGAGTACAGAATTATGGCCCCTGCGCTAGCGGAGCCCAAGCTGTGCTGTGATCAGCAGAACAGCGGCGTGCCGCGGCCGCTGCCGAATCCCCCCGTTCCGAACCCTGCGTACTACGCCTCGCCCCCGCCGGGCCGGCTCACAGAGCCCGCCCGAGTGGGCGGCCTGAAATCCTCAGGCCGCGCACTCACGGCAGATCGGCTGGCCGCCTCGGTCCTCGGCCAGCTGACTCCGGTGATGCACCAGGAAGCACCGCGAGCAGGTGAACTCGTCCGCCTGCCGCGGAATGACCCGGAACGACAGTTCCTCGTTGGACAGATCCGCCCCGGGCAGCTCCAGCGACTCTGCGACATCATCTGGGTCGATGTCGATCGTGCTGGAAGACTTGTCCATCCGGCGGGCCTGCAGCTCCTGCAGGCTGTCTTCTGTGAGCTCGTCGTCTGTCTTCCGCGGGCTGTCATAGTCGGTTGCCATCTGGGTACTCCACCCCCTCCTTCGTTATGCGCCTCGTCGCGCGGATGTAACGCTCGGCAGGCCGTAGTTTGTGCCCGATTCCGGCGGGGAATTCTGTCACGTCCGGCTGCCGCGCACACGGAGGGTACGGGCTATAGCGCGTCGTGTCCGTGTGTTCACCGACCTAGGGCCCGATCCGCAGCGACCGGGCCTGGTCGTAAAGCTCCCAACACGTGCTTGCGACGGTAACTTCCCCCGATCCGTGCACGCCAAGCACGGAAGAGTGCGTATCGTACGAAACTGATCTCCCACCCCGCAGGATTAGCGGAGCTGCCGCATGCCCCTCGTCACGCCACTGCGGCCCGATGATCTTCGGCGGGTCGGCCGTTACCGGCTGTCCGGCCGGATCGCGGACGGCCTGGACGCCCCGAATTCGGCTGGGATCTTCCTGTCCCGCCTGCCGGACGGGACCCCGGTCGCGGTCGCCCTCCTCGCGCGGGCCGCGGCCCCGGACCCGGCTTCCCGGGACCGTTTCAGCGCGGAGGCCACGGTGGCCCGCCGGGTGGCCCCGTTCTGCGCCGCGCGGATCCTGGACGCCGGGTTCGACGGCGATCTGCCCTTCCTGGTCAGTGAGTTCATCGAGGGTCCGTCGCTGGCCGAGACCGTGTCGGCCGAAGGCCCGCTGGAGGCGCCGGTGCTGGCCGCGCTGGCCATCGGCGCGGCCACCGGGCTCACCTCGATTCATCAGGCCGGGCTGGTGCACGGGGATTTCGGGCCGGATCATGTGGTGCTCGGGGCGGAGGGGCCGCGGGTCGTCCACTTCAGCACCACGCCGCCGTACGGCCAGGCGACCCCGTCGGCGGACCTGCTCGCCTGGGCCCAGACGATCCTGTTCGCCGCGGGGCGCCCGGACGTGGCCAGCCTGCCCGAGCCGCTGCGGAACACGGTGTCGGCCTGCCTGTCCCCGGATCCGGCCAGCCGGCCCCCGGCCCGGACCCTGGTGACCGCGCTGCTCGGCCACAACGACCCGGCGGCCGGGCTGCTCGCCGAGGGCACCCGGCGGGCCCGGGCCGCGGGCCGCGGCCTGGTCGCCACGGATTCCGGTGTCCCGGCCGAGACCCCGGCCACGTCCCGCTCCCGCCAGGTCGCCTGGGCCGCAGCGTGCGTGGCCTGCGTCGGGGTCATCGTGGCGGCGGCCACCCTGATCGCCACGCATCACAGCGGCCCCGGGACCACCGCGGGCCCGGTCGCGGTGGATCAGACCACCGCCTCGGCGCACACGTCGTCCGCCGCCCCCTCGGCGACCCCGGCGAGCCCCACGATCCCGGCGGACCTGGCGGGCACCTGGACCGGCACGGTCCGGCAGACCGAGCCGGCGCTCGCGGTGACCGTCCGGATCAGGCTGGCCGCCGGTAAGCCGGCCGGGAGCATCTCCTACCCGCAGCTCGGCTGCTCCGGGCGCCTGCTGCTGGTCTCGGTGCTGGCCGGCACCTTCACCCTGGACCAGGGCATCACCAAGGGCCAGCAGAGCTGCGAGAGCGGCGTGGTGCTGCTCAGCCCGCAGGGCAGCTCGGGACTGACGTTCAAGTTCCGGCGCAGCGGCGCCCCGAGCCCGGCCGGGGTGCTGGCCAAGACCGGCCCCTGACTGGTCAGTCGGCCGTGCTGGCTTCTTCGGCGTCCCGCTCCGGGTCGAGGCTGCGCAGCAGGTCATGCAGGTCCCCGAACAGCCCGGGGCCGGCCGCGATGGTCAGTTCCGGGCTGGGCGCCCGGCCGTCCAGCCCGCCCACCCGGGCCCCGGCCTCGGCCGCGATCAGGCCGCCCGCAGCCCAGTCCCAGTAGTTGACGCCCCGCTCGTAGTAGGCGTCCACCCGGCCGGTGGCGACCGAGCACAGGTCAACCGCGCAGGAGCCACCCCGGCGGATGTCACGGACCTGGGGCAGCACGACGGCCACGATCTCGCCCTGCACCACCCGCCGGGCCCGGGCGTACCCGAATCCGGTCGAGACCAGCGCCCTGCGCAGCGGGATCCCGTCATTGCACCGCAGCGGGACGGCCGGCGCCCCGTCCGGGTGCAGCCAGCTGCCCTGGCCAGCGACGGCGGTGAACACCTCGCGGTGCCGCGGGACCGCGACCACCCCGGCGACCACCGTCCCGTCCACCTCGGCCGCGATGCTCACCGCCCAGTCCGCCAGGCCGTACACGTAGTTGACGGTGCCATCCAGCGGGTCGACGATCCAGCGCACCCGGCCGTGACCGGATTCACCGCCTTCCTCACCCAGGATGGCGTCGCCGGGCCGTTCCGACCGGATCCGCTCCGCGATCATGGCCTCGGCCGCACGGTCCATCTCGGTGACCACATCGGTCGGGCTGGACTTGGTGCTGGCGACCTCCGGCCGTCCCAGCGGGCCGGGCGGGCGGCGGGCGGCCAGCATCCCGGCCGCCTCCTCGGCGGCCGCCCGGGCCAGGCTGAGCAGGACCTCCGGGTCCGGCGCCCCGGTCGCGGCGCCACTCATGAGGCTGCCGCCGGGCGCCCCGGCCGGCCTGCCGGGGCGGGCAGGCGGCAGCAGTCGCCGGAGCCACAGCCCGGGGAGCCCAGCGCGCCCGGCGGGAGCTCACTGTCCAGCCGTTCGCTGACCAGTGAGGTGATCATCGACACGAAGCGCGGATCCGGGCCTGGGGTGGCCGCCCGGGCCAGTGGCAGCCCGAGGCGGCCGGCCACCCCGGCCGCCTCGACGTCCAGGTCGTGCACGACCTCCATGTGATCGGTGATGAACCCGACCGGGACCAGGACCGCGCCGGGGGCCCCGTTCCGGGCCAGCTCCTCCAGGTAGTCGCACACGTCGGGGCCGAGCCACGGCTGCGACGGCGGCCCGCTGCGGCTCTGGTACACCAGCCGCCAGGGGTGGCCGCCCGCGGGGCCGCCCGCTCCTCCGGCAGTGCCTGCGGCCCCGTTGACGCGTTCCGCGATGAGCCTGGCGGCCTCGGCCAGCTGCGCCGGGTAACGGCCGCCGGGCGGGGGCCCGCTGGCTGCGGCCATGGCCTCCGGCACGCTGTGCGCCGTGAACACGAGGGGGACGTCCGCGCGGACCCCGGCCGGCAGCGACTCGATGGCCTGCCGGGTCGCGTCCGCGAACGGCTCGATGAAGCCGGGATGGCTGAAGAAGTGCCGGATCTTGTCGATCCTGGGGGCGCCCGGGCCGGCCTCGGCCCGGGCCCGCTCGATGTCGTCCAGGTACTGCCGGCAGCCCGAGTAGGACCCGTAGGCGGAGGTGACGAAGGCCAGCGCCCGCCGCACCCCGGCGGCGGCCATCCCGGCCACGGTGGTGGCCAGGTAGGGATCCCAGTTCCGGTTGCCCCAGTAGACCGGCAGGTCCACCCCGGCCGTGGCGAAATCCTTGCCGATCGCGGCGATCAGGTCACGGCACTGCTGGTTGATGGGGCTGACCCCGCCTACCGCGTAGTAATGCTCGGCCACCGCCTCCAGCCGCTCCGGCGGGACGCCGCGGCCCCGGGTCACGTTCTGCAGGAACGGCATGACATCGTCCGGGCCCTCCGGGCCGCCGAAGGACACCAGGAGGAACGCGTCGTAATCCGCCATGCCCCCATCCAACCAGGCGGGCGGCGGGGCCTGGTCAGCCGTAGTCGCGGGCGTACTGCTGGGCCAGCGCGAGCACCTCGTTGACGTACCAGGTGGCGTGGTTGTAGGCGAAGACGGCCCCGCGCAGCCCGGTGGCCGATCCCGATCCCGCCCCGGCCGCGCACAGCAGCCGGGCCGCCGCCGGGACCGCGTCGAAGGGATCCATGATGTCCGGCGCCCCGGACTCACCGAACGCCGTGATCCCCCATTCCCGCCAGGTCGAGGGCAGGAACTGCATGGGGCCGAGGGCCCCGGCGCTGGACGGGCCCATGTTGCTCCCGTCACCGCTCTCGATCTGCCCGATGGCGGCCAGCACCGTCCAGGACAGGCCGGGGCAGTACCGGGCCGCGGACGCCTGGAACAGCTGCAGGTAGTTCGAGGGGCGCCCGCTGCCCGCCGTCCGGTCCACCGGGAGCCGTTGCTGCGCGGGCCGCAGGCTGACCAGGGTGGCCGGCCTGGCCCGTGATCGCGCGCACCGCCTTGATCAGCCGGGACATGCCCGCTCCGGGGGCGCTGACCAGGGCCAGCACGCGGGGCACCAGGCCGAGCTGGGCCGTCGCCCGGTTACTGACCAGCGCGTCGATGCCCGAGATGCCCAGCGGCGCCGACCCGCCGAAGACCAGCTGCTCCTGGCGGGTCCCGCTGATCTGGTACTTCGTGCCCGGGTGCAGGTCGCGCCGCCCGGCCAGCCGGTCCGAGGTCACGAAGCGGCCCTGACCCAGCGCCGTCCACAGGCGCTGGTCCGTCGCCGTGGCCAGCGGAGTCCAGGACCGGAACTGCTGCGGGTTCACGCCCAGGACGTTGACCCGGTGCCCGTTGAGCTTGATCGCCGCGCCGTCGGCGGTGACCACCTGCCGCACCCCGGCCGCGGCGGACAGCTTCGCCAGTTGCCGCGCGGACAGGCCGGACGGCTCGATCACGAGCAGGTCCGGTGAGATGATGCCGCGGACGCTGCTGCTGGCCGTGGCCTGCGCAGCGCTGGTGGCTGACCCGGACGGGCTGGCGGACGCCGTGACCGCCGGATCGGCCCCGGGGGGCGCGGGGCGCATGGCCGTCGTGCCGGCCAGCAGGAGGACAACTGCCGCACCGGACGCCAGGGCCCGCACTGCGGGCCTGCCGATGGCAGTGGACGGCGCTGTGCGCCGTGGCAGGCGTCTCATCGCGTCCATAACCATATAAGCCTTGCGGGACACGGCTGAAGACCGGCTGCCGCCGGAGCCGGAAAAGCTATACGACTAGGGCTTTGCGGTAAGAAGTGACTTACGAGGCCGCTGATCCGGCCCGGCCGGCCCCGGCCCTGGTGGGGCACCGTCCGCCGGATCCCGGCCCGGCCCCGGCCAGCGGTGACTCGGATAAGGTCCGGAGATGGTCCTCGCCGTACCCCGCTGGCAGAACTGGGCGGGTAACCAGGCCGCCGCGCCGCAGCGGGTGATCACGCCGCACTCCGCCGGGGAGGTCGCCGAGGCGGTCACGCTGGCCGCCCAGGACGGGCTGACGGTGCGGATGACAGGGTCCGGCCACTCCTTCACCCCCGTCGCGGTCACCACCGGGGTGATGCTGCGCCCGGCCGGGCTGCGGGCCGTGCGGTCGGTGGACGAGGCGGCCGGCGAGGTCACGGTGGAAGCCGGCTGCCGGCTCGGCGACCTCAACGAGGACCTGCACGCCCGCGGGCTGGCCCTGGCCAACATGGGCGACATCCAGGAGCAGACGGTCGCGGGGGCGATCCAGACCGGTACCCACGGCACCGGCCGTCACCTGGGCGGCATCGCCGCCCAGGTGACGGCCCTGGAGCTGGTGCTGGCCGACGGCAGCATCGTGACCTGCTCCGCGGACCACGCTGCGGAGCTGTTCCAGGCGGCCCGGATCGGGCTGGGGGCCCTCGGCGTGCTGACCGCGGTGACCTTCCGGGTGGTCCCGGCCTTCCTCCTCACCGCGCGGGAGGAGCCGATGGGCTGGGCCGAGGTCATCGCCCGGCTGGACGAGCTGTCCACCGGCAACGAGCATTTTGAGTTCTACTGGTTCCCGCACACGGACGGCTGCCTCACCAAGCGGAACAACCGCAGCGACGGCCCGGCCCGGCCGCTGGCCCGGTGGCGCCACCAGCTCGACGACGAGTTCCTGTCCAACACCCTGTTCGGCGCCACCTGCCGCCTCGGCCAGCGCTATCCGTCCGTCATCCCGGCCATCAACGGGATCGCCGGGAAGGCGCTGAGCGCGCGGACCTACACCGACGCCGCCTACCGGGTGTTCACCAGCCCGCGGCGGGTGCGCTTCAAGGAGCAGGAGTACGCGATCCCGCGTGAGCACCTGGCCGGGGCGCTGACCGAGATCCGCGGCCTGTTCGCCCGGCATGACTGGCGGATCAGCTTCCCGATCGAGGTCCGGGTGGCCCCCGGCGACGACGTCTGGCTGTCCACCGCGTACGGCCGCAGTACCGCCTACATCGCCATTCACGTCTTTCACTCCGCGCCGCACGAGGAGTATTTCCGGGAGGTGGAGGCGGTGATGACGGCCCTGGGCGGCCGCCCGCACTGGGGCAAGCTGCACACCCGTGACGCGGCCTACCTGCACGGCGCTTATCCCCGGTTCACGGATTTCGTCACCCTGCGGGATGAGCTCGACCCGGCCCGGCGGTTCGCCAACCCGTACCTGGAACAGGTCCTGGGTTCCTAGCGCACCCTGATCTGGGGACATGACCGGGGGCCGGAGCTGGGACACTTCTTGCGGTGGGGGAATGCAGCGAACCGATCCGGGGCAGGCTACCCTCCGAACATGAGTCGGGACGCCTACCCCGGCACTGCTCCAAGGGGATCTGTGCCAGAAGGAAACGCGGGAAAGCCACCAAAGACCCCTAACGGCGCCTTGCCCGGCCTGAGGGCCGGCGCCGCTGGGTCCCGGCGGCCCTCGCTGGGCGGGGGCGCACCCGCCCAGGACCGTGAGCTGCGCGCCCAGGGCCGCCAGACCGTGCAGAAGCTGCTGGACGCGGGCCTCGCCGAGTTCGACGAGCGGGGCTTCCAGGCAGTCCGGGTCGACGACGTGGTACGCCGGGCGAAGATCTCCCACGGCACCTTCTACCTCTACTTCGCCAACAAGGAAGACCTGTTCAAGGCGCTCCTGTCCGACGCGCTCGTGGACATGGCCGCGCTGACCGACGAGTTCCCGGTGGTGACCCGGAACGAGGCCGGCCAGGCGGCGCTGCGGCGCTGGGTCAGCGCCTTCTGCGATACCTACGCCGCGCACGCCTCGGTGATCCGCATCCTCAGCCAGGCCGAGATCGTCGGCGAGGAGGTCTGGGGCGACGGGCTGCAGCTGATGTTCAAGCTGTCCGAGGCCATCACCCAGGGCATGACGGCCGCCGCGGGCTCGGCAGGCCACGAGACCCCGGCCGGGCACGCCGAGCTCACCGCGCTGGCCCTGCTCATGATGCTCGAGCGGATCAACTACCTGCTCACGGTCGAGGTGCGGCTGCCCAGGGATGAGATGGTGGACCGGCTGACCGCGATCATCTTCGCGGCCTTCCACTACTCCTGATCCCGCCGCGATGACGGCGACGCAGGCCCTGGCGCTACTGCTGCTCATCGTGGGTTCCTGCGCGATCGCAGCGCTGGCCCGCAGGCGCGGCGTGGCCGCACCCATCCTGCTGGTGGTTACCGGGCTCGCCGCGTCCTACATCCCCGGGGTGCCGGAGTTCCGGCTCAGCCCCAGCCTGATCCTGTTCGCGGTGCTGCCGCCGCTCGTCTACACCACCGCGCTGGAAAGCTCGTACCTGAACCTGCGCGACAACGTGCGGACCCTCGCCCTGCTGTCGGTCGGCCTGGTGCTGTTCACCGCCGTGGTCGTGGGCGGGGCTGCCCGGCTCGGCGTGCCCGGGCTGCCGCTGGCCGCCGCGCTCACCCTGGGCGCGATCCTCGCGCCCACCGACGCGGTCACGACGGCCAGCATCGGCCGGCGGCTGCACCTGCCGAGGCGGCTGCTGACCATCATCACCGGCGAGAGCATGCTCAACGACGGCACCGCGCTGACCCTGTATGCGGTCGCGGTGAGCGCGGCGGCCGTCTCCGTCGCCACCCCCTCCCCGCTCAGCGTGGCCGGCAGCCTGATCGTCATCAGCGCCGGCGGGATCGCCGTGGGCCTGGTGCTCGGCGTCGTCATCCACCGCCTCCGGATGCGGCTGCGTGACCCGCTGGCGGAAAGCGCCCTGTCGCTCCTCACCCCGTTCGGCGCCTACCTGGCCGCCGACTCGCTGCACGTGTCCGGGATCCTGGCCGTCGTGGTGACCGGCCTGTACCTCGGCCACCATGGCGGCCAGGCCCACTTCGCCACCCGGCTGCAGGACATGGCCGTGTGGCGGGTCGCCACCTTTGTGCTCGAGTCGGTGGCGTTCACCCTGATCGGCCTGCAGCTGCGGCCGATCATCCAGGCCCTGGGCAGCCGAGATCCCG
The DNA here is from genome assembly GCA_963723595.1 of uncultured Actinomycetes bacterium. Taxonomy (GTDB): domain Bacteria; phylum Actinomycetota; class Actinomycetes; order Streptosporangiales; family Streptosporangiaceae; genus RYN-230. The sequence goes on from CAVRRQ010000002.1 coordinate 75,240, forward strand.
CCCGGCTGGTCGCTGAGGCCGCCGTCGTGCTCGCCGCGGTCATCCTGGCCCGCATCGTGTGGGTATTCCCGTCCATCTACCTGCCCCGGTGGCTGGTGCCCCGGATCCGGGTGCAGGATCCGGCCCCCCGCTGGCAGGCCACGTTCGTGCTGTCCTGGGCGGGCCTGCGGGGTGTGATCTCCCTCGCGGCCGCGGCCGCGCTGCCCACTCACGTTCCCCAGCGCAACCTGCTGGTCTTCCTGACCTTCACCACGGTGCTCGGCACGCTGCTGGTGCAGGGCCTCACGCTGCCGCCGCTGATCCGCTGGCTGGGGGTGCGGGCCGGTCCGGAGGAGGAGCGGGCCGACGTGGTGGCCCAGGCCGCCGCGCAGCAGGCCGCGTCCGAGGCAGGGCTGCGGCGGCTCGACGAGCTGGCCGCCCAGGACCCGGCCCGGGCGCCCGCCGAGGTGGTGGAGCGGCTGCGGCGGCTGGCCGAGTACCGGCAGGCGGGGGCACGGGAGCGGGTGCCGGACGGCCAGCCCGGCCAGGACGGCCGCCCGGACGGCCAGGACGGCGAGCTGGCCCCCTCCGCCGCGTTCCGGCGGCTGCGGCGCGAGATGACGACCGCCGAGCGGGCCGAGTTCATCCGGCTGCGCGACGAGCGCCAGATCGACGACGAGGTGCTCGATGAAGTCCTGCACCACCTGGACCTGGAGGAGGCCATGCTGTCCCGGGACGAATGGGACGCGGCCGGCCGCGATCCGGGACCCGGCACCCCCGTCACCGGCTGACCGGGCGGAACGGGCATAGCCCGTCAGCAGGCAGAATCGAAGGGTGCGATTCCTCTGCGAGAACGTTCCGGCCCATGACCTGACCTACAGCGACGTGTTCCTGGTTCCCAGCCGGTCGGCGGTGGAGTCCCGGCTCGACGTGAGCCTCGCGACCCGCGACGGCAGCGGCACCACGATCCCGATCGTGGTGGCCAACATGACCGCCGTGTCCGGCCGCCGGATGGCCGAGACCGCGGCCCGGCGCGGAGGGCTGGCCATCCTGCCCCAGGACATCCCGGCCGACGTGGTAGCCGACGTGGTGGCCTGGGTGAAGAGCCGCGACCTGGTGCACGACACGCCGATCACGCTGGGCCCCGGGGACACCACCGGCCAGGCCATGGGCCTGCTGCCCAAGCGGGCCCACGGCGCCGTGATCGTGGTCGAGGACGGCCGCCCGGTAGGCGTGGTGACCGAGTCGGACTGCACCGGCGTGGACCGGTTCACCCAGCTCCGCGACGTGATGTCCACCGAGCTGCTCACCCTCCCGGCGGGCACCGACCCGCAGCGCGCGTTCGCCCGGCTGCACGACGGGCGCCACCGGCTGGCCCCGGTGGTGGACGCCGACGGCCGCTGCGTGGGCATCCTGACCCGGACCAGCGCGCTCCGCGCGACCCTCTACGACCCGGCCACCGACGCGAGCGGGCGGCTGCGCATCGGGGCCGCCCTGGGCATCAACGGCGACGCGGCGGCCAAGGCCAAGCTGCTGCTCGACGCGGGGGTGGACGTGCTGGTGGTGGACACCGCGCACGGCCACCAGGAGAAGATGATCAGCGCGCTGCGGGCGGTCCGCGGGGTCAGCCCGGATGTGCCGGTCGCCGCCGGGAACGTGGTCACCGCGGCGGGTGTCGCCGACCTGGTCGCGGCGGGCGCGGACATCGTGAAGGTCGGGGTCGGGCCCGGCGCGATGTGCACCACCCGGATGATGACCGGGGTCGGCCGGCCGCAGTTCAGCGCGGTCCTGGAGTGCGCGGCACAGGCCCGGCAGCTGGGCGCGCATGTCTGGGCCGACGGTGGCGTGCGCCACCCTCGGGACGTGGCGCTCGCGCTGGCCGCCGGCGCGTCCAACGTGATGATCGGATCCTGGTTCGCCGGCACCTACGAGTCGCCGGGCGACGTGTTCCGCGACCCGGACGGCCGCCTGTACAAGGAGAGCTTCGGCATGGCCTCGGCCCGGGCCGTGCGGCTGCGCAGCGCGGCTGATTCCTCGTTCGACCGGGCCCGCAAGGCGCTGTTCGAGGAGGGCATCTCCACCGCGCGGATGTACCTGGACCCGCAGCGCCCGGGCGTGGAGGACCTGTTCGACGCGATCACCGCCGGGCTGCGCAGCGCGTGCACCTATGCTGGCGCGGCGGACCTGGACGAGCTGTACCAGCGCGCGACGGTCGGGGTCCAGAGCGCGGCCGGTTACAGCGAGGGAATGCCGCTGCCGACAAGCTGGTAAAGCCCTGAGATCCGGCCGCGGCCGCCGAAAGTGGGTAATCTCGGGCCGGACCGGTGGAGGGAATGTGCGGGCCAGGCTGGCGGTGGCGGGCATCATCGCGTTCGCGGTGATCTTGGGCAGCTACCTGGCCTACATGGCCATCCACCCGTACCAGTGGACGCTGGACCCGGTCAACCTGGGCGTCTACCGCTCGGGCGGCCTCATCGTGCGGCACGTCCGGCCCTGGTACAACCCGCACCTGGCCGCGCCGCTGTACGGCTGGCCCGGCTACGAGGGCCTGCACCTGAAGTTCACCTATACGCCGTTCGCGGCGGTGGCCTTCGCGGTGGTCTCCCTCATCCCGTGGCGGGTGCTGCCCGGCATCAGCGTGGTCGTCAACATCGCCGCGCTGCTCGCCACGCTGTGGTTCACGTTCGGCTGGCTCGGCTACCGCCGCGGCCTGACCCGGCTGGGCGCGACGCTGCTGGCCGCGGCCGCGGTGTTCTGGACCGAGCCGGTGATCCGCACCCTCTACCTTGGCCAGGTCAACCTGGTCCTGATGGCGCTGATCATCTGGGACCTGGGCCAGCCTGACACGCGACCGTCCGGGGCCAGCCGGTGGTGGAAGGGAGCCGGCGTCGGCGTCGCCGCCGGGATCAAGCTCGTGCCGCTCATCTTCATCCCGTACCTGCTGCTGACCAGGAAGTTCCGGGCGGCCGGCGTGGCCTGCGCGGCGTTCGCCGCCACCGTGGCCGCCGGGTTCGTGTTCGCGCCCGCCGATTCGGGCCGCTGGTGGCTGGGCGGCCTGTTCTTCAACGGCGGCCGGACCGGGTTCGTCGGCTGGGGGGGCAACCAGTCGCTGCGGGCCCTGATCACCCGGCTGGCCGGCAGCGTGGCGGGCGCGGAGCCGGTGTGGCTGGCGGTGGCGCTGGTCACCACGGTGGCCGGGCTGGCCTGCGCGGCCCTGCTGGACCGGGCCGGCCATCCGCTGCCCGGGCTGCTGGCCTGCGCGCTGACCGGGCTGCTGGTGTCCCCGATCAGCTGGGACCACCACTGGGTGTGGATTGTTCCCGGCGTGGCAGTAGCGGCCGCCTACGCCGTCCGGGCCATGCGCGCCCCGGCGATGCCAGCCCCGCCAGGGGCCAGCCCGCCCGCGGCGGACCCGGCCAGGCTGCGCTGGCGCCGGGCGTTCCGCTGGCCAGCGGCGGGGTACTGGGCCCTGGCCGCGGGCATGCTCGTCCTGTATGGCGCGTGGCCGGGCAGCCTGTGGGGTGAGCCGCAGGACCTGGGGCAGTTCTCGCTGGGCGTGCTCTGGCAGCCGCCGAACACCGACCCGGAGGTCTACTACCGCCACGGCGACCGGCCCTGGTTCGCCGAGTATCACTGGCACGGCATCGAGCTGCTCACCGGGAACGCGTTCCTGCTCGGTGGCCTCGCGCTGCTCGGCGTCCTGATCGCCGCCGCGATCCGCACCCGCCTCACGAGCCGTGCCCCCCTCACCCCCACAGGCCCCACAGGCACCAGTCCCGCAGGTCCCGCCACCCTTAGGGACCCCGCCAGCCCCACAGGCCCCGCCAGTCCCGCGGACCCTGCCAGTCCCGCCCCCTCGGGCCGCCCCCGTTCGTGATCATGACATTGGTGTCGTTCTGGTGACACCCAGTCATGACCACGAACAGGCCCTGGGGCCTGCGGGGCTGCTGGTTCCTAAGGGGTGGGTGGGCTGACGGGCCGGGCTGGGATGAGGCAGTCCGGGTCAGTCCAGGGTCAGCAGGACTTTGCCGCGGGGGGCGGCGGGATCCGGGTCCCTCAGGGCGTCCAGGGCCGCGGCCCACTCCCCCAGCGGGAAGCGGTGCGTGACCAGGAAGCCCAGCCCGAGCCGGCCGGAGTTCAGCAGCCGGACCACGTCCCGCCAGGCGTCCGAGGTGTAGCCGAAGCTGGCCCGGATCGTGAGGTCGTTGTTGACCAGGTCGTCCACGGGCACGGCTGCGGTGGCGCCGTGCGGGGGCAGGCCCAGCAGCAGCACGGTCCCGCCCCGCCGGGCCGCGGCCAGCGCGGTGAGGACCGCGCCGGTGGTCCCGGCCGCCTCCACCACCAGGTCGTAGCCGCCGCCGGCCGCGCCGGGATCGGCCTCGAACCGGGCCGCGCCCGCGGTCGCGGCCAGGCCGGCCTGCGCGGGGCGGCGGCCCAGCATCACGATCTCGGCCGGGGACCACAGGCCGAGCAGCGCCACCGCGAGCAGGGCTACGGTGCCGTCCCCCACCACCAGGACCCGGCGGCCCGGTTTGACTGTGATGCTGGACAGGCCCCGGTACACGACCGAGGCCGGCTCGACCAGCGCCCCGTCGGCCATGCTCACCGGGCAGGCCAGCGGATGCACCAGGGTCTCGCCCACCACGGCGTACCCGGCCGCGGCCCCGTCCCGGGTGAACCCCATCTCGTCGTAGGTCTCGCACAGGTTGGTCTCGCCCGCCCGGCACGCGGCGCAGTGACCGCAGGGCACGATGCCCTCCGCCACCACCCGGGTCCCCGGGGCCAGCGAGCCGCCCCCGCCGGCCAGCACCGTCCCGCTCCATTCGTGACCGAGCACCAGGGGGTAGCGGACGTAGGCGGGGTCGATCCGGCCCGCCAGGATATCCAGGTCGGTGCCGCACAGCCCGACGGCGGCGGGCCGGATCAGCACCTCGCCCGGGCCGGGCACCGGGCGGCCCCGCTGCTCCACCGACACCTCCCCGGGGGAGGACACGACCAGCGCGCTGGCGGTGAGCGCGCCCGGCTCGCCTCCGGAAGGCGCCGTCCCGGGCGGCGCCGTCCCGGGCGGCGCCGTCCCGGAAGCCGCTGTCCCGGGCGGCGTGGTCCCGGAGGACATGGTTCCGGGCAGCTCCGGCGGCATGGGCATCAGGCTCCTCCCCCAGGCCCGGTGTAGGGCGCCCCGCCGAGCAGGGCCGACACCTTGTCGGCGTAGCTGCGCACGGTCCGGCCGAGCTCATCCACGCGCCACGCGGGCAGGTCACCCTTGATGCCGGTCACGCTGACCGCCCCCGCGCAGCTGCCGTCGTGGCCGAAGAACGCCGCGCCCGTGCAGAACACGCCCTCGGCGTCCTCCTCGTCGTCGACCGCGAACCCGAGCCGCCGGGCCGCGGCCAGGTTGTCGAGCAGGGTCCCGATGTCGGTGATGGTGTGCGTGGTGCGCGGGGCCATCCCGGCCTCCGCGCAGACCCGCCGGACCTCCGGTTCGGTCATCGTGCACAGGATGGCCTTGCCGGCCGCGGAGGCGTACGGCACCTCCCGCTGGCCCAGCGGCGTGTAGAACCGCACGCTGCCGGGGCCGTCCACGCGGGCGATGAAGACGGGGTAGCCGGCCTCGGCCACCGCGATCCGCGCCGTCATCTTGGTGGTCTCGGACAGCTCGTCGAGCAGCGGGCGGCACAGGTCACCGAGGGGGAGCTGGCGGCCCACGATGTCGCCGAGCCGGATCAGCGCGGTGCCTAGCGTGTACCGCGGGCCGGGCCGGGTCTCGCGCAGGAAGCCGGCCGCCTCCAGGGTCCGGGCCAGCGCCAGCGTGCTGCTCTTGGAAATACCCAGCGCGGTGGCCATCTCGCTGAGCGTCTGGCCCTCGGCCGGCCCGTCCGCCACGATGCCGACCAGCCGCAGCGCCCGGGCCACGCTCTTGACCGTGTAGCGGCCGGCTCCTGCGCCGTCCTGCTCGGATGTCACCTGCTCACTTCCTCACACCATTGTTCGGCAGTGCAGAACGTTCGGTATCACAGAACGTCATCCGTTACCTTAGCGAGTCTCAAAACGCCTTGACATGGGTATATGTGGATGATTCCATGACCGGGTGATTCTACATCACAAAACTTTGTTCGGTATAGCCGAACATTCGCCCCGGAGCGTGGCCCGTGCGGACGCCGCGCGGGAGCGCCTCGAGGGCTGGCTGGCCGGCCGGGAGGACGTGGCCGGGGTGGTGCTCACCAGCCCGGGCAGCGTGGCCTGGGCCACGGGGGCAGTGGCCCCGCCGGTGGACCGGACCGCCCAGACCGATCTCGTCTGGGTGGTGGCCACCCCCACCGGGGCGGCGCTGGTGACCACCGAGGTGGAAGCCGGCCGGGTCAGCGAGGAGTACCAGCCGCGGCGCCACGGGTTCGCCGACCTGGTCGCGGTGCCCTGGTACGAGCCGGACGCGTTCGTCCGCGCCGCCCAGGACCTCGCGGGCGCGGGCGCGGGCCGCTGGCCTCCGACGGGCACCCCGCGTTCCGGATGGACGCCACCGAGGAGCTGATCGGCCTGAGGCTCACCCTCTCCCCGGCGGAGCAGGAGGACCTTCGTGAGCTCGGGGCGGACGCGGCGGACGCGCTGGAGCAGTCGCTGGTGGCCTGGCGACCGGGTGAGCAGGACCTCGACATCCAGGGCCGGGTGGCTGAACTGCTGGAGTCACGCGGCGCGGACGCGCCGGTGCTGATCGTCGGCGGTGACGACCGGGTCCGGCGGTTCCGGCATCCTCTGGCGGTGGGCGCCCCGGTGCGCGAGCTCGCGATGGCGGTAGTGGTCGCCCGGCGCGGCGGCCTGCACGCCGCCGCCACCCGGTTCGCCTCGGCTGGGCCGCCGCCTGCCGAGTTCGCCGCGCTGCGGGCCCGGGTATTGCGGATCGAGCGCGACACGCTGGCCGCCTGCGTGCCGCCGAACCGCTACGGCGACGTGCTCACCGTCCTCGACCAGGCCTACGCACGGGAGGGCGCGCCGGGCGGCTGGGCCGGCCACTACCAGGGCGGCCCGATCGGGTACGCGCAGCGTGAGTTCGAGATCGCCCCGTCCCAGCGGGACTCGCGCTGGTACGACACCCCGGTCACGGCCGGTCAGGCGGTGGCCTGGAACCCCAGCCTGCCCGGCGGGGCCAAGGCCGAGGACACCTACCTGGTGTCCCCCGCCGGACTGGAACGGATCACCGCGGTACCGGACGGGACAGGCCCCGGCGGCCGGGATCGGCACACCACGGGGCCGCACACCACGGGGCCGCACCACGGGGCCGCACACCACGGGGCCGGCGCTGGCCGGCCGAGGACGACGAGCTGGTGCCGCCGCGTCCGGCGGTCCTGGAGGTGGCGTGATGACCCTGGGGAGCCAGGAAACCCTTGGTCAGGAGGCCATGGCCCGGACCACCGGGATCCAGGTGCTGGCCCGGCGCGGGATCGTGATGGAGAGCGCGCCGCAGCGCAGCACGGCCCGGTTCCCGGACGGCGCCGATTTCCGGATCGAGATCCCCAGCGTGGAGGGCCCGGCCGTGCTGCGGGCCGTGGTGGAGCAGGCCGCAGCCGAGGGCGTCACCATCAACCGGGTCTCGCAGGGCAGCGGCGCGATGCTGCTGTCCGAGCAGGAACTGGCCGAGATGGCCGGGATCGGCGCCCACCACGGCCTGGAGATCTCGCTGTTCGTCGGACCGCGCGAGGAGTGGGACATCGGCAGCCTGGCCCAGTCGGACGAGGGGCCCTCCCGGGGCGGCCTGATCCGCGGGTCGCGGCAGCTGCGGTACGCGGTGGACGATGTGCTCCGCGGCGTTGACTGCGGGATCCGCGGCTTCCTGGTCGCCGACACGGGCCTGCTGGAACTGCTGGCCGGGATGCAGAAGGACGGCGAGATCCCGGATTCGGTGGTGTGGAAGGTCTCGGCCATGCTCGCGCCCGCCAACCCGCTCAGCGTGGCGCAGCTGGAGCGGTTCGGGGCGGACACGGTCAACGTCCCCTCGGACGTGACCCTGGGCCTGCTCGCCGAGCTGCGCGCGGCCACCACGCTTCCCATCGACCTGTACGTGGAGGCGCCCAGCTCGATGGGGGGGGTGGTCCGCGGGCACGAGGCCGCCGAGCTGGTCGCGGTGGCCTCGCCCATGTACGTGAAGTTCGGGCTGCGCAACTCCCGGCCGCTGTATCCCAGCGGGCTGCACCTGGCCACCGAGGCGGCCGCCATCGCCCGGGAGAAGGTGCACCGGGCCCGGGTGGCGCTGGAGTGGATGGACCGGGCCGGCCTGGAGCTGGCCCAGTCCGGGCCCGGGGCACCGGGTCTGGGCGTCCCGGAGCCCTCGCCATGATCCCGCCTGCTGCCCAGCGCAGTGCTGCCCAGCGCAGCGCTACGGCGCTGCGCAGTGCCGACCAGCGCAGCGCTACGGCGCTGCGCAGTGACGCGTGGCTGCGCGGGGACGATGAGGTCGCGCTGGCCAACCGGGTCGCGCTCGCCTCCGCGGGCCTGGAGGTCAGCGCGGACGGCGGCCGCCCGGTCATCGGCATCGCCAACTCGGCCAGCGACCTCAACCCGTGCAACCTCCCCCTGCGGGAACTGGCCGTCGCGGTCCGGACCGGCGTCCGCGAGGCCGGCGGGGTGCCGGTCGAGTTCGGCTCGATCCCGCTCGGCGAGGACCTGATGAAGCCGAGCGCGATGCTGTACCGGAACCTGCTCTCCATCGAGATCGAGGAGATCATCCGCAGCTACCCGCTGGACGGCATCGTGCTGCTGGCCGGCTGCGACAAGACCGTGCCCGGCGCGATCATGGGCGCGGTCAGCGCGGACCTGCCGATGGTGCTGGTCACCAGCGGCTCGCGGACGCCGGCCATGTTCCGGGGGCGCCGCATCGGCACCGGCAGCGACCTGTGGCGGCTCTGGGACGAGCGGCGGGCCGGCCGCCTCGACGACGCGGGCTGGCGGGAGCTGGAACGCTGCCTGGCCTGCGGCACCGGGACCTGCAACACGATGGGCACCGCCTCGACCATGGCCATCCTGGCCGAGACGCTGGGGCTGATGATCCCGGGCTCGGCCACGATCCCGGCCGGCTACCCCCGGGGCCGGGCCGCCGCGGCAGCGGCCGGCCGCTGCGCGGTCGAGGCCGTGGCGGCGGACCGGCGGCCGTCCGCCATCCTGACCCCGGCCGCGTTCGCCAACGCCATCCGGATGCTGCACGCGGTCGGCGGTTCCACCAACGCGATCATCCACCTGGCCGCGATCGCCGGCCGGGCCGGCATCCCGCTGCCCCTCGACGACCTGGGCCGCCTCGGCCAGGGCATCCCGGTGCTGGCCGACGTGGAACCCTCCGGCGCCGGGCTCCTGCCCGACCTGGACCGGGCGGGCGGGGTCCCGGCCCTGCTGCGGGAACTGGGCGGCCGGATGGACACCGGCGCGGTCACCGTCACCGGCGCCACGATCGGCGACATCGCCAGCGCCGCTCCGCCCGCCTCCGGGGTGATCCGGCCGACCGGGTTGTCGTTGGGGAAAAATGGGGCCTTTGCCGTGGTCCGCGGGTCCCTGGCGCCGGACGGTGCGGTGATCAAGACTTCGGCCGCCACCCCGGCGCTGCTCCGCCACCGCGGCCGGGCGCTGGTCTTCCACGGTTACGAGGAGATGCGCCGCCGGGTGGAGGACCCGGCGCTCGACGTGACCCCGGACACCGTGCTGGTGCTGGCCGGCTGCGGCCCGGTCGGCGTGCCCGGGATGCCGGAGTGGGGCATGATCCCGATCCCGGCCAAGCTGGCCGCCGGCGGGGTCACCGACATGGTCCGGGTCACCGACGCCCGGATGAGCGGGACCAGCTTCGGCACGGTGTTCCTGCATGCGGCCCCCGAGGCCGCGGCGGGTGGCCCGCTCGCGCTCGTCGCCGACGGTGACCCGGTCGCGGTGGACGTCGCGGCCGGGTCGCTCACGCTGGACGTGCCCGGCGCGGAGCTGGCCCGGCGCCGTGCCGGCTGGTCCCCGCCGCCCTCCCCCCACCTGCGCGGCTGGCCCGCGCTCTACCGCGATCACGTGCTGCAGGCACCCGAAGGGTGCGACCTGGACTTCCTGCGGGCCCCGACGAAGGAGCACCGCCGGTTCGTGGAGCCCGTCGTCGGGCGGTCCTGAACGGACAGGCCTTCCGGCACCGGCCACGCGGACACCGAGATTTCGAGGCACAAGTGAAAGGAGACAGCCGTGAGGCACTGGAAAGTGTTGGCCGCCACGGCAGCGGCGGCCCTGCTGGCCACCGCATGCAGCAGCGGCGGAGGGAGCAGCGGCTCGACGTCGGGCCCGGTCACCCTCACCATCTGGGAAAACTACGGCACCGAGCAGAACGCGGCCGCGCTGAAGAACCTGGCCAAGGCGTTCGAGACCCAGCACAAGAACATAACCATCAACGTGGTGAGCCAGCCCGCGGACAACTACTTCGCGTTGCTCCAGGCGGCCGCGGTGTCCAAGACCGGCCCCGACCTGGCGGTCATGTGGACCGGCCTGTTCACCCTGCAGTACAAGGAGTTCCTGACCAACCTCAAGGGCAAGATCCCGGCCGCTGACCTGGCCCGGATCGACCCGGACGCGCTCAAATGGACGTCGGACCAATTCAACGCGGCCAACGGCCCGTATGTGATCCCGCTGGAGAACCAGTTCTACATCGGCTTCTACAACAAGGCCGCGTTCGCCAAGGCCGGGGTGAGTGCGGTGCCGACCGACTGGACCCAGCTGTTCGCGGCGTGCAAGAAGCTCAAGGCGGCCGGGTACATGCCGCTGACCTACGGCAACGGCGGCCAGCCGCTGGGCGCGGAGTTCTACCCGTGGTACGACATGAGCTACATGATGATCGGCGCGCACCCGGTCACGAACTGGCAGCAGCTCTACAGCGGCCAGATCCCGTGGACCTCGGCAGCTAACGAGGCCCAGCTGGCGCAGTGGGCCAAGCTGAAGAGCAACGGCTGCACCAACAGTGACGTGCTGACCAAGACCAATAACCTGGGTGACTTCGAGTCCGGCAAGGCCGCCATGATGGTGGACGGCACCTGGGACACCCAGAAGTTCACCAGCGCGCTGGGCTCGAAGGTGGCCGCGTTCGTGCCGCCGTTCTCCGACAGCCCGATCAAGGGCGTGGTGGACTTCGCCGGTGATGGCCTGTCCATGACGAACTACACCCAGCACTCCGCCCAGGCCCTGCAGTTCCTGGAGTTCATGACGACCAGCCAGGCCGCGAAGATCATCAACGCCGCCGGGCTGATCCCCGCCATCAACGGCACGTCCACGTCCAACCCGGTGAATCAGCAGATGCTGAACTTCGTCAGCCAGGACCACATGACCGCCTACCCGATGCTGGACAACGTGGTGCAGGGCAACGTGGTGAACACCGGGAGCAAGGAGCTCCCGTCCGTGCTGAACGGCAGCATCTCGCCGAAGTCGGCGCTGTCCAGCATGCAGACCACGCTGGGCCAGCTGCCCACCACCCAGAGGGGGACCAGCTACCCGTGATGCGCTGGTGAGCGTCTCGGAAGCGACGTCGGGGCTGGCCCGGGGCACTCCCCCGGGCCAGCCCGCCCGGCCGCGCCGGGCCGGCTGGCCCGGCGCCGGCGGCGGGCGGGCATCCTGATGTCGCTGCCCGCGGTGATCGTGGTGGTGGCCCTGCTCGGCATCCCGATCGGGCAGGCCGTCTACTACTCGATGACGAACTGGAACGGCCTGACCGCCCAGTGGGTCGGGCCGAGCACCTACTCGACCGCGCTCAGCGACCCGATCTTCTGGCGGGTGCTGGAGAATAACGGGCTGCTGCTGCTGTCGGTCCCGTTCGCGATCGGCATCCCGCTGGCCATCGCCGCCCTGCTGAACGAGCACGTCCGCGGCTGGCGCTTCTTCCGCTCGGTGTACTTCCTGCCCACCGCGGTGTCCTGGGTGGTCATCGGCATGGTCGCGGTCCAGTTCTTCGCCCTGAACGGGCTGATGAACAAGTTCCTCGGCGCGGTCGGGCTGGGCGCGTTCCAGACCGACATGCTGGCCGGGCAGCGCAGCGCGCTGATCGCGCTGGCCATCACGTTCATCTGGTCCATGCTCGGCACCAACACGATCATCTTCCTGACCGGCATGGCCACCCTGGACCCGACCCTGCTGGAGGCGGCCCGGGTGGACGGGCTGACCCGCCGGCAGATCTTCTTCCGGGTCACGCTGCCGCTGCTCAAGCGGTTCGTGCAGTTCTCGTTCGTGATCACGGTGATCAGCGCGTTCTCGGCGCTGTTCAGCCTGATCTTCGTGATGACGAACGGCGGCCCCGGGTTCGGCACCACCACGCTGGAGTTCTTCGTCTACCAGTCGGCGTTCTCGCTGGGCCAGTTCGGCACCGGCGCGCTGTACGGGATCATCCTGTTCGTGATCATGATCGTGGTGGGGCTGGTGCAGCTCAGGCTGATCCGCTCCGAGGACGGGGAGGGCTGGTAGATGGCGGCGGCTGATTCCCTCACGGCCCCCGCGGGCGCGGCGTCCGGCCTCCCGCCGGCCAAGCGGGCGCTGCGGGCCCGGCGGCGCAGCCGGATCGGCATGATCTTCCTGATCATGACGGGCATCGCGGTCGTGATGCTCTACCCGTTCTGGTACATGCTCAACAACGCGTTCCGCAACGAGTCGCAGTTCGAGCAGCAGCGCGGCCACTCGTCGGTGAGCTGGAGCCAGCTGTTCAGCGAGCTGCCGGTCGGCCGGGAACTGCTGAACTCCACCCTGATCTGCCTGGCGTCGATCCTGCTCATCCTGGCCGTGTCCACCACCGCCGGGTTCGCATTCGCCAAGCTGCGCTACCGGGGCAGCGGCACGGTGTTCCTGGCCGTGGTGGCCGCGCTCATGGTGCCGCTGCAGTCGATCATCATCCCGGAGTACGTGAACCTCGGGAAGCTCGGGCTGATCAACACCTACCTCGGCGCGATCCTGGTCTACGTCGCGCTGGGCACCCCGTTCGCCACGTTCCTGATGGCCACCTACTACCGGGGCATTTCCGACGACCTGATCGAGGCGGCGGTGATGGACGGGCTCGGCTACGAGCGGACCTTCCTGCGCATCGCGCTGCCGCTGTCCTGGCCGGCCATCGCCACCGTGACCGTGCTGCAGTTCATCCAGATCTGGGACGACCTGCTGGTCGGGCTGCTGTTCCTGCAGAACCCGCAGCAGCGGACGATCACCGTGGGGCTGGCCGCGCTGTCGGCCGGGCGGACCAGCAGCATCCCGGTGCTGATGGCGGGCTCGTTTATCAGCGCGGTGCCTGCGATCGTGGTGTACCTGATCTTCCAGCGCTACCTGGTGCGGGGACTGACCCTGGGGATGGGCAAGTGAACGTGTCGTGGGACGTGGCCATATCGGCGCGGGCGGAGCTGGGTGAGCGGCCGTTCTGGGACGCCGCCACCAGCAGCCTGATGTGGGTGGACATCCTGGCCGGGCACCTGCACCGGTACCGGCCGGGGGCGGGTGACTCGGTGTTTCATACCGCCGGGGTGGCGGTCGGCGCGGCGGCACCGCGGTCCGGCGGGGGGTACGTGCTGGCCGCGGCAGACGGGTTCCGGCTGGTCGGCGCGGATGGGCAGCCGGACGGCGGCCCGTGGCGCCCGGCCGGCATGCTGGCCGGCGTCCGGTTCAACGACGGGGCGTGCGACCCGGCGGGCCGGTTCTGGGCCGGCACGGTGGCCGGGGACCGGCGGGCCGGGGCGGGCGCGCTGTACCGGCTCGGCCCGTCCGGTGAGATCGCCGTGGTGCTGGACGGGGTGACCGAGTCCAACGGGCTGGGCTGGAGCCCGGACGGCGGCACGTTCTACTACATCGACTCGGGCGAGCCGCGGCCGCGGATCCGGTCCTTCCCGTGCGATCTGGCGGCGGGCACGCTGGGTGCGCCGCGGGATCTGGTCCAGCCGCCGCCATCGCAGGGAATCCCGGACGGCCTGGTGGTGGACTCCGGCGGCTGCCTGTGGGTGGCGTTCTGGGGCGGCGGCGCGGTGCGCCGGTACGCGCCGGACGGTTCGCTGCTGGCGGAGCTGAGGGTGCCGGTGTCCCAGCCGTCCTGCCCGGCGTTCGGCGGCCCGGATCTCGGTGAACTGTTCGTCACCACGGCCTGGGAGAACATGACCGAGGCGCAACGGGCCGCGGAGCCGCTGGCCGGGCACGTGCTGCACACCCGGCTCGAGGGCGTCCGGGGGCAGCCCGCGGCCCAGTTCGGCGGATAGCAGTCCGATAGGGAGACACAGTGTCGAGGATCGCGCTCGAGGGCATCACCAAGCGGTACCAGGACGGGACCACCGCGGTCCGGTCGCTGGACCTGTCCATCGCGGACGGCGAGCTCATGGTCCTGGTCGGCCCGTCCGGCTGCGGCAAGACCACCGCGCTGCGCATGGTGGCCGGCCTGGAGGAGATCACCGAGGGCAGCATCCTGATCGACGGCCGGCCGGTCAACGACATGGAGCCCCGGGACCGGGACATCGCGATGGTGTTCCAGAGCTACGCGCTGTACCCGCACCTGACCGTGCGGGACAACATGGGGTTCAGCCTGAAGTACCGCAAGACCCCGAAACAGGAGATCCGCCGCCGGGTCGATGAGGCCGCCCGGATCCTGGAACTGGAGGAGCTGCTGGGCCGCAAGCCCCGGCAGCTGTCCGGCGGGCAGCGGCAGCGGGTCGCGATGGGCCGGGCCATCGTCCGCCAGCCCCGCGCGTTCCTGATGGATGAGCCGCTGTCCAACCTGGACGCCAAGCTCCGGGTGCAGATGCGCGCCGAGATCGCCAGGCTGCAGCGCTCGCTCGGGGTGACCACGATCTACGTGACGCACGACCAGACCGAGGCGATGACGCTGGGCAGCCGGGTGGCCGTGCTGCGGCACGGCGTGCTCCAGCAGGTCGCCTCGCCGCAGGAGCTCTACCGGCGGCCCGCCAACTTGTTCGTGGCCGGCTTCATCGGCTCACCCGCGATGAACCTGATCGAGGCGACGCTCGAACGCGGCGGCGGCGACTCAGGCCCGGGCGGCCCGCAGGTGGTCTTCGGGTCGCACCGCCTCCCGGTGCCGGCCGGCGTGATCCGCCAGCACCCGGCCCTGGAGAGGTACCTGGGCCGCAAGGTCGTCACCGGGATCCGGCCCGAGCACCTGGAGGACGCCGCACTGGTGCCCGGCGCGGCGCCCGAGTCGGTGATCGAGGTATCGGTCGAGCTCCGCGAGGAACTCGGCGCGGAGGTCAACGCGCACTGCACGGTCGGGGTACCGCCCCTGCAGGTCGCGGCGATGGCCATCGGGGACAGCGAGCCGGACGCGGCCGAGATCGAGGAGGTCCCCCAGATCCCGGCGATCATCGCCCGGCTGGACCCGAGAACCGCGATCCGCGAGGGCGAGCGGGCCCGGGTGCACGTGGACCTGGACTCACTGCACTTCTTCGACCCTGACTCCGGGGACAGTCTCCGGGACTAGCGCGTTCTCCCGGACCCACCCGGCGATCCGGTCCAGCAGGGGGCCCTCGGCGCCTGACTCCGCGTGCCCGAAGCCGGGCTCGATCCACAGCTCCCTGGGCTCACGCGCCGCGTCGTAGAGCCGCTGGCCGTGATAGGGCGGGAAGTAGAGGTCCTGGTCGCCGTGCACGACGAGCAGCGGGATGGGCGAGATCATCGCTGCGGCCTCATCGGGCGGGAGCGGCACCGGGTTCCACCCGGAGGGACTGATCCGGGTCTTCAGCCAGGCCCGGGTGACGGCCCGGCCCACCCGGCGCTCCACCGCGAAGTGCACCCGGCGCATCGGCTTGGTGCCGCGGTAATACCAGTGCCCCGGCCCGCTGACCGACACGGCGGCGTCCAGGCCGCCGACCAGCCCCGCGTACCGCATCACGACCGAGGCCCCCATGGAGAACCCGATCGCGGCGATCCGCCGGTACCCCAGCTCCCGCGCGTACCGCACCGCCACGTCGAGGTCCTTGATCTCCCGGTCCCCCAGCGTGGACAGCCCGCCGGACCGGCCGTGGCCGCGGAAGTCGAACGACACCACCCCGCCCGCCTCGCGCAGCCGGCTGGCCACCTTCCAGACCGCGCCGTGCTGCCACGACAGCGTAAAACCATGGGCAATAACGAACCCCACGTCGCTGGGGCCGGGCAGATGCACCGCGTCGATGGGAATCCCGTCGTCGGTCACCAGGGTCAGCGCCTTCACAACGGGTCCAGTCATGCTCCCATTCTGCGCGATGCTCGCGGGACGGCCGCACGCCAGGCCAGCGGCCCAGAGCCTGGTCACGAGGACGTCCCAGCCCGCCACTCACCGTCACCAGCGCTCTCCGGCGCCCCCGCCGGGTCCGGCCGATTCGTCAGCGCGGTGCGTTGTGTGCGCCCGGGCACGCACAACGCACCGCGCTGACGGGTTACGGGGCGGGGGTGTGAAAGAGTCTGGTTCTGGAAGCAGACGCGCGAAGAGAGGCAGCCGCTTGAAAATCGGCCTGCAGATCCCAGACTTCACCAGCCCGGACGGCCCAGCCCGGCTCGGCGCGAACCTGGCCACCGTGGCCCGCACCGCGGACGACGCCGGGTTCGACTTCCTGGCCGTGATGGACCACTTCTTCCAGATCCAGGCGGTCGGCCCGGCCGACCACGAGATGCTCGAGGCGTACACCACGCTCGGCTACCTGGCCGCGAACACGTCGCGGGCCAAGCTGCTGACCCTGGTCACCGGGGTGACCTACCGGAATCCCGGCATCCTCGCGAAGATCATCACCACGCTGGACGTGCTGTCCGGCGGCCGGGCCTGGCTCGGCGTCGGGGCGGCCTGGAACGACGAGGAATCCCGCGGGCTCGGCATCCCCTTCCCGCCGGTCGCCGAGCGGTTCGAGCGGCTGGAGGAGACGCTGCAGATCTGCCTGCAGATGTTCCGCGGCGACGACCGCCCCTACCACGGGCGGCACTACCAGCTGGAGCGGCCGCTGAACTCGCCGCTGCCGCTGACCCAGCCGCACCCGCCGATCCTCATCGGCGGCTCGGGCGAGAAGAAGACCCTGCGCCTGGTGGCCCAGTACGCTCAGGCCTGCAACCTGTTCCCCGGCCCGGAGCTCGCGCACAAGCTGGACGTGCTGCGGGGCCACTGCGAGGCCGTGGGCCGCGACTACGACGAGATCGAGAAGACGGTCTACTTCTTCTACGACGTCGGCGAGAAGGGCGAGAAGGCGGCCCAGGTGGTGGACCAGCTCGGCGGGCTGGCCGAGATGGGCTTCGACGCGGCTATCGGCGGGTGCGTGAACGTCTGGGACGTCACCCCGCTCGAGATCATCGGCAGCGAGGTAATCCCCGCCGTAGCCACCCTCTGACCCTCAGGGTTTAAGTACGGGCAGGCGCAGCCCAAGCGCGCTAAGCAGATGCCGGATGTCGCCCGGGTCGGAAGTGACGACTGTCGCGCCCATCTCCGCCGCTTTCACCGCTACGAAGCCGTCGACGACATCGGAGGTACCGGAGCGCGCGAGCAGTCGTCCTACTGGCCCAGCGTGGCTCCGCTCGAAGGGCACGATGTCGCAGCTCCTGAGGGTGAACATTAACCGGGCCTGGCGCTGCGGATCGCGGACGACCTGTGCCGCCACGGGCGCCGGGACCATGATGTGATCCCCGCGGGCCAGCCGCCGTTGGTGATCGTCGATCTTGACGCTGTCGCGGCTGCGGCTGATGGCGATGAGTGCGCCGCTGTCGTAAAGGACCTGCTCCATCAGATGTCCCAATCCTCAAGCCGGAAGACGTTGCCATGCGCCGCGTTGTAGGCCCGGGCCTCCGCCGCGAGTCGGTGCTCCTCGTCCACCCGCGCTTCCGCCGCAGCACGTTCCTCCGGCGTCGGGTAGCCGTGCTCCTGGTAGTACGCATCAATCGCCCGGATGCCTTCCAGCCGCTTGAGTTCCCAGGACAGCTGCTCGCGCAGGGCCCGCTCGACCACGCTGGAGATCGTGGTGTGTTCCAGCTTCGCCGCCCGCCGCACGTCCTCGGCCAGCGACTCATCGACAGTCACGTTCAGCACTGCCTTCTTCTCCGCCATGTTATGACTATAACATGGCTCCTGGGTGCCCCGGTTCTGGTGCGGCTGGTGTAGAACGGCAACGCGGTCCCGGACGTGATCCCTCAGGCGGGGGCGGCCGGCATCCGGCCGCGGCGTTTATTTTGCCGCGGCGGCATGCCAGCCGCCCCCGCCGGCCAGCACCGTAGACAGGAGCCTCCCGCCATGTCCCTGCTGACTGACCTGACCACCGCGATCCAGGACGGCGGCATCCAGGTCATCGACCTGACCGCGCCGCTCAACGACACCACGCCCGTCATCCGCCTGCCCGAGCCGTTCGGCAACACGGCCACGTTCTCCCTGCACGAGATCAGCCGCTACGACGACCGCGGCCCCGCCTGGTACTGGAACGACATCAGCACCGGCGAGCACACCGGCACCCACTTCGACGCGCCCGTGCACTGGGTGACCGGCAAGGACGGCGCGGACGTCGCCCAGGTCCCGGTAGACCGGCTGATCGCCCCGGCGGCGGTGCTCGACTTCACCGCCCAGGCCGCCGCCGACCCGGACTTCCTGCTCGAGATCGAGCATGTCCAGAGCTGGGAGGCTGAGCACGGCCCGCTGCCCGAGGGCGGCTGGCTGCTGTACCGGACCGGCTGGGACACCAGGTCGGCCAGCCAGGAAGAGTTCCTCAACGCCAGCGAGACCGGGCCGCACACCCCCGGCATCTCGGTGGCCTGCGCCCAGTGGCTGGCGGCCAGCGAGTCGATCATCGGGCTGGGCGTGGAGACGGTCGGCACCGACGCGGGCGCGGCGCACTCTTTTGTCCCGCCGTTCCCGTGCCACGCGTCACTGCTGGGCTCGGGCAAGTACGGGCTCACCCAGCTGCAGAACCTGGCCTTGCTGCCGCCCCGCGGCGCGGTGGTCATCGCCGGGCCGCTGCCGATCACCGGCGGCTCGGGCAGCCCCTGCCGGGCCATCGCCCTCATCGAGCGCCCCGTAGGGCGCTCGAACGGGCAGCCAGCCGAGCGCGCCTGATCCAGTGCGGGTCACCGAGGCCGTCGCCGCGACCCTGGCCGGGCTGGGCGCAGACACCGTATTCGGCGTGGTCGGCAGCGGCAACTTCCACGTCACCAACGCCCTGATCAGCCAGGGCGCCCGGTACGTCGCCGCCCGGCACGAGGGCGGCGCGGCGTGCATGGCCGACGGCTGGGCCCGGACCGCGGGCCGGACCGGGCTGCTCAGCGTGCACCAGGGCCCCGGGCTGACCAACGCCGTCACCGGCATCACCGAGGCGGCCAAGAGCCGCACCCCGCTGCTGGTGCTCGCGGCGGATGTGGCCGCCTCGGCCGTCCGGTCCAACTTCCGCATCGACATGGCCGCCCTGGCCTCGGCGGTGGGCGCGGTGCCCGAGCGGCTGCACTCCCCCGCCTCGGCCGCCGCCGACACCGCGCGGGCCTACCACACGGCGGCCGCCCAGCGCCGCACGGTCATCCTGGCCCTGCCCCTGGACGTGCAGGCCGGCGACTGCGAGAAGCAGCCGCCGCCCGCCGGGCCGGTGCTCGGGCCCGTCGCACCGGCCGCCGACGCGGCCGATGCCCTGGCCGGGCAGCTGGCCCTGGCCCGGCGGCCGGTGTTCGTGGCCGGCCGGGGTGCCCGCGTCGCCGGGGGCGGGGCGGACCTGGAACGACTGGCCGGCGCCTGCGGCGCGCTGCTGGCCACCTCGGCCGCGGCCCGGGGCCTGTTCCGCGGCAGCCCGTGGGACCTGGACGTGAGCGGCGGCTTCGCGTCCCCGCTCGCCGCCGAGCTGATCAGCGCGGCCGACCTGATCGTGGGCTGGGGCTGCTCGCTCAACATGTGGACCATGCGCCAGGGCGCACTGATCGGCCCGGAGACCACCGTGGTGCAGGTGGATGACGATCCGGCGGCGATCGGCGCGCACCGGCCGGTACAGCTGGGCGTACTCGGCGACGTGGCGGAGACGGCCCGCGCCGCGCTGTCGGCGCTGGGCGACCGCTTCGGCAGCGGGCTCGGATACCGCACCGGCGAGGTGCGGGAGCGGATCGCCCGCGAGGTCCGGTGGCGGGACGTGCCGTATCCCGACGAGACCGGGGACGGCCGGATCGACCCCCGCACCCTGAGCATCGCCCTGGACGACATGCTCCCGGTGCAGCGCACGGTCAGCGTGGACTCCGGGAACTTCATGGGCTACCCGAGCATGTATCTCGCGGTGCCCGACGCGGACGCGTTCTGCTTCACCCAGGCCTACCAGTCCATCGGGCTCGGCCTGCCGTCGGCCATCGGGGCCGCGATCGCCCGCCCGGACCGGCTGACCGTGGCCGCACTCGGCGACGGCGGGGCCCTGATGTCCGTCAGCGAGCTGGAAACCGTGGTCCGGCTCGGGCTGCCGATGCTGATCGTGGTCTACGACGACGAGGCCTACGGCGCCGAGGTGCACCACTTCGGGCCGGATGGGCACCCGCTGGACACCGTCCGGTTCCCCGCCGCCGACCTGGCCGAGATCGGCCGCGGGTTCGGCTGCGCCGGGGTGACCGTGCGCAGCCTGGCCGATCTGGGCGCCGTGCAGGACTGGCTGGACGGCCCGCGCGAGCGCCCGATGCTGATCGACGCCAAGGTCACCTCGGCCCGCGGTGCCTGGTGGCTGGAAGAGGCCTTCCGCTGATTTGCCCGGGGGGCCCGAGCCCCCGGAACCCCCAGCGCCCCAGCTCGGGCGGGCCGTCGGCTCTCCGCCGCGCGTGGTTAATCGCGGGCTCGGCGGGAACACGACTGCAGCGCGCCCCGCCTCGCCGGCGATGCTGGCCCACAGGCCGGCGGCCCTCCCGCGGGCGCTGGGCTCGCGGGAGGGCCGCCGGGTTGAACGTGCGCTACGTGCGCGGCCGGATCAGGGCTCGGACGGTGGTGACGTCTCCGCCCTCATGGACGCCTCGCTCTGCGCGGAGAGCGAGGCGGCCCGCGCGGCACCCACTCCCGCGAGGGTGAGCCCCTCCGACGGGTACGCCTCCTCGCCGTGGACAGCGACGTCGCCGATCTCCAGCTCCTCGTCGGTCATCCGCAGCCTCATGAACAGGCCGATGCCCTTGAGCAGGAGGAACGTGACCAGGCCGTCCCAGATGATCACCGTGACCGCGGCGCCCAGCTGGACCAGCAGCTGGTGTGCGTGCCCGTAGAACAGGCCGCTGCCCGAGATGTTGACCGGGTTCTTGCCGAGGCCCAGGTACACGATCATCTTCGGATCGGCGAGCAAGCCGACCAGGAGACCACCGAAGAGTCCTGCGATGCCATGCGTGTAGACCACCCCCAGGGCATCGTCCACCTTGTTGAAGGGCGGGACCTTGCTGAGGTAGTTCCACGCGAACCAGACGATGCCCGAGCAGACCACGCCGATGATGATCGCACCGAGGCCGTTCACGTAACCGGCCGCAGGGGTGATGCCGACCAGGCCACAGATCATGCCGTTGAGGCCGCCGAGGAACGTCGGCTTCTTCTCCGGGCCGCCGATCATGTCCATGAAGATCCAGGTCATCATGGCCACCGCCGTGGCGACGTTGGTGTTAACCACGGCCGCCGAGGCGTCCGCACCCGCGAAGTACGGGTCACCGCCGTTGAAGCCGTTCCAGCCGAGCCACAGGATGCCCGCCCCGACCGCGACGAACATCAGGTTGTTCGGGACCGCGTGGTCGCGGTCACGCTGGAGCCGCGGCCCGATGACCCAGGCGGCCACGAAGCCGGACACACCCGCGGCGAGGTGGATGACGTAGCCACCACTGAAGTCCAGGGCACCCTTGCCGGCCCAGAAGCCACCGCCCCAGAGCAGGAAGGCGTTCACCGCGTAGGCGAAGGTGATCCACAACGGGACGAAGATCAGCCAGACCCGGAAGTTGATCCGGCCGAGGACGCTGCCGATGAACAGGATCGGGGTGATCGCCGCAAACACGAACTGGAAGTAGACCAGCGACGACTGCGGGAACCGGAACTTGGGCATGCCGCCGGACAGCAGCGGAATATTGGCCTGCCCTTCCTCAGCACCGGTGCCCAGTGACGCTCCCGGCCTGCCCAGCAAGTGCAGGCTGCCGCCGATCCAGGGTGCGCCGAAGCCCATCTTGAACGCCCACAGCACCCAGACGATCAGCACGAGACAGAACGTGCAGAACACCATCAGCATGGTGTTCACGGCCCATTTCTTCTGCACCAGGCCGCCGTACAAGACGGCCAGCGCAGGGATACTCATGAGGCCGACCAGTGTTGCGGCCGTCATCTGCCAAGCGTTGTCTCCAGATGACAGCCAGCTTGCGTAGGGAACCACTACTCTCCGCCTCCATGGGGCTACCCTGGAAGTGCATGCCGGGGGTTTTCGGGTTTGTGGTCCCATCAGGCCATGACGGACTGCTGGAACCCCTCCCGCGCTATCACCGCAGCGTGATCCGGGGGTATTCCCCGGGCTAGCTAAATCCGGCCGGCCACTTCAGTGTCCGTCTAGAACGCTTCATGTTTCCCATGAGCGGGTTTCGTTCACGTTTCCCAACTGTTACGCCATAGACAACGGACCCGGATCTCCCGGACATCGTGTTTCGTACCTGTTTCAGAACGCCGCGAGTCGGCGCCGGCCGACCTGCCCGGTGCGGGGCCATGTCGGGGCTGGGCGGGCCCGGGCGCAGCAGCCTGGTTTGTCCCGGATGCCCACCGGCCTCGGGGCAGCCGGACTGACGGCAGGCCACCTTGGGCCGCGTTAGCGCAGGTCACGAGGCTGAACGGCTGATGGCGCTGGGGCCTGCGGCGGGTCTGCGCGGGCGTGGGCGAGGCGCGTGAGGGCCAGGGCACGGGACCGGGCAGCAGGGGAACGCCATCGCTGGGAATGTCGCGGGTCCTCCTCGCAACCTGGCGGCAGGAGGCTGCGATATCCAGCCTCGCCAGCCACATCATTCTTACCGGCCACGTGGGCACGGGGCCGGTCCGGACTGTTCATGCCCGCGAAAGGCGTGGCAAGCCGGCCCATGCCGGGTCATACACCGGCCCCCGCCACCATCCACTCCCCGGGACCTATCCGACTGCGGCTCGCGGGCGCACGAGTTTCCATCAGTCCCGTCGCCTCCCATCGGCAACGGACCCCGGGTAGCCTTCCCGCATTTCACGCGCAGAGTCCGCCTGGTGAGGTGATCTGCCTGGTTAGCGCGCACCATCCGCGGAAAACGTGCCCGGAGGACTCGGGGCCGCCCCACAGCGACATACATAAAGGCGGCGACGACCGGCCCCTGCTGCCCGCGGGACATGAGTCGCGGCCCATGCAGCCACCGGCCCTTGAGCCACCGGCCCATGCAGCCACCGGCCCATGCGCCGCCGGCCCATAGCCACCGGCCCATGCGGTCACGGGGCCTGGCGGGCGGTCAGGCCGGACTGAGTCGGGCGGGGCGGGGCAGACCGGAGCCGGGCAGGGTAGGCGGGCCCGGTGAGGGCAGGCGGACCCGGGCGGGGCGGGGCAGACCGGAGCCGGGCAGGGCAGGCGGACCCGGGCAGGGCAGGCGGGGCACCGTCCGGGCCGAGCCGGGCAGGGTCGCCGGGGTTACCGCTTCGTCACGTTCCTGTAACAGTGGAGCAGGGGGGTTGAGTCGGATACAGGGACGAATTACTCTCAGCTTGTCTCGCTTGGTAAGCGCTTACCCGCCAGGCCACATAGCGGCTCTTGACTGAGCCGCTTTCTTAAGACCTCGCGGGTAAGCGCTTACCGACCAGGGGATTATCCTGCCCCAGCGCCCGGTTTCCCGGGCGGCGGCCGGGACCCAGGACCGCAAGGGAGCGCTCCGGTGGAAAGTCGCGATACGGCCAGCGCCGCGTTCGGCGCGGCCGGCCCGGCGGGTGAGCCCGCCGACCGCGACGTCGTGGCGCGCGCCGGCGGCCCCGGAGCCACACCGGGCGCTCCCGGAGCCACACCGGACGGCACCGGGACGGCACCAGACGGCACCGGCAGCCCCAGCATCACCGCGGTCACCGGAGCCACGACCGGGTTTGGCGACCTGACTGCCGATGGTCATGCGCCCAGCGGGCCGCTGGGCGTCCGGCGCGGCGCGCCGGTCCCGCCGCCGACCATCTACGACGTGGCCAGCGCCGCCGGGGTGTCCATCGCCTCGGTCTCGAGGGTGCTCAACGGCCGCGGCAACCCGATGGCCGAGACCCGCGAACGCGTCCTGCAGGCCGTCGCCGAGCTGGGCTTCATCCCGGACGGGGCCGCGCGGGCGCTCAGCGCGCGGCTCAAGGAGATCATCGGGGTGGTGATCCGGCGGCCGCCGCCGACCGAGCCGCTCGGTGACGACATCTTCCAGGACGAGGAGGAAAGCCTCCAGTTCCCGGACCTGATCAACCGGGGTATCGAGCTGGCGGCCCAGAACCGCGACTACAACCTGCTGGTCAGCTCGGTGGACGTGGACGATCACGATCACACCCGCCGGGTCTTCGCGCTGGCCCGCAAGAGCGACGGCCTGATCCTGCACGACCAGGTCCTCGACCCCGACCAGCTGGAGCGGCTGTCCCGGCAGGTCCCGGTGGTGACGCTGGCGGGCGTGGCCACGCCGACCACATCGAACGTGGGCGGCGACAACCAGGGCAGCATGCGGGAGATGGCCCGGCACCTGGTCCGGGTGCACGGCTACCGCACCCTGGCCTACCTGGGCGGCCACCCGGACAGCCCGGACAACCTGGCCCGGCTGGCCGCGTTCAGCGCCGAGGTCGCGGCGGCCGGCGGCACGTTCGCAGGCGGCCCGGAATGGCAGGGGAACTACTGCGCAGCCGGCGGCGCCTCGGTCATCGACCGGATCCTGGCCAAGGGCGGCGCCGCCCGGCTCCCCCGGGCCATCGCCTGCGCCAACGACCAGACGGCGCTGGGCGTCGTGTACGCGCTCATGCAGCACGGCCTGGACGTGCCCGGGGATGTCGCGGTGACCGGCTTCGACGACATCCCGGTGGCCCGCCACCTCCGGCCCCAGCTGACGACCGTACGCCAGCCCATCCAGGAACTGGGCGCGACCGCTTTCGAGGTGCTCTATTCCATGATCAATGACGCTGGGCACGCCCCGCGCAACATCGTCCTGCCCACCCGGCTGGTCCCCCGTGAGAGCTGCGGATGCCGCCCAGACGTGGCCACGCCTCCGTGGCTCGTGGGCTGAGAGGAGACGGCATGCGCGTCATCGCCCGCAGGCTGCTGTTCTATATCGTCACCGCGATCCTCGCGGTCACCGTGACCTTCTTCATCCCGCGGCTGATGCCGGGGAACCCGGTGGAGGCGGTCCTGGCCCACCTCCAGGGCAACGTCACCCCGGGCACCATCCGCTCCCTCGAGCTGCAGTACGGCCTGAACAGCCCGCAGGGGCTGTGGGGGCAGTACACGACGTTCTGGGTGCACCTGGTGCACGGCAACCTGGGCGTATCCACCAGCTACTACCCGTCCTCGGTGACCAGCGTGATCCGCAGTGCGCTCCCGTGGACCATCGGCCTGGTCGGCGTGGCCACCGTGATCAGCTTCGTGCTGGGCACGGTGCTCGGCATCCTGGTCGCCTGGCGGCGCGGCACCTGGCTGGACAGCCTGCTCCCGGTCACCACGTTCTTCCAGGCCGCGCCCTATTTCTTCGTCGCCTTCATCGCGCTGGACGTCTTCGCCACCCGGCTGGGCTGGTTCCCCACCGGCCGGGCCTATGGCCAGCTGGACTTCCCCGGGTGGAACGCGGCCTACGTCGGTGACGTGCTCGAACACGCGATCCTGCCCGCGGCCACGATCGTGCTCTGCTCCGCGGCCGGGTGGATCGTCGGCATGAGGAACGTGATGGTCACCACCATGGACGAGGACTACGTCCTCGTGGCGCAGGCCAAGGGGCTGCCCAAACGCCGGGTCATCTGGTACGCGGCCCGCAACGCGATCCTGCCCAGCGTGTCCGGGTTCTCGCTGGCGATCGGGTTCGTGGTCTCCGGGGCACTGCTCACCGAGATCGTGTTCAGCTATCCCGGCCTGGGCTGGATTCTCCTCCAGGCCGTCGGCGGCCGGGACTACCCGCTGCTCCAGGGCATCTTCCTGATCATCACGTTCGCCGTGCTGTTCGCGAACCTGGTGGCGGACTCCGTATACGTGTTCCTCGACCCGCGCACCCGCCAGGAGGCCTGAGCGATGTCTATCGGCACTGGCACGGACCTGGGCGGTACCGGCCTCGGCGGCCTGGGCGTCGGCGGATCCGGCCCAGGCGACGAGCCCGGCACCGGGCCCCTGCCGCCCCCGGTCACCGCCCCGATCCGGGGCCGCCGGATCCGGCTGCCCCGCTCCCCCAAGATCATCGCCGGGCTGGTCATGCTGGCCGTATTCCTGATCGTGGCGATCATCGGCCCCCTCGTGGCCCCGTATAACCCGGGGGCCAGCTCGTCCACCACCAACGGCGTGCCGCAACCGCCGTCCGCCGCGCACTGGCTCGGTACCACCCAGACACAGCAGGACGTGTTCTCCCAGCTGCTGGCGGGCGGCCGGAGCACGATCCTGGTCGCGTTCCTGGCCGGGCTGGCGGCCACCGTGCTGTCGGTGGTGGTCGGGGTCTGCGCCGGGTACCTGCACGGCCGGTGGGCGGACGAGCTCCTGTCCATGCTGGCCAACTTCTTCCTGGTCATGCCGGCCCTGCCGCTGCTCATCGTGATCTTCGGCTTCCTGTCGCCCTCCGGAGCCACCAACGACGTGCTGATCGGCCTGATCATCGCGGTCACCGGCTGGGCGTGGGGAGCCCGGGTGCTCCGCGCCCAGACGCTGTCGCTGCGATCCCGCGACTACGTGGACTCGGCCCGCATCATCGGCGAGCGCGGCTGGCGGGTGATCTCGCACGAGATCCTGCCTAATCTGCTGCCCATTGTGGCGTCCTCGTTCCTGTTCACCGTGCTCTACGGAGTGGGCACCTACACCGCGCTCGCCTTCCTGGGGCTGATCAACCCGGAGCACTGGAGCTGGGGCTCCATGCTGTTCGAGGCGCAGAACGCCGACGCCGAGATCAGCGGCTACTGGTGGTGGTACATCCCGCCCGGGCTGGCGGTGGCCTTCCTGGGCACCTCGCTGGCGCTGCTCAACTTCGGCATCGACGAGTTCATCAACCCGCGGCTGCGCGCGGCCGGCCTGACCCGGCGCCAGTCTCGGAAGTCCGGCGGGCAGGGGCTCCCCCGGCGCTTCGAGCTGGGCCTCACCCCCGTGGTCCGCGCCAAGCCCGCATCCGCCGCCAGCACGCGCCGCCGCCAGCCCGGCGGCCGCCAGCCCGGGTGCTCTCAACCCGACCCAGGAGCAGACGTCATGATTGCGCAACCACTGCTGGAGATCCGCGGCCTGCGGGTCGACTACGGGGCGGGCGACGGGGCCGTGCACGCGGTCGTGGACGCCGACCTGGTGCTGCGCCGCGGCGAGGTCCTCGGGCTGGCCGGGGAGAGCGGCAGTGGCAAGTCCACGCTGGCCTACGCGGCGATCCGGCTGCTCCGTGCGCCCGGGATGATCACCGGTGGCGAGGTGCTGTACTACCCCGAGCCGGGCCGTCCCGTGGATCTGCTCGACCTGGACGAGCCCGAACTGCGGCGGCTGCGCTGGTCCCAGATCGCCGTGGTGCTCCAGTCCGCGATGAACGCGCTGAACCCGGTGCTGTCCGTCGGCGCCCAGCTCACCGACGTGCTGCAGGCCCACGTGGCTGACCTGGACGCCGCGGCCCGGCGGGCCCGCGCCGCCGAACTGCTGGCCATGGTCGGCATCACCGCCGACCGGCTCAGCAGTTTCCCGCACGAACTGTCCGGCGGAATGCGGCAGCGCGTCATGATCGCGATGGCCCTGGCGCTGGAGCCCCAGGTGGTGATCCTGGACGAGCCGACCACCGCGCTGGACGTGGTGACCCAGCGGGAGATCCTCGAGGAGCTGACCACGCTGCGCGAGCGGCTGGGCTTCGCGGTCCTGTTCATCACGCACGACCTGTCGCTGCTGGCCGAGATCGCGGACTCGATCGCGGTGATGTACGCGGGCCGCCTGGTCGAGCGGGCCGCGGCGGACGAGCTCTTCCGCGCCCCGCGGCACCCGTACACGCTGGGGCTGCTGAACTCGTTCCCCGCGCTGCACGGCCCGCGCCGGTACATGACCGGCATCCCCGGCTCTCCCCCGGACCTGCGGATGCTGCCGGTCGGCTGCGTGTTCCACCCCCGCTGCCCCTACGCGATGGACATCTGCCGCGAGCAGTCACCGCCGCTGGAGCAGCCCGCCGCCTCAGCCGGTGACCGCCTGGCCTCCTGCTGGCTCCAGGACGGCACCCGCCCGGTGCCCGCGGAACTGGCCCAGCCCGAGCCGGGCACGGCTCCTCCACCAGGCCCGGGCCCCGGCCAGCTCGCGCCCAGCATCGCCGCTCCGGACCCGGGGAGCCAGTCATGACCGAGACCGCCACCACCTCCCCCGCCGCTCCCGGCACCGGCGCCCCGCTGCTCGAAGCACGCGGGCTGACCAAGCACTTCGCCGTGCATCACGCCCGGCGGCGGGGCCGGGCCCGCCTGGCCGGGGCCCGCGGCGGGCACCGGGAGCCCCCGGTGGTGCACGCCGTCGAGGACGTCTCGCTGTCCCTGCCGCAATCCGGGATCACCGCGGTGGTCGGCGAGAGCGGCTCCGGCAAGTCCACGCTGGCCCGGCTGCTCGCCCGGCTGATCACGCCGACGGCCGGGGAGCTGCTGCTGGACGGCTCGCCGGTGCCCGCGTCGAACCGGGGCCGCCGGGAGTACGCCCGGGACGTCCAGCTCGTCCTGCAGGATCCCTTCTCGTCCCTCAACCCCGTGCATGACGTGCGCTACCACCTGAGCCGGCCGCTACGGATCCACGGGCTCGGCGGCCAGGGCGCGGACCTGGACGCGGCCATGACGGGGCTGCTGGAGCGGGTCTCACTGACCCCGGCCGAGCAGTTCCTGCGCAAGTACCCGCACGAGCTGTCCGGCGGGCAGCGGCAGCGGGTGGCGATCGCCCGCGCGCTGGCCGTCCGGCCCCGGGTGCTGCTGGCCGACGAGCCGGTGTCGATGCTGGACGTCTCGATCCGGCTCGGTGTCCTCAACCTCCTCGGCGACCTGCGGGAACGCGACAAGCTCGGGATCCTCTACATCACCCACGACATCGCCTCGGCCCGCTACCTGGCCGACGTGATCATGGTGATGTACGCGGGCCAGGTCGTCGAGTCCGGGCCGGCCGTGACACTGACCGACGAGCCGGCCCACCCGTACACCCAGCTGCTGCTCAGCGCGGCCCCGGACCCGGACCGGCCCGCGCCGCTCTCGCTCCAGGGCCGGGGCGCCCCGCCCAGCCTGGTCGACCCGCCGGCCGGCTGCCGCTTCCACCCGCGCTGCCCGCACGCGATGGCGGTGTGCGCGGCGGACGCCCCGCCCGGCAGCCAGGTCGCCGACCGGCACGTCAGCGCGTGCTGGCTGCACGTCTCCAGCCTGACCGCCGCGCAGCGACGGCCACTGCGCGCCACAACGGATCCGTCCGGGGCCATCGCCGGGCCCAACGGCCTGCACGCGCCATCCATCGGCCACCATCCGAGCCCACCACCCAGTCCCGCAACCGGAGGGGAGGAGACGTGATGAACCGGGATACCGCCTAGCGGCCCGCATCGCCGCGGTGCGCGCCTCAGCCGGCGCGCAGCAGACCGTGCACAGCACACCGTGCATACACCAGAAAACCAGGCGGAACGGGCAGGCGGACAACTCGACCCGGCCGACCCGCCCCGCCCCACCGATAACAGACCCCGACACGGTCGCTCACAACAGGCCGGCGATGAGCCGGCCGGGCACAACGGAGTTTAAGCAATGAGACACAAGGTCCTAGCAACCCTGGCCGTAGCCAGCGCCCTGAGCATGGGGATCGCGGCCTGCGGCAGCAGTTCGTCCGGAGGCGGCAAGACCACGGCCACCGGCAAGACCCTGGTCGTCGAGAGCACGCCGCTCTCCCCGATGACCGACACGTTCAACCCGTTCTCGCTCACGTCAACGGGTACCCTCACCAACTCGATCGCCCTGTACAACGAGCCGCTGTTCATCTTCAACACGCTCAATTCGGCGGCGGCGCCCATCCCCATGCTGGCCACCGGGGACAGCTGGTCCAATGGCGGCAAGACGCTCACGCTGACCATCCGCAAGGGCGTGAAGTGGAACGACGGCAAGCCGTTCAGCGCCTCGGACGTGGCCTTCACGTTCAACATGATCAAGAGCAACCCGAAGCTGAACACCAACGGCGCCCCCGTGGTGACCAGCGCCAGCGCGCCCAGCGCCACCTCGGCGGTGCTCAACTTCAAGGCCCCGCAGTACGCCAACCTGTTCCTGATCGGGCAGGTCTACATCGTGCCGCAGCACGTCTGGTCCTCGGTCGGCGACCCGGCGACGTACGCGGACGCCAAGCCCGTCGGCACCGGCCCGTTCATGCTGGACAAGTTCTCGCCGCAGGGCTACACGATGAAGCAGAACCCGTCCTACTGGGACAAGTCCAAGGTGCACGTGCCGGAGATCGACTTCCCCGGCTACAACACCAACGCCAACCTGGTCCCGCCGATCTCCAGCGGCCAGATCGACTTCGCGGGTAACTACGTCGCCAACATCAAGTCGAATTTCCTGGCCAAGAGCCCGGAGAACCACACCTGGCTGAGCAGCCAGCCCTACTTCAGCGCCAACAACGTGGTGAGCATGTACCTCAACACCACCAAGGCCCCGCTGAACGACCCCGCGGTACGCCAGGCGATCAGCTACGGGATCAACCGCTCGCAGCTCAACGTCCAGGGCGAGACGGGCTACGAGCCGCCGGTCAACACGACCAGCGGGCTGCTGCTCCCCAATCACCAGTCATACCTGGACCCGTCGCTGGCCAACAACCTCCCGGCCACGGGCGACCCGGCCAAGGTCACCTCGATCCTCAAGGCCGACGGCTACGCCAAGTCGGGCGGCAAGTGGGCCAAGAACGGGAAGACGATCAAGTTCGCCATCCAGGACCCGGTCCCGTACAGCGACTACTACACCGACGACCAGATCATCTCCCACCAGCTGAACGCGCTGGGCTTCGACACCTCCGTGGACGGCATCGGCAACCCGACCGTGTGGGCGGGCAACGTCGCGAACGGCACGTTCGACGCCACCCTGCACTGGAGCAACCAGGGCCCGAACCCGTACTTCATCTACGACAGCTGGCTGGACAGCTCGCTGACCGCGCCGATCGGCAAGCCGGCGGCCGGTGACTTCGGGCGCTACTCCAACCCGCAGGCCCAGGCGGCGCTGGCGCAGTTCGCCGGCTCCGGCGACCCCGCCACCCAGAAGGCGGCCATCACGAAGCTGGAGACCATCATGACCACCCAGGTGCCGGTGGTGCCGCTGCTCAACGGCGGGGCCTGGGCGGAGGTCTCGACCCGGAACTACACCGGGTGGCCGACGTCCAGCAACCCGTACATGAACCCCGTTCCCAACACGCCGTACATCGAAGACACCATCCTGCACCTCACGCCGAAGTCCTGACCATTCAGGACGCGAGGCAAGGAACTCGATGACAACTTCCACAGAGGCGACGGAGGAGCGCAGCCGCGTGGCTGCGCTCCCCGTCGAGGCGAAGGTGCGCCTGCTGACCGGAGCGGACAGCTGGCGCACCTACGGCGACGACACCCTCGGGCTCCGGCCGATCGTCATGTCGGACGGTCCGGCCGGAGTCCGGGGGGTCACCAAGGACGACCGGAACCCTTCGGCCAGCCTGCCGTGCCCCTCCGCCCTCGGCGCCACCTGGGACAGCGAGCTCGTCCGCGAGCTCGCTGCCGCCCTGGGCGCCGAGGCGCGGGGCAAGGGCATCGACGTGGTGCTGGCCCCGACGATCAACCTGATGCGGACCCCGCTCGGCGGCCGGGGGTTCGAGTGCTTCTCCGAGGACCCGGTGCTGGCCGCCCGGATCGCCGCCGGCTACGTGGCCGGGCTGCAGTCGGCCGGGGTGGGCGCGGCGGTCAAGCACTACGTGGGCAACGACTCGGAGACCGAGCGCTGGACGTATGACGCCCGGATCGCCGAGGCGGTGCTGCATGAGCTGTACCTGGTGCCGTTCGAGGCGGCCGTCCGGGACGCCGGCGCGCTCATGGTGATGGCCGCCTACAACTCGGTCAACGGCGCGCTGATGACCGAGCACGAGGCCCTGCTGAGCGGGGTGCTCAAGGGCGAGTGGGGCTTCACCGGCGTGATCGTGTCGGACTGGAGCGCCGCCCGCAGCACGGTGCCCACCGCCCAGGCCGGCCTGGACCTGGCCATGCCGGGGCCGCGGGGACCCTGGGGAGCGGCCCTGGTCAACGCGGTCCGCAGCGGCGCGGTCGCCGAGGAGATGATCGACGACAAGGTGCTGCGGCTGCTCCGGCTGGCCCGCCAGGTCGGCGCGCTGACCGGGCCCGGTCTCGACGGTGCCATCCTGGACGGCGCGCTCGACCCGGCCCCGGGCCAGCCGGCCCCGGTCCAGTCGGCCCCGGTCCAGTCGGCCCCGGTCAGGCCAGCCCCGGTCGGGCCAGCACTGCTGCGCCGGGCCGCGGCGGCGTCGATGGTGCTGCTCCGGAACGAGGACCGGGCGCTCCCTCTCGACCCGGCCGCGATCCGGACCGTGGCCGTGCTCGGCCCGAACGCGGTGCACCCGGTCATCCAGGGCGGCGGCAGCGCGGCGGTCATCCCGGGGGGCCTGTCCACCCCGGCCGACGCCCTCAGCGAGGCCCTGGCCGGGCGGGCGGAGGTCACCGTGGCCGCCGGCTGCCAGACCTGGGAGATGGTCCCGGAACCGCCGCCCAGGACGCTGCGGGACCCGGTCTCGGGCGAGCCGGGGGTCCGGGTCGAGTACCGCGACTCCAGCGGCGGCATGCTCGGCTCCGAGCACCGTCAGTCCACCGTGTTCGCCTGGTGGGGTGATGACGGCCTGCCGCCCGGCATCGGCTGGGGCGAGAGCGGCACCGTGACCGTGGCGGCCACGTTCCGCGCCGAGGTCACCGGGCCGCACACGGTGGGCGCCGCGGGAGTGGGCCGGCTGGTGCTGGCCGTGGACGGCCAGCCGATCGCGGACGAGGAAACGCCGGTCCCCGCGGACCCGGTCGAGACCATGACCCGGCCCGGCCAGGTCATGGGCACGGTGTGGCTGGCCGCCGGGCAGGAAACGGCGGTACGGCTGGACTTCCGGCCGTCGGCGGACGCTGAGGGCCCGCTGGCCGTGCGGGTCGGCATCGTGTCCGCGCCCGACGAGGACACCGCGCTGGACGAGGCGGTCCAGGCGGCGGCTGCCGCGGACGTGGCCGTGCTCATGGTCGGCTCGGCCGAGACCACCGAGAGCGAGGGATTCGACCGGGAGACGCTGCGGCTGCCCGGCCGGCAGGACGAGCTCATCGAGCGGGTGAGCGCGGCCAATCCCCGCACCGTGGTGGTGGTGAACGCCGGCATGCCGGTCCTCATGCCCTGGGCGGGGCGGGTCGCCGCGGTGCTCTACGCCTGGCTGCCCGGTCAGGCCATAGGCGAGGCCCTGGCCGACGTCCTGCTCGGCGTGGCCGAGCCGGGCGGCCGGCTCCCGGTGACCATGCCGGTCCGCGAGGCCGACTGCCCGGTGCTGCGGGCCGTGCCCGCCGACGGGCGGCTCGGCTACGACGAGGGCCTGCTCATCGGGTACCGGGGCTACGACGCCGCCGGCACCACCCCGTTGTTCCCGTTCGGCCACGGGCTGGGCTACACCACGTGGTCCTATGAGTCGCTGGCGGCCGGATCGCCCGTCCTGGCCGCCGGGGCCGACCTCACGATCGGGGTCACGGTCCGCAACACCGGCCAGCGTCCCGGGCGCGAGGTGGTACAGGCCTACGTGGCCGGGCCCGCGGCGGACGGGCGGCCGGTGCGGGTGCTGGGCGCGTTCGGGTCCGCGGTCGCGGCCCCGGGCGAGACGGCACTGGTCACCCTCACCGTGCCGGCCCGGGTCTTCGCCCGCTACGACGAGCAGGCGGCCCGGTGGATCTGGCCGTCCGGCGAGTTCACCGTCGCCGTCGGCCGGTCCTCGCGCGACCTCGGGCTGCACACCGCGGTGACCGTGGCCTGACCGCGGGCGCTCAAGGCTGCGGCCAGCCCGGGAGGGCCGGGCTGACCGCACGATCTGGGCGGGGCGCGATCCGTCCCGCCCAGGTCACCCACCCCGGTCAGCTGATCCAGCCTGCCGCCGGATCCTCGGTCCCCGCGCGGTACGCGCCGTCGGCTGGTTCAGCGCCGTACAGGCCCTCGGCCGGGTCCGCGCGGTGCGTCCCCTCGGCTGCGCCGCCGTGGTACGCGTCCTCGGCGGAGGCGGCCCCGTGCCGCGGCGGCGGGGCCACCAGCTCGACCTCGTACCCGTCGCGGTCCTCCAGGTAGGCGGCGTAGTGCTGCTCGCCCCCGGCGTAGGGGTGCCGGTCCGCGAACAGCAGCCGCCAGCCGTGCAGCAGCGCCTCCCCCACCATCCGGTCCACGGTGGCCCGGTCGGACACGTGGAAGGCCAGGTGATTGAGGCCGGGCCGGTGCCGGTCGTGCCGGAACGCGCTGCGCGCGGGGGACTGCTCGAGCACGATGTAGAGGTCAGCGCACCGCCAGCTCACGCCTTCCGGCCACTGCTGATACAGCTCGTAGCCGAGCGCGTCCAGCAGCCATCCCCAGGTGTGCTCAGCCCGGGTCAGGTCGGGCACCCAGAGCTCGATGTGGTGCAGCATCCCCGTGGCCGCCGGTTTCATGCCGACAGCATGCCGCAAACCGGAATCCTGGGTGGGTTACTGATCAGGAAGGTTCTCAACCTGCTGCTGGAGCCGGTTCATGCCGTTCAGCCAGCGGTCAGGGTCGGTGCCGCGGCGCGAGTACATCGTGGCCACCTCGGGGTGCGGCAGGATCAGGAACCGGCCGTCCGCCATGCCGTCGATCACCGCGTCGGCCACCGCGTCCGGGGTGATCGCGGACGCATCCATCAGGGCGTGGCCCATCGGGCCGGACGACTCGTACAGCGGGGTCCGCACGCCCTGCGGGCACAGGGCCTGCACGGTCAGGCCACGGTGGGCGTACGTGGCCGACATCCACTCCGCGAAGGCCAGCGCGGCGTGCTTGGTCACCGAGTACGGGGCCGAGCCGAGCATGGTCAGCAGGCCGGCCGCCGACACCGTGCAGATCAGGTGGCCGCGGCCCTGCTCCAGCCACGGCCCGGTCAGCAGCCGGGCGGCGCGGACGTGCGCCATGACGTTGACCTGCCAGGAGGCGTCCCAGTCCGGCTCGGTGGCGTCCTCGCCGCCCGGCCGGGCGATCCCGGCGTTGGCGCAGTACAGGTCGATGCCGTCCAGCAGGTCCGCCGCGCCGCTGATCAGGCTGGCTACGCCTTCCTCACTGGCCGCGTCCCCGGGCAGCGCCTCCCCGCCGCAGGAGTCGGCCACCGTCCGCGCAGCCGCCGCGTCGATGTCGTTGACCACGACCCGGGCCCCCTCGGCGGCGAACCGCCGGGCCAGCGCCGCGCCGATGCCGCTGCCGGCGCCGGTGATCACGACCCCGGCGCCGGTGACCGACTTCACTGTGTCTCCTTCGTTCGCGCCGCCCGGCGAGAAAGATCCCACCGGCCACTCGCCCGGGCCTCACGGCCCGGGCTCACTAGCCGGTACCGGACGGCGCTCACCGTGCCAGCCAGGAGGTTCGCGCCATCCGGCAAAAACGCACACCGGCCACTCGCCCGGGTCTGACGGCCCGGGCTCGCTAGCCGGTACCGGACGGCGCTCACTGGTCCCCGGCCGCTTTCATCGGGGTCGGCCCGCCCGCAGCCGGGGCCGGGGGCAGGCTGGCCAGGCTGGCCAGGCAGGCGCGGTGCCAGTCCGGGGTACCGAACGCGATCGACGAACTGGCAGCCCGCTTCAGGTACAGGTGGGCGGGGTGCTCCCAGGTAAAGCCGATGCCCCCGTGCAGCTGCACGCATTCCTGCGCGGCCAGGGTGGCGGCCTCCCCGCAGGCCGCCTTGGCCAGGGCCACCGCGATCGGCGCGTCCGCGTCACCATCGGCCAGGCAGGCGGCGGCGTACCGGGACGCGGCGCGGGCCTGGCTGATGGCCACCCACAGGTCCGCGGCGCGGTGCTTGAGCGCCTGGAACGATCCGATCGGCCGCGCGAACTGGTATCGCTCCTTCAGGTAGGCGACGGTCATCTCCAGGCAGCGCTCGGCCACCCCGAGCTGCTCGGCGGCCAGCATCGCGGCCCCGGCGGCCAGCGCGCTGGCCACGGCGCGGTCCGCGTCCGGACCCGAGGCCAGCGGCCGGGCGCCCACCCTGTCCAGGGTCACGTCCGCCAGGGCGCGGGTCTGGTCCAGCGAGACCACGGGGGTGATGGTCAGCCCGGGCGCGCCGGCGTCCACCGCGTACAGCCCGGCAGGCACGCCGTCGGCCGGGACGAGGAGCACGGACGCGGGCAGCGCGTCGGCCACCCCGGTGATCACCCCGGTCAGCCGGGCCTGGCCCCCGGGGTCGCCCGGCTGCGGCTGCGCCACGCGCACGGTCAGCGCCGGGCCCGCGCCCGCCTGGCCCGCACCGTGCCGGCCAGTCCCTGGCTTACTGGCGAACGGAACGGCCAGCGCCGCGGTCACGGTCGCCCCGGCCAGCCCGGACAGCAGCTCCGCGTCGCCGGCCGCCAGCACCGCGGCCGTGGCGACCACCGCGCTACCCAGGTACGGGACCGGGGCTACGGCCCGGCCGGCCTCTTCCGCGACGACGGCAGCCTCGCGGTAGCTGGCCCCAGCGCCGCCGTGGCTCTCGGGGATGAGCAGGCCGGCGCAGCCGACCTCGGCGGCCAGCGTCCGCCACAGCTCGCTGTCGTACGGCTCGCTGGTCTCGGTCCGGGCCAGCACCGCGGACCAGCTGGCCCGCTCCTGGAACAGGTCGCGGACCGCGGCCCGGAGCTCCTCTTCCGCCTCGCCGTACAGCAGGCCGGGCAGCCCCCGGTCCGGCTGGCCGCCCACGGCGTTGTCGTGGGCGGCCGCAGACTGCGTCGACATGCTCACAGTGCCTCCTCAGGCGTTCGCGCCGTCCGGCCAGAACAATCCCACCGGACGGCGCTCACCGTGTCTCCTTCAAGGCTCGCGCCGTCCGGGGAAAACCCCACCGGCCGCTCGCCGAGGCCTGCCGGCCTCGGCTCGCTAGCCGGTACCGGACGGCGCTCACCGGGGCAGATCCTTCCAGGGCACACGGGTGTCCGTGCGTGGCTCGGACGGCAGGCCGAGCACCCGCTCGGCGATGATGTTGCGCAGGATCTCCGAGGTGCCACCCTCGATGGAGTTGCCACGGGACCGCAGGTAGCGGTACCCGGAGTCACGGCCGTAGAAGCTCACAGTCTCCGGCCTGCGCATGGACCAGTCCTCGTAGCGGAGTCCGGCGGCACCGGCCATCTCCACCTCAAGGGCGGTGATCTCCTGGTTGAGCCGGGCGAACACGAGCTTGGCCGCCGACCCCTCCGGGCCGGGATGCCCCACGGCCAGCTGTTGGCGCAGCCGTTCGGACGCCAGCCGCGCCACCTCCGCGTCGGCCCACAGGCGGAGCATCCGGTCGTGCAGGCCGGGAGTGCGCTGCTCAGGGTGCTCCCGCCAGGCCCGGGCCGCGGAACCGATCATCCCGCCTTCGCGCGGCAGCGCGGTGCCGCCGATGGACACCCGCTCGTTCATCAGCGTGCCCTGGGCCACCCGCCAGCCCTCGCCCACCCCGCCGATCCGGTCGCCGTCCGGGACGACCGCGCCGGTCAGGAAGACCTCGTTGAACTCGGCCTCGCCGGTGAGCTGGCGCAGCGGCCGGACCTCCACCCCGTCGCCGGTCATATCGCAGGCGAAGTAGGTCAGCCCGGCGTGCTTGGGCACGTCCGGGTCGGTCCGGGCCAGGAGCAGGCCCCAGCGGGCCTGATGGGCCATGGACGTCCACACCTTCTGGCCGTTCACCACCCAGCGGCCGGCGGCGGGCGCTCCCTCCCCGTCGGGTGCCGTGCCCTCGGGGGCACTCCCGTTCGCGGCTGCGGGCTCATCCTCAGGGATCGCCCGGGTGGCCAGCCCGGCCAGGTCGGACCCGGCCCCCGGCTCGCTGAACAGCTGGCACCAGACTTCCTCGCCGGTCCACAGCGGCCGGATCCAGCGGGCCTTCTGCTCCTGCGTGCCGAAGGTGAGGATGGTCGGCGCGGCCATGCCCAGCCCGATGCCGATCCGCTCGGGCTGGTTGCCCGGTGCCCCGGCCGCGGTGAACTCGGCCTCGACCACGCCCTGCAGGGCCCGGGGCAGCCCGAGGCCACCCAGGCCTTCCGGGTAGTGCACCGCGGCCAGCCCGGCGTCGAACCGGGCGCGCAGGAACTCCAGCCGGGGCATCCGCGCGGGGTCGTGCCCGGCCAGGAAATCCCGGACCCGCTCGCGGAGCCCGTCCATGCTGGCGGGCCCGGTTTGGCCCTCGGTCAGCACAGCGGCCCGCCCGCCACGTAGATCACCTGGCCGGACACAAACCCGGCCCCCTCGCTGACCAGGAAGGAGATGGTGTGCGCGACGTCGCCCGGCTGGCCGACCCGGCGGACCGGGATCCCTCCGGCGGCGGCGGCCTGAAAGTCCTCGAAGCCCATGCCCACCCGGGCCGCGGTCGAGGCGGTCATGTCGGTGACGATGAACCCCGGGGCGACCGCGTTGGCGGTGATGCCGAACGGGCCGAGCTCGATGGCGAGCGTCTTGGTGAGGCCCTGCATCCCGGCCTTGGCCGCGGAGTAGTTGGCCTGCCCCCGGTTGCCCAGCGCGGAGCTGGACGACAGGTTGACGATCCGGCCGAAGCGGGCCTCCACCATGTACTTCTGGGCCGCCTTGGTCATCAGGAAGGCGCCGCGCAGGTGCACGCCCAGGACCGTGTCCCAGTCGTCCTCGGTCATCTTGAACAGCAAGTTGTCGCGGATCACGCCTGCGTTGTTAACCAGCACCGCGGGCGGCCCGAGCTCGGCCGCCACGGTGTGCACGGCCGCCTGCACCTGGTCGGCCCGGCTCACGTCGGCGCCGACCGCGAGGGCCCGGCCGCCCGCCGAGGCGATGGCCTCCACCGTCTCCTTGCAGGCGTCCGCGTCCAGGTCGAGCACGGCCACCGCCAGCCCGTCCGAGGCCAGGCGCAGGGCCGTGGCGGCCCCGATGCCGCGGGCCGCGCCCGTGACGATAGCTACGCGCTGCTCATCCTGAGGCATGATCATCTATCTCCTTGCTGGTGTCATCGGTCACGGGGGCAGGCATGGTCCCCGGCTCAGCGGCCGGTTTCGCGGGCGACCCGGTAGGGGCGCAGTTCCCGGCGGGCCAGCGAGCGCTTGTGCACCTCATCGGGGCCGTCCGCGAACCGGAGGGTCCGGGCATTGGCCCACAGGTACGCGAGCGGGAAGTCCTGGCTGACCCCGGCGGCGCCGTGCGCCGTGATCGCCTTGTCGATCACCCACTCGGCCATGGCCGGGGTGATGATCTTGATGGCCTGGATCTCGGTATGCGCGCCCTTGTTGCCCACCGTGTCCATCAGCCAGGCGGTCTTCAGCACCAGCAGCCGGGCCTGCTCGATCCGGACCCGCGCCTCGGCGATCCACTCCTGGATCACCCCCTGCTCGGCCAGGGGCTGCCCGAACGCGACCCGGTCGGTCACCCGGCGGCAGAGCAGCTCCAGGGCCCGCTCGGCGGAGCCGATCAGCCGCATGCAGTGGTGGATCCGGCCCGGGCCCAGCCGGGCCTGCGCGATCGTGAAGCCGTCGCCCTCACCGGCGATCAGGTTGGCCGCAGGCACCCGGGCGCCGTCGAACACGACCTCGGCGTGACCGCCGTGCGGCGCGTCGTCGTAGCCGAACAGGCTGAGCCCGCGCCGCACCGTGACCCCGGGGGTGCCCCGGGGCACGAGGATCATCGACTGCTGGCGGTGCCGGTCCCCCTCCCAGGCGGTCCGGCCCATCACGATGAAGATCTCGCAGCCCGGATTCATCGCGCCCGACGACCACCACTTCCGGCCGTTAAGGACATATTCGTCCCCGTCGCGCTCGATCCGGGTAGCGATGTTGGCCGCATCCGAGGACGCGACGTCCGGCTCGGTCATGCAGAAGGCCGACCGGATCCTCCCCTCCAGCAGCGGCCGGAGCCAGCGTTCCTGCTGCCCGGGGGAGCCGAATTCGGCCAGCAGCTCCATGTTCCCGGTGTCCGGCGCGGCGCAGTTGAGCGCCTCGGGGGCGATCGCCGGGCTGCGCCCGGTGATCTCCGCCAGGGGCGCGTACTGGAGGTTGGTAAGCCCCGCACCCTCCGGGTGATGGGCCAGGAAGAGGTTCCACAGGCCGCGCCCGCGGGCCTCCTCCTTCAGCTCCCCGATCACCGCGGGGCGCTCCCACGCGTGTCCTGCCTCTGCGTTGTCCCGCACCTGAGCCGCGAACACCGGCTCCGCCGGGTAGACGCATTCGTCCATGAACGCGAGGAGGCGTTTCCTGAACTCCTCCGTGCGGACGTCGTAGCCGAAGTCCATGTAGAGCCTCCTGACCGGGTCCGCAGATGACTCTACCTACTGACGGGTACGCCGCCTATGGGCCGGTCTGGCCGGCCCGCCGGAACACGTACACGAAGTCGTTCTCGTAGATCAGCCGGTAGGTGACCCCCGGGTGGCGCTGCTCGACGAACGTGAGCGGATCGCTGGGCGGCGGGTTCCAGCCGCTGTCCAGCTCGTCGAACACGACGTAACGCGGCGCCGGGTTCCCGGCGATCCCGATCCAGTAGGTGTCGTCCCGGGCGGCCAGCGGGGCCAGCATGGTGAGCGTGGCCTCCACGGTGGTGCCGGCGGGCACCCGGGCCAGGGCGGTGTCCTCCCCCCGGACGTGCGGGCTGATCTGGTAGGTCTGCGCGTGCCACAGGTCGCTGAGCGGGAACGGCCAGGCGGTCACCAGCGCGATCCCCAGCATGAGGGCCGGGACGACCCGGGTGGACGCCGGATCCAGCCAGGCGGAGAACCAGGGCGGGACCCCAGCCCCACCCTCACCCGCAGGCCGGGCCCGCCCGGCGCGGATCCGGGCCAGCGTGTCGATCGCGCCGATGAAGACGATCGGCATGACCGTCGCGTTGTAGTGGTATCCCGCCCCCCAGTAGGCGCTGTTCGTGGACACGAACCGCAGGGCCAGGCTCGGGATCGCCACCAGGGTGAGGGGGGAGCCCAGCGCGAGGAACGCCACCGGCAGCAGGATGAGCAGCGTGGTCCGCAGCTTAGGCACGTAGGAGTGGCCGAGCTGGGCGAGCACCGACGGCGCCGAGGGATGCACCCCGCCGGGGCTCAGCACGCCGCCGTCGGTCCAGTAGGGGTACTGATGCAGCGGGTTGAAGTGCGGGATGATCACCGCGATGGCCAGGAACGACCAGGCCAGTCCCCAGAGGGCCAGCAGCGCGCCAGTCCGGAACGTCCCCCGGCGCTGCCCGGCCCCGGATCCAGGCGCGGTCCCGGACCCGGATTCCCCGCCGGCCCGGCCCTGCGCGCCGGCGGCTCTCCGGCTGCGGGCCGCGCCGGTGACCATGATGAGGATGCCGATGGCCGCGACCGTGAAGCCCTGGTCCTCCTTCACGAACACCAGCGGCAGCGCCCACACCGCCGCGGCGCGGACCTTGCCCCGCGACAGCGCGGACAGGGAGCAGGCCAGCAGCGGGACCGCGAACGCGATCTCGTGGAAGTCGAAGTCGATCATCTGCTGGAGGCCCCAGGAAAGGCCGTACGCGGCGCCGATCATCCGCCCGGCCCCGGTGCCGAGCCGGGCCGCGGCCGCGCGGCTCACCGGGATGACGGAGACCGCGGTCAGCAGGGCCTGGACCACGAGCAGGGTGGCCGCGCTGGGGAAGAGCAGGAACACGGGTGCGATCAGGCCGACGATCGGCTGGAAGTGATCACCGAGCAGGTTGAACCCGGACCCGCGGATGTTGACCACCGGGGCCCGCAGGTGAGCCAGCTGCCGGACGTACTCGGTGAAGATGCCCAGGTCCCACGAGCCCGGGTCGAGCTGGAAGTACCGGGACAGCGAGATCGTGGTGTAGGCCGCGAACACGGCCAGCGCGATCAGCCACGGCACCCAGTCGGCCCGCAGGGGTACGCGGTCTGGTGCGGCGGCGCCAGCCTCAGGGCCCCCATCCGTACCTAGGGCCACAGCGGTATCGGTGGCCCCGCCGGTCGCGGACGCCCCGCGAGCACCAGGAGCGTCTTCCTGCCCCCCGGCACGGGGCGCCGGATCCGGAGGGCTGCCGCCGGTCGTGATCATGCCGTCCTAGGTCGAGTGCGTCCGCCTGGGCCTCCTCACGGCCTCTATCCAGGGTAACGTGCCCGGCGCCGAGCGGCTGAAAGCTTCAGCCCGGCCGCGGGCCCCCTCAGCGCAGCAGCAGCTTGCCGATCCGGCGGCCCGCCACGAGCAGGCCGATGACGCCCAGGGCGGCCAGGTACGCGGCGTGCCACAGCAGGCCCGGGCCGACCGTGCCCAGTGTGAGATCCCGCAGCATCACCACGCTCTGGTACAGCGGAGTGCATTCCACCACGAACTGCAGCGGCCGCGGGTACACGCTCAGCGGGTAGAAGGTGGTCGAGAACAGGAACATGGGCAGGGTCGCCAGCGTGACGAACTCGAAGTCCTGCCAGGTCCGCATGTACGTGGTGCAGGCCATGCCGCCCGCGGCAAACGCGAACCCGGTCAGCACGGCGGCGGGCAGCGCCGCCACCGCCCACCACGAGTAGACCAGGCCCATCGCCGCCATCACGGCCATGAAGGCCACCGCGTACAGGGCGCCACGCAGCAGTGCCCAGCTGATCTCGCCGAGGGCCACGTCACCGGCCCGCATCGGGGTGGCCAGCGCGGCGTCGTAGAGCTTCTCGTACTTGAGCCGGAAGAACACGTTGAAGGTCGAGTCGAACAGGGCGCCGTTCATGGAGGCGCTGGCCAGCAGGGCGGGGGCCACGAACGCCGCGTAGCTGACCGGGCCGCCGGGACCGTGCACCGTGCCGACCAGCTTGCCCAGGCCCACCCCGATGGACAGCAGGTAGAACAGCGGCTCGACCACCCCGGACACGAACACCAGCCAGGTGTGCCGGTAGACCAGCGCGTGCCGCTCGACCAGGAACAGGCTGCTCCGGCCACCCACCGACCGCGCGGCCCGGCGCAGCGGGCCGCGGCCGGGCAGCACCCGCAGCGGCAGGCTGGGCACGCTAGACATAGCGCCGCCGCCCGGTAGCAGGCCGGCTAGACATACAGCCGCCTGGTGTAGGTCCGGTCCCCGGCGATGATCCCGGCCCCCAGCACGACCAGCAGGTAACCGACGTGCAGGAACGCCGAGGGCACGGTGGCGATGCCCAGGCACAGGTCCCGGCACAGCGCCACGCCGTGCCACAGCGGGGTCAGGTAGGCGATCGGCCTGATCCACACGGGCAGCTGGGTGACCGGGAAGAACGTCCCGGAGAACAGGAACAGCGGGATCATCCCGAAGCGGTACACCACGGCCAGCGAGGTGTCCTTGGTCCGGGTCACCGTCCACGCCTCGATCACCGCCGTGAAGGCCAGGCCGGTCAGCACGGCGACCGGCAGGGCCAGGATGGCCCACGGCGAGATGATCGCCCCGAACGCGGCGGCCACGGCCAGGAACACGGCCGAGGTCATGGTCAGCTTCAGCCCGACGAACAGCAGGTGCCCGTGGAACAGGTCGGCCGGGCGCAGCGGCGAGGACACCGCGGCCTGGTAGGTCTTGTTCCACTTGACCGAGCCGAAGACCGGGTAGGTGGACTCCCCCACGCCGGTGCCCATCGCGCTCGCGGCCAGCAGGCCGGGCGCGAGGAAGACCAGGTAGCTGACCTGGCCCAGGGAGGCCGTGCCGTGCCTGTCCACCAGCGTGCCCAGGCCCAGGCCCATGGCGCCCAGGTACAGCAGCGGGTTCAGCACCGTGGAGATGATCGAGCCGCGCCAGGTCCGCCGGTAGTCGGTCAGCCAGAACCGGAGCTGCCGCACCGCGAAGGACCAGGCGGGCACGGGGCCGGGCCGGGTCCGCCAGGGCAGTCCGGCCACCGGGCCGCGAGGCTGGGCCGGCGCCGGGGCCGGGGCCGCCATCAGTCCTCCAGCCGGCGGCCGGTCAGCCGCAGGAACACGTCTTCCAGCGTGCTGCGCCGCACCAGCGAGGTCAGCGGGTCCAGGCCGAGCTCCC
This sequence comes from uncultured Actinomycetes bacterium, assembly GCA_963723595.1. Taxonomy (GTDB): domain Bacteria; phylum Actinomycetota; class Actinomycetes; order Streptosporangiales; family Streptosporangiaceae; genus RYN-230. Next base: position 119,419 of record CAVRRQ010000002.1, read on the forward strand.
GGACCGCGGCCAGCGCGGCGTCACCGTCCTCGACGTAGAGCAGCACCCGGTCGGCCAGGACCTCCCGGCGCTGGGCGGGCACCGCGGCGAGCTTCTCCGCCGCGTTCTCATGCACCGCGGGGTCGAACCGGAGCTCGAGGACCTCCGGGGTGGAGTACCGCTCGATCAGCTCCCGGGGCGAGCCCTCGGCGGCGATCCGGCCCGCGTCCATGACCACGAGGCGGTCGCACAGCTGCTCGGCCTCGTCCATGTAGTGCGTGGTCAGCACCAGGGTCACCCCCTGCTGCTTGAGCCGGAACAGCCGGTCCCAGACCACGTGCCGGGCCTGCGGGTCGAGGCCGGTGGTCGGCTCGTCCAGGAGCAGGATCTCCGGCTCGTTGATCAGCGAGCGGGCGATGGTCAGACGGCGCTTCAGGCCGCCGGACAGGGGCTCCACCCGGTCGCCGGCGCGGTCGGCGAGCTGGACGAACTCCAGCAGCCGGTCACTGCGTTCCCGGATGACCGGCCGGGGCAGCCCGAAGTAGCGGCCGTAGACGAGGAGGTTCTCCCGGACGGTCAGCTCCACGTCGAGGGAGTCCTCCTGGGGCACCACGCCGAGCCGGGCCCGGATCGCGGGCCCGTCGGCTACCGGGTCCAGGCCGAAGATGGACAGTTCCCCCTCGGTGGGCGGGGAGACGCAGCCGATCATGCGCATCGTGGACGACTTGCCCGCACCGTTGGGGCCGAGGAAGCCGAACGCCTCACCGCGGCGCAGTTCGAAGTCAACTCCGTCCACCGCCGTGAAACTTCCGAACCGTTTCGTGAGGCCACGGGCACGGATGAGAGCGGTGGTCACAGGCACCCATGCGAGACTACCGGGAGGTCGGAATTTTTCCGACCGGGTTATTTTCCCGCTTCTTGACCGCGCAATCACGGCCCTGTGGCCACGCTGGCCTGACCGTGCCGGTACTGTCACAAGCAGCAATTCATGAGCCTGCTGAACCCGCCCCCGGCAGCACACTGGTGAGAGGAAGACGGCCAGGTGAGATTCGCTCTCAAGCTGTACGAGCGGTTCCGCATGCTGATCCATGAGGCGGCGAAGTTCGGCGTGGTGGGTCTGGCCGGCTTCATCGTGAGCCTCGGCGGCGCCGATGTCCTGCACTTCGACGCGGGCATGGGCAAGTACAAAGCCGTGATCGTCTCGACGATCGCGGCCACCGTCGTGACCTTCCTCGGCAACCGCTACTGGGCGTTCCGGCACCGGGAGCGGGTCGGGATGGGCCGGGAAACCGTCCTGTTCTTCGTGTTCAACGGGATCGGCCTGCTGATCCAGCTGGCCTGCGTCGCGATCGTCCAGGATGGCATCGGGCTGCAGGGCAAGCTGTGGTACAACCTGGCCAACCTGGCCGGCATCGCTCTGGGCACGCTGTTCCGCTTCTGGACCTACCGCAAGTGGGTATGGCGGACGCAGGATCCGGCGGGCGGGGTTCCGGCCGCTGGTCACCAACCGCTCTCACCGGCGCCTGGTTCCCCGGAGGTGGCGGTGGCCGAGGCGGTCGCCGTCGGCCTCGACGAAGAGGCCACGCTGTACGGACGCGGGGCGGAAGAGTACGACGACGGAGCCGGAAGCTACAGCGGCGGCCCCGGGAACTACGGCGATTCCGCGGAGTACGGCGCGCCGGGGAACTACAGCGGTCCCGGCAACTACGGCCGCGGAACGGGCGATTACGGCCCAGGTTCTGGCCCCGACGGCAACGGGAACAGCAGCCGCCCGGGCCGCCACGCCGCCCGCAGCTGACCGGCCCCTCGCCGCGCCGCCCGCAACTGGCCAGCCTTTCAGCCCGCTACCTGCCAGTGACCGGCCTTTCCGGCGCCGGGCTCGGAGTCATGGGCGTGTCGTCCCCCCGATCCGCCCCGGGCCCGGCCTGAAAGGCCTGGGCGCACCAGGGTTTTCCCACCCGCCACCTGAGGGCTGGTGGCGGATGGGGACCGGGCCGTTCGGGGTTTCGTTGCGGAGAATTTCGGGTTAGCGGGGGCCGGTGCAGCCGGTGCCGCTCCCGCCGACGAGCGGGAGGCCCTTCGCGTAGGCGGCCGTGGCCTGCGCCTGGGTGATCTTGCCGGTGGAGACCAGCCGGCCCAGCACGTGCGCCTCACGGGCCCGGCCGCGGGCGTAGTGCGCGATCGGGTCGTCCGCGGAGGGCCCCTGGACCAGCCCGGCCAGCGTGGCCGCCTCCGGCAGGGTCAGGCCCGCCGGGGTGGTGCCGAAGTACCCGCAGCTGGCCTGGGCCAGACCGTAGTAGCCGTGCCCGAAGTAGGCCACGTCGGCGTACATCCGGAGCACCTTCGCCTTGCTGTAGGCCAGGTCCAGCTTGATGCCCAGCATCACCTGCTTGACCTCGACGCTGAACCCGCTCTGGCCCGGCGTGTACAGCATCTTGGCCAGCTGCTGGTACAGGGTCGCGCCGCCCTGGTCGCCGTGGCCGGTGAGCTGGGACGCGACGACCCGGGCGATCGCGTAGATGTCCACGCCCGGCTCGGAGTAGAACCGGTGATCTTCGGTGGCCACCAGGGACTGGGCGAACAGCGCCGACATCGGCGGTCCAGGGTAAGCGGCGTGATGCGCCTGGTCGATGGCCCCGGCCAGCGCCGGGGCGTTGCTGACCGACGGGGTGAGCGCGAACAGCACACCGAACGCGATCACGGCCAGCATGACCAGGCCCAGCGCCAGCCCCAGGAGCCAGCGCAGCACCCGCCAGCGGCGGCGCCGGTAGGGCCGGCCGGGCAGATAGCCATCCTCGCCCGGGTCGTCCCGGTACCCGCCATAATCGCCGTAAGCCCCGTGACCCTGGTGATCCGGGTACGGATCGTCGCCGGTGTAGGGGTCGTCCTCCGGGTAGTTGCGGTACGGGTCTCCGGACGTCCTGCCGTAAGGGAGCGGCGCCGTCGTGGGGTCGTAACTCATCCGCACCGCCCGGGGATCACCCGGCCCACCCTCCCGGGCCGGTCCCCGTGCCATCATCCGCTGCTCCGTCTGGTCGAGGGCCGTCTGATCGAGGGCCGTCGCGGGGTTACGCGGGGCCTACCCCGCAAACACAACGAAGAATCATCGCGCTAAGTGCCCGTTCGGCGCGGGTTCCCCGGTAAACGCCCCCCTGAGGGTTACGCTACGTGACGTAATTGACTACCTACGGTAGGTAGTCCTCAGGGGGGATCACAAGGATGAGGCAAGTCTCAAGACTGCTCGCCGGCCTCGTGGCGGTCGGTGCGAGCACGTTCACGCTCGTGGGGGCCAGCGCGGCGGACGCCGCGTCGTCGACGGTCTACGTGTCCAAGCACGCCCACGCCGGGGCCCCGGACCGCTCGTGCTCGACCGCCCGGTACCGCCACATCAACCAGGCCATCGCCGCCGCCCCGAGGGGCGGGCGCGTGGTCGTCTGCGGTGGCACGTACAAGGTGCAGGCCGTGGTGACCAAGTCGCTCGCGCTGATCGGCCGCCACGGCGCCACCATCAACGCCCGCGGCCAGAAGCCGATCAGCAAGAAGCTGCCCGGGGGCAGCGGCGTGGTGGTCTACGGCGCGCGCAACGTCGAGGTCAGCGGGTTCAGCGTGGAGAACGCGGGATTCGACGCCATCCTGGTCGCGCGCAGCACCCGGATCCTCGTCTCGCACAACCTGCTCCAGCACAACGGGGACGTGGGCGTGGACTTCAACGGCACGTCCGACTCGCTGGCCACGCGCAACGTGTCGCAGTTCAACAAGGGCGGCGGTTTCCTGATCGCCGACGACCTCGGCCCGACCCACTACGACGCGGTCACCCGGAACATCGCCCGGCGTAACCCCGGCGGTTGCGGGGTCATCATCGCCGGCCACTCCACGGCCGGGGTGTGGGACAACTACGTCGCGCACAACCTCATCACCTTCAACGGCCTCAACCGGAAGTCTCCCGGGCCAGCGTGGTCATCGCCACCGAGGTCAAGGGCGAGCGGGTGTCCGGCAACGACGTGGCCGACAACGAGATCTACGGCAACGGCCTGGCCGGGGTGACAATCCACTCTCACGTGCCCGGCCAGAGGATGAGCGGCAACCAGATCGTCGGCAACGACATCGGCAAGAACAACCTGGTCGGCGACACGATCGGGCTGGCCCCGCCGGTCACCGCCCACCCGGACCTGCGCACTACCGGCATCCTGGTCGGCGCCTCGTCCTTCATCAGGGTGTGGATCCACGGCAACTACATCCACAGCAACTGGTACGGGATCTACCTGAACGGCCGGATCCGCGCGCACATCTACCACAACCGCTGGCACCGGGTGCATAAGCGCATCAAGGTCGCGTAAGCGCGCTGCTGGTTACGGGCTGGCTGCCCTCCCCGCGTCTGGCCGCATTCTGGCCGGGTTCTGGCCGCATTCTGGCCGGGGAGGGCAGCCAGCCCTTTTGTGGTTGAGGGCTGGGACCGGGCCGGCGGGTCCGGGTTCGGCGGTCCGGGTTCGGCGGGCCGGGGTTTAGCGGGGCGGCGGCACAGGGCATACAGCGGGATGGCTGCCGGTTGAGGTCAACGTGCTGGACGCAGGGTCGCGAAGCCCTGCAAGCTGGCACAGCATGTGCCCCTGGCATCAGCCCCTTCTTCTCGTGGAGCGCCCGCTATGGAAGTCAAGGAACTCGGACATCTAGTCCTCTACGTTCACAACCTCGACCGCTCCGCGTCGTTCTACCGGGACGTGCTCGGCTGGCGCCAGATCATGGGCGGTCCCGACGACGCCCCCACCCCGTTCCGCGCCGCGGCGTTCTCCGCGCCGTCCGGGCGGACCCACCACGAGCTGCTGCTCATCGAGGTTGGCGAGGATGCGGCCAACCTCCCGTCCGGGCGCCGGGTGGGGCTCTACCACTTCGGCCTGAAGGTCGGGGACAGCGACGACGAGCTCCGGGGGGCGTTGGCGGCCCTGGAGGCGAACGAGGTCAATGTGGTCGGAGCCAGCGATCACACAATCACGCACAGCCTGTACATCACCGACCCGGACGGCAACGAGATCGAGCTGTACGTGGACGTGCCCGGGGTGGACTGGCGCAGCGACCCTTCGCTGGTCGCCGCCCCCATCAAGCCCCTCAAGCTCTAGCCGCCGGGCCCACGGCGCAGGTGCGCCCTCCCCGGGGGCTGGTGCCTCGCAGGCTGGTGCCTCGCGTGACATTTCACGTATGTGGTGCACCCCGGCGTCCGATTCGTCCGGTTCTCGCGCACCACATACGTGAAATGTCGGCTGGGGATGCCCGCGCGGGGGCGTGAGGTCGAGTGCGCCCCGGGATCTGGCCGGGGCTGGCGGAGCGGGGCCGCGGGCGTGTGAACCCAGGCTGGATGTCCTGTAGGCTGCTGCGTGGCAACGGGACGTGGCGCAGTTTGGCAGCGCACTTGACTGGGGGTCAAGGGGTCGCCGGTTCAAATCCGGCCGTCCCGACCATTGCTTAGCAGGTCAGAGGCCGCTTCGTCGGGTCGGCGAGGTGGCCTCAAGATCTTTGACCGCCCGTTGACCGCAGGTTTGGCGGCATTCTGCAGGCGGCGTTCTACGGCACGTGACGTTGGTGAAAGTGGCGGACGTTACATGATGGCAGAGCGGCAGTGAATAGATGGCCTTCGCATGAGGCCCCCGCGGCTTGCAGGTCCTGGCCGTCTCAGGCCGTGGCCGCCGGGGCCAGATCAGGCCTCTCCGTCCGTGTCGCCGCCGAGGGCCCTGGTCAGCCCCTCGAGGTCCTCGACGGTCACGGTGAGCGCCGAGTGGCCGCGCAGGCTCAGCCGCGACGGGACCTTCTCGGCGAAGTGGATGCAGACACCGGCCTCGTGGTTGGTGCCAAAGCTGAGGCCGTCGTCAGCCATCGAGCCCCGGACACCGAACGCCGTCCACCAGCGGTAGTTGCGCGTGATGTGGGCCCCCGTGATGTTGTCCCGGGTGGTGGTCACCCTGAAAAAGCCGAAGGTGGCCTCCAGCGCGTCGTCAGTCAACGTCACGCCGTCCCGGTCCCGCTTGAACCGGAAGGGGAGCAGCACGGGCAGGTACCGGCGGTCAACGGCGTAACCGAAGTGCTGAGTCATGCGCTTGGTCCTTCCTCTTGCATTTTCACACTCAGCGGTCGCAGACACCCGCAGGAAGCGCTGCATGGCGGGTTACGTCACGTGAGGTTGGCGCCTTCCTGAGTGTCCTCCTAGCGGCCAACAGTCTCGACCCCCTCCGGCGGCTGCTAGGCCATATCACAGATGATATGCTTCGATGGTGTGGACAGTCGTGTATCTGCCTGCTGCTGAAGGCGAGCGGGACAAGCTGCCTGGCAATGAGCGCGCGGCCCTGCACAATGCCGTGCGGAAGCTGGAGGAGATCGGGCCGGACCTCCCCTATCCCCATTCAAGCGATGCGCGTGGCGCTGCTGGCCTGCGGGAGTTACGCCCCAGGCGGGGCAGCAGCCCGTGGCGGGCGCTCTACCGGCGCGTCGGCGGTCACTTCGTCATCGCTGCGGTCGGGCCCGACGGCGGCAAAGATCCGCGAGGGTTCAGGCAGGCATGCGAGCGAGCGCAGCGGCGGCTCGCGGAGCTGGAAGAGGAATGATCACAATGGTGAAGCTGTCCGAGCTGCGGACTGAGGCTGAGATCCACGAACAGGACATGCACGATGTGGACTACCGCCGTGAGGTCGAGCGGACCCAGTTCGCCAACGACGTTGCGATCAAGGTGATCCACTACCGGATATCGCGTGGTATGTCTCAGGCTGAGCTAGCCCGGATGATCGGCATGCGGCAGCCCAATATCGCCCGGCTCGAATCCGGTGAGCATGAGCCATCCCTGTCCACGCTTGCCCGGCTCTCCTCGGTGCTCGGCGTGGATTTCAGCGTGGAGGTCAAGCGCGGGCACCTTAGGCTCCGCAACCCCGTCCACGGCAACGCTGCACCAGCGCCCCACCGGCCCGCCCATGGCAACCACCACCGCCGCGCTGCTCGCCCGCAGAAAGATCAGCAGATGGTCAGCTGAATACACCGCCACCACCGCGACCGTCGGCACGGCGAACGCGGTGGCCCCTGATCACCCGGTCCGTCAACGCACTCCTCGCGAAGTGCGGCCACTGGAATCTGGGAGCCAATTATGGGAGCCAACGTCCTCCGACTCCCCCGGACTCACAACGACCCTCTCGGGGCGAATCTGCAGAGGGAGCCTCCCCGCCCGACTACCTCAGACCGTCCCAGACACCGGATTCGTGCCTGGGGGTCAAGGGGTCGCCGGTTCAAATCCGGCCGTCCCGACGCAGATCAGAGCCCGGTCCGCTTCGGCGGAAGCGGGCTTTGAGTGTCTAACCGAGTGACTAAGGCCCCATCTCGGAGCTTGCTCTGCAGGTTGCCTAGGCCCCACTGATCCTTGACGGGGCGCCCGGTTTGGGTTCGGGTGACGCCTGACGGTTTCTAGGATCTGATTCTCGCTGCGCGGATCTGGATATGGCCAGCCCCATTCTGGGAAGCTGCGGAGCCTGGCCTTTCAGACGGACAGGTTGACGTCACCGTCACCTATCTGCCTGGCGGAGCATCTCGTCGAGTTCGGGGTCGGGCCCGAACTCCCGGACCTCTTGCGCACATCGGCAGGCGACGGCGATCTTGGCAGCCCACTTCAGCGCCTCCTCGCGTGAGGGCACCTCGACGACCGCGAGCCCGCCGATGGCCTCCGGGTACGGGCCGTCGGTGACCGTCCCGTCGGTGGCCACGATGCTCGCCCGCTGGTCTTCCAGTCCGCCGGTGCACACAAACACGCCAGCGTTCACGGCCTCCTGGACCGCTGCGTGCGCGGCCTTGGCCACGGCGGGCATGTCCTCGTCGGGGATGTGGTCCATCGCGTGAGCACCGAACGAGATCAAGTACCGCGTCATCCCACAGACTCCCTTGTCCCGGCGGCCTCCTCCGGCCGCACGTTAACTCATATGGCAGGTAGACGATGGGAGTTGCGGTTACTCATCGCCTCTACCTGCCCGCCTGGGAATCCCCGGCTCCTGTGAGATCATCGCTGCTTCGTTCAGCGCCATGGTGATGGAGTTCCTCAATGATCCGGGCAACGGCCGGTACCGGACCTCCCCGGATGGCCACGTCTGGATGACGCCTACGAGGTTCCTTGAACCACCAGGCCCCCGCCGCCGCAGGGGTTTGCGCGCCGCGCGTGCGGCGGCGGGCGGGCCTGGGCCTGCCCCGCTCTTCCTGCCGCCAGGGGCCGCAGAGGTCTCCGGGGTCAAGGGCAGCTCGCAGGGCTGTCGCGCGCAGCGCGATGCGCGGCACCTTGGGGCCGGAGGGGCGGCCCCGTAGCCTGCGCGGCGCGCCCGAGAGATGAGCGGCGGCGAAGCCGCCTCCTTCTGGGGCTGTTGGCCCCCGTGCAGGCGAGCGTCAATTCCGCTGACAGTCAGTGGGAGTGCTTGGTGCCGTAGGCCTTGAACCGGCTGATCTCGGCGGTGCTGTTCCTGGGCACCGTGGTGAGAAGTTCGCTGTTGCCGTCGATGACGCGCAGCGTGGTGTCGCCGAGTTCGATTACTTGGTGTGACAGCGGTCCCTGATGGAGGCGCGCACGTAGCCGCCGATCGGATCGCCCTGCTAGCCGTCGTTGGCATGTTCTGCTCGCTCGTTCGGGGTGCCCTAGATCGCGGGGCGGTGGGGCCTGAGGGAGGGCCTATCGCTGATGCACCGGTCCGGTGTCCTGCGAAGCGATCTGGCCTGCCCGTCGACGGCGGCAGGGGTAATCGGGGTGGCTCCGGGTTGAAGATGTGAGACTGAGGCAATGATCGACGTGCCGGCGGTTGTGCGGAACAAAGCCCGCGCGGCCGGCGCCGAGGACTGGCTGGAGCGATTGCCGGCGCTCGTCTCGAGCCTGGAGGCCGACTGGTCGATCACAGTCGGGCACCCCTATGAGGGCGGCACGGAGGCTTTCGTGGCGGACGCGACCCGGGCGGATGGTACCCCTGCCGTCCTGAAGGTGCTCGTCCCAGGGACCGGGAACAACGCCTCCAACGAGGCGACCGTCCTCCGTCTCGTCGGCGGAGACGGATGCCCGGTGCTCTATCGGTACGACCCCGACGACGGCGCCTTGCTCATGGAGCGGTTGGGCCGGCCCATGCATGAGCTTGGACTGCCGCTCGCCCGTCGCCTGGAGATTCTTTGCGCTACCGCTGAGCGCATATGGCGGCCGGCGCCAGACTGCGGGCTGCCCACGGGTGCGGACAAGGCCCGATGGCTCGCCGACTTCATTGTGACGTCATGGGAGGAGCTCGACCGTCCGTGCTCCGAGAAGACTGTCAACCATGCCCTGGCCTGCGCTGTGCGGCGGGCTCAGGCGCATCGCGACGAGAGGGCCGTGCTGGTCCACGGCGACGTGCACCAATTGAACGCCCTCCAGAACGACGGCGGCTTCAAGCTGATCGATCCTGACGGCCTATTGGCCGAGGCCGAGTACGACCTGGGTGTCCTTATGCGGGGCGATCCCGTCGAGCTGCTTGGCGGCGACCCCGTCGGCCGGGCCCGCTGGCTGGCCGCCCGCACGGGGCTCGATCTCGTCGCCATATGGGAGTGGGGCGTTGTCGAGCGGCTGTCGACAGGACTGCTCTGTACCCGCATCCACCTACAGCCCCTCGGCCGCGACACGCTGGCGGCGGCCGAGGCCGTCGCCGGCCTGATGATCGGCTAAAGGGACGAGAGTTCTGTGTCAACTAGCGAATCCGGTCACGATCTGTGATGGTCATGAGGTCTTCTTCGTGACCGCCAGCGGGCAGATCCGGACGGCCGCCAACAGCCGGCATCGGCGATGGCCCGGTGGTCGGGGTGCAGGTACCGCTGCGTGGTCCCGTCACGGGTCAGCCCGTCAAGATCATCACCGAGAACTGATCGAACGGTACCGATTCCTTTCGCCGGGTGGCGAGGTCTACCTGATTGACGACCTTTGCAGGCGAGAGAATCAGGAGCGAGCACGTGACCGAACTGGATAGAGCCCTGACCAGCACCCTGGCAGTCCTTCAGAAAGTGCAGCCCGGCGACCTGGATGCATCCACGCCGTGCGCATCCTGGGACGTTCGCGCGCTGATCAACCACTTCACCGACACTGCCCGCTGGTGGGCCGGTGTCGTCAGCGGCACTAGCGAGCCCACCGACGTGGACTACACGGCCGGTGATTTCGTCGCCGCCTACGAGGAGAGCGCCCGGATGGCGGCGGCGGCGTTCGAGGCCGATGGCGTGCTCGGCCGGATGATCCGGCTGCCGTTCGGCGAGTTCCCGGGCGCTGCCGTGCGGAGCATGGCGGCCCTCGATCAGTTCGCTCACGGCTGGGACCTGGCCCGCGCTATCGGCTACCCGGGCGACCTGGACCCCGAGCTGGCGACCGAGCTGCTCGCCTCGGCACGGCTGGCGATCACCGACGGTTTCCGCGGGCCGGACGGGCAGGCCCCGTTCGGGCCCGTCGCGCCCGCGCCGGCCGGGGCCGGGCCCGCGGACCAGCTCGCCGCCTACCTCGGCCGGCCGGTGTGACTGATGCCGGATAGCGCGGCGTTCGGCCGGGACACGGAGCCGTTCCGGCGCGAGCTGTTCGCGCACTGCTATCGGATGCTCGGCTCGGTCGCGGACGCCGAGGACCTGGTCCAGGAGACCTACCTGCGCGCCTGGCGCTCGTACGACAGCTTCGAGGGCCGGTCCTCGGTGCGCACGTGGCTGTACCAGATCGCTACCAATGCGTGCCTCACGGCGCTGTCCCGTCGCGATCGCAGGGTGCTGCCGTCGGGACTATACGACGCGGAGCTGGATCCGACGGTATGGCCCGAGGATGCCGGACCGGACGTCGCGTGGCTCGACCCGGTCCCGGACACGCTGGCGATCCCGGAGGCGGCCGACCCGGCGGTCATCGTCACCGCCCGCGAGAGCCTGCGGCTGGCACTCATCGCGAGCCTGCAGTATCTGCCGCCCCGGCAGCGCGCCGTGCTCGTCCTGCGCGACGTGCTCGAGTTTCCCGCCGCGCAGGTCGCGGTCATGCTCGACACGACGACGGCGTCAGTGAAGAGCGCGCTGCAGCGGGCCCGGGCTCGGCTGGAGGAAGTAGCCCCCGCAGCTGATCAGATCGCCGAGCCGGACATACCGCAGGCGCGGGCGCTGCTGGATGAGTACATCGCCGCGTTCGAGAACGCCGACGCCGCTGCCCTCGAGCGGCTGCTGGTCGAGGACGTCATCCTGGAGGCGACGCCGCTGCGGTCCTGGTTCTCGGGCCGCCGTTCCTGCATCCCGTTCCTGCGCGACCGCGTCCTCGGCGCCGCCGGCGACTGGCGGATGCTGGCCACCGGCGCCAACGGCCAGCCCGCCGCGGCGGTGTACGCACGGGACGCTGACGGGCAGCTGCAGCCATACGGCGTCTGCGTGCTGACCGTGACCGACCGCGGGATCAGCCAGGTTACCTCGTTCGGAAATCCCGGCCTGCTCGCGGTGTTCGGATTTCCTCCCGAGCCGGGCATGACCGGACCATGGACACCCACCTCGAGGTAGTCGTCATCCCGGACTCCGGCGTGGACCGGGCCAAGGCCTTCGCCCGCTCTCCAGCAGCCCGGTGACCGTCAGCGCGGTGATGGTCTGGTTCCGGTCGAAGAACCGCGGCCAGTAGGTAACCTCCCACCAGCCGCCAGCCCGCTCGGTGGCGGTCGCGACGATCCGGCCGTCGATATCCAGTTGCACAGTGCCGTCGCCGATCCTGATCGGCATGAGGAACCCTCTCCCGGCCCGGGGAGCCACCGGAGAGAACCGTACGGGAGCCAGCGGCGGGCCGGAAACCCGGCGAAACCGGCGTCTATGACGGATGGTCAAGGAATCCCGGGAGTCTGAGCCCGCACTGACTAGCCGGCCAGCTGAGGGTCAGGGGCGGCCGGCGTGCGGGACGTCAACCCGGGTCGACAGCAGCTGTCCCTCCCGGGCGGCGCTGCGGGCCTGCTCGTCGAAGTCCGGTGCGGCGCAGATGAACAGGGTACGGCCGTCTGATCCACCGAGACCGCAGGCGAACACGCCCATGCCCACGGTGATCTCCGCCGCGATCTCGCCGCCCTCGCGGACCCGGAGGACCCGGCCGTTCAGCCCGTCCGCAATCCACAAGGCGCCTTCGGCGTCGAGCGTGCATCCGTCCGGAGCTACGACAAGGCCGGGCAGCGCGTCGCTCAGCCCCAGCGCGGTGGGCAGCGGGCCGAAGGCCGCCCAGTCCCGGCGGTTGACCAGGCTGCCGTCGGGCTGGATGTCGAAGGCGCTCACCCGGTTGCCGAAGGTCTCGTCAACCAGGAGGACGCCGTCGTCGGTGATCACGCTGCCGTTCGCGAACCACAGGTCCTCGGCCACGCGGGTGACGCTGCCGTCGGGGTCGACGCGCAGCAGCCAGCTCGGCGCGATGTCGGCGCCACCCATCAGGTCGAAGCCGAAGTTACCGACATACGCACGGCCCTGCGCGTCGACGACCATGTCGTTGGGATGCCCGCTGACATGGTCAGCCAGGTCAGCGTGCGCGATCAGTTCGCCGTCCGGCTCACGGCGCAGCAGCTTACGGTCGCGCATGGAGACGATGAGCAGCCGGCCGTCGGGCAGCCAGTCCAGTCCGGACGGCTGATGCGGAACGTCGGCCTCGACCCGGATATCCTGCCCGTCCTCGGTCGCGGACACGACCTCGTGCCGGTAGAAGTCCGAGACCCAGATCCGGCCATCGTGCCAGCGAGGGCACTCCAGGTACGCCCGGTCGGTCAGGACAATGCTGATGTCGTCGCTCACTGGGCCTGCCTTGTGCACGTCGCCGTTGACCTCAACCACGGTAACTGCTCGCGCGGAATTTACGGCCGGCGGCCCGACATTTTATTTAGCCCGGCCGGAATGACCGGCCAGGGAGGCGGGCCGGAATGACCGGCCGGCAGTAGCGCCGGATCGATGCCCGGGCCCGGCAGATCCGGCGGCGCTGCGTGCCCGCCAGCTGGCGCCCTTCCCGGTGATCGCGGCGGCGATAAGCGCATTCACCGCGGTTCACTATCCGTCGCGCACGCCACGGGCACGGCGGGCGCATGCGCGCCTTCGCGTGACCTACTCAACCCCGGGCGGCACCGGGCGGAAAGTTACGACATAACCGTTCAAACTGGGCGTTCGACTGATACTGGCTCCATGACTGAGACCGAGACCCTGATCGCCGAGGTCCGCCAACTCCGCGCCGACGTCGCCCGGCTGCACGCCGCGCACACGCCGGTGCACATCCGGCCGTCCCGACCGGTCGTTAGCAGGTCAGATGTTTCGGATCTTGGTCCGAGCCCCTTGTGGATCTTCGGGAGCCAGGCCGGGAGCCACCCGGTTTGGGTGAATGTGCTGTGCTTCGCGACGTCGGTTTTCCCGCCACCGCTTGACTTAAAGCGCTTGAGGTTTGCTTTGCTGCTCGTATGACAGCTCTAACCATCCAGGATGTATCCCGGCGAAGCGGTCTCAGCGAGCCAACACTGCGCTACTACGAGCAGGTCGGATTGATAGGCCCGATCGAGCGCGACGAGAGCAGCGGGCACCGCCGCTTCCGCGAGGACGACGTCGATACGTTGCAGGCGCTGGCCTGCCTGCGCGCGATGGGCGTGGGCATCGAAGACATGCGCACCTACCAGGCCAACCGCACGCGTGGACATGAGGCGGCGGGTGAGCAGCGCGATCTGCTGTTGCGTCACGCCGAGCGGATCGAAGCCCAGATCGCGACGCTGCACATTCACCTTGACTACCTCCGCGCGAAGGCAGCGTTGTGGGATGCCCGCGACCACGGTGACCCCGACGCGGAGGCCGAAGCAAACCTGCGGGTGCAGGATATGTATCCCCGCCTGGAAGAGGTGGTGCTGCGATGAGCCCGGTGCTGGTGACCGGCGGGTCCGGCTATCTGGGCACGCAGCTGACCGCTGCGCTGCTGCGGGACGGGCGCCGGGTGCGCGTGACAACGCGATCCCTGGAGCACGAGGGCGATGTGCGTACGGCGATGCGCCGCGGCGATGCAGACGACAGCCGGCTGGAGGTCGTCACCGCCGAGCTAACCACCGACGAGGGCTGGGCCGCCGCGGCGGCCGGCTGCGACGAGGTCCACCATGTCGCCTCGCCAATGGTCCAGCCCGACGACCCCGATGAGGTGATCGTTCCCGCCCGTGACGGCACGCTGCGTGTCCTGCGGGCCGCGCGCGACGCTGGTGTCCGGCGTGTAGTGCTGACCTCGTCGTTCGCGGCGGTCGGTTATTCACCAAAGCCGGGTGCCGAGTACACCGAGGCCGACTGGACCGACCCCGACACGCCCGGCCTTCCGCCGTATCCGCGGTCCAAGGCGATCGCCGAGCGAACCGCCTGGGACTTCATGGACCATGAGGGTGGCGACACCGAGCTGGTCGTAGTCAACCCCACGTTCATCCTCGGCCCTACATTGACGACGCAAGCGCGTTCGTCGCTGCAGCTGACCAAGGCGATGCTCGACGGGGCAATGCCCGTAGTGCGACGCCAGCGCTTCGGCGTCGCCGACGTGCGTGACGTGGCCGATCTGCACATCCGGGCGATGGCCGCGCCCAAGGCGGCCGGCCAGAGGTACCTGGCCTTGGCCGACGGGCCGACCATCAGCTTCCTTCAGATGGCCCAGATCCTGCGCGAGCGGCTCGGCCCGCTGGCCGAACGAGTACCGACCGAAGAGGCACCAGGACCGGTGCCGCCTCGGCTGATCATCCACAACGACCGCGCCAAGCGGGAGCTCGGATGGCGCCCACGCCCAGCCGAGACCACGATCGTTGAAACCGCCGAGAGCCTGCGCGACCTCGGCCTGCTGGAGAAACGGTGATGTAAGCAGCCGGTCGCGGGCTGGCTCGCGCTTTCCCGTCGTGACCACCATCTGCCGCAGGCCTAGCGCTGAGAAAAGAATGGATAACGGCGTCCTGGAGTACGCCAAGGGCATCGCTACGGCAGGCAGGACATGTTCGTCCCGTACTGTCGCGATGGCACCCGCCTGAGCCGCAACTCTCCGATTCCCGATTAGCGGGAGTTCGCGTCCGCGTCGCAGTCCGCCAGACGGCGCCGGTTGCGGCGAAGCTTGAGTGCGCTCTGGAGATTCGCGAGCCCGACCAGGACGAAGAACAGGCCAACCACCAGGTGTACCCACCAGGGGTTTCGGCCATAGCCGAAGAAGTCCGCCAGCGTGAAGGCACCAAGCACCAGGGAGGAGAATGCGGCCCAGGAGCTCTGCCACAGCGTAGGGGCCTTCCGCCGCCGCGGCTGCCGCGGAGAGGCTTGCCTTACGTCCGACACGACTCCCAGTTGCCCGGTGCGCTCGGGACCAAACACGGCTGGACAGCTGCCGGACCACGCGCCCGGGGGCCATCTGGGGACCACACGGCATCCATCCGGCCGGACAACCAGCAGGCCGGCACACTCTCCCACTGTGATCGGACTGATCAGCGGAACGCCTAGTCCGTAGTCCTGGCCTCAGCTGTCAGGTCACATCGGCCCTTGCGTCGTCGGACGCCGGCCTGGAGCGCGAGTTCAGTACCGAGCGCAGTTCCCCGATGAAGGCTGCGCAGGTTAGGCATCCGGCAATGCTCAGAATCACCCACGCGGGGGTGCCATGCATCGCCGGGCATCAATCACCCGGGCCGGGTGACGTGAGGTTCAGCCAGCCAGGTGACGCTTGCCCCGGGGGGCAGGGATGCGCTGATGCCAGAGGGACTGGACCCGATCGAGACCGGCAAGCAACTGCATGAGCACGGCGAGGAACACGGGCAGCAGGCCGAGGGAAAAGACGGCCACGGCGGGACCGGCGACCGTAATTCCCGGATCATCCAGATTTCTGAGGCTGTCCTGCTCTCGATCGTCACCATTACCGCGGCCTGGGCGGGCTACTCGGCGGCGAGGTGGGGCACGGCATCGCGGGTGGATATCGCCCGGTCTTCCACCCTGCGCAACTTCGCGACCCGCGACGATCTCACGGCGATCTCACTGCGCAACTTCGACGCCTCGACCTTCAACGCGTGGTTCACCGCCTACACCCTGAACAGCCCGCAGAAGGAAGCGATTGCGGTGCGCCGCTTCCGGCCGCAGTTCCGGGTCGCCTTCAACGCGTGGATAGCGACCAACCCGCTGCACAATCCGCATGCTCCACCGGGCCCGACCTACATGCCTCAGTACAAGCTGCCCGTGCAGGCGCAAGCTAACGCGCTCGACAACGAGGCCGACGCGAAGTTCAACGAAGGCACGAAGGATGGGGTTACCGGCGACGACTACGTCCAGATCACGGTGTTCCTGGCCGCGGTGCTGTTCTTGGTGGGCATCGGCAGCTCGTTCAAGCTCCACGGCGTGCGGTACGCCTTGATTACCTTCGGCTCCGTCTTGCTGATCTTTGCGGTCGTGCTGATCCTGCGGCAACCGGGACTTCCACCAGCCTGAGCTCCGCCACAAGAGCGTTCACGACTCGGTGGGCGGGTACGCGGCGCCCCCGGCACCGGTTCCGCGACCGGCCAGGGCCGCACAGATACGAGCTAGCGTGCCGCGCCGGCGAGGAAGTCGCGGAGGATCCCGGCGAGTTCATCGGGTTTCTCCTCGGCCATATGGTGTCCGCTGTCGAAAGGACCGGCGCGAAGGTCAGGAGCCCAGGACCGCCAGATGTCGCGGATATCCGGGAACAGGTCTTCAGCGTCGTCGCGGGCCGCCCACAGCATCAAGGTGGGGCAGCCCACGGTGCGGCCGGCTGCCTTGTCCGCGTCATCGTCAGCCCGGTCCACCCCCAGGCCAGCCCGGTAATCCTCAAGCATCGCGTGCACCGTTGCCGGATCGCGCACGGCCCGGCGGAAATCCTCGAAGTTCTCCCGGTCCATCGATGCGGCAGCCTTCTGGACCCGGTAGTACGCGTCCGGATCAGCGCAGATCATCCGCTCAGGCTCGTCGGGCTGGGCGACGAAGAACCAGTGCCACCACTGAGCCGCAAATTTGGCGTTGACCCTGGCCAGCGCCTCACCGATCGGCACCGCGCCAAGATAGGCCAGCCGGGTGACGGCCTCTGGGTGATCCAGGGCCAGCCGCAAGGCGACCAGGGCGCCCCGGTCATGGCCCACGGCCGCGAAGCGGTCATGACCCAGGGAACGCATCAACTCCAGGCAGTCGGCTGCCATGACCCGCTTCGAATACCCGCGGTGATCCGGGCCGCCGGGCGGCTTCGAGGACTGGCCGTAGCCGCGCAGGTCCGGGCAGACCACCGTGTAATCACGGGCGAGCTGTGGCGCCACCCGGTGCCAGGTGGTGTGGGTGCGCGGATGCCCGTGCAGCAGCAGGACTGCCGGGCCGCGCCCGCCGTAACGCACCCGCAACTGCACGTCACCGACGCCGACCCGGTCAAGCTGGAAGTGATCGAACACACCGGGCCGCCTACCCGGGCTGGCTCGCCCCATGCCCGGTCCAGGTTTTGCGGCGGCCCAGTCCGGCGCGTACACCGTGCCCGTCCACCACCGAGCGCGATCCACTGGCTCTCATTGCGAATCCTGTCAGGCGTCTCCGACGTTTTCGCCTGAGCTGGGATCCGGGCAGGCGGCGTGCGCAAGAAGGGACTTCACCGTCCGCTGGTGCACCGGCACGACCCTGGTCCAGAGCGCGCGGGCCACGGAATTGCGCTGCTGCACGAACGTCGCGAACAGCAGCCCGCCCTGCTCTCGCTGGAACAGCAGCTCAGCCTGGCATGCCGATCCGCGACCCGGCCCCCAGCAGGACCAGGTCCGGGGTGCTCCGCCGGATCTGCCAGCCAAGTACGCGGCGGCGCGACCGCGGTGACCCAAGCCTGAGGCCAAGCAGGCACCAGCCGCGCAGCAGCCTGGCGCGAACCCTCTGCGGCGCGCCTTCCAGGACCGCCCGGGCCCACTGTTCACTGGTGCGGTCCAGGCCTGAACCCGAGCGGACGAAAAGCGCGTCCTCGTAGTCGATCCGCGGCAGCGTGCTCAGGGCTCGCGCGGCAGGCGGCAAGCCGACCTGGCGCGCGGGGCCCGCGGCGCCAGCCCGCCACCGCCGCGCCAGGTCCCGCATCATCCGCGGGTAGACGACCAGATTCCGAAACGGTCTTATCGCGGCCAGGTAGCCGGCTCCGAGCATGCCGTTCGGCTTCACGAGGACGGCCAGCTGTCCCCGGTAGGCACCATCCCCGTCGGGGACCCAGCCGACGTGCATGACGGCGTGGACCGTGTGGTTGGCGATCTCGGCGGCGAATTCGTCGCCCAGAAGGTACAGCGGCGTGAACGGGAGCGCCGCGAACTCGGGGCCGGGGGCGCCGCGCAGGTCGGCGGGCAGCCGCTCGCGGAGTGTCCGCACCCGCGAGCCGAGGCCGGCCTCCGGGCCGTCCCATCTCAGTGTCTGGCCGATCTGCCCGCGGATCGTCCAGAGCATCCGCGCCGTGCGGGAGGAACCCCGCGAGGGATCCGACGCGGCCAGCTGCGCGACGAGCCGGGGGAAATCGTCCCGGCCGCCGGCGACGGGCAGCGCCCATATGTCCTCGACCCGGAAATCCCGGGTGAGCTCGTGAATCCGCCAGGGCCTGGACGTGTGCTCTAGGTCGGGAATCCGCATCGGAATAGGCCCTTCATCCATACAGTACTGTATGGATGAAGGGTTAACAGGGCCCGCAGTCATGTCAACGCCGCCCCGAGCGAAGGACCGTGATGGCCGCACCGACCCGCACTCCGCGCCAACGGTGGATCGAGGAGGCATTGCAGGCGCTGGCCGCCGGCGGCCCGGACGCCGTCCGGATCGGGCCGCTCGCGAATTCGCTCGGCGTCACCCGCGGCGGTTTCTACTGGCACTTCGAGGACCGGGGCGCGCTGCTCAGCGAGATGCTCGACACCTGGGAGCGGGCGGCCACCGACGAGGTGATCGAGCGCGTCGAGCGCCAGGGCGGTGACGCCCGCGCGAAACTGCGGCGGGCGGGCGCGCTGACGTTCAGCGACGACCTCCTCCCGATCGACCTCGCCGTCCGCGCCTGGTCCCGGCACGACCCGGCCGTCGCCGGGCGCCTCCGCCGGGTGGACAACCGGCGGATGGGCTACCTGCGCGAACTCTTCGGGACCTTCTGCTCCGGCGAGGCAGAGATCGAAGCGCGGTCCATGCTCGCGTTCTCCCTGCTGATCGGCAATCACTTCATGGCCGCGGACCACGGCCCCCGCAGCCGCGCTGAGGTACTGGAACTGGCGGCCAGCTGGCTGCTGGCGTGACACCCGATCCTGCTGGCCTATCTGCGCGGGGGCTTCTGGCGCCGCAGCACGCAGTCGCCGCACAAGCCGGCGCCCGGCAGCCTGTAGAGCAGGCAGCAGCTGCGGCGCTCCAGGTACCACCGTGGCCGCGCGGGGTCAGGCTGAACGTAGGCGCCGGTCCCCCGCAACCAGCCGGCGGCCAGTACCTGGGCCGTCAGGCGGCCTGCCGCCTCGGCCCGCCGCGGGAAAACCGCCGCCAGCACCGCGGCCGCGCCTGACAGCGCGGACGCGACGTTTCCCCGCAGGACGTGCTGGGACAAGCGGAACGCCGCGCCGAACGCGGCGGCCAAGGGGCCGGCCAGGTCGTGCAGGCTCTCCGACATCAGCACCGCGGCCTCGCGGAGTTCCTGATCAGAGCCCAGCAGGCCGACGCCGGTGCCGCCGGCGGGCCGCGCGGCCAGCGGCCGTAGACCGCTCTCGGCGGGGCGCCACCACAGGTCCGCGATGGCCATCCGGGGGACCACGCCCCCGGCGACCGCGGCACCCAGTATCGGTGATGCCAGCTGCGAGGCCAGCCCCAGGAACACCGTCGAGGCGGCGACCCGCTCTTCCACGTCCCCAGGCTCGATCCCGGCCTGGCGGGCCAGCGCGCCGCGAACGTGGCTGACCCGTCCGGAGAGCGCTGCCGGATCCGATATGAGCGTGCCCAGCGGGCTCCACCCGGCCCCGGGGGACCACGGCTGGATGGTGAAATACGGGCCGGCGGCGGACGCCTGCTCCAGCGCGGCCGCCGTGCTGACAAGTGCTGGCGGCCTGGTCATCGTGCTTCAGTGTAGGTCCCGGCCGACCGCCTTACCGGGGCAGAAGACGGTGAGCCCCGGCCCGTCTGGACGGGCCGGGGCTCAGCTGAGGGTGACTCAGCAGCCGTCGTAGGCCGACCAGGCGGCGCTGCCGGACTGCGAGTACTCCTTGTCGAACGCGGCGTTCTGCTCCGCGACCGACGCGTTCTCCGGCAGCCCGGAGTAGCCGAGGGACTGCCAGGTGGACGGCAGGAAGCCGTAGAGGCCGCCCGCGCCGCTGGACCCATTGACCGCCCCGGCGTTCCCGCCGCTCTCGGCCTGGATCACGCAGCTCTGGAAGCCGCCCGAGCCGCTGTACGAGGCCGTGGCCTGCTGCACCGGCGCGGTGCTGGTGACCGTGCCCGTGCTGACCGGCGCAGCCGGCGCCGCCACCGGGGCCGGCGCGGAGCCGGCGCGGGAGCCGCCGACGGGATCGCCGTGAGGGCGGCGCGGGTCAGCCAGGGCTTGACCTTGTGCGAGCCCGGGACGACGAGCCGCTCCCCGGCCTGGATCACGGACGGGTTGTGCACGGTGTGCCGGTTAGCCCACCAGAGGGCGGGCCAGCTGGCCGTGCTGCCGAACTCACGCTGGCTGATCGAGCTGAGTGAGTCACCAGGGCGCACAGTGGTGTGCTGGGTGGCGTGGTGGGCCGCCCCTGGATGCAGCGAAACCGTGACCGCGATCATGGTCTTCGCGGCTCCGGTACCTGCGATACTGAGAAATGACATGGCTTGCTTACCTCCGAGGTTCGTTGCCATGCAAAGGCCCCGGCCGCGTGCTGCAACACGCTTGGCCGGGGCCGCCCGATCTACTCGGTCGATGACTACGCGCATACCTTCCGTAGTCATGTCGACTCCATTCAGTGATCGGCGGATGATGCGTCGGCCACGTTAACCCGGATTTTCGACCACTCCAAACACCGGTGGCCGGGTTGACGGGCTGCGGGATGGATCCGGCCGCGCTGATTTCAGCGGCAATGAGGGCCCTGATCTGCGCCGATCTGATGATTGGCAGAGATCGGCAAGTAAGTGCAGGTGATTTTGGCCACGACTGGCCCATTAACGACCCGCTGTGACTGGTGGGGCTGGAGGGACCGGCCCGTGCGGCACGCCGTACGGGCGTGGCCTACCCCGCAGGCTTGCGGCGGAAACGGATAAACCGGGCGTCACGGTCTGGCAGAGTTTTGGCCGTGCTCCGCCCCCTGCCGTTAATCCGGCACAAAGTGCCAGACCTCGCCCGGGCGCTCGCCTCTTACCTGCCGCGACTGCGCGCGCTCCCCCGTCGCCTGCCCTCGCGGATCCGCCTGGCCCGCACGCTGAGGACCCAGGCCGAGGGCAGGATGCTCACCCTGGCCGTCGTGGCAGGCTGCGGCGTCCTCGGCCTGGTCGCCGCAGCAGGTGATGCCAGCACCGTCAGCCGCACGACCAGCCTGCCGGCCCAGCAGCGCGAGCCGCCAGCGGGCACCACAGCCACCACACCAGCCACCGGCCCAGCCACGCCCGCGAGCCCCTCCCGGGCCGCGGTCCCCGCGCCACCCGCGTCCGCCTCGTGCCAGCACCGCTACGGCCTGGCCTGCTACTCGCCGCGCCAGATCCAGCAGGCTTATGACCTGCCGTCGCTCTACGCCCGGGGCCTGGACGGCCGGGGCCGCACGATCGTCGTCGTGGACTCGTTCGGCTCCCCCACGATCCGTCATGACCTGCGGGTCTTCGACAGCGCCTTCGGGCTGCCCGGGCCGCCATCACTGCGGGTGCTGCAGCCCGTGGGGGCGGTGCCGCGCTATGACCCGCGCAACCAGGACATGGTGGATGCGGCCGGTGAGACGACCACCGACGTGGAGGCCGCACACGCGATCGCCCCCGGAGCCAGCATCGTCCTGGCCGAGACGCCCGTGGCCGAGACCCTGACCGGCGGTGGCTTCCCCCAGTTCGTGGCCGCCGAGAACTACGTCATCGCCCACAACCTCGGCGACGTCATCAGCCAGAGCTTCGGCATCCCCGAGCAGAACTTCCCGAGCCGGGCGGCCCTGAGGAAGCTCCGTTCGGCCTACCTCAGCGCTCACCGGCACGACGTCACCGTGCTGGCCGCCACCAACGATTTCGGGGTCACCGGCCCCACGAAGGCCGGCGGCATGTTCCGCACGCAGCGGGTCGTGGACTGGCCGGCCTCCGACCCGCTCGTCACCGCGGTCGGCGGCACCCGCTGCACCTGACCGGACGGGGCCGCCGGGTCTCCCCTGACTCCGCGTGGAACGAGAGCAGCAGCGCCGTCGTCGCCAGGTACACCGGGGCCCTCCCCTGGGCCAGCAGCGGTGGCGTGTCGTCGATCTTCAGCCCGGCCGGCCTACCAGGACGCGGTGCGCGCGGTCGTCGGGGACCGCCGCGGCCTGCCTGACGTGGCCCTCAGCGCCTCGTTCCGCGGCGCGAGCCTCACCTTCGAATCCTTCACCGGCGCCCCGGGGACCTGGAAACCCGCGGCGGGAACCAGCGTGGCCACGCCGTACTTCGCGGGCATCGTGGCGATCGCCGACCAGTCCCTGCACACCCGGCTCGGCCTGCTCAACCCCGCGCTCTACCGCCTGGAGAGCAGCCACGCGCCCGGCATCGTCGCCGTCACCAAGGGCGGCAACACGGTCAGCTTCGAACAGGGCGGCAAGACCATCACGGTCCGCGGCTACCGGGCCGGGCCCGGGTACAACCTGGTCACCGGCGTCGGCACCATCGACGCCGCCCGCTTCGTCCATGACCTGCGGGCGCTGCACACGTCGTCGTGCCAGCCGGCCGGGCAGGATGACCGAGGGAGAGTGTCGTGCGGGACGTGACACGGTGAGCGCGCCTGCGGCTTTTGCCGACGGGCGGGCGCTGCGGGCGTGCTGGCATCCGGTCGCGTTCAGCCGCGACCTCGCGGACCGGCCGGTTCACGCTGACCTGCTGGGAGAACCCCTGGTGGTGTGGCGCGGGGCAGACGGCCAGCCCCGGGCCAACTCGGACCTGTGCGTGCACCGCGGCACGGCGCTGTCGCTCGGGTGGATCAGCGGGGATGAACTCGTCTGCGCGTACCACGGATGGCGTTACCGGGCGGATGGGCGCTGCGTGGCCATCCCGCAGCTGGAGAACCCCGCGCAGGTGCCGGCCAAGGCCCGGATCGGCGCGTTCAGCTGCCAGGAACGGTACGGCCTGGTGTGGGTGGCCCTGGAAGAGCCGCGCTGGCCGCTGCCCGCGGTGCCCGAACTGGAGGACGAGGGCTGGGAGGTGGTGACGGCCGGGCCGTACCGCTGGGCCTGTGATGCCGCCCGCCAGGTCGAGAACTTCACGGACTTCGGGCATTTCCCCTGGGTCCACCCGGGATTGCTGGGCGATCCGGACCGCCCGGTGGTGCCCCGCCACGAGGTCCGCACCGAGGGGCACGTGCTGCACTACTCGATCGTCAGGCCGGAGGCACCCAACACCGATGACTTCCCGGTGTTCGCCAACGAGCAGGCCGGCCCGCCGGAGCGGCGCAGCCGTTACGAGCTGCACCTGCCCTACACGATCGCGCTGCGCCTGGGCTGGGGCGGCGAGCCGGTCGATGGTCTACTTCTTCGCCTCCCAGCCCCTCTCGGCCGATCGCTGTGCCGGGTACGTCGTCATCGGGCGGAACTACAACCTCGGGCAGCCCGCGGAGGTCATCCGGGAGTTCGAGGACACGATCTTCGGCCAGGACCAGCGGGTCGTCGAGTCGCAGCGACCCGAGCGGGTGCCCTTCGACCTGGCCGCGGAACTGCACCTGAAGTTCGACGCGGTGGCGGTCGCCTACCGCAAGGCCATGCGATCCGTCGCCCTGGCCACCACCGGCGAACCGCAGGCTGAAGGGATCCATCATGACCGGAGCTGAGGCGCCACCGGGCGGTGGCCCGGCGTCAGTCGATCCAGTACCGGCGGATCGAGAGGGCCCTGGCGGCGATCTGGACGACGGACTCAAGCTGCCCGCCGCACGCCTCGATGACCGCCCTCGAACCGGCGTTGCCCTCGTCGCAGATCAGCAGTGCGCGGCCGACGCCGTGGGCCCGGGCGATGACCAGGCTCTGCCGGAGTATCTCGGTGGCGTACCCGCGGCGCCGGTGGCCGGGAAGCACGCAGTAGCCGATGTGCCCGCCTTCCCGGGCCAGGAAGTCGTTGAGTCCGAACCGGATGGACGCCCGGCCGACGACCTCTCCGGCGACGTCGGCGACCAGGAACGCCGCGGGAACCCGGTCCGCAGGCAGGTTGACCCCCGCGTGCTGATCATCCAGCGTTTTCAGGTAGATGTCCCACACCATGCCCGGCGCGAGACCCAGGGCGAAGGTGAATCCTTCCTCCGCCATCTCCCGGCACGCCGCCCGGAATTCCGCCTCGTCCCTGGGCCCGGGCGGCCGGAGGCGAAGGACCGTGCCCGGCCCGCGTCCGTCCGTCGTCTGGGTGTTCATGGAGTCACGCTAACCAGCGGCTGCGGGCCGGGACCACTGATTTAGCCCGCGCCCGGGCCGCCGCCGCCGGCGTCACACGATGGACTTCGCCATCCGGCTGGTGGCCTGGTCCAGAAGGCCCGCACTGGTGGCGAAGTTGAGGCGGGCGTAGCCGCTGCCGATGGCGCCGAACCTGAGCCCTGGCTCGAGCGCGACGCGGCCGACGTCGAGGAACCGCTCGCGAGCCTGGTTGTCTGCGCCGAGGGCGGCGCAGTCAAGCCACGCCAGGTAGGTCGCTTCCGGTGGATGCCAGCCCAGTTCGGGGAGACGCTCGCGCAGCAAGGCCGCCAGGAGATCCCGCCGCCGGTCCAGCGTGACCAGGAGCTGGTCCAGCCATGGCTCGCCGGCGGTGAACGCGGCCACCGCGGCGATCACGCCGAAGTGGCCGATGCGCCACCGGATGTCGGCGGGGAAACGGTCCACGACCGCGGCCATGGCGGGCGAGGCCGTGATAACCGCGGCGCACTTCAGGCCGGCCAGGTTCCACGCCTTGCTCGCCGACAGCACGCTGACGGCGATCTCGGCGGCACCGGGCACCGTCAGCAGCGGAGTGAACACCGCGCCGGGAAGCGCCAGCGGGCCGTGGATCTCGTCGCTGACGATGGTGACCCGGTAGATCCGCGCGAGGCGGACCAGCGCGGCCAGCTCGTCGGCTGCGTGCGCCCGGCCCACCGGGTTGTGCGGATTGCACAGCACGTAGGCGGCAGGGTGCGTCGCGAACGCCGCTTCCAGCGCAGCCAGGTCGAGCCGCCAGCCGTCGGGGCCACGGCGCAGAGGCACCTCCAGGAGGCGGGCTCCCGCCTCGGGGATCCAGTCGAAAAAGGGAGGGTACACCGGCGGACTGATCACCACCGCGTCGCCGGGGCGGGTCAGCACCCGGAGCAGCTCGACCACCCCGACACCGACGTCGGTCACCGCCGTCACCGCGGTGGGGTCGATGTCCCAGTTCCACCGGCGGCCCGCGAACCCGGCGATGGCCCGGCCCAGCCCGGGAGCCGCCTGCGCGTATCCGGCGTCGGACCGCTCGACGGCCTCGCGCAGCGCATCCGTGACCGGTGCGGCGAGGGGGAAGTCCATCTCGGCCACGGTCAACGGCAGCACGCCGGCCGGATATGTCTGCCACTTCGCGCTCCGCCGCTGCCGGAGCACATCGAGCGGGTCGACCGGGAGATCGGGCACACCAGAGTCCATGGGCACACTGTCTCCCATCGCCCGCCAAGATCAAACCCAGGCCGCCGGGGTTCGCCATTCCCGGCAGGCATGACGGCTGGCCCTGACCGGGCTCCGGTCAGGAGCTGCCGGGAGCGGAGCAGGCGGCCGACTCGGCCAGGAAGTCGTACTCCTCGTCGGACAGCCGGCCCTGGTCATAGGCGAGCACGACGTCATCGAAGGAGCCGGGGACATACGGCTCCAGGTCGTCGATCGCCGGGCCCGCCTGCTCCATCCCGGAGGGGCAGGCCGAGGGAACCTCGGGCCACCGGCGGGCGCGAAACTCGAGCCCGAGTCCCTCCAGGCCGAGCTGGCCGCGCCGGTAGGCACTGATCATGGCAGCCACGGCGCCGCCCGGGAGTCCCCCGCCTCTGGCCGTCCCCGCGGTCACGCTGGCCGGCTCCGCCCCGGACACCCACCGGATGCTGTCGCGGGCCCGGGTGACGGCCGGTCCGGTCAGCGCCCGGATAGCCTCGGGCGGGATGTGGCGGCCGCCGTATCCGCGGCCGTGCTGGTACTCGTCCTCGCCACGCTGGCAGGCCGCGAGGGACCAGGCGACAGATTCCTCGATCCAGTCACCGGGGACGGCACGACCTGAACTGGCTGGTGTGCTCGCCGGGAAAGCCGCCTGCCTCAGGGCGGCGTGCCCTGATCCGCCTCGCGCCGGAGCTGATCGCGGCGCTTCAGCGAGGCCTGGTTCAGATCAGGGAACAGCCTTCCCATCGAGGCACCGCCCGCCGCGGACTTCCTCGCGCCGGGAGGCAGGCAGGTGGCGGCCAGCGCCACCGAGCCGTCCAGTTCCGTCTGCCACAGCCAGCCCTCGGCGTGGGTGAGACCCTGGCCGAGCACGGCGGTGGCGCCCTTCGCGAACACGGCGGCCGCGCCCGCCAGCCAGGCGATGCTGCCTACCACCCGGACCAGGTCGGGAAGGCCGTGCAGAGACGAGCCCGCGTAGATGACGCCGCCGGTCAGGATCGCGGCCACCGCGATGACCCACCAGAAACGCCAGATCAGTTCCATGGTTCCGCGCCGGGCCGCGGCCAGGTAATCGGAGAGGGACAGGATGTCCCGGGCGGCTTTCTCGCCGGTAAGGAGCTCGCGCCAGAGCCGGCCCTGGACCCGGACCGCCGACCGCGCCGCGGCCCAGTCGGTGGTGTCCGGGGCGGCGGCCACCCACAGCTGCCAGTCGTGCAGGCTCCGGCTCACCGCGTAGGCCGTGTGGCCAGGCAGGAGCGTTTTCAGGTCCGCCAGCCAGTCCTTGATCGTGATCAGCCGCCCGGCCTCGAACATGGCGCGGAACTGGGCCGCCCTGTCCTCGTCCGTGAGCGCGTTAGCCGGGAGAAAAGCCGTTTCCGCGACCGCCCGGCCCAGCCCGTAGGCCTTGCCCAGCACGACATCCGAAACGGTCAGCGCCTCCAGGAGCCGGCAGTGCAGCGTGAAAATCGCCTGCAGGGTGCCGTCCCGGCTGCGATGTGGATCCGCCAGCACGGCCAGGGCATCCGACATGGCCTCCATCAGCACCTGCGGCGGCCGGGCCAGCAGCCGTTCCAGCTGGGACTGGATCTGCTCGCCGAGCCAGACCGACTGGCTGGCGCCCGGGAATTCCGAGCGCCCCGGCAGGTGATCACCCCGGCCGGGGTCGCTGGCCGGGCCCCGGTGCACGGGTGAGTGGAACAGCTGCGCCACCTGCCACCCAAGGGCCACGGCCTCGCCGATGCCGGCCGGCCGGGACAGATCCGGCGGGTCGATGACGATCTCCTGCATCCCGCCGCTCACTACGATTCCGCTCATCTCACGCTTACGGTTTGGCTCACCCGGGCGTCGAATTCTGCCACACGACCCTCACCACACGCCGGGTACCAGCCGTTTGCGGCCGGCCGCGAAGCGCTCGTACTCCTTCCCCAGCGAATCCGTCAGCTGCCGCTCCTCCGCGCGGATGCGCACCGCCAGCCCCAGCCCGCCCAGGACCGCCACGGCCAGCAGGCTCCACACGTCGTCGCAGGCCAGCGCGATCCCGGTGAGCACAAGCGCGATCCCGGTGTAGGAGGGGTGGCGCACGAACCGGTACGGGCCGCCCGTCACCACCCGGTGCCCCGGCTGGACCTTGATGAAGTACTGGAAGAACCGCCCCAGGGTGATGATCGACCAGGCGCGCAGCCCGATACCGGCCACGATCAGGACCATGCCGGCCGCGAACGGCCAGACCACGCCGCCCGGCCACGGCAGGCCACCGCGACGGCCCAGCAGCTCGGCGAGCAGCACGGAGCCCGCCAGGCAGGGGATCAGGATGAAGGCGCTGCGATCCACGGTCCCCGGCCCGCGGGACATGAAGCGCTGGCGGACCCGCATCACGAGCTCGAACACCGCCCAGACCACGACCGCGACGGTAAATGCCGTCTCGGCGGCGCCGTGCCGGAAGACCAGGGGCAGGACCACCCCGCCAGTACACCACCCCGGGCCGGGCTGACATCTCGTGGCTGGTGGGGTTCGTCGTGGCCGGCGCGGGCTACCTGGTGGCCAGCCGGCTGGCCCACGACACCGCCGGCCCCGCCGGGACCGGGGTCAGGGATACAGTGACCTGACTGTGACTAACCCCGCTACCGGTGACGCCGCCACCGCCGCGCGCTCGATGTGGACCCTGTTCGAGCCGGTTCACGCGGTGACCTACTTCGCGCCCGAGGCGCGCGCGGCGACCGAGGACGTGGGCCTGCGCGGGTTCTGGCGGGGATACTTCGCGGGCCGGTCCGCCCCACTGGGCCCGGCAGGCGCGGCGGTCGTCGGAGCTTCCTTCTTCAACTTCTCCCCCGCCATGGTCGCCCGGGCCGTCCCCGGGATCTGGGAGCTGATCTCGCCCGCCGACGCGCTGCGGGCCCGCCTGGCCGGTGCGGTCAGCGCGCTGCGGCCCCTGCTCACCGGGCTGGACTCCGAGGTGAAGACGGCCGCGGAGCTGCTCAGCCGGGCGGCCGGCGAGCTGGACTGCGCTGGCCGGGTCCTGGCGGCGGCCAACGCCGCGCTGCCGCCACCGCAGGACCCGGCCGGGCGGCTGTGGCAGGCCGCCACCGTGCTGCGCGAGCACCGCGGTGACGGGCACTTCGCCGCCGTGGCCACCGCGGACATCGATGGGTGCGAGGTCCTGGTGCTGCGCTGCGGCCTGGACATGCGGCGGGAAGACCTGCAGCCCATCCGGGGCTGGACCGACGAGCAGTGGGACGGCGCGCGGGCGCGGCTGGCCCGGCGCGGCTGGACCGGCCCGGACGGCGCGCTCACCCCCGCGGGCCGGGCCGCCCACGCGGCCGTGGAAAGGGCCACCGACCAGGCCGCGGCCCGGCCCTGGGCCCGCCTCGGCCCGGCCGCCGTGACGGACCTGGCCGAGGTTCTCACCCCGATCGCGCAGGCCTGCGCCGCGGTCGTCCCGTACCCCAGCCCCATCGGCGTGCCCGCCCCCGGCACGGTGAGCACGCCGTCGTGACCCCCGCGGCGGGAAACCCGCCTGCGGTCAGCGGTACGGGTTGGGCGGCACCGAGCTGGCCCGGGTAATGGACAGGTACAGGTCCCGCCCGGTGTAGGTGCTGTGACCATTGACGGCGGCGGGTGTGCTGGCGTCCGTCTGCTCGAGCATCCGCGTGGTGGCCGGGTCCTCGAACGTGGCCAGGGTGTCACTGGTGACGCGGTCGAACCAGCTGATCTCTACGGCCGGGCGGCCGCGGTCGTCCCGTGCGTGGCTGTTCACCTGGACCCCCGGGGTGGCGGCCAGCACCTTGAACACGGCGGACCGCAGCGCCGGGGGAACCAGCGGGTTCCACAGCAGCAGGTTGGCCTGCTCGAAGACCTTGTCGTCCGCGGTCAGCCTGAGCGGCTTGATGGCCGGCCTGTGCTGGCGGCGGAGGATTGTGTCCTTCTGCTTCAGCTGGGCCGCCATGGCCGCGTCGGCTTGCTTCTGCTGCTGGTCGTACTGGGAGATGAGCAAGGCCCGCAGCGCGGCCGGATCCGTGGGCATGGCGGCGAACTGGGACTGGGTCGGGGAATCGTGGCGGGCGACTGGCAGTTCGGCCGGGACGCCGGCCCCCTTCTGGTAGGTCCACACGTCCCCGGTGAGGCTGTCGATGACGCTCATCTTCTCGTAGTTGTCCTGGATCTCCTTCATGACGACGTACCGCCCCTGGCCCTGCGACGTATTCGCCGCGACCGAACTGAGCCGGTAGAGCGTCCGCTGCGCGGCGGTCAGCGTGATGACAGGCTGGGCGTGGTGCGCGCCGGGGCCGGCGCCGCCTGGCGCGGGACGAGGGCCACCACCCCGGCGGCGGCGCCGAGTGCGGCCGTCGTCGCGGTGAGGGTGAGGATCCGGCCACGGCGGGCCCGGCGGCGCTGGTGGCTCACCACCTGGGCGGTGATCGACGCCGGGGCGTGCACGTCCTCGGTGCAGCGGCGCATCACGGCCCGGAGGATGTCTTCGTCAGTTGTGGGCATCAGGGGTCCTCTCACGCTGTGCTTGTTCAAGCCGGGCTGTCGGTAGTCGCGAAGATGGCGGTCAGCCCGGGGTGCACCCGCAGCTGGGCCATCGCCCGCGAGGCGGTGCTCTTGACCGTCCCGGCGGAGACACCCAGGAGCCTGGCGACCTCGGCTTCGCTGCGGTCGTCGAAGTACCGGAGCACGACGATGGCCCGCTGCTGGGCGGTGAGGGTGTCCAGCGCCCCGTACAGCGCGGGCCGCAGTTCCACCGCGTCGTGCGGGTCGGACGACCGCGGATCGGTGCTCTCGCTGGCGGGGAACAGCCGCGTTTCCCGGGGCCGCCGGGCAGCGGCCCGCGACTGGTCGATGACGATGTTGTGCATCACCCGCCGGCAGAACGCCCGGGGGTTGTCCACCCGTGACCAGCGCGCGGCCAGCCGCTGCAGGGTCTCCTGGTAGACATCCTCGGCGATGTGCGGGTCGGAGGTGAGCAGCGTCGCGATGCGGAGCAGCTCAGCGCCCGACTCGGCGGCGAACGCCTCGAACGCCCGCACCTGCCGTTTATCCACGTGCCCTCCTGGTTTCTGGCGTCACCCCTAAGACGACGGCCAGGCCAGCGAGGTTGATGAACCCGGCGGCCGTCAGCCGGTCAGCTTGACCAGGAACAGCCAGGCGCTGGTCACGCCGCCCAGCAGGCTGGCCGCCATGGCGGGGATGAGCCAGTACAGGCCGCCGGCCGCCTTCAGCATCAGGGTCACCGCGGCCACCGCGACGAGGAGCGTGGTGACCAGGTTGGGCGAGTACTGCTGAAGGTAGAGGGCCACCCGGTCGCCCGAGGCGGGGCCCTTATCCGCGGGGTCATGGCTCGCTCCCCCGCCCGCGCGGACGGCCCGCCGGTCCAGGATCACGAGGATGACCCCCGAGACCACGGCCAGGGCCAGCAGCTCGGAACCCAGCGCCAGGCGCGGCTGCGGGGCCACGAGCAGCAGCCCGGCCAGCGCCCCGGCCACGGCGGTCAGTGCCTCGCCGAAGCCGAGCCAGGCGGCGGCCGTGTAACCCATGTCACGCTCCCATCATCCCGTTTAGGGCCATCGACCTGCGGATATACCAGAGCGCGGGGGGCCAGTTGCCGTCGTGTGCGCAAAACGGGGCGCACGGGACGAGCAGGACGCGCCGCGGCGGCCCGTGTCCACGCGCCAGTCGCTCGGGGGATCACCATAGCCAAGATCACGCCGCAACCACCGGGGCCGCCGGGCAGTGAGCCGGCGGGGAGTGAGTCGCCGGGCAGTGAGTCATTGCGCGAGCTCAAGCTCGTCTGCATGAGCAACCTGCTGTCCACCTCCAAGGAACGCGTCTACTTCAAGGACCTCAGGAGCCGGTTCCTGTTCGTCAGCCAGGGCTGGATCGAGGCCTACACGCCGGGCCGGACCGCGGCGGAGCTGACCGGCAAAACGGACTTCGACGTGTTCACCAAGGACCACGCCTCGTCGGCGTTCGCGGACGAGCAGGAGATCATCCACACCGGCGAGCCGCTCGTGGGGCAGGTGGAACGCGAGACCTATTCGGGGCGGCCGGATGCGTGGGTATCCACCACGAAGATGCCGCTGCGCGACGACCGCGGCGAGATCATCGGCACGTTCGGGATCACCCGGGACATCACCCCCCAGATCACGGCGGAGCACGCGCTGGGCCGCCAGGCCGGGGAGCTGAGCGCCCAGAACGAGCGGCTGCGCGAGCTGGACCGGCTGAAGGACGAGTTCGTGGCGCTGGTCTCGCATGAGCTGCGGACCCCGCTGACCTCGATCATCGGTTACATCCAGCTGCTGCGGGACGAGCGGGTGACCGGGCTGGACAACGACCATTTCGCCGAGGTCATCGAGCGTAACGCGGAACGCCTGCTGCGCCTGGTGGGCGACCTGCTCTTCCTGTCCCAGATGCAGTCGGGCCAGCTGGCCCTGGAGCTCCGCGACACGGACCTGGCCGGTCTGGCTGTCGAGGCGGTGGAGGAGGCGCGGCCGGAGGCGCAGCGCAGGCAGGTCGACCTGGACCTGTCCGCGGCCGCTGTCCCCCGCCTCGCCGTGGACCCGACCCGTATCGCCCAGCTGCTCGGCAACCTCATCTCCAACGCGGTGAAGTTCACCCCGGAAGGCGGGAAGGTCGGGGTCAGCCTGGCCGTGGAGGGCGGCGATGCGGTGCTCAGCGTGGCCGATACCGGGATCGGCATCCGGGCCGGCGACCGGGACCGGATCTTCGAGCGGTTCTTCCGCACCGAGGCTGCCACCCGGCGGGTGATCCCGGGCAGCGGCCTCGGGCTCACGATCTCCCGGGCCATCGTGGAAGCCCACGGGGGCACCATCACCGTGCGCAGTGACGAGGCGCACGGCAGCACGTTCACCGTGCGCCTGCCGCTGGCGTTAGGCAGCCGCCCCTGGTGGTGCGCTCACAGCGCTCACAGGACTCACAGGTGATGCGGCTTGGCCAGCGGCCAGCCGCCCGCCGCCAGCCTGGCCTTGACCCGGGCGACGTCGGAGTCGAGCACCTTCTCGTTGGTGACGGACCCGATGGCTTTGCGGATCGCCGACGCGGACTCGGGGTCGCTCTCGCTGGCCAGCGTATCGGCGATCTCGCTGACCTCGGTGTCGGTCAGCTCGCTGCCCAGCAGTGCGAACAGCGGGATGTAGTCCACGTCCGGAACGCCTTCGGGGTATCCCGCACGCAACCATTGGATGATCGAGCTCAGGAAAGGTGGCAGCGCCATGTGCTCAAAGCCTCTCGATGGGGGGCGGCAGGCCAGGGTCAGCGTTCTCGTCCGGCGGTAATGCTCCGGCACTTACTTCGGGGCGGGGTGGCCGATCTGGTAGATCTCATAGATGCCCCAGCCGATGGCGGCCAGCACGACCAGGAAGCAGAACGCGGCGGCGACCAGGCCCACGGGGTTCCCGCCGACCACGACGTCGGAGTCACCTCCGGCGGTCTGCGCCTTAGGGCCTTTGGACAGCGCGAGCATGCCGATCGCGAAGAGCGCGGGGAGTCCCGCGCCGGCGAGCAGGCCGAACACGAGGATCTTCCAGAGCGCTGAGAAGTTGATCCAGGCAGACATGGTTTTCTCTCCGTCGCTCAGGCCGCTGCCGCGGTCTCGGGCTCGGCCGGGGCAACCGGCCCGGGCCATTCCTCGTTCACGTTGCTGCGGTCCACCTTGTTCTTGCGGGACCGCCAGTAGATCGTGCCCGCGATCACGGCCAGGATGACGAGGACGAGAATCACACCCGGGCTGCCGTGGATGGACTTGGCCAGGAACTCGGCGCCGGCCCCCACGACCGCGGCGCACGGCAGGGTGAAGACCCAGGCCGTCGCCATCCTTCCGGCTACGTTCCAGCGGACCTCGGCGCCCCTCTTGCCCAGGCCGGTGCCGATGATCGAGCCGGTGGCGACGTGCGTGGTGGACAGCGAGTAGCCGAAGCTGCTGGACAGCAGGATGACGGCGGCCGACGCGGACTCCGCGGCCATGCCCTGCGGGGCCTGGATCTCGACCAGCCCCTTGCCCAGGGTCCGGATCACCCGCCAGCCACCGAGGTAAGTGCCGAGGCTGATGGCCAGGCCGCAGCAGAGGACCACCCAGAACGGCGTGGTGGCGTTGCCGGGGATCGACTTGTTCACGATCAGGGCCAGCGTGATGACGCCCATGGTCTTCTGCGCGTCGTTCGTGCCGTGCGCGAGGGACACCATGGAGGCCGACCCGATCTGCCCGATCCGGAAGCCGTGGCCGCGGGCCCGGTCGGTCATGCTGCGGCTGATCCGGTAGAGCAGCCAGGTACCCGTGCCCGCCACGAGAGCGGCGATGACCGGGGACAGGCCGGCCGGGATGATGACCTTGGAGACCAGGTCGTGCCACTGGATCGCGTGCCCGCCAGCGGCGGCGATCGTGGCGCCGATCACCCCGCCGATCAGCGCGTGCGACGAGCTCGACGGGATGCCGAAGTACCAGGTCAGCAGGTTCCAGGTGATCCCGCCCGCCAGGCCGGCGGCCACCACCTGCAGCGTGACCACGTTGGTGTCGACCAGGCCGCTGGCGATCGTGGCCGCGACGGCCAGCGAGAGGAACGCCCCGACCAGGTTGAGCACACCCGAGAGGCCGACCGCCACCCGCGGGGGGAGCGCTCTCGTGGCGATCGAGGTGGCCATCGCGTTGCCGGTGTCATGGAAGCCGTTGGTGAAGTCGAAACACAGCGCGGTCGCGACCACCAGGGCCAGCAGCAGATCGTTCACGGCCATAGCGTCTCGGCCCGGATTCCGTGTGTCGAGAGGCCGGAGCCGTGATTCCGTGCTTTGTCAGCGGTTTGCCATCTCTTGTTAACCTTGTTGCCATCTAAGGGCGCGGACCGTGGCCGCGGACTGCTCGAGAGTGACCGGGCCCGGGAGGCTCAGCTGAGCAGGGCGGACACGATCTCGCCGGGCTCCGCACCCGCCTGAACCAGTACATCCCCGCCGGGTGACCAGAGGCCCGACCGGCCGGCGCACTCGGAGTAGCCACCGCCGGCCGAGCCCGCGAAGCTGGCGAGCGCGACCCACATGCCGTGCCGGGCCGCGATCCGGCTGGCCCGCTCGTCCTGGAGGTCCCGCTCGCCGGCGGACATGACGGTCCCGGCCACGTAGGCGTCGACGCCGAGGGCGGCCGTGTCCACCTGGTGCTGCGGGACGCTGACGTCCTTGCAGATGGCCAGGCCCAGCCGCCAGCCGTCCACCTCCAGCACGGCGGGCTTGTCGCCGGGGGCGAACCGCCCGGCCTCGGCGTCGCCCAGCCACAGCTTGCGGTAGGCCACGCTGATCCCGGCCCCGTCCACGGCCAGCACCGCGATGTGCGGGCGTCCTCCCTCCCCCGGTACCGGCGCGCCGGCCAGCGCGACCGACCCCGTCTCGGCGCACGCCTCGGCCAGCGGGCACAGCCGCGGGTCGACGGCCGTGAGCGCCGGCGCGCCCAGCTCGTACCCGGTCAGCGACAGCTCGGGGAAGACCACAACCCGGGCCTGCGCCGCGCGCACCGCCGCCGCGTGCGCCACCGCGTTCTGGGTCACGTCGTACGGCACGCACAGCGGCTGAGCGACCGCGACGTGAAGCGCTTCCCGCATGGGGACCCCCAGCTGAGACGCAGGCGGCCCACCGATCCGCCCGCATAGGCTCCTATTTTCGCGCACCAGCGAAAAACTATGGCGGGCGCATGTCGATTTCCGCGGGTGCAGATCGTGTAGACGGTGAGAAGCCGGCCGCCGCCTGCCCCTGACCGAGGAGGAACCGATGCCGCAGTACCTGCTCACCATGTACCAGCCCGATGGTGACCCGCCGCCGCCCGAGGTGCTCGGACCGATGATGGAGAAGATCGCGGCCTGGCGGCAGGACCTGCAGGCCGCCGGGGCCTGGGTGTTCACCGGCGGGCTGCATCCCGCCAGCACCGCCACCGTGGTCCGCACCCAGCACGGCGACGTGGTCATGACCGATGGCCCGTTCGCCGAGGGCAAGGAGCACATGGGCGGGTTCACCGTGATCAGCGTGCCCGACCTGGACGCGGCATTGGAGTGGGGCCGCCAGATCGCCGAGATCAGCACCCTGCCGTGTGAGGTGTGGCCACTGCGGAGCAGCGAGGGAGATATGCGGAGCAGCGAGGGAGATCCGCGGGGCACCGACGGAGGCTGAGGCGCCCGTGCCCGTGACCGTGACCGGCCCGGACATCGAGCGGGTGTTCCGCGAGGAGTACGGGCGGGCGGTGTCGGTCCTGGTCCGCGTGTTCGGCGACATCGACATCGCCGAGGACGCGGTCCAGGACGCCTTCGCCCGCGCCGTGGCGCGCTGGCCCGTGGACGGTCCGCCGCCGAGCCCGGCGGGCTGGATCATCACCACCGCCCGGAACCAGGCCATCGACCGGCTGCGCCGGGAGGCGTCCCGGCCTGACCGGCACGCCCAGGCCGCCCTGCTGCACGCCGGCCAGGAACCGGGCCCCGGCCCCGGCGAGGAGGGTCCCGTGCGCGATGACCGGCTCCGGCTGCTGTTCACCTGCTGCCATCCCGCGCTCAGCCAGGCCGCCCAGGTCGCGCTGACGCTGCGGCTGCTCGGGGGGCTCACCACCACGGAGATCGCGCACGCGTTCCTGGTCCCCGAGCCGGCCATGGCCCAGCGGCTGGTCCGGGCCAAGGGCAAGATCCGTGACGCGCGGATCCCGTACCGGGTGCCGGGCGAGGCCGACCTGCCTGACCGGCTGGCCGCCGTGCTGGCCGTGGTGTACCTGATCTTCAACGAGGGCTACACCGCGAGCACCGGTGACCAGCTCACCCGGCCTGGCCTGTCCGCCGAGGCGATCCGGCTCGGGCGGCTGCTGGCCACGCTGATGCCAGACGAGGCGGAAGTCATGGGGCTGCTCGCGCTGATGCTGCTGACCGAGTCCCGGCGGGCCGCCCGGACCGGCCCGGACGGGAGGCTGATCCTGCTGGCCGACCAGGACCGGGCCCGGTGGGACCGCGGGCTCGTCGCCGAGGGCCAGGAGCTCGTCCGGCGGTGCCTGCGCCGTGGCCAGCCGGGCCCGTACCAGATCCAGGCGGCCATCAGCGCGGTGCACAGCGATACAGCGCACGGGGATCCGGCGGGCGGGGATCCGGCCGGAACGGGCGCGGCGGCCACCGACTGGGGGCAGATCCTCCAGCTCTACGACCAGTTGCTGGCCGTGGCGCCGAGCCCGGTGGTGGCCCTGAACCGCGCGGTCGCGGTGGCCGAGGTCGAGGGGCCAGCCGCCGCGCTCGGCCTCGTGGACGGGCTGGGCGCCACGGCCGGGCGGGGGACCGGGCCGGGCCTGACCGGCTATCACGTGTTCCACGCGATCCGCGCCGACCTGCTCCGGAGGCTCGGCCGGGACGCTGAGGCGGCCGCCGCCTACGACGCGGCCGTGGCCCGCACCCGCAACGCGGCCGAACAGGACTTCCTGCGCCGCCAGCGCGACCAGCTTCCCCATCCGGCCTGACCCGCCCGCCCGCGCCGGGCGGGTCAGAGTTTCTGGTACATGACGTGGAGGCCGACGAGGCCGTGGTCGGGGTGGTCGAAGGCCTCGGGGACGGTGCCGATGATGCCGAACCCGAGGGACTGCCACAGGTGCACGGCGGGGTGGTTGACCTCCACGACCGCGTTGAACTGGGCGCCATGGAAACGTTCGGACCGGGCCCAGCTGAGGAAGTACTCGCCGAGGGTGCGGCCTGTCCCCTGGCCCCGGCAGGCGGGGTCCACGATGAACGAGGCGGTGGCGATGTGGGCTCCGCGCGCGGGCCGGTTCGGTCCCATCTTCGCGGAACCAGTGATGGTGTCATCGCCGGTGACGGCGACCACGGTCTGGCCGGGCGGGTCTTCCATCCACCAGGAGCGTGCCTCGTCGAGAGTCTGCTGCCCGGGGAAGGGATAGGTCCTGCCCTCGGCCATGACCGCCGCGTAAATGGGGTAGATGCGCGGCCAGTCCTGGTCCGTGGCTTTCCTGATCGTCACCCGCCCGAATCTACAGCGGCGCTTGCTACTTGACCGGGAAGACCTGGGGCACCTCGGGGCCGGCGGCGTCTGGGTTACCGGAGATGACCTTGGTGCAGCCCCGGCAGGCGGCCCGGCCGACGAAGTACGCCGGGATGGTGGGCGAGTCGGAGCGCGGGTTGGTGGGCAGCAGCATCGGCGGGCGCGGGACCTGGCTGAAGTTGAAGTCCTGGACCAGGTTGCCGAGGATCGGCGCGATCTCCCGGACATCGGGCCGGGGGTCCGGGCGGCCGTCGGTCGCGGGATTGAGCCGGGAGCCACTCAGGAAGTCGTCCTCGATGAACTTCAGGTACGCGTCGCTGCTGAGTGTCTGGTGGTCGACGTATCCGCGCCGGGCGTACGGGGAGATGACCAGGCCTGGCACCCGCAGGCCGTAACCGTTCTGGTCCACGGCCGGGGGGACGACGTGGTCATAGAAGCCGCCCCAGTCGTCCCAGGACAGGAAGATCGCGGTCGATTTCCAGTCCGGGCTGCGCATCGCGGCGTTGATGAGCGCCGTCACGTAGGCCTGCCCCCGGTGGACGCTGGCGGGCGGATGGTCGCTGTCCGGGCCAGAGGGGACGACCCAGCTGACCGCGGGCAGCGTCCCGGTCTTAGCCGCGTGCAGGTAGGCCCGCGTGGACTGGATGTTATGCAGCTGGTGGTCGGCCTGCACGTCCCCGAATAGCGGCAGCGGGTTCCAGATCCCGGGGGTCTGCACGTTCTGCTTGACCGCCGCGCAGGTCTCGGCCGAGTCGTTGTCGCAGTCGGGCTGCACGCCGGCCTGCACGTAGTACCGCCAGCTGATGTGGTGGGCGTAGAGCAGCCAGGTGATGTCCGTCCAGGCCAGGTCGATTGAGGTCCTGCCCTTGGCCAGTTCCTCGTCCACGGCCTTCTGGAACTTGTTGACCCCGTAGGGCCCGACGATGTCGTTGACGCAGCTCATCGGCGAACGGTTCCTGCACTTGGCCGACCACGCCGACACCATGTACAGGTGGTCCGGCAGCGACCACGACTTGACCGGCTCGAACATGTGATCCTGGAGCACGTAGTTCTGGGCGTACTTCCAGTAGTTCGGGAGCTCGGCCGCGGTGTGGTAGCCCATCACGTCCGGGGTCCGGGTCCCGGAGCAGGCCGGGTCGTCGGGGATCAGGCAGGACGCCCGGGCCGCGTCCCGCTGCTTGATGAACCCGCTCATCTGGCCGCCGTTCACGTCGGCCACCGCGTTGCCCTCACCGTGCGGGCCGCCGCCGTTGCTGTCCGCCCGGTCGTGGTAGGGCCGGGTGCAGCCGCCGCCGGGATTCGGCACGCAGACCGTGGGCTTCCCGTCCTTCATGGGGATGCCGTCCGCGCCAGGGTAGGTGCCGAAATAATTGTCGAAAGAGCGGTTCTCCTGCATGATGATGATCACGTGCTTGATCTTGTGGATACCGGCGGGAACCACGTAGTGGCCGGTCGGGCCGCCCGTGACCTCCTTGACCGACGTCGTCTTCTCCTTGGGCCGGTGCGCGGGCTGGGCCGGCTGGCCGGAGGAGGTGCACGCCGCCAGCAGCCCGGCCATGAGCAGGCCAGCTCCGGCGGCATACCAAGACCTGACGCGGACGCGCCTCATTAGCATCCCGAGCCTCTCCCGTGTGCCGGAATGCAGGCGTCCGGCACGGAGCGCCCATTCGGCAGATACCTGCCCCCCGGTCGGCAAAAGTACCCGAAACAGGAAGCAACCGTGTGGTCAGGAGGCTCGAAACAGGGGCAAATTGCGCATACTCAGCTGCAGCTGATACTGGCCGGGACGGCGTCACTGCCGGAGTACGTGGCGGTGAAGCCCACCGTGGCGGTCCCCCCGGCCGCAATGGAGCCGTCATAGGCCGCGCTGGCCACCGTCACAGCCGCGCCGGACTGGGTGTAACTGCCGTTCCACAGGTTGGTGATCTCCTGGTCCCCCGGGAACGTCCAGCCCAGTTTCCAGCCGCTGAGCGCGGTGGTTCCGGTGTTCTTCACCACTACCTGGCCCTGGAAGCCTCCCGGCCAGCTGCTGGTCACCGAGTAGCCGGCCGAGCACGCCGCCCCGGCCGGCGAGGTCGGCGTGGGAGTTGGTGTCGCGGAACCGGACGGGGTGGGGGTGGGGGTGGAGCCGGTCCCGCCCGCGACGCTCACCGAGAACGAGTTGGTGGCCAGGCCCGCCCCGCCCTGCCAGAGCTCGAACCCGGCCTCGACGTCGATCAGGTACCAGCTGCTCTTCGTGTAGCCGCGGCTGACCATGTCCTGGGTGAGCGTGCCGATGTCCAGGCCGCTCACCGACGTGGTGCCGCTGGTCATGTCGTAGGTGACCGTGTCCCAGGTCGACTGCGCGCCGTACCAGATGTCGTAGGTGTGCCCGCCGATGCTGACGTTGCTGGCCACCTCGGAGCCGAACGGCTGCACGCTGCCGTTGTGGTTCAGCCACACCATCATCTCGGTGCCGTTGGGCTGGCCGGTCGCGGTCGGTGTCTGGTTGTACCAGATGTCGTAGGCCACGTCGTAGGCACCGCTGCCGGTCTGGGTGGTGCTCCAGCTGGTGGTGACCTTGCCCGGGGTCAGCGCCGACACCTGCACCGGTGCGGACGACAGGCCCCCGGAGCTGCAGTCGCCCCAGTGGCAGCCCTGGTAGATCGACGGATAGGCGCCGGGAGAACCGTTCGTGGCGTTGCTGATGCCGGAACTGGCCACGGTGAAGTCGGCGCCCCCGTCGGTGGACACACACTCCGAGGCGCTGGAGTCGTACTCGTTGTTCTGCACGACGTACGTGCCGCCGGCCACCGGGGCGCTCTGCTCGGCGCAGAGGCTCGTCGTGGCGGCGCGGGCGTGGGCCGCCCCCAGGGTCAGGCCGGCGGCGGCGAGCACGGCAGCCAGGGCAGCTGCGCCGAGACGGGGCCTGCCAGAACGTATCGCGATCGCCATGTGCGTGCCCCTTCATCGACGGCCGGTCGGTGCGGGCACCTTAGTCCCCGGCGGCCTGAGGGGAACAGACGGTTCGCGGGCCCCGCGGCGGGAGCGCAGGTCAGCTGGGCCGGACGGTTTTCGTTGCGGGGAAACTTTCATGCGGGAGGCACACAACGGGTGTGGGTGCGCAGGCCGCAGAGCTCAGCGGCGGTCCAGCGCGCGGTCCAGGTTGACGGCCGCGCTGATCAGGGCCAGGTGGGTGAAGGCCTGCGGGAAGTTGCCGAGCGCCTCGCCCGACGCGCCGATCTGCTCCGCGTACAGGCCGAGGTGGCTGGAGTAGGTGAGCATCTTCTCGAAGATCGCCCGGGCTTTCCGGCAGGTACATCTGCTTCGGGTGCGTGGTCACGTGGCTGGACAGCGAGAAGTACCCGCCCTTGCGGGCGTCCAGCAGCGCGCCGAACAGCGAGGGGGCGTCGAAGCGGGAGGGGCAGTACCAGTCCACCGTGCCGTCGGTGCCGACCAGCGCCACGGTTCTCAGGTCCCCGACGATGCCGTGCTCCTCGATCGGCAGGTAACCGGTGGGCGGCGCCCCGTGCATGCGGTTGCCGGCCGCGTAGTACCCCATGCTCCCAATGATCCGTTTCTGTATTACATCCACGTTTCCGTTGACGCACTCTCCTGGTTCAGCGGGCATGCTGGGCGGATGGACGTGCGCAGCGTGGGTGTGGAAGAGGAACTCCTGCTGGTGGAGCCGGATACCGGCCGCCCCCGCGCGGTGGCGGCCGCCGTGCTGCGGGCCAGCAACGGGCAGGGCCACGGCGCGGATTCTGGCGGCCCGGATTCAGGCGGCCAGGATCCAGCGCACGAACTCGAGCACGAACTCCAGCTCCAGCAGGTGGAGACCAGCACCCGGCCCTGCATCACGCTCGAGGAGCTCGGCAGTGGCCTGCGCGAGGCCCGGGCCGCCGCCGCCGAAGCCGCCGCGCGGGTGGGCGTGCAGGTCGTGGCCCTGGCGACCTCACCGATCCCGGTAGAGCCCGAGACGACGACGAAACCCCGTTACCGGCGGATGGCGGAAGCCTTCGGGCTGACCGCCCAGGAGCAGCTCACCTGCGGCTGCCACGTGCACGTCGAGGTCGAATCGGCCGAGGAGGGCGTGGCCGTGCTGGACCGCATCCAGCCGTGGCTGGCCGTGCTGCTGGCGCTGAGCGCGAACTCCCCGTTCTGGCAGGGAGCGGACAGCTCCTACGCGAGCTTCCGGTACCAGGCGTGGGGTCGCTGGCCGTGCTCGGGCCCGACCGAATGGTTCGGGTCCGCGCAGGCCTACGAGGCCACCGTCGAGCAGATGGTGCGGACCGGGACGCTGCTGGACTCCGGCATGGTCTACTTCGACGCGCGGCTGTCCCAGCACTACCCCACGCTCGAGGTCCGCATCGCCGATGTGTGCCTGCGCCACGAGGACGCGGTCCTGATCGCCGCGCTGGTGCGGGGCCTGGTCGAGACGGAGGCCCGGGCCTGGCAGCAGGACGCCCCGCCGCTGCGGATGCGCACCGAGCTGCTCCGGCTCGCGGCCTGGCGGGCCAGCCGGTCGGGCCTGGACGGCCCGCTCATCGACCCGTTCACCGGGCGGCCGGACCAGGCACCGGCCGTGACCGGCCTGCTGCTCGACCACGTCCGGGACGCGCTGGCCGACGCGGGCGACCTCGCCGCCGTGACCGGGCTGGTGGCGGACGTGCAGCGCCGCGGCAACGGGGCGTCGTTCCAGCGGGACGCGTTCGGGCGCAGCGGGCTGCTGCGTGACGTGGTGACCAGCGCGGCGGGCGCCGTCACCGGATGATCCGCGCCGGCGGCCCGGCCCGGCCAGCATTTCCCGGGGAACCGGGTGAGCAGTCGCGCCGTGGGTAGAGCCCCGGGCGTGAAATCAGCCAAAAACGGACCGCACGTCCTCGTGGTCGGAGCCGGCTTCGCGGGCCTGTCCACGGTGAGCAGGCTGGCCCGCGCCGGGTTCCGGGTCACTCTCGCGGACCGGCACATCTACAGCACGTTCCAGCCACTGCTGTACCAGGTGGCCACGGCCGGGCTGGCCCCGAGCGACGTGGCGTACCCGCTGCGCGGCTTCGCCCACAAGTACGGCGCCCGGTTCCGGCATGGGGACCTGGCCCAGGTGGACACCGCCGGCCGGGTCGCCGAGTTCGCCGACGGCGAGAGCCTCGAGTACGACTACCTCATCCTGGCCACCGGGGTGACCGCCGGCTTCTTCGGCATCACCGGGGCGGCCGAATACAGCCACGCGCTGTACACGCTGCACGATGCGGCGACCATGCGGGCGCGCATCCTGGCCGGCCTGGAGCGGCTCAGCCTCGATGGCGTCCGCCAGGGACGTCACCGTCACCATCGTGGGCGGCGGGGCCACCGGGGTGGAACTGGCCGGCACGCTGGCGGAGTTCCGGAACATCGGCCTGCCCTCCTCCTACCCGGACATCGACCCCGAGTGCGTGCACATCCGGCTGGTCGAGCAGGCCCCGGCGCTGCTGGCGCCGTACGTGCCGCCGCTCCAGGAGTACGCCCGCGAGCAGCTGGTCAAGCGCGGCGTGGACCTGCGCCTGAACGCGACCATCAAGGAGATCACCGCCGACCGGCTCATCCTGGCCGACGGGGAGGAGCTGCCCAGCGACCTGACCGCCTGGGCGGCCGGGGTGGCCGGGCCGCCCGAGGCCGGCAAGTGGGGCCTGCCGCAGGGCAAGGGCGGCCGCCTGCTGACCCGGCCGGACCTGCGGGTGGAGGGCCAGGACCGGATCTTCGCGATCGGCGACATCGCGCTCACCGGTGACCATCCCCGTGCCCCAGCTCGCCCAGCCGGCGCTGCAGATGGGCCGGCACGCGGCGGTCCAGATCCGGCGGCTGGAGGCCGGGCAGGACACCGTCCCGTTCAGCTACCACGACAAGGGCACCATGGCCACCATCGGCAGCCGCTCGGCCGTGGTCCAGCTCAACCACGGGATACGGTTCCGCGGCACCATCGCCTGGCTGGCCTGGCTGGCGCTGCACCTGGTCACGCTGCTGGGCGGCCGGAACCGGATCAACGCGCTGATCAACCTGTCGTCCCGCTACCTGAGCTGGCGGCGCGGCGGCGGCATCATCGTCGGTGACGACCCGGCCGCCCAGAACGCCGAGGGCAACTGACACGGACCGCGCCGGCGGCTGGGTCCGCGGATCAGCTGGAGACGACGCCCGGGACCTGCACCACGTCGGCCTCGTCCCCGGCGAGTTCCTGGAGCAGGGCGGCCAGCGGGTGCAGGCCGGGATCGGCCGGGAACACCACCGCGGCCGCGTGACCCTGCCGGGCCTGCTGGACCGCCTCCCGGCCCCGCGCCTCCTCCTCCCCCGGCTCGGCGCGGATCACCCGGGTCCCGGTGCGGAGCAGGTCAGCCACCTGCTCCAGGACGGCCCCGGGCCCGGCGACCACCGAGGCCCGGCGCAGCTCGCTGGTCGCGCGCGGCGTGAGCAGGTCGCGGGGGCCGGGTCCCGCGCCGACCAGGGCGAGCCGGCCGCGGGGCCGGATCCGGGCGATCGCCACGCTCGCGTTCCCGGACCCGCGCTCGGGCACCACCAGCTCCGCGGCGCCAGCCAGCGCGGCCGCCTCGGCCACGCTCAGCCTGGCCGGGGCGGCCACGCCCCCGCCCTGCGCCTCGCGGCCTGGCCAGCTCCCCAGCCGGGTAGTTCACCAGCGGCCAGCCGCGTTCCCGGGCCGCTGCGGCGATCCCCGGCACCGTGTCCCCGTCCTCGCTCATCGTGGCCAGGGTGGACACGCTGGCCGCGG
This sequence comes from uncultured Actinomycetes bacterium, assembly GCA_963723595.1. Classification (GTDB taxonomy): domain Bacteria; phylum Actinomycetota; class Actinomycetes; order Streptosporangiales; family Streptosporangiaceae; genus RYN-230. The sequence goes on from CAVRRQ010000002.1 coordinate 163,867, forward strand.
ACAGCCCGGCCTCGCCCAGCGCCCGGTCCGCCAGCCGCAGTACCTCATCCGCGGCCGCCTCGTAGCCGGCCGCCAGCCCGGCCAGGTGCGCCCCGACCACCAGCGACGGCGGGCCGCAGCACCGCGGTCCGCGGAGTCACCCGCCGCGACCCGGTCGCTGATCAGGATCCGGTACTCCCCCGTGCTGCCCACGCTGGCCGGGAGCGGCGGCAGCGGCCAGGTCTCCGCCGACTCGAGCCGGACCCGCTCACCGTCCAGCAGGGCCCGGCTGACCGTGCCGATGGCGCCCTCGGTCGGCCAGCCCAGCGTGTCCAGCCCGGGCAGGCTCACCGCGTCGGTGGCCGTCGTGATCACCGCGTCCGCCCCGAACACCTCGGCGACCCGGGTGGCCAGCGCGTTCGCGCCTGCCGCGTGGCCGCCGACGACCGCGACCGCCCGGCGCCCTGATTCGTCCACGCACACGACAGCGGGGTCGGTCCACTTGCTGTTCAGCAGCGGGGCGATCAGCCGCACCGTGGCGCCGACCGCGAGAAAGCACACCAGACCGTCGCACTGGGCCCAGGCCCGCGCCAGCGCCTGCCGGGCCGGGCCGTCGTAACTGCGGGTCTGCCCGGGCCAGGCCGCGGCCAGCCGTTCCGCGTCGGCGCGGCCTCCGCCGGTCACCGCAATAAGCCCAATCACCGGCATCCCCGCAACTTACCGCAGCCTCATGTGCAGGCAGATCGTGGTGCCGTCCGTGGTGCTGCGCATTTCGACCAGGTCGCACACCTGGTTCACCAGCCACAGGCCCTTGCCGCCGGGCAGGTCATCGGCGGGAACCCGGTAACCGGCCATCCGGTCGGCGATGACGCCGCTGTCGGTGATCTGGCAGAGGACTTCGTCCGCGTCGTGCCACAGGTGCACGGTCCCGCCCGCCTTGGTGTGCCGCAGCGTGTTCGCCGCGACCTCACTGGCCGCCAGCACCAGGTCGGTGATGCGCCGGCCGGGCAGCCGGGCGCTGCGCGCGCACCGGGCCACCAGGCTGCGCACCGGCCGCAGGTCACGCTGGTAGGTGAGGCGTTCCGCGGTGGCCGGCGGGCGGGCCAGCGGATGGTCGCAGCCGGGCGGCAGCCCGTCCGGGCCGAGATAGCCGGAGCTGGTCCTGCTCCTACCCGTGGCGGAACAGGGACGGGTGGGTGCAGCCGGCGTCATCCAGGATCGAGGTGGTGAGTCCCGCGCTGTCGTACAGGCACATCATGGTGGCCGGGGTCCCGGAGAACGCCGTGTTGACCAGGGCCTCGTAGCGGGCGGCCTCGCGCAGCTCGGCGACGGAGCGCTCCGGCCAGACAGGCTCACCGACACACCGGATGCGCCGCCCGGGATGACGGTCCATGAACGTGCGGATGGCCGGGATGATCCGGGCCGGGTTGCGGCCCAGCTCGGTCATGTCGGTGAAGGCCACCCCGGCGGATTCCCCGCTGAACTCGCGGCGCAGCCAGCTCACCTTGCCGGGCGGGGTGGCGATCAGCACCGGCTCGGCCCGGTTCAGGCCGCCGCGCACGCATCTCTCGACGGCCGCGCGGAATTCGGCGGCACCCCGGTACAGGAGGGCACGATGGAGGAAGCCGTCGCCGACGGCCACCGCGTCCGCCACGTCCACCCCCATGCCCAGCCGCCTAGCGCGCTTTAGCAGGCGGCCGCGGATGGCGGGGGCGGCCGAGACCGGCATACTTCCCGGCGGCACCGGTGAGCCGGGGCCGCGTTACTGCAGCGAACATTACCTTGCACGCGCTGCTATCTGCCCTCGCAAATCTCAGGTATGCGGCTCATGTGCAGAAGCATGGCGCCGGGTTACGATCGCAGGTGTACCTTCCCAGTCCTAACCTGAGTTCGCAGGGGGCGGGGAGCAGCGTGGAAGGACGCGAGGGGCTCTGGCTGTCAGCAGAGCAACACGGCAGCGTCACGGTCGTCACCATTCGCGGTGATCTTGACATCGTGAACAGCGGCCGATTTGACGACTGCCTGAAGCAGGCCCGCGCGGCGAGCAAGCGGATCATCCTCGACCTGGCCGGGGTCGACTTCATGGACACCAGCGCCCTCGCCGTCATCGTGGGGCACTGGAAGAAGCTCAAGGCCGAGGGCGGGACGCTGATCCTGGCCGGGGCACGTTACCGGTACACGAAGAGCCTGTGGATCACCGGGCTGGCTGACCGGCTGCCGCTCTACGACACGGTCGAGCTGGCCATCGCGGCCGAGGAGCAGGCCGCAGGCGATCAGGTGGCCGGTGACGGCACGGCCGCTGACCCCCCGGGGAGTCCACGGCCGCAGGAGGCCGCCGTCGCCGATTAGCATGCAGCTGGCGGAAGGCGGATGATGAGTCAGCTCGGATCTGGCGGTCGGCGCGGCCAGCCTGCTGGCGACGGCGGCGGCGTCCGAGCCCAGCTCGCTGCGCCGGCTGGCCGGCCTCGCGGTGCAGCAGGTAAACGGCTGCTCGGCGGCTACAGCGGCGCTGTGGCGCGACGGTGAGCCGGCCGTGGTGACGTCGAGCCATCCGGAGCCGCCCGCGCTGATCTGGGTCCAGCTCCGTGCCGGGCGCGGGCCCATCCTGGACGCGCTGGCCAGCGGGGACCCGGTCCAGCTGCGACGACACCCTGGCCGACGAGCAGTGGCCGGAGTACTCGGCGGCGGCCCTCAGCCTGGGGGTGCGGTCCTCGTTCACGCTCGCCTACCGCGGCGCCCCGGACTCCTTCACCCTGTCCCTGTTCGCGGCGCGGCCGGGGGTGATGGACACCGCCCAGATCCCGCTGGCCGAGCTGCTGGTGGCGTTCGGCGGGGCGGCCCTGGCCGCGGTATCCGATTACGACGAGGCGCAGCGCACGGCGGTCCAGTTGCGCGACGCCGCGGACTCCCGCTCCCTGGTCGACCAGGCCAAGGGCATTCTCATGCACGCGCTCGGCTGCAGCGCCGATGAGGCCCTGGACCGGATGCGCCAGGTCTCGCAGCGGAACAACATGCGGACCACGGAGGTGGCCACGACGATCATCGGCGCCCGGGGCGGACGGCCCGGGCAGGCCCCCCGGTCTGGGGACGCATCCAGGTCCGGGCAGGCGAAGCGGCCCGGGGACACTAAAGGGTCTGGGGAAGCTAAGCGGTCCGGGGAGCCGGCGGGGCGGTCCGGGCAGGCGCGCCGGTCCGGGCGGTCCGGCGAGGCACCCCGGGCCAGGCGTTAACGTGGTTGGTCACCCGCGCAGATTGGGTTCGTACCGTGCCAGACGTCCCTGACCGCCAGCCGCCCGGCGACGGCGTGGCGGAGCTGCGCGCCCGCCACGAGGCCCTGCAGCAGACCGCCACGATGCCCGGGGCGGACCTTCGGCCGCTGCTCGACGCGGCCCTGGCCGAGCTGGACGGCGCGATCGACGCGCTGGGCATGGCGCAGGCCCAGCCCCCCGCGGCGGCCAAGGATGAGCGGGCGGCGGGCTCCGTGCACGCCGAGCGCCGCCTGCTGCACGCCGTGTTCCAGGAGGTGCCGGCGGCCGCTGTTCGTGCTGGGCCAGGACGGCACCGTGCGCCGCGCCAACCCGGCCGCGAGCGCGCTGCTCGGGGCGGCCCGCGGCTATCCGACCGGGAAGCCGTTCAGCGCGCTCGTCGAACCGGCCGGGCGGCCGGCGGTCCGTTCGCTGCTGGCCGCGGCCGCCCGCACCGAGGGCGGCCGGCAGCTGGACTGCCAGCTGCTGACGGCCAGGGGCCGGATCAGCTGCGTGCTGGACGTGCGGCCGGTCAGCGTGCGCGGCGGGGACGACTGGCTGCTGGTCGCGGCCCGGGAGCGGCCGGCGGCGGGGGCCGGGAGCCCGGCGGCCGGCGCGGCTCCCCTTTCCCTGGCTGGGCCAGGCCCGCCCGATCCCGTGGTGACGGTGATGACCCGGCGGCTGGACCTGGCCACCACGGCCAGCCGGCTGCTGCTGGAGAACGTCACGTTCAGCGAGTCCGTCACCCTGCAGCGGTGCGCCCGGCTGCTGTCCGAGGCGCTGGGCGCGTGGGTGATCGTGGACATGGACCGGAGCGGGCTGCTCCGGCGCCACTACGTCACCGGGCCGGATAAGCACGAGTCCGGGCCGCTGACGCAGGCGATAGCGGCGGTGAACCCGGAGCCGGGGTCGCTGCCGGCGCCAGGTCCGCGAGTCGGGCAGCACGCTGCTGGTGACGCACGCCGAGGACAACGACATCCTCGGCGCGGGGCCGGGCGGCGTGCCGCTGCTGGCCCTGCTGGGCACCTCGTCGCTGCTCAGCGTGCCGGTGGCGGACAGCGAGCAGACGCACGGCGTGCTCACCCTGGCCCGGGACCCGGCCCGCGGGTACTTCAGCCTGGCCGACGTGGGCCTGGTGGAGGAGATCGCCGAGCAGCTGGCGCTGGCCATGACGGTGCGGGGGATGCTGCGCAATCGTACCGAGACCGCCGAGGCGCTCCAGGCCAGCCTCATCCCGCCGGTCCTGCGGGCCGTGCCGGGGGTCGAGATCGCGTCCGCGCACATGGCCCCGACCCGGGGCCGGGCGGTCGGCGGCGACTTCTACGACGTGCACCCGACCCCGGCCGGCTGGGGCGTGGCCATCGGCGACGTGTGCGGGAAGGGTGAGGACGCCGCCTCGGTCACCGCCGTGGCCCGGCACGCGATCCGGGTCCTCGCGCACTGGAACGCCGACCCGGCCAAGGTCCTCCGCGACGCCAACGAGATCATGCTGGCCGAGGAGTTCGGCAGCCGCTTCGTGACCGCCAGCACCACCCACCTCAGCTGGAGCGGCCGCCGCCTGGAAGCCGTGCTGGGCAGCGCGGGGCATCCCGGCCCCGGTGCTGGTCCGGCCGGACGGCCGAGCCCAGGTCCTCGCGGGCGGCGGGCTGCCGCTCGGGATCTTCCCCGACGCCGAGCCGGTGACCCACGAGCTGGAGCTGGCCACCGGCGACGTCCTGTTCTTCTGCACCGACGGGCTGACCGACGCCCGCAGCCCGGAGCAGGCCTACTTCGAGGGCAGCCTCGCGGACGGCCTGTCCACGCTGGCCGGGAAGCCGCCCGCGGACATCGTCTCCGGCATGCGCCGGCTGGTGCTGGACTTCTGCGCCGGGGTGCTGCTCGACGACCTGACCATGCTGGTGCTCCGGGTCGGCGATCCGCCGGGCGCGTGAGCCCCCGTCAGTAGCGGGCGCCGGCGACCTGCGCGCCCAGCGGGTCCAGCACGGCCAGCTCGGTGTCGCTGAGCGTGACGTCCAGCGCGGCGACGTTCTGCTCCAGCCACTTCACCCGCTTGGTGCCGGGAATCGGCGCGACCGGGACCCCGAGCCGCTCCTGCTGCGCGTACACCCAGGCCAGCGCCACCTGCGCCGGGGTCACGCCCTTAGCCTCAGCCACGCCCCGGACCGCGTCCGCGATGGCCTGGTTGGCCTGCCCGGCCTCCCCGGTGAATCGCGGGTTACGGGTGCGGAAGTCCTTCGCGTCCAGGGTCGCCACGTTGACGGTGCCGGTCAGGAAGCCCCGGCCCAGCGGCGAATACGGCACCAGGCCGGCACCCAGCTCGCGCAGTGCGTCCAGGACGGTGGTCTCCGGGTCCCGGGCCCAGAGCGAGTACTCGCTCTGCACGGCCGCGATGGGGTGCACCGCGTAGGCCCGGCGGAGTAGCGCGCTGTCCACCTCGGACAGGCCGAGGTAGCGGACCTTGCCCTCGGCGACCAGCTCGGCCATGGCGCCGACGGTCTCCTCGATCTCCGCGGTCTGCGGCGGGCGGTGCAGGTAGTACAGGTCGATCACGTCCACGCCCAGCCGGGTCAGCGACGACTCGCAGGCCCGCTTGACGTAGCCCCGCTCACCGCGGATGACGCGCTTCTCGTCGCCACCCGAGCGGTCGATGCCGAACTTGGTCGCGAGCTGGACACCCTCGCGCCGGCCCGCCAGGGCCCGGCCCACGAGGACCTCGTTGTGGCCCGCGCCGTAGACGTCGGCCGTATCGATGAAGGTCACGCCGAGGTCGAGCGCCCGGTGGATGGTCGCGATCGACTCGTCCCAGTCGGCCTGGCCGTACCACTCGCTCATGCCCATGCAGCCCAGGCCCTGGGCCGAGACGGTCAGGCCACCCAGTGAAACGTTGCGCACGTTACTCCTGTCCTGTTCCTGAATTCGCTGCGAGGACGCAGCTCTCGTAGGTCGCGATCTTGTGATCGAGCAGTTCCAGGCACTCCTGCTGCTGGCGCAGGGCCTGGCGGACGTGCTCACGGTGCCTCTCCAGCAGGGCCAGCCGCTCCTGCTCCTGCGCCCCGGACCGGACCAGCTCCGCGTAGCGGAGCATGGCGCGTACCGGCATCCCGGTGGCCCGCAGCCTGCTGAGCAGCAGGATCCAGTCCAGGTTGGCATCGCTGTAGCGGCGGCGGCCATCGGCGGTCCGGGCGACCCGGTCCAGCAGGCCGATGCGCTCATACCAGCGCAGCGTGTGCTGGGACAGCCCGCACTTCTCCGCCGTCTCCCGAGTGGTCCAGCCCGTCACCCTGGTGACCCTAGACGTTAGAGCACGCTCTAACGCAAACGGTCTGTCCGGCCCGGCCCTCCCGGCCCGGCTACCTCCCCCAGCAGCCTGATCCCACGCCGAGCTTCAGGATCCGCCAGTCACACTGGCCCCTCCCGTTTACGTTTCCCGCGGACCGTGCGCCGAATCGGCCCAAACACCCCGGAAAAGCGCACGATTCGCGGGGAAACGTCAGCGTGCTGCCATCAGACGGGCCAGGTTTCGCGGCGCCAGGCCGCGTCCCAGAACATCCACTCGTAGCGGGCCCCGGTGGCGAAATGAGCCCGGGCCCGCTCCTCCTGCCCGGCGGGCAGGTCGTGGCCGGCCTGGTCGGCGAGCTCGAGCACCTCGGCCACCTCGCCCGCGTACTCCGGCCCGGCGTAGGTGTCGATCCAGCGCTGGTACACCGGGTTGGGCGAACCCTGCTCGTGCAGGTGGCGGCCCACCTCGCCGTAGATCCAGAGGCACGGCAGCACTGCGGCCAGGCCTTCGGCGAACCCGCCCCGGAACACCGACGCGAGCACGTAGCTCGTGTAGGCCTGGGTGGTCGGGCCCGGCTGGACCTGGGCCAGCACGGCCGGGTCGCCGCCCAGGTCAGTGACCAGCTCGTGGTGCAGCGTGGCCTCGGCGGCCAGCCCGTTGGCGGCGTGCCGGGTGAGCACCCGGGCCGCGTCGGCGCCCGGTGCCTTCACCCCCACCAGGCCGACCGCCCGGACGAACTCGTGGACGTAGTGGTCGTCCTGCGAGATGTAGTAGAGAAACGCCTCCGGCGGCAGGTCGCCGGCGGTCAGGCCCTGGATGAACGGATGCTCCAGGATCGCCGCGTACGTGCCCGCGATCTCGGCCCACAGCCGTCCGGTCCAGCCCGGCCGGGCCAGAGTCTGCGCCCCGTTCACCGCTGCCGAAGTCATGCTGGTCCCCTCACGACGAATCCGTTTCCCTCACGACAGATCGATCCACACGGTCTTGGTCTGCAGGTAGGCATCCAGCGCCTCGCGGCCGAGTTCCTTGCCGAACCCGCTCATCCTGAATCCGCCGTAGGGCACCGCGACGTCGAACCATCCGTAGGTGTTGACCCAGACCACGCCCGCCCGGATGGCGGCGGCCACCCGGTGCCCGCGCTTGATGTCCCGGGTCCACACGCCCGAGGCGAGCCCGAACGCGGTGTCGTTCGCCGCCGCGACCGCCTCCTCCTCGGTGGCGAAGGAGGACACCATGGCCACCGGCCCGAAGATCTCCTCGCGCATCACCCGCATGTCCGGGGTGACCCCGGTCAGGATGGTCGGGGTCACGTAGAAGCCGCCGTCCAGGGCCGGGTCGGTCACCGGCGTGCCGCCGACCAGGGCGGTGGCGCCGTCGTCCAGGCCGGAACGGACCAGCGACAGCACCCGGTCCCGCTGCTCGGCGCTGACCAGCGGGCCCATCGTCGTCTGCGGGTCGAGGCCGTCGCCGAGCCGGACCGCGCGGACCTTGGCGGCCAGCCGGGCCAGGAACTCGTCGTGCACCGAGTCCTGCACGTAGACCCGGGCGCCGGCGATGCAGCACTGCCCCTGGTTGAAGTAGACCGCGCCGAACGTGCCTTCCACGGCCGCGTCGAGGTCCGCGTCCGCGAACACCAGGCTCGGTGACTTGCCCCCCAGTTCCAGCGAGAGCCGCTTCATGTTGCCCTTGGCCGCGTCGAGGATCTGCTGGCCCGTCCCGGTCTCGCCGGTGAACGTCACCTTGTCCACGTCCGGATGGGCGGCCAGCGGCGCCCCGGCCGTCGGCCCGAACCCGGGGATCACGTTGACCACGCCGGGCGGGAACCCGACCTCCTCGATGAGCTGGGCCAGCCGGAGCGCCGACAGCGGGGTCTGCTCGGCGGGCTTGAGCACCACCGTGTTCCCGGCGGCCAGCGCCGGGCCGAGCTTGTAGCCGCACATCAGCAGCGGGAAGTTCCACGGGATGATCGCCGCGACCACGCCGACCGGCTCCCGCCGGGTATAGACGTGGAACGCCGCGCCGCTGGCCGGGGTGATGGTCTCGCCCTCGATCTTCGTGGCCCAGCCGGCGTAGTAGCGGAACAGCCCGGCACACAGCGGCACGTCCACCGCGAGGGACTCGCTGGTCGGCTTGCCGTTGTCCAGCGCCTCCAGCCGGGCGAACTCCTCGGCCAGGGCCTCGATCCGGCGGCCAAGTTCCCAGAGCAGCTCGGCGCGCCGGGCCGGGGCCTCGGCCGACCAGGGGCCCAGCGCCGCCCGCGCCGCCCTGACCGCGGCGTCCACATCCGGCGGCCCGGCTTCGGCGACCGTGGCGAGGTGCTGCCCGGTGGCGGGGTTCTGCACCTCGAACCACTGACCGGAGTCCGCCGGGCGCTCGGTCCCGCCGATCACCAGCCCGCGCGGGCGCTGCAGGAACTGCTCAACAGGCTCCAGGGCGGCGGCCACGTGCGAGCTCCTGTACGAAGAGACGGCAGGGTCAGATCTGTATGAGATCTGAGATCTGCACTGAAGCACACGAGCTCGGAGAGCGTCAAGGGTCTCGGCTGGGCTGCGGGGATCACCCGCGACCGGGCCAGATGAAGGCGATGTTGCTCCCGGTAAAATGCACATTTCGCCGTCAGCTCGCCCGGTGATGCGGCCGTAGATCTTATATCTTTGCTTTCCCCGGCGTCCCGCGCCGTCACCGGCCCGGATGCCGCCCGGCGGCCCCGGATTCCGGGCCCGGCCACGGGCCTGCGGACGTCCCGGAAGCAGGGCAACGGGCCAGGCTGAGCTACTTGCCAGCGGTGCGGGCCCGAGCCTAAACTTGGCCGAGCATAAGATCTGAGATCTTATTTCCACGCCAACGAGTGGGGATGTACGTGCCGACTCCGGAACAGCTCAGCGCCCGCGCCTGCGCCGCGGTGGACACTCAGCGGCTCATCGAACTGGTCCAGCAGGTGTGCCGCATTCCGAGCGTGCTCGGCGAGGAAGGCGACCTGGCCGGGTTCCTGCAGTCGGTGATGGCGGAATCCGGGTTCGAGGCGGCCAGCCTCCAGCCGGTGCTGCCCGGCCGGCCGAACGCACTGGGCGAGCTGTCCTTCGGCGACCGGCCCCCGGATCGTGCTCACCGGTCACCTGGACACCAAGCCGGTGTCACACGGCTGGACCGCGACCACGCCCTTCTCGGGTGAGCTGCTCGGCGGGAGCATCTATGGCCACGGGATCATGGACATGAAGGCCGCACTGGCCTGCGAGATCGTCGCCATGGAAGCGCTGCGGGACAGCGGGGTGGAGCTGGCCGGCACGGTGGCGATGGCCGCGGTCGCCGACCACATGGGCGACCAGCTCGGCTCCATCGCCTACTTCGACGGCTACCCGGCCGACATGGCGGTGCTAGGCGAGCTGTCCGACAACGAGATCTTCCTCGGCCACCGCGGCCGGTACTACTTCGACGTCACGCTGCTGGGCAAGTCGGCGCACACCTGCCACAAGCCACTGGCCGTCAACGCCAACGCGCTGGCCGCGCACGCCATCCTCGAGCTGGAGGCCTCCCGCTTCCTGCCGGAGCTGGAGGACTGGGTCCGTGACCTGTTCGGGCCGGAGACGTTCATGGTCCCTGGCCGCGTCTACGGTGGCCTGGCGCCTGGCGGCCCGTCGATGATCCCCGACGAGTGCGTGATCCGGGTGGACTGCCGCCCGCAGCCCGGCGTCAGCGTGGCGGAGGTGCGGGCCGAGGTGGACCGCTGCCTGGGCCGGGCCGCGGAGCGCGACCCGCGGCTGCGGGCCGAGGTCGTGCTGGCCGACGTCAAGGACGGCTACCTGGCCGGACCGGACGATGAGGTCGTCCGGCACATGCGCGACGCGGTCCGCGCGGTCCGCGCCCAGCCGCCGACGGCGGCCCCGCCAGCAGCGGCCCCGCTCCCTGCGGCTCTGCCCCCGGCGGCTGCACCCGCAGAAGGGCCGGGCCGGCGATCCGCCGAGCCTGCGCTCCAGGCGGCGGGCTGGCTGGGTGACACGGCCAGCTTCGGCGCGAAGGTGCCGACGGTCATCTTCGGGCCCGGCGGCGAGCCGGTGTACTGCCCGGACGAGCACCTGAGCGTGGCCGACATCATCGAGGCCACCCAGGTCTACGCCAGCTTCGCCGCCCTCGCTCTGGCCCGGGCCGGGGACTGACCGGCGTGCGGGTGGTGCTGGTGGAGTCCGCGGCCGGGAAGAAGCCAGAGGAAGCGGAAGGCGCATGAGAGTCGTGCTGGCGAAGCCAGGATTGGATGGCCACGACCGCGGCGTCAAGGTGGTCGCGATGGCGCTGCGAGACGCCGGCGCCGAGGTCATCTACCTCGGGCTGCGCCAGACCCCCGGGCAGATCGTCGCCGCGGCCCGGGCCGAGGACGCCGACGTGATCGGGATCTCGGTCCTGTCCGGCGTGCACATCCCGCTGGCCCGCCAGATCCGCGCGGCCCAGCAGGCGGCGGGGGTGGAGGACATCCCGCTGGTGGTCGGGGGCACGATCCCGGCCCAGGACATCCCGGCCCTTACCGGCCTGGGGGTGCGGGCCGTCTACGGCGTGGGCACGCCGATCGGGGACGTCGTCGCGGGCGTGATGGCCCTGCACGGCGGGGCCCTGGACGGCGGGACCCCGGACGGTGGCGGCCAGTGATCACCACCGATTCGGGCATCCCGGTCGACCCCTGGTACGGGCCGCCGGAGGAACCCGGCCCGCCGCTGGGCGAGCCGGGCGAGCCGCCGTACATCCGTGGCCCGTACGCGTCGATGTACCGCGAGCGGCTGTGGACCATGCGGCAGTACGCCGGGTTCGGCTCGGCCGAGGACACTAACGCCCGCTTCCGCTACCTGCTCAGCCAGGGCCAGACCGCGCTGTCGGTCGCCTTCGACCTGCCGACCCAGCTGGGGTACGACTCCTCGCACGAGCTGGCCAGCCTCGAGGTCGGCCGGGTGGGCGTGGCCATCGACACCGCGGACGACATGGCCGCCGTATTCGACGGCCTGCCGCTGGAGGACCTGTCGGTCAACTTCACCATCAACGCGACCGCCCCGATCATCCTGGCCTTCTACATCGTGGCCGCGGAGCGGCGCGGGGTGACCCCGGCCCGGCTGGCGGGCACGCTGCAGAACGACATCCTCAAGGAATTCCTGGCCCGCAAGCTGTATGTGTTCCCGCCGCAGCCCTCGCTCCAGCTGGCGGGCGACGTGGTCGAGTACTGCGCCCGTGAGCTGCCCCGCTTCAACCCCATCTCGATCACCGGGTACCACGCCCGCGAGGCGGGCTGCGACGCCGTCCAGGAGATCGGGCTGAGCATGGCCGCGGCCATCGCCTACGCCGAGCACTTCACCGCCCGGGGCCTGGCCTTCGACTCGTTCGCGCCGCGGCTGTCGTTCCATTTCTCCAGCCAGCTGGACCTGTTCGAGGAGGCGGCCAAGGTGCGCGCGGCCCGCGCCCTGTGGCATGAGATAGCCACGAAGCGCTTCGGCGCCGCTAACCCGCACTCGGGCCGGCTGCGCTTCTTCTCCGGCTGCTCGGGTGCCACCCTGACCGCCCAGCAGCCGCTCAACAACGTGGTCCGCTCGACCCTGCAGTGCCTGGCCGCGGTCCTGGGCGGCGCCCAGTCCATCCACGTGATGGGCTACGACGAGGCGCTGGAGATCCCCACCGAGGAGTCGGTCCGGCTGGCCTTGCGCACCCAGCAGATCATCGCCCACGAATCCGGGGTGACCAGGACCGTGGACCCGCTGGCGGGTTCGTACTTCGTGGAGTCGCTGACCAGCGAGCTGCAGACCCGGGCGCCAGGCCCTGGTCCAGGAAGTGGACGCGGGCGGCGGTTACGTGCACCTGCTCGAGCAGGGTGTCCCGCAACGCTGGATCGCCGAGGCCGCCTACCGCACGCGAACTGGAGGTGCAGTCGGGGGCGCGGGTCAAGGTCGGCGTCAACCAGTTCACCGGCGGCGGTGAGGACCGTCCGCCGCGGCTGTTCGAGGTGGACTCCGCCGCCGCGGACGGCCAGCGGGCCCGGCTGGCCAGCCGGCTGGCCGGGCGGGACGCCGCCCCGGCCGCCCGCGCGCTCACCCAGCTCAGGGAGACGGTGACGGCGGGCGCGAACAGCATGCCCGCTTTCCTCGACGCGGCCCGGGCCGGCTGCACCGTGGGCGAGATCACCGGCGTGCTCCGGGCCGAGTTCGGCGAGCACCGGGAACCTGCCCCGTGGTGAATCCGCCCGCGGGCAAACCACTGGCCGGGATCCGGGTGCTGGACCTGACCCGCTTCGTGTCCGGCGCCTACTGCACGATGGTGCTGGACGCGCTCGGCGCGGACGTGATCAAGGTCGAGGGGCTGCCCGGCGGCGACCCCTACCGGACCCAGGGCGCGGTCCGGGTGGGCAGCCTCAGCGGCCTGTTCGCCTCGCTGAACACCGGCAAGCGGAGCATCGCCATCGACCTGACCGCGCCGGACGGCACCGGGCTGGTCCGCACGCTGGCCCGGGCCAGCGACGTGTTCGTCGAGAACGCCCGCCCCGGGTCGCTGGAACGGGCCGGGCTCGGCCCGGACCGGCTGCACGCCCTCAACCCGCGGCTGGTGTACGCCTCGATCTCCGGGTTCGGCCAGACCGGCCCGGACGCGGCCCGCGGCGGGTTCGACCTGATCCTCCAGGCGGCCGGCGGGATCATGGCGGTCACCGGCAACCAGGCGGGCGGCCCGGTCAAGGTCGGCGCGCCGGTGCTGGACATCGGGTCCGGGATGAGCGCGGCGACCGCCATCATCGCGGCGCTGTTCGCCCGGGCCGCCGACGGGCTCGGCCGCACGGTGAGCTCGTCGCTGCTGGAGTTCGCGCTGAGCTGCTTCACCAGCTATGCCGCCGACATCCTGGAGACCGGCACCTCGCCTGGCCTGCTCGGCAACGACTCCCCCCAGTTCGCGCCCTACGGCGTGTTCCGCTGCCGGGACGGGTCCCTCGCGCTGGCCGGGGCGGGCAGCGAGCCGCTCTGGCTCAAGCTGTGCGACGTGCTGGGCCGGCCAGACTGGGCCGCCGACCCGCGCTTCGCCACCAACGTGGACCGGCTGCGGCACCGCGCCGAGCTGACCGCCGAGATCGAGCGGGTCCTGACGCGGGAGAGCGCCGGACACTGGCAGCAGGCCCTGGACGGCGCGGGGATCCCCGCCTCCCCCGTCCTCCCGCCCGCCGCCGCGCTGGCCTCGGCGCAAGCTGAGGCCCTCCAGATCCGCCAGGCCGCCCGCACCCCGGACGGCTACGGCTATCAAACGGTCCGTCCGCCGCTCTCGGTGACGACCGGCCCTGACGAGCCCGCCGGCCCGCGGCCCTGTTGACGGTGCTGCTGGGACGGGTGGTGCTGGTGGGACTGGTGGGAGTGATAGGGGTGATGGGGTGGACCGGGCTTGCGGGGCCAGCTCCTCCGGCTCGGCCGGCGGGACCCTCGGCTACTCTCGCGGCGCGCCCGCCCTCGGCCAGCACACCGCGGAGGTCCTCGGCGAAGCCGGGCTCGGCGCGGCCGAGATCGCCGACCTGGCCACTCGCGGGATCGTGGCCGGATGAGCGTCGCCCGCCCGGACCAGCCGGGCACGGGCCAGCCAGGAATGGGCGAGCTGGCCCGGGAGGTCCTGGACCGGACCATCGCGCTGTGCGGCATCCCGGCGCCGACCCGGCACGAACAGCAGCGGGCCGAGGTGGTCCGCGACTGGTGGTCGGCGGACGGGCTGGACGCAGTCGCCGTCGACGCCGCGGGCAACGTCCGAGCCCGGCTCCGCCCCGGGGACCCGGGGCGGCCCGCGATCCTGCTGTGCGCCCACCTGGACACCGTGTTCGGGCCCGAGATCACCCACGCCGTGGTGCGCCACGGCGGGCGCCTGTCCGGGCCCGGGGTGGGCGACAACACGGTCGCGGTCTGCGCGCTCGGCGCCCTGGACGCGCTGCTGCCCGGGGACCTCCGGTACCCGGTCTGGATCGTGGCCACCACCGGCGAGGAGGGCCTCGGCAACCTGGCCGGCGTCCGGGCCCTGCTCGACGACCCGCCGGGCCCGGTCCGCGCGCTCATCGCGCTGGAAGGCAACTACCTGGGCCGGGTGAACGTGACCGGCGTCGGCTCGACCCGCTGGCGGGTCACGGTCAGCGGCCCGGGCGGGCACGCCTGGGAGGAGGCCGGCCAGCCCAGCGCGGTACACGAAGCGGCCCGCCTGATCACCGCGCTCGCCAGCCTGGCCCACCCAGACCCGGCCCACCCAGGCCCGGCCCACCCAGGCCCGGCCCGGCCCGGCCCGGGCCAGCCCAGCAACTCCAAGACCACCGTGAACGTGGGGCTGATCGAGGGCGGCGAGTCGGTCAACTCACGCGCCCAGCGCGCCGAGTTCCTGATCGACCTGCGTAGCGGCGACCCCGCGGCCCTGGACGCGCTGCGCGCGGCCGCCCGGGCCGTGCTGGACGACCCGGCCATGCCGCTCGCCGTCTCGGTGCACACGATCGGCGAACGGCCCGCTGGCCAGCTGAACCCGGATCACCCGCTGGCTACCCTGGCCGCGCGGGTGCTGCGGGAGGCGGGGATCACGCCCCGGCTCACCGCCGCCAGCACCGACGCCAACGCGGCCTACCCCCGCGGCATCCCTGCGCTGACCCTCGGCATCACCACCGGTGAGGGCACCCACACCGAGCACGAGTGGATCGACGCCGGCCCGGTGGCCGCCGGCCTGGCGGCCCTGGCGGCCACGGTCGCCCGACTGGACGAACAGGAGTGGTGACCACGGTGCGCACCGGAGTGACCCTGCAGGGCGTAGACCCGCCCGCCGACTTCGAGGAGATGGTGACGGAGATCGAGGCCCTCGGCTACGACAACTTCTGGCTGACCGACTCCTCGCTGCACTCCCGCAACTGCTGGGCCTATCTCACGCTCGCGGCCCGGCAGACGTCCCGGATGATGATCGGCACCGCGGTCACCAACCCGGTGACCCGCCATCCCGCGGTTACCGCGGTGGCCGCGGCCACCCTGGCCGACATCTCCGGCGGGCGGGCCATCCTGGGCATCGGCGCGGGTGACCGGCCGCTGCTGTCGCTCGGCTATAAACCGGCCAGGCTGGCCACGCTGGAGGCCTCCATCGCGGCCATCCGCGCGCTGTGGAGCGGCGCGACCGTCGAGGCTGACGAGCCCGGGTTCGCACTGCATGACGCGCACTACCGCTTCCCGCCGGGGACGGACACCCCGATCCCGGTGTGGGTGTCCGCCACCGGCCCGCGCACGCTCGAACTCGCCGGGCGGGTCGCGGACGGGGTCATCCTGCTGGCCGGGTTGCACCCGGAGGGGATCATGTTCGCGCTGGAGCACATCGACCGCGGCGCCGAGGCAGCCGGCCTGCAGCGAGCGGCCACCGGTGACGGTGTTCGCCTACGGGGCCATCGACGAGGACGAGGAGGCAGCCATCGCCGCGGCCCGGACCATCGCCGCCTGGTTCCCGCAGACCGCGCCGGTGCACTGCCGGCTGGCCGGCCTGCCGCAGGAGACCATCGACCAGGTCCGGGCCAGCTACGCCGGCGGCGAGTTCCAGGAGGCGGCCCGGGCCGCGGAGGCCCTGCCGGTGGCGTTCGTCAAGCGGATGGCGCTGGCCGGCGGCCGGGCCGAGGCCCGCCAGCACCTGCGTGACCTGGCCGGGCTCGGTGTGGATTCGGTGACCGTGTTCCCGCTCGGTACGGACCGGATGGCCACGATAAGAGCGTTTGCGGACTGTGTGGCGGCCGAGAGGGCGATGCCGTGAAGCCTGCGAGCGCACGCCTGGCCAGGAGAGGACCCGCATGATCGTCATCCAGGGCGGCACCGTGCTCACCGTGGACGACGCCGGCACCGTGCACTTCCCGGGCCACGTGGTCATCGACGCGGACCGGATCACCGCGGTCGGCGCGGGCGCCTATCCCGGCGAGATTCCCCCGGGCGCCGAGGTCATCGACGCGTCAGGCATGGTCGTCATGCCGGGGATGGTGGACCTGCACTACCACACGGCGATCGGCAAGGGCTTCTGTGATCACCTGCCGCTGCTGGAGTCACTGGAGCAGTTCTGGTACCCCTCGATCCGGGCCCTGGACCCGGAGACCGCGTACTGGGCCGCACTGAATAGCTACCTGGAGTCCATCAAGTGCGGCGTGACCACCGTCAACGACATGTACCGGCAGCTCGGCAGCCTGGGCCGGGCCGCGGAGGAGATCGGCATCCGGGCCGTGCTGTCCAACGACGTGGCGCTGCCCGAGCACGAGCTGGACACGCTGCAGGACAACCGGGACTCCTACGGCGCGGTGCACGGGCTCGGTGACGGCCGGGTGCAGGTGTGGGTGGGCATCGAGTGGCTGCCGCTGGCCTCCCCCGGGCTGCTGCGCGACGCCCGGGCCCTGGCCGACGAGCTGGGCACCGGGATCCACGTGCACCTGAACGAGTCGCTCGGCGAGGTGGAGAACAGCCGGGCGCGGTTCGGCCGGCGGCCCACCGAGGTGGCCTACGACGCCGGGCTGCTCGGCCCGGACTGCGTGGCCGCGCACTGCGTCTGGCTCACCGACCATGAGATCGGGCTGATGCGTGAGACCGGCACCCACATCTCGCACAACCCCAGCTCCAACGCCAAGCTCGGCAACGGGATCGCCCGGCTGCCAGAGATGCTGGCCGCCGGCCTGAACGTGGGCCTCGGGCATGACGCCGCGGAGTCCAGTAACAGCTGCGACCTGTTCGACGTCATGAAGTTCGCGTCGCTGGTGCACCGGGCCTCCCGGGGCGACGCCAGCCTGCTGCAAGCCCCGGACGTGGTGCGGATGGCCACCCGCAACGGCGCGGCCGCGCTGGGCCACGAGACGGGCGAGCTGTCCGCGGGCAAGAAGGCCGACGTGATCCTGGTCGAGACCCGCAGCGCGATGTTCACCCCGCTGCTGCCGGGCGACCAGGCCCAGCTGTACTCCCACCTGGTGTTCGCGGCGGACGGCAGCGCGGTGGACACCACGATCGTGGACGGCCAGATCCTGATGCGCGGCCGGGAAGTCACCACCGTGGACGAAGCGGCCGTTCTGGCCCAGGCCAACCAGGCCCTGCAGCGCATCGTCGCGGCCATCGACTACTGACCTCAGCAGCAATCCTCTGCAGCAACGATCGGGGAGAACGCGGACATGGGAGCACGGGCATGAGCAGGATCATCATCACCGGCGGCACGGTGCTGACCATCAACGACGCCGACGACGTGCACTTCGGCGGGCACGTGGTGCTGGACGGCGACCGGATCGCCGCGGTCGGCGAGGGGCCCTACCCCGGGACGCCCGCCGACGGTGACCAGGTCATCGACGCGTCCGGCAAGATCGTCATGCCCGGCCTCGTGGACCTGCACTACCACACCGCCATCGCCAAGGGCTTCAGCGACCACCTGCCGCTGTGGGAGTACCTCGAGGCCTGCTGGTACCCGTTCATCCGCACCCTGGACGCCGACGCGGCCTACTGGTCCGCGGCCGCGAGCTACCTCGAGTCGATCAAGTGCGGGGTCACCACGGTCAACGACATGTACCGCCGGCTGCCGGACCTCGGCCGGGCCGCGCAGGACATCGGCATCCGGGCCGTGCTGTCCAACGACGTGGCGCTGCCCGAGCACAACCTCGACACCCTGCAGGACAACAAAGACGCCTACGACGCCGTGCACGGCCTCGGCGACGGCCGGATCGAGGTGTACGTCGGCATCGAGTGGCTGCCGCTGGCCTCCCCTGAACTGCTCCGCGACGCCCGGGCCCTGGCCGACGAGCTCGGCACCGGCATCCATATCCACCTGAACGAGTCGCTGACCGAGGTGGAGAACGCCGTGGAACGTTTCGGCCGCCGGCCCACCGAGGTGGCCTACGACGCCGGGCTGCTCGGCCCGGACTGCGTGGCCGCCCACTGCGTGTGGCTGTCCGACACCGAGATCGCGCTGATGCGCGAGACCGGCACCCACATCTCGCACAACCCCAGCTCGAACGCCAAGCTCGGCAACGGGATCGCCCGGCTGCCGGAGATGCTCGCCGCCGGGATCAACGTGGGCCTCGGCCACGACGCCGCCGAGTGCAACAACAGCCGGGACGCCTTCGAGGTGATGAAGTTCGCCTCGCTGATGCACCGCGCCCAGCGGGTGGACGCCAGCCTGATGCAGGCCCCGGCCGTGGTCCGGATGGCCACCCGCAACGGGTCCGCGGCGCTGCGGCACGACACCGGCCAGCTCACCCCCGGCGGCAAAGGCCGACGTGATCCTGGTCGGCACGGCCAACTCGATGTTCACCCCGCTGATGCCGGGCGACAAGGCGCACATCTACTCCCACCTGGTGTTCTCCGCCAACGGCAGCGCGGTGGACACCACGATCGTGGACGGCCAGATCCTGATGCGCGGGCGGCGAACTGCTCACCATGGACGAGCCGCAGATCCTGTCCGAGGCCAACGCGGGCTTCCTGGTCCCGCACGCTGGAGAAGATCCGTTCCTGATGCAGATCGACGCGCACACGCACATCCTGAGCCTGGCGGAGGACGCGGAGTTCACGACCGAGTACGGGCGTGAGGGTTCGCTGTGCATCTACCGGAGCCTGGGGCTGCTGCCCTCGCACCGGCCGCCGACCGAGCAGGAGTGGGAGGCCAGCGGGTACAGCCGCAGGGGCTTCCCGGTGATCGGGCCGGACGAGTCGGTCCGCGACCATCCCGGCTTCGACAAGATCGTGATCCTGGCCGTGTCGCCGCAGTTCCTGGACGGCGAGCTGATCGGCACGGTGGACACCTACGGCATCACCGGCGTGCCCGGCCCGCCGACCCCGGAGAAGTGCAACGACTACATCGCCGCGATCGCCGCGGCCCGGCCGGACACCTTCATCGGCTACGCCTCGGTCAACCCGGCCTACCGCGGCCCGGCGGCGGCGGTGCGGGAGCTGGAGCGGGCCGTGCGTCGACCTGGGCCTGACCGGCCTCAAGCTGTACCCGATGTACCAGGACTGGTCCCCCGCCGACCCGGTGATCGCGTTCCCGGTGTTCGCGAAGGCGGAGGAACTCGGCATCCCGGTGATGGTGCACCAGGCCGGCTCGACCCGGATCGACGCCCGGATGGAGTACGCCCGCCCGGCGCTGCTGGACGCGGCCGGGCGGCACTTCCGGGACCTGCGGCTCACGATCGCGCACTGCGGGCTGCCCTGGGTGGACGAGGCCATGTTCATGCTGACCAAGCACCCGAACTTCTACGCCGAGCTGAGCTACCACATCGCCAGCGTGACCACGCGAGGAGCTGCTGCGGTTCCTGGTGCACGCCGAGGCGTCCTTCGTGCCGCTGGAGAAGCTGTTCTTCGGCACCGACTACCCGGGGTTCCTGTACGACCCGGTGAAGCTGCGGGACAAGCTGCTGGCCGTGAACTACCACGCGGACCGGGTCGGCTGCGACCCCATCCCCCAGCCCAAGCTGGACGGCATCCTCGGCGACAACTACGCCCGCATGCTCGGCCTCCTCCCCGGCTGACCGCCCCGCCCCCCGCCGACGGATCACGGGGACCATCCCCTTGCTGCGGCTAAGGGTCGGGAGTCGCCGCCGTGGCCTGCGGGGAGGCTGCGTCACCCGGGGCGGATTCCGCTCGACTTGCTGCGTCCGCTGCCCTCCCGGCCGCGGCGAGGCGCTCGCCCTTGCGCTTCTGCCGGGTGCCGTACAGGGCCGTCCATGCCGACAGGATCGCCGCGAAGATGTAAGGGGTGATCTTCGAGCTGGCCAGCGCGGTCCCCGTCGACGTGTGCTCCACGATGACGACCCGGACAGCGGCCTCGACCAGATAGCCGACGCCCCACACCGCGGTCATGACCCGGAACGTGTGCCGGAATTGCTGGTATTGCCAGAGCGAGGCGAACTCACGCCCCTTCGCGGTGTCCGATCCCATGAACTCGAGCGCGAAAATGTAGAGCAGCGGCCGCCGGGTCCGCAGCGATCCCAGGCAGGCCAGGCCGAACAATCCGGTGGGAACGGATCCCTCGATCAGGAACAGCCTGGCACTGTGGCTGATCAGCCCGATTACGGTGCCGACCAGGATGCCGCCGAGGACCAGCACGCCGATCACGTCCAGCCGGCGCTTCGAGATGATACTGATGGCCACGCCGACGGCCGGGAAAATACCGCTCAGTATCAGTGCGGCAACCTCAGAAAAGCCATCTGAGCGCAGCACGCTGTAGAGCGCCAGCGGGCCGCCGATGTCGAAGACGGCGATCTTCGCGATCGAGAGCACGCCGCCCGCCGCCTGGCTGCCGGTGAAGTTCCTTCGGGTTGCCCCGCGTCGCGGCTCACGATTCCCAGGCTAGACGTGATGCTGGCGGGAGCGCCCTTCAGAGGACTGGCCACTGGGGCCGCCTGCGCGTCAGCGCACTGGCCAGGCAGGCAGAGGGTCGATGCCGATCTCGGCCAGGACGCGGCGGTTGATCTGCTCGACCTGCTCGCGCAGCTCGTCCTCGTCCACGCGGGTCAGCTTCTTGTGGTCGAGCAGGACGTCGCCGCCGACCAGGACGGTGTCCACCGAGTGGCCGGTCACGCCGTAGACCAGGTTGGCCACCGGGTTGTGCAGCGGCCGCCAGTCGAAGTCCGCCGTGTCGAACACCACCAGGTCGGCCTGCTTGCCCGGCTCCAGCGAGCCGGTCTCGTCGTGCATCCACAGCGCGGTCGCGCCGCTGATCGTGGCCATCTCCACGGCCTGCTCCGCGGTGACCGCCCGCGGGTCGCGCCGGGCGTCCCGGGGCAGCAGCGCGGCCAGTTGCATCGAGCGGCAGATGTCCTGGTGGTTGGAGACGTTCTCGGCGTCGGTGCCCAGCGCCATGGGCACCCCGGCGGCCAGCAGCTCGGGCCACTTGCCGGTCTGGGTGGTGCCCTTGGCCAGCTTCAGCGCGGAGCTCGGGTTCTGCGAGATCCGCGCGCCCGAGTCCGCGCACGAAGCCCACGTCCCGGTCGTCCAGGCTGGTCATGTGGTTGAGCAGGGTGCGCTCGTTGAGCGCGCCGATCTCGTGCATGTGCTCGACCGGGCGGTGCCCGAACGTGGCCAGCTCCAGCTCGACCTCACGCTCGCTGGTGGACTTGTGCAGCACGAACAGGGACCCGGCGTCCCGGGCCAGCTCGGCGGCGCCCCGGTTGAGCTCGTCGGAGCAGGTGCCCACGCCCTCGATGGTGACCGCGTCCTTGATCCGCGGATGGCCGAACTTGCGGACCTGGTCGACCCCGTCGGCCAGCCGGCGCAGCGCCGTCTTCGCGTCCATCCGCAGCCAGTCGGGCAGGTCTTTATCGCCCGATCGGGCCGGCCTGGTCCCAGGTCCACGGGCCGGTCCGGGCCCGGATCCCGGAGGAGGCCAGCGCCTCCAGCACGGCGTCCAGGTGGTTGGCGCCCGGCTCCTCGAACAGCGTCGTGCCGAAGCGGATCATCTCCGCGGCGGCGTGCTGCGCGTGCACGTACATGTCCTGCTCGGTCAGGGCGGCGAAGGACGGGTAGATGAACTGGCGCAGCGCGTCGAGGGTCTGGCCGCCTTCCGGCATCGCGCCCTTCGCGCAGCACAGCAGGTGCCGGTGCCCGTTCACCAGCCCCGGGGTGATCACGCCGTCGGGGGCGTCGATGAGCCGCCGGGGCGCGTACCGGGTCAGCAGGTCCGCGCGCTGGCCCACCTCGACGATGACCCCGCGGTCGATGGCCACCGCGCCGGAACGGTACATCTCCCGCTCCGGGTTCATGGTGAGCAGCCAGCCGCCCGCGACCACGGTGTCGACCGCTGACCGGCCTGGCGTGATCGGGGCTGTCCACGGTGTCGGCCATCGTGCCTCCCAGATCAGATCTCAGATCTGAGGCTAGGATCGGGAGCCTGGCAGGTCAATGCTGCGCGACGTAACCATCATGGTTCGCCATCCCGGCGGGCCGCGACGGATGTGGCCAAAGCTGGCGCAAGCCTTGAGCTAGGCCAGACGTACCAGAGTCTGATATCTCATGTCTCGGCCGCATTGGCCGGGTGAGGAGCCGCCTGATGAGCACCCCGGCCTCGGCGGTACTGCGCGAGCGCGGCGCGGCCAGCTGGGCGGCGGCGGTCAGCCATCCGATGGTGGCCGAGATCGGCGCGGGCTCGCTGCCGCACGAGACGTTCCGCTACTACTTCGAGCAGAACGTGCTGTACCTGGAGGACTACGCCCGGGCCATCGCGCTGATCATCGGGCGGGCCCCGGACCTGCCCGCCATCACGGTGCTGACCAGGTTCCTCGGCCAGATCGTGGACACCGAGCTGCCCGCCAACCACGCGTTCCTGGCCCGGCTGGGCGGCCGGTCGCGCCCGGCGGCCCGGGCCGCGCCGATCCCGCGGCCGCGATGGCGCCGGTCACCTACGCCTACACCCGGCACCTGCTCGACACGGCCGGGCGGCATGACCTGCCCGCCGGGCTCGCGGCGGTGCTGCCGTGCCAGTGGAGCTACGGCGAGCTCGCGACCCGGCTGGCCACGTCCATGCCCGCCGACCCCGTGTACGCCGACTGGATCGGCATGTTCGCCGGGGACGGCTACGACGAGCTGGTGCAGGCCAGCACGTCCCTGCTCGACCAGCACGCCGACGTGGCCGACGAGGCCCTGATGACGTCCCTGGCCGCGGTGTTCGACCGCTCCACCCGCTACGAGCTGGCCTTCTGGGACATGGCCTACTCCCGCGGCCAGCTCCCCGCCTAGCCCGCGGGGGCGCTGGCCGGGGCGCAGGAGGAGCTGGGCGGCGCGGTGGCCGATCATCATCGACGTGAGGTTGGTATTGGCCCGCGGGATGACCGGCAGGATCGACGAGTCCGCCACGGACAGCCCCGAGACGCCGAGCACGTCCAGCCCGGGGCCGACCACGCTGCCGGGGTCGGACGGGTCGCCCATCCGGCAGGTCCCGCAGTGGTGGTTGTACGTCCCGGCCACCCGCCGCGCCGCCCCCGCCAGGTCATCCGCCCGCCACCACGGGTCGTCCGGCAGCCGGACCAGGCCGCTGCGCGGCCAGCTCGTCGATCGAGGTCCGCGGTGGTGGTGACGATCTCCGCCATCCGCGCCGCGTCCTGCTCGTCCGCCAGGTGGCGGACCCGGACCTCGGCCCCGCCGTCCGGGGCCAGGGTGACCTGGCCCCGGCTGAGCGGCGTCATCAGCGCCGCGGTGAACGAGACCTGGGTGGCCGGCACGGACGGGGCGTACGGCCGCGTCTGCCAGGGGAAGATCTCGGCCTCGACGTGGTCCCCGGGCAGCTCGTAGCGCAGCAGCGCGCCACTCACCGGCCGGGCCTCGATCGCGGCCACGTCGGTCACGTCCACGTCCAGCAGGCACCACGGGTGGTCCTGGAGGTTCGCGCCCACCCCGTCCCGGGGCGAGACCAGCCCGATGCCCGCCCGCCGCAGCATCGCCTCCGGGCCGATGCCGGAGTTCATGAGCAGCAACGAAGACCCGAACGCGCCCGGCGCACACCACCACGCGACCGGCGTAGAGGCGCTGCTGTCCCTCCGGGCCGAGAACCTCGGCCCCCACGCACCGGGTCCCGTCGAAGAGAAGCCTGCTGGCCTCGGGTCCCGGCGCGCACGTCCACGGCCGGGCGGATGAGCGGGAGGACGCCGGCGTGGGTGCCCCACCGGCCCTCGCCCCGCCGGTTAGTCGGCCACACCCCGATGCCGAGGGCGCCCGGCGCATTGTGGTCCGCGGCGGCCGGGTAGCCACGCTGGGCGCACAGCTCCATGAGCGCCTCGTCGAGCGGCCCGGGGGCCAGCCGGGTGACCGGGATGGGACCGTCCGCCCCGTGGTAGCCGGCGTCGGCGAACTGCTGGTCGGACTCGATGGCCCGGAAGCCGTCCAGGCAGTCCCGCCAGGACCAGCCGGGCACGTCCCACCCGTCGAAATCCCACGGCTGGCCGCGCAGGGCCGCGGCCGAGTTGACCGTGGATCCGCCCCCGGTGCCACGGCCCTGGGGCAGGTCCAGCCCGGTGTCCGCGTCGGCGTAGTGGTAGTAGCACTCGTCGGGCAGCAGGTAGTCGTAGAGCATCCAGCGCGGTGGCGGGGTGCCCGGGTCCGGCCCGGCCTCGACCACGGTGACCGAGGCCGAGTCCTTCAGCCCGAGGGCGCAGAACAGGCCGGCCGCACCGGCCCCGATGATGAGGACATCCGGGTGGGTGCTCACAGCGCTTCCCCCGATGTTCGCGCCGTCCGGCAAGACGGACCCCACTGGCCACTCGGCCGGGCCTGACGGCCCGCCCTCGCGAGCCGGTACCGGACGGCGCTCACGGGCGGGCCGCGACCGAGTCCGGGTCCAGGTTGGCCAGCTGGTCGGCCATGACCGAGAGGATGTGCTGGCGCATCAGGGTCTCGGCCCGCTGCCCGTCCCGCTGGACGATGGCCTCGTAGATGCCCTGGTGCTCCCGCACCGACGTGCCCATCCGGCCCGGGATGGCCACGGTCAGGCGGCCGATCCGGATCACGTGATCGCGGATGTTGTTCAGCATCGCGGTGATCCTGCTGTTCTTCGACTGGGCGTAGAGGACCACGTCGAACTCGTCCAGCAGCGCCGCGAGCCGGTCGGGATCACCGGCCTCGAGAGCCTTCGCGCTGTCCCGGACGATGCGGGACAGCGCGGCCAGGTCCTCAGTCGCGATGTTCAGCGCGGCCTCCCGCGCGCACAGTCCCTCCAGCAGTTCCCGTACTTCGTAGATCTCGCGCAGGTCCTGGCGGCTGTACCCCGCGACGACCGCGCTGCGGTAGGGCGCGATCTCGACGAAGCCGTCCTTCTCCAGCCGCACGAACGCCTCGCGGAGCGGGGTCTTGCTCACCCCGAACCGGGCGGCCAGCTCGGCCTCGCGGAGCAGGTATCCCGGCGGCAGCCTGGCGGACACGATCTCCTGCCGGAGCTTCAGGTACACCGAGTCCTTGAGCTGGCGATGCTCGACACCATCGACGGGCGCGCTGGTCATAACCGCCTCCATGGCGGGACGCCGCCGCCCGGTGGGGTTGCCACCGGGCGGCGAGGTCCGCACTACTAACGATCTAAGATCTCAGATTCTATCCCACCCTCACGGCCTGACCCAGGCCGTTTTCCGGGTCAGCTCTTCGGCAGCAGTCGAGGTGTTCACCACCGAGGACGCCTGGACCGGCTTGGTGATCAGCCCGTCGCTCTTCATCCAGTTGGCGAAGCTCTGCCACTGGCTCACGCTCATCGTCCCGAACCCGGCCGGGTTCTTCAGCAGCGGCGCGGTCGCGTAGACCATCTTCTTGAGCAGGGCCGGGCTGTAGCCCTTGGCCACCGGGGACAGCGCGGCCAGCGCGGCGGCCGGGCTGGCTTCCGCGGCCGCGGCCCCCTGGCCCAGGCCGGCCAGGAACTCGCGCACCATCGTGCGGTAGGCGGCGTCGCTGGCCAGCTTGGACTTGTTAGCGATGATGACCAGCTCGTCGTAGTTGGGCACGCCCTGGGTGTCCACCGGGTAGACCTTGGGCTTCAGCCCGAGCGACGCGAGCTGGATGGCCTCGACGTTCCGGTAGCCGCTGATGATCGCGGACACCTTGTTGGACACCATGGCCGGGACCAGGCCCTCGTTGACGGTGACCAGCTTGATCTGGTTCAGCGACACGTTGTACTTCTTCAGCACCGCCTTGAGCATCTGCGCCGAGACCGGGTCCCCGTCGGTGCCGACCGTCTTGCCGGACAGCCCGGCCGGGCCGCTGACCCCGCTCTTACCCGAGATGATCAGCGAGTTCAGCGAGGTCGGGATCATCGCGGCGACCGCAGCGACGTTCAGGCCGTGCAGTAGCGGCCGTGATCGTCTCGGGCTCGTAGGAGATGGCCAGCGGCACCTGGCCCAGGCTGACCAGCTTCAGCGCGTCCGTGCTGTTGGACGGCGACTGGAAGGTCACGTTCAGGTGGTGCTTGGTGAAGTCGCCGTCCTTCTGGGCCAGGTACAGCGCGATGTGATCGGGGTTCGGGAACCAGTCCAGCAGCACAGTGGTATTGGTCGTGGCCTGGCCGCCACTGCTGCTGGAGCTGGGCGAAGCAGACGACGGACCGCACGCCGCGACGGCCGACATCACAGCCGCGGCCCCGATGATCAGCTGCACCGCGCCTGCGGCCTCTCCGCACTGCGGTCATGGAAGTCACCGTTTCCCTTCTCGTGCCCATGGGCAGATGATCCGCTCGGCTACCGAGACGGCGATGAACAGCAGGATGGCCTCAGCGGTGAGGATGAAGATCGCGGCGAAGACCAGGGCGGTCTCCAGCTGCGGAATGGCCTGGATCATCACGTAGCCCAGGCCGTTCTGCGAGCCGGCGTACTCGCCGAACACCGCGCCGATCGGAGCGTACGTGGCTGCGATCCGCAGCCCGGAGAAGATCGAGGGCAGCGCGGCGGGCGCTTCCACCCGGCGCAGCGTGGCCCAGCGGCTGCCGTCCAGGGTGCGCATGACCCGCAGCAGCTCGGGGTCCACCGAGGCCAGGCCGTCGATGGTGTTCACCACGATGGGGAAGAAGCAGATCAGGGTGACCACGATCAGCTTCGGGGTGATGGTGTAGCCGAAGATGATGGCCAGCACCGGCGCGATCACCACGACCGGGACGGCCTGCGATCCGATCAGCAGGGGGTAGACGGCGTTGCGGACCACCCGCGAGCTGTGCAGCGCGAACGCGATCACCAGCGCGATCACGATCGACAGCAGGAAGCCCAGCAGGACTTCCTCGGTCGTCACCCAGGTCGCACTGGCCAGCGTGCCGGACCAGTCGGAGACCCCGGTGGACCAGATGCTGTCCAGGGAGGGCAGCACGTAGTCGGGGACGCCGAACCAGTGGCTGACGGCCTCCCAGATCAGGCCGATCGCGATCAGGATGCCGGCCGCGGGCAGCGCCCGGCGGATGACCTGCGGACGTGCGCCCCGACTTCTCCGGGGCCGTCGACGGCCGGTTCGTCCGGGCCGGGTGACGGTGGTGCTCACGTGACCGCCTCGAGCAGGGACAGGATCTCGTCCCGCAGCTCGGTGAACTCCGGGTGCCGGATCAGCTCGCGGCGGCTGCCCGCGTGCGGCAAGTGCACATCGAACTGGGCGACGTATCCGGCCCGGCCGGGCGGACATGACCACGACCCGCTCGCCGATCAGCAGGGCCTCCTCCACGTCGTGGGTGACCAGCACCGTCGTCCTCGGCTCGGCGTCCAGCGCGGTGCGCAGCCATTCCTGCAGGTCGGCCCGGGTAATCGAGTCCAGGGCGCCGAACGGCTCGTCGAGGAGCAGGACCTCCTTGCCCGCCACCAGGGTGCGCAGGAACGAGACCCGCTGCCGCATGCCGCCGGACAGCTGGTGCGGCAGCTTCTCCTCGAACCCGGCCAGCCCGAACCGCTCGACCAGGTGACCCGACCCGCTGGCGGGCGGTGCGCCGCCGGACACCCTGGTTCTCCAGGGCCAGCGCGGCGTTGCCGAGCACGTCGCGCCAGGGCAGCAGCAGGTCCCGCTGCGGCATCCAGGCGCAGCGGCGCAGCCGCTCGGCCGAGGTGGTGGCGCCGAGCACGTCGATCGTGCCCTCGTTGGGCTCATCCAGACCGCAGATCAGCGCGAGCAGGGTAGATTTCCCGCAGCCGCTCGGCCCGACGATGGACAGGCGGCTGTGCAGCGGGACCTCCAGATCCACCCCGGACACCGCGACCAGCTGCCCGAACACCCGGGCCACGCCGGACAGCCGCAGGCCGGTGCCGCTGGCCACGGGAGCAGCCGGGGCGGCGCCTGCGGGGCCGGTGTCCCCGGCGCCTGGCGCGCCCGGGCCGGGGACGCGGCCAGGGCCGGACGCGCCCGTGTACGCGTCCGTCCTGCAGGGGGACACCCTTGGCTGCGGGCGCACCACTCGTACCGGCCATCGACTCCCCGATCGGCAGGGAAATAGGATCTCAGATCTCGTTTCAACAGTGAACCACTCCTGGCCCGGTCACGCGAGCTTCCGACATGGAACCGTTACGTCCGCAATGTGCTGTTAACGGGCCAGGCCCCGTCCGGTCATGACAAGCGTGCTTGACATCACCGCCGGGGGCGGGTCATCCTGGGTACGTGACAAGCAGACTTTACATCGGGCCGGCCGCGCCGGGCCGCCGCGATGAGGAACGACGTGCGCGAGACGCCGCACCGCCAAGGGACTCGCCCAGGCGGAGCTGGCCCGCGAGCTGGCCGTCTCACGGCAGACGATCAACTCCATCGAGACCGGGCGCTACACCCCGTCTCTTCCCCTGGCCATCGCCATCGCCCGCTTCTTCGGGAGCAGCCGTCGAGGAGATCTTCCATGCAGATCACGACTAAGACCAGCCGCGCGTACTGGGTCACGCCCGCCACCGGGGTGGCCATCGGACTCGTCTACCTCATCGCGTTCTCCATCGGCGGGCAGCCGGGTTACGGGCTGATCGGCCTGGGCGTCATGGTCGCCTTCAGCGCGGCGATCGCGCTGGCCGGGCGGCGCAGCGAGACGGTCCGGGGCATCCTCGACCACCGCGACGAGCGGCTGGCCGGAATCGACCTGCGGGCCACGGCCGTGACCGCGGTGGTCATGATCCGGCCGTTCTGGCCGGCTTCGTGATCGAGGTGGCGCGAGGCCAGGACGGCATGTCTTTCGCCCTCATCGGCGCGGTCGGCGGGGTGGCCTACCTGGGCGCCGTCGGCTACTTCCGGGTCCGCGGCTGAGGCCCCCGTCCGGTCAGCGGCGGCGCAGCCACTTGTCGGCCAGCGCGGGGGGCGCGGCGAGGTAATTGTCGGCCGTCGCGAGCACGACCTCGTCGCGCCGGCCCTTGAGAGTCCGGCCGACGATCTCTTCCGACTCGCCGCGGGAGTACACGTCCGCGGTGTCCACGAAGTTGATCCCGGCGTCCAGCGCCGCGTGGATCATGCGGACCGATTCGTCATGGTCGGTGTGGCCCATGGCCCCGAACATCATCGCGCCGAGCGCGAATTCGCTGACCGACATGCCCGTACCGCCGAGGATCCTGCGCTTCATGGCTCCATCCTCCCTGTACCCGGGAGCACCACCGGCTGGTGCTCCCTTTCCTGGTCCCAGTCAATCGCCAGCCAGGACTGTTCCCAGGCACGAGGCGGGCCCAGCCTGACCCAGCCGATACGTCACCGAAAGTCTGTGCCAGAGCACTTGGCGCCTGCCGCCTGGGCCCTCTGGGCGGCCCGCCTGCGGCGGACGTAGGCTGCGGTCAGGAGGCGATGGCCATGGGGTTCGAGCACATCCTGGTGGAGAGGTCCGGGGACTTCGTCACGATCACGATGAACCGGCCGCAGCGGCGCAACGCCCTGTCCCTGGCGCACATGCGCGAGCTGATCACCGCGTTCCGCGAGATCGGGGACAGCGATGCCGTGGGCGTGGTCCTGGCCGGCCACGGCCCGGTGTTCTGCTCCGGGCACGATCTCGCCGAGGTGGCCGAGACCGACCTTCCGGCGATCCGCTAGCTGCTGGGCACGTGCACCGAGCTGATGACGCTGATGCAGCAGGTGCCGCAGCCGGTCGTGGCGCGGGTCCACGGGCTGGCCACGGCGGCCGGCTGCCAGCTGGTCGCCAGCGCCGACCTCGCCGTGGCCAGTGAGGACGCCGGCTTCGCCACGCCCGGCGGCAAGGGCGGCTGGTTCTGCCATACCCCGATGGTGGCCGTGGCCCGGAACGTCGGCCGGAAGCGGGCCATGGAGCTGGCCATGTCCGGCGACGTCATCGACGCGCGGACCGCGCTCGACTGGGGCCTGGTCAACCAGGTCGTGCCCGCCGGGCAGCTCGACTCGGCGGTCCAGGACCTGCTGGAGCGCGTCACCCGCGGCTCGGCGGAGAGCAAGGGCATCGGCAAGCAGGCGCTGTACGCCCAGATCGACCTGGACCAGCCGAAGGCGTACGCCTACGCCGTCGAGGTCATGGCCGCGACCAGCCAGCTGCCGGACGCGCGGGAGTGGATGCGGGCGTTCCTGGAGAAGCGCAAGCCGCGCTGGCTCCGCGGCCGGCCGTAAGGCGGCGCGTTACCCGGCGCGGTCGAGGGCCTGGAGCA
The DNA here is from genome assembly GCA_963723595.1 of uncultured Actinomycetes bacterium. Taxonomy (GTDB): domain Bacteria; phylum Actinomycetota; class Actinomycetes; order Streptosporangiales; family Streptosporangiaceae; genus RYN-230. Next base: position 194,384 of record CAVRRQ010000002.1, read on the forward strand.
GGGCCTTCATCCACGGGCCGAGATCATCCGGGGTGCGGGCGGAGATGAGGTTGCCGTCCACCACGGTGGCCTCGTCCACCCAGTCCGTCCCCGCGTTGATCATGTCGTCGCGGATCGCCGCCACGCTGGTGGCCCGGCGGCCCTTGAGGATCTTCGCGGAGATCGGCACCCAGCCGGCGTGGCAGATGAACGCGACCGGCTTGCCCGGCCTCGTCGAAGTCCCGCACCAGGCCCAGCACGGCCGCGGAGCGGCGCAGCTTGTCCGGCGCGTAGCCGCCCGGGATGACCAGCCCGTCGAAGTCCTGCGCGGCGAGGCCATCGACGACGGTGTCCACGAGCACCGGGCCGTGACCCTTCTTGCCCATGACCGGGTGGTCATCGAGGCCGGCCACGGTCACCGTGACCTCCTCTTCCCGCAGCCGGTACAGCGGGTAGAGCAGCTCCATGTCCTCGAACAGGTCCGCCGCGAGGAGGAGGACTTTCCGTCCAGCCAGCGCCATGGCACCGACCCTACGCCGGCGGCGGGCGGACGGGCGGCGTCCCGCCAGACGCCGGGCAGGCGCGGGGCTGCCGCAGCGACGCGCTGACGGAATGCAGTTACGCGGCTACCTCGTGCTGTCGCTGATACGTTCCAGCGCAGAGTGGCGGTGCCTGTGTGATGCCAGAGGGGGACATGGTGCAGGCAGTCAGATCCTCGCGCGCGGTACGGCTTTCCTTCATGACGCTCGGCGCGGCGGCCCTGGCCGGCGCCGGCCTGCTGGCCGGCGGGAACCCGGGTCAGGCGCCGCAGGCCAGCGCGGCCGCCCTCACGGCCGGAACCCGCCACGGCGCGGCGCGGCCGCGGCGCCGGCCGTCGGGCAGCCAGGCACGCTGCCGCTGGCCGGCGCGCTGCCGCCGCGGGACGTGGCCAGCGCCACCCGGCTGACCGGGCCGCTGCACGGGGTCGCACGCTACCTGCGCACCCGGCACGGCGTCGCGCAGGTGGCGGTGTTCAACAAGCTCACCGGCCGGACGTACCTGCTGCTCGGGCGGCCGGAACACGCAGTACACGGCCAGCATCGTGAAGGCCGACATCATGTCCCTGTGGCTGTGGCGCTACCAGTCCCGGCCCGGGCACCATCCCGGACAACATGCCGTACTCCATCAAGTACCTGCTGCAGAACATGATCACGATGAGCGACAACGTGGCCGCTACCTCGCTGTTCTACTTCTCCGGCGGCTGCACCACGCTCACCCTGTTCAACACGCTCATCCCGACCCGGCACACCAGGGTCGGGTGTGAGACGCCGACGTACTACGGGTGGGGCAACACCACGACCACGGCCGCCGACCAGGTCGCGATCGTCCGCAAACTCGCCTACCGCAACCGGACCCTGGCGCCCGGACGCCCGGGCATACGGCCTGCACCTGATGGAGAGCGTGGAGCCTGCCCAGCGGTGGGGCATCACCTGCGGTCCCTGGGGGACCATGTGCGCCGCCCCGGGCTACGCCACCCCTGATCCGGCCGTGACCGTGGCCCTCAAGAACGGCTGGAAGTACCTCCCCACCTGCGCCAAGCAGGACGACTCATGCCCCTGGCAGGTCAACAGCATCGGCTGGGTCCGGGGCAAGGACCGCAACTACGCTCTGGCCGTGCTCACCACGGACGACCCCGCGGGCCCCGGCACCGCCGGGTTCGACTACGGGATCAGCACCATCCAGGGCGTGTCCCAGCGGATCTGGGCCAACCTGGCCCCCCGCCCCCGCCCGCTGGACCGCCGTCACCGCGCACCGTCACCACGCTCGATTACGCGACGGTGAGCACCGGGTCAGGAACGGCAGTGGCGGCGAGCACTTCTGGAGGGCCGAACCGGGTCACCTGCACAACTCGTCCCAGGGCCATCTGGTCCACGCCATGCGGGACGACCTGGTCGCCGAGTACATCGGGCAGACCGCGCCGAAGACCAAGCGGGTCCTGGACGGCCGCGATGGGCGGGGTGCTGTTCATCGACGAGGCGTACTACCTCTTCCGGCCGGGGGATTCGAAAGACTACGGCCAGGAAGTGGTCGACATCCTGCTCCAGGTCATGGAGAACGAGCGCGACAAGCTCGTGGTCATCCTGGCCGGCTACGAGGACCGGATGGACGAGTTCTTCGGGTCAAATCCCGGGATGAGCTCACGGATCGCTCATCACCTCGACTTCGCCGCCTACGAACTCGACGAACTGGTGCACATCGGGCGGCGGATGATGGAGCAGTCGAACTACTACCTCTCGGCGGACGCTGAGGCGGCTTTCAGCGAGTACCTCACGCACCAGATGGGCCAGCCCCGTTTCGCCAACGCCCGCAGCGTCCGCAACGAGCTGGACCGGGCCCGGCTCCGCCATGCGCACCGTCTCGCGACCGAGCTGGACCGCAGCTGGAACCGGGACGATCTGATGCGCATCGAGCCCGCGGATGTCGTCATCCATGCGTGATGGCGGGGCCGCTGCCCCGGCGGGCGGCCCGGGCCACGCGTGTAGCGCGGACCGGCCGAGGGCCATCCGCAGCCCCACGCCGACCAGGATCCAGCCCAGGTCATGACGCAGGGACAGGCGTGGCCGCTGCCCGTTGCCACGCACCGCTGCCGCCGGGGCCGGGCGAGCTCCCGGCAAAGGTTTTCGTTGCGGGCCTTGATATGCTGTTCCATCAGGTACGGATGCATGGCTAAGTCACCTCACGTCGGGGAGGGTTCGAGGTCCGCCTCCGGGGAGGCGCGCACTTGTTAAGACGGTTCGCCGACCGCCGGTTCATCGGCGCCGGACCCGCTCGGGCTGGGCGTCACCGGGCGGGGGCAGGCTGATCGGGTAGGCCAGCATGAGGAATCTCCACCGGCACCGCGCCCGGCGGCCGGAGGGAGGGATCCGTCAGCCGCTCGCGGAACCGGGGCAGCAGCAGGGCCAGCAGTTCCTGATTGAGCTCGTTCCAGCTCCGCGGCGGTGAGGTAGATGATGCTCTCGCTGCTGCCCGCCGCGTCCCGCCACTGCGCGCGGGAAGTTCTGGTTCGTCTCCAGCCAGGTCCGGTACCGGGCGAACTGCCGCTCACGGAGCATGCGGACCAGGGCGCCCGCCGCCATCTCGGTTTCCGGGTCATCGTGCGCGGTGGCGAACTGCATGCCGATCGAGGTCAGCCGCCAGGGCCGGGACCGGCCCTTGCCGCCGCCCGCCTCCTCCACGAAGCCGTACTTCGCGAGCTGGCGCAGGTGGAACGAGCAGGTGGTGGGCGACTCGCCGATCCGCTCGCCGACCTCTGTGGCCGTCATGGCGCCGCCGAGCAGCAGGGCCTCGATGAGCGCGATGCGGACCGGGTGGGTCAGGGCCCGCAGCGTCCGCGAGTCGGTCAGCTGGCGGACGTTGTCCAGGGGCGCCGCCGGCAGCCGGCGGCTTCTCGTCGTCAACTGAGGCACATCTCGATACTTATCTCTTCGAGAGCTATATGTCAAGAGCTTATCTCTCGAGAGAACCCTGGCAAAGTTCCCGAGGACGCGGTCCCCGGGTCCGCCCGCGGCGGGCGTTGCTGCCAGGCTGGGGCGATGATCTGGACCGCACCCACCCCCGACCCGGTCGACGGGCCGCTCACCGGCGCCGACCGGCCGATCCTCGAGGGCTACCTGAACTGGCAGCGGGTCCACGCTGCTGAACATCTGCGCCGGGCTGACCGGGGAGCAGCTGGCCCGCCGGCCCATCCCGTCCTCGAACCTGTCGCTGCTGGGCCTGATCCGGCACCTGGCCAAGGTCGAGCGGATCTGGTTCCGCCAGCGCGCGGCCGGCCAGCCGGTCCCGCCCATGTACGACCCCGCCCTCGGGAAGGACGCCGATTTCAACGACGCCGTCGCGGCGGAGGCCGAGGCGGACATCGCCCGGCTGCGGGAGGAATGGCGCCAGGCCGACGCGGCCGCGGCCGGCCTGGACTTCGAGGACACCCTGGATGCCGGCGGCGGCGACACGTTCTCGGTCCGGATGATGTACGTGCACCTGATCGGCGAGTACGCGCGGCACAACGGGCACGCCGACCTGCTCCGGGAGGCTCTCGACGGCGTTACCGGACGCTGAGCGTTCCGGCGCCGGGCCCGCGGGCCGGGCCCGCTCAGCCGCCGTCCGGGGCGGCGGTGATCCGGGCGAGTGAGAGCACGAGGTGCCGGACGAAGGTCTCCGGCTCGGGCCACGGGAAGCCGGGCAGCGAGCTGCGCAGCGTAACCGCGCCGTGCAGGGCCACCCAGACCGCGGTCGAGTCGGCCATCACGTCGGTGCTCGCCGACGCTCCCGCCTCGACGCAGTCCTCGATGCCCCGGACGAGCAGGGCGAACGCCTCGGCGCCGAACTCCAGGACCGGGCGGCCTTCCGGGCCCAGCGGCACCGGCGCGCAGTAATCCTGCGGCGCCCCGTGCGGTCCGGAGAACAGCACGCCGTACCGGGCGGGATGGGCGAGCCCGTAGCCGACATAGGCCTCGCAGCCGGCGGCCAGGCGTTCCACGGGGTCCTGGCGGGCTGACGCGGAACCCTGCTCGATAGCCGCGGCGAGCTCGTCGAAGACGCGCAGGACCACGGCCATCACGATGGCGTCGCGGTCCGCGAAGTGGGCGTAGATCGACGGGGCGGAGATGCCGACCTCCCGGGCCACCGCGCGCAGCGTGACCGCCTCGTCCGAGCCGGACCGCTCGATCAGCGCGAGCGCCCCGGTCACGATGTCCTCCGTCAGCCTGGCTCCCTGGCCGCGGGCGTTGCGCTGCCGGCGGGGCGCCGCGGCCGGGGCCCCGGCCGCCGGCGTGATCAGCTCTGATGCGGTTTTCACGGTTCCTACTTTACATCTGTTAGCTCATATGTCTATGCTTACGCTCGTAAGTGAACGACTGTAAGTCAACAGCCGTAAGTAAGCGAGACAAGGAGAGTCCGATGCCCAGCTCGAATCTGTGGCCGCAGGGCCACCCGAGGCGGCGGCAGATCCTGCTCGTGCTCTGCCTGAGCCTGCTGGTGGTCGTCATCGACAACACCATCCTCAACACCGCTCTCCCCACGCTGGCCCGGGTGCTGCACGCCGGGACCAGCTCGCTGCAGTGGATCGCGGACGCCTACACGTTGTGCTTCGCGGCGCTGCTGATCCCGGCCGGGGCGCTCGGTGACCGCTACGGCCGGCGCACCTCGCTGGTCGGCGGGCTGGCCGTGTTCGCGCTCGGCAGCGTGGCGGCGGCGTTCGCATCCGGCACCGGCATGCTGATCGCGGCGCGGGTGGTGATGGGCCTGGGCGCGGCGTTCGTGATGCCCGCCACCCTGTCCATCCTGAACGCCGTGTTCCCGCCGAAGGAGCGGCCGCAGGCCATCGCGGCCTGGTCGGCGGTGGCCGGGGTGGGCATCGTGATCGGCCCCACCCTGGGCGGCCTGCTGCTGTCGCACTTCTGGTGGGGCAGCGTGTTCCTCATCAACGTCCCGCTGGTCGCGCTGGCGCTGGCCGGCGTGCTGCTGACCGTCCCGGAGACCGCCGAGCCGGGCGGCCACCGCCTCGACTTCACCGGCACCCTGATGATCGCGGGTGCGCTGTTCCTCATCGTGGACGCCATCATCGAGGCACCCACCCGCGGCTGGACCGGATGGGTCACGCTGGCCGAGACTGGCCGCCGGGGTGGCGATGCTGGGCCTGTTCACCTGGTGGGAGCTGCGCATCCCCAACCCGCTCATCGACCTGCGGGTGTTCGCGGTCCGCGCCTTCTCGGCCGCGGCCGCCTCGGTGACAGTGATCTTCTTCGCCCTGTTCGGCAGCCTGTTCGTGCTGACCCAGTACCTCCAGCTGGTGCACGGCTACAGCCCGCTGTCCGCCGGGGTGCGCGCGCTGCCATTCGCGATCGCCATGGCCGCCGTGTCGCCGGTCTCCACGGTCCTGGCCGGGCGGCTCGGCAGCCGGGTGGTCATCCCGGCGGGCATCGCGCTCATGGGGGCAGGCCTGCTCGACCTGTCCACGGCCGGCGTGCACACCAGCTACCCGCCGCTGGCCGTCGCCGTGGCCATCATGGGCGCGGGCATGGGCCTGGTGATGGCCCCGGCCAGCACCACCATCATGACCACGGTCCCGGCACATCAGGCCGGGGCGGGCAGCGCGGTCAACGACACCATCCGCGAAGTCGGCGGCGCCCTCGGGCATCGCGATCGTCGGCAGCCTGGCAGAGAATGTGTACCGCTCGAAGCTCGGCAGCGCACTGGCCACCACGCACCTGCCGCAGCCGGTGAGCCACCTGGCCACCAGCTCGGTCGCCGCGGCGGACGCCGTGGGCCGGCACCTGGGCGGCGCATCCGGCGCGCAGCTGACCGCCGCCGCGCACACCGCGTTCACCACGGCCATGGCCACCGGCATGCGGGTGTCCGCGGTGGTGGCCCTGGCCGCCGCGGTCGGCGTCGGGTTCGCGCTGCCGGCCCGCAGGCGGCCGGAAGCCGTGACCCTCCCCCAGCCGGACCATGACGCCGGCCCGCGAGGACAGCACACCGGCCGCGGTGGTCATCGCGGGGTAGCCCTCCGGTGCGGGTTCCGTGATCATGGGGTTGGTGTCGCCAGAACGACACCGACCCCATGATCACGTCTGCGGTCTGGGGCCATCGTGCCGGGTGGGGTGGGCCGCACGGGGCAGGGGATGAGCGGGCGGTCCCCGGGGTGTGCGAGGAGACGATCATGGCTGAGGTCAGGTACGAGAACGCGACGTGCATCTACCCCGGGGCAGAACGCCCCGCGGTCGATGCGCTGACCCTGGCCATCGCGGACGGCGAGTTCGTGGTCCTGGCCGGGCCGCCGGGGTGCGGCACCACCACGGCCGTGCGGATGCTGGCCGGCCTGGAGGAGCTCGATGAGGGCTCGGTCCTCATCGGCGGCGAGGACATGGCGGGCGTGCCCGCCCGGGCCCGCGACGTCGCCATGGTGTTCCAGAACTACGCGCTCTACCCCAGCAAGACCGTGGGCGAGAACATGGGCTTCGCACTCCGGATGCGCGGCATCGGCGAGGAGGAGAGCGCCCGCCGCGTCCGCGAGGCCGCCCGCCTGCTCGACCTGGAACCGCTGCTGGACCGCACGCCGCGGAACCTGTCCGGCGGCCAGCGCCAGCGGGTCGCCCTGGGCCGGGCCATCGTCCGCCAGCCCAAGGTCTTCTGCATGGACGAGCCGCTGCACCAACCTGGACGCCGCGCTGCGCGCGCAGACCCAGGCCCAGATCACCGAGCTCCAGCGGCGCCTGCAGGTGACCACCGTGTACGTCACCCACGACCAGGCAGAGGCCATGGCCATGGGCGACCGGGTGGCGGTGCTGCGCGACGGGCGGCTGCAGCAGTTCGCCACCCCGGCCGAGCTGTACGACCGGCCCGCGAACGTGTTCGTTGCCTCGTTCATCGGGTCACCGGCCATGAACCTGTTCGAGGCCACCGTGGAGCAGGACGGGATCAGGCTGGGCGGCGCGAGTCTCCGGCTCGGCGCTGCCCAGCGGCAGGCGGTCCAGGGCCGCGACCGGGTCATCGCCGGGATCAGGCCGGAGCACCTGTCGGCCGGCGACGGCGAACTGGCGCTGAAGGTGGCCCTGGTCGAGGAGGCCGGGGGTGATGCGTACATCTACGGGCAGCTGGCCGCGGACCCGGGCAGCAACGTGACAGTCCGGTCCGGGCTGGTACGCGCGCAGCCCGGCGAGGTCATCAGCGCCGGCGTGGATCCCGCCCGGCTGCACCTGTTCGACGCGTCGAGCGGCAAGCGGCTCGGCGGCGGATGAAGCTGCGCGGAGAAGCCTGCGCGGAGGAGGCTGGCCGGCCCGGGTGCAGTCCGGGGCTGAGCGGGGTACTTCCGGGAGATACGCGGCGTGTGGCCGCATCGGGCGGAAGGGCACGATATGACGCCATCAGAAACCCCGGTTGTCTTCGTGCACGGCCTCTGGCTGCACGCGACGTCATGGGGCCCGTGGGTGGAGTTCTTCCAGGAAGCCGGCTACGCGCCGGTCGCGCCCGGCTGGCCGGGCACGGGCAGCACCGTCGAGGAGACGCGGAGCCATCCGGAGCAGGTGGCCGGGAAGGGCCTCGACGACGTGGTCGAGCACTACGCCGGCATCATCCGGGGGCTGAGCGCCCCGCCCATCGTCATCGGGCACTCCTTCGGCGGCCTCATCGTGCAGCGGCTGCTCGGGCAGAATCTGGCCGCCGCGGGCGTGGCCATCGACGCGGCCCCGATCAAGGGCGTGTACTACCTGCCGCCTTCGGCGTTGCGGGTCGCCTCCATCGCGTTGCGCAAGCCCGCCAACCGGCGAGCTGGCCGTCTCGCTGACCCCGGAGCAATTCCGCTACGGCTTCGGGAACGCGCTGCCCGAGCAGGAGTCCGCCGGGTTGTTCGACCAGTGGGCCGTGCCCTCCCCGGGCCAGCCCCTGTTCGAGGACGCGCTGGCCAACTTCACCCCGCGATCACCGGCCGCCGTGGACACCCGCAACAAGGACCGCGGCCCGCTGCTGCTGATCGCCGGGGGCCGCGACCACACGGTCCCGGCGGCGATCACCACGGCCACGCGGAAGCTCTACCACAAGTCCCCGGCCATCACGGATTTCCGGGAGTTCCCGGACCGGGGCCACTCGCTCACGATCGATCACGGGTGGCGCGAGGTCGCCCAGGCGTCCCTCGACTGGCTCAGGCAGCGCCACCAGTAGCCCGGCCCGGCGGCTGCGGAGCTGGCCGGCCCGGCAGCTGCGGAGCCGGCCGGAGGCCGCCGAGCCCGCTGAGCGCTGTCAGTTCGACCGGGCCCAGGTGAGGCCACCGGCCACCCAGGCGCCGCGGCGGGGCAGCGTTAACGCGGAGCGCGTGCCCGCCCCGGACGCGCGGGGCGCGGTCAGCGCCCCGCGCAGGGTGGGGTAGACCGCCAGCGCGCGGCCGAGGCCGCTCGAGGCGAAGAAGCCGTCCAGGGGGCTGGACGGGGGTACGACGATCCGCAGGTCGATGTGGTACGCGGCGGCCAGCTGCCGGGCGGTGGTGATCTTGGCGAGACCGGCGCTGTCGAAGAACGTGGTCAGCGTCAGGTCGAGGATGACGGTGGTGACCCCAGGCTCGAGGGCGGCCAGCAATTCGTCGTGGACCTGCGGGGCGGTGTAGTAACTGATCTCGGCGGGCAGGCTGACCACCGTCGTCCTGGCCTGATCGTCCGGCCAGCTGCCTTGATTCTCCATGCGGTGCGCGTCCCCCCGGCAGATGGCCGGGGTGTCGGGCGGAGCGCTGAACGAGGGCAGGGACCGGCCGAGACCCCGGCTGGCTCAACAACCGACAGCGCTAGTGTGCCACGGCCCGGGCCCGGGCCGCCGGGCTACTCCAGCCTGGCCCCCGCGGGGCTCTCAGCAGACCGGCGAGGTCACCCACCAGGCCATAGCCGGTGCCGCGACCGTAACGCAGTCTTCATGATTCGCGAGTAGACCTGTCGTTTGGGCTCAGCACGCACGGGAACGCTCATCGCCAGGCACGGCCGACGCAGCTCCACGCGCAGGCCCCGGATACGGGCGGGCCCTGCTCCCGGAATAAGAGCGACCAGAGCGTGCTTCCTGGCTGCGGTTATCTCTCAAGCTGAACATCGTCCGGAGGGAGAACGTGGGTGCCTAGACCGGCATCATTCCGGCGTGACTCCGAGGTCGGCAGGCCCGGTACCAGGCCAGGCCCGCCTGGCCCGCACCCGGACGATCGCGGTCCGGGCGGACCGGGCCAGGACGGGCCAGGCCACCGCGGCCACGGCTCCGCGCCGGGCTCCGGGCCGGGCCGTTCCGGGCCGGGCCGTTCCGGGCCACGCCGTTCCGGCCGGGGCCGGTTCCGCAGGCTGCGTGCGCGACGGTGGTTCCAGGTCGTGGTGGCCCTGCTGGCCGTGTTCGTCATCTGGCTGGGCTGGTCGGTGGGGCACGCCCTGACCTATCCCGGAGGCGGGACGGTGTCCGAGCGCCTGGCGGAGTGGGCCCGGGACCACTACCTCGGCCCGCTGGTCACGTTCGGGGAATGGGTCTCGTACAAGCCGCCCAAGGTCGGCGGGAAGCCCTCGTTCGCGCTGACCGGGCCGAGCGCGGGACCGGTGAGCGGGCGGAAGCCCACCGGGCCCGCCCAGGCCGAGCCCGGCTACGCCGCCCCGGCGCCGCTGACGCCGCTGGTGGCCCATCCGCTGCGCGGGGAAGGCAAGTGGCGGGTGCTCGGCACGGCCAAGGGAGAGCCCGCCATCTTCGGCACCTACATGCGGGCGAGCAGCGTTTACACGTCATATGTGGCGGGCATCGTCTCGATGAACCAGAACCTGGTGCGTTTCCAGCTGCACCCGGGGGCGGAGGACCCAGGGCCTGGTCACTGGAAGGCTGCGCCGGACATCCCGCCCGCCAAGCGCCTGGGGTTGCTGGCCACCTTCAACGGGGGATTCAAGATCTCCACGTCCGGGGGCGGGTTCTACCTGAACGGTGCCACCGCCGGGCTGCTCACCAAGGGCGTCGCCTCGGTCGTCTACTACCGGGACGGGCGGATCGCCATCGGGAACTGGGGGGGCTCCGTGCGGATGACGCCGGACGTCGTGGGCGTCCGGCAGAACCTGCACCTGATCGTGGCGCACGGCAAGATCCCCGCCTCGGTGGACTACAACGTCAACACCAGCTGGGGCGCCACCCTCGGCGGCGGTTACTACGTCTGGCGGTCCGGGATCGGCATGACCCAGGACGGGCCGGGTCATCTTCGTCTATGGCCCGTCGCTGAACGTGCGGGAACTGGCCCAGCTGCTCAAGCGGGCGGGCGCGGTGACCGGGATGGAGCTGGACATCAACCCGGACTGGATGTCGTACATGTATTACCTGCCGAAACATCACCCGGCGAACCCGGCCCCGGTCAACCTGCTCCCGGACCAGATACAGCCTCCGGACCGCTACTACGGCCTGGCGAGCCGCGACTTCACGGCTGTGTACGCGCGGTGACGACCCGCGCGCGGGCGGGCGGCCGGCCGTCCGGCGGCTCCGCCGTGCTCGCGCGGTCCCCCCTGCCGGTGCGCTGGCTGGCTGCCGTCGTGCAGACCTCCAGGCCCCGGCAGTGGCCGAAGAACCTGCTGGTCCTGGCGGCGCCGCTGGCGGCGGCCTCACTGGGCCGGGACGACGGCCTGGGGTACGCGCTGGTCGCCGCCGTCGTGTTCACCGTGGCCGCGGCCGCGGTGTACTTCGTCAACGACGTCGTGGACGCGGACCGGGACCGGCTGCACCCGGTCAAGCGGAACCGGGCGGTCGCGTCGGGCCGGCTCCCCCGCGCGCACGCGGTGGTGCTGGCGGTCCTCGGGCTGCTGGCCGCCGAGGCCGTGTGCCTGTGCCTCCGCGAGCCCACCCTGGCCGTGCTGGTCGGGGTGTACGTGGCCTTCTCCCTCATGTACACGTTCGTGCTCAAGCACATCCCCGTGGTCGAGCTGGCGTTCGTGGCCGCGGGCTTCGTGCTGCGCGCGCTCGGCGGCGCGTCCGCGACCCGGGTCCCGCCGTCCGGCTGGTTCCTGGTGGTGTGCAGCCTGGGCGCGCTGCTGGTCGCGATCGCCAAGCGCTACACCGAGCTCGCCCTGCTCGGCCCGGACGCCGCCATCCACCGGCCAGTCATGCGCTGGTACACGCCCGCGCTGCTGCGGCTGAGCCAGCGCATCGCCGCCGGGGTCATGATCGCCGCCTACCTGCTGTGGGCCTACGGCCAGCACGGCGGGTGGACCCGCACCCTGCACCTGCTCAGCGCGCTGCCGCTGGCCGCGGCGCTGCTGCGGTTCGACTGGCTGACCGCCTACCAGCCGGCCAAGCCGGTCGAGGACCTGATCGCCCGGGACAAGCTGATGATGTGCTGCGAGCTGAGCTGGCTGGCGCTGTTCGCGGGCGGGCTCTAGTGGCCGCCGTCGCCCAGCGGGAGTCCGGGCGGCTGCTGAGCGGGTGGGGCCGTACCACGCCGTCCCGCGCCCGGGTGGTTGGCCCGCTGCCCGGCGACCAGCTCCGGGCGCTGGTGGCAGACCGGCCGCCGGGCGGCGTGCTGGCCCGCGGCGCGGGGCGCAGCTACGGGGACGCGGCCCAGAACGCGGGCGGCGTGGTGCTGGACCCGGTGACCGCCCCGCACATCGACCTCGACGCGGACGCGGCCACGGTCCGGGTCTCGGCGTCCACCACCTTCGCGGACCTGCTCACCCGGATTGTCCCCGAAGGCCTGCTGCTGCCGGTCCTGCCGGGCACCCGCCACCTCACCGCCGGCGGGGCGGTGGCCGCCGACGTGCACGGCAAGAACCAGCGCCGCGACGGCAGCCTGGGCGGGTGGATCGAGGAGATCGAGCTTCTCGACGGGACCGGGGAGGTCCGCCGGCTCACCCCCGGCGGCGACCCGGACGGGTTCCGGGCCACCGTCGGCGGGATGGGCCTGACCGGGATCATCCTCGGCGTCACCCTCCGGCTGGTGCGGATCCGCAGCGCGCAGATGCTGGTCAGCTCCCGGCGGCGGCCCGATCTGGACGCCCTGCTCACCGCGCTGGACGAGAGCCGGGACCGCTACAGCGTCGCGTGGATCGACACCACCGCCACCGGCAGGTCGTTCGGGCGCGGCGTCCTCGCGGTCGGTGATCATCTCGCCGATCCGGATCCGGCCGCGGAACCCGAGGGCCTGGCTTACCGGCCGGGACGGGCCCACCGGGCGCCCCGGCTGCCCATCTGCCCGTTCACCGCCTGGTCGGCCCGGGAGTTCAACGGGCTGCACTTCCGCAGCGCGGCGCAGGAAGACAGCGAACTCACCGACCTGGCCACTTTCTTCCACCGGCTCGACGGGCTCGACGGCTGGAACCGCGCGCTGGGCCCGCGCGGCTTCGTGGAGTACCAGTGCGTGGTGCCCGAAGACGCGCACGGGGTCATCGCGCAGATCCTGGAGGCGGCGCAGCAGCGCCGGTGCGCCCCGTTCCTGGGCATCCTGAAGCGTTTCGGCCCGGGCACGGGGGGCTACCTGTCCTACCCGATGGCCGGCTGGTCGGTCGCCATCGCCATGCCGGCGGGCAACCGCCGGCTCGGGCCGATGCTCGACGACCTGGACCTGCGGGTCGCCGCGGCCGGCGGCCGGGTAGACCTGGCCGGGGACAGCAGGCTGCGCGGCAGTGCCTGCGCCGCGATGTACGCCGGGCTGCCGCAGTGGCGGGCCGCAGCCTCACGGCTCGACCCGTCCGGGGTGTTCCGCTCCGACCTGGGGCAGCGGCTGGACCTGCGGCGGCTGCCCAGCACATCACATGCGACCACGAGCGGGAGGCGTCATGCCGGATAAGCGGGGTGCGGCAGGCAGCCCGTCCAGGGTGCTGCTGCTCGGCGGGACCAGTGAGATCGGCCTGGAGATCCTGGCCGCGCTTCACCTGCCGCCGGACACCGAGGTGCTGCTGGCGGGCCGGGACGAGCAGCGGATGGCGGCGGCAGGCAAGGAACTCGGCACCAGGGTGCGGACGCTGCACTTCGACGCCACCGCACTGGACACCCATCAGGCCCTCATCGACGAGGCGTTCGCCGGCGGCCAGGTGGACCTGGTCATCTCCGCGGCGGGCATCCTGACCGCGCAGCAGATCCTGGAGCGTGACCCGCAGGCCGCCGGGCTGCTGGTCGAGACCAACTTCACCGGTCACGTCAGCACGCTGCTGGCGGCAGCCGGGCGGATGCGCGCCCAGGGCCACGGCACCATCGTGGTGCTGTCCTCGATCGCCGCGATCCGGCCGCGCAAAGCCAACTTCGTGTACGGGGCGGCCAAGTCCGGCCTGGACGCCTTCGGCCGCGGCCTGGCCGACTCGCTGCACGGCAGCGGGGTGCACGTGCTGCTGGTCCGGCCGGGCTTCGTGATCGGCCGGATGACGGCGGGCATGCCGCCGGCGCCGCTGTCCACCACGCCTGCGGCGGTGGGCGCGGCCGTGGCAGCGCGGCTCCGCCGGGCGGGCGGGACGTCGCCGGGCGGCCTGGTCTGGGTGCCGCCCACCCTGGCCCCGGTGGCGGCCGCCTTCCGGCTGCTGCCCCGGCCGCTCTGGCGCCGGCTGCCCCGCTGAGGCAGGTGTCCCCCGATGCGCGTGCTGGTGGCCGAGGATGACCGTGGCCTGCGGGAGACGCTGAGCCGCGGGCTGCGCGAGAGCGGCTACACGGTGGACGCGGTGCCCGACGGCCAGGCGGCCATCGAGTACCTGCGCAGCTACGACTACGAGGTGGTGGTGCTCGACTGGCGGATGCCGGGGGTCTCCGGCCTCGAGGTGCTGCAGTGGATGCGCCGGGACGCCCGGGCCAGCCCGGTCCTGATGCTGACCGCCCGGGACACGCCCCGGGACCGGGTCACGGGCCTGGACGAGGGCGCCGACGACTACCTGGTCAAGCCCTTCGATTTCGCCGAGCTGCTGGCCCGGCTGCGGGCCCTGCAGCGACGGCCCCGCACCGCGCAGCCACCCCAGCTGGTCGTCGGCGACGTGGTCTACGACCCGGCGACCCAGGAAGTGCGGATCGGCTCGCAGCGCCCCGCGCTCACCGCGACCGAGCGCGGCATCCTGGAGATGCTCATGCGCCGCTCGCCCGCCGTGGTGGACCGGCGGTCGATCGCGCAGAGCGTCTGGGAGAACGACGCGGACGCCCTGGGCTCCAACACGATCGACGTGCACATGGCCCGGCTGCGGTCCAAGCTCGCAGGCGGTCAGGTGCGCATCGAGTCGGTACGCGCCGTCGGATACCGGATACTGGGCCAATGAGCTGGCGCCTGCCCCGTCCCCGCGTGGCGCTGCCCCCACAGTTCGGGCACGCGGCCCGGGTCGCGCTGGCCGCGACGCTGCTGGTCGGCGTGGTGTACGCCGGATGCGTGACCATCCTGGACCGGGCGGTCTCCGCGCGGCTGGTGGCCTCGGTGGATACCCGGCTGCGCCAGCACCTGGCCGGCCCCGGGGACCGCTCCAGCCGCCGCGCACCGGCCAGGCGGGCACGGGCCAGGCGGGCGGCCCCCAGGCGGCAGGCGGCCAGGCGGAGGCGGGCCGTAAGCCACACCCCGACGACGATGAGGACGTTGACGAGGCGCCGGTGTTCCTGTGGCGGGCCCGGCCCGGGCACGCCACGATCGCGCTGACCGCGGGCGCCCCGGTGCTGCCCGCGGGCCGGGTCCCGGCGGGCGGCGGCCCGGCCACGGTCCTCCTGGGCCCGAGCACGTTCCGGCTGGACCAGGTCCGCCAGGACGGCGCCTGGCTGGTGGCCGGGCAGAGCCTGGCCGAGCAGCAGCACACCATCAACGTGCTGCGCGGCGGCGAGGCGCTGGTCGCGCCGGTGCTGCTGCTGGCCATGTTCGCCGGATCGCTGATCATCGGCCTGCGCGCGCTGTCCCCGGTGGAGCAGTCCCGGCGCCGCCAGCTCGAGTTCACCGCGGATGCCTCGCACGAGCTGCGTACTCCGCTGAGCGTGATCAGCGCGGAGATCGGCATCGCGCTGAGCACCCCGCGGGCCGCCGCGGACTACCAGGCGGCGCTGCTGAGGATCGAGGGCGAGAGCCAGCGGCTGCGGCGGATCGTCGAGGACCTGCTCTGGCTGGCCCGCTTCGACTCGCAGCCACCCCCGCCGGGGGCCGAGCCGCTCGACCTGGGCACCATCGCCGGGCAGTGCGCCGACCGCTTCCAGGCGGTCGCGCACTCCCAGTCGCTGGACATCGCGGTGACCGAACCGCCGGAGCAGGCCGCCTGGATCAGCGCGCCCCCGGAATGGATCGACCGGCTCACCGGGGTGCTGGTGGACAACGCGTGCCGGTACGCGGGCCCGGGCGGGAGCGTGCGGCTCGGCGTGACCACGCGCGGCAACCGGGTCAGCCTGACCGTGGAAGACAGCGGGCCGGGTATCCCCGCCGCGGAACGGCACCGGCTGTTCGACCGGTTCCACCGGGTCGCCGCGCACGGGGCCACCGGGCAGGGTGGCGGGGCCGGGCTGGGGCTGGCCATCGCGGACTCGATCGTGCGGTCGACCGGCGGGCACTGGCGGATCGGCGAGTCATCCCTCGGCGGCGCGCTGTTCGAGGTGTCCTGGCGGGCAGTTTCAGACAAGCGTGCCTCCGCGCGGCAGTACCTCCCGCCCGCCCTTACCCCCGTAAAGCCACCGTCCACACTTCCTGAAGGAGATTCCCGGGGGCACTAGGTGGTCACCGTGAAGGAGAACCGTGCCCGTAGGCAGCCTTCGCAGCGGGGCTACTGGTAAAGGCGGGCGCTGTGAGCAGCGCCGGCTCTTCAGTCCGGCCGGGCAGTTGCATCCGCTAGCCGCAACCAAGGGGCCGGTAGCTGATAGCTGCTATAGAGCGGCGCGGCCTGCCCCGTCAGCTGAGGCGTGACGGCCGGGCCGCTATTTTCCGCTCTCAAACTGTCCGGGCCGGCTCCCGTTAGGCTGGCACGGTGAGCAGCCTCAGGGTCCTTTTCCTCGGCGGTACCGGCGTGATCAGCTCGGCGTGCGCCCGGCTGGCGGTGGATGCCGGCATCGACCTGTCCGTGATCACCCGGGGGCAGACGAGGGCCCGCCCGCTGCCCGCGGCGGCGCGGGTGCTGCACGGGGACGCCCGGGACCCTGAGCAGGTCCGCGAGCTGCTGGGGCACCGCGAGTTCGACGCGGTGGTGGACTGGGTCGCGTTCACCCCCGAGCATGTCCAGGCCGACATCGACACCTTCCGCGGCCAGGCCGGGCAGTACGTGTTCATCAGCTCCGCGTCGGCGTACCAGACCCCGCCCGCCCGGCTGCCGATCGTGGAGTCCACCCCGCTGCGCAACCCGTTCTGGGCCTACTCCCGGGACAAGATCGCCTGCGAGGACCTGCTGGTCCGGGCGTACCGGGAGGAAGGCTTCCCGGCCACGATCGTGCGCCCCTCGCACACCTACGACGCGACCCTGGTGCCGCTGGACGGGGGCTGGACCGCGCTGGGCCGGATGCGCCAGGGCAAGCCGGTCATCGTGCACGGGGACGGCACGTCG
This sequence comes from uncultured Actinomycetes bacterium, assembly GCA_963723595.1. Lineage (GTDB taxonomy): Bacteria > Actinomycetota > Actinomycetes > Streptosporangiales > Streptosporangiaceae > RYN-230. Next base: position 211,342 of record CAVRRQ010000002.1, read on the forward strand.
CTGTGGACACTGACCCACCACCGGGATTTCGCGCAGGGTTTCGTGCCCCTGCTCGGCCACCCCCGCACCATCGGTGACTCGTTCCACATCACCTCCGACGACGTGCTGACCTGGGATCAGATCACCAGGGCCCTGGCGGCCGCGCTGGGCGCCCCCGCCGACATCGTGCACGTCCCGTCGGCCGCGATCGCCAGCGCAGATCCGCAGTGGGGCGGGAGCCTGCTCGGCGACAAGGCCCATTCGCTGGTCTTCGACAACTCGAAGCTGCGCAGCGTGGTGCCTGGCTACCGGGCGGTCATCCCGTTCGAGCGGGGCGCCCGCGAGATCGTGGACTGGTACGACGCCGATCCCGGCCGCCAGCAGGTGGATACGAGGCTGGACGCGATCATGGACAAGCTGGTCCAGGAGTACGGCGGCTGACCCTCCCGGCCACCGGGGCCGCGCGGCTCAGCCCCGCGCGTCCGGGCTGGGCCGGGCTGGCTCAGGCCGCGCGGGCGCGGCCGGCCAGCCGGGCCCGCTGCGCCTCACGGGCCGGGCTGTGGGTGATCCAGATCGCCACGTCCAGCAGACGCAGCAGGCTGGCCCCGGCAGCGTCCGGCGGGCGGAGTGCCTCGAGGGCCGCCCGGGCCTGCGCGTCCTGGAGCAGGCAGCGCAGCACGTCCCAGGTCCGGCCGGGCAGGGCCGCCGCGCGGATCACCACCTTGTCGGTGGCCGGGCAGAGCCGCGGCCGCTTACGGGCGAGCAGTTTCGACGCGGTGGCGGTGCCGACGCCCGGCATCTCCAGTAAGGCGTCCCAGAGCGGGTCCACCGTGGCGACCTCCGCGTCGGAGGCGGCCCACAGGTCGACCCCGTCCGGGATGGCGCCGAGCAGGCCGCAGACCCGCCCGGTCTCGCTGCCCAGCAGTTGCCGGACGGCCTCCGGCCGCCAGGCGATGTCCAGCAGCGAGACGGCCAGCAGGTCGTCGGCGGTCACCGCGCCCGGCGGATTCTGGCCCAGGGTGCAGAAGCTCATGCCCGCGAAGCCCTCGGCCGGATCGAAATACGCCGCCATCGCCTGGTCCAGGCCAGGCTCGGTCAGGGTGTCCCTGAGCCGCCCGGCCGCACGCCGGATGGCGTCCCCTCCCCTTAAGGAACTCATCTGCCCAGTATGCGAGTAACTGGCCGGTCCGGCCCATGAATATCCGCTGTAAAGATCAAGCAGTTTTGCTTACAGATGCCCCAGCTCAGCACGGATGTGGCCGCCGTCACTCCGGGCCCGGCCCGCTCCGCCAGATGGTCACCGGGCCAGTACGCGGCGTCACTGATCTGGCCACCGGGACCCGTTCATGTGAGCGGGGGTGCCAGGGGCCGGCCGCAGTGCGAGGGCCGGATCTCGGCTAGGTCACGAATCGGCGTCAAGTGACATCCCGGTCTTGCCGGTCCCTCCAGGGCTGATCTTCAATCAGTGAACCACAATTCATCAGATGCCAATGTTGCCTATCTGAGCAGGGTTTTCTCGATGAATGACGATTCATCTCCAGCGTCTGACCCGGCTGCGGCACGCTCCGGGGACCGGGCGCCCGGCGCCGTCCGCCCCGGGCTTAGCCTGGACCCGGACGGCCTGCTGGAGGTCCAGCGGGTGACCGTGCGCTTCGGCGGCCTGACCGCGCTGGACAACGTCTCATTCAGCGCGCCCGGCCGCCAGGTCACGGGCATCATCGGCCCAAACGGGGCCGGGAAGACCACGCTGCTGAACGTGCTGTGCGGGTTCGTCCGCCCCGACGAGGGCCGGCTGAGCTTCGGCCGCACCGAGCTGGGCCGGCTCCGCCCGCACCAGCTGGCCAGGCTGGGCATCACCCGGACGCTCCAGGGCGTAGGGCTGTTCCGCCACCTGTCCGTGCTGGAGAACGTCATGGTCGGCGCGCAGGGCCAGGCCCGGGCCGGATTCTGGTCCGCGCTGGGCGGGCTGCCCGCCAGTGACCGGGACGAGCGCAGGCTCCGCGGCCAGGCGAGGGACGCGCTGAACCGGGTCGGCGCGGCCGACCTGGCCGAGGCCCGGCCTGATCAGCTGGCTTACGGCCTGCGCAAGCGGGTGGCGCTGGCCCGGGCGCTGGCCGGCCAGCCACGCCTGCTGCTCCTCGACGAGCCGGCCGGAGGCCTGTCCGAGACGGAGCTTGGCGGGCTTGGCGAGCTGATCTCCAGCCTGTCCGCGGAGACGTCGGTGGTGCTGGTCGAGCACCGGATGGACCTGGTGATGGCGGTGTGCGACACGGTGGTGGTGCTCGACTTCGGCCGCGTGATCGCCCGGGGCACGCCGGACGAGGTGCAGGCCGATCCGGCGGTCACCACCGCCTACCTCGGGGTGGGGGACTCCGGTGAGTGAGCCGGCCGCGCTGGCGGTCGAGGAGGTGGTGGCCGGCTACGGCGGTGCACTCGTCCTGCAGAGCGTCTCGTTCACCGCCCGCCCGGCCACCATCACCGCCGTGCTCGGCGCGAACGGGGCCGGCAAGACGACGCTGCTGCGCGCGATCAGCGGGGTGATCCGGCCGCGCCGGGGCCGGGTGCTGGTCGGCGGGCAGGACGTGACCGGCCGCAGCGCCGAGGACATGGCCCGCGGCGGGGTGGCGCACGTGCCCGAGGGGCAGGGCGTGATCGCCGAGCTCACTGTTCAGGAGAACCTCCGGCTCGGCGCGCTCTGGCGGCCCGGGCGGGCCACCCGGGCCGGGGCGCTGGCCGAGGCGTACCAGCGGTTCCCGGTTCTCGCCGGGGCCCAGAACCGGGCGGCCGGGACCCTGTCCGGTGGCGAGCGGCAGATGCTGGTCATCGCGCGGGCCCTGATGTCCCGGCCGCGGGTGCTGCTGCTGGATGAGCCGTCGCTCGGGCTGGCGCCGAAGATCGTCTCCCAGGTCATGGAGCTGACCGCCGGACTGCGCGAGACCGGCCTGACGGTACTGCTGGTCGAGCAGAACGCGCGCAGCGCGCTGAGCATCGCCGACCAGGGGATCGTGCTCAACCTCGGCAAGGTCGTGGTGGCGGCGGACGCCGCCTCGCTGGCCGCCGATGTCGGGCTCCGCAAGCACTACCTGGGCTTCTAGGAGGCGGCCGGTGGAAGAGTTTGGCCAGCTGACCCTCGGCGGGATCAGCGTGGGCATGATCTACGCCGCGATCGCGCTGTCCCTGGTGCTGATCTGGCGGGCGACCCGGATCCTCAACTACGCCCAGGGCGGCATGGCGATGTTCACCACGTACGTCGCGCTGCTGGTCATCAACCACACCGGGTCCTACTGGGCTGGCTTCGCCGTGGCGCTGGCGGCCGGGCTGGTGCTCGGCGCGGTGATCGAGCGGCTGGTCATCCGGCCGGTCGAGAACAAGCCGCCGCTGAACGCGATCATCGTCACGATCGGCCTGCTCGTCTTCCTGGAGGGGCTCGCGGGCATCATCTACGGCGGGCAGTTCCGGTCTTTCCCCGCCGCGTTCTCGATCGACGGCCTGCACATCGGGTCGGCCGCGCTCGGCATCTCGGCCAATGACGTGTTCGTGGCGCTCGCGGTGCTGGCCGCCGCGCTGCTGCTGGGAGCCGGATTCCGGTACACCTCCGCCGGGCTGAAGATGCGCGCGGCCGCCTTCAGCCCGCCGGTGGCCCGGCTGCTCGGGGTCCGGGTGGGCCGGATGCTGACCCTGGGCTGGGCGCTCGCCGGGCTGATCGGCGCGCTGGCCGGCGTGCTGGTCTCGCCGTCCACCTTCCTGTACCCGAACAGCATGGACTCCATCTTCGTGCTGGGTTTCACCGCCGCGGTCATCGGCGGCCTGGACAGCCCGGCCGGCGCGGTCGCGGGCGGGCTCATCCTCGGGGTCGCGCTGAGCTACGTCGGCGGCTACCTGGGCTCAGACCTGGTGAACCTATTCGGGCTGGCCGCACTGGTCCTGGTCCTCATGGTCCGCCCGTCCGGCCTGTTCTCCCCGGCCGCCACCCGGCAGGTGTGAGATGACCCTGATCCGGCACCTGGCCGTGGCGATTGTCCTCGGCGCGCTCCTCGTGATCATCAGCGTCACGATCAGCCCGTTCCGCGACTACCAGATGGCGGAGGTCGCGTGCTATGTGGTGGCGGTGGCCGGGCTGACCGTGCTCCTCGGGCTGAGTGGCCAGATCTCGCTCGGCAACGGGGCGTTCATGGCCATCGGCGCGTACGCCGCCGCGCTGCTGCTCCTGCACCTGCACTGGCCGCTGGCCGTGGTGCTCGTGGCGGCCCTGGCCACCGCGGCGGTGGGCGGCGCGGTCGTGGGCGTCGCCGCCGCCCGCCTGCGCGGTCCCTACCTGGCCGGTGCGACCCTGATGCTGGCCGTGGCGCTGCCCTCGCTGGCGCTGCGGTTCGGGCTGCTCGGCGGGGACCAGGGGCTGACCGTGGGGATCAGCAGCCCTGGCTTCCTGGGACCCAGTTTCCCGGTCACCCGCTGGCAGGCCTGGCTGACCTGTGGCTGCGCGCTGATCACCCTGGTGCTGCTGGCCAACCTGGCCCGCAGCCGGGTCGGCCGGTCCTGGCGGGCCGCCGCCGACGACGAGGTGGCGGCCGCCCTGGCGGGCCTGAACGTGGCCCGGCTCCGGGTGCTGGCCTTCGTGGTCAGCGCGGCCTGCGCCGGGCTGGCGGGGGCGCTGCTCGCCGTGACCACGTCGATCGTCTCGCCCGGCGCATTCACCCTGACCCTGTCCATCGCCCTGCTGACCGGGGCCGTGCTGGGCGGCCTGGGCACCTTGCCCGGCGCGGTGTGGGGCAGCCTGGTGCTGGTCCTGGTGCCCACCTACGTGACCGACGTGGCCAGCAGCCACGGCCTGTCCAGCTCGGCCGGGTCCGACATCCCGGTCGCCGCCTACGGCGTCGTGCTCGTCGTCGTCATGCTCGCCTTTCCCGACGGCATCCAGGGTGCCCTGCGCCGGCTGTGCCGGCCGCTGGTCTCCCGCCTGCCCGCCCTGCCCGGCGTGCCACGGCGGCACGCCCCGGCCCCCCAGCTCCACACGCCAGCCAGTGAACACCAGGAAGAAGGCTCGATATGAACAGATCTCACCGGGTCGGCCTGCCCGCCATCGCCGCCGTGGCGGCCCTCGCGATGGTGGTCAGCGCCTGCAGCTCGGGCAAGCGGATCGGGATCGAAGAGCACGAGCGGCGGGCTGACCGCCTCCGCGCCAGGCGTCACCGCCACGACGATCACTATCGGCAGCCACCAGCCGCTGACCGGGGTGGCCGCGCCCGGGTACGACGAGATCGCGCCCGCGTCGAACGCCTACTTCCAGTACGTGAACGCCCACGGCGGGATCTACGGGCGGAAGATCGTCTACAAGTACCTGGACGACAAGTACGACCCGACCGACACGGTGTCGGTGGTCAAGCAGCTTGTGCTGCAGGACAGCGTGTACGCCATCTTCGACGGGCTGGGCACCCCGACGCACCTGGCCGTGGCCCCGTACCTGAATTCATCGAAGGTGCCGGACGTGTTCGTGGCCTCCGGCTGTGAGTGCTGGAACGCGCCGTCCACCTGGCCGGAGACCTTCGGCTGGCAGCTGGACTACGTGCGCGAGGGCAAGATCCTCGGCACCTACATCAAGCAGCACTTCGCCGGGCAGAAGATCGGCTACTTCTACCAGGACGACGAGTTCGGCAAGGACGGCGTCAAGGGCCTCGACGATGAGATCCCGCACGCGGACGTGGTCAGCAGGCAGAGCTACGACCCGACCAACATCAACGTCGGGCCGCAGGTGGCCGCGCTCAAGGCGTCCGGGGCGAAGATAGTCGTGTCGTTCACCGTTCCGGCCTTCACCGCGCTGCTCAAGCTGAACAGCCTCAAGCTCGGCTTCAACCCGACCTTCGTGGTCAGCGACGTGGGCTCCGATCCCATCACCCTGGCCGGTCTGCTCGAGGCCTACGCCAAGCAGGGCGGGGCCACGGTGCAGGGCAACCAGCTGACCCAGGGCATCATCACCGACGGCTACCTGCCCACCCTGGGAGACACGAGCAACAGCTGGGTCGCGCTGTTCAAGAAGATCCACGACAAGTACCTGCCCAAGCTCCCCTTCGACGGGAACGTGGCCTTCGGCGAGGCGGTCGGGTACACCTTCGTCCAGGCCATGCTCAAGGCGGGCAAGAACCCGACCCGGGCCGACCTGGTCACGGCGATCCAGGGCGGGCTGCCGCAAGGGCCGGCCGTGGCGCCTTACGCCTACTCTGCCTCCGATCACGCCGGGATGACCGGGGCGTTCATCGGGATCATCAAGAACGGCGTGATCGTCAAGGAGGGTCCGGTGCAGGTCACGGACACGTCCTCGACCGGGGCGGTGACCACCTACAGCGGGACGCAGGCCCCGGCACCGTCCAGTGGGATGCCCTAGCATACGCACGGGCTCCCGGTGCGGCAGGGCCTAGTCATGGGTCCCGGACGGGGGTAGGACGCGTGGGGGTCGCGACGAGTCGGCGGCTGCCCGACGACCGCGGGCAGCCGCCGGCACAGCGGCTGCTCGCGGCCGCGGAGCGGCTCTTCGGCGAGCGGAGTTACCAGCGGACCACGGTGGCCGGCATCTGCGCCCGCGCGGGCATGGCGACCGGCAGCTTCTACGCGCACTTCGGCTCGAAGGCGGAGATCTTCGCCGCCGTGGTCCGGCAGCTCAACGCGGACCTCCGGACGGTGATGAAGGAAGCCATCGAGCAGGCCGGCCCTGGGCAGCGGGAGATCGAGCGGGCCTCGTTCCGGGCCTTCTTCGACATGCTGTCCGAGCGCCCGTGGATGGACCGCATCGTCCGGGAGTCAGAGTTCGTCGCGCCGGGCCTGTTCCGCGAGTACTACGAGCACCTGGCCCGCGGCTACGCGCGCGGGGTACGCCAGGCCCAGCTCAGCGGCGAGGTGGACGCGCGCTACGACCCCGAGGTCATCGCGTTCATGTACACCGGGGTCGGCAACTTCATCGGGATGCGCTGGGCGGACTGGACGGCGGGCGGGCAGGTGCCCGACGACGTCCTGGACGATCTCCTGGAAGTCCTGCGCCGCGGCCTGCCACCCACCCCGCCGCTGCGGTAGCCGGGCCCTGGATCAGCCGCCGTAACGCAGGATCACCGCGGACTGCTTCGTGCCGGCCTGGCCCGCGGGATGGGATTCGCCGCCGCCGAAGGTCACCGCGGAACCGGGCACGTGGGCGACGGCATCGACCGTCAGCCGGGTGCCCGGGAGGGGCAGCATGGCCCGCTGCAGGTGGCCGCCGGTGTAGTGCAGCATCGCGAAGGTGCCGGGGAAACCGGCCACCGCCGGGATCCACAGGCCGCCCGAGCCATCCGGCACCACCTGGAGCGGCTCGCCGTACCGGGCCGACTGGCTCACCAGCCGCCACCGGCTCCCGTTGAAGTGCAGCAGGTAGAAGGGGCCCCGCTCGTCCTCGCAGTGGCCGGCCCCCACCGCCCACACGTCGGCGGCGGAGCGGGCCAGGACCTGGTCGGCGGACGGGCGGCAGAACTGGGTGTTGCGCGGCAGGACCCGGGCCAGCGACGTCCTCGACCACGTGTGCCCGTTCCAGTGCGCGGCGGTCTTCCCGCCCACCGCCCAGACGCTGTCCGGGCCGAGCGCACTGCCCCCGGTCAGGGTGCCGGCCGCCGGGTACTGCCGCCAGGTCCGGCCGTTGTAGTGCCAGGCGCCCAGGCGGCCCGGTGAGAGCGGCTGGCCGAAGACCCAGACGTCAGCCGGTCCCAGCACGACCGCGTCCCCGATGGCCTGGGCGAACCGGCGGACGGTCACCCAGTGGCGGCCGTCCCAGCGCAGCGCCTGCCCGGCCCCGGCGGGCCGGGCGGTGAACGCCCACACGTTGTCCCGTGCGCTCGACGCGGCCGCCGTGACCAGGTCGCCGGCCCGGTCCGGGAACGGGACGGCCGCCCAGCGGTGGCCGGTGAGCCGCCACGCGACCGGCCTGGCCGAAGTAGAGGCGAACGCCCACGCGTGACCGGGGCTGGTGGCGGTCACGGCGGTGATGCCGGGCAGGTCCCGGCCGCGGGTGGTCTTGATGATGCGCCACGACGCCGCGGTGCCCGTGCTTGCGGTGGCCGTGCTTGTGGCCCCCGTGCCCGCGGGGCGGCCCGCCGCGGCCGCCGCGGCCGGTACCGCCGCCGCGCCCAGCACCCCGGCCAGCATCACCGCCGCCGCGGCACGCCGCCGCAGCCTCCGGCCTTCCGCGCCCGTCCCCGATGGCCGGCCCTGCCTGGTCCCCCGCATGAGCTCCCCCTCGCACCGCCAGACCAGGCATGACCCCCCGCAGATCCCTGGTGTCTGAGATAAACGACGCAGTAACCGGGGCGCAGGATGAGCGCGGCGGTCACAAGTCCGTAACACCGTGGCGCGCGGCGCGGCCGCCGTGCCCGGCGTGGGCGCCGTGACCGTCTTCGGCCGCCTCCGGGGCGCCGCCCATCATCCTGAGCATGGGCATGCCCCCGGACCGGAAGAAGCGCACCACCAGCGCCGCGGCCACGATGATGAAGACGATGTTCAGGTACGTGGTGTAGTTCCACGCGATCCCGGTCTCCCCGACCGTCGCCGTGCGGGACGCCGGGACCAGGCCCAGCCCGCTGAACACGAACTCGACGACGTAGCCGGCCAGCACCATGGTGGCGTAGAACAGGCCGGCCAGGACGAGCATCATCCGGGTGCCGTAGTACTTCCGGTAGATGACCAGGATCGGGATGATGATCAGGTCGGCGAAGATGAACGCGATCACCCCCCCGAAGCTGATCCCCCCGTTCCACAGCACCGCGGCCAGCGGCACGTTGCCGATCGAGCAGACGAAGCTGAGCAGCGAGATCACCGGGCCGATGAGCGGCCCCCAGAGCCGTGCGGCCAGCGGATGCCCGGTCAGGAACAGGTGGCGCCAGAAGCTGTCCGGGACCCAGGCCCCCACCGCCCCGGCGATCAGCAGCCCGATGACCACGTCGCGCAGCACCGCGGCCCACTCCATGACGAAGATGTGGCTGACCGAGGTGTAGCCCTCCCGGCTGAACAGCCGCCGCCGGAAGCTGCCGGTGGCGGTGATGCTCATGTCCATGGCCGCGTGGCCTTCCATGGACCCGGCGAGGCCCCGGTCCGCCTGCCGCCGTGCCTCGTCGATCAGCTGCTGCCGGACGAACAGGCGGAAGGCCACCGCGAGCAGGACGATCATGATCGGACCACCGACGAACTCGGCCAGGGTGAACTGCCACGAGATCAGCAGGGCCAGGATGATCCCCAGCTCGATGACCAGGTTGGTGCTGGCGATCTCGAACACCATCGCGGCGGTGAAGCTGGAACCCTTGCGGAACAGGGACCGGGCCAGCGCCACGGCCGCGTAAGAACAGGACGAGGAGGCCGCGCCCAGCGCGGTGGCCCGGGCCAGCGCGGCCGGCCGGTCGTCGCCGAGCAGCCGGACCACGGTGGACCGGCGCACCACCGCCTGGACCACGGCGGACAGCGCGAAGCCCAGTAGCAGCGACCAGGTGATCTGCCAGGTCATCGAGCCGGTCACGGCCAGCGCGTGGCCGATCGCGTCAAGCGCGCGCATCGTCGGCCTCCGGGACGGCGATGGTCAGCAACTGGCGCAGACAGTGGTCCAGCAGCGGGTGCGGGAAGCCGTCGCTCAGCCGGTAGTAGACGACCCGGCCGTCCTTGCGGAAGCTGACCAGCCCGGCCAGGCGCAGCATCTTCACCGCGTAGGACACCTGGTCCTCGGTCACCTCGAGGACCAGGGCCAGGTCCCCGACGCACAGCTCACCGGCGGCGACCAGGGCGAACAGGATCCGCGACCTTACCGGGTCGGCCAGCAGGCCGAGCAGCCCGGCCAGCCGCCCGGCGTCATCCTCCGACAGGGAACCGGCCCGGGCCGCAGCCACGCCCGGCGCGCTGACCGGATGGTCATGATCTCGCAGTGCCATATCCCCACCTCCGTAAATCCGTATGATCACACGGATATGCGGAGGCGTCAAACCAGCCCCGGATGCCCACGGCGGGGCGGACGCTCCCGGGCCGCCGGCGCTCACGGCCGCGACCGTTCCGGCCTTCCGGCCGGATCAGGTGGTGTAGTAATTTCTGCCCCTAATGGAGGCGAACTCGGGGCCGCCCGGGGATAGCCCGGACGGCCGTGGCGCCACGCGGCCAGGCGCCACGCGGCCGGGCGCCACGCCACGCCGGGCCGTGCTGCGTACAGCGCTGCTCGGCGGCGCGGCAGCGGCCCTGGCCTCCTGCACCGGCACCGGCGCCGGGGCCGGCGCCGGGGCGGGGCACGCCGCTCACCGGCCGGCCGGGCCGCCCACCTCCTGGACCTACGACTTCAACCAGGGCTGGCTATTCGGCGGCGGCTACCGCCCCGGGTCGGCCGGGCCGGGGTATGACGACAGCGGCTTCACCCCGGTCACCCTGCCGCACACCGTCACGCAGCTGTCCTGGGGTCACTGGGATCCGGCCCGCTGGGAGAAGGTGTGGATCTACCGCAAGCACTTCGACCGGCCAGGGCGCCCGGGCGACCGCGTGTTCATCGACTTCGACGGGGTCATGGTCAACGCGACCGTGCTGCTCAACGGCACGGTGGTCAGCTCCCACCAGGGCGGCTACCTGCCCTGGTCCACCGAGCTGACCAGGGGCCTCGTCACGGGCCGGAACGTGCTGGCGGTCATCGTGGACGCCCGGTGGCTGCCGGTACCGCCCGACGGTGCCCCGGGGGGCGCCCGGGCGGTTGATTACCTGGAGCCCGGCGGTATCTACCGGGACGCCACGCTGCGGGTGGTGCCGGACGTATTCGTGTCCGGCGTATTCGCCAAGCCCGTCAACGTGCTCACCGCCCGCCGGGCCGTGCACATCCAGGCCGCGCTCGGCGGGACGGCAGCCGGCGGGGCGGCAGCCGGCGGGGCCGCGCTCGACGGGACCACACTGGCGGCCAGGCCGCTGCGGGTCACCGCGGAACTGCTGGACGGAAGCCGCACGCTGGCCGCCACCGGCACGTCGGTCACGCTGACCGCAGCGGGCACCGCGGTGGCCAGGCTGCACCTCACCGGCGTGGGTGACGTGACCCTCTGGTCGCCGGACACGCCCAAGCTCTACACGATCCGCACGACGGTGTCACCGGGTCACCCCGCCGAGCACAGCGTCGTGACCAGGATCGGATTCCGCGAGGCAGTGTTCCGCCCGGACGGCTTCTACCTGAACGGGCACCGGCGGAAGATCTTCGGCCTGAACCGGCACCAGTTGTTCCCGTACACCGGGATGGCGGCGTGCGGGCGGCTGCAGCGCCGGGACGCCGAGCTGCTCAGGTACGAGCTCAACTGCGAGATGGTGCGCTGCTCGCACTACCCGCAGTCGCCGCACTTCCTCGACGCGTGCGACGAGATCGGCCTGATGGTCTGGGCCGAGCCACCGGGCTGGCAGTACGTGGGGGATGCCGCCTGGCAGGACCTGGTCGCGGCGAACACACGTGACCTGGTGCTCCGCGACCGCAACCGGCCGTCGGTGATCGTCTGGGGCACCCGGCTCAACGAGACCGCGGACTACCCCCGCCTCTACGCGCGGACCCGCCGGCTGGCCCGCGACCTCGACGGCACCCGGCAGACCACGGGGGCCATGGTCCGCCATTCCACCGCTGGCTGGGCCGAAGACGTGTTCGGCTACGACGACTACCACGCGCGCGGCGGCCGCGCTCAGCTGCGGCCGCCGCTGCCCGGGGTGCCCTACCTGGTCAGTGAGGCGGTGGGCGCGCTGGACGGCGCGCCGCGGTACCGCTGGACCGACTCCGGGGAGGTGCTCGCCGTGCAGGCTCTCATGCACGCCCAGGTCCACGACATCAGCCGGGGCAATCCCCGGTACGCCGGGCTGCTGGGCTGGGCGGCCATCGACTACGCGTCACTGAACGGCCGGCGGCGGATCTGGGCCGGGCTGAAGACCCCCGGGGTGACCGACATCTTCCGGGTGCCCAAGCCGGGGGCCGCTTTCTACCGCTCGCAGGTCAACCCCCGGATCCGCCCGGTCATCCTGCCGGTGTTCTTCTGGGACTTCGGGACCGGCTCGCCGCCTGATGGCCCGGGCCCGGGGGCCATGATCGCCACGAATTGCGACCGGCTGGAGATCTACGCGGACGCCAGGCACATCGCGACGGCCCTCCCGGACCGGCGGGCCTTCGCCAGCCTGGCCTATCCCCCGGCCTTCGCTGACCTGACCGTCGACGGCTCCGGCCTGCCTGAGCTGCGCATCGACGGCTTCCTCGACGGGCAGCGGGTGGCGTCGGCCCGGATGTCGGCCGACACCACCCGCGACCGCCTGTGGCTGGCCGCCGAGGACCGCGTGATCGAGGCCGACGGGACGGACGCCACCCGGATCTCATTCCGTGCCCTCGACGCCTACGGGAACCAGCGCCCGCACGTGACCGGCCAGGTCACGCTGGCGATCGCCGGTCCCGCGACGCTGATCGGCGACAACCCCTTCCCGTTCGCCGAGTACGGCGGGGTCGGCAGCTGTTTCATCCGTTCCTGGCCCGGCCGGACGGGCCGGGTGACGGTCAGCGCCAGGCACCCGTCCCTGGGCCGGGCCCAGGCGCAGCTGGCCGTGACCCCTCCTGCCCCGCACCGGCAGTTCCGCTGACCGGGCCCTTCGGGAAGGTGCGGGCAGCGCAACTGCGTGACCAGGACCGGTGAGTGGTCTGGGCGCTCCGGGAGCGCCGGGGCCCGGGCGGCTTAGGGAAGGCCGGGGTTCGGGTTCGCCTGCGGCAGGCCGGAGCAGATGCTGGCCCCGGCATTGCGGCTCTGCACGGTGGTCTGGCTGACCGGGCTGGTGCCGGCCGCAGCCATCCCGGCCTGGCCCTTCCCGGTGGCCCGGTGCGCCGCGGCGGGCGCGTTCACGCCCGCGAAATCGGTGCCGATGACCAGCGTGACCGCTCCCGGCTGGCCGGTCTGCGGGGCCGGCTCGGCCAGCAGGTCCTGGGCGGCCGGGGCGGACTTGAGCCCGGTCATCAGCGTGTAGGCACTGTCGGCCTGCGCCGTGCCCGAGTAGGTCACGGTGGTGGCGGCGGTGGCGGCCGCGTCCGCGGTACTGATCACGTCGAAGCCCAGCTTGCTGAGGCGCCGCGCGGTCTTCGCGGCCAGCCCGGGGATGCCGGTGCCGTTCATCACGCGCACCTTGACCTGGCTATCGGGCAGCGTGGGCAGCTGGTGATGCCAGGTCTGGCCGTCGAGGAGCATCTGGAAAATGACGTCGTCGGCCGGCTCCTCGGGCAGCAGCCGGTTGACGTCGGCGGGGTCGGTGATCGTCGGCATGGTCAGCAGGGTCACGTTCTTCGCGTGCAGCCCGGTCAGGCTCTTGGCCAGGCCCAGCAGCTTGCTGACCGAGTCGAGTCCCTGGTCCACGGTCAGCGCCCGGGTGGCCACATCCGCGATCTTGAGCAGCTGCACCGAGTTGCTCAGGATGCCCTGGCTGTTCACCTTCTGGATGACCGACGACATGAACGCCTGCTGGAGTTCGATCCGCGGCAGGTCACCGCCGACATCCCCCTCGGCCTGGACGCCGTGCCGGGTGCGCACGTAGGCCAGGGCCTGGTTGTACGTGAGCAGGTGCTTCCCGCCACCGAGGTTCAGCCCGCTGTAGGGATCGTGGTAGCCGGTGCGCGGGACGCAGACCTCCACCCCGCCGATCGTGTCCACCATCGCGCGGAAGGAGTTGAAGTTGAACTCCACGAAGTGGTCGAGCGTGATGCCGGTCAGGTCCCGGACCGTGCTGACCGCGCAGGACGGGCCGCCGATGTTCATCGCCCCGTCGATGATGGCGGACTGGTAGGGCCCCAGGATGCCGGTGCCGACGGTGCGCCGGGCCTTGCAGCCGGGCTCATAGACCATGGTGTCGCGCGGGATGGACAGGACGGTCGCGTGGGTGTGCGCCGGGTCGAGGTGGACCAGCAGGAGGTTGTCCGAGTTGCTGGTGTTCAGGGCGGGGTTGCTGCCCAGATCACCGGCCCGCTGGCCTTCCCTGGTCTGCGAGCCGAGCACCAGGATGTTCTGCGCGCCGTACACCGAGCGGTGGCTCAGGCCGCTGACCTTGACCACGCTGACGTTGCCGTCCAGCCTCCGGTAGATCGCGTAGGCGCCCAGGCTGGCCACGACCACCGCCACCACCACGATGGTGGCGGCGATGTACCCGGCCTTGGCCAGGCTGGCCTTAGCCAGGCGGCTCGGCGGCCGCCCTGTGCTCCGCATGGTGACTCCCGTCCTGAAGCCGTCCCGGCCGCGCTGGCCCGGGGGATGACCCCCGGAACCCGCCGGGATCGATGGCCCGGCGGTCGAGCGGGAGCATACCGGCGGGTTTCCGCGGGACCACGCAAATCGGACAGGGGTTGACCATTCCATGGTCTGGCTGGGTGATGTGGCGCGCGGTCATTCCGGTACGGCCCGGCGGGACGGACCGGTCAGGCCGGGCCGCCGATCCACAGCGGGATGGTGGCGCCCTGGTAGGTGCCCCAGCGGAAGCCGTAGTCACGGGCGCTGCCGTGGTAGTAGCGCAGCCTCATCCGGGAGAAGTACGTCACTCCCCGGTGCGCCGCCGCCCGCGACAGGCTCACCTCGGCGGGGTACTTGACGTAATGGCCGCCCGCGCAGTTCGGCTGGCAGTTGTCCGCCCACAGGGTGCCCCAGGCGAACGCGGAGCTGCCCGTCCAGTGCGACCAGTGCTGGACGCGCACGAACGTGTCCGGGCCGCCCACGTAGATCGTGGACAGCCGGACCGCCCCGTGACTCCAGCCGTCCTGCCCGTTGTAGGCCACCGGGAGCCTTCCCGCGGCCGCGTTCCCCGCGTTCCGCGTGGTGAGGGCGGCGGCCGCTCCGGCCGCCAGGAACGCGAGCAGGACCGCCGCCAGCGCCGCGATGCCGACCTTCTTCACAAGCCACGCCCCCCTGTGCTTCTGTGCGTCTGACGCTGTGTTCCCGGCCCTGTGCCCCGACGTTGGGCCGACCCCGTGACGATACCGGCCCCCGGCCGGTGGCGACCAGCATAATGCCTGGCCGCAGGCCTGGGCCCGGCTGATCTGGTCAGGCGATGACCCGGGCCGTGGACGAGCCGTCCGCCAGCCGCCGGATTTCGAGCCGCTCGGCGACCCGGTCCTTCAGGTCGGCCACATGGCTCACGATGCCGACCACGCGGCCGCGGTCGCGCAGCTCGTCGATGACCGCCATCACCTGGTCCAGGGTCTCGGTGTCGAGGGTGCCGAAGCCCTCGTCGATGAACAGGGTGTCCAGGTCCACCCCGCCGGCCTCGGCCTTGACCACGTCGGCCAGGCCCAGGGCCAGCGCCAGCGATGTGTAGAACGTCTCGCCGCCGGACAGCGACCGCGGGCTGCGCTCCGCGCCGGTGTACCGGTCGATCACGACGAGGGTCAGCCCGGTCCGCTCCCGCCTCGCCCCGCTCTCGTCGGTCCGCCGGAGCTCGTACCGGCCCGAAGACATCGCACCGAGCCGGACGTTGGCCGCCGCCACGACCTGCCCGAACCACTGCCGGAGCACGTAGGTGGTCAGCGCCATCCGGCGGTGCCCGTCCATGCCCTTGGCCAGGCCGGCCAGCCGGATCACGGCCGAGGTGTCCTCCTGCAGCTGGTCGAAGCCGGCCTGGGCGTCCTGCACCTCGGCGAGCCGCTGGTCCAGCCGCCCCATCCGGGCCTGCGCCGTGTCGTGCGCGGTGCGGACCTCCTGCTCGGCCTCCTGGGCCCGGGCCAGGGCACCCGCCGCGGCCTGCGCCACCGTGTGCACCGCGCCGGCCTGCCCGGGATCCAGGCCGGCCAGCTCGTCGGCGGCCGCCGCGGCCCGCAGCGCGGCCAGGCCGCTGGCCCACCCGGTCACCTGATCCTCGAGGACTGCCTGGTCCCCCGGGGTGAGCAGCGCCGAGCTGGCGTGGTCCGCCGAGGCGAAGTCCCGGGCCGCGGCCTCGCGCCCGGCGCGCTCCCCGGCCCGCCGCTCGTCGGCGAGCGTGGCCGCCAGCTGGTCCAGCGCGGCGGCCAGGGACCGGTTGGTATCCGCGGCCCGGAGCAGGGCCGCCTGCCGCTGGGCCACCGATGAGTGTCCCTGGGCGGCCCCGGCCAGCTCGTCCTGCAGCTGGCCCAGCTCGGTCCCGGCCGCGGCGGCCTGGGCCTCGGCGGTGGCCAGCGCGGCGGCGGCGTCCCGCAGTTCCTCCGCGACCCGCTGCTGCCGCGCGCGGCGCCCGGCAAGGCCGGCCTCGAGGTGGCCGGCCTCGGCCGCGGCCTGCTCCGCCTCGGCGACCAGGCCATCCACGGCGGCGGCCTCGGCGGCCAGGCCATCCACCGTGCCGCCGTCGGCCACCGCGGCGCGGGCGGCGACCGCGGCGGCCAGGTCGTCACGTCCGCGGGTCAGCCGGGTGCGCGCGGCTTCCGCGGCGTCCCGCCGCGCCGCGGCCACGGCGAGGTCCTGGTCAGACACCAGGACGCCGGCCGCCTGGGCCGGGGCGGGGTGGGCGGTGGAGCCGCAGACGGGGCACGCGGCCCCGTCGGCGAGCCGCGCGGCCAGCTCTGCGGCCATGCCCTCCAGCCGGGCGGCCATCAGCTGCAGGTGGGCTTCGGTCAGCGCCTGGTGGGTGTCGACGGCGTCGAGCAGCTCGGCGTTCTGGCCCGCGAGCTGGGATTCCAGGACAGCCAGGTCGGCGGCGGCGGCGGCGCGCCGCCGCAGGGCCGCCTGCTGGCCGCGGGTGGCGCCGAGGCCCGCCGCCAGGAGGCGGGCCGCGGCCAGCTGCTCCTCCAGGGCGGCGATCTGCCCCGGCAGGTCCGCGCGGGCCGCTTCCAGGGCGGCGACCAGGCTGGCCGCGCTGGCGACCGCCTGCTGGGCCGCCCGCAGCGCGGTGACCCGGCCGGGCAGGCCCGCTTCGGCGTCGGCGAGATGCTGCAGGGACGCGGCGTCCCTCTCGGCCGCCTCGGCCCGGACGAAGGCCTGGGCGGCGCCGCCGCCCGCGAGCATGGTGCCGTCAGGGTCGGGGACCAGCCGGAGCAGGCCGGCCCGGGCCTCCGAGACCGCCTGCTGGGCCTCCTGCCGGGCGGCGAGCAGGGGCCGCACCGGCTCCGCGCGCCGGGCCGCGGCCAGCCGCGCGGCCCGCTGGTCGTGCCCGGGCCGGGACGCCTCGTGCTCGCCCAGCCGCCGCAGCGCCTCGGTCAGCCTGCGCATGAGGCGGGCCTGCTGCTGCTCCCGCTCGCAGGCGGCCTGCCGGGCGGCGGTGTCGGCCATCGCCACCTCCAGGCCCGCTGCCCTGACCGCCAGGTCCTCCGCAAGATCCGCGGCCACCTGCTTCAGGCGGGTGGCCCGATCCGGGCCGGGCAGCTCCAGCAGGCCGGCCCGCGCCGCGCCGTCCAGGCCCGCGGCCTCGACCGCAGCCGACACCGCGGTGCGGATGGCTTCCCCGGCCTCGCCGTGCTGCTTGACCGCGGCCGCGCGGCGCCGGTCCAGCTCGGCCGTGATGCGGTCGTACAGCTGGGTGCCGAACAGCCTGCTGAGCAGCACCCGCCGGTCGTCGTCCGCAGCCTGCAGGAACTTCGCGAACTGCCCCTGAGGCAGCAGCATGACCTGGGTGAACTGTGCCCGGTTGAGGCCGATGAGCTCGGTGACCATGTCCCCGGTCTCGGCCTTGTTAGCGGACAGGCTGGCCAGCCCGCCACCCTCATGGCGCTGCAGGTGCACGTGGGCCGGCTCGGTGGTCCAGCCGTCTCCGCGCCGCTTCGGCCGCCGGTGCTCGGGCACCCGGGTAACCCGGTACCGGACACCGCGGACCGAGAACTCCAGGGTGACCGACGGCTCGGCGTCCGGCGCGGCGAAATGCGAGCGCAGCCGGTCCTCGCCGGACTCGTCCCCGGCCAGCCCGCCGTACAGCGCGAACGTGATGGCGTCCAGGATCGTCGTCTTGCCTGACCCGGTCGGGCCCTCCAGCAGGAACAGGCCGCTACTGGACAGCCGGCTGAAGTCGATCCGCTGCGCGCGGGCGTAGGGGCCGAACGCGGCCAGTTCCAGGCTGTGCAGGCGCATCAGGCGGCCGACTCGGCGTGCTGCGCCGCCTCGACGGCCGCGCGGAGCACCGCGCGGTGCGTGTCGTCCGCCGGGCCGCCGCTGGTGAACTCCACGAACATGCCGCAGATCTCGACCGGGTCAGTCGCCGCGGCCAGCCGCTCCAGATCGGCGTCGGAGCCGGTCAGCTGGCCCTCCGGCGCGAAGTCCAGGACCAGCGTGTGCGGCCACTTCCCGCGTAGCCGTTCCATCGGCGCGGACGGCCGCACGGTGTCGGTCAGTGTCACCTTGACCCAGGCGTCGGCCAGATCCGCGAGGTCTGATTCCGCCCGGGCCAGGAGAGCGTCCAGCGTGCCGCGCACCTCCCGCAGCGGCCGGGGCACCGGCGCGGGCAGCGCCGTGGTGCCGACCCGGCCCTCGGCGTCGATCTCGGTCAGCGTGACCGACTTGACGTGGTCCTTCTCACCGAACGAGAACGCGAGCGGCGACCCTGAGTACCGGATCACCGGGCCGGTGGTCACGGAGCCCGGCCCGGACCCCGGCGGCGCCCCGGCCCGCTGCGCCCCGTGCAGATGGCCGAGGGCCACGTAGCTGAACCCCGCGAATACCGCCGCCGGCACGTCGGCGACGCCGCCGACCCGGATGTCACGCTCGGATTCGGCGGGCCGCCCGCCGGTGACGAAGGCGTGCGCGGCGACGACGGTGCGGCCGATGCCGCGGGCGGCGGCGTCCGCCCTGATCCGCCGGGCCGCCTCGGCCAGGACCGCCTCGTGCGTCCGGGATTCGACGCCGAGGTCCGCCATGACCGCGTCGGGCAGCAGGTAGGGAACACCGTAGACGGCCACCGGGCCGTGCTCGTCGGCCAGCAGCACCGGCCGCGCCAGGTCCGCCACCGAGGTGCGCAGGTGGATCCCCGCCGACTCGCTGAGCCCGGCGCCGAAGCCCAGCCGGACGGCGGAGTCATGGTTGCCGCTGGTCAGGATGACCGGGATGCGGGCCTGCGCGAAGCGCAGCAGGGCCGCGTCGAGCAGCCGGACGGCGTCCAGCGAAGGCACCGCCCGGTCGTAGATATCTCCCGCGACCACCACGGCCCCGGCCTGGTGCCGGACCGCCTCGTCGAGCAGCCAGCCCAGGAAACGTTCCTGATAGGGCAGCAGGGTCTCGCCGTGCAGCGTGCGCCCCAGGTGCCAGTCCGAGGTGTGGATCAGTCGCATCGCACCGCCGTGGACTCCCAGTGCTGGATGACCGTGCTGGATGACTGTGCTGAATGGCCGTAATGGCCGTAATGGCCAGCCGGGCCGGCGGATCGGAGGGGTCGTGATGCTGGCCATGATGCCGGACCGCCGGGACATCCTCGGTGATCCCGGTCCCGTCCGCGTGTCGCCGTCACCGAGCCCGCTCCCGGGCCGCTACTGGACCTGATTTGCCGCATGCCGCGCTGGCTCGTGGGATGCTCATCAGCGGGCTGCAAACGTGTGCTTGGGGGCGGCCCACGCCATGGGGAACGAGAGCA
Source organism: uncultured Actinomycetes bacterium (assembly GCA_963723595.1). Lineage (GTDB taxonomy): Bacteria > Actinomycetota > Actinomycetes > Streptosporangiales > Streptosporangiaceae > RYN-230. The sequence continues at coordinate 230,848 of CAVRRQ010000002.1, forward strand.
ACGGGGAAGTCGTGAGCGGGCGGCTGATCGCTGCGCCACGAGATGGGGTGATGGCAGATGCCGCGGGAAGGTTCTCCCGCGCCCGTCGGCCGCCGGCGGATGACCACCCGCGCTGAGCTTGAGCAGGTGGCGTTCGGACTGTTCGACCGGCAGGGCTTCGAAGGGACCACCGTCGGGGACATCGCGCGGGCCGCGGGTATCGGGCGGCGCACGTTCTTCCGCTACTTTGCCTCGAAGAACGATGTGCCATGGGGCGGTTTCGAGGAACGGCTCGAGCAGATGCGGGGGCGCCTGGCGGGCTGCCCGCCGCAGACCCCGATGACCGAGGCCATCCGGCTGGGCCTGATCACGTTCAACCAGATCCCGCCCGGCCAGGAGGGCTGGCACCGGCGGCGGCTGGAACTGATCCTGCGGGTGCCCGCGTTACAGGCCCACTCCACGCTGCGCTACGCCGCCTGGCGGCAGGTGATCGCGGAGTTCGTGGCCGGGCGGACCGGGCAGCCGCCCGACTCGCTGCTGCCGGTCACCCTGGGCTACGCGATGCAGGGCCTGTTCGTGGCGGCCTGCGAGCAGTGGCTGGCCGGCGCGGACACCGACCTCGGGCGGCTGATCGATGCGGCGGTGCACGGCATGGCCTCGGCGTTCGGGGCGGGATGAGCGCTAGAGCTGGCCCACGTCGGTGACCCGGAGCACGGCGTGGCCGGCCTCCTCGGAGGCGGCCAGGTCAACCTCCGCGGAGATGCCCCAGTCGTGGTCGCCGGCCGGGTCGTCGAAGATCTGCCGCAGCGTCCAGGCCTGCGCGCCCTCGTCGAGGATGAGCAGGGCGGGACCGCGGGCGTCCGGCCCGGTGCCGATCTCGTCGTGCACGTCGAAGTACGGCTCGATCGCCGCCTCCCACGCCGCGGCGTCCCAGCCGTCGCCGGAGTCCAGCTCGCCCAGTTCCTCGTAGTGGCCGAGCGCGGCCAGCTCGACCCGGCGGAACAGGGTGTTGCGGACCAGGACCCGGAACGCGCGGACGTTACGGGTGACGGCGGGCGGCCCGGTCCCCGCATGGGCGACCAGCGTGCCGGAGGGGTCGCGGAGCTGCTCCCACTCGTCGAGCAGGCTGGAGTCAACCTGGCGGACCAGCTCGCCGAGCCACTCGATGAGGTCGGTGAGCTCCTCGGTCTTGGCCTCGGCCGGGACCGTGTTGCGGAGCGCCTTGTACGCGTCGGCCAGGTAGCGCAGCACCAGGCCCTCCGAGCGCGACAGGCCGTAGAACCCGACGTACTCCACGAAGGTCATGGCCCGCTCGTACATGTCGCGCACCACGGACTTCGGGGCCAGGGCGTAGTCCGCCACCCACGGGTGCCCGCGCCGGTACATGTCGTACGCGGCCTCGAGCAGCTCGTCCAGCGGCCTCGGATAGGTGACCGAGTCCAGCAGGTCCATCCGGGTGTCGTAGTCGATGCCGTCGGCCTTCATCTGCGCGACGGCCTCACCGCGGGCCTTGAACAGCTGGGCGGACAGCACCGTGCGCGGGTTATCCAGGGTCGCCTCAATGATGGAGACCACATCGAGCGGGTAACTGGGCGACTCGCGGTCAAGGAGTTCGATGGCGGCCAGGGCCAGCGGGGACAGCGGCTGGTTCAGCGCGAAGTCGAACTGGAGGTCCACGGTGAGCCGGACCTGGCGCCCGTCGGCGTCCGGCTCGTCCAGCCGTTCCACCACTCCCCCGGCCAGCAGCGCCCGGTAGATGGCGATGGCCTGGTGGATGTGCCGGCGCTGGGCGGCCCGGTCCTCGTGGTTGTCGGTCAGCAGGTGGCGCAGGGCGGTGAACGCGTCACCCGGGCGGCTGATCACGTTCAGCAGCATGGCGTGGGTGACGTTGAAGCTGGACGTCAGCGGCTCGGGGTCGGCGGCGACCAGCCGCTCGTAGGTGGGCTGCCCCCAGGCGATGAACCCCTCGGGCGGCTTCTTGCGGACCACCTTGCGCCGCTTCTTCGGGTCGTCGCCGGCCTTGGCCAGCAGGCGCTCGTTCTCCACCACGTGCTCGGGGGCCTGCACCACCACCCGGCCGGTGGTGTCGAATCCGGCCCGGCCCGCCCGGCCCGCGATCTGGTGGAACTCCCGCGCCTGGAGCAGCCGCGTCTTGGAGCCGTCGTACTTGGACATGGCGGTGAACAGGACGGTGCGGATCGGCACGTTGATGCCCACGCCCAGGGTGTCGGTCCCGCAGATGACCTTCAGCAGCCCGGCCTGGGCCAGGGTCTCCACCAGCCGGCGGTACTTGGGCAGCATCCCGGCGTGATGGACCCCGATGCCGTGCCGGACCAGCCGGGACAGGGTCTTCCCGAACCCGGCGGTGAAGCGGAAGCCGCCGATCAGCGCGGCGATCTCGTCCTTCTCCGCGCGGGAGCACACGTTCACGCTCATCAGCGCCTGGGCCTGCTCCAGCGCCGCGGCCTGGGTGAAGTGCACCACGTAGATGGGGGCCTGGTGGGTGCTGAGCAGCTCCTCCAGGGTCTCGTGCAGCGGCGTGGTCACGTAGGAGTAGGTGAGCGGCACCGGGCGCTCGGCCGACTCGACGACGGCGGTGGGCCGCCCGGTGCGCCGGGTCAGGTCGGCCTCGAACCGGGTGACGTCGCCCAGGGTCGCGGACATCAGCACGAACTGCACCCGGGGCAGCTCGATGATCGGTACCTGCCAGGCCCAGCCGCGGTCGGGGTCGGCGTAGAAGTGGAACTCGTCCATCACGACCTGCCCGACGTCCGCGGCGGCGCCGTCCCGCAGCGCGATGGCGGCCAGCACCTCGGCGGTACAGCAGATGATCGGCGCGGTCGCGTTGACGCTGGCGTCGCCGGTCATCATGCCCACCTGGGCCGGGCCGAAGGCGGCGCACAGGGCGAAGAACTTCTCCGAGACCAGGGCCTTGATCGGCGCGGTGTAGAACGACCGGCGCCCGCCCGCCAGCGCCGCGAAGTGCGCGCCGGTGGCGACCAGGCTCTTGCCCGAGCCGGTCGGGGTGGACAGGATCACGTTGGCCCCGGACACCACCTCGATGAGCGCCTCTTCCTGGTGCGGGTAGAGGGCCAGGCCCTGCTCCTTGGCCCAGCCGGCGAACGCGTCGAAGACCGCGTCGGGCGCAGCGTCAGCCGGGAGAAGGTCGGTGAGGGTCACAGATATGAAATGCTACCGGCCCGGTTAATGTTCCCGCGGGCCCGCTCAGCCCGCAGGCTGGCCGAGGATCCGGCGCAATGCGCGCGCGTCCCGCACGGCATTCGCCTGGCCGTCGTTGTTGAAGTAGGCGAAAACGTCGCGGCCGGACGCGTCCCATTCCCGGATCCGGGCCGCCCACCAGGACAGATCAGCCTCGCTATAGGCGCCCGCGTACAGGTGCTGGTGATCGGGGCCGTGCAGCCGCACATAGGTGAAATCGGCGGTGGCCCGCAGAACGCACGGCAGGTTCGCGCCGCTCATCACGCAATAGGCGGCCCGGTGCGCCTCCAGCAGGGCGAACACCTCCTCGCAATGCCAGCTGGAATGGCGGAACTCCACCGCCACCCGCATCCATTCCGGGACGAGCCGCAGGAAATAGGCCAGCCGCGCGTCGTCGCGGGCCTGGGCCGGGCCGAGCTGGGCCAGCAGGACGGCCCGTTTATCCCCCAGCTCGTGCCAGCCCGCGCCGATCCGCTGCAGCCAGGTTTCCGGGCCGTACAGTTTCCGGCCGTGGGTCAGGCCCCGCGGCGCCTTGACCGACAGGCAGAACCCCGCGGGCAATTTCTTTCTCCAATAACGGAACGTATCGGGCCGGGGCCACCGGTAGAAGCTGCTGTTCAGCTCGGCCGTGCTGAACGCGGCCGCGTAGCGGGCCAGCCGGTCCGTGGCCGGCAGTCCGGGCGGGTAAAGCTCTGGCTCCCAGTGGGCGTAGCTCCACCCCGACGTGCCGATCCTGATGGACACCCCGGCTTACGCTCCGGGTGTTTCCCCGTCCGCGGGCTCGGTCGCCGGCGTCCGGACGGCCGGGCTGGCCAGCCTGGTCTTCGTTGCGGCGGTCTTTGCAGCCCGGCAGGCTCGCGTCCACCAGCGCGGTGGAGCCCGCCGGCCGGCTGGTGGTTTCCTCGGTCCGCTCCCGCAGCCGGTCCAGCGTCTCGCCGTCACCGAGCGGGATGGTGGCCTCCAGGCGGCTGCTCGCCTGGACCTCGGGCAGGTCCACGACCGCGTCGACCAGGTCGGCCCGGCGGCCCGGGGCCACGTGCCCGGATGCGGCGTGGATCGACGCGCGGGTAGTCCCGCCGGGCTGCTGGGAGACGTCGGCCGCGGCGACCGTGTGATCGCCGTCCTTGATCTCAACGCGCCGGGCGTCCTCGGGATCGGTCATGGAACACCTCCTCAAAGGTTGTTACCGTGCGCCTGCCCGGTCCGGCGCCCGCGAAACCGCCCGCCCGGTCAGCGACCGGAGCTTCGCGCCGACCGCGCCGGGTGACCGGCTGGGCAGCTCCGCGTTCGGCTTGATCAGCAGCGTCGTCGCGGTCAGCCACAGGGCGGCGAAGATCAGGCTGCCGAGCACATCGGTCGGGTGGTGCTCGCCGCGGTACATCCGGGACAGCGCGATGGCCACCGGCATCACGACGGCCAGGGCCACGAACAGCCACCGCCACCAGCCCTTCGTGTGCCCCATGACCAGGATGGCAATCGCGACGTACAGGCAGGTGGTGGCGGCCATGTGCCCGGACGGGTAGGCCGAGGTGGGCAGGTGGTGGTCGAGGTGATGCACGTAGGGCCGGGGCCGCTTGACCACGGCGGCGGCGGCCAGGAACGCGGCCAGCTCGCCGAACATCACGACCGCGATGAAGATGACCGGCCGCCAGTGCCGGGTGACGGCCAGGAAGATCACGCACGCGGCGACGGCCACGATGAGGATCCCGGTCGTGGCGCAGGCCACGCTGACGTCGTTGCTCCACGAGTTCAGGGTCGGGGTGCGGTGCGCGGCGAACCAGCGCGGGATGGCGGTGTCTCCCAGCCACTTGTTGTGGCTGTACTTCACGACCAGCTCGCCGAAGCCGACGATGATGCCGAGGATCAGTACCCAGGCGACGACGAGACCGGCGGCGATTCGGGCGCGCTCGCGGGCGGCGGATCTTTTCACGGTCTTGGTCGCAGTGCTTTTCCGCACGGGGGCCTCCGGCTGGGCTGGTTGGCTAGGGACGGGGTCGAGATCGGTACGGGCCTCGGGTTCCAGTCCCTCGGCCAGGGGGTCGGTGACGGGCTGGCCTTCGGCCTGCCGGGTCAGCTCGAACGCGAACGCGGTGAGGCCGAGCCAGGTGATGCCCAGCGTCCAGCCGCCGAGCACGTCGGACAGGTAGTGGACGCCGAGCAGGATGCGGCTGATCCCGATCAGCGCGACGAGCGTGACGATCACGGCGCTGAACACGGTCCGCCAGCGGCCGCGGGCGGCGGGCAGGAAGACCAGCAACACCGCGCCGTAGCAGACGATCGACCCGAGCGAGTGGCCGCTGGGGAAGCTGTTCCCGCCGCCATGCGCGATCGGGTGGGCCACCACCGGGCGCAGCCGGCCGACCAGGTCCTTCAGGATCGGGTCCATGACCAGCGCGCCCGCGCCGGCGACCAGCAGGTACAGGGCCAGCCGCCAGCGGCGCCGGAAGGCCAGGAAGACCGCCGAGACCCCGATGACCGTCCACAGCACCCCGTCGCTGCCCAGCCAGGTGACCGCCTTGACCACCGAGACCAGGGCGGGATGCCCGGCGACGAGATCGTTGATCCGGGCGGCGGCGCCGTGATCGACGGACTCCAGGGGGCGCCACTGCAGGCGGACGAGGACGAGCAGGATCGTGAACACCAGCGCCGCGGCGGTGACCGCGAGCAGCGGGGTCAGGCCGCGGCGCCCGGCCCCGCGGTTGGGGGGCCGGCGGTCGAGGGTGGAGGCCGACATGGCGCCCAAGTGCCCCGCGGGCGTGCCTTCATGCATGAGCGCGACATGGCCGCCGGCCGCCCGTGGTCCTGCCCAGGAAGAAGAGCGGTCTTTGCCCAGGAAGAGAGCGGCTTTACCCCAGGAAGAAGAGCCGGATCAGGATCACCACCGCGACGATGGCCAGCGCGATCACGGCCTTGACCGCGAGGCCCCTCTCGTACCGGACCGCGGACCGGATCTCCTGGTCGAAGACTTCCATGGCCGCCTCATCGGGCTCGCTGACGGTCACGCCGACGCCACCACCTTGCCGGTCTTCTCGGTCTTCTCCCAGTGGGCCTCGGCGTGCCGGAGTTCCTTCAGGTAGGCCGCGGCGGTGACCGCGCACAGCAGCGGCCCGTACCCGCCGACGTAGACGAACAGGGGCCCGGTGAGCCAGCCGAGACGGCGCGTCTCGGCCACCTTGCCCAGGTAGGCCACGCCCATGCAGGCCGCCACCCAGATGTAGACGAACAGCTGGACCCCCAGGATCAGGCGGCTGCTCACCGGCACCCCGGCGGCCGACAGCAGCGTCCGGGCCAGCAGGCTCAGCGGGCCGGGCAGGACGGCGGCCAGCAGGATGATCACGTTGACCACGCCCGGGAACAGCAGCGCCTGCTTCCAGGTCCGCCGGGCCATCTGGGGATCGATGAGCAGGGCGAAGGAGGTGATGAACACGTAGGTGACCACGTTCACCAGCCACAGCACGTGAAAAGCCGTGAAGGCCAGGTGGCGGTTGATGAAGAACAGGGTGACCAGCGAGGCCGACGCGCACACCATGAGGGCCGGCAGCAGGAGCAGGCAGAACCAGATCAGGCCGAACGTGACGCCGCCCAGCCGGCTGCCGGCCTGCGGCCGGAACCAGACCCCCTTGAACTTGCGGGTGACCTGCATGTTCCCGCGGGCCCAGCGCAGCCGCTGGCGCCACAGCGCCCCGATGCTGCCGGGCTCTTCCGACCACACCACCGCGTGCGGCTCGAACACCGCCCGGCGGCCGCCGAGCTGGGTCTGGAAGGTGGTGACCGTGTCCTCGGCGAGGGTGCCCGTGTCCACCCGGCCGCCGATGGCCTCCATGTTCTCCCGGGAGTGCAGCTGGGCGCCCCCGGCCAGGCAGGCGATCGCGCCCAGCACCTCCTGGCTGCGGCGCGCGGCCGCCGACGCCACGATGTACTCGTAGCCGATGAACCGGGTCATGTAGTTGCCCGGGCGGCTGCCCTCCTTGATGTAGGCGGTCACCGAGCCGACCTCGGGGTCGGCCAGGTGGCGCGTCATCCGGCGCAGCGACACGGGCTCGTAGATGACGTCCGCGTCGATGATCAGGATGGCCTGGGCCCAGTCGTCGGCCAGCACCCGGTCCAGCCCGTGGTTGAGGGTGGCCGCCTTGCCCTCGCCGCCCCGGTCCCGCCGCAGGTGCAGCACGTTCCCCGGGTACTGGGCGACCTTGGCCGCGACCACCTCGGGGGTGGCGTCGGTGCTCGCGTCGTCCACCACGATGATCCGCAGGGCGCTGAGCGGATAGTCCAGATGCATCAGCCGGTCAACCGAGGTGCCGATGACCGCCGCCTCGTTCCAGGCCGGGATGATCACCGCGACCCGGGGCAGGTACGGCGCGCACTTCGCGTAGTGCAGCCGCCGGAAGTGCAGCCCGACCAGCAGGAACTGGTAGTCCGCCACGAGCAGCGGCAGCGCCGCCAGCATGACCACGGCCACCAGCAGCCATTCGAGGCCGAGCAGGACATCCCTCATCGCGGCCACCCTCTCCGGGACCCGCCGGTCATACCGGCATCGCCACCTTGCCGGTCTTCTCGGTCTTCTCCCACGTCATCTCGGCGCCCCGGAGTTCCTTGACGTAGGACGCGAACGTGCACGCGCACAGCAGCGGCCCGTAGCCCGCGATGTAGATGAACGCCGCCGCGAGAGGGCGGCCGAAGCGGTGCGGCTCGACGGCCTTGCCCAGGTAGGCAACCAGCATCGAGCCCGCCAGCCACGCGTAGGCGAACAGGACCAGGGCGCGCCGCTCCGCGAAGGTCAGGGTGATGCCCATCAGGGGCAGCACGTCATAGAAGATCATCCGCAGCAGCCGGGGGAAGCAGGCCGCGATGATGATGCGACACGCTGATCACCCCGGGAAACAGGACGCCCTCCAGCCAGGCATGGCGGCCGGTGACCCAGTCGATCATGAGCACGAACGAGGTGATGAACACGTAGGTCAGCGCGTTGATGATCCACAGGACGTGGAACACGATCCAGGCCATCGCGAAGTTGCTGAAGTACAGGGTGATCAGGGACGCCGACGCCAGGATCATGAAGACGGGCAGCAGGAACAGGCAGAACCAGAACACCGAGAAGCTGACGCTGCCCAGCCGGTGGGTGCGGCTGGGGCGGCACCACACCCGCCTGAACTGCTTGGTGACCTGGACGTTCCCGCGCGCCCAGCGCAGCCGCTGCTTCCACAGCCCATTGATGTCGCCGGGCTCCTCGGCCCACACGGTGGCGTGCGGCTCGAACACCACCGAGTGCCCGGCCATCTGGGTCTTGAACGTGGTGAACGTGTCCTCGGCCAGCGAGGTGGTGTCGATCCGGCCGCCGATGGCCTCCAGGTTGGCCCGGGAGTGCAGCTGCGCCCCGCCCGCCAGGCAGGCGACGGCGCCGAGCACGTTCTGGGCCCGCCGGGCGGCGGCCTGGGCGGTGATGTACTCGTAGCCGATGAACCGGGTCAGGTAGTTGCCCGGGCGGCTGCCCTCCTTGATGTAGGCGGTGACGGCGCCGACCCGCGGGTCGGCCAGGTGCCGGGTCATCGTGCGCAGCGAGTCCGGCTCGTAGATCACGTCGGCGTCCATGATCAGCAGCGCCTGCATCCAGTCGTCGGCGAGGATGATCCGCAGGCCGTGGTTGAGCGTGTGCGACTTGCCCTCGCCGCCCTTCTCCCGGCGCAGGTGGATGACCTGCCCCGGGTACTGCACCGCCTTGGCCTTGATCACGCCGGGGGTGTCGTCGGTGCTCGCGTCGTCAACCACGAAGACCCGCAGCGACTCCGGCGGGTAGTCGAGCTGCATGAGCCGGTCGATCGAGGCCCCGATGACCGCGGCCTCGTTCCAGGCGGGCACCAGGATGGCGGTCCGCGGGAAGATACGGCGCGACGGCCCGGTAGTGGTTGCGCCGGAAGTGGACGGCGACCAGCAGGTACTGGTAGCTGGCGGCCAGCATGGGCACGGCGCCGAGCATGACGAGGAGCACCAGCACCCAGTCGAAGCCGTCGATCACCACCCCCATCAGGGCGCCGCGCCGGTCATGACGCCCGCGCCGGTCATGACACGGGGGCGGCCGGGACCGCCGCGAGGATCTCCCGGACCCGGGTGTAGCGCCCGACGCTGGCGCAGTCGTGGCTGTCGGTGCTGGCGACCAGGGGCACGCCCGGCCGCGGCCAGGGCCCGGATCGTGCGCGGGGACGGGCAGGCCCACTTCTCGTTGACCTCCACCCGCGCCCCGGCCCGGTAGCAGCCCTGGGCCAGGTGGTCCAGGGCCGGGCCGGGCACGTCCGCCTCGTCCAGGCCCATCTTGGGCAGCAGGCTGAACAGGTGGGCCAGCTGCGGCAGGGCGGTCCGCTGCAGGGCCCCGAGGGTGGCCGCGATGAGGCCGTCGATGACGTCGGCCGCCGAGCACTGGCGGCGCTCCAGGGCGTCCCGCATGTCCTGCGGCGGGACCGGGCCGTGGTCGCCCGGGTACTGGTGGTCCGCGATCAGCACCCGGTCCACCCCGCGGAGCGACGCGGGCAGGTCCAGTTCCCCGGCCCCGTTGAGGATCTTGGCTTCCACCCCGGCCAGCACCTCGAGGTCCGGCGCGGGCCGCAGCTCGCGCACCGCGGCCACGAAGTCCGGCACCCAGGCAGAGCCCTGGCGCACATGGTCGGCCAGGCAGACGACCCGCAGGCCCCGGTCCCGGGCCGCGCGGACGTTGTCGGCCACGGTGCTGACCGCGTCGTCGGAGAAGGTCGAGTGGACGTGGTGATCCTCGTCGAGGGCGACCAGCCCGGAGGGTGCCCTCATGCGGCGACCTTCTGCACTTCGCTCAGGTCCATGAAGCGCTCCTCGAGGAAGCGGACCATGGCCACCTCGTGGAAGTCCAGGTGCTCCGGGCACCGGCAGGCCGCGCAGCGCGTCCAGGGCCAGCCGGGGCATGTTCACCCCGCTGGCCATGGTCAGCGGGAGCGCCCCGGGGGCCCGCGGGTTCACCTCGAGCAGGGACGCGCGGCCGGCCACGTCCCGGCGGGCCTGCACGTTGGAGATGTAGGTGAGGCCGGTGACGCTGGCCACGGTGGTCCCGAACTGCTCCAGCTCCGGGTCGTGAATGGTGCGCCCGGCCACCGAGACGCCCGAGTCCACCCGGGCGCGGACCCGGGGCACCGCGGCGATCACGTGGCCGCGGGTGTCGGAGAGCACGTCGATCGAGTACTCCTCGCCCGGGAGGTACTCCTGGACGATGAACTCCCCGGACCGCTCCAGGGCGGCCAGTTCCCGGGCGGAGGCCACCACGGAGATATCCCGCGAGCCGCTGCCGGTACGCGGCTTGAGGATGACCGGGTAGTCCCACGACTCCGGGTCGAGCGCGTCGTCGAAGGGCTCGGTGCGCGGCACCCGGACCTGGCCTGCGCAGCACCGGGCCAGGGCCAGCTTGTCCAGCGTCAGGTCCAGCGCCCGCTCCGGGGCCAGCATGAGCTCGATCCCGGCCGCGGCGAACTCGGCGCGGGCCCGGGCCAGCGGGCGCATCTCGGCGTCCACGGTCGGGATGAGGACTCCACGCCGAGCGCGACGCAGCGGGCCAGCACGGCCGACGCGAAGTCGGGGTCCAGGCCCGCCGGGATGAGCGTGCGCGCGTCCGGCGGCAGCAGGTAGAGGCCGGCCGCCCACGGGTCCATGTCCGCGGCCAGCAGCTGCACGGTGGGATCGAGGCTCAGCGATTTGATGACGGACACCGCGGCGGGTCCTCCCACCCCGGTGACCAGCACCCGGATCTGCTGCTGGCTCAGGTCATGTCGCGGCATCCGGTACCCCCCTCAGTTCCGCGGCCTGCGGCCGCGCGGGCTCGGGGGCTCGGTCGTGCTCGTCCTCGTGGTCGTCCCGCTCCGGCCGGGGCGGGCCGGTCCGCCGGTCCGGGGCGGCGGGCCCGGCGCCGTTCTCGCCGCGCACGATGCCCTTGGCCGGGGCGAGCTCGTGCTGCCCGGCCACCGCCGCCTCCCGGACCACCTCGAACGGCTCGGCGTAGCGCCCCTCGCAGTAGCGGGACCAGTAGCGCGCGGTCGACTCGATCAGGTCGGGCTCCAGGTAGGCCCGGATCTCGACCTGGGAGGCGAACGCGTCGATGGCCTGGAGCTTGCGGTCCAGCTGCTCGTCGATGGCGACGAACCGGGTGGGCCGGAAGTCCACCGTGGCCGACGGTGACTGGAAGCAGTACACCCGGCCGACCTGGCGCACGGCGACCAGCGCTGCGCGGTGAGTATTCCGGTGATCCTGGTGCACGTCGTGCAGGGAATGGGTGTAGATCACGGTCGGCCGCACGGTCTCCACGATGCGGCTGATCACGCCGATCGTCGGGTCCCCCTCGCGGATGCTGGTGTCCTGCAGATCCTCGTGATACAGCGTGGCGCCGATGACCTCCGCCGCCTTCCGGGACTCGCTGGCCCGGGTGTCCCCGGTGCCGCCGCGGGCGCCCCGGCTCAGGGTCAGGATCGACACCTCGTGCCCGAGCCGCCGGTGCATGGCCAGCGTGCCCGCCGCGCCGATCTCCACGTCGTCCGGGTGCGCGCCGATGGCCAGCACGCTCTGCCGGGCGGCCTCACGGGCCGCCCGGCCCTTGGCCACCAGGGCGGACACCGTCTCGACCAGCTTGTCCGGGCGGACCGGCTTCTCCAGGAACTCGTCGGCCTTGTTGCGCAGCGCCCGCACCGCGTAGTCCACCGACGGGTGCGCGGTGTACACGGCCACGGGCAGCTGCGGGGATATCTCCCGGACCGCCTCCAGCAGCTCGATCCCGGTCATGCCGGGCATCTCCACGTCGGTCAGCACCAGGTCCCAGCGTTCCGCCCGGGCCCGCTCCAGCGCGGCCGCCGGGTCCGCGATGTGGGTGACGTCGAAGCCGCCGCGGTTGCGGAGCACGTGCAGGACATAGGCGGCCGCTTCCGGGTCGTCCTCGACCACCAGGATCCGGGCGGGCGACTCCGGCTGGCTGGCGCCGCTCACCGGGTCACTCCCGGTGCCTGCGCGGTCAGGTCCATCTGTCCCCCGATGTCAATTAGTAGTGAATAGATCACTATAAGTAGCTATCCTCCGGCGGGCGCTGTCGCCGGCTGTGCGCCCGGGTGGGCGCCCGCCGTGACCGGGAGGACCAGGTGGATGGTGGTGCCGGCGCCGAGGGTGCTGGTCACCTCCACGCGGCCGCCGTGCAGCTCGGCGACTTCCTTGACGATGGACAGGCCCAGACCGGACCCGGGACGGCCGGCCGAGGTGGCGTTGGAGGCGCGGAAGAAACGGTCGAACAAGCGGCCCAGCTCGTCCGGGGGAATGCCGATCCCGGAATCGGTGACGTCGATCCGCCACTCCTGGCTGTCCGCGGCCGCGCTCACCTGGACCTGGCCACCCTCGTCGGTGAACTTGACCGCGTTGGCGATCAGGTTGTCGATCACCTGGACCAGCCGGGCCCGGTCAGCCCGCACCGGCGGCCCCTCCGGGGCCGAGCCGCCCAGTGCGACGCCTTTCTGCGCCGCCGCCGGCGCGGCGGCCTGGACCGCCTCGGCCACGACCCCGGCGATGGAGACCGGCGTCAGGTCCAGCGGGATCATGCCGGCCTCGATCCGGCTCAGCAGCAGCAGATCGCCCACCAGCTTGGTGATCCGCTCGGCGTTACGCGCGATGACGTCCAGGAAGCGGGCCGCCGTCGGGGGCAGCCCGCCCTCGTCCCGGATCAGGTCGGCGTAGGACACGATCGACGTCAGCGGGGAGCGCAGCTCGTGGGACACGGTGGCCAGGAACCGGGTCTTGAGCTCGTCCAGCTCGCGCAGCTCGTCGTTCTGCTCGGACAGCTGGCGCCGTGCGTCCTCAGCCGCGTGCCGCGAGGCTAGCTCGGCCTCCAGCCGCCGGTCGCGTTCCTGCTCCCGTGCGGCGCGCTCGGACATGTCCCAGAGCAGGACCAGGCCGCCCCGGTCCTGGCCGCCGGCGAACACCGGCCAGTAGTCGCACTCCAGCATGCGGCCGTCCACGCACGGGAACCGGAGACCTTCGACCCGCTGCCGGCGGGTGTAGTGCCACGCGACCCGGTCCAGTACCTCCGCGGGCTGCGCGAAGGTGTGCCTGGCCGGCCCGCGGAGCCGCTCCGCGGACACCCCGGTGAGCCGGTCCGGCGGCTCCTCGATGCCGAGCAGGTCGCACAGGCTCTGGTTGGCCTGGACGATCACTGCGTGCTCGTCCAGCACCAGCACGCCGGGAATGGCCGCCGCCAGCAGCGCGTTGAGCCGCTCGGTCTGGTCGGTCAGGTCGCGCACCGCCGCCTGCTCGGCTACCAGCAGCCGGTCACGTTCCTGCTCAGCCCGTTTGCGCGCGGTCACGTTGGTGAGCGCGACCATGAACCCGCGGGGCAGGTCCGCCTGATCCGCCAGGGCGGTGACCGCCGCGTGGACCCACAGCGGCTCGCCCGCGTGACCCCGCAGGCGGAAGTCGGTGCGCAGCTCCGAGCCGGCCGCCCGGGCGCGGGCCCACTCCTCCCGGACCCGCGCGGCGTCGCCGGGATGCACCGCTTCCAGCCACGAGGTGCCGAGTATGTCCCCCGCCGGCTGGCCGTTCAGCGCGCACCAGCGCTCGTTGACGTACGCGCACGTTCCCGCGTCGTCGGTGCGCGCGATACCCACCGGGGCCAGGTGGGACAGCAGCCGGACCCGGGCCTCGCTCGCCGCCAGCGCCGCATTGGCCCGCTCCAGCGCGGTCAGGTCCCGGGCGAAGTTGCAGAAGTAGACCTGGCCGCCCACCACGAGCGGCAGCGGGGTCAGTTCCACCGTCCGCTCGGTGCCATCGCTGCGCAGGATGGGCAATTGCATCCGGCCGGTGTACGCCCCCGGGTCCTGGCTGCGCAGGAACTCCCCGGTCGATTCCAGGAACCGGGGCCGGTTGCGTTCCGGGATGAGCAGGTCGCCCATGCTCTGGCCGAGCACGTCGGCGCGCCGGCGGCCGTACAGTTCCTCCGCGGCCGGGTTGAACGCGACGATCTTCCGCTCGGCGTCGGCCACCACCACGGCGTCCGGTGAAGAGTTGATGAGCGCGTCGGTGACCGCCCGCCGTTCCGCGATTTCCCTGGTGTCCTCGACCCGGCGGATCCGGGCCGCGATCACGGTGGCCAGCGCCCGGGCGGTGGCCTGCGATTCCGCGGTCCACTGAGACCGCTGCCCTGCGAAGATCAGGGCGCACGGCGGCGAGTCACCCGGCAGCGCGGCCACGGCGATCAGCACCCCGTCCTGGTTCCTGGCGGGTCCCAGCCCGGGCCAGGCCACCCGTCCCTGGATGCTCCCCCCCGCCGAGGCCACCTCGGCGTGGGCGGTCAGCAGGGCGCTGAGCTGCGCCATCAGGCCCGGATCCACCGCCGCCGCCGGGTAGGCGGCGATGACCGCAGGTTCTCCCGGGGCGGGGAGCCGGAGCGCGAACGCCGCCCGGGCGCCGAATCCGGCCGCGCAGCGCCGCAGCAGCTCGGGCAGGCCCACGTCGGGCGCCGCGCCTTCATGGCTCACGGCCTGGCTGATGGCGAACTCCAGCAGCCCGGACGGTGAGGTGCGGGCGTCCGGCTGCGCGGCAGCCGGTGAGGTCGCTCGGGACAACCCCATAAGCGCGCGCTCCCCTCCTTTAGGTAATCAAGTGATTACTCTACGCACATGGTACCCATTGCGGCAGTCCCCCAACGCCCGCCGGGAACACCGGCCGGCCGGAGGCGGTTGCCCCGGTGAAGCCGGGGAGGTACCGGCGGGGCGGCGAGGGAGCGGACCGGATGACTCAGCAGGCGCGCGACCAGCTCGGACGGTTCGGCATCTGGCGGGGTGAGCGCCAGGTCACGCCGGAACTCGCCGCGAGCATCGAGGAACTCGGGTTCGGCACCCTCTGGCTGGGCTCGGCCACCGGGGACCTGGCCGCCGCCGGGGAATTCCTGGCCGCGACGACCACCCTCACCGTGGCCACCGGCATCGTGAACATGTGGCAGTACGAGCCGCACCAGGTCGCCGCGGCCTTCCAGCGGGTCGAGGAACGGTTCCCGGGACGGTTCCTGCTCGGCGTGGGAGCGGGCCACCCCGAGGTGACCCAGCAGTACGCCAGGCCCTACGACACGCTCGCCCGCTACGTGGACACCCTGCTGGCCGGCGGGGTCCCGGCGGGCAGCCTGGTCCTGGCCGCACTCGGCCCGAAGGTGCTCCGGCTGGCCGCCGAGCGGACCGCGGGCGCCCATCCCTACCTGGTGACGCCCGACTACACCAGGGAAGCCCGGGAGATCCTCGGCCCGGGCCCGCTGCTGGCCCCCGAGCAGAAGGTCGTCGTCAGCGCGGACCCCGCGCAGGCCCGCGCGATAGGCCGCCCGCGGGTGGAAAAGCCCTACCTGGGCCTGGCCAACTACACCGCCAACCTGCGCCGCCTGGGCTGGACGGACGCGGACCTCAGCGGCGGCGGCAGCGACGCCCTGATCGACGCGCTGGTCGCCCACGGTAGCGCCGCCCAGGTAGCGGCGCGCCTCACCGAGCACCTCGACGCCGGAGCCGACCACGTGAGCATCCAGCTGCTCACCGCGCCCGGCGCCGGCCCCGTTGACGGCTACCGGGAGCTAGCCGGGGCCCTCCAGCTCGGGTGAGCCCGGGCGGTCCTTCCTGGGCAGCTTGCTGAGCACCGCCCGGTAGGAAGCGTCCACGCCCTCCAGGAGCTCGTCGTCCGGGATCGCCCCCCCGGTCCTCAGGCTGTTCCAGCCAAACCGCCCGATATAGGCCGTGACCGACGCATCACCCGGATAGCGCAGCAGCCATTCGCCGGCCGCCTCTCTGGTCGGCCCGCACCTGAGCCCGATCGTGGCCGGCTGGCCCGCCGGGCCCGGGCGCCCAGGAACGCGAAGACCCTGCTCCCGACCTTGGCCACGACGTCGCCCTCCCAGGGCTCGTCCTCCCAGGCCCCGGCCTTGGCCAGGCAGTACGCGAGCAGTTCATCCCTCGTCACGGCCGCCACCCCCGTCCCGCGTCGTCCCCCGGCCACGTCACCGCCGCCCCGGGCCGGCCGCCCCGTCCCGGCGGCCGGCCTGCCCGCAGCCCGCCATTCCGCAAAATGATCACAATTTGGCTCCTGCACCTTTCCTGGAGGTTTCCTGCGGGTATAGAAAGAGGCGGGAATGGCCGGACCTGGCCACCCGACGGGGCATCAACCACAGCACAGACAGGGGAACTATGTCCAGAACCAGGTCGCTCATCGCCAGCAGCGGCGCGATGGCGGCGATCATCGGTACCACGATCCTGGGCGGGACCGGATTAGCGAGCGCCTCGACCACCCCGGCGTTCGCCCGCGTCCAGGGCAGCGCTGTCCCGTTCACCAGCCACGCCCAGGCGGCGGGCACCGTGGCCGGGGGCCAGAAGCTCTCGGTGCAGGTGTGGCTCCGGCCGCAGGTAGCGGCGGCGGCGAGCTTCGCCAGCGCGGTGAGCACGCCCGGCAGTCCCTCGTTCCACCACTACCTGAGCCCGGCCGCGTACGCGACCCGGTTCGGCGCGTCCGCGGGCGCCGCGGCCAAGGTCGAATCCTGGCTGCGCTCGGCCGGCTTTGCCGGGGTCAAGGCCAGCCCGCTGCGCTCCTACGTGCGGGCCACGGGGAAGGCCTCGGTCATCGACGCGGCCTTCCGGACCACGCTCCGGCTGTACCGGGCGACATCATCGGTCAACGCAGGCCCGTACCAGCTCCGGGCGAACAGCACCGCGATCTCCGTGCCCTCGGCGCTGTCCGGCAGCGTCCTCGGCGTGTCCGGCCTGGACAACGCCGCTCCCCGGCAGCCGCTGCAGCGGCCCAGTTCCACCGTCCCCGGCAAGGTCACTCCCCGGCCCTCAGCGAGTGCCAAGATCAAGCAAGTCGGCTGCTCGTACTACTACGGGGAACGCGTCGCGGCGGGCCTGCCGAAGGCGTTCGGCACCACGTCCTTCCCGACGCACATCTGCGGCTACAGCGGGACCCAGATGCGGAAGGCGTACGGGGCCACCACGGCGGCGACCGGCAGTGGCCAGACCGTCGCCCTGATCGAGCTGGGCCTGACCCCGGACATGTTCCTGACGCTGAAGGACTACGCGAAGGCCAACGGGGTGCCCGCCCCGTCCGCCAGCCGGTACGCCGAGCTGTCCCTGGGCCAGGGCAGCGCGTGCGGTGACCCGTTCGACATCGAGGAACAGCTCGACGTCGAGGCGTCCTACGCCATGGCCCCCGGGGCCAACCAGCTGGTGGTCGGCGGCGACAGCTGCAACCAGGGCGATTTCGGGCTGCAGGGCCTGTTCAACGCCGACCTGGCCGTCCTCGGCACCGGCGGGCATCCGCTGGCCACCGTCGCATCGAACTCCTGGGGCAGCGGGGACGAGGAGCAGGCGGCGTTCATCACCAATATCGAGCACGCCATCCTGGTCCAGGCCGCGGCCGAAGGGGTCGGGATGTACTTCTCGTCCGGTGACGGCTCGGGCGTGTACGAGCCGGCCAGCGATCCCTACGCCATCTCGGTCGGCGGCACCACGCTCGGCATCGGCAAGGGTGGCACCCGGCTGTTCGAGACCGGCTGGTCCGACGGCCTGGACCTGCTCAACGGCCACTCGTGGATCTTCGTGGGCGAGAACGGTGCCGGGGGCGGCGGGCCCAGCCTGATCTGGGCGGAGCCTGCCTACCAGGACAGCGTGGTACCCGCGGCGCTGGCCACGGCCCCGGGCAACCGGGGCGGCACGGTCCGCTCGGTACCGGACATCAGCGCCAACGCCGACCCGTTCACCGGGATCGCGGTGGGCCTGCTCACCTTCCATAACAAGAGCGGCAAGCCACCGACCTACAGCCAGATCCCGGTCGGCGGCACCAGCGAGTCCTCTCCCCTGGTCGCCGGGATGGTCGCCGCGGCCCAGCAGGGCCAGCCAGCGGCGTTCGGATTCGTGGACCCGGCGCTCTACCAGCTGGCCGGCACCGGCGCGCTGAACGACCCGCTGCCGGTGACCAGCAGCACCCCGGCCGTGGACCGGGGCGTGGTCTGTGACCCCCACGACTGCGGGCTGTGGGGGCTGCTCATCTTCGATGACCAGAGCACGCAGATGTTCGGCTACACCGGGCAGGTGACGCTGCCCGGCTACGACAACATGACCGGCATCGGCACCCCGGCGGGGCCGGGGTTCATCACCGGCCTGCGGTCGATCGGGTGAGTCCGGCTCACCAGCGGTAACCCAGGCAGCCCGGCCCGGCGCACCATCAGGTGCGCCGGGCCGGGCTGTCCCGTTCAGCCCGGGATGACCAGGACCTTGCCGGTCGTCCCGTGTTCGACGGCCTCGTGCGCGGCGGCGGTCTCCTCCAGACCGAACCGGTGCGCCGGCAGTTCGGTCAGCGCGCCGGCCCGCAGCGCGGTGCCGGTGTCGGCGACCCCCTGGTCCAGGAGCGCCTTCGGCAGCGTGTAGAGCAGCATGAAGCGGAGCACGATGCCGGCGTTCATGCAGGCCCGGACGGGCAGCACCGGGTCCCGGGATTCGGCCGCGTAGCAGGCCACCACCGTGCCCGGCCGGGAGATGGCCAGGTCCAGCTGCAGGTTCGCGCCGAGGGCCACCTCGACGATGCGGTCCACCTTCCCCAGCGCGGCGGTGATCTGGCTGGCCGCATCGGGGTCGGTGTAGTAGACCACGTGGCCGGCGCCGGCCTGCCGGGCCAGCCCGGCCTTGTCCGGGGTGCTGACGGTCGAGGCCAGGCGGCCCGCCCCGCCCCACTTCGCGAACTCGATGGAGAAGTGCCCGACCGCCCCGGCCCCGCCCGCTACCAGGACCGCGGCGTCCCTGACCGGCCCGTCCGCGAACACCAGGTGATGCGCGGTCAGGGCCGGCACGCCCAGGCTGGCGCCGAGTTCCATCGAGACGCCGTCGGGCAGCGGCACCGCGCGGTCCTCCGGGACCACGGTCCACTCGGCGGCGGTGCCCCAGCGGCGCCCGGTGGCGGCGAGGTACAGCCACACCCGCTGGCCGATCCGGTCCTCCGGGCCGCCCGGGCCGACCGCGTCGATCACCCCGGCGCCGTCCTGATGCGGGATCTGGAAACCGTCGATGGGCCGCGGAACCGCCCCGCTGCGGGCCCGGACGTCGGTCGGATTGACGCCCGACACGTGCACCCGGACCCGGACCTCGCCCGGCCCGGGCTCCGGCCGCTCGATGTCCGCCACCCGCAGCACCTCGGCCGCCGGGCCGGTGTGGTCATAGACCGCCGCTTTCACCGTGCACCCCTCACTCTGGCCCCAGCGCTCTGGCGCCCGGTCGTACGCTCCTCGGCCTACCATTGTTGCCCCGGCGCCGCGCGCGCCGGCCGGGGACCCACGCAGAAGCGCGCGGGCGGGGACGCGATCGCGTCCCCGCCCGCGCGGGTAGCTCAGTGACGGTGCGCCGGGACCGGCCGTGGCCGGCCAAGCGCCGCCGTGCGCCGCTGGTCTCAGACCTTGAGGACGGCCTCGATCTCCAGCTGGATGCCGATCTTGTCGCTCACGACCACGCCGCCGGTCTCCATGGGGGCGCTGAAGTTCACGCCGAAGTCGCGGCGGTTGATCTCCGTGGTGGCGGTGAAGCCGGCCCGCGTGCCGCCGTAGGGGTCCGGGCCGAAACCGTTGAGTTCCACGGTGAGCGGGACCTCCTTGGTGACGTCCTTGAGGGTCAGCTCCCCGTCCAGGATGTAGTGGTCACCCTCGGCCCGCAGGCCGGTGGAGCGGTAGGTCATCGTGGTGTACTTGTCCGTCTCGAAGAAGTCGGCGGACCGGATGTGCTGGTCACGCTGCTCCTGGCCGGTGTTGATCGAGGTCAGGTCGACGGTGGCGGTGACCGACGAGTCCAGCAGCTTCTCGCCCGTGACGAGCTCGCCGGAGAAGGTCGTGAACCGGCCACGGACCTTGCTGACCATCATGTGCCGGGCGGTGAAGCCAATCTCGGAGTGGATGGGGTCGATCTCCCATGTACCCGCGACGTAACCCGGGATGGCGCCTGCGTCGGTGCTAGCCGTCATGAGGAATACTCCTGTCGTTCATAGTGAAGGGATTCATATTTGAACCCTCAACGAGTACCACGTTCAGTCTAGCATTGTCAAGCGCTCAACTATTCCAGGTATGGTGTTCTCATGAACGTTCCGGGACCACGCTGGCTGAGCACCGACGAGCAGCACACCTGGCGGGAGTCGATCGAGGCCTGGCAGTGGCTCCTCGCCGCCGTGGACGCCCAGTTGCAACGGGATTCCGGGATGCCGCTCGCCTACTACGAGATCCTGGTCCGGCTGTCCGAGGCGCCGGACCGCTCACTGCGGATGACGCAGCTCGCCGAGGCGTCCTCGTCCAGCAAGAGCCGCGTGTCGCACGCCGTGGCCCGCCTGGAGGAACGCGGCTGGGTCCGCCGGATGGACTGCCCGACCGACCGCCGCGGCCAGATCGCCACGCTCACCGACCAGGGCTTCGCCGCGCTCAGCGTGGCCGCGCCCGGCCACGTCGAGCAGGTGCGCCGGGTCCTGTTCGACGCCCTGAGCGCGGAACAGCTACGGCAGCTGGACGGGATCAGCGCCGCGATCCTGGCCAAGGCGGCCACCTCGCCCACGGACGCGGAAGGCTGCCCCGCCGCCTAACCACCGGCCGGACCGGGCCGGACCGGGCCGTGAGGACGGCAGCCTCACTACACTCAGCCCCTATGGAGAAGCGCATTCTGGGCAGGACAGGCAGGGCCGTCTCGGTCGTGGGGCTGGGCACGTGGCAACTGGGCGCTGACTGGGGCGACGTAGGCGAGAAGGATGCGCTGGCCGTGCTGGAGGCGGCCGCCGCGACCGGGATCACGTTCCTGGACACCGCCGACGTGTACGGCGACGGGCGCAGTGAGCGGATCATCGGCCAGTTCCTGGCCGGCCAACCCGGGCGCGGAGTTCACGGTGGCCACCAAGATGGGCCGGCGGGTGGCGCAGGACCCCGGGTTCTTCACCCTCGACCACTTCCGCGCGTGGACCGACCGCTCCCGGGCCAACCTCGGGATGGACCGGCTCGACCTGGTGCAGCTGCACTGCCCGCCGACCCCGGTCTTCTCCTCGGATGCGGTCTACGACGCGCTCGACACGCTGGTCGCCGAGGAGCGCATCGCCGCGTACGGGGTCAGCGTCGAGACCTGCGCCGAGGCTCTCACCGCGATCGCCCGGCCCGGCACCGCCACGGTCCAGATCATCCTCAACGCGTTCCGGCGCAAGCCCCTGGACGAGGTGCTGCCCGCAGCCCGCGCCGCCGGGGTGGGCATCATCGCCCGCGTCCCGCTCGCCTCGGGGCTGCTGTCCGGCCGGTACACCCATGAGACGTCCTTCGCCGCCGACGATCACCGCACCTTCAACCGGCACGGTGAGGCCTTCGACGCCGGGGAGACGTTCTCCGGCGTGGACTTCGACACCGGCGTGGACGCGGCCCGCGAGTTCGCCGCCCTGGCGCCGGCCGGCGCCACCCCGGCCCAGGCCGCGCTGCGCTGGGTCATCCAGCAGCCCGGCGTGTCGACCGTCATCCCGGGGGCCCGCAACCCGGAGCAGGCCGAGCAGAACGCGGCCGCGGCGGGGCTGCCCCCGTTCAGCGACGCCGACCTCGCGGCCATCGCGGACCTCTACGACCGCCGCATCCGCCCCCAGGTCCACGACCGCTGGTAGGGGCCGGCGAGGGGAGGCGCGCCGGAGGCGTGTCTCCCCGGCCGGCGATTAAACCCGCCTGCCGCGGCAGGCGAAGTGCATACGGAAGCGGGCAAGTGGGGCTCCGGGGGCCCCCCGGGCTAGTCGGCCATCAGGGCGGCGACGCCGGCTGGGCCGGGTCCAGGTTCGCTGGCTAGCGCTTCGGCCACCGAGGCCTGGTCCTCGGCACTGCGGTTCTGGCTCAGCTTGTGCTTCGCTTCCACCGTGACGATGGTCATCTCCACCCCCACGATCCCGCGGAGCTGGCCGCTGATGTAGTCCGGCGGGGCATCGGTCACGGCCCAGGGCGCGGCCGGCCGGCCTCGTGCCGCCGGGTCAGCCGGGTCACCACGTCACGCAGCCACTCCGGGTCCCGGTGCACGGTCAGCGGCCCGGTGAAGTGAACCGTGACGTAGTTCCAGGTGGGCACCACCCGCCCGTGCCGCGCCTTGCTCGGGTACCAGGACGGGGAGATGTAGGCCTGCGGCCCGCGCACGATGGCCAGCGCGCTGGACCCGGGGGCCACCGACTGCCACTGCGGGTTGGCCAGGGCGAGATGGCCGAGCAGCCGGCCGTGCTCGCCCGTCTCCTGGTCCCAGATGACCGGGATGAAGCTGGCGACGGGCTTGGCGCCGTCGAACGTGACCAGGTCGGCCGTGGCCGCGGCGGCCACGAAGGCGGCGACGTCGGCGGTCTGCGATGCGGTGAAGTGAGCGGGGAGGTACACACGTACGAGGGTACGCATCAGGCGGGCCGGCCAGCCAGGCCCGGGCCTGCTCTCCCGGCCGGTGACTCCGGCCGCGCCGCGACGTCCAAGCTAGTGACAACTGCCCAGGCACTCCCGAAGGAGCCACCCATGCCCGCACGAGACACCGCCCCGGCCGGGGCGCCCTGCTGGGTCAACCTGATGACCTCCGATGCTCAGCGCAGCCGGGACTTTTACGGCCAGCTGTTCGGCTGGACCGCCACGGAATCCCGCGAAGAGTTCGGCGGCTACTTCAACTTCATGAAGGACGGCGTCCTGGTCGCGGGGGCCATGCCCAAGCAGGACGGGATGGAAGCACCGGACACCTGGTCGGTGTACCTGGCGACCGACGACGCCCGCAAGACGATCGAGGCGGCCGCGGCCCACGGCGGCCAGGTCATGCTGCCCGCCATGCCGGTCGGCGACCTCGGCACGATGGGGATGGTCGCTGACCCGGGCGGGGCGGCGATCGGCATCTGGCAGCCGGGCCAGCACCAGGGCTTCGGCGTCGTGGCCGAGGCCGGGGCGCCTGGCTGGTTCGAGGTGTACACGAGGGATTACGCGGCAACCATCACCTTCTACCGCGACGTGTTCGGCTGGGAGACGCAGACGGTCGGCGATACGCCCGAGTTCCGTTACACGCTCGGGGTGCGCGGCGAGGACCAGCTGGCCGGGATCATGGACGGGTCCGGGTTCCTGCCCGAGGGCGTCCCGGCTCATTGGGCGGTCTACTTCGGCACCGCGGACGCCGACGCCACCCTGGCCGAGGTCACCCGCCTCGGCGGCTCGGTCGTCAGGCCCGCGGAGGACACCCCCTACGGCCGGCTGGCCGAGGCGGCCGACCCGCTGGGCGTGCACTTCAAGCTGGTCGCCCCGAACGAGGCCATGCCCGCGGGGAACTCCTGAGCCAGCACAATTCCGGGCACCGGCCCGGCCGGTGACGGAGGGGGCTGGCGCCACGGGGACGGCGCCAATCCTCTCCGTCACGATGCCCGGCGGCCTACCCCTTATTTGCCCTAGAGCTGTCCGATACTGGCGTGTTTGTCACCAAAGGCCTCAGCGGCGTTGCTAAATTGGCCCGGCGGTATGGGCTGGCTAGGGGGACGCATGAGGATTGGGGACATCGCCGTGTCACGGGTAAGCCTGTCTCGAACGTGCATGTCCGGAACCAGCCGGTGACCTGCCGTGGCTAGCGGGCCCGGCCAGCCGGGCCCGGGCCGGCTGGCGGACAGCCTGGCCCGGCATCGCTGGATCACCGCGGCCGGCATGACCGCCACCATCGCGGCCGTGGCCGGCGGCGGCCTGGCCCTGGCCTTCTCCGGCGGCTCCGCCGGAGAAGACCAGCAGTGCGGCCTGGTGCCCTGCGCCGCGGCCCTGCCCGCGTCGGTGCGGACCAGCGCGGCCGGGCCAGGCCGCGGGACGGCGTCAGCCAGCCCGCCCGCGACGGCCACGCCCACTGCTGCCCGGCGAGCCCCGGCGCCCCCACCATCCCCGCAGCCCTCAGCGACGGCGCCGGAGGCCGCCGCCCCCCGCCCGGCTGGGCCAGCGCCGGAGCACGTCTCGTTCCCGGCGCCGGTCGCTGCGTCGGCCGGGCGGGCCGTGTCCGCGGACCACGCGGCCGGGGTGGGCTACGGAATCACCCAGGACGGCCAGCAGGACATCCATGGACAGATCGTTATTGTCAATAATGGGCCGGCTCCGCTGACCGGCTGGCGGATCAGGGTCGTCCTGCCCGGCGACACGGATTATCAGGTGCTGGACGCCGCGAACCGCTCGGCTGGCGATGCCCTGGTCATGGCGGCTCCGGCGGCTGGTCAGGCCATCCCGGCGGGCAGCACCGAGGTAATCGCGTTCACCGCCCGGGGCACGACCAGTACGCCGGTCCAGTCCACGTTCACCGATTCCGGGCGCCCGCGGCCCGGGGCGGCCCAGGGTTCCGTGGCCGCGCCCGCGCGGGACGCCAGCGCTGCCACCGGCCAGGCGGGGTCCGGGCCGCGCCGCCACCAGGGGTGGCCCGGCCGATGGCCGGGCGGCTGGCCTATCAGCGGCTGGCTGAACGGTTCCTGGCCCGGCCGGGGCGGCCCGGGTCACGGCTGGTCCGGCGGCGGCCAGCCGGGGCGCCACCACGGCTGGTGACCGCGCGCTGATGACCGTGCCCCGGCCGCCCCGTGGCGCCCGGTAGGGTTCGTCCCATGACTGACCGGGATGCCCTCGAGGCCCTCTCCTCCCAGGAACTTCACGATCGCGCTGTGCACCGGGCCGTGCGGCATCTGGATATCGGGTTCCTGTGGCAGCTGCTGCGGGAGATCCCGGCGGGCGAGGCCGTCGCCGGGCACGCCGACGAGACCGCCGCGGACATCACCCAGCTGTCCGCGATGATCGACGACGCGTTCGGCCACGAGAACCCGGATGTCGCGGATGCGCTGCGCCCGGTCTACCTGGACTACCTGGAGAAGCACGGCGGGTGAGCCCCGTGCCCCTCAGCGCAGCACCCCTGAGCGCAGCACCGGCCAGGGCGAGGGCCGGTCAGGATGAGGGCCGGTCAGGCGCATTTCCGGCCGGCGGGCGCAGGGGCGGGGCGGTCGAACCCGGCGTGACCCGGCGGCTGGATGAGGCCCAGCCGCTGCCCGCGGCCCCGCGGTTCAGGATCTGATCGAGCGCCGAGCTGACGCCACCGTCCTCGTTGACGAGCCGGCGGACCACGTAGATGAGTGCGGGGATGGCCCAGAAATCGCCGCAGACCCACAGGATCGCGGCCCCGATCTCCTGGTCCGCGTACGGGGGCAGGGTGACCCCCGGCACGTGCTTGTACACCGCGTACCAGGCGCCCTGGGAGAAGATGCTCATCGACATGGCCAGCACCCACATGACCACGTTGGTCCCGATCAGGGCGGCGGCCTGGGAGACCAGCGGCATCCGGCGCTGGAACGGCGGGGACGGGATGAACTGCAGCCAGAACAGCACACCGGCCAGGAAGAAGCTCGAGTGCATCACCCAGATGTGCACGGCCTGATTCCGCGCCGCGAGGTCGAACAGCGCCGGAATGTGCCAGACCAGCATGACGGCCGAGAACAGGATCACCGAGACCCACGGGCGCAGCAGGAAGCCCGCGACCGCCCGGAGCGGGCGTGACCAGCGGTCCCGCAGCACCGCGGCAGTCGCGGTCCGGCCCGTGCGCCCCGGCAGCCCGTCGAGCAGCGGCTGCCAGGGGGCCCCGGCCACCACCAGCGTGGGCGCGGCGAACATGAGCAGCAGGTGCTGGAACATGTGCACGAAGAAATAGTCGTCCGCCCAGTAGTCCAGGGGTGACACGACCGCCAGGAGCAGGACCGCGAGGCCGGCGTAGAACCAGAGCGAGCGGAGCCGCCGCTGCCGGGTCCGCTCCGGCCGGGACCGCCGGGCCAGCCGGGCCAGCCCGACCTCGTGCCAGGCCACCAGGACCGCCGCCACGATCAGGAACGGGTCGAAGGACCAGTGGTTAGTGAAGTAGCTCACAGTTCCTCCCCCCGCTCGCGAGCCGGTGCCGGACGGTGCTCACTGGACCCTACTCACCCGGACGAGCCGTAGGGAATGGGCACGGTCATGATCTGGGCCCGGCTCCACGAGGAGCTGCCAGACGACAGGGCCCAGACGGACAGCTGGCCACCGTGGGCGCTCAGGGCCTGGAAGCCGCCGCCCGGGGCCGCGGCCAGGGTGGCCCCGCCGTCCGGGGCCGACGACGCCGGGGCGGGCAGGGCGGGCAGGGACCGCCAGGCGGCACCGGGCCCGCTGACCGACACGGCCCGGCCTCCGGACAGCACCACGCCCAGCGAGCCGCCGGCGAACGCGGCCGAGAGCGGCCGCGCCGCGCCGGGCTGGTACGGCTGCGACAAGGTCCACGAGGTACCGTCCTGGTTCGACCACGCTCCGAGCAGGCGGGCGGCTGGGCCGCGGCCCGCGACCAGCAGCGCCGCGACGGCGCGGCCCGCCGAGGCCATCTGGAGAACCTCGACGTCCTGCCGGGCGAGCGCCGCGGGCAGGGCCGGCCCGATGCGGGACCAGCGCCCGCCGGCCAGCCGGAAGATCCCGGCCTGCCCCGCGCGGGCGCACGCGCCGGCCACCAGCGGGACGCCCGACGGGCTGTAGGCCACCGAGGTGAGCTGGGCCGGCCGGCAGCCCCGCCCCGCGGCCGCGGCCACCGTGTGCTGGCTGGCCAGCCTGGTCCAGGCCGCCCCCGGCCGGGCCCGGAGCTCCACATCACCGGTCCTGGTCAGCGCGATCAGCCCGCCGCCGGGCGCAGGCGCCAGCGCGTCCGGGCCGGCCGCGAGCCGGGCGTCCAGCAGGCCGGACTGGATCCACTTCGCCCCGTTGTCGCTGCTGCTGGCCAGCGGCGAGAAGGACAGGTCCTGGCTCGGGCGGATCGCGGCGGCCAGGGCGGGGCCGCCTTCGGCCGCGACCGCGATCCCGCCGTTGCTGGCCACGCCCAGCGGTGTCGCCAGTTTCCACGCGGCGGCCCGGGCCGGGCGGACGAACACCTGCCAGAAGTCGTTGTGCGCGGCGGCGGAGCCGCCCATGACCAGCACCGCCCAGTTGCCGCCGGGGTAGCCGGCCGAGGTGGCCAGCGACAGATGCACGTCCGGGGCGGCCGGGGCCGCCTGGCCCGCGGCCCTGCT
This sequence comes from uncultured Actinomycetes bacterium, assembly GCA_963723595.1. GTDB lineage: Bacteria > Actinomycetota > Actinomycetes > Streptosporangiales > Streptosporangiaceae > RYN-230. The sequence goes on from CAVRRQ010000002.1 coordinate 258,121, forward strand.
GCCGCAGCCGGCCAGGACACCGGCCGCCAGCAGGGCCGTGCCCAGCAGAGCCGGGCCCCGGAGGGCTGCGGCTGGGCTGTGCTGCGGCCGTGTGATCACGAGGAACCCAGGGTCTGCTGGGCCGCTTCGGAGAGCTCACTGGCGAACGACGCCTGGGTACTCGACGTGCCGGGCCCGGGATCGAAGTTCAGCTCGGTGCGGGTCCGGCCGGATCGGTCGATGACGTAGGCGACATCACTGTGCCCGATCATCCCGCCGGCGGGGAGAATCTGGGCCGCGATCCCGTACTGCCGCCATACGTTCTTGAGCTGGCCGGCGCTGCCGGTCAGGTACTGCCAGTTGGGCATGTTCATGTGCTCCTGGCGGTCGAAGGCCGCGGTGTACCCAGGCAGGGTGTAGACGGGGTTGGTGACCACCGCGACCAGCTCCACCTGCCGGGACCGGCCGCCGAGCAGCTGGTCCGCCTGCCGGAACTCCTGCGCGATCAGCGGGCAGTCCGACGTGCACACCGGGTCGAGGAAGGTCAGCAGGACCACCTTCCCGTGCAGGCTGGCCAGGCTGACCGTGCGGCCGTGCTGGTTGGTCAGCGTGAACGCGGGGGCCCTGAAGTCCAGCGGCGCGCTCGACCCGTCGAGCGCCTGGGCGAGGATCGGCGAGGCGCTCGCGCTGGCCGACGCGGTCGCCAGCGGGATGACGCCGATGGCCGCGACCCCCAGCGCGCCGATGGCGCCCAGGGTCCGCGGGCTGGTGTTGCCGAAGAGGGAGGCCAGGCGGCGCGGCCGGACCCGGGCGCGCCAGCCGCGGTCGGGCGCCGCGTCCGGCTGGGGGCCCGGGATGCCGGGTTGCGGCTGCGGGTCCGGTTGCGGCGTTCCGGCGGGGATGCTCCCGGCGGGCGCCTCAGCCGGGGCGGGCACCTCAGCCGGGGCGGGCACCTCAGCCGGGGCGGGCGCCTCAGCCGGGGCGGGCACCTCAGCCGGGGCGGGCACCTCAGCCCTCACGGGGGCGTACGCCACCGCAAGGTAGCCGCCCACCGCCACCAGGGCGAAGGGGATCATGCTGTTGGGGTCGGTGCCGAGCCCGCCGAACACGCCCAGGTCCTGGACCAGGACCCAGTCCGCGGCGCAGAGCACCAGCAGCAGGACCACCGCGGGGCGCAGGACCGCCCGCCGCCCGCTGGCCAGGCCGAGGCCAGCGGCGGCCAGCGCGGCCACCACGACCAGGTTGACCGCGAACCCGTGGGCGGCGGCGAAGGTCCCGAACGCCCCGACCCACGACGACAGGAAGCTGGGCTGGGAGGTCCCCGCCATGCCCTGCACCATGCTGGCCAGATTGCCGGGCTGCCTGCCCACCGTGCCCGGCCAGAATCCGCGTCCCGGCCACGCCTGGAGGAGCGCCATCCCGGCCAGGAACACGCCGAGCACGCCCAGCACGGCCCGGCCGAGCCGCGGCCCGGCCCAGGCCCGGTCGGGCAGCGCGATCAGCCCCCCGGCCACGGCGTACAAGAGGGCGGCCCCCGGGGCACCGAACAGCCAGCTCAGGCCGGGCGCGAAGATACCGCCGAACGACTCACCGAAGATCCACACCGCCAGGCCCCAGCCCACGCTGGCCAGTCCGCCGAGCCTGGACCAGGGACCACGGGCGGCCGTCAGCAGCCAGATACCGATCCCGACCTGGATCCAGACCGCCGCGGCGGCCGCGCTGACCGGGTGATACGTCCACCCCTTCGCGGCGAAATCCACCAGGCCGCGCACCCAGCCTGGGGCCCCGTCCGCCGACGGCTGTGTCACGTTGGCCGCCAGGCCGAGCGGCATGGCGGGCTGCGCCTGGAGCAGGCCGTCCAGGATCCACAGCACGCCGAACCCGATCCGCAGGACCTGCCGGGCCCGCGGCTCCGCCAGGTCCCCGGACGCCGGCCGGAACGAGGTCCGCGACCCGGGCACCCACTCCCGGACGCTGACCCAGAGCATGGCGAGGAGAAAGAAGATGAGGAGCGCGATGATCCCCTGGTGGATGAGCGCGGACCGGAAAGCCGCGACCACCGTGGGGTTGTTTAGCTGGAGGGTCGAGCCCATCCCGGACATGACACGTGGCTCCTTCGTTCACCCCTGCTGGCTTGACCTGCCACTCCCGGTCCCAGAGGGGTGACACAACCGCCATAGCGGCGGAATTACGCTGACGCGATCCTACGCCGCCCCGCACCCGGGTGATCACGCCCTCCCGGCCCGGCCGTTGATTACTCTGCGTAGTCGAATGCGGCAATTTCTTAGTATCTTCCCGGGTGCCGCCTATGGCCCTCCCGGCCCGCCACCCGCACAATGAAGTGGAGGGGCCTGGTTGTTCAAAGTGACGCATGCGCCCAGGTGGGGGCTAGGTGAGGGGGAGAATGCGGCAATATGCCGGAAAAGCCCGGCCGTCCCGCCCGGTGTCCCGGACCCGCACGCTGCTCCGGACCCGGGCGGCCGCGTGGGGTGCGGGCCTGGTGGTCATGGTCAGCGTGGGGATCGTGGCCACCTCACCGAGCGCACACGGTGCGGAGCGGCTGGCGGTCCGGCTCGCCGCAGCGGTCAAGGCGCTCCCCCGCGGGGCGCCGACCGTCCCCCCTGCCCTGCTGCACGGCCGTTTCTATAACGGGACCCCGGCGGTGGGGGCCCTGTTCACCGTGGCCGGCGGCCGCCTCGGCCACCACTTCTGCACGGCCAGCGTGGTGAACAGCGGAGTCAAGGACCTGGTGATCACCGCGGCGCACTGCCTGCAGGGCAAGCAGCCGGGCCAGGTGGCCTTCGTCCCGGAGTATCACCGGCACCAGGAACCCTTCGGCAGCTGGACGGTCACCGGGGTATTCGTGGACGCGGCCTGGGCCAACTCCCAGAACCCCAACGACGACGTGGCCTTCCTGGTCGTCAGCCAGCCAGGGGCCGCCAAGCCGGTCCAGGAGCTGACCGGCGGGGAGAACCTGGCCACCGGCTGGAGAGCCTCCCTGCTGGTCCAGGTGGTCGGCTACCCGGACGGCCGGGAGCGGCCGATCACCTGCACCGCCCGGACCCGGGCGTTCGGCCAGCGGCAGATGGAGTTCGACTGCGGCGGGTACACCGACGGCACCAGCGGCGGCCCGTTCCTGGCGAACGTGCACCCGGCCACCGGCCAGGGCGCGGTGGCAGGCGTCATCGGCGGCTACGAGCAGGGCGGGAACACGCCGTCGGTCTCCTACTCGGCCCGGTTCGGCCAGGTCATACGGAACCTCTACGACAAGGCCGTCCGCAAGAACTGAGCACCTGCTCGCGGGTGACTGCGGCCTCAGGACTGCGGGCCTCAGGACTGCGGGCCTCAGGACTCCGGGCCGGGCGGGGGAACGATCGTGTTCAGCTCGGCCAGCGCGTCCTGCGGCGGGATCCAGTCCGCCGCCGCGGCGTTCGCCTTGACCTGATCCGGTGAGGTCGCCCCGGCGATCACCGAGGCGCAGCCCGGCTGGGCGGCCAGGCCGCCGATGGCCACGTCGAGCAGGCTGACCCCGTGGTCGGCGGCCCACTGGGCGAGCGCTTCGACCCGGTCGAGCTTGGGCTCGGTGATGTAGCCCTCCCGGCTGGCCAGCCTGCTGCCGGGCGGCGGGGCCTGGCCGCGCCGGACCTTGCCGGTGAGCAGCCCGTTGGCGAGCGGGTAGTACGGGAGCACCCCCACGCCGACGTGGATGGCCGCGGGCACCGCCTCGGCCTCGGCCTGCCGCTCCAGCAGCGACCAGTGGTTCTGCGCGGAGATGAACGCCTCCGCGCCCGTCTCGCGGGCCACGTGCGCGGCGTCCGCGATCTGCCAGCCGGGGAAGTTGGAGTGGCCGAGGTACCGGACCTTGCCCTCGGCGACCAGCTCGCTCAGCGCGTGCAGGGTCTCGCCGATGGGCGTGACCGGATCGGGCGTGTGCAGCTGGTACAGGTCCAGGTAGTCGGTGCGGAGCCGGCGCAGCGACTGCTCGACGGCCCGCCGGATGTACGCCCGGCCGCCCTTGGCCCCGGCCGCCGGGCCATATCCCATGTCCACGCGCTGGTGGCCGAACTTGGTGGCCAGCACGATCTGGTCGCGCCGCGCGCCGAGCACCTCGCCGAGCATCTCCTCGGAGCCGCCGGCTTGGCCGTAGATGTCGGCCGTGTCGAACAGCGTGATGCCCGCGTCGATCGCCGCGTCCACGACCGCCCGGGTCTGCTGCACGTCGATCCGGCTGCCGAAGTTGTTGCAGCCGAGGCCGGCCACCGAGACGAGCAGTCCGCTGCTGCCCAAGGACCTGTACCGCATGACCCTGCCTTCATAGGTTCCGGGACCGATCTGACCCGAGCTCAGGTTACCGGCCGGTTCCCGGCCCCGGCCGCCGGCCCGGTGCCGCGCAGGGATGCCAGGCAATGGCTCAGGCGATACAGTGGCCGGGTCAGCGACAAGGTGAATCCCCGCGTATTTCTCCCCCGCATACAGGCGAGGCACGTTGCGGTAATGCCGAAGCCCACCTGGACTACTCAGGTGCATGCTGTGTGGCAGCCGTTCCCGGAGAGGAAGTGGGTCGATGGCAGATGCGGTCGGCGGCCCGACAGTCCTGCGCCTGCTGCTCGGGGCCCAGCTGCGGCGTCTGCGCGAGTCCCGGGGAATCAGCGCCCATGAGGCCGCGCAGGCCATCCGGGGCTCGGAATCGAAGATCAGCCGTATCGAGCTCGGCCGGAATGCGGTCCGCGAGATCGACATCGCGGACCTGCTCACCCTGTACGGGATAATCGACAAGGCCGAGCGGGAGCAGACGCTGCTGCTAGCCAGCCGCGCGAACCAGCCGGGCTGGTGGCATCGCTACCACGACGTGCTGCCCGCCTGGTTCCAGGCCTACATCGGGCTGGAGGAATCAGCCCACTCGATCCGGACCTACGATGCCCAGTTCGTGCCGGGCCTGCTGCAGACCGAGGACTACGCGTCCGCGGTGCTGGCCCTGGGTGACTATGCGCTCGACGAAGCGGAACGGCTGGTCGTCCTGCTCAAGGAACGGCAGCGCCGCTTCGCGGCGGGCGGCATCCGGCTCTGGGCGATCATCGATGAGGTGGCGCTCCGCCGCCCCATCGGAGGACCCGGGGTGCTCCGCGGCCAGCTGGAGTACCTGCGGGACGCATCCCGGCAGGCGTCCCTGACCCTGCAGGTCACCCCGTTTCCCGTGACCAGCTACGCGGCACCGGGCTCGTTCAGCATCCTGCGCTTCGCCGACGCCGACATGCCCGACATGGTGTACGCGGAGCAGCTGACCAGCGCCACCTACGTGGACAAGCGGGCCGAGGTGGAGCGCTACCTACTGGCCATGGAACGACTCAGCATCGTGAGCGCGTCCCCGTCGGACTCGCTCGACCTCATCACCGGCATCCTGTCCGATCTGGACCAGACGGCCTGAACCGGGAGCGGGTGCCCCCCTTCTCCGGGCGCTTAGCTGGCCGGGAGAAGGGGGGCGCCGCTACCCCCCCGGGCGGATCACCGGCCGTCGCGGGCCGGCGGGCTGTGGCTAGCGGACCGGGAGGTCGAACTCGCCGTTCCTGACGCCCGTCAGGAACGCCGTCCACTCGCGGCGGTTGAACACGTGCGGTGCCTTGCTGACATCCTTGGAATCGCGCAGCGCTACCAGGCCATTCGGCAGGTGCGCGATTTCCACGCAGCCCGTGACGCTGGAGGCGCTGCTCTTGAACCAGCGGGCATTGGTGAATTCCGGGGTCATCCCACTATCCCTTCTATGGAGGTAGGAGCATTCCTCAGGTGATGTCGCCTGCCATTCGTTCGATGAATTTGACTGTATCGGCTGGTGACAACGCTGCCGCCCGGAGCAGATCGAAAACTTCCGCGCAGGAGCGTACCTCGGCATCTCTTTCCAGATACGCGTGGCCGGCGACGCCCTCCGTGTAGACCACGTCCTGATCACCGCGCTCGGGAAACTCAAGGATGCAGAATGGGCCGTTCAGGGCCGGGTGCACGCCACTGGACAGCGGGAGCACCTGCAACGTCACGTTCGGCTGCTGGCTGGCCTCGAGCAGGCGGCCTAGCTGCTCGCGCATGACCTCCGGTCCGCCGATCATCCTGGAGATGACGGGCTCGTTGAGGATGCACCACAGCTTCAGCGGGTCCGACCCGGTGAGGACCCGCTGCCGGCCCATCCGCAGCTCCACCGAGCGGTCGATCTGCCTGGTGTCCTGCCAGCGGCGGACCGAGGTCATGACCGTGCGGGCGTAGCCTTCCGTCTGCAGCAGGCCGTGGACCACCTGGTCCTCGAACACCCGCAGCGCGGACGCCTCCGCTTCGAGGCCTACGTAGACATCGAACCCGGTCGGGAGCACATCGTCGTAGACGGCCCACCAGCCTTTGCGGTGGCCTTCCCGGGCCATCTCGGTGAGCACCTGACGCTGCCCCGGGTCCTCGACGCCGTACATCTCGAACATCGTCATCAGGTAAGCGGTCCGGGTGGGCGCCTTGCCGGTCTCGATGCGGGACAGCGTAGACGCCGCCAGGCCCAGCCGGTCCGCAGCCTCTTCGAGCTTGAACGAGTGCACCTCGCGCAGACGCCTTAACTCGGAGCCGAGCCGCCGCCGCCGCACCGTAGGACCGATCGACACGGGCATCTCGCCTCCTCGAAGGCCGGTCCGGCAGGGTCCCGTCCCAGGTCAAGGGCAGGATTGAAAGAGCTCTTCCGGTACATCAAGTAACGATACCGGACTTGCGAAAGGGATGAGATCTCATCTGAAATTTCGCCTGCGATATTTGTGCTACGCACTTGCGTGAGATGCACACCCACCCCCATCATGGATCTGACACGCCGTATCTGACCGGCTACCATCGCGGACCCTGGCGGCGGGGCGCCCTTGCTTTGGGCGGCCCGCTGGCCGCGTAGGGGGGGAATCCCGCGGTCCGGGAAGGAGCGCACCAGGGATGGGAGCCACCGCCTCCACGGCGGCCGGGGGGACACGCACCGGACGCCCGGCGGACAGTAGCTACGGACATGCCGCAGGGAACTGCGGCGGCGGCCCCCGCGCCGGTCATCGTGGGCAGCCTGAGCATCGCGGGCCGGACCAGGAACGTCGCGGAGGCGCGGGCGTTCGTGTCCAGGACTCTGGGCGCAACGCATCCCTGTACCGACGTGGCCGTTTTACTGTGCTCTGAGCTCGTCACCAACGCGGTGCTGCACAGCGACTCGGGCCAGCCCGGCGGGGCGGTCACCGTGGTGGTCCTCGGCCTGCCCGGCGCGGTCCGGGTGGAGGTCGTGGACAACGGCTCCCCGCGCAGTACCCCCGTGGTCAAGGACGAGGTCTACGAACCCGACGGGCATGGCCTGTTCCTGGTCGAGCAGCTGGCCGAGAACTGGGGCTACACCCGCGACGAGGTCGGCACCACAGTCTGGTTCCGGCTCACCTGCTGATCCCCCGGCGCGAAGCGCGGCCATGAGTCACCGGCCGCCCTCCCCAAACGCGCTCTGCGCGGCCCCCGGGGGAGGGCGGCCGGTTCGATCTCCGGCAGCGCCCACTGCGCCGCATGCGCTCTGCGCGGCCCCCGGGGGGAGGGCGGCCGGTTCGATCTCCGGCAGCGCCCACTGCGCCGCATGCGCTCTGCGCGGCCCCCGGGGGGAGGGCGGCCGGTTCGGTCTTCAGTCGCCCCGGCGGGTCCGGCCTCGCGGCGCGAGGTCCCGCCACCCCTGCCCGTGCCGGCCCGCCTCTCCCGCAGCCGCAACGACAGGCGGATCGGGCTGCCCTCGAACCCGAATTCCTCACGCACCCGGCGCTCGAGGAAGCGGCGGTAGCCCGCCTCCAGGAACCCCGTCGTGAACAGCACGAAGTGCGGCGGCCGGATGCCGGCCTGGGTCGCGAACATGATCCGCGGTGCCCGGCCGCCCCGGGCCGGCGGCGGGGTGGCCGCGGTGACCTCGTTCACCCAGGCGTTCAGCCGCCCGGTGGGCACCCGGGTCTCCCAGCTCTCCAGGGCCTGCTCGATCGCGGGCACCAGCCGCTCCACGTGCCGCCCGGTCTTGGCCGAGATGTTGACCCGCGGCGCCCAGCGCGCGGTGTGCAGCTGCCGGTCGATCTCCCGGTCCAGCTGCTCCCGCCGGTCCTCGTCCACCAGGTCCCACTTGTTGTAGGCGATGACCAGGGACCGCCCCGCGTCGATCACCATCGAGATGATCCGCAGGTCCTGCTCGGTCAGCGGGTCGCTGGCGTCTACCAGGACCACGGCCACCTCAGCCCGTTCCAGCGCGCCGGCGGTGCGCAGCGCCGCGTAGAAATCCGCTCCCTGATTCTGGTTAGCCCTGCGCCGGATCCCGGCGGTGTCCACGAACCGCCAGGTGATACCGCCCAGCTCGATCAGCTCGTCCACCGGGTCGCGGGTGGTCCCCGCCACCTCGTCCACCAGCACCCGGGTCTGCCCGGCGAGCTTGTTCAGCAGGCTGGACTTGCCCACGTTCGGGCGGCCGATGAGGGCGACCCGGCGGGGGCCGCCGGTCTCGCCGATCCGCTCGCGCGGGGTCTCCGGCAGCGCATCGAGTATCGCGTCCAGCAGGTCGCCGCTCCCCCGCCCGTGCAGCGCGCTGACCGGCTGAGGCTCGCCCAGGCCGAGCGACCACAGGGCCGTCGCGGCAGGTTCCGCGATGGTGTCGTCCACCTTGTTGGCCGCAACGACCACCGGTTTGCCCGCCCGCCGGAGCACGGCGGCGACGGCGTCGTCGGCGTCGGTGACCCCGACTATGGCGTCCAGCACGAACAGCACCGCGTCGGCGGCTTCCACGGCCACCCGGGCCTGCGCGGTGACCTGCTCGGCCAGCTCGCGCCGGTTCTGGCCTTCCTCGGCGCCGGGGAAGGGCTCCCAGCCGCCGGTGTCCACGACCGTGAACGCGCGGCCCCGCCAGGAGGCGTCGTAGGTCACCCGGTCCCGGGTGACGCCAGGGACGTCCTGGACGACCGCCTGCCTGCTGCCGAGGATGCGGTTGACCAGGGTGGACTTCCCGACGTTGGGCCGTCCGACCACCGCCAGCACCGGGACCCGGACATCGGGCTGGGTGTCACCGGCGTCCACCAGGTCGCCCGCATCGGCCCAGTAGCCCTCGCCGCCGAAGTCGTCGCCGCTGTAGCCGCCACCGCTGTAGCCGCCGGACTGGCGCTCGGTCATCGTGACCACGCCGCGTCGGCCCGCTCGCGGGCCAGGCCCTCGATCACGCTGATGACCTCATCGAGGTTGAGGGTGCTGGAGTCGATCAGCACGGCGTCCGGCGCCTTCGCCATCTGGGCGGCGTCCGCGCGGTCCCGGCGCTGCTGCTCGGCCTGGGTCAGCGCCACGGTGACCGCGGGATCGGCGGCCAGGTCGGCGCTGCGCCGCTCCGCGCGGATGTTCTCGCTCGCGGTCAGGTACACCTTGACCGGCGCTTCCGGGGCGACGACGGTGCCGATGTCCCGGCCCTCGGCCACGATCCCGGCCCCCTCGGCGCAGGTCCGGGCGATGATGGCCTGCTGCATGGCCACCAGGCGGGCCGCGCACCTCGGGGACCGAGGCCACTGCGCTGACCGCATTGGACACCTCCCGGGTCCGGATCTGGGCGGTCACGTCGGTGCCATCCACGCTGATGGCCGGGCTGGCCGGGGTCGGTGCTCACCTCGATGACCGGCTGCTGCGCGTGGCCGGCCACCGCCCCGGGGTCACTCACCGGCACACCCGGGAGAGCATCCACCAGGTCACGGCGCGGTACATCGCCCCCGTGTCCAGGTAGCGCAGGCCGAGGCTACGGGCGACACCGCGGGCGGCACTGGATTTGCCGGACCCCGCGGGGCCATCCACGGCAATGATGAGACAGTCGGTCACGAGGGCGATGCTACCGGCGCACGGGCCATCCATTGGCCGCGAGCGCCTCGGTCAGCCGCCCGACGGCCTCCGGATGGACCGTCAGCTCGGCCACGCCGACCGGCAGGCCGGGAGAATGCTCGATGCCGATGTCCTCGATGTTGACCCCCGCCTCACCCGCCGCCTGGAACAGCCGCGCGAGTTCGCCGGGCCGGTCGGGGATGACCACCTGGACGGCCGCCTCGGCCCGGGCGGGGGCGCCCCGCTTGCCCGGGATCCTGGCCACCCCGGTCCCGCCCTGCTCCAGCAGCGCGGCGAGGACCTTCAGGTCCGCTCCCCCCTCGGAGCCGGCTCCTGAACCGGGGCCGGTACCGGAGTACGGCACGCTGTCCGCCAGGACCTCGGCGACCGCGGCGAGGTCGGCCGCCACGGCGGCGAGCACGTCGGCCACCGGGGCGGCGTTGGCCGACAGGATCTGGGTCCACAGCCCCGTGTCACCGGCCGCGATCCGGGTCACATCGCGCAGCCCCTGGCCCGCGAGGGACAGCGCCCCGTCGCTGGCGTCGGCCAGCCGGGCGGCCATGGTCGCGGAGAGCACGTGCGGGGCGTGGGAGACCAGGGCCACCCACCGGTCATGCTCGGCCGCGGTGACCTCGGCCGGCTCGGCTCCGCAGGCCCTGGCCAGGGCGGCGATCGCCCTGAGGCCCGCGGCCGGGGCCGGCGGGTCGGGGCAGATGACCCAGGGGCGGCCCAGGAACAGGTCCGCGCGGGCCGCGGCCGGCCCGGACCGCTCCCGGCCGGACAGCGGGTGCCCGGGCACGAACGAGGTCATGTCGCAGCCGGCCGCCTGGGCCTGCCGGACCGGCAGCGACTTCACGCTGGCCACGTCGGTGTACCAGCGGGCCAGGCCGGCCGCCTGGGCGCGGGCCAGGGTCGGCGCCACGGCCTGCGGCGGCACGGCGAGCACGGCCACGTCGGCCGGGCCGCCGGGCGGCGGTCCCGCGGGGACGTCACCAGGAAGTACCGTGCCCGCCCCGATATCGGCGGCCAGCCGGGCCGACGCGGGGTCGGAGTCCGCGAGCCACACGGCGACGCCCCGGGGCCGCAGCGCCAGCGCGACCGAGGTCCCGATCAGCCCCGTCCCGATCACGATGACGCGGGCCGGGGCCGGTGTGGCGGCGGCCTGAGTCGGGCCGGCGGGTGCGCGGTCGGCTGGCGCGCTCACGGTGCTGATCTCACTGCGCGATGTCCAGCCGTAGCGCCGCCGCCCCGCGCAGGTAGACGTGCTGCATGGCCGAGCGTGGCTTGCTGGTCTCGATGTGCATCATCAGCCGCACCACGCGGGGCAGCGCGTGCGGCACCGGGATCTCGGTACCGCACAGCAGCGGCACGTCCTGGAAACCGATCTTGCGGGCGGCCAGGGCCGGGAACTCGGCGGTGAGGTCGGGGGTGGCGGTGAACACGACGCTGATGACGTCGTCGGTGACCAGGCTGTTGCGCGCCATGACCTCGGCCACGAGCTCCGTCGTGCCCTCAAGGATCGCCGCCCGCTCGTTCGCGTCCACCTGGACCGCCCCGCGGATCGCCCTGACCGCCACCAGCCTGCTCCTTCACGCCGTCAGGTCCGAGGACTTCCTCCTGGCCCGCTGTTACCCGCCAGGTTACAGACCGACGGCCGCGTACAGCTCACCTATCTCACGGGTGGTCAGCGCGCGGGTGGTGCCGGGCCGCTGCGACCCGAGCGTGACCGGCCCCACGTGCGTGCGGACCAGCCGGCTGACCGGGTGGCCGGCCTCGGCCAGCATCCGCCGCACGATGTGCTTGCGCCCCTCGTGCAGGGTGAGCTCCACGAGAGCCCGGGACCCGGCCTGCTCGACGACCCGGAACTTGTCCGCGGTCGCCACCCCGTCGTCGAGTTCGACGCCGGTGAGCAGCCGCCGCCCGACGTCGCGGGGCAGCGGGCCTTGCACGTCGGCCAGGTAGGTCTTCAGCACCCCGTAGCTGGGGTGGGCCAGCCGGTGGGCCAGTTCGCCGTCGTTCATCAGCAGCATGAGGCCCTCGGTGTCATAGTCGAGCCGGCCCACGTGGTACAGCCGCTCCGGGTAGCCCTCCAGGAAGTCGGCGATCGTCGGCCGTCCCCGGTCATCCGACATGGTCGTGAGGACCCCGGCGGGCTTGTTCAGCGCGAGGTAGACCAGGTCCTGGCGGGACGGGATGCGCATCCCGTCCACCCGGATGATCTGATGCTCCGGGTCAACCCGGGCGCCGAACCGCCGCACGGTCTCCCCGTCGACCTCGACCCGGCCCTCGCCGATCAGTTCCTCGCAGTGCCGCCGGCTTCCCACGCCCGCCGCAGCGAGCACCTTCTGCAGCCGCACGCCGCCCGGCACGTCGATGAGGCTGTCCCGGTCGTCGTCCAGGTCGAAGTCGTCCGGGTCCTCGCCGGTCCCGGGGGGTTGCGAATCGCGGGGGCCGGGGGTAGTCCCCCGGGAAGATGGAGCGGGGGGTCGTCCCCCCGGGCCAGCCCCGCCGGGGAGGGGAGGCGCGCCGGAGGCTTGCCCTCGCCGAGCCGGCGAATCGCGGGAGCCGGGGGCTCCGGGGGTAGTCCCCCGGGAAGATGGAGCGGGGGGTCGTCCCCCCGGGCCAGCCCCGCCGGGGAGGGGAGGCGCGCCGGAGGCGTGCCCTCGCCGAGCCGGCGAATGCGCCGGGGGGTTCCCTGGGGGGTCGTCCCCCCGGGCCAGCAGAGTTAGGTCCCCTGGCGCTCATCGACCGCATCCTCGACGTCCTCGACGTGCTCGGGCAGGAACGGGGCGAGATCCGGGAGCTCGGCCAGGCTGGCCAGGCCGAGCCGCTCCAGGAAGTACCCCGTGGTGCGGTAGAGGATAGCCCCGGTCTCGGACTCGGTGCCCGCCTCCTCGACCAGGCCGCGCAGGGTGAGCGTACGCAGCACGCTGTCACAGTTGACCCCGCGGACCGCCGACACCCGGGCACGGTTCACGGGCTGCCGGTACGCCACCACGGCCAGGGTCTCCAGGGCGGCCTGGGTCAGCCGGACCTCCTGACCGTCCCGGACGAACCGCTCCACCACCGGTGCGCAGTCGGCCCGGGTGTAGTACCGCCAGCCGCCAGCCACCTCGCGCAGGTCGAAGCCGCGCTGCTCGGCGTCGTAGGAGGCGGCGAGCCCGCGCAGGGCCGCCGCGACCTCCTCGCGGGGGCGCTCGAGGACCTGCGCGATGACGATCTCCGGCACCGGCTCGTCCACCACCAGCAGGATCGCCTCGAGGCTGGCCCGCAGCCCGGGACCGGTCTCACCCTCGGCCGAGCCCGCGTCCCCGTCCGCCGCTTCGTCCAGCGGGCCCGGGCCAGCTGCCGCGATGTCCTCCCGCGGGCCGGACTCATTGCCCCGGGGCAGTTCCCCGTCCCCCGGGAGCGCTGCGCCGTCGTCGCCCACCGGGACGGCCTCGTCCGCCATGCTCACCCGTCTTCCTCCTCGGCGTCGGCGCCCGTCCCGGCTTCCCCGTCAGGCTCCGTTCCCGCGACCCAGGTCACGTACAGCTCCCCGAGCGGTGTCACCTGGTCGAACGAGACGTTACCCTCCCGGTACAGCTCGAGCAGCGCCAGGAACCGGGCCACGACCTCATAGGTCCCGGAACAGTCCGCGGACAGGCGCCGGAACGTCGCCCGGCCAATGCGGCTGAGCTGCGCGGCCAGGATGTCGGCCTGCTCGTGGACAGTGGTGGTCGGCGAGTGCAGGTGCTCGGTGGACACCTCGGGGGCCGGGCGGGGCGTGAGGGCGCGCGCGGCGATCGCGGCGAACTCGGCCGGGCCCAGCCCCAGCAGGACCTCCGGGAGCAGCGCGGCGAACTCGGCCTCCATCGGCACCCGCCGGGCGAACCGGCGCCCCTGAACCGACATCCGGCCCGCGAACACCGCCGCGACCTCCTTATAGGCGCGGTACTGCAGCAGCCGGGCGAACAGCAGGTCCCGGGCCTCCAGCAGGGCCAGGTCTTCCTCGTCCTCGACCTCCCCGCTGGGCAGCAGCCGCGCCGCCTTCAGGTCAAGCAGGGTCGCGGCCACCAGCAGGAAATAACTGGCCTGATCCAGGTCCCAGCCGTCGGCCAGGGCCCGGATGTAGGCGATGAACTCGTCCGTCACCTGGGAGAGGGCGACCTCGGTGATGTCGAGCTTGTGCTTGGAGATCAGGCCGAGCAGCAGGTCGAACGGGCCCTCGAAGACGTCGAGGTGCACCTCGAACCCGCCCGGGCCGGTGTCCTGCGGCGCCTCACCGCCGGGCTCAGCTGTCACCGCACCCATCACCGGCAGTCCGCCACCTTACGTCGTTTCCCGCAATCGCCCGGCCAGCAGGCTGGCCTCGCCCTCGGCGTCCAGGTCGGCCAGCAGCACGGCGATGGCCTCCCGCACCAGCCTGCCACGATCCACGGGGATCCCGTAACCGCGTAGCGCCAGACGCGCCCGCTCGAGGTCGAGAAGCTCGGCCGCGGTCAGGTAGACCGTGATCTTCTGGGGATGGGTCTCACGCCCGCTGGCCTGGCGGCCGTCCCCGGTGGATGGTCCTGGTAGGGACGGGCCCGGCGTGGCCGGCCGGAGCAGCTCGGCGACGCCCGGCAGGCTTACCCGCCGCGGACGGGACCCGCGTCCCACCCGCCTCCCCGTTCCCGCTTCACTCTGCTTGCTCTGACTGGTGCCAACGCTCCAGCACCTCCCGGGCCAGCTCCCGGTAGGAACTTGCACCGGTGGATGAGGAATCGAAGCTGGTGATCGGCTCGCCTGCCACAGTCGCGTCTGGGAACCGGACGGTGCGGTTGATCACCGTGTGGAAAACCTTGTCCCCGAACCCCCTGACCACCTCGGCGAGGACTTCGCGGGAATGCAGCGTCCGGGAGTCGTACATGGTGGCGAGCAGGCCGTCGATGCCGAGCCGCGGGTTGAGCCGGCTCGAGACCTTCTCGATGGTCTCCAGCAGCAGGGCCACCCCGCGCAAGGCGAAGTACTCGCACTCCAGCGGGACGAGGACCCCGGCCGCACAGGCCAGGGCGTTCACGGTCAGCAGGCCCAGCGACGGCTGGCAGTCGATGAGGACGACGTCGTATTCGGGCAGCAGCGGCTCCAGCACCCCGCCCAGCACGAATTCCCGGCCGACCTCGTGCACCAGCTGAACTTCGGCCCCGGACAGGTCGATGTTGCTGGGCACCAGGTCCATGCCGTCCACCGAGGTCTTGAACACCACATCGGCCGCCTGCAGCCTGCGTTCCATCAGCAGGTTGTAGACCGTGTAATCGAGCTCGTGTGGCTGGATGCCCAGGCCCACGGACAGCGCACCCTGCGGGTCGAAGTCGACCAGGAGCACCCGGCGCCCGTTCTCGGCCAGCGCCGCACCCAGGTTGATGGTGGTGGTGGTCTTACCCACCCCGCCCTTCTGGTTACAGACCGCGACAATGCGCGCGGGACCGTGCTGGAGCAGCGGCTCCGGATCGGGGAAGGCGGGCACAGGCCGCCCTGTGGGCCCGATGGAGCCTGGTTCAGCGTGAATCAAGTGCGCCCCTGCTACCATCTGCTGCACCTCCCCGGCGGACTGGGCAAAAACCCCCGCTGGAACCCGGACTCTAGGGCCTGCCCTGGCCGTCGGCAAGCCGACTCACCGGATAGGCAGGTAATGGGGCTAACCGAGGGCGCGGGGATGGGCGGCGGAGTAGACCTCGCGGAGCTTGTCCACGGTGACCAGGGTGTAGATCTGCGTGGTGGTCACGGAGGCGTGCCCGAGCAATTCCTGCACGACCCGCACGTCCGCCCCCCCGTCGAGCAGGTGCGTGGCGTAGGAATGCCGCAGCGTGTGCGGGGAGACCCCGTCCAGGCCGGCCCGGTCCGCGGCGGCCTTGAGCACTCCCCAGGCGCCCTGGCGGGTCAGCCGCCCGCCCCTCGCGTTCAGGAACACCGCCGGGCTGGCCGACGTACGCCGCGCCGCGGCGGCCAGAGCGGGCCGGGCCCGGATCAGGTAGGCGTCCAGCGCCTCGCGGGCATACCGGCCGACCGGCACCACCCGGTCCCGGCCGCCCTTACCCGCTAGCCGGATGGTGGCGGACGGCGCCTGCGGTCCGGTGCTGGCCAGGGTGGCCCCGGCCGGCGCCGCGGCGTCGTCCGCCGCGAGGAAGCCAAGGTCATCGACGTCGAGCCCGACCGCCTCGGAGATCCTGGCCCCCGTGCCGTACAGCAGTTCCAGCAGGGCCCGGTCCCGCAGCCGGCGCAGCGCCTCACCATCGTCGCCGGTTCCCGCAGCACTGGTCCCCGCAGCATTGGCCCCCGCAGCACTGGCCCCCGCGGCGGCGATCAGCCGCTCCACCTCCGGCACCCCGATCGCGCGCGGCAGCTTCCGCGGGCTTGCGGGCGGGTGGACCAGGCTGGCCGGATCAGATCCGGCCAGCCCCTCGGCAGCGGCGAACGCGTGCAGCCCGCGGACCGCGACCACGGCCCGGCCCGCGGAGCTGGCCGCGAGCGGCGAGTGGCCGTCATCCCCTTCCCGCAGTCCGGCCAGGAACGCCGCCACGTCGTCGGTGGTGACCTCGCCGATCACCGTCCGCCCCCGGCCGGCCAGCGTGGCCTGGTAGCGGAGCAGATCGTGCCGGTAGGCCGCCAGCGTGTGCACGGCCAGCCCACGCTCCACTGTGAGGTGATCGAGATACCGGCTGACCGCCCCGGTGACGGTGGCGGATCCGGCCGTGGTCAGTTGAGGACCTCGCTGGCGGGCACGGACGGCAGGCCGTGCGCGTCCGCGACCGGGGCGCAGGTCAGGCTGCCCTCGTGGGTGTGCAGCCCGAGCGCGAGCGCGGGGTCGGCCCGCAGTGCGTCGCGCCAGCCCCGGTTGGCCAGCTCGACCACGTAGGGCAGGGTGACGTTGGTGAGCGCGTAGGTCGAGGTGTGCGGCACGGCGCCGGGCATGTTCGCCACGCAGTAGTACAGCGAGTCGTGCACCCGGTAGGTGGGGTCGGCGTGCGTGGTCGGGTGGGAGCCCGCGAAACAGCCGCCCTGGTCGATGGCGATGTCTACCAGCACCGAGCCGGGCTTCATCCGGGACACCAGCTCGTCGGAGACCAGCTCGGGGGCTTTGGCGCCCGGCACCAGCACGGCGCCGATGACCAGGTCGGCGTCGATGACGGCCCGCTCGATCTCATAGGTGTTGGACGCGACGGTCTGGCAGTGCCCCTGGTAGATGGCGTCCGCCGAGCGCAGCCGGGCCACGTTCTTGTCCACCAGCAGCACCTCGGCCTGCATGCCCAGGGCGATGGCCGCTGCGTTCATGCCGGAAACCCCGGCGCCGAGCACCACTACCTTGGCCGCGTAGACGCCGGACACCCCGCCCATGAGCACGCCCCGGCCGCCGCCGTCACGCTGCAGGTGGTGCGCCCCGACCTGGGGAGCCATCCGGCCCGCCACTTCGGACATGGGGGCGAGCAGCGGCAGGGACTTGTCGGGCAGCTGGACGGTCTCATAGGCGATGGCGGTGATTCCCGAGTCGAGCAGCGCGTCGGTGCAGGGCCGCGACGCGGCGAGGTGCAGGTAAGTGAACAGCACCTGCCCCTTGCGCATCCGGTGGTACTCCTCGGCCACCGGCTCCTTGACCTTGAGGATCAGGTCGCCGGTCTGCCATACGTCGTCCGCCGTGGGCAGGATGGCGGCGCCCGCGGTCACGAAGTCCTCGTCCGGGATGGAGGACCCGGCTCCCGCGTCACGCTCGATGAATACCTCGTGGCCGCTCCGGGTCAGCTCAAGAACACCGGCCGGGGTGATCGCCACCCGGTATTCATGATTCTTGACCTCTTGGGGAACCCCTACCCTCATGGCAGCAAGCCTCTCCTTGTAACTCCGCACCCGGCCCCATTGCCGGATGCCCTGAGTCTCGCACCGCTCAGCCGGCAGCAGCGTCCGCAGGACGCAAGCCGGCGAACCCGCTGCTCCGCGCGGCATACGCGGACAAGATACCGACGGCGGCGACCCCATTGTGCAGGTCACCCGCCAGAAACGCCTGCAGCGCCTCGTCCAGCCCCACCCAGCCGAGCTGCAGCTGGGTTTCCTCGTGGCTGGGCACGAAGTCGCGCTGCGCCGCCGGGACCGCGGCCAGGTTCCGGGCCAGGAAGACGCGGATCCACTCGGTGCTGATACCCGGTGAGGAGTAGAAGTCGACCAGGACCTGCCAGTCGCGGGCCCGGTACCCGGTCTCCTCCAGCAGTTCCCGCTCCGCGGTGACCTGAGGTGGTTCTCCGCTGACGTCCCTCAGGCCCGCAGGCAGTTCCCAGAGCCGGTGGGCGACCGGGTGCCGGTACTGGCGGATCATCAGGACCCGGCCCGCCTGGTCCAGGGCGACGATCGCGACCGCCCCGGGATGCTCCACCACCTGCCGCTCCGCCACCTCGTGATCGGGCATCTGCACCCGGTCGCTGCGCAGGGTCACGATCGGGCCGCGGGCCTGCACCGCCGAGGAGACCACCGGCCAGCGCTCCGGCGTGTCCCTCAGCGAAACCGTGCCTTCCGGCGCGGCCGCGGTGGAAGGAGCTCCCTCGAGGGTCATGCGCTGGCCGCAGCCGGGTGGCTGAGGGCCGCGCCACCCCGGCTGAGCGACTTGGCCCGCTCGCGCGCCGCGGCGACCAGGCCCGCGAACAGCGGATGAGCCCGGGTGGGCCGGGACAGGAACTCGGGATGCGCCTGGGTGGCCACGAAGAACGGGTGAACCTCCCGGTTCAGCTCGACGAACTCGACCAGGCGGCCATCGGGCGACAGGCCCGAGCAGAGCAGCCCGGCCTGTTCCAGGACCGGTCGGTAGGCGTTGTTGACCTCGTAGCGGTGCCGGTGCCGTTCTTCCACCAGGTCCGTCCCGTAGAGCTCGCGGACCAGCGACCCCTCGGACAGAACCGCCGGGAACAGGCCGAGCCGCATCGTGCCGCCCATGTCCCGCTCGCCCGCGACCACGTCCTCCTGGTCGGCCATGGTGGCGATGACCGGGTCCGGCGTCTCCGGGTCGAACTCGGTGCTGTTGGCGTCGGGCAGGGCGGCCCCGTCCCGGGCGACCTCGATGGCCGCGCACTGCAGCCCGAGGCACAATCCCAGCAGCGGGATCCCGTTCTCGCGGGCGTACCGGATGGCGCCGAGCTTCCCCTCGATGCCCCGGACCCCGAAGCCGCCCGGGACGAGCACCCCGTCCACGTCCGCGAGCTGACGGGCCGCTCCTTCCGGGGTCTGGCAGTCGTCGCTGGTCACCCACCGGATGTTGACCCGGGCGTCGTTGGCGAAGCCGCCCGCCCGCAGGGCCTCGGCGGGCGACAGGTAGGCGTCCGGAAGGTCGACGTACTTGCCCACCAGCGCGATCGTGACGCTGTGTGCGGGCCGGTGCACCCGGCGCAGCAGGTCGTCCCAGTCGCTCCAGTCCACGTCGCGGAACGGGAGGCCGAGCCGCCGCACCACGTAGGCGTCGAGCCCCTCGGTGTGCAGCACCTTAGGGATGTCGTAGATGGAGGGGGCGTCGACCGCGGACACCACGGCCTCCTCGTCCACGTCGCACATGAGGCTGATCTTCCGCTTCAGCCCGTCGCTGATGGGCCGGTCGCTGCGGCACACGATCGCGTCGGGCTGGATGCCGATGCTGCGCAGCGCGGCCACGGAGTGCTGGGTGGGCTTGGTCTTCAGTTCGCCGGACGGCCCGATGTACGGCAGTAGCGATACGTGAAGGAAGAAGCAGCGGTCCCGGCCGATCTCGTGCCTGATCTGCCGGATGGCCTCCAGGAACGGCTGCGACTCGATGTCACCCACGGTGCCGCCCACCTCGGTGATGACCACGTCGATGCCCGGGCCGCCCATGTCGATGATGCGGGACTTGATCTCGTTGGTGATGTGCGGGATGACCTGCACGGTGTCGCCCAGGTAGTCGCCCCGGCGCTCCTTGGCGATCACGCTGGAGTAGATCTGCCCGGTGGTGACGTTGGCCGAGCCACGCAGGCGCGTGTCGAGGAACCGCTCGTAGTGGCCAACGTCCAGGTCGGTCTCGGTCCCGTCGTCGGTGACGAACACCTCGCCGTGCTGGAACGGGTTCATGGTGCCGGGATCGACGTTCAGGTAGGGGTCAAGCTTCTGCATCGTGACGTTAAGGCCACGAAGCTTGAGCAGCCGTCCCAGGCTGGAGGCGGTAAGCCCTTTGCCGAGGCTTGAGGCAACTCCCCCGGTGACGAAGAGGTGTCGTGTCGAAGATTGCCGTGATGTATGCGGCGCAGCCAACAGAAGGCTCCCGTGGTCGGTGTGATGCGGGAATCCCGCCGGTCCACGGACCATCAGAATATCAGCCCTCGTATACCAACTGGTGCCCAGACACGCAAGGGACCCCGCAGCCCTGCTCAGCTCTACCGTAGATCAGCTGATGGCCGTTAGCACAGCCGTCAGCCCATAGCCGTTACAACACTGTGGAGGTGCTCGGCTCACCGTCCTGGTTCGGCGTCAGGCCGCCGGCGCTCTGCGGGTCCCCGCCGGCGTTCTCTCCGGCCTCGCCGAACCGGGCCAGGAGAACGGCGCAGGTGACGGCCAGTACAAAGGCCACCACCGCGACCAGCGCCAGCCCGGGCCGGGTGTGGTCACCCAGGAACAGGATTCCGATGAGGGCGGGTGGCGCAGTCTCAGCCAGGACGACCGCGGCGGTGGCCACGGTGACGCTGCCGTTGTCCAGGGCGGTGGCGTAGAGCATGAAGGACACCACGCCGGCCGCGACGACCGCGTAGGCAGCCGGGTCCCGGATCAGTTCCGCCGGGGAATAGCCGGGCAGCACCCGCGCGGCCACGGCGACCACGCCGTACCCTAGCCCGGCTACGGCGCCCAGCACGGGGGTGCGGGCCGGGCGGCTGAGCCGCGAGGCCAGGACACCGGCCACGGCCACGGCCGCCACGGCCACGATGAGTGCCAGCTTGAACGGCCCGCCGACGCCCCTCGCTCCCTCGGCCCCGGCCGAGGCGCCCAGCAGGCCCACGCCGACGACGACACCGGCCACGGCCAGCCATTCCCGCCAGGCCAGCTGCACGTTGATGAGCCAGGCCGCCAGGACCGCGGTCACGGCCAGGCTGCCCGCCACCATCGCCTGCACCGCGAACAGCGGCAGCCGCTGCAGCGCCACCAGCTGGGCCAGGAACCCGATCAGGTCCAGGCCGAGGCTGGCGACGAACCGCCACTGGCGCAGCATGCGGACGACCAGGCCAGGATCCACGCTGCCGAGTGCGGTGCCGGCCGGCCCGCCGCCCGTGGACCGGCGGCTCGCCGCGCGGACCGCCACAGCCTGCATGACCGAGGCGATCCCGTAGCACAAGGCGGCCGTGACCGCGGCCACCAGGCTGACCAACACGACTACGAGACTACTTGGGGATCAGGCGGCTGCGATGCCGTGCCGGGCCAGGCCGGCGCGGGCGGCCGCTGCGTCGGTGAACTGAATGCTCCTGATCCCCAGGGCGGCGGCTCCGGCCACGTTGTCGGGCCGGTCGTCCAGGAAGACGACGTCCCCGGGTCCGGCGCCGAGCAGCGCGAGGGTGGCCCGGAAGCACTCCGGGTCGGGCTTGGCGGACTTGAGCGTGCAGCTGAACATCAGGTGCTCGAAGTGGCGGGCCAGCGGCAGCTCCTGCACGGCCTCGGCCACGTCGGCCGGTGCGTTCGACAGCAGCGCGAGACGCTGGCCCGCCGCGGCCAGGCCGGTGATCAGGTCCACGGTGCGGGGCTGCAGGGTCAGCCAGGACGCGGTGTCCAGCCTGCTCAGCCCGGCGATCTCCGCGTCGGTGTAGGAACGGCCCAGGTCCGCTGCGACCCGCTGCCAGTAGGCGGTGACGTCCAGCGCGGCCCGGTCATAATCCAGCCGGTACCGCCAGTAGGCCGCCTCAAAGTCCGCGGCCGGGCCGCCGGAGGCGAGGGCCAGCCGGGCCCGGTCGGCCTCGGGCTGGGGTTCGCAGATCACGCCGCCGTAGTCGAATAGCACCCAGGTCATGCTCACCCTTCCGGCTGGTATCAGGCTCTGCGAACCTACCAGCGCGGCCGGTTCCTGCCGCTGGGCTCGTGCTCAGGTGACCGGTACCTCAGCTGACCGGGCCGCCGTGGCTGACCGGGCCGGTGCCCTGCAGGGCCTGGCCGCTGCTGGCGCCCAGGGCGTGGGCCAGGACGGTCCAGAAGCCGGGCACGCGGGCCGTCCACCGCATCGGGCCCGCGCCGGTCACCACGCCGCAGCCACCGGCCCCGGCGGTCACCACCGGGAAGCCCCTAGAGCCCGCGGCGAAGCTGAGCCGATAGCTGACCCCCCGGTCGATCGGGCAGTTCATGGCCCCGTGCGGCAGGGCGGGCAGCCCGCAGACCGCCCCGGCCACGGCGCGCGCGCGGGCGGGGCTGGACACCGTGACCCCGGCCGGGAAGGCGAAGTGGAGGTGGTTCTGGGGCAGGACGCTGACCCGGCTGACCACCAGCCGCGTCACGGCCGCCTGCTTCGAGCACAGGGCCGCGCTGCCCCTGGCCGCGGGACCTCCCGGGATGATGATGCCCGGGCTCGCGGTGCTGGGGCTGGCTGGCTGGGTCGCACTGGACGTGGTCGCCACCTGGCTCCCGCAGCCGGCCGCGACGCCCGCGGTGCCGGCGGCCGCCGCGATGAGCAGCCCGGTGCGGGTGAGACGGCCGGAAAGGGTGACGGGCACGCCCATGGTGGTCTCCGTTCCTGTTCGTGTCGCCCGGGACCAGGCCGGAACGCAGTGTGTCCAGGGCACTGAGCGGCGGCCTGGACCGCTCAGTGCCCTGAACTACAAACCCTTCGACGTGCGGGAGGCGCCAGCGGTTCCGCTCGGTGAGAACTCACCACGATCCGTGGCCGCCAGGTCAGACGCCGGCGGCCTGCATCCCCCGCAGCTCGTGCTTCAGTTCCCTGATCTCGTCCCGGATCCGGGCCGCCACCTCGAACTGCAACTCGGCGGCGGCCGTATGCATCTGCTCGGTCAGCTGCTCGATCAGGGCGATCAGGTCGCCCCGGGCGGCCCCGCCGCCCTCACCCTCGCCCGCGCCGCTGGCCGAGGCCCGCACCCGCGAGGACAGTCCCGGCACCGGGGTCTTGCCCCGGCTCTGCTGGCGCCCGCTTCCGCCGATCAGCTTCTCGGTGTCCGCGTCCTCGCGGACCAGCTGGTCGAGGATGTCGGCGATCCGCTTGCGCAGCGGGGTGGGATCGATGCCGTGCTCGGTGTTGTAGGCGACCTGCTTGGCCCGCCGCCGGTCGGTCTCGTCGATCGCCCGCTGCATGGACGGGGTGACCTTGTCGGCATACATATGTACCTGGCCCGACACGTTCCGCGCGGCGCGCCCGATGGTCTGGATCAGTGAGGTGCCCGAGCGCAGGAAGCCCTCCTTGTCGGCGTCCAGGATGGACACCAGCGACACCTCGGGCAGGTCCAGGCCCTCGCGGAGCAGGTTAATGCCGACCAGCACGTCGTACTCGCCGACGCGCAGCTCGCGGAGCAGCTCCACCCGGCGCAGCGTGTCCACCTCGCTGTGCAGGTAGCGGGCCCGGATACCGAGTTCCAGCAGGTAGTCGGTCAGGTCCTCGGCCATCTTCTTGGTCAGCGTGGTGACCAGCACCCGCTCCGACCGCTCCGCCCGGGTCCTGATCTCGTCCACCAGGTCGTCGATCTGCCCCTTGGTCGGCTTGACGATGACCTGGGGGTCGATCAGCCCGGTCGGCCGGATCACCTGCTCGACCACATCGCCCGCGACCCGCTGCAGCTCGTAGGGGCCGGGGGTGGCGGACAGGTATACGGTCTGGCCGATCCGCTCGCAGAACTCGTCCCAGGTGAGCGGGCGGTTGTCGATCGCGCTGGGCAGCCGGAACCCGTGTTCGACCAGGGCCCGCTTGCGCGAGACGTCCCCCTCGTACATCGCCCCGATCTGCGGGACAGTGTTGTGGGACTCGTCGACGACCAGGAGGAAGTCCTCGGGGAAGTAGTCCAGCAGCGTGTTGGGCGGGCTGCCGGCCTCGCGGCCGTCGATGTGACGGGAGTAGTTCTCGATGCCCGAGCAGCTGCCCACCTGGCGGAGCATCTCGATGTCGTAGGTGGTGCGCATCCGCAGCCGCTGCGCCTCCAGCAGCTTGCCCGCCTTCTCCAGCTCGTCCAGGCGCGCTTCCAGCTCGGACTCGATGCCCGCGATGGCCCGCTCCATCCTCTGCGGGCCCGCCACGTAGTGCGACGCGGGGAAGATGTAAAGCTCCTCGTCCTCGCTCATCACCTCGCCGGTCAGCGGGTGCAGCGTCATGAGCCGCTCGACCTCATCGCCGAACATCTCGATCCGGATGGCCAGTTCCTCATACACCGGGATGATCTCGATGGTGTCGCCGCGCACCCGGAACGTGCCCCGGGTGAAGGACAGGTCGTTACGGGCGTACTGCATGCCGACCAGCCGCCGGAGCAGGGCGTCGCGCTCGATGCTGGTGCCCACCCGGAGCCGGACCATCCGGTCCACGTACTCCTGGGGGGTGCCGAGCCCGTAGATGCAGGAGACCGAGGACACCACGATCGTGTCCCGGCGGGTGAGCAGCGAGTTGGTCGCCGAGTGCCGCAGCCGCTCCACCTCGTCGTTGATCGACGAGTCCTTCTCGATGTAGGTGTCGGTCTGCGCGATGTACGCCTCGGGCTGGTAGTAGTCGTAGTAGGAGACGAAGTACTCGATCGCGTTGTGCGGGAGCATCTCGCGCAGCTCGTTGGCGAACTGGGCGGCGAGCGTCTTGTTGGGCAGCATGACCAGAACCGGCCGCTGCACCCGCTCGGCCAGCCAGGCCACGGTCGCGGTCTTGCCGGTGCCGGTCGCGCCCAGCAGGACGGTGTCCCGGTCGCCGCTGGTCACCCGGCGCTCCATCTCGCCGATGGCCCTCGGCTGGTCGCCGGACGGAACCATCTCCGTGACCACCTCGAACGGCGCCACCCGCCGCTGCAGGTCACTTACTGGCCGCACAATTTGCCTCCTCCCCGTGCCTGGAAACCCCGTGGCTAAACCCCCTCAGCCTCCACTGTATTTCCGGGGTCTGACAGAACGGACGGAGGTCAGGGCTCCTGCACGGCGTTCACCCGGCGGCAGAGTTCGGCCCACAGGTCGCCGACCTCACGGTCGAGTTCGGCCAGGGACCCGGAATTGTCCAGCACGATGTCCGCGATGGCCAGCCGGTCCTCCCGGCTGGCCTGGGCGGCCACCCGCGCCGCGACCTGCTCGCGGGTCATCCCCCGGTCCCGGGCCAGCCGGTCCTCCTGGATCCTCGGCGGGACGTCCACGACGACGACGAGGTCGAAGAATTCGGCCATGTGGTTCTCCGCGATCAGCGGGATAGCCTCAACCACGATGGCGCCGGGATCAGCGCCCTGCTCCAGCTCACGCATGCGCCCTCCGACCAGAGGATGGACGATCGCGTTGAGCTTCGCGCGCAGTTCGGCGTCATAGAAGACGATCTCACCCAGCCGGTGCCGGTCCAGGGTGCCGTCCGCCGCCAGGATTCCCGTGCCGAACACGGCAACCACCTGGGCCAGGCCCGGAGTGTGCGGCTCGACTACTTCCCGGGCCACGAGGTCGGCGTCGATGATCAGCGCGCCGTACCCGGCCAGCCGGCGCGAGACCTCGCTCTTGCCGGAGCCGATACCCCCGGTCAGGCCGACTTTAAGCATGAACCTGAACACCGATCCATGATCGCCCGGCCGGGGGCCGAGGCCTCAGGAAACCAGAGACGATCATGGATCGGTGCCGGGACCAGTGAGTTAGCTCTGGCCCCCGGAGAGCTTGTCGCGGAGTGCCGCCAGCGCCTCGTCGGAGGCCAGAGCGCCACCGCCGGAACTGCCCGCGTCCGGGGTGCCCGACGTGTGCGTGCTGGCGCTCGTCGTTTCTGCGCCGCCGTCGGCGGCGTCGCCACTCTCGGCCTTGCGGGCCTCGGCGATCTGGCGGCGGTGTGCCTCGAAGCGGGACCGGGCCTGCGCGTACTGCCGCTCCCACTCCTCGCGCTGGGTGTCGAATCCCTCGAGCCACTCACCAGACTCGGAGTCGAACCCGTCGGGGTAGACGTAGTTGCCCTGGTCGTCGTAGGTCGCGGGCATGCCGTACAGCGTCGGGTCGAAGTCGTCGCCGACCGCCTCGCCGGCCGTGCCCTCGTTGGCCTGCTTGAGCGACAGGCTGATCCGCCGCCGGTCCAGGTCGATGTCGATGATCTTGACGAAGATCTCGTCGCCGACCTGCACGACCTGCTCGGGGATCTCGACGTGGCGGTCCGCCAGCTCGGAGATGTGCACCAGGCCCTCGATGCCCTCCTCGACCCGCACGAACGCACCGAACGGCACCAGCTTCGTGACCCGGCCCGGTACGACCTGGCCGATCTGGTGGGTCCGGGCGAACTGCTGCCACGGGTCTTCCTGGGTGGACTTCAGCGACAGGGAGACACGCTCCCGGTCCATGTCCACGTCCAGCACCTCGACCGTGACCTCCTGCCCGACCTCGACCACCTCACCCGGGTGATCGATGTGCTTCCAGGACAGCTCGGACACGTGCACCAGGCCGTCCACGCCGCCGAGATCGACGAACGCGCCGAAGTTGACGATGGAGGACACCACGCCCTTGCGGATCTGGCCCCGCTGCAGGGTGTTCAGGAAGTTCTGGCGCACCTCGGACTGAGTCTGCTCCAGCCACGCCCGGCGGGACAGCACCACGTTGTTGCGGTTCTTGTCCAGCTCGATGATCTTGGCTTCGATCTCCCGGCCCACGTAGGGCTGCAGGTCACGAACCCGGCGCATCTCCACCAGCGAGGCAGGCAGGAACCCGCGCAGGCCGATGTCGAGGATCAGGCCGCCCTTGACGACCTCGATCACGGTGCCGGTGACGACCCCGTCGTCATCCTTGATCTTCTCGATCGTGCCCCAGGCGCGCTCGTACTGAGCACGCTTCTTGGACAGGATGAGGCGCCCTTCCTTGTCCTCCTTCTGGAGGACGAGGGCCTCGATGTGGTCGGTGACCTTGACCACGTCGTGCGGGTCCACATCGTGCTTGATCGACAACTCACGGGAGGGGATGACCCCCTCCGTTTTGTAGCCGATGTCGAGCAAGACCTCGTCTCGGTCAACCTTGACGACGGTGCCCTCGACAATGTCGCCGTCGTTGAAATACTTGATGGTCTCGTCGATCGCGGCGAGGAAGGCTTCCTGCGACCCGATGTCGTTGACCGCCACCTTGGGGGTCGGGCTGGCCTGCGTGCTGCTCGTCATGTGTTGGTTGGCTCCGGCGGACAGAAAGTAGTTTGGACGCGCCATACCGAGGGCCCGTCAGGTGGGCCTACAGGGTGCACTGGATGTGGCTGGCCGACCCGGCGAGCCACGGAGGGGCCTCACGGCCGCCCGTAACTTTGCCTGGCCACGGCGGACTGCACCAGAACACGGCGCAGCGCTCAGGATATGAGAGCTAAGCCACCCGGTCAATCCGAGCACCCGATCGCCGCATGATCGTTACCGCTTGATCAGCCCTGTGCGCTGCACTTTTCAACGCGGTTCCGCGGCCTTTTACTCCCGGTCTCAATCTGAGAGCCGCGCCGCGGAGGGAGGCGCGGCGTGGCGGCGGCAGCTGGGGCGGCTCGCCGGGGAGGGGAGGCGCGGCGCGGCCGTGTCCTCGCCGACCCGGCGATTAACCCGGCAGCCGCAGCAGACGACGTGCCCACGGGGGCGGGCAAGCGGGGGGCTCCGGGGGTCGCCCCCCCGGACTAGCTCTAGTGCCCGGCCTCGGCCCAGCTGCGGCCGGTGCCGAACGATACCTCCAGCGGCACGCGCAGCTCGAAGGCACCGCGCATGGTGCGCGTGACCAGTTCGCGCAGCGTGTCGAGCTCACCGGGAGCGACCTCGAAGACCAGCTCGTCGTGCACCTGGAGCAGCATCCGCGACCGCAGGCCCTCCTCCCGGAGAGCCTGGTTGACGCGGAGCATGGCCACCTTGATGACGTCGGCGGCGGAGCCCTGGATGGGGGCATTGAGCGCCATCCGCTCGGCCATCTCCCGGCGCTGCCGGTTGTCGGAGGTCAGGTCGGGCAGGTAGCGCCGGCGGCCGAGGACGGTCTCGGTGTAACCGTCCTTGCGGGCCTCATCCACCACCGCGTACAGGTAATCCCGGATCCCGCCGAACTGCTCGAAGTACTCGTCCATCAGGGCCCGGGCCTCGTCCGGGGTGATGTGCAGCTGCTGGGACAGCCCGTAAGCGGACAGGCCGTAGGCCAGCCCGTAGTTCATCGCCTTGATCCGGCTGCGCATCTCGACGGTGACCTCGGCGGCCGGCACGCGGAAGACCCGGGACGCCGTCTCGGCGTGGAAGTCGTGGCCGGAGGTGAACGCCTCCTCCAGCGCGGTGTCGCCGGACAGGTCGGCCATGATGCGCAGCTCGATCTGGCTGTAGTCGGCGGTGAGCAGCGTCTCGTAGCCGCTGCCGACCACGAAGCCCTGCCGGATCCGGCGGCCTTCCTCGGTCCGGATCGGGATGTTCTGCAGGTTCGGGTCGGTCGAGGAGAGCCGCCCGGTGGCCGCGATCATCTGGTTGTACGTGGTGTGGATCCGGCCATCGTCGTCCGCCATCGGGATCAGCGAGTCCACGATGCTCTTGAGCCTGGCCACGTCCCGGTGCCGGAGCAGGTGCTCGAGCACCGGATGGCCGGTCTGGGCCAGCAGGCCGGTCAGCGCCTCGGAATCCGTGGTGTAGCCGGTCTTGATCCGCTTGGTCTTGGGCAGGCCCAGCTCGGTGAACAGGACTTCCTGGAGCTGCTTGGGCGAGCCGAGGTTGAACTCGTGCCCGATGATCCCGAACGCCGCCTGCTCGGCTGCCTTCACCTCGCCGCCCAGGCTGGCGGACATGTCGGCGAAGTGGTGCGTGTCCGCCGCGATCCCGGCCCGCTCCATCCGGGCCAGCACGCCGACCAGCGGCAGTTCCACGTCGGCGAGAAGCTGCGCGGCGCCACGCTGCTCCAGGTCCGCGTCCAGGGCGTCGGCCAGCTCCGCGGTGGCCCGGGCCCGCAGCACCAGCGCCACGGCCGCCTCGGCCTCACCGTCGTCCTCACCGTCTTCCCCGCCGGACAGGTCCAGGGTGAGCTGGCCGGTGGTGGTCCCACCGTCCCGCAGTTCCTTGCCCAGGTACCGCAGGGCCAGGTCGGCCAAGTCGAACGAGCGCTGCCCCGGCAGGGCGAGGTAGGCGGCCAGCGCCGTGTCGGTGGTCAGGCCGGCCAGCTCGAGGCTCCGGGCGCCCAGCGCGTGCATGGGCCCCTTGGCGTCGTGCAGCGCCTTGGGCTGGTCTGGGTCGGCAAGCCAGGCGGCCAGGGCCCGCTCGTCGTCCTCGGTCAGCGCGACCGGGTCCACGAACGCCCCGGCACCGTCCCCGGCGGCCAGCGCGAGCCCGTCCATGGTGCCCGTGCCGCGGCCCCAGGTGCCGTGGACCGCGACACCCGCCCGGCCGGTCCCGGTGGCGTGCTCCTCCAGCCAGGCGGCCAGCTCGTCGGGACCGGGCACCGACACCTCGACCTCGAAGCCCTCGGCTGACCCGGATCCCTCAGCGCCGGCCGCGGTGGCCGGGCCGATAATTCCGTTAGGGAGCGTGGTGTAGAGGCGGTCGCGCAGCACGCGGAACTGGAGCGTGTCGAAGAGCTGGTGGATCTGATCGCGGTCCCACGGCACCGGCCGCAGGTCGGCCGGGCCCGCCTCGAGCGGGACGTCCCGGGCCAGCTCGGTCAGCTGCCGGTTGCGGAGCACGTCGCCGAGGTGCTCGCGCAGCCGGTCGCCGGCCTTGCCCTTGACCTCGTCGACCCGGTCCACCAGTTCGGTCAGCGAGCCGAAGTCGGACACCCACCGGGCGGCGGTCTTCTCCCCCACCCCGGGGATGCTCGGCAGGTTGTCGCTGGGGTCGCCGCGCAGCGCGGCGAAGTCCGGGTACTGCGCCGGGGTCAGGCCGTACTTGGCCACGACCTCCTCCGGGGTGAACCGGGTCATGTCGCTGATCCCGCGCCGGGTCATCAGCACCGTGACGTGGTCGTTGACCAGCTGAAGGTTGTCCCGGTCACCGCTGACGATGAGCACGTCCATGCCCGCCCCGGTGGCGGCCACGGTCAGCGTGGCGATGATGTCGTCCGCCTCGAAGCCGGCCGCCGACAGCCGGGGAATGCCGAGCGCGTCGAGCACCTCGAAGATCAGGCTG
Organism: uncultured Actinomycetes bacterium; assembly: GCA_963723595.1. Lineage (GTDB taxonomy): Bacteria > Actinomycetota > Actinomycetes > Streptosporangiales > Streptosporangiaceae > RYN-230. The sequence continues at coordinate 288,177 of CAVRRQ010000002.1, forward strand.
AGCTGGCTGCGGAAATCGGCCGGGGTCTCCCGCCGGGTCGCCTTGTACTCCACGTACTGCTCGTGCCGGAAGGTCGGCTCACTGCGGTCGAAGGCCACCGCCACGTGGGTCGGCTGCTCGTCGCGGAGCACGTTGATGAGCATCGCGGTGAAGCCATAGACCGCGTTGGTGGGCTGCCCGGTCGTGGTCGAAAAGTTCTCGGGGGGCAGCGCGAAGAACGCGCGGTACGCCAGGGAGTGCCCGTCGAGCAGCAGCAACCGCTCCCGTCGCGCCGCTGGCTCGGGTGCGGATGCGGGTGCCTGGGTCGCCTTCGTCGCCACGCAGGAAGTCTAGTAGCAGGTACCGACACCGGCGGGCGGACATGTCACGGCCCGGCGGCCACCGGGAAGGCGGCGGCTGCCGGGCCGCGACGAGCCGGGCTGGCCGCGGGCGCCGCTTACGCGGCACCCGCAGCCGGCGAGGCATCAGGAGTGGAACGCGAAAATCGTTGTTGAGTTGAAGGTCTTCCCAGGGCCGAGAACGGTGGACGGGAAGGCCGGCTGGTTGGGCGAGTCCGGGAAGTGCTGGGTCTCGAACGTGTACCCCGCACCCTGCCGGTACGTGTGGCCGCTGATACCCACCAGCGTGCCGTTGAGGAAGTTGCCGCTGTAGAACTGCACACCCGGCTGGTCGGTCCAGACGGTCAGCAGACGGCCGCTCGACGGGTCGAAGGCGCGGGCGGCGAGGTTGAGCCCGTCCGGGCCGGTGGTAGCCGCGGTCTGCGGGTTCAGGATCCAGTTGTGGTCGTACCCCTGGGCGATCAGCAGCTGGCTCTTGCCCCCGGTGGCCGTCGCGAACCTGGCCGGGGTGTTGTCAGGAGCGCTGACGTCGTCGATCCGGGAGCCGATCGTGTGCGGCGCGCGGAAGTCGAACGGCGTGCCCGCGACCGGGACCCCGTGGGGCAGCGGGAGCGGGATCTGCGTCGCGTCGGTCGGCGAGTAGCGGTTCGCGTTCATCTGGACGTACTGCCGGTAGGCCGAGCCCGCCGCAGAAGCCTCGCCGGCCAGGTTGAAGTAGCTGTGGTTGGTCAGGTTGAGGACCGTCGACAGCTTCTTGTCGTTGTTGGTGGCGTTGTAGTGGATGCCGAGCTGACCTGCGTTGTTCAGCGTGTAGGTCACCACCACGGTGAGCTGCGCCGGGTAGCCGGTGCAGCCGGTGGGGCAGCCGGGGGATCCGGGAGCACCGCTGGCGTCACCGTTCGGGCTGACCAGCGTGAGCTGCACGCCCGCCGCGCTCTGTGCTGCGTACCGGCTTCGAGGCCCAGATGTGGTTTCCGAAGCCGACCAGGCCGCCGTGCAGGCTGTTCACGCCGTTGTTGATCGGCAGCGTGTAGGTCTTGCCGTTCAGCTTGAACGTGCCCTTGGCGATGCGGTTGGCGTAGCGGCCGACCGTCTCGCCGAAGTACGGGCCGCCGTTGGCGGTCACCGGCGGGCTGTCAAACGTCACGTAGTCCTTCAGCGTCTTGAAGCCCAGGATGACGTCGGCCTCCCGGCCGTTGCGGCCCGGGACGTCAATCGACTGGGTGATGGCGCCGTAGCTCAGGATCTTGACCTGCATGCCGCGGCAGTTGGTCAGCGTGTAGCGGTACACAGCGGTGTTCTTGCCGGTGTACGGCTCGATGGTCTTGCCGAAGAACTGCTTGGACACGGTCGGCGAGCAACCGCCGCCGCCCGCCGGGGTGACCGGGGCGGACCGCATGGCAGCCAGCGAGGCCACGGTCGCAAGCGCAAGCGCAGCCACCGCGCCAACCCGCAGACCTGATGAGCTGATCTTCCCTCTTAATACTGGACGCATGGAGATTCCCTTCGTTGGGTTCCCGGGGACTGGCACACACAGCCCCCGGGGCATTGTTAACGCTCACCTGCGTGTAACGCCAGTGTTTCGGGGGAGAAGATCCGATCTTTTCCGCTATGTGACTCGATGGTGATGTGCCGAGCCGGGCAAGTCCGGTACTGGCTCCCAAAGCACGTATAGGCCACTCTGGTCACTCGAGCCACTTACCTTCCCGCGAGCCTCCGGCGTGACCCGCGGGCCTCGCTGCGGCCCCCGCCCGGGCATGGCCGGCCTAGGCTTCTCCTACGGCGCGGCAGGCGCCGGTGCTACTCCGGAGGTACGGGTGGATCGGGACGGCGCGGCGCGGGCGGGCCAGGATGGGCAGGGGCGGCCGGGCCAGGACGGCGGGGCGGACGAGGACAGCGAGGCGCGGGCGGACAAGGGCCGGGCGGCGGAGATCCTGGCGGGCTTCGCCCGGCTCAGCGAGGGCACCCTGCCCGGCCGGATGGGCATTACCGTGACCGCCGCCCGCGCGGAGCAGGTCACCGGCACCATGCCGGTGGACGGCAATATCCAGCCCTACGGCCTGCTGCACGGCGGTGCCTCGTGCGTGCTAGCCGAAAGCCTGGGCTCGCTGGGCGCGGCGCTGCACGCCGGTCCGGGGCGGTTCGCGGTCGGGATCGAGATCAGCGCCACTCATCACCGGGCGGTAGCGGAAGGCGTCGTCACCGGGGTCGCCACCCGGGTGCACGGCGGGCGTACCACCGCCACGTACGAGATCGCGATCAGCGATGACCGGGGCCGCCGGGTCTGCTCGGCCCGGCTGACCTGCCTGCTCCGTGACCAGGTCCCGCCGGGCGGCCATGATCCCGGCGACGTCACGGCGGCGGGACGATGACCAGGCCAGTCCCTGTGCTGCCGGGAAACCACGCGTGACCGGACGTTTATCACAAACCGGCCAGGGAATGTCCGCCCCTTTGCGCCGCGCGGGGAGTCCTCGCTACCGTGGTGGGGAGAGCCCGGGGAGCTGAGTAGAGAACGTGTCGGCCCGGGGAAGGCCGACACGGCACCAAAAGTTCCCCGGGCTCGATCCCGGGGAACGCCCCGGCGTCCGCAGGAACCTCAGCATGATCCGGCCTGGAACATGCCCGGGCGCAGGCTCAGCCCGGTCCGGGCGCAGGCCTAGACCGGTCGGGACGCAGGCTCCAGCCCGGAAAGTGCCCAGGCCGGGGGCCGGAGCGGGTCCGGCGCGGAGGGCTCAGGCCCCGGAATCCGGCTTGGGAGCGCCCGCCGTCTCGGTGCCGCCCGCGGTGCTGCTGGCGTCCGCGTTGCCCGCGGCGCCGCCCGGGGTCATGCCCCCCTCGAGCACCCGCTCGGCCACGGCCCGCATGGCCAGGCGCTGGTCCATCGACGTCTTCTGGATCCAGCGGAACGCGTCCGGCTCGGACATCCCCTGCTCGGTCTGCAGCTTGCCCTTGGCCCGGTCGAGGAGCTTGCGCACCTCCAGCCGCTCCTTGAGCGTGCCGACCTCACCGGCCAGCGCCGCGACCTCCTGGAAGCGGCTGACCGCGATCTCGATCGCAGGCACCAGATCAGCCTTGGTGAACGGCTTCACCAGGTAAGCCATGGCCCCTGCGTCGCGGGCCCGCTCGACGAGCTCACGCTGGGAGAACGCGGTCAGGATGACCACCGGCGCAATCTGGTCGGCGGCCACCTGCTCGGCGGCCGATATCCCGTCCAGGACCGGCATCTTCACATCGAGGATCACCAGGTCCGGCCGGAGACTGACAGCGAGATCGACGGCCTGCTGGCCATCGGCAGCCTCACCGACCACCGAATAGCCCTCTTCCTCAAGCATCTCCTTGAGGTCAAGCCGGATCAACGCCTCGTCTTCGGCGATCAAAACGCGCAATGGGGTCTGACTCACGCTCATGATCGTACCGGTACCAGGTAGATTGACGTTCGGCCGAGCCGGGCGCGCACTGTCTGGCGGCGGCGCCCCGGTAGACCAACAGGCAGAGTCCATGGTCTCAAAAACCATGCAGTGTGGGTTCGAATCCCACCCGGGGCACCCCAGGTCACCTGCATCGTTACCCTCATCCGAGCCCCGCCCCGAGGGCTGCGGCGTCACCGATGCGGTGCACCCGCAACGCGTTGGTCCGGCCGGGGGTGCCTGGCGGGCTGCCCGCCACGATGACCACCTTGTCGCCTTTGTCACATCGCCCGATGTGCAGCAGCGCCTCCTCGACCTGACGCACCATGGCGTCGGTGTGCCGGGCGGGCGGCACGATGAACGTCTCCACACCCCAGCTCAGCGCCAACTGGCTCCGCGTGCTGGGCTGCGGGGTGAACGCCAGCAGCGGAATGGGCGAGCGGTACCGCGCCAGCCGCCGGGCGGTCTCGCCGGTGATCGTGAAGGCGACCAGGGCCTTGGCCCCGACGGCCTCCCCGACTTCCGCCGCGGCGCGGGCGATGGCGCCGCCGGTGCTGGCCGGCTCCCGGGCCAGGGCGGGCGAGGTGGCCAGGGGTTCCCGCTCGGCCTCGCGGATGATCCTGGCCATCGTCGCCACCGCCTGGACCGGGTACTCACCGACACTCGTCTCGGCCGACAGCATCAGCGCGTCCGCACCGTCCAGCACGGCGTTGGCGACGTCGGACGCCTCCGCCCGGGTCGGCCGCGGAGCGGAGATCATCGACTCCAGCATCTGGGTCGCCACGATCACCGGCTTGGCCCGGGCCCGGGCCTGCTCGACGATCCGCTTCTGCGCCATTGGCACCTGCTCCAGCGGAAGTTCCACCCCGAGATCGCCGCGAGCCACCATCACCCCGTCGAAGGCCTCGATCACCTCCGCCAGCGCCTCGATGGCCTGGGGCTTCTCGATCTTCGCGATCAGCGGGAGCCGGACCCCTGTCTCGTCCATGATCCGCCGCGCCGGGACCGCGTCCTCCGGGCCCTGGACGAAGGACAGCGCGATCATGTCGGCCTGCAGGCCGAGTGCCCAGCGCAGATCCGCCTCGTCCTTGGCGGTCAGGGCGGGCACGCTGACCTTGACGCCAGGCAGGTTGAGGCCCTTGTGGTCGGAGACGACACCGCCCACGACGACCCGGGTGCGGACCCGGCCCCCTGTCACGTCGAGCACCTCCAGGACCACCCGGCCGTCGTCCACCAGCACCCGGTCGCCGGCCTGCACGTCGCCGGCCAGGCCCGCGTAGGTCGTGCCCACTTCGTGCTGGTCCCCCGGCACCTCGTGCACGCTGACGGTGAACTCCTGGCCCGCCAGCAGCCGGACGGGCCCGGCCGCGAACGTGCCCAGCCGGATCTTCGGGCCCTGCAGGTCGATGAGAACCCCCACGCTGTGCCCCGCGGCATCGGACGCCGCCCGGACACACCGGTAGGCGGCGAGGTGGCCGGCCTGGGTGCCATGACTCATGTTCAGCCGGGCCACGTCGATCCCGGCCGCGGCGAGTTCGGCCAGCCGTTCCGGGCTGGAAGACGCGGGCCCCAGGGTGCAGACGATCTTCGCTCGGCGGCTCATGCATATCGCCTTCCAGACGAGGGCACCCAAATTGGTCTATACCACTCTAAGGGCCGGCGTTCTGGCCTGCCGAGACCCACGACGCAAGATTCACCCAACAGTCATCCGACGTTACGCAGCAGCAACGCGGCTGCCCGCGAGCGAAGCCCGATCTTCACCTGTCGGGTGCGGGCAGCCCGTGGACAGGCATGGATACCCGGTGGCGCCGGCGGGCTGGGGTTGCGGACGCTCCGGGCCGCGGCATCAGCGTAAATTTCCGCCCGGCCGCCAGAACCCAGCCTCCAGTTCAGCCACTCGCTTTGACGGGCAACGACGCAGGGGCAACCATCATGGGTGTGGACTCGTTCACGGGGAAGCTCGCGGTGGTGACCGGTGGTGGCTCCGGCATGGGTCGCGAGCTTGTCCGTCAGCTGGCTGCGCAGGGATGCTCGGTCGCAGCATGCGATCTGAACGCCGAAGCCGTCGCGGAAACCGCGGCCACGGCGCGGGCGGTCGCGGTGCCCGAGGTCCTGGTGACCAGCCATCTCTGCGACGTTGCCGACGAGGCGCAGGTCCTGCGGTTCCGCGATGAGGTGCTCGACGGGCACGCCAGTGATCACGTTAACCTGGTCTTCAGCAACGCTGGCATCGGCGGCGGCAGCAGCTTCGTCAGCGGCGACCGGGAAGAGTGGGAGCGCACGTTCGCCATCGACTGGTGGGGGGTCTATTACTGCGCCCGCGCGTTCGTGCCGCTGCTCATCGCGAGCGGCGACGGCGTCCTGGTCAACACCAGCAGCGTGAACGGCCTCTGGGGGTCACTCGGCCCAGGTATGCCGCAGACCGCCTACGCCACAGCCAAGTTCGCCGTGCGGGGCTTCTCCGAGGCGCTCATCGAGGACCTGCGCACCAACGCGCCTCACGTCCGGGTCGCTGTGGTGATACCCGGGCACGTTGGCACCGACATCGTCGCGAACAGCTTTCGCGCCCGCGGCCTGCCGGAGCCGGAGCGGATGAGCGACGCCCAGGTGGAAAAGCTGATCCCGCGTGACGCGCAGGCCACGCTGGTCCGCGCCGGCCTGCTGCGGGAGGACGCGTCAGCCGACGACCTGCGCCAGATGCTCGTGCGGGCGAACGCCGACTTCCGGGACAAGGCACCGGTCAGCGCGGTTGAGGCGGCGACCATCATCCTCGACGGAGTGCGCTCGCGGAACTGGCGGATCCTGATCGGCGAGGATGCCAGGCTGATCGACGCGGCAGTCCGCTCAAAGCCCGAGGCCGCCTACGACTACAACGAGCTGTTCAGCGGGCTACGCGAAGAGTCGGCGGCCGGGGCACCTGAGGGAGCGGCCGAGACGCCTGAGGGAGCCTGAGGGATAGGCAAGAGACGGCATAGGGCCTGGCGACCCGATCAAGGACAGCGTCAGGTCAGGGAGCGCGCCGTGGGCGGGATGGCGGAGGGCAGCAGGCTGTCCCCTTCCAGGTACTTATCCACGGCCGCCGCAGCCGACCGGCCCTCGGCGATGGCCCAGACGATCAGTGACTGACCACGCCCCATGTCCCCGGCGGCGAACACCCCGGGCGCCGAGGTGGCGTACGTACCGTCCCGGGCCACGTTGCCCCGCGCGTCGAACTCGACGCCGAGGTCGGTCAGCAGGCCGGCCCGCTCCGCCCCGGTGAAGCCCATGGCCAGCAGGACCAGCTCGCACGGCAGTTCCCGCTCGGTCCCCTCGACCGGGCTGAACTTGCCGTCGGCCATCTCCACCTCGACCAGGCGCAGCCCGCTCACCCGGCCGGCGTCGTCGCCCGCGAACTCCTGCGTGGACACCGCATAGACCCGCTCCCCGCCCTCTTCGTGGGCGCTGGACACCCGGTAGGTCATCGGGTAGGTGGGCCAGGGCTGGTTGTCGGGACGATTCTCTGTCGGCCGGGGCAGGATCTCCAGCTGGGTGACCGACGCGGCCCCCTGCCGGTGTGCGGTGCCGAGGCAGTCGGCCCCGGTGTCACCGCCGCCGATGATGATCACGTTCTTGCCCCGGGCGCTGATGGGCGGCTCGGGCACCGGGCCCCCGCCGGTCCGGGACTGCGACGCCACGACGGCGCGGTTGGCCAGCGGCAGGAACTCCATGGCCTGGTGCACCCCGGACAGGCCGGCGCCGGGAACGGGCAGCCCCCGGGCCACGGTAGCCCCGCCGGCCAGCACGATCGCGTCGAACTCGGCGCGCAGCTGCGCGGCCGTGACGTCCCGGCCCGCCGTGACGCCGCAGCGGAACCTGGTCCCCTCGGCCTGCATCTGCCACAGCCGGCGATCCAGGTGGCGCTTTTCCATCTTGAACTCGGGGATCCCGTAGCGCAGCAGGCCACCGGGGGCGTCGGCCCGCTCGAACACGGTAACCGCGTGGCCGGCCCGGGTGAGCTGCTGCGCCGCGGCCAGCCCGGACGGCCCGGAGCCGATCACCGCCACGCGCCGACCGGCCGCGACCGCTTCGGCACTCGGCGGTAGCGGCCGGACCCAGCCCTCGGACCAGGCCCGGTCGATAATCTCCACCTCGACCTGCTTGATGGTGACCGGGTCGGCGTTGATGCCGAGCACGCACGCGCTCTCGCAGGGCGCCGGGCAAAGCCGGCCGGTGAATTCCGGGAAGTTGTTGGTCGCATGCAGGCGTTCGGCGGCCTCCCGCCACTCGTGCCGCCAGACCAGGTCGTTCCACTCCGGGATCAGGTTGCCCAGCGGGCAGCCCTGGTGGCAGAACGGGATGCCGCAGTCCATGCAGCGGCCAGCCTGCGATTCCAGGGCCACATGCGGGAAGTCCGTGTACACCTCCCGCCAGTCACGGATCCGCACGTCCACCGGCCGCCGGACGGGCGTCTCGCGCGGCGTGGTCAGGAACCCCTTGGGGTCAGCCATCGCGTAACCCTCCTCAGCCGTGCGCCGCGGCCATCACGGCCTGGTTGACGTCGCGGCCCTCACGCTCGGCCAGCCGGGCCGCGTCGAGGACCCGCTTGTAGTCCTTCGGCATGACCTTGCCGAACCGGGCGAGCGAAGCGTCCCAGTCGGCCAGCAGCCTCGCGGCGACCTCGGACCCGGTCTCGGCCAGGTGCTGCCCGACCAGGGCACGCAGCCGGGTCGCGTCGTCGTCGTCCAGGCCCTCCAGGTCGGCCATGTCCGTGTTGACCCGGACCGGATCCGGGTCGAGCAGGTAGGCGAGCCCGCCGGACATGCCGGCCGCGAAGTTGCGGCCGACCGGGCCGAGCACGGCCACGACGCCACCGGTCATGTACTCGCAGCCGTGGTCACCGGTGCCCTCGGCCACCGCGGTGGCGCCGGAGTTCCGCACGCAGAACCGCTCGCCCACGACGCCGCTGAGGTACATCTGGCCCGCGGTAGCGCCGTAGCCGATCACGTTGCCCGCGATGATCTGCTCCTCGGAGGGGAAGCTCGCGTCCGGGTCCGGGGCCACGATGATCCGGCCGCCGGACAGGCCCTTGCCCAGGTAGTCGTTGGCGTCCCCGGCCAGGCGCAGGGTGATCCCGCGGGGCAGGAAGGCGCCGAAAGACTGGCCGGCCGAGCCGCGGAACCGGACCAGGATGGTGTCGTCGGGCAGGCCCTTGCCGCCCCACCGCCGGGTCACCTCGTAGCCGAGCATGGTCCCCACGGTCCGGTTGACGTTGCGGACCGGGAGGTCGAGGGTGACCGGCTTCGCGTCCTGGAGGGCACCCTCGGCCAGCTGGATCAGCGTGTTGTCCAGGGCGCGGTCGATGCCGTGATCCTGGGTAGTGGTGTTGCGGGTGGCCGCGCCCTCGGCCAGGGCGGGCATGTGCAGGATCGGCGCGAGGTCCAGCCCGGCCGCCTTCCAGTGCCCCACGGCCCGCTCGCTGTCCAGCAGGTCCGTCCGGCCGACCGCCTCCTCCAGCGTGCGCAACCCCAGCGCGGCCAGGTACTCGCGCACCTCCTCCGCGATGAACTCGAAGAAGTTGACCACGAACTCCGGCTTCCCGTTGAACCGCTTGCGCAGCTCAGGGTTCTGGGTGGCCACCCCGACGGGACAGGTGTCCAGGTGGCAGACGCGCATCATGATGCAGCCCGAGACGACCAGCGGGGCGCTGGCGAAGCCGAACTCCTCGGCGCCGAGCAGTGCGGCGATGATCACGTCCCGGCCGGTCTTCAGCTGGCCGTCGGCCTGGACCACGATCCGGTCCCGCAGCCGGGCCCGGAGCAGGGTCTGCTGGGTCTCGGCCAGGCCCAGCTCCCATGGCGCTCCCGCGTGCTTGAGGCTGGTCAGCGGGGCGGCGCCGGTGCCTCCGTCGTGCCCGGAGATCAGCACCACGTCGGCGTGCGCCTTGGACACGCCGGCCGCGACGGTGCCCACGCCGACCTCGGCGACCAGCTTGACGTGCACCCGGGCCCGCGGGTTGGCGTTCTTCAGGTCGTGGATCAGCTGGGCCAGGTCCTCGATGGAGTAGATGTCGTGGTGCGGTGGCGGCGAGATCAGGCCGACCCCCGGGGTGGAGTACCGGGTCTTGGCGATCCACGGGTACACCTTGTGCCCGGGCAGCTGGCCGCCCTCCCCTGGCTTGGCTCCCTGCGCCATCTTGATCTGCAGGTCGTCGGCGTTGACCAGGTACTCACTGGTCACCCCGAACCGGCCGCTGGCCACCTGCTTGACCGCGGAGCGGCGCAGGTCGCCGTTGGCGTCCGGCACGAAGCGCTCCGCGTCCTCGCCGCCCTCGCCGGTGTTGGACCGGCCGCCGAGCCGGTTCATCGCGATGGCCAGGGTCTGGTGGGCCTCGGCCGAGATGGAGCCGTAGGACATCGCGCCGGTGGAGAACCGGCGCACGATGGCCGACACGGGCTCGACCTCGTCAATGGGGATCGGGCCGCGCGGAGCCGGGCGGGACGGGCCCGCCCCGGGCGAGGCAGCCCCGGGCGAGCCGGCGCCGGGAGCCGCCGCCGGCGGCTTCCCGATGGGGTGCGGGCCGGTCGGGTGCAGTCCGGCCTGGCCGCCGCCCTCGCCGGGCGCGCGAGGCGCGCGGGCCGTGCTGGCCCGGGGGGACGACCCCCGGAACCCCCCGGCACCGGCTGACTCGGAGGGGCCACGGCTTCGCCGCGCCCCGCCTCGCCCGCCGATGCGCTGGGCGCGCGGGCCGGGAGCGACGCTGCGCCCAGCCCACGCGGGTCAGTGGGGTCATCGACGCCGCGGATGCGCAGGAGGCTGCGCAGCGTCATGAGCCGGGCGGACTGGTCGTCCACCAGGCGGGTGTACTTCTTGAAGATCTCGTAGCGGCGGCTCCGGGTCGCGTGCTGCAGCTTGAACACGGTCTCCGGGTTGAACAGGTGCGGCTCGCCCTCGCGGCGCCACTGATAGTCGCCCCCGGTCTCCAGCCGCCGGTGATCCGGGCCGGCGCCGCGGGGCGGGAAGGCCCGGCCGTGCCGGGCCGCCGCCTCGGCGGCCAGCACGTCGAAGCCGATGCCGCCGAGCCGGGAGGTGGTCCCGGTGAAGCAGGTGCTGACGATCTCCTCGCCCAGCCCGATGGCCTCGAAGATCTGGGCCCCGGTGTAGGAGGCGACGGTGGAGACCCCCATCTTCGACATGATCTTCAGCAGGCCCTTGCCCAGGGCCTTGACCAGGTTCTCGGTGGCCTTCTTAGCCGTGACGCCATCCAGCCCGCCGCGGCGGACCATGTCCGCCACGGTCTGCAGGGCCAGGTACGGGTTCACCGCGGCCGCCCCGAAGCCGATGAGCAAGGCGATGTGGTGGCATTCGCGCGCGTCGCCGGACTCCACGATCAGCCCGGCCCGGGTCCGGGTCCGCTCCCGGATCAGGTGGTGGTGCACGGTCCCGGTGAGCAGCAGCGACGGGATCGGCGCCAGCCGCGGGTCGGGCTGGTCACCGACCGCGCGGTCAGACAGCACGATGATGTGCGCGCCATCGGCGATTGCGATGGACACCTCGGCGCAGATCTCGTCGAGCCGGTCGCGCAGCGCGGCACCGCCGCCCATCACGTCATACCGGCCATCGACCACATACGAGGCGAAGCCAGGCAGGTCGCCGTCGTCGTTAATGTGAATGATCTTGCTGAGCTTGTTGCCGTCGATGACCGGGTAGGGCAGCACGACCTGGCGGCAGGAGGCCGGGCCGGGGTCGAAGAGGTTGCCCTCCGGGCCGGTGGAGGACTCCAGCGAGGTGACCAGCTCTTCCCGGATCGCGTCCAGCGGCGGGTTGGTGACCTGCGCGAACAACTGGGAGAAGTAGTCGAACAGCAGCCGGGGGCGGTCGGAGAGCACGGCCACCGGCGTGTCGGTGCCCATCGATCCGATCGGCTCGGCTCCGGTCCTGGCCATCGGGGCCAGCAGAATCCGCAGCTCTTCCTCGGTATACCCGAACAGTTGCTGCTGGGTGGTGAGCTCCCCGGCCGCGGGCAGCGCCCTGACCCGGTCCGGCAGGTCGTCCAGGTGCAGCAGGCCCGCGTGCAGCCAGTCCTCATACGGGTGCTCGCTGGCCAGGGCGGACTTCACTTCCCCGTCTTCCAGGATCCGCCGCCGGCCGGTGTCGGCCAGGAAGACGCGGCCGGGCTGCAGACGGCCCTTGCGGACCACGTCGGCCGGGTCGATGTCCAGCACGCCGACCTCGCTGGCCAGCACGACGAGCCCGTCGCGGGTCACCCAGTACCGCCCCGGGCGCAGCCCGTTACGGTCCAGCACGGCCCCGATCACGGTGCCGTCGGTGAACGCCACGCAGGCCGGCCCGTCCCAGGGCTCCATCAGGGTGGAGTGGAACCGGTAGAAGGCGCGCCGGGCCGGATCCATCTCGTCGTGGTTCTCCCACGGCTCGGGAATCATCATCAGCATGGCGTGCGGCAGGGACCGGCCGCCGAGGTGCAGCAGTTCCAGGCACTCGTCGAAGCTGGCCGAGTCGCTGCCGGTCTCATCCAGGATCGGCAGCAGCCGCTCCATGCCCCGGCCGTCCGCGGACCGCGGGAACAGGTCGCTGGCCAGCATGGCCTCGCGGGCCCGCATCCAGTTCCGGTTCCCCCGGACCGTGTTGATTTCCCCGTTGTGCGCGATGTAACGGTACGGGTGGGCCAGCGGCCAGGACGGGAAGGTGTTGGTGGAAAACCGCGAGTGAACCAGGGCCAGCGACGAGACGTACCGCGGGTCGGCCAGGTCCGGGTAGAACGGCTCGAGCTGGAGGGCGGTCAGCATTCCCTTGTAGCCGATGGTCCGCGAGGACAGCGTGACGACGTAGCAGTCGGTCTCGTGTTCCACCCGCTTGCGCAGGCAGTACGCGCGACGGTCCAGCGCGATACCGCTTTCACCACCCGCCGCAACGAAAACCTGCCGCAGCGTAGGCAGCACGTCCCTGGCACCACGTCCGCAGTGCTCCGGGTCATAGGGGACATCGCGCCAGCCGAGAGTGGTCAGGCCTTCCTCGGCGGCGAGCCGCTCCACCACCATCGCGGCATCGGCGCTGCCCTGATCGTCAGCGGGCAGGAACACCATGCCGGCCGCGTAGCCACCGGGGACCGGAAGCTCGAAGCCGCACACTGCGCGGAAGAACGCGTCCGGGATCTGGGTCAGGATGCCGGCCCCGTCGCCCGTGTCCGGGTCGCTGCCCTGGGCACCGCGGTGCTCCAGGTTGCGCAGCACGGTCAGGGCCTTGGCTACGGTGTCGTGGCTGGGCAGCCCGGCCAGATCGGCCACGAAGCCGACGCCGCACGCATCGTGCTCGAAGCTGGGATCGTAGAGCCCCGCGGCGTCCACTGAAGCGGCAGGTGCCATCCGCACTCCTGTCGTCTCGTCCGAATTCGCGTTCTCGCATGCGGTCGGGACGACATTGGCCCTGCCATGAACCCCGGGAAGGGGGTATCGCTGGCTCCTCGAGCTACCGCTCGTAGGTTACACGGAGATTACGCCACCAGTGCAATCATCCCCGCTTCGTGCTGTTCGCGAAACACCTGACTCGCTGGGAACATCCGCTTCGCGAGGATTGTCCCCTGGATGTGCCCGGGCATCCCGGCCGGCAAACGCCGCCCGTCCGGGGGATGGCAGGGGGGCCCGCCGGGTGAGCACCTCCGGTCCGCGCGGTCCCGCGGTCATGATCAGGTAGCTGACCGCGGCGATCCAGATGGCGATCATCGCCCACTGGTCCGTCCGCAGGCCGAACAGGTGGTGGGCGAAGTCGATGCGAAGCGACTGGACCGCGAAGCTGCCGGTCGCGTAGCCCGCGGCGTACAGCGCGAGGAGGCGGTCGCCGGGCAGCCGGAAACGGCGGGCCGCCCAGATGAGCGCCACTGCGAGGGCCAGGTCCCACAGGGACTCGTAGAGGAACGCAGGCTGGAAGGTGGCGTAGTTCTCGTAGGGGATGACGCGGTGAGCCGGGTCGATCTTCACCGCCCAGGGCAGGCTGGACGGGCGGCCGTAGAGTTCCTGGCTGAACCAGTTACCCCAGCGCCCGATGGCCTGCCCGAACGCGATCGCGGGGGCCGCGGCCCCGGCGACCGGCCCGAACCTCACCCCGGCGCGACGGCAGGCGAGCCAGGCCCCGAGGACGCCCGCGACCACCGCCCCGGGCATGCCGATCCCGCCGTCCCAGACCCGGAAGATGTCGATCCAGTCCCGGCCCGGCTTGAAGTACAGCTCGTAGTCGGTGACCACGCTGTAGAGGCGGGCACCGATCAGGCCGGCCGGGACGGCCCAGGTGGCCACGTCGAGGATCACGCCGGGGCGGCCCCCGAGCCGCAGGTACCTGCGGTTCGCCACCTGGACCGCGACGATGATGCCGAGCACGATGCACAGCGCATAACCCCGGACGGGCAGCAGCCCGAGATGCCAGGTCCCGGGGCCCGGGCTGGGCAGGAACGCGACCGTCGTGCCGGGGGAAGCCACGCCACGTGAGGGTAGCAGGGGCGGCCGGGCACGGCCTGCGGTTAACCGGTGACGGCGGCCGTAAAGGTCCGCCGGCGCCGCAACCGGCCGGCCAGTAACCCGGCCCGGCGCGGCCGGGCCGATGTGGCCGGAAGAGCGCCGGGCTACCTGACCGGGGCGCGGACCCCGGCGGCGAGCTCGGCGGCCAGGTCACGGACGGAGTCCAGCCCGGCCCGGGCGTCCGGCGCGGCGAGCAGCCGCTGCACGAACGCCGACCCGACGATCACCCCGTCCGCGAAGCCGGCCACCTCCGCGGCCTGCACCCCGTCGCGCACGCCGAGGCCGACGGCGACCGGCAGGCTGGTGGCCTCGCGGACCCGGCTGACCAGCCCCGCGGCCGCGGTACCGACGCTGTCCCGGGCCCCGGTGGTGCCCATCAGCGAGGCGGCGTACACGAAGCCGCGGCAGTCGGCGGTGATCCGTTCGATCCGTGCGTCCGGCGAACTCGGCGCGACCAGGAAGACCCGGTCCAGGCCGCAGGCCTCCGCGGCCTCCAGCCAGTCACCAGCCTCCTCAGGCGGCAGGTCCGGGGTGATCAGCCCGGCCCCGCCGGCGGCGGCGAGGTCGCGGGCGAACGCCGCGACGCCGTAGTGGTCCACCGGATTCCAGTACGTCATGACCAGGGTGGGCACGCCGGCGGCCGCCACCGTCTCGACGGTGCGCAGCACGTCGGTCACGTGGGTGCCGCCGGCCAGCGCGCGGTACGTGGCCTCCTGGATGACCGGGCCGTCCATCAGCGGGTCGGAGTACGGCAGGCCGATCTCGATCACGTCCGCGCCCGCCTGCGCGATCGCCACCGCGGCCTCGGCCGCGCCGGCCACCGACGGGAACCCGGCGGGAAGGTAGCCGACCAGGGCGGCCCGGCCGCCCGCGGCAGCCTTCTCGAACGCGACGCTGACTCTGCTAGCCCGGGGGGGCGACCCCCCGGACCCCCCGATTCCCTGGCTCGACGGGGCCACGCCTTCGGCGCGCCCCGCCTCGCCAGCGAAATGAGCTGCGCTCATCGGGCTAGCCCGTCTCCCCGTGTTCGACCTGGCCGTGATCGGCCTGGCCTCCGAGGTGGCCGAACCACCGGGCGGCGATGTCCACGTCCTTGTCGCCCCGGCCGGACAGGTTGACCAGCAGCAGGGCCCCTGGGTCGAGTTCGCCGCCGAGCTGGAGCGCGCCGGCCAGGGCGTGGGCCGACTCGATCGCCGGGATGATGCCCTCGGTCCGGCATAGCAGCGAGAACGCGTCCATGGCCTGGGAGTCTGAGATGGCCCGGTAGCTGGCCCGGCCGGTGTCGTGCAGCCAGGAATGCTCCGGGCCGACCCCGGGGTAGTCCAGCCCGGCGGAGACCGAGTGGGTGGGCAGGGTCTGCCCGTCGGCGTCCTGGAGCAGGTAGGTGCGCATGCCGTGGATCACCCCGGCGGAGCCGGCCACCAGGGTGGCCGCGTTGTGGCCGCTGTCCGGGCTGTCCCCGCCTGCCTCGCAGCCGATCAGCCGCACGGACTCGTCCGGGATGAACGCGTGGAAGGCCCCGATGGCGTTGGAGCCGCCGCCCACGCAGGCGACGACCGCGTCCGGCAGCCGCCCGGTCATGGCCAGGACCTGTTCCCTGGCTTCCACCCCGATGATCCGCTGGAAGTCACGCACCATGGTCGGGAACGGATCGGGGCCCATCACCGAACCGATGCAGTAGTGGCTGGTCTCGACCGTGGTCACCCAGTCGCGGAACGCCTCGTTGATGGCGTCCTTGAGGGTGCGGCTGCCGGTGGCCACCGGGACCACCTCGGCGCCGAGCATCCGCATCCGGGCCACGTTCAGGGCCTGCCGCTGGGTGTCTTCCTCGCCCATGTAGACCACGCAGTCCAGGCCCAGCAGCGCGCAGGCGGTGGCGGTGGCCACCCCGTGCTGGCCGGCGCCGGTCTCGGCGATGACCCGCTTCTTGCCCATCCGCTTGGTCAGCAGGGCCTGGCCGAGCACATTATTGATCTTGTGCGAGCCGGTGTGCGCCATGTCCTCGCGCTTGAGCAGGATCCGGCAGTCCCCGGCCCGGGCCGCGAACCGCGGCACCTCGGTCACCAGCGTGGGCCGCCCCGCGTAGCCGGCCAGCAGCTCGGCCAGCTCGGCCTGGAAGGCCGGGTCCGCCTGGGCCGCCGCGTACTCGGCCGCCAGTTCCTCCAGCGCGGACATCAGCGCCTCAGGAGCGAACCGGCCGCCGTAAGGCCCGAAGTGGCCGGCGTCCCGGCCCGCGCCGGGCGGCTGCCCGTGATCGCCGCGGGTGGCCATGGGGCTGGTCATCCGCGGTCACCTCGCAGCGCCGGGTGCGAGCCGGCGGTGACCAGGTCCGCCACGGCCGACCGCGGGTCCTTGCCGGTGACCAGGCTCTCCCCCACCAGCACGGCGTCCGCGCCGGACGCCGCGTAGGCGAGCAGGTCATGCGGACCGCGGATGCCCGACTCGGCGACCTTCAGGACGCCGTCCGGGATCTGCGGGGCCAGCCGGGCGAACACTCTGCGGTCCACCTCGAGGGTGGCCAGGTCGCGCGCGTTCACCCCGATGATTTTCGCGCCGGCTTCCAGGGCCCGCTCGAGTTCCTCGTCCGCATGCACCTCGACGAGCGGGATCAGCCCGATGGACACGGCCCGCTCCACCAGCGAGACCAGCGCGTTCTGCTCCAGTGCGGCCACGATGAGCAGGACCATGTCCGCCCCGTAGGCCCGGGCCTCCCAGAGCTGGTAGGAGCTGACCACGAAGTCCTTGCGCAGCACGGGAACCTGCACCGCCGCCCGCACCGCCGCCAGGTCGGCGAGGCTGCCCGCCGAACCGGCGCTGCTCGGTCAGCACGCTGATCACGCTCGCGCCGCCGGCCTCGTAGTCCACGGCCAGCGCCGCAGGGTCGGCGATCGCCGCCATCGCCCCCTTGGACGGGCTGGCCCGCTTCACCTCGGCGATGACCGCCACGTCCTCGCCCTTGAGCACCGCCATCGCGTCCTTCGGCGACGGTGCCTGCCCCGCCATGTCCTTAAGCTGGTCGAGCGTGACTTCCCGCTGCCGGGCAGCGAGGTCGGCACGTACCCCGTCAAGGATCTCGTTGAGCACGCTCACGCGGTTCGCAGTCCCCTCGGGTTGAGTTCCTTGCGCCCCGATCGTAGCGAGGCTGTTTCTCTCCGGATGCGGGCCCCCTCCGGGCCGCGCCGGACCGGCCCGGGTTTCCCCGCCCACGTGTCAGGGCGCAGAACTGATTCGGAGGGGCGCCGGAGCTGCCCTCACCTCCCTGACGCCGGCTGGCGTACTGCCCAGCCTAACCCGGGGCGCCGTGACGGCCCGTCCCGTGACCACCTGAGGCGGTCCCGGAACCCGCTGCCGCGGTTCCCGGCCCCGCGGCACTGGCACCGGGTGCGGTGGCGCCGGAGTCGGCAGGCCGGAGTCAGGCAGGCCGGAGTCGGTGGGGTCGAGGCCCTGGCTCAGCGATTCCCACAGGCTGGCCGGGTCCGCCGGGGCGGGTGGCTTGCGGCTGGCCGGCTGGTCGTAGCGGCTGGACATGACCGGCCAGCGGGCGCCGCGCCAGGCCACCATCAGCCCGGCCGCGATCACCAGGAGCCCGCCGCACAGCACCGCCCAGCGCCACGGGAAGGCGGCCATCTCCACGTGGCTGGCCAGGGTGAGACCGCCTACGCCGGAGCCGCCGGTGCCGGGGGTCGTGCCGCTGTCGATCGTGCTCCCGCCCGGCACCGAACTGGCCTGGGCGGTCGCGCCCGCCGCGGCGCTGCGCACCTGCGCCGCGGTCACCGGCAGGCTCACGGACACGACGATGGCCGCACCGAACACGGCGAGCAGGCCGCCGACGACCCGGCGGGCGAGCCGGCGGGTGGCCAGTACCGCGGCCAGGCCGGCCAGCGCGGCCAGCCCGAGCGCGCCCGCCGCGGGCACCAGGTCCTGGCCGCGCACCGCGATCCGGGACGTGGGGAGCGGACGCGGCTCGACGGTCACCACCCGGGCCCAGCCCTGACGGGCCGCGAGCAGCACGACCGCGGCGCCTACCGCGCCCACCAGCAAGGTGAGCAGGTACTCACGCCGGGCACCCGCGGCCGGGCGGCGGATGCCCAGCCGCTCCGCCTCCGGGCCCGGAGCGGTCATCCCACCGCTAGTCATCCCAGCACCAGTCATCCCACCACCAGTCATCCCACCACCGTGGCCGGCAGCGGGTCCGCGTCGAAGCAGGTCCGGTCGCCCGTGTGGCAGGCCCCGCCGCTCTGGTCCACCTTCACCAGCACGGTGTCCCCGTCACAGTCGAGCGCGACCGCTTTCACCTGCTGCAGGTGACCGGACGTCTCTCCTTTCACCCAGTACTCCTGGCGGCTGCGGGACCAGTACGTGCACCGGCCGGTGGTCAGGGTGCGGTGCAGCGCCTCGTCGTCCATCCAGCCGACCATCAGCACCTCGCCGGTGTCGTACTGCTGGGCCACGGCGGGGACCAGGCCGGCCGCGTCACGCTTCAGCCGCGCGGCGATCTCGGGGTCCAGCGCGGAAGGGGACCGGGGGCCGGTGACCGCGCTCGCTTGCGTGTTCATAACCCGATCCTCTCAGGTCCGCGCGCCTGGCTTCGCGTGGCCATCCGGCTCGGCCATTCCGCTCGCCGGACCGTATGGCTACCATCGCGGGATGACTCTCGCCCGGGATGAGCGCCTGGCGCTGTGCGCGCTGCTAGAGCAGACTGGCCCGTCCGCGCCCACGCTATGCGACGGCTGGACCACCCTCGACCTGGCCGCCCACCTGGTGCTGAGGGAACGCCGCCCGGACGCGGGGGCGGGCATCATGATCAGCCCGCTCGCCGGGTACACCCGGCGGGTGCAGCGCGGGCTGACCAAGCGGGAGTCCTTCGATGGCCTGATCGCCGCCATCCGCAACGGGCCGCCCCGGATGTCACCGTTCAGGCTGCCGGGCGTGGACGAGCGGACCAACCTCGTGGAGTTCTTCGTGCATCACGAGGACATCCGGCGCGGCACCCCCGGCTGGGGGGAGCGGAAGGTGACCCCGGCGCTGTCGGAGGCCCTGTGGGGGCGGCTGGGGATGGCGCGGTTCATCCTGCGCAAGGCCCCGGTCGGGGTGGAACTGGCCCGCGACGACATCACCACCGACCCGGGCCAGGGCCGGGTCCGGATCACGGCCAAGGCCCGCACCCCGGTAGTGACGGTCACCGGCGCCCCCGGGGAACTCACCCTCTGGACCTCGGGCCGGCGGGACGCCGCGCAGGTGCGCCTGGACGGCACCGAGGCGGCGGTCCGCACGCTGAACGGTGCCCGCTGGGGGCTCTAACCCCACGAGTGCGGGCCCGCAGGTCGGAGGGGGACTACGTGCCCCAGGAGCAAGACCCACACAGCCGCCGCCATCCCGGTCAGCGGGCTGATGCTGGCGGCAGGATGCGGCACTAACCCCAGCACGGGACCAGCTCGTCCAGCAGCGACACCAAGCCTGCTGCGACGGCGGCGTCGATAGCTGCCGTCGGCGGCATGAAGGGCCTCATCGCCGCAGCCAAGAGGAGGGACAGCGGGAAAACATCCCCCTACGGGCCATAATCAAGGCTCCCCGGGTACTACCGGGGCAGCCGATGGCACACCATGGAGTTGGTCACTCGCTGCGGCCCCGCCGCGTCGGGCCGATTCGCGGGCGAACGGAGGGCTGTGAAGTGCACGTACTCGGCATCGACATCGGCGGCTCGGGGATCAAAGCCGCGCCGGTGGACACGACCAAGGGGACGCTGCTCACCGAGCGGGTCAAGGTGGAGACGCCCCACCCGGCCGTGCCCGAGGCGGTCGCAGCCGTCGTGGCCAAGCACGTGAAGAACTTCGACTGGACCGGGCCGGTCGGCATCGCGTTCCCCGGCGTGGTGGTGGACGGGGTCACCATGACCGCGGCCAACCTGGACGAGGCCTGGGTCGGGCTGGACACCCGGGCCCTGTTCAGCAAGGCGGCCGGCGTCCCCGTCTCGCTGGTCAACGACGCCGACGCGGCGGGCCTGGCCGAGATGAAGTTCGGCGCAGGTGCCGGGCAGCAGGGCACGGTGCTGATGCTCACCTTCGGCACGGGGATCGGCAGCGCCTTGTTCCGCGGCGGGGTGCTGATCCCGAACACCGAGCTGGGCCACATCGAGATCCGCGGCCGGGACGCCGAGAAGCGCGCCTCCGAACGGGCCAAGGAGCTGCACGACCTCAGCTGGGGCAAGTGGGCCGGGCGGGTGGACGAGTACCTGCATCATGTCGAGGCCCTCACGGCACCGGACCTGGTCATCATCGGCGGCGGGATCAGCCGCAAGGCGGACAAGTTCCTGCCGCTGCTGACGTCGTTGCGGGCCACGGTGGTGCCCGCCGCGATGCAGAACAACGCCGGCATCGTGGGGGCCGCCCTGGCGGCCGGCCTGAGCGTGCCCGCGGGCTGAGTTTCCCGCGGGCTGCAGGACCCGGCGGGCCCGCGATACGGCGGGCTGGCGGCTGCTACCTGACCGGGTGGCCGGCGCTGCGCAGCGCATCTTTGACCTCGCTGATCCTCAACTGGCCGAAGTGGAACACGCTGGCCGCCAGCACGGCGTCCGCACCGGCCCCGACCGCGGGAGCGAAGTGAGCCAGCTCTCCCGCCCCGCCGCTGGCGATAATGGGCACGTTCACGACGGCGCGCACCGCCCGGACGAGTTCCAGGTCGAAACCGGCCTTGGTGCCGTCCGCGTCCATGGAGTTGAGCAGGATCTCGCCGACACCCAGCTCCGCCCCCCGGGCCGCCCACTCGACCGCGTCGATCCCGGTACCCCGGCGCCCGCCGTGCGTGGTTACCTCGAAATGCGCGGGCTCACGGGCCAGACCATCCCCACGGCCCGAACCACCCCCACCAGCCTCGTCAGTTACATCAGTCCCACTGACCCCACCGGCCTCGTCAGTCCTTCCACCCCCACGAGCCACCCGGCGGGCGTCTACGGACAGCACCACACACTGCGAGCCGAACCGCTGGGCGGCCTCCGCGAGCAGTTCGGGGCGGGCGATGGCCGCGGTGTTCAGCGACACCTTGTCCGCCCCGGCCCGCAGCAGCCGGTCCACGTCCCCGACGCTGCGCACCCCGCCGCCCACGGTGAGCGGGATGAACACCTGGTCGGCGGTCCGGCCCACCACGTCGATCATGGTGTCCCGACCGCCGCTGGACGCGGTGATGTCCAGGAACACCAGTTCGTCGGCGCTTTCCGCGTCGTAGGCGGCGGCGAGTTCGACCGGGTCACCCGCGTCGCGCAGGTCGCGGAAGTTGACGCCCTTCACCACGCGCCCCGCGTCCACATCCAGGCAGGGAATCACCCGCACCGCCACCGTCATGGCGTCCCCCACCCCGCAGGCCACCCAGCCCCACAAGCCCCAGCAGCCCCATCTGTCCCACCGGCTGCTGCAGACCACTGCCGTCGCAGGCCATGATCGTGATCAGCCAATGTGGTGCGCGGGTGGAAACTGCGGACCGCGACCGCTCGCGGGGGCATCAGGTACCGATCCCGGGGCGGTAGGCGACCGTCTCCACCTCGACCAGCATCCGGGGATCCACCAGCCCGGCGATCTCGATCATGGTCGCGGCGGGCATCGTGTCCCCGAACGCCTCCCGGTGCGCCCGGCCGTACTCCTGCCAGCGGGAGATGTCGGTGACCAGGATCCGGGTGCTCACCACGTCGGCCAGGCCCAGGCCGAGCTGGCCCAGGGCGGCCGCCACGTTGCGCAGCGCCTGCGCGGTCTGCGCATACGCGTCATCTTCGTGCACGAACTCCGCCCCCACGACCGAGGTGCACCCGGCCACGAACACGTAGTCCCCGGCCGCCACGGCGCGGCTGTACCCGACGAGCGGCTCCCACTCGGTGCCGGTGAAGACCCGGCGCGTCATGCCGCCACCGCCTTGAGCGCCTCCTCCAGGGTGAAGGCCGCGGCGTAGAGGGCCTTGCCCACGATCGCCCCCTCCACTCCGTCCGGGACCAGGCCGGCCAGGGCCTCCAGGTCCGCCAGGCTGGACACGCCGCCGCTGGCGATCACCGGCCGCGCGGTCCGGGCACAGACGTGCCGGAGCAGGCCGAGGTTCGGCCCGGACAGCATGCCGTCCTTCTTGATGTCGGTGACCACGTAGCGGGCGCAGCCGTCGGCGTCCAGCCGCTCTAGCGCCTCATCCAGCTCACCGCCCTCGCGGGTCCAGCCCCGGGCGGCGAGCCGCGTGCCGCGCACGTCCAGGCCCACGGCGATCTGGTCGCCGTGCGCGGCGATGGCGGCCCGGACCCAGTCCGGGTGCTCCAGCGCCGCGGTGCCGATGTTGACCCGGGCGCAGCCGGTGGCCAGCGCGGCGGCCAGCGAGGCGTCGTCGCGGATGCCGCCGGACAGTTCCACCGCGATGTCCAGCAGGCCCACCACCGAGGCCAGCAGCTCCGCGTTGGAGCCGCGGCCGAACGCGGCGTCCAGGTCCACCAGGTGCAGCCATTGCGCGCCCGCCGCCTGCCAGGCCAGCGCGGCCTGGAGCGGCTCCCCGTAGTCGGTCTCGGTCCCGGCGGCGCCCTGGACCAGCCGGACCGCCTTGCCCCCGGCCACGTCCACGGCGGGCAGCAAGGTCAGCCCGCCGCGGGAACACCGCTCCTCCCGCACGCGTCATCGCACCATCTCCAGCCAGTTGGCCAGCAACGCGGCGCCCGCGTCGCCGGATTTCTCGGGATGAAACTGGGTCGCGCACAGGGGACCGTTCTCCACCACCGCGATGAACGGCTCCCCGTGTGTCGCCCAGCTGGCCAGCGGCGGCGTCATCCGCGCGGACGGCGGCATGGGCAGGTCCAGGGCCGCGTAGGAGTGCACGAAGTAAAAGCGCGTGCCCGGGTCGAAGCCGGCCAGCAGCCGGGACCCGGCCGGGCCTCGACCGTGTTCCACCCCATGTGCGGCAGGACCGGCGCGTGCAGCCGCTGCACGGTTCCGGGCCACTGGCCGCAGCCTTCGGTGTGCAGGCCGTGCTCGACACCCTCGCCGAACATCACCTGCATGCCGACGCAGATGCCCAGCACCGGGCGGGATCCCGCCAGCCGCCGGTCGATGATCTGGTCGCCGCGCACTGCGCGGATCCCGGCCATGCACGCGGCGAACGCGCCCACGCCGGGGACCACGAGGCCGTC
Source organism: uncultured Actinomycetes bacterium (assembly GCA_963723595.1). GTDB lineage: Bacteria > Actinomycetota > Actinomycetes > Streptosporangiales > Streptosporangiaceae > RYN-230. The sequence continues at coordinate 311,572 of CAVRRQ010000002.1, forward strand.
CGCGCTGAGCGCGGTATCGAAGTCGGTGGTCACCTCGGTGTCCGCGCCGGCCCGCTGCAGGGCCCGCTGGGCGGAGCGGATGTTGCCCGACCCGTAGTCCAGGACCGCGACCCGGGGCCGGGTCATAGGACGCCCTTGGTGCTGGGGATCCCGGACGCCCGGGGGTCAGCGGCCGCGGCCGCCCGCAGGGCGCGGGCTACCGCCTTGAACTGGGCCTCGACCAGGTGGTGCGGATTGCGCCCGGTCACCTCCAGGTGCAGGCAGATGGCCGCCGTGGAGGTCACGGACTCGAAGAAATGCCTGGTCAGCGTGGTGTCGTACGTCCCGATCAGTGGGGCCATGCCCTCCGGCTCGGCGTGCACCAGGTAGGGCCGCCCGGACAGGTCGATCGCGGCCCGGGCCAGCGTCTCGTCCAGCGGGACGGCGGCATCGCCGAAGCGGCAGATACCGGACTTGTCGCCGAGCGCGTCACGCAGCGCCTGGCCCAGCGCGAGCGCGGTGTCCTCCACCGTGTGGTGCGCGTCCACCTCGATGTCGCCGGTGGACCGCACGGTGAGGTCGAGCAGCCCGTGCTTGGCCAGCTGGGCGAGCATGTGGTCGAAGAACGGCACCCCGGTGCTGATGTCGGCCGTGCCGCTGCCGTCGAGGTCCAGCTCGACCAGCACGCTGGTCTCCTTGGTGACCCGCTCGACGCGCCCGGTCCGCCGGATGGCCTGGCTCCAGGTGCCGTCGTTCATCGTGCGCCCTCCCTGGCCGGCTCGGTGACCGGCATCTGCCCCAGCGTCAGCACCGCGTCCAGCGCATCGCGGAACGCCACCATCTCGGCGGGCGTCCCCGCCGTGACCCTCAGCCAGCCCGCTGGCCCGGTCTCCCGGATCAGCACGCCCCGGTCCAGCAGCGCCTGCCAGATCGCATGGCGGTCGCCGAACTCGCCGAACAGCACGAAGTTGGCGTCGGAGTCCGCCACCCGCAGGCCACGTCCGCGCAGCCAGGCGACGAGGTCATCCCGCTGCTCGCGGAGCGCCGCCACGGTCGCCAGCGGCTCGCTGGCCAGCGCCAGCGCGGCCCGCGCCACCGCCTGGGTGACCGCGGACAGGTGGTAGGGCAGCCGGACCAGGAGCAGGGCCTGCGGCACCGCCGGGTCCGCGGCCAGGTACCCGACCCGCGCGCCGGCCAGCGCGAACGCCTTGGACATGGTGCGGGTCACCACGAGCCGCCGGCAGCGGGGCAGCAGGGTCAGCGCGGTCGCCTGAGGTGTCCCGGGCGAACTCGGCGTACGCCTCGTCCACGATGACCATGCCCGGGGCCGCCGCGCAGACCGCCTCGATCACCTCGGGGGCCAGCGCGGTCGCCGGTGGGGTTGTTCGGCGAGGTAAGGAAGACCAGGTCAGGCTGATGCGTCGCGGATCGCGGCCAGCGCGTGATCGGGCTCGAGCCCGAAGTCGGCGTCCCGGGCCCCGCTGATCCAGCGGGTGCCGGTGGCCAGGGCGATCAGCGGGTGCATCGAGTAGGACGGCTCGAAGCCCAGCGCGGTCCGCCCCTGGCCGCCGAACGCCTGGAACAGCTGCTGGATGATCTCGTTGGAGCCGTTGGCCACCCACACCTGGTCCGCGCCCAGCCCGTGGCCGAGATAGGCGGCCAGGTCGCCGCGGAGCGCCACCGCGTCGCGGTCCGGGTAGCGGTTCAGCGTCCCGGCTACCTCTCCGACGGCCTGGGTGATCGCCAGGGCCAGGGCCGGGGAGGGGGGATACGGGTTCTCGTTGGTGTTCAGCTGGACCGGGACGTCGATCTGCGGGGCGCCGTAGGCGGTGTGCCCGGCCAGGTCATCCCGGATCGGCAGCCAGGATGGAAGCGGCCCGGCCGGGGAACTGGTCACGGCCCGGCCCTGGGGATGCGCACCCGGACCGCGGCGACGTGCGCGGCCAGGTCCTCGGCCCCGCCGAGCGCGTCGATGTGCGGGGCGACCTCGGCCAGCGCGTCCCGCTCGTATTCGACCAGGTGGATAGCGCGCAGGAAGGTCAGCACGGACAGGCCCGCGGTGTGCCGGGCGGTGCCGCCGGTGGGCAGCACGTGGTTGGAGCCCGCCAGGTAATCGCCAAGTGATACCGGGGCGTAGGGCCCCACGAAGATGGCGCCGGCGTTGCGGACCCGGCGGGCCAGCGCGGCCGCGTCCTGGGCCTGGATCTCCAGGTGCTCCGGGGCCCACGCGTCGGAGGTGGCCAGCGCCGCGTCGGTGTCGTCCACCAGGACGATGGCGGACTGGCCGTCCAGGGCGGCCTGCACCCGTTCCCGGTGCCGGGCCGCGGCGATCTGCGGCTCCAGGGCCTTGTCCACCCGGTCGGCCAGCACCGGGTCCGTGGTGATCAGCAGGCAGGCGGCCAGCGGATCATGCTCGGCCTGGGCGATCAGGTCGGCGGCGACGAATTCGGGGTCCGCGGTGTCGTCGGCGATGATCGCGATCTCCGTCGGGCCGGCCTTCGGCGTCGGTGCTGATCGCGCCGAGCAGCAGCCGCTTGGCGGCGGCCACGTAGATGTTGCCGGGGCCGGTGACCGTGTCCACGGCGGCGCAATCGTCCGTGCCATACCCGAGCATGGCGATGGCCTGGGCCCCGCCGACGGCGTGGACCTCCTCGATGCCGAGCAGCGCACACGCGGCCAGCACGGCCGGACTGGGCAGGCCGTTCTCCTGGGGCGGAGAGGCCACCGCGATCTGCGCCACCCCGGCCACCTGCGCGGGGACCACGTTCATCAGGACCGAGGATGGGTAGGTGACCAGGCCGCCCGGCACGTACACCCCCGCCCGGCTCACCGCGACGTACCGCTCGGTGACCGTGGCTCCGGGGCCGACGCTGGTCACGACGTCGGCCGGCCGCTGGGCCCGGCAGACCAGCCGGAGCCGGCGGATGGTCTCCTCCAGCGCGGCCCGCAGGTCCGGGGCCAGTGTGTCCAGCGCCCCGGACAGCGCAGCCGCCGGGACCCGGGTGCTGGCCAGCTCCACGCCGTCGAAGCGCAGCGTGTACTCACGGACCGCGGCCGCCCCGCGATGGCGCACGTCGTCGCAGATCGGCCGGACCTTCTCGATAGCCGCCTCGACGTCCAGCCCGGCCCGTGGCAGCACTGGGGCGAGCTTTTCCCTGCTCAGCTGGGCAGCCGGCGATCCGCGCAGATCAATCCTGGAAAGCACCCGCCCAGTGTACGGAGCGGGCCCGGGCAGGCGCGGGGGCCGTCCGCATCGTGGACATCGCGCCGCGGCGGGGCGGCTCATTCCCCAGCGGGCCGGGGCTCATTCCGGGGCGGCCCGGGGCTCATTCCGGGGCGGCCCGGGCGGCCCTCATTCCGGGGCCAGGGCCGAGCCGGACGAGGTGACCTGCCGGTCACGCACCGCCGCGGCGAGTTCCATGCCGCCCGCCATCAGCCCGGCTCCCAGCGGCCAGAACGCGATAGCGCTCCGGGCGCCCAGGGTCACGGCCGCCCGCAGCTTCGCGCCCGCCGGCAGGGTGGCCAGCAGATGGTGATAGCCGGCCAGGCCCACGTGCTCCCCGATCCAGAGCGTGATCAGAGCGGCGGCCAGGGCACTGACCAGGACCATGACCATGGCCACCGGGCCGTAACTGCGGACCGCGAGCAGATACCCGAACAGCCCGGAGAGCACTCCCCCGGCCAGGCAGATGAAGCAGTACCAGCCGTCCGCCGCGATGAAGGCGCTGGTCTCCGCGTTGATCACGGCCGCGGCGCCGCGGCCGGTCATCACCAGCAGCGGCCGCGGGGCCACCACGGCCCAGAGGAAGCCGGCCACGACCCCGAGCAGCACGGTCCCGGCCGCCACGGTCAGGCAGGCGACGGTGCCGCGGCGGATTCCGGCGGCGGCACGCGCAGCGGGGAGTGACATCGGCTCGGTCATACTCCGCAGCAGCGTACGTGACCGCCGCCGCCTCCGTGCACCGGCTCGCGACACGCCGCGATGCCCCGCACGCCCCGGGCATGCGCCGCCGCGCGCCAACCGGAAAATAGGCGGCGCGCAATTGCTTGGTACCTTAGGTTGTGGCGTACGGCGTAACCATGTCGGCCAGGCCGTCTCAAGGGGAAATGATGATTGAGGCACAGGACCTCACTAAGCGCTACGGGGATAAACTCGCCGTTGACCATTTGTCCTTTACCGTGGAGCCGGGCCGGGTCACCGGCTTCCTCGGGCCGAATGGCGCAGGCAAGTCCACCACGATGCGGCTGATCCTGGCGCTGGATCACCCGCAGTCCGGCAGCGCCACGATCAACGGCCGGCGTTACGCCGACCTGGCCCAGCCGCTGCGCACGGTGGGCGCGCTGCTCGAGGCCCGGGCCATGCACCCGGGCCGCAGCGCCTATAACCACCTGCTGTTTCTCGCGCAGACCCAGGGCCTGCCCGCGTCCCGGGTCGACCACGTACTGGACCTGGTCGGGCTGGGCGAGGTGGCCCGCAAGCGGACCGGCGGGTACTCCCTGGGCATGGGCCAGCGCGTCGGCATCGCGGTAGCCATGCTGGGTGATCCGCAGGTGCTGCTGCTGGACGAGCCGGTCAATGGTCTCGACCCGGAGGGCATCCTGTGGATCAGGAACCTCATGAAACAACTGGCGGCCGAGGGCCGGACCGTTTTCGTGTCCAGCCACCTGATGAACGAGATGGCCGTCACCGCCGACCACTTGATCGTGATTGGCCGGGGCAAGCTCATCGCGGACTGCAGCACCCAGGAATTCATCGAGCGCAGTTCCGAAAAATACGTGCTGGTCCGTTCACCCGACGCGGCCCGGCTCGCCGACCTGATCGCAGCGGAAGGCGGCAAGGCCACGCCCCGGGACGAGCCCGCCCGGGACGGGGCCGCCCGGGAGAACCTGGCCCGGACCGAGCCGGCCCGGGGGACCACGGACGGCCAGATCGGCGGCCGCCACCCCGCTCACGCCCTGAGCGTGACTGGCCTCGAGGCGCCCCGGATCGGGGAGATCGCCGCGGCGAACCAGATCGTGCTGCATGAGCTCGCCCCACAGCTCGCCTCCCTGGAGGAGGCCTACATGGAATTGACCGCCGAAAGCTCCGAGTACGGCGCGGGCGGCACCGCCGCCGAGACCGCGGGCCCGGCGGGCACCCTGGCCGCCCAGCCCTCGGTCACCGCCACCCAGGAGCGTGCCGAATGACATCCGCCGCCCGCCGCCCGCCCCGCCCGCGCAGGCCACCCAGCCAGCGTTCCGGCCCGCGGGCGGTCTCATCGGTTTCGGCCGCCTCATGGTGGCCGAATGGACCAAGATCCGCACGGTGCGCTCGACGCTGTGGACGCTGCTGCTGTTCGTCGTGGTGACCCTCGGGCTCACCGCCCTGTTCACCTGGCTGACCGTGCACGCGGTGAACCAGGGCAAGGCGACGGGCCGGGGCGCGTCGATCGTGGCCGACCCGACGAGCTTCATCCTCGGCACCGGGCTCGGGCTCGGGCAGCTCGCCATCTGCGTGCTCGGGGTCCTGGTGATCACCAGTGAGTACTCCACGGGCACGATCAGGGCGTCCCTGCTGGCCGTGCCGAAACGGCTGCCCATGCTGGCCGCCAAGGCGGCCGTGTTCAGCGTGCTGGTCCTGTGCATCGGGGAAATCGTCGCATTCGGGTCGTTCTTCATCGGCTCGGCGCTGGCCCGCAGCCTGGTCAAGGTGTCCCTCAGCGACCCGGGCGTGACCCGTGCCGTGGTCGGGGCGGGTCTCTACCTGACGGTGCTCGGCCTGTTCGCGCTGGCCATCGGCAACCTGATCCGGCACACGGCGGGCGCGATCACCACGGTTATCGGCCTGGTCCTGGTGATCGGGCCGCTGCTGGTGCTGCTGCCCTACAGCTGGGGCGCGCATATTCACGAGTACTTCCCGACCGTGGCCGGCGTGCTGATCACCGCGGACCACCAGCAGCCGGATCAGCTGCTCTCGCCGTGGCAGGGCTTCGGCGTGTTCTGCCTGTGGACCGCGCTGCTCCTCGCCGCCGGGGCTTACCTGCTGCAACGCCGCGACACCTAGCTGGCCCGGGAACGCCCCCGGGCCATCACAGCGCGCCGGGTCCGCTGCCCGGCGCGGGCAGCGACAGGCCCGTCAGCTGGGCATGGACGGCGAGGAATGCCTCGTACTGCCGCCGCACGTCGGCCCGGTCCGCCTGGTCAGGCACCGATTCCTCGCTGGCCTGGATGATCATGGCAGCCTGGTCGAGCAGCACCTGGCGCTGATCGTGCGCGGTGGTCCTTTCCATGATCCTGGCCAGCGCGTCCAGCTGGCGGATCAGCACGGCGGGGTGGCCGCGGGAACTCTGCCGGATCTTCTCGAACGACCGCTGCACGAGCCGGTCGTACGTCGGCTCGGTGGTGATCACCCGCACGGTACCGGCCCGGTCCCGGTGCACCCGGGCCGGCCGCCACCGGCCGGCTACCTTGCACAGGCTGTCGGACAGCCAGTCAATGCAGGTCAGCGCCGTGAAAGTGTCGTTCACCGCGGTGGAGAGCGCCCGGATCGCGATCTCCACGAGCTGGTCGATGCCGAACGAGACGTCCTGGGCCAGCGTCCGGTACGGGCCGGTGACGTGAGCCCGGGTCAGGCCGTCGGCCACCTGGCCCGCCGCGCTGGCCGGCCACACCGTGGCCAGCGGGCTGCCCAGGACCAGGAAGTGACCAGGCCGGTATCTCAGATAGATGACCGCGCCGGCCCGCTGCGCGATGCCCAGCAGCGTGCGCCGGTGCACGTACTGGAGGTACCCGCTGACCTCGACCTCGACCACGCCGCCCGGGCCCGGCATGCTGGCCAGCAAGCTGGCGGCCGGGGGGTCACCGGGCCGGGCGGCCCCGTCGCCCACCTGGTCATCGATCGCCGCGGAGAGGTCGGCGGAGATGCCGGCGATCACCTCCGGCAGCTGGATCTGGGTGGCGATGTGGTTGATGAAGTAGATCAGCACCGCCAGGTCAGTCACCGTCAGCGCGAGCGTGACGGTGATGCCGATATGCGGCACGTACGGACCGCCCGGCCCGGGACCGCCGATGGACACCAGGGTGAGCACCGCGTAGACGAACGTGGCGACGAATGTCCCCAAGGTCAGCTGGGTGCCCCGGTCCCGGATGAAGGTGCGCAGCATCCGGGGGCCGAACTGGGTGGAAACGAGGGTCAGCGCCACGATCACAATCGAGAAGACCACGCCCACCACGGTGATGATGGCCGCCGCGATGGTGGTCAGGATCTGCCGCGCGGCGTCAGCCGAGCCGCTGATCACCCACGAGGGCAGCATGAACGAGCCATGGTAGGCGGCCCGGTCCGCCACGTTGCTGGCGGCGAACAGGCCGAGCGCAGCCAGCACTTCGATCGCCGGGACCAGCCACAGGTTGGTGCGAAGCGCCTCCTTATGGTGGCCGGACAAGTGGATGCGGCGTATCACTGCAGCGCCCTTCGCTGGCCGGACTACCGTCCAGTCTTCCCAGCTCACCCGGGTGCGAAGCTCAGCCGACGCAGGCGGGGCCGAGCAGTTGCTTCAGGTCGGCCAGCAGCGCGGGCGACGGCTTGACCCGCAGCTTGTCATCCAGCCGGACGATCGTCGCCCGCGGGCCATTGCAGAGTTTGAGGTGCACCTCCGACAGGCCCGGGTGGGTGCACAGCACCTCGCGGAGCCGGTCAACCACGGGCGCGACGCACCGCTGCACCGGCATCGACACGACAAAAGGGCCACCCTGGTCCACCGTCAGATCCGGTGCGCTCACCTCCTGCGCGATCAGCTTGGGCGTGTCATCCCGGCGGTCCAGCCGGCCTTTCACGAGGACGATCGCGTCCTCGGCCAGCAGCAGCGAGCACTGCTGGTAGGCGGCCGGGAAGAACAGCACCTCGAGCGCGCCTTCCAGGTCTTCCAGCGTGGCGGTGGCCCACGGGTTCCCCTGCCGGGTGACCTTCCGCTGCACGCCGGACAGGATCCCGCCCACGCGTCACCATCTGCCCGTCCGGGCGGCCGCCCCGGGCGGGGCCGCGCTCCGCGGGGTCCTCCGCCGCGGAGCTGATCAGTTCGGCCACCGAGCAGTCGGTGTTCGCGGCCACGATGTGCTCCACGCCAAGCAGCGGGTGATCGGACACGTACAGGCCGAGCATCTCCCGCTCGAAGGCCAGCAGCGTGGTCTTGTCCCACTCCCCGTCCGGCACCGGGACCTCGAAGCTGGCCTCGATCTCGGCGTCCCCGCCGAACAGCGAGTCCTGGCCGATGGCCTCCTTGCGCTTCACGTCGATCACGGTGTCGATGGCCTGCTCGTGGATGATGGCCAGGCCCTTGCGCGGATGCCCGAGCGAGTCGAACGCACCCGCTTTCACCAGCGACTCGATGACGTTCTTCTTGCACACGCCGCCCGGCACCTTGCGCAGGAAGTCGGCGAAGCTCGTGAACGCGTCCTTGGCCGCGCGGGCCTCCAGGATGGAGTCCACCACGTTGATCCCGACGTTGCGGATCGCGGCCAGGCCGAAGCGGATGTCGCCGCCGACCGGGGTGAACATGGCCTCGGACGCGTTCACGTCGGGCGGCAGGACGGTGATGCCCATCCGGCGGCATTCGTTGAGGTAGAGCGCGCTCTTGTCCTTATCGCCGGACACCGAGGTGAGCAGCCCGGCCATGTACTCGGCGGGGAAGTTGGCCTTGAGGTAGGCCGTCCAGTAGGAGACCAGCCCGTAGGCGGCGCTGTGCGCCTTGTTGAACGCGTAGTCGGAGAACGGGACGAGGATGTCCCACAGGGTCTTGATCGCCGACGCGGAGTAGCCGTTGGCCTTCATCCCGGCCTCGAACGGCGCGAACTCCTTGTCCAGGATCTCCTTCTTCTTCTTGCCCATGGCCCGGCGGAGCAGGTCCGCGCTGCCCAGGCTGTACCCGGCCACCTTCTGGGCGATGGCCATGACCTGCTCCTGGTAGACGATCAGCCCGTAGGTGTCGCCCAGGATCTCGGCCAGTGGCTCGGCCAGCTCGGGGTGGATGGGCACGACCGGCTTGCGCTTGTTCTTCCGGTCGGCGTAGTCGTTGTGCGCGTTGGCGCCCATCGGGCCGGGCCGGTAGAGCGCGCCGACCGCCGAGATGTCCTCGAAGTTGTCGGGCCGCATGCTGCGCAGCAGGGCCCGCATCGGGCCGCCGTCGAACTGGAAGATGCCCAGCGTGTCGCCGCGGGCCAGCAGGTCGTAGGTGGGCTTGTCGTCCAGCGGCAGCGTCTCCAGGTTGACGTCGATGCCCCGGTTGGCCTTGATCCCGTGGACCGCGTCGTCCAGGACGGTGAGGTTCCGCAGCCCGAGGAAGTCCATCTTGAGCAGGCCGAGCGACTCGCACGGCGGGATAGTCGAACTGGGTGATGACCGCGCCGTCCGCCTCCCGCTTCCACACGGGGACGTGGTCGATGATCGGCTCGCTGCTCATGATCACGCCGGCCGCGTGCACGCCGGCCTGGCGGATCAGCCCCTCCAGCCCGCGGGCGGTGTCGATGACCTGCCGCACCTCGGCCTCGGCCTCGTACAGGGACCGGATCTCGCCGGCCTCACCGTACCGGGGGTGGGTGTCGTCGAAGATCCCGGACAGCGGGATGTCCTTGCCCATCACGGCGGGCGGGAACGCCTTGGTGATCCGGTCGCCGAGCGCGTACGGGAAGCCGAGCACCCGGGCCGAGTCCTTGACCGCGGCCTTGGCCTTGATGGTGCCGTAGGTGATGATCTGCGCGACCCGGTCGTCGCCCCACTTCTCGGTGACGTAGCGGATCACGTCACCCCGCCGGCGTTCGTCGAAGTCGATGTCGATGTCGGGCATGGACACGCGCTCGGGATTCAGGAACCGTTCGAAGATCAGCCCGTGCTTGAGCGGGTCCAGGTCGGTGATGCCCAGGGCGTAGGCGACCAGGCAGCCTGCGGCGGAGCCGCGGCCCGGGCCGACCCAGATCCCGTTCCGCTTGGCCCACATGATGAAGTCCGCCACGACCAGGAAGTACGAGCAGAAGCCCATCTGGGTGATGATGCCCATCTCGTACTCGACCTGCCCGCGGCGGCGCTCGTCGTACCCGCCGGTGTAGCGGCGGTCCATGCCGCGCCGGACCTCCTGGCGCAGCCAGCTCTCCTCGGTCTCCCCTTCGGGGACGTCGAACAGCGGCATCAGGTTCTTCGGCTGGAAGGCCACGTCCGCCCGCTCGGCGATCAGCAGCGTGGAGTCGCAGCCGGACTGCCATTCCTCGTCGGGGAACGCGGCCCGCATCTCCTGCGGGGACTTCAGGTAGTAGCCCGATCCGTCGAACTTGAAGCGCCCGGGGTCGGCCATGTTGGAGCCGGTCTGCACGCACAGCAGCACCTCGTGCGCTTTCGCGTCCGCCTCGACCGAGTAGTGCGAGTCGTTCGTGACCACGAACGGCAGGTCCAGCTCTTTCGCGATGCGCCGCAGGCCGTCCCGGACCCGCTGCTCGATGCTGAGCCCGTGGTCCATGATCTCGACGAAGAAGTTGCCCGCGCCGAAGATGTCGCGGTAGGCGGCGGCCGCCTCGAGCGCCTGCGGGTACTGGCCGAGCCGCAGCCGGGTCTGCACCTCGCCGCTGGGGCAGCCGGTGGTCGCCATGATTCCCCGGGCGTGCTCGGAGATGATCTCGCGATCCATCCGCGGCTTGCGGAACTGGCCCTCCAGGGAGGCCCGGGACGACAGCCGGAACAGGTTGTGCATGCCCTCGGTGGTCTCGGCCAGCATCGTCATATGCGTATAGGCGCCGGCGCCGGACACGTCGTCGTCCTTCTGGGCCGGCGTGCCCCAGCGGACCGGCTGGCGGTGCCGGCGGTGCTCGGGCGCGACGTAGGCCTCGATGCCGATGATCGGCTTGATCCCGGCCTTGGTGCCCTTGGACCAGAAATCGTAGGCCCCGTAGAGGTTGCCGTGGTCGGTCATGGCCACGGCGGACATGCCCTCACGCTCGCACTGGGCGAACATGTCCTTCAGCCGCGCGGCCCCGTCCAGCATCGAGTACTCGGTGTGCACGTGGAGGTGCACAAACCCGCCTGAGTGGCCGGTCTGGTCCGCTACGGCTGCCGTCACGAACTACCGCCTCCTTTAAGGCATGCAACGAAAACCCTCGCGGGCACTCACCAGCCAGGGCCGGGGGAAGCGGCCGGTGCTGCCTGGGTAAGGACCTGCCCGGCCAGGGAATTCCCCGGCCGGAGGACGCCGCGGCAGTGGCGCACCGGCCCGGCAGAGTCGAGCCTACAGAGGCCGTGGAGGCGCGGCGACCCGCCACACCGGATGGCCGGTTATCCCCTTTTGCGGCCGGGGACGATCGCGAGGCATCTTAACGATAAGTAACATCAAGATGACATAGGGTCATCAGGAGGAGCCGTGCCATCACCGGAGAGGGACAAAAGCGGATGCGTACGGACGGCATCAGGCGGGCCGGGGCGGTGCTGCTCACCGTCGCAGCCGGGGGCAGCCTGCTGCTGGGCGCCGGCCGTGCGCCGGCCACCTCCGGGTACCGCGCGGCCGGCCAGGCCGCGCCCGTCCAGGCACGCGCGCCACGGTCCAGACCGGGCGTCCAACGGGTCCAGCCACGGGGTCCAGACCACGGGTCCAGACCACGGGGGTCCAGACCACGGGGGCCGGGGCCAGCGTCTCCCGCGCCTACCAGTTCCTGAACCAGATGATGGATATGCACGCCACAGGCACGGTCCCCCGCCTGGTGCAGAGCTACACCGGCGGGGTGCTCGGCGCGCAGGATTACACCGCCTCCAGCATCTACGACGACTCCCTCGTCATCGACGCCTACCTGGCTGAGCGCACCGCCGGCGGACGGGCCCGCGCGCAGGCCATCGGCAACGCGCTGCTGTCCGCGCTGGCCCAGTCGGCACCTCAGGGCGGGGGCCTGTACGACGACTACGCCCCGGCCCCGGTCTACCTCCCGGCCGACGTCCAGCCGGCCACCAGCAGCCGCACGACCGGCAACGCGGCGTGGGCCGGGAACGCCCTGCTCCAGCTCTACGCGGCCACCCGGGTCACGTCGTACCTGAGTGGCGCCGAGACCATGGCAGCCTGGATCCAGGCGAACTCAGCCGACACCCGCGGGCAGGGCGGCTACACCGGGGGCTACACGAACTCCGGGACCAGGCTCCCGTGGAAGTTGACCGAGCAGAACATCGATGTCTACGCGTTCTTCAGCCTGCTCGCCCGGGAGAGCGGGCTGGCCGCCTGGGCGGCGCGGGCCAGCGCGGCGAGGTCGTTCATCGTCTCCATGTGGAACCCGGCCGCTGGCCGGTTCAGCCTGGGCACGCTGACCGACGGCGTGACCACGAACGACAGTCCCCAGACCGAGGACGTCAACAGCTGGTCCTACCTCGCCCTGCAGTCCCCCGCGTACGCCGCCTCGGTCAGCTGGGACGTGCGGAACCTGGCCTCGGCCACCGGGCAGCTGCGCGGGGTAAGCATCTGCCCCGGCGACCGGACGGGTGTCTGGTTCGAGGGCACCGCCCATCTCGCCGACGCCCTGGAGATCCGGGCCCGGGCGGGAGATTCCGCCCAGGCCGCCGGCTACCTGTCCGACCTCACCTACGCCCAGGCCCACGGCCCGGACGAGGACGGCCTGGGCATCATGGCCGCGTCCAAGGACGGGCTCAGCGACTGCGAGGGTGACGTCGTCTACGCCTCGCTGCACACCGGCACCACGGCCTGGTACATCCTGGCCGCCCGCGGGATCAACCCACTGTCCGCGACCACTCCTGTCTCCGCCCAGTAGCGGCACGCGTGAAACGGGCAGGAGCCCTTACCGTGGCCGCCGCGGCCGGCATCGCACTCGTGCTCGCCCTCGTCCTCCTCCTCACCAGCCAGCATTCCGGGCCTGCGGGAGGGGATGCGTGCGGGCAGCCGGGACCCGCGCGCCTGGACGCGGACCGGCTCGCGCACCTGCCCCCGGCTGCCCGGCGTCCCGCCCGCCCGCTGCCGGGTGGCGTGGCCCGGGCCTACCAGTTCCTGGACCAGATGATGGACCTGCGGACCGCCGGCCCGGCCGCACGGCTCGTGCAGAGTTATACGGGCGGGCTGCTGGGCCAGCGGGGCGACACCAGCGCGAGCATCTACGACAACGCGCTGGTCATCGACGCCTACCTGGCGGAGGGCACCGCCAGCGGGGTGGCCCGGGCCGAGACCATCGGCCGCGCGCTGCTGTACCTGCAGGCCCATGAGCCCTCCCACGATGGCCGGCTGCGCAACGGCTACGCCCCGGTCCCGCTGGACGGCGCGAGCGCCATCCAGGTCACCGACCCGGCCAGCAGCACTGGCACCCTGGCCTGGGCCGGGCAGGCTCTCGTGCAGCTGTACGCGGCCACCCGGATCCGGGCCTACCTGCGCGGCGCGATCACGCTGGGCGACTGGATCCAGTCGCGGTGCTCGGACGGGCGGGCGGGCGGTTACACGGGCGGCGACACCGCCGCCGCGGCGAGGATTCCGTGGAAGTCAACCGAACACAATATCGACGTGTACGCGTTCTTCCGGCTGCTCGCCCGGGAGACCCGCAATCCGGCGTGGTCACGGCGGGCCGCGTGGGCCCGGCGGTTCGTCGTGTCGATGTGGAACCCGGGCCAGGGTCGCTTTTACCTCGGCACCACGGCTGACGGCGTCACCCCGGATGACAGCGCTCAGGTCGAGGACGTGAACAGCTGGTCCTACCTGGCCCTGCGCGATCCGGCGTACGCGGCGTCGGTGGGCTGGGACGTGGCGAACCTGGGCGTGTCAGCGGCCGGGTACCGCGGGGTGAGCTACTGCGCCGGCGACCGCACGGGCGTCTGGTTCGAGGGCACCGCGCACGTCGCGGACGCCCTGCGGCTGCGGGATCAGCCCGGGGATTCCGCCCAGGCCACATCGTACCTGGCGGACCTGGCCTACGCCCAGGCCCGCGGGCCCAACGCGGACGGCCTGGGCATCATGGCCGCCTCCCGGGACGCGCTGTCCGATTGCCAGGGCGGCTATGTGTACGCCTCCCTGCACACCGGGACGACCGCCTGGTACATCCTGGCTGCCGGCGGCCTCGATCCCCTCTCCGCAACGCCCATCACCCGGCAGGCCGTCCGGCGCTGACCCGGTCCGCCGGTCTGGTCGTCCCCGCGGCCTCGATCCCGGACAGGACGGGTAGTGACATCAGGCCATCTTCAGCCTCCTGCTCCTGAGCCGCTGGCGGGCTGGATGTTCTGGTTGACGTGGAACGTGTTGTCCGGGTCGTAGCGGTGCTTGACCTGGGCAAGCCGGTCGTAGTTGCCGCGGTAGGACGCCCTCACCCGGTCCTGGCCCTCGTTCATCATGAAATTGATGTACGCGCCGCCGGCTGAGGTCGGGTGCAGTTCCTGCCAGTACTCCTTGGCCCACTCGGAGATGGCGGGGGCGTTGGCCGGATCCGGGTCAACGCCGACGATCACGCCGGCCCAGCCGCCGTCGCGGTAGGCGAAGGCGGTCGCGTCGGCGGCCACGCGGCTGGCGGCGCCGTCGATGGGATACATGTGCATGGTGGAGTGGCCGGTCGGCAGCCGCTCACCGTACTTGCGGTGCACGTCGATGGCGGCGTCGGAAATCTCATTGAAGAAGTCCGCCCGCCAGTACCACTGCAGCCCGGCTGGGTAGAGCGCGTCGAACGCGCTCTGCAGCACGCTGAACGGCATCTCCATCAGGCCGGCCAGCAACGGCGAGCCGAACGTCTTCACCGGCTCGAGCACCTCGGCGGCCCGGTCGTGCGGCCCGGTGTAGCACCAGACGATGCCGCACGCCTTGCGTCCCCAGAGTTCCTCGGGGAACGGCGAGGCCGGCGGGATGGTGAGCAGGCCGATCCACCCGCTCAGCTCCTCCGGCAGCGACGGCAGCAGTTCCCTGTACCAGCGCATCACCTCGGGGGTGTCCGCGATGTCGTACAGCACGGGGCCGCCGATGATCACGCCGCTCTCACCGATGTCGTGGCAGCGGAACGTGAACGAGGTGACCACGCCGAAGTTCCCGCCCCCGCCGCGCAAGGCCCAGAACAGGTCGCTGTGCGAGCTCTCGGTGGCGGTCACGAACGTGCCGTCGGCGAGCACCACGTCCGCGGCGAGGAGGTTATCCACGGTGAGGCCGAAGCGGCGGGACAGATAGCCGATGCCACCGCCGAGGGTCAGGCCGGCCACGCCGGTGGAGGCGAGGAAGCCGGAGGGGGTGGCCATGCCGAACGCCACCGTCGCATGGTCCACATCGCCCCAGGTGCATCCGGCGTCGACCCGGACGGTGTGACTCTGCGGGTTCACGGTCGTGCTGCGGAGCTGCGACAAGTCGATGACCAGGGCGTCGTCCGCCACGCCCAGGCCGGCCGCGTTGTGGCCGCCGCCCCGGACAGCGATCGCGACGCCGTGCTCGCGGGCGAAGTTCACGCAGGCGATGACGTCGGCGACGTCGCGGCAGCGCACGATGGCGGCCGGGCGTTTGTCGATCATGGCGTTGTAGACCGCGCGCGCCTCGTCGTATCCGGGATCTCCCGGCTGGATCACGTCACCGCGCACGGTGGCGGCCAGGGCTTCGTACGGCGCTGTGGCAGGCGCTGATGTTGCCGTCATTGCGGTTCCCTTCGGATAGGTCACCCGCTAGGTGACAGAGCCGACGCTAGGACCCGCGCGTTCGCGGAGCGTTCGCGTTCCGCGTCCGGGTCAGGCGGTCGGGAGAACGCTGCCCGCCGGGGGGATGGCGCCTCGCGCGGCGAGGTCACGCTCGCAGCGCCGCAGCAGCGCGGTACTGCCGTGCGCCGCGGCCAGCCGGGCCGCGGAGCGCAGGCGGGCGACGGCGGCTTCCGCGTCGTCATGCGCGGCCCGCATCCGCATCACCTCGGGCAGCCACCACAGGTCGTCCCGGGCATTCGCGCCGGCGAGGGCGGCGTCCAGGATCGCCCGCGCGGCGCCAGGCTGGCCGGCGCGGACCGAAAGGTCGGCGAGCAGTGACAGCCAGTACGGCATGCGCGCGAACGAGCCCTCTGCCCTGAGGTGGTCGATACCCTCCCGGGCCAGGGCGATACCCGATCCGTCCGCGCGGGACCAGCCGTCCAGGATCAGCGCCCACTCGCGGTAGTACGCGAAGGCATACCGCTCGCAAAGCTCACGCAGCTCCGCGACGGTGCTTCTCAGCTCGGGGGCGTCCCTGAGCCCGGGTCCCTCCCCCGGCCCAGCCGCATCCCGGGCCCCGCCCGGACTATGGCTCATCTGGTAGGTGATGCCGGCGTAAGCCAGGGCCACGGCCAGATTGTACGGGTGATCGATCCACCGGGCCAGCTCGATGGCGCGGCGGGAGGCGGACAGTGCCGCGTCGTCGTCGCCCAGCAGCCAGTGGGCGTGCGCCGACCAGGCCGTGCCGTGCACCCTGGGCCGGGTGCCGATGCTCAGCGATACAGCATCACTCGCCAGTTCCGCGGCGATCCCGAGGTGCCGCAGGCCCGCTGCGGGCATGCCCAGGCTGATGGACGACCCGCCGACGCCGAAGTGAGCCACGCCGCTCAGCTCGGAGCCGGGGTCGGCGAGCGCCAGGGCGCGGCTGGCTGTCCGGTACGCATCGGCCGTCCGTCCCTGGACGAACTGCGTCCCCCACAGCGCGACCATGCCACTGACCCGGGAGCCGGTACGGCCCAGCGATCCGGCCAGCTCGATCGAGCGCTCGAGCGTCTGCTGCAGTTCGCGGGAGGAATAGCCATACCGGGCGTTGAGCGGCGCGGCCATGCCTTCGAGAACGGCGAGTTCCTGGCTGTCCCGGTCCTTCCCGGGGGACATGTCGCGGACGATCGACAGCGCCTCTTTGTGCAGGCGGACCGCCTCGGCGTGAGCGAACACGCCCGCCGCGACGCCGGCGGCCCGGCGGTAGTAGGCCACCGCACGGTCCGGCCGCCCGCCGCGCGCATACTGCTCCGCGAGCTGGGCCGCGACCAGATCCGGGCTCCCGGCGTGCAGCAGCTCGAGCGCCTGGGCGATCCGCCGGTGCAGCAGCCAGCGCTTCGGCGGGCTGACCTCCTCGTAGGCGGTGTCGCGGAGCAAGTCGTGGGAAAAGTCGTAGCCGTCCCGGAATTCGCGCATGATCCGGCGGCGCCACAGCTCGTCGACCGCCTCCACCACGACGTCAGGGTCCAGGTCACTGGCCTCGGCCAGCAGGTCGAGGCTGAAGTCCCTCCCAACCGCGGCGGCCAGGCCGGCGACCTGGCGGGCGGCTGCGGTCGCCTGCCCGAGCCGGCTGCGCAGTACCGCGGTGAGATCACCAGGCGGCTGGCGGGCACCGCTGCGGCCCGCGCTGTCGCGCACGGCCTCGACGACGTACAACGGGAAGCCTCCCGTCGTCGCCTGGAGCAGCAAGGCGTCGGCGCCGGCCAGGGGCTCACCCGCGATCGCCTCGGCCAGAAGGGCGGTATCGGCGGTCTCGAACGGGCTGAGCGTGACCTCGGTCAGCAATCCGGTCGCCCGCATCCGCTCGGTCCAGTCCCCGAGCACCGAGTCGGCGCCGGGGTTGTCGTTGCGCAGCGTGCCGGCCACCAGGAGCTGCGCACCGAGCGCCCGGCCCAGGCAGAAGGCCAGGAAGGCCAGCGTTTCGTGGTCGCACCATTGCATGTTGTCCAGGACCAGCAGCATCGGGCGGCTGACGGCTAGCAGCGCCTGGGTGAGGCCCTCGAAGAAACGCCGGCGCTGCCAGGCGTCGACCATGACCCGGGAGCCGTCCCCGCGTTCGCCGCGGTCTCCGGACGGCACCAGCCGACCGACTTCGGTCCGCCACGGCTCGTCGAGCCCCGCCGCGGCGGACTGGACCACCGGACTGCGGACCCAGTCCGCCACCGGCGCCAGCGCCAGCCGCCCGGATGTGCCGAAGCACTGGCTGCCTGCCACGACGGCCCCCTGGATCCGGGCCTGCCCGGCGATCTCGGCCACCAGGCGGGTCTTCCCCACGCCCGCGCCACCGCGGACGAGGACCAGGCCTGGCTGGCCAGCCACAGCGGCCCGCCATTGCTCCTGGAGCACCCCGAATTCGCGGGACCGTCCGACGAGCCGGGCCGCCGCGGCCCCGGAGCGGCCGAGGGCGCCTCCAGCCGGAGGCACTCGCGTCCCGGTGGGGCGCGACCGGGTCATCAACCGCTCGAAGACCTGGCGCGTCGCCGGGTCCGGGAGGATGGCCAGCTCACGCTCCAGCACCGACGCGCAATGATGGTAGGTGCTCACCGCACCGGCGCGGTCGCCCAGGTCCGCCTGGAGCTGCATCAGGGACCGGTAGCCCGGCCTCCTCGAGCGGCTGCAGCTGGATCCGGCGGCGCGCGGCCTCCACCGCCCCGGTCAGGTCACCCTGCCGGACCCGCGCCGCGCCGACCAGGTCGCACAGGTCCACGCATTCGCGCTCCAGCTGCGACCGGGCGTCCAGCACCCAGTCGTCGTATACCCCCGGCAGGAGGTCACCCCGGTACTGGGCGATGGCCAGGCTGGCGTGCCGCAGGACTCCGTCGTCGTCACCGGCCCCGGCCGCGGCCCGGGCCGCTTCGCGCTCGGTGCCGAAGACGCGGACATCGACGCGGCACGTGTCCGTGTCACGCCAGCACAGGTCACGGGGGGTCACGACCAGCGAAGCGTCATCGCCCAGGACCTGGCGCAGCTGATGCAGCTCACGCCGCAGGTTGGTCAGCGCCTGCCCATCTGCCGAGTCCGGCCAGAACAGCCCGGCGATCCGCTGACGCGCCTGGGGTGAGCCAGCGTGGGTGACCAGGAAGCCGATGAGGGCAGCGGCGCGAGACGAGCGGGACCGGACCCCGGCCCGGTCGGCGGTGATGGACTGCTCCCCCAAGAGGGACACGTGCAGCATGAGACGCGGCCTCCTGGGACATCAGGGTAGACGGGCGGGACACCCGGGCAAAGCCCGGGTAAAGAAAGCCTAGGTAAAGAAAGTGCATCACGGTGGTCCTGGTCACGGACAGCGGACTGGGCTGGCTCCTGCGCCCCGGCCCCGTCGTGGCGTAACGTGCTGACCCGTGCCACAGTCGCTGACGTTCGGGTTGTTCCCGCTGGGCCTGGCCGGCAGTCCGGACGGGGTGGCTGCGGGGCCCCCCGATGACGTCGATCAGATCGTTAGGGCCGTGCAATACCTTCAGGGCGACGGCCCGCCGCTGCTGGCCCGGATGTACGTGAGCTGGACCGGGGCCGCCTCGACGGCTACCACGCTGGCCCAGGTGCGGGAGCTGGCGGACGCCCAGATTCCGTGGGACCTGGTGCTGTGCTACCGCGATCCGGGCGGCGACGTCGCGGGCTGGGCCGGGTTCGCCGCCGACGTGGTGCGCGGGCACGGCCATCAGCTGGCCGCGATCCAGGTGACCGGGGAGGCCAACCTGACGGGTATCCCGGATGCCGCCGACGGCGCCTTCCCCCGCGCGGACGAGGCACTGGTCCGCGGGGTGCTGGCCGCCGCGGACGCGAAACGGGCCTGCGGCGCCACGGCCGCCATCGGGTTCGCGGTGAGCCCCGAGGTGAACCCGGCCGGGGGCGCGTTCTGGCCAGCCGTGGCCCGGCTGGGCGGCCCGGCGTTCGCGGACGCGGTGGACTACGCGGGGCTGGACATGTACCCGGACGTGTTCGGGCCGCCGGTGACCCTGGACCGGCTCGACGGGGCCGTGAACTGGCTGCTGCGCAGCTTCCGCGAGGAGGTGCTGCCGATCGCCGGCATCGGCCCGGGGACGCCGATCCGGATCTGCGAGAACGGCTGGCCGACCGGGCCGGGCCGCAGCCCGGAGCAGCAGGCGGACGTGCTCGAGACCATCCTGCGGGCCGTGCACGCCCGGCGGGAGGAACTGAACGTCACGCACTGGGAACTGTTCACGCTGCGCGACGCGGACAGCTACCAACGACGGCCTGTTCCACCAGTTCGGCGTGCTGCGCGACGACTACTCCCCCAAGCCAGCGTTCGAGCGGCTGCGTCGTCTGTTCCGCGAGCTCCGGTAGAACCGGCCTCCTGGCTCAGGAGGAGCCGCCCGGTCCCGGGGCCGCCAGCCCCGGGCCGCTCAGCCGGTCGCGGAGGGCCCGCAACGCCTGGCGCCGCTCGCCGGGCGGAAGGCGGTCGAGGAACAGGTGCCCGTCGAGATGATCGAGCTCGTGCTGCAGGCACCGGGCGAGCAGATCGGCGCCCTCGACCCTGGCGGGCTGGCCGGCCAGGTCGACCCCGGCGACGACCGCGTGACCGGCCCGCGGGGCGGGCACGAAGAGGCCGGGGATCGACAGGCAGCCCTCCGGCCCGTCCTGGTGGCCGTCGCTGGACACCAGCCAGGGGTTGACCAGGTACCCCTCGTCGCCCTCGACGTTGTAGCAGAACACCCGCAGGTCCACGCCGATCTGGGGGGCGGCGAGCCCGGCCCGGCCCGGCAGCCGGCAGGTGTCCATCAGGTCGGTGACCAGCCGTTCCAGGGCGGGGCCGAAGTCGGTCACCGGACGGCACTCCTCGCGCAGCACGGGATCGCCGAACAGGCGGATGTCCCGGACGGCCATCCGGCTGGTCAGCTTTCCGCTCGGAGGATGTCCAGCGCGCGGGCGAGGTCCGGGGAGTACTCGCTGGTGAACTCGACCCGGCGGCCGTCCGCCGGGTGCGCGAACCCCAGCCGGACCGCGTGCAGCCACTGCCGGGTCAGCTCCAGGTGGGCGGCGAGGACCGGGTCGGCGCCGTACAGCCGGTCACCTGCGCAGGGATGCCGCAGGGCCGCCATGTGCACCCGGATCTGGTGGGTCCGCCCCGTCTCCAGGATGATCTCCTCCAGGCTGGCGGCGCGGAAGGCTTCGAGCGTGTCGTAGTGGGTGACGCTCGGGCGGCCGCCGGCCACCACCGCGAACCGGCCATCCCCGGCCGGATGCCGGCCGAGAGGCGCGTCGATGGTCCCGCGCAGCGGGTCCGGGTGGCCCTGCACGAGGGCGTGGTACCGCTTGTCCACCTCGCGGTCCCGGAATGCCTGCTTGAGTACGCGGTAGGCGGGCTCGCTCTTGGCCACCACCATGAGTCCGGAGGTGTTCGCGTCCAGCCGGTGCACGATGCCCTGGCGTTCCGCGGCGCCGCTGGTGGCCAGGATCTGGCCCGCCCCCAGCAGCCCTTCCAGCACGGTCGGGCCGGTCCAGCCCGGGGTGGGGTGGGCGGCCACCCCCGGTGGCTTGTCCACCACCACGATGTCGCTGTCCTCGTACACCACGTCCAGGCCGGGCACGGGCCGCGGCACTGGCGCGGTGGACACCGGGGCGGGCAGCGTGACGTCCAGCCACTCCCCCGCGGGTACCCGGTCCGACTTGGCCGCCGGGCGCCCCCCGATCAGCACCTGCCCGCTGGTGACCAGTTCCGCGGCACTCGTCCGGGACAGCCCGAACATCCGGGCCAGCGCGGCGTCGACCCGCTCGCCGTCCAGCCCTTCGGGCACCGGCACCCGGCGCTGGTCGCCCGTGGTCACGGGGTGCCCGTTCTCTCGGCGTGATCGTCGTGATCGCCGGCCTCGCTCGGCTGGGCGGCCTGATGCCGGCTGCCGTCGATGGAAATGCCCCGGACGGCCAGCAGCACGGCCAGGATCCCGCCGCAGACGATGCACGAGTCGGCCACGTTGAACACCGGCCAGTGCGGCAGCTCGATCCAGTCCACCACGTGCCCGCGGAGGAACCCCGGGGACCGGAATAGCCGGTCCCCCAGGTTCCCGGCCGCCCCGCCGAGCAGCAGCCCGAGCGTGACCGCCCAGGGAACGCTGCGCAGCCGCCGGGCGGTACGCAGGATGGCCACGATGACCCCCAGGGCGATCAGGGTGAACACCACCGTGACCGAGGTGCCGATGCTGAACGCCGCGCCGCTGTTGCGCAGCTCCCGCAGGGTCAGGAACCCGCCGAGCAGCCTGATCGGGGCCCGGTGCGACAAGGTGGCCACCACGACGGTCTTGGAAACCAGATCCGCAACGAAAACCACCACGGCGATGATGATCAGCAGGCGGATCCGGCGCGGCCGTGCTGCCGGACCGGGGCCGCCCGCCTCGTGATCCGGGTCCCCGGCAGTTCCCGCGCCGTTCAGCGCCGTTCCTCGCGTTGCTTGCACGCCACGCAGAGGGTGGCCCGGGGGAACGCCTGCAGGCGCGCCTTCCCGATCGGCTTGCCGCAGGACTCGCAGACGCCGTAGGTGCCGTCGTCGATCTTGGAGAGCACCCGTTCGGCCTGGGCCAGCAGTTCGCGGGCGTTCTCGGTCAGGGCGAGTTCGTGCTCGCGCTGGAAGGTCTTGGCCCCGGCGTCGGCGGAGTCGTCGCCGGCGTCACCGACCGCATCGCCGAGCCGGGCCGCGATCTCGGATTCCGCAGTGGAGATGTCCTGGCGCAGCCCGGCCGCCTCGTCCTCGAGTTCCTGGCGGACTTCAGCCAGCTCCTTCGCGGTCCAGGGCTTCTCGCCGGGCCGGACGGGCAGAGCCGCGGCACCCGACCGTGCGGTTGCTGTCATCCCGGCCCCCTTTGACCCGACTTGTCCACTATGCCAGTGCCACCCAATCGATCTTGAACTGGCGGGCAGTCACCGGAGGATAGATCGGCCTGCCCCGCACTGCAAACACATCTGGGCCCGGCGATAATCCGCAGCCCCGGCTGGCCGGGGGACTTCCCCGTGATGCCGGTGGAGTACACCGGGTTCACCCTGCGGCCCGCGGGCTTCTTCGACCGCAACCCCGCCCTGGACCTCGCCCCGCCCGGCCCGGGTCACTGCAGTTCCTGACCTGGCCGGGGGTGCGGGACGTGACGCGGGGGCCAGGGCGGGAAATGGCGTCGGCTGCTAGGCGGGGTATCCGCTATCGTTGAGGGTGTCGGCAAGGCATTGATGGGGACAGCTGCCGCAGCAGGCGGCCAGGAGCGACCCGGGGATGGTGTGAGCCCGGGGGCAGGCCAGCGGACCAGATCACCCCAGAGCCGCCGGAAGAACAGCAGCGGGCCACGTCGCACGGTAGCCATCAGCAGCCGCCGTGGCCCGCGAGCCCAGTAGACCCGGCTGCGAGACATCACGAGAGAGGGTCGCGTTTCCCGACGGGGTTCGCGGCCAAGGAGGGTGGTACCGCGGGGCCGCCGCCGGCGCGCCTCGTCCCTCCAGCGAAGCCGCGCGACCGGGCCGGCAGTCGAGCCCGCGAGCGCTCCGCAGGAGGACCACCACTCATGGCGCCCAGAGACGACGCGCACGCAGGGAACACCGCACGCGCAGGGAACACCGCGCACGCGGGCGATACCGCGCAGGCGCGCGGCCCGCGCTACTTCCCGGACCTGCCCCCGGCCATCGACCTGCCTGCCATGGAGCACGAGGTCCTGGCCCGCTGGCAGGATGGCCAGTTCTTCGAGAGGTCGCTGGAGGCCACCGAGGGGCGGCCCCTCTGGACCTTCTACGAGGGGCCGCCGACTACCAACGGCATGCCCGGGGTGCACCACATCGAGGCCCGGGTGTTCAAGGACGTCTTCCCCCGCTTCAAGACCATGCAGGGATTCCACGTCCCGCGCCAGGCCGGCTGGGACTGCCACGGGCTCCCCGTCGAGGTGGCCGTGGAGCGCGAACTCGGGCTGTCCGGCAAGAAGGCGATCGAGAGCTACGGGATCGCCGAATTCAACGCCCGGTGCCGCGAGTCGGCGCAGCGGCACGTGGACGCCTTCGAGGAGCTCACCGTCCGGCTGGGCTACTGGGTGGACCTGCCGCACGCCTACCGGACCATGGACACCAGCTACATCGAGTCGGTGTGGTGGTCCCTGAAGGAGATCTTCACCAAGGGCCTGCTGGTCAAGGACTTCCGGATCAGCCCGTACTGCCCGCGGTGCGAGACGCCCCTGTCGGACCACGAGATGGGCCAGCCCGATGTGTACCGCCAGGTCACCGACCCCGCGGTCACCGTCCGGTTCCCGCTGGCTCAGCCTGCCGGACGGGGCTAACCCGCTGCTGAACGGGGCGGACCTGCTGGTGTGGACCACCACGCCGTGGACCCTGGTCTCCAACACCGCGGTGGCGGTCCACCCCGGCGAGAGCTACGCGATCGCCCGCAAGCCGGGTGACGGCGACACCGTGGTGGTGGCCGAGAAGCTGGTCCCGCGGGTCCTCGGGGAAGGCTGGCACGTGGTGGCCACGGTACCCGGCGCGGCCCTGGTCGGCGCCACCTACCGGCCGCCGTTCAGCCTGGTCGAGATCACGGGCGCGCACCGGGTCGTGCCCGGCGGCTTCGTCACCACCGAGGACGGCACCGGGCTTGTGCACCTGGCCCCGGCCTTCGGTGCCGACGACATGGAGACCGGCCGGGCGCACGGCCTGCCGGTGGTGAACCCGGTCCGCCCGGACGGCCGGTTCGAGGAATGGATCCCGCTGGTCGGCGGCATGTTCTTCAAGGAAGCCGACGAGCCGCTGGTCCGCGACCTGACCGAGCGGGGCCTGCTGTTCCGGGTCGAGCAGTACGAGCACAGCTACCCGCACTGCTGGCGGTGCCACACGCCGCTGCTCTACTACGCGCTGCCGTCCTGGTACATCCGGACCACCCAGGTCAAGGACCTGATGCTCGCCGAGAACGAGCGGACCAACTGGCAGCCGCCGACCATCAAGGACGGCCGGTATGGCGAGTGGCTGCGCAACAACGTGGACTGGGCGCTGTCCCGGACCCGCTACTGGGGCACGCCGCTGCCCATCTGGGAGTGCGGCGAGCAGCACCTTACCTGCGCCGGGTCCCTCGCCGAGCTCAGCGAGCTGGCCGGGCGGGACCTGTCCACGCTGGACCCGCACCGCCCGTACGTGGACGAGGTCACGCTGACCTGCCCGGAGTGCGGCGGGGAGGCCCGGCGGGTACCGGAAGTGATCGACGCCTGGTACGACTCCGGGTCGATGCCGTTCGCCCGCCTCGGCGCACCCTGGCAGAACGCCGGGGAGTTCCGGCGGACGTACCCGGCGCAGTTCATCTGCGAGGCGATCGACCAGACCCGTGGCTGGTTCTACTCGCTGATGGCCGTCGGCTGCCTGGTCTTCGACCGGAACGCTTATGAGAACGTGGTCTGCCTCGGCCTGGTGGTTGACGAGCGGGGCCGCAAGATGAGCAAGCACCTGGGCAACGTGCTCGAGCCGCTCCCGCTGATGGAGGCGCACGGGGCCGACGCGATCCGCTGGTTCTTCGCAGCCTCGGGCTCACCCTGGTCCACCCGGCGGATCGGCGGTACTGCGCTGGACGAGATCGTCCGCAAGGTGCTGCTCACCTACTGGAACACGGTGTCGTTCCTCGCGCTGTACGCCAACGCGGCCGCCGCCCAGGACCAGGCGTGGGGACCGGCGCAGGCGGCGCAGGCGCCGCCGGCCGCCGGGCGGCCGCTGCTGGACCGCTGGCTGCTCAGCGAGCTCCATGCGACGGCGGACGAGGTCACCGCCTGCCTGGAGGCTTTCGACACGGCGGCTGCGGGCCGCCGGCTGGCCGCCTTCATCGACGACCTGTCGAACTGGTACGTGCGCCGCTCCCGGCGGCGGTTCTGGGGAGGGCCGGGCACGCCGGACGGGGCGTCGGCGTTTGCCACGCTGTACGAGAGCCTGCACGTGCTGACCCGGCTGATGGCGCCGCTCACCCCGTTCCTGGCCGACCACGTGTGGAGCGTGCTGCGCGGCCCGGACGACCCGGAGTCGGTGCACCTGGCCAGCTGGCCCGCCGTGGACCAGGCGCTCATCGACTCCCAGCTGTCTGCGCAGATGGCGCAGACCAGGCGGCTGGTGGAGCTGGGGCGCTCGGCCCGCGCCGCCGCCTCCGTCCCGGTCCGCCAGCCGCTGCCCCGTGCCGTGGTGAGTGCGGCCGGGTTCGCCGAGCTGGCTCCCGGGCTCCGCGCCGAGGTGGCACGCGAGCTGAACGTCCGTGCGCTGGAACCGATGGCCGCCGTCGGGGAAGACCTCGTCGATTACGTGGTGAAGCCGAACTTCCGCACCCTGGGCCGCCGGTTCGGGAAGGGGACCAAGGCGGTCGCGGCGGCGATCACCGCGGCCGAGCCGGTGGCGCTGGCTGCCGAGCTGAGGTCGGCGGGCAAGGTCTCGGTCGAGGTGGACGGCGGTCCGGTCGCCCTCGGCCCGGATGACGTGATCGTGACCCAGACCCCGCGGACGGGCTGGACCGTGGCCTCTGAGGGCGGCGAGACCGTCGGCATCGAGGTGCAGATCACCGCGGAACTGCGCCGTGAAGGGCTGGCCCGGGAGGTCATCCGGCTGATCCAGGACGCCCGCAAGTCCGACGGGCTGCACGTGAGTGACCGGATCACCGTGCACTGGGAAGCCAGCGACCCGGACCTGGCCGCCGCGCTGACCGAGCATGGGCAGCTGATCGCGAGTGAGGTGCTGGCCGGCCAGTTCGGTCCCGCAACTCCGGCGGACACGGACCCGGCCGGGGGCGCGCACCAGCACGCCGAGCCGGATCTGGGGCTGACCTTCTGGCTGGCCCGGGCCTGATCAGTCACCGCCGGCTCCCCCGCCCACGCGGGCGGGGACGCCGGCCCGGCCTGGCTAGGCTTCGAGCAGGTCAGGCTGGCAGGCGCGGCAGGCCGCGAACTTGGCCTCCTCGGCTTCCTCCCTGGTCATGATCTCCAGGTCACCGGCGCCGAGGAACCTGATCAGGATGCATTCGCTGCGGTGATAGCGGGCCACTCCGGGTACCACGGTCACCTCGATCCGTCCCGGCGCGGGCTTCTCCGCCGGATCGTCGGCGGCGGCGGGTTCCCCATCCGCGGACTCCTCGGCCGCAGGCTCCTCGGCCGCAGGCTCCTCAGCCGCGGACTCCTCGGCCGCAGGCTCCTCGGCCGCAGGCTCCTCAGCTGCGGACTCCCCTGCAGGCGGGACATCCACGGCGGGTTCCCGGAATGCGGGCTCCGGCCCGGCCGGGGCCTCGGCCGGAGCGTCCTGACTGGCCGGGGCGGCGGCTGCGGCTGTCGTGGTCCCCGGCTCTGCACCCTTGGGCTCTGCAGCCTCCGGCCCTGCAGCCTCCGGCTTCCCGGCCCCAGGCTGGCCGGCGGCAGGCTCGGCAGTGCGTTCGCTGGCCGGGGGCGCGGAGCCGGCCCTGTCCGGCAGGGGCCGCGCTGGCGCGGCGTCCCCGACCGAGATGATCCACCGGGGCCGCTCGTCCCAGGTATCCCGTTTCGCGGGCGGGGTTTCCGGAGCCTGCTCAGCGACCTCGTCGTCCAGAGACTCGGGGGGAGCTTCGTCAGCGGCCCGGGCGGGTCCGGCGGGCGCCGCGGACTCGGGCTGGCCAGTCTTCTGGTCCGGGCGGCCCACGTCCTGGCCGGTCCCCTCGGAGCCGTCCGCGTCCGTGGCCCGCTCCGGGCGGCCCGGTGAGCCCGCGAAGGCGGCCGCGGGTGGTGGCCAAGCCTGGTCCGGGGTTTCCGGCGGCTGCCAGCCTGCCCCCTGGCCCCATATCCAGGCGCTGCTTCCCGCGGGGGACGCGCCCGGCGGGGCGGGCTCCTCTGGCCCGCCCGCAGGCTCACGCAGAACTGGGATCTCGGTCGCGGGCCAGCTCAGCGCGCCCGTGTCGCGCTTGCCCGCGGATCCGAGTTCCTCCTCGACCCGCTCCCACAGCTCGTCACCCGGCCCCGGGCCGGCGAACTCCACCTGGGGAGTCACCACCTCGGCGGGGCGAGCGGACGAACGCCCGGCGGCCGCCCCGCGCCGGGAGCGCCGCTCCTCACGCGCGGGGATGCCCGGGGCCTGGCCAACTGCAGTCTGGGCGCCTTGAACCTGGACGCCCGTGACCCGGGCACCCGTGGCCTGAGCGCTGGCCAGTACCGGAGCACTGACCTGCACCTGCGACGCGGGCCAGGACGCCTGCACGCCGGACGGCCGGGGCTCACGCCGGCCGAATATCTCCGACCAGTGCGTCAGAACCCCGACCGCCAGGAGCAGCGCCGCGACCGCACAGACCCCGATGGAGACGTACACCATCAGCAAGCTGCTGGCGAAGACACCGGCCACGAGCAGGCCGATCGCCAGGACCACCAGGAGAGCGCTGGTCTTGATCACGTGCGCTCTCCGCGGGCTGTGCGGGTCATGCTGCCAACCGAGAAGGAAACGCGCTTAGGCTGTCTAACCGCCGCCAGGCGGGCTAACCGGCTACCGGTGGTCGTGCTGCGAGCCATCCGACGGGTGGAACCCGCCATGCGACACAGGCTCCGGCGCACCGGCGTAGGCGCTGGCGATGGACTGCTGGCCATTCCTGGCCTCCATGCGGGACATCCCCGAGGACACGGACGAGTCAGGGCCGCTACCCATGGCCGGGAAGGCGCCACTGTCGGTCGCACCTGCCTCCAGGTCACGCATCTGCCCTTCCAGGTACGCCTTCAGCCTGCTGCGGTACTCCCGCTCAAAGGCCCGCAGGTCATCTACCCGCCGCTCCAGCTCTTCACGCTGCTGGACCAGGGAGCCCATGGCCTGGCGGTGCCGCTCCTGGGCATCCCGCTCGAGGCTTTCCGCACGGGCCCGGGCATCGCTGGTGATCTGCTCCGCCTGACGGCGGGCCTTGCCCAGGATGTCATCGGCCTCACGGCGGGCCCGGCCGAGCGTCTCGTCGGCCTCACGGCGCGCATCGGCGATCGCCTGGTCGGCGGTCTGCTGCGCGAGGGCCAGCACGCGCGCGGCCGTGTCCATGTTGTCCTCGGCCGGAGGCATGCCCATCATCGGCGGCTCTGGCCTGCGCTCAGGCTCAGGACGCGGCGGTTCGGGCGCCATCATCTCCGGTGTCGGATCGGCGAGGGGCGAGCTGAGCGCGGACATCGGTACCTTGCCCCCCCGCAGGCTCTCGGCCAGCTTCGCCCGGAGTTCTTCGTTCTCCTGGATCAGCCGGTCGAGCTCGACCTCGACCTCGTCGAGGAAGGCGTCAACCTCTTCCTCGTCGTAGCCGGGCCTGAGCCTGGTGGTACTGAACTGCTTGTTTCTCACATCCGCGGGCGTCAGCGGCATCTCGTCTCCTCGGCACGCTTGAACGGTGTTCCTGTCGGACGCTACCCGATCAGAGCAGCTGCACGGCCTGCATCGCGAAAATGACCACGAAGAAGAGCACCATGAAGCTCAGGTCCAAGGCCAGACTACCGATCCGGACCGTGGGGATGACCCGTCTTAGCAATCTCAGTGGCGGGTCGGTGGCAGTAAAGACCAGTTCGGCCAGGATGAGCACGATGCCCTTGGGCTCCCACCGGTCCGGCGGGCGGGAGAATGCCTGGATCCAGCTGAGGATCAGCCTCCCGATGAGAAGCACGAAATAGATCGTTAGCGCGTAGAACAGAACGATCTTTACAATCCCCACAACCCTGCCCTGCCTTCACCGGCGCTGCCTTGACGGGGCACCGGGATGGCTACCGCGGGTGCCTGCGCCGCGTGCCCGCCACCGACTGTGCCGGTACTCCTGAGCGTCTAACTCTGATTGAAGAAGCCTCGTTCAGCTATCCGGGCCTTGTCCTCCGCCGTCACCTCGACGTTGGCCGGGCACAACAGGAACACCCTGTTCGTCACGCGGTCGATACTCCCGTGCAGGCCGAAGATCAGGCCTGCGGCGAAGTCGACGAGCCGCTTGGCGTCGCTGTCGACCATCTCCGTCAGATTCATGATCACCGGAGTGCCCTCACGAAAGTGCTCTCCGATGGTACGGGCTTCATTGTACGTGCGCGGGTGCAAGGTGGTGATCCGCGCGAGATCGGCGGCATGGGACGGTCCGGCTACGTGGGTGCTGGCCCGCGGGGCCGCGGGCGGGGCAGGATCCATGAGGAATTCGCCGCGGCTGCGGGGGAGCGGGCCGCTCAGCCTCAGGCTCGGCCGCCTCGGCTGGCTCACCGTACTCGTCCTCATACTCCTCATAGGAGTCGTAGCCGTCGTCGTACCGCGGATCGTCCTCGACGAGGCCGAGGTAGACCGCCATCTTGTGCATCGTGCCGGCCATCGGTCAGACCTCCGTCATCACTGTCATGCAGCCCCGGTGCGTCGGACATTACCTGACGAAGCCCGGCCGACCGCCGAGCAACGCCGTACCGATCCGCACGTGTGTCGCGCCCGCGCCGGATGGCGGCCTCCAGATCACCGCTCATCCCGGCGGAGATCACCGTCGCCCCGGGATGCGCCGTGCGGACCTGGGCGGCGATATCGGCGAGCTCGCCGGAACGGCTGCAGCGGGTCGGCACCCTGCGGCGCCACCGCCATGACGCCCCCCAGTTCCAGGCCTTCCTCACCGGCCACCGCGTCCGCGACGGCGGGGACGTCCGCCGCGGTGGCGCCGCCGCGGCCCGGGTCACCGTCCAGGCTGACCTGGATCAGGCCCGTGAGCGCTGCGCCCGGCCTTCCGGGCCGCCGTCCCCAGGGCGGTCACCAGCCGGGACCGGTCCACCGAGTGGATCACGTCGGCATAGCGCACCACGCTGCTCACCTTGTTGGTCTGCAACTGCCCCACGAAATGCCAGGTGAGCTGGTCACGCAGGTCCGCGGACTCGGCGGCCTTGGGCGCCGCTTCCTGATCGCGGTTCTCCCCCACGTCCCGCACGCCCAGTGAGCTGAGCACCCGGATGTCGCTGGCCGGGAAGGTCTTGGTGATGGCGATCAGGGTGACGTCGTCCGGCGGCCGCCCAGCGGCCTGGCAGGCCGCGCTGATCCGGGCCCGGACCTGGGCGAGCGAGGCGGCCACCTCACCAGCCCGGTCCCGCCCGGGACCCGGCTGGCCCGGCTGGCCGGTCACCGGGTCCGGCCGGTCACTACTTGAGGAAGTCGGGGACGTCGAGTTCGTCTTCCTCTTCGAACACCACGGACCGGCGCCGGGTGGTCGCCGCGTCGAAAACCCGGGCCGCCGCGGCGGTGTCCGTCCGGGGGGCCGCCCCGACCGGGTCCGGGTCGGCTGGCCGGGGCGCGGGCACGGCGTCCATCCCGCTGTCCTCGGCGACCGGGGCGGCTGAGGCCGCGGAATCCACTGCGTCCGTGCCGCTGGTCCCGGCGTTCCCCGAGGGCACGGGCTCCGGGTCACTGACCGGCTCAGCCGGCGCGGCCCACACATCGGCGGGCACCGGGGGGGCCGGCACGGCCGGGGCCTGGTAGGTGTCGGCGGCGGGCGGCGGGACGGGATCCGCGAAGGCAGAAGCTACCCGGGACGGCCGGGGCCGGCGGGTACCGCTCTCGTCGAAGCCGGCCGCGATGACCGTGACCCGGACCTCATCGCCGAGCGCGTCGTCGATGACCGCACCGAAAATGATGTTGGCTTCCGGCGCGGCGGAGTTGGAGACGAGCTGAGCTGCTTCGTTGATCTCAAACAGGCCCAGGTCGGAGCCGCCCTGGATGGAGAGGAGAACCCCATGGGCCCCGTCGATGCTCGCCTCGAGCAGCGGGCTGGAGATAGCCATCTCGGCGGCCGCGACGCTGCGGTCGTCGCCGCGGGACGACCCGATTCCCATCAGCGCCGAGCCCGCCCCGGACATGACCGATTTCACGTCGGCGAAGTCCAGGTTGATCAGCCCCGGCGTGGTGATCAGGTCGGTAATTCCCTGGACACCGGAGAGAAGGACCTGGTCAGCTGCCTTGAATGCGTCCAGCACGCTGACATGCCGGTCGGAGATGGACAGCAGCCGGTCGTTAGGGATGACGATCAGGGTGTCGACCTCGTTGCGCAGCCGCTCAATGCCCAGCTCGGCCTGGGAAGCGCGGCGCTTGCCCTCGAATCCGAACGGCCTGGTGACCACGCCAATGGTCAGTGCACCCAGCGAGCGGGCCACGTTGGCGACGATCGGCGCCCCGCCGGTTCCGGTGCCACCGCCTTCCCCGGCGGTGACGAAGACCATGTCGGCGCCCTTGATGACCTCCTCGATCTCCTCCCGGTGATCCTCGGCCGCGCGTGCCCCGACTTCAGGATTGGCCCCGGCGCCGAGTCCGCGGGTGAGTTCCCGGCCGACGTCCAGCTTGACGTCGGCGTCACTCATCAGGAGCGCCTGCGCGTCCGTGTTGATCGCGATGAACTCAACGCCTTTGAGCCCCTCTTCGATCATCCGGTTCACGGCATTGACGCCGCCCCCACCGATACCGACGACCTTGATGACCGCCAAATAGTTCTGCGGTGCTGCCACGAGGAGGGACCTTTCCGCTCGTTTGCCTCTGTCGTGTTCTGCACACGGCTTTTACTGCCGGAGAGAGCGCGCTTTCCTGGAAACCACCACCGCAGCCACTGTCTCAGCCGCCTGCCGGAAATCGCCCCCAATTGATCCGGCCGGCACGCTGCGTGATTTCCAGTAAGTTAACCCTCACTCTCAAGTTGAGATTTACAGTTATGTCATCCTGGCGATTGATACGGACAGTAGGGTTGGACGGGGGCAGGGTCAACTAGCCACGCGCGAAGCGGGCCGGCGTGTCGCCGCCTGCCCGGGTATTCCCGGCCGCCATTCACCCGCCGGTCACCGCCGTCCCCGGGGCACTCACGTTGTAGGTCCGCGCATTCGTGCGCATCAGCAGGGCGAGTTCCCGGGCCTTCTCGGCCGGCCGGTCCGTGCCGCCCCACACCACCGTGATCCCGCGGGCGAGCCTGAGGGTCACCTCGGACGCACTCGGCGCCTGCACGCTCACCACCGAGCGGGCGAGATACCGCGGCAGCTCATGGAGGACCACGGCCGCCGCGTACACCGCCGGGCTGCCCCGCAGCGCCGGCACGGACACCGGGACGGAGCCAGGGCCGGCAGCCACCTGCCAGGCGGGCAGGCTGGCCGGGCGCCGGGACGCCGACTCCACGGCGACGCCGAACCGGTCGATCAGCTGGTAATCGTTCCCGGTCCGCACGGCCAGGGCGGGCGTGCGCTCGGTGACGGCGATCGTGATCCCGTCCGGCCAGTCCCGGCTGACCCGGGCGGACTCGACCTGGCGGATCTGCTCGACCCGCTGGGCGACCGCTGCGCCGTTCACCCTGATCAGCGGGAGGCCGGGCGGGATGGCCGCGGCCGACCGGACCTCGGCCCCGGTGACCAGGTGCGTGCCAGTCACCTGGACCGAGCGGACCACGAAAAACCGTGACTCGAGCAGGGCCCAGGCCACACCGGCCACGATGGCCACCGCGGCCAGGGCGAAGAACGCCGCCCGCCACGGCGTATGCCGTGGCCCGGCCGCGGGTGAGGCCGGCCGCACGCCGTCCGGGCCCGCGCCGCCCTGCCCTCCGGCGCCTTGCTGCGTGACGTCCCCGGCCTGACTGGTCATCCAGCCGGCCCTCCGCGGGCGCGGAGCGCATCGAGGACCGGCTGGCCCAGCGCGGTGACGTCGCCGGCGCCCATGGTCAGGACCAGGTCACCGGGCTTCGCCGTGGCCGCCACGGCGCCGGGCACGGCCCCGCGGTCCGGCACGAAATGCGCCCGGGCGCCGGGCACGGCCGCCGAGACGAGTTCCCCGGTGACGCCCGGCTCGGGATCCTCGCGGGCCGGATAGACGTCCAGCACGAACGCCTCGTCCGCCCGGCCGAGGGCGGCGCCCAGCTCCCCCGCGAAGATGCGGGTCCGGCTGAACAGGTGCGGCTGGAAGATGGCGATGACCCGGCCCCCGTCCGCGATGTCCCGCGCGGCCGCGAGGTCAGCGGCCACCTCGGTGGGATGGTGCGCGTAACTGTCCAGCACGCGCACCCCGTCGGCCTCACCCTTGAGCTCCAGGCGGCGCCGCGCTCCGCGGTAGGCGGCCAGCCCGCGGATCACCCCGTCCACCGGAAACCCCAGTTCCAGGCACGTGGCCAGCACCGCGGTGGCGTTGAGGGCATTGTGCCGGCCGGGGACGCCCAGCTGCACCCGCGCGGCGACCTCAGCCTGCTGCGCCGGTGGCCCGGCACTGACCTCGAAGCCGACCGCCATGCCGCGCGGCATCACGGCGCCGACCCGGTAGTCCGCGTCCGCCGACTCGCCGTAGGTCCGCACCCGCAGCGGGAACTCCCGGGCCGCGCCGGCCAGGGCCCGGGCCCCCGGGTCATCGGCGCACGCGACCAGCAGCCCCCCCGCGGCGATGCGCCCGGCAAACTGGCCGAACGCGACCTCGATCTCGGCCAGACCGGCGTAATTGTCCAGGTGGTCGGCTTCCACGCAGGTCACGATGGCCGCCTCGGGCGAGAGCATGAGGAACGAGCCGTCGCTCTCATCGGCCTCGGCCACGAACAGCTCGCCGCTGCCCTCGTCCGCGCCCAGGCCGGTTTCGGTGAGGATGCCGCCGATCACGTAGGACGGGTCGGCGCCGCAGTCGCGCAGCACGGTGGTGAGCATGGACGTGGTGGTGGTCTTGCCGTGCGTGCCGGCCACCGCGACGCTCCTGCGGCCGAGCATCACCGAGGCCAGCGCGGCCGCCCGGTGCAGGACACGCAGGCCGCCCTGCCGGGCGGCCACCAGCTCGGGGTTGTCGGGCCGGATCGCGGTCAACACGACGAGCGTGTCCGCCCCGGCGACGTTCGCGGCGTCGTGCCCGACCCGGATGTCCGCGCCGAGCACGGACAGCTCGTCGAGCAGCGCCGAGCCGGCCGCGTCGCTGCCGGATACGCGGACCCCCCGGGCCAGCATGATCCGGGCGATGCCGGACATGCCCGCCCCGCCGATGCCGGTGAAGTGCACCCGGCCGAGCTGCCCGACCGGGACCGGGTCCACCGGGGTTACCAGGCCCATGCTGCCCCTTTCGTCTGGTGCTCGCTCACGCCCTGCGCCTGCCACCAGCGCTGCCCCGGCCAGCACTGCCCCGGCTGCCGCCGGCGTGGCCTCCGCCGGCGTGACCCGCGCCGCCCCGGCCGCGGGAACGGTTCTGGGACTGGTCCCGGACGATGCCGAGGACCTCGGCCGCCAGCCGGGCGTCGGTGTCACGGTGGCCCATGGCCGACGCCGCCTGCGACATGGCCGCCACGAGCTGCGCGTTGACCAGGATGGGCAGCAGGTCGGACCGGATCCACTCCGGGCTCAGGTCCGCGTCGGCGATGATCAGCCCGCCGCCGGCCGCCTCGATCGGCACCGCGTTGAGCCGCTGCTCGCCGTTGCCGTGGGGCAGCGGCACGTAGGCCGCGGGCAGGCCCACCGCGGTGAGTTCCGCGCAGGTCATCGCGCCGCTGCGGCAGA
Source organism: uncultured Actinomycetes bacterium (assembly GCA_963723595.1). GTDB lineage: Bacteria > Actinomycetota > Actinomycetes > Streptosporangiales > Streptosporangiaceae > RYN-230. The sequence continues at coordinate 346,624 of CAVRRQ010000002.1, forward strand.
TCGCGAAGTCGGCCGCCGCGTAGGCCAGGTCCATCCGGTCCACGTACGGCAGCGTGATGTACGGGGGGCCGTCCATGGGCAGCCGGACGTCGATGTCGCTGCGCGGCCCGAGGATGTGCAGCACCTGGAGGCCCGCCGCGCGGATCGAATCGGCCGCGTCCAGCACCGCGTAGTTCAGCGTGCGGGCGCCCTGCGAGCCGCCGGTGACCAGCAGCACCGGCAGGTCCGGCCGGAGCCCGAAGTGCGCCCGGGCCTTGTCCGCCATGGCCAGCCGGTCCAGGCTGGCGATCTCGTGGCGCAGCGGGATCCCGATGTAGCTGGCGTGCGGGAGCTTGGTGTCGGGCTGGCCGGTGAACACGTGCGTGGTGAACCGCGCGCCGAGCCGGTTGGCCAGCCCGGGGCGGGCGTTCGCCTCGTGCACCACGATCGGCACGTGGTGGCGCCGCGCGGCCAGGTAACCCGGCGTGGCCACGTAGCCGCCGAACCCCACGAGCACGTCCGCGCGGGCCTGGTCCAGCACCCGCGCCGCGGCGCCCACCGAGGCGCTCAGCCGGCCGGGCACCCCGAGCAGCTCCGGGGTCAGCTTGCGGGGCAGCGGGACCGGCGGGATCAGCGCCAGTTCATAGCCTCGCAACGGCACCAGCCTGGTCTCCAGGCCACGCTCGGTCCCGAGGCACACGATCCTGAGCTGCGGGTCAGCCCGGCGCAGCGCATCGGCGAGGGCCAGCGCAGGCTCGATATGGCCCGCGGTCCCCCCGCCCGCGAGTACGACGCTCATCGCCTGGCACTCCCTTTCTCACCGACGGCGCCCGGGCGCGGCTAGCTTCTCCCGCCGGCCGGCCAGGCCCAGCCAGCTTAGGACCCGGAGCGGCACGCCGGGGCCCGCCTCGGCAAGGGCCTGCGCCGCACCCGGTTCCCGTTTCGCGAACGACATCAGCATGCCGAGCGCCACCATGGTCACGAGCAGCGAGGACAGTCCCTCGGAGATCAAAGGCAGGGGCACCCCGGTAATCGGCAGCAGGCCCAGGACCGCGCCCATGTTCACCACCGCCTGGACCACGATCCAGGCGGTGGCGGCCCCGGCGGCCAGCCGCATGAACGTGTCCTGGACCCGCCGGGCGATCCGCAGCCCGGCGTAGGCCAGGCCGCCGTAGAGGAACGTCACGCACAGCGTCCCGATCAGGCCCAGCTCCTCGCCGAGGATCGCGAAGATGAAGTCGGTGGTGGATTCCGGGACCCAGCCCCATTTCTCCCGGCTGGCGCCGAGGCCCACGCCGAACCAGCCGCCCGAGCCCACCGCCCACTTGCCCTGGATGCTCTGCTGGTTGGTGCCCACCGGGCTGCCGCCGGGATTCAGGAAGCCGGTCAGCCGTCTGAGCCGCCAGGGCTCGACCACCACGATCATCAGCAGCACCAGCGCGATCAGCGCCAGCATGCCCAGCATCAGGCGGCCCGGTGTCCCGATGATCCACAGCAGCGCCAGGAAGATGATCAGCAGGACGAACGTGGTGCCCAGGTCGTCACCCATCATCACCAGCAAGGCCATCACGACGACCCCGGGCAGCAGCGGGATGAGCAACTGCCGCCAGTCATCGAGCTGGCTGAGCTTCTCCTTACGAGCCAGCAGGTCAGCGCCCCACAGCAGGAACGCGAACTTGGCCAGCTCGGACGGCTGGAACTGGACGCCGCCGAACTGTATCCAGCGCGCCGCGCCGCCGCTGTATGCCGGCGGCGGGACGATCAGGACCACGACCAGGCCGAGGAGCGACACAAACATCAGCGGGTAGGCGGCCGCGCGGAACCGGCGCGGCGAGCACCGGGCCGCCAGCCACATGCAGGGCAGCCCGATGAGCACGCCGAACAGCTGATGCTGCAGCCCGGACCAGGGCGAACTGCCCGCCATCAGGCCCGTCGCGGACGAGGTGGACAGGACCATGACCAGGCCGAGCGCCAGCAGCAGCGTGGTGATACCGAGGACGAGGTAGAAGGAGGTGAGCGGCCGGTCCAGGAAGGCCAGCCGGGCCGACAGGCGGCCGCGCGTCGTCTCGTTCCACGACCCCGCGCTGCCCGCGGCCGGGCGAGACACGTCCGCCGACACCTCAGAGACCATTATCCAAGTCTCGGTCCCGCGGGCCGCCGGGCCGGGGACATCCGGCGCGTGTCGCGCAGTATTAGCCGCCCCGGGACTACTTGGGCATCCACTCCACGTAGAAAATGCCGAGCCCGAGCGCGACGAACATGGCGGAAATCAGCCAGAATCTGATCACGATCGTGGTTTCCGCCCAGCCCTTCAGCTCGAAGTGATGCTGCAGCGGTGCCATCCGGAACACCCGGCGGCCGGTCATCTTGAACGAGCCGACCTGGATGATGACGGACAGGGCGATGACCACGAAGATGCCGCCCAGGATGGCCAGCAGCAGCTGGGTCTTGGTGCACACGGCCAGGCCGGCCAGGACGCCGCCGAGGGCCAGCGACCCGGTGTCGCCCATGAAGATCCGGGCGGGCGGCGCGTTCCACCACAGGAAACCGAAGCAGGCGCCGAGGACCGAGGCCGCTACGACCGCGAGGTCCAGCGGGTCGCGCACGGAGTAGCAGTGCGGGGCGAGGAATGTGGTGCAGTCGTTGCGCAGCTGCCAGTTGCCGATCAGGACGAAGGCGGCGAGCACGAGGCAGGCGCAGCCGGTGGCCAGGCCGTCCAGCCCGTCGGTCAGGTTCACCGCGTTGGAGGTGCCGGCGATCAGGAAGACGATCCACAGCATGAACGCGGTCACGCCGATCGGCGGCCCGAAGTCACGCAGGAACGACAGGTGCGCGTCGGCGGGCGTCAGGTCATACCCGTCGGCGAAGTGCTGCTGCACGACGAGCAGCGCGAACACCGCGCCGACCACGCCCTGGCCGGCCAGCTTCGCGCCGCTGCGCAGGCCCAGGCTGCGCTGCTTGTAGATCTTGATGAAGTCGTCGAGGAAGCCGACCACGCCGAGGCCCACCATGAGGAACATGACCAGCACGCCGGAGACGGACGGCTCCTGGCCGGTGAAGATGTTGCCGGTGAAATACCCGACCACCGCCGCGATCACGATGACGGTCCCGCCCATGGTGGGCGTGCCGCGCTTGGTCGCGTGGCCGGCCGGGCCCTCCTCCCGGATGAGCTGGCCGTACCCCCGCCGGGAGAAGATCCGGATCGCCAGCGGCGTGCCGAACAGCGAGAGCAGTAGCGAGACGCCCGCCGAGAACAGGATGGTTCTCACGGGCTGTCCCCGGCTGCCGTCGCTGGGACCCCGGCTGGGCTGGCCCCGGCTGGGCTGGCCCCGTCAGGGCGAGCGCGACCCGCTCCAGGCCGGCCGAGCGTGACGCCTTGACCAGCACGACGTCGCCCGGGGCCAGCCGGTGCCCGAGCGCGTCCAGGGCGGCGCTCGCGTCGGCGGCGTGGATCAGCTCGCCGCCCCAGGACGGCTCGGCCTTGGCCCCGGTGAGGATCGGACCCGCCTCCTCACCAACCACGATGAGGCCGGTCAGTCCGGCCTGGGCGGCGTACCCACCGATCTCCTCGTGCCGGGCCCGGGACTGCGCACCCAGCTCGCTCATGGGCCCGAGCACCGCGAATGCGCGGCGGCCGCGGGCCAGCACCGTGAGCGTGTCCAGCGCGGCCCGGACGGCCTCGGGGTTGGAGTTGTAGGCGTCGTTGAGCACGATGACGCCGTCCGGCCGCTCGGTGACCTCCATCCGCCACCGGCTGCGGGCCTCCGCCGCGGACAGCCGCTCGGCGATCTCCGCCACGGGCATGCCCAGCTCACCGGCCAGTGCGGCGGCGGCGAGCGCGTTGTGCACGTTGTGCTCGCCGTACAGGCGCAGCTGGACCAGGGCCGATCCGGACGGGCTGGCCAGCCGGAAGCCGGGCCGGCCGCGGTCATCGAGCCGGACATCCCCGGCGCGCACGTCGGCGGCCCCGCGGCCGAACGTCACCACCCGGGCCGCGGTTCGCGCGGCCATCGCCATGACCCGGGGATCGTCGGCGTTGAGCAGCGCCACGCCGTCCCCCGGCAGCGCGGCGGGCAGCTCGCCCTTGGCCCGGGCCACTTCCTCGATGCCGCCGAACTCGCCCTCGTGGGCGTGGCCCACGCAGAGCACCACGCCGTACCGGGGCGGGGCGATCTGGCACAGGTGGGCAATGTGCCCGGGGCCCCGGGCGGACAGTTCGAGCACCAGGTAGCGGGTCTCGGCCGTGGCACGCAGCACGGTCAGCGGATGGCCGATCTCGTTGTTCCAGGAGGCCCGGGGCGCCACGGTGGGGCCGAGCGCCTCGACGAGCTGGGCGGCGAGGTCCTTGGTGGTGGTCTTGCCGGCCGACCCGGTGATCCCCGCGATCTGAAGGCGGGGCAGCGCGTCCACCACGGCGCGGGCCAGCCGGCCCAGGGCCTCGGTGACGTCGGGCACGACCAGCGCGGGCACCCCGCACGGCCGGGTGGCCAGCACCGCGGCGGCCCCGGCGGCCACGGCCTGCGGGGCGAAGTCGTGCCCGTCCACCCGGGTACCGGGCAGGGCCGCGAACAGGGCGCCGGGGGCGGCGTCCCGGGAGTCGATGATCACCGGGCCGGTGACCAGGCTGGCCGGATCGGGGGCCTGCCCCGGCGTGGCCCCGGTGAGCTGGGCCCCGGTGAGCTCTGCCCCGACAATCTGGGCGATGGTACCGAGGGAAAGCGGGATCACGCGTCCTCCTCCATGGCCCGCTCTCGCCGGCTCGCCGGGCCGGGATCGGGCCGCGCCGGGCCCAGCCGGACCCGGGCCGCGTCCCGGCCGCCCCGGCCGGCCAGCACCTCGGCGAGGGCGTCGGCGGCGACCTCCCGGTCGTCGAACGGGGTGACCTGCCCCGCGGCGTACTGGCCGCGCTCGTGGCCCTTGCCCGCTACCAGCACGATGTCCCCCTTGCCCGCGGCCGCGATGGCCAGGCCGATCGCGGCGGCCCGGTCCGGCTCGATGATCATCCGTCCGCGGCGCTCGGGCGGGACGGTCAGGACCCCCTGCAGCATCTCGGCCAGGATGGCCAGCGGGTCCTCGGATCGGGGGTTGTCACTGGTCAGGATAGCCAGGTCGGCGAGGCTCACCGCGGCCGCACCCATGAGCGGCCGCTTGGCCCGGTCCCGGTCACCGCCGCAGCCCAGCACGATGGACAGCTGCCCCTGGGTGACCGGCCGCAGCGCGCGCAGCACCGCTTCCACGGCGCCGGGTTTGTGGGAGTAGTCCACGAGCACGGTGAAGTCCTGGCCGCGCTCGACCCGCTCCAGGCGGCCCGGCACGCCGGGCGCGGCGGCGACCCCGGCGACCGCCGCCGCCAGGCTGACCCCCGCCTCGACCAGGGCCACGATCGCGCCCAGCGCGTTGGAGACGTTGAACGGGCCGGGTAGCGCCACGGACGCGTCGGCCTCCACTCCGCCGGGGCCGATGACCCGGAAGGTGCTCCCGTCCGCGCCACCCCGCACGTCGGCCGCGCGCCAGTCTGCGCCCCGGTCACCGGCGGCGGAAATGGTGGTGACCGGGATCTGGGCCCGGGCCGCCAGCGTGCGGCCCCATTCGTCGTCGGTGTTGATCACGCCGGCCCGGGCGAACTCCGGGGTGAACAAGCTGGCCTTGACCGCGAAGTACTCGTCCATGCTGGCGTGGAAGTCCAGGTGGTCCTGGGAAAGGTTGGTGAACACCACGACGTCGTAGGCCGTGCCGGTGACCCGGCCGAGGGCCAGCGCGTGGCTGGAGACCTCCATCGCGGCCGCGGTCACGCCGCGCTGCACCATCTCAGCCAGCAGCGCCTGCAGGTCGGTGGCTTCCGGCGTGGTGAGCTGGCTGGGCGCGACGGTCCCGGCCACCCGGGTCTCCACCCCGCCGAGCAGCCCGGTCACGTGACCGGCCCGCCGCAGGCCGGATTCGAGCAGGTAGGTGGTGCTCGTCTTGCCGCTGGTGCCGGTCACTCCGATGAGCGTCAGCCGGCTGGACGGATTCCCGTAGACCCAGGAGGCGACTTCGCCCAGCCGGGCCCGCGGATCAGAAATAACGAAAACCGGCAGCCCGCAGTGACGCGCCAGGCTCTTGCCGTCCGGGTCGGTCAGCACGGCCACCGCCCCGGCGCCGGCCGCGTCGTCACAGAAATGCGCGCCGTGGTGCTGGCTCCCGGGCAGGGCGGCGTACAGGTCACCCGGCCGCACCCGGCGCGAGTCGTGGGTCACGCCGGACACCATGACCGGGCCACCCGGCCCGGCCAGCGGATCGTGGCCAGCGCGTCCGGTGCTCAGCCCGAGCAGCATGGCGAGTTCGGACAGCGGACGCGGCGGGACATCGCGTGGAAGGAGAGCCGCAGGCACGGGCCGAGGGTACCCCTGATCACGGTGCCGTGAGCCGGACGTTGGGACGCTGGCCGTGATCGGGCGGGATCTTCATCGTGCGCAATGCGAAGTTCATGACCTTATAGAAGACGGGGCCGGCCACCTGGATGCCGAAGTAGCCGCCCTTACGGGGGTTCTGCACGTTCACCGCCACGACCAGCTTCGGATTCCCGGCCGGGGCGATCCCGATGAGGCTCGACCCGTACAGGCACAGGCAGCCGCCGTGCTTGGGGTCGGCGATCTGCGCGGTCCCGGTCTTGGCCGCGATCGAGTACCCGGGTATCTCCGCCCAGGGCTCCCCCACCTGAGCGTCCACCCAGGGCACCTGCTGCAGGATGCCCATCAGCTGGTGGGCGGTCTTGGCCTGGATGACGCGGTGGCTGGCGGGCTTGGGCGCGGGCACGAACCGGCCGCTGGCGTTGGTGCTGCCCGCCACGATCGAGGGCGCCACCCGGACCCCGCCGTTCGCGATCGTGGCGTAGACGCTGGCCATCTGGACCGCGGTGACCGCGACGCCCTGGCCGAACGCCAGGGTGTACCGCTCGTCACCCCACCACTTGGACACCGGATAGAGGATGCCGTTGCTCTGCGCCGGGCAGCCCGGGCACGCTGGGCGAGCCGATACCGAAGTTCCGGAAGTACTGGTACTGCGTCTGCTGGCTGACGTGCTGGGCCACCTGGACCATGCCCACGTTGCTGGAGTGGGCGATGATCCCGGCGATGGTCCATTTCTCCGTCGGGTGGTACTCGGCGTCGTGAAAGCTGTAGCCGTGGAAGTAGATCGACTCCGGCACGGTGTAGGCGCTCATCGGGGTCTGGCCGCCGTGCTCCAGGGCGGCGGCGGCGGTGATCACCTTGGCCGTGCTGCCCGGGTCGAACACGTTAGCCACCGGGATGTCCGTGGTGGCGGCCACGTTGGCCGGGTGCGCGGGGTTGAACGAGGGCGCCTGGGCCATGGCCAGGATCTTCCCCGTGCCGGGCTGCATGATGACCACCGTGCAGTTGCTGGCGTCGGTCTTCCTGACCTCCTGCGCGCAGGCCTGCTCGGCCTCCCACTGCAGGCCGGCCACGATGCTCAGCCGGACGTTGTCCCCCGGCACCATCTGCCGGGTGGTCTGCCCGGCCACCGGGATCGGCTCGCCGTTGGTGCCGACCTGCACCTCCTGCTGGCCGGGCCGGCCGGCCAGCAGCGAGTTGTAGGACTGCTCGACGCCGGCCTCGCCCTGCAGCGCGCCGGAGGCGGTGGTGTTGGTGAAGCCGATGATGTTGGCGGCCAGGTCCCCGTTCGGGTACTCCCGCGTATACGAGGCGTCATCGCGATGCCAGGCAGGTTGAGCGCGGTGATAGCCGGCGGCGGTGGTCGCCGGGATGGCCTGCTTCAGCATCACGTAGTCGGCCGATGTGGGGTTCTGGAGCTTGGCCAGGATCGCCGTCGCGCTCATCCCGAGCGGGCCCGCCAGCGCGCTGGCCACCGCGCTGAACGACTTCTTACGCCTGGATGATCATCGGCGGATCCGCGTAGACCAGGTCGGTCTGCGACGGTCATCGCCAGCGTCGTGCCGTCCGCGCTCGTGATGCTGCCGCGGACCGCGGGCACGGAGGTGGTGGTGAGGCGGAAATGATCAGCCTCGGCCCGGTACGCGGAGCCTTCCATGGCCTGGAGCTGAACCAGGCGGCCGGCCACCAGGGAGAGCACGAAGCCGATGCAGAGCATGGTGATACGCAGCCGGCGATGCGGGCTGCTGCGGGTCAGCGTGCCGCGGCGGCGCCAGGCCCCGCCGCGCGGTGGCCCCGCAGAAGGACGGCCTCCGGCCAGGGTGTCCTGGGCTGAGGGGTAGCGGGCCGCGGAACGCCGCGGTGCTCCGCCGGGCCGCGGCGTCCCGGCCCGTGACCCGGATCCTGGCCGCCGGCCGTCCGGGCCAGGACGCGGAAGCCGGCCGCGCCCGGTCTCGGCGCGGCCGGCGGAGCCCCCGTCCCGGGTCCGCCGGGCGGAGGCGGGCCGGCGCGGCCCGGCCGCGGCCGGCGGCCGGCCGCCCCGCGCTCCGGGACGGCCGTCGCCCTGACCGTCTTTCACGGGGTGTATCCGGGGACCGCGGGCACTCCGCTCTCTGTGATGGGCTGGCGGATGATGTGACCGCTCTTGAGGTTGAGGAACTTGGTCAGCGGCGGTTCGACCATGCCGAGCTGACGCGCCCGTTTCGCGATCACGGCGGGGTCGGACTCCTGGGCGACCTGCTGCCTGAGCGCCTGCACCTGCTGGGCCCGGGCCGCCTGCGCCTGCTGCAGGCTGGTGATCTGATACGAGCCGGTGGCGAGGATCGTGTTGATCACCAGCAGGCAGATCAGCCCCCCGCCCAGCAGGGCGGTCACGAAGACGATGAACGGGGTCCGCGCGATGGCCGCCGCCGGGGCGCCCGCCCACGGCCCGGCCTGGGACACGGTCCCCGGCGCACGCGCCGGCCCGGTCCCGGTGGCCCGGTCCGGGGGGGTGGCGGCCGGGCGCCGCTGGCCCGGCCCGGCGGGACGGCCCGGCCCAGGCCCGGCGGCCCGGCGGCGGGCCGGCCGGGGACGGCCGGGCAGCACCGGGGACGGCGATCCGGCCGAGGCGCGCGGCCGCTGGCCCGCGGGTGCCTGCCCCCGGGCGCCCGTCGCGCCCGAGGCCTGCCCTCCGGTCCCGCGTTCGCGGAGGCCCTGCTCGTCGGGGCCCGGTTCCCGGACGCGGGGCGGCCGGGGCCGGACCCCCGTCCCTGCATCAGTGCGCACGCTCACTCCCGCGTCCCCCTTGCGGCCGGATTACCCTGCCCCGCCCCGTCATGCCCTGCCCCGTGATGCCCTGCCCGTGATGCCCTGCCCGTGATGCCCTGCCCCGTGATGCCCTGCCCCGTGATGCCCTGTCTCCCTGGGCGCTGTTCCGCCCCGCCGGTCATGCGGCGTCCCTGATCCGCTCGGCGGCCCGCAGCCGGGCGGGCGCGGCCCGCGGGTTGCGCTCCAGCTCCGCCGGTGCGGGCCGCTGCGCCCCCCGGGTCAGCAGCCGGAACCTGGGCCGCGCGGACTCCAGCGGCACCGGCAGGCCCGGCGGCGTGGTGTCGGCGGACGCCTGGGCCAGCTCGGTCTTGACCGCCCGGTCCTCCAGCGAGTGATAGGCCAGCACCACGATCCGGCCGCCCATGGCCAGCCGGTCCAGGGCGCCGGGGAGCGCGGCGTGCAGCGCGTCGAGTTCGCCGTTGACTTCGATGCGCAAGGCCTGGAAGGTCCGCTTGGCGGGATTCCCGCCGGTGCGCCGGGCCGGGGCCGGGATGGAGTCCCGGACGAGGCCGGCCAGCTGGCTGGTGGTGGAAAGTGGAGCGCGGGCGCGCTCGCGCACCACCGCGTCGGCGATCCGGCGGGCGAAGCGCTCCTCGCCGTAGTCGCGCAGGATCCGGGCCAGCTGCCCGGCGGGGTAGGTGTTCAGCACCTCGGCCGCGGTCAGCGCCCTGGTCTGGTCCATCCGCATGTCCAGCGGGGCGTCGTAGGAGTAGGCGAATCCGCGGGCCGGATCGTCCAGCTGCGGCGAGGAGACGCCCAGGTCGAACAGGATGCCCTGGACCCGCAGGTCACCGCGGCGGGACAGGATCTCGGGGATCTCGTCGTAGACCGCGTGCACCAGGGTCACCCGCTCGCCGTAGGGGGCCAGCAGCCGCCGTGATTCCTCCAGCGCCTGGGTGTCGGTGTCCACCCCGATCAGCGCGAGTCCCGGGTGCGCCTCCAGCAGGGCCCGGGCGTGACCGGCCCGGCCCAGGGTGGCGTCCACGAGGATCGCGCCCCGTGGCTGCAGCGCCGGCTCGAACAGGGCCAGGACCTCCTCGACCATCACCGGCAGATGCCCGGCTGCCGACTCGCCCATCGGACCCCCTTTCGCCCCGCCGCACCCTCTGGGGATGCGGCGGGCGGCGTGCCTGCCCGTGGTCCCGGTCCCGTGCTGGCGGCCGGGTGTGCTGCCCGGCCAGGTCCCCATCCGCGCGATGCGCGGGCCTGGACGCCTCCTGGCGCCGGGGAAGTGACGCCAGCTGACGTGATCGCCCAGGCGCGGGTGGAGACCTCGCCGAGCACGCGGCACCGGAAAACCGGTACCGCTTACAGCACCCCTGGCAGTACCTCCTCTGACGCTGCGGAGAAGGCGTCTTCCTGCTCCGCCAGGTAGGACTCCCATGCGGCGGAGTCCCAGATCTCCAGGCGCGTATTAGCCCCGATGACCGCGCAGTCGCGGGTCAGCGCCGCGTACTCCCGCAGCGCGGGCGGGATCGTGATCCGGCCCTGCTTGTCGGGGAGTTTCGTCGGATGCGCTGGCGAAGAACACCCGGCTGTAATCCCGGACCGCTTTCGCGGTGGCTGGCGCGCCGCGCAGGGCTTCCGCCATCCGGCCGAACTCGGCGACCGGGAAGACGTACAGGCAGCGCTCCTGGCCCTTGGTGATCACTAGCCCTCCAGCGAGCTCCTCGCGGTACTTGGCCGGCAGGAACAGCCGGCCCTTCTCGTCGAGGCGTGGCGTATGAGTGCCCAGGAACACAGGCCCTCACCTCCCGCCCCCCGGAGTAGCGTGCCCCATCGAGCTCCACTGTACCCCACATTCCCCCACCGTCAACGCCGCCGAGAGCCCAGATAACGGATAAGCGCGCTGTAAGCCCAGGTCAGAGGCAGGGAGCGAAGTGGGGGAACTGCCAGCGGCCGTCGGCCGGGAGCCGGGCCCGGTTGTCCGCATCGCGCGCTGGGCCGTCCAGGACGTACTGTCGGTACGCACCAACACGTCGGCCGCGGGCGGCCCAGCGCCCGGCGCCAGCGCGGCTGCCGGCCACGGGCCCAGCTGACCTAAGGAGGACAGGTGGTCTTGGATATGGGGGCCGGCGCCGAGCGCACGCTCGACGACCTGGTACAGGTGGCCCATCGCATCGGTGGCGCGATCGAGTCGGTCATCGAGGGGAAGCCGGAGGCGGTCCGGCTCGCGCTGACGGTCCTGCTGGCCGAGGGGCACGTGCTGATCGAGGACGTCCCCGGGGTGGGGAAGACCATGCTGGCCAAGGCGCTCGGCCGGTCAACCCAGTGCGCCGTGCAGCGGATCCAGTTCACGCCGGACCTGCTGCCCAGCGACATCACCGGGGTCAGCGCGTTCAACCAGGAACACCGGGAGTTCGAGTTCAAGCCGGGCCCGGTCTTCGCGAACATCGTCGTGGGGGACGAGATCAACCGCGCGTCCCCGAAGACCCAGTCGGCCCTGCTCGAGTGCATGGAGGAGCGCCAGGTCACGGTGGATGGCACCAGCTACCCGCTGGAAAGGCCGTTCATGGTCGTCGCCACCCAGAACCCGGTGGAGATGGAGGGGACCTACCCGCTGCCGGAGGCCCAGCGGGACCGTTTCACGGCGCGGATCTCCATGGGCTACCCGAGCACCGAGGCCGAGCTGGCCATGCTGGACCTGCACGGGTCCAGCTCGCCGCTGGATTCGCTGGAGCCGGTCGCCTCGGCCAGCGACGTGCGGGACCTGATCGCCGCGGTCCGCCGCGTGCACGTGGCCGAGGCCCTCAAGCAGTACGTCATCAGCCTGGTCAGCGCCACCCGCTCCGCTCCCGAGCTGCGGCTGGGGGCTCCCCGCGCGCCACGCTGCACCTGCTCCGGGCCAGCCGGGCCCGGGCGGCCCTGGACGGCCGGGACTTCGTCATCCCGGACGACGTGCAGGCCCTGGCCGGACCGGTCCTCGCGCACCGCCTGCTGCCGACCGCCGAAGCCATGGTGGAGCGCCAGCTGCCGGACCGGGTGGTGGCGGGCATCGTCGAGCAGACGCCCGCTGCCGCGCACGGATGCGCTGAGCCGGATGCGCTGAGCCGGATGCGCTGAGCCGGATGCGCTGAGCCGGATGCGCTGAGCCGGATGCGCTGGGCCGGATGCGCTGGGCCCCGGGCTGCGCTGCCGTCCGAACCGGTGGCGGGTTCCTGACGTAAGTTAGGACAACGGGGCGGAGGAAGGGCCAGGATGCGGGCGCTGTTCGCCGGTTTGACCACACGTGGGAAGTCATTCCTCGCGGCTGGCGTGGCCGCGGGGGCGTTCGGGCTTGGTCTCGGCGAGCGGGCGCTGCTGAGCATCGGCATCGTCCTGGTGGCCCTGCCGCTGCTGGCCGCGCTCGCGACCAGCCGGGCCCGCTACCGGATCCGGTCAGCCCGGCAGATCAGCCCGCCGCGGGTGCCCGCAGGACAGAACGCGGTGGTCTCACTGCGGCTGGAGAACATCTCCCGGCTGCCCACCGGGCTGCTGCTGGCCGAGGACGCCCTCCCCTATTCGCTCGGCACGAGGCCGCGCTTCGTGCTGGAACGGATCGAGCAGGGTGGCTCGCGGGAGCTGACGTACCCCATCCAGTCCGGCACCCGGGGCAAGTACACGATCGGGCCGCTGCAGGTGCGGGTGGCCGACGCCTTCGGCCTGGTGGAACTCACCCGGGCGTTCGCCGCGCGGAGCACGCTGGTGGTGACGCCGGCCATCGTCCCGCTGCCGAGCATGCCGCTGGCCGGGAACTGGCGCGGGGAGGGCGGCGGCCACACCCGGACCGCGGACACGGCCGGCGAGGACGACGTCATCCCGCGTCCGTACCGGGACGGGGACGAACTGCGCCGGGTGCACTGGCGGTCCACCGCCCGGCACGGCGAGCTCATGGTCCGCCGGGAGGAACAGCGCTGGCGGAACCGGGCGGTCCTGCTGCTCGACACCCGGGCCCGGGCGCACAGCGGCGCCGGGGCGGGCTCCTCGTTCGAGTACGCGGCCAGCGCCGTCGCGTCCATCGGCGTCCACCTGGCCCGCAGCGGGATCGACGGGCAGCTGGTCACCGACACCGGGCCGGCCACCGCCCCGGGCTCCTTCGAGGATTCCCTGCTTGACTCGCTCGCCGTCATCAAGCAGTCCAGCGGGTCCGGGCTGGCCCGCGGCATGGACCTCGTGCCCGGCGGCACCGGCGGGCTGTTCGTGGTCGTGGCCGGGCAGCTGTCGGCACAGGAAGCCAGCAGGCTGGCCGCGGGGCGCCGGGACGCCGGGCCGGCGATCGCGCTGCTGCTCGCCGTGTCCACCTGGGCCGGCCGCCGCGCGGCCGACGGCCAGCCGGACGAGACGGGCGTACCCGCCGGGATCCTGCGGGCGGCGGGCTGGCGGGTCACCACGATCACGGCCGATACCCCGCTCACCACGGCCTGGGAGCGGCTGCGCGCCTCCTCCGGGCTGCTCGGCGCGCCCGGTCACGAGAATGGCCGCTTCCGGGCGGGGGCCGACCGGTGAGCCAGCGTCTCACCATCGCCGCGGCCGTGGCCGTGGCCGCGGCCTCGTTGTCGCTCTACCCGCTGGTGTCCGGCTGGCTGTGGTTCTGGGAGGGCGCCGGGGCGGTGGCGGTAGTCGCCCTGGCCGGGGCGCTGACCAGGTTGCGGGCAGTGCCGTGGGTGCTCGGCGCCGCGGCCGGCCTGGCGGCCCTGTTGCTGTACCTGAACCTGCTGTTCTCCAGCGCTCAGTCGCTGGGCCGGCTCATCCCGACGGCCGCCTCCCTGCGCCAGCTGTGGCGGCTGGCCCGTTTCGGGCTGGACGAGACCGCGCGGTTCGCACCGCCCGCCCCGGCCGGGCACGGGATCCTGCTGCTGACCGTGGCCGGCATCGGCGCGGCGGCGGTGGCCACCGACCTGCTCGCGGTGCGGCTGCGCAGGCCGGCCGTGGCCGGGCTGCCGTTGCTGGTGCTGTTCTGCATACCGCTCACCACCAGCGCGCACCAGGGTGTCTTCGGGGCCATGACCGTGTTCGGCGTGGGAATGGCGGGCTACCTGGCCATGCTGGCCGTGGACGCCCGGGAACGGCTGCGGCTGTGGGGGCGGCTGGTCACCGTATGGCACCGCGGCCAGGACCCGGCGGGCGCGGTGCGAGGCACCCCGAACACCAGGGAACTCGCCGCCGCCGGCCGGCGGATCGGGGTGGCGGCGGTGGTGATCGCCCTCTTCGTCCCGTTGCTGGTGCCGGGGCTGCGCGACCACAAGCTGTTCTCCGGCGGGGGCGGCGGTGGCGAGGAACTGGTCACCCTGCCCGACCCGCTGGTGCAGATGAACGTCGAACTGCAGCGCAAGAACCCCGTGCACGTGCTCACCTACCGGACGACCGATCTGGACCCGCAGTATCTCCAGGTGTACGTGCTGAGCAATCTCACCTCCAGCACCTGGACGCTGGCCCCGGCCGGGGGCCTGCTGGTCCACGACGGGAAGCTGCCGGCCACGCCGGGACTGAGCCGGGACACCAGCAGCTCCCCCGAGCGCACCAGGATCACTCTGGCCAAGGGGCTGACCACCGGAGCAGGCAAGGCCAGCTTCCTGCCGCTGCCGTACCCGGCCCGGACGGTCAGCGTGAACGGGGACTGGCGTGCCGACCCGCGCACGCTCACCATGTTCTCGGGGCAGAACCTCTCCGGACTCAGCTACACGGTGACCAGCCGCGAGGTCTCCCCCAGCGAACAGCAGCTCGAGCAGTCCGGCGTGATCCCGAGCGGCATCGACACCAATTACCTCAACGTCCCGTCGGCCTTCCTGCCGCTGAGCAAGCTGGCCCAGCGGATCGTCCAGGGGCAGACCACGCTCTACGGCGAAGCGGTGGCCCTGCAGCGCTGGTTCACCCATCCGGGCAGGTTCACCTACAGCCTCCACGTGCACGAGCCGGATACGGCCAAGGCGCTGGTCAACTTCCTGACCAAGGACCGGCGCGGTTACTGCCAGCAGTTCGCTTTCGCCATGGCCGTGCTGGCCCGGCTGCTCGACATCCCCTCCCGGGTGGCGGTGGGGTACACGGAAGGGTCGTCGATCGGGCACGACCGGTGGGATGTCCGGACCAGCGACGCCCACGCGTGGCCGGAACTGTACTTCCAGGGCGCTGGCTGGCTGCGCTTCGAGCCCACCCCCGCGGGGTCTGACGGCCAGGCCACCGCGATCCAGCCCGCCTACACGCTGCCGCCGCAGATCAACACCCCGGGCGGGTCCCAGAACGTGCCGGCCCCGGCGGCCTCGGTGCCGCAGACCCACGCCACGCCAGGCGACTCCGGCGCCCTGGCCAAGCTCGGGCACCTCAGCGCCCGGGGAGGCGCAGGGGGCGTGAGCGTCAGCCGTTCCGGATCGATCTGGCTGATCATCGTGGCGGTGATCGCCCTCCTGCTCGTCACCCCCCGTCTGGCCAGGTCGCTGACCCGGCGGCGGCGCTGGTCGCGGGCGGCGAACGACCGGCAGCGGGCCCAGGCGGCCTGGCTGGAACTGCTGGATAACCTGACCGATCATCAGGTGGCCTGGCTGGCGAGTGAGTCGCCGCGCGCCCTCGGGACCCGGCTGGCCGGGACGTTGCGGCTCAGCCCTGGTGCGGCGGCCGCCCTGACCCGGATCGTGCACGCCACCGAGCGGGCCCGGTACGCCCGGGACCCGGCGGACTCGGCCACGCTGCGGGCTGACACCGATCTGGTCCGGCGCGAGGTGGCTGCAGGCTCCGGCCGGACTGTGCGCTGGCGCGCCCGGCTGCTGCCGCCCTCGTCGTTGCGGCCGGCCCGCGCGGGCGTGCAGCACGCGCTGGACGTGTTCAGCTGGATGGACGTGGCCGCGCACCGGACGGGTGCCTGGTCGCGCCGGGGCCCGCGGGCCGACCGCAAGACGCGGGAGGCCTGAGCCCGGGTCACTGGGCCCGGGTCACTGGGCCCGGGTCACTGAGCCTGGGCCACCTGAGCAGGGCCCTCAGGCCACGGGACCGCCTGCCCGGAGGACAGGCTCGCCCGGGTGGAGCCGCCAGGCTCAGCCCGGTCGAGCCGGGCTTACCGGTCCCGTTCCTGGCGGCGACGCCAGCGTTCCTCGAGCCGTTCCATGAACCGGGACCGGGAACCCGCCGGCGGGTTCCCGGTGCGGCGGTCACGCGCCGGGCCAGGCCGCCCGGTGGTGCCACCGGACATGTGGCGCCAGCTGGACAGGGCCCACATCGAGCAGGCGAGCATGACCACGAAGCCGGCCACGCCGATCAGGGTCAGCTTGGAGATCACGCCGGCCAGCAGGAGGCCTACGCCGAGCAGGAAGCCGATCGCCGCCTCGACCACCCGGCGCTTGTAGTGCACCCGCGGATCCTTCGCGCGCACCGCTTGCGCGAACTTCGGATCCTCGGCATAGAGCGCACGCTCGATCTGATCGAGCTGACGCTGCTCGTGCTCAGACAGCGGCACGGCGCCTCCCATGAAACCTCGCGCGCGGGGACGGGTGCGATGAGTTCATCTCACGGTCCAGGGTTCTTCTTCCAGAATACGAGTCCGGCCGCTCTGGGTGGAAGGGTAGTGGGAGGGTAAAGGATTTCTGGCCCCCTCCTGCACCCCGGACCTCCTCTGGCGCGTGCCGCAGCCGCCTGCCCGGCGAGCCGGATTCCAGCCAAAAGCAAATTCGAATTAGATCCGCGTAAGGCACAGTATATCAGCCTTCCCCGGGAAGGCGCCGGGCCGATTCCGCGGCCGGGCGCCGGGACGGCTCTTCGGGCGGGCGCCGGTCTGGGTCGCCCGGCGCCCGGGAATGTGATCCGGCTGACATTCCGGAGGACGGCTCATCGCGCTGTCCGGTCACCAGCGCGGCGGGCCGGACCGTGTCGGCGCCGAACCGACCGCTGATCCGGTCCAGGGCGCGCTCGGCGTCGCGCCACCCGGCCGGCCGCTCCCCGAGAGCCAGCTGGGTGGCCGCGCGGGAGGCGGGCACCAAGCCACTCGTGCGCACCCCGACCAGGCGGAGCCGGGCGCGGGAATCCAGCCCGGCGGCGCCGTACAGGGCGCAGGCGGTGGCGTAGATGGTGCGCGCCACGTCGGTGGGCTCGGGAAGCGTCCGTGATCGGGTGATCGTGGTGAAGTTGGCCAGCCGGAGCTTGATCACCACGGTCCTGGCCAGGGCCCCGGCCGAGCGGAGGCCGCGCGCGGTCCGCCCGGACAGGCGGAGCAGTTCGCGGCGGATCACCTCCGGGTCGTCGATGTCGCTGGCGAACGTCTCCTCCGCGCCGATGCTCTTCTCCGGGGTGCTGCTCACCACCCGGCGCTCGTCCCGCCCCCAGGCCAGCGCGGCCAGGTGCGCGCCCAGCGACGGGCCCAGCTCCCGCTGCAGGGTGCCGACCGGGAGCTCCGCGAGGTCCCGCACCGTGCGCAGACCGAGCCGGGCCAGCACCTGCCCGGTCTGCTCCCCCACGCCCCACAGCGCCGCCACCGGCAGCGGGTGCAGGAAATCCAGGACACCGTCGGCGGGCACGATGAGCAGCCCGTCGGGCTTGGAGCGGGTGGACGCGAGCTTGGCGATGAACTTGGACGGGGCCACGCCGACGGAGCAGGTGATGCCCTGCTGCTCGGCGATCGTGGCCCGGATCAGCGCGCCGATGCGGGCGGGCGGCCCGAGCCGCCGGATGGCCCCGGACACGTCGAGGAACGCCTCGTCGAGCGCGAGTGGCTCCATCTCGGGGGTGACCGACCGGAAGACCTCCATGATCTCCTTGGACACGGCCGCGTACGCGTGATGCCGGGGTGGGATGAACACGGCCTGAGGACACAGCCGCCGGGCCCGGGTCACCGGCATGGCCGAGTGCACCCCGAACGCCCGCGCCTCGTAGGACGCGGACAGGACCACGCCGCGGCTGGCGGTCGCGCCCACGATCACCGGCTGCCCGGCCAGGTCAGGACGGTCGCGGATCTCGACGCTGGCGTAGAAGGCATCCATGTCCACGTGCAGGATGCGGCAGCCGCTGTCCTCCGGCCCAGCCCCGGCCGCCTCCCCTCCGGCCCCCGGCTGCTCTGCGGCCGCCGGCTGCTCTGCGGCCCCCCGCTCGCCGTCGGGGAAGGCCGGTCCGTGGCCCGGGGCGCCGCGGGTCATCGGTACCCGAGCACGTGGAACTGGGCGGCGAAGTCGTGGAAGGCCGGGTGGACGGAGGCAGCCTGCTCCAGGGCCAGCAGCGCGTCCGCGGCGCCCGGGTCCACGTCCGCGAAGGAACCCGGCACCAGGTCGGTGAAGACCCGGATCCCGTGCGCGGCGCCCGGCCGCAGCCCGGCCTCTTCGATCAGGCCGGTCACCCCGGCCAGGGTGAACCGGCGTGGCCCCACCCCGTCATCAGCCGTGGCCGCCGTGTCACCGGCCGCGGCCAGCAACCGCCGGGCCTCATCGAAACGCCCGGCCAGGGCCCGGTGGATGACCGCCGCGACCGCGCTGGTAGCCAGCACGCTCACCGCGCCCCCGGGCCGCAGCACGCTGGCCACGGTGGTCATGGCGGCGGCCGGTGAGTCCACGTACTCCAGGACGCTGTGGCACAGCACCAGGTCAGCGCCCTGCTCCCCGACGACGGCGACCAGGTCACCGACGTCGCCCTGGACCGCCCGCAGCTGCACGTTCATCTCCGCGGCCCGGCGCTGCGCGGCGGCCAGCGAATCCGGGCTGGGGTCGATCACGGTCACCGTGTGGCCCTGCCCGGCCAGCGGGACCGCGGAGCCGCCGGTCCCGCCGCCGGCGTCCACGATGTCCAGCCGCGACCGGCCGGTGTCGGCGACCAGCCTGGTCACGACGGCCCGCAGCACCTCCCGGATGACGGCCGTCCGCGCGTCGTCGTACCGGTTCCACCGCTGCGCCGTGCCTATCCCGGGCGTGCCTATCCCGGGCGCGCCCGTCCCGGGCGGCACCTCTAGCCCTCCGCCACGACGTTCGCTGGCCACGGCCCCTCCTCGCTCACGGTCGGGTCCAATCTAGTGCGCGACCACGACAATCCCCCGCCTCGCCACGGACGCGGACCGGGGATGGGGGCGGTGAGCTACCCGGCGGGCGGGCATCTGCTGAGCAAAACCTGAGAGTCCCCGTTGAGAATGCTGTGAGTTTGTTACCGTGCTTCCCGCGCCGTGCTTCCCGCACCACTCCCGCGCCACTCCCGCCAGGTCCGCCCGCGCTTGGGCCCGGGACGGGAACCCACGTTCTGGCAGCCCGAAATTCACCCGGGTGACCACGCGGAATTCGCGATTACTAGCCTCTTTCCCGGGCAATAGTTAGGCCAGTGCCCTGCGCCGCGAAGCGGTGCGGGTGCGCCGCCGCCGGGACGGGACGTCGCGGCAGATCTGCGCGGCAGGCGGGCGTACCACCTGTTTCGCGAGGCGGCACCGGGCAACCTGGTCCCGCATGGGGCCGGGAGTTCTGCGGGCTGGAGGTCAGTGCCGACGTGACGGTCCCTGAGGTACGCGTGATACCTGAGCCGGTCTCCGGATATATACCTGAGGCAGCCTCCGGTTGCAGCAACAATGCTTTTACTTGCAGTTTTCCTCAGCAGAGCCTCTGTGAATGGTCATCCATATCCAAACGGGTCTCACTCACGAGACTCACCGCCTAGGCTCTCCCCCATGGTCGAGCACTTGGAGCTCCCGCGGCCGCTGCGACTCATTCGCTGCACCGGGTTGAGCTTGAGCGAGTCCCTTGGTCTTCCGCTCGCCGCCTACTTCCTGGGCGCCTGGCTGGGCGGCCGGAACGCCGGGCTCATCGCCGGCGTCCTGGCCATCTGGCTCACGGCGGTGATCCGGAAGATCGCCTGCGGGTCGGTGCCCAGCCTGCTGACGATCTCGGCCATCGTGCTCACCCTGCAGACCGTGCGTGGTCCTGGCCACCGGCGTGTTCTGGATCTTCCTGCTCCAGTTCCCGCTGGGCTACGCGGCCATGTTCGTGCTGTTCGCACGCACCGCCCGTGGCCCCAACCCGATCGTGGCCAAGCTCGCCGCCGAGGTGGTGGCGCTACGCCATCCAGCCCACCATCCGGCCCTGCACCGCTTCTTCCAGGGCGCGACCTGGCTCTGGTCGGGCATCTTCCTGATCCTCACCGCGGGCCTGGGCGTGATGATGTGGACCGAGCCGGCCAGCACGTTCCTCATGCTCTCGACCGTCGCCACGGTCGCCGGGACCCTGGCCGGAATCGGCGCCTCGGTCCTCTGGTTCTGGTCCGTCCTGCGCAAGCACGGGCTGCGGGTGCAGTTCAGCCCGGCGTGACGGTTTTCGTTGCGGAGAATTTGATTGTAAAGAATTACCCGGCCGTCAGCCGATCAGCGTCGGCTTCAGCTCCAGAAGGTGAGCCAGCAGGCCGTTCACGAACGTCGGAGACGCGTCGGTGGACAGGTCCCGGGCCAGCAGCACTGCCTCGCTGATCGCCACCCCGTCCGGGACATCGTCGGCCCAGAACATCTCGTAGAGGCCGATGCGCAGGACGTTGCGGTCCACGATCGGCATCCGGTCCAGCGTCCAGCCCTCCGCATGCTCTTCCAGCAACTCGTCGATGCGCTCACGGTGCGCCTGGACGCCGCGGACCAGTTCCATCGCGTACTCCCCCACCGGGGGGCTGGCCTGGATGATGCGCTGCTCCAGCATGTCCAGCACCGGCTCGCCGCGGACCTCCGCCTCGAACAGGATGTCCAGGGCCCGCTTGCGGGCCTTACTGCGGGCGGCCACGGGACTGCTTCGCTGAGTATCCGGGCCCAGGCGACTGCGGCCCCGGGAGTCCGGGCGCGGGCGGCCGGATCACGCCCGGCCCATGTAGTCACCCGTACGGGTGTCCACCTTCACCTTTTCGCCCGTGGTGATGAACAGCGGCACGCTGATCTGGGCGCCCGTCTCCAGCGTGGCAGGCTTGGTGCCGCCGGTGGACCGGTCCCCCTGCACGCCCGGGTCGGTCTGGCTCACGGTCAGCTCCACCGAGGCGGGCAGCTCCACGTACAGCGGGTTGCCGTCGTTGAACGCGACCGTCGCGGTCTGCTCCTCGAGCAGGTAGTCCGCGGCGCCGCCGACCGTCTGGCGGGGGATGCGCGGCTGGTCGTAGTCCTGGGTGTCCATGAAGACGAAGTCGTCGCCCTCACGGTAGAGGTACTGCATCTCACGCTTGTCGACGTTGGCCACGTCGACCTTGACGCCCGCGTTGAAGGTCCGGTCCACGACCTTGCCGGACATGATGTTCTTCAGCCGGGTGCGCACGAAGGCGCCGCCCTTACCGGGCTTGACGTGCTGGAAGTCGACGATGTTCCAGAGCTGGCCGTCGATGTTCAGCGTCATGCCGTTCTTGAGGTCGTTCGTGGTGGCCACGTCTGTGTGTCTCCTGCGTGCGGGTGCGCCCGCCCCGCTGCCGATGGCCGGCCTACAGGACGAGCAGTTCCCGGGTGGTAGTGGTGAGTAGCTCCTGCGGTGCCGCCGTCCCCGTGCCAGCGCGCACCACCAGGGTGTCCTCGATCCTGACGCCGCCTTGCCCGGGGAGATAGATCCCGGGTTCGACGGTGATGGGGACCCGGTCCCCGAGTGTACCCGTCCGGCCGTACCCCATGATCGGTGCCTCGTGGATCTCCAGGCCCACGCCGTGGCCCAGCCCGTGCTGGAAATGGCCGCCGTGACCGGCCCCCTCGATCAGGTCGCGGGCCGCCGCGTCCACGGCCCGCACGTCGGCGCCGGGCACGGCCGCCTCGATCCCGGCCGCCTGGGCCGCGGCGACGAGGTCGTAGATGTCCTGCTGCCAGGGGGCGGGCTGGCCGAGGACGACGGTGCGGGTCATGTCCGCGTGGTACCCCTGGTACCGGGCGCCGCAGTCGACCGTGATCATGTCACCGGCCGTGAACGGGCGGCCGGCCGGCACGTGATGCGGGATGGCCCCGTTCGGCCCGCTGGCCACGATGGTGTCGAAGGCCAGCCCATCCGCGCCCAGGTCGGTCATGGCCCGCTCCAGGGCGATGGCCAGCTCGCGCTCGGTCACGCCGGGCCGGATCAGGGGCACGACCTGCTCGAACGCGCGCGAGGTGATCTCGCACGCCCGGGCGAGCAGCGCGATCTCCTGCTCGTCCTTGGCCATCCGTATTTCCTCAACGGCCCGGCCGAGCGGGACTAGCCCGGTCCCGGGAACCTGGGCGGCGAACGCCTGGTAGCGCTCTACGGTCATCTCGTGAGCCTCGAACGCCAGCCCTGCGTATCGCCAGGGTGGCCACCACGCGGGCCAGGGCGGGCTCGACGGAGCGCTCGATAAGGATGTCGAGGTCCGGGCAGGTCTCCTGGGCGGTGCCCGCGTAGCGGGAGTCCGTCGCGATTACCGGGCCGGTCGCAGGCGCGGCGGGCAGGAGCAGGGCCGCGTTGGAGCTGGCCAGGCCGGTCAGGTACCGCACGTTGGCCGGGCTGGTTATCAGCGCGGCGTCCGCGCCGGTCGCGGCCAGGGTCAGCTGGAGCAGCTCCCGCCGGGCCCGCTGGAGGTCAGGCATGCCCTTGACTGTAGCCCGCGCCCGCGCCCGGCCGGAGGGTCGCCCGGGCCAGGACGGACAGGGCGGCCGGGCGGAGTGAGTCGGTGCGGTCCCAGAGGGCGGCGGGGACCGAATCGCGCTGGCGGACGTGCTCGACGCCGCCGAACCCGTGCGTCTGCAGGAGGGCGGACATGTCGCCGGGGGCCAGGAACGTCAGCCACGGCTCACCGCCCTGCGCGGCCGTGGGGGCGACCAGGCCGGCGTAGGTGTTGCCGGTCTCGTCACGCAGGGCGGCGGGCAGCATGTAGTCGGTGATGAGCTGCGTGCCGGGGGCGAACGTGCCGATCTCCGCCAGGGTCTGGCTGATCGCGGCCTGGGTGAGGTACATGGTCACGCCAAGCCAGCTGACCAGGGCGGGCCGGTCCGGGTCGAAGCCGGCCTGGCGGAGGCAGCCGGCCAGCGGGTCGCGCTCGAAATCCATGGGCACGAAGCTCACGTGGTCCGGCACGGGTATCCCGGCCGCCGCGAGGTGCCCGCGCTTCCACTGCTGGCTGGCGGGGTGATCGACCTCGAAGACCCGGATCAGCCCCGGGCCGGGCTGCCCGGCGTCCAGCTCCCCGGCGGCCAGCTCCCCGGCGTGCCGGCTGCCCGGCGGCCGGCTGCCCGGCGTCCAGCTGCGGGCGGTAGGCGAACGAGTCGAGGCCGGCGCCGAGGATCACGTACTGGCTCACGCCGTCGCGGACGCGGGCGGCCAGGTGATCCTCGGTGAACCGGCTCCGGCAGACCGCCTGGGCCCGGGCGCTGGACAGCACCAGGTGCGTGCCGTGCAGCCGGTGATAGCCGATGAGCTCCTCGGCCTGCTCGCCGAGCAGGAGGGCGGCCAGCTCATCGGCGAAGATGACGGGCTCGCGGTCTACGATCAGGTGGGCCGCCCGGGCCGCGGCGGCCATCAGGGCGGTCTGGCTGGGCAGATCACTGGTTTCCACGCCGCGGACAATAGCCGAGGATTTCCTTAACAATACCACGTAAACAAAATTTTCGGAAGCGTATTCGAATAACAATTGGACGCCATAAATAGGCCGGATGCCATTGCCGCGGTATCACTCGTCCTGGGCCAGGCCGACGATGGCCCGCTGCTGCCCGGCGGTCAGCCTGCCAGGCCCGCGGCACCGTTCGCGGCCGGGCCGGTCAGGTCCTTGGCCAGCAGGATGTCGTCGACATACTGGCCCTGGATGAGGAACTCGGCCCGCAGCAGCCCCTCGCGCTCGAAACCGAACCTGGTGTACAGCCGGATGGCCGCCGGGTTGGTGCTGAACGTCCGCAGGCTCATCTTGCGGGCCCCGCGGGTCCGGGCGCGCTGCTCGGCCGCGGCCAGCAGGGCCGTGCCCACTCCCCTGCGCCGCGCCTCCGGCGCCACCGCGAGGCCCAGCACGCCGATGACGTGGGCGTTCTCCGGCAGTGGCAGCGGGGATCCGAGCCGGATGTACCCGACCACCACGCCGTCGATCTCGCCGACCAGGAAGGCCTGCGGCGGGCTCTCGGTCAGGAAGAAGACCGTGCCCGCCTGCTGCATCACCGACGGGAACCCGCTCTGCGGCGACCAAGAGATCCGGTCCAGCCGGGCCAGCTGCGCCTCGTCGGAGGCGCGCGCGACCCGGACTTGGACCGGGCTGACTGGTTCGGTCATGCGATCATCTTTTCGCACTCGCCGCCGCGGGCCCGCGCCGAGGGCGGGGTCGGGGTCCGGATCGGGTCCAGGCCGGGTCCGGCCGGTCCGCGGTACCGTCCCGCGCCGGCCCCTGTTCCGTCGGTCCCTGATGGCAGGATCGGGGGATGACGAAATCCGCTGCCCCGGCCGGTGCGGCCGCGGGCGAGGGCGGTGTCACCCAGGAGCAGCTCAGGATCACCGCCGAGCGGGCCGCCGCCCAGTTGCTGTCCGGTCCGCCCGCGGCCCGAGCCGAGGAGGTCGCCGGACGGCTGCTAGCCATCCAGGGCCAGGACCCGCGCGGGGCCAGGCTGGCCGTCCGGGTCCGCAGCCAGGGGCTCTGCGCGGCGGACATCGATCATGCCCTCACCACCGACCGGTCGCTGGTGATCAGCTGGCTGAACCGCGGCACCCTGCACCTGGTGCGTAGCGCGGACTACTGGATGCTGCACCGGCTCACCACCCCGCAGCTGGAGACGGGCTGCACCCGGCGGCTCGCCCAGGAAGGCATTCCGCCCGCGGAGGCGGACCGCGCGGCCGGGCTGATCGAACGTATCCTGAGCGACGGCCCGCTGGCCCGC
Organism: uncultured Actinomycetes bacterium; assembly: GCA_963723595.1. Classification (GTDB taxonomy): domain Bacteria; phylum Actinomycetota; class Actinomycetes; order Streptosporangiales; family Streptosporangiaceae; genus RYN-230. The sequence goes on from CAVRRQ010000002.1 coordinate 371,533, forward strand.
GCGCAACTGGCCGGGCGGCTGCGGTCCGCGGGGGTCCGGACCGACGGGCAGGCGCTGGTCTTCCTGCTCTTCCTGACCTCGCTCCGGGGCATTACGGTGCGCGGTCCCATGATCGGTAGGCAGCATGCCCATGTGCTGGCCCGGGACTGGCTGGGCGCGCCGCCCGCCGCCGACCCGGACCCCGGGGCCGCACTGGGCTGGCTGGCCCGCCGTTACCTGGCCGGCCACTCCCCCGCCACCGACCGGGACCTGGCGAAGTGGGCCGGGCTGCCGCTGCGCGACGCCCGCCGGGCGCTGCGGGAGATCGGGGCCGACCTGGACGAGGGCGAGGACGGCCTGGTCCGGCTGGCCGGGACCGCAACCGGGATCGCCGGGACCGCCGGCGAGGACGCGAGGCCCGGCCGGGGCCGCGGGGATCCGCGGCCGGAGGCGGCCCTGCCGCCGCCCCGCCTGCTGGGCGTGTTCGACCCGCTGCTGCACGGCTGGCAGTCCCGCACGGCGGTGCTGGGCCGGCACGAACCCGAGATCGTCCGGGGCGGCATGTTCCGCTCCTTCGCGTTGGCGGGCGGCCGGGCCGTCGGCACCTGGGGTGTGACGGGAGCACAGGTCTGGCTGACCCTGCTGGAACCGGTCAGCGCCGCGCACCGCCGGGCCCTGGAGACCGACGCTAAGGACGTGCGGCGCTTCCTCGGCCTGACCCGGCCCAGCCGCACGTAACCATCCCGGCCAGGCGGTCAGGCCGTAGCGCGGCCGGGCGGTCAGGAGGTGAGGTCGCGGACCTGCTCGATGAGCCGGACCCGCTCCTCGTGGCTGCCGGCCAGCGGGGTGACATTGAGCGTGGTCACCCCGGCCTCCTTCATGGCCGCGAGCCGCTCCGTGACCAGGCTCTCCGGGCCGATCAGGGACGTGCCCTCGAGCAGTTCGACGGGGACCAGGGCGGCGGCTTCCTCCTTGCGGCCCGCCAGGTACTCGTCCTGGATCCGGGCGGCCACCTCCCCGAACCCGAAGCGCACCGCGAGCTCGTAGTAGAAGTTGTGGCCCTGGTCCCGGTGCGGGCCCATCCCGCCGATGTACAGCGCGAACATCGGCCGGGCCAGGTCCAGGTACCCGGAGACATCCGGGCCGATGGCCAGCGGGGCAGCCGCCACCACATCCAGCGGGCCGAGTGACGGGTCGCGGCGGGCCTGGCCGGCGGCGAGCGGTTCCGCCCAGGCGGCGGCCGCCTTCTCCGGGTAGAAGAAGATCGGCTGCCAGCCCTCGGCCAGCTCGGCCGCCAGGGCCACGTTCTTCGGCCCGAGCGCGGCGATCATGATCGGGATCCGCTCCCGGACGGGATGGTTGATCAGCTTGAGCGGCTTGCCGAGCCCGGTGCCCTGCTCGGGCGGCAGCGGAATCGTGTAGTGCTTCCCCGCGTACTCCAGCCGCTCGCGGCGCCAGACCTTGCGGCAGATCTCGATCACTTCCCGGGTGCGGCCGATCGGGGCGTCGTAGGGCACCCCGTGCCACCCCTCGATTACCTGCGGGCCGGACGCTCCGACACCCAGGGTGAACCGGCCGCCGGACACGTAGTCCAGGCCGGCCGCGGTCATCGCGGTGAGCGCGGGGGTCCGGGAGTACAGCTGGAAGATCCCTGAGGCGATCTCGACCCGCTCGGTCCGGGCCGCGATGAAGCCCAGCTGGCTTACGGCATCGTAGCTGTAGGCCTCGGGCACGAACACGATGTCCAGCCCGGCCTTCTCGTAGTCAGCGAGCTCCGTCACCGTCTCGGTGAAACCGCCGGCGTAGTTGATATGCATCCCGATACGCATGCTCGGCCTTTCGCGAGGCAGCCAAAGCCGAATGCCGTTCGGCTCAGGTGATGTTGAGGGTAGCCGCCGCCCGCCCGGGGTCAACCATCAGCCGGCGTGGCCGGCTTCGCCGGGCACCGCGTCCGCGGACACCGTGTCACGCCCGGCGGCCGCCTCGACCGCGGTCAGCTCGGCGATCGCCTGGAGCGCGAGCTGGTAGGACATCAGGCCGAAGCCTGCCACGGTCCCGTCCGCCACGCCGGCCACCACGGACGTGTGCCGGAACTCCTCACGCCGGGCCGGGTTGGTCATGTGCACCTCGACCAGGGGCGCGGTGCGCATGGCGAGCGCGTCGCGCAGGGCGTAGGAGTAGTGCGTGAACGCTGCGGGGTTGAGGACCAGGGGCATCCGCGCCACGGCCGCCTCATGCACCCAGGTGATCATCTCGGCCTCGTCGTCGGTCTGCCGGACCTCGACGTGCAGATCCAGCGTGCGCCCGGTCAGCCGGCACGTTTCCACCAGGTCGTCGAACGTCTGGGTGCCGTAGACATCCGGCTCCCGCGAGCCCAGCTGGGCGAGGTTTGGCCCGTTGAGCACGAGTACCTGCTTCACCCTGCACACACCTCCTCGGTAGGCCCGGCGCAGCAGGTCCTCGGAGGGCGCGTCGAGCGTCCCGGGCCGGGCGAGCCCGTCCAGCACGACCAGCCGGAGCCGGGCGCCGCGGGCCTTCTTGTCCACTGACATCGCTTCACGCAGGTCGGGCCACACATCGGCGCGGTAGACCGTGGGCAGCCCGACCGCCTTGAGCACCCTGCGGTGCCGCGCCGCGGTCCCGGCGTCCAGGCGGCCCTCCAGCCGGGCCACCTCGGCGGCGAACACCATGCCGATGGCCACCGCCTCGCCGTGCCGGATCTGGTAGGCCTCGACACGCTCGATCGCGTGGCCGAGCGTGTGGCCGTAGTTCAGGATCTCCCGGCGCCCCGCCTCACGCAGGTCCCCGGACACAACGTCGGCTTTCATCCGCACGGCCCGCTCGATCAGCTCCCGGGCGTGACCCCCGTGCGGGATGATCGGCCCCGGCCGGGTCCTCCTCGATCAGCCCGAGGATCACCGGGTCGGCGATGAACCCGGCCTTGATCACCTCGGCCAGGCCGCTCACGTACTCGGCGCGCGGCAGCGATTCCAGCACGGTCAGGTCCGCGAGGACCCCGGCCGGCGGATGGAACGCGCCCGACCAGGTTCTTCCCCTCCGGGATATCCACCGCGGTCTTTCCGCCGACGGCCGCGTCGGTCATCGCGAGCAGCGTGGTCGGCACCAGCACTACCCGCACCCCGCGCAGCCAGGTGGCCGCCACGAAGCCGGCGAGGTCCGTGGCCGCCCCGCCGCCCACGCCGACGATGGCGTCGCTGCGGGTGATCCGGCTCGCGGCCAGCTGCGACCACAACGCCGCCGCGACGCTGATGTCCTTCGCCGCCTCGCCCGCCGGCACCTGCGCGGTATGGACGTCGTACCCGGCGTCCCCCAGCGCGCGGCCGACCGGCCGTGCGATCTCGTCCAGGCCCTCGGGGGCGATGACCATCACCGACGTCGCGTGTTTCCCGATGAGGGAGGGCAGTTCGCCCAGGACGCCGGTGCCGACTACCACCTCGTAGGGGTGCTCGCCGCCGACCGGGATCCGCGTCACGCTCACGACGGCGGGCGGCCGGCCCGTGCCCGTGCCCGTTCTGCCCGTGGCCGTTCTGCCCGGGGCCGTTCTGCCCGGGGCCGTTCTGGCCGCCGGGTGCGAGCCGCGCGGCGATCTCCCCGGCGATGTCCCCGGGCTCACGGTCGTCGGTGGGCACGGTGATCCAGGCCAGCGCGGCATACACCGGGAGCCGTTCCTCCAGGAGCGTCTTCATCCGGGCCCGCGGGTTGCCGAAGAGCAGCGGCCGCGGAGCTGTCGAGCCCGGTCCGGTGCACCGCCGAGGCGTACCCGGTCTCCAGGTAGACAACCCGCCGCCCGGCCAGGAGCTCGCGGGTGCCGGGGTCGAGGATGGCGCCCGCCGCCGAGCGCGAGCACGCCGGGGTGGCTGCCGATCAGCCGGGCCGCGGCGGCGGCGCTCGAGCGCGCGGAACGCGCTCCTCGCCGTCCTGGACGAAGATGTCGCTGACCGGCTTGCCCGCCGCCTCCTCGATGACCGCGTCGGTATCCACGAAATCCAGCCCGAGCAGGGCGGCGACCAGCGCGCCGACCGTGGTCTTGCCCGCGCCTGGCGGCCCGATCAGGATCGCGGCCGGCTGGCCCGTTGATCCGGCTGCCCGTTGTCCGGCGTGCCGGGGTTCCCGGCGGTCACTTCATCACCAGCGAGTTCAGGTAGCCGGACCAGTTGCGGTGGGCCTCGGCCACCGAGTCGCCGCCGAACTTCTCGGCCGCGGTCCCCGCCAGCACCAGGGCGGCCATGGCCTCCGCCACGACGCCCGCCGCCGGCACCGCGGTCACGTCGCTGCGCTGGTTGATGGCCTTGGCGGGCTCGCCGGTGCGCACATCGACCGTGGCCAGCGCGCGCGGCACGGTGGAGATGGGCTTCATCGCCGCCCGCACCCGCAGCACCTCACCCGTGCTCATGCCTCCCTCGATCCCGCCTGCCCGGTTGGTCCGCCGCCGGATCCCGCCCTCGGCCAGCTCGATCTCGTCGTGGGCCTGGGAGCCACGGCGCCGGGCGGTGGTGAACCCGTCCCCCACCTCGACCCCCTTGATGGCCTGGATGCTCATCAGCGCCGCCGCGAGGCGCCCGTCCAGCCGCCGGTCCCAGTGCACGTGGCTGCCGAGCCCGGGCGGCAGGCCCGTAGGCCACCACCTCGACGACCCCACCGAGGGTATCGCCGTCCTTGCGGGCCGCATCGATTTCCGCCACCATCGCCGCGCTGGCCGCGGGGTCCAGGCAGCGCACCGGGTCCTCGTCGATCCGGTCCCGGTCGGCAGGCTCGGGCACGACACCCTCGGGCGCGCTCACCGGCCCGATCGCGACCACGTGGCTGAGCACCTCGATGCCGTACGCCTGGCTCAGGTACTGCCTGGCCACCTCGCCCAGCGCGACCCGCGCGGCGGTCTCCCGGGCGCTGGCCCGCTCCAGCACGGGCCGGGCATCATCGTGGCCGTACTTCTGCATCCCGGCCAGGTCGGCGTGGCCGGGACGGGGCCGGGTCAGCGGGGCGTTGCGGGCCAGGTTCTCAAGCTCCTCGGCCGGGACCGGGTCGGGTGACATCACCGTCTCCCATTTCGGCCACTCGGTGTTGGCGACCCGGATCGCGACCGGGCCGCCGAGCGTGCGCCCGTGCCGGGTCCCCCCGGTGATCTCCACCTCGTCCTGCTCGAACTTCATCCGCGCACCGCGGCCGTACCCGGCCCGCCTGCGGGCCAGCGCGGCGGTGATGTCCGCCGTGCTGATCTCGACGCCTGCGGGCACTCCTTCGCAGATGGCCACCAGGGCACGGCCCGTGCGACTCTCCCGCGGTCAGCCAGCGAAACATGTCCCGATCCTCCCACGGGCGGGTCTCGTGCAGGTCAGTCACGCCGACCCGCAGCGCCGGCCGCCCTGGGCCACCGATACTTCGACGCCGCGCCTCAGCCGGTCGCCCGTGGCGGCCAGCAGGGCGTCCGCCGCCCGCCGCACCGCCGCACCGGCCGCGGCCGGGTCGCACCCGGCGGCGATCGTGACCTGCAGCGCCAGGTCAGCCCCGCCCGAGGGGGGCGTCACGCCGGTGCTCTCCCCGGCCAGCCCCGGATCCAGTACGTCCGGACCCGGGAGGCCGGTTCTGGCGGCCCGTCATGGCTGCCCGGAGTCCCGGGGGCCCCCGGGACCGGCGTCCCGGGGGTGTCCGGGACACTGCTGACCGCGTGGCCGTGGCCCGCGCCCCCGGTAGCCGTGACGCGCTGGTCAGGCGTGGTGACCGCGGCGGCCACGATCAGGGGCTCACACTCCAGCGCCGCCTGCAGCGCCGCCAGCACCTCGGGATCCTGATGCGGCAGCGGGACCGGCCGGCCCGCGGCGAGCGCGGCGAGCCGGGCGCCGTCCACGGCGAGGGTGACCGGGCCGGCCACGTCAATGACCACGGCGTCGGCCTCCTGGGTCCCGGCCAGCCAGGCACTGGCCGCGGGGACCGGTACCGGGCGCGCGTCGCTGCGCCACCGCTGGAGGGCATCGAGGCAGGTAAAGGCGAGGATGGCGCGGCTGCCGTCCGGGGCGACCATCGTGGGCAACGCCATCTCGGTGGACTTCTCGCCGCCCTGGTCATCCGCCTCGGCCTGCTCCCCCGCGGCACGGCTACCACGGGCACCAGCAGGCGGGACCGGGCCAGCGCGGTCAGCGCGGCGTGCTCACTTCCCTGACCGGCCGCGTACGCGGTCAGCGCGGCCAGCACCGCCGGCTCGGCGGCGCCGTCGTCTCCGGGGAATTTCGGCTCTGCCACGGTCAGCCCTTGCACGCCCCAACCCTAGGCCATCTCCCGTGACACCCAGACGGGTGGCGCGATCCCCCGTAAGCTCTAGCGCTGACGGCCGTGCCGTGGCGCCGTGGCGCAGTCGCGCCGGGCCCGGATTGCGCACCACGGTGTCCCGGGCCGCCGCCAGCGTCACGCGTGACGGTTGCCCCGGACAGCCTAGCACGAGTGCGGCGAACCGGCCATTACCGGCCGGAAAGCCCACTGCAGGCGAAGCAGTTGAGGGTGAAATCGCCGTATGAGAGTCTTTTGAACTGCACCGAAGGCTGACCGGAGGGGAGCGTGTGACAGAGGCTGAGCACATGGTCAGGATCATCGAACCGGGAACGCCGATGCAAAAGGTTATCCCGCCCCGCTTGGTCGAGCCCTATCTCACCGGGCGGCGCTCGGTGATTGCTGGGTATGTGTACCGGGCCAGGGACTGTGCCTTCCACGGTCCCGCGAATTTCTATGATTCGCTCCACCTTGGCTATGAGGGCTCAGACTTCACCGCCGAACTCGCGGAGATCTATGTCATGCGCTGGCTCGCCCTGGAGATGGACTCCTCCCTGGCGTCTCCCCCGGCGGACGGCCAGAACAGCCTCTCCCGCCCCGCCATCCCCGAGTTCTACACGCTGCCGATACCGGTCCCGGTGGGAGCGGAGATCCACCGGATCGTGCTGGGCGGGGAGGAGTTCATCGCCCGCTACGACGGGCAGTCCTGGCTGCGGCCGTCGAGAGGGCTGTGAGCCATGCGCTTCAGGCTGATGGCGACGTACCGGGGGGTGCCGTACGAAGTAGGAGTCGGCCCGTCGAATTCCGATGTGGTCCTGTTCGCCGCGTGCCCGCCTCCGGAGGAACTGGGCTTCGAGCCTGCTCCAGGGCACTGGCGCAAGCACGTGATCAGGGCGGAGGTGGACGTGCTCTGGGAGTCGCGGCCGGTGGGCAGCTTCCACGGGGATCCCTGCCTGGTGCTCGATGACCTCGGCGACCGGCTGCACATCGCCTACCTCGGCCAGGACGGGCGGCGGGCCCGCGAACTCGGCTACTGGCAGGTTGACCGGGGCGTGTACGAGCTGCTGACCCCGCGCGAGGAGGTGACCGGGCTGACCGAGGAGAAAGCGGAAAAGAACCTGCCCCGCCGCGGGCCGGTGAACGGGTCGCAGCCGATGCCGTCCTATCCCTACGGCTCGCCGCAGTGGCCGCCGGCGCCCGCCCCCGCTGGCCCGGACCCGCGCGGCCGGGACGGCGGAGCCGGCTACCCAGGCGAGCCCGCCATGGCGCCGGCCGGCGCCTGGAACGGCAACGGGACCCCGGCCGGCACCGGGAGCTGGAACGGCAACGGGATCCCGCCGCCCGGCCCCGCCGGCCCGGGCGGCTGGAATGGCAACGGCTCTCCCGCCGACACCGGCGGCTGGAACCGCAACGGGTCGCCCGCCGACACCGGCAGCTGGAACCGGGGCGGCTCGCCGTCTGACACTGGCGGCTGGAACCGCACCGGCGCCCCGCTGCCCGCCCCCGCCCCCGCCGGGAACTGGAACCGCAACGGACCACCCCGGCCGACACCGGCGGCTGGAACCGGGACGGGTCGCCCGCTGACACCGGCGGCTGGAACCGCACCGGCGCCCCGCCCCCCGCCCCCGCCGGGAACTGGAACGGCAACGGCGCGCCCGGGACGGTGGCCGGCACGAACGGGCACGGCATGGCCAGCTGGAATGGCATGGCCGGCCCGGACGGGATGCTCGACGCCCCCGCCGCACCGGGCCCGGGACGCAGGCGGCAGGCGCCGAAGCCCGGCCGGCGGTCCGCCCGCAAGCAGCGGGTTCCTACCCGGGCGATCTTCTCTGAGCTGGCGGACCTGGCCGCGATCCCGCGGTCGGCCTACGCGCTGGAGCAGGAATCCGACGGCGCGATGTGCCTGCTGCGGACCGAGGAAGGGTTCGAGGTCTTCAGCGCGGCCGATGGCTCCCGGCACGAGGTGCGCTCCTTCGACGACGAGGAAGCGGCGTACTTCTACCTGTTCGGCGTCCTGGCCGCGGAAGCCGTGCGCAACGGCTCGCTGATACCGCCCCGCTGACCCGGCTGACCAGGCCGGCTCGCGTCCTCCAGGACCGCGCCCGGACTCATCAGACCGCGCGGGCGAGGCGATCAGGGCGCCCAGCCGGCGCAGGCCCCGCGCGGTCCGGGCCTTGATGGTTCCCAGCGGCACGTCCAGCCGCTCGGCGATCTCCCGCTGGGTCAGATCCGCGTAGTAGGCCATCTCGATCGCCTCCCGCTGCAGGTCGGGCAGCCGGGCCAGGGCCACCTGCATGTCCTGCGTCCGTTCGACCCGGCTGGCGATGTCGCGCCCATCGGGCCCGGCCATGGACAAGGCGTCCTCCAGCGGCACCGTGTCACGACGCCGGGAACGCAGGTGGTCGATCGCCCGCCTGCGCGCGATGGTGAGCACCCACGCCTCCAGGCTCCGCGACGGGTCGAAGCGGCTGCGGAACCGCCACACCTCCACGAACACCACCTGGACCACGTCGTCGATGTCCGCGTCCGGGACCCGGCCGCGCAGGTAGCGCCGCAGGATCGGCCCGAGTTCGGCGTAGCAGTCGCCGAACGCGTCGTCATGGGCCCCGGCCAGCCGGACCCCGAGTTCCCTGATCTTGTCTGCGCGCACGCCGCGCCCCCGTCCTTCCCGGTTCGGCGCCCCCCAGGTCCTGGGTGAGCCGCCGTCCTCAAAACCGCTTCAAAAGTTATTCATAGCCGACAATGCGGCTGCGCGCAACCGGAGGACGCCACCGCCGCCGAAGACAGGTGAGCCGGGAAACACGGGAGCCGTTACCCAGGCCCAGGATGGGCGGGCGGCGGGAAGGCCCGGGCGACAGCCGGGCCAGGCGGCAAACCGGGCCGGAAGAGACCGGCCCGGGTAGCGCACGGAGGAGGAGCGGTGCGGCTGAACTCAGTAGCCGAGGGCCGCCACGACTTCGGACAGGGCGTCGGGCAGGGTGCCGACGAGCCGGGCCGCGGCCGGGATGCGGCCCGAGTCCCAGCCCGGGCCGCCGAGGATCAGCCGCGCGCCCGGGCGGCGCGGGGACAGGTCAGGCAGCGCGGCCGGATCGCCGGTGGCCGCGAGCCTGGGACCACAGGAAGACCACGCCCGGGCCGGTGCGCCGGACGGCGGCCGCCAGCGCGAAGTAGGGCAGGTCAGAGCCGAGGACCCGGCTGTCGATACCCTGCTCGGCCAGGGCCGCCGCGAGCGCGTGGAGCGGCAGGCTGTGCTGCTCATCCTCGGCCGAGGCGAGCAGCACCGCCCGGTGCTGCACCTGGCCGGGCAGGTCAGCGGCGCGCCGGGAGAACGCGGCGATGACCGCCACCGACAGCAGGTGCTCGGCTTCCACGCCCGTCGCCGGTGTGCTCGAACCGGGTGCCCAGGCCGGACAGCACCGGTACCAGCAGGTCTTCCCAGGTGCGGACGCTGCCGTCCCGGGTCAGGGTCGCCCGGATGGTCTCGCTGGCCCGTTTCTCGTCCAGGGCCAGCACGGCGCGGGCCAGGCCGCGGGCCGCGGCCGACGCGCCGGGCAGGGCCAGGCGCTGGCCTCCGGAGCCATGACCCGGGCCCGGGCCGCGCGGCCGGGAACCCCTCGCCGGGAGCCCCGTCCGGGCCGCGCCCGTCGGGCCGCCCGCGGCCCGGCCTCCGCCCGGCCCGGACCGCTGGCCCGGACCCCGCTGGCCCAGGCCAGGCCGCCTCACGCTCCAGCACGGCGGTCGCCCGCCCGCCGGGCTCCCCGCTGGCCGTCCCGTCCGCTGCCCCGGCCGCGGGGCCGCCATCGGCCAGCCGGGCCCGGGCACCGGCGCGGTCAGGGCGGCGCGGGCGGCATCAGCCGGGGCCGCGCCGCGGAGGATCAGCTTCTGCATGTGCTCGAGGCGGGTGATGTCCTCCGCCGTGTAGCGCCGGTGCCGCCCCGGGCTGAGTTCGCGGGCGCCGATCCCGTACCGCCGGTTCCAGGTGCGCAGGGTAGACGGCGCCACCCCGAGACGGCGGGCCACCGCTCCCACACTGAAACCGACTGTGTCTGTCATGACCTTCCTGATGTGACTTATGCCACCACACGCCGCCGGTAATCCCCGGCCAGGTCCGGGCGCCCGGACCGCTATTCAACTCCGCCCCCGGGCCGCCGGACAAACCAGGCCCGGCCCGCGAGCCGCCCCGCGCGGCCGCGGTGACCGGCTGGGCCGCGCTCGCGGCCATGGCCGTGGCCCAGGTGGTCTCGTCCCGGGCCGGTCACCTGGAGATCTTCGTCTCGCTGATCGTCGCGCTGCTGGCCGTGGCCAGCGTGTCGTTCACCGCCATCGGCTGGGGCTGGCCGCGCGCGCCAGCGCGGCCGCGGCCGCGTTCGCGCTGGGCCTGGCCGCGGAGTGGGCGGGGACCAGGACCGGGTTCCCGTTCGGGGCCTACCACTACACCGGGCTGCTGCGCCCGGCCGCGGGGACCGTGCCGCTGGTGGTCCCGCTGGCCTGGGCCGCGATGGGGCTGCCTGGGTACGCGGTCGGGAGCCACGCTGGCCCGCAGCCGCGCGGGCCGGATCGCCGCGGGCGCCGTCGCGCTGACCGCGTGGGACCTGTTCCTGGATCCGCAGATGATCCGCAACGGGTTCTGGCGCTGGGCCCACCCGGGCCCGTACCAGGGCGTGCCGCTGAGCAACTTCGCTGGCTGGCTGCTGGTGTCCGCCGCGCTGATGGCGGTGTTCGACGGCCTGCTCAGGCCAAGATCATCGCAGCTTACGCCCCACCACCCCGGGCTGCTCACCACCTACACCGTGATGGGCGTAATGGAAACGGTGGGATTTGCCGTGATCTTCCACCACGGCCGGGAGATCGCCCTGGCCGGGGCCCTGGGCATGGGCATCCCGGCCGCGCTGGCCTGGGCCCGCCGGGCCCGCAGCCAGCCGGAGGAACGCAGCGCCCATGAGTGATGTCGTGGTGATCGGCGGCGGGGTGGGCAGCATGGCCACCGCGATCCGGCTGGCCGCCCGGGGACACCGGGTCCAGCTGTTCGAGCGCCGCCATGAGCTGGGCGGCAAGCTGACCGAGCGGCGCCGGGACGGCTTCGCGTTCGGGCTCGGCCCGTCCCTGCTGACCCTCCCGGACCTGTTCGGCGCGCTCGCCGCGGAGGCAGGCCGCAAGCTGGACGAGCTGGTGACCCTGACCGAGGTCGACCCGGTGTGCCGGTATCGCTTCGCGGACGGCAGCGTCCTGGACGCGCGCAGCGATCCCGGGGCGATGGCCGCGGAGGTGGAGCGGTTCTCGCCGGGGCAGGGCCAGGCCTGGCAGCGCTACTTCGAGTGGGGGGAACGGTGCTGGGCGGCGAGCGAGCGGGCGTTCCTGTCCGGCCCGCTGGACCTGCCCGGGCTGGCCCGCCGCCAGGCCAGCCTGTCCGACCTGTTCGCCAGCGCCCCCGGGCAGACGCTGGCCGGGCTGGCGGGCCGCTTCTTCACCGATCCCCGCCTGATCCAGTACGCGTGCCGGTACGCGACCTACTCGGGTTCCTCGCCGTACCAGGCGCCCGCGGCGGTGGGATGCATCCCGTACCTGGAGCACGCCCGGGGGGCCTGGTACGTGGAGGGCGGGCTGGCCCGGCTGCGGGACGCGCTGGCCCGGCTGCTGGCCGATCTGGGCGTGGTGGTGCACACCGGGGCCACGGTGTCCCAGGTCCTGACGGCGGACGGGCGGCCCGCCGCGGGCCTTCCACGGGCGGGCCGCTCGCGGCCGGGTCGGGCGGGGTGCTGGTGGCCGGCGAGCGGGTGCCCGCCGACATCGTGGTCTGTGGCGCGGACTCGGCCCGGCTGTACCGGGATCTCTGGCCGTCCCGGGCGATGCGCCGCCGGATCGCCCGGATCGGGCCGTCCTCCTCGGGATTCCTGGTGCTGGCCGCGCTCCGCGGGCGAACCTCCGGGCTCGCCCACCACAACGTCATCTTCTCCGCGGACTACCGCGCGGAGTTCGCGGACATCTTCGACCGCCGCCGGCCGCCCGCCGACCCGACGATCTACGTGGGCTGCCCGGCGGCCCAGGACCCGGCGGCCGCCCCGCCCGGGCACGAGGGCCTGACCCTGCTGGTCAACGTCCCGGCCGGGAGCCCCGGGAACTGGGGCCGGTCCGCCGCCGGCTACGCGGAACTGCTGCTGGACAAGCTGGACGCCGCGGGCCTCGGCGTGCGTGACCGGGTGCTGTTCACCGAGACGCTGACCCCGGCCGACTTCGAGCGCCGCTACGACGGCTGGCTGGGCTCGATCTACGGGACCTCGCACAACGGCAGGCTGGCGCCGTTCCGCCGTCCGGGCAACCGGGGCCCGCTGGCCGGGCTGTACCTGGTCGGCGGGTCGGTGCACCCGGGCGGCGGACTGCCCCTGGTCGTCATCGGGTCGCGCATCGTGGCGGATCTGGTCACCGAGGATCTCGCCACGGGGAGGATCTGACCATGAAGCTGCTCACGGCGGCGCAGGCGGCCGCCGCGGCCGTGGTGGCGACCCGGCTGGCCCGGGGCCGCCACATGCCGGCCGCCGCTGCGGGCCGGCGCGCCGCTGCCCGCGGGGACCACGGTGTCGGCCGTCATCCCGGCCCGGGACGAGGCGGCGCGGATCGGCCCGTGCGTGATCGCGGCCCTCGCCGACCCGGGGGTCAGCGAGGTGATCGTGGTGGACGACGAGTCCACGGACGGCACCGCCGCGGTGGCCGCCCGGGCCGGGGCCCGGGTCATCCCCGGCCGCCCGCTGCCGCCGGGCTGGGTCGGCAAGCAGTGGGCGCTGCAGCAGGGCCTGGAGGTGGCGTCGGGCGAGTACGTGCTCACCCTGGACGCCGACGCGCGGCCCCGGCCCGGCCTGGCGGCGGCGCTGGTCACGGCGGCCGCCGGGGGGCCTTTCGACCTGGTCAGCGCGGGCCCCCGGTTCATCTGCGACAGCGCAGCCGAACAAGGCCTGCACGCGGCCATGCTGGCCACCCTGGTCTACCGGTTCGGCCCGATCGGGCCGGCCCGCCAGCCCGCCCGGCGCCGCGTGGTGGTCAACGGGCAGTGCCTGCTGGCCCGCCGGGCCGGGCTGGCCGCCGCGGGCGGCTTCGCGCCGGTCCGCGGGCACCTCACCGACGACATCGCGCTGGCCCGGGACCTGGCCCGGCGGGGCTGGCGGATCGGCTTTCTCGACGGGCGTGACCTGCTGGACGTGGACATGCACGCGTCCATGGCCGAGGTGTGGCGGGAATGGGGCCGGTCGCTGCCGATGGCGGACGTGACCAGCCCGGCCGGCCAGGCCGCCGACCTGGCGGTGCTCGGCGCTCACCACGGCGCTGCCGCTGGCCCGGCTGGCCGCCGGGCGGCCCACCGCGCTGGACCTGGGCCTGCTCGCGCTGCGGGTGTCCCTGCTGATCCCGCTGCGCGGCTGCTACGCGTCGCCCGGGCCGGGACTGTACTTCTCGCCGCTGGCCGACGTGGCCGCGCTCATCCGGATGACGGGCGGGACTATTCGGCCGGTGCGGTCCTGGCGGGGCCGCCGCTATCCGGTGCCCCGCGGCGTCCGGCGGAGCCGGCCGCCGGCGCCGGCCGTCCGGATCGATCGCCGGCGGGCCGGGGACGGTGCGTCCGGGCGCGGGCGGCTGCCTCCGGTGCCGGGCGGCGAGCGCGGCCATCGCGAACCGCACCCCGATGAGCGACATCAGCGCGCCCGTGGCCGCCACCTCCAGGGCCGGGGTGAAGATCAATTGCAGGAACGGGGCCGCGAACACGCCGGCCCGCGCGCCGATCGCGAAGGAGCGCGGGAGGAGGGCCACCCCGGCGCAGAGCGCGATGCCCAGGCCGAAGGCGGGCGGGCAGATGACCGCGAAGCCGCCGGCGAAGGTGAGCACGCTGCGGCCGCCGCGCAGCCGGGCGAAGACGGGCCAGGCGTGGCCGATCATGGCCGCCGCGACGGCCGCGTACACCAGGGCCACGCCCCCGGGTGCCCGGCCGCCCTGGCCCGGCCCCAGGCGCCGGCCAGGATCGCCGTGGGCGCCAGCAGCAGGCCGAGCAGCCCGGCCGCGGTGCCCTTCAGCGTGTCCCCGGCCAGCACCGGGACGGCGCCCGACCAGCCCAGCTGGTCCTTCATGTTCCAGAAGCCCGGGTTCTGGTCGCCGACCTGGCGTGGGTCGAAGCCCCGGGCCCGGCCGGCCAGCACCGCGACCGGAATCGAGCCCAGCAGGTAGCCGCCGACCACGGCCGCGACCCAGGAGTCAATCATGATCGCCTCTTTTCACCTCACCAGATACCCGCGCGAGCACGCCAGCCGCGCGATCAGCCGGATGGCGTTCGACCGGCCGGTGCTGGCCCGGACCGACCGGGCTGCGGTTCTGGCGGCTGCTCGGCACCGCGCGGGGCAACGCGATGAGCCTGAGCGCCGACCTGCGCCGCTGGGCGATGTTCGCCGTGTGGCAGGACGAGGCGGCCCTGGATCGCTTCCTGGCGGACTCGCCCATCGCGGCCGAGTGGCGGTCCGATGGCCAGCGAAACCTGGACGGTCCGGCTCGGCTACGCGGGCGGGCACGGCCAGTGGGGCGGCCGCGACCCGTTCGAGGGCATGACTGCCCAGGCGGTGGCGCCCGGCCAGCGGGTGGCGGTGCTGACCCGGGCGGCGATCCGGCCCCGGCGGCTGGTCCGCTTCTACCGCGCGGTACCCGCGGTGGACCAGGCCCTCGCGCGGCGCGGACGGATGCCTGCGCGCCGTGGGCATCGGCGAGTGGCCGCTCGCCCGGCAGGCGACGTTCAGCCTGTGGCGGGACACTGGTGCGGTGCGCGGCTTCGCGTACGCACCGGGGCTCGCACGCGGCGGTGATCACCCGCACCCGCAAGGAGGGCTGGTTCGGCGAGGAATGCTTCGCCCGGTTCGTGCCGTACGCGTCCGCCGGCTCCTGGGACGGCGCCGACCCGCTGGCCACCGCCTGAGCGGTTCACGACGGTGCTGTTCACCACAGGGCTGTTCACCACGGGGCCGTTCACCACGGGGCCGTCGCCACGGGCCGTTCACGACAGGGCGCTGGCCGGGCGACCCGGCGACCGCCTGGCCGACCTGCCCGGTGATCCCGGCCCGGGCCAGGTCCCGGGCCAGCAGGCAGGCCCGGGTGATGGCCCGGGCCCGGGCCGAGCCGTGCGCGATGACGACCGTGCCGCCCAGGCCGAGCAGCACCGCCCCGCCGTGGGCGTCGGCGTCGAACCGCTCGGCCAGGCGGCGCAGCCGGCCCCGGTTGGCGAACTGGGCCATCGCGCCGGCCGGCCCGGCGGCCAGCGCGGCCCGGGTCTCGGTGACCGCGAGGCGCAGGCTGCCCTCGATCGTCTTCAGCGCCACGTTGCCGGTGAAGCCGTCGGTGACCACGACGTCCACCGCGCCGGCCAGGGCGTCGCGCCCCTCCACGTTGCCGGTGAACCTGACCGGCGCGGAGCAGAGCAGGGGCTGGGCCCGGCGGGCCAGCCGGTTGCCTTTGCCCGGCTCGGAACCGATCGTGAGCAGGCCCACCGAGGGCGACTCGACACCCAGGACGGCGCGGGCGTAGCCCGATCCGAGCACCGCGAACTGGGCCAGCATCTCCGGGGTGGGGTCGGCGGTGGCCCCGGCGTCCAGCAGTACCGTGCCCCGGCCGGCCGTCGGCAGCAGCACCGCGATGGCCGGGCGGAGCACCCCCGGCGCGCAGCCGAGCGTGGCCACCGCGGTGGCCACCGTGCCGCCGGTCGAGCCCGCGGAGACCAGGGCGCCGGCCTGGCCGCTGGCGACCAGCCCGCAGGCGACCGCGGCGCTGGTGCCGGGCAGGCCCCGCATCCGCACCCCGCTGTCCCCCATCGGGATGACCTCCGCGGCGTGCACGACCTCGATCCCGGCCGGCGCGCCCTGCTCCTCCAGCAGCGGCCGCAACGTCCCGGCGTCCCCGGCCAGGACGACCCGGACACCATGCTGGCGCACCGCCGCGACCGCTCCCGCGACCTGCTCGCGGGGCGCGTGGTCACCGCCCATGGCGTCGAGCACGATCGGTGCGTCGGATCCCGGCATCGGCCCCTCCTCCGGAGGTGTCAGTGGGCTGTCACTCATCCCGGCACCCCGAACGCGGAGCGGGCCAGCTCGGCGGCGGCCTCCTCCAGCGAGCTGGGCCAGGTGCGCCGCGGGCCCCGCCGGCCGGTGCTGCCAGCCGGGGCCGCCGATCACGATCCGCGGCCCGGCGGGCAGGCTGTCCAGCAGGCGGGGCTGGGCGGTCGCCGGCACCTGGGACCAGACGAAGACCGCAGCCGGGTGGACGGTGCTGACCGCGTGGGCCAGCGCCTGCCCGGGGACCCGGCCGCCGAGCTGGCGCACGTCCACGCCCCGGCCGGCCAGCTCGGCGTGCAGCGCGTACACCGGCAGCACATGCTGCTCTTCCTCGGCGCAGGCCAGGACGACCGGGCGGATCGTGCGGGCGGGCGGCGCCAGCGTGATGACCGCGAGCAGGGTGGTGAGCAGCGAGCCGGACAGCATGTGCTCGACCGCCACGTGCCCGGCGAGGGCGGGATCGCGGGCGCCGAGTTCGCGCAGCGCGGGGACGGCCAGCTGCTGCCAGGCGGTCATGACCCCGTGCCGGGCGAACGCGTCACCGAGCATCGAGCACAGCAGCGGCGCGTCCAGGCTCACCGCCGCGCGGCATCGAGCATCTCGGGCGAGATCATGGCGTCCGCCGGCGCCTGGCCGGGCGGCCCGCCGGCGGCCAGCGTGGCCAGGCCGGCCGCCTGGGCCGGCGGCACGCCGGTCTCCACCAGGGTGCGCATGGCCCGCAGCCGGATCAGGTCATCCGAGGTGTACCGGCGGTGCCCGCCCGCGCTGCGGCCCGACGGGCCGATCCCGTGCCGGCGCTCCCAGGTCCGCAGGGTCGCGGCGGGGATGCCGAGCTGCCGGGCGGCGCCACTCACCGTGAACACCGGCCCGGGCAGGGAGGCCGCGGCCGAGCGTCACGATCCGGGCAGGCTGACGTCGACCTGCCGCTCGCGGCGGGCCGCGCGGGCGGCCGCGGTGAGGTGACGCGCGAAGATCGCGGCCCGGCGGCGGCGGGACAGCCGGACCCGGCCGCGCAGGACCTGGTAGTCGCGGCGCTCCAGCTCGTCCAGGATGCCGCCGTAGAGCTCCAGGGCCGCCCGGATGCAGGGCTGCGAGGACGGTGCGAGCAGCTCCACGCCGGGCAGCGCGGCCTGGTAGTGGGCACGGGCCCGGGCGCACTCGAAGGCGAGCAGCTCCCGGACCGCGGGGGTGGGCTCCGGACGGGCCAGGTCGGCCGGGGTCACCCCGAACCGGTCCAGGTCGGCCAGCGGGCAGGTAGATCCGGCCGCGGCGCAGGTCCTCACCGACGTCCCGGATGAAGTTGGTGAGCTGGAAGGCCAGGCCGAGCTGGCGGGCGGGCTCGCGGGCCCGGTCGGGGTCGGCGGACTCCAGCACGGGCAGCATCATGGTGCCGATCACCGCGGCGGATCCGTCCATGTACCCGAGCAGGTCGTCGTAGCTGGCGTAGGAGGTCACCGTGAGGTCCATGGCCATCGACGCGAGGAAGGCGCGGAAGTCGGCCTGGTCGATGCCGAACGAGCGGACCGTGTGCACCACGGCGGCCAGCACCGGGTCGTCGCAGCGGCCGTCCCGCAGGTAACCGAAGAAACGCTCGCCCCAGTCCGTGAGGGCCAGGGCCCGCTGCGCCGGGCCCAGGCCGTTGCCCAGGTCGTCCACGATCTCGTCGGCGTACCGGGCGAAGCCGTAGAGCGCGTGCACGTGCGGGCGCTTCCAGTCCGGCAGCAGCCGGGTCGCCAGGTAGTAGGAGGTGCCGTGCCGCCGGTTCAGCTGACGGCAGCGCTCGTAGGCGGCGGTCAGGGTGGCCGGGCCAGCGGTGGCGGGCCCAGCGGTGGCGGGCAGAGTCCCGGCCTGACCCGGTCCTGGTCCGGCCAGGCCCAGCCCAGCCGGGCCCGGCTCGCTCAGGCCCGGCTCGCTCAGGCCTGGCTTGGTCAGGCCCGGCTTGGTCAGGCCCGGCCCGCTCAGGCTCTGCGGGGTCAGGCCTGGCTCGGGGGGTGCCTCGCTCAGCTCGGTCACCGGGGACCGTCCAGCACAGCCCGGGCGGCCAGCCGCCCGGAGATCAGTACCATCGGCACGCCGATCCCGGGGGCGGTCCCGGCCCCCGCGAAGTGCAGCCCGGGAACCCGCCGGGCTGAGCGGCGCGGGCGCAGCCAGGCGGTCTGCGAGAGGCGGTGATCCAGGCCGAACGGGGTGCCGGCGGTGTGCCCGCGGGCCGCCCAGCCGGGCGGGTCCACGATGAGCTGGGCCGGGGCGCGGTCCAGGTCGCCGTACCCGAGCCTGCCCAGCCGGGCCAGCAGCCGGCTGCGGAGCCGGGGCGTGGTGGCCGCCCAGTCGTGCCCGCCGAGCAGGTTCGCGGTCGGCTCCAGCACGCTCAGCGTGGCGTGGCCCGCCGGCGCGGCGTCCGGGTCGTGGCTGGGCGCCGTGACCAGGAGGCTGGGATCCGGGCCGGGCTGGACGTCGCCGCGCCGGGTCAGCGCGGAGAAGGTGCCCTTCCAGTCCGGTCCCAGGTGCAGCGTGTGGTGCGCCTGGCCCGGCAGCTGGTGATCCAGGCCGAAGTGGGCGACCAGGCAGGAGGGCGCGAAGTGCGGGCGGAGCAGCCGCCAGTCCGCCGCGCCCGCCGGCAGCAGGCCGCGGTGCGCGGCGGGCAGGTCCGCGGCCACGATCACGCTGGACGTGCGGATCACCTCACCGCCGGCCAGCCGCACGCCGGTCACCCCGGCCCCCCCGGCCAGCACGTGCTCGGCCGGGGCGCCGAAGCGCAGATCGGCCCCGGCCTTGGCGGCCACGTCCGCCAGCGCGAGCGGCACCGCGTGCATCCCGCCGCGGGCCGGGATGTGCACGCCGCCGACGGTGTCCATGGTCGAGACGATCGAGTAGATGCCGGGTGCGCGGGCCGGGTCGAGGCCCACGTAGAGCGCCTGGAACGTGTGCGCCCGGATCAGCCGCCAGTCGGTCAGGTAGTGCTCCGCCAGTCCGCTCATCCGGCGCAGCGCCCCCAGCCGCGCCAGCCGCGCAATCGCCCTGACCTGGACGAGATCCCTCGCGCGGGCGAAGTCGCGGGCCACGAACGGCTCCCACTCCGCCTCCAGCAGCAGCTCCAGCTGGCGGCGGAAGCGCAGGTAGCGCTCGGCTTCCCGGGCTCCCGACAGGCGGCTCACCTCCGCGGCCATCCGGTCCGCCCCGGGCAGCACGTCCAGGTGTGATCCGTCGTGGAAGGCCAGCCGGTAGTAGGGATCCAGCTCGGCCAGCGGGAGCCAGCTGGACAGGTCCTCCCCGGCCGCGCCGACCGTCTCCTCGAGCACCCCGGGCATGGTGAGCACCGAGGGACCGGTGTCGAAACGGTACGGGCCGGCCGTGGCCGTCCCGCAGCAGCCTCCCGGGCCGTCGCTGGCTTCCACGACGGTCACGTCGCGGCCCGCCCCGGCCAGGTGGATCGCGGCCGCCAGGCCCGCCAGCCCGGCGCCGATCACGACCACAGGCCCGGTCACCTCAGCGGCCCCACCGGGTCGCCAGGCCGGCCATCTGGAGCAGGGCGGCCCGGGCGTCGTCCGGGACGCCCGCCGTGGCCTCCAGCGCGGCCCGGGCCTGCCCGGTCAGGCTGGCGATCCGCCGCTCCACCGCGTCCAGCGCCCCGCAGCCGGCCAGGGCCTTGCGGACGTCGGTGATGTCCGCCTCGGTCGCGGCGGGGTGGCCGGGGACCGTCTCGATGACCTGCCGCTCCGCCGGGCCGGCCATCTCCCGGCCCAGGATCAGCAGCAGGGTGTGCTTGCCCTCGCGGATGTCCTCTCCCGCCGGTTTGCCGGTCATCCCCGGGTCACCGAACACGCCGAGCACGTCGTCCCGCAGCTGGAAGGCCTCCCCCAGCGGCAGGGCGTACCCCGACAGGAAGCTCTCGGCGCCGCCGAGCCCCGCGACCGCCGCGCCCAGCTGCAGCGGGCGTTCCACCGTGTACTTGGCTGATTTGTAGCGGATGATCCGCTCGGCGGTCCTGATCTGGTCGGCGACCGGAGCCGCCTCCCGGGCCGGGCCCGTGCTGGCCGGAATCGTGCTGGCCGGAACCACGCTGGCCGCGCTGGCCGGAACCGTGCCGCGCTGGGCGTGGACCAGGTCCAGGTACTGCCCGCCGATCACTTCGGTCCGCAGCGTGGTGAACAAGCGCAGCACCGCGGCCAGCCGGTCCGGGCGCAGCCCCGCGTCACACAGGGCTGCGTCAGCCCAGGTGAAGGCCTGGAGTCCCAGGACGAGCGCGGCCGCCCGGCCGAACTCGGGCCGTGGTCCCGGCCAGCCGTGGCCGCCGTCCGGGCCGGCCAGCCGGATGTGCGCGGCCGGCTCCCAGCGCCGGACCGCCGAGCCGTCCATCAGGTCGTCGCAGATCAGCGCGCAGGTATGCAGGAACTCGACCGCGCAGCCGACCCGCAAGGCGGCGCTGGCGTCGGGCCCGTCGGGCGCGCCACCGGCGGCCCGGTAACCCCAGTAGACGAAGGCCGGGCGGAGCCGCTTGCCCGGACCACGGACGAGGCGGCCGAGGACCTCCTCGAAGGGAGCGGCCTCAGCGCCCAGGAAATCCAGTTCCGCGAACCGCCGGCCGAGCATCGCGGCCAGTTCCGCCTCGATGAGCTGGCCCGGCCAGGTCACGTCGGCGGCCGCGGCGGGAACGTCACCGACCTGCACAGTCACGATCCGGCGATCCTCTCTGCGGGGGCTGGGGGAATGCCATTACCGGGAGATTCGGCGCGGCTGGCCCGGGCGGTTGCATGTCCCCGGCGGGCCGTCCGCCGGCCAGCCGGCCGCGACGGCGGAGCGGACCGGGAGCAGCCCGCCGCACCGGCCACACCGTTCGCCGCCAGGTCCTTACAGCTCTATTACCGATGCCGCCGCACGGGCCACGCCGGCGCTCCCAGGACGCCGGCGGACCACGTTTGGGTGGGATACCCTCAAGCCGCCTACCTGGTATTGGCCGCTTAAAGTATCCGAGTGATTACTAATAGATACGAGAAGGTGCATGTGAGCGCACTACCACCGGGGTTGAGGAACTTCGCCCGCATGCGCGGCCCCGGCCGCTATGGTTCAAGAGCCGGCGGGGCTGACGGTCCCCCGCTCCCCAAGCAGCCCCGCCGGCACTCGACCGCCACCCACCCGCCCATGCCCCAGTGCTGCAAATATCGGCGCTGCAAATATCGGCGCTGCGACAATCAGCGGCCCGGATATCACGGGCCCGGGGGAACGCAGGGAAGCTGATCATGGTCTCGCTCACCGGCGCCCAGGTCCCTCTGACCGGCGCGCAATACGACCTCTCCGCAGGCGACTACCGGGCCACGATCACCGAGCTGGGCGCCGGCCTCCGCCAGCTGGAACACCGCGGCCAGCCCGTCACCGTGGGGTACGAGCCGGACATGCTGCCCCCCGGCGCGGCGGGCCAGCTGCTCTGCCCCTGGCCCAACCGGGTGGATGGCGGTCACTACGCCATCGACGGCACCCACTACCAGCTTGATCTCAGCGAGCCGGCCAACGCGAACGCGATCCACGGGCTGACCCGCTGGTCGTCCTGGACCCCCGGACCTGGCTCCGCATCCCCGGACGGGGAGGAGATCACCCTCCGGCTCGTGCTGCTCGGCCACCAGGGATACCCGTTCGCCCTGGAACTCGACGCGTCGTACCGGCTGGACGCCGATCATGGCCTGCAGGTCAGCATCAGCGCGCGCAACCTAGGCTCCGTCGCGGCCCCGTACGGGACCGGATCGCATCCGTACCTGACCGCCGGGGCGGCCACGGTGGACGAGTGCGACCTCAGCGTGCCGGCCCGGCTGTGGCAGCCGTCCAGCGAGCGGGGCATCCCGGCCGGGCCTCCCGAAGGCGTGACCGGCACGGAGTTCGATTTCCGCGCTCCGCGGCGCATCGGCGACACCCAGCTCGATCACGCGCTGACCGGCCTGGACCGGGACGCGAGCGGCCGCGCCTGGGCCCGGCTCACCAGCGCGGGGACCCGGGGGGCCCGGACCGAGGTGGCCCGGACCGAGGTAGCACTGTGGGCCGGGCCGGGCTACGAGTGGCTGCAGGTGTTCACCGGCGACACGCTCGACCCGTCGCACCGCCGGAAGGCCGTGGCCATCGAGCCGATGACCTGCCCGCCGAACGCCTTCAACTCCGGCGTGGACCTGCTGATGCTCGAGCCGGGCGACAGCGTCACCCATACCTGGGGCATCGAGGTCACCCCCGGCTAGCCCCCGCCTGCCCCGGTCAGGCCCGGCCGCCCGCTCCTGCGGGCTGGGCCCGCACCACCGGCATCATGGGTCACATTGATCATGGCCAGCGCCGACTTTTCCCGCGAACCGTGCGCCCAGCCGGGGTTTTTACCGTTCCGGCGCACGGTTCGCGGGAAACGTGGGCTGGAGGGGCCAGTGTGACTGGAGGGCAGCGTCACGGAGGCCCAGTGACCGGGGCCAGCGCGGCCGGGGGGCCAGCGCGGGGGCCAGCGCGGCCGGGGGCCAGCGCGACCCCGGGGGCCAGCGCGACCGGGGGGCAGATCTTCAGGAGTGGCGGGTGAGACGGGCCAGGTCGTCGGGGGTGTCCACGTCGTCCGGGCGGCCGGTGTCCCCGCACTCCACCAGCGTGACGAGCTCCTGGTGGGCGCGGAGGAACGGCCGGGCGCCCACGTCGCCCGCGGCCAGGCCGGCGACTTCCGACCAGTGCTCGCGGGCGATCAGCACCGGGTTACGGGGCTGGCCGTCGTAGGCGGCCACGGCGACCCGGGCGCCGTCCTCGAACGCGGCGATCAGCCGGTCCACGGCGGCCGGCCCGACCAGGGGCTGGTCCACCAGGGCGATCACCGCCGCGGCGCTGCCGTCCGGGACCGCGCGCAGGCCGGCGGCCAGCGAGGATCCCATGCCACTGGCCCAGTCGGGGTTGAACACGCTGATCACGCCGGGGGGCAGGCTGACCGGGGCGGCGCCGGTCACCACCACCAAGGGGGACGCGCCGCCCGACTGCAGCAGCCAGATACCCCGGTCCACGAGCCGCACCCCGTCCAGCTCGACCAGGGCCTTGGGGCGGCCGAGCCGGGACCCCGAGCCCGCCGCCAGCAGTACCCCGGCTACGCCGCCCTCCGGCGAGGGGTCAGCGGGGAACGGGCCAGCCCGCCGACGGGCCAGCCGGGAACGCCCCCGCCGCGCCGTCAGTGATGGATCCGCCCGGAGGTACTGGTCAGCGGCTGGCCGGAGCCACCCCAGCGGAGCTGGATCAGCTCGGCGGCCACGGACACCGCGGTCTCCTCGGGGGTCCGGGCCCCGAGATCGAGGCCGATCGGGGAGCGCAGCCGGGCCAGTTCCTCCTCATCCAGGCCGGCCTCGCGGAGCCGGGCCAGCCGGTCCTCGTGCGTCCGGCGGCTGCCCATGGCGCCGATATACGCGGCGGGGGTGCGCAGCGCCACCTCCAGCACGGGCACGTCGAACTTCGGGTCGTGGGTGAGCACGCAGATCACCGTGCGCGAGTCCACCGGAGTCCGGGCCAGGAAGCGGTGCGGCCATTCGACGACCACCTCGTCGGCCTCGGGGAACCGGGCCGGGGTGGCGAAGATGCCCCGGGCGTCGCAGACGGTCACCCGGTAGCCCAGGAACTTCCCGGCCCGGGCCACGGCCGCGGCGAAATCGATCGCGCCGAAGACCAGCATCCGCGGCGGCGGGGCGAACGAGTGCACGAACACGGCCAGCTCGTCACCGAGCCGCTCGCCGTCCGCGCCGTAACGCCGCACGCCGGTGAGGCCCTGGGCCAGCATCCCCCGGGCGTCGTCGTCCACCGCCGCGTCCAGCCGGTCACCGTTGCCCAGGGTCCCGCTGGACCTGCCTGGGCTGGCGCCGGCCCGGTCGTCGGCCCAGATCACCCGGCGCGCACCGACCCGGCCGGGGCCCTCGATCACGCTGGCCACCGCGACGGGCTCCCCCGCGGCGATGGCCGCCGACACGTCTCCCAGTTCCGGGTAGAGCTCGCGGCTGACCGGCTCCACCAGCAGATGCAGGATGCCGCCGCAGGTCAGCCCGACCGAGAAGGCGTCGTCGTCGCTGACGCCGTAGGTCGCCAGCACCGCCTGCCCGGTCTGGCAGACCTCCTGGGCCAGCTCGTACACGGCGCCTTCAACGCAGCCGCCCGACACGCTGCCCGTGACCTCACCCTCGGCGGACACGGACATGGCGGCACCCGGCTCCCGGGGGGCGCTGCGGAACGTGCGCACCACCGTGGCCAGGCCGAATACCTCGCCTGCGTCCCACCACTTCGTGATCGGGTCCAGGATGTCTCGCAACCGGCTTCACCTCGGCACGTTTCGTCACCACGGCCCGGGCACCGCTGTCGTACGAGGCGGGCAGCAGGCTAGGGCTGCCGCGCCGGCATTGCCCGGGCATGAGCTCAGGGTACGTTCACGCGGCCAGCCCGCGCCATGCCCGGCATCCCGGCGCGTCCCGGCCGGCCCACCCGGCACCGCCGGGCGGCCGCCCGGACCTGGGCGCTTCCCGGAGGCCGGCGCCCAGGCGATGCCCTGGCCGGGCTTCGGCGCCCCCGCCTCTGGCGAGTTAGGTTAGCCTAAGCTATCGTCGGTTCCCGGTCCAGCGGCGACCCGCCCCCCGGGCAGGGCCGCCGGCCGCGATGAGGAAAGGGCGATGGGCTGATGGCAAGGCGATGGGGCCGTGCTCCCCGGATGACCGCGGCGACCCTGGCCGTGGCGGGCCTGGTGACCGCCGCGATGACAGGCTGCTCGGCGCTGTCGGGCTCGGCGTCCACGGGCGGCAGCAGCTCCATCACCCTCTACAGCGGCCAGCATCCGCAGACCACCCAGAAGCTCGTCGCCGCCTTCGAGAAGCTGACCGGGATCACGGTCAGCGTGCGCAGCGACGACGAGGCCGTGCTGGCCGACCAGATCGTGACCGAAGGCAGCCACTCCCCCGCCGACGTGTTCTACACCGAGAACACCCCGCCGCTGGAGTTCCTGCAGGGCAAGGGCCTGCTGTCGCCGGTGCGCAGCAGCACGCTGGCCGCCGCCCCGCCGAAGTACAGCTCCCCGCAGGGCGACTGGGTGGGCGTGTCCGCCCGGGTCAGCGTGCTCATCTACAACCCCCGGCTGATCAGCCAGAGCCAGCTGCCCACCTCGGTCATGCAGCTCTCCGAGGCCAAGTACCAGGGCAAGCTCGCGCTGGCCGCCGGGGAGACGGACTTCCAGCCCATCGTCACCTCGGTGCTGCGCGCGCACGGCCGCGCCGCCACGGAGAAATGGCTCACGGCCCTGAAGGCGAACGCGGCGGGGCATCTCTACCAGGACAACGAGACCGTGACCAGCGACGTCAACCGCGGGAGCGCGGCGTTCGGCATCATCAACCAGTACTACTGGTACCGGCTGCGGGCCGAGATCGGCGCCGGGGCCATCCACTCCAGGATCGCGTTCTTCGCCCCGCGTGACCCCGGCTACGTGCTGGACGTCTCGGGCGCCGCGGTGCTGAAGTCCAGCGGCCACGAGGCCGCCGCGCAGCGGTTCCTGGCCTTCCTGGTCAGCAAGCCCGCCCAGGAGATCATCGGCGGGCATTCACTCAGCTACGAGTACCCGATAACCTCGGGCGTGACCACCTCGGCCCCGGAAACCCCGTTCAGCCAGCTCCAGCCGAACCCGATCACGCTCGGCGAGCTCGGCACCGGGAGAGCGGCCGTCGCCCTGCTCCGCCAGGCGGGCCTGCTGTGAGGACCGGACGGCCGGGACGGCCCCGGCCTGGAGGATACCGATGACGTCGTCCCCCGTTCTGGACCGCCATGGCCCGGAACCGGGGCAACCCGGCGCGGACGGGCCGGTTTTCGTTGCGGAGAAAAAGGCGCGCCCCGGGCGGCGCCCGCGCGCGCTGACCGCCGCGGCCATGCTGATCGCGGCGGTCCTGGCCCTGCCGCTCGTCTTCCTGCTGGTCGAGGCGAGCGGCAGCGGCGCGGCGGCCGACGCCCGGCTCATCCTCCGGCCGCTGACCGGCGAGCTGCTGTGGAACACGGTCCGGCTGACCGTGACGGTGACGGCCCTGTGCGCCGTGATCGGCACCGCGGCCGCCTGGTGCATCGAGCGCACCAACGTCCCCGGCCGGACCATCTGGGCCGTGCTGGTGGTCGTGCCGCTGGCCATCCCCGACTTCGTGGTCAGCTTCGGCTGGGCGTCGCTGTGGTCGTGGATCCACGGGTTCCGCGGCGCGGTCATCGTCATGACCCTGGCCGTCTACCCGCTGGTCTACCTCCCGGTGGCGGCCAGCCTGCGCGGCGCGGACCCCGGCCAGGAGGAGGTGGCCCGCAGCCTGGGCTCCGGCCGGGTGCGCACCTTCGTCCGGATCACCCTCGGCCAGGCCCGGGGGGCCATCCTGGGCGGCTGCCTGCTGGTGGCCATGGTCATGCTGGCCGAGTACGGCGCGTTCGAGATCGTGGGCTACCAGACCTTCACCACCGAGATCTTCACCGAGATCAACGTGGCCTTCAGCCTGCCCGCGGCCTGCGCCCTGGCCCTGGTGCTGGTCCTGCTCAGCCTCATCGTGCTCGGGGCGGAGGGGAAACTCCGCGGCCGCGGCCGGATCAGCCGGTCCGGGGCGCTCGCCCAGCGGGTGACCGCGCGGCACCGGCTGCGCAAGTCCCGGATCCCCGTCCTGGCCGGCCTGACCGCCCTGACCGGGCTGTCCCTGGGCGTCCCGGTCGGCTCCGCCATCTACTGGATGGCGTCGGGCGGGCGGGACTCGCTCACCGGGGTGTCCATGCCGATGGCGGCGCTGACCACCGCGCTGTACGGGCTGCTGTCCGCGGGACTGGCCACGCTGATGGCGCTGCCGGTGGCGATACTCGCGGTGCGCCACCCCGGCGGGGCCCGGCGGTTCCTGGAGCGCAGCACGTACCTGGTGCTGGCCATGCCAGGCGTGGTCATCGCGCTGGCCCTGTCCTACTTTACCGAGCGCTACCTGGGCGGGTTCGGATACCAGACCGCGCCGCTGCTGATCCTGGCCTACGCGATCATGTTCTTCCCGCTTGCCCTGGTCGGGGTCAAGGCGTCGCTGGCCCGCGCCCCGGTCAGCCTGGACGAGGTGGCCCGGTCGCTCGGCCAGCCGCGGCTCGCGGTGCTCTTGCGGGTCACGCTCCGGCTGACCGGGCCGGGCCTGGTCGCCGCGTTCTGCCTGGTGTTCCTGTCCGTTATCACCGAGCTGACCGCCACCCTTATCCTGATCCCGACCGGAGTCCAGACCCTGGCCACGCAGTTCTGGGTGTACGAGACGAACCTGTCCTACGGGCAGGCCGCCCCGTTCGCCCTGGTGATGATCGCCGTGGCGGCCGTGCCGAGCTGGGTGCTGGGCCGGTTCTTCGATCGCGGCACGGCGGACCCGAGGATGATGACATGACCCAGCTGGCGGTCGCCGGGCTGGACAAGCGGTTCGGCGCTCATCAGGTGCTGGCCGGCCTGAACATCGACGTGCCGGCGGGCTCGCTGACCGCGATCCTCGGCCCGTCCGGCAGCGGCAAGACCACCCTGCTGCGGGTGCTGGCCGGGTTCGAGCACGCGGACGCGGGCACGGTGCGGATCGGATCCGCGGTCGCCGACGGGCCCGGCGTGTTCCTGCCCCCGGAACGGCGGCGGATCGGCTACGTGCCGCAGGAAGGCAGCCTGTTCCCGCACCTCACCGTGGCCGCCAACGTCTCATTCGGGCTGAGCCGCCGCAAGTGGGGCCGGGAGCGGCGCGGTAAGCGCTGCGCGGACCTGCTGGAGGCGGTCGGCCTCGGCGGCCTGGACCGGCGGTACCCGCACCAGCTCTCCGGCGGGCAGCAGCAGCGGGTCGCGCTGGCCCGGGCGCTCGCCATCGCGCCGGAGGTCGTCCTGCTCGACGAGCCGTTCGCCTCCCTCGACGCGCACCTGCGCGCCAGCGTCCGGGCCGACGTCCAGCAGCTGCTGAAGGAGTCGGGCACCACCACCGTCCTGGTCACCCACGACCAGGACGAGGCGCTGTCCACCGCGGACCGGGTGGCGGTGCTGCGCGACGGCGGCATCGCCCAGTGCGACGCCCCGCAGGAGCTGTACTCCCGTCCGGTGGACGCGGACATGGCCCGCTTCATCGGGGAGGCCAACGTCATCCCGGGCATCCTCAACGGCTCGTCCGTCCAGACTCTCCTGGGCGTCCTGGCGGTGACGGGTGCGGACGCCGGCGGGGACGTGGCGGCCGGCGCGCGGAACGGCAGCGAGGGGCCCGGGCACCGCCCGGCCATGGTGCTGATCCGGCCCGAGCAGGTGGAGCTGGTCCCCGGTACTGTCGCCGAAGCCGGGCGGGCCGCCAGCGCGGGGACGGGCCCGGCGGGACCCGCCGGCGGACCGGCCTGACCGGGCGGATCACCGGCTACGGGTATCACGGGCACGACGCGGTGGTCACGGTGCAGCCGGAGCAGGACCCGCAGGCCCCGCCGCTGACCGTGCGGACGCTGGGCGGCCAGGCGCTGTCCCCCGGCTCCAGGGTCACCCTCCGCGCCCACGGCCCGGTGATCGCCTGGCCCCAGCGATCCGGCTGAGACGCCCTACTCGACGATCTTCGAGATCGGGATCTCCAGGATGTCCCGGGCCCCGGCCGCCCGCAGCGCCGGGATCAGCGTGTTCACCCCGCGCTTGGGCACCACCGTCTCCACCGCGTTCATCCCGCCGCGGGCCAGGGTGGTGATGGTCGGCGAGGACAGCGCGGGCAGCATCGCCGTCACCGCGTCCAGCTGGGCCGCGTCGACGTTGAGCTTGAGCAGGACGTGCCCGCGGGCCAGGATGGCCCCGCGGAGCAGCAGCGCGATGTCGTCCATCGCGGCCCGCTTCTCCTGATCGGCGTACGCGTCGGTGTTCGCGACCAGCTCGGTGTAACTGGTCAGCAGGGTGTCCAGGATGCGCAGGCCGTTGCGGCGCAGCGAGGAGCCGGTCTCGGTCAGGTTGACGATGGCGTCCACGATGTCGGGCACCTTGGCCTCGGTGGCCCCGTGAGACGGGATGACCATCGCCTTGACCCCGTTGGCCTCCAGGTACCGGGCGGTCATCGCGGGCAGCTCGGTCGAGATCCGGATCCCCTCGGGCAGGTCGGCCACGGACTGCCACGGCGAGTTCTGCGGCACCGCGAGCACCACCCGGATCGGCTGCGAGGTGGCCTTGGAGTAGTGCAGCTCCCCCAGCGACGCGACCTCCGCGCCGGTCTCGGTGATCCAGTCCCGGCCGGTGATGCCGAGGTCAAACAGGCCCCGCTCGAGGTAGGACGGGATCTCCTGCGGGCGCAGGAAGCGCACCTTGTCGATCCGCGGGTCATCGATGGACGCGTGGTAGTCACGGTCGGAGGAGCGGCGGACGGTCAGGTCCGCGGCGTCGAACAGGTCGAGGGTGGCCCGCTCGAGCGAGCCTTTGGGCAGGACCAGGGAAAGCACAGGGAGAACCTTTCTTCCGCAACGAAAACCGGCCGGGCTGCTCACCGCCGCCCGGTCAATGTCGTTGCGGGTTCCCCTCGCAGGGCCCGCCCCCGGCGGCACGGCTCCCCTGGGCACCGGCCCCGCGCAGGGAGCGCAGGACGAGCGCGGTCTCGAGCGCGGCCACGACCGCCTCCCATCCCTTGTCCTCGAGGCTGCCATCCTGCCCGCTGCGATCGCGGGCCTGGTCCAGGGTGTCACAGGTCAGCACCCCGTTGCCAACTGGTTTGCCCGCGTCGAGCGCGACGCGGGCGATCCCGTAGGTCACCGCGTCGCAGACGTACTCGAAGTGCGGCGTGCCGCCCCGGATCACCGCGCCCAGGCAGGCCACGGCGTCGTGGCTGCGGGCCAGCTCGGCGGCGACGACGGGCAGCTCGACCGCGCCGGGCACCCGGACCACCAGCGGGTCGTCGATGCCGCACGCCTTCGCGGCGGCCAGCGCGCGGTCGGTCAGCGCGTCGGTGATCTCCGCGTGCCAGCGGGTCACCGCGATGGCCAGGGTGAGGCCGGCCGCGGCGACGGTCTCCGCGGCCGGACGGCCGGCGCCGCTCACCGTGTCTCCCCTGAGGCGAGGCCGCTCGAAACGGCCGTGTCTCCCTCAAGGCTCGCGCCGCCCGGCCACTCGCCCGCTGGCGGCCCGCTCGCTAGCCGGTACCGGACGGCGCTCACGGTGTCTCCCTCAAGGCTCGCGCCGCCCGGCAGAAAAACACACCGGCCACTCGCCCGGGCCTGGCGGCCCGGGCTCGCTAGCCGGTACCGGACGGCGCTCACCGGGCGCCAGGGCCGTGCCGCTGCCGGCGGTCCCGTTGAGGGCCGCAGGCAGGCCGTCGATCAGGTGGCCGAGCCGGTCCCGCTTGACGGTCAGGTAGCGGAGGTTCTCCGGGGTGGGCGTGACCGGCAGCGGCGACCCGGCCGGCCACCTCGATACCGAACCCGGACAGCCCGGTGACCTTCGCCGGGTTGTTGGTCAGCAGGCGCACCGAGCGCACCCCGAGGTCGGCGAGGATCTGGGCGCCGGTGGAGTACTCCCGCGCGTCCGCGGGCAGGCCGAGTTCCAGGTTGGCGTCCACGGTGTCGGCGCCGGCGTCCTGGAGCTGGTACGCGCGGAGCTTGCTGAGCAGGCCGATTCCCCGGCCTTCGTGACCGCGCAGGTACAGCACGACGCCGCGGCCCTCGGCGGCGATCGCGGCCATCGACGCGTCCAGCTGATCCCCGCAGTCGCAGCGGCGGGAGCCGAACACGTCCCCGGTCAGGCATTCCGAGTGCGCCCGGACCAGGACGTCCCGGCCGTCGCCCAGGTCGCCGAGGACCAGGACGAGGTGCTCGGTCTGGTCCACCAGGTTCTGGTACCCCAGAGCGCGCCACTCACCGTAGGCGTTGGGGAGCCGGGTCTCCACCACCCGGCGGACCATCCGCTCGCTGTGCCGCCGGTAGTCGATGAGCTGGGCGATCGAGATCAGCCGAGCCCGTGCTCGTCCGCGAAGGCACGCAGCTGCGGGAGCCGGGCCATGGTGCCGTCGTCGTTGACCACCTCGGCCAGCACCCCGGCGGGGTCCAGCCCGGCCAGCCGGGCCAGGTCCACCGCGGCCTCGGTGTGCCCGGGCCGGCGCAGCACGCCGCCCTCGGCATAGCGGAGCGGGAAGATGTGCCCGGGCCGGACGATCTCGTAGGGCTCGGTGGCCGAGTCGACCAGCGTGCGCACGGTCCGCGCCCGGTCCTCGGCCGAGATCCCGGTGGTCACGCCGTCCCGCGCGTCCACGCTGATCGTGAACGCGGTGCGCATCCGCTCGGAGTTGTGCGGGGTCATCAGCGGCAGCTGGAGCCGGTCCAGGTGCGACCCGGGCAGGGGGACGCAGATCACGCCGCTGGTGTGCCGGATCATGAACGCCATCAGCTCAGGTGTCATCTTGCTGGCCGCGACGATGATGTCGCCCTCGTTCTCCCGGTCGGCGTCGTCCACGACCACCACCGGACGGCCGTCCGCGATGTCACTGACCGCCTGCGCCACCTCATCAAGCACTGGCTCATCAAGCACGGCTCATCAGCACGGCTCATCAAGCACTGGCTCATCGAACCTGGTTTCCTCGCTGCTCATGACCTGGCTCCCGGGTGCTCGTTTCCTGACTGGCTGGCTGCGGCGGCTGGCGCCGCGGGGGGCACGGGGGGCGCCCCCGGCGGGCCGCTGGCCAGCAGGCTCTCCACGTACTTGGCGATCACGTCGACCTCCAGGTTCACCTGGCTGCCCGGCTGGAGGCGGCCGAGCGTGGTCATCTCCAGCGTGGTGGGGATGAGGCTGACCTCGAACCAGGGTGCGGGCCGGGCGCCGTCCGCGCGGCCCGGCGCCGAGGGCGGAGACGGTCAGGCTGACCCCGTCCACGGTGATCGAGCCCTTCAGCACGATGTACCGGGTCAGGTCCGGCGGGGTGGCGATGCGCACCACGTCCCAGTGCTCACCCGGGGTGCGGGACAAGATCTCGCCGGTACCGTCGGCGTGGCCCTGGACCAGGTGACCGCCGAGCCGGCCGCCGAGTTCGACCGGGCGCTCCAGGTTGACCGGGGATCCGGGGCTGAGCGCGCCGAGCCCGGTCCGACGCAGCGTCTCGGCCATGACGTCAGCGGTGAAGGTCTTGCCCGAGGAGTCGGTCACGGTCAGGCAGACCCCGTTGACGGCGATGGAATCACCGTGCGAGGCCTCGGCGGTGACCCGGGGGCCGCGGACCGTGAGCCGGGCCGCGTCAGCCAGCCGCTCCACGGCGACGACCTCGCCGAGTTCTTCCACTATGCCGGTGAACATCCGCGGTTCCTCTCCTCGGAGCCGTTAGGTCACTCGGGCTCCGGGGGTTGCGCGGACGCGCAAGCGCGAGCGGGCAGCCGTAGCTGCCGCCGCGCGCGTGCTGCCTCCCATCCGGACTTTAACCGTCGGTCCCGGAATTTCACCGGATCAGCCGGCCGCTGGCGCTTGGCGCCTTGGCCGGGTCGCGGACTGTCACCGCCGGCTCGGAATTTCACCGACCCCGGAGCACGCTTTACTGCAGCAACCAGTGTGCCACGGGAGGTATTCCTGGCCGCAACCCACCCGTTCCGTGACCCTCCGCACATTGCCGGACCGTTTGGGCGGTCACCCGCCTGCCGGGCTCCCGGTGACCTCGGCCAGGCGGTGGATGAGGAAGTCACGTTCGGGCTGGCCGGCGGTGAGTTCCAGGGCGCAGCGGTAGGCCTGTGCGGCCTCGTCGCGGCGGCCGAGCCAGGCGCAGCAGGTCCGCTTTGGCGGCGGGCAGATACCGGTAGCCGGCCAGGCGGCCGTCGCGTTCCAGGTCGCTGATCGCGGCCAGGCCAGCCCCGGGCCCGTCGGCCATGGCCAGGGCGACGGCCCGGTTGAGCGCGACCACAGGCGAGGCCCAGGCTCGCGCGAGCAGGTCGTAGAGACCCAGGATCTGCCGCCAGTCGGTGTCGGCGTACGCCGGGGCCTGCGCGTGCACGGCGGCGATCGCGGCCTGGAGCGCGAACCGCCCGGGGCGGCCGCCCCGCAGCGCCTCGCGCACCAGCGCGGTCCCCTCGTCGATGGCGGGCCGGTCCCACTGCGAGCGGTCCTGTTCCTCCAGGAGCAGCAGCGGGCCGTCCGGCGCGCACCGGGTGGCCCGCCGGGCGTCGGTCAGCAGGAGCAGCGCCAGCAGGCCGCGGACCTCGGACTCGTCCGGCATCAGCAGGCTCAGCATCCGGGCCAGTCCCATGGCCCGGTCCACCAGGTCGTCCCGGACCAGGTGGCCGCCGCCCGGCGAGGTATGGCCAGTCGTGTAGAGCAGGTGCACCACGGTCAGCACGGCGTCCAGCCGGTCCGGCAGTTCCGGCGCGGCCGGCACCCGGTAGGCGATGCGGGCACCGGAAATCTTCTTCTTGGCCCGGGTGACCCGGGCCGCCATGGTCGGCTCGGAGACCAGGAAGGCCTGCGCGATCTCCGCGGTGGACAGCCCGCACACCAGCCGGAGCGTGAGCGCGACCTGCGCTTCCCGGGCCAGCGCCGGGTGGCAGCAGGTGAAGATCAGCCTCAGCCGGTCGTCAGGGATCATGACGGCGCCCTCTCCCGCCCCCGCCGGGTCACCCGGCTGGTGCGGCACCGCCTCGTCCGGCTCCACCAGGAGCGGCAGTTTCCGGCGCAGGGTGCCGTCCCGGCGCAGCACGTCGATAGCGCGGTGCCGCGCCGCCGTGGTCAGCCACGCGCCGGGATTGCGCGGCACCCCCTGCCGCGACCAGGCCTCGAGCGCCGAGACGTAGGCATCCTGCACGCACTCCTCGGCCAGGTCCAGATCCCCGGCGACGCGCGCCGTCGCGGCGAGCACGAAGGCCCACTCACGACGGTGCGCGTCCGCCACGGCGTCAGCCGCCGTGGGGCGGTCCTTCCCGGCCCCCGATCCGGTGCTGGGCCCGGGGTCGGCGGGAAGGCCGCTCACGGGGGATCTGGTCGCATGCCGCCGGATCACATGCCGTCGAAGACCATGATCGGCCGGACCTCGACGCCGCCGAAGCGGGCCGGGCAGAGCTTGGCGATCTCCAGGGCGTGGTCCAGGTCACGGGCCTCGACCAGGTAGTAGCCGCCCAGAGCCTCCTTGGTCTCGGCGAACGGGCCATCGGTCACCACGTCGTCGCGGATGGAGGTGGCGGTGCTGGTGGGCTGCAGGGCCCGCCCCGAGACGATCGACCCGCCGGTCTCCTCCACCTGCTTGGCGAAACGGTTATGCGCGTCCATCACCTGCTGCAGCACATCGGGTGTCGCAGTGGCGTAACCGCTCTCGTCTTCGTTGATGAGGATCAGGTACTCAGCCATAACGGCATCTCCTTCAGGTTCTCGATTCGTCCGTCACCAGTCCGACGAACGACCCCAGCCATATCGACAGCCTGCCCGTGAATTCTTCTTGATGATTATGGGTGACCGCCGGTCACCGGCCAGCCGTCAGGGCCGGGCCGCCGGGTGGGGACCGGCGTTCAGCAGTGCCAGGGGGCGCGGGCGGTGGCCTGCTCGGCCTGGGCCCGCAGGGCCTGGACCGCGGCGGCCGGGTCGTCGGCGCCGTACACCGCCGAGCCGGCCACGAAGACGTCCGCGCCCGCCTCCGCGCAGCGCTCGATGGTCTTCTCGCTCACCCCGCCGTCCACCTGGAGCCACACCGTGCCGCCGTGCCGGGTCACCAGGTCACGGGCCCGTCGCAGCTTGGGCAGCACCAGATCCAGGAAGGGCTGGCCGCCGAACCCGGGCTCGACGGTCATCAGCAGCATCATGTCGATCTCGGGCAGCAGGTCAGCGTACGGCTCGACCGGGGTGGACGGGTTGACCGCCAGGCCCGCCCGGGACCCGGCGGACCTGATCATCCGGAGGGTCCGGACCGGCGAGGAAGCCGCCTCGGCGTGGATCGTGACGTTCCGCGCGCCCGCCTCGGCGTAGGCCGGCGCCCAGCGATCGGGCTCCTCGATCATCAGATGACAGTCGAGGGGCAGGCCCGCGTGCTTGAGCAGGGCCTCGACCACCGGCAGCCCGAGGGTGAGG
The DNA here is from genome assembly GCA_963723595.1 of uncultured Actinomycetes bacterium. Taxonomy (GTDB): domain Bacteria; phylum Actinomycetota; class Actinomycetes; order Streptosporangiales; family Streptosporangiaceae; genus RYN-230. Next base: position 406,864 of record CAVRRQ010000002.1, read on the forward strand.
TTAGGCACGAAATGGTTGTCCATGACGTCAACGTGCAGCCAGTCCGCCACGCCGGTGACCGCGGCCGCTTCGTCCGCGAGCCGGGCGAAGTCAGCGGAGAGGATGCTGGGTGCCATCTGGACGGCCATGGGCTGAGTGTAGGACCCGGCGCCGCCTCCTCGTGGGGGACCTCCGGGGGTAAGGCCGGGACCCCCGTCCGGGTGCCCGCGATCCGGGCCCGGACGGGAGCGGAGCGCGGGTAAGGTGCGCCAGAGACAGCACCGCAGGCAAAATGTCGCAGGGTCCGGATACCGTTCGAATGTGTCTTCGATACGCGTCCCGGACAGGAGGAAACTTCCGTGAATCCTCAGGCAGCGAGCACGGGTTCCGCGAGCGGCGGCTCGGCCGGCCCACGCTCAGATGGCGCTGGCCCGCCGGGCCCGGGCCAAGCGGGCGCGGGCCCGGCTGGCACGAGCCCACCGGGGCGCCCGGCCCCGGGATCCGAGGCCGCCGCCGCCCTGCTCGACCGGGTGCGCAAGCTGCTCACCAAAGCCGAATCCGACGGCGTGACCGCGGCCGAGGCAGAGGCCCTGACGGCCAAGGCGGCCGAGCTGATGGCGAAGTACGGCATCGACCGGGCCCTGCTCGCCGCGCGCCGCCCGGAAACCGATCACCCCGCCGACCGGAAAATTGACATCGGCAACCCGTGGGCGCGGGTGCAGGCTCACCTGCTCTGCGGCCTGGCCGCCACCCTGCGGTGCCAGTGCGTGCTGCTCTCCCGGCCGGGCCCGGGCACCCGCATCCATATCTTCGGGTTCGCCTCTGACATCGAGCGCACCGATGTGCTCTACACGTCGCTGCTGTTGCAGATGTGGCAGGGCCTGACGGCCGCGCAGGTCCCCGACTGGAGCCGCAGCCCGCGCGCGTGGCGGCGCAGCTGGCTGCTCGGCTTCATCTCGGCCGTGGTCTCCCGGGTCCGCGCCGCCGAGCAGGCGGCCACCTCGCAGGCCACCTCCCCCGCCGCCGCGGAAGGCGAGCGGATGACGCTGGTCCTGGCCGACCGGCGGCAGGTCATCATGCGGAACATCGAGCACGCCTACCCGGTCACCCGCAAAACCCAGATGACCTACTCCGGCAGCGGCTACGGAGCCGGGTACAGCGAGGGCCAGCGGGCCGACATCGGCTCGGCCCGGCTGCACAGGAGAGCCGGGCGCTCGCTCACCAGTGCCAGCTAATCCAGTGCCAGCTAGCCGCGGGGAGCGTCCTCACGGCGGCGCAGCAGGGCGAGGAAGATCGCATCGGTACCGTGCCGGTGCGGCCAGAACTGGGCGTACCGGCCATCAGGCTCCGGGCAGCGCAGGCCGGGCACCTCGGCCAGGACGGCGGGAGCGTCGAGCACCTCGATGTCGTCGCGGCCCCGGAGCACGTCCGCCAGCACGTCCCGGGTCTCACCCCGGTGCGGCGAGCAGGTGACGTAGCCGACCACACCGCCCGGACGGACCGCGTCCAGGGCGTTGCGGAGCAGGCTGCGCTGCAGCCCGGCCAGGCCCAGGACGTCCTGGGCCGACCGGCGCCAGCGGGCCTCCGGGCGGCGGCGCAAGGCGCCGATGCCGGAGCAGGGAACGTCCGCCAGCACCCGGTCGAAGGCCCCGGCGCGCCAGGCGGGTGCGGTCGCGTCGACGGCGGCCGCGGCGGCCGCGCCGGTGACCGCCACGGCGTCGCGGGCCAGCCGGGCCCGGTGCGGGCGGGCGTCCGCGGCCAGCAGGTGCGCTCCGCGCTGCGCTGCGAGGCCGGCCAGCAGCCGGGCCTTGCCGCCCGGGCCAGCACACATGTCCAGCCAGCGGCGGTCCGGGCCGGTCAGCCCGGCGCGGGCGACCGCGATGGCGGCCAGCTGGCTCGCCTCGTCCTGGACGGCCGCGCGCCGGGCGCTGACCGCCTCGATCGCGGCCGGGTCCCCGCCCGCCAGGTACGCGCCGTAGGGTGACCAGGCGGAGGGCTCTGCGCCGGCGGCCACGAGCTCCCCTTGATCAGCCAGGCCGGGTACGACGCACAGGGTGACCCGGGGCCGGGTCCCGTCCGCCGCCAGGGCCGCCTCCGTCCCGGCCAGGGAGCCCGCGGCGTCCTCCCCCAGCGCCCCGGCTACCACCTCCACCATCCACCGGGGATGGCTGTACCGGACGGCCAGGTGACCGAGCGGATCGGCGTCGCGGCGCGGGGCCGCAACCCCGATCCACGCTTCCAGGTCGCGGGTGGACACCCGGCGCAGCACCGCGTTGACGAAACCCGCCGAGCGCTGGCCAGCCAGGTCGCGGGCGAGGTCCACGGACGTCGCGACCGCCGCGTGCGGGGCCACCCGGGTGGCCAGCAGCTGGTGGGTGCCGAGGCGGAGCACCTCGCGCAGCGGGGGGTCCACCCGGTCGAGAGCCCGGTCGGAGCACAGGCCGAGGATCGCGTCGTAGCTGCCCCGGCCGCGCAGCGTCCCGTAGGTGAGCTCCGTGGCCAGCGCCGCGTCGCGGCCCGCCAGCCCGCGCTCGGAGAGCATCGACGGCAGCAGCAGGTTGGCGTAGGCGTCCCGCTGCTCGACGGCGATGAGCACGTCGTAGGCGAGCCTGCGGACCGGGTCGGCCCGGCGCCCGCGGCCCCCGCGCGGGCCGCCACCGCGGGGAGCGCCCCCGCGCGGAGCCGCACCGCCGGGAGCACCCGCGCGCGGAGCCGCGCGGGAGCCGCGCCGCGGGAGCCGCACCGCCGGGAGCGCCGCTGCCTGAGGCGCCGCCGTGGGCGGCGGTCCGTGGCCTGCTTCTGGGTGCGGCCATCTCAGCCCAGCACCGTGGCGTCCTGGCGGAGCCCGCGGGCCCAGTCGGCCGCACCCATCCGCCGTTTGCCGGGTGGCTGGACGTCACCCAGCCCGACCGGCGTGGTCCCGGTGCCGGCCAGGACCGCGGAGCGCAGGATCCGCACCTCGCCCGGGGCGAGGGGACCGGCGGCTGGCGCGTCCTGCGGGGCCGGGTCGACCGGCCACAGCTTCAGCCGGGCCTCCCCCAGCATGGTCCAGGCCCCCGGGCCGGGGGTGCAGGCCCGGATCTGCCGGTCCACGGCGATAGCCGGCTGGTCCCAGCGCACCCGGGCATCCTCAGCAGTGATCTTGGGAGCGAGGCTCACTCCCTCAGCGGGCTGGGGCCGCGCCTCCAGCTGCCCCGACTCGATCCCGTCCAGGGTGGCCACGAGCAGGTCGGCGCCGGATACCGCCAGCCTCCCGAGCAGGTCACCTGCGGTGTCACGGGGACGGATCGGCTCGGTCACGACTCCGAAGACCGGGCCCGCGTCCAGCTCCTTGACCAGCCGGAAGGTGGTCGCGCCGGTGATGTCGTCGCCGTGCAGGATGGCGTGCTGGACGGGGGCCGCGCCGCGCCACGCGGGCAGCAGCGAGAAATGCAGGTTCACCCAGCCCTGGGCCGGGATGTCCAGCACGGACTGCGGGATGAGCGCACCGTAGGCGGTGATCGGGACGATGTCCGGAGCGATCTGCCGCAGCCGGCCGGTGAAGTCCGGGTCCCGGGGCCGGGCGGGTTTCAGCACCTCCACGCCGGCCTCGGCGGCACGCTGCGCTACCGGGCTCGGTTCCAGGTGCAGCCCGCGGCCAGCGGGGGCGTCGGGGCGGGTCACCACCGCGGCCACCTCGTGACGGGACTTCAGCAGCGCGTCGAGCGCGGGCACGGCGGCCTGCGGGGTACCGGCGAACACCAATCGCATCGGGAACCTAACGGGCCTGTCCGCCGGTCGCGTGCGGAGAGGCCCGGATCTCCGGCACGGGCTCGCCCCACCATTCCGCTTCGCGGATGGCCCGGTTAGCCAGCTTGCGCTGCTCCGGGTCGAGCCGGTCGATGAACAGCACGCCGTCGAGATGGTCGGTTTCGTGCTGCACGCACCGGGCCAGCTGGCCGGTGCCCTCGACCGTGACCGGATCGCCGTACATCGTGAAGCCCTTGGCGACGGCCCCGAACGCGCGCTCGGTCGGGAAGGCGAGACCAGGGAACGACAGGCAGCCCTCGTCGTCGGTCTCCGTGTCGGCCGTCAGGTCCAGCGAGGGGTTGATCAGGTGGCCGAGTTCGTCGTCCACGTAGTAGGTGAAGACCCGCAGGCCGACCCCGATCTGCGGCGCGGCCAAGCCGAGGCCCGGTGCCTCCAGCATCGTGTCGGTGAGGTCCTTGACCAGCTTGCGCAGCTCGGCATCGAAGTCGCGAACCGGCTCCGCCGGGGTGCGCAACACCGGGTCACCGAAGATGCGGATCGGCTTGACGCTGATGGCGCACCGTCCTTCCCGTCTGGGCGCTCACCGGGCCCCTGTCACGGGAAGCCTGTCACCGGGAGCGTTAACCACCCAAGTCTATGAACTGCCAGGGCCCTAACTGGCCGAGACCGAGCGGGCCTTGAACGCGGCCTTGCGGGCGGCCCGCGCCACCCCGGGATCGGGATGGTGATCGCTCAGCGCGGTCAGCAGGTCCGTCACCCCGGGATGGCGGACCCGCCACAGGCCGGCCACCAGCTCCGCCTGCGCGTCCGGGGGCACGTCAGGCAGCAGCTCAGCCACGACGTCCTTCGGGTCCGCCTCCTCCAGCAGCCCCGCGCCCAGGTCAACCAGCAGCCAGGCCCGGTCCTCCCGGTCCAGCTCGGCGTGCTGGCCGTGCTCGTGCAGCCAGACCGCCGCGTGAGCCCGCAGCACAGGATCGGCCAGGGCTTCCCGGACCGTGGGCACCGCATCCGTGCCGATCCGGTCGAGCACCGCGAATCCCGCGCCGCGCAGGCCCGGCGAGCCCTGGCTGGCCGCGTTGATCAGCTCCACCGCCGCCTGCCGGGGGGTCCGGCCCGCGAGCCAGCTCGCGATCTCCGCCTCGCCATCCTCCACGTCGCAGTTGGCCAGCGTGGCGAGCAGCGCGGCGGCGTCGCCGCGCGCGCGGCCGCCGGTGACCGGGACGTGCCACCCTTGCGCGCGCAGCCGGCGGTGCACGCCCCACACGCCGAGCGGCGCCAGGGTGACGGTCAGGGCACCGCCGTCCTCGTCCACGCCAGGCTCGTCTGCGCCGAGCTCGACCACGCCGAGGTCGGCCAGCATCTCCAGGGCGACGGACAGGGCCGCTCCCTGGTCCTGGAGCACACCGGGGTCCACGGCCTGCTCCCCCGCGGGACCGGGCTCGCCGCCGCGGGTGCCCCGGCGCCGGGTGTCCGCCGCGGCCAGGTACGCGTCGAACAGAGCGTCCATCCGCACCGGGCCGCCCACGGTGTAGAGGGCGGTCGCCATCCCGTCCAGGTCCTCGGCCTCCAGCATGACGGTGAGCGCCTCGTCCCAGGCGGCCAGGACATCGTCGGCGGTCCCGGAGGCGAGCAGGTCGAGCCGGTCGCCGGTCTCGGACCGGGGGTCCCCGTTCTGGCCAGAACCGTTCTGTCCAGGCCCGAGCACCAGCATGCGGGTGGCGACCGCGACCCGCCACGCCGCGTCGAATTCGGCCGGGATCAGCTCCAGGTGCGTGGCCGCCGCCAGGGCGTCCGCGCGGCGCAGCCGCCCGGCCTTGGTGAGCGCCCGGCCCGGCCCGATCCATCGGGCCACGTCGCGGGCCGCCCGCAGCAGCGGGGCGACCCGGGCCGCGGCGGCCAGCTCCTCGCGGGGCGCCAGGCGTACCGTCGGGAGCCGGGGCGGACCGCCGGTATCCGTCCCGCCCTGCGCGTTCCCATTGGCGTTACCGCGCGGACCCGGCGTGGTCCGCGACGGCGGGTTCCGTCGTGAGGTGGCCACCCCAGCACCCTATGGCCTCCCCGGGTGAACTCAGATCAGCTCGGCCGGGTCGAGCTGTACCCGGACGGCTCCCGGGGCCTTGCGCGCGGTCCGCCCGGCCTGTGCCGCATGCAGCGCACTGGCCAGCATCAACCCTGCTGACCTGGGCACACGCACCAGCATCCGGACGCTGTCGGGAGGCTCGTCCACGGGGCCGAGCAGTTCGGCGCCAGGCGGCAGCTCCGCATCCTCCAGTAGCGCCCCGACCGCGTCCTGGGGGCCGGTGAGGGACGCTATCCGCACCGTGGGCGGGAAATGCAGCTCCGTCCGCTCGCCGAGTTCCCGCTCGGAGTGGGTGACCGGGTCCCAGCGGACCAGGGCCTGCACCGCGGGGATGGCGGAGTCGGCGACCACGACCACGCGCCCACCCGCGGGCCCGCCGCGGACCAGGGCCGCGGCGTTCATCCAGCGGCGCAGCGTCTCCTCGGCCGCCCGCAGGCTGGGCCGGCCGAGGAGCATCCAGCCATCCAGCAGCAACGCGGCCGCGTACCCGCCGCCGGCCCGGGGCTCGGCACCCGGCGTGGCCACCACCAGGGCGGGCGAGCCGGGCACGGCGGGGATCATCGCCGCCCCGCCGGAGGTGATCAGCGGGACCCCGGGGAAGGCCCGGCTGAGTTCCTCCGCGGTGCGCCCGGCCCCGGTCACCAGGGCGCGGACAGCGGAATGCCCGCAGCGCGAGCAGCGCCACTGCTCGTCGGCTGTCCCGCACCATCCGCAACGGGGCGCCGCGCCGACGCTGGCCAGGGCCAGCGGGCCTCCGCAGGCCGTGCACCTGGCCCTTTCCCGGCAGCGGGCGCAGCCCAGGGCCGCGACGTAGCCGCGGCGCGGCACCTGGACCAGAACGGGGCCGCTGCCGAGGGCCTCACGGGCGGTGCGCAGGACCAGGCTGGGCAGCCGGGCGGTCTGGGCGGCCTCGTCCCGGGCGAGTTCGGCGTCGCCACCCGCGGCGCGGACCGCGGGAGCGTGCTCGCGGACGACGGTCCGGTCCGCGGCGATCGGCCGCGCCCAGCCGCTGGCCACCAGGCTGGTGGACTCGGCGGTCCGGGCGAAGCCGCCGATCAGGGCGGCCGCGCCGGTGCGGTGCGCCCGTAGCGCGAGCACCTCGCGAGCGTGCGGGTACGGTGCGCGGGGCTCGGCGTGCAGGTCGTCGCCGTCATCCCAGAGGACCACCAGTCCCAGGTCGCTGACCGGCGCGAACATGGCGGCTCGAGTGCCGGCCACCACCCGCTGCCCGCCGCGCCGGACGGCCAGCCAGCGCCGGTACCGCTCGGCGGGCCCGAGGTCCGCGGACAGCGTGACGTGCCGGCCGGGACCGAGCTGGGCGGCGAGGGCCGTGTCGAGCAGGCTGAGGTCGCGGGCGTCGGGGACCACGGCCAGGGCGCCCCGCCCGGCCGCCGCGACGCTGGCCACCGCGCGGGCGATCTCCTCCGGCCAGTGCGGGCCGGGCAGCGCCGACCATACGGCACGCGGTCCCCGCCGGCTGGCCAGGGCGTCGAGGAACGCGGGACCATCCGGGTACCGGGCCCACGGGCCGGGCCCGGGCGGCCCGGCCGGGCGATCGGCGCCGTCGGCCATGGGGGGCGACGGCGGCCGATTCGGTGCGGGCGTGGCGGGGCGGGATGGCCAGCCGCAGCACGTCGGCCAGGGTGCCTGCGTAGCGGTCGGCGACTTCGCGGGCCAGGGTCATGATCTCCGGGCTCAGCACGGGCTCGGGTGACACCACCCGCTCCAGGCGGGCCAGCCGTCCCTGGTGCCCGCTCTCGGCCGCCCGGTCCAGCAGGTAACCGTCCACGAGCTGGCCCGCGAAACGGACCCGCACCCGGCAGCCGGGAACGGCCTGATCCGACAGCCGCTCGGGGACCAGGTAGTCAAATGGCCGGTCCAGGTGGGCCAGCGGGATGTCGACGGCGACCCGGGCGACCGGCAGGACGGTGGCGGCCGGACCGGGATCCCGGCTGGCACCCCGCCGCGCCGGCCGGGTGGCCGCCTGCTGACCCGCTGCCCCTGCCACGGTCCTGTCCTACCAGAGGGTGGTGACACCCGGCGCCCGGGCGCCGTGGACAAGCAGCTCAGAGGCGCATGGTGCCGCAGGCGGTGTCGAGCGTCGCGGGTCTCACGGTTGAGGGACAGCAGCAGACCGCGCGGGACGTCGCGGCAGGCCTGGACGTCAGCGCGCATGGCGCGCAGGTCACCGGACAGGGCGGCCAGCGACCGGCTGGCCGCCGCACTCCGGCTGTCCGCCGCGGCCGCGCCGATCGTGGTGATGGCGCCGGCCAGGTCCCGGTCCAGCTGGACCCGGGTGCGGCCGTCGCTGACGTCGTCGGCCACCCGGTTGTAGGCCGTGAGCGCGGTGTTCTTGTACGCCACGCAGCCAGGGTCGGCCGCCTGGAGCAGGTGCGGCACCAGATAGCCCGCGGCTCCCGCCCACGCCAGGGTGAGCGCGACCGCCAGCCAGCAGCGGACGAGTCCCCGGGCGCCCTGGCGGGCCCGGCGGAAGCCGAGGCCGGCCAGCACCAGGCCGGCCGGGATGGTGATGAGCGCCCCGCCCAGGATGCCGCACGCCAGAGCGGCTGTGGCGGGCCAGTTGGCGGCGGGCTGGCCTGGATCAGGCCTGGGCGACGCCGGCGTGAGCGGGGCGGTGCCCGGCGGCCGGCCCGGGGGGACGCCCGGGCCGGGCTGGGCCGGGATGGCCGCCCGGCCTGTGGATGATGGCACACTCCCACCCGCTCACACATGCGGGCGGAACCGCCCCGACCAGAACATCGCGCGTCATGAGCGTAAATTCCGGGCCCAGATGATGTCCAGGCGACCGGACGAGGGCGCCCAGGCGGCCCGGCCCCCCGCGGGGCGCGGGTTACAGGCCCGCGGCAGATCGCAGGCTGTCGGCCCGGTCGGCCCGCTCCCAGGAGAAGTCCGGCTCCTCGCGGCCGAAATGCCCGTAGCTGGCGGTCTGCGAGTAGATCGGGCGGAGCAGGTCGAGATCCCTGATGATCGCGGCCGGACGCAGGTCGAAGACCTCGAGCACCGCATCCTGGATCTGCTCGACGGGGACCCGCTCGGTGCCGAAGCACTCCACGAACAGGCCCACCGGCTTGGCCTTGCCGATGGCGTAGGCGACCTGGGTCTCGCAGCGGTCCGCCAGGCCGGAGGCGACCACGTTCTTGGCCACCCAGCGCATCGCGTACGCGGCGCTGCGGTCCACCTTGGACGGGTCCTTGCCGGAGAACGCGCCGCCCCCGTGCCGGGCCATCCCGCCGTACGTGTCGATGATGATCTTCCGGCCGGTCAGCCCGGCGTCGCCCATCGGGCCGCCGATCTCGAACCGGCCGGTGGGGTTGACCAGGAGCCGGTAGGCGGTGGTGTCGATGTCCAGGCCGTCGAGCACCGGGCGAGACCACGAGGTCGCGCACGTCGGGGGCGAGCAGCTCCCTGAGGTCGATGTCCGGCGCGTGCTGCGCGGACACGACCACGGTGTCCAGCCGGACCGCCTTGTCCCCGTCGTATTCGATCGTGACCTGAGTCTTGCCGTCCGGGCGCAGGTAGGGAACGTCACCGCTGCGGCGCACCTCGGACAGCCTCCGGGCGAGCCGGTGCGCGAGCATGATCGGCAGCGGCATGAGCTCCGGGCGTCTCCCGGCACGCGTAGCCGAACATGAGGCCCTGGTCACCCGCGCCCTGCCGGTCGAGTTCGGAGGAACCCTCACCCTCGCGGTGCTCGAACGCCTGGAGCACGCCCTGGGCGATGTCCGGGGACTGGGCGCCGATCGACACCGACACGCCGCACGACGCGCCGTCGTATCCCTTGAGCGAGGAGTCGTAGCCGATCTCAAGGATCTTCTCGCGGATGATCCCGGGGATGTCCACGTAGGTCTCGGTGGTGACCTCGCCCGCGACGTGCACCTGGCCGGTGGTGATCAGCGTCTCCACGGCCACGTGGCTGTTCGGGTCATCCTTGATCATCGAGTCGAGGATGGCGTCACTGATCTGATCCGCCATCTTGTCCGGATGACCCTCCGTCACCGACTCGGAGGTGAAAAGACGTCGGGCCACCTGACTCCCCGTCCTATGTAAGCGGCTGAAACCTCGCCGAAGTCTAGCCGGGCCCCTTGGCCCGCGGGACCAGAAATCGTGCCCTGCCCAGCCATGTGACGAGGATAGACGGGCCGATGAGGCAGATAAGCAGGCCGTGCCCCGTGAGCAAGCCGGGCTAACCGGGCAGGCGGGCGGCGACGAGGTCCCACACCACGTCGGCGAGGACCTCCTTGGGCCCGCGGGGCACCTTCGCCACGGTGCCGTCGGCGGCCAGCACGATCGCCTCGTTGTCGGTGGTGCCGAAGGCCAGCCCCGCACCGACCTGGTTCACGACCAGCAGGTCGCAGCCTTTCGCGGCCAGCTTGGCGTGGCCGTTGCGCAGCAGGTCCCCGGTCTCGGCGGCGAAGCCGACGATGACCTGCCCGGGCCGGGCCCGGCGGGCGGACAGGCCGCGGAGGACGTCGGGGTTCTCCACCAGGCGCAGCGGCTCAGGGGCCAGCCCGGCCTTCTTGATCTTCGAGTCGGTCCGGGTCTCGGGCCGGAAGTCAGCCACGGCCGCCGCCATCACGACGGCGTCAGCGTCCGCGGCTGCGGAGGTGACCGCGGCCTCGAGCTCGCGGGCCGAGATGACCCGGACGACCCGCACGCCCGCGGGGTCGTCCAGTTCCACGTTCGCGGATACCAGGGTCACCCGGGCGCCCCGGGCCGCGGCGGTCCGGGCCAGCGCGTAGCCCTGCCGCCCCGAGGACCAGTTACCGAGGAACCGGACCGGGTCGAGTTCTTCCCGGGTGCCACCCGCCGAGACCAGCACGTGCCGCCCGGCCAGGTCCGGGCGCAGCCCCCCGTGGCCGCGGGCCAGCACCCGCACGCGCCGTCTCGTACAGCTCGGCGGGCTCGGGCAGCCGTCCCGGCCCGCTGTCAGCGCCGGTGAGCCGCCCGGCCGCGGGTTCCAGGACGAGGCAGCCGCGGCCGCGCAGGGTCGCCACGTTGGCCTGGGTGGCCGGGTGCTCCCACATCTCAGTGTGCATCGCGGGCGCAAAGACCACCGGGCAGCGCGCGGTGAGCAGCGATGGCGGTCAGCAGATCATCGGCCCGCCCGGCGGCCGCGCGGGCCAGCAAGTCGGCCGTGGCCGGCGCGACGAACACCAGATCGGCGCGCTGCCCGAGCCGGACATGCGGAATGTCGTGCACGCCTTCCCAGACGCTGGTCATGACGGGCTGACCGGACAGGGCCGCCCAGGTGGCCTCCCCCACGAAGCGCAGCGCGCTGCCGGTGGGCACCACCCGGACCTGGTGGCCGTCCTCGGTGAGCCGCCTGAGCAGCTCGCAGGCCTTATAGGCGGCGATGCCGCCGCCGACACCGAGAACGATGCTCGACGGCACGTCTCACCCGTTCCCGGCCGTGACGAAGGTGGTCAGCTAGTCGGTTCGGCCGTCTCCACGCCGGTGAGGAGTCCCTGGCGGATCTCACGCAGCGCGATGGACAGCGGCTTCTCCTGGACCCGGGTCTCGACCAGCGGGCCGACGTACTCAAGCAGGCCCTCGCCGAGCTGGGCGTAGTAGGCGTTGATCTGCCGCGCCCGCTTGGCCGCCATGATGACCAGGCGGTACTTGCTGTCCACGACCCCGAGCAGGTCGTCAATGGGCGGGTTGGTGATGCCCTCAGGGGAGGGATTCGCCACTATGTGCCTTCCGTTAGAAGAAAAAATCATGGGGCCACTAAGGCCATCGCCAAGGTTACCAGCTGGCGGCAGACATCCCCGACCGACGTATTGATCAGCGTCAGGTCGAACTCGTCCTCCGCGGCCAGCTCCACCCGGGCGGCCTCCAGCCTGCGCTGGATCACCTCCGGGGGCTCCGTGCCGCGGCCGGTGAGCCTGCGGACCAGTTCTTCCCAGTTAGGCGGGGCGAGAAAAACCAGCAGGGCATCCGGCACCGCCTGCGCACCTGCCGCGCGCCCGCAAGATCGATTTCTAGAAGCGCGGGAACTCCGGCCGCCAGTTTCCCGGCGAGCGGGCCGCGCGGCGTTCCATACCGGTGGCCGGCGAATGCGCCCATTCGAGCAGATCCCCGCGGGCCAGCATCTGGTCGAACTCGGCCTCACTGACAAAGTGATACTCCCGGCCATCGACTTCACCCGGCCTCGGTGCCCGTGTGGTCACCGATACCGAGAGCCAGATTTCCGGGCTTTCCTTCCGCAGCCCGGCTACCACAGTGCTCTTGCCGACCCCGGAAGGGCCGGAAAGAACGGTTAGCCGGGCTGGCACCCCGCCCCCCCGGACAAGCGCGGTACCGCATGAGCGATCAGCGGACGTCAAGGCCGTTGGCCTCGGTCCCCCGCGCCCGCCCCTGGGGTGATCAGACTGCCTCAGATAACACCACCGAACTCGTTTTCCAGCGCGGCACGCTGGTTCGCGCCCAGGCCGCGGACCCGGCGCGATTCGGCGATGCCGAGCCGCTCCATGATCTGCCGGGCACGGACCTTGCCGATACCCGGCACGGCCTCGAGCAGAGCCGAGACTTTCATCTTTCCAAGGATGTCATCAGTCTGGCCGTCCTTGAGGACTTGGGACAGGGTCAGCTCGGCCTTCTTCAGCCGGGCCTTGACCTCAGCCCGTTCTTTGCGCGCCCTTGCAGCCTTCTCTAGTGCTGCGGCGCGCTGATCGGGAGTGAGGGGAGGAAGAGCCACTCCGGGTCACCTCGGGTTTCAGAATCGAAAACTGCGGACGGGAAGGGAAAGTAGCGAGTTCAGCCCGCCAGGGCAACGCAAACACCCGTTTGTTACGTCATAAATTGGCCGATATTACTCTCCGGATGAGACCGAATACTTAACGTAGCCAAACGGGCTATCCCCATGGGCCTATCATCTCGCCCACGGCGGAGTGCTCGAAACATGCCGACCGCCTCCTCCCGCGGTCAGATGGCGTGATCAGACACGCACGTTTCCATGATCATCTGAACGGGCCGGGCGACCCGCCCGAGGGCGGGCCGCCGCAACGCTCAGTCCGCCGGCGCGAGCCGGCGCAGCGGGGCCGCGATGGCCGACGCGGCCGCCCCCGGATCCGGCGCACCGGTGATGGGGCGCCCGATGACCAGAAGATCCGCCCCCTCCCGGAGCGCCTCCTCGGGCGTGGCCACCCGCGCCTGGTCGTTACGGTCCGCCCCAGCCGGCCGCACGCCCGGAGTGATCAGCTTGATGTCCGGGCCGACTTCGGCGCGGACCGCGGCCACCTCGCGCGGGGAGCAGACCAGCGCCCGCGCGCCGGCCCCGACCGCGAGGACGGCGAGGCGGCGCACCGCGTCCGGCACCGGGCCGCGCAGGCCGATCGCCTCCAGGTCCGCAGGGCTCAGTGAGGTGAGCACGGTCACCGCGGCTATCACGGTGTCCGGGGCGGCCGCAGCGGCCGCCCTGATGACCTCAGGGCCCGCTGAGGCGTGCACAGTGACGATGTCGGGCCGCAGCCGGGCCACGGCCCGGGCGGCGCCCGCCACGGTCGCCGGGATGTCGTGCAGCTTCAGGTCGAGGAAGACCCGCACGCCGCTCGCGCCCCTGATCGAGGCGACCACGCCCGGGCCGTACCGCAGGTACAGCTCGAGCCCGATTTTCACCGTGCTGACGTGCGGAGTTACCAGCCCGGCCCAGCGAGCCGCGGTCTCCAGGTCGGGCGCGTCAAGCGCCACGGCGATCGGCGCTGGCTGGCTCAACTCTCCTCCTGGGTGCGGATCCTCGGGTACGGATGCTGACGGGCGGGCACGCCCCCGCTAGCTCACGGACGGTCCCGGACAGCCTGCCGGGCCGGCGCGCCCCGCGGCTCGTGCGCGAGCCCGATCACGTCGCTGAGCCGCTCGATGCCGCGCTGCCCGAGTTCTTCGTCGAGTTCGCGCAGGATCGCGGACACAGGCCGACGGATCATGGAAGATCGTCGTGCCGACGCTCACCATGGACGCCCCGGCCAGGATGAGTTCCAGCGCGTCACGGCCGGTCCTGACCCCGCCCATGCCGATGATCGGGACATCGGGCAGGGCCTTGCGGACCTGCCAGATGCAGCGCACCGCCACCGGCCGGATGGCGGGGCCGGACAGGCCCCCGGTGACGCCGGCCAGCACGGGGCGCATGGTCTCGGTGTCGATCACCATCCCGAGCAGGGTGTTGATCATCGAGAGCCCGTCCGCCCCCGCGCCGACGCACGCGCGGGCGATCGTGACGATGTCCGTGACGTCCGGTGACAGCTTCGCGAACACCGGGACGTCGTACCGGACCCGGGCCCGGACCGCCTCGATGACCGCGGCGGAGGCACCCGGATCGCAGGCGAACACCTGCCCCCGGTCCTCGACATTCGGACAGGAAATATTCACCTCTATGGCAGTAACTCCTGCCGCGTCGGACAGCCGGGCGGCGAGTTCGGCGTACTCGTCCACGCTGCCGCCCGCGATGGATACCACGGCCCGGGCGCCCCGGGAGAGCAGCCAGGGCAGGTCACGCTGGAGGAACGCGTCGATCCCGGGCCCCTGCAGGCCGATGGAGTTCAGCATCCCGCTCGGCGTCTCCGCCATCCTGGGCGTCGGGCGGCCCGCCCGGGGCGCGACCATCACGGACTTGGTCACGACCGCGCCGATCTTGGCGACGTCGAAGAACTGGGCGAGTTCCCGGCCCGGCCCCGGCGCATCCGGACGCGGTCAGGATCGGGTTGGGCAGCTCGACGTGGCCGAGCCTGGTCCGCAGGTCAACCGCCATGCTGCTCCCTCCGCGCCGGGTCTGTCCGGCCGCTGCGGACCGCCCCGGCCGCCGCGGGACGTCCCGGCCGCCTCGCTGGTGGACCGGTGTCACCCCGCCCGACGGGGATCCGGCCCGTGGCGAGCCGTGCGGCGGAGGACGCACCGGCCTCCCGGGCCGCGGCGCCGCTGCTTCCCGCGTGCTGCCGCGGGTTCCAGCCCGGGGCGCCCAGCGCGTCGAACGGGATGGTGCCGATGTCGTCCCAGCGGACCGTCTCGCCGCGGAACACCGGGCCCGTCACGCAGGACCGGACCATCCGGGTCACGCCGTCGTCCCCGATGACCGGCAGCACGCAGGTCATGCACACCCCGATGCCGCAGGCCATCGACTCTTCCACCAGGGTCAGCGCCGGGATGTCGTAGCGGCCGGCCAGCGCCGTCACCTGGCGCAGCATGCCCATCGGGCCGCACGCGTAGATGACGTCGGTGCGGGCCTCGTGGATGATCTGGGTGAGCCGGTCGGTGACGAGCCCGCGCACGCCCATCGATCCGTCCTCGGTGGTGACCGCGGCGGTCCGGCCGGTCCGGCGCGCGGTGAGCGCGCCGAACACCCGGTCCGCGCTGGCCGCGCCGAGCAGGAAGTCCACCTGGCAGTCCCGGCTGCGCAGCCGGTCGGCCAGCGGGAACAGCGGCGCGCTCCCGTAACCGCCGCCGACCAGCAGGCAGCTCACCGGGTCCCGGGGCACCGGGAAGGGCCGGCCGAGCGGCCCGGTCAGGTCGATGACGTCCCGGGTGCGGCGCTCGGCCAGCCACCGGGTGCCCGGCCCGTCCGCGGCGAACACGAACTCCACCGTCCCGCCGTGGTCGGGCCGCACGTCATGGATGGAGAACGCGCGGCGCAGCAGCATGGACGTGTCCGGGCCGCCGACCGCGACCGCGACGAACTGGCCGGGCCGGAACCGGGCGGCGATCCCCGGGGCGACCACGGTCATCGCGTAGTAGGCATCCACCTTCCGGACGGTGAGCACGGTGCCGCGGACCTGGACCTGGACGGCATCCTGCTCGCCCTCCGCGGCGGTCATGGGGCCGCTCCCGGGGGACGGGTGCTGCCCCGGGGTCGGCAGAGCCACGCGCAGCCGCGCCGCGTACTCCTGCAAGGATCGCACCCCCACCTCGCCGCGCTGAATGGCCTCGATGCCCTGCACCGCGGCGCCGAGTCCCTGCACCGTCGTGACACAGGGCACCCCGCGCCGCACCGCGGCGGTCCGGATCTCGTAGCCGTCCAGCCGGGGACCCGACTGCCCCGGGCTGCCGAACGGCGTGTTCACGATGAGATCGACCTGGCCGGCGAGGATCCTGGCCACGATATCGGGCTCGCCGTCCGGGCCGGGGCCGTCGCTGTGCTTCCGGACGATCGTGGCACGAACGCCGTTGCGCCGCAGCACCTCTGCGGTTCCCTCGGTGGCCCAGATCTCGAAGCCCAGGTCGGCCAGGCGCTTGACGGGGAACACCATGGACCGCTTGTCCCGGTTGGCGACCGACACGAACACCCGGCCCTTGACCGGCAGCGGCCCGTAGACGGCCGCCTGGGACTTGGCGTACGCGGTGCCGAACGCCTCGTCGATCCCCATGACCTCGCCCGTAGAGCGCATCTCAGGGCTGAGGACCGTGTCCACGCCCTGCCCGCCGGGCGTCGCGGAACCGGCCGAACGGGAGCACCGCCTCCTTGACCGCGATCGGCGCGTCCAGCGGGAAGCGTGCCGCCGTCGCCCGACGGCGGGCAGGATGCCCTCGGCCCGCAGGTCCGCGACGCTCGCGCCCATCATGATCCGGGCCGCCGCCTTGGCCAGCGGCGTGGCCGTGGCCTTGGACACGAACGGGCACGGTCCGTGACGCCCGGGGGTTGGCCTCCAGCACGTGCAGCACCCCGGCCGCCATCGCGTACTGCACGTTGAGCAGCCCGCGCACCCCCACGCCCCGCGCGATGGCCTCGGTCGACTCGCGGATCTGGGCGATATCCGCCCGGCCCAGGGTGATCGGCGGCAGCGCGCAGGCCGAGTCGCCGGAATGGATGCCGGCCTCCTCGATGTGCTCCATCACCCCGCCGAGGAACAGTTCCTCCCCGTCGTACAGGGCGTCCACGTCGATCTCGATCGCGTCATCGAGGAAGCGGTCGATGAGGACCGGGTGCCCGGGGCTGGCCGCCGCGGCCCGGCCGACGTAGTCCTCCAGGGTGGCGTCGTCGTAGACGATCTCCATGCCCCGCCCGCCGAGCACGTAGGAGGGCCGGACCAGCACCGGGTAGCCGATCTCGTCCGCGACCACCTTGGCCTCGTCGTAGGACAGCGCGGTGCCGTACCGGGGCGCGGGCAGCCCGGCGGCCTCCAGCACCGCCCCGAACTCGCCGCGGTCCTCGGCCAGGTGGATCGCGTCCGGGCTGGTCCCCGACGATCGGCACGCCCTCGGCGGCGAGGGCCCGGGCCAGCCCGAGCGGGGTCTGGCCGCCGAGCTGCACGATCACCCCGGCCACCGGCCCGCTCTGCTGCTCCGCGTGGACCACCTCGAGCACGTCCTCCAGCGTCAGCGGCTCGAAGTACAGCCGCCCGGACGTGTCGTAGTCGGTGGACACGGTCTCGGGGTTGCAGTTGACCATCACGGTCTCGTAGCCCGCGGCCGTCAGCGCGAAGGAAGCGTGCACGCAGGCGTAGTCGAACTCGATGCCCTGGCCGATCCGGTTCGGCCCGCTGCCCAGGATGATCACCTTGGGCGCCCCGCCCGGGGGCACCTCGGTCTGCTCGTCGTAGGTGGAGTACAGGTAGGGCGTGCGGGCGGCGAACTCCGCGGCGCAGGTGTCCACCGTGTGGTACACGGGACGGATCCCGAACGCGTGCCGGAGCAGCCGCACCTGGTCTTCGGGCAGGCCCTTGAGCTGCGCCGATCTGGGCGTCGGAGAACCCGGCCCGCTTCGCCGCCCACAGCGCGCCGGTGTCGAGTTCCGGACCCGGCCGCGCGGGCACGGGTGAGGACACCGGGGCCGCCCCGGCCAGCCGCCCGGCGATCTCCTGGATCCCCTGGATCTGGTCCACGAACCAGGGATCGATCCCGGTCACCCCGGCTACGTCGTCCACGGTGGCCCCGGCCCGCAGCGCCTGGTGGACGGTGGACATCCGGCCATCGTGCGGCACCGCGCAGCGCGCCAGCAGCTCGCCGCGGTCCCCGGGCGGCTCCGCCCAGCTGAACGGGGCGGCCCGGTTCTCCAGCGAGCGGAGCGCCTTCTGCAGCGCCTCCGGGAAGCTCCGCCCGATGGCCATCGCCTCGCCGACCGACTTCATGTGCGTGGTCAGCTCGGGGTCCGCGCCGGGGAATTTCTCGAACGCGAACCGCGGGACCTTGACCACCACGTAGTCCAGCGCGGGCTCGAAGCTGGCCGGCGTCTCGCCGGTGATGTCGTTGCGGATCTCGTCCAGCGTGTAGCCGATGGCCAGCCGGGCGGCGATCTTGGCGATCGGGAAGCCGGTCGCCTTGGAGGCCAGCGCCGAGGACCGGGACACCCGCGGGTTCATCTCGATCACGACCATCCGGCCGGTGCCCGGGTGCACCGCGAACTGGATGTTGCAGCCCCCGGTGTCCACCCCCACCGCGCGGACCACCGCGATGGCCACGTCGCGCATGTGCTGGTACTCGCGGTCGGTCAGGGTCATCGCCGGGGCGACCGTCACCGAGTCCCCGGTGTGCACGCCCATCGGGTCGATGTTCTCGATCGAGCAGACCACCACCACGTTGTCGTGGCGGTCGCGCATCAGCTCGAGCTCGAACTCCTTCCAGCCGAGGATGGACTCCTCCAGCAGCACCTCGGTCACCGGGCTGGCGTCCAGCCCGGCCCCGGCCAGCCGGCGCAGGTGCCTCCTCGGAGCGGGCGATGCCGGAGCCGGACCCGCCCAGCGTGAACGACGGCCGGATGACCACCGGGTAGCCGAGGTCGGCCGCGGCCTCCAGGCAGTCGTCCATGGTGTGGCAGATGTGGCTGCGCGGGACCTCGCTGCCGAGCCCGGTGACGATGTCCTTGAACCGCTTCCGGTCCTCGCCGGCCCTGATGGTCTCGATGCCGGCCCCGATGAGCTCCACCCCGTACCTGGCCAGGATGCCCGCCTCGTGCAGCTCGACGGCCGCGTTCAGCGCGGTCTGCCCGCCGAGGGTGGGCAGCACGGCGTCGGGCCGCTCCTTGGCGATCACCTTCTCCAGGATGTCCAGGGTGATCGGCTCGACGTAGGTGGCGTCCGCGAACTCCGGGTCGGTCATGATCGTGGCCGGGTTCGAGTTCACCAGGCTGACCCGGATGCCCTCCTGCCTCAGCACCCGGCAGGCCTGGGTGCCCGAGTAGTCGAACTCGCAGGCCTGCCCGATCACGATCGGGCCGGACCCGATCACCAGCACCGACCGCAGGTCCTCACGCCTGGGCACGCGCAGCCTCCATCCGCCCCGTCCATCAGGGCACAGAATTTCTCAAACAGTCCGGACGCATCATGCGGGCCCGGCGCGGCCTCGGGGTGGTACTGGACGCTGAACGCCGGCCGGTCCAGCAGCCGGAGGCCCTCGACCACGCCGTCGTTGAGGTTGACGTGGGTGATCTGGGCCGGGCCGAAGTCGGTGGCGAAGGTGGCGCCCGGCTCGTCAGCGCCGTCCGGCATGGCGACCGCGAAGCCATGGTTGTGGCTGGTGATCTGCACCCGCCCGGTCGCCAGGTCCTTGACCGGCTGGTTGATCCCGCGGTGCCCGAAGCGGAGTTTGTAGGTGCCCAGGCCGAGCGCCCGGCCCAGCACCTGGCTGCCCAGGCAGATGCCGAACACCGGGACGCCGCGGGCCAGCACTCCGCGGACCGCGTCCACCGCGTAGCCAGCCGCCGCCGGGTCGCCCGGACCGTTTGAGAAAAAGACCCCGTCCGGGCCGCCGGCCAGGATCTCCTCCGCGGTGCTGGCCGCCGGGAGCACGATGACCTGGCAGCCGCGCCGGGCCATGGCCAGCGGCGTGGCGGTCTTGATGCCCAGGTCCACGGCCGCGACGCGGTAGCGGAGCACCCGTGCCGTCCGGCGGGGCCACGGTGTAGGCGGCGTCCGTGGACACCTCCCGGGCCAGGTCCGCACCGGTCATCTGCGGGCTGGCCAGCACCCGCTCGCGGAGCGCGTCCGCGTCGCGCGGTGCCGGTGGCGATGCCGGCCCGCATCGCGCCGCGGTCGCGCAGGTGCCTGGTCAGCGCCCGGGTACCGGTGATCGCGATGCCGGTGACGCCCTGGGCGCGCAGTTCCGCGTCCAGGCTCCGCTGCGACCGCCAGTTCGAGGCCATCCGGGCCGGCTCGCGGACCACGTACCCGCTGACCCAGATCCGCCGCGACTCGGGGTCCTCGTCGTTCATCCCGGTGTTGCCGATGTGCGGCGCGGTCATCGCCACGATCTGCCGGGCGTAGGACGGGTCGGTCAGCGTCTCCTGGTAGCCGGTCATGCCGGTGTTGAAGACCATCTCGCCGAAGGTCTCCCCCTCCGCGCCGAACGCGGTCCCGCGGAACGTGGTGCCGTCCTCCAGGACCAGGATCGGCGGGGGCGCCCGGTCCGCTCACCGCCGCCATCAGGCCAGCTTCCCGTCGAGGACGGTGGGCGTCCCGCGCAGGAACGTGGCGACCACCCGGCCCGGCAGTTCCATCCCGCCGAACGGGCTGTTCCGGCTCCGGGAGGCGTGCGCGCGCGGGTCCACCGTGTCCCGGGCCGAGGCGTCGTAGAGCGTCAGGCTGGCCGGCAGCCCCGCCGCCAGCGCCCCCTCCGGGCCGGGCAGCCGGCCGATGCGGGCCGGCCGCCGGGACATCCGGTCGGCCACGCCCGCCCAGTCGAGCAGGCCCGTGTCCACCATGGCCTCCTGGACCACGCGCAGCGCGGTTTCCAGCCCGGTCATGCCGAACGCCGCCGTGTCCCACTCGGTTTCCTTGGCCTCCACCGGATGCGGCGCGTGATCGGTCGCCACGCAGTCGATGGTCCCGTCGGCCAGGCCCTCGCGCAACGCGGCCACGTCCGCCTGGGTGCGCAGCGGCGGGTTGACCTTGTACACCGGGTCGTAGCCGGCCGCGAGGGAGTCGGTCAGCAGCAGGTGGTGCGGGGTGACCTCGGCGGTGACCCGCCAGCCCTTGCTCTTGGCCCAGCGGATGATCTCCACCGATCCGGCCGTGGACACGTGGCAGACATGCAGCGCCGAGCCGACGTGCGCGGTGAGCAGGCAGTCCCGGGCGATGACGGCCTCCTCGGCCACGGCCGGCCAGCCGGTCAGCCCGAGCCGCCCGGACATCTCCCCCTCGTTCAGCTGCGCGCCCTCGGTCAGCCGCGGTTCCTGCGCATGCTGCGCGACGACCCCGTCGAACGCCTTGACGTACTCCAGCGCGCGGCGCATCATCACGGCGTCGGACACGCACCGCCCGTCATCGGAGAACACCCGGACCCGCGCCGCGGAGTCGGCCATCGCGCCGAGCTCGGCCAGCCGCGTCCCGGCCAGGCCCACGGTGACCGCCCCGACCGGGTGGACGTCGCAGTGCCCGGCCTGCCGCCCGAGCCGCCAGATCTGCTCCACCACGCCTGCCGTGTCAGCCACCGGGTCGGTGTTGGCCATCGCATGCACGGCGGTGAAGCCGCCCAGGGCCGCCGCCCGGGTGCCGCTGTCCACCGTCTCGGCGTCCTCGCGGCCCGGCTCACGCAGGTGGGTATGCAGGTCCACCAGGCCCGGCAGGGCGATGAGACCCGCCGCGTCCACGACCTGGGCGCCCGCCGGGGCGGGGCCGTCGCCGATGCTGTCGATCACGCCGTCGCGGATCACGATGTCGGCCGGGTCGCCGCCCAGCGGCCGCGCGCCCCTGATCAGCCACGTTCCCGGTCCCGTGCTCATGCCCGCGCTCATGACTGCGCCTCCGCTCCGCCAAGCAGCAGGTACAGCACGGCCATGCGCACGCTCACACCGTTGGCCACCTGCTCCACGATCGTGGACCGGGCCGAGTCCGCCACGTCGGCGGCGATCTCGACACCGCGGTTCATCGGGCCCGGGTGCATCACGATGGCGTGCTCAGGCAGCTGCGCCATCCGGGTGCCATCCAGGCCGTACCGGCGGCTGTACTCCCGCACGCTGGGGAAGTAGGCCGCGTTCATCCGTTCCTGCTGCACCCGCAGCATCATCACCACGTCGGTCTTGGGGACCACGGCGTCGAAGTCGTAGCCGACGGCGCAGGGCCACGCGCCGACCGCGACCGGGAGCAGCGTGGGCGGGGCGACGAGGGTGACCTCGGCGCCCAGCGTGTTCAGCAGCAGCACGTTCGACCGGGCGACCCGGCTGTGCAGCACGTCGCCCACGATCGTGACCCGCAGCCCGTCCAGGGCCTCCCCGGGCGGGCGGCCGAACCTGCGCCGGATGGTGAACGCGTCCAGCAGCGCCTGGGTGGGGTGCTCGTGCGAGCCGTCCCCGGCGTTGACCACCGTCCCCCGCACCCAGCCCGCCAGCCGGTGCGGCGCGCCCGAGGAACTGTGCCGGATCACGACCGCGTCGGCCCCCATGGCCTCCAGCGTGAGCGCGGTGTCCTTGAGGCTCTCGCCCTTGGCCACGCTGGAGCCTTTGGCGGAGAAGTTGATCACGTCGGCGGACAGCCGTTTGGCGGCCGCCTCGAACGAGATCCTGGTCCGGGTGGAGTCCTCGAAGAAGAGGTTGACCACCGTGCGCCCGCGCAGCGTGGGCAGCTTCTTGATGGGCCGGTCGGCCATCCGGGCCAGCTCGTCGGCCGTGTCCAGGATGAGCAGGGCATCGTCGCGGCTCAGGTCGGCCGCGGAGATCAGGTGACGGTTCACGTGCCGCTCCGTCGTTCCGTGGTGGCAGTACGCCCGATGATCACAGCGTCCTGGCTGTCCACCTCGGTCAGCAGGACGCGCACCACCTCCTGCTTGGAGGTTGGCAGGTTCTTGCCGACGTAGTCGGCCCGGACCGGCAGCTCGCGGTGCCCTCGGTCGATGAGGACGGCCAGCTGCACCGCGCGGGGGCGGCCGAGGTCGTTGAGCGCGTCGAGGGCCGCCCGCACCGTCCGGCCGGAGTAGAGCACGTCATCGACGATGACCACGATGGCCCCGTCGATGCCCTCGGCGGGCACCTCGGTGGGGCCCAGCGCCCGGGCCGGGCGCAGTCGCAGATCGTCCCGGTACATCGTGATGTCCAGGGAGCCGTGGGGAACGGGGCGTCCCTCCACCTGCTCGATCCGCTCGGCCAGGCGCTGCGCCAGCGGTACCCCGCGGGTGGGGATGCCGAGCAGCATCACGTCGGCTGCGCCGTCGGTACGTTCCAGGATCTCGTGCGCGATCCGGGTGAGCGCCCGCCCGATCTCGGCGGGCTCCAGGACCGTCTTGGGGTCGGCCGGGCCAGGCCTGGCCGGGCCACCGCCCGACGCACCGGCCACCGATTTGGCCTGATCCCGGGCAGGGTGCATGGCTTGCACGCCACGGACCTCCTTTCCCGCCTCACAGGACGGGTCTTAAAGGATGATCTGTCCCGCCAACCGTACCAGCAGAAGCGCTGTGACGTGGGACGCTGCGGCGCGGCGCGCCCAGGGAGAGGCCGGGACGGTGACCGCGGTCGCGGGGCGGCCGCCGGTCCGTAGGGCCCAGGGCATCGTCCGGCCCGCCCGCCAGCATCCGCCGGCCGCGGGACGGCCGGGCGCGGGACGGCCGGGCGCGGGACGGCCGGGCACACACAGCCGCGGGACGGCCGCGCACACCAGCCGCAGGACGGCCGCGGGCCAGGCCGCGGACGGCCCGGGCCCGGATCCAGGGCGGTCGCGGGCCGGGGCCGCAGGACGGTCGCGGGCCGGGCGGGAAAATAGTCCCGGCTCCGGCGTGGATTGGGTGACGATGAGTGATTCGTGTCACACTGAGAGGACGCGGATCGGCGAAATTCCCGGAAGCCAGCCCGGTGCGGCCGCCAGAGCAGCCAGAACCCCCGCTCCAGCGGGCTTTTCGGGAACCGTGTCTAGATGTCTGGGCGATCATCACCGGCCTCAGCGCGAGTGACAAGACGCGTAAGTTGACCCGCTTTTTGCTATTCGGCTTGACCTGGTCGCGCTTGCGGCCTACCGTCACTGTCCGTAACCGTTACTGAAAGCGACGACTGGCCGGGGGGCCGACGACATGCCATCTGAATACGCCAAGACTCTCGGCGCACGGCTGCGAGCCATTCGTACCCAGCAGGGACTGTCCCTGCACGGAGTTGAGGAGAAGTCACGCGGCCGCTGGAAGGCCGTGGTCGTGGGCTCCTACGAGCGCGGCGACCGCTCAGTGACCGTGCAGAAGCTCGCCGAGCTAGCGGAGTTTTATGGCGTGCCGGTGTCTGAGCTGCTGCCCGGCGATTCGACGCCCGCCCCGCTGGCGCCGTCGCCGAAGCTTGTCATCGACCTGGAGCGGATGGCCCAGCTCCCCAAGGACAAGGCCGGCCCGCTGGCGCGCTACGTGGCGACCATCCAGAGCCAGCGCGGCGACTACAACGGCAGGGTGCTGTCCATCCGCCAGGAGGACCTGCGGTCACTGGCGGTCATTTACGACAAGTCGCCGATTGACCTCACCGAAGAACTGATCAGCTGGGGTGTCCTGGACTCCGAGGCCCGAGGCGCCGTCGAGGCCTTCTGACCCCAGGGAGGCCCCCTCGGGCGGCCTGCCGGCCATTGGCTGGCAGGCCGCTGGCGTCCCTGGACCCAGGCGCAGGCCCGGGGCCCGGGCGTCTAGCCGGCCGGGCGGAGCGGCAGGGCCGGCTGGCCCGGCAGTCCCAGCGCTTCCTCGGCCAGGCTCAGGAACGTCTCGGCGTCCCTGAGCAGATCATCAGCTTCCCGGGCCGACACCGCGCGAACCAGGCCCGCCTCGGCGGCGGCCCGCTTGCCCGCCCCCGCAGCGAAGAACGCAGCCCATTCCGACAGGGCAGGCTCCACGCGGGGCAGGAGTTCCCAGACGCTGCGGGGAGCTTTCCGCCGGGGACTCTGCCCCGGGCCCATCTTCACCGCCACGATCGCGGCAGCGGCGCGCAGCGCAGCCAGGTGCGCTCCCACGTACCGGGTGCCCGGGCTGGCTTCGCCCGCGGCGTCAGCCAGCCCGCGGCGGGCCGATTCAATGAGGTTGATCGCCGCAGGCGCTATACGGCAGCGTGGCTGGCCTGGTCGTACTGACATGACCGTACTCATGGCCTTCCTTCCGTCGCGGAGCCAGGATCAGGCGGGTGGTTCCGCCACGCCGCCCGACCCCGGCCCGGCCGCCCAGGATGAGGGGGGACGTCCCGGCGGTCCCGCTTGTTATTCGAACATAGGTTCGCTTCAAAGTCCAGCTACTTGTACCTGAGTTCGAAGGTATCGCCCGGGTCTGACAAAACGCCCGGGCGGCCCGGGACGCCGCGCTCCCCGGCGCACCGGGGACCGCGGGTGATCCAGCCCGGTCCGGCGCACGCCGGGGCGGCGGCGCTCGCGTACGCTTGCGCGGGTGCGCGCTGGCCCGGAGCTGCTCGAATTCGGCAAGGCACGCTTTCTCGCGGAACTGGGCGTCCTGATCAACGTCTATGCCGCCGCGATGCAGCCGCCACAGCAGCAGCTGCCGGGTCGCCGGGCGATCATGGAACGGCACGCGGGCTTCCCCTCGTTCCGCTGCGTGGCCATGACCCTGCCGGACGATCCGGGGAACGCGCCTTCCGAGCTGCGGACGCAGTCAGGCCGCACCAGGCTCACGATCGCCGGCTTCGCTTACGGCTTTCACGGCACCAGCGGCCAGTGGTGGCACGACCTGGTGCGCAGCGCGCTGGCCGCCGCGGGCGGCCGGGACCTCGCCCAGACCTGGCTAGGCGACTCGTTCGAGGTGGCCGAGGTGCATGTCCACCCCGCCTACCAGGGCCGCGGGGTCGGCCGGGCCATGGTGCCCGCGCTGATTCATCCCCGGCTGGAACGCACGGCGCTGCTGTCCACCCAGGACACCGACAGCCGGGCGCGGCGACTGTACCGGAGCCTTGGCTTCACCGACCTGCTGACCGGGTACCGCTTCCCGGGCACCGACCCGCCGTATGCCGTGATGGGCGCGGCGCTGCCCCTGCCGCCGCAGCGGCGCCCCGGGCCAGGGCCGGGCGGCTGAACCCGCACCCGCACCCCCGGCCTGCGGGCCAGGCCATCGAGGGCCGGCCGGTCAGCGCCCCGCAGCGCGCCGGGCGGTCCGGGCGGATTGCGCACTGCCCCCCGCGGCCCGGGTGGCCAGTCCGAGGCGCTCGTAGATCTCCCGGGTCGCCAGGGACCCGTTGAGCGTGTAGAAGTGCAGCCCCGGGGCGCCTTCAGCCAGCAACCGCTCGGACATGGCCGCCGCGTACCGCACGCCGATCTCCCGGACCGCGGCACTGTCGCTCACCCGCCGCCCGTATCTGGTCCCCCACCGAGGCGGGGAACCGGGCCCCGGACAGCACGACTATCCGCTCCAGGGTGCGCACGCTGGTGATCGGCATGATCCCGGCGATGATCGGCACCTCGCATCCGGCGGCCGCCACCCGGTCCCGCAGCCGCAGGTAGTCCTCGACGTAGAAGAACATCTGGGTGATGGCGAAATCGGCGCCCGCCCGGCACTTGCGCACGAAGTACTCGGTGTCGGAGTCGAGGTCCGGGGAACGCGGGTGCCCTTCGGGGAACGCCCCGACCCCGACGCAGAAATCACCCGAGGCCTTGACCAGCCGGACCAGGTCCGCCGCGTACTCAACGCCCTGCGGATGCGCGACCCATTCGGCATTGGGGTCCCCCGCGGGGTCTCCTCGCAGGGCGAGAACGTTGCGCACGCCGACAGCCGCGTACGAGCCGATCACGCGGCGCAGGTCGGCCACGGAGTGGTCCACGGCCGTGAAATGCCCCACGGGGGTCAGCGTCGTCTCGGCGGCGATCCGGCCGGTTATCCGGACGGTCCGGTCACGGGTCGAGCCACCGGCCCCGTAGGTGACCGAGACGAACGTGGGGCGGAGAGGCTCCAGTTCCCGGACCGCCCGCCAGAGCCGCCGTTCCGCCTCAGCAGTCTTGGGCGGCATGAACTCGAACGAGTACGACTCACCGCCCGAGGCGAGCAGATCACGGATGGCAGGTGCGCGGTGCAGGACCCCGGATGGCATGCCCCCAGGTTAAGGCCTGTCCCGGGACACGCCATAACTGGCTGCGACCGGATTGTCGTGCCGCGGCAGCCTCACGCCAGGCCGCTCAGAACGCGAGGGCCTGCGCCCGCCGGTTCACCTCGGTCCCGCGGCGCTCCGTCATGGCCTGGATCGGCGTCCCTGGAAGCGTGTCGTCGGCTGTGAAGAGCCAGCGCAGCGCATCCGAGTCGTCGAACCCGCAGTCGAGCAGCACGGTGAGGGTGCCGTGCAAGCCCTTGACGATGGAGCCTCCGTCGAAGAAGGCCGCCGGGATGGCCATCGTGCCGTCCGGCCGCTGGACAGCCAGCAGCTTGCGGTCACGGAATAGCTGCTTGAGCCGGCCAGGCGGGATGCCGAGCCGGTCAGCCGCTTCAGGGAATGTGAGCCAGTCACCGACGAGTGCGTCGGCCGGGGGGTCAATCTGTGCCACGTTTCCGAATTTCCCACCCAGCGGCCCGGGTCAAACCCGGACACGCCAGTCTCGTTGTTTCTATTCGCGAACCAGGGCGGCCTGGCCGTCCGTTCAGGCGCAGCCCAGGCCTCGTGCTCACGTCACCGTACTCAACTCACGGGGCCTGCGTGACCGTGCCCATGTCCTCGTGCTCACGGTGCGCATGTCCTCGTGCTCACGTCACCACCGCGTCCCGCACTGGCACGTCAGGGTCGGCCAGCCGGGCGGTATCCACCGCCTGGCCCGCTTCCATGAGCCGGCGGCCCTGCAGCATGTCCCGGGGCCGTCCCACCGTGAGGACGGCGACCAGCCGGTCCGCGCCCGCCGCCCCGGACACCCAGCACGCCGCCCAGCGCTCCCCGGCCGGATCACCGCGCCAGACCAGGCGGTCCCCGCGTTCGTGGTGGCCGACGTACTGGACCATCCGGCCGAATTGCTCCGACCAGAAGTACGGCACGGGGTCATAGTCCTGCTCGGCACCGAGCGCGTTGGACGCGGCCACGCTGGGCGAGTGCAAGGCGGTGTCCCAGTGCTCCACCCGCAGCCGCCGGCCGTAACGGCCCGACCAGAACGCGGCGCAGTCCCCGGCCGCGTAGACACCGGGCCTGGAGGCGCGCAGCCGGCTGTCGACGGCGATCCCGTTGGCCAGGTCCACCCCGGACCCGTCCAGCCATCCCGTGCTCGGGCGGACCCCCACCGCGGTCACGACCAGGTCCGCCTCCAGCCATCCCCCGGCGGGCAGGGCCACGCCACCTTCCTGGACGGATTCCACCGGCTGGCCGAGCCGCAGGTCGACCCCGGCGGCGGAGTACCAGGGCACCATCATCGCCCCGGCCGCCTCCCCGAGAGCCGCGGCGGCCGGGGCCGCGGCCGCCTCCAGCACAGTGACGGCGCAGCCGCGGGCCGCGGCGGCCGTGGCGAGTTCCGCGCCGATCCACCCGGCGCCGATGACGGCCAGCCTGGCCCCCTTCTGCAGTGCCGCCCGGAGTTCCAGGGCGTCGTCCACGGTGCGCAGCACATGCTGCCGGCCGGGCCCGGGCAGCAGCACCGGCGCGGCGCCCGTGGCCACGATGAGGCGGTCGAACCGGTATTCGCCGCGCTCACTGCGCACCACCGGCCCGTCCAGGCTGGTGGCGGCCTCGCCGAGCCGCAGGTCCAGGCGGAGGGCGGCCGCGTCGGTGTCCAGCGACGTCGAGTCCAGCTCGCCCATCATCAGCTTCTTGGACAGGGGCGGGCGGTCATAGGGCGGATGGGGCTCCGCGCCGAGCATGGTGAGCTGGCCGGCATACCCCTTGGCCCGGAGCTCAGCTGCGGCGCGCGAGCCGGCCAGCCCGCCGCCCACGATGACTACCCGCTCGATCTGCACGAGCACCAAGGCTAAAGGGGACCCGGCCCGAACCGGCTCAGCCCGGGCGGCGGACGGCCCCGCCGTCTGGTTTCCGGACGTTCCCGGGGCGCTTTCAGCCCGTCCCGTATCCCGGCCGTAGGCCCGTTATCCAAGCAGTAATCACAGCCTGAGCGGAGAAACCCGCAGGTAACCGCGGTAATCCCGAGAAGCTTGTCACTCCCGGTCACCGGCTGACACCGTACAGGTGTTCCCCGCGCCCAGAGTAGTAGGCGGCCATACAATCGTCCCGATGGACACGACGCTCGCGCGCCCACCCGTCGGCCGGCTCCTGGATGGCCGGTACCGGGTTGAGTCCCTTATTGCCACCGGCGGGATGGCAACCGTGTATCTGGGCACCGATACCCGGCTGGACCGCACCGTCGCGCTGAAGATCATGCATGCCGAGCTGGCCAACGACGAGGATTTCGTCCGCCGCTTCGTCGGTGAGGCCCGCTCCGTGGCCCGGCTTTCGCACCCCAACGTGGTCGGCGTGTACGACCAGGGCGCCGACGGGCGCACTTTGTACCTGGCCATGGAGTACGTGCCCGGCCGCACGCTGCGCGACCTGCTGAACGAGCGGGGCAGCCTGCATCCCCGCGAGGCCCTCGACATCATGGAGGGCGTGCTCGGCGGCCTCGGTGCCGCGCACGCCGCCGGGCTCGTGCACCGCGACGTCAAGCCCGAGAACGTCCTGCTGACGGCGGGCCACGACGTCAAGGTCGCGGACTTCGGCCTGGCGCGGATGCTCGCGGGCACCAGCCACACCAAGACCGGCCTGCTGATCGGCACCGCCGCCTACCTGGCGCCGGAGCAGGTATCCCGGGGGGCCGCCGACGCGCGGACGGACGTTTACGCCGCCGGGATCATGCTGTTCGAGATGGTCACCGGCGAGCAGCCGCACATCGCGGACACACCGCTGGCGGTGGCCTACAAGCACGTCAACGAGGCCGTGCCAGCGCCTTCACATCTGGTGGACGGCGTCCCGCCCGCCCTGGACGAACTGGTCCTCCGGGCCACCAGCCGGGATCCCGACCTCCGTCCCGCCGACGGCGGGCAGTTCGTGCGCAGCCTCAACGAGGTGCGGCTGGCCCTCCCGCCCGCTCCCCCGGTCCCGCCGGCCACACCGGTGGCCATGGGCTACCAGGACCCCGGGTACCCGGGGTCTGGCTACCAGGACCCCGGCCAGGCGGCCCCCGGCTACCAGAACCCGGGTTACCCGGACTCCGGCTATCCGGGCTCCGGCTACCAGGACCCCGGCTACCAGAATCCAGGCCAGCCAGCCGGCTACCCGCCACAAGGCTGGCCGGCCCAGCCGCCGCCCTACGTGGACGACGACCTGATCCCTGGCCTGCATGCGCCCAGCGAGCCCGCGGCCGCTGGCGGGGTCCCGTCTGCCGCCGCGCCCACCAGCGTGGGAGCGGCCTTCCCCACCTCCGGCCCGTCCGCCGGAGACTCATCGACCTCCGCGTTTCCTGTCGCGGAATTCGGCCTCCCGCCGGTCGAGGACCGGACCGCGGTCGCCCGGCGCGGGCCCGGCGACGGCTTCGACCGGGCGGCGGGGAACCACACCATGGTGGTGGCCCCCGGCGCGGTCACGGACTACAGCCGGGGCCGGGACGGCTACGGCGGCTCCCGCGAGCCCGGCCTGCAGCGATGGCTGTTCAGCCGCAGGCTCTACTACATCCTGGGCGCCCTGGCCGCGGTACTCCTGGTCGGTCTGCTCGTCTGGTGGCAGTCGGCGGGCAAGTACACCACCGTGCCCCGGGTGGCTGGCCTGGCGGCGAACACCGCCCGCCTGGAAGTCCGCAACGAGGGCCTGACCGTGACGATGGGCAAGCCACAGTTCAGCGCCCGGGTGGCCAAGGGCAACATCATCGGCACCGAGCCGGCCATCGGGTCCCGGGTGAGCAAGGGCGGCACGGTGATGCTCATCGTCTCCGCGGGCCCGCACATGATCCCGGTCCCCCAGGTGACCGGAGGCACACTGGCCACCGCGCAGGCCGCACTGCGTCACGCGGGCCTCATCCCGGGCAAGGTGGTGGGCCAGACGTCCACCACCATCGCGAGCGGGATCGTGATCAGCACCACTCCAGGAGCGACGGTGGCCTGGCCGCAGAGCCGGCCGGTGAACCTCGTGGTCAGCACGGGGCAGCCGGTGCCGGACTTCCGCGGCCAGCAGAAGGCGGTCGCCGAGCAGTGGGCGCAGGCCAACAGTGTCTCGCTGAACGAGGTCGCGGACGCCAACAGCAACCAGCCCGCGGGCACCGTCACCCAGCAGTCCGTAACGCCGGGCAGTTCCTTCACCGCGCACCAAGTCATCACCATTGACATCTCCAATGGCCCTCAGATGGCCAATGTGCCCAATGTGGACGGCCAGCAGGTCTCCCAGGCCGAGCAGGCGCTCACTCAGGCCGGATTCCAGGTCAAGGTGGACCAGGTCGGTCCGCTGAACACCGTGTTCAACTACAGCCCGTCGGGGCAGGCCCCGCAGGGCAGCACGATCACCCTGTACGTCGGATTCCCCCACGTCTGAGTCCGCACGAGCGCGACCCCGCACCACCGCAATCCCGCACGAGCGCAATTCTGCATGAGCGCACCCCCGCACCGGCGCACAGGTCCTGCCGGCGATGAGCCCGCCCAGGTCGGCCCGGCCCGGTTAGGGCCGCCCGCCTGGCCACTCCGCCCCGGCCACTCCGCCTCAGAGCCCGCTTTGCCTTGCTTTTGCTCTGCAATGACCTCTTTATTGCTTTTTGCTGCCGCAAACCTGGCCTTAGTGGGTATGTCTCTGGTTGGCGCCGGTTCGGTCCCGGGCAAATGTCACCGATGCACTAATATGTCCGCGCCCCGTGGTTGTGCCCACTTCTGGTCGAGGAGGGCCTGAACCGAAGAAGGCCCTGCTGAAAATCCGCCGAGCGATCGTGTTCCACCGTCCAGGGCGCCTGACCGCGCTGCGCGTGGTCGCGCACCTGGCCGCGTGGCTTCCGTTCGTCCTCGGCCCGGCCCGCCTCATCCGGCACGGCTGGCGCCCGGTCGGGGACGAGGCCGCCATCGCGCTCCGGTCCTGGAACTCGCTGACGGCGCACGGCCCGCTGGTGGGTCAGGCCACGCGGCTGGCCCATGGGGTCTTCGACCCCGGACCGCTGGAGTACTGGCTGCTGGCCATCCCGGTTCATCTCGACACGGTGCACGGGGTCCTGTGGGGGGCGCTCATCTGCTGCCTGGTGGCCTGCTCGCTGGCGGTCGAGGCGGCCTGGTCCGTCCTGGGTGCGGCCGGCGGCCTGTGCGCCAGCGGGCTCATCGTCGGCCTGATGCTGTGGATGCCGGGGATCGCCGTGACGCCGAGCTGGAACCCCTGGTTCGGGCTAACGTTCTTCATCGCGGCCCTCGCGGCCGCCTGGGCGGTGATGTCCGGGCACCGGGGCTGGTGGCCGGCCCTGGTCATCTCGGCCTCGATCGCGGCCCAGTCCCATCTGATGTTCACCGTGCCGTCCGGCGCCCTGGCCATCCTGGGCCTGATCGTCGGCCTGGTGGACACCGCCCGCGGCCGGAACGGCTACCGGTGGGTGCTGGCGGGGCTCGTCGCCGGGGCCGCATGCTGGAGCGGCCCGCTCATCCAGCAGTTCACCTCCCGGGACGGGAACCTCGGGTTGCTGCTGCGCAGCAGCGGCGCCACGAGCGGGCCCCGGACCGGCGGCGCGTTCAGCCTCAAGGCCCTGTCCGCCGCGACGGAGCCCATCCCGATCTGGTGGAAGTCGTCGATGCAGCCCCCGGCGATCTACCAGCTGATCACTCACCGGCCCGTCTGGTTCGCGGTGGCGGTCCTGGTCCTGCTGGCCGTGGCCGCGGTCATGGCGGTGCGCCCACTGCACTGCCGGCCGCTGGGGGCTCTGGCCGTCGTGAGCCTGGTGATCAGCCTCGGATCCCTGGTGACGTACTCCGGGATCCCGGTGCACAACACCAGCCTGCGCACCCTGGCCTACCTGATCGTG
Organism: uncultured Actinomycetes bacterium; assembly: GCA_963723595.1. Taxonomy (GTDB): domain Bacteria; phylum Actinomycetota; class Actinomycetes; order Streptosporangiales; family Streptosporangiaceae; genus RYN-230. The sequence continues at coordinate 439,432 of CAVRRQ010000002.1, forward strand.
CTCCTGTTCCCGGTCGGCGTGCTGAGCTGGCTGGTGGTGGGCAGCTGGGCCGTGCTCACCGCCCGGCTGGTCGTCCGCCAGCTGACCTCGGCGCGGCCAGCTGGCAGCTGGTCGCGCAGGGTCCCCGCGAGCGGCTCTGACCAGCCGGCGCCGCCCGCTGCGTGGCGCCCTGCCCCTGGCCGGCCTCGCCGCCACGGCACTGGTCGCGGTGGGCGCGATCCTGGCCGTATCACTCCAGGGACCCACTGTCCGCCTGATAACCGGTGACCCGGCCATGGCCACGTCGTGGGCCGCCTCCCGGCAGATCGCCCGGGCCCTGCCCGGCCAGCCGATCGCCTTGTCGATCCACGACTTCAACGCGTCCGCCCTCGGGCGGATGACCCTCGGCGTGACCTGGGCCCTGACCCCGGAAGGTTTCCGCGCGGAGATCACGCACACCCGGCTGGCCCGCGAGCTCGGAAGCCGCTACGTGTTCCGCGGCGATGCGATCCCGCTGGTCAAAGTCCGGGTGCGGCCGGGCGGCACCTCGGTCGCCGTGACCAGGCCGGCCCGGCTCGCCAGCCTGCCGTAAGATCAGCCACCCGCGGCACCAGGCACCAGGCACCAGGCACCAGGCAGCTCGCCGCCTGCCAGTATCGCGGCCCGGCCAGCCGTGACCGGTGTCCGCCGATCTGGGCCAGGTCGTGGTGCGTTGCGATACTGTGGCCGCCTGGACGGTGACCAGCAACCAGTGCGGCACGCAGCCTGGAGGCACGCCCCCCGGTTAGCGCCGGGCCCACCCCGTGGGGCCGGCCCCGGGCACGTCGGCCGGTCCCGGCCCAGCCCCGGGTCTCATTACACACATGCGGGAAGTGGCCAGGTGTGAGCGGAACCAAGGTGACGCCAGCGGCCGGCGGGTCGTCGCGCCGCGATGCCGCCGGGCCTCCCGGACCGTCCGGCCGCCCCGGCTGGCTCTCCCCCGTTGCGTTGATCATCACCGGCTTCACCGTGATCGGCCTGGGCCTGCGGCTCTTCCTGCTGCGCCGGCCGGGCTACCTGCTCGGCGTCACGCAGTACGACGACGGGCCGTACTTCGGCAGCGCGCTGCGCCTGGTCCATGGGGCGCTGCCGTACCGCGATTTCATCATCGTGCAGCCGCCGGGCATCACGCTGGTGATGAGCCCGGCCGCGTTGCTGGCCCAGGTGACCAGCACCGCCTGGGGAATGGCGGCCGGGCGCATCCTGACCGTCGTGGCCAGTTCCGCGGGGATCGTGCTGGTCGGCCTGCTGGCCCGGCATCGCGGCCCGCTCGCCGTGGCGCTGGCCTGCGGGGTGCTGGCCATCTTCCCGGGCAGCCTGGTGGCCGCGCACACCGTGCTGCTCGAGCCGTGGCTGACCCTGTTCTGCCTGATCGGGGCCGTGACCGTGCTGGACCGTGACCAGCTGGCCCGCAGCAGCAGGCGGCTGCTGTGGGGCGGGGTCGCGTTCGGGTTCGCCGGCGCCATCGAAGTGTGGGCCATCATCCCCGTCGTGGTGATCGCGGTCCTGCTGGCCCGGGAGATCCGCCGGGCCGCGCTGTTCGTGGCCGGGGTGGCGATCGGGTTCTGCGTGCCGGTCATCCCGTTCGCGGCGACCGCTCCGCGCCGGTTCTACAACAGCTTCTTCGCGGCCCAGGTGTTCCGGGTCGTGCCCACCCGGACCCCGGTCCAGAAGCGGCTGCGGCTGATGAGCGGGATCGGCCAGCTGCTGCACCTCGGGGCCACGGGGACGCTCATCGCCGCGCTGATCATTGTGATCTTCGTGGTGGCAGCGTTCATCGCCGCGTGGCGGATCAGCGGCCGCCCGCTGACCGGCCTGGACTGGTTCGCGGTCGCGACCTGCACGCTGGTGGTGGTCGCGTTCCTCTGGTACGCCCAGTTCTTCCTGCACTTCCCCGCGTTCCTGGCCCCGTTCCTGGGCCTGTCCATCGGCCTGGCCGCCGGCCGGCTGGCCGGCGCCCTGCAGACCGGCGGGATCGAGGCCCCAGCGACCCAGCGGAGTCCCGGCACCTGGGCCCAGTGGGCGATCGTGGGCCTGGCCGCCTGCGGCATCGTGATCCTGGCCGTGCAGCAAGGCCAGAAGGACCTGACCGTCACGCCGCGGGTCACCCCGGCCGCGCTCCGCGCCGTGCAGCGCATCGTGCCCTCCGGCGCGTGTGTCCTCAGCGACCAGGCGTCCTTCCTCATCGCCGCGGACCGCTTCTACTCAGACACTCCGGGCTGCTCGGACCTGGTCGATGCGATCGGCACGGACTACGCGCTGGGCCATGGCCGGGACGCCAGTTCCGGGGCGGCCCGGTTCCCCGCCGTCGACGCCACCTATCAGAGCGCGTTCCGCCATGCCCAGTACGTGTGGCTGTCCGTCCGGTTCAACAACCGGCGCATCGCCTGGACCCCCGCGCTCCGGACGTACTTCGCGGACCACTTCACCCGGGTGTACAAGGACGGCAAGAGCGACGCCCTGTACGCCCGCACCAGCCGTGGCTGAACGCCCGCCCCAGCGAACCGGTCCCCCCAGAATCGGTGCACACGTCCCCGTGGCCGGCGGCTTCGCGGCCGGGCTGCGCTACGCCGCGGATATCGGCGCCGAGGCCATCCAGGTGTTCGTGTCCAACCCGCGTTCCTGGGCCCTGCCCGCCGGCGACCCGGCGCAGCGGGCCCGTGAGGCGGACACGATCCGGGAGCGGCTGGCCGGGGCGGCCCTGCCGGTGTTCGTGCACACGCCGTACCTGATCAACGTGGGATCCGCGGACCCGGTGATCCGGGATCGCTCCGTGGCCTCGATCCGGCACTCGCTGCACCGCGGCGGGGCGATCGGGGCCCGCGGCGTGGTGGTGCACACCGGCTCGGCGACCGGCGGCGACCGGGACAAGGGCATGCTCCTCGCGCGGGACTCCCTGCTGCCGGTGCTGGACTCGATTCCGGCCGATGGCCCGGACCTGCTGCTGGAGCCGACGGCCGGGCAGGGCCAGCTGCTCTGCACCTCCCTGGCGGACCTGGGGCCCTACCTGGAGATGCTCGGGTGGCATCCGCGGGCAGGCGTGTGCCTGGACACCTGCCACGCGTTCTCGGCCGGAGCTGACCTCGCTGCCCCGGGCGGTGCGGCCGCCGCCCTGACCGGGCTGGCCGGGGTCCTGGGCGGGGCCGGCCGGCTCCGGCTGGTGCACGCCAATGACTCCAAGGACCCGTGCGGCTCCCGCCGGGACCGGCACCAGAACATCGGCGCGGGCCAGATCGGCGAGCGGCCGTTCGGCGCACTGCTCCGCCACCCGTTGGCCGCCGGCGTGCCGTTCGTGATCGAGACCCCGGGGCCGAAGGCGGCTCACGCCGCCGACATCGTCACCCTCACCCGGCTCCGCGCCCGGTAACGCCTCAGCGCGGTCCATCGTGGTCGCCCTGACGCACACAATGCACCGCGCCGATGACTGAGCCTGGCTACTCCTGGTACGAGAAACGCTCCTCGTGCCAGGGGTCCGCGGAGTTGTGGTAGCCGCGTTCCTCCCAGAAACCGCGCCGGTTCTCGGTGAGGTACTCCACCGCCCGCACCCACTTCACGCTCTTCCAGCCGTACAGGTGCGGCACCACCAGGCGTATCGGGTAGCCGTGCTCCGGGGTGAGCGGGACCCCGGCCACCGCGGTGGCGAACAGCGTGGTGCCGGCGGCGAAGTCTGCGATGCCGATGTTCGCGCTGTACCCGTACTCGGCCCACACCATCACGTGGGTGACCGCGCCGGCCGGGGGCGCGGCGGACAGGATCTCGGTCGCGGGAATGCCCTCCCACGGGATCGCCGGGATCGTGCATTTGGTCACGCAGTGCAGATCGGCGGTGACGGCGCAGCGCGGCAGCCGGGTGATCCCGGCCCAGTCCCAGCGGTGCTCCGTGCCGGACTCGGTGCCGCCCATCACCGTGAAGGTCCAGGTATCCGGGCGGAACCGGGGCACCCGGCCGTAGTGCTGGGCGGCCCAGTCCGGCCGCACCACCTGGCCCGGCGGGAGGTCACGCTCCACCCGCACCCGGCCGCCGGCCGCGCCGGCGAGCACCTGGCTCACCAGTGACCGGCCCCGTGGCTGAGAGTCCAGCGCCCGCTGGCCCAGCCCTGCCCGGCCCTGGCCCAGCCCGGCCCGGCCGCCGTCCGGCTGCCCCATGCTTGCCCTCCTGGCTGCTCCTCGGCTTCCAACCATCGCACGCGGGCGGATTCCCGGACCCTGCCACCCCCGCCGTCGGCGGATGCGCTAGGCTGCCTGTCATGCGTCAGCAGTTTTGGTTCTGGTATGGCTACCGGCCCGGCAATCGGACGGTCGCCCGCCAGACTCTGCTCTGACGCGAGCGAACCTCCAGAGAAGCCCCGGGCCGGAAGGCCCGGGGCTTCTTGCATGAACGGCACCTGGCCCGGCACCGGCACCACCAGCAGCCGCCGCAACCGCAGCGGCACCGGCTCACAACTGCCGCGGCCACGGCCACGGCAACAGTTGAAAACTGCCGCGGCTACGGCCGCGGCACCAGTTGACAACTGCCGCGGCTACGGCCGCGGCACCGAGAGAAGAGGCCCCCAATGGTCGTGGTCATGGCCCCCGAAGCTACGCAGGCGGACGTGGACGGAATCGTCGATGTGGTGCGCGATGCGGGCGGTGAGGCGTTCGTGACCCGCGGCGTCTCGCGCACCATCGTGGGCCTGGTCGGTGACGTGGATCAGTTCGGCTCGCTCAACCTGAGGAGCAGGCCGGGAGTGCTCGACGTGGTCCGCATCTCCGTGCCCTACAAGCTGGTCAGCCGGGAGAACCACCCGCATCGCACCGTCGTCGAGGTCGGCGGGGTACCTATCGGCCCGGACACGATGACCGTGATCGCGGGCCCGTGCGCGGTCGAGTCCCCGGAGCAGACCCTGACCGCCGCCCGGATGGCCAAGGCCGCGGGCGCGTCCCTGCTGCGCGGCGGCGCGTTCAAGCCGCGCACCTCGCCGTACGCGTACCAGGGCCTGGGCGAGGAAGGCCTGAAGATCCTGGCCGACGTGCGCGAGGAGACCGGCCTGCCGGTGGTGACCGAGGTCATCGACCCGCGCCACGTGGACCTGGTCTCCTCATACGCCGACATGCTCCAGGTGGGCACCAGGAACATGCAGAACTTCGCGCTGCTCCAGGCGGTCGGCGAGTCCAGCAGGCCGGTGCTGCTCAAGCGGGGGTTCAGCGCCACCATCGAGGAATGGCTGATGGCCGCCGAGTACATCGCCCAGCGCGGCAACCTCGACATCGTGCTGTGCGAGCGCGGGATCCGCACGTTCGAGACCGCGACCCGCAACACGCTGGACATCAGCGCGGTCCCGGTGGCGCAGCGGCTGAGCCACCTCCCGGTCATCGTCGACCCGTCGCACTCGGGCGGCCGCCGCGACCTGGTCCTGCCGCTGACCCGGGCGGCCATCGCGGTCGGCGCGGATGGCATCATCGTGGACGTGCACCCGGAGCCGGAGACGGCGCTGTGCGACGGTGACCAGGCCCTGCTCGACTCCGACATCCGCGAGCTGGCCAGCGTGGCCGCGCACCTGCCGCCGCTGATGGGCCGGACGCTGACCCCGCCGCGCGACCCCAGGGCCGCCGCGGGCCGCACCGCGGAACCGGCCCCCGTCGGTTAGCGCAAAGGCCGGGCCTCCATTACCAGGCGCCATTTCATCCGCCATTCTCAGCCGATCTGCGCGGGTCTAAGCTGACTGCGGCCCAGCCAATGGGGCCGGGCCGAGTCAAGCCAGCGGGGAGACGCAGACCATGAACTGAGCACACCGCACGAGGGCCGTCATCGGATCAGCGCTCGCGGCCGCGGCCTTAGCCGTCGGTGCGGGCCTGCCCGCCCACGCGGCCTCCGCGACCGGCTGGCGGGTCGTGTCCAGGCGCTGGTCAGCTCGTTCGCGCTGATCCCGGGCACCACCTCGGTGTGGGCCGCGGGCTTCCTCCCGGAGGCGGCCACCGGCGGGACGCCACGGTGTGGGCCCACGGCGCCGCTGGGTAGTCCCCGCGCCGCCGTCCGGCAGCCGGCCGCCCGCCGCCTAGTTCTCCGCAACGAAGACCCGTCGCCGGTCATGGCCCGCGACGGGTCCTCGTTGCGGATCTTCGGGTTCTCAGGGGTGGTCGGGCCGGTACTCCTGCGCGACCGCGGCCAGCTCCTCCGCGAGGTCCCCCGCATCGAGCCGGGCCTCGATCCGGTGCAGGTCATCGATCCGGGCCCGGGTTTCGACCTGGCGCGGGGTCAGCAGCGTGCAGCAATCCTGGTCGGGCAGCTCGGACAGGGCCAGGGTCCGGATCCGGCGCGCCTCGTCGATGATCTCGATCTTGTCGTGGCCGATCAGCGGGCGCAGCACCGGCAGGGACACGGCGTCGTCCAGCGCGGTGAGGTTGGCGAGCGTCTGGCTGCTGACCTGGCCGAGTGAGTCGCCGGTGACCAGGGCCTCCGCGCCGAGGCGGCGGGCCAGCACCTCCCCGGTCTTGAGCATCAGCCGGCGCTGGGCCACGATCTGGAGCCGGCTCGCCCCGGAGGACGCCAGCCGCCGCTGGGTCTTGCCGAACGCAACCACGTACATCCGCGAGTCGCACTGGAAACGGTCCAGCTGGTACATCAGCCCGTATGCCTTGTACACGGACTCGGGCCCGGTCAGTGGCATGCCGGAGAAGTGCAGGAAGTCGCAGCGCAGCCCGCGGCGCATCATCCGGTACGCCGCGACCGGGGAGTCGATGCCGCCGGACATGAGCACCAGCGCGCGGCCGCTCATCCCGACCGGCAGCCCGCCCTGGCCCGGCGCGCCGTCGGTGTAGACGAACACCTCGCGCTGGTCTACCTCGACGACGATGGTCAGGTCGGGACCGGACAGGTTGACCGGGTAGCCGTAGGCCCGCTGGACCCGGGCGCCGATCTCCCGGTTCAGCTGGGCCGAGGTCAGCGGGAAACGCTTGTCGCGGCGCCGGGCCCGGACCGCGAACGACCCGCTCCGCCCGGCCGCCAGCGCGACCGCGGCGCCGATCGCCGCCTCGGGGTCCTTGGCCACCCGGGCGGCCCGGCACACCCGGGCGATGCCCATCACCGAGCTGACCCGCCCGGCCACCCGGTCCATGGCCGCCTCGGCGGACGGCCCGGCCATGGCGCCGTGGCTGCGGGTCCCGTGCTGGCCGGTCCCATACTGGCCGGTCCCATACTGGCCGGTCCCGTGCTGGCCGGTCCCGTGCTGGCCGGTGAGGCGGAGCACCATGACACCGTTGCGGTTCCACAGACGCACGCCGACGCCGAGGTCCCGGAGGGCGCGGCGGATGTTCCCCTGCAGGATGCGCTCGAAGTGGTGCCGGTTGCCGCCCTTGAGCACGATCTCGCCCACCTTGAGCAGCACGCACGGCTCAGTCAGGGCGGCGGGGGCGGGTTCGCGGACGGTGGCGGCGGCCACGGGCTCCGGGGCCGGGCCGGGGACACGGGGGACGCCGGTGATGCCGTTCGTGGCCGGAGCCGGGTGACCAGTCCCGGGTAGTACCGCCATCACCCCAGTTTGCCAGCATCGCCGCGGGCCGCCGGCCGCCATCTGGCCAGCCACCCCTGTATTCGCGACGGCAATGTACAGTTACATGCGCCTCAAAGTGTACACTTAGATCCATGGATGTCGCGATCACCGAGCTCCGGGCCAATCTCAGCATCTGGCTTGACCAAGCCCGCAGTGGTCACGAGATCGTCATTACCGACCGCGGAGTGCCAGTCGCAAGGCTGCTTGGCCTGACCACCACGGCCACACTGGAACGGCTGGCCGCCGAGGGAGTGATCAGCCGGCCCAGATCGGCTCAGCGGCCAGCAGCAACCGGGCGCCCGCGACCTCGGCCGCGCCGGCCCCTCTCTGACATCGTCAGCGACGATCGGCGCTGACCAGTGCCGCTGGTGTATTTCGATTCCAGCGCGTTCGTGAAGCTGCTCACCGAAGAGCCCGGAAGCGACCTCGCGGCCCAGCTGTGGGACGGATGTGACGCCGCGGTGGCGAGCCGGCTGGCCTACCCCGAGGTACGCGCCTCGCTGGCTGCCGCAGGCCGCAACCACGATCTCACCCAGGAGGAGCTCAACGGCGCCGGGCAAATGTGGGACGAGTACTGGGCAGCTACACGACCGGTCGAGCTCACGGCGGCCGTAGAGCAACACGCCGGCCGGCTCGCCTCCTCACACGCGCTCCGGGGTGCAGATGCCGTTCACCTCGCCAGCGCCCTGGCCATCGCTGATCCCGGCCTGGTCATGGCGGTCTGGGATCGCCGCCTGCATAGGGGAGCCCGTTCAGCCAGCCTCCGGGTCGCCCCAGCCGACCTGGGTGCAGCCTGACCTGACTGGTTGCCGGGAGGTACGGTGCGGGGATGACGGTCAAACTCGTAGTCCTGTACACCCAGCCCGATGACCCGGCCGCGTTCGAGGAGCACTACCTCGGCGTGCACATGCCGCTGGCGGGGGCGGTGCCCGGCTTGCAGCGCGCCGAGTCCGGTCTGCTCACCGCGGCCCTCGACGGCGGCGGGCAGACGTTCTACCGCATGGCCGAGCTGTACTTCGCCGACCAGGGCGCGATGAACACCGCGCTCGGATCGCCTGAGGGCCAGGCCACCGCGGCCGACTACCAGAAGATCGCGCCGACCGGGTCGCGGATGTTCGTCCAGCTGCTGGACGAGTAGCGGGGCACGGGGCCTGGGGCACGGGGCGTGGCCTGCGATTCCCGCCCCGAGGCTGTCGATCCGGGCCGGCGCCGTTCGACTCACTGGTGAAAGTCAGCCACGCTGCGACCCAGGAGGATGCGATGCGCTACCTGTTCCTGCTGTACGGGCCGGATGAGCCGCTGCCCGGACCGGAGACACCCGAAGGGCAGACGATGATCGGCGAGTGGCGGACCGCGACCGAGGCGATGGCCAAGGCCGGCGTGCTGATCGACTGCGGCCCGCTGCACCCGCCGGCCGCCGCCACCACCGTCCGGGTGCGCGACGGCGAGACGCTGCTCACCGACGGGCCGGCCGCCGAGATCAAGGAGCAGTTCGGCGGTTACACGCTGATCGAGTGCGCCGGCCTGGACGAGGCCCTGCGCTGGGCCGCGACCGTGCCGACCGCGTTCAACGGCTCGGTGGAGGTCCGGCCGGTGGTACAGATCCCCGACCGGGGGGTGCCAGGCTGAGCCAGCCGTACGAGGAGGTCTTCCGGGCCCACTGGTGGGCGGCGGTCGCGGCCGTCGCCCGCCGGGTGGGGGACCTCGAGATCGCCGAGGACGCGGTGCAGGACGCCTGCGCCGCGGCCCTGACCCAGTGGCCCGCGGGCGGCATCCCGGAGCATCCACGGGCCTGGCTGATCGGCGTGGCCCGGCACAAGGCCGCCGACCGGCTGCGCCGCGAGAGCCGCCGCGCGGAGAAGGAAGCCGCCGCCATGCGGGACGGCGCGCTGGGCTGGGCGGCCGCCGGCGCCGGGGCTCCGGCGGCCGCAGAGGTGACCCCGCCCGCGGGTGAGCCCGCGGCGGGCGACCCGCCGTCCAGCGCGGACGATGAGCTGGGCCTCATCATGGCCTGCTGCCACCCGGCCCTGGACCCCGCGGTCCGGGTTCCGCTGACGCTGCGCTCGGTATGCGGGCTGCCCACCGCGGAGATCGCGGCGGCATTCCTGGTCCCGGAGCCGACCATGGCCCAGCGGCTGGTCCGGGCGAAGCGCAAGATCCGGCAGGCGGGCATCTCGCTGGCCCCGCCCCCGCCCGCCGAGCGGGCCGGGCGCCTCAGCGGCGTGCTGCGCGCGGTGTACCTGGTGTTCACCGCCGGCCACAAACCCTCAGCCGGCGACGCCCTGGTCCGGGCCGACCTGTGCGACCAGGCGATCAGTCTGGGCCGTTCGCTGGCCGCGCTGGTGCCGGACGAGGCGGAGGTGACGGGGCTGCTGGCGCTGCTGCTGCTGACTGACGCGCGCCGGGACGCCCGGGTCAGCCCCGCGGGAGACCTGGTGCTGCTGGCGGACCAGGACCGCTCGCGCTGGGATCAGGCCGGGATCGCCGAGGGTGCGGCCCTGCTGGCCCAGGCCCTGCGCGCCCGCCAGCCCGGGCCGTACCAGCTGATGGCCGCGATCGCCGGGTGCCATTCCTGCGCTCCCTCGGCCGCGGATACCGACTGGAAGGAGATCGCCGCGCTGTACGGCGCCTTGCTCCGATACGAGCCGACGCCGGTGGTCGCCGCGAACCGGGCCGCCGCGGTGGCCATGGCCGAGGGCCCGGCGGCCGGACTGGCCCTGCTCGACGAGGCCGCCGCGGACCGGCGGCTGGCCCGCTGGCCGCAGCTCCACATCGCCCGCGCCGAGCTGCTCGGCCGGCTGGGCCGCCGCGCCGACGCGGCCCGCGCGTACCAGGCGGCGCTGGACCTGGCGCCCGCCGCGCCGGAGCGCGACTTCATCGGCCGCCGCATCCGGGAGCTGGCCGGCTGACTCCCCCATAGATCTCCAACGGAACCCTGTCCCCCACGTCATCACGGAGACCACGGCATGAGCACGATCACGGCCCGCCGGGCCACCCCTGGCGATTTCCCGGCCATCGCCAAGGTCGCGGTGGCCACCGGCCAGGACGAGGAGTGGGCCGGATCGGACCCCGCCTACCTGGCCTACCTGCTGGAGCACGGCACGCTGCTGGTCGCGGAGCGGGAGGGCGCCGTCACCGGCTTCGGCGCGACCCGGCTGATCGGTGACGGACCCGCCGCGATCAGCATGCTGTGCGACCTGTTCGTCCATCCGGGGACGCACGGACGGGGCTGCGGCCGGGCGATCCTGCGCGCCCTGTGGCCCGAGGAGCCGGGGCCGGGCGGCCCGCGGCGGATGACGTTCAGCAGCCAGCACGCGCACGCGCTGCCCCTGTACACGCGGTTCGGCCTGGACGCGTGGTGGCCGCTGCTGTACCTGGCCGGGGAGGTCCCGGCGGTCCCCGCGCCGGGCGGGTGGACGGTGTCGCCGACCAGCGTGGCCGAGGTAGCGGCGGCGGAGCAGGGCTGGACCGGCGTGGACCGGTCCGCCGATCACCGGGCCTGGGCGGCCCGGCCGCATGGGCAGCCGGTGCGGGCCTTCCGGTACGGGGAACTGGCCGCGGCGGGCACGGCCGCCGGGCACGGCGCGGAGTACGGCCTGGTCCACCTGGCCATCGCGCCGGGAGTCCCCGCCGGTGACGCGGTGCTGGCCGTGCTGGCCACGCTCAGCGCCCCGGACGGACGGGCCCGCGTCTGCCTCCCGGCACCGCACCCGGCGGTGCGCCTGCTGTTCGCGGCCGGCTGGCGCCATCAGGACAGCGACCTCTTCATGGCGTCGAACCCGGGGCTGCTCGACCCGCGGCGGGCGGTGCCGAACCCGGGGGGCGCCTGACGTTCCGGGTGACCGAGGCAACCGCCGGCCGACCTGCCGGAATGATCCGGCTGATGCCATGATGCTCTGTGTGGATAAGAAGATGCTCCACGACTCGCGGCCGGACCATGAACCGGGGCCGCTCCCGGCGGGTGCCGGGCCGGGGGGTAACGGCGCACGGGAGTACGCGGCTGACGGCCACCCCGTGCCGCTGAGCGCCCATGATCAGCACCGCCGCCAGGTCCTGCTGCGGGTGGTCCGGATCAGTGATGCCCTGAACCAGCGCCTGGCCCTGTGATGCGGTGCTGTGATGCGGTGCTGTGATGCGGTGCTGTGACGGGTTTCGTGACTGAGTTCCTCACCGTGGACGACGCGCTGGAGGTGGCACGGCTGGTCATCGGCGAGCCTGCCCGGGTCCGTGACTTCGGGGACCTGGACGCCGCGCTGGCCCGGCCGTGGCAGACCGAGGACGGCCGGGATCTGTTCCCCGGCATCTGGGACAAGGCGGCGGCGCTGATGGAGTCGCTGGGGCACAGTTACGCGCTGGTGGAAGGGAACAAGCGGCTCACCTGGAACGCGACCTGGTACTTCCTGGGCTTGAACGGGCACCCGCTGGCCGAGCCGCTCGACGGGGAAGCGGCGTTCCAGTTCATGTACGACCTGGTCCGGGGCAGGATCACCGCCTCCGGGATCGCGAAACGCCTGCCGAAGTTCGCCGCCTGAGGTCCCCCGCAGCCAGCTGCCCAGGGCCGCCCGGGTTACTGGCGGGCCAGGTTCGGTGCGCCGTCGCGGAGGACGTACTTCTGGATCTTCCCGGTGGCGGTCTTCGGCAGCTCGGTGACGAACGTGACCCCCCGCGGGGCCTTGAAGTGAGCCAGCCGCTCGCGGGCGAACGCGATGATCTCGTCCGCCGTCGCGGTCTGGCCGTCCCGGAGCACGACGAAGGCCTCCGGCGTCTCCCCCCACCGCTCGGACGGGAGGCCCACGATCGCGGCCTCCTGGATCGCGGGGTGGCGCAGCAGCGTGCCCTCGACCTCGACCGACGAGATGTTCTCGCCGCCGCTGATGATCACGTCCTTGATCCGGTCGCGGATCTCCACGTAGCCGTCCGGGTGCACCACGGCGGCATCACCGGTGTGGAACCAGCCGTCGCCCATGGCCCGCTCCGTGGCCTCCGGGTCGTGGTAGTACCCGGACATGACGACGTTCCCGCGGACCACGATCTCGCCCAGCGTCTGCCCGTCCGCGGGGACCTCCGCCCCGTCCGCCTCGATCACGCGCAGCTCGCCCGAGGTAAGCAGCTCGACCCCGGTCCGCGCCTTCTGCACGGCCCGGTCGGCCGGGGTGAGCTTCTCGTGCTCGGGCAGCGGGGCGCAGACCGTGATGAACGGGGCCGTCTCGGTGAGGCCGTAGACCTGGGTGACCTCCCAGCCGAACTGTTCCTCCAGCCGCTCGATGGTCGCGGCGGCCGGCGGCGCGCCGGCCGTCACCACATGGACACCGGGCGGTACCGCCCCCCGCACCTCAGCCGGCGCGTTCGCCAGTGAGATCAGCACGGTGGGGGCCGCGCACAGGCTGCCGACCCGCTCCTCGCGGATGAGCTGGAACACCGCGCCCGGTTCGACCTTGCGCAGGCAGACGTGCGTCCCCGCGGCGGCGGTGACGGTCCAGGTATATGTCCAGCCGTTCGCGTGGAACATCGGCAGCGTCCACAGGTAGCGCTCGCTCACCGGGATCGGCAGGTGCAGCAGGGTACCGATCGAGTTCATCATGGCGTTGCGGTGGCTGATCATCACCCCCTTGGGGCGCGCCGTGGTCCCGCTGGTGTAGTTGATCGTGAGGAGATCACGCTCGTCCACCTCCGCCGGGGTGAAGTCGGGGCTGGCGTCGGCGATGGCGGCCTCGTAGTCGAGCCACCCGTCCCGGGCTCCCCCGAACGCGACGAAGTGCCGCACCCCGCTGAGCTGGTCCCGGATCGAGTCCACGGCATCCTGGTACTCCGCGTCGGCGCAGACCACGCTGGAGCCGGAGTGGTTGATGATGTAGACGAAGTCGCCGGGGGTCAGCCGGTAGTTGATCGGCACCAGCACCGCGCCGATCTGCGGGACCGCGTAGAACGACTCCAGCTGGGCGTGGGTATTCGGCGCGATCGTCGCCACCCGGTCGCCCCGCGCCACGCCAAGCTGCTGCAGCGCGGCTGACCAGCGGTCACAGCGGTCGAAGAACTGCTCGTAGGTCAGCCGCAGATCCCCGTCCACCACGCCTTCCCGGTGACCGTGGAGCCGGCGGGTGCGGCGGGCGAACTCGAGCGGGGTGAGCGGCGTTTCCATGGCGCGCCTCCACAGTGAAGCGGGTCTGCGGCCCGGTCCCGGGCGTGGTGTCAACACGAACGTTAGCCGGACACGAACGTTTCCACGAGCACGGGCCGCCGAATTCCCCAGCTGCTCCGGGCAGCCTTTCAGCCTCAGTGCGGTGCATTGTGCGCGTTATGACGCGCACAATGCACCGCGCTCAGGCTCCGGGGACGGGATTGATGGCGGTAAGGTCAGGCGGGAAGGACGGCGGCCAGGATACGGTTCTCGCCGCGCTGCCAGATGGTGCCGATCTCGGCGAAGCCCGCGGCGCGCAGCCCGTCCACGTGGGTGGCCAGCTGGACGGACTCCGACCCGTGATGATCCTCGGTCAGCCTGCGCTGCTCACGCTCGGCTAGCGGGGCCGCCAGCGCCGGATCCTCCTTGAGCGCCTCCCACCAGCCCGACCAGGTCTCCGGCAGGCCGGCCGGGAAACGGCGCTGCTCCTCCCGCTCGATCAGCACCTGTCCCAGGCGGGCCAGGGTGGGGACGGCCGCCGCATCCTCCTTCAGGTGGTCCCCGTCGAGCAGCAGGCCGCCCGGCCGCAGGACCGTGGCCAGCCGCGCGTACATCACGTGCAGCGCGTCCGGCCGCAGCCAGTGCAGCGCCGTGGTGCTCACCGCCGCGTCCGCCGGCCGGTCCAGGCCGAGCGCCGCGGTCCAGCCGTTAGAGCGCAGGTCCACGTCGGCGAACCGCAGCCCGTTCCGCTGGCCGTAGGCGGTGCGGCCGAGCGCCAGCAGCACCGGGTCGGTGTCGATCGCGACGACGCGGGCGGCGGGCATCCGGTCCAGCAGCCGGACCGATAGTGAACCAGGCCCGCAGCCCAGGTCGAGCACGAGCGGGTCGGGGCGCCCGGCGGCCTCCTCGACCGCGTCGATCAGGGCGGTGAAACGGTCCTCCCGGTCGGGGAGGTATCCCTGCTGCTGTATCTCCCACCGGGCGATCCAGCGCTGCGCGGTCTCACGGTCCAGCACGTCCTGATGCGGCTCGGGCATGCAAGCCTCCATGTCACTGACGACTATGATTTCGGCAGTCACAAACCTAGGACGCGGAGCATAACTGGTCAAGTGAATTTCAACAGTCACATGGACGTCGTCGTGACCGTGGCGGCCAGCCTCGTCAACACGCTCACGCCGGGCGAGGAACGCGGCCATCCGTATCCGCCGGTGGACGAGGCGCAGTTGCCGGCGGCCGCCACCGCGGCGCTGCGCGCGGGCAGCCCCGGGACGCGGGACGTCACCCTGGCCGAGGCCACGGAGCTGCGCCGCTCCGCGATGGCGTTCCGGGCGGTGTTCAGCGCCGTCGCCTCGGGCGACGTGGACGGCGCCGCCCGGCAGGTCAACGACCTGATCGCGGCCACCGGCGCCCATCCCTGGCTGGACCGCCACGACGGCGAGCCGTGGCACCTGCACTTCCACGGGGCCGAGGATTCGCTGGCGGCCGGCTGGGCGGCCGGCTGCGCCACCGGGCTCGCCGTGGTGCTGGGCAGTGACCTGCACGGCCGGATCGGGGTGTGCACGGCAGGGCGCTGCGACCGGGTCTACGTGGACACCTCCCGCAACGGCACCCGCCGGTTCTGCTCCACGACCTGCCAGAACCGGGTGAAGGCAGCCGCCTTCCGGGCCCGGCAGGCCCCCGTCGGCGTCCCGGGCGGCCCCAGGCCGACATATCACGGATCTGGTGCGTGAATACCCGACAAACCGGACACCGAGGTGCACCACATCCGTGATATGTCCCGGCGGCCCGCGAACAGCCGGACGGTCCGGGCCGGGTTACCCGGGTCCCGGCTTCCCGGGTGGCGGGGCCGAGACGGCGCGCACCGCAGGGAACAGGAGGACCGCCACGCAGCTCAGCGTGGACCAGACGGCCCCGAAGCCGAGCACGGCCCCGGCACCGACCACGGCGGCGACCGGTCCGGCCGCCGCGAAGGCGAGCGGGCCGAACGCGAACGCGGTCACCGTCTGGAAGGCGGTGACCCGGGCGAGCACCCCCGCGGGCAGCTGCTGCTGTTCCGCGGCCGCCGCGAAGGTGCCGCCCAGAGCCGATCCGGCGCCGGCCACCACGGCCCCGGCGGCGACAGCCACCGCCGGGCCGCGCAGCGCGAGCAGGGCGCAGGGCACCCCATAGCCGAACGTGGCCACGGTTGCCGCGACCATGGGGCGGCGCGGCCGCCGGCCCAGGGCCAGCAGCGCGCCCAGCCCGGACCCGCCGCCGTAGCAGGCCATGATCGCGCCCCACGCCCCGGCCCCGCCGAGGTAGTCCCGGCACAGCACCGGGCCCAGTAGCAGGAACGGCCCCCAGGTCAGCAGGTTGAACAGGGTGAACTGGATCGTCGTGATCACGAGCCAGGCCCGGCTGCGGAACTCGGCCCAGCCGTCCCGCAGGTCATCGAGGTACGGCCGGACGGCAGCTGCCCGAGCGGCGGGCGCCCCGGTAGCAGGCAGCCGGGTGGCGGGCAGCCGGGTCGCGGGCAGCCGGAGCGACGCGAGGGCGAGCACGCTGACCGCGTAGGACGCCGCGTCGAGCGCGATGACGGTACCCGGCCCGGCCAGGGCGACCAGGACGCCGGCCAGGCTGGGGCCGGCCACCACGGCCACCGACCGGGCCGCGCTGAGCAGGGCGTTGGCGTTGACCAGATCGTCCCGGGGGGCCAGCTCCACGGTCAGCCCGCTGAGGGCGGGCGTGAAGAGCGCGTCGCCGGTCCCCCGGGCCGCCGCGAGCAGGACGAACACCCACAGCGCCGGCCGCCCGGCGAGGACGGCCCCGGCCAGCGCCGCCTGGGCTCCGCAGCGTGCGGCGTCCGCCCCGAGCATGACCGGACGCCGGCCGAGCCGGTCGGCGATGACCCCGCCCCCCAGCATGAACAGGACCTGCGGGACGATCCCGGCCGCCAGGACGACACCGAGATCGCTGGCTGTGCCGCCGTTGTCCAGCACGGCGAAGGACACCGCGAGGGCGGACATCGACGTGCCCAGGAGGGAAGTGGCGTACCCGGCGAAGAACCGGGCGAAGTCGCGGTCGCGGAGCACGGCCAGCCGCCGGGGCCGGGCTGACCCGGGGCCGAGACCCTGGTCCCGCTCCTCGCGCCGCGCCATTTACCGCGACAATTGGATGGTCTTCAGCCGGTGATTTACTGCGGTCGCTGAATACCGCCCGGAACTGCCTCAGCACGCGTTCTACCTTGCCATCTCCGGGTTACTAATGTCATCCCGAAGTGGCGATAATAAGTCCGTCATAATTGGTGTACGACGTGGGACTGGTGAAGTAGCCGCAGTAAATGTGGTCGGCGGCCAGTGTTATGATTCCGGCATGACCACTACGGCACCGGTGGAGTACGCGCCGGTGGAGTACGCCGCCGCGGTCGAGCGTTACCTCGGCCAGGCGCCCCTGGGTCACGCGTCCCGCCGGGTGTACCGCATCTCGCTGGCCTCGTGGTCATGGCCGCTGATCGGCAGGCCCGCCCCCCAGGGCGCGCGGCGCCGCGGCGCCACCCCGCCGTTCGTCCCGCTGGCCCGGCTCGACGAGCCGGATGCCGGGCCGGCCCTGGCCGCCGCGCTGCATGACCGGGCGGCCGGGACGGACGTGCGGACCGTGAACCGGGAGCTCTCCGCGCTGCGCAGTGCCGTGGCCTGGTGGCAGGACCAGAGGTGGATCAGCCACGATCCGACCGCCGGCCTGCACCACCTGGCCGGTCCACCGCCGCCGCAGCCCGCGCTCACCGGGCCCCAGCTGACCCAGCTGTTCCAGGCTGCACCGACCCTGCGTGATCATGCGCTCTGGCGGGTGCTGCACGACAGCGCCGCCCCGGCCGACGAGGTGCTCCGCCTGAACGCTGGCTCCCTGGATTTGGCCAGGCACCGCGGCCGCCTCACCCAGGCCACGGCGCCGCACGGGCCGGGCCAGTGGATCAGATGGGGCAGCGCCAGCACCGAACTGCTGCGCTGGCTGACCGCGGGCCGGCCGGAGGGGCCGGTGTTCCTGACCAGCCGCCGGGCCCCGGCGGGCACTCGCGGGCCGGATCTGTGCCCGTTCACCGGACGGACCCGATTGTCCTACCGGCGCGCGGCGGAGATATTCACCGAGGTCACCCGCCCCCTCGACCCGGCGGCCCGGGGCTGGACCCTCAGCCAGCTCCGCCCGTAGCCGCCCCCAGGCGGGAGTCGTCGCGGCGCAGGCCCGCCGGCAGGTAAGCGGCGCCCGGGCCGGCCGCGCGGGCCGTGTCAGCGGGGTTGGAGATCGCGCAACGCTGCAGCGAGAGGCAGCCGCAGCCGATGCAGGAGTCCAGGCCGTCACGCAGTGCGGTGAGCGCCTCGATCTGGTCGTCCAGCCGCTGCCGCCAGCCCCGGGACAGCCGGGACCAGTCGGCGCGGGTGGGAGTGCGCCCGGCGGGGAGCGACGACAGGGCCTGCGCCACCTCGTTCAGGCTGAGCCCGACATTGCGGGCAGCCCGGATGAAGGCCAGCCGGCGCAGCGTGCTGCGCTCAAACCGGCGCTGGCCGCCCGTGGTCCGGACCGCGGACAGCAGCCCGAGCCCCTCGTAGTAGCGGACCGCCGACTCGGCGAAGCCGCTGCGCCGGGCTATCTCGCCGACCGTCAGCAAGTCGGTGGCGCGCACCAGGTCCCCTTCCCCTTGACTTCAAGTTGACTTCAACTATCAGTATGGGGCATGCACGCCGGAAAACCTAGGAGGAGCCATGCCTGCTGCTGTGATCACCGGAGCATCCCAGGGCCTGGGCCGGGCCGTGGCCCGCGCGCTGGCGGGGCGCGGCTGGTCCCTGATCGTGGACGCCCGCCACGCGGCCCAGCTCACCTCGGCGGTAGGCGGGCTCGCCACGGTAACCGCGATCCCGGGCGACGTGACCGACCCCGCGCACCGGGCCGCGATCGCCGCGTCGATCGCCCCGGCCGGCCGCCTCGACCTGCTGATCAACAACGCCGAGCCGGCTCGGCCCAGTCCCCTGCCGGCGCTGCGCAGCTACCCGCTGGACGAGCTCGCGGACGTCTACCAGACCAACGTGCTGGCGCCACTGGCCCTGGTCCAGCTGCTGGCCGGCCCGCTCACGGCGGCCGGCGGCACGATCGTCAACGTTAGCTCGGACGCGGCCGCCGACGCCTACCCCGGCTGGGGCGGCTATGGCTCAGCCAAGGCCGCGCTCGACCAGGTCACCGCGGTCCTCGCCACCGAGGAGCCGGGACTGCGCTGCTACGCGTTCGACCCGGGCGACATGCGCACCGGCATGCACCAGCGCGCGTTCCCGGGCGAGGACATTTCCGGCCGGCCGGAGCCGGAAGTGGCCGCGGCGGCTCTGCTGCGGTTGCTCGGCCAGCGGCCGCCCAGCGGCCGCTACCGGGCCAGCGACTACCCGGGGGAAAGCCCCGCTCCGGCCGGCCGGAGCCCGGCGGCCCCGCAGCGCCCGGCGGTGACCCGGTGATCCGCTTGGCCAGCCGTCCCCCCGAGGCCCGCGGGCTGGCCCGGGACGGCGTCCGGCTGCTGGCCGCCACCCCGGACGGCCTGATCCACGCCCGGTTCCGGGACCTGCCGCGCTTCCTGGCCCCTGGCGACCTCCTGGTCGTCAACAATTCAGCCACCCTGGCTGCCGCGCTCCCCGGGCAGCGCGCCGGCGGCGCGGCGGTGACCGTCCACCTCTCCGGCCAGCTCGATGACGGCACCTGGCTGGTCGAACTCAGGCAGGGGTCACCGGTGCCGGTGCGGCTCAGTGACGGGGTTCCCGGTGAGATCATCACGCTTCCCGGCGGCGGGTCGGTCACGCTGCTGCACGCCTACCCCGACCCGGCCGCCACCCGGATGTGGGCGGCCGCGGTGATGACGGGCGCGGCCACGGTGCACGACTACCTGGCCCGGCACGGCCACCCGATCCGCTACTCCTACGTTCCGGACCCGTGGCCGCTGACGGCCTACCAGACCGTGTTCGCCCGCTCCCCCGGCAGCGCGGAGATGCCGAGTGCGGGCCGGCCGTTCACCGCTGACCTGGTCACCAGGCTGATCGCGGCTGGCGTGGCGATGGCACCGATCACGCTGCATACCGGGGTCGCCTCGCTGGAGGCGGGTGAGGCTCCGCTGCCCGAGTGGTTCGAGGTCCCGCCAGCCACCGCCGACCTGGTCAACCTGACCCGCGCCGCAGGCCGCCGGGTGATCGCGGTCGGCACTACCTGCACGCGGGCCCTGGAGAGCGCCGTGACCCAGGACGCCGGCCACCAGGACACCGTCACCGCCCGCCGTGGCTGGACGGGCCTGGTCCTCGGGCCCGAGCACCCGGCCCGGGTCGTCAATGGCCTGATCAGCGGCTGGCACGAGGCGGGCGCCTCGCATCTCGCGCTGCTGGAGTCCGTGGCAGGCGCGGCGCTGGTCGATGCCTCGTACCGCGAGGCCGAGGCGGCCGGGTACCTGTGGCATGAGTTCGGCGACAGCTGCCTGCTGCTGCCGCCCCGGCCCGCGGGCCGTCCGTCGGGGCGCCCGGAGAGCCGCACCGGGCGGGCCGCGGTCAGCCCGACTGGTGGGCGGGGGGCAGCCAGCGCTTGATGCAGCCGAGCAGTTCCTCGGTGTCCACGGGCTTGGTTACGTAGTCGGTGGCCCCGCCAGCCAGGCTCTTGTCCCGGTCCCCCTGCATGGCCCGCGCGGTCACCGCGATCACCGGCAGGTCGGCGAACTCCGGCATCTCGCGGATGGCGGCCGTGGTGGTGTAGCCGTCCATCTCCGGCATCATCACGTCCATCAGCACCAGATCGATGTCCTGGTCGGCGCGCAGGGCATCGATCCCCTGCTGCCCGCTGGGCGCGTGAACGACGGTCAGCCCGTAGAGCTCGAGGACGCTGGTGATCGCGAAAACGTTCCGCAGGTCGTCGTCGACCACGAGCACCTTGCGGCCTCTCAGCCCGGCGTGCGGGCTGGGCTGGGGCGGCGGGAGGGTCATCGCGGCCCGGTCCGCGGCGGCCCTGTTGACGGCGGTGTCCGCGGCCAGCCCGGTCACCGCGCCGTTCTGATGGGCGGGTCCGGGGCTGCCGTTCGCCGCGGCCGCCCCGTTCAGCGCCGGCGGGATGCCAGCGGCTGCGGCGCTCGCGGCGCCGGCGCCCGGGATGCTGGCGTCCGGGATGCTGGCGTCCGGGGTGCCGGTCCCGGTCACCGGGGCCGCCCCCGGCTCGTTAGGGGCGGGGCTGACCGTCGCGTCGCCGCTGCCCTGGTAGGTGGCCGGCAGGTACAGGGTGAAGGTGCTGCCGCGGCCAGGCTCGCTCTGCGCGGTGATCCGGCCGCCGAGCACAGCGGCGACCTCACGGCTGATGGCCAGCCCCAGCCCGGTGCCGCCGTAGCGGCGGCTGGTCGTGCCGTCACCCTGCTGGAACGCCTCGAAGATCGTCTTCAGGCTGTCGTCGGAGATGCCGATCCCGGTGTCCGACACGGAGAAGGCCAGGCCCGCCTCCGCCCCGGGGGCCTGCGGGGGCTCCCGCCGGATCCGCAGTTCTACCCGGCCCTGCTGGGTGAACTTGACCGCGTTGGACAGCAGGTTGTGCAGCACCTGGCGGAGCCGCTGCCGGTCGGTGACGACCTCGGCGGGCACGTCCGGGGCCGACGCCACCGCGAACTCCAGCTTCCTCTCCGCCGCGAGCGGCTCGAACACGGTGCGCAGGTCCTCGGCCAGCGACCCGAGCGCGAACGGCTCGGGGTGCACGTCCAGCTTGCCGGCCTCCACCCGGGACAGGTCCAGGATGTCGTTGATCAGCAGCAGCAGGTCCGACCCGGACGAGTGGATCACGTTCGCGTACTCGACCTGCTTGGGCGACAGGTTCGCGGCCGGGTTCTCGGCCAGCAACCGGGCCAGGATGAGCAGACTGTTGAGCGGCGTGCGCAGCTCGTGCGAGACGTTCGCGAGGAACTGCGACTTGTACCGGGAGGCCAGGTCCAGCTGCCTCGCGCGCTCCTCGATCTCCTGCCGGGCGTGCTCGATCTCGGCGTTCTTGATCTCGATGTCGCGCTTCTGGCGGGCCAGCTGCGCCGCCTTGTCCTCCAGCTCGGCGTTGGAGCTCTGCAGCTCCTCCTGCCGGGCCTGCAGCTCGCCGGTGCTGGACTGGAGCTCACCCGCCAGCCGCTGGGACTCCTGCAGCAGGTGATCGGTGCGGGAGTTCACGATGATCGTGTTCACGTTGACGCCGATGGTCTCCATCAGCTGCTCCAGGAAGTCCTGGTGTACCTGCGTGAACGGGCTGAACGACCCCGCCTCGATAACGCCGAGGACCTGCCCCTCGAACACGATCGGGAGCACGATGAGGTTGACCGGCGCACCGTCGCCGAGCCCCGAGGAGATCCGCACGTAGTCGGGTGGCGCGTCGGTGACGATGATGGGCTTCCTGGTCTTGGCCACCTGCCCGATCAGCGACTGGCCCAGCCGGAACTGGCTAGGCGCCGCGATGCCGGCCTGCACGCCATATCCGGCGGCCAGGCGCAGGATGGTCCCCTCACTGGTGTCGCCGGCAATGAAGAACGTGCCGTGCTGGGCGCCGACCAGCGGGATCAGCTCGTCCATGATCAACTCGGCGACCGTGGCGAGGTCCCGGTGCCCCTGCATCAGGCCGGAGATCCGGGCCAGGTTGGTCTTCAGCCAGTACTGCTCCTGGTTGGCCTTGGTGGTCTCGCGGAGGGACTGCACCATCGCGTTGATGTTGTCCTTGAGCTCGGCGACCTCGCCCTCGGCCTCCACCGAGATGGACCGGGTCAGGTCCCCCGTCGCCACCGCGCTGGTCACCTCGGCGATGGCCCGGACCTGGCGGGTAAGGTTCCCGGCCAGCTCGTTGACGTTCTCGGTGAGCCGCTTCCACGTGCCGGACACGCCCTCGACCTCGGCCTGCCCGCCCAGGCGGCCCTTGCTGCCCACCTCACGGGCGACCCGGGTGACCTCGGCCGCGAACGACGAGAGCTGGTCCACCATCGTGTTGATCGTGGTCTTGAGCTCGAGGATCTCCCCGCGCGCGTCCACGTCGATCTTCTTCGACAGGTCACCCTGGGCGACCGCGGTGGTCACCAGCGCGATGTTGCGGACCTGGCTGGTCAGGTTGCCCGCCATGAAGTTCACCGAGTCGGTGAGGTCGCGCCACGTCCCGCCGACCCCGGGGACCTGGGCCTGGCCGCCCAGGCTGCCCTCGGTCCCCACCTCGCGCGCCACCCGGGTCACCTCGTCGGCGAACGCGGACAGCTGGTCGACCATGGTGTTCAGGGTGTCTTTCAGGGCCAGCATCTCGCCCTTGACGTCCACGGTGATCTTCTGGGTGAGGTCACCGCGGGCTACCGCGGTCGCGACCTGGGCGATGTCGCGCACCTGCCCGGTCAGGTTGTCGGCCATGGCGTTGACCGACTCGGTCAGGTCTTTCCAGGTCCCGGCGACCCCCGGGACCCGGGCCTGGCCGCCGAGCTTGCCCTCGGTGCCCACCTCCCGGGCCACCCGGGTCACCTCGGAGGTAAACAGGGCCAGCTGGTCGGTCATGCTGTTGAAGACCGCGGCGATCTCGTCCATCAGCGGGTCGCCGGTATGGGGCAGCCGGGTACTGAAGTCCCCGCCCCGTACGGCGGTCAGGCCCTCGAGCAGCCGTTGCAGCCGCGGGTCGGCGGGCTGGCTGCTGGCCAGCACTACATCCGCCATGACGACTCCTCCTGCTGGTGGCCGCACCGCCGGTGCGGCCAGTCACTAGTGCGTTTGTGATAGCCGATACTGCCACTGTCGTTGACGTGGTCAAAAACAGGCGTTAAGGACACCCTCTCCCCGGTAACGTGGCTGTCAAGCCGCTGAACCTCCCGGGAAGGCCTCCTACCGTGACAGTACCGAGCGGCGCAGAATTCGAACGGCTAAGCGCCCTAATTGCGCGGCAGCGGCGCGAGCTGGACAGGATGCAGTCCGGAGCGGCCGCCCGCTCCGTCGTGGACCTGGCCCGCGGCATGCTGATGGACCGGCTCCGCTGCTCGCCAGCCGAGGCGCAGGCCCAGCTGGCGCACCTCTCCGCGGAATCCGGCACGAGCCTGGCCGAACTCGCGGCGCAGATCACCGGGCAGCAGTCCGCCGTGGCGGTTTCCGGGGAGCCGTCCGAGGCTGACGCGCCGGATCGCACGCTGCCCAGCACGCACCGGGTCGCCCTGGCCGGGGCCGCCGCGGAGGCCGCGCACGACGGCGGGGGCATCGCGGCCGCGGTCCTGGAGGAGGCGCTGGCCCCGGCGGGCGCCATCGCGGTGGCCCTGTGGCTGGCCGAGCCCGACGGCGGCCTGGAACTGGCCGGGCAGGCCGGGTTCTCGGCCCGCGACGCCAGCCGCTGGCGGCGCATCCACCCGGACATGGACACCCCCGCGCAGCGGGCGGCCGACGAGGGCGCCGAATACTGGTGGCCGGCAGGCCGCCCGGACGCCGCGCTGGCCCCGCTCATGGGTGACTGGCCGCAGGGGGCCCGCGCGGTGCTCCCGCTGCCCGGCCCGGGCGCGGCGCTCGGCGCGATGGAGGTCTGCTGGCCCGAGCCGCTCGAGGAGTTCCCGGATCCGCTGCGGCGGCAGATCGGCGCGCTCACCGATGTCTGTGCTCAGGCCCTCGGGACCCGGCTGCCCAGCGGGGACCTGGCCGCGGATCACCGGGCGTCGTGGGCCTTCGGCCTGCTGGACAGCCTGCTCGGCTCGGCGCTGTTCGCCCCCGCGATCCGCGACGACACCGGGGTGATCACCGACTTCCGGATCAGCTACCTCAGCAAGGACTTCGCTGACCCCGCAGGCCGGGAGGCCGCGGCTCTGGCCGGGCGCCCGCTGCTGGAGGTCTACCCGGCCGCCGCGCTGGACGGCGGGCTGTACGACCGGGCCGTCCAGGTGATGTTGACCGGCGAGGCCCGATACACCTCGGGGGAGATCATCGCTGCCCCGGTGGCCGGGGGCCTGGTCGCCCCCGTCCTGGAGGTCCGCATCGCCCGCCTCTACGACGGCGTAGTGATCACCTGGCGGCCCGCGGGCGAGGTCGAGCGCCTCGGGGCTCTGCTGCACCAGGCGCAGCGGCTCGGCCGGATCGGCGGCTGGGAGGAGAACCTGCTCACCGGGGAGGTGCTCTGGACCGAGCGGACGTTCGCGCTGTTCGGGCAGCCGCTGGACAATCCGGTCCCGGTGGGCAAGCTGCACGCGCACGTCCCGGCGGACGACCTGCCGGTGGTGGAGAGTTTCCGGGCCACGCTGCTGGAGGACAAGCGGGAGGCCGCTGCCGCGTTCCGGATCATCCGGGCTGACGACGGGAGCGTGCGGCAGATGCGCGCGTTCGCCGAGCCGGTCACTGACCAGGCCGGCACGCTGGTCGCAATACGGGGCGCCTACCAGGACGTGTCCGCGGACTATCACACCCAGGTGGCGTTCGCCGCGACCCGGGACCGGCTGGCCGACACCGAGGAGCGAGCCGCGGAGGAGCACCGACTGGCGCTGCGGCTGCAGCAGGCCATCACCCCGCGGACGCCGAAACCGGTGGAGATCGCCGGCCTGGATATCGCCGCCCGGTACCGGCCCGCCGGACCGGGGAACCTGGTCAGCGGTGACTGGTACGACACGGTCCTGCTGCCCAGTAAAGAAGTGCTGCTCGTGGTCGGGGATATCGCCGGTCACGGCATCGACGCGGTGACCGGCATGGTGGCGCTGCGGAACTGCCTGCGCGGTCTCGCGATCACCGGCGCGGGGCCGGCGCAGCTGATGGGCTGGCTGAACAAGGTGGCGTGCTATCTCACCGACGGCATTATCGGCACGGTGGTGTGCGGGATGTATGACCCGGCCCAGCGGACGCTGCGCTGCTCCGGGGCGGGGCACCTGCCGCCGCTTCTGGTGCGGGACGGGGTGGCACGGGAACTGCCGCTGCCGACCGGGGTGCTGGTCGGCGCGGACCCGGACGTCATCTACGAGGAGCTGACCATCACGCTGCAACCGGGGGACGCGCTCGCCCTGTTCACTGACGGCCTCATCGAGCGGCACGACGAGTCGATCGACGACTCGATGAACGCGCTGCTGTACCTGGCCAGCGGCCCGGTGAATGATGTCGCCCGGTTCGCCGACCACCTGATGGGCAACGCCCGGTCCGATACCAGCGACGACGCCTGCGTGGTCACGGTCCAGGTCCGCTGAGCCGGCCCGCGCCCGGCGGCCGGCTCAGTGACCCCAGCGGGGCTACTCAGCTCAGAATGCTCAGCTCAGAATGCTCAGCTGAAACTGCTCAGCCGAAGAAGACCTCGGCCTCGGCGTACCGCTCCGGCGGCACCGTCTTCAGCTCCCGGGTGGCCTCGACCAGCGGCACGCGGATGATGTCGGTACCCCGCAGCGCCACCATGGTGCCGAAGTCGCCGTCGCGGACCGCCCCGATCGCGTGCACGCCGAACCGGGTGGCGAGCACGCGGTCGTACGCCGTCGGGGTCCCGCCACGCTGGACGTGGCCCAGCACCGTGCAGCGGGCTTCCTTGCCGGTCCGCTTCTCGATCTCGTCGGCCAGCATCTGGCCGATGCCGCCCAGCCGCACGTGGCCGAACGCGTCCAGCCGCTGGTCGGTGATCTGAACGTCCTCTTCCTGCGGGGTGGCGCCCTCGGCGACCACCACGATCGGCGCGTACCGGGTCTGGAACCGGTGCTCCACGTACGCGCAGACCCTCTCGATGCTGAACGGCTTCTCCGGGATGAGGATCACGTTGGCCCCGCCGGCCAGCCCGGCGTGCAACGCGATCCAGCCCGCGTGGCGGCCCATCACCTCGCAGATCAGCGCGCGGTGATGGCTTTCCGCGGTGGTGTGCAGCCGGTCGATGGCCTCCATCGCGATGTTCACCGCGGTGTCGAAGCCGAACGTGTAGTCGGTGGCACCCAGGTCGTTGTCGATGGTCTTCGGCACCCCGACCACCCGGACGCCTTCCCCGTACAGCCGGGTGGCCACCCCCAGGGTGTCCTCCCCGCCGATCACCACCAGCGCGTCCACGCCGAGGCCGGAGAGGTTGTCCTTGATCCGCTCCACCCCGGAGCGCCCCCCCTGGGCCGCGGAGTCGGCCATCGGGTTGGTGCGCGACGAGCCGAGGATCGTCCCGCCCCGCGGCAGGATCCCGCGTACCGCCTGCACGTCCAGGGGCACGGTGTCGCCTTCGAGGGGCCCGCGCCATCCGTCGCGGAAGCCCACGAACTCGTAGCCGAACTCCTCGGTGCCCCGGCGGACCACCGCGCGGATGACCGCATTCAATCCCGGGCAGTCTCCGCCGCCCGTCAGCACTCCAACTCGCATAGGGCAAGACTAGTCGCCATGAGCGTGCTAGCTGTGGATGCTGGAACAACCGGCGTCACCGCGTTGGTCGTGACCGGGGACGGGCGGGTGGCCGGGCGCGGATACCAGGAATTCCGGCAGTACTTCCCGGAGCCGGGCTGGGTGGAGCACCTGCCCGAGGACATCTGGCAGGCGACGCTGGCCGCGTCCCGCCAGGCCCTCACGGAGGCGGGCGACCCGCAGGTGCGCAGCCTCGGGATCACCAACCAGCGGGAGACCGCGGTGGTCTGGGACAGGGCCACGCTAGCCGCGCCGCGCCGGGCGATCGTCTGGCAGGACCGCCGGACGGCCCGGATCTGCGACGCGCTGCGCGAGGCCGGGCACGAGGCCCGGGTCGCCGGGCTGACGGGCCTGCGCCTGGACCCCTACTTCACCGGAACCAAGCTCACGTGGCTGGCCGAGCACGAGCCAGGGACCTGGGGAGGCCTGGCGGGCGGCTCACTGGCCTGCGGCACGGTGGATTCCTACCTGATCGCCCGGATGACCGCGGGCACCCGGCACGTGACCGACGCGTCCAACGCCTCTCGCACGCTGCTGTTCGACATCGGGGCCGGGGAATGGTCCGGGGAATTGTGCGAGCTGCTCCGGGTTCCGCGGCGGGCGCTGCCCGAGGTGGTGCCCTCCACCGGGGTGGTCGCGCGCACCGACCCCGGCTCGTTCCTCGGCCTGGATATCCCGGTGGCCGGCATCGCCGGCGACCAGCAGGCGGCCCTGTTCGGGCAGGCCTGCTTCAGCCCGGGCGACACCAAGTGCACCTACGGGACCGGGTCCTTCGTGCTGGCCAACACCGGGCCGGCCGTGGTGCGTTCCGCCGCCGGGCTGCTGTCCACGGTGGCCTGGATGGACGGCTCCGGCCAGCTCACCTACGCGCTGGAGGGCTCGGTGTTCGTGACCGGCGCCGCGGTCCAGTGGCTGCGCGACGGGCTGGGCCTGCTGGATCACGCGGCGCAGAGCGAGGCGCTGGCGCGCAGTGTCCCCGGCTCGGGCGGCGTGGTGTTCGTGCCCGCGCTGACCGGCCTGGGCGCGCCGGACTGGGACCCGGACGCGCGGGGGGCGATATTCGGGATCACCAGGGGAACGACCCGGGCGCACGTCGTCCGGGCCACGCTGGAGGCGATCGCCTTCGAGGTGCGCGACGTGGCCGACCTGATGATGCAGGGCGGCGGCGTGCTGCGCGCCGACGGCGGGGCCAGCGCCAACGACCTGCTCATGCAGATCCAGGCGGACCAGCTGCAGGTACCGGTGGAACGCCCCGTGGTCGGCGAGACCACCGCGCTCGGGGCCGCGTTCCTGGCCGGGCTGGCCACCGGGACCTGGTCCTCGACCGACGAGCTGGCCGCGACCTGGCGGCTGGACCGCCGGTTCGAGCCCGGCCACCGGGACGATGAGGCCTACGCCCGCTGGCGCCGCGCCGTGGCCCGCACCAAAGGCTGGTCCGCTCCCTAACTCCGCTCCTTCCGCGGCAGCATCCCCGGCCGCGGGAGGCAGGCCGCGCTGGGGTCAGTGGACGCCGAGGGTGGTGCCCAGGGACTGGTAGTCGGCGTCGAAGCGCCTGAGCAGGGCTTCCAGGCCGGTGCTGGTTACCACCTGGTTGTACTGGGCCGCCGAGGTGACCGCCGAGAGCCGCAGGAAGCCGGCACTGGCCTGGTTCGCGTCGGAGCGCACCCGGTCCGCGGCGGCAGTTGACGCGCTGCCCGGCATGGAGATGCCGTCCATGTTCTGCGCGAACGTCCCGAACGCCACGGACATCTGCTTGTCGACCTTGTTGACGCAGCTGAGCTTGCCGGAGCAGGCGGCGACCTTCGAGTCGAAGCCGGACAGCGTGGTGCTCAGCCTGGCGAACGCGGCCTCGACCGAGATCGTCGCTTCGGCCCGGTTCACGGTGTTGTTGCCGGAGGTCGAGGCGATCCCGGCGATCAGCGCCACGTAGCCCACGATGAGGATCGCGCCCAGCACGAGGAACAAGACGATCAGCCGCTTGGCCGTGCGGGACAGGACCAGCCGCCAGGGCTGGTCGCCGCCGAGCCAGCTGACCGGGGCGGCGGGCGGTCCGTACCCGGCCGCGTAGCCGGGCTGGCCTGGCACGGCCTCGCCGTAGCCCGTCCCGGGCTGGCCGTATCCCGGCGCGGCCTGACCGTAGCTGGATGCGCCGTACCCGGCCTGCCCGGCCTGAGGCTGCCCGGCCTGAGGCTGCCCGGCCTGAGGCTGCCCGGCCCCGGGCTGATCCGGAGCCTGCTGGCCCCAGTCCGGGTCCTCCGGTGCGGCCGAGCCCCAGGCACCCCAAGGACCCGCTGCAGAGGTCCCAGGGACCTCAGAGGCCTCAGGGGCCTCAGGGGCCTCACCAACTCCGGTAGCCCCCGGCCCGGCAGATCCCACCGGGAAGCCGCCGCCCGCCGGACCCATCCCGAAGGCAGACGTCTCCGGGTCGCCGAACAGGCCGCCCGGATACCGGGCGGTAAGCATCAGGAAGTAGCCGGTGACCCGGGCCTGGTAACGCACCGAAGCCGCCAGGGCCTCATGCAGCGGCCGCGGCATCCGGCCCGCGATGAGCACGATCAGCCAAGTCACGAACATGACCAGGAAGCCCAGGCCGTAGACCAGCACCGCGCTGACGATCCAGGCCGGGATGACCAGGATGATGCGGAACAGGACGGCGAGCCGGTTGAGCGGGCCCGGCTCGGCGTGCAGCCGGACCGGGTATTGCGCGTCCGCCAACTCGAACGGCGGGTACACGTCGGTCAGCAGGAACACGTACGCGTAGAAACGGGTCGCCCAGCGCAGGTAGCCGACCTGGAACTCGGCCAGCCCGCCGGGCAGGCGGCCGCTGAACAACGCGGCGAACCAGCAGATCAGGGCGACCACCTCGGCGGCGATGCCGAGCACCCACAGCACGATGATGTGCGGGATGGCCAGGATGATGCGCACCAGGACGGTGAGCCGGCCCTGCTCAGCCGGCTCGGCGAAGGCCACGAGGATCTCGTCCGCCGCACCCGGCCCGCCCGGCCCGCCCAGCGCACCCGGGCCGCCCAGCCCGCCCGGCGCGGGGGGAATTCCCGGGCCCCCCATCGGTATTTCAGTCATTAATCCGCTCCTTCAATCAAGGGCCGTAACCTTAGCGTTTGCTGGACGCTGGGGACGCTTGGTTGGTCAGACGTACCGGTCAGGCTGGCGGACCAGGCAGCAGCGGGGGATGGAGGCGCGGCACATGATCGACCTGGAGCTGTCCTGGCGGGCGGCGGCGGTCACGGCAGCATGCCTGGCGGCAGCCTCCGTGGCCGTCCGGCACGCCGTCCGGCCGCCGGAACCGCAGCCCACCCCCCCGGACCAGGCCGCTTCAGCAGACCAGCCCGCTCCCCCAGACCAGGCCGCCTCGCCGGGCCAGGCCACCGAACCGCCCCCGCCCCCGCCCGGGCCCTGGCCGCGGCGGCTGACCCTGGCCGCCGGGATCGCGCAGGAAGCCGCGGTCCTGCTGGCCCTGTTCGCCTTGTGGCAGCTGGCCGGGAGCTTCAGCCTGGTCGGCCCGGACGGTGCGCTGGCCCGCGCCCGGTGGATCTGGCACGCCGAGCGGGTCGTCCACCTGCCCAGCGAGACAGGGGTCCAGCGCGTGTTCCTCGGCCATCCGCTGCTCGTCCAGGCGCTGAACCTGTACTACGCATCGCTGCACTTCGTGGTGCTGATCGGCTGCCTGATCTGGGTGTACGCCCGGCACCGCCGGCAGTACCCGCAGGTCCGGACCACGCTGGTGCTGTTCACCGCGGGCGCGCTGCTGATCCAGTTCATGCCGGTCGCGCCGCCGCGCATGCTCAGCGGCGACGGCCTGGTCGACACCGGGGCCCGCTACGGCCAGTCGGTCTACGGCTCGGTGGCGGGCTTCAACGCCGACCAGCTTTCGGCCATGCCCTCGGTGCACGTGGGCTGGGCGCTGCTGGTGGCCCTGGTCGTGGTGCAGGTGTCCAGGAGCCGCTGGCGCTGGCTGGCGCTGGCCTACCCGATTCTCACCGTGCTCGCGGTCGTCGTGACCGCCAATCACTTCTGGCTGGACGGCATCGCCGCCGCGCTGCTGCTGGCCCTGGCGCTGGCCGTGCAGCGGGCGGGGCGGGCGGTACGCCGCGGGATCCGGTCCCGGTGGCGCGGCGGAGCAGGCCGGGCCGACCGGCCGGACTACGTCCCGGCCCGGCCCTCGGTGGACGCGTAGGCTGCCGGGCTAGGCCGCCGGGCTAGGTCCCCGGACGGCCCTCGGTGGACGCGTGGACCAGCCGCTCGGCCTTGTGCTCGGCCTTGAGCCGCTCCTTGGCCCGCTGCGCGTCCTCGTCCACGTACTCCTGGCTGGCCAGGGCCATGATCGCGTACATGATCTCGTCGGTCACCGCGCGGAGCACGAGCCGGTCTGATTGGAGCCCGGCGTAGCGGGAGAAGTCCAGCGGCTTGCCGAACCGCACGCCGGGCCGGTACCGCAGCCGCGGGATGAATTTCCCGGACGGCATCAGGTCGAACGTGCCGAGCATGGCGCACGGGATCACCGGCGCTCCCGACTCGAGGGCCAGCCGGGCCACGCCGGTCTTGCCCCGGTACAGCCGCCCGTCCGGGGTCCGGGTGCCCTCGGGGTAGATCCCGAGCAGCTTGCCCTGGGCCAGCACGCGGAGGCCGGTATTCATGGCCCGCTCGCTGGCCTGGCCCCCGGCCCGGTCCAGCGGGATCCCGCCTACCCCGCTGAAGAAAGCCTTCTTGAGCAGCCCTTTCAGCCCGCGGCCGGTGAAGTACTCGGCTTTGGCCAGGAAGGTCACCTTGCGCGGCAGCGGGAGCGGGCCGAAGAAGTGATCGGCGAACGAGAGATGGTTGCTGGCGATGATGGCCGGCCCTTCGCGGGGCACGTTCTCGGTGCCCTCCGCCCAGGGCCGGAAGATCAGCGCCAGGAAAGGGCCCAGGATCGCCTTGACCACCCAGTAGAACACGCCCTCATCGTCGCACGAGATCCGCCGGAAAGCGGACGCTCATCACGACCGATTAGGCGGCCGGGCGGCGTGCGGCGAGGCGCGGGCCATGCGACGATGCGAGAGCGTGAGATGCGCGGCCAGCGTCCCGGGCACCGTGGTGCTCAGGGGTACCGGGCGCGCAGTCCAGGCCCCGGCGTAGAGGACGATGAACTCATGCCAGTCATCCCAGGCGCGGAATCGTACTTCCACGCGGGTTCCAGCAGTACCGGTGTCCTGCTCTGCCACGGGTTCACTGGTTCCCCGGGGTCGCTGCGCCCGTGGGCGGAGTACCTGGCCCAGGCGGGGCTGACGGTGTCCGTGCCCCGGCTGCCCGGCCACGGCACCACCTGGCAGGAAATGTCCCGCACCCGGTGGGAAGACTGGTACGCGGAGGCGGACCGGGGCTACGAGGAGCTGCGCGGGCAGAGCAATGAGATCTTCGTGATGGGCCTCTCCATGGGCGGCTGCCTGGCGCTGCGGATGGCGGAACTGCGTGGCGCCGGCGTGAGCGGCATGGTTCTGGTCAACCCGTCACTGGCCCCCGACACCAAGCTGTTCATGCTGGCCCCGGTGCTCAAGCTGGTGGTGCCGTCGCTGCCCGGGATCGCCAGTGACATCAAGAAGGAGGGCGTCCAGGAACTCGGCTACACCCGGGTCCCGGTCCGGGCGGCGGCGTCGCTGCCCGCCCTGTGGCGGCTGACCCAGTCGCGGCTGGGCGAGGTGACCCAGCCGGTGCTGGTCTACCGCAGCACGGTCGATCACGTCGTGGGACCGGCCAGCCTGCGGGTGCTGCAGGCGGGGCTGCCCTCCGCACAGCTGACGGTTCGCGACTGCCCGGACAGCTATCATGTGGCCACGCTGGACAACGACGCACCAACGATCTTCGCGGGGAGCCTCGAGTTCGTCCGTGCGCATAGTCATGCGGAGACGGAGTGAAGGGCAGCGGGCGGGGCGCATCAGGCGGCGAGGAAGCCGCCTGGCGTGACCTGATCGCGAACTACGCGGCCGAGCCCGAGCCCGACAGCGGTGAGATGCCCTGGCCGGAGCGGGAGAACCTGCCCGGCTCGCCGCGCACCGGAACCCTGCCGGACGCCGGCCCGGACACCGACCCCTCGCTGACCCTGGATCTGAGCGACGATACGGACCCGTCGCTGGATCTCGGCCCGGACCCGGGCGGGACCTCCGATCCGGGGCCGCTGCCGGGCCCGCTTCCCCGCCCGGCCCCGGGCCACCGCGACGTACCTGGCGCGAGCGGCCCGCAGGCTTCCACCGCGAACGGCCCGGCGGTGAACGATCCCGCCGCGCATGGACCCGGCTCCATCGGCCGCAACGCAGACCCCGAACCCGCCGGTCCCATCCCAGGCAGGCCGGCCGCGGATCGTCCGCCCGGCCAGTTCCGTCCCGCCCGCGGCCCCGGCCCCGGCGCCCCGGCGGATGATGGGGACTTCGTGCCGCCGGTCCCGCCGCCGCTGCCGTCGCTCGACCCGATGGCCAAGGGAGCCTGGGTCGCGCTGTTCGGCGGTCCCGGCTATCTGCTGCTGGCCACCATGGTGGGCTGGGCGATCCCGGGGTGGGCCGCGTTCCTGGCCGTGGCCGCGTTCGTCGGCGGGTTCGCCACCCTGGTCATCAGGATGGGCGAGAAGCCACCCCGCGACTCAGGCCCGGACGACGGCGCCGTGCTCTGAGGTCACCCGTGCTCTGAGGTCACCCGTGGTGCGAGGTCACCCGTGGTGCGAGGTCACCCGTGGTGCGAGGTCCCGTGGTGCGAGGTCACCCGTGGTGCGAGGTCACCGGTGGCCTGCGTTCACCAGTCGCGCGGACCCGGGTCGCCGGACCGGTCGCCGAAGGGGCCTCGCCGCCCCCGCCCCGGCCAGCGTGGTCCCGGCCAGCCGCGGCCGCGCCGGGCCCGGAAGATGGCCAGCGCCACCAGGGCGAGAACGATCAGCAGCACGATCCCCGGCCCGAACGTCGGGACCCGCCAGATCAGCAGGCCCAGCCGCCAGATCGCGCGCCAGATGAGGAGCCGGATGAGCAGGTGAGCCAGGCCGCTCCCGCCGCCGAGTCCCAGACCACCCAGGGCAGCGTGGCCGCCCACGGCGGAGTGCCCGGCGAGCACCCGGCTCGCGTGCGTTACGGCAGTATGCGGAGCCACACTTCACGATGCCATGCGGTGCACCGTGCCCGGGCCAAAGCCCGGTCAACCTTGGGTGGGGTTCTGCTTCCCCGGCTCGGGCGGCGTGGAAGGACCCGGGTCGGGTGCGGCCGCCCCGGCCGGTCCGGCCGTGTCGGCGGGCGGGTCCGGCACAATCCGCGGCACTGGGCGGGCCGGCTCGTCGGTGGCTTCGTCCCATACCTCGCTGCTGGCCGGGGCCTCGTCACGGGGACGGGCCTGCCGTCCGGCCGCGGCCACGGCCGCCTCGAACGCGGCTGCCGCGTCCTGGAGCACCACGGAGACCGCGTCACCCGCGGCCGCGACGGTCGAGGAGAGGCCGGGACCGGATTCCCGGAGCCTCCGCCGGGCCCGGCAGATCGGGCACCACTGGCATTCCGGGGACTCGTAATCCGCGGTGGCGTTCTCCCACACGTCCCCGTGCGTGTTATTGCTGCCGCCGAGAACGGTCCGGACCTGGTCGCCCAGTTGCCGGCTCACGCTGCGCGCTCCTGAGCGGACCAGCCATCGCTGGAGCTCGCCGATCGGGTCGCTGCCTGGCTGCCGCTCCGTCACGTCGCGCCTTCTTCCCTGTCCTTGTCCCGCCGGGTACTTCCCGCCGTGGCCTGCGCACGCAGGCCTTCGGCGCGGGCCTTGAGCCCTTTCAGCGCGGTGTCGATGATGACCTTCTCTGCCTTCCGCTTCAGCATGCCGAGCATCGGCACCCGGAGATCCACGCTGAGCTCGTAGGTGACCTCGGTCCCACGGGGATCGTCCGCCAGGAAGTAGCCGCCGGTCATCGCGCTGATGACCGAGCCTGGCTCGGCGAGATCCCAGTGAACCCCCGAGTCGTCCCACTCATAACTAAGTCCGTAACTGTCCTTAATCATCCCGGCGTCCAGGCTGAACCGGACCAGGGTGGGGCGGCCGTCCGCGCCGCGCTCGGCCACCTCAGCGGAGCGCACGGCGGCCGCCCACTGCGGATAGGCGGCGAAATCGGCTATCACGGCCATCACATCCGGCCGGGTAGCGGCGATGGAGATGCTCGACGTCGTCCTGTCGGCCATGCTCGGAGCGTACCGCCATGCCCGCGCCTGAGACGCCGGCCGGGCCGGGCGAGCCGGGCGAGCCGCGGCCGGCTGCGCCTACCATTCCAGGACGTACGGGACTCCCGGTGGCCCGGAAGTGGCCCACGTTGATGCACTCGGTGCGGCCGATCCGGGCCCGCCTGGCCAGCGGCTGGTGCACGTGGCCGAACAGGGCGTACCGGGGCTGGGTCCGCCGGATGTGCTCGAGTATCGCCGTGCTGCCCCGTTCGAGGCGGCGCGCCACGGTGTCGTACAGCAGCTGCGGGACGGCCGGCGGGATGTGCGTGCAGAGCACGTCAACCTCGCCGGTCGCGCTCACCTTGGCCGCGTAGGCGTCCTCGTCGATCTCGTAGGGAGTCCGGTACGCGGAGGGCAGGCCGCCTCCGACGAAGCCGAAGGTCCAGCCGCCGAGCGTGGCGCGCTGCCCGTCGAGGATCTCGTGCCCGGGCTTCAGGTGCTGCTGCCACAGCGGCGGGATGTCCACGTTGCCGTAGGTCATGTAGGCGGGCTCGGGCATGGCCGCGAACAGCTCCGCGTACTGGCGGGAGGCGGCCTGCTGGACGTAACCCGACGGGTCGCCGTCCAGCTGGCCCCACAGCCGCCGGGAGAACTCCCGGGCCTCGTCGAACCGCTTGGCCAGGCGCAGGTCGACGAACGTGCGGGTCGCCTCGGCGCCGAACAGGTCGGGGAAGATGCCCTGCCGGTGGTCGGCGTAGTCGATGAACAGCAGGAGGTCACCCAGGCAGATGAACCCGTCCGCGCCCCCGGCACCCGCGAGCGCCTCCGCGCGGCCATGAACGTCGCTGACCACGTGCACCCGCATGAGCCAACCGTACAAGCCCGCGTGTTCCCGGCCCGTTCCCGATATGGGGCCAGGCGGGTCAGTCGAGCGGCCGGCGCAGCGGGTACTCGAAATAGCCCCGGGACCACGAACCCACCGGGCTGCTCGCGAGGGCCCCGGGCAACCACGGGGCCAGCCTCGTCGTCCCGCCGATCCTGACCGGCGTTCCCCGGCTGAAGTCCGACCGGACGCCGGGGCCGGTGATGATCCAGCCCTCCTCGCCCACCGCGTTCATGGCGACGTACCTCTCCCCGGGGGTCAGGTCGCCTAGTTCCACGACGGACACCACCCGGGCCTGCAGGGCCGTGACCAGGATGCCGACCGAGTGCTCCGGCGGCTGCTGTTCGCCAGGGGCGAGAGCAATGATGATCAGGGAGCCGTACTCCCATCGCGTGGGCATCCCGACAGATTGCCATAACTGGCGGCCAGGCGCGGCCGGCCTGGGGCGGGTAACCTGAACTGGGACTACCTACTGGTAGCTTGCGGGGGGCCGGCCCGGGTACGGTCCAGTCGTTCACCGGGAACAACATGACCGGCAGGAGCTGTCATGCGTGAATACGGCGTCCCCGCGATAGTGGAGGTCGCGCCGTCGGCCAACCTCGCCGACGTGGTCTTCGAGCGCGCGGATCGCGAGCCGCAGGCGGTGATGATGCGCCGCCAGGCCGAAGGCGGCGGCCCGCCCTGGCGCGACGTGACCGCGGCGCAGTTCCGCGGGGAGGTCACGGCCCTGGCCAAGGGGCTCATCGCGGCCGGCATCGGGGCCGGGGACCGGGTGGCGCTGCTGTCCCGGACCCGGTACGAGTGGACGCTCGCCGACTACGCGATCTGGTCGGCGGGCGCGGTGAGCGTCCCCGTCTACGAGACATCCTCCGCCGAGCAGGTGGAGTGGATCCTCACCGACTCCGGCGCCCGGGCCCTGATCGCCGAGACGCCCGCGCATATCGAGGCCATCGCCGACGTGCTGGGCAGGGTGCCCGCTGTGGAGCGGATCTGGCTGATCGAGGGGGCGGCCGGCGGGGAGGCCGCCGCGGCCCGGCCGCTGGACAGCCTGGCCGCGGAGGGGTCCACCGTCAGCGACGAGACGCTGGCCGGCGGCGCTCGGCCCGGGCGGCCGCCGACCTGGCCACGATCATCTACACCTCCGGGACCACCGGCCGGCCCAAGGGATGCGAGCTCACGCACGCGAACATGCTCTCCGACGTGCGCAACGCGATCGGCGCCCTGCCGGAGATCTTCACCATGCCCGGGCGCTCGGCCCTGCTGTTCCTGCCGCTGGCGCACTCGTTCGCGCGGATCATCCAGGTCGGCTGCCTCGAGTCGGGCACCGTCCTGGGCCACACCCCGGATGTGACCAACCTCGTGGCCGACCTGGGCAGCTTCCAGCCGACCTTCATCCTGGCCGTCCCGAGAGTGTTCGAGAAGGTGTACAACGGCGCGGAACTGCAGGCCGCGGCGAGCCCGCTGAAGACCCGCATCTTCGCCATGGCGGCGCAGTCAGCGATCGAGTGGAGCCAGACGCTGGGCACGGAGGGACGTGCCATC
The DNA here is from genome assembly GCA_963723595.1 of uncultured Actinomycetes bacterium. Classification (GTDB taxonomy): domain Bacteria; phylum Actinomycetota; class Actinomycetes; order Streptosporangiales; family Streptosporangiaceae; genus RYN-230. The sequence continues at coordinate 477,032 of CAVRRQ010000002.1, forward strand.
CAGGGGCGCCAGGGCCTGCGGCTGCGGGCCGAGCACGCCTTCTATGACCGGCTGGTGTACGCCAGGCTGCGCGCGGCGACCGGCGGGCGGGTCCAGTACGCCGTGTCCGGGGGCGCCGCGCTCGGCGAGCGGCTGGGGCACTTCTTCCGCGGCGTGGGCATCACGGTGCTGGAGGGCTACGGCCTCACCGAGACCAGCCCGGTGATCTCGGCCAACCTGCCCAGCCGCAACAAGATCGGCACGGTCGGGCTGCCGGTGCCGGGGGTCACGGTGCGGATCGCCGACGATGGCGAGATCCTCGTGTCCGGTCCGAACATCTTCCAGGGTTACTGGCACAACAAGGCCGCGACCGCCGAGATGGTCGACGCCGAGGGGTGGCTGCACACCGGCGACCTGGGTGAGCTCGACGACGACGGCCACCTGCGGGTGACCGGCCGGAAGAAGGACCTCATCGTCACCGCCGGGGGCAAGAACGTGGCCCCGGCCGTGCTGGAGGACCGGCTGCGCGCGCACCCGCTGGTGAGCCAGGCCATGGTGGTCGGGGACGGACGTCCCTACATCGCCTCCCTGGTGACCCTCGACGAGGAGGCGCTGGAGGCCTGGAAGGGGCGGCACCCTCAGCTGGCCTCAGCCAGCATGAAGGACCTGGTGGAGAACCCCGAGCTGACCGCCGAGATCCAGTCCGCGGTGGACGACGCCAACAAGGCGGTGTCCCGGGCCGAGTCCATCCGCCGGTTCCGCGTTCTCCCGGCCGACTTCACCGAGCAGGACGGCTACCTCACCCCGTCCCTCAAGGTCCGCCGGGGCGTGGTGAGCAAGGACTTCGCCGCGGATATCGACGCCCTCTACAGCTGACGGGCCCGGGCCTTCGGCCCCGCCTGACGGCGCGGAGTCAGCCGGCCAGGATCTGCTCCAGCCGCCGCGCGACCAGGTCCCATCGCCATTCGCGGTCCACCCAGGCCAGGCCCTTCTCGCCCATGGCCCGGGCCCCGGCCGGGTCGGCGAGTAGCTCGGTGATCCGGGCCGCGAGGGCCGTCACGTCGCGCCCCGGGACCACATAGCCGGTCTCGCCGCTGAGCACCGCGTCCGGCGCGCCACCGGAATCTCCGGCGATGACGGGCAGCCCGGTGGCGGAGGCCTCCAGGTAGACGATGCCCAGCCCCTCGACGTCCAGGCCGCGGCGGCGGGTCCGGCAGGGCATCGCGAACACGTCACCGGCGTCGTAGTAGGCGGGCAGGTCGCCGTCGGGCACCTGGCCGGTGAAGACCACCGAATCGGCGACACCGAGCTCGTTGGCCAATTGGCGCAGCCGCCCGGTGGCGGGGCCGCTGCCGACCAGCAGGAGAACCGGGTCACCGTCCGCCCGGACCAGCGGCCAGGCCCGGATGAGCGTGTCCTGGCCCTTCCGCTTGACCAGCCGGGACACGCAGACCACCACGGGCCGCCCGGCCAGGCCGAGCCGGTCCCGGATCGCGCCGCCGCCCGTGCCCGGGTGGAACGCCGCGGTGTCCACGCCCGGGGCCAGCCGGGCCATCCGCGCCGCCGCCGCCGGTGACAGGGCGCGGGCCAGCCGGACCCGGAAGTACTCGCCGAGGTAGGTGACGACGTCGACCGAGTCCCCGATGCGGCGCAGCAGGCTGCGGGCGACCGGCAGCGCCGCCCAGCCCGCCTCGTGGCCATGGGTCAGGGCGACGATCCGCCGGGCCCCGGCGGCACGCAGCGCCGGGGCCAGCAGCCCCAGCGGCGCGGCCGCACCGAACAGCACCGTGTCACAGCCGTGCTCGGTCAGGGCCTGGACCGCGCGGCGGCGCACCGAGGGCACCGGCAGCATCAGCGAGGTGGGGTGACGCAGCACCTGGAACGGCTGCCGCTGGTCGAACTCGGCTGCGCCCTCCCAGGCCGGCGCGTACACGACGACCTGGCCGGGCGGCAGCCGCAGGGCGAGGGCGTGCACGAACGACTGGATCCCGCCGGCCCGCGGCGGGAAGTCGTTGGTGACGATCAGGATCTTTGCCATCTGGGGAGGATCATAGCGGCGCCCCCGGAACGATCCCGGGAGCGCCGCTAGGCCGGGTCAGCTGCCGCTGGATCTGAGCTCTGGCTCAGGGCCTCGCGGCACTGTCCAGGTTGGCGGCGTACCAGCCCGCCAGCGGGACCTTCTCCACATCCTCGCCGGTCTGCGGAGCGTCGATCAGCTCGTTGCCGCCGACGTAGATCCCGACGTGGCCGTCACCGTCGAAGAACAGCAGGTCGCCGGGCTGCAGGTTGCTGGTGGAGACCGCGGGCAGCGCGGCCACCTGCTCGTAGGTGGTACGCGGGATCGCGACCCCGGCGGAGGCCCAGGCCGCCTGGACGAGTCCCGAGCAGTCGAACGTGCTCGGCCCGGTCGCCCCGTACACGTAGGGGTCACCCAGCTTTGAATAGGCATAGGCCACGGCCTGGCCTGCTGCGCCGCTGACCGGGACCGGGTTGGTCGCCGTCGTGCTGCCGCCGGCCCCGATGGTCGAGGTGGTGGTCACGGTCTGCTGCTGCTGCGCGGTGAGCGTGGCCAGCAGGGCGTCCTGCTTCCTCAGGGACTTGCCGAGCGACTTCTTGCGGGCCAGGCGCTGGGCGTCCAGGGTCGCCACCGCCTTTTCAGTCCGCTTCGCAGTGACCTGGGCCCCCTGGAGCTGGCGGGCCGCCTGGACGAACTCGTTGACCTGAGCGGCCCGGTCGCTGGACAGCTGCAGGAGCACCGAGGCCTGGCCGAGGACGGCCTGGGGATTGTTCGAGGTCAGCAGGGCACCGATGTTGGTCATGGTGCCGTTCTCGTAGGCGGTCGAGGCGATCGCCGCGATCTGGCTGCGCATCGACTCGAACTTGGCCTGGTCCGTCTTGACCTCGTGGTTGACCAGGCCGAGACGCTGCCGGGCGCTGCTGAGCTGCTGCTCCGCCTGGTCGTACATCTGGGCGGCCTGGTCCTGCTCGGAGGTGAGCCGGTTCACCGACTTCTGGACCTGGCTGACCGTCGGCTTGGGTGCGGCCCCGGCCGAACCGGCGAAGGTGGCCAGGGCTCCGGCCGCAACGACGCTGGCACCGATCGCGGCCCCGCGGCGCAGTATCAGAGTTCTCCGGGCCGGCGTGCCCCGGACCCACGTGCGCGAGCGTTCAGGCTCGGCTGCTGGACGCGTACTCACGTACGTGATCACGCTCCTTCTTCCACTCCGCCTACCGGGTGAGCTGACGGGTTCGGGCTGTGGAAGGTGCCCTACGGCCGGGTCACGGTACAGCTGCTGCCTCACGGTGACCGCGAGACAGCAAACCATGGCGCGTCCTGGCCGATTCACCCCTGAAGGACTGCCGGCCCGGGTTGATCCCGGGACCGCCTCCGGTGGGTCCCCGGCTCTCCGGCTGGCCGTCCTGTGCCAGCGCGAAGACTCGGCGGTGGCCGGACGCCGTCACCAAAGTGGTGGCTGGGGAGCGAACCGACCGCGCCTGACACTAGTGAAGGCCGCTTGGTGAATTCAACCGCTTCGCGAACTCCCGTGACCTGCTTGCCCCTGGCCTGGTGTTTCTGTTCCCGCAGATTGCCCGCTGGGACGGGGTTTCGGCTCCTGCGGCCGCCGCCCCGGGGAACAGGGCAGCCCGGGCGTGTCTCCGCGGCAAGCGAGCCGGCCGGGTCAGGAGGCCCTGGCCGAGGGGCGCAGCAGGAGCGGCGAGACCAGCCGCGCGTCCGCGAGCACCCGGAGGGCCCGGCGCTCGGCGGGGTCGAGGTCGGCCACCGGTTCCCCGTCGGCGAGCAGGGCGGTGACCACGCAGTCCGGGCAGGCGATGTCACGCATGGCACAGCGGTCACATTCGATCAGCATCTCTCCTCCTCTCGTCGGCTCCCGCCGGTCCCGCCCGGGGGGCGGGGCCGGCGGTCGCGGCACCCGCTGACGGGTGCATCGGGGCTCACGCTAGGCGGGGGTACTGACACTCCGGCCGCGGCCCGTCACGCGGCGCACGCCCGGCGGCCCAGGCCCGCCCCCTGTCCCGGCCGGGCCCGGGCCGGCCTGGGATGATTCCGGCATGCCTGATGACCAGCGCAGCGCAGCACAGCACCAGCGGCAGGCCTCGTCCTTCGGCGGCGCCGCCGCCACCTACGAGCGCGGCCGGCCGCCCTACCCGCCGGAAGCGGTCGACTGGCTGCTGCCTGACCGTGCGGCGCGGGTACTCGACCTGGGCGCGGGTACCGGGAAACTCACCCGCCAGCTCCATGACCGCGGCCTGGACGTCATCGCGGTGGAACCGTCCGCGGGCATGCGGGAGCAGCTGACCCGGGCGGTACCCGGGGTCGCCGCGTACGCCGGGTCGGCGGAGGAGATCCCGCTGCCCGACGGCAGCGTCGACGCGGTACTGGTCGCGCAGGCCTGGCACTGGGTAGACCGCAGCCGCGCGGTGCCGGAGGTGGCCCGCGTGCTCGTCCCCGGTGGCCGGCTCGGCCTGGTGTGGAACATGCGGGACGAGCGGGAGGACTGGGTGGCCGGGCTCGGCCGGATCCTGCACGACCCAGGCGAGCGCCACCGGGAAGGCCAGGGGATCATCGGGCCGCCGTTCGGCCCCGTCGAACGCCACGACGTGGCGTGGCAACACCGGCTCAGCCGCGACGAGCTGATTGACCTGGCAGCCTCGCGCAGCTACGTGATCACCATGCCGGACGAGCAGCGGGCCGAGGTGCTGGCCCAGGTGCGGCACCTGGCCAGCACCCATCCCGCCCTGGCCGGGCCGGACGAGCTGGTGCTGCCCTACGTGACCGAGTGCTACCGGGCCCAGCTGGGCTGAGCCAGCCCGCGGTGCGGCCGGGGCGCCCTGGCCGGGAGGGCCGCCGGCGTGCCCTGGCCCGGAGTGCCGCCGGCGTGCCCTGGCCCGGAGTGCCGCCGGCGTGCCTTGGCCCGAGTGCCGCCGGCGTGCCCTGGAGTGCCGCCGGCGTGCCCTGGCCCGGAGTGTCGGTAGCCCGGCATAGCGTGACAGCGTGATCATGCTCGACAGGCTAAGGAGCCGCCTGCGCTACCCGTGGACTCCCGGGATCCGGCGGCGGCCGCTTGGCACGCTGGACTTCGTCGTGGTCGACGTGGAGACCACGGGCTGGTCGCCGGCGACGGACGGCATCACCGAGATCGGCGCGGTCCGGCTGAGCGGCGGGGAGCTCCGCGGGGAGTTCGCCGGCCTGGTCAACCCGGGCCGGCTCATCCCGCCGGACATCGTCGCCCTGACTGGCATCACCGACGCCATGGTCGCCCTCGCTCCCCCGGTCGGCGCGATCCTGCCCGGCTTCCTCGAGTTCGCCCGGGGCGCCGTGCTCACCGCGCACAACGCTCCCTTCGACGTGGGCTTCCTCTCCGCGGCCTGCGCCGGCACCGGCCGGCGCTGGCCCGCCCCGCCGGTGCTGGACACGGTCACGCTGGCCCGGCTGCTGCTCAGCGGGAATGAGGTGCCGAACTGCAAGCTGGCCACGCTGGCTGACTTCTTCGGCGTGGCCGCCTTCCCGCACCATCGCGCGCTGTCCGACGCCCGGGCCACCGCGGCGGTGCTGGCGGCCCTGCTGGACCGGCTGCCCGCGGCCGGCGTGCGGACGCTCGCGCAGCTCGCCGCGGCGGAACGGGCCGCCGCGCGGCGGGCCGCTCCGCGGCTCGCCGCCGCCGCCGTGGAGGGTCCGCAGCCCAGCCGCTGAGCAGCGGTACGCTACGCCGGGACGGCCCAGCCGACGCGGGCCAGCCGGGCAGGCCGGGTGCGGCCTTTAAGGAGGCGGCAGGTGATCACCGCGATCGTTCTGGTGAAGGCCGATGTGGCGCGGATCCCCGAGACAGCGGAGGTTATCGCCCAGATCCCGCAGGTCAGCGAGGTCTACTCGGTCACCGGGGAGTTCGACCTGGTGGCCCTGGTCCGGGTGCGCGCGCACGACGAACTGGCCGACGTGATCCCGGGGACGATCAACCGGGTCGACGGCGTGACGCAAACCGAGACGCATATCGCGTTCCGCACCTACTCGCGGCACGACCTCGAGGCCGCGTTCGCGCTCGGCTACGACGACGAGGGCTGAGCCAGCCGCTGGCTGGCGGCTACCCAGCGGTCCAGCACATCCGCCGCCGCCCCGGAATCGAGGGCCGCGCAGGCCCGGGCGAACGCCTCGGTGAGGGCCTTGTCCAGCGCCTCGGCTCCCGGGACCCCGGCGGCCGCGGCGAGCGCCGCGGCCGCGTTGAGCAGCACGGTGTCCCGGACCGCGCCCCGCTCGCCGCCGAGCACCGCGCGGGCCACCGCCGCGTTGTGCTCACGATCACCCCCGCGCAGATCCCCGGGCCGGGCCCGGCCCAGCCCCAGCACCGCGGGGTCGAACACGGTCTGCGCCACGGCGCCGTCGTGCACCACCCAGACGGTGGAGGTGGTCGTGGGGGTCAGCTCGTCCAGCCCGTCGTCGCCGTGGAAGACCAGCGCCGAGGAGCCACGCGCCGCCAGGACCCCGGCGACGACCCCGCCCATCCGCGGGTCCGAGACGCCTACCGCCGAGGCCCCAGGCCGGGCCGGGTTGGTCACCGGGCCGAGGAAGTTGAACACGGTGGGCACGCCGAGCTCGCCCCGCGCGACCGACGCGTGCCGCAGGGCCGGGTGGTAGAGCGGCGCGAACAGGAACGCGATCCCGGTTTCCTCCGCGAGCTGCGCGCTGGCCGCCGGGGGCAGGCTGATGACCACGCCCAGCGCCTCGAGCACGTCCGCCGCGCCGCAGGCGGACGAGGCGGCGCGGTTGCCGTGCTTGACCACCCGGACGCCGGCCGCCGCCGCGACGATCGCGCCCATGGTGGAGATGTTCACCGTGTGCGCGCCGTCCCCGCCCGTGCCGACCAGGTCGACGAGGTCGCCGGGCACGCTGATCGGGGTGGCCTTGCGCAGCATCACCTCGGCCAGCCCGGCCAGCTCGCCGGGCGTCTCGCCCTTCATCCGCAGGGCCACGCCGAAACCGGCCACCTGGACCGGGGTCGCGGCGCCCTCCATGATCTCGTTCATGGCCCAGGCAGCCTCGTCCGGGCTGAGCGTCTCACCCCGGATCAGCGCGCCGATGACGGCCCGCCAGGACAGCGCCCGCGGCGCGTTCGGATGCATCGCGGCCCTTCCGCCGGCCTGCTCAGCCGCCGGCCTGGGCGGCCAGGTGCTCGGCCCGCTGGCGCATCAGGCCCGCCAGGGCGGCCGCGAACGGGACCGGGTCGATCGGGTGGCTGGTCACGGCGTCCGCGCCGGACCAGGTGGCGAGCCAGCCATCGTCCACCCGGCCGACGACGAGCAGCACCGGCGGGCAGTCGTGGATCTCGTCTTTGGCCTGGCGGCAGATCCCCATGCCGCCAGCCGGCTGGGCCTCGCCGTCCAGGACCATGACGTCCGCGCCACCCGCGTCGAGCAGGCGGATGAGCGCCGGCTCGGTGGCGACCGGAATGATCTCGGCCTCGGGTACGTCGGGGGCAGGGCGGCGCCCGATGGCAAGCTGCATGCGGGCGCGGGTGTCCGCATCATGGCTGTAGACAACGACCTTCATGAAGTGGATGGTACCGACACGGGGGGTCGGCCGACGCTCGCCTACGGGTTGTCGTAATAATGACCTCGTGGCCACCGCATCCGTCACCGAGAAGGCACCCACTCCCCGCCCGCCCACCGCGCGGCCGAACCTGGTCAGCGTGGGCACCATCGTGTGGCTTTCCTCGGAACTCATGTTCTTCGCGGCGCTGTTCGCGATCTACTTCACGATCCGCTCCGTGGACAAGGGCAACGGCCTCCCCTGGCCGGGCGCCCACCTGGATCTCACCCTCGGGTCGATCAACACCACGGTCCTGCTGCTGTCCAGCGTGACCTGCCAGCTCGGGGTGTTCGCCGTGGAGCGCGGGCAGGTCAGGCGGGCCGGCCGGATCTGGCAGGTGTCGCGCTGGGGACTGCGCGAGTGGTACGTCCTGTCGTTCCTGATGGGCCTGTACTTCGTCTGCGGCCAGGGCTACGAGTACCTGGGCCTGATCCACGACGGGCTGACCCTCCAGTCCAGCGGGTACGGCTCCGTGTTCTTCATCCCCACCGGATTCCACGGCCTGCACGTGACCGGCGGGCTCATCGCGTTCCTGTTCGTGCTGGGCCGCACCTACGTGGCCAAGACCTTCACGCACGAGCAGCAGGTCAGCGCGATCGTTGTCTCCTACTACTGGCACTTCGTGGATGTCGTGTGGATCGGCCTGTTCACCACGATCTACCTCATCCACTGAGGGCCGCTGCACCGAATACCTAGCAGAGCAGCGGTCCATCTCCCCAACCACAAGAGCACAGACCAGAAGACGAGGGCTCCATTGAGCTGGATCATCGCGCGGCGCCGGCGGCCGGTCGCCGGATATGCCGTGGTGCTGCTTGGGCTCATCGCGGTGGGCGTCATCTACGCGGCGTTCACCGCCCAGGGCAGCCCGGCCTCCGCGTCCGCCCCCGCCGCCTCCCAGCGCCAGACCGCCCTGGGCCGCCAGTTGTTCGTGCAGAACTGCTCCAGCTGCCACGGCTTCATGGCCCAGGGCACGAACACCGGCCCGAGCCTGATCGGGGTGGGCGCGGCCGCGGTGTACTTCCAGGTCAGCACCGGCCGGATGCCGCTCAAGGAGATTGACGCCGAGGCGCCGCGCAAGCCGCCCGTGCTCAACCCGGCCCAGACCCGCGAGATCGCGGCCTACATCGCGTCGCTCGGCGGCGGCCCGGCCATCCCGGCCGCCAGCCAGGTGAGCACCAAGGGCGCTGACGTGGGCCTCGGCCAGGAACTGTTCAGCACGAACTGCGCCCAGTGCCACAACTTCGTGGGGGCGGGCGGCGCGCTCACCGCAGGGGAAGTACGCCCCCGCGCTCACCCAGTCCACGCCGACCCAGATCTACACGGCCATGCTCACCGGCCCGGAGGCCATGCCCGTGTTCAACGACACCACGATCACTCCGAGTGAGAAGCGTGACATCATCGCGTACGTCACGGAGACACGCTCCTCGCCCAACCCCGGCGGCTTCAGCCTCGGCCGCGTCGGGCCGGTAACCGAGGGGCTGGTCGGCTGGATCGGCGGGATCGGCGCGCTGGTGCTGTCCGCAATCTGGATCACGGCAAAGCGGCGGGTGCACGGATGAGCAGCACAGACGGATACACCGCAGAGTCCCCCGGGCGGCCCGGAGGGTGGCGAGGCCGAGGCCTCGCGGGCCCCGCACCGGGTGATCGGCACACCGCCGCCCGCGGAAGAGCGGACGCTGCTGGGCACGGCCCAGTCGGAGCGCGCCCGCCCGCCCCGGCCCGGGAACTGCCCGCCGACCCTGACGACCCGGCCGGGGCCAAGCCGGGCCGAGCAGCATCGTCGCCGCCTTGTTCATCCTGGCCATGCTGGCCGGGATCGGGTTCATCGCGGCCTACATCGGGCTGCCCGTCGGCTCTCGGCGTGGACGCGGTGCTGCGGTCCAACCTGGCCCTGGGCATCTCCATGGCGGTGGCCTTCCTCGCCCTGGGGGCGGGCGCGGTCATCTGGGTCCGGCGGCTGATGCCGGACGTGGAGCTCACCGAGGCCCGCAAGCCGCTGGCCTCGCCCGAGGCAGGACCGGAAGGCGTTCGCGGAGACGTTCCGCGAGGGCGCGGAGGCCAGCCAGTTCGTCAAGCGGCCCATCCTGCGCCGGACCCTGATCGCCGCCACCCTCCCGCTGATCCTGGCGCCGATCGTCCTGCTGCGGGACATGGGCCCGCTGCCCGGCACCAAGCTGCGGCACACCGTGTGGCGCAAGGGGCTGCGGCTGGTCATCAGCGACACCGGCCGGCCCATCAAGCCGGCCGACTTCGACTCGCCGGGCGGGATGATCACCGTGATCCCGGAGGGCTACCAGGACAACGACGACGCGCTGGTCAAGGCGACGGTGATCATCATCAAGTTCGAGCCGGGCGAGATCCAGTACCCCACGAACAAGAAGTGGGTCGTGGACAACATCGTCGCCTACTCGAAGATCTGCACCCACGTCGGCTGCCCGGTGGCGCTCTACGAGCAGACCACGCACCACATCCTGTGCCCCTGCCACCAGTCCACGTTCGACGCCACCAAGGGGCGCCACGGTGCTCTTCGGCCCGGCGAACCGGCCGCTGCCGCAGCTGCCGATGGGCGTGGACTCCGAGGGGTACCTGGTCGCGCTGAGCGACTTCAAAGTTCCGGTCGGGCCAGCTTTCTGGGAGCGGGGATGACTAGTACCAACGAGGCTCCAGCCGGCACCGCCGGCGAAGGCCCGGTCGAGAAGGTGCTCGCGGGCACCGGAACGTTCCTCGATGACCGGCTGCGCGCCGCCAAGGGCACGCGCACCCTGCTGAAGAAGGTCTTCCCGGACCACTGGACCTTCCTGCTCGGCGAGATCGCCCTCTACTCGTTCATCATCCTGCTGCTCACCGGCACGTTCCTCACGCTCTTCTTCAAGCCCAGCATGAGTCCGTGATCTACCACGGCACCTACTCCGGCTCGATGGCGTGCGGATGAGCGAGGCCTACGCCTCGACCCTGAACATCAGCTTCGACGTGCGCGGCGGGCTGCTCATGCGGCAGATCCACCACTGGGCGGCGGACCTGTTCATGGCGGCGATCATGGCCCACATGATCAGGATCTTCTTCACCGGCGCGTACCGGAAGCCCCGCGAGCTGAACTGGCTCATCGGGATCGTCCTGTTCACGCTGGGCATGCTGGAAGGCCTGTTCGGCTACTCCCTCCCTGACGATCTGCTGTCCGGGGCGGGCCTGCGCATCCTCGAAGGCGTGCTCCTGGGGATCCCCATCGTCGGCACCTACCTGTCGTTCTTCCTGTTCGGCGGGCAGTTCCCCGGCATGGACATCATCCCGCGGCTGTACATCATCCACGTGCTGCTGATCCCCGGGCTGCTGCTCGCCCTGATCACCGCGCACCTGTTCCTGATGTTCCACCAGAAGCACACCCAGATGCCGGGCAAGGGCCGCACCGACAAGAACGTCGTTGGGCAGCCGCTGTACCCGTACTTCATGGCCAAGACCGGGGCGTTCTTCTTCTTCGTCTTCGGCGTGCTGGCCCTGCTCGGCTGCCTGGCCCAGATCAACCCGATCTGGCTGTACGGCCCGTACAACGCGGTGGCCATGTCCTCGGACTCACAGCCGGACTTCTACATGGGCATGCTCGAAGGCGCGCTTGCGCATCTTCCCCAACTGGGTGTGGAACATCGCGGGGCACACGATCTCCTGGAACGTGCTCATCCCGGCCCTGGTGCCCCTGGGCCTCCTGTTCACCGGCGCGGCGTTGTGGCCGTTCCTGGAACGCTGGATCACCGGGGATACGCGCGAGCATCACGTCAACGACCGGCCGCGTAACGCGGCCACCCGGACCGCGATCGGCATCGCCGTCATCACCTGGTACGGGATCATGTGGCTGGAAGGCGCGAACGACGTCATCGCCGAGCACTTCAGCATCTCGCTGTACACCACCACGGAGATCGCCCGGTACGCCGTGTTCATCGGGCCGGTGATCGCCTACATCCTGACCAAGCGGATCTGCCTCGGGCTGCAGCGCAAGGACGCGCAAACGCTCCTGCACGGGTACGAGACCGGCATCATCCAGATGCGGCCGAACGGCGAGTACGTCGAGCTGCACGCGCCGGTGCCGGAGGAGGAGCGGGCCGTGCTGGAGGCCAGGGCGACCGCGAGCGGTGCCGCTGGAGGCGGCCGCGCACGACGAGAGCGGCGTACCCGACCCGGCCACCCGCGGCGCGGTCGGCAAGCTGAGGCTGGCCCTCAACCGGGTGGTCACCGAGAGCGTGCCGCTCCCGGTGGGCAACGGGCACGGGACCAACGGGCACGGCAACGGGCACGGGGCCAACGGGCACGGCACCAGCGTGACCGGCGAGCCGGAACGCGCCGCCGTCACCTCCGGTGAGGGCGGGAAGACCCTGCTCGGGCAGGACGACCCGGAGGACCCGGGCGGTCACTGAGGAACTGCGGTCAGGTCCCCGGGGCACCCTCTCGTGCCCCGGGGACCTTTCTGTTCCCGCGGAGGCGGCTCAGGCGGCCACGAGCCGGCTGCCGTCCCGGCTGACCTGCACGGCGTTCCCGGTGGCGCTGCCCGCGAGCAGCTTGCGCCAGCCGAGGAAGTAGATGGTCCACCCGTCGCCCCAGGTCCCGGCGACCGGGCTGCCCACCACGCTGATCGGGTCGCCCAGCACCGAATGGCCGTAGAACCAGGCCGCGTAGCCCGGGGCGAGGTTGACGCAGCCGTGGCTCACGTTGATGAGCCCCTGCTCGCCCACGGACCACGGGGCGCTGTGCACGTAATCACCGCTGAACGTGAACTGGACGGCGTCGTAGACCAGCTCGTTGTAGTAGCCGGGCATCCCCGGGACCCACGCCGTAGCTGGCCGAGTTCATGTCCACCGGGCTGCCCATGGCGAAGGACAGGTACCGGCCGTCCGGGGTGTCCATCCCGGGCCGCCCGGTGCTGACCGGCCAGTCACCGGCCAGCCTGCCGTTCCACCAGACCTTCATGTGATGCGTGGCGGCGCTGGCCACCGCGATGAGCGAGTCACCGACCCGGAAGTGCTGGGTCAGGTCGGACCGGCCGTAGACGCCCGGGCGCGCCCTGCAGGCCGGCCAGGTGCGCGGTGAAGCGCACCCGGGTGTGCGCGGGCCAGTAGTGCCGGGGCCGGAACCACACGCTCTTGCTGTTCACCCAGTACCAGGCGCCGGTGACCGGCTTGCTCGACCAGATCTGCAGCGCCCGCTCCACCGCGGCCCGGTCGGTGATGGGCCGGCTGAAATTGATCATGATGGGCATGCCCACGCCGACGGTCTCGCCCGCGCCGAGGATCGTGGCGGCGGTGAACGTGCGGCGGGGCTGCAGCGTGCGGAAGGTGCTGGCCATGACGGTGCGCCGGCCGCGGGCATCGACGGCCGTCGCGGTGACCCGGTAGGTCTGCGACGGCGCCAGCGCCCAGCGCGTGCGCCAGCTGCGGGAGGCCGCGGCGTACGCCCCGGCCAGGGTCGTTCCGGCCCCGGGCCGCCCCGGCCCCGGTCTGGCCGGTGACGGGGCGCACGCTCACCCCGGTCAGCCTGCCGTCCCGGACCGCGACCCGGACGCCCAGGTCGGGCCGCAGGTCCACGGGCGCCGCTGCCCCGCCGGAGGCCCTGGAGCGGCCGCTGGCCGCCTGCGCGGCCCCGGCCCGGCTGATGCTGCCCGAGGCCGCGGCGCGCTCCTCAGGGCCTTTCAGGCCCGCGACGACCGCGCTGCCGGCCCGGTGGCCAACGGCGCTGGCGGCTGGGCGCGGCCGCCCCGTGCCCCGGCGGCGGGCGAGCTGAACGTCAGGTTGCCGCTGACGATGATGACCCGCGCGGCCGGTCCCTGGGCGGCCGCCCCTCCCCCGGCGCACCCCGCGATGACCAGCAGGCCAGCCGCCCCGGTCCCGGCCAGGCCGGCCCCCTCCAGGCAGGCGCTGTGGCCAGGCTCGCTTTCCCGGCCCGGCTTCCTTTTCCGGCCTGGCCCGCTTTCCCGCCCAGGCCCGCCTTCCGGGCCAGGCTGATGGTCTGCGCCCTGGCTGCGATGCACTGACTCCATCCGCGGTGCGTGCGCACGCGGAAACTCCCCGGCATATCCCCCGACACGATCCGACCCCTCTGGCGCCCGCTGGCTGCCCCAACGCCTTCCGCCCGGCCCCGGCCGACGGCGGATTCCGTAATAGTTTCGTTACGCTAAGTAATCAGCGCAGGCAAGAGCATACGCCCGGGGAAAGGGGCGCCGAGCCAGCGGAGAAAGTGTCGGCGCAGGAATTACGTGATCATGGTTTGAGTGCCGCTGTAGCGGCACCAAACCATGATCACGAGCGAAAACCTAGTGCGGCGGGGGCTGGCGGGATTGGTGAGGCCAGCAGGAAAAGCAGCTCAGTGGGCCTAAACGCCGCGGTAGTACTCGAAGACGAAGCCGATCGTGGTGAGGAAGATGGCCAGCAGCCCGATCAGGAACAGCCACCAGCCGATGGCCACGCCGAGCGCGGCCAGGGCGCAGGCCAGTCCCACGTACAGCGGCCACCAGCTGTGCGGGCTGAAGAAGCCCAGCTCGCCGGTGCCCTCCTCGATCTCGCCGTCCGGGTTGTCCTCGGGCCGCTCCGGCAGCCGCCGCCCGGTGAACAGCAGGTAGAACCCGGTCAGGAAGGCCAGGCCCACGGCCAGCGCGAGCGCGGTCGGTACCCGTCGGGTCCTTGGAGAAGTACCAGTAGACGATGTCCGCGGCACCGAAGAAGATCGCGCAGCCGACGAACAGAGACCCCTCAAACTTCATCCGGCACCTCCCCAGCGCACCAGGCCGGCAGGGCCAGCCTGGTGCCCATCGTGCGGGTCATTTCTTGTTCTCCAGGACCCGCTGCTGATGCGTCCGCCCGGACTGGATCTGCGGGTAGTGCAGGTCGAAGGCGGGCCGCTCGGACCGGATGCGCGGGATGCTGGTGAAGTTGTGCCGGGGCGGCGGGCAGGAGGTCGCCCACTCCAGCGAGTTCCCGTACCCCCACGGGTCGTCCACGGTGACCTGCTCGCCGTACTTCCAGGTCTTGTAGACGTTGTAGAGGAAGAAGAACGTGGACGCGCCCAGGATCCACGAGCCGATGCTGGAGATCTGGTTCAGCGTGGTCACGTTGGCGGGCAGGAACGGGTAGTTCGCCACCCGGCGCGGCATCCCCTCGACGCCGATCCAGTGCTGCACCAGGAACGTCATGTTGAACCCGATGAACAGCGTCCAGAAATGCCACTTGCCGAGCGTGTTGTCCAGCATCTTGCCGGTGAACTTGGGCCACCAGAAGTAGAACCCGCTGAACATGGTGAACACCACGGTGCCGAACAGCACGTAGTGGAAGTGGGCGACCACGAAGTAGGAGTCACTGACGTGGAAGTCCAGCGGCGGGGAAGCCAGGATGACCCCGGTCAGCCCGCCGAACAGGAACACCACCAGGAACCCGACGGAGAACAGCATGGCCGGCTCGAACGTGAGCTGCCCGCGCCACATCGTGCCCACCCAGTTGAAGAATTTCACCCCGGTGGGTATCGCGATCAGGAACGTCATGAACGAGAAGAAGGGCAGCAGCACGGCGCCGGTGGTGAACATGTGGTGCGCCCACACCGTCATGGACAGGCCAGCGATGGCAATGGTCGCGCCGACCAGGCCCTTGTACCCGAAGATGGGCTTGCGGCTGAACACCGGCAGCACCTCGGTCGCGATGCCGAAGAACGGGATCGCGACGATATAGACCTCCGGATGCCCGAAGAACCAGAACAGGTTCTGCCACAGGATCGCACCGCCATTGGCAGGGGAGAAGACCTGGGCGCCGAGCTTGCGGTCGATCTCCAGCACCAGCAGCGCCGCCGCGAGCACCGGGAACGCGAGCAGCACCAGCATGCTGGTGAGCAGGATGTTCCAGGTGAAGATCGGCATGCGGAACATGGTCATGCCGGGCGCCCGCATGCAGATGATCGTGGTGACGAAGTTGACGCCGCCGAGGATCGTGCCCAGCCCGGACAGGGTCAGGCCCATGATCCACATGTCGCCGCCGATGCCCGGCGAGTACACCGAGCTGGTCAGCGGCGTGTACGCGTACCAGCCGAACGCCGCCGCGCCGCCCGGGGTCAGGAAGCTGACCAGCAGGATCAGGCCGCCGAACAGGAAGAAGTAGTAGCTGAGCAGGTTCAGCCGGGGGAACGCCACGTCCGGCGCGCCGATCTGCAGCGGCATGATCTCGTTCGCGAACCCGACGAACAGCGGGGTGGCGAAGAGCAGCAGCATGATCGTGCCGTGCATGGTGAACAGCTCGTTGTACTGCTGGTCGGAAACCACGTGGTTGTCCGGCCCGAACAGCTGGATCCGCATGATCATGGCCATCAGGCCAGCGATCAGGAAGAACGCGAACGACGTGATCAGGTACAGGTGACCAATGATCTTGTGGTCGGTCGAGGAGAGCCAGCTGGCCAGGATCGATCCCTTGCGGCCGTACTGCTCGAAGGTCTGCTCCTGGACCGGTTGCTCGACGGTGGTCACGGGCTCACGCACCCCCTGCTGACTTCTGCTGTGAATGCTGCTGGGCGGCGATCCAGGTGTGGAACTGCGCCGGGGTGACGATCTTCACCGTGAACAGCATCCGGCTGTGGTAGACGCCACACAGCTCGGTGCAGCGGCCGATGAACGTGCCGGTCTTGATGGGGGTCACCTCGAAGTGGTTGGGGTGGCCGGGGATCACGTCCCGCTTGAACTCGAACGGGACGATCCAGAACGAGTGCACGACGTCCAGGGAGACGAGGTTGAAGCGGACCGTCCGGTTCGTGGGAATCTCCAGCACCGGCAGCCGGCCCGGCCAGGGGGCTCCGGTCTCGGAGACGACCCCGCTCGCCGAGCCCGGCACCTTGTACCCCGGGTACTGGAACTCCCAGCTCCACTGGTAGCCGTACACGGTGACGGTGACGTCCGGGTGGGGCGGGAGCTTGTCGATGTAGTTCTCGTCCCGGGCGGTGAAGAAGAAGAAGACGCCGACCATGATGAACGGGATGACCGTGTACATGATCTCGATCGGCAGGTTGTAGCGGACCTGCCGCGGCGGCTCGTCGGTGCGCTTGCGGTGGAAGATCACCGCCCACAGGATCGCGCCCCACACGACGGCCCCGACCGCGAGCGCGGCGATCCAGCTGCCCCGCCACAGCGTCACCACGACTTCGCCCTGCCTGGTTACCGGGATCGGCAGGCCGAGCCGGGTGAACGTGGTGGACTGGCAGCCGGCCGTCGCCATCAGCACTGCGGCGAGCAGCACGGTGCGCGGTATCCAGCGGCGCAGTCGCTGGCCGGGCCGGCGCTGGCCGGGCTGGCGCCGGCCGGCTGGCCAGCGCGCAGGGCGTCTGGCGAGCCGTCGGCCACCGAACCATCGAGCACGAGGGCATTCTCCTCGCCGGGCATAGGGCCCGGATCGTGCGCGCCCCGTCGGCGTGGGGCGCTGGGGGTGGAACTCACAGGTTGCCTTCCCAGCGGAATGACTCCCGGCTGCACGGGCAGGTCATGACTCGTCCTACAGGCTGTCGTGCAAACAGTATCGTGCGCGCCGCCCGCCCTCGCGGGGGACCCCAATTGTGCCGCCGCGTGTCCCGGCCGGATGCGCTTATGTACGGCGACGTGCGGGTATCGCTCTCCCGTGGCAGCATGCATGCGGAAGTCCCAGCGGGCCGGGCCGCTCCGCAGAGTATTGTCACCGTTTTAGCGAGACCAGCAGCACAGAGCGAGCAGCACAGAGCGAGAGGCATGCGGATGACCCCCCCGACGCGCCCAGCACCCATGCTGACGATCGACGCGCTGGGCCGGAAGTGCCCCATCCCGATCATCATGCTCGCCGAGCGGATCAGGGAGGTCCCGATCGGGGCCACGGTCGCCGTCCTGGCCGACGATCCGGCCGCCCAGACCGACATCCCGGCCTGGTGCATGATGAAGTCCCAGGAGTTCGTGGTCGAGACGGCCCTGCCGCGCGGCTGGGCGTTCCTGGTCAAGCGCACCTACTGAGCCCGTCCCGCTGACCCTGTCCCACTGACCCCCTCCCGCTGGCCTGCACCTGTGCTGGCGCACCTGCGCGAGCTAGGGGTCGCCCGCGCGCCGGAAGCGGTCCGCGAACCGCGGGTCGTTCTCCCACCAGGGCTGACTACCGGCCGGTTCCCCCGTGTCCGGGCCGGGGCGGGCCGGGTCAACCCGGGCCACCGCGGCCTCGGCGGCCTCCACGGCATCCAGCTCGGCGTCCACGACGGCCGCGTCGGTCTCGTCTTCCCGGATCATCTGGATGAACTGGGCGGCGAGGAACGGCAGCCCGACGATGTCACCGAGCACCCACAGCGCCCCGCCGCCGATGACCTGGTCGCTGCGCAGGCTGGGACCCCAGGGACGGGCCAGCGCGTGGTAGTAGGCCCCGGCGATGAGGCCCTGGTAGGCGATGATGGCCAGGCCGAGGACGGCGTCCCCAACCACCTCGCCCGCGCTCACCCAGAGGCCGACCAGGTACGGGTAGGCCCGCGGCACCGGGTCGACCCGCAGGAACATCCAGAAGAAGACGAATCCGGGGGCCAGCAGGGCGAGGTAGGTCAGCTCGCGGACCGTGCCGCTGCGCATGCTCGCCGCGTACCAGGGCGAGAAGTACAGCACGAACGGCACCAGCACGATGACCAGCGTGGGGATGGCCGGGAACGTGAGGGTCCGCGCGATCCGGCTGTGCACCGCCGCGTCCAGCCGCCGGCCGGCCCGCGGCGCCGCCGCGATGACCAGGGTGAGCGGCCGGCCCAGGGCCGTGAACAGCGGCACCACCAGCAGCAGCAGGATGGTCTGCACCGAGCGGATGTAGAACAGCACGCCCTGGTACACGCCGAGGAACGACATGGTGGCGATGACCAGGACGCCGAGGCCGCCGAGGTAGAAGGCGACCGCGCGCAGCGGCGGCCACGGCTGGCCGGCCCGGCGGACACGGCGCACCCCGGCCAGGTACAGGCCGCCGGCCAGCAGCACCACGACCAGAACGGGCACGTCCAGGGTCCAGGCCGTGAAGACCCGGGCCGCCGTCAGCGCGGGCGGCCCCTGGTACGCGTGCCCGGGAACGCCGGCGAGGAGAAGAGTCGCCACCCCGCCACGCTATCCCTCCGCCGCGGCGGACCGGCCGCCACCCGCACGGGCCTCGCCTCCCCCGCGCCCTCCGCAGCCGGGAGAGATCCGGCGGCCAAACTTATTCACCGCAGTCACTACTGCATAACGGAACCCACGTGATCAACGAATTCTCTTGCGCCGGGCGCCCGAAGGGGAAGAGTCTGTTCCGGTTGTGCCTGTTACCCAGGACACACAGATCAGGCGCCATGATCATCCGTCCAGGAAGGAACGTGCATGCCGCAAGTCACACGTCTGCGTGTGGTCGGGGCTGCGATTGCCGCCGGAGCATTGACGCTCGGCAGTCTCACCACGGCCACCGCCGCGCAGGCGGCCAACCCGAGAAGGGCGATCGCCGACACCCATCCCGCGTGGGCGGTCGCCGCGAAGCGTCTCAGCAGCCGGGCCGTCACGGCCGGCACCGTCAACGCGCGGGTGTACCTCGCCCCCAGCCATCAGGCTGAGCTGGCCGGCGCCGTCGCCGCGGTCTCCAACCCGGCCAGCCAGGCCTACCGGCACTTCATGAGCCCCGCCGCGGTCCGCGCGAAGTTCGCGCCGTCCGCCGCGGAGGTCGCCTCGGTGAAGTCCTGGCTCACGTCGGCCGGGCTGAGCGTGACCAGGACCGACGCGAAGTACCCGGCGGGTGCCTATGTCGGCGTGCGCGGTTCCGTGGCCGCAGCCAGCAAGGCGTTCGGCGTGACGTTCGGCACCTACACGGGCCCCGGCGGCGCGAGTGACCGTGCGCCTAACGAAGCGGCCACCGCGCCTTCGGCCATCGCCAGCTCAGTCATCGCGGTGTCCGGCCTGGACACCGCGAAGAGCGTGATGAAGCCGGACCTGCCGCCGCCCCCGCCGAACTACTGGGTGGCGAAGCCCTGCTCGACGTACTACGGCTCGAAGATCGCGACCAACAAGCCCAAGGCGTACGGCAAGCACCAGCCCTGGACCAACTGCGGCTACATCGCCGAGTCAGGTCCGCGGCGCCTACGGGGTCACGAGCTCCGGGATGACTGGCAAGGGCCAGACCGTGGCCATCGTGGACGCCTACGCGTCGCCCACGATCAGGTCGGACGCCAACCAGTTCGCCACCGTCGTCGGGGACAAGCCGTTCGCGCCTGGCCAGTTCAAGCAGTACCAGGCCAGCCCGTACAACAGCGTCAAAGCGTGTGGCGCCTCGGGCTGGTACGGCGAGGAGACCCTCGACGTGGAGTCCGTGCACGGCATGGCCCCCGACGCCAACGTCCGGTACGTCGCCGCGGGCAGCTGCTCCGACTCCGACCTGGCCAACGCGGATGCGGCCATCGTGGACACTGACCTGGCCAGCATCGTCAGCAACTCCTATGGCGAGCCGGCCAGCTACGCCACCATCAACGCCACGTGGGACCTGATCTTCCAGGTTGGCGCGCTCGAGGGGATCGGCTTCTTCTACTCCTCCGGCGACAGCGGCTACGAGGGCCCGGGAGAGGACTCCATCTCCCCCACCGACCAGGTGGACTACCCGACGTCCAGCCCGTGGGTGACCTCGGTGGGCGGCACCAGCCTGGCCATCAGCAAGACGAACAGCTATGAGTGGGAAACCTCCTGGGGCACCATCCTCGACCCGCTGATTCACCTCAAGCACGGCGGCAAGAAGTGGCAGTACACGCCGCCCGGCAAGTACCCCTCCGGGTACGACGGTTCCGGTGGCGGTGGCGTGAGCACCGAGTACGCTCAGCCCTCCTACCAGGCGGGCGTGGTCCCGGCCAGCCTGGCCGAGTCGCTGCCGGACGGCACGACCAGCAGCACGCCCATGCGGGTGGTCCCGGACGTATCGGCGCTCGCCGACCCGAGCACCGGGGTCCTGGTCGGCGAGACGGGCCTGCAGCCGAACGGGAAGACCTACGCCTTCTCGCTCAGCAGGATCGGCGGCACCAGCGTGGCCTCCCCCGTGTTCGCCGGCATCGAGGCGGACGCGCAGCAGGCGGCCGGTGGCGCACTCGGGTTCGCCAACCCGGCGATCTACTATCTGGACACGCATGCTCCCTACGGGGCGTCGAACGCGGCGTACAACGACGTGACCGACCACCCGCTCGGCGCCGGCTACCTGGCCGAGGTGCGTAACAACTACACCAACCCGTACACCAAGCAGGGCCCGCTGCTGACCTACCTGCGGACTCTGGGTATCAACGGTGAGGGCGCTGACGCGCTCCGCGCCGTTAAGGGCTACGACGACGCGACCGGCGTCGGCTCGCCCAGGAATTACATCCAGGATGCGCCCTCGCTGCCGTAGCTAGCGGGAGAGCATCACGGAGGGGACGGCCCGCACCAGGGCCGTCCCCTCCGGCATGTCCAGGGTCGGCGGGCCCCGCCGGTTTTCGTTGCGGGAAAAACGAACGCGGCGGGCGAGGCCGGCCGGCTCAGCTGTAGTGCGCGGCGATCTCCGCAGCCGCAGCCTCACCGTACGCGGCACCCAGCCGCTCGGCCAGCGCCCCGGGCTTCAGCTCGTACTCCTGCGTGCCGACCGTCTCCAGCACGTGCACGGCGAGCATGCAGCCGAGCTGCGCGGCCCGCTCCAGCGGCAGGCCCCAGGCCACCGCGGCCAGGAAACCCGACCGGAACGCGTCGCCGGTTCCGGTGGGGTCGACCTTCCGGACCTCCGGAACCGCCGCAACGAGGACCGGATCGGCGCCGGCGGCTTCGATCCGGGCACCGGCGGGCCCGAGGGTGGTCACCCGGACGCCGACCCGGCTCAGGATGTCTGGGCCGGACCACGAGCTCTTGCGCTCGATGAGGGCTTCCTCGTACTCGTTGCAGAACAGGTAGGCGGCGCCGTCGACCAGCGCGCGCACCTGGTCAGAGTCCAGCCGGGGCAGCTGCTGCGACAGGTCGGCCGCGAACGGGACGCCCAGGTCCTTGCACTCCTGGGTGTGCGACAGCATCGCTCCCGGATCGCTGGCGCCGATCAGCACCAGGTCCAGGCCGCCGGCCAGCGGGGCCAGCTCGATGTCGGCGTCCTCGCTCATCGCCCCGGGGTAGAACGAGGCGATCTGGTTGCCGTCCACGTCGGTGGTGCAGACGAACCGCGCGGTGTGCTGCGTGGTGGACTCACGCACGCCCGCGCAGTCCACCCCGTGCTCGGCCAGCCAGGTCCGGTACGGGGCGAAGTCCTCGCCCACGGCCCCGATGAGCAGCGGCCGCAGGCCCAGGACGCCGAGGCCGAACGCGATGTTCGCCGCGACTCCCCCGCGCCGGATCTCCAGGGCGTCGACGAGGAACGAGAGCGAGACCCGGTCCATCTTCTCGGGGATGAACTGCTCGACAAAACGGCCGGGGAAGGTCATCAGGTGATCGGTCGCGATGGACCCGGTGATGGCTATGCGCACGGCCGCACTCTAGGCGATGCCAGGGACCACCGAAAGCAGCACGGCCGGGAGGTCACCCTCCCGGCCGTGATTATGCAGATGAAACCTGTACCACCGCTTCAACCTGTGCGGTGGCCTGTACCACCGCCTATCCGCGGCCCGAGGCCGGGCCCGCCGGAGGCGGGTTCCAGGCCGAGGCCGCGGATGGCGGGGGGCTTCGGGGGGCTGTCCCCCCGGGCCAGCAGGGTCCAGAGGGTCGCCCCCCCGGAAATTAGTGGAACGAGTCGCCGCAGGCGCAGGACCCGCTGGCGTTCGGGTTGTCGATCGTGAAGCCCTGCTTCTCGATCGTGTCCACGAAGTCGATGGTCGCGCCCATCAGGTACGGGGCGCTCATCTTGTCGGTGACCACGTGCACGCCAGAGAACTCGGCGTCAACGTCACCGTCCATCTCACGCTCGTCGAAGTACAGCTGGTAACGCAGCCCGGAACAGCCGCCCGGCTGGACGGCAATGCGCAGCCGCAGGTCGTCGCGGCCTTCCTGCTCCAGGAGAGCGCCCACCTTCGCTGCCGCGGTGTCGGTCAGGATGACACCGGTGGTTGTCGCCTCATTCTGGACCGTCATATGTGTTAACTCCCGCGTTGGACTGCCGCCGCGTCCGCGGCGCTGCCTTATCTCCTGGCTCCAACCATATGCGCCCCCGCGTCATTCCGGGCGGGGTGGGCCGGCTCCGGGAGTTTCGCCGTCCCCGGGACCAGGGGCCTGGATCACCGGCCGGCAAACCGGATCACGGACCGGCAAACCGGAGCCCGGTGGTCCAGGTCTCGGTGCCGTCGGGGCGGATCAGGTACCCAGCGTAGCCAGGCAGCCCGGCGACCGCCGCCAAGGCCGCGTCACCGCCCACGGCCAGCGCTGTGGCCAGCGCGTCCGCCAGGGCCAGGCTGGGGCCGGTGACCGTGGCCGAGGCGGCCCGGGAGCCGGGCCGCCCGGTGAGCGGGTTGACCAGGTGCGCGCCGCGCTCGTAGCTCCCGGAAGTGGCGACGGCGCCGCGCACCTCCAGCACGGCGGCCAGGGCCGACGGCCGCCACGGGTGGCGGATCCCGGCCCGCCACGGCTCCCCCGGGACCGGGCCGCCGAACGCGGCGAGGTCACCGCCCCCGTTGACCAGGGCGGCGGGCAGGCCTGCCTGACGCAGGGCGTCCAGCGCCCGGTCCACGGCCCAGCCCTTGACCAGCCCGGTCGGATCGTAGCCGCCCGGCATGGCCCACGGGTCGAACCAGCCGTCGGACGCCTCCCGGGCCGCCTGGCAGGCCGCCCGCACCTCAGCCAGGCTGGGCGGGCCGCCCGCCTCGGGCATCTCACCGCGGCGCAGCCGGCTCAGCGGGCTCCGCGGATCCCAGGTGCTGAACACCGCGTCCGCCTCGTGCAGCAGGGCGCAGGCCGCCCGGATCGCGGGCCCTGGATCCGGCCCCGAGGGAGCGGGCCGCACCGCGAACGACACGACCGTGCCCATGACGTGCTCCGCGTGGGTTACCGGGCGCCGGTCCGGGCCGGGCGGCCCGGCAGGAGGGCCGGCGCGGGGCGGCGAGGCGGGAGGCGGGGTGCTGCGCCGGCCGAGCCTCACCGGAAGTGCGCCTTGTCCAGCGCGGCCTGCACGGACAGGGCATAGGCCTGGCTGGTGTACGTGGCCCCGGACACGGCGTTGATGCGGGTGCTCTGGGCCGCCAGCACCTCGCTGCGCAGCGTGGGGATGACCTGGGCGGCGAGTTGCTGGGAGTACTGCTCGGCGGTGCGCAGCACCGGGATGGCGATGCCGGTGATCCGGCCGCCGCGGATGCTCACCCGTGCGGCCAGTTCGCCGTAGCCGTAGTTTTCCATGGCGCCCAGGGTGGTGCCGGTGGCCGCGCCCGCCGCGGGCCTGGCGGCCGCGGGCCCGGCGGGCGTGGCCCGGGTGCGGGCCCGGCCGGGCCCGGCCGTGTGGCTGGCCCGGCTGCCGGGCTGGGTCCCGGAACTGGCCAGCGCGGCCGGCGCGGCCGTCTTGTGCAGCCCCACCACGCCGAGGAACCCGGCCACGGTCCCGGCGACCACCAGCCACGGCGCACGCTTCATCGGGTGCTTCCCATCTGTGCTCTCCTCAGCGAACTGGCCGGCCGGTCATAGCGCGAATGCCTCGTGGTGGATGGCCTCGTCCGGGATACCCAGGTTCCGGGCGGTATCAACGATGGCGGCGACGAACCCTTCCGGCCCGCAGACATACACGTCGCGCTGGGCCAGGTCGGGCACCAGCCGGGGCAGCGAGACCTCGTCGATGGCCGCCTCCTCGCGGGAGCCGATCAGCTCGTGGATCGTGCCGCGGCGGTGCTTCACTAGTTCGCGGACCTCGGTGCCGAGCACGAGGTCCGCGGGCTGGCTGGCCCGGAGCAGGACGACCGGGGCACTGCTCCGGGGCAGGTCCTCCAGCAGCGACCGGAGCGCGGTCACCCCGATCCCGGCCGCCACGAGCAGGGCACGGGGCCGGCGCTGGGCGTACCGGGTGAACGCCCCGTAGGGGCCCTCGATGGCGATCCTGGTCCCCGGCCGGATGCTGGCCAGCCCGGCGGAATGATCCCCCACCGCCTTCACGGTCAGCCGCAGGTACGGCGGCTGCGGCAGCGCGGACAGCGAGTACGGGTGAGCCTGCCACCACATTCCCCTGGTCAGGAACCGCCAGCAGAAGAACTGGCCGCCGGACACGGCCATCCGGTCCAGGCGGCGGCCGGAGCAGATCACGGACACCACGCCGGGCCCCTCCGGGCGCACCTCGGTGACCGTCAGCCGGTGCCGCAGGCTCCGGACGAGGGGCAGGCCGAACCGATAGCAGAGCACCAGGCCTGCGGTCGCCGCCCAGGCCACCGACCAGGCGACCTGGGTCAGTGGGTGGCCCACGAACGCCGGGCCGAGCACGATGACGTGAGCGAACGAGATAGCCAGGGCCAGATACATCCAGAGGTGGATCAGCCACCAGGTCTCCCGGCGCAGCCTGCGCCGCACCGCGCGCACCGAGATGATGCCGATCAGGCACATCAGGCCGAGGCCGATGGTCGCGGTGAGCACGTCCGGGTACCTGGTCAGCAGGACGCCCGCCTCGTGCCACGTCCCGGCCCGGGCTGCCTCGGCGTTGGCAGCGAAAGCTATCCCTGGTGTCGCTAAATTCTCTGAGTTCCCTCTGTGCCGCCCGCGCGTCCGGCTGACCGCCGTGAACTGGGCAGATACCGGTAAGCAGACGGTAAAGGGAGCGGCCCCTCAGAGGCCGGGGGCACCCCAGACCGCGAACCAGCGGGTCAGGTCGGGCTCGATCTTCAGGTCGGCCCCCACCGCGCCGCGGACCTGCAGTTCGACCGCGTTGTCCCGCTGCTCGCCAGATTTGGGCACGAACGGGTAGAACGTCCCCCGCTTGTACAGGTAGACGATGCCCAGCCGGTGCACGGTGTCGCTGGTGAAGCTGACCAGGGTGCACAGCAGCAGCGGCCCGAACCCGCCGTCGGCCAGCGAGGAGTTCACGGCGTGGAGGTCGGTGACCAGCGCCTCGAAGTCATCCTTGGCGTGCTGGCAGGTCAGCCACGTGAACCCGTAGGAGTCGGTGCTCACCTCGACCGAGGCCGTGCCCGAGCCCATGGACAGCAGCTCGCGCACGTCCTTCTCGATGTCGCTGAACGCCTTGCCCTCCGCGGCCCGGAAGCAGACCGAGCCGGTGCCGGTGGGCACCAGGTTCATCCCCGCCTCCAGCGTGATGGCCGCGGTGGGCAGGGAGAACAGCTCGTCCAGGTTCGGCTGGGCCGGCTTGCTCCGGCCCAGGATCGTGTCGAGGAATCCCACCGGGCTACTTGCTCAGCTGTTCGGAGATCTCCGACAGCTGGCGCAGCCGGCGCTCCAGCGACGGATGGGTGGAGAACAGGCCGTTCAGGCTGAAGCCCTTTTCGCTCGACTTGAACGCGGGGATGAAGTAGAAGGCGTTCAGCGGCTCCGCGGCGCGCAGGTCCTTGGTGGGGATCGCGTTCATCGACCCGCTGACCTTCTGCAGCGCACTGGCCAGGGCGGACGGCTGCCCGGTGAGCAGCGCTCCGGACCGGTCGGCGGCGAGTTCACGGTACCGGGAGAGCAGCCGGATGAGCAGGAAGCTGACCGCGTATACCACGATGCCGACCACCATCACGATCAGCAGGATCGGGATGGCGCCGCCGTTGTTGTTGTTGCCGCCGCCGCGGCCGCGGCCGCCGCCGCCGAACAGCTCGCCGTAGAAGGCGAACCGGATCAGCAGGGCGGCGATGATGCCGATGAACGAGGCGATGGTCATCACCGCGACGTCCTTGTGGGCCACGTGCGACAGCTCGTGGGCCAGCACGGCCTCGAGTTCACGGTCGTCCAGGTTGCTCTCGAGCAGGCCGGTCGTGACGACCAGGACGGAGGTCTTGGTGTTCCGCCCGGTCGCGAACGCGTTCAGCATCGGGGAGGGCGCGATCGCCACCCGGGGCTTGGGCATGTTGGCCAGCGCGACGAGACGGTCCACGATCCCGTGCACCCTCGCGGCGTTCCGGTAGTTGTCCTGCGGGCCGACCACGACCGCCCGGGCGGTGCTAAGGGCGATCTTGTCGGAGTAGAAGAAGGAGCCGACCCCCAGGACCACGCCGAGCAGGACCGCGAAGAAGATGATGCCGCCGCCGGCGTAGTGCTTCACGTTGAGGATCGCCACGAGAGCGGTGATGAAGGCGACGAACACGACCCCGAGGAGAAACATTGTCAGGGTCATCCGCGCCGTGAGTCCCCTGTCAGGCGCATAGCGAGTCTTCGCCACCGCGCCGCCTCCGTTCTAGTCAGCCGGCCAGGCCAGCTGAGCTTTACCGGCTCCGCTATCGGAGCCATCCTGTTTCATTATCAGGCAGAGGCCGAGCGAAATGCCCACGATGCGCCGCCCCGTCAGGCCGGGTCCCGCCCGGCCCTCGGGCCAGGTCTTTCCCGGCCGGCGAAGCGGTCGCAGGTAGCCTTCCGGCTGGCCAGCGACCTGGTCATCCTCCCCTGCGGACGTCCACCTGCCAGTGTGCACCGGCCAGCTGAAAGTTTGCTGAATAAGCCCCGAAAGCGGGCCGAGCCCGGGCCGGCTGAAGGATGATGACCGCGGCCCGGGGATGAGGGGGAACATCAGCCCGGGATGAGGCCATCCTCGGAAAGCAGGCCACGCACATCGTCCATGCTGGCGTCGGAGTACGGCAGGATCACGTCCGAGGGTTCAAACGAATCCGCCGGCACCGGTGTTCCCGCGCTGCGGACCCGCTCCAGCATCTCGGCCAGGACCGGGCGGAAGACGGCCTCGTCACTGGCGCTCACCGCCGCCTCGAGCCGGGCGTCCAGCTCGTTCAGCTCGGCGGCCAGGCTGTCGTCCACGGCGAACTGGCCCTCGCCGAGGATGCGGATAATCATGCTCCGTCACCGGCCGGGGGCTTGTCCGCCACCGTGCCCGACTGGCCGTTCCCGGCCGCGCCCGAGGCGGAGCCCTCGATCTCCCGGGGCGCCTCGCCCTGGTCCAGCTCGCCCTTGAGCCGCGCCAGCTCCCGGTCCACGTCGTGGCTGGAGCCCATCTGGTCCAGCTCACGCTGGATGTCGTCGTTCGGCTGCGCGGTCACGTCGTCCAGCGCACCGGAGGCCATCAGCTCGTCGATGGCGCCCGCCCGGGCCTGCATCTGGGCCGTCTTGTCCTGGGCCCGCTGCACCGCCATGCCCACGTCGCCCATCTCCTCGGAGATGCCGGAGACGGCCTCGCCGATCCTCGTCTGGGCCTCGGCGGCGGTGTAGGTGGCCTTGATGGTCTCCTTCTGCGTACGGAAGGCCTCCACCTTGGCCTGCAGGCGCTGCGAGGCTGCGGTCAGCTTCTCCTCGTCCGCCTGCAGCGACTGGTACTGCGTCTGCAGGTCGCTGATCTGGGTCTGCAGCGCCGACTTGCGGGTCAGCGCCTCCCGGGCCAGGTCCTCGCGCCCGCTGCCCAGCGCCTGCCGGGCCTGGCCGTCCAGCTTGGTCTGCTGCTGCTGCAGCGAGTTCATCTGCAGCTCGACACGCTTGCGCGACGTGGCCACGTCGGCGACGCCCCGGCGGACCTGCGTCAGCATCTCCAGCTGGCGCTGGTAGGAGTAGTCCAGGGTCTCGCGCGGATCCTCCATGCGGTCCAGGGCCTTGTTGGCCTTGGCCTTGAAGATCATCGATACCCGCTTCACCACGCTCATCGGCGCGACCATCCCCTCATCGTGTAACGCTGCGGCCAGCCACCTGCGGCGCACGAGCCGGTACCCCCCGTACTCTGGCCGCCGCGCCTGCAGGCTGGTGGCACACAGCCTACGCGGTCAAGGCCGGCGCAGCCATCACGGCGGGAAGGCTCACGGTCTGGTGATCCGCGGCGTTCGTCCCGGTAGGCTGAGTCCGTGTTCAGACGACGTAGCACGGCCACCGAGGACGCCCCGGCCGAGGGCCCCCAGGGCGCCTCAGCGACCGATCAGGCCGGCCGCACTCCCGGGTCGGTGACCGCGGGCAAGGGCAGGCCGACTCCCAAGCGCAGCGAGGCGGAGCGCGCCCGCCGGTACAACGCCCCGGGCGACCGCAAGGAAGCGATGCGCCAGTCCCGGACCAGGGACCGCTCGGCGCGGGCCCGCAAGACCGAGGCCATGCGCCGCGGCGAGGAGTGGGCGCTCCCGGCCAAGGACAAGGGCCCGGTCCGGGGGCTGGCCCGCGACCTGGTCGACTCGCGGCGGCGGCTGAGCGAGTTCTACATGTACGGGCTGGTGGTCCTGCTGTTCCTGTTGTTCCTGCACAACAAGGTGATGCAGACGCTGCTGCCCCTGCTCCTGGTCGTCATGGTGCTGATCATGGTCGTCGAGGGCTATTTCGTGGGCCGCCGGGTCACCACCCTGGCCGCTGAGCGCTTCCCCGGGGAGAGCACCCGGGGGGTCAAGATGTACGCGGCCATGCGGGCGCTGCAGATCCGCCAGCTGCGCTTCCCCAAGCCGAGGGTCAAGCCGGGCACCACGGTCTGAGGCTCCCTCCGGGCAGGCCCGGACCCCTCCGCGGGCGGGCGGCGGCGTTGCCCTAGTGTCGTGCGTTATGGAACATCGTCATCTGGGGCGAAGTGGTCTCAAAGTCAGTGAAATCGCCTACGGAAACTGGATTACGCACGGTTCCCAGGTCGAGGAGGACGCCGCCCGGGCGTGCGTCGCGGCGGCCCTGGACGAGGGCATCACCACGTTCGACACGGCGGACGTCTACGCCGGGACCCGGGCCGAGGAAGTCCTCGGCCGCGCGCTGCACGGGATGCGTCGGGAGTCCGTCGAGATCTGCACCAAGGTCTACTGGCCGACCGGCGGCGGCCCCAATGACCGGGGCCTGTCCCGCAAGCACATGATGGAGTCGGTGCACGGGTCGCTGCGCCGGCTGCAGACCGACTATCTGGACCTTTACCAGGCGCACCGTTACGACCATGAGACCCCGCTACCGGAAACCCTGCGCGCCTTCGAGGACCTGGTCCGCCAGGGCAAGGTGCTGTACGTGGGCGTGTCTGAGTGGCGGGCCGAGGAGATCGCCGCCGCGGTGCGGATCGCCGGCGAGATGGGCTTCGACCGGATCGTCTCCAACCAGCCGCAGTACAACATCATCTGGCGCGTGATCGAGTCCGAGGTGATTCCCCTGTGCGAGAAGGAGGGGATCGGCCAGATCGTCTTCTCCCCCATCGCCCAGGGCATCCTGACCGGCAAGTACCGCCCGGGCGAGCCGCTGCCCGCCGAGTCCCGCGCCACCGACCCCGACGGGTCCGGGTTCATCAAGCGCTTTCTCCACGACGACCTGCTCACCCGGGTGGCCGCCCTCCAGCCGATCGCCGAGGAGGCTGGCCTGTCCATGGCCCAGCTGGCCGTGGCCTGGGTCCTGCAGAACCCCGGCGTGTCCGCGGCGATCATCGGCGCGACCCGGCCGGAGCAGGTCCGGGAGAACGTCAAGGCCTCGGGGATCCGGCTGGACCCGGAGGTGCTCCGCCGCATCGATGACGCGCTGGGCGACGCGGTCCGGCGCGACCCCGCCCTCACCACCAGCCCCGAGCAACGGCCGTAGTAGCCGGGGGAGCCGTACGGGCCGCTGAGCGGACGGAAGGTGGGGGGTTGGCGGTGCCTGCCTCGCGAGCCACCGCTTATCCGCCGGTCGAGGCGGGGCCCGCCGAAGGCGGGTGCTCGCCGAGCCGGCGGATGGCGGGGGGCCCAGGGGGGTCGCCCCCCGGACTACTCAGCCCGCAGGCTCATGGGACCGTACTCGACCCGGTTCTCCTCGAGCAGGGTCACCTGGTCCACACCCCCGGCCAGCAGGTCCCGCCAGTTCTCGCCGAGCCAGCTTTCCGCGTCGCCCTGGCTGCTGAACGTTTCCCTCGGCACCCCCCGGGACGGCACCAGGGTCCCATCCGCCGTCTCGAACTGCCAGGTCCAGGCCATGTCTTTGCCGCCTCCTCAGTACGCGGTATGCGACAGTAGCCCACCCGGCGCCGCCGCCGCGCGGCCCCCCGCTGTCCCGGGGCGGTCCCCTGTTCCCGCGGGGCCCGGGACGCGGCGCCGGACACCGCCCAGGCCCGCGGGAACGGTGCGCGCTGGCCGGCGGCCAGAACATAACGGTCCGGCCCTCATTGCCGGGGATAGATGATTTGTGGTGTCCTATTGCGAGACGGGGCATGGGTCCGATAGGGATCCTCCCTGCCGAACGGCCGCAGAGGCGGCCGGCAAACTGTTAAGTTCTATGAGCAGCCCTGAGCCGGGCGCCGCGGCACGTGTCCCCCTGGCTCAGCCCCGGGAGCAAGGTGGTGACGACATGGCGCGCGTTGTCGTCGTTGGTGACCTGATGACCGACACGGTCGCTCACGCGGCCCTGCCCCTGGCGAAGGGCAGCGATACGCCGGCCACGGTCAGCATGCACGGTGGCGGGTCGGGCGCGAACATCTCAGCCTGGCTGGCCGCGGACGGCGGGGAGGTGGCCTTCGTCGGCCGCCGCGGCGCGGATATCGCCGGCCGCAACCGGGACATGGAACTGATGGGCTACGGCGTGGACGCCCGGCTGGTGATGGACCCGGACCGGCCCACCGGGACCTGCGTGGTCATGGTCACCCACAAGGGCGACCACACGATGATGTCGGACCCGGGCGCCAACGCCGCGCTGCACCCCGACGATCTCCCCAAGGATCTGTTCGCCCCGGGTGCGCACCTGCACATGTCGGGCTACACGCTGCTGAACGAGGGGTCCCGGGGCGCCGCCCTGGCGGCCTTCGCCCACGCGGGCCGGGCCGGCATGACCATCTCCGTGGACGGCGCCTCGTCCGCGCCGCTGGAGCGGGTGGGAGCCGAGCCGTTCCTCGAGATGACCAACGGGGTGACCCTGCTCCTGGTCAACGCGGATCAGGCGACGGTGCTCACCGGCCGCGAGGACCCCGAGTCCGCGGCGCACGTACTGACCGCCTGGTACCCGGAGGTCGTGGTGAAGCTCGGCGCCGAGGGGGCACTGTTCGCCAACGGGCGCCCCGACCCGGTCCGGTCCCTCGCCCTGCCTGTCGAGTCGTTCGTGGACGGCACCGGCGCCGGCGATGCGTTCTGTGCCGGTTTCCTGCCTGCCTGGCTGGACAAGAAGCCACCGCTCGAGGCGCTGGGCAGCGGCTGCCGCCTGGCCGCGAACGCGCTTGGCATGGTCGGTGCCCGGCCCGCTCTCTGACCCCGGGCCAGGCCCGCGGGCGGCGTTCCTCGATGGCCTCTTCTCACTGGACGGCCGGGTAGCCCTGGTCACCGGGGGCAGCTCCGGGATCGGCCACGCCATGGCCCGGGCCATGGCCCTGGCCGGTGCGCGGGTCGTCCTCCTGGCCCGGGGCGAGGAAGGCCTGCGCAAGGCGGCGGCGGCCATCCAGTCCGCCGGGGGTACCGCCGCCTGGGTCCAGGCGGATCTCGCCGATCCGGCCGCGGCGCAGCGAGCCGCCGAGGAGACCGTCTCGGCGTACGGGGAACCGGACATCCTGGTCAACGCCGCGGGCGCCAATCCCCGGCCGCCACTCGGCGAGCAGACCCTGGAGCAGTGGGGCGGCGTGATGGCGGTGAACCTCACCGCCCCGTTCGTGCTCGGGCAGCGCTTCGGGCCCGCGATGGCCCGGCGCGGCTGGGGCCGGATCATCAACGTCGCCTCCCAGCAGGCGGTCCGGGCGTTCTTCAACAGCGGCGGCTACGGGGCGTCCAAAGCCGGGCTGGCCGGGCTCACCCGCTCCCAGTCCGAGGCCTGGGCCGGCCACGGCGTGTGCTGCAACGCGATCTCGCCCGGGTTCGTGGCCACCCCGCTCACCGAAGCCGTGGCCAGTGACCCGGTGCGCTCCGCGGCCCTGGCCGCCCGCACCATGGTCGGCCGCAACGGCGAGCCCGCCGACTTCGAGGGCGTCACCGTGTTCCTGGCCAGCCGGGCCAGCGGCTACATCACCGGCCAGCTCATCTTCGTGGACGGCGGCTTCTCCGTCACCTAGCGGCTTCAGGCGGTGCGCGGGAGCCGGAAGCCCCAGTTCAGCATCCGCGCGGCATCCCGCGCCCCGGCCGCCGGGCCGGTGGCGGGGCTGTGCAGCACCACCCCGATCAGCGCCCGGCCGTTCCTGACCGCCTCGAACAGCAGGCAGTGCCCCGCGTCGTCGGTGTAGCCGGTCTTGATCCCCACAGCACCCCGGTACGAGCCGATCAGCTCGTCGGTGTTGTCCCACCAGTAGCCGTGATGACCGTGCCCTTTCGGCAGGTGATAGAAGGACCGGTCCACGATCGACCGGAACACCGGGGACCGCATGGCCGCGAGGCCGAGCCTGAGCAGGTCGGACGGCGTGGAGTAGGTCGAGGTCTCGGTGGGGTAGGGCAGGCCGTCCGGCGAGGTGAAATGGGTGTGCGTCATGCCCATCGCAGCCGCGGTCGCGTTCATCCGCGCCAGGAAGGCGCCCATGCCGGGCCCGTACGCGTTGGCGAGGGTGTACGCCGCATCCGCGCCTGAGGGCAGCAGCAGGGCCTCCAGCAGCTCCCGCGCCGTGAGCACGTCCCGGGGGCGCAGCGCTGCGGTCTCGCCCCCGTTCTTCCAGGCGTAGGCGACCGCGGCCTTCGGAACCCGGATCTCCCGGCCCAGGTCACCAGCTTTGAGCACCAGCAGGGCCGTCATCACCTTGGTGACGCTCGCCATCGGCCGCTGCGTGTCCTCGTGGCGGCCCCACAGCACCTGGCCGGTGGCCGCGTCAGCCAGCACCGCGCCCTTGGCCTTCACCCCGCCCGGCGCGCCGGTCACCTCGATCGCCGGGCCGGCCGCCGGCCGGGCGACAGGGCTGGCGGCGGGGCTGGTGGGCGGGCTGGCCGCAGCACGCGACGGGGAAGGCGCGGCGGGGACCCGGGTCCGGGCCGCAGCCGTCGACGCCGGCGCAGGCACGCCCGGCCCCTGGGCCGCGGCCCTGGACGTGCACGCCGCGACCCCGCTGATCATGGTGGCGCAGGCGGCCAGCACCACGATCCGTCCCCTCAGGCACATAACAGCTCTAGTTCCCACTCGCATCCAGATCAGCCGCTGACCCGCCAGGTGAGCCCGCCCAGGATCCTGGCCCCGCCGCCGCCGGTCACCACGATATGACCGTTATCGGAGAATAGCCGGGTCAGCGGCGGGAGAGCGGTCCACGCGCCGGCCGTCCCATCCGGCGGCCCTGGAGTGCGCGCCACGCCACGGGATTGGGCAAGTCTGTCGCCGCCAGGCGGCACAATGGCGGACATGGCACGACGCACCGCGACACCACCGCCCCCCGAGGACTTCGAGGAAAACATCGTCGATATCGATGTTGCCGAGGAGATGCGGGGCAGCTACCTCGAGTACGCCTACTCCGTCATCTACCAGCGGGCGCTGCCCGACGCCCGGGACGGGCTGAAGCCGGTCCAGCGGCGGATTCTCTACCAGATGAACGAGATGGGCCTGCGCCCGGACCGCGGCCACGTCAAGTCCGCCCGGGTGGTCGGCGACGTCATGGGCCGGCTGCACCCGCACGGCGACAGCGCGATCTACGACGCGCTGGTCCGGATGGCGCAGCCGTGGGCCATGCGGCTGCCGCTGATCGACGGGCACGGCAACTTCGGCTCGCCCGGCGGGGACGACTCCCCGGCCGCGATGCGCTACACCGAGGCCCGGCTGACCGCGGCGGCCATGGAGATGGTGGCCTCGATCGACGAGGACACCGTTGACTTCCAGCCCAACTACGACGGCACCGAGACCCAGCCGGAGGTGCTGCCCGCCGGCCTGCCCAACCTGCTGGTCAACGGCACCGCCGGGATCGCCGTGGGCATGGCCACCAACATGGCCCCGCACAACCTCGGCGAGGTGGTAGCCGCCGCCCGGCACCTCATCGCCAACCCCGAGGCCAGCCTGGACGAGCTGATGCGCTTCGTGCCCGGCCCGGACCTGCCGACCGGTGGCAAGATCGTCGGCCTGGACGGGATCAGGGAGGCGTACGAGACCGGGCGGGGGATCTTCCGGACCCGGGCCACCGCCCGGGTCGAGAAGGTCACGCCGCGCCGGGACGGGATCGTGGTCACCGAGCTGCCCTATGGTGTCGGCCCGGAGAAGGTGATTTCCCGGATCAAGGACCTGGTCCAGGCCAAGAAGCTGGCCGGCATCGCCGACCTGAAGGACCTGACCGACCGGCACCGCGGGCTGCAGCTGGTCATCGAGATCCGGGGCGGGTTCCACCCCGAGGCCATCCTCGACGAGCTGTACCGGCTCACGCCGATGGAAGAGACGTTCGGCATCAACAACGTCGCCCTGGTGGACGGCCAGCCCCGCGTCCTCGGCCTGCGCGAGCTGCTGAGCATCTACGTTGACCACCGGATCGAGGTCGTCCGCCGCCGCAGCGAGTTCCGCCGCCGCAAGCGCGCGGACCGGCTGCACCTGGTGGACGGCCTGCTCATCGCGCTGCTCAACATCGACGAGGTCATCCAGGTCATCCGGGCCAGCGACGACTCCGCCCAGGCCAGGGAACGGCTCATGTCGGTCTTCGAGCTGTCGGAGATCCAGGCGCAGTACATCCTCGACACTCCGCTGCGCCGGCTGACCCGTTACGACCGGCTGGAGCTGGAGCGGGAGCGGGAGACCCTGCAGCGGGAGATCGGCGAGCTGACCGCGATCCTGGAGTCGGAAACCAGGCTCCGCAAGCTGGTCTCCACCGAGCTGGGCAAGAACGCCGAGCGGTTCGCCAGCCCGCGGCGCACCGTGCTGCTGGAAGGCAGCGGGAAGGCCCGCACGGCGGCGGTCCCGCTCGAGGTGGCCGACGACCCGTGCCTGGTGCTGCTGTCGTCCGCCGGGCTCATCGCCCGGACCGCGACCCGCCCCGCCGGGGAGCCGGCCGAGGGCACGCTGGACGCGGCCGCCCAGGACGGCGCCGCAGTCCCGGCGCCCGCCGCCGGCCCGCGCACGGCCCACGACGTGATCATCGCCACCGCGGCCAGCACCGCGCGCGGGAGCACGGCCGTGGTCACCTCGCTCGGCCGGCTGATCCGGATCGGCGTGCTGGAGATCCCGGCCCTGCCACCCAGCGCCCACTCCCCCTCACTGGCGGGCGGCGCGCCGATCGCCGAATTCGTTTCCCTTGAGGCGGGCGAGACCGTGGTCGGGCTGGCCGCACCGGACGGCTCACCGGGCGGGCTGGCTCTCGGCACCGCGGGCGGCGTGGTCAAGCGCGTCGCGCCGGACTACCCGGCCAGCGCCACCGAGTTCGAGGTCATCTCGCTGAAGGACGGCGACCGGGTGGTCGGGGCGGTCCAGCTGGATGGGGAGGATACGGACCTGGTCTTCATCACCAGCGACGCCCAGCTGCTCCGGTTCGGCGCCGCAGCGGTCCGTGCCCAGGGCCGCGCGGCGGGCGGGATGGCCGGGATCCGGCTCTCCGCCGGCGCGGCGGTGGCCTGGTTCGGCGTCGTACCGGACGGTGCGGCCGAGGGCACGGGAGGCCTGGCCGCCGATGCGGCGGTGGTGGTGACCGTGGCCGGGAGCAGCCACGCGCTGCCCGGCACCGCCGCCGCCACGGTCAAGGTGACCCCGTATCAGGAGTACCCGGCCAAGGGGCGGGCCACCGGCGGCGTGCGCTGCCACCGGTTCCTCAAAGGCGAGGACACCCTGGTACTCGCCTGGGCCGGGCCGGGCCCGGCCCGGGCCGCGACCGATGCGGGCGTCCCGGTCTACCTGCCTGACGCGGACGGCCGCCGGGACGGCTCCGGGGAGCGTATCCGCCAGGGACTGGCCGCCCTGGGCGGGACCGCCCCGCCCCGCTAGCCGCGAAAGTGCGCCGCATCAGGGGACAGGGGTATCAGGAGCACGGGCCGGTCAGGAGGCGGGCGGTCCGGACCGGGCGACCGGGCGGCCCGCCGCGCTGGCCGCCGCGGCGGCCAGCGCGGTGAGCAGGTCGCGGGGGCCGGCGTAGGGCGGCTCACCGAACTGCCACCAGCGCGCGATCTGCAGGCCGCGGGCTCCGGGGTCGAACACCTCGCCGCCGAAGCACCTGGCCCGGGCCAGCGCGGCCAGTTCGTCGTGGTCCTCGGTTAACGTGACCACGAACGCCGCGGCGTCCAGCAGCGCCGCCGCGCATCTCGCGGCCCGGACCGGGTCGCTGCCGGCGTGGGCCAGCCGCCACGCGGCCTGGGCACGGAGGAATTCTGCCAGAAGTATCTGTCTCGTCACTCTGAGTATCGTACTCTTTACGAAGCGTAATTGGTCTGAACGCCCCGCGCTGGACGGCAGACGTCAGGCGAAGGCGTCAGGCGTCGATGCGGGACAGGTCCAGCTCGGCGGCGCCGCCGACGATGAATTCCCGGCGGGGCCCCACCTCGCTGCCCA
Source organism: uncultured Actinomycetes bacterium (assembly GCA_963723595.1). Lineage (GTDB taxonomy): Bacteria > Actinomycetota > Actinomycetes > Streptosporangiales > Streptosporangiaceae > RYN-230. The sequence continues at coordinate 513,967 of CAVRRQ010000002.1, forward strand.
TGAGCAGGTCGAATATCCCGCCCGCGGCGGCCGCGTCCTCGATCCGGATCCGGCGCAGCGTGCGGTGCCGGGGGTCCATGGTGGTCTCGGCCAGCTGCCCGGCGTCCATCTCGCCCAGGCCCTTGTACCGCTGGATGGGCTCCTTCCAGCGCTGCCCGCGCTTCTCCATCTCGAGCAGCCGCCGGTGCAGCTCACTGTCGGAGTAGGTGTAGTTGTACTTCTGCTGCCCCTTACGCGGGTTGGACAGCTCGATCCGGTGCAGCGGCGGCACCGCGGCGAAGACCCGCCCGGCGTCCAGCATCGGCCGCAGGTAGCGGTGGAACAGGGTGAGCAGCAGGCAGCGGATGTGCGCGCCGTCCACGTCGGCGTCGGACATGAAGATGACCCGCTGGTAGCGGGCCGCGTCCAGGTCGAAGGACGCGCCGGAACCGGCCCCGATGACCTGGATGATGGATGCGCACTCGGCGTTCTTGAGCATGTCCGCGAGCGACGCCTTCTGCACGTTGAGGATCTTGCCCCGGATCGGGAGCAGCGCCTGGAACTCGGAGTTGCGGGCCAGCTTGGCGGTGCCGAGCGCGGAGTCGCCCTCGACGATGAACAGCTCGCTGCGGTCGTCGGCGCTGCGGCAGTCGACCAGCTTGGCGGGCAGCGCCGAGGTGGCCAGCACCGACTTGCGGCGCTGATTGTCCCGGTGCTCCCGGGCCGCGATCCGGGCCTTGGCGGCCGAGGCCACCTTCTCCAGCACCGCCCGGGCCTGCTGCTTGCCGGCCCGGCCCCGGGCCTCGAAAACGGCCTGCAGCTCCCTCGACACCACCTCGGCCACGATCCGGGACGCGGCCGGGGTGCCGAGCACCTCCTTGGTCTGGCCCTCGAACTGCGGCTCGGGCAGCCGCACGCCGATCACCGCGGTGAGGCCCTCCAGCGCGTCTTCCTTGGTGGCCGCCTCGTCACCGTTCTTCAGCAGCCGCGCCGCGCGCAGCTGCGTGTTGAGCGACTTGACCAGCGCCCGCTCGAACCCGGCGACGTGCGTACCGCCCTTGGGGGTGGCGATGACGTTGACGAACGACCGGGTCACGGTGTCGTACCCGGTGCTCCACTGCAGCGCCACGTCAACCTGCAGTTCCCGGTCGACGTCCGTGGGGGTCATATGACCCTGCTCGTCGAGCACCGGCACCGTCTCGCTGAACTGGCCGGCACCGGTCAGCCGCAGCACATCGGTCAGCGCCTCGCCCGGCGACAGGTATTCGCAGAACTCGCTGATTCCGCCGTCGAACCGGAACTCAGCTTCTTTTTCCGCAACGGAACCTGGACCGGGCTCCTCCCCCGCGCTCCCGGCTCCGTCCTCGGGGTAGCTCTCCGGCCCCTGGCTCTTTCCCGGCCGCTCGTCCCGGACCCGGATCGCCAGGCCGGGGACGAGGTACGCGGTCTGCCGGGCCCGCTGCACGAGCGCCTCGAAGCTCCAGTCCGCGTCCTTCGTGAACACCTGGCGGTCCGGCCAGAACCGGATCCTGGTGCCGGTCACCTTCCGGGCCACCTTGCGGGTCTGGTGCAGTCCCCCGCCCCGGGTGAAGGACGCCCCCGGGCCCTCCGCGGTGAACTCGCCGGGCACGCCGCGGCGGAAGGAGAGCGCCCACTCGTGCCCTTCCCGGTCGACCTCGACGTCGAGCCGGGCGGACAGCGCGTTCACCACGGAGGCGCCGACGCCGTGCAGCCCGCCGGACGCGGTATACGATCCCCCGCCGAACTTGCCCCCGGCGTGCAGCCTGGTCATCACCAGCTCGACGCCGGTCAGCCCGGACTTGGGTTCCACGTCCACCGGGATCCCCCGGCCGTTGTCCCGGATCCCGGCCGACATATCCGGATGTAGTACGACTTCGATGGAGGTGCAGTGCCCGCCCAGGGCCTCGTCCACGGAGTTGTCGAAGATTTCCCAGAGGCAGTGCATCAGCCCGCGGCCATCGGTGGACCCGATGTACATCCCGGGCCGCTTGCGGACGGCCTCGAGCCCTTCCAGGACCGACAGGTGCCGGGCGGTGTAGGCGTCCGCGGCGGGAACGGAGGTCAGCGAGGCCGCGGCCCGGCCAGCCCGGCTGGCACCAGAGCGGCCGGTCCCAGGGCGGCCGGCTCCCGGGCGGCGGCCGGACGGGCTGCCTTCAACCGGGCCGTCGGAATCGACTGGGACGGCGGTCACGTGATTCTCCTCGGTCGGGGGGCTGGCGGCGCGAATCGGGGCGGACTTTCGGCAGACTAGCCGCCCGGTCTGACTGCCCGGGGAAGCCACGCCGGGGACATACCCGGCTACCTGGGACAACGCGCCGCCGCTACAGTGGTCGGGCGAGGACAAGTGCCATCTTCCCACGGCGGGCGTTCGCTTTGGGCGTACGCCGGGTCCACACGGGAAGGCACTGGCCTGGCAGAGTGTTGAGTAGCACGTAGGGCAGAGCCAGCCGGCACAGTGACCGGTGGCACGACGCGAGGGAGGCGACATGACCGGAGCTCTCGCACCAAGCAGGCCGCTCAATGCGACGGACCTGTGCGACCGGTGTGGTGCCCAGGCATACGTACGCGTTGTGCTCCCCGATTCTGGGGAGTTGCTGTTCTGCGCCCACCACAGCCGGCAGCATCTTGACGCGCTCGCGAAGCTGGGAGCCGAAATCCAGGATGAGACGGAACGGCTGTCACCGGGAAGCGGGACACGGCGCGAAGGGTAGTCAGGGTCGCGACCCGGGGGCCCAGTCCCCGCTCACGGGCCGCATGACTGCCAGCCTGACGTCGGCACCGGCAGCGTAGCCGGTCCGCGTCTGGGCCGCCGGCCGGATTCCCGCGCATCTTGCCGCGATCGATCAGGCGCGTGAACTTACCTAACGAACGGCGGGCGCCGGCCAGGTCAACCTCGCCGGCGCCCGCCGTTCGTTACTGGTTATTTCAGTCGAGGTAGTCGCGCAGCACCTGGGAGCGGGACGGGTGGCGCAGCTTGGACATGGTCTTCGACTCGATCTGCCGGATGCGCTCGCGCGTCACCCCGTAGACCTTGCCGATCTCGTCCAGGGTCTTGGGCTGGCCGTCGGTCAGGCCGAATCGCATGGAGACCACCCCGGCCTCCCGCTCGGACAGGGTGTCGAGCACCGAGTGCAGCTGCTCCTGGAGCAGGGTGAAGCTGACCGCCTCACCGGGCTGGATCGCCTCGGAGTCCTCGATCAGGTCCCCGAACTCACTGTCGCCGTCCTCACCGAGCGGGGTGTGCAGCGAGATCGGCTCCCGGCCGTACTTCTGCACCTCGATGACTTTCTCGGGGGTCATGTCGAGCTCGGCGGCCAGCTCCTCGGGAGTGGGCTCGCGGCCGAGGTCCTGCAGCATCTGCCGCTGGACCCGGGCCAGCTTGTTGATGACCTCCACCATGTGCACCGGGATCCGGATGGTCCGGGCCTGGTCGGCCATGGCGCGCGTGATGGCCTGCCGGATCCACCAGGTGGCGTACGTGGAGAACTTGTAGCCCTTGGTGTAGTCGAACTTCTCGACCGCGCGGATCAGGCCCAGGTTGCCCTCCTGGATCAGGTCCAGGAACAGCATGCCGCGGCCGGTGTACCGCTTGGCCAGCGACACGACCAGGCGCAGGTTGGCCTCGAGGAGATGGTTCTTGGCCCGGCGGCCGTCCTCGGCGATCCACTCCATGTCCAGCCGGGCGGCCGACCCGGGACCGTCCATGCCCTCGGCCAGCTTCTCCTCGGCGAACAGCCCGGCCTCGATGCGCTTGGCCAGCTCGACTTCCTGCTCCGCGTTGAGCAGGGGGACCTTGCCGATCTGCTTCAGGTAGTCCTTGACCGGGTCCGCGGTCGCGCCCGCCGACGCCACCTGGGCGGCAGGCAGGTCATCATCGTCGTCCCCATAGACGAACTCTTCTTCGGCGGCCGCCGGCTTGGCGGCCGTCTCGGCGACCACCACGGCCGCGGCCGGCGGAACCGTGGTGGCGTCCGCTACCTTGCCCGCTGGGCCAGCGGCGGCCGAGTCGTCGTCCTCGTCGGACGGCTCTTCGTCGGCTGCGTCCTCGTCCGCCTCGACCACGTCAACCTCGACCTCGAGGTCCACTTCCAGGTTGTCGAGCTCGGCGGTGTCGATGACTTCCTCAGCCAGATCGACATCACCGGGGTCTACGTCGGCGTCTATATCCGCGACGTCCGTCAGGTCTGTCACCTCCGCCAGGCCAACCGCGTCACTTCCCTTCGCGGCCAGGTCCGGATCCTCACTCACTATTCCTGAACCCCCCTGGCCACCCGGTGCCGAGCCGTTGGCGGACCGGCCGTCGGCCTTCCGCGCCCCGCCTCGCCCACCAGAGTTCTTGTTGCGCCGCCGGGACCTGGCGGCGTCCTCACGCTCCGGCGATGCCGGAGTCTCCTGCTCCTGGTCCGTCCCGTTCGTCTCCACGAGCGTGACGGCCCGGTCTGCCCGCGAGCTGGCGGGATCCGTAGATCCGGGACGCCGGGAAGCCTGCCCCCGTCCGCCCTGGCCTTCCGGCCCCGGCTGCCTCCGCGCTGCGGAGCGCGCCGCGCTTCCCATCGCGGTCACCCCTTCCTTCGCTGGACGGCGGCCTGCCGAGCCGCGCACGACACCTGACTGCACGAACTGGCAGGCGACACTGACACCTCTCCTGCGTTCATGAGCGGGAAACGGACCCTACCTCGTGCAACCCGCTGCTGGGACCGAGCCGGAAGCCATGTCCGGGCCGCATGACCACACGGTCCGGACAGGACCAGCTCCCGATCACCACCTTAGGCGGAGTCTGCGGGTAGCTCGAACCGCTGCCGTGGCCGGCGGTGCGGCGCAGACCCCAGCAATCGGGCGCATTCCCAGGTCAGCCCGGCTCTCTCTCATGCTCTACCCCTCCGTGCCGCGGGAATGACGCCGCCCGGCGGGCGCTGCGGCGATGCGCCGTCCCGCCGGGGCACGTGCAGCACGAGGACGGTGACGTCGTCGTCCTGCTCGTAACCCGTGAGCATCCGGTCAACTAGGTACTCAAGCAACCTGGCCGGATCCTCAACCATTCCTGGCCGCGCCTGGGCGGCCACGGACACCAGCTCGTCCAGGCCCGAGTCCAGGCCGCGCCTGCGGTTCTCCACCAGACCGTCGGAGTAGAGCACCGCGGTGGTCCCGGGCGGCAGCCGGAACACGTACTGCTGCCGCGGGCAGGCCCAGCCCAGCGGGGTGCCCGCCTCGGTGGTGTCCAGCCGCGGCGGGGCGTCCCTGGACAGCAGCAGCGGCGGCAGGTGGCCCGCGTTGCCGGCCAGGCCCTCCCCGGTGACCGGGTCCAGGACCAGGTACGCGACGGTCGTCACCTGCTCGTCCAGCTCCGTCGCGGTGAACAGCCGGTCCAGGCCGGCCAGCACCGCGGCGGGCCGCGGGTCGGTCAGGGCCAGGGCGCGCAGCGCGTTACGGACCCGGCCCATCCCGGCCGCGGCGGTCAGCCCCTTGCCCATGACGTCCCCGGTGGCGACGGCGAGCCGGCCGTCGGGCAGCCGGAACGCGTCGTACCAGTCGCCGCCGATCTCCATGTTCCGGGTGACCGGCAGGTAACGGGCCTCCAGGATGATGCCCGGGACGCTGGGCAGCCGGTCCGGCAGGAGGCTGCGCTGCAGGGTCTCCGCCGTGGTGTGCTCGCGCTCGAACAGCGAGGCCCGCTCCAGGGCCAGCGCGCACTGCCCGGCCAGCGCCTCCAGGAAGACCCGCTCTTCCTCGGTGATCTGCCGCGGCTTGGTGAACGAGAACCGCAGGGCCCCGAGCGGCGCTCCCGCCGCCAGCAGGGGCAGCCCGACCCAGGCCCGCTCGTCGCTGTGCGTGAGGAACACATCGACGTCGGTGAGCCCTTCGAACTGCCGCCGCAGCGACTCGGGGTTCTCGACCAGGACCGGCCGCCGGGAGGTGATGGCCAGGGTCATCACGCTCGGCGCGTCCAGGGGCATGTCCCCGGACGGGGCGCCAGGAACGTCGGGGAGCCCGACCGGGTTGATGGTGTGCAGCTGCAGCCGCTCCCGGTCGAGCAGGGCGACCGCGGACCGCTCGGCGCCGATCGCCGAGCGCCCGACCTCGGTGATCACCTCGACGACCTGCAGCACGGTCAGGGCCTCGGCCAGCATGGACGTGGCCTGCTGCAGCCGCGCGGTGCGCAGCGCGGCGGCGGACAGCTGCTCGGTCAGCCGGCCGCGCATCTCCTCGGCCTCGCGCTGGCCGGTGACGTCGGTGCTGGCCCCGACCCATTCGATGATCTTCCCGTCCCGCTCAATCGGGACGGCCCGCACGTCGTAATGCCGGTATGACCCGGTCTTGGTCCGGACCCGGTAACGGCTGTCGAATACTTTCCCGGCCCGGACGCATTCCAGCCATTCCCGCTCGACCCGCTCACGGTCCTCCGGGTGAATCGCGTCCAGCCAGCCGTTGCCCAGGTACTCCTCCAGGCTCTGGCCCGTTATCCAGCGCCACTCGGGCGAATCCTCGGCGATCTGGCCGGTGGGCGTGGTCACCCAGACGACCTGGGCGCCGGCCTGCACCAGCGAGCGGTAGCGCTCCTCGCTGCGGCGGACCGCCTCCGCCGAGTTCTGCCGGTCGGTGACGTCCACCGCGATCAGCGCCACGCCGGCCATGTTCCCGTCCGGGTCATGCGAGGGGAACCAGGAGAACGCCCACTGACGGTCCTCGTCCGGGCCCGGCAGGCCGTCACCCGGGCCGGGCTGCCCGGTGCTGGCTGACTCGGGCCGGGCCAGCTCGGGCCGGGCCAGCCCGGGCCCGGCTAGCTCGGAGGCGGCGGACTCGGCCTCACTCACCGGCTGGCCCGACTCGTACAGGGGCTGGCCGTCGGCGAGCACGTGACGCACGGCCGACTCGACCCGGGACGCGAGCGTGCCGGGCCACACCTGGGAGGGCAGCAGGCCGAGGTGGGCTTCCAGGTCGAGGCCGTCGAGCCGGGCCAGGGTCTGGTTGATCCGGCGGACGCGGAGGTCGGGACCGAAGAAGGCGAAGCCGATAGGCGCCTCGCGGAGCAGGGTGGCGAGCAGGGCCGAGTCAGAGACGTCCAGCCCGGAGACCCGCGGCTGAGGCACGGAAGTATCAGTGCTCATCGCCGCACTCCAGTCCCGCTGCACTCAAGTCCTGCCGCGTGGGCCATGCAACGGCTCCTTCCCGCTCACTGCGGACACAAGCAGGCTAGCGGCAATGCCGCGACCAGTGAACGCACAAGCACGGCGGCAGCCATATGGGTAAGGCCCCATCCCGTTACCGCGAACACCCACAGTGGCCACGCAGGCGAGCTTCCCACATCCTAGGCGAAATCGAGCCGTGCCGCGGGCATCATGCCGACCTCAGTTCTTCCGGAAAAGAAGTGGCCGCGCGCCCGTCACGGCCGCCCGGCACCCCGTAACCTGGCGGAGGCCCCCGGGAATTGCATTGATCATGAGGTACCTGATGCCCCGAATGTCCGGCGCCGGCGGCCCCGGATGCCCGTAATATCTGCCACACGCGGAAACATGGCCACCATCCGGCGCGGACGTGGCACGGCGCCGCGAGAATCTGGAAAGCTGTCCATGTGAGCCCGCAAAGCCGACGACGAGAGCCCCCCGGCGGGCCGGGTCACCCAGGTCGAGGGAAGGGGACCCGCTCGGTGCTCCCCAGTGCCGCCCCACCGAACGCGCTGTTCGCCGAGATGCTCCGGGCTGCCCGTGAGCTGCTGGCGGTCCGCAGCCCGCTGGATGCCGAACTGATGGTGAGCGAACTGCTCGGCACCTGGTGGGGAGAACGGACGCCGCGCAGCACGCCTGGCGACGTCGAGGAACTCGTCGGCGAGGGGCTGGTGAGCTACGCGGCCCAGCAGCGCAGCCCGGCCGCGCTGGCCCTGCTGTCCGGCATCGCCTGCCTGGGCACGCCACGGCAGGCCATGCAGGCGGAGACGGCCGCGCTGGCGCTGATCTACCGCGGCGTGGTCCGGCCGCCGTGGGCCGAGCACGTGGGCGCGGTGACCGCAGGCGAGTGCTACGTGAACTCCGACGCGTTCGGGGACCGCGACGAGGTCGTCTGCGTGTACAGCTACGCCGGAGAAGAGCCGCACGCTCTGGTCATGGTGGTGGACTACAACGCCGGCGGGATGCTCCGCGACGGCTGGGTGACCTCCCAGGTCGACCGGCTGCTCGAGCGCTGCCGGGCGGCCGGCGCCGAGGATGGCGGGCGACCCGCGCGGGCCACGTTCAGCCAGGTCGAAGCCCCGCAGGCCCGCCGCCTGCTGGAGACGGCCCTGGCCGTGACCGAGGCCGGGCAGGGCCCGCCGCCGAGCGACTCGTTCGCCTCCTATCACGCCTTCATCCGGGCCCGGATCCGCACGCTGCCGCCCGCCCGGCCGGGGTACCGGGCCCGCAACGGGACCGGCCGTCCCGCACCCAGCCGTCCCGCGCCCGGCCCGGCCTCCGGGAGCACGGCCTCCTGGAGCACGGGCCCCTGGAGCACGGGGCACGGATCGGGCTGGGGTGCGGCCACCACGCGGCGGCACGCCTGGACCCGGGATCGCCGGGCCATGCTGGTGGCCGGGTTCCTGGCCTCGGACGAGGCGGAAGACCTGTCCGACACCCGCGCGGCCAGCCGCTGCGCGGATCACATCATCGACTACGGCTGCGACCGTGACTTCGGGCGGCCGCTGCGGATGAGCCCGGCGAAGGTCGCCACGTTCCTGCTCGACTGGCTGCCGCGCAAGGTGCTGCTGCTGTCGGCCGAGCAGCACGCCATGCCGCACGTGCTGGCCGCCTGGGTGCGCTGGTCCGGGCGGCGCCAGAGCCTGGCCGCCGAGATGATCGCCGAGACCCTGGATGCGGTCTTCGACTCGATGGGCACGTTCGCCCAGGTCTACCGGGATCCGACCGCGTTCGGCCTGGACGCGTCGCTGGTGTCCCGGCTGCTGCCGGACAATGACCTGGAGGCGCTGCCCCGCCGGGCGTTCGCCTTCCCGGTGCTGCGCGGCCTGTTCGGCGGCATCGACCTGGCCGGGCTGGATCCGGCCGCGGAGGCGGACCGCCGCACGCTGCTGGCCGCCGACCACAACGACGCGAACGGGCGGCCGAGCGGCCCGCTGCACATCGACCGGCACCTCGCGCTGGCGGACCGGCTGTGGCGGGGCGACCCGCCCGAGCTGTGGGAGGCCGCGCAGCGGCTGCTGGACCGGGGCGAGGACCGGCACGCGGTGCTGCACACGCTGATGTACGTCATCCGGGACACCGCCGGCGACCAGGCCAGCCTGATCGCCGCGCTCCGCGACCTGCCGCCCGGCCCGGCCGACTGAGCCGCTGCCTGCCGGCGCGGTGGCCGGCCGGCCCGGATTCATCCCGGCGGGGGACCGCCCAGCTCGCGGAACGCGCCGCGCAGGTCGGCGGCGGACACGGTGGTGAGATCGGCGGCGCTCGCGTCCTCGTCCAGATCCGCCACGCGCAGGTCCCGGGCCGCGCAGGCCCGCTCGAACAGGCTGCGGGCGAACCGGCCGTTGCCCAGCTCGTCGATCTGCCCGCGGGCGGCCGCGGCGCCGAAGATCTCGCCGAGGACCGGCAGCGCGTCCGGCTCGAACGTGTCCCCGTGCTGCTCCGCGATCACGCCCGCGATCTTGCACAGCTCATCGGGTGAATAGCTGGGGAACCCGATCCGCACGCTGAACCGGGACGCGAGCCCGGGGTTGCTGCGCAGGAACCGGTCCATGTCCGCCGGATAGCCGGCCAGCACGATGACCAGCCGGTCACGATCGTCCTCGGCCCGCTTCAGCAGCGTGGCCACGGCCTCGGAGCCGTAGGCGTCGCCGCCCGAATAGCCGGCGTTGTACAGCGAATAGGCCTCGTCGATGAACAGGACCCCGCCCAGCGCGGAGTCGATCAGCTTCCCGGTCTTGATCGCCGTGGAGCCCAGATGCTCCCCGACCAGGTCAGCCCGGTGCGCCTCGATCACCTCGGGACGGACCAGCAGGCCCAGGGCGGTGAAGATGCGGCCGAGGATCCTGGCCACCGTGGTCTTGCCCGTGCCGGGCGGCCCGGTGAACACGAAGTGCCGGACCGGGGGCTGGCTGGACAGGCCCTGCCGTTCCCGCAGCCGGGCCACCCTCAGCTGGGCCGCGATCTCGTGCACCTGCCGCTTGACCGGCTCCAGGCCGACCAGCTCGTCCAGCTCGGCGAGCGCGCTCTCCAGGGTCGGCGCCTGGCTGTAGCCGCGGAACCGGGCGGTGAGCTCGGCCCCGGCCCGCTCCAGGTCGGCCGCCTCCAGGGTGACCAGCTCGGTGGAGGACGGCTCCGCGCCGTCGGCCATGATCCGGACGTCCCGGGCCCGCCCGGCCTTCTCCAGCAGGCTGCGCACGAACCGGCCGTTGCCGAGCTCATCGGCGAGCCTGCGGCGGCCGACGTCCTCCATCATCCGCCACAGCGCCGGGCCGCGCGTCGGCGTCGAGAATCTCGCCGCGCTGCTCCAGGTAGAGCTCGGCGAGGGCCATCAGCTCGGCGGGAGAGTAGGTGGGGAACTTCACCCGGAGCCCGAACCGGGAGTTCAGGCCGGGGTTGCTGGCCAGGAACCCCTCCATCTGCTTCTCGTACCCGGCCAGGATGATGATGAGCTCGGTCCGGTCGTCCTCGGCCCGTTTCAGCAGCGCCTGGATCGCCTCGTGGCCGAACCGGTCGCCCTGCCCTTCGCTGTCGTTCACCAGGCTGTACGCCTCGTCGATGAACAGGACCCCGCCGAGCGCGCTGTTCACCAGCTCGTTCGTCTTGATCGCGGTGGCCCCGAGGTACTCGCCCACGAGGTCGGCCCGCTGCGCTTCCACCACTACCGGGGTGTCGAGCAGGCCGAAGGCGTAGAAGATCTTCGCGACGACCCGGGCCACCGAGGTCTTCCCGGTGCCGGGCGGCCCCAGGAAGACGAAGTGCTGCATGGGCTTCTCCGCCCCGTACCCCGCCATCACCCGGCGGCGGGCGGCTTCGACGGACGCGGTGATCTGCCGGATCTGATCCTTGACCGAGGTGAGGCCGATCATGTTGTCGAGCTCGGCCATGGCTTCCGCGACCGTGATCTCCGGTGGCTGCGGCTCGCCGCTGGCCCGGTCCCGGGCGGTCGCGCCCTCGGCCGGGCGCACCGAGCCCTCGGCCGTCTGCACCACCCGGGACACCTCGGCGGGCCGGGCCGGGCGGCCGCTCGCCGCAGCCGGAGGCCGGCCAGCCGGCCGGGCCGCCATCGCCGGGCCGCCGGGCCGCTGCGGAGCGGCGAGCGCGCCGGAGCGGCCCTGCTGGCGGCTGAGCGCCCGGGCTTCCTGCTGCGACTTGCCCATCCGCCAGACGATCACGGCGAGGCCCAGGGCCCAGGCGATCGCGTAGCTGATCACCAGCCGGCCGGGCGCCAGCCACCAGGCCAGCATGGCGCGGCGGCAGGGCCCAGAGCTGGGCCCAGGCCACCGTCCGGCAGGGCACGTAACGGCGGGACAGCAGCCGGCAGGTGCGAGGCGGCCGCCGCCGCGCAGGGCAGCAGCAGCGAGCGGCACGATGCCGGAACTGAACCGGCCGACCACCGCGGCGATGGTCAGGATCGCCACCAGGCCCCAGGCCGCGACGAACACCGACGCCACCCACGACCGGTGCCCCCGCCAGATCGCCACGGGACCGTAGATGAGGGCCGCGAGCAGGAACAGATCCCAGAAGCGTGACGCCCAGGCTCAGGGCCAGCACGACGATGATCAACACGGCCAGGACCAGGAGGATCTTCACTGGCAGCGAAGCCGCGCGGACGGCTTGGCGCACCCGCGCCAGCCCTTCCTGGGCCATTCGCCTGCCAGGCAGGGATCCGTCCTCCGGCCGCATCTTGCTCCCTCGTGCCGTTCCTTGTATAGCGCATTACCACGCGCTTACAGCGACACACAACCAGATACCGGCAGAGAATGGCCAGGCCAGATTCTGCCGGGCCGGCGCCAGCCGCAGCCCTAGCGGGCCAGCGCTCTAGCCGGGCGCCGACCCTGCCAGGGTAATGGCCAGTTCGGGGGGCATGCCTTTCCGGCACCCCCCGAGACAGCCCCGAAAACCTTCTGACCTGGTCGTTCATGAAGTACGGAACCTGCTAAGCAGGACATACATGCCCGCCGCCGGCCGCACGGTCTATGCGGCACGGCGCTGCCGCGCAGCCGCGTCCGGGCCGCGGCGTGGGTCCCGGCCGCCCTCCGTCAGGCGTTGAGCTGGTCCACGAACGAGTAGGGCGGCCACGGGCCGTTGAGGTCGGCCCGTACCCCGGCGCGCGCACCGGCCAGCGCGTGCGCGGCGGCCAGGAACTCGGCGGCGCGGTCGCCCCGCAGGAGATAGGCGGCGTTGAGGAGCATGTAGCTCCGGACCGCGGACGTAGCGCGGGTCCACGGCCGGCTGCCGCTGCGAGGCGTCGGCGATGTCCGCGAGCACCCAGTCGATCGTGTCCGCGAGCGTGTCGGCCCCGTCCTGCTGGTCGGCCGGGCCGTACACCTGGACCCCCCATTCCACCGTGTCCCGGAAGCGGGCCAGCAGGCCGGCGAACTCGCCGCGGCGGCGGGCCAGCAGGGCGCGGACCGTGTCGTCGTCGGGGTAGACGGTGGCCAGCCGGAGCGGCAGCACCGGGCCGCCGCCCGCAGCGGCCCGGGCGATGACCTGATGGTGCGCCCGGCCGACCCGCTCGATGTTGTCCAGGCCCCCCAGCAGGCTGGCCAGGGCATCCTCGCCGAAAGCCCGCGCGTCGACCGAGCCCGACGACCGCGGCGAGGCCCGCATCGGCCACGACGCGGACCCGCTCCCCGCCGACGCCGGAGAGCCCGGCGAACTCGCGCGGCCCCCGGTCATCAGTGATGGCGTACACCCAGACCACCCGGTTGCCCGCCTGGGCGGCCAGCCGGAGCGAATCCGGTCCGGATCGCGCCGCCAGACCACGGCCAGACATCGTCTTCACAGCCATTGCACTCCTCCTCGGGCCGGCCCCCTGGCCGCGTGGCGCAGGCGCCCGGCGGGATGAGAAGACCGGGCTCCTGGAGTTGACGGGCACAAGGCCCACAGGACTAACGGAATTCAGGCCCGTAAGGTTCGCGGTCTTGGCCACCGGACGGAAGACGGGCACGCGCCACGCACCTCACCGGCGCCAGGCTCCCCTGGCTGGGCACCGAGCCCGCCTCCCTCCGTCCCGAGTCTGCCGCTCCCCGCTCGCCTGGGCCGCCGGACCCGCGACAGATCATGGATCCGTAATCTGGGCCGCCGTGACCGGCAGCGCCGCCCGCCGCTGGGCCTCACCGGCGCCGCGGGGCTTCGACCAGGACGTCACCAGCGGCCGTCCGGTAGTACAGGACCGACCGGCCGGCCTGCCGGTGCTGGATCAGGCCGGCGTCGCGCAGGACTTTGAGCTGGCGGTCCACCGACCCCAGGCCCTGGCCGGTCAGCCCGGCGAGCTGCGTGGTGCTCTTCGGGGTGCCGAGCAGCCCGAGGACCCGGGCCCGCGCAGGACCGAGCAGTGCCGCCAGGGTGCCGGGCACCGGCGCGCCGCCCGCCTCGGCCAGCAGTCCCGAACACGGGTACATGACGGCGTAGCGGTGCGGCGGATCCCAGGCCACCCAGCCGTGGGCCGCCGTGACCGGGACGAAGAACAGGCGCGACCCGCGATCTGCCGGGGTGGGTTGTCATACGCGTTGATCTGCAGGCGTCCCTCTCCCAGCCAGCGCATTCCCGGCCGCATGCCGTCCAGGGCGGCGGCCCAGCCGCCGCGGCTCAGCTGGGCTGTACGGGCCACGACGTCGGCCTCGAGGATGCGCCGCCGGCGCGGCCAGTAGGGCAAAACCGATTCCGTCCACACCCAGGCCAGCAGGTCAGCGGCGCGCTCCGCGAGATCGTCCCTGATCAGCTGCTCCTGGAGCGGCCCGCCCGCGGGCATGGCCAGGTCCGCCCGCACCGCGCCGGGCGGTATCTCCCGGATCCGGGCCAGCTCATCCTCAAAGGTCACTTCCCCCTCGCCCGCGGGCGCCCGGGTCATGATGTCCGCGATCCAGGTGCGCCGCAGCGCGGCGCGGATGAGCAGGCGGTGATCGGGTCACCGGCCAGCCGTTCCCGGTAGCGCGGCTGGTGGGAATCGAGCCAGGCCCGCTCGGCCGGGTGGGCGGCCACGCCCCGCTCCAGAGTGATGAGGCTCGCGGTGGTTTCGGCCAGCGGCGACAGCACGAACCGGCTTCCGGCAAGCGTGTCGGCATTGACCCGCCACCAGCCCATGGTTTCGCCTCCCCGCGAAACATTAACGTCCGCGGGCTCGGCGGCGGCCCATGTGAACGAGTAAGCGGGCAGCGAGGCTAACGCCTGCTGCCCGCTTGCTCGGGTAACTCCGCTGTTCCTAGCTGCAGCCGCTGGTCGCGCCGCAGCCTTCGCAGACGTAGCAGCTGCCGGCCGGGCGCATCTTGGTACCGCAGGTCAGGCACAGCGGGGCGTCCGCGGTGCGGCCTTGCTGCGCCTCGATCAGCTCGGTGGAGCTGTGCGGCTGGTATGGCTCGGCGTTCCCAGATGACTCCGGCCGCTCTTCGGACCGGCCCTGGGGCCGCTCCACGGGCGCAGACTGGGCCATCTCGCCCGGGTCCTGCTCTTCGGCCAGCGCCGTCGGGTCCTCGCCGGCCAGCTGGGCGGTCCGCTCGCTGGCGGACAGGATGCCCATCTCGGCGCGGGTGTCGTAGGGCAGGTGATCCAGGGCCAGCCGGCGGAACACGTAGTCCAGCACCGAGCTGGCGATCCGGATGTCCGGGTCGTCGGTGATGCCGGCCGGCTCGAAGCGCATGTTGGTGAACTTCTCCACCCACTTCTCCAGCGGGACGCCGTACTGGAGGCTGATGGAGATCGCCATCGAGAACGCGTCCATCACGCCCGCCAGGGTGGACCCCTGCTTGCCGAGCTTCAGGAAGAGCTCGCCCACGCCGTCGTCCGGGTACTTGGACGCCGTCATGTAACCCTCGGCGCCGGCCACCGAGAAGCTGGTCACCGACGCGGTGCGGTTCTTCGGCAGCCGCCTGCGCACCGGCCGGACCTCGTGCGGGGTGGCCGCGGGCTCCGCCGCCGCGGCGGCCGGCTTCTTCCGGGCGTCGGACAATGGCTGGCCGACCTTGCAGTTGTCCCGGTAGACGGCTAGGGCCTTGAGCCCGAGGTTCCAGCCCTCCGTGTAAATGGACTCGATGTCTTCGACCGTGGCCGACTCGGGCAGGTTCACCGTCTTCGAGATGGCCCCACTTAGCGCGGGCTGTACCGCGGCCATCATCCGCACATGGCCCATTGGGCCGATGGCCCGCTCCCCCATGGCGCAGTCGAAGACGTCGTAGTGCTCCGGGCGGAGGCCAGGCGCATCGACGACATGACCATGCTCGCCGATGTACTCGACGATCGCCTCCACCTGCTCCGGCTGGTAGCCGAGGTTCTTGAGCGCGCGGGGCACCGTCTGGTTGACGATCTGCATGGAGCCGCCGCCGACTAGCTTCTTGAACTTGACCAGAGCCAGGTCAGGCTCCACGCCGGTGGTGTCGCAGTCCATCATCAGGCCGATGGTGTTGTGACTCACCATGCCGTTGGCCACGTAGGTCACGTTGTCCGGAACGGACAGGTCATATGTGGGCTGGATGCCGCCGTCTTCGTTACTCGCCACGCGCTCGAAGAGGTAGTCGAGCGCATGTCCGAGCTGCGAATCCAGGGTCTCCGCGAACAGTCGGCGGGCCAGCATCCGGGGAACCCCGCCCGTCTTCCTGATTGACTGCTGCACGGCGTCGCGTGCGGCATGTCCGGCCGGGACCAGGCTCATCCAGGCGTCCCCGGGCAGGTAAACGTAATCCTTCTTGGCGGAGAGAACCGGCTCCTGGGCCACCATCAGCTTCGACTTGCGCTCGCCGATGAATCCGACCATCTCATCGAAGTTCAGCGCGTGATCGACATTACGCAGCCGCACCTGGAGGATGTCGCCGCCCCACCCGCTGGTAGTCCGCCTGGTGGTTGCAGCCAGGCCAAGGGCGAGCAGAAGGGTGCGCGTTTCCGCAGCGAAGGACTCGTGCGCCGGCGAGATGCTCGGCACGCCGTCCAGGACGGTCCCGTCGGCCTCGAACAGCCCGCGCAGGAATGCCCCGTAGACGGCAGGGTCGTTGGCCTCCAGGATCGCGGACGGAACCCGGGGAACCCATCCCTTGCCGACATGATCAGCCTCGGGCAGGGTCTTCGCGAAGCCCGCCGCTTGCCACCACCGGGCCAGCCGCACGGACTGCAGCGTCAGCTCCCGGTATCCCTCCTGCTGAGTGACCACGGGAGCCAGGCCGAACAATTCCTTGCTGAGCACGCCGAGCCGTTCCGCGACGTCAAGGTCGCTGTCTGCGACACACAGCCGAATGCCCTTCGCGTGCAGGCTGCCATCGCCCATGAAATACCCGGCAAGCTCGGCCAGGTCCGCGGTCACTTCATCGGGCACCTGCAGGTTCCGGTCGCCGACGTAGTAGGCCTGATCGAGCACGGGGAGCGGCACCCGCCGGGGCTCGCCGGGGAGGCTCCCCATCTGCAGCGGCAGCACGTCGCCAGGGGCGATGTCGGCGAGTCGCTTCCATACCCAGGCACCGGACTGCGCATCGACGATCTTGACTCGGTGGGTCAACGTGCCCTGGATGGCGTATCCACCCTCGGTGCGGATCGCCCGGGTGGGCTCCTCGCCATTCACGAAGAACTTCGTTGCCCGCCGTGGCCCCTCATCTGTGGAGACCATGAGGTCGAGATCCTGCCAGCGGTCACCGTAAACATCGCCCAGCTCTGCGAGCCGGACCAGTCCGCGATCCGTGCTGACCAGGGTGTCCCCGGTGAGGCAGCCGGTCGGCGCCAGCAGCGAGGCCTGCGCGTTCCGGTAGCCGTTCTTCTCCCCGAGCGCCACGCACTTGTCCCAGGCCTGGTTGGCGGCGGTGAGGATCTCCTCGTCCATCCCGCCCATGCCCCGGATCTTGCTGCTGGCCTCGGCGTGCTTGCGCATGACCCGCTTGTGCGCGGTCGCGTTCCGCTCGTAGCCGTCGTAAGGCCCGACCACCGCCGCGAGCTCCGCGGACCGGCGGTAGGCCGTCCCGGTCATCAGGGAGGTGATGGCCGCCGCGATGGCCCGCCCGCCGTCGGAGTCGTAGGCATGGCCCGTCGCCATCAGCAGCGCGCCGAGGTTGGCGTAGCCGATCCCCAGCTGCCGGTACGCCCGGGTGGTCTCGGTGATCTTCTCGGTCGGGAAGTCCGCGAAGCAGATGGAGATGTCCATGGCCGTGATGATCAGCTCGGTGATCTGCCGGAATCGGTCCACCGCGAAGGTGTCGTCCTCCCGCAGGAACTTGAGCAGGTTGATGCTGGCCAGGTTGCACGAGGAGTTGTCCAGGTGCACGTATTCGCTGCACGGGTTGCTGGCGGTGATCCGGCCCGACTCGGGGCAGGTGTGCCAGTCGTTGATCGTGCCGTCGTACTGGATCCCGGGGTCCGCGCAGGCCCAGGCCGCCTGGGCCATCTTGCGGAACAGGGCCCGGGCGTCCACCGTCTCGACCGTCTCCCCGGTCAGCCGCGCGGCCAGGTCGAACTTGGCGTCCCGCTCGACCGCCCGCATGAACTCGTCGGAGACCCGGACCGAGTTGTTGGCGTTCTGGTACTGGACGCTCGCGATGTCCTTGCCACCCAGGTCCATGTCGAACCCGGCGTCGCGGAGAACCCGGACCTTCTCCTCCTCGCGCAGCTTGGTCTCGATGAACTCCTCCACGTCGGGGTGATCGACGTCGAGGACGACCATCTTCGCGGCCCGGCGGGTGGCCCCGCCGGACTTGATGGTGCCGGCCGAGGCGTCCGCACCGCGCATGAAGGAGACCGGGCCGCTGGCCGTGCCGCCGGAGGAGAGCAGCTCCTTGGAGGACCGGATCCGGGACAGGTTTACCCCGGCACCGGAGCCGCCCTTGAAGATCAGCCCCTCCTCCTTGTACCAGTCCAGGATCGAGTCCATCGTGTCGTCAACCGCCAGGATGAAGCACGCCGAGACCTGCTGCGGGGAGTTGGTCCCGACGTTGAACCAGACCGGGGAGTTGAAGGCGAAGATCTGGTGGATGAGCGCGTAGGTGAGCTCGTGATCGAAGATCTCGGCATCGCGGGGGCTGGCGAAGTACCCGTTCTCGCGGCCCGCGGCCACGTACTTCCCGACCACGCGGTTGACCAGCTGCTTGAGGCTCCACTCGCGCTCCGGCGTGCCGGCCGCGCCACGGAAGTACTTGGTGGTGACGATGTTGGCGGCGTTCACGGACCAGAAGTCCGGGAATTCGACACCACGCTGCTCGAAGTTGACGGTGCCGTCCCGCCAGTTGGTCATGACGACATCGCGGCGTTCCCAGGTAACCTCGTCGTACGGGTGCACGCCCTCCCGGGTGTGAATCCGCCCGATCGTGAGCCCCTTGCGCGAATTCTTGCCCCCACGAGGCGTGGATCCGCTCACCGTCTCCGTCATGTCATTCCCCCTTCCGGGGTCCCCGCGGACCCCACACGGGCCCGGCCAGGCCCATCCGTCGATGCAAAAACGAACCCGAACTCCGAACTCCACTCCTGATCAGGAGCGCGGCGTCAGCACGCCTGCCTCCTGCCGCGCCGTGCGCAGCGCGGAAATCTCGTCCTCGAAATCAGTGAGCGACTCAAACCCCCGGTAGACCGAGGCGAACCGCAGGTAAGCCACTTCGTCCAGGTCACGAAGCGGTCCGAGGATCGCCAGGCCCACCTCATGCGACGCGACCTCGCCCGCGCCCCGGGCCCGGATCGTGTCCTCGACCTGCTGGGCCAGGATCGCCAGCTGGTCTTCGGTGACCGGCCTGCCCTGGCAGGCCCGGCGGACCCCGTGAACGATCTTTTCGCGGGTGAACGGCTCGGTCGCGCCGCTGCGCTTGCCCACCATCAGGATCACTGTCTCCTGGGTGGTGAAGCGCCGCCCGCACGCCGGGCACGACCTGCGACGGCGGATCGCAGCGCCATCATCGGCGGTCCTGCTGTCGATGACACGACTCTCCGCGTTCTTGCAATACGGGCAGAACACACGATCACCTCCCCAGGGCGACCCCGAGCCGGAACGTGGCTCCTGATACCACTAACTATACGTGAACTACAGCGCTGTAACTACTAGATGTTGTGGTCACGCTAGAGCAGACACCCCGTGCTGCGCAAGCGGCAACGCGCCGGTTCGACGATTTTCCGGTAAACCATCTGCGGCCGCCCGGGGAAGGCCAGGAAAACCTGTGCCGCTGAGTGACGGGGCGGACGCGAGCTGCCCGGAGGCGGCTGGAATTCACCACCCTGGGTGGTGGCCGCAACGTCCGGCGCGCGAGCCCGCGTCCTCCCCCGCGACTCAGGCCCGGGGGACCCAGAGGCTCTGGCCGGGCACCACAACCTGGCTGCCCATCGCGTTGAACTCCATGATCTGCTGGATGACCACCCGCGGGTCGGCGTCGGGCTCGGCATTCTGCGCCACCGACCACAGGGACTGGCCTGGCTTGACCACTACCTGCCGCATGCCCGACCGGACCGCCGACGGCGGCAGGCCGTGGCTGGAGGCCTGGGCGCCTGAGGCCAGGGCGAGCAGGAGCGGCGTGAGGACCGCCACGAGCAGGAGAACGGCGGCCGCCCAGAGGACCCGGCGCCCGCGCCGGGTGAGCCTGCTGCGCCGGCCACGCCCGGCTGATCCGCGGGCCGGCGCGGAGGCGGGCCGGATGACCCGGGCTGGGGAGGAGGCGGGACCTCGCCACGGTCCGGGCTGTCCCGGCCGCGGGCGCAGGGCCTGCGGGCCCTGCGGGGCCCGGGTGCGGCCGGCCGCATAATCCTGACCACGCCCCGGCTGGCCGGATCCCGGCCCCTCCCGGGGCCCCCCGGGAGGGGCCGGGATCAGTTTGTCGGGGGCTACCCGGGGCCGGGGCACCAGCGGGATCATCCCCGCGACGCCTGGATCACGGTCGGCTGGTCCGGCGCTGGCAGGCCGGGGCGCATCAGGAACCGCCCAGAGCGGGGGGCGCGCCGGCGAGTCCCCGGTGACGCGCCGACGGCCCGGGACCGCTTTATCAGCGCGGGCCGGTCCCGACACGCCGGGAAGGTTCCGCTTTTCTGGCCGGGATGCCGCCGCGCCGGGCTCACCGGCGCGGGTGCGGCCCGGCCGCTCACCGGCCCGAGAATTCCCAGCACGGAGCGGGCGGACCAGGGCTTTGGACTTCCTGCCCGCGTTCATCACGCTCATGCCAGCCTCCTCTATCGAATGACCGTTCTATCGTACAGCCGTTCGATCGATCCTGCTTTCGATCGAATGACTGTACGGTACAGGTGTAGCGCGGGGGTACGACATTTCCCGGCTCATCGAACAGATGTTTGAGATCCTGAAGCGAAAGCGCTACCGTCTGCTACGGGGTCAGCCACCAGATCCGGAGGTCAGTGTTGATGGACAGCAGCTCGGACGACGACGGCGCGCCGGGCGCGCCGGGCGGGAGCGGCACGGATACGGCCGCGAGACCGAAAGGCCGGCCGGGCAGGAAGCCGAAGGGCAGCGTGCCGACCGTGGTCACTGAGATGCCGGACCGGCCCGACCCTGACCACGTGCTCACCTGGCGGCAGCGCAAGGTGCTCCAGGTCATCCGGGATTCAGTGCAGCGGCGGGGCTACCCGCCGTCGATGCGGGAGATCGGCGAGGCGGTCGGGCTGACCAGCACCTCGAGCGTCTCGTACCAGCTGTCCACCCTGCAGAGCAAGGGATACCTCCGCCGGGATGCGGGGCGGCCGCGGACGGTGGAGGTCCGGCTGCCGGGCCACCCGGCGGTCCGGCCCGACACTGAGGCCGAGGACGAGGCCCCGCAGGACATCGCGTCGCAGGAACCCACGTATGTCCCGCTGGTCGGGCGGATCGCGGCTGGTGGCCCGATCCTCGCCGAGGAGGCCATCGAGGACATCTTCCCGCTGCCCAAGCAGATCGTGGGCGATGGGACGCTGTTCCTGCTCAAGGTGGTCGGCGATTCCATGATCAACGCCGCTATCGCCGATGGCGACTGGGTGGTCGTCCGGCAGCAGCCGGTCGCGGAGAACGGTGACATCGTGGCGGCCATGATCGAGGGCGAGGCCACGGTGAAGACGTTCAAGCGGTCAGGCGACCATGTCTGGCTGATGCCGCATAACCCCGTGTACACGCCGATACCGGGAGACGAGGCCGCGATCCTGGGCCGCGTGGTGGCGGTGCTCCGCCGGGTCTGAAGCCCGGGTCTGAGGCAGAGCCCCGCAGCGACCCCGGGTGGCGCAACGCCAGACGGCAGAACGCCAACCTGACGCAGCCTCGGATGGCGGAACGTGGGGACGCCGCGGGGCCGGCGGAAATCCAGCCGGTCTAGCCAGGCACCACGTTGACCAGCCGGGGCGCCCGGACGATCACCTTCTGGACCGGCCGGCCTTCCAGCGCCCGGGCCACCCCGGGCGTCCCCAGGGCCAGCTCGCGCAGCTCGTCCTCGCCGATCCCGGGCGGGACCTCCAGGCGGTCGCGCACCTTGCCGGCGACCTGCACCACGCAGGTCACCATGTCCTCGACCAGCAGCACCGGGTCCGCGGATGGCCAGCCGGCCAGCGCCACCGACGCCTCACGGCCCAGCAGCTCCCAGCATTCCTCGGCTGTGTACGGCGCGAACAGGGACAGCAGCACGGCCAGCGTCTCCGCCGCCTCCCGCACCGACGGGTCGGCGGCACCGGGACCAGAGTCGATGGCCTTGCGGGTCGCGCTGGACAGCTCCATCAGCCGGGCCACCGCGACGTTCAGCCGGTACGCCTCCACCAGGCGGGTGACCTCGTCGATGGTGTGGTGCGTGACCCTGCGCAGGCCCAGGTCGCCCTGAGCGGCCCGGCCGTCACCCCCGGCCGCGCCGTCACCCCCGGCCCCGCCGCCCCTCCCGACTGTGGACGCCGCCGCGATGTCATCGGCGATCCGCCACACCCGGCCCAGGAACTTCACCGACGCCTCGGGGTTCATGTCAGCCCAGTCGATGTCGTCTTCGGGCGGGCTGGCGAAGACCATCGTCAGCCGGACCGCGTTGACCCCGTGCGCGGCCAGCTGCTGTCCCAGGTCAACCCCGTTGCCCAGGGACTTCGACATGGCCCGGCCGCGGTTGATGACCTGGCCCTGGTTCAGCAGCCGGGTGAACGGCTCACCGAAATCCACCATGCCCATGTCCTGCAGCACCTTGACGAAGAACCGGCTGTACAGCAGGTGCAGGATGGCGTGCTCGACGCCGCCGACGTACAGGTTGACCGGAGCCCAGCGGCGCACCGAGGCCACGTCGAACGGCCCGTGCTCGTAGTGAGGTGAGCAGTAGCGCAGGAAGTACCAGGAGGAGTTGACGAACGTGTCCATCGTGTCGGTGTCCCGCCGGGCGGGGCCACCGCACTTGGGGCACTCGGTGCTCACCCAGTCCGAGGCGGCCGCCAGCGGCGAGACTCCCCGGGGGGCCAGGTCCTGGCCGCGCAGGTCGGGCAGGACCACCGGCAGCTGGTCGTCCGCCACCGGCACCTCGCCGCACGACGCGCAGTACACGATGGGGATCGGCGTGCCCCAGAACCGCTGCCGGGACAGCAGCCAGTCGCGCAGCCGGTAGTTGACCGCGGCCCGTCCCCCGCCCTCACCCTCCATGATCGCGGTGATCCGGGCGATGGCATCGGCCTTGCTCAGGCCGTCCAGCGGGCCGGAGTTGATCAGTGATCCGTCGCCGTGCGTGGCGATCCCGGTCTCCGCGGGGTCGGGTTCGCCAGTGTCCACGACCACCTGGACGGGCAGGCCGAAGGTCCGCGCGAAGTCCAGGTCGCGCTGGTCATGCGCGGGGACGGCCATGATCGCGCCCGTGCCGTAGTCGGGCAGCACGTAGTCGGCCGCCCAGACCGGCAGCCGCTCGCCGTTCACCGGGTTGATCGCGTAGCAGCCCAGGAAGACGCCAGTCTTCGTGCGGTCCGAGGCCTGCCGCTCGATGTCGGTCAGCTTGCGGACCTGCGCCACATAGTTCCGCAGGTCCTCGCGGTGTTCCGGGGCGCAGATCTCCTCGGCCAGCGCCGCGTCCGCGGCCACCACGAAAAACGTCGCCCCGTACAGCGTGTCGGGGCGGGTGGTGAACACGGTGACCGGCTCGTCGCGGCCTTCGATCACGAAGCGGATCTCGGCCCCCTCAGAGCGCCCGATCCAGTTCCGCTGCATCAGCAGCACCCGGTCCGGCCACTGGCCTTCCAGCTGGGCCATGTCAGCCAGCAGGCGGTCCGCGTAGTCGGTGATCTTGAAGTACCACTGGGTCAGCACCCGGCGGACAACCTCGGTCCCGCACCGCTCGCACCGGCCCGCGATCACCTGCTCGTTGGCCAGCACGGTCTGGTCGTGCGGGCACCAGTTGACGTTACCGTCTTTCCGGTACGCCAGGCCGCGCTCGTAGAAGCGCAGGAACAGCCACTGGTTCCAGCGGTAGTACGCGGGGTCGCAGGTCTGCAGCCGCCGCGACCAGTCAAAGGACACCGCGTACCGGCGGAACGACGCGGCCTGCGTCTCGATGTTGGCGTACGTCCAGTCAGCGGGGTGCGTGTTGTTCCTGATCGCCGCGTTCTCGGCGGGCAGCCCGAACGCATCCCAGCCGATGGGGTGCAGCACGTTGTGGTGGCGCTGGAAGTAGTACCTGGCCACCGCGTCGGCGATGGCGTAGGCCTCGGCGTGGCCCATGTGCAGGTCACCCGAGGGGTACGGGAACATGTCCAGCAGGTAGGTGCGCGGGCGCGGGTCGTCCGGGTCGTCGCTGGCCCGGAACAGGTCCATCTCCGCCCAGCGGGCCTGCCACTTTTCCTGGATGGTGCGGGGGTCGTAGTGTTGCGCCCGCTCAGCGCTCTCGGCGGCTGTCATCGTGTTTCCTCAGCACTTGGTCGGTCCGGCTCCGGCAACAGAAAAGCCCCCCGGTCACGAGGGGCAGCCGCGCCAACGACGGGGTCAGTCAGCGCGGCTAGGTAAGGAGCAGCCGGTCCGAACGCATACACCAAGAGTAGCGCACGGTGGCCGGCCACGCCGCCGGTGCGATATGTCCCGATCGCCGGCGTACCGGCGTCACCGATACACAGCGCGCCCGCCGGGGCCGCCTGGGCCGCCAGCGTCCTGGCGTCCTCAGGCACCCGAGGCGGCGCCAGCCAGCTTCGCGAGCGCCCCGCGCAGCGTCTGCACCGCGGCCGCGCTCGACTCCCCCAGTGCGTGACGCCCGGCGATCCAGGCCGGGTCGTTGTAGCTGAGCCAGGTCTGCCCGTCCTCATCCGCCCACGCGAGCGCCTTCAGCGGCAGGTCGATCCCGGCCGTCTGCTTGTCCTGCATCAGCGGCGTGCCGCCCCGGGCGTTGCCGAACATCAGCAGCTCCGTGGGCCGCAACTCCAGGCCCACCTCACGTGCGCCCGCCGCGTGATCGACCCGGGCGAAGACCTGCAGCCCGGCCGCGGTCACGGCGTCCCGCAGCCGGTCGATGGTGTCCGCGACCGGGTAGCTGCTGGGCAGGGTCACGAGTCCGTCAGTCATCGCTTCACCTCAGTCGCGGCGCATCCGCTCGCGGAAGATCCGGCGGCGGGCCGTTCCTGACCCGTTCCCCCGAGTATGCCCGGCCTGGGCCGGCCCGCGGCCGCCGGCCAGGCCACCCCCGCCCGGTCAGGCCAGGCCCGCACCGCGCTCTAATTCCGGCAACACGGCCTTTGGCACGCGGAGCGGTTAATACCATTCTTAAATTCGCCCGGCCACACAAAGTCGCATGTCCCGCATTCGTGTTGACCGGCGGAAGCGAATGTTAATAAGGTCGTCCACGTCATGGCGGCGTGCGTCTGGGCGGATGACGCTTTCGCCGGGATGACTCGTCCCCGCCTGAGGCAGCCAGGGGGCGCATGACCTCCTGCCGGGTCGGCGGCTGCGGTCATTCCTGCGTCAGCGCCGGTGCTGGCCAGCGCCCGCACGGGCCACCCTGCGTGCGGGCAAATGCAGCAAATCAGACTTTTCCGGGGAAACAATGAACGTCACGGGACGATCTGGGATTCCCGTGACCAGGAAAGAGATAATGGCCGGTGCATACGATCGCGGACCCGATTGCGCCCATGCCTGAGTGCACCGCACCGGGCAGCAGCGCAACACCGATTGCCATCGTCGGCCTAGCATGCAGGTTCCCGGACGCTGACGACCCGCTCGCCCTCTTTGAGAGCGCCCTGGCCGGGCGCCGCGCGTTCCGGCGGCTGCCGCCCGGGAGGCTCGGCGCGGTCGCGGACCCGGAGGATGGCCGTGATGGCGGCCGGCCCAGCCCAGGCGGATCCGTCCCCCGGGCCGCCCTGATCGAGGGATGGCAGTTCGACCGGGCCGGGTTCGGCCTCGATGAGCACGCCTTCCTGGCCGCCGACCCGGCCCACTGGCTGGCCTTGGAGACAGCGGGACGGGCGCTGGCCGACGCCGGCTTTCCCGGCGGGCAGGGACTGGCCCGGGACCGGGCCGGGGTCATTATCGGGAACACGCTGACCGGTGAGGTCTCCCGCGCCGCGGGCCTGCGCACCCGGTGGCCGTTCGTCCGCGCCGTGCTCACCACCGCGCTGGCGGCCGGGGACGTCCCGCCCGCTGAGCGGGCCCGGGCCCTGGGCCAGGCCACCGCCGCCTTCGCCGCGGGGCCTGAGGTCAGCGGCGAGACCCTGGCGGGCAGCCAGTCCGGGGCGATCGCCGACCGGATCTGCCGCCACTTCGGATTCCGCGGCGGCGGCCAGGCGGTGGACACCGCGCATTCATCGTCCCTGCTCGCGGTGGCCAGCGCGGCCGCGCTGCTCGCGGCGGGCGAACTGGACTTCGTCCTGGCCGGCGGGGTGGACATCAGCCTGGACCCGTTCGAGCTTGGCGCCCTGGCCCAGGCGGGCGTGCTGGCCAGCGGAACGATGCGGATCTATGACGCCAGCCCGACCGGGTTCCTGCCCGGCGAGGGGTGCGGCATGCTGGCCCTCATGCGGGCTGGCCGACGCCAGGGCCGCGGACATGCCCGTCTACGCGGAGATCGTGGGCTGGGGCGTCTCGTCCGCCGGCCAGCGCGATGTCGGCCGGCGCCGACCCGGACACCCAGCTGCTGGCCCTCCAGCGGGCCTACCACCGGGCCGGCGTGGATCCCGCCGATATCCAGCTCATCGAGGGCGACGGGCGCGGCACCGCCGACGGCGACCTGGCCGAGCTGACCGCCCTGACCGCCATCCGGGCCGACTCGAAGACCGCGGCCGTCCTCGGGTCGGTCAAGGCCAACATCGGGCACACCAAGGCCGCCGCAGGTGCGGCCGGGTTGATCAAGGCGGCTCTGGCGGTGAACGCCGGGGTCCTGCCCCCCGTGACCGGGTGTGCCCGCCCGCACCCGATGCTCACCGGCGAGGACGCGGTGCTGCGGGTGCCCAGGTCGGCAGAGTCCTGGCCGTCCGGCACGCGGCTGGCCGCGGTCAGCTCGCTGGACCCGGCGGGCAGCCACGTGCACGTGGTGCTGCGCCGCGAGCCGAACCAGGCGGCGCCAGCTACCCGCCCGCTCGGCTCCTGGACGGTTCCCGGCGCGCCGCGGCCCGAGATCTTCGCCATCAGCGGCCCGGACCGGGAGACGGTGGCGGCCCGGCTGGCCGGGATAGCCCGGGCTGCCGCGGGGCTGTCCGACAGTGAGCTCGGTGACCTGGCCTGCCAGCTGGGCCGCCAGGCCGGCCGCGGCCCGGTCCGGGTCGCGGTCGTGACGGCCAGCCAGGATGAGCTGGCCCGGCTCAGCCGGGAGGCCGCGGAGCTCCTGCCCCGCCTGCGCACCGGCCAGCTGACCGCGCGTCCGGGGCTGTTCGCCGCGGACGGTGCCGCCGGGCGGGTGGTCCTGCTGTTCCCCGGGGAAGCGTCCTCCACGGCCGCCGGGCAGGACTGGCCCGGCCCGGGATCCCAGCCCGCCATCGTCCAGGCGTCGCTGTCCGCACTGCGCTGGCTGGACACCCTGGGTGTGCGGGCGACCGCGGCGCTCGGGCATGGTGTGGGCGAGATCACCGGCCTGGTCTGGGCGGGCAGCCTGGCCGAGTCCGACGCCGCGGCGCTCGTGGCGCAGCGCGCCGCCGTGCTGGCCGCACCCGGCGCCCGCCGGACCGCGATGATCTGCCTGGCCGCCGACGCGGACGCCGCCCTGGCGCTGCAGCCGGGCGGTGAGCTGGTCATCGCGGCGTATCACGGGCCCCGTTGCCATGTCCTGGCTGGCCCGGCGGACGCGGTGCACGACGTGGCCCGCCGGGCGGCGGACGCGGGCATCCAGGCGTATGTCCTGGACGTGCCGCACGCACTGCACTCCCCGGCGATGGAAGACCGCGTCACGCATCTGCGGGGCGTGCTCGCCGGCGTCAGGTTCGCGGCCCCCGGACGGCGGCTCATCTCCACGGTGACCGGCCGCGAGGTGACGTCCGTGGATAGCCTCCCGGACCTGCTGTGCGATCAGCTGGTCTCGCCGGTCCGCTTCGCCGGGGCCCTCGCCGAGGCGGCCGCGGCAGCTGACCTTCTGGTTGACACCGGCCCGGGGCAGGCGATGGCCGCCCTCGCGGCCGGGTGCAGCAAGGTGCCGGGGGTCAGCCTGGCGGCCGGTCCCGGCGGCCCGGCCGCGCAGGACGCGGCGGCCGCCCTCTTCGCCGCAGGCGCCGTCACCAGCCTCACCCCGCTGCTGGCCGGCCGGCCGTCCCGGCCGATCGACCTGGCCCGGGAACACACCTTCATCACCAACCCGTATGCGCTGGCCACCGCCGAGCTGGCTGCCCTCGGGGAACCGGCGGCCGGGGCCAGCCCGGCCGGGGCCGCCATCCTGGCCCGCGCGGCCGGGCTGGCCGGGGCCGCCGATCCGCCCGCGGCGACGGACCTGCCCGGCACCGGGCCGGACGGCCGGGCCGGTGCGGCCCGCCCGCCGGAAACGCAGCACCGCCCGCAGGACGCGGAGGAGTTCCCCGGCGTCGGCCCCTGGATCCGCTGCTTCACCGAGGAGCTGCGGGCCCCTGGGTCCCCCGTGCTGCCGGTGGAGGAGGAGCCCTGGCAGCTGCACGCGACCACCCGCCAGCCCTTCGGCCGGATGGCCGCGGAAGCGTTCGAAGACGATCCCGCGGCCACCGGGGTGCTAGCCGTCATCGGCGACCTGGCCGATCCCGACGCCGCTGCCACCCTGGTGACCGCGGCCCAGGAGGCGGTGGCCGCCGGGACACTGGTCGTGATCACCCCCGCCGCCGGGCTGGCCGGATTCTGCGCGAGCCTGCACGCTGAGCATCCCTCGCTGGGCATCACCCTGATCCGCACCGCGAACAGCATGGCCGGCCTGCTCGCGGCACAGCGCTTCGCGGCCGCGGAGGCGGGCCAGTTCCGGGAACTGGTGCTGGACACCAGGGGTGAGCCGCGCGATCCGGTCATGGTGGCCGCCCCGGACCGCCCGGCCAGTGACCAGGACGCTGAACCTTCCCGGGCTGGAGAGGCCGGGAGGGCCGGAGCGGCCGGGGAGTCCGGGAATCCGGAAGCCGATGATCCGGACCTCATCAATCCCGAGGCCATCAATCCGGAGGCCGGGGCTCCGGAAACCAGGGCTCCGGAAACCAGCGGGCCTGGGACCAGTGATCCCGGGGACGGTAAACCCGAAGACGGTGAACCAGAGGCCGGCGGGTACCGGGAGCCCGCCACGGCTGCGTCGCCAGGCGCCCTGCCCCGGGGCTCGCTCGGCCCGGCCGACGTCGTCCTGATCAGCGGCGGGGGCACCCGGGACCTGCTGGCCGCCGCCCGCGTGCTGGCCGGCTGCGGCGCCCGGCTGGTCCTGGCCGGTACGGCCGGCCCCGGCGAGGGGGCCGCCATCAGCATGGGGGTGGCCGTCCTGCGCGGCGCGGGTGCGGACGTGAGCTACGTGCCGGCCGATCTCTGCGACCCTGACGAGGCCGAGACGACCATCGCCAGCGTGGAGCAGAGGGTCGGCCCGGTGACCGCGGTGGTCCACGCGGCCAGCACCGGCCCGCTGCGCGAGTGCCTCGCCCTGTCCGGTGATGAACTAGGTGCGCAGATCGCCCGGCAGTCGGACGGGCTCAGCAACGTGCTGGGCGCGGTCAGCGCGGCCGGCCTCCGCGTGCTGGTCACCGTGGGCACGGTGCCGGCCCGTTACGGCGCGGCCCGGCACTGCGCTCCGGCGCTGGCCGCCTCCGCGCTGGCCGAGCAGGCCCGCCGGCTGAAGTCCAGCCTGCCTGGCTGCCGGATCCTGCACGCGGACTGGCCCTGGCCCGGCCGCAGCGACCAGGTCCGGGTGGCTGAGCTGGCCGGTCCCCAGCCGCTAGGCACGGACGACGACGCCGCGGATGAGGTGAGCCGGCTGCTGCTGGCCCTGCTCGCCGGGACCGACACGCCCGGCCGGGTGGCGATGCATGGCCGCCTGAACGCCACCGCGCCCGGAGAGCCAGGTCCCGGAGACGCCAGCTCCCGGAGAACTGGCCCCCGGAGCAGCGGCAGCGGGCCCGGACCGGCCCGCGGAGATCCGTGGCCGGTTCCTTACGGCGCCGCGGGTGTACTACCCGGGCGTGGAACTGGTCGCCGACACGGAGATCTCCCCCCGGACCGACCCGTACCTGGCCGATCACCACATCGACGGCCTTATGGTGCTGCCGCTGGCCATCGCGCTGGAGGCGATGGCCGAGGCAGCGTCGGTGCTGGCCGGGCGGCCGCTGCGGCGGCTGGCCGGGACCCGGATGGACGCGCCCGTGGTCCTGCTGCCCGGCGACCAGGAAACCACCCTGCGGATCTGCGCGCTGCGCCGCGCGGGCGCGGTGGAGACCGTGCTGCGCTGCGCGGACAGCGGCTTCCAGGTCGATCATTTCCGGGCCCTGTTCCCGCTGGGGCCGGAGCCGGAGCCGCCGGCCCGGACCGCCGCGGAGCCGCCGGAACGGCCCGCCGCGCCGCGGCCCGGGCCCGGACTGGGGCTGACGGTGGCCTCCGCGGGCGGGATCGTGGACGGCACCGACCTGTACGGGCCGGTGTTCTTCCAGGCCGGGCCGTTCCGCCGGGTCGCGTTCCTGCCCGACGTGACCTCGCGGTCCTGCTCGGCGCTGGTCCGCGGGGCCGACGACCGGCCATGGTTTGCGGGCTCAGAGCTCAGCGGCGCCCCCGGCACGGACGTGCCGCTGGTCCTGGGCAGCCCGGGGCTGAACGACGCGGTCATGCACATGCTGCAGGCCTGTGTCCCGCATCGCCGGATGCTCCCGGCCGGGTTCGCCGCGCTCACCGTCTCCGGCGCGGAAGTCCGCGGGGCGGTGCAGGTCCGGGCCGCGCGGCGAGGGCAGCCCCGCCGGGGCATGGGAGGTGACCGCGGTAGACGCGGCCGGGCATACCGTGCTGGCCGTGTCCGGGTTGCGGCTGCGGGACGTGGGGCCGCTCGAGGCCGCCGCGCCCTGGCACCCCACCCTGCTCGCGGCCGCGCTGGAAGGCTGGGCGGCGGAGTTCGGCCTCGACCCGGCGCTCCGGATCACGGTGAGCTGCGGCCAGCCTGGGCAGGACCGGCAGCCCCGGGCGGACGGCGTGCCGTGGCTGGACGCGGCCACCGGGCTCGGCCCGCTGGCCGGCTACCAGCTGACCGCCCGGGCAAGCATGCCGGTGGCGTGTTACTGGGCTTCCGCCACGGCTGGCCCGCCGGGCAGCCGGCCGGGACCGGTGGTACCGCTCCCCGCGGACAGTGCGGACGGCCGCACGGACCGGCGCAATAGCCGCAACGAGAACCAGCCCGGGTCACTGACCCGGCAACTGCGTGAGCGGACCGGGGAGCCTCCGGACAGGGTCGCGGCGCGGATGCGCGCCATCACCGCGTGCCTCGCGGCGGCCGGGAGGGCGGCGGGAACGCCGCTGACGCTGGGCCCGTCCCGGGACGCGGGCTGGGTTCAGGTGGAGGCGGGGACGGCCACGGTGGCCTGCACGATCACGGCCATCGAAGGAATCCGCGGGCCAGTTGTGCTCGCGCTGGCCACCTGGCCTGCCGCGATCCACGACGCGGCCGGCGATGCGGCCAGGTTCACCGGGTACGGCGCCCAGCCCGCGGCGCGACGATCCCGGGTCAGCGGCCGGGGCGCTTCGGCCGCGGTGCCCGCCGGGCCCGGCTCAATCACCCGGCACCGCATCAGTCGCCCGGACCACAGGCACCGGGCCGGCGGCCGCCGGGCGGCAGCACCAGCAGACCAGCCGGTCACGGGTCCCTGAACGCCGGGCGGGCGAGCGCCAGGGGCACGAGCTCAGTAAGCCGGCAGGTCAGAGCTTGGTCAGCTTGGTGTACGGGGCGGCGATCCGCTCCTGCTGAGTGCCGAAGTCCACGAAGACGCCGGACTCGTCGGCGGTGAGGACCCGGCCGAGGCCATAGCGGTCGTGGGTGACCTGGTCCCCCGCGGCGAATTCCTTCACCGGGCGGAAACCGGGGGGTTGTTGAAGGGACTTCCGGGCAGGTAACGCCGGGTCGCGGCGCGGGCTGGTTTCATCTCTACAAGTATGGACCCCGCAGCTAGCCCGCCGCAGGCGCACCGGCCACTCAGCTGCGATAACCACGCACGTGTCACGCCGGATTGAAGACGTTCCATCACGCATAAGGACTTAGCTGGTCACACGGCGTGTCGTCAGGCGGCCGGCTCGGTGGCCGCCGGGGTCCGTCCGGCCCGCCAGGCGGCCTCGGCCTCCCCCATCGGCGTCGTGGGCGGCCCCTGGATGAACGGCCAGATCTCCTCGGCGATGCCGCGCCAGTCCGCCGTGGCGGTGAGCTCGCCCAGGATCGCGAACAGCCCCAGGTTGATGCGCTGCAGGATGACGTAGGACCGCGGCACGCTCACCCACTGGGCCAGCGGGCTGCGCACGTCGAAGAAGCGGCGCACCACGGCGGAGGCGTAGTCCCCGGTCATGGTCCGCGGCCCCGGCCGGCGGACCGTGTCGTAGAACACCGCCATGTGCTCGACCACGGTCTCGGTGCTCAGCGGGGCGTCCGGCGCGCAGGAAGCCCGCGTCGCACCATGCCGGCCCGGAAGCCTTCCGGATCGTGCTCCACGCACAGGTAGCGGACCATGTCCACGAGCGGCCGCAGCTCCTCCGGGCTGAAGTGCTTGACCAGGCCGAAGTCGAGGAACGTCACGCGGCCGCCACCGTGGAAGAGGTAGTTGCCGGGATGCGGGTCGCCGTTGAAGGCGTGCAGGTCATAGAGGCTGCGGAAGGTGAACCGGTAGATCGTCTCCGCCGCGAGGTCTCGCTCATGCTGGGACCACTGGGCCAGCTCGGCGAAGCGGGCGCCGTCGGCCAGCTCACTGGTCACCACGCGCTGGGTGGACAGCTCGTCGATGATCTTCGGCACTCCGATCGTGGGATGCCCGTCGTAGTACGCCGCCACCAGCCGCTGGTTCTCCGCTTCCCGCCGGTAGTCCAGCTCTTCCAGAACCCGGTCGCGCAGTTCCTCGATGAGCCCGTCCACGTCCTGGGCCGGCGCGGTGATACGCAGCATCCGGCGCAGCAGCGCGACGTTGCCCAGGTCCGCCGCGATGGTCTCGGCGATGCCCGGGTACTGAACCTTGACCGCGACCGCGCGGCCGTCGTGGGTGATCGCCCGGTGCACCTGCCCGATGGACGCGGCCGCGATTGGCTCGGGGTCCCAGCGGGCGAACGCCTCCTCGGGCGGCAGGCCCAGCTCCGCGCGGATGACGCCCGCGGCGAGGTCCGCGCTCATCGGCGGGACGCTGTCCTGCAGCCGGCTGAGCGTGCGGCGGACGGCGGGTGACAGGCCGTCGTCCACGTAGCTGGCCATCTGGCCGATCTTCATCAGGACGCCTTTCATCGCGCCCAGGGTGGTGGCCACGTCCTCGGCGGTCTGCAGGGCGAGATCGTTGCGGAGCTGCTGGCGGTGCTCGCCGGCCGCGGCGAACAGGCGCGGCGCGCTGCCCGCGTAGCGCAGGCCGCCACGGATCACCAGCTGCACCGCGGCCCGGCCGCGGGTCAGCCGCAGCCTCCCGACCCGGCGGGCCAGGACGGCCAGCCCAGCGAGTCCCGCGGCCATCGAGATCGCGGCGACCAGCTTCTTGTTCACGCGGGTCCGCGCCGCACGCGACCCGCAGCGCGATCCGCTGGCGGGCCTCGAGGACGCCGGGTTCGGCGAGGAACACCGTGTCGAGCACCCCGAGCGCCTGGTGGATCCCGGCCCGGCGCTCGTCGGTCATCGGCGGCGTCGGCGGGGGGTACCCGTACATGTCGCGCGCCCAGCCGGGCAGCGCGGCGACGGCGGCGTCCCGCACGTCCAGCCAGATCTCCGCCATGTCCTCGTCCAGCCCGGGCGGGTCAAGCAGGTAGGCCATGGACTCGCGGGCCGCGGGCGTGCAGCGCAGCTCGGGGCGGACCGACGTGATGTAGGCGTCGAGGTCCGCGGTGCTGGCCGGGACGAGCTCGCGGGGCACGCCCACCAGCTCGGCCTCGGTCACCATCTCGGCCACGAAGCGGTCGGCGTCGGGCGCCGGAAGCGGCGTCCCGAACAGCGCGGCCGCGGCGATCCCGGAGTCCACGAACGTGGCGTGCACCCAGAGCAGCAGAGCGGGATCACTGGCGATGTAGGCCTGCCCGGTGACGCTGTCCACGCCCCGGACGTGCTCGTGGATGCGGCGCACCCGGGCGGCGACCCGCTCCGCCGAGCCGCGGTCGCCGAACGTCACCGTGGCCAGGTAGGCGTGAGTGGCGGCCAGCCGTCCGACCGGATCCTGGCGCCAGTCGCTGTGCTGGTCCACGCCGGCCATGGCCAGCGGGTGCAGCGCCTGCAGGTGCAGCGCCCGGAGCCCGGCCACGGGGCTGGACAGGTCGGCACTCACCCGCCAGGCGACGCTCCTCGGACCAAAGAAACCCTCGTCGGCCGGGTGCTCGGGGATGCTCGACGCATACGCCGCCGCCGAGCGGGAGACCAGGCCAGCGGCGGCCGCGTACGGGTCCGCCGTCACCGGGTTCACCCCGGGACGGCCGGCGGCGGCGGCTGGGGTCGCTCAGCCGGGCGGCCTTGACTGTGCAACGTCCTCATACCACTCAAAAGTACCCACCCCGCAGCATGTTCCCGACGCGCAGGGCAGGCGGAGCGGAGCCCGGCGCGCCACGATGGGGCTGGCGCGCGGCGGCACACCCGCCCCACTGGTGTGCCCACGTGACCCGCCGGCCAGGACGGCCACACGGCACGCACTCACCCCCCGGGGACTAAAACCGCAGGCTCGCGGGCGGGGCTGGCTCAAAGTGAGAACCACCCGTCTACCACGCGGAGGTACGCATTGTGCAATGGCCCGCGCAGTTTGCCGGCCTCGTGCGTTTCCTGCGAAGGAGCAGCCGATGACCGAACTCGAAGCATCCACCAGTAACTCTGCCGGATCCGCCTCCGCCACAGAAACGGAAATCGCGGGGGACCCGGTCCCCGTGCTGGCGCCCCTGGCCGGCGACCCGGCCATGCTGGGCCTGCCGAGCTTCATCGTGGGGTCGGTCGCCCTGGGCCTGGTCCTGGTAGGCGTGGTGCCGCCCACGGCGGTCGGCGCCTCCCTGCCCATCATCCTGGCGGCCACCTCGGCCGGATTGTTCATCGCCACGATCTGGAGCGCGGCCATCGGCCAGAGCGCCGTGGCCAGCATCTTCGGCATCTTTTCCGGGTTCTGGCTGAGCTACGCGGTGCTCGTGCTCGGGCTCATCCGCGGCTGGTTCGGCATCACCGCCCTGGCCGCTGCCTCCACCCAGGAGCTGTTCCTGATCTCCTGGCTGGTCATCGTCGTGGTACTCACCCTGGCCACGCTCCGGCTGCCGCTCGCCTTCACGCTGATCTTCGTGCTGGTGGACGTGGCCCTGCTGCTGGTGCTGCTCGGCACCGAGGAAGCCTCGACCGGCCTGCTGAAGACCGGCGGCTACGTCGTGCTGGCCTTCGCCGCGGTCGGGGTCTACGTCTTCTACGGCGCGGCCTCGCTGGCCACCGGCGGCAAAGGCGTGAACCTCGGCAAGCCCATCCAGAGCTGATCACGCAGGCGCTGCTCGCCGGGGGCGACTCCCCGGGTAGCACGCCGGCGGCTCGCGGGTGCCGCTGGCCGGACTACGGGCGCGGCTGCCGGCGAGCAGAGCGCGCGCAGCAGGCGTGCCCCGCTCGCCAGGCGTATTTGCCGGTGAGGGGAGGCGCGCCGCGGCGTGTCTCTCCGGCCGGCGAATGGCGGGGGGTCCAGGGGGTCGTCCCCCCGGACAAGCAGAGCGGCGCGCCGCAGGCGTGTCTCTCCGGCAGCGAATGGCGGGGGGTCCAGGGGGTCGTCCCCCCGGACAGTAGGGCACCATGGAAGCGTGACTGAGGCTGCCGCTGACCCCGAGGGACTTTCCGGACGGCCGCCGGCCTGGCGGAGGTCCGGCGGATTCCGTTAGGGAAATTGCGGGTCTGGTCGGGGCGGGCGGGGTCGTCGTGCTGAGCGGGGCGGGGCTGTCCACCGAGTCCGGCATCCCGGACTACCGCGGGCCGACCGGGCTGGCCCGGCGGGCCGAGCCGATGACCTACCAGACGTTCACCGGCGCCCCCGCGGCCCGGCAGCGGTACTGGGCGCGCAGTCACCTGGGCTGGCGGCACATCGCCCGGGCCGTCCCGAACCAGGGGCACCGCGCCGTGGCCGAGCTGCAGCGGAGCGGGCTGCTCGGCGGGATCATCACCCAGAACGTGGACGGGCTGCACCAGCAGGGCGGCGCGCGGGACGTCATCGAGCTGCACGGCAGCCTCAGCCGGGTCATCTGTCTCGGCTGCGGGGAGCGGACGCCGCGCGCCCAGCTGGATCAGCGGCTGCGCGCCGCGAACCCCGCCTGGGACGCCCAGGCCCGGCAGGTCAACCCGGACGGCGACGCGGTGCTGGACGACGGGGCCACGGATCACTTCCAGGTCGTGGACTGCCTGCGCTGCGCGGGCGCACTCAAGCCCGACGTGATCTTCTTCGGCGAGAACGTGCCGCCGGGCCGGGTCGCCGACTGCTACGCACTGGTCAGTGCGGCGCGAGCGCTGCTGGTTCTCGGTTCCTCGCTGACCGTGATGTCGGGCTACCGCTTTGTCCGGCACGCGGCGAAGCTCGGCATCCCTGTCGCGATCATCAACCAGGGCGCGACCCGCGGGGACGCCCAGGCCACGCTCACCCTGGATGCCCCGCTGGGCCCGGCGCTGACCGCTCTTACCACCGGGTGCCGGTGACCGGGCCGCCGCGAGGATCAGTTCGGGCTGTACGGGCGTATTGCGCAGGTCGGGGGCGGGCGTGGCGGTCAGCGAGCGCAGCATCGTCGTCTCCCGGGCCAGCAGTGCGCGCTCGGCACCGAGCCGCTGCTCCGCGTCCGGTTCGGCCAGCAACTGCTGGCGGACCGGCAGGTCGAGGATCATTGACGCGGCCACCAGGTAGGACAGCAGCAACGGCTCATCCGGCAGTTCGGGCGCGGTGACCTCGACGCTTTCCTGGCTGGCCAGGGCCTCGACGTAGCCGCGGAAGCCGCGCTGCACCGCCTGCGCCGCGAGCCCGGCGGCCGCCTCGTCGCCGACCTCCTCGTCGAGCAGCTCCACCTCGCCCTGCAGGTACGGCTGCGTGTCGTCGAGCGACACCAGCCGGAACCGCTGGGTGCCCAGGGTGACCAGGTGGAACCCGCCGTCTTCCTGCTCGGCTACCTCGCGCAGCGTCGCGGTGCAGCCGATCTCGTGCAGCGCAGAGATCCCGTCCACGCCGGTTTCCCGGCCCTTGCGGATCGCGATGACGCCGAACCGCCGGGGTTCCGGCCCGTCCAGCAGGTCATGGACGAGCTGCCGGTACCGCTCTTCGAAGATGTTCAGCGGGAGCAGCAATCCCGGGTAGAGGACGGTACCGAGCGGGAACAGGGGCAGCGTCTCGCTCATGAATGGAGACTATGCGCCGAATGACCTGCGGGCCAGCCGGGGAGAAGGCGGATGGCGGCGGGCGGGACACTCACCGCGCGCTCAGCACCGTGAGCAGGGCGAGCAGGATCGTCGCGCTGGCGGTCAGGCCGTGCCCGATCGGGACGATGATGCGCAGACCACCCCACGGCCGCCGCGGCGGCCCGGGCTCTGGAGCCGGCGGGCCGGGGCGGGAGCGGGACGCCTGGGCCGTCCACACGGTCAGCGTGGCCATGCCGAGCCCGATCACGGCCAGCAGGACACCCACGGCCAGCCAGGCCAGCCCGGTCCACCCGGTGGCCAGGTAGCCGATCCAGACCAGCAGTCCGGTGCTGGCCGCGCCGGTGTGCCCGAGGGTGACCGCGGGAGCCAGCCGGCCACGGCCGGCCCGCGGGCGCAGGCCGCCGTGCCTGATCCAGCGCACCAGCATGAAGGCCCCGCTGCCCACGGTGAGTAGCCACGCCGCGAGCGTGACCAGGCCATCCGCCCCGCCGCCTGCCGGGGCGGCCCGGGATGGAGCCGGGCGGCCCCCGCCGGGCCGGGCCGGTGCCGCAGGCCGGGGCAGGGACTCGATCAGCCTGGCCAGCCGGGCTCCGGCGATGGCCGCGCCCCGCCGCCAGGCCACCTTGTGACGGCCGGCGCCCGCCACGTCGAACACGGCCCGCCCCAGGGCGAGGTTCAGCTGAGCCCGGTGCAGGCCGCGGCATCCGGCGGGGAGGGTGGCCGGCGTGACGTGATGAGCGATGGCCTGCACCGCAGCGGCGGTGCACGCGGGGACCGATCCACGCTGGGCCGGGGCGCCACCGGCCGCGCAGGCGGTGGCCAGCACGGCTATCACCAGCAATACGGCGGCCCGTCTCACGCACCTCAGCGTATCCGCCGCGGCCAGGAGGCAGTAAGGAGACCGGAAGGGGGAATTCCGGGCCCAAGTTTTTCGGCCCGGTCCGCAGCCGGCCGGGACTGAGCACGGAGACCGCCATGAAAGTTTCATCAGCCGATATTACTATCCAGTATCTAATTGACACTGAACCGGTTAAGTGATGACATATGGCCACGTCGGAGAAATAGAGGCTCACATGAAAGTGATCATTATCCTGGCCACCTTTGTGGCCACAATGGCTGCGAGTGCGCTGACCTTATCGGCGCCGGCCGCCAGCGCCCTCACCTGCCCGTCCGGGATGAGTTGCGGCTCGTACACCATCGGCGGCCTGGGCGCCCGCAAGCAGCAGGTCCTCGCGGCCGGCGCCAGCGTGCTCGACCTCGCCGTGGCCATGCTGGAGACCGACACCATGCAGGCGTCCAGTTACCCCTACGGCGACGGGAAAACGGGCGACTCAGCCAACTTCGGCATCTTCAAGCAGAACTGGTACATGCTGCGCACCTCATGCAGCCAGTTCGCGGGGCAGAGCGCCAGCCAGTACAACGACGGCGCGGCGCTCAACAGCAACCTGTCACAGGATGTGTCGTGTATCAAGCAGGGCCAGAGCCATTACGGGCTGACCCTCTGGTTCGCCGGGCAGCGCGACGGGACCAGTGGGCTGTCCAACCCCAATCAGAGCGTCATCAGCGAATACGTGACGGCGGTCGACTGGATCGAGGCGCAGCTCAACTCCAGCTCGGCCAACCTCAGCAATGACACACGGTTCTGGGTCGAGGTTCCTGCTATATGACTGGCCCGGCATAAAAAGCCAATACCGCCAATGATCACCGGCCCTTCCCGGTACTTCCCGGGAAAGGGCCGGCGATCGGGCATGATCGCGCTTCCGCCGGCCCGGCCGCATGTGCGACGATGAACCGGGTGAGATTCTCGCCGCGCGATTCCGAGGACAAGGCGGTCGCCCGTGCCCCCAGCTGAGCCCCCCGCAGCGGTCCCTGGCGCCCCGGTACCCGGCGGCGTCGATCTGTCCGCGTCGGAGTTCTGGGGTCTTCCGCTGCCCCAGCGGCGGGATGCGTTCGCCGGGCTGCGCAGCCTTCCCCGGCCGCCGTTCTTCGCCGACCCGGACGTGCCGTTCGCGACCTCCGGGGAGGGGTATTACGCGCTGGTCCGGCACGCGGACGTGGTCGAGGCGAGCCGGAATCCGGATGTGTTCTGCTCCGGGAAGGGCGCGACAAGCATCGTCAACCTGCCCGTCGAGTTCAACGAGTACTTCGGCTCCATGATCAACATGGATGACCCGCGGCATGCCCGGCTGCGCCGGATCGTGTCCCGGGCCTTCACCCCCCGGATGATCCGCAAGTTCGAGGACGACGTGCAGCAGGCTGCGGCCCGCATGGTGGACGACCTGCTGCAGACCGGGCCATGCGACTTCGTGGAGCACGTGGCCGCGCGCCTGCCGCTCACGATCATCTGCCAGATGATGGGCCTCCCGGACAGCAGCTACGCCATGGTGCTGCACGACACGAACGTGATCCTGTCCGGCAACGACCCCGACATCATCAGCGAGAACGCGGACGAGGCGGTAGCCCAGATCCTGACCGCGGGCGGGGAACTCGCCGCCCTGGTCACCGAGTTGTGCGCCGCGCGGCTCGAGAAGCCGAAAGACGACCTGATCACCGCGCTGGCCACCGCGAACATCGACGGCGAACAGCTGACCAGCGCCGAACTGGCCTCGTTCTTCATCCTGCTCGTAGTGGCCGGCAACGAGACCACCCGGAACGCGATCTCGCACGCGCTGATCCTCCTGACCGACCACCCGGAGCAGCGTGCGCTGCTGACCGGGGACCTGGAGGCCAGGCTGGGCGGGGCGGTGGAAGAGATCGTCCGGCAGGCGTCGCCGGTGATGTTCATGCGACGGACCCTCACCCGCGACCACACGATGAACGGGCACGATTACCGCGAGGGCGACAAGGTGGCCCTGTTCTACTGGTCGGCCAACTACGACGAGACCGTGTTCGCCGACCCGGCCCGGTTCGACATCAGCCGCTCCCCCAACCCGCACGTCGGTTTCGGGGCCGCCGGGCCGCACTTCTGCCTGGGCGCCCACCTGGCCCGGCGGGAGATCAGCGTCGCGCTCCGTGAGTTGCTGGGCCGGGTCCCCGGCATTCGCGCCGCCGGGCCGCCCGACCGGCTGCTGTCCAGCTTCATCAACGGCATCAAGCATCTGGACTGCGACTTCGGCCCCTGACGTAACCGGGCAGACTCCCGCGCACTCAGGCACCGCGCATCTCACACCTGCGAGTCGGCTTCAATCTGGTAACGAACTGTGATTACAGGAACGCAGAGTGTATAACTGGAACTCCCCTGGCTTACGGGGGGACCGCGCGTCACTGGTGGGGGTCGCCTCCTCGCCGTGCCTGGCCGGCCGCTCCGCCCCGTAGGGCGGCGGCTGCGGGCATGGAACGGGAGGCGGAGAGACGCGAAAGCCGAGGGGGACCTTCGTCCACTGGGCGGCGCTTCCCGGGGGCGTAGCGCCGCCCAGGACGAAGGTGCCGGTCACGGAGAGCCGGCGGAGGCCGCCGCCCGGGATCACGGCTGCAGGGGCGCCAGCAGCCGGGTGGTCAGGGCAGGGCGCTGATCTGACGGGCCAGCGCGAAGTCGGCTCCGGTCAGGCCGCCCGCCGAGTGCGTGGACAACGTCAACGTCACCTTGTTCCACTGGATCAGCACGTCGGGATGGTGGTTGGCCTGCTCGGCCAGGTAGGCCACCGCCCCTGTGTAGAGCATGGCGGTCTTGAAGTCAGCCAGGGTGGCCAGGCAGGTGATGCTGTCCCCCGCCCGGGTCCAGGCCGGCAGGCTGGCGAGCTCGGTGCCGATGTCATCCTCAGAAAGCAGTCCCATGTCCGGCGAGCCTAATCTGTGCCGCTGGATGCGGCACAGGCCCGGACGAGCGAGCAGGCGTGCCGCTGGATGCGGCACAGCCGGAGGCCGGACGGGGCTTACGGCAGCCACCACATGCGGGACGCGGTCAGGATGCACGAGCCCACGTTGACCGGGGTCCCGGGGGTGAGGGTGCCGCCCGGATCGCGCAGGCACCGGCCCCCCAGGGCGTTGCGCAGCAGGCCGTTGCCCAGGGCGGTCCACTGCTGGTAGCTGCTCCCGTTGCACCGGCGCAGATGAACCGCCGCCGTCCTGCCCGGCGACGCGACCGCGAGGCAGTAGGTGCCGTCGCGGATCGCCCGGCGGGCGGCGCGCCACTGCTGCCGCCCGGTGCCACTGCCGCAGGTGCTGGTGATCGCCAGGGCATTCTGGGTGTATCCCACCCGGGACAGGCAGACGCCGGTCACGCCGCTGGGTAGCGTCCCGCCGCGCAGGGCCCGCACGGCGGACTGGGCGGCGGTCAGGTAGTTGGAGTAGGCCCCGCTGGTGTACGTGGCCCAGGGAGAGAAGCTCGTGCCGCGCTGGCTGATGGTGTACGCCCCGTCCGCGTTGCACTTGGCCGCGAACGCGCACGTGTCGGTGATCGAGGTCCAGGCCTGGTTGTCGATCTGCCAGAGCCCCCGGTCATACATCCCCGAGCAGCTCACCGGCGGGTAGTAACCGTCCTGGCCGGTCGGGTTGCAGTAGTACACGGTGGGCTGGCCGCCGGATTCGGCGACGCAGACAGCGCTGGCCGTGACGAGCTCGTCGTTGGTGGCGTTGTTCGTGAACCCTGCGTAGGTGGCGTACCCGGCACACGCCTGGGCCGCCGACGCCGCCTGCCGCGCGCTGAGGATCCGGTCGAACGCCCCGCGCGGGGCCACCGACGCCGGGCGCATCACCGCCGGCCCGGGCTGGGCCAGGCTGCCGGATGCCCCCCCGGCGGCCCCGGAGGCCGCCCGGACCGCATGCCGTGACACTGAGTGATCAGCGGGATGGGCAATGGACGCCGCAGCGACGATGCTGGCGGGCAGGACGATGGCCGCTGCGGCGGCGAGCACGTACCGTGCTGCCGCCTTGGCGCTGAGCGCCATGATCGAACCCCCTCGATTCCGGACGGGACACAGGTCCCGCCCAACACGGACCCGACCAGCTACGAAGGGTCCTGAGGGGCTCGTTAGCCGACGACTCAGCCGGCGCCGTGATACTCCGAAAAATGCATACCCGGTCACAAGCGCAGGGGAAACGTACTTGACGAGACATGAGTGCCGATATCAGGTTCTCGTCACCGTAAGTGACAGACTTGCCCGCAACTGGGCAGTATCTACTCAGTGGCCACCCCCGGATCAGCACCCTGGAACTGACTGGCCGTTCAGCATGGCGGCGGCCGCGGCGGGCCATCCGCCCGCCGGAGCGGCCCGCCCGGGACCGGCCGGGCCGCCGGGCCGGCCGGGCTGCAGGGGGAAGGGGGAGGCATGGGGAACGCGGCGGTTCCGGGTCCGGGCACCGGGCCCCCGGACGCGGTAGGGCCGGAGGGGGACGTCCCGGCTGTTGACCGGCTGCTGACCCAGCTCACCCGGTTCCTGCTGCGCAACAGCGCGGAGGGCGCCTTCGAACTCCGGGACACCGTCCGGTCGGTGGGCGCCGCTTACGGAGCCCGGGCTGACCTGCTGGCCATCACTGAGGGGG
The DNA here is from genome assembly GCA_963723595.1 of uncultured Actinomycetes bacterium. Lineage (GTDB taxonomy): Bacteria > Actinomycetota > Actinomycetes > Streptosporangiales > Streptosporangiaceae > RYN-230. The sequence continues at coordinate 556,415 of CAVRRQ010000002.1, forward strand.
CGGTGCTGTCGGTGGCCCATCCGGGCGGGTCCCGGTACACGGCGACCGTGCACGTCAGCCCGGACTGGCCCGGCTCGACCTGGTCTCCCAGGGCAAGGAACTCGTCCACCGGATGGTCTCCGGCACCGTAGCCGCCGCCGCGGCGGAACGGGAACTCGCCCGGCTGCAGCGCCGACCGCAGCCGTAGCCCTGGTGGCTGAGGCTGCTGGGGGCGATTCTGTGCAGCCCGGCCCCGGTCAGGGTGGCCGCGATGGTCCCGGCGGCCGGGTACCCGGCCTCGGTGATGACCACGAGCACCGCGCTGGCCAGCACGGCGCAGGTGGCGTACAAGGTGTTGCCGCCGAAGACGATCGGCACCTCGCGCAGCAGCACGTCGCGGGTGATGCCGCCCGCCACCGCGGTGACGGTGCCCAGGAAGATCGCGGCCAGCCACCCCAGCCCGGACGCAAGGGTCAGGGCGGCGCCGGTGGCGGCCCAGCAGCCGAGGGCCAGGGCGTCGACGTAGAGGTACGCGTGCTGCCACAGCCGCTGCTGGCCCGCCACCAGGTAGACCAGCGCCGTGCCGCCGAGCGCGGTGAGCAGGTAGGCGGGATGGATCAGCGCCAGCGGCGGGCCGCGCTGCAGCAGGACGTCCCGGATCATGCCGCCCGCGAGGCCGGACGCGATGGCCACCACGGCCACCCCGAACAGGTCGAGCTGGCGTTCCCGGGCCTTGACCGCGCCCAGCAGCGCGTTGGCCGCGACGCCGGCCAGGTCCAGGCCCAGCGTGAGGTCAGTCAGCACGGCGGCCGAGGCGGTACTCATGGTGCCCGATGGTAGATTTCCGGGCCGGGACGTTCCGTAGCGGGGTCGCGACGCTGGGCGCCGGCGTGACCCCGCCCCGCAGCGGGAGGGCCGGGCATCGGCGCGACCGGGGCCGGGGTCAGCCGGTATGCTGACCGGGCCCGCTTCACCTGAGTAAGCGGCGCAGCCGTGCGGCCCGCCGGCTGCGTCCCGCCCGGAGCCCGGCCTCCCGCACCGGCCACCGCCCGGCAGCCCCTGGAGAGCCTCGGATGACCACGCCTGACGCTGCGAAGCTGCGGCAGACACCGCTGCGTGCCGTGCATGAGCAGCTGGGTGCCTCGATGACCGGGTTCGCCGGCTGGCTGATGCCGCTGCGGTACCGCAGCGAGACCGCGGAGCATCAGGCCGTCCGGGGCCGCGCGGGCCTGTTCGACCTGTCACACATGGGCGAGATCCTGGTCGCCGGTCCCGGGGCCGCCGCCGCCCTCGACTACGCGCTGGTCGGCCAGCCGTCGTCGATGGCGCCCGGCCGCGCCCGCTACACGATGATCTGCGCGCCGGACGGCGGCGTGCTCGACGACCTGATCGTCTACCGGCTGGACGACCAGGAGTTCCTGGTCGTCGCCAACGCGTCCAACACCGGCGTGGTCGATGCCGCGCTGCGCGAGCGGGCGGACGGCCACGACGCGCGGATCACCGACCAGACTGATGCCTACGCGCTGATCGCCATCCAGGGCCCGGCGGCGGCCGGCATCCTCGGCCCGCTCACCGACGTGGCCCTGGACGGGGTGAAGTACTACACCAGCCACCGGGGCACCGTGGCCGGCCGCGAGATCCTGCTCGCCCGGACCGGGTACACGGGCGAGGACGGGTTCGAGCTGTTCAGCCGGCCGGGGACGCGGAGCACATCTGGCGGACGCTGTCCGGGGCCGGCACTGCGGCGGGCCTGGTGCCCGCGGGACTGGCCGCCCGGGACACGCTCCGGCTGGAGGCGGGGATGCCGCTGTACGGCAACGAGCTCGGACCGGACACGACCCCGTTCGACGCCGGCCTCGGCCGGGTGGTCAAGCTGGACAAGCCGGGGGATTTCGTCGGTCGGGCCGCCCTTGCGGCCGCGGCCCAGGCCCCCCCGCGCCGGGTCCTGGTCGGCCTGCGCAGCGGGACCCGCCGCGTCCCCCGGCACGGGTACCCGGTCCTGTGGGACGGGCAGCCGGGCGGCACGGTCACCAGCGGCGCCCCCTCCCCCACCCTGGGCGTGCCCATCGCCATGGCCTACGTCGAGCCCGGGGTGGCAGCCGCGGGCGCCGCCGGGACCGGGGCTGGCCCGGACGGGGCGGCGCCGGAGGAGACCGGGCCGGCCGGGACCGCGGGCGGGCGGCTCACGGTGGACATCAGGGGCCGCGCCGAGCCGGCCCTGATCACCCCGCTGCCCTTCTACCATCGGACCCAAGATCGGCCTCGATGACTTCCCCCCGGGCGGCCTGGCCCGGCGGGGCAGCAGATCCCAGGAGAGCGACCAGATGACTGTTCCGGAAAACCTGAGCTACACCGCGGAGCATGAGTGGGTGGCCATCGACGACACTGTCGCGTCGGTCGGCATCACCGACTTTGCCCAGCAGGCTCTCGGCGACGTCGTGTACGTGTCGGTTCCCGCGCCGGGAACGGCGGTGACCGCGGGCGAGCCCTTCGGCGAGGTGGAGTCCACGAAATCGGTCTCCGACTTGTACTCGCCGGTGGATGGCGAGGTGATCGAGGCCAACCCGGAGATCGACGACGACCCGGGGCTGGTCAATACCGATCCTTACGGGGCCGGCTGGCTGGTCAGGATCAGGATGGCTGATGATCCGGCGGGCCTGCTGACCCCCGAGGAGTACACCGCGCTGACCAAAGAGGCTGAATGAGCCCAGCCGGCCGCCCGGGAGAGCCGCCTGGCCCCGCGGACCTGGCCCGGTACAACGCGGCCACGGCCGGCCTGGAGCCGCCGTTCGCGGTGGTTGACCTGGCGGCGCTGCGGGCCAACGCCACCGGCATGACCCGGCGGGCGGCGGGCAAGCCGATCCGGGTGGCCAGCAAGTCGGTGCGCTGCCGCGCGGTGCTCGAGCAGGTCCTAGGCACGACCGGGTTCCGCGGCATCCTGGCTTTCACCCTGCCGGAGGCGCTGTGGCTCGCCGGGCTGGGCGTCAGCGACGACATCGTGGTCGCCTACCCCACCACCGACCGTGCGGCGCTCAGCCGGCTGGCGAGTTACCCGGCGGCGGCCGCCGCGATCACCGTGATGGTCGACTCGCCGGACCAGCTCGACATCATCGAGAAGGCCGCCGCGGCCGTGGCCGATCCGGCGCCGGTCCAGGTCGGCCTGGACATCGACACGTCCTTCGTCGGCCTGGGCGGCATGATCCGCGCCGGGGCGCGCCGCTCGCCGGTGCGCACCCCGGCGCAGGCAGCGGCCCTGGCCCGGGACATCGCGGCCCGGCCCGGGCTCCGGCTGGCTGGGCTGATGGCCTATGAGGCGCAGATCGCCGGGGTCGGGGACCAGCCGCCGGGGCGGCCCGTCTACGCCCTGGCTGTGCGGCAGATGCAGCGCCGGTCCGCAGCGGAACTGGCCCGGCGGCGCGCGGCCATCGTGGCCGCGGTGCAGGAGGTGACGCCGCTGCGCTTCGTCAACGGGGGCGGCACCGGCTCGATCGCGGGGACCGCCGCGGAGGACGCGGTGACCGAGATCGGCGCGGGCTCGGGCCTCTACCAGCCCAGCCTGTTCGATAGCTACCGGGCCTTCTCCGGCCGGCCGGCCGCGCTGTTCGCGCTGTCCGTGGTCCGGCGGCCGGCCCCGGGCGTGGTCACCGTGGCGGGCGGCGGGTACGTGGCCTCCGGGCCCGCCCACGGCAGCCGCCTGCCCCAGCCTTACCTCCCGGCCGGCCTGCGGCTGGACAAGCAGGAGGGCGCCGGCGAAGTACAGACGCCGCTGCTCGGGAAGGCCGCGGACGGGCTGCGGGCCGGCGACCGGGTCTGGTTCCGCCACGCCAAGGCCGGTGAGCTGTGCGAGCGGTTCGGCGAGCTGCACCTCATCGACGGTGACACGATCACCGCCACCGTCCCCACCTACCGGGGCGAGGGACAGTCCTTCGGCTGAGACGAGATCATCGGCACCGGGTCAGCGGTGGCGGCGGCGGAGCAGGTAGGCGGCCAAGCCCAGCACCGCCACGGCGGCCAGGGCCCCGCCGGCGATCCGGGCCTCGGGCCGCTGGAGCTGTTCCCGGGCCCGGTCCAGGGCGCGGTGCGCCACGTTGGCCAGGCTGACCCGGTCGGCCAGCTGGTCGACGGTGCGCGCGAGGCTGTCGCGGGTGCGCTCGATCTCCCTGACCAGCGCATCCGGGTCGCGGGTCGCGACCGTGCCATTCGCCTCGGCCATTGCGTGCATCCCTTCTGGGGCGGATCTTTGCCGGTAAGTGTGGCAGGCGGGGCCGTGCTGTGCACGGCCGGCGCGGTTACGCGCGGGAAATGCGGGGCCCAGGGGGCAGGAATCGGGTCTGGGCGCGGCCTGGACGGCCACGTAGGGTCGAGCATGTCGGCGGAAGGACCTGCCCATGTCAGCCACGAACGGGGCCCCGGCGCCCAGCGCTGCCGCGCCCGGCGCCCCGGGCGCTGGCCCCGCAGCCCCTGACGGGGTGACGGTCAACGACCTCGAGCTGCCGGTGTTCGACTACACGGAGCCGGGGCTGGCCGGTGAGGCGTACCACCGGCGGCTGGCGGCGGTCCGGCAGCGGGGTTGGCTGGCCCGCTCCCCGCTCACCTACGTGGTGCTGGACCGGGAGTCGGGCGAGTTCTTCCTGCGGGCCCGGCAGACCGCCTTTCCCGGCCGGGAGATCGCCGAGGTCTTCGGCGTGACCGGCGGCCGCCTGCGGGAGCAGATCGACGCCAACATCCTGAACGCCACCGGGGACCGGCACCGGCGGCTGCGGGCCCTGATCGGGCCCGCGTTCACGCCGCGCGCGGCCGACCGGTGGCGCCCCGCGATGCGCGGCTTCCTGGATGAGCTCTGGCACAGCCTGGGGGATGTGCCGCCGGGCGGCCCGGCCGCGTGCGAGTTCGTGGCCGCGTTCGCGAAGCCGTACCCCTCGCTCACCATCGCCGCCGTGCTCGGCGCCCCGCCCCAGGACGCGGGGCAGCTGCACGAATGGTCCGGCTGGGTGCAGAAGCAATTCGATATCCGCGCCCTGGCCAGCGAGCCCGCCCGGATCGAGCGCGCGGTCGGGGAACTGTACGAGTACGTCGAGACGCTGCTGGATCGCCGCCGCCGTGATCCCTCCGACGATCTGATCAGCACGCTCCTGGCGGCCGAGGATGAGGACGGGCGGCTGACCCACGACGAATGCGTCAACCTGGTCGCCAACGTCGTCGCGGGCGGCATCGACACTACCCAGGCCCAGCTGTCCCACGCGATGCGGCTGTTCGCCGCCCACCCCGGGCAGTGGGCGGCGCTGGCCCGCGATCCGGGCCTGGTGCCGGCCGCGGTCGAGGAGGTGCTCAGGTTCGAGCCCATCACCCCGTTCACCGCCCGGATCTGCACGGACGCGATCGAGCACCGCGGCATCCTGTTCCCCGCGGGCACGATCGTCGCGATCTGCGCCGAGCGGGCCAACCGGGACGCCGGGGCAGGTGACCAGTTCGATATCACCAGGGACTCCGGCAGCCGCCTGCTGACGTTCGGCGCGGGACCGCACTTCTGCCTGGGGTCCAACCTGGCCCGGGCCGAACTCGAAGAGGCCCTCACCTTCCTCGCCCCCCGGATGACCGGGCTGTGCCCCGCGGGCGAGCCCCGGCTCGGCGGCCTGGAAGGTATCTACGGCATCGACGCCCTTCCCCTGGCCTGGACCCCGCGGTAACCCCGTCCACCGGGGCCGGGTACGCCGCATAAATCCAGGTGCGCGGCTCATCGGCCCCGGTTAGCGTGGGGGCTCCTGCGCACGGTGAGCGGGGGGAGGCACAACGTGGAGCAGCTGGCCAGGAAGCTGATGAACTGGGCGTCGATCCTGGAGGACGGCACCCGGGAGCAGGCGCTGCGCACCGCCAGCCTGCCGTTCATCCACCCCTGGGTGGCCTTGATGCCCGATGCGCATCAGGGAAAAGGCGCGACCGTGGGCTCGGTCATTCCGACACTAGGCGCCATAATTCCGGCGGCGGTGGGGGTGGACATCGGCTGCGGGATGATCGCCGTGCGCAGCCAGTTCACGGCCGGGGACGTCCGCCGCCGTGGCGGCCTGGCCACCCTGCGGGAGTCGATCGAAACCGTGATCCCCCTGTCGGCCGGGCAGAACAACGCGGCCGTGCACGACGCCGGCACCGAGCGCCGCATCGCGGATCTCGAGGAGCGGGTGGGCGCGGACAGCGCGGAGATGACCTCCCCGAACTGGCGGCTGCAGCTGGGCAGCCTCGGCTCAGGCAACCACTTCATCGAGGTCAGCCTCGACGAGGAGGACCGCGTCTGGCTGTTCCTGCACTCCGGGTCGCGCGGGGTCGGGAACCGGCTGGCGGTCAAGCACATCAAGATCGCCCAGGACCTGGCCCGGCGCTGGTGGATCCCGCTGCCCGATCCGGACCTGGCCTACCTGGTCGAGGGCACTCGGGAGTTCTCGGCGTACCTGCGCGACCTGCACTGGGCGCAGCACTTCGCGCTGCTGAACCGGGAGGAGATGATGGACCGCGCCGTCGCCTGCCTGGGTAAGTGGATGGGCGAGTCCGTCACCCCCGCCGAGACGGTGAACACCCACCACAACTACACCGCGCGGGAGAAGCATTTCGGGAAGGAGGTCTGGCTGTCCCGCAAGGGGGCCATCGACGCGTCGGCGGGCACGCCGGGACTCATCCCGGGTTCCATGGGCACCCGTTCCTACGTGGTGACCGGAAAGGGCAGCCGGGTCGCCCTCAACTCCTCCCCGCACGGCGCCGGCCGCGAGTACAGCCGTACGGCCGCGCGGAAAAGGTTCAGCCGGGCCCAGCTCGACGCGGCCATGGAGGGCATCGAGTGGCGCCGGACCAGCGCGTTCCTCGACGAGATCCCCGCGGCCTACAAAGACATCGACGTCGTCATGGAGGACGCGAAAGACCTGGTCGAGATCCGGCACACGCTACGCCAGATCGTGAACGTCAAGGGCGACTGAGTTACTTCATCCGTGCGCGGGCGGGCGGCGGCCCGCCCGCTTTACACTCCCGGCCATGGACCTGAAGGACGCGACGCTTATGATCCTGGCCGAGTCCGGCGCGCATCCGGAGGTGGCGCGGCTGGCCCAGGCCGTCTACGACAGGCTGGCGGACGGCGGCGAGGTGCCGCACTTCGTCCTCAGCGACATGCTGGGCGAGGCGAGCGGCAAGGGCGTGCTCCGGGCCCTGCACCAGAGGTACAGCCCCACAGCCTACGACGCCTTGCTCATGCCGATCTGCCGCGAGATCGACCGCCAGCGCCCGGTCCCGCCCCGGCCGCGGCCGGCTCCGGAGGATGATCCGCTGACCAGCAGCGCCTTCCGCCGCTAGCGCCCCCCGTACGCCAGAGGGTCCCGCGGCCCCAGCCGGTCAGGCCGGGGCCGCGGGACCCGTGAGCAACGGCGGGTTAGGTCAGCTGGCCGCCTCCACGTGCTTCGCGGCCGCGATGACGGCCTGGCAGGCAATCGCCTGGGCGGACGCGCCGAAGACCGGGGTACCGCTGAACGCCGCGGCCTCCAGTTCGCCCTTGATCTTGCCCGCCAGCGCGTCCCGGACCTTGTCCAGCGCGGTCAGGGCCTGGTTGGTGCGGATGTAGGCCTGGTCCCCCGCGCTGGTGCTGGCCACCGCGTTGGTCGAGGCCTGCAGGGTGGCCGCGCCGAACTGGCCCACGCTGGAGTTCAGCTGCTTGTAGCACTCCCCGAGGGTGGTCACCGCAGGATCGCTGAGGGCCCGGTTCGGGTGGGCCAGGACCTGGGTGATGACCCGGCCGTCGTGCTCGTAGTCGTCACGCAGCCCGGTCAGGTACATGAGCGTCGGCCGGATGTCGGTCTCATCCACCCAGGGCCCGGGGAAGTGCTGCTGCGACACGGTGATCTGGCCGCTGTCCGCACCCGCTGAACTCGGTCCCTGGCTGGCGGCTGGCCCGTCGAGCCCGAGCTGGCGCACCCCGGGGCCGGCCAGGCCCAGATAGTTGGTGTTGATCTCGGCGGCGTAGTCACCGTGATCCCAGGCGTAGCTGGTCACCTGCTGCACGCACGAGCCGCTGCAGGTGGCCGAGCCGTCGTAGAGGTAGTAGTCGGGCTTGGCGAACATCGCGAACGTCGGTGTCCGGGCCGGGTCCGCGTTCACCAAGTGCAGGATGGCTTCCTCGGCCGGGTCAGCGATGTAGTTGGCGATCTTCTGGGTCGTGCCGGTGTACGGGTTGGCCGCGGTGATGGACGCGACCCCGTGCTCGAGGCTGCGCACCGACGCCGCGTTGGGTCCCGGGTTGCCGGTCACGTAGAACTCCGGCGCGGTGTCCGCTTCCAGGCTGAACGGGACCGTGTTGTGCTCCTGCGTGGCCAGCAGGCCGTTCACGTTGGCGTCCAGCTCACCGAACGACCCGGCCGGGTAGGTGCACGCCACGTCCGGGGTCACCGTGCTGCCGCTGACCGTGGCCCCGTCACAGGTGGCCGGCGACGGCTGGATGGCGCGGCCCACGTTGGCGCCGGCCTGGTGGTCACCCTCGTCCGAGCTGAGGATGAACAGCGTGTTCCTGGTGGTGATCCCGTCGGCGGCCAGGCGCTTGAAGAAGGTACCGAACGCCTGGTTGTAGTACTCCGCCTGGGCGACGTAGCATGCGCTGCCGCTGCCCAGGGCCGAGGGCGCGCCCGCACAGGCGGACAGGCCCGGGATGTCCTCGTTCCCGTGGATATCCGAGATGTACCCGTTGACGACGGGCACCCCGCTCTCCAGCATGTCGGCCATATAGCCCAGCGTCTGGGACGCGTTGATGCTGCCGAAGCCGGGGAACCCCGGGTGACTCGTGAGGTAGGCGCCGTTGATCTGGTTCCCGTTCAGGTCCACCAGGTTCCCGGCCGCATTGGTCACCTGATAGCCGTTGCGGGTCACGTTGGCCGTGCCCGCGCCCAGCTGCGGGGCCACGTACTTGTGCCCGTACAGGGCCTGGAAGCCGGTGTAGCCGCCGGGCTCATCCGGCAGCGCATCAGGCGCCGCGGTGTGGCTCGGGCTGGTCTGGCCGTACTTCACGGCCTCGGCGCTGGCGCAGAACGCGTTGCCCTGGGCGCAGTGCACCGCGAGGCCCACGTAGTCGGCGGTCTCGGCGTCCTTGTAGGAGTCCGGGTCAGCCGCGAGCTGCTGGGCCTCGGGTGAGCCAGCCCCGAACACCTTCGGGATGTTCGACCGAGGTGTTCTCCAGTTCCTGGTTCACGGTGGCGACGTCGCCCACGTCACAGCCGGCCCGGGTGAAGGGGACCCAGGGCGCGGGCGTGGTCGTGCTGGGCTTGGGCGCCGGTGCGGTGGTGGCGGGCGGGGTGGCCGAGTAGACCAGCGACGGGTTGGTGTCGTGGCCGGCGTTCGGCGTGGATGCGGTGTCGTAGACGGGGTCCGTCCAGTAGGCGAAGGAACTCGCCGGATCCGTGCTCCCGTCGGTGTTGTAGGCCTGGTAGGAGTTGCTGACCGGCATGCCGGCCCGGTCGCCGTACAAGCCCGGTCCAGGTGGTCAGCAGGTCATCGGCGGTGTGCGCGATGAGCGGGGTGTGGTTGTTTGACAGGAACGTGCCGTTGCTGGTGAAGAAGTTCAGCAGGTTCGGCATCATCTGCAGGTCGGACGGGACGTTGGGGTTGTCGCGGAAGAAGTGCACGTTGTCGAAGCCGAGCTCGACCACGTGCTTGACCCCGTTGCCGAGGTGACAGCCGTTCGCGGAGCCGTCGTGCTGGACTGCGGACGCTAACGGCTTCGCGGACGCCGTCGCGGCGGCGAACCCGGGCGTGGCACCCGCCACGGCGAGCGCGCTCAGCAGCGAGGCGCATCCGGTGACGGCGATGGCTCGCACAGCCAGCCTGCGTCGGCCATGGTGATAGGGCATTGATCCTCCTCTTCCCGCCTGCCCGGCGTGATCGGCCGGGCAGTCCTGCCGGTGACCCTAGGGACATGGGCCGAATTCCCGGCGACGGGAAAAAGAAACGGAAGCCAACTCTCGGGCCGCATAGGATTCCATCCGTGACGGTCAGGGCGGTCATCTTCGACTGGGGCGGGACCCTCACTCCCTGGCACACCGTGGACCACGACGCACTGTGGCGCGAGGTCTGCATCCCGCACTTCCCCGGCCGGGCCGACGAGGTCGCGGCGGCCATCGTGGCCGCGGAACACGCCTACTGGGAGCTGACCGACACGTCCCACTCCAGCGCCACGCTGGACGACGTCTTCACGCGGGCCGGGGTCGCGCCGACCGAGGCGATGCTGGCGGCTTACTACCAGGCCTGGGATCCGCATACGATCACCGATCCCGAGGCGATCCCGCTGCTGCGGACCCTGCGCGCGCGGGGGATCAAGGTCGGCGTGCTGTCCAACACCTTCTGGCCCCGTGACGCGCACGAACGGGTCTTCCGCCGTGACGAGGTGCTCGACCTGATCGACGCCGCCGTGTACAGCAGCGAGATCCCGTGGGCGAAGCCCCATCCGGAGGCCTTCCGGGCCGTGATGCGGGCCCTGGACGTGGACGACCCGGCCGCGTGCGTGTTCGTGGGCGACCGGCCCTTCTCGGATGTGCACGGCGCGAAGCGGGCAGGCATGCGGGCCGTGCTCATCCCGCACAGCGAGGTGCCGCCCTTCGAGGAGGTCACCCCCGATGCGGTCATCACCCGGCTGGCCGACCTCCCGGCGCACCTGGACGCCTGGTCGGCCCCGGACGCCTGACGAGCGAACCAGCCAGCGCGGCCGCGCCGCCCCGTAGTGGGGTGGCACGGCGCGCTGGAGCCTGCCTGGCTGCGCTCAGCGGGTCACGACTGACCGACGGGGACCTGGGTGAACCCCGCCGGGACCTGGGGATGGTTGGCCAGACTCACCAGGCGTGAGGTCCTGGGCACCCAGGACTCGTTGAAGACGAGGGGGCGCAGCTCCCCCACGCTGTAGGAGCTGATCTCGCGAACCGGCTGGAAGGTCTGGGAGTCGACCCAGATCTTGAAGGTGCCGATGGCCTCCTGGGCCCGCAGCGCGGTGGCGTGGTGCCCGTTGACGTGGCCGTGTCCCACGACACGCATCGTGCCGTCCTTCAGCCAGTTCCTGAGCTGCGCCGGACTGACATCGTCGCCGTCCGCAGGCTTGGGCAGCGGACCCTGCACGGGCCCGGCGGCATGGATGACGCTAACGAACCAGGTGTGGGTGGAGTAATCGGCCTCGGTGGTGCTCCAGTGCAGCACCCTCTTGACAAAATAAGCGCTGTTCCAGCTGAGGACCTTGCGGGAACCGGTGCCCTGCACGGCGTAGGCGCTTCCCGTCCGCGGGTCGGTCCACTTCGTGTAGGTGCCGCCGGGGTAACTGTTGGTCGTCTCGCGGATGATGTAGTGGTCCGCGCTGGCCAAGACCGCCTCGACGTGCTTCGCCACGTAGGCCGCCGTTTCGACCGCCGGCTGACTGGCGACGCTGGCCCGCGGGGCAGCGGGACTGGCCGTCCCCCCGGTGGCCGCGGTGGCCGGGGCGCGGGGGTGGCTCTGCACGGCCAGAACCAGGCCGGCGACCAGGGCTACCGCCGGCGCGCCGGCGAGCACCCCGCGGGCCGTGCGCCGGCGCCGGGCCCGGCTGCGAGCGCGCTGCGCCACCCCGGGTGGCACGCGCAGGTTCCCCGCTTCATCGTCGAGCGCGGCGCGCAGGTCCCCGACGATTTGTGAGTCGGTGTTCATGGGGTGCTCCCCCTCCTGATCGGCAGAAGATCGGATTCAAATTCCTGGCGAAGCCGGGCCAGACCCCGGGCGGCCTGGCTCTTGACCGTCCCGACCGAGTTCCCGAGGACCTGCGCGGTCTCCGACTCAGACAGCTGGTGCCAGTACCGCAGGACGATGACGGCCCGCTGACCCTCGGGTACCCGGCGCAGCGCCTGGACCAGCCGGTCCCGGTCGACGACCAGGTCGTCGAGCAGCGCCGGCCTCTCCGGGGGCAGCTCCGCCGCATGACGCTCGCGGTTCTCCCGGCGGCCTGAGCGCCGCCACTGGTCGTTGGTGGCGTTGATGACCGACCGCCGGGCGTACGGCAACGGCTCATCGATCCGTCCCCAGCGCAGGTACAGCCTGGTCAGTGCTTCCTGGGTGGCGTCTTCCGCCTTCCCGCGGTCGCCACACAACACGTAAGACAGGCGGACTAATGAGTCACCGTGGGCCCGGACGAACTCCTCGAACGCTGCCCATTTCTTCTGCCGCACTGCCACCTCCTCCGGACATCTCTGCTCCCACCCCTTAGCACGCCGCCGGGCCCCGCAACGGTTGTCGTGCTAGTGGCGCAGCCCCCGCGTGTTTCGCGGCGTCCCGCTGGCCGGCGCGGCTATCCCGGTGGACGATGGACATGGCGGCTCGTTACCGCACCGACTGCGCGGCAGTGACGGCAGATCCCGGCAGCGAGCGTTGAGCAAGGGGGGCCAGTGTCATGCTGGCCGGAATCGTCCTGGCGGCATCGTCGTCAAGCGCCACGCAGCATTTGTCAGATCCCCGGGTGGCTGGCATCATCGCCGCCCTGGCGGGCAGCCTGCTGCTGTCCTTCGGCCTGTGTGCCACGGCGCTGCCCGGCGGCTGGCGGATGGTCGCCGCCTCGGCCGCCCTGGCCGGGGCGGTGGCGATGGTGGCCGGCGCGGCCCGGCTTCACCCTGAACTGCTGGACAGCTGTCTCAGCTGCCGCCGCAGTATGCGCCGTCACCGGCATATTCGGCGTGATGCGGCTCATGGGGCCGGCTGTCCGCGCGCGGCGATTCCGCTGGACCCTACTGCTGACCGTCGGCCCTCTGCTTGCTACCTGGGCGGTCATGGCCATCATCGTCGCCACGGCACCGGGGCCGAGCACCCGCGGGTTCGAGGGCGCGCTCATTGCCGCGGTGACCATCTACGTGTTCGCCTGGTCGATACTCAAAGGCCTGCTGCAACTCATGAGTGGTGTCTACGAGGACGACCAGGAAGAGGGACTTCCCGCGGCCGGGCCTGCCGCCGCGGCGGCGGCAGTACTCGGCGGCCACGCCCTCATCCCTGGCGCGGTTGCGGTCACGCTCGGACTGGCTGACGTGTTACTCCGCGTCTGCGGGGCCTCCGCAGATGCCCGGTCGATAACCGGGTTCTCGCTCGGGCTCGGCGCGATCCCGGTCGCCGTCCTGATCGGGTTCGCGTGGCGCGGCGCGCCCGACCTCATTTCGTTCGGGGTGGTGGTGGGGGGCTTCCTGGTGGCGAAGGCCGCCCTGCTGCTCGTCATTCCGGCCTTCCTGGCGCCGGGTGCGGTGCTGATCGCGGGTGGGATCTGCGTGGCCGCCGGTCTGGCCGCCCTGGCGTCCACTCCCCGGTGGCGTCTGGGGTCGCCTGGCGCGGTCCCCTCGAAGCCATGATCATGACGAGTCTTCAGGGTCGCTGATGTCGGCCACGGTGGCGTCCAGGGCCTGGAGGGCCTCGTCCGCGTCCAGGGCCGCGGCCACGCCGTGCTGGCCCGCGCCCAGGGTGATCTCGCGGCCGGTCATCCGCTCGTCGGCGATCACCGGCCAGCGGCGCAGCGCACCGAACGGGGTGATGGTGCCCCGCTCGTAGCCGGTCACCTCCCGGGCCATCGTGGCGTCCGGCATGGACAGCCGGCTGACGCCCAGCAGCGCCCGCAATTTCGGCCAGGAGATGGTCCGGTCCCCCGGCACCAGGACGAACAGGAAGTCGTCGTCGCCGCGGCGGACGACCAGGGTCTTCACCACGTCGGCGGGTGTCACCCCGCGGGCCTGCGCCGCCCCGGCCAGGCTGCGCACCGGCCCGTGGCTGATCAGGCGGTAGGACAGGCCCGAGGCCGCGAGGGCATCTTCCGCCGGGTTAGGCATGGTCCAGTATCTCGCGGCGGTGATGCTGGCCGCCGTGCCGGCCGGACCGGCAGAATGACCGTTATGCCCGCTCCTCATGATGCCGCCGTGGACGATGCCGCTGTTCCCGGAACTGCCGCCGCCGGAACCCCCGCGGACGGCGCTCCGTCGCCCGGCGGCTCCCCCGGCCCCGCCACCGCCAGCCCGGCCCTACCGGGCCGGGCCCCGGCCAGCCCAGGCCCCGCGACCCGTGACGCGGCCGGGCCGGGCTCCGCTGCGGAACTCGCCGCGCTGCGCGCCACCTGCACCCGGTTCCTGACCTGGCACGGCGAGGCCCGGGCCGCGGACCTGCTCGCCACCATCCCCCCGGACACGGAGACCGACCGCTACGGGGACGGCGGCGCTGTGACCGAGCTGGAAAGCGAGATCATGCTGGTGCTCGGCAAGCCCGCCGCCGTGTTCCTGCCTAGCGGCACCATGGCCCAGCAGGCTGTGCTCCGGGTGCACGCCGACCGGCGGGACCGGCGGGTCGTCGTGTTCCACCCGGCCTGCCACATAGACACCCACGAAGGGCGCGGCTATGAGCGGCTGCACCAGCTGACCGGCCGCCCGGCGGGCGAGCGGGACCGGCTGCTCACCCTGGCCGACCTGGAGCAGGTGGCCGAGCCGGTCGGTTCGTTGGTGATCGAACTGCCGCAGCGGGACCTCGGCGGCCAGCAGCCGGACTGGGCCGCGCTGCAGGCGCAGGCAGGCTGGGCCCGGGAGCGCGGCGCGGCGGTGCACCTGGACGGGGCGCGGCTGTGGGAGTCCGCGGCCGGTTACGGCCAGCCCCCGGCCGACATCGCCGGCCTGTTCGACACCGTGTACGTGTCGTTCTACAAGGGCCTCGGGGCGCTGCCGGGCTGCTGCGTGGCGGGCCCGGAGGACGTCGTCGCCGAGGTGCGCGAGTGGCGGCACCGGATGGGCGGGACGCTGTTCGGCCTGTGGCCCAACGCGGCGTCGGCCCTGTCCTGCCTGGCCCGGCGGCTGCCGATGATGCCGCGCTACCTGAGCCACACCCGGGCCATCGCGGACGCGCTGCGGGACCTCCCGGGGGTCACGATCGTCCCGGACCCGCCGCAGACCCCCATGCTGCACCTGCTGCTGCGCACCACGGCGGAGGACTTCACCGCCGCGGCCCGGGGGCTGGCTACCGGGCAGGGGCTGTGGACCTGGCCGGCCGCGATGAGCACCCCCGACCCGGGTACCCAGCGCGTCGAGCTGACCGTCGGCGACGCCACGCTGGCGATGCGTCCGGGCGAGGTGCGCGAGATCATCCGCGCCCTCCTGCCCGGCTAGCCGGCGGCCGGCGGCCGCAGGCCGGCAGCCGGCAGGCGGGCAGCCGGCTAACTAGCCGACGGCCCGTTAAGCCCGCCAGAAGTCGAACGCGTCCCGGCCGGGCCGGAATCCGGCCGCCTCCGCCCGGCCGGCCGCCTCACCGAACCGCTCGCCAACGTAGCCGGGCAGGTGCGCGTCGCTGCCGAAGGACAGCGCCGTGCCCCCTTCCTCACGCCACCAGCGCAGCAGGCCCACCGACCCGAGCGGGCTGGCCGTGTTCAGCTCCAGGACCCGGCCCGAGGAGGCCAGCGCGCGCAGCACCGTGCGGTACTCCTCCTCGAAGTCCGACTCCCGGTAGCGGCCCGCGGCCTCGGGCCAGTACCGCCGCGGGTAATCCAGGTGCGCGAGCACCTCGAACAGATCGCTGCCCTCGATCATCGCGACCACCTCGGCGAAGTACCGGCGCATCAGGTCGGCGGCGGGCTCGCGGCGCAGCAGCGCCCGCGCGTAGACGAGCCGTCCCCCGCTGGGCAGCGTGTGCACCGAGCCGAGAACGCGGTCGAAACGGCCGGACGACAGCACCGCGGCGGCGCTGCCGGCGAACAGGTGCGGCTCCCCGGCTTCCGCACCAGACAAGATCCGCAACGAGGGGAATCGCCACCGGCACTCGTCCAGGCACGAGAGGTAGCCGCTGATGTCCAGCGGCCGGGGTCCCCACTTGTCGTTGGGCCTGATGCCGGTGCCTGCGATGGGATCGTCCGGGCGCCAGTCGGTGAAGTCGAGGTGCTCGGTGAAGGCCACCGCGGGCAGGCCCAGCTCGACGGCGCGGGCGCACGCGGCGGCCATCGAGGCCCCCGGGCCGGTGTCATGCGACCACTGCGAATGGACATGATTATCGGCTGGCACGTGGTGGCCAGCTGACTCGTGATCATCGGCTGACCCAGGATTCTCGGCTGGCTGAGTCCCGTAGCCAGCCCGGCCACTATCGGTGGGGCCGATGGGATTTGAACCCATACTCGCAGGATCCTAAGTCCTGTGCCTCTGCCGTTGGGCTACGGCCCCGCTGCTGGTCACCAGGGTGTTCCGGATGGCGGCGCCCCCGGTCAGGCGGCCAGGTCCTGGCGCAGCCGGGCGACGTGCCCGGTGGCCCGGACGTTGTAGTACGACCGCTCGATCCGGCCGTCCGCACCGACCACGAACGTGGACCGGATCACGCCGACCGTCTTCTTGCCGTACATCGTCTTCTCGCCGTAGGCGCCGTAGGCCTGGAGCACCTCGCGGCCGGGGTCGGCGAGCAGGCTGAAGTTGAGGGACTCCTGGTCCCGGAACTTGGCCAGCTTCTCCGGGGTGTCCGGGGAGATGCCCAGCACGGTCAGCCCCGCGCCGGCGAGGTCACCCAGGTTGTCGCGGAAGTCGCAGGCTTCCTTGGTGCAGCCCGGGGTCATCGCCGCCGGGTAGAAGTACACGATGACGCGCTGCCCGCGCAGCGCGGACAGCTGCACGGTCTTGCCGTCCGCGTCGGGCAGTGAGAAGTCCGGCGCCTCATCCCCTGGCGCCAGTTTCTGGTCGGTCACGTGCGCTCCCTCCGGAAAGACGACTCCACGTTACCGGGCGCCGCAGGCCCGCGGGTGACCTTATTACGACCGGCTTACGCAGTCTGCGCAGGCCAGTGGACGGTGCGTGACCGCGCGTAGAGTCCACGACGGGTGGCGGGGGATTGCACGAATTTGCATGGCAAGTAGCGCAATCGCCAACCCAAGGAGGACCAAGCGTGTTCTCGCAGTTGAAGGCCCGTCGGTCGGGCGCTCCCCAGCAGGGGACAACCCAGGACCGGCCTGCCCGGCCCGCTCGCTTCGGCGGGCCGGCTCGGGCCGTCCGCCCGCTCGGCTTCGCGGCCGTGGCTGCAGTAGCCGCCATCACCGTCGCCGGGTGCAAGCCAGGGGTGTACACCAGCTCCCCAAGTGGTTCCGGCTCCCAGAGCGGGATGTCGTCCTCAGCGCTGTCGCTGGCGGCGCAGCAGACCCAGCAGATCAGGTCGTTCAGCGCCGATGTGGAGATCCAGGCCACGGGTGCGCTCAACGCGACCCTGACCGGCACCCTGCACGAGGTGACCACGCCCAGCCCGGTCATGTCGCTCCACGCCAACGCGGGCGCGCTCGGGAACATCCGGGTGATCCTGTCCAACGGCATGGCCTACATGAAGAGCCCGTTCCTGATGCACTCCTACGGCAAGCCGTGGGTGATGGGCTCGATGAACACCATGAGCAGCACCTCGGGCCTGAACCTGGGTCCGCTGCTCGGCCTGCTCTCGACCAGCAGCCCGCTGGTGCAGGCCCCGCTGTTCAGCCAGGCCTCGAACATCCGCATGATGGGCCACTCGATGATGGACGGCTCGCGGATGTCGGAGTGGGGCGGCCACTACATGCTCTCCAACGTCATGGGCAGCCTGAACTCCAGCCTGCAGCCGAGCTTCCAGTCGGTCATGAACAGCGGCATCAGCATGACGCGGTTCCGGACCTGGATGGACTCCACCCACCAGGTGCGCAAGCTCGTCCTGATCGAGGTCGGTAACAACACCCAGATCACGATCACCCTGGTCATCACGTCGATCAACCAGCCGATGCACATCAGGATGCCATCGACCACGCTGATCTTCGTCCTGGGTGGCGCCACTCCCACGCCGACGCCGAGCATGACGGTCACGCCCACGGTCAAGCCGACCGTGACCGCCACCCCCACCATGGGGGCGACGCCGACCGCGACCAGCACCGTAGGTGCGACCAGCACCGCGGCTCCCGTCCCGACCGGGACAGGTCCCACCCACTGGTGACCTGCGCGGACTGACCGCAAGCGGCGGGCCCGCCGGACCTGGAGATCATGCGCCAGGTCCGGCGGGCCTTTCCGCGTCCAGGAACCGGGGGGTCAGCCAGCCCAGCCTGGCCGCCGTAGCGGGCGGGTCAGCTAGCCCAGCCTGGCCGCCGTAGCGGGCGGGTCAGCTAGCCCAGCAGGGCGGCGATGATCGGGGCCAGGGCGCGCAGGGCCCGGCCGCGGTGACTGATCTTGTCCTTGTCCGCCGCGCTCATCTCCGCCGTGGTGATCTGGTACCCCTCCGGTTCGAAGATCGGGTCGTAGCCGAACCCGTTCGTGCCCCGCGGTGCCGTGGTCACCGAGCCCGCCAGCAGACCCTCGGTCACGTGCTCGGTTCCGGAGGGCAGCACGAGCGCGGCGGCGCAGGCGAACTGCGCGCCCCGGTGCTCCGCCGGGATATCAGCCATCTGGCCCAGGACCAGCTGCAGGTTGGCGTCCTCGTCGCCATGCCGGCCTGACCAGCGGGCGGACAGCACGCCCGGCATCCCGTTCAGGGCGTCGACACACAGGCCGGAATCGTCGGCCACCGCGGGCAGGCCGGTGAACGCGGCCACGGCCCGGGCCTTGAGCAGCGCGTTCTCGGTGAAGGTGAGCCCGGTCTCGGCGACCTCGGGCATCTCCGGGTACTCGTCCAGTTCACCCACGTCCACGGGAACCCGCCCGGCTTCCAGGATCCGGCGCAGCTCGATGAGCTTGTCCGGATTCCGGGTGGCCACAATAAGCTTGCTGCCCACGGGACTCACCGCCGCCCAGGCAGGTCAGCGGCGAGGGCCTCCCGCTGCATCCGGGTCAGCTGGGCGCAGCCCGCGACCCCGAGATCGAGGAGCTCGTTGAGCAGGTCACGGCTGAACGGCTCCTGCTCCGCAGTGCCCTGGATCTCGACGAAGTCGCCCTCGCCGGTGCACACCACGTTCATGTCGGTCTGCGCGGCGGAGTCCTCCTCGTAGCACAGGTCGAGGCGGGGCTGGCCCTCCACGATGCCGACGCTGATCGCGGCCACCGACCGGACGAGCGGATCGCCCTTGAGGCGCTTGCGGCTGCGCAGCCAGCCCACCGCGTCGGCCAGCGCGATGTATCCCCCGGTGATCGCGGCGGTCCGGGTGCCGCCGTCGGCCTGGAGCACGTCACAGTCGATGACGATCGTGTTCTCGCCGAGGGCCTTGGCGTCCAGGCAGGCCCGCAGGGACCGTCCGATCAGCCGGGAGATCTCGTGGGTCCGGCCGCCGATCCGGCCCTTGACCGATTCGCGGTCGCCGCGGGTGTTGGTGGCCCGGGGCAGCATCGCGTACTCGGCGGTCACCCAGCCGAGGCCACTGCCGCGCCGCCAGCGGGGCACCTCCTCGGTGGCGCTCGCCGCGCAGAGCACCCGGGTCGCCCCGAACTCCACCAGCACCGAGCCTTCCGCGTGGTCCAGCCAGCCGCGGGTCATCTTTATCTCGCGCAGAGACGCGTTGCTGCGCCCATCGGGTCGGGACATGCCTGCCACCCTACCGAGCGCGGTCGCCCACCCGGGCTGGCTCGCCGAGGGCGCGTAGCCGCCGCCACGTCGCCTGGCACATTTCATGCGGAACGTTCGCCTTAATCGGACATATCACCTGCCATAGCGCACGTCCCGCGTAAAACGTCGGCAGGCGGGGTCAGCCTGGAGGGGTGGAAGACCGGTTGGAGGGTGTGCGGACCACTGCCGAACTGCTGGCCGCGGGGTTATCGGCGGGGCGGATCCGGCGGCTGGTCAGGGACGGCGCCTTATGCTCACTACGGCCGGGGGTCTACGCGACGGCGGCTACCGTATCTGCCCTGACCCGGGACCCGCGGGACGAGAGGGCCAGGCAGGCCGGCGGGCAACTGCTCCAGGTGGCCGCAACCCTCGCGGTCACTGGCTCACGGTCGGCGGGAAGCCATCGTTCGGCGGCTCTGGTGCACGGGCTCGGCCTGGTGGGCCGTGGCCTGGAATCCGTCGCCGAGATCACGAGGGCTCCCGGCGACCGGGGTAGTTACACCGGCCGCCTCGGCGTACTGGTGCACATCGCCGCCCTGCCCGCGAATCACATCGTCAGCTACCGGGGCGTCCTGCTGACCTCGGTGCCCAGGACCGTGATCGACTTAGCCCGCACGCTGCCGTTCGCGCAGGGGGTGGCCGTGGCCGACTCGGCGCTGCACGCCGGATTGACATCGAAGAGCGAGCTCACCGCGGTCATCGCGGACTGCGCACGCTGGCGGGGCCTGCAGCGCGCCCGCGAGGTAACCGCATTCAGCGATGCCCGATCGGAGTCGGTACTGGAGTCCCTCAGCCGGGCCACCTTCCACCAATTCGGGCTTCCGCCGCCTGACCTGCAGGTCTGGGTCGGCGACGACGGAGATGTCATCGGGCGGGTGGACTTCCTCTGGCGCAGATACCAGACGATCGGCGAGGCCGACGGGGCGCTGAAGTACCAGACTCCGGACCGCGCCCGGGCCCAGCTGGAACGTGACGCGCGGCTGCGCGCCGCAGGCTACGAGGTCGTCCACTTCACCTGGCCGCAGATCACCCGGGTACCAGCCCAGGTGGTGGACTCGATCCGGCTGGCCTTCAGCCGGTCCGGCGCCGCCTGACGGACCGCCGGAGCCGCACTCCCGGGCCGCCCCGCCGGGCAGAGGAGCCGCACTTCCGGGCCCCGGGTGGCTCGCCGAGCCGAGCGAGTAACCCGGCAGCCGCAGCAGACGACGCGCATACGGAAGCGGGCAAGTGGGGGCTCCGGGGCTCGGCCCCCGGGCTAGCAGAGCTCCGGGGGGCTCGGCCCCCGGGCTAGCAGGCGGCGCGGTCGGGCGCGCCGGCCTCGATCCAGCGGTAAACCCGGCCGATCCCGTCGGTCAGCGGGGTGCGCGCCTGCCAGTCCAGGTCCCTGGCCGCCCGGTCCACGGCCAGCGAACTGCGCAGCAACTCCCCCGCCCGGGGCTCCCCGGCCCGGGTCCCGACCTGATGCCCGGCCACCTCGCCGATGATGGCCACGATGTCCAGGACGCTGACTTCGACTCCGGTGCCGATGTTCCAGGTGCCGGGGCGCCCCGCGTCGGCAGCGGCCAGGAAGGCGCTGACCGCGTCCCCGACGTACACGTAGTCACGGGTCTGCGAGCCGTCCCCGTACAGTGTCGGGTCGTCACCGGCCAGCACGCCGCCGCAGAAGATGGGGATCACGCCGGCCTCGCCGGCCGGATCCTGGCGCGGCCCGTACACGTTAGCCAGCCGCAGCACCGAGTGCCGGGTGCCGTGCAGCCGGTTGTAGAGCCCGATGTACTGCTCCGCGCAGTACTTGGCGATGCCGACCGGGGAACCGGGCAGCGGCAGCACATCCTCCCGGGACGGGATCGCGGCGTTGCGGCCGTACAGGATCCCGCCCGAGGACGCGAAGAGTACCCGGGCCCCGATGCCCCGGGCCGCCTCCAGCACATTGACCGTGCCGACCACGTTCACCTGGGCATCCTGCGCCGGGGCGTCCACCGAGGTGCGGACGTCGATATGGGCGGCCAGGTGGCAGATCAGCTCGGGCCGGGTACCGCGGACGATCTCGCCGAGCGAGACGGCGTCGGTGATGCTGAGCTTGTGCAGCCAGGCGGGCTCATCGAGGCGGCCGGCCCGGCCGGTGGACAGGTCATCAACCACGATCACCTCGTCGCCCCGGGCCAGGAACGCGTCGGTGAGATGGGATCCGATGAACCCGGCCCCGCCGGTCACGAGTACCCGCATGGTTGAGCATCCTAAGTGCTGAGCCGCGGGGGCCGGCTCAGCCGAGGTCCACGACCAGGCCCGACGTGGCCAGGGACAGGGGGCCAGGGAAATGCGGGTCCGCTTGCTCCAGCGTCCGCTGCCGGTCGTTCCAGGGCACCAGGTGGGTGAGGATGAGGCGCCCGGCGCCGGCCTGGGCCGCATGCTCCGCGGCCTGCCGCGCGGTCAGGTGCAGGCCCGCCGGCAGGTCCGGGCCGGCCAGGAACGATGCCTCGCACAGCATCAGGTCCGCCCCCCGGGCCAGGTCCACCAGGGCGGCCGACTCGCCGGTGTCCGCCGAGTAGGCCAGGGCCCGGCCGCCGGCCTCGACCCGGAAACCGAACGTCTCCACCGGGTGGTTCACGTGCGCCAGCGTGACGCGGAACGGCCCGATCTCCCGGGTACCCGGCTCGAGGGTGCCGAAATCGAAGGCCCCGGTCATGCCCGGATGCTCATCCAGGCCGTAGGCCTGGGCCATCCGCCCCGCGGTCCCGGCCGGCCCGTACACCGGGATCCGCGGCCCGGGGCCGTGGGGTCCGTAGGTCTGCGCGACCCAGTAGCCGCACAGGTCGAGGCAGTGGTCAGCATGCAGGTGGCTCAGGCACACGGCGCCCACGGCGGAGAGATCGCAGTAGCGCTGCAGCGGGCCGAGGGCCCCGTTGCCGAGGTCGAGCACGAGCCGGAAGCCCTCGTGCTCCACGAGGTAGGACGAGGCGGGACTGTCCGGGCCAGGGAACGACCCGGAGCATCCGATGACGGTGAGGCGCACGGGCACTCAGGGTACGCGCCGCGGCCCAGGGACGGCAGCGCGGCACGCTCACGGGAGACCCGGAGCCGGCGGCCCGGACCCGGCGGCCCTGAGCCAGGGGCCGCAGCCGTCAGGACCGGCCAGTCCGGCCGACCAGCGCGATCTGGCGGCTCTGTGCCACCAGGCGGTCCGCGGCGTCCCAGACCTCAGCTTCCTCGTCGAACCAGCCGCCGCTCACGTGCCGGCAGCGCGCCGCGACCCGGAGCGCCCCCGGGGCGGGGAGCGCCCGCATGTGCCAGGTCAGCTCGACCGTGGGCGACCACCCGACCACCTCGATGCCGAACACCACGGGCGGCAGCGAGTCCACGGCCAGCGCGAGCAGGTACGCGTCCGGTTCGCGCGGCTCACGGAGCTGGAAGTACCCGCGCATCTCCGGCGTTCCGGATGGCTGGCCATGAACCCACCCGACCGTGGCCGGGTCGAGCCGGATGTCAACCTGCTTCACGTACCCGCTGAACGCCCGCGGCCCCTGCGCTTCCTGGATGTCCTGGCACTCCCCGATGGGCGGCAGCCGGGGCGGCTCGCCGGTCCAGGACAGGCCGCACGCGTCGCCGGGGTCCCCCAGGGCCCCGGTGGTGACCGTGGTCTCCAGCATGGGCCTGCCCCCCTGCACGAGGGTGGCCCGGGCGGTCGCAGCGGCCTTGCCCTGCTTCAGCCACTCCACCTCGACCTGCGCCGGCTCCGGCCGGGGGGCCCGGAGGAAGTGCGCGCTGGTGGCGATGGGGTACAGGTGCGGGGAGGAGTCCAGCACGGCGCGCAGCACCGAGGCCAGGAGCACCCCGCCGTTCACCGCCCCGGCGATGGCGAAGCGCTCGTCCGGCCGGATCTCATACCGCCCCTCGCCGACCCGCCGCGCCTCGATGGCCTCATCGAACGTGCTCATCAGCAGGAGGCGCCGGACTGTCCAGCCCGGGGGGCGGCGAGGCGGGGTGAGGGAGCCGGGGGAACGGTATTCGTTGCGGAGAAGATCAGGCCCACAGCTGACCTTCCAGCCGCGCTTCGGCCTCCGCCAAAGTGCCGGAGTAGGCGCCGGTGGACAGGTATTTCCAGCCGCCGTCGGCGACCACGAACGCGATGTCGGCGCGCTCCCCTGCCGCCTGGGCCTTGGCCGCCATGCCGAGGGCCGCGTGCAGGGCACCCCCGGCCGAGATGCCGGCGAAGATGCCCTCCTCATCGAGGAGTTCGCGGGTCCGGCGCAGCGCGTCCAGCGACGACACCGAGAACCGGGTGGTCAGCACCGACTCGTCGTACAGCTCGGGCACGAAGCCCTCGTCGATGTTGCGCAGGCCGTAGACCAGCTCGCCGTAACGGGGCTCGGCGGCCACGATCGAGATGCCCGGCACCCGCTCGCGCAGGAAGCGCCCGGTGCCCATCAGGGTGCCGGTGGTGCCGAGCCCGGCCACGAAGTGCGTGATACCGGGCAGGTCGGCGAGGATCTCCGGCCCGGTGGTCTCGTAGTGGGCCCGCGCGTTGGCCTCGTTGCCGTACTGGTAGAGCATGACCCAGTCGGGGTGCTCCCCGGCCAGCCGCCGGGCCACCCGGACGGCCTCGTTGGACCCGCCCGCGGCCGGCGAGAAGATGACCTTCGCCCCGTACATCTCCAGGATCTGCCGCCGCTCCACCGAGGTGTTCTCCGGCATCACGCAGATCATCTTGTAGCCGCGCAGGTGGGCGACCATGGCCAGGGAGATCCCGGTGTTCCCGGACGTGGGCTCCAGGATCGTGGTCCCCGGGGCGAGCAGGCCTTCCTTCTCGGCCTGCTCGATCATGAAGAACGCGGCCCGGTCCTTGACCGAGCCGGTGGGGTTACGGTCCTCCAGCTTGGCCCACAGCCGAACGTCGGGCGCGGGAGACAGCCTCGGCAGCCCCACCAGAGGGGTGTGACCGAGGCTGTCCAGCAGTGAGTCGTAACGCATGCGCTCTCCCGGGGGGTGGGTCAGCCCGCCCCGCCTGCCACGGCCGGCAGCACGGTCACCGTATCGCCGTCCTTGACCGGCGTCTCGAGCCCGCCGAGGAAGCGCACGTCCTCATCGTTGAGGTACACGTTGACGAACCGGCGCAGCCCGGCCTCGTCCTGCAGCCGGTCGCGGAGCCCGCCGAACCGGGTGTCGAGGTCGCCGATCAGCTCGGCGATGGTCGCGCCCGAGCCTTCTACCGCCTTGGCGCCGCCGGTGTAGGTGCGCAGGATGGTCGGGATGCGGACTTCAATGGCCATGAACACTCCAGGGTGAGGCGGTCGGTCTCTGCGGCGTCCTCGGCGCGGGCGGTGACGGCCGTCACCGGATGCCAACGGGATGCCCACCGCGATCATTCCAGGCCGGAGCCGGCCGGGGTATGCGGACAGGTCACCCTGCGGGTCATCGGTGATCCGGACTTCCTCCTCGGTCACCGTCCCGTCCACGATGCGGAACGAGCGGAACTCCACGGTGCCCGGGTCACGGGTGGAGACCAGGACATAGTGGGCACCCGGCTCGTTCGCGTAGCTGATGTCGGTGCGCGACGGGTAGGCCTCCGTCGCGGTGTGCGAGTGGTAGATGACGGCCGGCTCCTCGTCCCGGTCGTCCATCTCGCGCCACACCCGGAGCAGTTCCATCGAGTCGAACTCGTAGAACGTCGGCGAGCGCTGGGCGTTCAGCATCGGGATGAAGCGCTCCGGGCGGTCCTGGCCGGCCGGGCCGGCGATCACTCCGCAGGCCTCGTCCGGGTGGTCCGCGCGGGCGTGCGCCACGATCTTGTCCCGCAGCGCGGAGTGGAGCGTCAGCATGGATCTGAGCGTAGCCGCCGCGGCTGGCGCGCGGGGCCGGCGGCCGGGCGGGCGGCGGGCGGCGGGCGGCGGGCGGCGGCCCAGCTTGGCCGGGCGGCCCAGCTTGGCCGGCGGGCGCGGCTACCAGAGAGCGTGGACCAGGGTCTCCTGCAGGAACGTGAGCCAGTCGTAGACCCACATGTACGCGGAGCGGGGATCGGCCGGGTCGAGGTCCTGGCACCCGGGCCTCGAAGTCCTCGGTGATCGACAGGCGGACCCCCAGGGCCAGCCGCACGTCGTTGAGCGCGCGCAGCCAGACCTGCGCTTCGTCCCCGGTCAGGTGAATCCGGCCGCCGTCCTCGGGCAGGGTGGCCAGCACGGTACGGGCTGCGGCCGCCTTGCCGTTGCGGAGTTCCTGCTCGGTGAACCGGCGGAAGTCACCCGCCGCCTCGGAGTCATCCTGGTAGGCGTCGGGCAGCAGGCGGGCCAGGACCGGGTCGTCGGGCGGGGTGGCGGGGCCGGCTGGCCGAGCAGGCGGGCCAGGTCGTCCAGCGGGTCGGGCGGCTGGCCAGGGTAATCCGGGGTGCCCGGTCCGTGGCCGGGCGAACCGGGGCGGGGCGCACCCGGGGCGCGGCCGGTGAACGCATCGTCGGTGAGGCCTGGCTCGGCCAGCCCGGGCTCCCCCGGGCCGGGCTCCCCGGGGCTGGGCTCGCTGCCGACCAGCTCCGCGATCTGGCTGACCAGGGACCGGATGATCTCGGCCTGGGACGGCACGAACGTGGCGGTGGCCCCACCGCCGCGCACCCTGCGGAAGCCGTTCAAGGCCTCACCCGTCTCTTCGGAGTCGCCTGCGCCCCGTTTCCGTCTGAAGCTCACTTATCGTGACTCACAGTGGCCCACAGACCGTACCCGTGCAGCACTTCCACGTCGCGCTCCATGGACTCGCGGGTACCGGACGAGACCACGGCCCGGCCCTTCTGGTGCACGTCGAGCATGAGCTTCTCGGCTTTGCGCTTCGAGTAGCCGAAGACCTGCTGGAACACGTAGGTCACATAGGACATGAGGTTCACCGGGTCGTTCCAGACGATGGTGACCCACGGCGTGTCGGGGACCACTTCCTCAAACGTCTCCGGGCGCTCTACCTCTGCTGGTGCCACGCTCACCGGCGCTCACCTCCTCACGCACCGTTTCCAGTCTCTCAGGCCAGCGGCGTGCGGTGGCCATGGCACGCACGCGCTCTTCCCAGTACAGCAGGCCTGAGCAAAGCCGCGGCTGGGGACCGGGTGAACCTGTGATCAAGACTTCACCCAATGATCATTCCGGACATTGGCGGCGAGTCTTACCATGACGGGCCGCACAGACGGCCGGAACGAGCCGGCCGTGGAGCCTGCCTGAGCGGGGCGGGCGTACGCGCTACGGAAGGCAGGACATATCGTGACCCTTCGCTGCTTCTCCATGACCCGGGCCCGGCTGCTGGGGACCCTGACCGCGACCGCCGCAGTGGCCTGTTTAGTTCCGGGGACCGCGGCCCAGGCCGCCGTATCGGCCCCGGCGACCGCGGCGGCCCGATCGGCCCGGGCGGTCCCGGCGGCCCGGGCGGTCCCGGCGGCCCGGGCCCAGGCCGCGTTGCCGGCCGCGCTGTCCAGCGCTGACTGGGCCCAGGCCACGCTCCCGGCCAATTACTACGTGAGTGACACCCCGGTCCCGGTGTCCTGCGTGCCCGGGGCGAAGTTGTGCGTCGCTCTCCCGCTGGACTCGGCCGTCGTCCTGCCCAGCTTTCGTGTCGGCCAGGGCGCGGTGGTCACCAAGAACGCCGGGAAGTCCTGGACGGGCTACGCCACCTTGCCCGCGGGCCTGACCCTGACCGGCCTGTCCTGCGTGTCCAGCACGGTCTGCTGGGCGTCCGGCACCGGCCCGGCCGCGAGCCGGCCGTCGCTGAGACCACGGACGGCGGCCAGGCCTGGGCCAACATGTCTCCCGCCAGCTGGGCGACGGCGACCTGGTGGCCCAACTCGATCGACTGTGTCTCGGCCAGCACGTGCTGGCTGGCCGGCCAGGACGAGTCGCACGGCGTGGCCCCCGCACTCGTCGAGACCACCGACGGCGGCACCACCTGGACCCAGCTCAGCAACCTGCCTGTCATCACCCAGTACGACCCGAACGGGACGTACCAGCTCAACGCGATCTCCTGCGTCTCGGCCTCCTCCTGTGTCGCGGTCGGCGGCCTCAACTACTCAGACGGGAAGGCCGTCGTCATCACCACGGCCGACGGCGGCTCCAGCTGGTCCCTGTCCAGCGATCCCACCCTGCTGAAATCCCAGCAGCTGTTCGGGGTCTCCTGCCTGGACACTGCGGGCGGGACCGTGCGGTGCGTCGCGGCGGCCGACGCCCCGGCCGCGGCCGGGCCGGTCACACTGGTCTCCCGGGACGGCGGCGCTACCTGGGGCCACCGGCAGAGTTTCGACACCACGGGCTGGTTCAGCTCGGTCTCGTGCGCCACGGTCAGCCGCTGCTGGGTGGCGGGAGCGGGCACCTCAGTGGCCCTGGCCGGCACCCTGGACGGCGGAACGTCCTGGTCCACGGTGAGCTCCGACACCTCCGACCAGGAGGGAGCGGTGTCCTGCCTGAACTCGCGGGTGTGCGTGGCCGCCGTGGATAACGGGCTGTGGGTGACCCAGGATGACGGCGGACTCACCGGGGTCAGCGCGGGCGCCGCAAGCGCCCCGGGCACCCCGGGTGCTGCGGGCACCCTGGGCGCCAGCACCGCGTCGCATCAGTAGATCCGCGCGTTGCCCCCCGGCGGCTTCGGCCGCCGGGGGGTGGCCTACGTAGGCTCCTTGCTCGTGACGAAAGATTCCCGCGGGGCCAGCACGGCGCTGCTGACCGACCGTTACGAGCTGACCATGCTGACCGCCGCGCTGCGCAGCGGGGCGGCGGGCCGCCGGGCCGTCTTCGAGGTGTTCGCCCGGGCCCTGCCGTACGGCCGCCGGTACGGCGTGGTCGCCGGGACCGGGCGGGTGCTCGACGCGCTGGAGCGATTCCGCTTCGGGCCGGACGAGCTCGCGTACCTGAGCGAGAACCACATGGTGGACGAGCAGGCGCTGAGCTACCTGGAGTCCTACCGCTTCAGCGGGGACATCTGGGGTTACGGGGAAGGCGACTGCTACTTCCCCGGCTCGCCGATCCTGGTGGTCGAGGCGGCGTTCGCCGAGGCGGTCGTGCTGGAGACCCTCGTGCTGGCGATCCTCAATCATGACTCGGCCATCGGGTCGGCCGGGTCCCGGATGGTCAACGCGGCGGACGGCCGGCCCCTCATCGAGATGGGCTCGCGCCGCACTCACGAGTGGGCCGCGGTGGCCAGCGCCCGGGCGGCTTATCTCGTGGGCTTCGGGTCCACCTCCAACCTGGAGGCCGGCCGGGACTACGGCCTCCCGACCAGCGGCACCAGCGCGCACGCGTTCAGCCTGGTCCATGACAGCGAACGGGACGCCTTCGCCGCCCAGCTGGCCGCGCTCGGCAAGGGCACGACCCTGCTGGTGGACACCTTCGACGTGGCCCGCGCGGTCCGCACCGCGGTGGAGCTGGCCGGGCCCGGGCTCGGCGCGGTCCGCATCGACAGCGGCGATCTGCCGATGGTGGCCCGGCAGGTCCGCGAGCTGCTGGATCAGCTGGGCGCGCGGGACACCAAGATCGTGCTCAGCGGTGACCTCAACGAGTACTCGATCGCCGCGCTGGCCGCGGCCCCGGTTAACGGGTACGGGGTCGGGACCTCGCTGGTCACCGGGTCCGGCGCACCCACCGCGGCGCTGGTCTACAAGCTGGTGGCCCGGGCCAGGGAAGCCACCGGCGAGGGGACGCTGGAGCCGGTGGCCAAGCGGTCGGTCGGCAAGCCTGGCCGGGGCGGCCGGAAGTGGGCGGCCCGCCAGCTCGACGAGAACGGCGTGGCGGTCGCCGAGCTGATCACCCGGGCGGACACGGCGGCCGGCCAGGACCAGGGCCCGGGCGCGGTACGGCAGCGCCCGTTGCTGCGCCCTCTGGTCCAGGGCGGCGAGGTCGTCGGCCGGGAGCCGCTGGACGCGGCGCGGGACCGGCACCGCGCGGCCCTGGCTGAGCTGCCCGTGCACGCGCTCCAGCTATCCCGTGGCTACCCGGCCCTCCCGACGGTTTTCGTGCCGGACGACGAGTAACCGGGCGACGGGTAACCGGGCGACGGGTAACCGGGCGACGGGTAACCGGGCGGCGGCCAGGGACCTGGACGGCGTGTGCACCGCAGGCCTCGGATCCAGGGCGGCCGGGCTGGGTTCCGGGACGGCCTCCGGGGTGTCCGGGATCGCGCCTGGAATCGCGTCCGGAATCGCGTCGGAGCTGAACGCGCGCCGGTAAGCCTGCGGGGTGGTGCCCCGCCAGGCGCGGAAGTGGTGCCGGAGCGCGGCGGCGTTACCGAACCCGGCCCGGTCCGCGATCACGTCAACCGTCTGGGTCGTCTCCTCCAGCAGCTCCTGGACCAGCAGGATGCGCTGGCCGGTCAGCCACCGCACCGGGGTGGTGCCGGTCTCCTGCACGAACCGCCGGGCAAAAGTGCGCTCGGACATGCGGGCCCGGGTGGCGAGCTGGCGAATCGTGACCGGCTCGCCGAGGTGGCGCTGCATCCAGCTGATGACTTCGCCCAGCGTGTCGCAGGCGGGCACCGCGACCGGCCGGTCCACGTACTGGGCCTGGCCGCCCTCGCGGTGCGGCGGGATGACCATCCGCCGGGCGATGCCGTTGGCCACCCGGGCCCCCTGCTCCTTGCGCACCAGGTGCAGGCACGCGTCGATGCCCGCCGCGGTGCCCGCGCTGGTGATCACCGGGTCCTCGTCGACGTAGAGCACCTCGGGGTTGACGATCGCCGAGGGATGCCGCCGGGCCAGGTCCGGGGCCTGCCGC
Source organism: uncultured Actinomycetes bacterium (assembly GCA_963723595.1). GTDB lineage: Bacteria > Actinomycetota > Actinomycetes > Streptosporangiales > Streptosporangiaceae > RYN-230. The sequence goes on from CAVRRQ010000002.1 coordinate 586,606, forward strand.
CAGTGCGTGGTGCACCGCCGCCCGTCCAGCAGCCCGGCCGCTCCGAGCACGAACGCACCGTTGCAGACGCTGAGCACCCGGGCCCCGCGGTCCACGGTGGCACGCAGCGCGTCGATCAGCGGCGCCGGGAACTCGCCGGACGTGTAGGCCTCGAGCTGGCTATCACAGACCGCTGCCACAGCCACCAGGTCCGCCTCCGCCAGCCGTTCCAGGCCGTAGGGCGTGGACACGGTGAAGCCCGCCGCCGAAGCCAGCGGGGCCGATTCGCCCGCCACCACAGCGAAGTCGTAGGCAGGCAGCCCGTCGTCGGTCCGGTCCACGCCGAACACCTCGCACAGCACGCCCAGCTCGAAGGGAGTAAAGCCGTTCAGGATGACCACGGCCACGTTCTGCAGCATGAGTCCATCATGCACCGTGATTGGCAGGATCTCACCCCTAGATGACATGACTGCCACTGTTCGGCCGGGCGCGGATATCCGAGACTGGGGTCATGAGCAGCGAAAACTCTCGTTCAACCGGACACTCCAGCTGGCCTCAGCTGTTCCGGTCCGTGACGCTCTCGATCGCTGCGGCCGTGGCCGAATGCCATCGCGCGACCCGCACGATGACGCAGCTCAGGCTGGCCCCGGACCGCTACCTGCCTGACTCCGGCCAGGCCCCGGACGAGTACGCCGAATTCCTGTTCCGCACGTCAGGGCCGCTACGGCACGAACCCACGGCGAAGCAGCGGGCCGCCGGGCGCACCCTCCGCTAGCGCCCCCCGGTCCCCGGTCCCCCGGTCCCCGGTGCGCCGCGGGCCGGATGCCGTACGCTCGGCCTGTGCGCGCGCTGGTGATCGTGGATGTGCAGAACGACTTCTGTGAAGGCGGTTCGCTCGCGGTGGCGGGCGGCGGCGAGGTGGCCCGGGCCATCAGTGCCTACGTAGGATCCGGCGGATACGACCACGTGGTCGCGTCGCGGGATTTCCACGTTGACCCGGGCACCCATTTCTCCGCCCACCCGGACTACGTGAACTCGTGGCCCCGGCACTGCGTGGTCGCCACGGCAGGCGCGGACTTCCACCCGGACCTGGACACGAGCCAGATCGGGACCGTGTTCAGCAAGGGTGCCCACGAGGCGGCCTACAGCGCGTTCGACGGCACCGACGAGGCGGGCACCCCGCTCGCGGCGTGGCTGCGGGAACGCGGGGTGGAGGAACTGGACGTGGTCGGGATCGCCACCGACTACTGCGTCAGGGCCACCGCGATCTCCGCGGCGCAGCAAGGTTTCCGCACCCGGGTCCTGCTCAGCATGACCGCCGGGGTGGACCCCACCACGACCGCCGAGTCGATCGAGGCCATGCGGGCCGCCGGGGCGCAGCCCACCGGGACGCCGGTAGCGCGCTGAACCGTCTCCCGCCGGAGGGGGAACGCTAGTCGTCGCCCTTCGGGAGTCCCTCGTAGATGCGCTTGCAGTCCGGGCACACCGGGAACCGCTTGGGGTCCCGGCTCGGCACCCAGACCTTGCCGCACAGGGCGATCACGGGAGTGCCGGACACCGCGCTGTCGACGATCTTGTCCCGCTCGACATAGTGCGCGAACCGCTCATGGTCGCCGTCGCCGGGCCGGATATCCGGCGTGGTGGTGGTGTCCTCACGAGTGCCGGAATCCGGCAGAACCTCAGTGCTCACGGTCCCCGATTGTACGCGCCGAGGGCAAGGAACCGGTCCGGGGCGCCGCCGGTCCCGCCGGGCTGGGTACCCAGGTGTACCGGGCCCGCAGGTACCGCCACACCGCGACGGAACAGGCGCACAGCAGCAGCGCCTCCACCCGCACCGTTCCCTCCGCGGGCCAGGGCAGCAGGTGCGTGATCTGCAATTGCAGCGTCTGCGGATGCGTCATGGCGTTGAGCGACAGGTAAACGAACAGGCCGGTGGCCAGCACGGCGACCGCCTCGGCTACCGCCAGCACCAGCATGGCCGGCGGACCGGGCGGCGGACCGGAGACCAGCGCGCGGCGCCGGTGCAGCCGCAGGTAACTCGCTGATGACGAGGCAGACCGCCGCGACCAGGAACGCGATGAACCCCGACGTGTCGGTACGCAGCGGGATGGGCTGCCAGTAGTGCTCGGGCAGGTCCTGATCGCGGAAGCTGCCCACGAGCGCGGTACTCGCCCAGCACAGCAGGCCTGCGAAGGCCAGCCCCAGGCTGACTGCCTCGGCGGCCAGCCGGCCAGGCCGTAGACCGCTCGCCTCCTGGGCGGTCACCGGGAGATCACCATGAGCCAGCGGAGCTCAGTTGAGCGCGGGGTCGTCGGGGTAGTTGGCGACCATCGCGAGATTGCCGCCCTGACGCCGCAGCACCTTCTTCCAGAGCCGCTCCGGCTCGTCCGCGAACGCGTCGGCGGGCTCCCCGGACAGCACGTACCAGGCCCCTTCGTCGATCTCCGCCTGGAGCTGGCCCGGTCCCCAGCCCGCGTAGCCGGCGAAGACCCGCAGCGAGGCGATCCCGCCCGCCAGCAGCTGCGGCGGCGCGTCCAGGTTGACCAGGCCAATCCGGGACATCACCGCGGAGCCGTCCAGCGCCCGCCAGCCCACCGGTTCCTCGTCGCCCGGCACAATCGCGAGCGCCAACGCACTGTTCGGCGCGACGGGGCCGCCCCGGAAGACGACAGACGGGCCGGTCACCAGGTCCGTCCACGATTCGAGGACCTGCCCGACCGGGACCTCGGTCGGGCGGTTGAGCACCACGCCGAGCGTGCCCTCCTCCGGCTCGTCCTCCACGACGAGAACGACGGTACGCCGGAAGTTCGGGTCGCCCAGCAACGGCGTAGCGACCAGCAGCCGCCCCGCGAGCTCGTCCTCCATGGTCCCATTCTGGCGGACGCCACGGGGTTGTTCAGGCTTCGGTGTCCCCCGCCCTTGACTTCGTGCCAATTTGAGACACCTCTGGAGAGCCGGTTCCGGGGGGCCGCTCAGGCACGCACCGGGCGGCCACCGGCGGCGTCGCGGACGGCGGCCGCCACGGCCGACGACACGTTGGCGTTGAACACCGACGGGATGATGTAGTGCGGGCCGAGTTCGGCGGCTGACACCACCCCGGCCAGCGCCCGGGCCGCCGCCACCAGCATCTCGTCAGACACCGTCCGGCTCTGGGCGTCCAGCAGCCCGCGGAACACCCCCGGGAAGGCCAGCACGTTGTTGATCTGGTTGGGGTAGTCGCTGCGCCCGGTGGCCACCACCGCCGCGTGCTGGGCGGCCTCGTCCGGGTCAACCTCGGGGTCGGGGTTGGCCAGCGCGAACACGATCGCATCCTCGTTCATGGTCGCGATGTCGTCGCCGGTCAGCAGCCCCGGCGCGGACAGCCCGATGAAGACGTCCGCGCCACGCAGCGCGCCGGCCAGCGGCCCCTCGTACCGCCCCGCGTTGGTGTGCTCGGCCACCCAGCGCAGGTTGTCATCCAGCCTGGGGCGGCCCACGTGGACCGCACCCTGGTCGTCGCACACGATCACGTCCGCGGCGCCCGAGGCGAGCAGCAGCCGGAGCACCGCGGTGCCGGCGGCGCCCGCGCCGGCCATCGTGATCCGGACCGAGCCCAGCTTCTTGCCGACCACCCGCAGCGCGTTGGTCAGGGCGGCGAGGACCACGATCGCGGTGCCGTGCTGGTCATCGTGGAAGACCGGGATGTCCAGCAGCTCGCGCAACCGGGCCTCGACCTCGAAGCACCGCGGGGCGCTGATGTCCTCGAGGTTGATGCCCCCGAAGCCGGGCGCGATGATCTGGACGGTCCGCACGATCTCGTCGGTGTCCTGGGTGTCCAGGCACAGCGGCCAGGCGTCGATGCCGGCGAACCGCTTGAACAGCGCGGCCTTGCCCTCCATGACCGGCATGGCCGCGTACGGGCCGATATTGCCCAGGCCCAGCACGGCAGAGCCGTCGGTGACCACGGCCACCGAATTGCGCTTGACCGTGAGGCGGCGCGCATCCTCCGGGTTACGGGCGATGGCCATGGAGACCCGGGCCACGCCCGGCGTGTACGCCATGGACAGGTCGTCCCGGTTCCGCAGCGGGATCTTGACCGCGGTCTCGATCTTCCCGCCCAGGTGAAGCAGGAAGGTCCGGTCACTGACCTTGCTGACCAGGACGCCGTCGATCTCGCTCAGCGCCGCGACGATCGCCTCGGCGTGGTCGGTGTCGCGGGCGGCGCAGGTCAAGTCCACGCGCAGCCGCTCGTGGCTGAACGGGATCACGTCCAGGGCGGTGACCGCACCGCCGGCCTGCTCCACGACGTGGGTGAGGTCGCTGACCGCCCGTCCCCGGGATGGCACCTCGAGCCGCACGGTGATCGAATACGACACGCTCGGTGCTACCGACACGTTCATCCCGCCTTCCGCCAGGTCCCGATGCAGGACACAATCGTGCCACCAACGGGTCCATGATCAGGCCCGGGCTGCCGGCGCATCACCGGCGTCCCGGCCACGTACCCTGCAAGGGTGTCCAACGGAGGAATGACCACCAGTGCGCCAGACCGCACCGTCACGGCTGGCCGGTCCGATCCGGCCGGCCAGGCTGACCCGGCCGACCGGGCCGTCACGGTGACCGCGGAGGTCGGGCCGCCGACCATCGACGTGACCCGGCTGCGGGTCGCGATCGCCCGGGTCTCACGGAGCCTGCGCCGTCACGAACTGGCCGGGCTGACCCCGACCCAGCTGTCCGCCCTGGCCACCGTGGAGCAGGCGGGCCCGCTGCGGCTGGGCGACCTGGCGGCCGCCGAGAAGATCGCCCCGTCCACGCTGACCCGGCTCGTCACCGTGCTGGAGGAGCGGGGCTACGTGGCGCGCCAGCCGGTGCCGGGCGACGCCCGGGCCAGCACTCTCGCGGTCACTCCCGAAGGACACGCCATCCTCGAGCAGATCAGGCGCGAGAGCACCATCCTGCTCGCCGACAACCTGCGCACGCTCAGCCCCGATGAGCTGACCGCCCTGGCCGCGGCGCTGCCCGCGCTGGAACGCATCGCCAACGTCTCGCCCCCTGACGCACGCCACCGCTGAGACGCACGCCACCGCCGGCCCGCAGGACGCGGCGGCCGCTCAGAAGAGCAGGCTGGACAGCGTCGCGCGGGCCCTGGCCACCCGCGGGTCACCGGGCGGGAAGACATCGAACAGGCTGACCAGATGGAGCCGGGCCTGGTCGCGGTCGCTCCCGGACGTCCGCCTGATCGTGCCGAGGAGCCGGTCGAACCCCTCCTCGATCCGGCCGGTGGCCACCTCGATGTCGGCCACACCCGACTGCGCGTCGACGCTGGCCGGGTCCTCGGCCGCCGCCCGGCGCAGCTGATTCTGGTCGTAGCCGCTCACCCGGCTGATCAGGTTCACCTGGGCCAGGCCCATCGCGGCCGCCGGGTTGCCGGGCGAGTTCGCGAGGACCTTCTGGAAGGCCGCGGCGGCCCCTTCCATGTCGTCGCGCTCCATCGCCTGCTGGGCTTCCTCGAACGCCGGGTCAGCCATCATGGCTCCGCCCGGCATGCCCGGGCCGCCGGGGCCGCGGTCGCCACCCGGCTGCCCCCCGGGGGCCTCGGCGCTGGCCGGCTGGCCGCCGGCCTGGTCATCGTCGGCCGCCGCGGCGCCACCGCCGCCCGGCAGCCCCATCTGGCCGGCGACCTGCATGACCTGTTCGATCCACTGGCGCACCTGCGCCTCGGGCATCGCGCCGAGGAAGCCGTCCACCACCTGGCCGCCTGCGACCGCCATGACCATCGGGATGCTCTGCACCTGCAACGCCGCCCGCAACTGCGGGTTCGCGTCGATATCCACCTTGGCCAGTATCCAGTCCCCGGCGGCCTCGTTGGCCAGCTTCTCCAGGATCGGGCTGAGCTGCTTGCACGGACCGCACCATTCGGCCCACAAGTCCAGGATCACCGGCGCGGACCGCGACCGCTCGACGACCTCCGTGTTGAAGGTCTCCTCGGTCACGTCGATCACGTTCCCGTCCGGCGGGCCATCCTGCCCGCCAGAGCGGACGGCGGCCTGCTGACTGCGTTGCACGGCGGCCTGCCGCGCACCCAGGTCAACGGCTCCGTAGAGCGAAAAGTCCCGCGGCTGCTGCATATCTCTATCCTGCCGCATGCCAGCCATGCGTTGACCGCCCCCGTCAGTCCCGTAACGTTGTAGCACTTATTGTGCTACGGTAGTCCCGTGAGTGACACACGCCGCGGCCGGAGATCCGGGCCCCGGAGCCAGGCCGCCCGGGCCGCGCACAGCATCGGCATCCGCGAACTGCGCCAGCACGCCAGCGTCTACGTGGATCTCGTGGAGAAGGGACAGACCGTGGACATCACCAACCGGGGGCGGCTTGTAGCCCGGCTCGTCCCGGCCCGGGACGTGGAAAGCCCGCTGGAACGGCTCGTCGCAGCCGGCCTCATCCAGCCCGCCGAGGATCCTGGCAGCCTGCTGGACATCGAGCCCGCGCCGCCCGTGCCCCAAGGCCAGCCGACCGCCAGCGAGATCCTGCTCCAGATGAGGGAAGAGGAGAGGTATTGATCTACCTGGATTCGTCCGCCCTCGTGAAGCTGGCCGTCGCGGAGCCGGAGTCGGCTGGCCTGCTCAGCTGGCTGGCCGCCCAGCCCAATCTGGTCCGGGTGGCCAGCTCGGTGATCCGGGTCGAGGTGCCGCGGGCGGTCTGGCGGGCTGAGCCTTCCGCCCTGCCCGAGAGCTACCTGGTCATCCGGCGCACCGCGGAGATCGAGCTCACTGACGAAGTGCTCAGCAAGGCGGCCAGCGTCAGGCCGGTGACACTGCACGCGATCAACGCGATACACCTCGCCTCGGCACTGGTTCTGAGGCAGGAGCTCACTTCGTTCGTCTCCTACGACAAGCGGCTGCTCGCGGCGGCCAAGGAGGCCGGGCTGCCGACGGCCAGCCCGGTCTGACTCCGGGCGTGACCACAGCCCGGGCGGGACCGCCGCCCGCGCGGCGCCCGCGCGGCGCGGGGGGCGCCTGCGCGGCGGAGGGCCGTCAGAACGCCGGGGCCTCGGAGTACACGCCCCACTCCTGGCGCAGCGCATCGCAGATCTCGCCCAGGGTCGCCTCGGCCCGCGCCGCGGCCAGCATCGGCGGGATCATGTTCTCGCCCGACCGGGCCGCCGCCAGCATCGCGGCCAGAGCCGAGTCAACGGCGGCCTGGTCGCGGCCGGCGCGGCGGCGGCTCAGGTCGGCGGCCTGGTCCCGCTCCACCTCGTGACTGACCCGGAGGATCTCCACCGGCAGGCCGACCGTGCCGGTGTGGCAGTTCACCCCGACGACCTTCTTCTCGCCCTTCTCCACCTTCTGCTGGTAGACGAACGCCGCCTCGGCGATCTCCGCCATGAACCAGCCGTCCTCGATGCCGCGGAGGATCCCGCCGGTCATCGACCCGTCGGGGCTCATGGCCTTGATCCGCGCGAAGATGTCTTCGGCCTCGGCCTCCAGCCGGTCTGTCAGCGCCTCCAGGTACCAGGAGCCGCCCAGCGGGTCGGCGACGTTCCCCACCCCGGTCTCTTCCATGATCACCTGCTGGGTGCGGACCGCGATCTCCGCGGCCCGCTCGCTCGGCAGGGCCAGCACCTCGTCCAGGGCGTTGGTGTGCAGCGAGTTGGTGCCGCCGAGGACGGCGGCCAGCGCCTCGATGGCGGTGCGCACCACGTTGTTGTCCGGCTGCTGCGCGGTGAGCGACACCCCTGCGGTCTGGGTGTGGAAGCGCAGCCACTGGGCCCGCGGCGAGGTCGCGCCGTATATGTCCCGCAGCCACCGGGCCCAGATCCGCCGGGCCGCGCGGAACTTGGCGATCTCCTCGAAGAAGTCGATGTGGGCGTCGAAGAAGAACGACAGCCCGGGGGCGAACGTGTTGATGTCCAGCCCGCGGGACAGCCCGAGTTCCGCGTAACCGAACCCGTCGGCCAGGGTGAACGCCAGTTCCTGCGCGGCTGTGCTGCCGGCCTCGCGGATGTGGTACCCCGACACTGACAGCGGCTTGTAGGCCGGGATCTCCCGGGCGCAGAACTCCATCAGGTCGCCGATCAGGCGCAGGTGCGGCTCTGGCGGGAAGAGCCATTCCTTCTGCGCGATGTACTCCTTGAAGATGTCGGTCTGCAGCGTCCCGTCCAGCGCGGCCAGGTCGGCACCCTGCCGCTGGGCGGCGGCCAGGTACATGCAGAAGACCGGGACCGCCGGCCCGCTGATCGTCATCGAGGTGGTCACGTCGGCCAGCGGGATCCCGGCGAACAGCGTGTCCATGTCCGCCGCGGAGTCGATCGCCACCCCGCAGTGGCCGACCTCGCCGAGCGAGCGCGGGTCGTCGGAGTCCCGGCCCATCAGGGTGGGCATGTCGAAGGCGACCGACAGCCCGGTGCCGCCCGCGCCCAGCAGCATCTTGTACCGCTCGTTGGTCTGCCGGGCGTTGCCGAACCCCGAGAACTGGCGGATGGTCCAGGCCCGGCCGCGGTACCCGGACGGGTAGAGGCCCCGGGTGAACGGGTACTCCCCCGGCCAACCGATCCGGTCGAAGTCCGGCACGACGGCCCCGTCGGGCGGCCCGTACACCGGCTGCACGTCGAGCCCGGACAGAGTGGAGAAGTCGGCCGCCCGGATCGGGGAGCCGTCGAACCGGCGCTGCCACCGCTCCCGGCCTGCCTCCACCGGCCCAGCGGATTCCGATTGCGGCGACGTTGCGTACGTGTCCATGCGATTCCCCTTCCCCGGGGCGTGGTGGGCCCGGGAAAATACTAGGACGTCCTACTATCTCACTCCCACCCTACCCCCCGGCAAGCGCCTCATTCGGCCCTCCCGGGCCCGGCCCCCGGCCGCGTCTGAGGGCCGGCTGAAAATCCGCCTAATTCGTCCCAACCACCTGGCGCCCAGCGCCGTCTCAGTTAGCGCAAGGGCATTGCGGGGGCACGCCCTTGCGGTCAGGGTCCGCGCCGCCACGACGAAGGTGTGGTAAATCTGTGCAATCCCTAGCCGTCAGCAGGCCGGCAGGCACCTCCACGGGGGAGGCCCTGACGCTGTCCGGGCCGTGGAGCATGCCGGCGGGAACCACCACCCGAGGGGGTTCCGTGGACAGGCTGCGCACCGGCGACCGGGCCGCAGCCGAAGAACTGTTCAACACGTGCTACCCCCGGCTCGCGGGCTGGGTCCGCCGTCTCGTCGATGACGACGACACCGCGCACGAGATCGCGGCCGAGGCGTTCGCCCGGCTGCTCGGCCGGTGGTCCCGGCTGGAGAACCCGCAGAGCTACCTGTACATGATCGCCACGAACCTGGTCCGGGACCACTGGCGCAAGACCGGCCGGGAACGCAAGGCACTGCAGGCCGCGGCGGCCGGGGTGCCGTCCGACCCGTCCTACCAGCCCGCCCAGGATGTCCATGTGAGAGAGCTGTTGCAGGCCCTGCCGGACCGGCTGCGCAGCGCGTTCCTGCTGCACTACTACGCGGGCTTCCCGGTCCGCGACGTGGCCACGCTGCTCGGCCGCCCGGAGGGAACCATCAAGGCTGACCTGTTCCAGGCCCGGGCCCGGCTGCGCGCGGCCCTGGGGGACACAGATGGCTGACCCCCGCGACGACCTGGACACGTGGATGGGCGCGCAGGTGCAGCCGCTGCCCCCGCCGCCGGGGACGTTTGAGCTGATCAGGAAGCGGGCCCGGCGCCGCAAGGTGACCCGGGCGGCCGCCGCCGCCGCGGGCGCGGCCGCCGTGATCGCGGTCATCGCCACGGTCCCGCGGCTGGTCGTCACCCAGCTGAACGTCGGGCCGGGACCTGCCGCCAGCGGTAACGCCGCCGGGAACACCTCCTCGGCCGGCGGGCACCGGCACCACCACGCGTCCGCCTCGCCGTCGGCCGTCCCGTCGCACCCGGCCTCGGCGCCGGCCTCGTTGCCGCCGCCCGCCCCGGGCAATTTCCAGGCCACCTCGGTGACGTTCGTCGGCCTGAACACCGGGTTCGTGCTCGGCCAGGCCGGCACGCCAGGCCAGTGCGGGCCACCTTCCAGGTACATCTGCACGTCGATCGCGGGCACCGGCGACCACGGCACCACCTGGCACGGGGTCAGGGCCCCGGTCACCGGGGCCCCGGCGGGGGCGGCGGGGGTCAGCCAGGTCCGCTTCTACAACACCACCGACGGCTGGGCCTTCGGCCCGCAACTGTGGGCCACCCACGACGGCGGCCAGACCTGGACGCGGATCCCGACCCACGGGCTGCGGGTCACCGCGCTGGAGACCGCGGGCCAGCGGGTGTTCGCGGTCTGGGCGCAGTGCTCCGGCGGCGGCACGGACTTCGCCGCCGACTGCACGTCCCTGGGCCTGTACTCGGCCTCCCCCGGGAGCGACCAGTGGGCCCCGGTGCCGGGCGCGGGTACCGGCGACAGCCTCAGCGGCGCCGCGAGCTCCGCCGCACTGGTCCTCACCGGCACCCGCGGTTACCTGCTTGCCCCGGACGGCACCCTGCTCACCGGGCCGGTCACCAGCGCGAGCGCCTGGCAGCCGGCCACCAGCCCGGGCACCGCCTCACCCAGCCCGGCACCCTGCGAGCCGGGCGCCGCGCAGGGCGGCGGCCAGCCGTCCGGCGCGCTGCTCGCCGCCACCACCAGCTCGGGGCTGGTCCTGGTGTGCACCAGCCCGGCCACGGGCGCCACCCAGGCCAAGCAGGTCTACACCTCTGCCGACCACGGCCAGCAGTGGCAGAAGGCGGGGACTGCGCCGGTTGCGGGCACCGCGACCTCGGTGGCGGGCACCACCGCGGGGACGATCGTGCTCGCCACCACGGCCGGCCTCCAGGTGTCCACCGACGGCGGGGCGACCTGGGCCGCTGCCCAGGGCGCGCTCCCGGCTGGCGGGTTCAGCTACGTGGGGATGACCGGCCCGCAGCAGGGCGTCGCGGTGCCGGCCGATTCCGCGCAGCACGCCGTCTGGTTCACCTTCGACGGCGGCCTGACCTGGCGGCCCTCACCGATCAGCTAGCCCCGATCAGCTGGCCCCGGTCAGCTGGCCCCCATCAGTTAGAGACCGGGGTGGCCGCGAAGTCACCAGCGGCCACTCTCAGCCCGCGGAGCAGGCCGAAGAGCTGCTCGCGCTGGGCCGGGTCGAACCCGGCCAGCCCGAACTCGGCTCCCATCAGGTCTGCGGTGGCCCGGCTCACCACCTCACGGCCGCGCCCGGTGATCTCGGCGAGCTTGCCGCGGCCATCCCGCGGGTTGGGCCGCCGGACCACCAGGCCCTGCCGCTCCAGCCGGTCGATGGTGTTGGTGGCGCTCGTCGGGTGCACCATGAGCCGCTCGCCGATGACCCGCATCGGAAGCGCTCCCTGCCGGCTGAACGTGAGCAGGACCAGGGCCTCGTACCGGGCGAAGGTCAGCTCATGAGGCCGGAGCACGGCATCGAGCTGGGCCAGCAGGATCTGCTGCGCTCGCATGATGGAGGTGACGGCGGCCATGGCGTCGGAGCGGCCGAATCGCTCCTCCCAGGTCTGGGCCGCCCGGGCGATCGGGTCGAAAGGCAGTTCCAGCGGCGTCGGCACAGGCACACGGTACTCGCGGGGCGGGCGATTCCATGAGGGTGAGCGGGATTACCCCGGGGTGGCCCGGATTCACCGGGTGGCCGCATGACGCGTCTGGGGTGCCGGTCCTCACCCGGGGCAGGGGCTCCCATACCGCACCTAGTCAGTAACAACTAGTTACCTAACGTGACACCATCGTACCCGCGGGTTATATTGCCTGCTGGGGGCATCCTGCTAAGGGGCAATGTGGTTGAGGCACCGTGCTCCCGGCACGGGGAGCGACGGGGGTGGCAGGTGCGGTCCAGCTATGGCACCACGGGGATGGCTCCCGTGCTCGCCGCGGGAGTTGGGATCCGGCATGGCTGGACCTGGGTGCTCCGCGCGGCGAGCTTCCGCCTGGAGGTCCCCGACGCGGGCCGCCCCGCGATCGGCATCGTCATCACCCGGGAGACGGCCCGGGCCGCGGTGGTGGACCTGCTGGGCGGGCTGGCCCGGCCGGCCTACGGCGAGCTCCGGGTGCTCGGCCAGGACCTGACCACGGCGCAGGGCCGGGCCGCGGTGCGGCGCTACGTCGGGATCGCCCGGCTGTCGGCGCGGTCGCAGCCGGGCCGGCGGGTGCGCGGGCTGGTCGGCCACGCGGCCCGGGTGGCCAACCTGCCCGGCCGGGACTGCGAGGTGCTGGCCGCCGCGATCCTGGACCGGCTGGCCCTGACCCCGTGGGCGGACGTGCCGGTGCGCGCCGCCCCCACGGTGATCGGCCGCCGGGCGAAGCTCGCCGCCGCGGCGGTCCACGAGCCCGAGCTCCTGCTCATCGACGGCCTGCTGGACGGGCTCTCCCCACGCGACACCGAGGATGTCGCGGCCAGCGTCCGTGACCTGGGCCGGGACACCGCGATCGTGGCCACCGGCCGCGACTCCGCGGCGCTCGCCCTGGCCTGCGGCGAGGTACTGACCCTCGCCGACGGGATCATCGTCCGCAATTTAGCCGCCTCCCTCTCCGCTCCCCTGTCGCCCGGGGTGCGGCGCCTGTGTTCCGGGAGGGGCGGGGTCTGATCTCCGGGATCCGGCCGAGGCTGCCTTAGGCTGGACTAGGTGAACTGGAATCTGCTGATATGCGCACTGGGCGGCCATGTCAGCTACGCGCCGGCGGAGCCTGAGATCCGCGCGCGGCTGCAAGCCGGGCACCCCGGCCGGGGAGACCTGGCAGTGCCTGCGCTGCGCGACGTTCGTCCCCGGGCCGCCGGCCGCGTCCGGGCCGGCCGCGGCGGCGCCCCGGGTCCGCCGCGACGCCGAACTGCGCAGCGCGTTCATCCTGCGCACCTTCGCCGTGGAGCGCTTCGTGCGCGCGATCATCTTCGCCTTCATCGCTTACGGCGTGTGGCGGTTCAAGTATTCGCGGTACTCGATCGAGCACACCTTCTACCGCGAGTACCCGGAGATCCGGGACCTGCTCCACTCGCTCGGCTACAACGTCAACAGCTCCGGCGGCCTCGTCGGCCTGATCAGGCACACGTTCACGCTGGACCAGCGCACGCTGACCTGGCTGGCCATCGGGGCCGCCGCCTACGCGGCGGTGGAGATCCTCGAAGCCGTCGCGCTGTGGCTGCTGAAGCGCTGGGGCGAGTACTTCGCGATGGTGGCGACCTGCGCCGGCATCCCGTATGAGCTGTACGAGATCGCCGCGAAGGTCACCCCCGTGCGGCTCACCGCGTTCGTCATCAACGTGGCCCTGGTCGTGTACCTGGTGCTGAGCAAGCGGCTCTTCGGGGCGAGGGGCGGAAAGCGGGCCTACGACGCGCGGCTGCGCAGCGAATCCGTGCTGCAGGCGGCCATCGACGCCGCGGCCATCGACGCGGCGGACGCGCGACGGCGGCGGACGGCGGGAGCGACGCCACGGACGGCGCCCCGGCGCCCGTCGTGCCGGTGCCGGACGGGACCGCCGCCGGAGGCACTGCCTCAGACGGCCTGAGGACTATGCCCCGGCGATGAGCTCCTCGGCGGCCGCGTAGGGATCCAGCTCACCGGCGGCGACGCGGCCGGCCAGGCCGTCGATGCGCTCGTCCCCGGGCAGCCCGCCCAGCCGCGCCCGCAGCTCAGCCAGCGCGATCACCGAGATCTCCTCCCGGGCCCGGGCGCGGCGCCTGCGTTCACCCTCACCCGAGCGGCCCAGCCACACCCGGTGCTTGTCCAGCTGGCCGGCCAGGTCGTCGAGACCCTCGCCCGTCGCGGCCGTGGTCGAGACGATCGGCGGCTTCCAGTCGCCCTCGGCGTGCCGGGCCATCGCGATCATGCCGCGCAGGTCCCGCACCGCCTCCTGGGCGCCGGGCTTGTCGCTCTTGTTAACCACGAACACGTCGCCGATCTCCAGGATGCCCGCCTTGGCCGCCTGGATCGCGTCGCCCAGCCCGGGGGCCACGATGACCATGGTGGTGTCGGCCATGCCCGCGATCTCCACCTCGGCCTGGCCCACCCCGACCGTCTCGATCAGGACCACGTCGAAGCCGGCCGCGTCGAGCACCCGCACCGCCTGCGGGGTGGCCCCGGCCAGCCCGCCCAGGTGACCGCGGCTGGCCATGGACCTGATGAACACGCCCTCGTCCGTGGCGTGCTGCTGCATCCGCACCCGGTCCCCGAGCAGCGCGCCGCCGGTGAACGGTGAGGTGGGGTCGATGGCCAGCACCCCAACCCGCAGCCCCTGCCCGCGGTACGCGGCCACCAGCCCGCCGGTGACCGTGGATTTGCCCACGCCTGGCGACCCGGTGAGTCCCAGTACCCGGGCCTGCCCGGTCAGCGGGGCCAGCGCCTTCATCACCGTGCGCAGCTGTGGCGCGCCGTTCTCCACCAGCGACAGGAGCCGTCCCAGGGCCCGCGCGTCCCCGCCGCGGGCCCGCTCGATGGCCGCAGCCGGATCGAGGCCTCCCGCCTGGCCGGAGCCGGCGGCCCGCCCGTGGTCCTTGACGGAGTGGTCCGCGGCGGAGTGGTCCGTGGCGGAGCGGCCCATGACCGGCTGGCCCGTGACGGAAGCGCGCGGCTCAGCCACGCGCGGCCGAGGCGGGCACCTCGAACAGTAGCGCGCTGCCCTGGCCACCGCCGCCGCACAGGGCGGCCGCGCCCAGCCCGCCGCCGCGGCGGCCCAGCTCGTGGACGAGGTGCAGGGCGATCCGGGCGCCGGACGCCCCGATCGGGTGGCCCAGGGCGATGGCCCCTCCGTTCACGTTGACCTTCTCGTCCCCGACGCCCAGGTCCCGCATGGACTGGATGGCGACCGCGGCGAACGCCTCGTTGATCTCGATCAGGTCCAGGTCGGACACGCCCAGCCCGGCCTTGCCGAGGGCGCGCCGGATCGCGGCCGAGGGCTGGGACTGCAGCGAGGTGTCCGGGCCGGCCACGACCCCGTGCGCGCCGACCGTGGCCAGCACCGGTGCCCCCTGTTCCGCTGCGGCCTCGGCCGACATCACGATCACGGCGCAGGCGCCGTCGGAGATCTGCGAGGCGGAGGCCGCCGTGATCGTGCCGTCGGCGGCGAACGCGGGCCGCAGCGCGCTGAGTGCCTCCGCGCTGGTGTCCGGGCGCACCCCCTCGTCCTGATCGAACACGACCGGCTCGCCGCGCCGCTGCGGCACCGGGACCCCGACGATCTCGCCGGCCAGCAGGCCGTCCTTGATCGCGGTCGCGGCCCGCTGGTGCGACTGAGCCGCGAACTCGTCCTGCTCCGCCCGGCTGATCCCCAGCCTGACGTTGTGCCGGTCGGTGAGCTCACCCATGGGCGCATGGTCGAACGCGTCGGTCAGGCCATCCCTGGCCATCGCGTCGAGCAGTTCGATGGAGCCGTACTTGTACCCGCCCCGGGCGCCGGGCAGCAGGTGCGGCGCGCCGGTCATGGACTCCATGCCGCCGGCTACCACCACGTCGAACTCGCCCGCCCGGATGAGCTGCGCCGCGAGCGCGATGGCGTCCAGCCCGGACAGGCACACCTTGTTGACCGTGATGGACGGCACCGACATCGGGATGCCCGCCGCGACCGCGGCCTGCCGGGCCGGGTTCTGTCCCGCCCCGGCCTGGAGCACCTGGCCCATGATCACGTAGTCAGCCTGGTCGCCGGTGAGGCCGGCCCGCTCCAGCGCCGCCTTGATCACGACCCCGCCCAGCTGCGCGGCAGTAAAGTCCTTCAGGGAGCCGAGCAACCGGCCCACGGCCGTCCTCGCTCCCCCGGTGATCACTGCTTCCCGCATGCCCTAACCTCCGCCGCGCAGCCCGGCACCGGCCCAGCACGGCGGTGCCCACCCTGGCGATCGCGGCACCAGGGCCTCTGTCACGATACCCAGGGAAAGGGTCCCGCCCCAGGATGGAGGCTGCCGTGCTGCTCCGGATCGATCACGTCGGGATCGCCTGCCGCAACCTCGACGAGGCGATCGCCCGCTACGAATCCGTCTTCGGGCTGACGGTGATGAGCCGCGAGAGCAACCCCCGGCAGGGAGTGCACGAGGCGATGCTGCAGGTCGGGGAGGCCGCGGGCGGCCCGACCTGGGTTCAGCTGCTCGAGCCGACGGGCCCGGACACCCCCGTCGGGAAGTTCATCGCCCGCCGTGGCGAAGGGGTTCATCACGTGGGCTACGCCGTGGCCGATATCACGGCCGCGCTCGCCTCGATCGGCGCGGCGGGTGTCCGCCCGGTCGATCAGCGCCCCCGGCACGGGTCCATGGGTGCCTCGATCGCGTTCCTGCACCCGGCGGACCTGGGCGGGGTGCTGACCGAATTGGTGGAGCCAGCCGCCCGCTGACCACCCGCTGGCCGGGAAATATCCTGGTATGTGTCACTATGGGGCAAGGGCACGTTCTGCGTGTACCGTCGTAACCGGGCCAGGTGACTGCCAATAAGGCAAAAAGCACCGTTCTGCGGCAAGAGGAAACGTGAAGGCGCCGCTAACGTCTGTCCAGTCCGGCTATGCTGCCAGGCATCGGGCGAGCGGCACACATGCCGCGCCTGCCGTGTTCGGGGCGGCTTGCCATGGCGTCCTTGACCTGCGGCGCGGATCGCGATGCCCTTTGTCCACCCCGCACGCCCCCTCGTCTACCCAGGATCAAGCCACATGCAGCCTGAAATCGACGCCCAGCTCAGCAACTTCTTCGAAGAAACCACTCCCCGCGAGTTCGCACGGGTGATGCGCGGCTACGACCCGCATCAGGTCGACGAATACTTCAAGCAACTTGACGGCGAGGTGCGCCAGCACCGCGAGCAGGTTCAGGCGTTGCAGCAGGAACTGTCGGACGCGCACCGGCAGATCCGCGAGCAGGAGCGGCCCACGTACGCCGGCCTGGGCTCCCGCATCGAGCAGCTGCTGCGGCTGGCCGAGGAGCAGGCCACCGAGATAGCGCAGGAGGCCCGGTCCGCCGCGAACGAGCTGAACGCGGCGGCCAAGGTGGACGCGGCCGAGGTCCGCGCGTCGGCCGAGAACGAGGCGGCGGAGCTGCGGGCCATCGCCAAGCGGGAGACCGACGAGCTGCGGGCGTCGGCGGAGCGTGAGGCCGACGCGATCAAGACCGGTGCCCGGCGTGAGGCAGACGAGCTGACGTCGACCACCGAGCGCGAAGTGGCCAAGCTGCGGGCTACCGCGGACCACGAGGTGGCGGAGAAGCGGGCCTCGATCGAGCGGGACATCGCCAAGCTGCGGACCACCACCGAGCGCGAGGTGGCCCAGCTCAAGGCGTCCGCGAAGCGGGAGCGGGACGAGATCCTCACCACCTCCAAGCGCCAGGCGGATGAGATGCGCAGCCAGGCGCAGCGCATCCTGGAGGAGAGCGAGGCCCAGCGGGCGCAGGCCGAGGGCGAGTTCGAGATCCAGCTGGCGTCCCGCCGCGAGGAAGCGGAGCGGCAGGAGGCCGAACGCCTGGCCGCGGCCCAGTCCGCCACCCAGAAGCTGGTCAGCGAGGCCGAGCAGCGGGCCGCCACGGCGGAGCAGCGGGCCGCGAAAGCCAGCGCCCAGGCCGAGCAGACCCGGCGCGAAGCCGACCAGCACTCACGGCAGCTGGTCGGGAACGCGAAGAAGAACGCCGACCAGATCGTCGCCCAGGCCAAGTCCCAGGCCGAGCAGCTGCTGGCCGACACCAAGGCCGAGATCGAGCGGCACCGGGCCGGTGCGCAGCGCGAGGTCGACGAGCTGTCGAAGCAGAAGGAGAGCATCTCCACTCACCTGGCCCAGATCAGCCAGCTGCTCGGCACCCAGATGCCGGGCCTGGCCGACGCGCTCCAGCCCCGGCAGCAGGCCGTGGGCACCGGCACCAAGGCGGTCGGCCCGGCGCCGAGTGCGCCCGCGCAGGCCAGCTCGCCGCAGTCCGCCCCGGCGGCGCCGCCGCGCAACGGCGGCCCGCAGGCGGCCGCGCCGGCCCCGCAGGCCACCACCCGGCAGGCGGCCCAGCCTGCTCCCCAGCAGGCCCGCCCCCCGCAGGCCGCCCCGCAGCAGGCGCCAGCCAAGCAGCCGGTGTCGGCCAAGGGCAAGGGCAACGACGACGAGTGGTGGACCGAGTAATGTCCCCGGCCAGCGGGACGTAACGCTCGCTGGCTCAAACGGATCGTGGCCGGTGCCGAGGCACCGGCCACGATCCGTTTGAGAGATAAAAGGGTTGGCCTGCCCGGGACCGGGCGGATCAGCTGATCGCGGTCTGGCCGCCGTCGATGAGCAGGACCTGGCCCGGTCATGTACGAGGACGCCTCGCTGGCCAGGAAGACCGCGGGCCCGGACATCTCCTCCGCGCGGCCCCACCGGCGCATCGGCACCGTCGCGACCGTGGCGGGGCCGGCGGTCTCGTCCTCCCAGAGGTTGCGGTTCAGGTCCGTCGCGGTCCAGCCGGGGCACAGGGCGTTGACCCGGACGCCGAGCGCTCCCCACTCGACCGCCAGCGACTTGGTCAGCGAGATCAGGCCCGCCTTGGCCGCGCCGTACGGGGCCAGGAACGGCGCCGCGCTCACCCCGGCCACGGACGCGACGTTGATGACCGAGCCACTCCCGCGCTCCACCAGATGCGGGCCGGCCGCGTGGCACACGTACATGGCCGAGTCGAGGTTCAGCCGCATCAGCTTGTCCCAGCCGGTCAGCCGGAGGTCGAGGAACGGCACCATGAAGCTGGACCCGCCCGCGTTGTTCACCACGATGTCCAGATAGCCCAGCTGGTCGATCGCCCCGGCGACCGCGGCGGCCACCGATTCCTGCTCCGTGACGTCGGCAGGAATGACGAAGGCCTTCCGTCCCAGGCGCGGTGACCTGGGCAGCGGTCTCGGACAGCCCGTCCTCACCCCGGGCCACCAGGGCCAGGTCCGCCCCGGCCCCGGCCAGGGCGACCGCGATCGCCTGGCCTATCCCCCGCGACGCCCCGGTGATGAAAGCCTTCTTGCCCGTCAGGTCGAAGAGCGGCACGCTCAGTCCTTCCACTCGGTGGGTAGCGGCGCGGCGGCCGGGTTCACCCGGCGCACGATCTCGTTCAGGACGATACGGACGTAGGGCTCGCCCACCCACAGGTGCTTGGCCCGGTCCACCGCGATCAGCTCAGCTTGCGGCACGCGGGCGAACCGCTGCCGCGCCTCGTCCGGGCGCAGGTAGTCATCCAGCTCCGGGACCAGGACCAGCAGCGGCTTACCCGCGGCGGCCCAGGCGTCCAGGTCCGCGTCGCCCGCCCGGTGCAGCGCGGGAGAAAGCAGAATCGCACCCTCAACGGTCATATCGGCGCCCCACTTCAGCGCCAGCTCGGTGCCGAACGACCAGCCCACCAGCCATATCCGGGGCAGCCCGGCCGCGATGGCCCAGCCGACCGCGGCGGCCACGTCGTACCGCTCGGTCTCGCCGTCACCGAACTCGCCCTGGCTGCGGCCCTGGTCCGAGGCGGTGCCGCGGGTGTTGAAGCGCAGCACGGCCAGGTCGGCCAGGGCAGGCAGCCGGTTCGAGGCCTTGCGCAGGATGTGGCTGTCCATCATGCCGCCGTGAGTGGGCAGCGGGTGCAGGCAGACGAGGGTGGCCACCGGGTCACGCCCGGCGGGCAGCGCCAGCTCGCCGACGAGGTCGAGCCCGTCGCTGGTGTGCAGGGTGACCGGCTCACGCCGGGCTGGCAGGACAGAAGTCGCCCTGATCTCGCTCATCGTGTTCCTGTCTCATCGGCCGACGCGGCGCCCGGGCCGGCGCTGCATGCGCCGCTCCCAGCAGGGCCGGTGCCAGTGGCGGCGGTCGGCGGCCCCGGGGTTAAGGCTAGGCCAGGCGACCACATGCGGCATACCGGGCGCGATTTCCTGGTCACATCCCGGGCAGCGGTACGCCTTGGCCGAGGCCGCGCCGGGTACCAGGCGGACCACCCAGTCCCCGTCCGGCCATGACTCCAGCTGCTCGGGTCCGGACGGCGGCGGGGCGGGGGGCGGCGGCCGGCGGATACGCCGGGGGCTCATGTCCGGACCTTCCCCATGCCGGTGACCTTACCGGCCCCGGTGCCCCGGGCCGGCCACGGCCGGCCGCGCGGCACTCCGTGGTCGTACTGGCCGGCAGGCGGAACAGGCCGGCCAGTGGTACAGGCAGATCAGTGGAACAGGCCGACCGGGCTGGGCGCGGCGAACTGCATGTCCAGGATGGTCCGGTCCAGGCCATCCTGGCGGGTCGTGACGTGGGCGGGCGCGTACGGCGGCCGCTGCTGGCTGAGGAATCCCAGCACCAGGCGCTTCTGGGCCGCGCCGGTCAGGGACAGCTCCGCGGACCGGAACGGGGCCGCCGCAGGGTCCGGCCCGCCGTCACCGAAGGCCATCAGATCCACCGGATGCAGGGAAGCCATCAGGGCCAGGGTGATCATCAGGCGCGAGTCAACCTGCCCGGCCGCTAGCTGGTTCCGGGCGGTGCCGGGAGCCTGGATGCGGTTGCTCCCGGACAGCCCGGCGCCGGACGTCCGCCGGTTCTGCAGGTCAGCCTGGAGCGCGGTCCGGTAGGCCGCGGCCCCGTGCGGGGCGACGACCCTGATGCTGATCTGCTCGCGGCCCGAGCCGAAGGTGGCGAGCAGGCCGGGCGCCAGCACCGTGGCAAGCCGGGCACCGAACTGATGCCGGACGACCGGCGTGGCCACGACGAGGCTGGAGCTGAGCGGGGTGGACTGCCCGGTGCCCAGGGCCTGCACGTGGCTGGCCGGGAACCCGTGGGACTCGATGACTACGCAGGTCACCGGGTCACAGGACACCATGGCGCCCGGGCTGACCTGGCTGGCGATCCAGGCCGCGGCGTGGTCGCGGTTCGCCACGACGGTGGCGACGGAGTTGGAGCTGGACAGATGATCGTGGTGGCTGCTGTGCCCGGCGAGCGCGATGCCGGCCGTTACCCCGCCGAGGACGAGGAGGAGGGCGGCGGCCAGGCCGACCCGGCGGCGGTTCCGGCCGGGTGAAGACTTCCTGGCCAGCAGTCTGGCGGCCCTCTGCACCGCGGCCTCGTCCGCCGCGCGGCGGGCTGCGGCCTGCTGGGCCTGGCGGGCGGCAGCCTCCCGGGCGGTGACCTGCTCCGCCGTTTCCCGGGCCTTAGCCTGCTGTGCGGCCACCTGCTGTGCGGCCACCTGCTGTGCGGCCACCTGCTGTGCGGCCACCTGCTGTGCGGCCGCCTGGCCCGGTGACGGCTGCTCGGCCGCCTGCCCGGCGGGGGCCTTCTTCGCGGCGGCAGCGCGCCCGGGGGCGGCCTTCTTCGCGGCGGCGTGCCTGGCCGGGGCCTTCTCCGGGGCAGAGGTCTTCTCGGGAGCGGTGGCCTTCGCGGCGGCGGCGGGGGCCCTTTCCGGGGTGGCCTTCCCGGGAGCGACTGTCCCGGCGGCCGCCTGTGCGGCCGGGGCCTGGCCTGCATCGGCCCGGGCCTGAGGCTGGCCTGCGGCCTGAGCGGCGGACGGGGGGGCGTCTGGCCCGGGAATCCCGCCGCCCATGCCCGCCGGCGGCAGCGGCTCACCGGTCGGCGACACCCGGATAACGGGGATCGGCTCGGTCAACGCGTCCCGCGTCATGGGTTCTCGCGGGACCGCCGTACCCTGCCGCACCTGGGCGGCTGGGCGCAGCCCTTGATTCACGCCCTTTTCCCGGCGGGGCAGCGCGGCCGGGCGGCCAGGCTCGGCCGCGCCATTCACGCCCGCGCCGGGGGCCCCCGAGGCCGTCCGCGTTCCGCCCTGGTCCGGCTCCCCGATTCCGCGGGACATGCCGTTCCCGCCGTGAGCCGGCCCTTCCCGCACCGGCCCAGGGTGGTCACCCGCGGTTCCTCGCTGCGGCCCGGGCCCGGGCTGGTCCCCCCGGACCTGGTCCTTCTTGTCGCTGCGCGCCTTCCAGTCGCGGCTGCGGACGAACCGCGGGGGCCTCCGCGATTCCGCGGGCCGGGCCGCGGGCGGCTCCGGCTGAGTCGGCTGCCTGGCCTCTTCCTGGGCGCGCTGCTCCAGGCGCTGTTCGGCCTCGGCGGCGGCACGCACCCGCTCGAGGAAGGAGGGCGGCAGGACCGGCCGTGCGACCTGGGCGGGCGGTCGCGGCCCGTCACTCATCCCCCGCACCCGCTGCGGCAACGCCGAGGACGCGGCAGGCTGACCCGTGGGTGCCCGCGGGCCGGGCACGGCCTCGGCCGGCCCTTTCCCGCCATGCTTCGCGCCCGGCCTATCCCCGGCCAGTCCTTCCTCGTCCTGGCCTGACCCAGCATCGCCACCAGCAGGATCGTCAGAAGCGGACTCACCCTGAGTGGCCAGCGCGGTCGGTGCCGGGCCGTCAGACCCGGCGGGCCGTCGCCGGGACGGCGGAATACGGTTTTCTTTTTCCATCTAGCCAAACCCCCTAGGAGGCGCGTGCGGGGCTGCCTCCCTGCGCTACAGCGGAGCACACGTGCAGTTACTTTTCAACCTAAATCGCCCGATGTTACGGAGACACTACGAAATGGCACACGGCCACCTTCACGTTGCACACACCGGGAACTCAAACGATTGCCCCAGGTCCCGGCGCCAGACGGGCTTTCGACTTTCCCCAAACCCCGTCGCGGCCGGCGGCTAGTCAGTACCTTTTTGAGTGCGGCACTCCTTATGAGGGGTTCAGGCCGCTGTCATGTTCCTGGTGCAGCACGTGCGCCCGATGGGGGGATCACGCGGATTCGCCGGCCACCCGTGATCTCAGGCAGGTACGAGCTTATGAACGACGGCACGACTCCAGCCGCGACCACCAGCGGCCACGCACCCTCGCCGCCAGCCGCCCCGGCTGGCCGGGGCCGGCGCACCTGGCCGGTCCTGGCCGTGGCGGCTCTGGTCGTGATCGCGGCCATCGGGCTGGTGGTCAGGCACGCCGTGTCGTCCCCCGCCGCGGCCCCGCCCGCGGTGCACGCGTCCCTGCCGTCGCGCGCCGCCAGTTACCTGGGCGTTTATGAGCCCCTGGCCCCCTCGGCCTACCAGCAGGTCACGGGCTTCATGCAGGCCGCGGGCCAGCAGCCGAACGTGGCCGGCTACTTCAGTGGCTGGGCGCAACGCTTCGCGGTCTCGTTCGCCCGCCAGGCCCGCGCGCACGGCGCGGTACCTCTTATCCAGGTTGATCCGACCTACGCCTCGGTGAAGGGCATCGCCTCCGGGGCGTACGACCTCTACCTGCGCTCGTACGCGGACAGCGTCCGGAGGTTCGGCCACCCCGTCATCATCGGTTTCGGGCACGAGATGAACGCGCCCTGGTATCCCTGGGGGTACCGGCACGTCCCGGCCCGGACGTTCGTGGCCGCCTGGCGGCACATCGTGACGCTCTTCCGGGCCCAGGGGGCGGACAATGTCACCTGGCTGTGGACCATCAACGACTCACTGCGCAGCACCGGCCCCATTACGTCCTGGTGGCCCGGGTCCGCGTACGTCACCTGGGTCGGCATCGACGGCTACTTCTACCGGCCGTCCGACACGTTCACCAGTGTTTTCGGGAACACGATCCGCCAGGTGAGATCGTTCTCGCGGAAACCGGTGCTGCTGTCCGAGACCGCGGTCGGTCCGCACGCGGGCCAGCCGGGCAAGATAGGCAGCCTGTTCAGCGGGATGCGCCTGTACCGGACCCTGGGTCTCGTGTGGTTCGACGAGGCCCAGCACGGCACCATCTACCAGCAGGACTGGCGTCTGGAAGATAGCCCGGCCGCCGAGGCGACGTTCCGGCGCGGCGTGCAGACCCAGCTCCAGCTCAACGGCCGGGGTTAGCCAGCCGGGGTTAACCGGGTTTAGCCAGCCGGGGCGGGCCGCGGAGCGGCCCACAGCCGGGCGCGGCGCCCGACATATCCCAGGCTGGCGGCGCTCAGGCCCATGCCGATGGCTGAGGCCCGGAGCGCCGCAGCCAATTCCCGGTCAGCCATCGCCGTCCGCAATTCACGGCCTATTCCGGCCGGGAGGGTCTTGATGGCATGCTGCCGCTCGTCCCGCAGCCCTTCTCCCGTCCCCAGCCATGCGGACAGTTCCGCTTTACCCTGGCCCTCGTTCCGGCAGCGCCAGAGAAAAAAGCGCAGGGTGCAACGGGCCGGCGGAACCTTATGCCCGACCAGCGCCGACGGCTCGTACCACCAGGTGCCCCGGTCCAGGGCATTCGCCAGGCGGATACAGAAGTCGGTGTCTTCCGGGCTCGACACGTGATCGGTCTTCCCGAAGTCTTCACGGAAACCCCCGACCGCCCAGAAATCCGAGCGGGCCACCGCCATATTCTCCGACCAGACATTCCTGATCGGCCCTGCGGTTTCGGGCAGCCCACGATACGAAGCACCGACCACCCACAGGAATTCCTCCGGCATCCACGCCGGTCCCGGGCCGGGCCAGACAGGCTCCACCCGGCCGCCTGAACCGATGACGCCCGGGCGGCCGAGCGGAGCGACCAGTCTCTCCAGCCAGCCGGGCCGCGCGACCGCGTCGTCGTCCAGGAAGGCCAGGAACTCGCCGTCCGCGGCTCGCGCCCCGGCGTTACGGGTCGCGGAGGCTCCGCGCGGGCCGCGATGATGCACCACCGTTGCGCCGTGCAGATGGTCGCGAGCCCATTCGCAGAGGTCAGCATGGTTGTCCACCGCCACCACGACCTGGCGTGGCGGCGGCTGCTGGCGCTGCGCTGACGAGACCGCGCAGGAAAGATCCTCCGCCCGCTCCGGGGTGTGCGCGGCGATCACCACGGAGGTCGCCGCGGCCGCCGCCGGGGCCGTCACCACGGGTCCGGGGCCAGCGCCTGATCCTGGGCCGGCGGAACCTCAGCGGGCCTGGGCTGAGCCGACTGGACCCGGCGGCGCTCCGCCAGTATGGTGCGCAGCACGCGGATGCCGTCAGGAATGGCCCTCAGGTTGCTGACGCCGTTGAGGCGGGGCAGTTCTGTGCTGCCCACCTCGGCAATCCGGGCCCCGGCCCGCGCGACGCGCACATTGATAAGGGTCTCAATCTCGAAGCCGTCACCCCAGAGCTTGCCGGCGGGCGAATTACTAGCTGGCTTCACCGGCGGCAGGTCGAGTACCGGGAGCAGGCTCGCACGGAAAGCGTTATAGCCGTAGCACAGGTCGGTGTAGTGGGTCCGGAAAAGCAAATTGACCAGACGGTTCAGCCCGGCGTTACCCACCCGGCGGAATCGCGTGATGTCATGGCTGCGTCCGCCCCGGTCGAAACGAGTTCCCTTGGCAAACTCGGCCCCGGCGTCCAGGGCCGCGACAAACGCCGGTATCTCGTTGGGATCGGCCGAGCCGTCGGCGTCGAGCATGATCACGATATCGCCAGTGAGCTGAGCGAACCCGCAGGCCAGGGCGTTTCCTTTACCCCGGCGGGTCTGCTGGATGATCTTCATGTCCGGCCGGTGGAGCCGGGCTACCTCGATAGTGCCGTCGGTGGAATGCCCATCGACCAGGATCACCTCATGCAGCCCTTCAGGCAGGGCCTTGAGCACATACGGCAGGTTGTCTGCCTCGTTGCGAGCCGGAATGACCACCGAAACCCGGTTAGCAGCAAGCCCTTCGGCAAAAGACGCGCACACAAATTCCCCCCTCAAGGCGGCGGCAGGCAGCCCAACATGGCGGCACACCGAAATTTGAAGTCCGCCCCGCTCCGCGCGACGCTTTTCCTCCCTGATGCAATGACAGTGCGTCACGCCTCATATCCGGACAGTACGAACTGGTAATGCTCCCACAGCATATTTATCAGGAAGTCCCCGGGAAAAATCCCGTTTTACCGAACGGTGATACTTAGGCGTTACAGGGTGTTACGTGCACGGCCGATCGGCACCGGATGGCTCAGGGTGGTCCCAGTGAGCGTGGGCCGATTCCGGGACGGTTGAGCACGGTCTGGGGCACTATTCCGACATGAGCTCACTGCAGCGCACCAAGGCCTGGCTGGGGACGGCGCGCTACCTGGCCCGGCACCCCCAGGAGACCCGGCGCGTGCCGCGGTGGTTCCCGCAACGTTCGCTGTCCCCCATGGCCATCCGGGTGCCCTGGTGGCCCTATGGCGCCATCACCTGGATGGCCGGGCACCTGCCAGGCCGGGGCCCGGGTCTTCGAGTACGGCGGCGGCGGTTCGACGCTGTGGCTGGAAGACCACGGGGCCAGCGTCACGTGTGCCGAGCATCATGAAGCCTGGTACCAGCAGCTGGGGCTGGCGGTGCGGCCCAGCACCAGGCTCATGTACCGGCCGTCAGCGGTCACGGGGACGATCGGGTCGGAGGTGGAGCCGGGTTTCTTCGACAGTTACGTCGATGCGATCTGCGATGAACCTGACGCCAGCCTGGATCTCGTCATCGTGGACGGGCGTGCGCGGGTCGAGTGTGCCCGGCGGGCGATGCCCAAGATCACGCCGGGCGGGCTGCTGCTGCTGGATGACACGGGCCGGCCGCGCTACGGGCCGGCGATCGCGCTGCTGGCCGGCTGGGAGCGCCACGTGTTCGAGGGACTGAAGCCAGGCGACGTATTCCCGGGCCAGACGTCGGTATGGCGCCGACCCGGAGGCCCTCCGGCCCATCCGGGCGCACTGGCCTGACCGGACGTCCAGCTGGCGGGCCGGGAGGCTCATCTGGTCAGTGAGCCTGCCTCCCGGGGGGAAGAGGGCCGGTGCCAGGCCACTGCCGGGCCGCGGGTGGCGGCACCCCGCAGCACGGCCGCCGCCCGGTCTAGGAGTCGTGGCGAGATCAGGTGGAGGAGCCAGACCAGCCAGGCCACCAGGCCGGGCCGCCCGTGGCGGAGCGCCCGGCCGGCGGCGGCGAAACCGCCGCGGCGGTTCCCGGCCCGGAAGGCGATCGTGGCCGTGTGACACAGCAGGAAGTCGCCCCGCTCCCGCGGGGTCAGCTGGTCACGACGGCGCTCCAGCCAGGCGAGGCTGGCGCGCCAGTCAGCCGACATGGAAATTGACCGGGCGTCCGCCACCGTGACCCCGGCCAGGACCTCTGGGCACATGGACAGGGCCACATCGGGCCGCCGGCCGATCCGCAGTACCCAGTCCCAGTCCTGGTGCCGCGTCAGGGTAGGGTCCCAGGGTTCCAGCTCGATCAGGGCCCGGTCGCACATCAGGGTCAACGTGTGCAGAAGTCCCTCACCGTAGGCGAGGGAGCTGCGGCGGAACAGGTAACTGGCCACCGTCTCCCGCGGGCCGATCGTGCGGGCCGGGAGAGTCCTCAGCGTCATTCCGTCCTGATCGATCATCGCCAGCCGGCAGCTGACCAGACAGTAGCGCTCCGCCCGTGGCCTGGATCGCCACGCGCTGAGCTGACGCTCCAGCTTCCGGGGAGCCCACACGTCATCGTCGTCGAGGAACGCCACGATCTCACCTCGCGCCTCGGCCACCCCGCGCATGCGGGCGGCATTGGCGCCGACCCCCCCGGTGTGGAACACGCGGATCTTCCCGGACAGGCCGTCCAGGGACGGCGGCAGGCCGGATCCGGCCTGGTCAACCACCACGATGACCTCGAGCGGGGCGGACGTCTGAGCGAGCGCGCTGGCTACCGCGTCCCGGACGGCGGGACGGCCGGCAGTGGGTATGACGACAGAAACCCGGGTACCAGCCGGGGCCGGAGCAGGCCCTCCGCCTTCAGTGCGGTCCAAGTCCATCCCGTACCTCCTCCAGCAGTGCCTGGTCTTCTGGGGCGCCGCGGTCAGTGCCGCTCTCAGGGCGGGGCGCTTCGATGCTGAGCGATGACCGGACGTGCAGCCTGTGCCGTCCGCGGCTGCCCGCGGGCCGGTGCCGGCCACGACCGCGGGCGGCTCGCACGACCCGCGGAGTAGTTACCAGTCCCTCGACCATGAGCGCGGCCAGCAGGGCGAGCGACAGGCCATCCAGCCCCCCGGCCAGGGCGCCCGCCGTGGCCGCGGCGACCTCCATCGTGGCGGTGAGGGTCAGGACCAGCGCCGCGCGCTGGATGTGGCCCGTGGCCCGGCAGACGGCGATGTAGTGCACCTTGGGAACGGTCGGCAGGTAACCCAGGGCCAGCAGGCACAACGGGACCGTGGCCGCACTGGCATAACTGGCCCCGAAGAAGCTGAGGGCGAGATGGGCGCACGCGATGAGGCCGACGATTCCTGGGATGCCGACCAGGAAGGAGATCCGCAGGCTCAGGCGCAGTTTCCGGGCGATGATCTGGGGATCGCCTGACGCCACCGCGAACAGGACCGTGGCCAGGTGCGTGGGCACGACCCGCAGGAACCCGCTCAGCGTCCACGCGGCGAAGAACGCCGCGCCGGCCGAGGGCGACACGGTCACCGTCACCAGCACGGGCAGCAGCATCCACGGAACCGAGATGGCCAGGTTCAGCCAGTTGTGAACCATGGTCAGGCGGCCCAGGCCCCGCAGGACACCCCAGTCCGGCCGGGGCAGCGCGGGCTTCCCGCTCAGCCAGAGCTGGAGGACCACGACCAGGAGCGAGACGACCGTGCCCGCCACCCACGACAGCGCGATGCCCACTCCGAGCTGGTCGTGCAGGAGCACCGCGGTGGCGGGCAGCATCAGCAGTTTCGCCACCGCGAATATGACGTTGCGCCAGAGCTGGAGGCCGCCGCGCAGGAGCCCGATCGTCGCCTGGTCGAAGACCAGGCTGACCCCGATGAGCACTACACCCGCGGTGAGCAGCGCCGCCTGCCCGGGCGACCCGCTGATCTGGGCGAACCGCTGGTCGAGCAGGGGGCCGATGAGCGCGAACCCCAGACCGAGCACGAGTGATCCGAGCGCGGCCGCCAGGAGCGCCGCGGAAACCAGGCCTGCCCGGGAGGTACGCCGGGGCAGCTCGCCGATGAGCACGGTGTTGAGGCCGAGCATGCCGATCGTGCCCAGCACGGTCATGGCGGACACGGCCGCCGAGCCCAGCCCGACCTCGCGCTGGCTGAACAGGTGGGCTGCCAGTGCCCAGAAGGCGAACCCCAGCACGGACGTGACCACGGTGGTGGCCAGGAGCGAGCTGGCGTTCCCCAGGATGTCGTGGTTCTGCCGCCAGAATATTAAGGCGCCGCGCCCGGACGAATGCCCGCGCAGGGCCGTGCTGCCGGGACCCTCGGTAACCGGGATCGCCTGGGTCTCCAGGGGCACGCCGGTCATGAGCGGGGAGCCTTGCGCTTGGCCTTCGCCCTGGCCCTGGCCTGGCGTGGGGCCTTGGCCTTGGCCGGGATAGGGCCGGTGGAAACCTGGCGGTAGGCGTTGCGGTCCGGGGGAAGGTACAGGCTGGCCGAGGTGACGTACGTGGTGCTGATCGCGATGGTGCGCTGCCAGGTCTCGCCCTCGGACAGAACGAGGTTCCAGACCGTGTCCGGGCGCCCTTGATGGAGCAGGACGAGCCGGTAGCGCTGGGAATGACCCTGGTGGTTGACGATGCCCAGGTCCGCGGCGGCAGGGTTCTGGCGGAGACCGGAGATCCACAGCTCGGTGAAGCCCGGGGTGCGCTGGATCGAGGCCCCCACCCGGGCCACGCCTACCGCGCCGGCCGCGACGACCAGCGCGGCGCCGAAGACGGTGACCTGCCAGGCCGAGGGGGACCATCTGGCCGGCCGGGCGCCCGTATCCTCCCCGCGGCCGCCCCGTGAACGCAGCAGCAGGAGCACATCCCCGGCCACCGTGAGGCCCGCCACCAGCCCGCCCCACGCCCGGGCATGCAGGGGCAGCCCGGCCGCCTGCAGCACCAGGCCACCGAGAATCGGAAGGGCCAGCGCCATGGCCGTGGCTACCACGATCCCCTCCAGCTCACCGAGGCGGGGGCCGAGCAGCACCGCCCCCCAGACCCAGCCGAGGCTCGCGAACAGGGCCAGGCCGAGGACCGCCGTGACCGCGACGGGCGCACTGGCCAGGATGGCGCCGTAAGCCAGGACCGCCACCGCGGCCGTGGCCCAGGCCAGGTGCTTACGGCGCATTCCCTCCCCCATCCAGGTCGTAGACGACGATGCTGCCGGCGTCGTAGATGCGCGCCACGCCGGCTGCGCGGTTGTACTTGGTCAGGTCCACCAGCGGAAGCGGCCGGCGGTAGTGGCCTGCGCCGGGGTCCTCGGGGAAATACTGGCCGGACGCGGGCAGCGCCTGGCTGAGCCTGCGGTCGGCCAGGACGTAGCGGATCGACAGGGCCCGGGCCCGCTGGGCGTCCGACGGCGTATAGGCGGGCGACTCGAAGAGGAAGCTGTCGTTGAGGACCAGGTTCTGGTCCCCGTAACTGCCCAGGACCGGGCCGTTGCCGAAGTCGGCGGCGAACCGGTTGCCCGGGCCGAGGGCCGACAGAGCCCACTGGGCGGTGGCGATCTCCTCGGGGCCCACCGACCGCTCGAAGCCTGCCACCTGATGCGGCCCTGGGAGGCGTTCCCAGTAGGGTGGCCATCCGTTGGCGAGGCCGTCGAAGAGCAGGATCAGCACGGCCGCCAGGAGGGCCGCGGCCATGAGCCGCGCCTGCCAGCGCACGACGGCCCCGCCCAGCTGCCCGAGGGCCAGGGCCACGATGTAGGCCACGGGCACGAAGATGAAGGTGGCCGCCCGCCCGGACAGCTCGCTGCCGTCCGCCACGGTGAACCGCACGACGACGACCAGGTACCAGCTGAGCGACATGATCGCCAGGGCCACCGGCCAAGGCTGGCCGCGGTGCCGCTTCCAGATTCGCCACCAGCCGATGGGCAGCAGTGCCGACACGCCCAGGACCGCCACGGCAGCCAGGGCCCGGTTGGTCAGCGGGCCGGCCGACGTCGGCGGGGCACTCCCGTGTCCTCCCCCCAGCAGGCTCTGGAAGCTGTGCAGCGTGGCCTCCAGGAACGGCCGCAGATAGGTTAGCGTGCTCGGGGCGACCACCATCAGCCAGGCGACGGCGGCCGCGGCGGACAGCAGGGCCAGCCCTCCGGCCCAGGCCGCGGTGCGGAAGCTGGCCGTGCCGAGGGCGGCCAGGCTGAGCAGGAGCAAGGCGACCACCAGCATGTAGCTGGTGACGTGGTGGGTGACCACCGTGGCCGCGATGGCCAGCAGGGCCACGGTCACCCAGCCGCCGCGCTGGCCACCGGCCCGGCCCGAGGCCAGCTGCCAGGCGGCCAGCAAGGTGAGGGCGAGGAAGGGCAGGGCGAGCGTCTGGTAGATGAACATCGAATCGAACGAGAAGAAGTGCGAATTGCTGGCGTAGCACAGGACGGCGATGCCCGCCACCCGGAATGAGCCGCTGATCCGCAGGTAGAGCACGTACAGCAGGTAGACGAACAGCAGGTGCGCGACGCCGGCGACGATCAGCCCGCAGGTGAAGACCGGCAGCCTGGTGATGGAGACCAGCGCGGACGTGAGTTCTTCCAGGCCGGGATAGTGCGGGCTGATCGGCAGGACGTAGTTGGGCGTGAACAGCCGTCCGGTGTGCAGAATGTTGACGGTGGTACGCCAGTGGGAGAGCTCATCCGCGTACTCGAATTGCAGCGGGCTGTAACAGACGGTCACCAGATATTCGGCCACCGTGAACACCGTGACCAGTCCCATGGTGAGGCCGGCCGTCAGGACGCGCCTGCTGAGCAGCCAGGCCGCGGCCGGTACCGCCACGAGGGCCTGCCCTAGCCAGTACGCACGATCGGCCCAGGCCGAGCTGGCGTAGCCCGCCCGGCCGGCGGTGTACGCGGCGGCCACGATCAGGACCCCGGTGGCGGTGATGAGGGCCACCGTGCTCAGCCGCAGGCGCGGTTCCGCGGCGTGCCGCCCGAGCCCCTGACCGCTGGCCCAGTGCTCCTCGGACGGCGCGTCGGCCGTCACTCTCGCATACTGCAGCATGGTCCACCCGGCTCCCGCCCGGGAGCCGCTTCCCCCCCGGTACTCATCGGCGGAGCGGCTCGTGGTCACGGCGCCTGGGCGCGCCTCCCCCGGCGCGGCGGGCGGTCCGCGCCTGCTTCCGCAGGCTCCGTACGTAGGCCAGCGGCCCGCTCAGCATCCACCACAGCTGCCGGCGCGGGAGAGCTCCGGTGACCGGCGCCTCCACGTCGGTCACCGGGGATTCCGCGGCCGGGTCAGTTCCGGCCCTGGCGCGGCAGAGGAAGCCGATGGCGGCGGGGATCAGCTGGATAAGCCGGGGAAGCTGGCCCGGCTGATGCCGCAGCAGGGCCAGGTAATAGGCGGTCAGGCCGGTGTCGTAGCCGCGCAGCTGGCGGCCCAGCCCGGTCATGTCGTGGCGGTGGTGGTGGCGGGTCAGCGCCGCGGGCTCGTAGGCGATGCGGTACCCCGCCAGCAGCAGCAGCGTCAGGGCCAGGGTGTCCTCCGCGGAGTGCGTGGGCGTCCCGGCGCCCAGGGCGACGTCGAAACCGCCGATCCGTCGGAGGGCCTCCCGCCGGAACGCCATGTTCGCCCCGACCCCGAACGGCGGCAAGGGGAAGAGCGGGCTCTGCGGGCCATGACGCGAGAACGTGGCCGCTGCGAAGCCGCGGCCCTTGCCATGGCCGCCGAACTCCTCGAACAGCTCCTGGGCCGGGGTGTCGAGGCGGGCGGGCACCACCATGCCGCTGACGCAGCCGATGTCCGGAGCGCGCGCGAAGCCGCTGGCCAGCCCGGCCAGCCAGTGCCGGTCGGGCTCCTCATCGTCATCGCAGAACGCGATGAGGTCGCCGGACGCCGCCGCGATCCCGGCGTTACGTGCCCAGGACAGCCCGGGACGCGGTTCGGCCACGCAGCGGACGATCGCCGATCCACCGTGCTGGGCATTGACCAGTTCCGTGACCCGGCCCGAGCGGGACGCGTTGTCCACGACCACGACCTCGAAGCGGGGGTATTCCTGCTCGCCGAGCAGGCGCAGGCAGTCCTGGAGCTGGTCCGGGCGGTCCCGGGTGCACACCACGACGCTGATGAACGGAGCGCTGGCCAGCACGGCCCGGCGCCGCTGCATGAATGGCCAGCTGGCCGGGTCGGCGGACAGCCCGGCCCCGGTCAGCCGCCCGGGGACGGGCAGGCCGGCCGCTGCGAACCGCTCCGCGACCGGCTCCCGGAATACCTCCCAGAGCAGCGCAGCCAGCTGGTCCGGGGAAAGGTCCCCTCCCCCGAGAGGGATGACGCACGTCCCCACCGGCTCGGTATGCAGCCGGCCGGTCACCCGGGCCCGCCGGTACCGGGCGGAAGGCAGGACCGGCAGCGGAGCGGCCAGTTCCACGTCCATCACGAGAGTGGGCCGGAACCCTCCGGGCGCCCGGGCCGCCAGCTCGAGGGTGGGCGCCGGTATCGCGGCTGACGTGGTCACAGAACCGCCCCCTGCCGGCTGGGCGGGACCGCTCCCGGGCGATCCACCGCCGCCCGGAACCCCGCGTACGCCTCGCGCCCGGCTTTACGCAGCCGGTCGGAGGTGTCCCGGGCGGTGGCACGTTCAGCAAAAGGCAGGTTCCACGCCTCCAAGACCGCCGAGCGGAAGGACACGGCGTCCTCCGGGCCGCGCAGCGAGACGACGAAGCAGGCCCGCGGGAACAGCGCCCGCAGGCCGGCGAACTTCGCGTCGTAGTAGGAAGACCTGGTCAGGCATACGACGGGAACTCCCTGGGCGAGGCCGAACACGGCCACGTGATAACTGCCCGTGACGATGGCGCGGCACCTGGCCACGGCCGAGATGAGCTCCTGCGGGGACGTGAGGTCGTCCAGGGTCAGTCCGGCCCGGGCACCGGCCGGGCGGAGCAGGGCACGGAGCGCGGCCAGGTCGGCATCGGCCCGGTACCGGGACACCGGCAGCCCGATCAGGGGAGCGTGGAGCTCGGCGGCGACCGCCAGCACCTGATCCCCGACCCGGGTGGCGGTGGTCTCATCGACGCGGGCGTAGCCGGCCACGCGCACGTTCACGCCCAGGCTGCCGCCGTCGGCTACCTCCTGGGCGACGGCCAGCTCGAACGCGTCGTCTCCGGTGAGGCACACCATGGCCGCCGGGACGCCGAGGGATACGGCGGCATCGTTGCGGTCTTCCCGGAGGCCGAAGACGACCAGCCCCGGCGCCACGTCCCGGGCCTGGGCCCGCAGCGCACGCCGGTGTACCGGGCCGATGCCCTGCCCGAACATGGCCGTCGGCTTGCCGAGGCGCTGCGCGAGGGCGAGCAGGCTCAGCACGCCAACCGCGTGCCACCACCACAGGTCGGTGAGGTAGCCACCGCCGCTGGCCACGACGAGATCAGCCTCGTGGACCGCCTGTATCGCCGTCCGGGGACTGCCCGGCGGACTACCGGCCCGCGGCCGGCCGGGCAGATACGGCGCTCCCATCTTCCATGCCTGGTCCAGCATGAGCCGGAGCTTCTTGGGAAGTGCGCGTACCGGCCACCGGTCGGCGAAGGTCCGGCCAATGGCAATTGTGCCCGGGCAATAAGAGGCGAGCCGGGCCGGCTCGTGGGCGATGACCATGATCTCGGCATCCGGCCACTGTGACCGCAGACGGGCAATACACGATTGCAGCATCGCCACGTCACCGATATTCAGCAGGTCATAGCTGGATTGGTCAACCAGAATGCGCACTGCCAGCGCCGCCCTTCCCCTCTCCGCGTTCGCGGAGCGACGGTGATTGAGGGCTGCGGCGATATTCTTAGCCGCTACGGACACGATGTGTCCGCTGACGCGGCGGCAAGGAACCGGCCGATGCGGCAGGCGGCCTGGTCCAAGGCCGCGCCGGCTGCGCACCCTCCCCAGGCATCCAGTGACCCTGCCAGCAGACGGCGCGAGCGTATCAGGGGGATCAGGCCCATATCAGCGGAACGGGTGAAGGAAGTACCGATTTGCCCCGTCCGGCGCCGCCGGGCCGGGACCGAAGAACCGGGGATGACCTTCTTTGTCAGGGAAACAGCCGGTCAGATAGGGGCGGGCTACGTAAGCTGAGCAACCGTCGCTGGCGAGACGTCCCGGACGAAAGGAGCTTGCGTGA
The DNA here is from genome assembly GCA_963723595.1 of uncultured Actinomycetes bacterium. Lineage (GTDB taxonomy): Bacteria > Actinomycetota > Actinomycetes > Streptosporangiales > Streptosporangiaceae > RYN-230. The sequence goes on from CAVRRQ010000002.1 coordinate 621,388, forward strand.
CGGAACATGGTCGCCGGAGAGCCCGGCGCACCGGCAAGGCCAGCCTGGGCATGATCATCGTGGCCGCCGTGGTGGTGATCGCCATCGCGGCCGTGATTGCCGTGGTACGGGTGACAGGTTCCCCCTCCCCCCCGCAGGCTTCGCGAGTTGTTCCTGTGCGGTATGTCGGCGTATATGAGCCGAAGGCGCCCCACTCGTACTCGCAGGTGAACGGTTTCGCGAAGGCGATCGGCAGGGAGCCAAATCTGGTCGGCTATTACAGCGGCTGGAACGAGCCGTTCAAAAGCGCCTTCGCCGAGACGGCGGCGCAGCACGGCGCGGCCACAATCGTGCAGATGGATCCCACCGGGGTCCCGCTGGGGAAGATAGTCTCCGGCGCCTACGATTCTTACCTGGCCAGGTTCGCGAATGCGGTGGCCGCCTTCCAGCACCCCATCGTGATCAGTTTCGGCCGGGAGATGAACGGGTTCTGGTACACCTGGGGCTATCATCACACGCCCCCGGGAGTGTTCGTCGCAGCCTGGCGGCACATCGTCACGCTATTCCGCCAGCACGGCGCCACTAACGTGAAATGGCTGTGGCAGGTAAATTCCGCGAGCCCGCAGACCGGCCCGGTACACGACTGGTGGCCGGGCGCGCAGTACGTCACCTGGGTTGGTGTCAGCGGGTATTACGTGGTGCCCACCGATACGTTCAGCTACATCTTCAAGCCCGTCGTGGCGGCCGTCCGCCAGTTCACGCACGACCCTGTGCTGATCGCGGAGACGGGGGTGCGCCCATCCAGCGGGCAGCAGCGCGGGATCCGTGATCTTTTCTCCGGGCTGCGCTCGCAGGGTTACCTCGGGCTGGCCTGGTTCGACGAGAACACGCCGGGAGGCCCGTACAAGGGCGGGCACTGGCGGCTGGAATCCAGCCCCGTGGCTCTCCGGACGTTCCGCGATGGTGTGGCGGGGCGTAACTGAACCACCGTGATGGATGTTAGCGGCGCTCTGCTCGCACGGTTCTCGTGAAACATACGCACGGCCCTCATGAAATGAGCAAAAGCCCCGCAGTGTCAGGTAACCAACAGTAGCTTTCCTATGCGGCATCCGGGACTTGCGATGCAGCACCACTATGTACTGGCACAAACACGCTGAGTGACTTTCGGGGGGATCCGGAATCACCGGTGCCGACCCTGATCGCAGAGCAGGTGCGAACATGGACCACCGCGCAACCATGCCCCGGTCTGCAGGCGCCCGGGCGCCTGCAGACGCACCCGCTGTAACCCTGCCTGCCGCGGAGTCGACGGCGGGAGTCGCGGGCGCGGGCGGGCTCGGGCGCGTCCGCGGCTGGTGGGGGCGAGGGTGGCTCCCCCTGCTCCTGGTGCTGGTGGTTCAGGCGGGCCTGTCGGCGCGGCTGGTGGGGGCGGACACCGCGTTCCAGGATGAAGCGGAATACCTGTGGGCCGGGCATCTGCAGTGGTCACACTGGCTGCACGGGACCGTGATCCCCCCGTTCGCGTCGTACTTCTCCGGGGCACCGGTGATCTACCCGCCGCTGGGCGCACTGGCGGACGCAGCCGGGGGGCTGGCCGGCGCGCGCCTGCTGTCGCTGGTCTTCATGCTGGGCTCGACGGTGCTGCTGTGGGCGGTGACGGTCCGGGTGGCCGGCCGCCGCGCCGCGTTCTTCTCCTGCGCCCTGTTCGCGGTCTCGGCCCCGGTGCTGCACCTGGGCGCGTTCGCGACCTACGACGCGATGTCGGTGTTTCTCCTCGCGCTCGCGTCCTGGCTGGTCGTCAGCGCGCGGGACACCGGCGAGGCGGCCGGGCGGATGGCCCTGGCCGGCCTGGTCCTCGCGCTGGCCAACGCCACCGCCTACTCCAGCGCCCTGTTCGACCCCGTCGTGATCCTGCTCGCCGTCCTCGTCGCCTGGCCCGCCGGCGCCCGCCTCGCGGCCCGCCGCGCCGGCGCCCTGCTCACGGTCACCGCCGCGCTGCTCATCGCGGGCGTGCTGATCGGCGGGACCAGCTACACCAGCGGGATCCGCCAGACCACCCTGTCGAGGGCGGGCGGCACCGACCCGGCGAGCGCCATCCTGGGCAGCACGTGGGCCTGGACCGGCGTCATCCTCGTCCTGGCCGTGGGCGGCATCATCGCCAGCGCCGCCACCCGGGCCGGCGCCCGCCAGACCTGGCTGATGGCCCTCCTCGCCGCCGCCGGCCTGCTGGCCCCCTCGACCAGGCCGTCCTGCACACCCTGGACGCCCTGGACAAGCACACCGGCCTCGGCATCTGGTTCGCTGCCATCGCCGCCGGCTACGCGGTGGACACGTTCATCGCGGTCGCCCCCGACCGCCGTTCCCAGGCCCTGACCACGACCGCGGGCGTGATCGCCCTCGCCTTCCCCGTCTCCCTGGGGATCAGCCAGTCCCACGCGTTCGCGACCAGCTGGCCCGACTCAGCCGCCTTCACCGCGATCTTCCGCCCCTTCGCCGCCCGCACCACCGGACCGCTCCTGGTCGAAGACCCCTCGATCGCCGAGTACTACCTGCCCGCCGGCCAGCAGTGGCAGCGCTGGTCCTCCACCCGCAACATCGTCCTGCCCACCGGCACCAGTACCGGCCACCCCACCAAGTCGGCCGGCATCACCGGTGACGGCGACCCGGCCGCCTTCGCCCGTTACATCGCCCGTCATTACTTCACCCTCGTCGCGCTCAACTTCGCGGACACCACCCCGCTGGACCACGCGATCCGCGCCGATCTCGCCCGCTTCAACTACCAGGTGGCCCAGGTCGTCCCCTACGGCACCCACGGCACCTACGTCATCTTCCGCCAGAAGAGCGGGCGCCATACGTGACCACCACCGGCCACGCACCTCCTGAACCACGCTCGGCCGCCGCGCCCCGACGCCCGCGGCTCGTCCTGCCGTCGCCGCCCGGGGACGGCGAGAAGCACGGCTATCTTGACCGGAATCTGCCCTACCTGACCACGATCCTGGCCATCAGCGGTACCTGCCTGATCGTCAGCCAGCTTCGGTTCGAGCTCCAGGATCCCGCCCTCTGGCCGTTCATGATCTTCACCGCCAGCTACGCGCTCTACCAGGTGGTGTGCCTGCCGGTGAACTTCAGCGGCCGCGGCTTCGACCTGGCGGCTCACCAGGCCCTCATCGGGACCTGGAATCCCCCGGCCTACCCCCGCGTGGACGTTTTCCTGCCTATCTGCGGCGAGCCGGTCGAGATGCTGCGCAACACGTGGACGGCCGTCTGCGCGCTGCTGGCGGCCTATCCGGGCCCGATCCAGGCGCATGTGCTCGACGACGGGCCGTCGGACGAGGCCCGGGACCTGGCCGCCTCCCTCGGGCTGGCCTACATCCGGCGGCCCGGCCAGCGGGTGCACAAGAAGAGCGGCAACTTGCGCTACGCCTTCGCCCAGACCAGCAGCGAGTTCATTCTCATCCTGGACGCCGACTTCGCACCGCGGGCCGACTTCCTGGCCGAGACCCTGCCCTACATGGACGACCCGTCCCTGGCCATCGTCCAGACCCCCCAGTTCTTCCGGGAAAGCCCCGACCAGTCGTGGCTGGAGAATGCCGCCGGGTCCGTCCAGGAGGTGTTCTACCGGGCGATCCAGGTCGGCCGCGACCGGTTCGGCGCCGCCGCCTGCGTCGGGACCTCGGCGGTGTACCGGCGCGCGGCGCTGGAGGCGCAGGGCGGGGCAGCTCTCATCCCCTACGCCGAGGATGTGCACACCGGGCTCAATGTGATGCGGGACGGCTGGTCCATCCGGTACGTGCCCATCGTCCTGTCCACCGGAATCTGCCCCAACCGGATGGACGCGTTCGTCCGCCAGCAGTACCGCTGGTGCGCCGGGAACGTGGGCATCGTCTGCTCCCGCCGGCTGTGGACGGTGCGCATGAGCCTTCCGGCCCGGCTCACGTTCGTGTCCGGCTTCTTCTACTACGTCTACACGGCGCTGCTGGTCTTCTTCGGGCCCCTGCTGCCCGTCATCATGCTCATCTTCCTGCCGGACGAGATCAGGCTGCGGAACTTCGTCATCCTGCTGCCGGCCTTCGTCACCGGGACCGTCCTGTACCCGCTGTGGCATCACGCCCGCTACGGGCCGTCCACCTGGCCCCTGGGCATCGCCCGTGGGTGGGCGCACGTGTTCTCCCTGTGGGACGGCGCGTGGGGCAGGCAGATGAGCTGGCATCCCACCCGGGAGCCCGGGAGCTCGCTGCCCCGGTTCCGGATCGGCGTCACCTGGTGGAGCGGCGGCATGGCTGTGCTGTGGGTGGTTCTGGCCATCTGGCGAGTGGCCTCGGTTTCCTGGCAGTCGGCCATCCTGCTGTTCTTCGGGCTCCTCAACCTCGCCGTCGTCAGCCGAGTCATCTTCCCGGGAGAGACGGCAGCATGAGATACAGGCTGGTCACACTCATCGGTTTCGTGATCGCGGTCACGGCCATCGCCGTTACTAGCAGCCGGATCACGTTCCGCTACCCGCCCGCGGTACACGAGACGCTCGCCCCCCGGCCGGCCTCCTATCTGGGCGTGTTCGAGCCTGGATCACCCCCCTCCTACCGGTCGATCGAGGGGTTCGCGGACATGGCGGGCCAGACGCCGAACCTCGCCGGTTACTACAGCGGCTGGGCGGAGCCCTTCAAAATGTCGTTCGCCACCACGATGCACAGCCACGGCCTCATCCCGTACGTGCAGATCGACCCCAGCTTTGCCAACGTCGCCGCCATCGCCGACGGGTCCCAGGACACCTACCTGAAGTCGTACGCCGACAGCGTCCGCGACTTCAGCCACGCCGTGGTCATCGGCTTCGGGCACGAGATGAACGGGAACTGGTATTCCTGGGGCTACAAGAGCACGACCCCGGCGACCTTCGTCGCGGCCTGGCGCCACATCGTCACGGTGTTCCGCGCCGAGGGCGCCGACAACGTCACCTGGCTCTGGACCGTCAACCAGCAGGAGCGCCCGGGCTCCAAGGCGATCAGCCCCTGGTGGCCGGGGACCAACTACGTGACCTGGGTCGGCATCGACGGCTACTACGCCAAGCCGTCGGACACGTTCCCCAGGGTGTTCGGGCCTACGGTCCGCCAGGTGCGCAACCTCACCACCAAGCCGATCCTGCTGTCCGAGACCGCCGTCAGCCCCAGCTCCCGCCAGTTCGGCCAGATCGAAGACCTCTTCAACGGGGTGCAGAGCCAGAACATGCTGGGCCTGGTCTGGTTCGACGTGAACCAGCAGCCCCCGAACGGGCCCTACCACCAGGACTGGCACATCAAAGAGAATTCGCAGGCCCAGGTGGCCTTCCGGTTCGGGTTGTCGCAGCTGAAGATCGCGCATACCTGACCGCCGCTGCTGGCTCAGGCCCCCAGGTGCGCGCGCAGCGCGTCCAGGATCGGGACCTGGCCAACCGGTCCGGTCTTCGATCCAGCGGCTGACAGCCAGCGCGGTGGCCTGCAGATCATGCGTGGACATCCGGGGGTCCGCCGTGCCCGGTTGTGGCAGCGCAGGAAAGTACTTGCCCAACCGGAAAGCTCATGCTACTTTCTGGTTAGGAAAGTAGTTCCCGGTAGGAGACCACCATGAGTGACGAACAGCAGCTCCAGCCCGCCGGAACCGGGGCGACGGCAGCCGAGGCGGCAGCCGAGCTGGCCGAGATCCAGCGGCGGCAGGAACAGGTCATCAAGGCCGTGCTGGTACCAGTCTGGTACTGGTGGGTGATCGCGGCCGCGATCGTCGCCATCGGCGCCGCCAGGGACAGCGGGAATCTGGTCGTGCAGGCCACCGTGATCCCGCTCGCCGCGCTCGTCATGGCCGTGCTGACCGGCGTGATGATCCCTGAGGTGCGCCGCCGCGTCCAGGTGCACACCCCGCAGACCGACGGCCGCACGGCCGCCGCGATATTCGCCATGATCGTGCTGGTCGACGGGGTGACCATAAGCCTCGCGATCAGCCTGGCCGCGGCCCACGTCCCCCATCCGGTCACCATCGGCTGCGCCGCCGGGGCTGTCGTGCTCGTGATCACCGGGCCGCTGGTGAATCGGTACGTGCGCGGGCTCATGCTGCACCAGGCCCGGCAGCAAAGGACCGACGCGCCGCAGGCCGCAGGCACCCGATGAGCACGGCTGGTTTCGATGAGCTGATTCACGCGCCGACGCGGCTGGCGATCGTCTCGCTGCTCGCGGCGGCGCAGTGGGCCGACTTCAAGTACATCCGCGACGAACTCGACCTGTCCGACTCGGCGCTATCCAAACAGCTGTCCACCCTCGAGTCAGCCGGCTACGTCGAGATCCGCAAAAGATTCGTAGGCAAGCGCCCGCGCACTTCAGCCAGCCTCAGCACAGCCGGCCGCCAGGCATTCGAGCAGCACGTCGCGGCCCTCCAGCGAATCATTGCCAGGTCACACCAGAATGGCGACGCCCAGCCGGCCGCCGAGGCCGACCGCGGAATCCAAGGGCGCTAAACCGGCGGACCTTCGCCGGCGGCCCGGGCCCTAGGAGAATTCGCAGGCCCAGGTGGCCTTCCGGTTCGGGTTGTCGCAGCTGAAGATCACGCATACCTGACCGCCGCCGCTGGCTCAGGCCCCCAGGTGCGCGCGCAGCGCGTCCAGGATCGGGACCTGGCCCTTGACCAGCATGTCCGAGGCGCGGCCGAGGCTCATCCACTCCGCGCGGTCCAGCTCGGGGAACTCCCTGACCTGGCCCGATCCGCGGGGCCACTCCACGGTGAACGTGTTGCTCCGGAAGCCGGACAGGTCCAGGTCCCCCTCGACTGCGTACGTCACGATGACCTTCCCGCCCGGCTGGCGTTGTTCCCCCAGATCCGCCACGGGACCCTGGGGTGCGGGCGAGCCGGTCTCCTCCTCGAACTCACGCCGCGCAGCGGCCAGGGGCGCCTCAGTACCGTCGTACTCCCCCTTGGGAATGGACCAGGCCCGGGCGTCCTTCCTCGCCCAGAACGGACCGCCCATGTGCCCGATGAGCACCTCCAGCCCGTCCTCCCCGCGCCGCCGGTACACCAGCAGGGCCGCGCTCCGCTTGGGCACTCCGCACCTCCTCCCCGCCCGCTACAGTTGGCTCCCGTGCGACTCGTCATCGCCCGGTGCAGCGTAGATTACGCGGGTCGCCTGTCGGCCCGGCTGGCCCCGGCTACCAGGCTCATCATGATCAAAGCGGACGGCTCCGTCCTGGTTCACTCCGACGGGGGCTCGTACAAGCCGCTGAACTGGATGTCGCCGCCCTGCCGGCTGGCCGAGGAACCAGGCCGGTGGGTGGTGACGGGCAAGTCGGGCGAGACGCTGACCATCACCATCGAGGAGATCATCAGTGACTCCTCCTTCGATCTGGGGATCGATCCTGGCCTGGTCAAGGACGGCGTCGAGTCGCACCTGCAGGAACTGCTGGCCGCGCAGATGCCGGTCCTCGGCGAGGGCTGGCGGCTCGTCCGCCGCGAGTATCCGACCGCGATCGGCCCAGTTGACCTGATGTGCCGCGACGCTGACGGCGGCTCCGTGGCCATCGAGATCAAGAGGCGCGGGGAGATCGACGGGGTCGAGCAGCTTTCCCGGTATCTCGAGCTGCTGAACCGCGATCCGCTGCTCGCCCCGGTCAAGGGGATCTTCGCCGCCCAGGAGATCAAGCCGCAAGCCCGGGTGCTCGCCGAGGACCGGGGCATCCGGTGCCTGATCCTCGACTACAACTCCCTGCGCGGCGCCGGGGACGGCGCCCTGCGCCTGTTCTGACCGCACCCGCTGGTCATAGCGGCCACTGGAACGTGTAGGCCGGTGGACGACCTGGGACGAAGCGCCCTAATCGGCCCAGATGACCCGGTCGTGGCCAGCGATGTAGCGGGCGATGTCGCGCATCTGGGCACGCACGATTTCCAGGCTGGCTACTATGGCCCGGTTATGGGTACTGATCAGGGACCTGCCCCTGACCTTCCCGCGCGCAGGCCAGGCCTGCCCACGCGGGGCTCAGGGGCTCCTCCGGCGCAGGGCTCAGGCCTGCCCACCCGGGGCTCAGGGGCTCCTCCGGCGCAGGGCTCAGGCCTGCCCACCCGGGGCTCAGGGGCTCCTCCGGCGCAAGGCTCAGGCCTGCCCACCCGGGGCTCAGGGGCTCCTCCGGCGCAGGGCTCAGGCCTGCCCACCCGGGGCTCAGGGGCTCCTCCGGCGCAGGGCTCAGCGTTGCCTACGCGCACCGGACGGTTCCGCCGCCCCGGCCGGCACCGCAGCCCCCATCAGCTGTCCGTGCCATCTGACGCACCCGCGCTGATCCTGGCGGTTCCGGGCCCGGCCACCGACGCCGGCATCGACATCGCCGCCGGCATCATCGACGTGGCCAGCCAGTCCTGCCCCGGTGTCACCGTGCGGGCGGGCTTCCTCGAGGGCGAGGAGGAGAGTCTCAGCTCGGTGCTGGCCGGCTGCCCCAGGGTGGAAGGCCGCCCGGCGGCCGTGGTGGTGCCGCTGCTCATCTGCCCGCAAGCGGAGACCGTCGCTGCGATCGCCGCGGAGATCTCCGCGGCGGCGGTACCGGTGCTGCCCACCGCGACCCTCGGCGTCCACCCGATCCTGGCCGGGGCCTTGCACGCCCGGCTCGCCGAGGCTGGCCTGGCCCGCAGTGACCGGATGGGCCGGATCAGCATCGTCAGCACCGCGGCGGAGGGAGTGCTGGTCACGGCGCTCGGCACCGACGCGATGTCCATCGCCGGCACCGCGGCCGTGCTGCTCGCCGCGCGGCTGGCGGTTCCCGTCGCGGCCGCGTCGCTGAGCGACCCCAGCAGCATCCGGGACGCCGCGGGACGCCTGTTCGACGCCGGCGTGACCAGCCTGGCCATGTCTCCCTGCGTGATCGGGCCGGAAACGGATCATCTCGACCTCGGCGCGGTCGCCGAGGCGGCAGGCATGAAGACAGCCTTGCCGCTCGGTGCCCAGCCGCCGGTCGGCCAGCTCGCCGCCATGCGTTACGGCGCCGCCCTGCAGGATCCCCAGCTGGCCGGCACGTCGAGCTGAGCGCCGCTCCGGCCGGCTTTAAGCGCCTCCGGCTAGCCGCCGAGTACGGCGGCGTTGACCGCGCGGGCCTCGGCGGCCAGTTCCGGGACCTCCACCACCGCCACCCCGGACGAGCGCAGCAGCTCCGCGCCGCCGCCCTGCGCGAACAACGGCGGCTCCAGCCAGGCGATCACCACCCGGCGCAGGCCAGCCGCGATGATCAGCTCGGCGCAGGGGCAGGGCCGGGAGGCGCGGAATCGGCAGGGTTCGAGCGAGCTGTACAGCGTCGCTCCCGCCAGCCGCGGATCGCCGGGAGCGAGAGTGGCCAACGCTCCCTCCTCCGCGTGGTCGTGCGGGTCGCGCTGCCGTGAGAAACCGGTCGCGACGGTGCTGCCGTCGGCGGCCACGATCACCGCGCCGACGGAAAAGGCCGACGGTGACGGGGGGCAGCACCGGGAGAGCTCGATGGCCTGCCGCAGCCACTGCCGGTCCGCGGCGCTGGCCGCGGCCCCCGAGCCGGGTTCCTGGTCAGCCACGGCCGGCCGCCTCCTGTGGCCCGGGCGGCCCGGCGGGGCCCGGCGATCCGGCGGCCAGGTAGCGCAGCAGCACCACCTCCCCCACCGGCCGGGCCTCGGCCAGGTGCAGCGGGTGGGCGCGGCCGGCCGGGTACTGCCCCGGCCCGGCGAAATGCGGCGCCGCCGCGTCCCCGACGAAGAACGGGGCGATCGCCAGCTGCAGCTCATCCACCAGGCCGCCGGCCAGGAACTGGGTGCCCACCCGGGCGCCGCCCTCGACCATGAGCCGCCTGACCCCGCGGCGGTCCAGGTCAGCCAGGATCGCTGTGAGCCGCGGCGGGTCGCCGGCGTCGACGACCTCGGCCAGGCTGCCGAGCCGGTCCTGCAGCTTCGGGAGCACCGGGCTGGCGGCGTACACGATGCGCCGCGGCCGTATCGTCGCGCCGGCCGGGTCACCCCGCTCCCCTGTGCCGCCCCCGCCCCCGCCGCCCTCACCCCCGCCGCCCTCACCCGCGCCGCGGAAGAAACGGGCCGCCGGATCAAGGTCACCGCTGGCGGTGATCGTGACCCCGGCGGGCTGGGGCTCCCGCCCTTGGGCGCTCCGCGCGGCCTGGCGCCGCGCCGAGCGGACCAGCAGCCGGGGGTCGTCACGGCGGATGGTTCCGGCGCCGACCAGGATGGCGTCCGCCGCTGCCCGCTCCGCGTCCACCCGGTCCAGATCGGCTTCGCCGGACAGCACGAGCCGGTCCTCCCCGGTCCCGTCCAGGCAGCCATCCAGCGAGACCGCGCAGCTGAGCACGACGTAGGGACGTCCGGTCATAGATAGCCGCTCCGGTTTCAGCGATCTGGCCTCCGGCTCACGCACGCCCAACGCTACCTGGCCCGGCCTGGGCGATGATTTACTGGCACGCAGGCCGCGAGCAACGCAGAATTGGCGATTCGCGGGATTACCGGAACAAGGCACAGGGCGACGGTGAGGACAATGGGCACGTCGGTGTGGGAGCAGGGACCGGCCTGGGTCGCGGAGAATTTCGACTCGGTCAACCCGGCCACCTCCGAGGTCATCGGCACCTACCCGGTGCAGGGGCGCAGCGAGGTCAACGCGGTCGTTGAGCGGGCCCGCCAGGCGGCTTCCTGGTGGGCTGGGCTGACCTACCAGCAGCGCCGGACCCGGCTGCTGGCCTGGAAGTCATATATCACCCGGTACCTGCCCCGCCTCGCGGAACTCGTGCACAACGAGACGGGAAAGCCCCTCGCCGACGCCCAGCTGGAGGTCCTGCTCGCGATCGTCCACATCGACTGGGCGGCGAATAACGCGGGCCGGGTGCTCGGCTCACGCCGGGTCCGGAGCGGGCTGATCGCCATCAATCAGGTTTCCCGGCTCGAATACCAGCCGCTCGGCGTGGTCGGCGTGATCGGGCCCTGGAACTACCCGGTCTTCACCCCGCTCGGATCCATTGTCTACGCGATCGCCGCGGGTAACGCGGTGGTATTCAAGCCGAGCGAGCTGACCCCCGCGGTCGGCGGCTGGCTGGTGAACTCCCTCGCTGAAGTGGTCCCCGAGCAGCCGGTGCTGCAGCTGGTGACCGGGGGCGGGGAGACCGGCCAGGCCCTGGCGCTCAGCGCCGTGGACAAGATCGCGTTCACCGGATCGGCCGCCACGGCCAAGAAGGTGATGGCGGCCTGCGCGGAGAACCTGACCCCCCTGGTCGCAGAGTGCGGCGGCAAGGACGCGCTCCTGGTCGGCGCCGATGCCGACCTGGATGCCGCGGCGGACGCGGCCGCGTGGGGCGCACTGTCCAACGCCGGCCAGACCTGCGTGGGCGTGGAACGCGTCTACGTCGTGGACGAGGTGTACCACACGTTCCTGGAGAAGCTGGCTGAGCGGGCGGCTGCCGTCCGGCCCGGTGAGGACCGGGAGGCCGACTACGGCCCGATGACCATGCCGGGGCAGATCGAGATCATCGAACGGCACATCGCTGACGCGCTGGCCCGGGGCGGCCGGCCGGTCGTCGGCGGTCTGGCCAGCATCCGGCGTCCGTATGTCGGGCCGGTCATCCTGGCGGACGTCCCCGAGGAGAGCCGGGCGGTCTCCGAGGAGACGTTCGGTCCCACGCTGACCGTGACCCGGGTCGCCGACCTCGACGAGGCCGTGCGGCTGGCGAACGCCAGCCGCTACGCGCTCGGCTCCGCCGTGTTCAGCAAGAACGCCAAGCGGGGACTCGCCGCCGCGCGGGCCCTGCGCACCGGGATGACGTCGATCAACTCGGTCATCACGTTCGCCAGCGTGCCGGCGCTGCCCTTCGGCGGGAGCGGCGACTCCGGCTTCGGCCGCATCCACGGCGAGGACGGCCTCCGCGAGTTCTCCCGGGCCAAGGCGATCACCCGCCAGTGGATGCGGCCGCTGGCGGATCTCACCACGCTCCGGCGCAGCGACAAAGACCTGAACCGGGTGCTCCGGCTGGTCACCCTGATACATGGCAAGCGCTACCGCTGACCCTCAGCGGGCGCCGGGATGAGTCACCCTGGGAGGCTCAGCGCATCCCGATGACCTCGCTGCCGGGGGTGAGCGCGGGATCGACCGCGGCCAGCGGCGCACGGCCGCAGATCAGGTCGGCTGCACGCTCCGCGATGGCGATGACCGGGGCGTTGGTGTTGCCGCGCGGGAGCGCGGGGATGACGGACGCGTCAACCACGCGCAGGCCTTCGACGCCCCTGACCCGCAACTCGGGGTCAACCACGCTGGTCAGCCTGCTGGCGGCCAGGCGGGAGTCGCCGCCCATCGCGCAGGTCCCGACCGGGTGATACAGCGTGCCGAGATCCTGCCGGATGAACTCGCGCAGTTCCTCGTCGGTCCGCACCGCGGGCCCCGGGGCCATCTCCACCGTGCAGTGCTTGGCCAGCGGGCCGGCCGCGGCGAACTCGCGCGCCATCCGCAGCCCGCTCAGCAGGGGCTCCATGTCCTCGCTGGCATAGAGGTAGCCCGGGTCGATGGCGGGCTTGTGCCGGGGATCGTCGCTGCGCAGCCGGATGATCCCGCGGCTGGCCACCGCGGCCAGGGTGATGAGCATGGAGATCGCCCGGGTGGACGGGTCGGCCAGGCCCTGGCGCTGGAACGGCACCGGCAGCACGTGCCATTGCAGGTCAGGGGCAGCCAGCGAGGGCATGGTGCGGGTGAACCCGCCTGCCTCGGCCAGATTGGACGTGAGCGGGCCCGAGTGCAGGTACCTCCAGCGGCCCAGCCGGGCCGGCGTGGCCTGCTCCCAGAGGCCGGTGACGCGGGGCGTGTGCCACATGGCGGTGACCACCGGGTGGTCGGCGAGGTTGGCGCCTACCCCCGGACTGTCCGCGACGACCCGGATCCCCTGCTCGATGAGCTGCTCGGCCGGACCGATACCGGACAGCAGCAGCAGGTGCGGGCTGCCGATGGTCCCCGCCGACAGGATGACTTCTCCCTCGGCCCGGGCCACCTCCTGCTCGCCGCGGCGGAGATAACGAACCCCCGTAGCGCGGCCGCCGTCGACGATGATCCCGGTGACGAGCGCGTCGGTGTGCACCGTCAGGTTGGGCCGGGAGATGGCGGGGTGGAGGTAGGCGTCCGCGGCTGACCAGCGCCGCCCATTACGCTGGGTGACCTGGTAGAACCCGGTGCCGTCCTGGGCCTGGCCGTTGAAGTCCTCGTTGGCGGGCAGCCCGCATTCCCGGGAGGCGGCCACGAAGGCCCGGGTCAGCGGGGACTTGTGCTTGAGATCCTGGACACTCAGCGGGCCGGCGATGCCGTGATAGGCGGAGGACCCGCGGGAGTTGTCTTCCGCGCGGAGGAAATACGGCAGTATGTCCGCGTATCCCCATCCGGTGCATCCGTAGTCGTCCCGCCAGGTGTCGTAGTCCAGGCGGTTGCCCCGGATGTAGATCATCGCGTTCATGGACGAGGATCCGCCGAGCGTGCGCCCGCGCGGCCAGTAGACCGACCTGCTGCCCGCCCGTTCCTGCGGGACGGTGTGGAAATCCCAGTCGTACTGGCTCTGGAAGAGCAGGTTCAGCGCGGCCGGGATGTGTATTTCGTCCGCTTCGTCCGGGGGGCCCGCCTCCAGCAGCAGGACCCGGGTGGCCGGGTTCTCGGTGAGCCGTGCGGCCAGGACGCATCCAGCGCTGCCTGCGCCCACGATGACATAGTCGTACACGGGGACCTCACGGGGGCAAATCGGGGGACTAGGCGACACCCTATCCAGCCCGGCCGCGAAGGCCATCCGGAAAGCCGAGCGCGCTCCCGGCCGCTAAGCCGGGAGCGCGCTCTCCCAGGGCCACCGCGGGCTCTGGCGGGCCCCCGAGAACCGCCAGGCACCAGAGGCGGTGACCGTGTGTCCGGTACGGCCAGCCGGCCGCAGCTCGGTTACTCTTCGCTTTTACACGATGCCACATTGTGGTTGTGATGTGAATACCCAAAGGTCAGGACATTGATCGCTTACGGCGAAGCCGCCCGGCGATGCCCCCGGACGGCCGACCGCCGAACCGGCCAGGGGCATCGCAGCCGGCCGGCGGCGTCCCGGCCGCGGCCGGCGGCCTGACGGCCATCACCGATACCGTGGAGCCATGCCACGCGACAGCAGGGAGGAGCCCGTCGTGCTCTCCCGCATCTACACCCGGACCGGCGACGATGGCACGACCGCCCTTGGCGACGGCAGCCGGGCGGCCAAGACCGACCCGCGTCTCGCCGCCTACGCCGACGTGGACGAGGCGAACTGCGCGATCGGGATGGCGATCACGCTCGGCGGGCTGCCCGGGGGGCTGGTGACGCTGCTCTCCCGGATCCAGAACGAGCTCTTCGACGTCGGGGCCGATCTGTGCAACCCGGTCAGCGAGAACCCGCCCTATCCCCCGCTGCGGATCACCGGGGACTACGTCCAGGGCCTGGAAGCGGACTGTGATGCCCACAACGCGGACCTGCCGGTGCTGCGCAGCTTCATCCTGCCCGGCGGCACCCCGGGCGCGGCGTTGCTGCATATGGCCAGGACCGTCGTGCGCCGGGCGGAACGCAGCACCTGGGCCGCGCTGGACACCTACGGCGACTCGATGAACCCGCTGACCGCCCAGTACCTGAACCGCCTGTCGGACCTGCTGTTCATCCTCGGGCGGGAAGCCAGCGGGCCGGACGGCGACGTGCTGTGGAAGCCGGGCGGCGAGCGCTGAGCGGTCCGGAGCGGCGCTAGCTGGCCTGGCCGAGGTATGAGCCCGGAGATCCCGGCGGCGCGGCCTCCAGCCAGGCCAGGAACCCGGTGAGCGCCGCGTCGCTCATGGCCAGTTCCACGGTGCCCTCACCCACGGTGCCGTCGGCCTCGGCGATCCGGCACTCGACGACCACCGCTCCCTCGCCCAGGCTGGCTGCCTCGTCCGGGGTCGGCGGCCGCCGGTTGAGCACGGCCAGCGTCCGCCGGCTGAAGACCTGGCTGGGCCGCATCAGGAACCCGAAAATCTCGTACCACCGCAGTTCATCCGGCTGGTAGGCGGCCACCCCGAGACGCCAGCTGCCGCCCGTGACGCGGAGGCCGCACTCGACCGTCCCGCCGCCACGTTCCAGCAGGTACCTGCGGACAGTGATACCGGCCGCGAGCAGGACGACCAGGATCAGGAAGCCAGCGAAGAGCCAGGCCGCGTCGAAGGCCAGCGCTCCGCTCATCCCGGCCCCCCGCGCCGGCCCTCGTCAGGACCGGTCGCCCGCGGCCCGCAGGAGGGCCCGGGAGTACTTCACCTCGGCCGATTCCTCGTCGCCCCCGGACCCGGCCTCGCCCAGCGCTGCGTCGAGCCGGGACTGGACCTCGGTCCGGTCAACCTGGCTGCCGAGCTCGGCCTCGCGGGCCAGGATCGACACCCGGTCGTCGTGCACGGACAGGAAGCCGCTGCGCACGGCGATCCGCATCGGCGAGCCCTGGGTGCTGGAGCCTTCTTCGGGATCGAGGATCTCCACCAGGCTGCCTTCGGCCAGGATGCCGAGCACGGCCGGGTGGGACCCCATGATCCCGATGTCGCCGTCCAGCGTCTTGGCGATGACCATGCGGGCGTTCCCGGACCACACCTCGCCGTCCGGGACAACCAGCTCCACCTGCACGGTCACAGTCGGGCTCCGCTTCGTCACTTCGCGCTCCATCTCCTTGGCCTTCTTCTCCACGTCCTCGATCCCGCCGCACATGAAGAAGGCCTGCTCCGGGTAGTTGTCGTACTTGCCCTCGTTGATCGCCTTGAAGGAAGCGATGGTCTCCTTCAGCGGCACGTACACCCCCGGCTGGCCGGTGAACTGCTCGGCCACGAACATCGGGTGGGACAGGAACCGCTCGATGCGCCGCGCCCGCTTGACCGTCACCTGGTCTTCCTCGGACAGCTCATCGATACCGAGCAGCGCGATGATGTCCTGGAGCTCCTGGTAGCGCTGCAGGATCCGCTGCACCTCGCGGGCCACCTCGTAGTGCTCCTGGCCGATGTACTTGGCGTCCAGGATCCGGGACGTCGAGGCGAGCGGGTCCACCGCCGGGAAGATGCCCTTCTCGGTGATGGCCCGGGACAGCGCGGTGGTGGCGTCCAGGTGCGCGAACGTGGTGGCCGGCGCCGGGTCGGTGTAGTCGTCCGCGGGGACGTAGATCGCCTGCATGGAGGTGATCGAGTGGCCCCGGGTGGAGGTGATCCGCTCCTGGAGCTGGCCCATCTCGTCGGCCAGGGTGGGCTGGTATCCCACCGCCGAGGGCATCCGGCCCAGCAGCGTGGACACCTCCGACCCCGCCTGGGTGAAGCGGAAGATGTTGTCGATGAACAGCAGCACGTCCTGGCCCTGCACATCGCGGAAGTACTCGGCCATGGTCAGCGCGGACAGGCCAACCCGCAGCCGGACACCCGGCGGCTCGTCCATCTGGCCGAAGACGAGCGCGGTGTCCTTGATCACGTTGGACTCGGTCATCTCGACGAGCAGGTCGTTGCCCTCACGGGTCCGCTCGCCCACCCCGGCGAACACCGAGACGCCGCCGAAGTTCTTGGCCACCCGGGTGATCATCTCCTGGATGAGCACCGTCTTGCCCACGCCCGCCCCGCCGAACAGGCCGATCTTGCCGCCCTGGACGTACGGGGTGAGCAGGTCGAGAACCTTGATCCCGGTCTCCAGGATCTGGGTCCGCGGCTCCAGCTGGTCGAAGGCCGGGGGGTCACGGTGGATCGACCAGCGGTCCTTGACCTCCAGGGATGCCACGTCCACGTCCAGCGGCTGGCCGAGCACGTTGAACACGTGCCCCTTGACCACGTCGCCCACCGGAACCGTGATCGGGCCCCCGGTGTTGACGACCGTGGCGCCGCGGGTCAGGCCGTCGGTGGGCGCCATGGAGATGGTCCGGACCGTGTTGTCGCCCAGGTGCTGTTCCACCTCGAGCGTCAGGGTCCGGGTCTCCCCCCAGGGTCACGTCAACCTGCAGCGCGTTGTAGATGTCGGGGATGTCTTCCTCGGTGGAGAACTCCACATCGACGACCGGGCCGATGACCCGCGCGACACGGCCGGTACCCTCGGGGGCTTCCTCCCCGCCGGCGTCGGGGGTGTTCTCGACGGTTGCGGTCATGACCTCACTCTTTCCCTGCGACGGACTCGGTCAGCGCGTCGGCTCCGCCGACGATCTCGCTGATTTCCTGGGTGATCTCGGCCTGCCGGGCCTTGTTGGCCTCTCGGGTGAACCCCTCGAGCAGGTCGTTGGCGTTGTCGGTGGCCGACTTCATGGCCCGGCGGCGGGCCGCGATCTCGGACGCGGCCGACTCGAGCAGCGCGATGTAGATGCGGCTCTCCACGTACCACGGCAGGAGCGCGTCCAGCACGGCCTGTGGCGAGGGCTCGAATTCATACAGCGGGATCGGGCCGCTCACGGGCTCCTCGCTGGTCTCCTCGATGACCAGCGGGATGATGCGGTGCACCACGGCGTTCTGGGTCAGCATCGACACGAACTCGGTGTAGACGATGTGGATCTCGTCCACCCCGCCGTCCTCGGCGGGCTGGCTGAACGCCTCGAAGAGGGTCTCGGTGATCTTCTGGGCGTTGTCGTGCCGGGGTGCCTCGGAGAAGCCGGTCCAGGAGTCGGCCACGTCCATGCCGCGGAAACGGTGCCAGGCCAGGCCCTTCGTGCCGGACACGTAGGTGACCGGCTCGACGCCTTGCTTCCCGGAGCCGGGCCCGCAGGGCCTGGGCTTCGCGCATGACGTTGTTGTTATAACCGCCGGCGAAGCCGCGGTCGCTGCTGAGGATGAGGATCGCGGCCCGCTGGGCATGCTCGGGCTCGCGCACCAGCGGATGATCGATGTGCGCGGACCGGCTGACCACCGCCTCGACGGCGTCGGTGATCTCCCGGGCGTATGCCCCGGCGTCCCGGACCCGCTGCTGGGCCTTGATGATCCGGGAGGCCGCGATCAGCTCCTGGGCACGAGTGATCTTGGCAATGGACTGGACTCCCCGAATCCGCTGCCTGATCGCCCGAAGCTGTCCTGCCATGCTGTGCCTTCCTTACTTCGACTCGGCTGGCGCGGAGTTCGAGTCGCCCGACCCTGCGCCTGACTCGCCCGTCGGTGCGCCCGGCTGACCCGACCCTGTGCCCGGCTCGCCCGGCTGGTCGGAGGCGGGAACGCGCTTCTTCACGCTGTCGCGCTCGATGCGGTCCTTGTCGATCGGCTCGGCCGGCTCCTCGTCCACAACCAGCTGCTCCCCGCCGCTGACCGTGAACCCCTTACGGAACTCTTCGATCGCTTCCTTGAGCGAGGAGGCAGTGTCGTCGGACAGATCCTTGGTTTCCCTGATCGCGTCGTAGATCCCGGACCGCTCACGCTGGATGTGGTCCAGGAACTCGCGCTCGAACCGGCCGACGTCCTCCAGGGGCACGTCGTCGAGGTAGCCGTTGGTCCCGGCCCAGATCGACACGACCTGGCGCTCCACCGGGAACGGGCTGTACTGGGGCTGCTTGAGCAGCTCGACCAGGCGTGCGCCGCGGTCCAGCTGGGCCCGGGAGGCGGCGTCCAGGTCGGACGCGAAGGACGCGAAGGCCTCCAGGTCGCGGAACTGGGACAGCGCGAGCTTCAGGCCGCCGGCCACCTTCTTCATGGCCTTGATCTGCGCGTCGCCGCCGACCCGGGAGACCGAGCGGCCGACGTTGATGGCCGGCCGGACCCCGGAGTTGAACAGGTCGGTCTCCAGGAAGATCTGCCCGTCGGTGATCGAGATGACGTTGGTGGGGATGTACGCCGAGATGTCGTTGGCCTGGGTCTCGACGAGCGGCAGCCCGGTGAGGGAGCCGTTGCCCATCTCCTTGGAGAGCTTCGCGCAGCGTTCCAGCAGCCGCGAGTGCAGGTAGAACACGTCGCCGGGGTAGGCCTCGCGGCCCGGTGGCCGGCGCAGCAGCAGGGAAATGGTGCGGTAGGCCGCCGCCTGCTTGGACAGGTCGTCGAAGACGATCATCACGTGCTGGCCCTGGTACATCCAGTGCTGGCCGAGAGCCGAGCCGGTGTACGGGGCGATGTACTTGTACCCGGACGGGTCGGAGGCGGGCGACGAGACGATCGTCGTGTACTCCATCGCGCCGGCGTCTTCCAGGGACTGCTTGACCTGGGCGGTGGTCGAGCCCTTCTGGCCGATCGCCACGTAGATGCACTTGACCTGGCGCGACGGGTCTCCGGACTCCCAGTTCTCCCGCTGGTTGATGATGGCGTCGATGGCGATGGCGGTCTTGCCGGTCTGCCGGTCGCCGATGATCAGCTCACGCTGGCCGCGGCCGATCGGGGTGATCGCGTCGATCGCCTTGATCCCGGTCTGGAGCGGCTCGTTCACCTTGCTGCGCTGGACCACCGAGGGGGCCTGCGTCTCCAGCGGGCGCAGTTCGGCCGACTCGATATCGCCCTGACCGTCCAGCGGCAGGCCCAGCGCGTCCACGACCCGGCCGAGGAACCCGTCGCCCACCGGCACGGACAGGATCTCGCCCGTCCGGCGCACCTGCTGGCCCTCGTCGATCTTGGTGAAGTCGCCGAGGATGACCACGCCGATTTCACGCTCGTCCAGGTTGAGCGCGAGCCCGCGGATACCGCCCGGGAACTCCAGCAGCTCGTTGTACATGGCCGAGGGAAGGCCCTCGACCCGGGCGATGCCGTCGCCGGCCTCGGCGACGACGCCTACCTCTTCCCGGGCGGCCGCGTCGGGCTCGTACGACTGGACGAAGCTCGCCAGCGCGTCCCGGATCTCGTCGGGCCGGATTGTCAGCTCCGCCATGGTCCTCGCGTCTTCCTCGTCAGTTGGTTAACTGGTCTGTCGTTGTCGCTGCGCCCGCCGCGGCGCCGCATCAGTGCCGGCCCATCAGGCGGCCAGCCGTCTGCGCAGGGCCGCGAGCCGGCTCGCCACGCTGCCGTCGATGAATTCATCCCCGATCTGGACCGAAATGCCACCCTCTACGCGAGGATCGACGATGACGTCCAGATGAACCTCGTGCCCGTACGCGTTTTCCAGCGCGGCGATCAGCCGCTCACGCTGCCGCTCGGTGAGCGGGATGGCGACCCGGGCCACCGCGATGAGGCGCTGCCGCCACTGCGCGGCCCACTGTGCGTAGTGATCCAGGGTCATATCCACACTACGTCCCCGGGGATGGTCGGCCGCTTCCCCGATCAGCTCCCGCGCATCCGCGGTCACCTTGCCCTCGAGCAGCGTGTCCAGCAGCTGCCGCTTGTACTGCGCCGGGATGGTGAGGTTGGACAGCATGGTCCGCAGTTCAGGCGCGCTCATCACCACCCGCCCGAAGCGGAACAGCTGGTCCTCGAGGTCGTCCAGATGCCGGGCCCGCTCAGCCGCCGCCGCGAACGCCGTGACCGCGATCTCCTCGACCGCGTTGGCCAGGTCCACCGGGCGGGACCACCGGGCTTCACACATGCTCGTGAACAGGCCGAGAGTGGCGTCGCTGACCTGGCCGCTGAACAGCCTCCGGGTCAGCTCGGCCCGGGCCTCGGCCCGGCGGCTGGCGTCGGTCAGCGCCCGGCGCAGGCCGGGCTGGTCGTCGAGCACCCCGAGGATGGCGAAGAGCTCCCCGCCCAGGGTCCGCGCCACGGCGGCCGACGTCACGGCGTCGGCCAGCCGCTGCCTCGCCTCCGCCACGGCGCCCCGGCTGGCGCCTCTCATGTAGTGGCCCTGGCCTCGTCAGCCTGAGGCTGCTCGAGGTCCTCGATGAACCGCTCGACGATGCGATGCTGCCGGGCCACGTCCTCCAGGGACTCCCCGACCACCCGGCCGGCCAGGTCCACGGCCAGGGTGCCCACGTCCGTCCGCAGGGCCTGCAGGGCCAGCATCCGGTCGGTCTCGATCTGCGTGTGCGCCGCATCGATGATGCGCCGCGCCTCGGTCTGGGCCACCTCGCGCATGTCCGCGATGATCGCGGCGCCCTGCTCCTGCGCCTGCTCACGGAGCCGCGACGCTTCCTGCCGGGCCTCGGCAAGTTGCTGGCGGTACTGCTCGAGCACCTGCTGCGCCTCGGCCTGCGCGTCTTCGGCACGCTGGAGGCCGCCCTCGATCGCGTCCGTCCGCTCAGCCAGCGTCTTCTGGATGCGCGGCAGCAGCACCTTGCCCAGCACCGCGAACACGATGAGGAAGGCGACCGCGCCGATGATCAGCTCGGGCCATTCGGGGATCAGCGGGTTGGTGGGCGGGTTCACCACCGTCGCACCGACGTGGTACGTCACGGTGTGGCCTCCTGTCGGCTAGTCATCACTGGGAACTCCGCCGATCAGGTCGCGCCGAAAATGAACGGGACCACGAGGCCGATCAGGGCCAGCGCCTCGGCCAGCGCGAAGCCGATGTACATGTTGGACTGAATCAGCCCGCGGGCCTCCGGCTGCCGGGCCATGGCCTCGACACCGTGACCGAAGATCAGTCCGATACCGACACCGGGGCCAATGGCCGCCAGGCCGTACCCCACCGCGCCGAAGTTGATCTGCAGTCTCTGGGTGGTACCCGCGGCGATCAGATGATGCAGGACGCCAAGAGCGACCACATGATGCGCAATATCAAGCATGTGTGCATTCCCTTGCCTTCAGGCCGACGGGTGTCTGCCGCCGGCGGGTTGGATGAGCCGCCGGCACACCTGGGTGCGCTGGCGGACGAATCGGGTCACGGGCCATGTCAATGCGCCGCTTCCAGTGAGCCGCCGATGTACTGGGCGGTCAGAATGGTGAAGATATAGGCCTGCAGGGCCTGGATCAGCAGCTCAAAGGCGGTCAGCACGATCGTGAGGATGAACGAGGTCGCGCTGAACAGCAGGTGGATATCGAGAGTGAAGAGATACCAGGTCGAAAGGGTGAAGATCAGCAGCAGGATGTGCCCGGCGAACATGTTCGCGAACAGCCGGACCGCCAGCGTGAACGGCCGGATGAGCAGGTACTGCAGGACCTCCACCGGCGCCAGGAGGAACAGGATGGGCAGCGGCACGCCGCTCGGGATCATGTTCCTGAAGTAGCCGCCCAGCCCCTGATGCTTGATGCCCAGGTAGGTGTAGGTGCCGTAGACCATGAGCATCAGCGCGACAGGGAAGGCGATCTGCGACATCGCGGGGAACTGGGCGACCGGGATGATCTCCATCAGGTTCATGATCCAGATAAAGAAAAACAGCGAGACCAGGAAGGGCAGGAAACTGTCGCCACGCTTGCCGATCATCGGCCGCAGGATCTGCTCGCGGACGAACTCGACCCCCATCTCGCCGAGGTTCTGCACGCGGCCCGGCACGATCTTCGGGTTGGCGAAGGCGGCCCAGAAGAAGCCGATCACGACGACGGCGCAGACCAGTGCGAGCAGCATCGGCTTGGTAAAGCTGAACGACCCGATCGTGAAGAACGGCATGAACAAGAATGTCGGCGCGGGGTAGTTCGGCCCCTGGAAGCCGCAGTGCGTCGCCGAAGCGACGTGACTGTTGTCCACGGTGCAATGCACCGCGGCGAGCATCAGCGTGTCACCGCGCAAGACGGTTTCCTCCTGCTTCGTACCCGCGCACATCGCCCGTGGGCGCGGCGCGCATCCAGGCCGCCCTGGTCCGGGCGGAACGTCGTGGCATGCCGATGCTGGCCCGGCCAGCATGCTTTGCATGCAGATTACCTATTGGTGCCGACCGTACTTCCAGACCACTCCGCCGATGGCGAAGGAAGAGCCCGAGAAGCGCCCCTAGCGGCAACAGCACCGGGATGTGGGTCAGCCAGGCCACCAGCCAGCCGACGAGGCCGTAGGCCACCATGCCGGCGATCAGGTAGCTGAAGATGCTCCAGCCCTGGTTTTCCTCGACGGGATCCGCCTGCGGCGTCTGGCCGCTCGCCGGCGACGGCCGGCCGGACGATCCGTTGGAGCTGGAAGATGTTCCGTTCATGGCGCGCCAGGTCATCGGGCAGCCTGCCGACGGCAAGCTGACCCGCGGGCCGCGATCCGCCGTCCGGGAGCGAGAGGAGCGCCACGCGTCACCGTTCCCCGTCCGGTTCCACGTAGAGCACCTTGAGCCGCATCGACCAGAAAACCTGCGCCCCGGTCCAGACCAGGATGCAGACGATGGCGGTCAGGCCGAACAGCCGCGCGTTGAAGACGGTCGTGTTGCTGAACCTGGACACGAGAACCATCAGCACGAGGATCTTGACGATGAACGTGGTCAGCGCGGTCACCATCTGGGCCCGCGGGCTGACCTTCTCGGCCCGTGACACGGCGGCGATGCTGATGGCGAAGAACACGAGGACCAGCGCCGCGCCGAGTACGCTTCCGAGCAGTCCCTTAGCCCCGCCGATCCCCGCGCTGAGCGCGAACATGATCACGGCAGCAGCGGCGGCGACCACGGCGGAACGCCGGGCGATCGGGCCGTAGCTTGCCAGCATCTTAGGTGGCTCCGGAGGGGTCAGGAGGACACTTGACTCGGGGATGCACCGGTCCGCCTCCCACACAGCACCGGCCAGGAGCCTGGGTGCCGCCGAGGCGGAGCTCGCGCGCCGCCGGGTGAGCGAAACCTATCACGGGCCCCTCACTCGTCCTCGAGTGACTGCTCGTGAAAGATATCACAAGCTCCTTGGGCCGGTCTTTACCGGGGTCCTCTGTGTGATGAATGTTACGTGACTTCTGATTGCGGTACATGAGTCCGTGAACCGTACCAAACCCCCCGCCCCCAACGGTCCTCTCGCTTCAGGCACCCCGCCACCCCCACGATTCGCGCTCCCCAGACCCCATTAAGGCCCCATGAGCAGCGGAGGGTCCCCGCCGCTGGCCGCGCCGCACCCCCCCGGGCGCTGGGGGTCCGCGTCAGTACAGGGGCGCCGCACTGCGACAGCGGGGCGGCACCGGACCGCGTTGGCGACTTTTCCCGCGTACGGTTCGCGCGAGACGGACAAATCGCCCAGCAAATGGCACGTTCCGCGGGAAGGGTGGCCGCTGATCATGATCAATACGAAGGTCAGGGACGGCGCCAGGGCAGGAGCGGCGACTCTGGGTCTTCGTCGTATTCATCGCCATCACGGTTCACCGGGCGGGTCGCCCGGGGGGCGCGTGGCTGGTCGCGGACCGGATCAGGGGACAGCGGGTCGGGAACTTGCGGGCCGGCGGCGTGCTGGCCAGCCTCGGGCGGCGGGGCCGCGTAGAGGCTGGCGTCACGCGGGTCGGCGGTGCGCGGGTCGGCGGTGCGCGGGTCGGCGGTGCGCGGGTCGGCGGTGCGCGGGTCGGCGGTGCGCGGGTCGGCGGTGCGCGGGTCGGCGGTGCGCGGGTCGGCGGTGCGCGGGTCGGCGGTGCGCGGGTCGGCGGTGCGCGGGTCGTCGTCCGGGCGAGCGTCCCACCAGCCAGAATCCCGCTGGCCGGAGTCCGGACGGCCCGAATACCACTGACCTGAGTCCGGCCCACCTGAATCAGGCTGACCCGCGTTCTCGACGCCCAGGTCCGGGAAGCCGGCGTTCGGGAGTCCTGAAGCCGGGAGTCCTGAAGCCGGGAGTCCTGAATCCGGGAAGCCTGCATTCGGGCGGCCCGGGTACCACTGGGCCGGTTCACGCCGCCCGGCCGGGCCGGACGGCGATGCGCCGTTGGAGGTGGCGCCGAGCGCGGGAGCGCCGTTCGAGGGAGCGGTCAAGCCGTCGGGAGCAGGCCAGGCCCCAGCGGATGGCCGGGCTTCAGGCTCCTTCGCGTCCCACGCCGGGGCTGACGAGCTTGAGTCCCAGGCCGCTTCGCGGGGCCTCGACTGATCCGCGGGACGCAGGTCCCATGCCGATGCGGCCGGGTCCGCGTCCCAGCCCGGTCCGGCCGGGCCCGCGTCCCGGGCTGACCGGCGTCCCGGGCTGAGCCGGCAGACCGCGCGTCCCAGGCTGAGCCCGCACGGCGGCCATCCCACCCCGCCGGGGCAGGTTTCCCATCCCACGGGGAACCCGGCCGGCTCTGCTCCGGGGACCTAGCCCCGTTTCCGCGGCCCGCATCCCCGAATCCGGCCGTCCCGTGCTGCGAAGCCCCGTGCTGGGAATCCCGGTACTGCCCGTCGCCATACCCCCCGTCGCCGCGCCGGGCGTCCCCGTTAATCCCGTTCCCGCGTCCCGGCGGGTGCGAACCTGGTCCCAGGTCCCCACCGGCCTCATGGCCCACGCCCAGCCAGCGGTCCCCGCCGGCCCCGGGATCCCGGCCGGCTCCCCGGTCGAGCCCTAGCCCACGGTCCACTCCCAGCTCACGGTCCACGCTGGCCTCAGGATCCCCGCCGGCACCCCGATCCACGCCCAGCCCGCGATCCAGGCTGGTGCCGCGATCCACGCGGCCCCGGCCCTGGGCGCTGGTCCCCGCTGCAGCCGGGATCCGGGACTGCATCGGGCTCCCAGGGGGCGCGGCAGTGACCGGCGACGCCAGACCGGGCACTGACCCGGTCCCGGCCGAAGACCCCGCACCGGCGGAAGGCACCGCACCCGCCGGCCCCCCCGGCTGGCCCGAAGACCCGGGGCCACCAGGACGAGCAGGTGCACCCGGACGCCCAGGTCCGCCTGAAGGCACCGGCCCGGCGACGTCGGGGGCCAGCCGCAACTGGCCGCGCCGGTTCCACGGCCGCAGCCGCGGCATCGACGCCAGCAGCAGCACCAGCACCCCGGCCAGCGTGACGAACACCAGCACCAGCAGCTTCGTCCGCATGATCGACAGCAGCACGACCGTGCCCGCGAACAAAGCCGCCCACAGGTACATGAGCAGGACGCTGGCCCGGTGTGAATGCCCGATGGCGAGCAGCCGGTGCTGCAGGTGCTTCTTGTCCGCCGAGAACGGGGACTGCCCGGCCCGGGTCCGCCGCGCCACCGCGAGCAGCAGGTCAGCGTACGGGATGAGCATGATGATGGCCGGCACCAGGAGCGGCAGGATTTCCGGGAAGCGGTTGACGGTGCCGCCGCTGTAGGCCGACGGGCTGGCGAGCGTGTTCGGGATCCAGGGACGCGAGGCTGGAGATGGGCGCGTACGCGAGCAGCAGCCCCAGCAGCATGGACCCGGTGTCGCCCATGAAGATGCGGGCGGGGTGGAAGTTGTGCGGCAGGAAGCCCAGGCACACCCCGGCCAGGATGGCGGAAGCCAGCGCCGGGTTGGTCTGCTCGTCCAGCCCCAGCCGCTTGGTGAGCGTGTAGTAGTACAGGAAAAAGGCCGCCGCGCCGATCCCCACGATCCCGGCGGCCAGCCCATCCAGCCCGTCGATGAAGTTGACCGCGTTGATGGTCACCACGACGACCAGGATGGTCAGGACGGTCTGCTGGTCGGAGGTGAGCGAGAGCGTCCCCCCGCCCGGGACCGGCAGCCAGGCCACCACGGCGCCGCTCCAGACCAGGATCGCCCCGGCGGCCACCTGGCCGGCCAGCTTGGTGATGGCGCCCAGCCCCCAGCGGTCGTCCACGAAGCCCATGAGGACCACGACACCGCCGGCCAGCAGCAGGCCGCTGCCCACCCTGGTACCCATGAACACGGTGCTCAGGTGGGTCAGCCGGGAGGCCACCAGCAAGGCCGCGGCGAGGCCGAGGTACATCGCGATGCCGCCCAGCAACGGGACGGGCTCGGTGTGGACGTCCCTGGCCCGGCCCTTGTGCTCCGCCCCCACCACGATCGCGAAACGGCGTACCAGCGGCGTGAACAGATAAGTGATGGCGGCGGCCACCAGAATCGTGAGGCCGTACTCGCGCATTCCGGTTCACCCGGCCCGTTCGGTTGCCTCATCCATTAGGGATCAACTTTAGAGCACTAACCTGAGGGTAGGCGGCACAGCCACCCATCGCGGCCATACTTACCCGGTGGCGTCCCTGTCAGTATGATTCACCTGGTCAGCGGCATCTTCCGTGCCGTGCGACACGACGCCCCGCTCCCCCGCGTCCTCGGGAACCGAATCGGCGGGACCCCCTGGGGCCGCCTTTCCAGTTTCCTGGAAGTCCCCGGCCCCGGTGATCCCGTCTTCCGGAATCGCGTGCTCGGAGAGCCCGTCCCCGGGGATCTCGTCCTCGAGCGGCTCGTCCTGAAGCGGCTCGTCCTGAAGCGGCTCGTCCTGAAGCGGCTCGTCCTCGAGCCCCTCGTCCTCGAGGGCTAGCGGGATAACCTCCCGCAACCGTTCCACCGTGATGACACCCCGGCGCAGCAACCTGGGCACCGACCCGGTCAGGTTGACGATCGTGGAGGGCACGTCGCCCGCGCACGGCCCGCCGTCCAGGTACACCGCGACCGAGTCGCCCAGCTGCGCCATCGCCTCGTCCGCCGTGGTCGCGGCCGGGCGGCCAGACACGTTCGCGCTGCTCACGGCGAGCGGGCCGGTCCTCTTCAGCAGGTCCAGTGAGACCTGGTGCAGCGGCATCCGCACCGCCACCGTGCCCTTGGTCTCACCCAGATCCCAGACCAGGGTGGGACTGGACCGGCAGACGATGGTCAGCGCGCCGGGCCAGAACTCGTCGATCAGGTCCTTGCCGACGTCACCGAGGTCCATGACCAGCGCCATGGCCGCCCGGACCGTCCCGACCAGCACCGGCGGCGGCATGTCCCGGCCCCGGCCCTTGGCCTTGAGCAGGCCCTCCACGGCCACCGGGTCAAAGGCCTCGGCGGCGATGCCGTAGACCGTGTCGGTCGGCATCACCACGAGTTCGCCGCGGCGCAGCGCCGCTTCCGCTTCCGACAGTGCCCTGGAGCAGCTGCGCAGGATCCGCGCAGTCAAAACGTGCGCTCATGAGGATTCATCCTCCCACCGTTGCGGGCCCGGGCCAGACCGCGGTCACGAAGCGGTCCCGCCGGGCCAGGTCCTTATGATTCCGCGTGTCGCGCCAGCCCCGCTCCTCGGCGAACACCCAGTACACGGCGGCCCCCTGGGGCGCGCCGTGCTCCACCGCGACCAGCCCGCCCGGGCGGAGCAGCCGCCGTGCGGCCTGCTCGACGACCTTGACCGCGTCCATCCCGTCGGTGCCGCCCCACAGGGCGGTGGCCGGGTCGTACTCGCCCACCTCGGGGGGCACCGAGGCGCCCCACGGGATGTAGGGCGGGTTGCTGATGACCAGGTCCACCCGGCCGTCCAGGTCAGTCAGGGCCTGGCCGAAGTCCTCACCGTGCAGCGTGACCCGGCCCGCTGTGTGCGGGGCCGTGTCGGCGCAGCGGGCGATGTTGCGCTGGGCCCACTCCCGGGCCAGCGGGTCGGCCTCCACCGCGTGGACCCGGGACAGGGGCACCTCCTGGGCGATGGCCAGCGCGATGGCGCCGGACCCGGTGCCCAGGTCGGTGACGACCGGCTCGGTGACGTCCATCTCGCGCAGCCGGTCGATGGCCCAGCCAGTCATGACCTCCGTCTCGGGCCGGGGCACGAACACCCCCGGGCCGACCTCGAGGTCCAGGTACCGGAAGTACGCGTGCCCGGTGATGTGCTGCAGCGGCTCCCGCGCCTCGCGGCGGGCGATCTCGTCCCAGAACCGCGGGTTGAACCCGGAGTCCGGCACCCGGTGCAGCTCGCCGCGGCCGATGGCGTGCACGTGCGCGGCGATCTGCTCCGCGTCGGCCCGGGGTGAATCCACCCCGGCCTCAGCCAGCCGGGCCGCGGCCACGGCGATCTCGTCGAGCAGCAGGCTCTTGCGCGGCTCAGCCGCCATCCGCCGCTGCCGCTCTCCCCGACCGGTCCGCCTCGACCAGGGCGCGGATCACCGCGTCCAGGTCCCCGTCGATGACGTGATCGAGGTTATAGGCCTTGTAGCCGACCCGGTGGTCGGAGATGCGGTTCTCCGGGAAGTTGTAGGTGCGGACCCGCTGGGAGCGGTCCACCGCCTTGACCTGGCTGCGCCGTTCCGCGGCCGCCTCGGCGTCGGCGTCGGCCTGGGCCTGGGCGAGCAGCCGGGCGCGCATGATCCGCATCGCCTGCTCCTTGTTCTGGAGCTGGCTCTTCTCGTTCTGGCAGGAGACCACGATGCCGGTCGGCTTGTGGGTGATCCGGACCGCGGAGTCGGTGGTATTAACGCTCTGCCCGCCGGGCCCTGAGGAGCGGTAGACGTCCACCCGCAGGTCGTTCGGGTCGATGGTCACCTCGACCGGGTCGGCTTCCGGCATGACCAGCACGCCCGCGGCCGAGGTGTGTACCCGGCCCTGGGATTCGGTGACCGGCACCCGCTGCACGCGGTGCACCCCGCCCTCGTACTTCATCCGGTGCCAGACACCGTCGCCGGCGGCGTGCCGGGGAGCCTTCACCGCGACCGTGACGTCCTTGTAGCCGCCCAGGCCGGTGATGGTGGAGTCCAGGACCTCGGTCTTCCAGCCCTGGCGCTCGGCGTAGCGCAGGTACATGCGCAGCAGGTCGCCCGCGAACAGCGCCGATTCCTCGCCGCCCTCGCCGGCCTTCACCTCGAGGAGGACATCCTTGTCGTCCATGGCGTCCCGGGGCACGAGGAACTCGTTGAGCTGCTCCTCGAGCCTGGCCCGGCGGCGGCCCAGGTCCTCGGCCTCGGCCGCGAACGACGCGTCCTCGGTGGCCAGCTCGCGGGCGGTCGCCTCGTCGGCGGCCGTCTCCCGCCACTGGTGGTAGGTCTCGACGACCGGGGAGATCTCGCCGTAGCGGCGGGACAGCGCCCGGGCGCGGTCGGGGTCAGCGTGCACGGCTGAGTCGGCGAGGGTGCGCTCCAGATCGGCGTGCTCCTCAGCCAGCTCACCCAGCCGGTCGAACACCGTTGTCCTCCTGCGGCGATTGCCTGTGGCTACCGGGAATCCAGCCAGAGCCGGGGCCCCGGAAAAATTTGGGCCGAAAATTGAAGATCACCGTGCCGTGGCCGCATGGATCCGGTCCCGGGAGACCGGCCATGCCATCCCGGCACGGTGATCCGTGAACGCTACTTGGAGCTCGAACTCGAACTCGAACCCGCGGCCTGCTTGCCGAACCGGCGCTCGAACCGGGCCACGCGGCCGCCGGTGTCGAGGATCTTCTGCTTGCCGGTGTAGAACGGGTGGCAGCTCGAGCAGATGTCGGCGTGGATGACGCCGTCCTTGGCCGTGCTGCGCGTGGTGAAGGTCTCCCCGCAGGTGCAGGTCACCTCGGTCACCACGTACTCCGGGTGGATACCAGGCTTCACTTTGTACTCCTGCCTCGGGCGGTCGCCGGGTCGCCGGGCGGCGATGCCGCCGCGGCGTGAACCGGTACCGCGCTGTTGATGGCTAATAGTGTGCCAGACCCTGCAACGTGCTACCGGGCCTGGTGATTCCCGTTCTCTGCTAGCCCGGCAGGCGACCCCCCGGACCCCTCGCGCATCGCCGGCCCGGCGGGACACGCCTGCGGCGCACCCCGCCTCGCCAGCGAATTAAGAACCTACGGTCGTCTTCTGGACGTGGAGCAGGAACTCCGCATTGCTCTTGGTCTCCCGCATCCGCTCCATGAGGACCTCGAGCGCCTGCTGCGGCTCCAGCGCGTGCAGTACCCGGCGGAGCTGCCAGACGATCTTCAGCTCCTCCGGCGTCATCAGGATCTCTTCCTTGCGGGTGCCGGAGGCGTCCACGTCGATGGCGGGGAAGATCCGCTTGTCGGCCAGCTCGCGGCGCAGCCGCAGCTCCATGTTGCCGGTGCCCTTGAACTCCTCGAAGATGACCTCGTCCGCGCGGGACCCGGTCTCGATGAGCGCCGTGGCCAGGATGGTCAGCGAGCCGCCGTGCTCGATGTTCCGGGCCGCGCCGAAGAACCGCTTCGGCGGGTACAGGGCGGTGGAGTCCACACCACCGGACATGATCCGGCCGCTGGCCGGGGCGGCCAGGTTGTAGGCGCGGCCCAGCCGGGTGATGGAGTCCAGCAGCACGACCACGTCGTGGCCCATCTCCACCAGCCGCTTGGCCCGCTCGATGGCCAGCTCGGCGACCGTGGTGTGGTCCTCGGCGGGACGGTCGAAGGTGGAGTGGATCACTTCGCCCTTGACCGAGCGCTGCATGTCGGTGACTTCCTCAGGCCGCTCGTCCACGAGGACGACCATGAGGTGGCACTCCGGGTTGTTCTTGGTGATCGCGTTGGCGATGGCCTGCAGGATCATCGTCTTGCCCGCCTTGGGCGGGGAGACGATGAGGCCGCGCTGGCCCTTGCCGATCGGGCTGACCAGGTCCATGATCCGGGTGGTCATCACGTTGGCGTCGGTCTCCAGCCGGAGCCGGTCCTGCGGGTACAGCGGCACCAGCTTGGAGAAGTCGGGGCGCCCGCGGGACTGCTCCGGGTCCAGGCCGTTGATCTTGTCCAGCCGGACCAGCGCGTTGAACTTCTCCCGGCGCTCGCCGTCGCGCGGCTGCCGGACCGCGCCCTCGATCACGTCTCCCTTGCGCAGGCCGTGCCTGCGGACCTGGGAGAGCGACACGTACACGTCGTTGGATCCGGGCAGGTACCCGGTGGTGCGGATGAACCCGTAGTTGTCCAGCACGTCGAGGATGCCGGCGATCGGGATGAGCACGTCATCCTCGGCCACCACCGGCTCGGCCTCCGGGCCGCCCCGGCCCTCGCGGCGGCGGTTCCGGTTGCGGAACCGGTCGCGGCTGCGGCGGCGGCCCGAGCCGTCGTCGTCATCGTCCCCGCCGCGGTCCATCACCTGGCCGCCGCGCTGGCCGTCCCGGCCGTTGCTGCGCTGGTTGCTGTCGCGCTGGTTGCTGTCGCGCTGGCCCCCGTCGCGGCCGTTGTCACGCTGGCCGCCGTCGCGCTGGTTACCGTCACGCTGGCTGTCCCGCTGCTCTCCCCCGTCGCGGGCGGAGCCATCGCGAGAGGAGTCGTCACGCCGGCCGCGCTGGCGGCGCTCGCCGCGGCGCTGGCCGTCCTGCTGGCCGTCGGCGCGCCCGGTGCCGTCGCCGGCTCCGTTGGCGGCCGGGCCGGCCTCGGTGACCGGCGCGCCTGCCACCGCCCCGCCCGGGGCGAATGCGAGCTGGCCGTCGGCGCCGTTGGCCTGAGCACCCTGTCCGGTGGCGCCGGCCTGCGCCGCGTCGCGGGAACCGCCCCGGCGTGCTTCACGCGTCGCCGTGGCCGCTTCCTGCGCCGGGCCCGATGACTGCGCGGCGTTGCCCAGAGCGGGCTGTGTAGAGGTGTCTGACTCCATGGCGTCCTGCTCACGGTGGCGAGACGCGCCGGCTCCCGCAGACGCGCCACGCTGGACTGAGTTGTCGAGTGCCCCACTCCCGTTGCCCGCCGGGGGGCCAGCCGATACGTCACCCTGCCCTGCGGCGGCTCCGCCACCCTGAGCGCTGGGGGCGGCTCCGCCAGCCACCCTGCTTGCTCTGGATGGCCTCGATGAGCTGGCTCTTGCGCATCCGGCCGGTGCCGGTGATGCCCATCGACTGGGCCAGCCGCTGAAGGTCGGCCAGCAGCATGCCGGACAGCCCGGAACCGCCACGGCGGGCGGGCTTGTCAGTCACCGTCTCACCGGCCGCGGGTCCCGCCCGCGCAGCGCGCCGGCCGCCGCGCCCGCACCCGCGGTAGCGGAGAGGCCGGAGTCACCGGAGTGGCCAGGGGACGCCTCAGGCACGCCTGAGGAGCCAGTGAAGAGTTCGGTGGTGTCGCTCACGAGGGGTCCTTCCCAGGGAGCGGGCGTCGGCCGCGCCTGCGGCCGTTCGACCCGGTGTCACGGCCCGGCGAAATCAGCCGGGCCAGGTACTGCCACATCTGTTGTGCCTCTACCGTCGCGGACCGCGCGTCCGTCCGTGCCTCGTTCCCTGACCCTCTCCCGGGCGGCGACCACAGGGTTAACCCGGATTCAACGCCCGGAGCTGGGAGTTTCGGAACGAGCCCAGACGGCTGGGGTAGCGCGCCTCGACTTTCCGCCCGCCCCCGGTCCGCCACGACCGCCCCGCGTTTCGTGTATGCGGAGGGGAGGTGATGACCCGGAGAGTTGACGGAGCGTCACTGACACCGCCCGGCGGTCAAGCCGGTCACGAAGCAAGTGACGGGCGAGCACCTGACCCCATGATGGGGTATCTGGTGCAGCACCCACCTTAACACTAGGAGAGCCCACAGCATTCCCCCGGCACCGGTCCGTGTGTCGTGGATGACCCTGTCCAGTCTTGCGGCATCTCCGCGCGACCCTTCCAGGGCAGCTTGGCCAGGCGTCCGGGAAGTCCGTGTCCGGGAACTGTCTCCAGGAACACTCTTTCCACGAACACTGCGTCCGGGTACGCGTCACCGCGCGCTGTCTCTGGGGCGTTCGCCTGGCACGGCGGTCTGGAGGGTAGCGCCTTGCCGGTCGATGGCCAGGGGGCTTATACGCCATCCGATACCCGTTTCCGCCGCGATTGAATCCACCAGGTCAGGACGGCCGGGCTGACCAGCCACCGTGAAGGCCAGCACGGAGGGCCCGGCGCCGGACACCACCGCGGCCACCCCGGCCGCGCGGAGCCGGCCGAGCAGCTCCGCGGTCCGCGGCATGACACTGGCCCGGTAGGGCTGGTGCAGGAAGTCCTGGGTGGCGTCGAACAGCACGTCAGGGACCCGGGTCAGCGCCGCGACCAGCAGCGCGCTGCGGGCGGCGTTGGCGGCCGCGTCCCAATGCGGCACCGCGGCGGGCAGGGCGCCCCGCGCGGTCTGCGTGGCCAGGCTTTCCTCCGCAACGAAAACCACCGGCTGGATCTCCTCCAGCACCGGCAGGCGGACCACGCGGGGACTGGGCGGGGCGCGAGGCCGTCGCCGCGCCGGCCTCCGAGAGACCCGGGATCCAGGAGATGGTCAGCCCGCCGTACAGGCAGGCGGCCACGTTGTCCGGGTGGCCTTCCAGGCGGGCGGCCAGGGCGAGTACCGCGCCGTCGGGGAGCAGGTCAGCGCCGTCCCGGGCCAGTCCGCGGGCGGCCAGGATGCCGGTCACGATGGCGGCGGCGGAGGAGCCGAGCCCGCGGCCGTGCGGGATCGCGTTAAGGCTGCGCAGGCCCAGGCCGGGCGGCTGGGCGCCGAGCACGTCGAACGCGGCCCGCATGGCCTGGACCACGAGGTGGGCCTCACCCACGGCCGCGGTCTCGCCGCCTTCGCCGGAGACCTCGAGGTCGAGGCCGCCGCCGGTCACCCGGGCCACGGCCACGTCGTGCAGGGACAAGCGCCAAGCCGAGGGCGTCGAAGCCGGGGCCCAGGTTGGCGCTGCTGGCCGGGGCCCGGACCACGACAGGCTTGTCCCGCCACCGGGATCCGCTCACGGTGTCTCCTCAGGAGTTCGCGCCGTCCGGCCAGGAAAACCCCACCGGCCACTCGCCCGGGCCTGGCGGCCCAGGCTCACTAGCCGGTACCAGACGGCGCTCACTAGTTGCTCCTCAGGCCAGGCCGAGAGCGGCCGCCGCGGCCGCGCTGTCCGCGGGCACGGTGATCGGGGCGGGGGCGGCCGACACCGCCCAGTCCGGGTCCTTGAGGCCGTTGCCGGTCACCGTGCACACGACCC
Organism: uncultured Actinomycetes bacterium; assembly: GCA_963723595.1. Classification (GTDB taxonomy): domain Bacteria; phylum Actinomycetota; class Actinomycetes; order Streptosporangiales; family Streptosporangiaceae; genus RYN-230. The sequence goes on from CAVRRQ010000002.1 coordinate 655,750, forward strand.
GCGAACCGGGCGCGACCTGGCCTTGTTCCCGGGCCTGGAGCAGCCCGGCCACCCCGGCGGCCGAGGCCAGCTCGCCGAACACCGCCTCCTTGGAGGCGAGCAGCCGGTACGCCGCGAAGATCTGCCGGTCGGTGACCGAGTCGATCAGGCCGCCGGACGCGTCCCGGGCGGCCTCGGCCAGCCCCCAGGAGGCCGGGTTGCCGATCCGGATCGCGGTGGCGATGGTCTGCGGGGCGCGGACCGGCTCGCCCCGGACGATGGGCGCGGCCCCGCTGGCCTGGAAGCCGAGCATCCGGGGGGTCTTGGTGGCCCGCCCGGCCGCGGCGTACTGGGTGTAGCCCATCCAGTAGGCGGAGATGTTGCCCGCGTTGCCGACCGGCAGGCAGTGCACGTCGGGTGCGTCCCCGAGCGCGTCCACGATCTCGAACGCCGCGCTCTTCTGGCCTTCGAGCCGGTCCGCGTTGACCGAGTTGACCAGCGCGACCGGGTAGTCGGCGGCGAGCTTGCGGGCCAGCTCGAGGCAGTCGTCGAAGTTGCCGTCCACCTGGAGCAGCTTGGCCCCGTGCACCAGGGCCTGGGCCAGCTTGCCGAGCGCGATCTTGCCGCGGGGCACCAGGACCGCGCAGGACAGCCCGGCGCGGGCCGCGTACGCGGCGGCGCTGGCGCTGGTGTTGCCGGTGGAGGCGCAGATCACCGCGGTCGCGCCGCGGCTGACGGCCATGCTGACCGCCATCGTCATGCCCCGGTCCTTGAACGACCCGGTCGGGTTGGCCCCCTCGACCTTGAGGTACACGTCGCAGCCGGTCCGCTCGGAGAGCACGGGGGCGGGCAGCAGCGGCGTGGCCCCCTCGCCCAGCGTGATCACCGGGCTGGTCCCGGGCAGCGGCGGGAGCCACTCCCGGTATTGCTCGATCACGCCGCGCCAGGGCACGTAGCCCGCCGCGGCGGAGGTCACGTCCGCAGTCATTCGTCGCCCTCCCCTTCGACCCGCATCACGCTGGCCACGGCCCGCACGGAGTCCATCGTCTCCAGTTCGGTGACGCAGCGCGAGAGCGCGGCGTCCGGGGCGGCGTGGGTCACGATGACCAGCTGGGCGTCCTCGCCGCGGCCCTCCTGGCGGACCGCCTTGATGGACACGTCGTGCCGGGCGTAGGTCTCGGCCACGGCGGCCAGCACGCCGGGCTTGTCCGCGACGTCCAGGGCGACGTGGTACCGGGTCCGGGCCTCGCCCATCGGCAGCGTCCGCAGCTTCGCGTAGGTGGACGGATCCGGGCCGCGGGTGCCGGCGATCAGGTTCCGGGCCACCGCGACCACGTCGCCGAGTACCGCGCTGGCCGTGGGCACTCCCCCGGCGCCGGCGCCGTAGAACATCAGCCGCCCGGCCGATTCGGCCTCGACGAACACCGCGTTGTAGGCCTCGCGCACGCCGGCCAGCGGGTGGGAGCGCGGGATCATCGCCGGGTGGGCGCGGACCGACACGCCGCCGTCCCGGCGCTCGCAGATGGCGAGCAGCTTGACCACGTGCCCGAGCTCCCGGGCGCTCGCGATGTCCGCGGCGGTGACGCCGGTGATGCCTTCCCGGTACACGTCGGCCGCGGTGACCCCGGTGTGGAAGGCCAGCCCGGCCAGGATGGCCGCCTTGGCCGCCGCGTCGAAGCCCTCGATGTCGGCGGTGGGGTCGGGCTCGGCGTACCCGAGCGCCTGGGCCTCCTCCAGCGCGTCCGCGAACCCGGCGCCCGAGGTGTCCATCCGGTCCAGGATGTAGTTGGTGGTGCCGTTGACGATGCCCAGGACCCGGTGGACCTCGTCCCCGGCCAGCGACTCGCGCAGCGGCCGCAGCAGCGGGATGGCCCCGGCCACGGCGGCCTCGTAGTAGAGGTCGGCCCCGTTTTCCCGGGCCGCCTCGTGCAGGGTGGCGCCGTCCTCGGCGAGCAGCGCCTTGTTGGCCGAGACCACGGACTTGCCGGACTTCATCGCGGCCAGCAGGACCGAGCGGACCGGCTCGATGCCGCCGATCACCTCGATCACGATGTCCACGTCCGGCCGGGTGACCAGGTCCATGGAGTCGCCGGTGAGCAGCGCGGGATCGACCGGCACGGCGCGGGCCCGGCCCGGCCGCCGCACCGCGACCCCAGCCACCTCCAGCCGGGCGCCGATCCGCGCGGCCAGGTCCGCGGACTGCTGCGTGAGCAGGCGGTAGACCTCCGAGCCCACCGTGCCGCAGCCCAGCAACGCCACTCTCAACGTCCGCACTACGGCATCACCCTAGGTCTCGTCGTCCGCTGCTGGCTGGTGCACGCCCAGCTGATCCTCCGGCGCGGCTCATCCGCTGCCGGCTCATCCGGTGCTGGCTAATCCGGGGCCGGGTCATCATCCGGCGTCCAGCCGGAGCAGGTCGTCGATGGTCTCGCGGCGCAGCAGCAGCCGGGCCGCGCCATCCCGGACGGCCACCACCGCGGGCCGGGTCGACGTGGTTGTAGTTGCTGGCCATCGAGCGGCAGTACGCCCCGGTGGCCGCGACCGCGAGCAGGTCACCCGGGACCACGTCGGAAGGCAGGTAACTGTCCCGGACCACGATGTCCCCACTCTCGCAGTGCCTGCCGACGATCCTGGACAGCATCGGCGGCGCCGCCGACTCGCGGGAGGCGAGCACGCAGGTGTACTCGGCGTCGTAGAGCGCGGTCCGGATGTTGTCGCTCATCCCGCCGTCCACGCTCACGTAGGTCCGCAGCCCGTCCACGTCCTTGACCGTCCCGACCTCGTACAGCGTAACCGTGCCGGGTCCGGCGATGGCGCGGCCCGGGCTCGACGGTCAGCCGCGGCATGGCCAGGCCCGCCGCGGCGCACTGGGCCCGCACGATCTCATGCAGGTTCTGCGCGATGACCTTGACGTCCGCCGGGTCGTCGCCGGAGGCGTAGGCGATGCCGAGCCCGCCGCCGAGGTTCAGCTCGCTGATCACGATGCCGTGCTCGTCGCGGATCCGGACGGCCAGGCTCAGCACCCGGCGGGCCGCCGCCTCGAAACCGTCGGTGTCGAAGATCTGCGACCCGATGTGCGAGTGCAGCCCGGCCAGCTCCACACCCGGGCAGGCCAGGACCCGGCGGACCGCCTCGTCGGCCGCGCCGGAGGACAGCGAGAAGCCGAACTTCTGGTCGTCGTGCGCGGTGGCCACGAACTCGTGGGTGTGCGCCTCTACTCCCGTGGTGACCCGGACGAGCACCCGGGGGCGGGGCGCCGCGTCCGCACCGTCCTTACCGTCGGCCCCGTGCCCCCCGGCACGGGCGCCGCTCCGTTCCCGCCAGCCCCGTTCCCGCTGGGTCCCGTGGGGCCGCGGCCGGGAACCGGCGGATCGGTCAGGTAGGCCAGGCGGGCGATCTCCTCGAACGAGTCCACCACGATGTGGCCCACCCCCGCGTCCAGCGCGCGGGCCAGCTCGCTCTCCAGCTTGTTGCTGCCGTGCAACGTGATCATCTCGGGCGGGACGCCCGCCTGCAGGGCGACTTCCAGCTCGCCGCCGGTGCACACGTCCACGCCGAGGCCTTCCTCGGTGACCCAGCGCAGCACGCCGCGGCAGCAGAACGCCTTGGCCGCGTAGAACACCCCGGCCTGCGTCCCGAACGCGTCACGGTAGCTGCGGCAGCGCTGCCGGAAGTCGGCCTCGTCGCAGATGAACAGCGGGGTGCCGAACTCGGCGGCGAGGTCCCGCACGTCCAGGCCGCCGACGGTGAGCACGCCGTCCGCCCGGCGGGCGGAGCTGCGGCCAGATCGCCGGGTGCAGGGCGTTGAGATCCTGGGGCGGGGCCGGCGGATGCTCGGCGGGCAGCACGTCGGCATGCCGCGGTCCGGCGGGGTGGGCGACACGGCTCATGGCGTGGTCCTTGCTGCTCGGTCTGGATCTTGCTGCTCGGTCTGATGTCGTGTGCTGCGGCTGTCTTTGCCGCGGTCCGGCCGGGCCGGTACCGAACCAGCTACATCCGGCCGGGGGCGGCGATGCCCAGCAACCGCAGGCCGGTCCCGAGGGCCGTCCGCGCTGCGCTGGCCAGCTGGAGCCGGGCTTGGATGAGCTCCCCGCCGGCGGGCGGGCCGCCCGCCGGCGGCGGGCCTGGCTGCGGCGGGACCGAGCCGGGCCCCAGCACCGGGCAGGCCTCCTGCCAGTCGAAGTACCGGCTGGCCAGCTCCTCCAGGTAGGCGGCGACCACGTGCGGCTGCCGGCGGCGCGCCGCCCCGGCTACCCGTTCCGGGAGCCAGGACATCGCGTCGAGCAGCACCTGCTCGCTGGGGTGCGCGAGCAGGCACGGCTGGAACCGCTCCGCATCCGGCCCTGGCAGCCCGAGGTCAGCGGCCTGCCGCAGCGCAGACGCGGCGTGAGCGTGCGCGTACCGCACAGCATAGGCGGGATTGCCCAGGTGCTGCGCGGCCAGCGCCCGGGGGTCGAGGTCCGGCCCCGACGGCCGGGGACACGCCGGCTGCCGAGCCGGCTGAGCGCGAACCGGACGGCGTCCTCCCCCGCGTACGCGATGGCCTCGGCGACCGGGCCGCCGGCCTGTCCTCCCGTCCGGCTTCCCCCGGCCGGGGTCGTGTCCAGGTGACCTCGGCCCCCGCCGCTTCGGCCATCCGCCCGGTCTGCTCAGCGGTCGAGGCGCTGCCGGGCGTCCGCCCAGTCCGGGGCGCGGGACAGCCGCGCGTCGCGCGGCGCGGTCACCTGGACCCCCTGCAGGCCCAGGCTCTGCGCGCATCCCGGGCCGGCCTCGGTGATCCGGACCGCGAGCCGGGCCAGCGTGCCCGGGGTCACCGTGAGGGAGAGATAGCCGCCCCCGGTCACCCTGGCGGCGCTGATCCCGGTGTCCCCCGGCGCCCCGGGCGCAGCGCTGCCGCGAGCGCCGCGGCGACCCGGGCCGGGTCGGCGGCCAGGCGGCGGGCCAGCACGAACGGCAGCGTGGTCGCGTAGCTGGCCCGGGCCACCGCCGGCCTCGGGCGGCACCGGCCGCCACGTCCCCACGGCCAGGCCGGGGTGACCGCTGAGGCCACCGTCGCCAGGCAGGTCACCGGCCGCCACGGCCCGGCGGCCGCAGTGGCGAGGGCGGCGGTGAGGTCCCCGGTCATCACAGACGTGCAGGCTATCCGGGTGAGTCCGGGGCGGGGACATCTCGTGTTGCGGCCGGGAGCGGCCACGCGTCCCAGTCAGGCAGCCCGGGGTGGGCCGCGTGCAGGCGGCCCTTCAGCCTCCGGAAGGCCCGGGCTGGTCGCCGGGTGCCTGGCCGGTTCCGTTATCTGGTCCGCTGGTCCCGGCGCCGGGTGCGCTGGCCTGCGCCTGCGCGGCGTCCCGGCCTCGCGCGACTCGCTGGTGGCCGCGCCGGCCAGCTCGCGGACGACCCGGATCATCTCGCCCGGGTCGAACGGCTTGGTCAGGTAGGCGTCCACGCCGATCTCGCGGCCGCGGTTCTTGTCGTCCTCCTGAGCCCGCGCGGTGATCAGGACGACGCGGATCCGGCTGGTCTGCGGGTTGCGGCGCAGCTGGCCTGCGGTCACCCAGCCGTCCAGGCGGGGCATCATGACGTCGAGCGTGATCACGTCCGGATCGATCGCCGCGACCTTGTCCAGGCAGTCCTGGCCGTCGACGGCCGTGGCGACGTCAAAACCTTCCAGGGTCAGATTGACGGCGATGAGCTGCCGAATCACCTCATCGTCGTCTACCACGAGCACACGTCCCAGAGCCTGCGCCACGGCGTGAGGCTAGCGTGTCCCGGCTAGTTCCCGCGACAACATGCCCAAGGCGTCGCCAAGCTGTGCCCACGGCGGTCCATGGCGTCGCCGGCTACTGATACTCTTTCTCCGTCCTGAAGCCCCCGTAGCTCAGGGGATAGAGCACCGGCCTCCGGAGGCGGGTGCGCAGGTTCGAATCCTGCCGGGGGCGCCGTGTGATGTCGCAAGACATCGAGGACACCTTGAACCTTCATCAGGTCCGGGGTGTTCTTTTTTCGGGCCGGGTGGCTGCCCGGAGGGGACGACGGCGGCTTCGCCCGGCTTGTCCCGGGCGACCGCCTCCATGAGCCTTGGAACTGATCCTCACCGGCACATGGTCGTCGTTAACCAGCGACAGGCTGGCAGGCGGTTCAGGTCGCCCGGCGGCGGACCAGCCAGATGGTCACGGCGATGAGCAGCACGGACAGCGCGAGCAGCCAGCTACCCTCGATCCACTGGAAGGGCCAGAACCGGCTGCCCGGCTGATAGCTGACCCACGCCGTGTAGCCGTGCCGGGTGAGGCACTGCGCGGGTGAGAGCCCGGAGGTCCCAATCCTGGGCGGGCAGAGCTGCGAGACGGCGTGGACTAGCTGGAAGCCGTGGGCGCCGAACGCGAACTGGCCGCCCTTGGTGTACCACTGGCTCATGAGCCACGCGGAACCGGGCAGGTTCAGTTTGCTGGTGTGCAGCGGTGTCATGTAATGCTGGCGCAGGTACAGCGCGGTCGCGGAGGCGAGCCCGGCGTAGACGGCCAGGGTGGCGGCGATCGCGGGGACGGTCCGGCGGATGAGCATCCCGGCCAGGGCGCCGATCGCGAAGGCGGCCAGCGTCCAGCCGGCGAACGCGACCTCGCCCAGGTCGAAGACGCGGGTAGCGAACGGGATCGTGTAGCCCGCGGCAAAGAACGGCTGGCTGAACCAGGAATACAGCACGCTGAACGCCGCGGCTGCGGCGGCCACCACCACCGCGAGCAGCACCAGCTTGGCGAGCGTCCAGCGCCACCGGCCGAAGCCCTGTGTCCAGGCGAACCGGAAGGTCCCGGTCTCCATCTCCCGGGCCAGCACCGGCGCCCCGGCGAACGCCCCGATCAGCGCCGGCACCGCCTGCAGAAAGACGCTGACGACAATCGTAGTCGCGTGGTATTTGCCGGTGAAGTTTATGGTGCAGGCGAGTGAGCTTGCCGGGTGGCAGGATGTCGCGTAGGAGTGGTGTATCTGAAGGCCGGATAGCCACAGGTACACCGCCAGCGCGCCGAGGAACACGGCCACGCCGGCCAGCGCGGCCCGGTGCTGCCGCCAGGTGACCCAGGCCATCCGCCGCCACGGCACTGGCCGGCCGGTGTCGCGCTTCGGGCGGGCGCGCATGGTTAGCGCGGTCATTGCGTCGCCTCCGATGGCTGGTTGTCCCGGCCGCGGGCGGGGCCGGGCAGCGCCGCGGCGCCGGGCTCGCGCAGGTAGGCCAGGGCGAGCTCTTCCAGGCCGACCGGATGCGCCTCCCAGCCCGGCGGGACCGGGTCGTCCGCGGTGGCCCGGACCAGCAGGTGGGCCTGCGCCTCGGCACAGCGGGCATGCACCACCGGCCACTGCGCATACCGGCCGGCCTCGGCGGCCGGGCCGGTCAGCATGCGGTGACTGGCGAGCAGGCCGTCGATCTCCCCGGCCACCTGCACCCGGCCCCGGGACATCAGGATGAGGTAGTCCGCCACACGCTCGAGCTCGGCGAGCACGTGCGAGGACAGCACCACGGACAAGCTGTCGTCGGCCATCGCCGTCAGTACCGTAGCCATGAAGTCGTGCCGGGCGATCGGGTCCAGCATCGCCATCGGCTCATCCAGCACCAGCAGCCGCGGCCGCCGGGCCAGCGCCAGGGTCAGCGCGAGCTGCGCCTGCTGGCCGCCGGACAGCTTCCCGGCCTTCCGCTTCGGCGGGATGCCGAGCTCGGCCAGCCGGGCCTGCGCGTATCCCTGGTCGAAGCGGCGGTTCAGGTTGCGGGTCAGGTGCAGCATGTCGGCGGCGGACAGGTTCTTGTACAGCGGCGTGTCCTGGGCGACGAACGCGATGCCGTCCAGCGCGGCGGGCGACCCGGCGGGCCGGCCTCCGAGCACGGTAACGATGCCTGCAGTCGGCTCAGCCAGGCCGACCGCCAGATTCAGCAGCGTGGACTTGCCGGCGCCGTTCGGGCCGACCAGCGCGGCCACGTGCCCGGCCGGGATGGCCAGTGCGCACTCGCGCAGCGCCCAGGTGCCGCCGTATCGCTTGCCCAGGCCGCTGGCCTCAACGACGTTCATGCGACGCCCTCCTTCTCGCCGCTGGCCACGCCGCCACGGCCGGGCTGGCGGGCGCGGCGCTCATAGAAATCCCGGAGCTCGCTGGTGAACAGCGCGACCATCCCGTCCTCGTCGAGTCCCGCCGCGTCGGCGGTGGCCAGCCAGCCGAGCAGGGTCTTGCGCAGCTCGGTGAGCTCAGGGAGAGCGACCTGGCTCAGCGCGGCCTGGATGAACGTGCCCTGGCCGGGCCGGCCGGCCGCCAGGCCCTTGGTCTCCAGCTCCTTGTAGGCCTTCAGCACCGTGTTCGGGTTGATCGCCAGCGCGGCCACCACGTCCCTGACCTTGGGCAGCTGGTCGCCCAGCTTGAGGTAGCCCAGCCGCAGCGCTTGCTCGACCTGCTGGACAAGCTGCAGGTACGTCGGCACTCCGGAGGCCGGGTCGAGCCGGAACTCGATTGGCGACGCAGCCGCGGGCCGCCCGGATGGGGGCGTCTTCCCGTCCCCGCGTCCAGCGCCCGGCGGGGGGACGCCGCCGGCCCGGCCCGCCCCAGCGCTGATCCCTTTACCTATATCCATAGGACAAGGGTACGACAACAGGCACCGCTGTCAAGCACGGCCCGCGGCGAGCAGCACGAGAGCCGGACCCGGTAAGCCGGCGTTAGCCAGGTGACCTGCGGTGCTGATTGGTTGCCATGTTCGGGGCGCCCAGCCGGGGCGCCCAGCCGGGGCGCCCTCTCACCAGCCGGAGCTCCGCTGAGACCCGGGGTTCCGCTGCAAGGTCATTTCTCAGCCTCCACCGTTCTGGTCGGCCGGGGCCGCCGCGGCCGCCTTCAGCCGGCGCTGCGAGCGCACCACAGAAACCACGGTCAGCGCCACAATCGCGATCGTGAACCACCAGCTGTAGCGGGAGATGGTCATGGCCGCGACGACCGCGTGGTGACCTAGCGCGTACCCCAGCCCGGCGAGAAGGCCGGCCCACAGCAGAACGCCGATCAGGTCCAGGATGAGGAACACGACGAGCCTCATCCCGGCCCAGCCCGCTATGACAAAGATGATCGCCCGGGGGATGGGGAGGAAGGAGCTGGCCACCACGGCTGGCCAGGTGAGCTTGCGGCCGGACCGCTGCACGCGCGCCATGTGCCTGGCGGTGCGCTGGCTTCCGGGCAGGGCCATGATGAAACGCTCGCCCCACAGGCGCCCCGCCCACCAGTACAGCGGGTCGAACTTCATCAGGCCTGGAATCGCGGCGAGCAGGACCACGACCAGTGTTCCGTGCCCGGCCCTGGCGAACGCGGCGGCCGAGATGATCGCTTCGATGCTGCCGTTGAGCAGTTCAGCCACGACCGGGTGAGTGCCGATCAGCGACACCCGCAACGGCAGCAGGGCCCAGTAGGACAAGCCGCTGAGCACGATGCCCAGCCAGCAGAGGATGTCGGCGGTCCGTGGCTTGCCCTGCCAGGGCAGCCGCGGATCGTCGGCCGGACCCGCCTTCCCGGGCGCGGCCGCCGCAGGGCCAGCCGCGCGCTCCGCAGCCTCGGCGGGCTCCGTCCCGGGGACGCTCATAACGGCAACTCCCTGATCTGGGCGCACCCCTGCGCGATGGCTACGAGGACCAGGCGCGGAATCTCCCAGCCCGTCGGCCCAGCGTAGGCGCTGCGCCGTGCCCGACCTGGAGCACCCGCTGAATTGCAACCCCAGCCACCTCTTTTCCACGCCCCCAGGCGCGAACCCGGAGATAGGCCCGCGTTCAGGTGGTCTTGCTTGGCCCGGTTCTGGCGACATAGAGTCTTCCGTGGCTGGAGGCGAAATTGTGAGCCGCCGCTCTCGTCGTCGAGCGCTCCCGGGGGGTCCTCTTGGAGTATGGCTCCCCGGCCGGCCACGACCTCATGCTCACCTCAGGGCTACCGCGATCTGCTCTAGAAACGGCTGCTGGCACTTCGGCCGAGTACACGGCGTCGAGGATGCCCGACCGCTCCGTGGCCTCGCTTGATCTCATCTAGGGCTTCGGACGATCATGAACGGCAGGCTGTCCCGAAGAACCGCCAGGGCATGAACTACACCGGCCTGAACTACACCGGCCTGCGCGAGCCGCCGGACCGGAGAAACCGTCCGGCTCGGTCTGTGGACGACCTCAACGTGTCCAAGCTGCTGCGCCCCCTGGTGCGTCCGGGCACTGTCGCCCGCTCTGCTCTCGTCGAGCAGTTGGCGAATGGGGACCCTCATCGAATCGTCTCGGTGGTCGCGCCGCCGGGCTACGGGAAGACGACGCTGCTGTCGCAGTGGGCCGAGCACAGCGGCCAGACTTTCTCCTGGGTGTCACTCTCGGAGCCGGATAACGACCCGAAGGTGCTGCTCACTTATGTGGCGGAAGCGCTCGATGCGGCGGAGCCGATCAGTGCGCGGGTGTTCGACGCGCTGGCGTCGCCCGGGAGCTCCGTGCCCGGCTCGGTCGTGCCCAGGCTGGGGTCGGCTTTCTCGTCGATGACCTCGCCGGTGGTGCTGGTGCTGGATGACGTGCATGTACTGCATAACCGGGAGTGCCGGGCTGCGCTGTCCGCGCTGGCCGATCATGTCCCTGAAGGCTCACGGCTGGTGCTCGCTGGCCGGGCCGAGCCACCGCTGCGGATTCCGCGGCTCCGGGCCGAAGGCCAGCTTCTGGAGATCGGCCCCGTGCAGCTGTCGCTCACTCGTGAGGAGGCTTCATCGCTCCTCGCCAATGCGGGCGTCGTGCTGGACGAGGATGAGGTAGCTGAGCTGCACCGGCGGACCGAAGGCTGGCCGGCTGGGCTGTACCTCGCGGCGCTCTACCTCAGGGAAGGAGGCTTGGTCGCAGGCGCGAGCGTCTCCTTCAGCGGGGACGATCGGTTCGTGAGTGACTACGTGGAGTCAGAATTCCTGGCCCGGATCTCCCGGCGGCAGCGGGTGTTCCTGACCCGGACTGCGGTGCTGGAGCGCATGTCCGGTCCGCTGTGCGAGGCAGTGCTGTCCATGCCCGGGGCCGCCGCGACCCTGGCGGACCTCGCCGGGTCGAACATGCTGCTCGTGCCGCTCGACCGGCGCGGAGAGTGGTTCCGCTACCACCACCTTTTCCGGGACATGCTGCTGGCGCAGTTGCGCCGCCAGGAACCCGCACTGATGCCCGTGCTGCGGCGCCGCGCAGCTCGCTGGTGCCTGGGCAACGGCCTGCCCGACGAAGCGCTGGAATACTCCATGGCAGCCGGAGACGTGGACACAGCCGCTCGCCTCGTGGAGAAACTTGGGGTGCCGACCCACCGGCGAGGCCAGTTCACCACCATCCAGAGGTGGTTCCGGTGGCTGGAGGACCGGGGCGGGATCGAAGGACATCCGATGGCGGCCGTGCTGGCCGGGCTGTTTTTCTCGCTGACGGGGCGGCCTGTCGAGGCTGAACGCTGGGCCGACGTGGTCGATCGCTGGCAGCAGGGGGAAGGGGCGCAAGGCGGCGCCCCTTATGCCGGGGCCTACGCCGCCATACTGCGGGCCCTCATGTGCCGCGGGGGGCTTGAGCAGATACATATCGATGCCGATGAGGCCGTGCGGAGGTGCGCGGCGGAGAGCATCGTGACGCCGGCACCAGCGCTTTACCAGGGACTCGCGCGTGTCCTGTCCGGTGACCTTGAAGGTGGGGACGCCTCCTTCGAAGATGCCATCAGCGCCGGGGAGCAGGCCGGCGCGCACGAGACGCTGGCCGTCACCTTGTGTGAGCGGTCGCTGGTGGCGATGGCACACAGCCAATGGAGCCGGGCCGAAGCGCTTGCGGATCAGGCCAGCGCTGTATTGCGCCGGGCCGGGATCGAAGAGAGCTACGCGACTCCGCTGGTCTGTGCGGCGCAGGCCCGCCAGGCTCTGCACCGGGGAGATACCGCGGCGGCGCGCGAGAAGCTGGTTAGCGCCCAGCGTCTCCGGCATCTGCTGACCTACGCGATGCCCCAGCTGGCCGTTCAGGCCCGGATCGAGCTCACCCGCGTCCACCTCGCGCTCGCTGACATCGCTGGGGCCAGGACGCTGATGCAGGAGATCGACGACCTGCTCCGGCGACGGCCCGGCCTCGGAAACCTGGCCGACGAGGCTCGAGGGCTCCGCGGGCGTCTCTCGAAGGAACGGGGTGCGAGCACTCCCGGAGCGTCGTCCCTTACCGCTGCTGAGCTCCGCCTGCTCCCGCTGCTGACCACTCACATGTCGCTTCCCGAGATCGCCGAGGAGCTGTCCCTCTCTCACCACACCGTCAAGTCGCAGGCATACTCGGCCTACCGCAAACTCGGGGTCTCCTCGCGAAGCCAGGCGGTCTCCCGCTCCCGGGAGCTGATGCTGCTCGAGGGCGAGGGCTCATACGGGCTCTGATCGGCCCGAATCCCCATTTCATACCAATCGTGGGATGCAAGAGGCCAGACCGGTGGCGTTGTGTAGATGGTGCGAGCGAGGTCCCCGCTGGCGCCGGACTTAGTGGCCGACGTCCCCGACGGGTGATCTCCGACGGCGAGCGACCATCAGGTCGGCGGCTGGGGGGACGGCAAGGTTCCGATGGTGATCCACGTGGCCCAGCAGGTGGCGACCAGTGCCGGGCGATCTTGCGTGTCCGTCGCCGACCCGATTCTGGCCTCCAAGATCACAGTGCCGGGTGTGCCCCTCTTGACCGTGCCGCGCCCGCGGATCTCCGAGTCGCTGGCCCGGGGTACGCGGTGGAGCCCGCTGACCGTAGTCACGGGTCCCCCGGGGTCAGGCAAAACGATGGCTCTGACGTTGTGGGCGGCAGCGGAGTCCAGGCCTGTGGCCTGGGTCGCTCTGGACCGCCACGACAACCGCCCGGAGGCCTTCTGGTCCTACGTGGTCGCGGCACTGCGCCGTGCCGGCGCTGACATTCCGGAGGCGCTGCCGGCCGGCACGCAGGAGCACGCCACCGATCACGTGTTCTTGCTGTGGCTTGTGTCAGCCCTGGCTGGCCAGGACCAGCCGGTGATCCTGGTCCTCGATGACCTCCATGTGCTGACCGAGCCGGAGGTGCTGAAGGGACTTGACTTCGTGCTGCGGAACGTGGGATCCGGCCTGCGCATGGTGGTCTCTTCGCGAACGGATCCGCCGCTGCGACTGCATCGTTACCGGCTGGCCGGCCAGTTGGCTGAGATCCGGGCCAGCGACCTCGCTTTCAACCTCACCGAAGCCGGCCTGCTCATGGGTCAGTATCGCGGCACCATTTCGGGCGACTCACTCGAGTGCCTCACGCGGCGGACCGAGGGCTGGGCCGCCGGTCTTCGCCTCGCGGCGATCTCCATGGACACCCATCCCGACCCCGACCAGTTCGTCAAGGAACTGATCACCGAGGACAGTGCCCTGACTGGCTACCTGGTGGACGAGGTTCTCAGTACCCAGCCGCCCGAGGTCCAGGAAGTCCTGCTGAGCACGAGCATCCTGGATCAGGTCAGCACTGAGGCCGCCAGCGCAATGGTGGGCAGCGAGCAGGCCGCGGGAATCCTGCCCGCTTTGGCGCGCGCGAACACGTTTGTCGAGCCCATCGGATCCGGGTGGTACCGCTACCATCCGCTGTTCGCGGAGGTACTGCGTCTCAAACTGAGGCTCAAGTATCCGGAACGGATGCCCGATCTGCACCGCAGGGCCGCCCGCCTCTGTGCGCGGAACGGCTCGCTCAGCAAGGCGGTCTGGCATGCCGCCAGGGCAGGCGACTGGCAGCTGGCCGCCAGCCTGGTCATCGACGGCCTGGCGATCACCGAAATCATCGAGCCGCCGCGCGGCCAGTCCCTGGCCAATGAGTTCTTGGGCATGCCGGACAGCGAAGTCTGGGACGCACCCCAGCCGTACCTGGTCTCCTCCGCGGCATCGCTGGCCAGTGGCGAGCACGACTCCTGTATCGCCGCGCTGATCACCGCGGAAGCCATCCTCGAGCGTCTTCCTGCCGGCCAGGAGATCCCGGCTCGGCTGGCCGCCGCGCTGCTCCGCCTGGGCGTCTCCCGGCAGGCTGGTGATCTCCCCGGGGCCGCCGCCGCCGGGGCCCGCGCAGAGGCACTCGCCAGCATGATTCCGGGTGAAATAGTGGCCCGGAATCCTGGGCTACGCGCCCACCTCCTGGCCGCCCGCGGGGTAGTTGAGCTGTGCTCGGGCCATCTTGACCAGGCGGTTCGGGTCCTCGATTCGGGAGTGACGGCCGCGACGGCATCCGGGGCGAGGTACGAGCAAGCCGAATGTCTCGGTTATCTCGCGCTGGCGGAGGGTCTGCGTGGCACGCTCAGCCGCGCTGCGGCCCAGGCGGCCCAGGCGGCCATGGCTGTCACGGCCGTCACGGCCGGCGAGCCGCATCCGCCTGTCCGGTGGCCGAACCCCGCGGCTACCGTCGCAATGGCCTTGGTACACCTTGAGCGCACCGAGCTGCGCGAGGCGCACAGCCTGCTCCAGGAGGCGGACACCGCTCTTGGCGCACGCCCGGACAAGCTGATCGGGACAGTGGCATGGCTGGTAGCCGCACGCGCTGGCCTGGCCGAGCGACGCGCACACGCCACCGCGCAGTGCCTGGCCCAGGCACGGTCCGGCTGGGCTGTCCCGGATTGGCTCGAGCAAAGGCTCACTCAGGTCGAGTCGCAGGCATGCCTGGCCGCTGGCGACGTACAGGCCGCGCTCGACGCAGCCGGGCGCATTGACCGCGATAACTCGCTGGAGGCGGCCATCATGCACGCCCGCGCCTGGGCGGCCGCCGGAGACACCAGCAACTCGAGGCGTGCGCTTGCCCCCGCACTAGCAGCCCCCGACGGGATGCCCGATCAGCTGCGGCTGCACGCGTGGCTAGTTGACGCCCAGCTCAGCTACTGCGACGGTAACCGCGCGCGAGGTCATCGCTCACTCGCGTCCGCGCTACGCCTGGCTGAACGTGAGCAGGTCAGGCTGCCGTTCGTCCTGGAGCGCGGATGGATTAGGCCTGGCCCTGGGACGCGATCCTGAGCTGGCCCGCCGCTACGAGCGCCTGGTGGCGCCGACCCTGAGCCGCGATGAGATCCCGGCTGCCCCGAGCGCTCCCGTCCCAGCTCTGTCCGCGATTGTGGTGGTCGAGTCACTCACCGAACGCGAGCGGGAAGTCCTGCGGCACGTTTCCGAGATGCTTAACACCGCTGAGGTGGCCGGTGAGATGTATATCTCGGTCAACACGGTCAAGACGCACCTCAAGAGCATCTACCGCAAGCTCGCCGCGACTCACCGCCGTGAGGCAGTGCTCCGAGCCCAGCAGCTGGGGCTGATCTGATCCTGCCCGGCAGGGACATACCGGGCGCCAGCACCTGCCCGGGCCGGGCATGAAGTCACGAATCACCCACAGAGAGGGGGGCGTTATCAGTCCCCAGGCCCAATTCTGGAGACCTGAAACCTGAACCTGATCTCCAGGAGGTCACATGCGATCTTCGTACTACGAGATACGCATAACGGGGGTTCTGCCGCCCGAAGCCCTGCAGGACTACGAGCAGCTGACTGCCTCGCTGGAGCCGGTCGAGACCATTCTGCGGGGTCCGCTTCCGGATCAAGCAGCTCTTCACGGCCTCCTCGCAAGACTCGAGATCTTCGGCGCACGTGTCGTGGGCCTGCGAGTTCTCCCGCAACGAGGTCCACCGGCCGACGAGGGCACAGCAACCGGGTGACGGGCAGCACGGCGGCCGGAACGGCCCGTTCGCGCTGATCGGATGCGCCGATAGGTAGGTTTGCGCGGGTGAGCTTCGACGTCAGCGCGGACGCCTACCTGCGGTTCATGGGCCAGTACTCCGAGCCGCTGGCTGTGCAGTTTGCTGATCTGCCCGGGATCCGCCCGGGGCACCGGGTGCTGGATGTGGGCTGCGGGCCTGGCGCGCTCACCGCTGAGCTGGTGCGACGGGCGGCCGAGGTGAGTGCGGTGGAACCATCCGGGTCGTTTGCCGCCGCGGTGCGGGCCCGGCTGCCTGACGTGGACGTCCGGCAGTCCGCAGCCGAGCAGCTGCCGTTCACCGATGACACCTTCGATATCTCCATGGCGCAGCTGGTCGTGCACTTCATGGCCGATCCGGTGCTGGGCCTGCGGGAGATGGCCCGGGTCACCCGGCCTGGCGGGGTGGTCTGCGCGTGCGTGTGGGATCACGCGGGCGCCCGCAGCCCGCTGGCTGCGTTCTGGTCCGCAGTTCGCGAGCTCGATCCGGCGGCTGGTGACGAGTCTGGCCTGGCCGGTGTCCGCGAAGGTCATCTGGCCAGCCTCTTCACCGAGGCCGGGTTCGGCGGGACACAGGTCACCACGCTGACCGTCCGGGTCCGTCACGCCAGCTTCGAGCGGTGGTGGGAGCCGTTCACGCTCGGCGTCGGCCCGGCCGGCGCCTATGTGGCGTCCCTGTCCCCGGATCGCCGGTCCGCGCTGCGTGACCAGTGCCGGCGCCAGCTGGCCGCCGGCCCGATCGAGATCAGCGCGACCGCATGGGCGGCAACCGCCCGCACCTGGCCAGCACGGGCAGCACGCTCCGGCGACCGTTAGCGAAGATCGTCGCGGGCAGAATAGGGACGTCCCGGCCAGTACGGCCACTCCTCAAACCAGGTGCAGCGGCCGTCGTCATGCAGCCGGATGACCCACAGATCGCGGTATTCCTGACGGAGCGGGTCCCCGTAACGGACCTCGGCCCGGACCACCGCCGTGGGACCGTTGACCGCCAGAATCTCCGTGGCCAGGGTAAAGACCTCGCCGGGTCCTTCCCGTTGCTCCTCCCACATCCGCCTGATCGCGTCCAGCCCGGTAACCGGCTGCTCGTACGGGGATTGAAGGTAGGTGGCGTCGGCAGCGAACAGGCCGGCGAGGCCGGCGGTCCCAGGGGCCAGCCAGGCGGCCTCATAGCCCGCTAGCCACTGGCTCACCATCGCACGGTCGGTCACCGTCCCTATGGTGCCCGCAACCACCTCGCCATCACCAGGGGCGCCGGCCCGGTCCCTTACGGGTTGATCACCGAGTCAACGATGAAAATGTCGAGGCGCAGGTCCTGTCCCCATCCGGAAGCGGCGTCGAGGCGCATGATCCTCACCACAAGCTGGGTCGCGGATGTGTCGATGACCTGGACCGCGAACTCGTCGGGGAAGCCGACGTCCTCGTTCGCGGACTGGCGCGGCTGGAGCAGCACGACAGCCGGCGTGTCCGTCGTCAGATCCAGGCCGGTGATGGTCAGGGTCAGCTCCTGGGTCGAGCTGGATCCGGCGATGCAGAACGTCGCTACCACATTGCCCAGTCCCGGCACCGCGGCGAGCGGGCCGACCTTGTCGGTCCGCTGGCCGAGCGAGAAGAGCTGCACGTCCCGCACGGGTACGGTCTTGCTGGTCCGGGTCGGTGATGCTGCTGTAGTCATCGATGCCTCCTTGATGCCTCACCCCGGAAACGGTTCCCGGTTTCGACAGGCGGAGGCCGGACAACTCCCGGAAATACACCGGTGGGAACGTGCACTGGTCCGGGACTGACGGATCACGCCGTGAGCCGCGTCAGCCTGCGCCGAGCGCCACCAGGGACACCGCTGTTGCCTGCCGGAGCGGATCTGCCCTGGGGCCGCCCCCTGCCACGGGGCCGCACCGGACAGCCTGCAGCGCCTCCGCGAGGGTCCGGCCGACCCGGAGGTGGCGATGCAGGTCCGTCATCACCGGCACGACGGCGTAGTCGTTGAGCGGGACGATGCCAGCGATGATTCCCGCAGTGCCCAGCGGGAGCAAGCTGCTGACCAGTCCCAGCAATTCATCCATGCCCGCTGGGGCCACGACCCCCGAGTCGCAGCTGGACAAGATCAGCCGGTGCGGTGCGCTGCGCAACTGCTCGAAGTCATAGACGGTCAGCGGCCCGTCATGCATGCGCAAGGATGAAAACAGGGGGCTGTCCGCACGGAAACTGCCGTGCGCGGCGATGTGCGCCAGCCAGGCCCCGTCGAGCGCGACAAGTATCCGCTTCGTGGTGGCACTGTCCTTTTCCAGCACTGTGACATCGTCATACAGCCGCGCTACCGCGGGCACCTCCGCTCCTTCGCTGATCAGGCCGGGGCCGCGGGCCAGCATGACGTGATGCCGGCTCGGCCCTGCGGCCCTGTGCGCCCGCATCCATGAGGTCGCCGACGGCGCAATGCTGACGACGCGCTCATAGAGCGCGGGAAGCAGCGCCCATGGGATCGCGTGAAACTTCCCAGGGGGGACGATCACGACAGGCCCGCTGCCCAGATACCGGACCACCGGCCCGAGGAGGGCTTCCTGGAGCCTTGGACCGGTGGCCTGCAAGATGGCCAACGCGCTGCCTGGATCGTCCGCTGGCCGGTTACGGGCCAGACGGCGAAGCGCGAAGCGGGCGAACTCCGCCTCGCGGGCTACGTCCCGGGTGCGCCCCGCGGTGAACTGCCGGACCCGCCGGTCACCGCAGACCAGCACGTGCATCATTCCGTCGATCTCGGCGATCTGGATGAGCCGGGTAGAGCCCAGCTCGTCCAGCAAATCGATGACGCGGAACGCGGCCCGGCGCGGGCTCGTCCCGCCGCGGGCTTGCAATGCGAAGGCACGCACCGTGCGCTCCAGCCTTAGTTGTTCACGCCGTAGCGTTGCTGTCGCGGTGCCTTGGCGTTGCGCCTTCTCCAGCCCCTTGGTCACCTCGCGCAGCGCGGCGAGGCCCGCGTTGAGTTCGGGGTGGGCGGTCGGCAATACCGCAGGGACTGCCAGCGCGGTGGCCCGCCACCGTTCGCTCCAGGTAAGCAGCAGCCGCGGCTTGTGCGCCCGGGCGGCACGGCGCTGGGCCAGCGTGGCCAGTTCAGCGCCATGCGCGGTTGCCTGCGCCCGCAGTTCTGACGCACCGAGACTCAACTGGTGCTCTTCCAGGACCTCAAGCCCGCGGCGGCACGCGGCGAACAAAGCACGGGAATTGCCGGCGGCTTGCGCCCGCAGCGCGGCGCCCAGCCAGCCGCTTGCCCGCGACATCGCGGGACCCCGCCACCTGCGCCAGGCTGCCGCGGCGAAATGACGATCGGCGTCACCGCGGCGACCAAGTTCCAGCGCCACCCGCCCGGCGAGCACGTGCGCCTGCGCCACTTCGCTGGCGCCCAGCGCGTCCAGCCGGACCGATGCCCGGTTCGCTTCGTGGAGCAGGGGAACGGACAAAACCCCGCTGGCGTGCCTCGCCCGGGCCACCACGAGCGCCGCCTGCGCCGTCCACCAGGCGCTCTGCTGGGACCGGAACAGCCGGTGGGCTGCCTGGGCCCACTGGAGGGCCCGCTGAGGCCGTGCCGCGGCCAGCGCGCACTCGGCCGCCATCAATAGCAATTCAGCCCTTTTAGGGACCCGGCCGCGGACCTGCTCGAAGTCTCTTACCGCGACATCCGCCTCGGCCAGTGCGTCGCCGACCAGCCCGGCCGCGAGCAACACGGCGCACCGGTCCGTGCTGAGCGTGGGCAGGGGCACGCCAAGCGGCCGGAATCGGGCCGCCGCATCATCGAGGAGAGAAAGCGCGGCTGGAAGGTCCCCCGATCCGAAGGCGACGACCGCCCGGTTTTGCACCGTATAGATGGCTTCGAGTTCCTGACTGGTTTCCGCGAACAGGCGCCCGGCGGCCACGAAATCGGCATCGGCCCGTTCCAGGAATCCCACCGACACGTAAACCAGGCCACGCGCGGTCAAGGCGCGGGCCGCCCACACCGGGTCGCCAGCGCGGCGCAGCACGCTGACCGCATGGCGCAGGTCCTCAAGCGCCGCCGGATACCGGCCTATAGCCCACAACGCGAGGCCACGCCGATGCAGCACCCGCGCCGTCAGCACGCCACTTGACTGCTGTATCGCTAACTCAAATGTGGCCAGCCCGTTCGCGGTTCGTCCTGCGTAGACGAGCGCCACTCCGAGGCTGGCCAGCACGTCGATCTCACGCTCGGCCGAGCTGGCCTGGCGGGCACACCGCAGTGCGCGGCGCAGTTCGCGCACCGCGGCTCCGACATCACCGAATTCGCGCAAGACGATCCCAGCAGCCTGATGAGCCACTGAGGCCTCATAGGGGGCTGGCCGCGCCGCCAGTGCTGCCCGTGCCCTCGCTAGTGCTTCCCGGGGGCGGGACAGCGCCAGCGGAAGTAGTTCTTCGACTTCCCGCCGGGCGGAATCACCCGTGTGCGCTTGCGCAGCCACGATGTGATCCTAGGTCGCCCCATTTCGGGGGTCTAGCAGAAATTTCGCGGGTCTAGCAGAAATCTCGCCGGGCGGCTGTATCAGGCGGTTTCCTGATCGCTCCGTACAGGCATCCAGCCCTGTGATGAGTGGCTCTCCGCGAAACCAGCCCGCCGCTGATCTCGGGGAACTACACGCCACCAAACCTCGGCACCGAGCCAAGCGGGAGGGACCTCGTGAGCGAGCCGCAGTGGGAAGAGATCCTGAAACCAACGATCCGCGACCAGGTCAGGCACATATGGAATGAGTTCAGGAAGGACGGAGCCGCGGCCAAAGCCGGCGAGACCAGAGGCAGCGATGGCGGCTCTGGCGGCATCGACGTCGGCGTCGCGACCTCGGGGGACGGGGTGGCGTTCATGTACGCCGAAGGCCAGCTCCTTGTCCGCGAGAAGTATCTCGAGCGAGTACAGGAAATCCTCGGCGAGCCTAAGCCAACCGTGCGGGAAATCCTGAACGAGCCCGAAGGAACCTCTCCCATCGAGCCGTTGATCGCAGGAATCGTCGTCCTGCATCTTTCGTCCCGCACTGACCAGCCGAAGCTCACGGTGCTTGATGCACTCGCCCGTATCGACAAGGTGCTCGGCCCCGGATACGCGACACCCAATCATGTCATCACCGTCGCAGGGGATGCGGGTCCGTGCCCGGCCACGGAACCAGAGGTGGTTTACGACGGAATCGAGCCCTATCCATCGGTGTCCCCGGGAGACGCCGGCGCGGGAATCTCCATCTACATAGCGGACACCGGGCTGCTCTGCTACAAGGGCGACAAACTTAAGCCCCCGAACCCGGATCCCGCACATCCAGACCAGGTTGTCACTAATAGAGGCGTACCCCATTCGTGGCTGGCGGGAGTGACGGGAACCCTGGATCGTCTTCAGGACATGAGCGGCGGGCAGGTGATCCAGCCCTATGAAGGACACGGCACATTCGTCGCCGGAGCCGCCCGGTGCATGGCGCCAGCAGCGGACATCTACGTAGCGAACGTCTTCAAGGTCGCGGGCAGCACGCTGGAAACCCATCTGGCCCGGCACCTCACGGCCGCACTTAGGCACGGCTACGACCTCTTCCACCTGTCGATCACGGCGCCGACCAGGAAAGATCTCCCGCTGATCTCCTTCGAGGGGTGGCTGCGGCGCCTCCGCCAGCACAAGGGCGTAGCGTGCGTCGTCGCCGCAGGAAACAGTGGCTCCCGGCTTCCGACCTGGCCGGCCGCCTTCCCCAGGGTGGTCTCCGTCGGCGCGCTTGCGGCCGACTGGCGCAGCCGCGCCCGCTTCAGCAACTACGGTCCGTGGGTTGACGTGTACGCGCCCGGCCGGGATCTCGTTAACGCGTTCGCGATCGGCACATACACGTGCTACACGGCCCCCTATAAAGGCACCAAGAGGAAGTTCTACGGCATGGCGAAGTGGAGCGGCACGTCGTTCTCGACGCCGATCGTGACTGGCCTGATCGCCGCCCGGATGTCCCGCACCGGTGAAAACGGCCAGGAGGCCGCCCGCGCACTGCTCGCCGAGGCGCGATCCCGGGCGATCCCCGGCGTGGGCGCCATTCTGCTGCCCTACTACGACGATCACGCCTGGCCCGTCAGGTAACCGCGGCCCCGGCCCGCAGCAGTCCTGTTACCGGATACCGCACGCCGTTACGGCCGGCCCAGATTTCGCCCGCCGCGGGCCTTCTCAAAGCGTGAGCCAGCTGGTAAGTACGTCAACGCCGGTCGCAGTATGGCAGCGCAGCCGGAACGGACCATGGGGTATCGGGTAGATCGAGAAGCAGCCAATCTCGTCGCTGCTGATAACTGTTTCCGGGCCGGCCTGGGTGTGAACCTCGATCGTGGCGACCTGGGTGGGGATGATCTGGCCGAGCAATGAATCCGCCGTGACCTCCAGCTCGATAGTGAGCTGCGAGCTGGTGAAGGTGAGGGAGCGAACGGTCGCGGGCTCTGAGCGCGTGCCCGTGACAAGATCCGGGCCGCTCACGGAATCGTAGGTGAGCTGGGCAAGTTCGCCGTCAATGTCGTGCCACGCGAAGGCGTTCCTGCCTGCTTCCACGAATTCAGCCGGGACGGCCCTGCGGCTGCTGAGCGCGTGCCGTAGCACGGCGAGGAGTTCTTCGTCATCCCAGGCGTCGGTCACTTGCGCTCACCTCCTGCCTGGTTGACTCGGGCGCTGCCAGCCATGGCACCGGCGATGGCGGCTACATGCGGTGATCGGCGTAGCCGGTCCAGGCAGCGTGCCCGCGTCGGGCCGATACTCCCGATCTGCATACCCAGCGCCGCGCTGATATCCGCGTAGGCGCGCGGCGGATCACTGACCAGCATGGCCAGCAAATCGCGGCAGCTGAGCGGAAGCTCGGCGAATGCTGCGCGAATCGCAGCGTCCCGCTCCGCCGCCAGCAGCTCGTCCTCGATCATCCTGGCGTCGGGGTCAGGCGGCATCTGATCCTCTGGAGGCAGTTCCGCGCGGCCGTGCCGGCGTGCTGCCCGCAAGACACGAAGGCATTCACGCTGAGTCGTTGTCGCCAGCCAGCCAGGCAGTGCCGCGGGCTCGCGGAGGCTCCCGATCTTCTCGACGAGCAGCAGCCAGACGGTCTGGCCAACGTCATCGATCTCCTCGCGGCCCAGCTGATACCGGACGCAGATCGACCACACCAGCGGAGCATACCGCTCAACAATCTCGTTCCACGCGCCCTCGTCACCGGCGGTAGCGCGGGCGACCAGGGCGATAACCAGCGGATCATCACGCACGGCACTTCCTCAGCCATCCCATCGCTTCGTTGTACCTCCGTGGCGGCGGTCTGCCAATGCGGGCGGCCTCATCGCCCACCGGGGCGTCTGTGTTGACGGAGCGAGGCAGGCGGCGTTCTGATGCATCAGGCGGGAGAATTACTTAGGGAAGACGTTTTCGCGGCGGCTTCGGGAAGGCAGTCTCGGGCCCCGCGCCCCCGAGCAGCACCAGCCGTGACGGCCGCTTTACGCGCCGGCCGCATGGATAACTTGCGGGCTTCTGGGCACATGATCACCGCAAACCCAAGCTCTCAGCGAGGAGGCAGCATGGCTGGCAAGTTCGTCCTGAAGAAGGGGTCCAGCGGCAAGTACCACTTCAACCTGGTCGCCACCAATGGCCAGGTCATCGCAACCAGCGAGTCGTACGAGCGCAAGCAATCAGCGCTCAACGGGATCGAGTCGGTCAAGACCAACGCCCCGGGCGCGGAAACGGACGACCAGACCGGCGAGTAAGCAGGCCGCCAGCACGGAGTTACCTACTGGCGGGCAGGACGCCGAGAGCCAGAATGGCAGTGCCGTCGTCCAGCCGCCGGCGAGATCCTCTAGAAGAGTCGTCACAGCCGGTGCCGCTCGGGCCGCCGGGCACGGACATGTGGCCGGCGGTTCCGCATGAGCACCGGGCGGCGCGACCGCTGCTGGCCGGGCCGGGAGTGCAGTCTTCAACGTCCGGGGTGAGCACCCCGGAGATCGGGGTGCAGAAGCTGCCGTCATCCAGGCAGCCCCCGCCCCCGGAACGGGTGGCGCGCGGACGGTAAGGCAGCCGCGGTCAACCGGGACACCGGGACACCGGGACACCGGGACACCGGGACACCGGGACACCGGGACACCGGGACACCGGGACACCGGGACACCGGGACACCGGGACACCGGGACACCGGGACACCGGGACACCGGGACACCGGGACACCGGGACACCGGGACACCGGGACACCGGGAGGGGACGATAGGTCCCCCTCGCCCCCTTATGCCGCCGCCACGGTCACCAATAATGTCGTCTTCACCACATTCCGCGGGTGACCTGACACGTTCAACATGGCCGCCGGCGCCATCCGGCTGCACACGCGGATGCCCGCCGGGTCGAACGCCCCGGTCACCGTCGATGGTGACTACGTCATCGCCGGAGCAGGCGTCCCGCAATCCGGCACCCGGTGGCCGGAGATCATCGCCAGCAAGCTGGGGGCCACACAGGAGGAAGACATGAGTGAGCCAGCCCTGGCGGTGCACGGACTCCGCAAGAGTTTCGGCGAGAAGGAGGCGGTAGCCGGCATCGACCTGGAGATCGCGGCCGGTTCCCTCTCCGGGCTCGTCGGGCCGAACGGGGCGGGGAAGACCACGTCCCTGTCGATGATGACCGGTCTGCTGCGGCCGGACGCCGGCCAGGTTCTGGTCAACGGCCTAGACGTGTGGGCCGATCCCCCGGCCGCGAAGGCCGTCATCGGGGTGGTGCCGGCCGAGGCCAGGCTGTTCGAGCGGCTGAGCGGTCAGGAGATGCTGGAATACGCCGGGCGGCTGCGCGGCCTGCCCGCCGCGGAGGTGCGCTCGCGGGCTGCTCAGCTGCTGGACGTGCTCGACCTGACCGGGGACGCCAAGCGGCTGGTAGCCGACTATTCCACCGGCATGCGCAAGAAGGCCATGCTCGGGTGCGCCCTGATCCACAACCCGGCGATGCTGTTCCTGGATGAGCCCCTGGAGGGCGTGGATCCGGTCTCGGCCGACGTGATCCGCCGCCTGCTGACCCGCTTTGCGGGATCCGGCTCCACCGTGCTGTTCTCCAGCCACGTGATGGAGCTGGTCGAGCAGGTCTGTGATCACGTCTCCATCATCAGCAAGGGCCGGATCGTGAAGACCGGCACCACGCAGGAGATGCGGGGCGGTAAGACCCTGCAGCAGGCGTTCATCGACCTGGTCGGCTCGCGCGCCAGCGATGAGGAGGGACTGACATGGCTCGGATCCTCGTCCAACTGAAACTGCGCCTGCTGCGCAATGCGCTGCGCGCGTCCACGGCGGCGGAGGTCTCCTTCATCATCAGCACCTTGGCCGCCGTGCTGGTCGCGGCGGGCACCTTTACCGTCCTGGCCCTGCTGCGCGGCCAGCCCGCCTCGGTGGACCTGACCACGGTCCTGTTCACCCTGTTCGCGTTCGGCTGGCTGATCCTGCCGATCTTCGCCTTCGGCCTGGACAGCACCCTTGACCCGGCCACCCTCGCGCTGTACCCGCTGCGCACCCGCCCGCTGGCCGCGGGACTGCTGGCCGCTTCCGCATCGGGGGCCTGGCCGCTGGCCAACGTGGTCGGGCTGCTCGGGGTCACGGTCGGCCTGGCGCGCGGCGCCCTCGGTGTGCTGGTCGCGGTCGTCGCGGTGCTCCTGGAGGTGCTGTTCTGCATCGCCCTGGCCCGGTTCGTGACCACCGGCATGGCCGGACTGCTGCGCTCCCGCCGGGGCAAAGACCTGGCGGCGTTCATGGTCATCCCGATTTTCGCCCTCTACGAGTTCTTTACGCAGGTGGTACCCCGGGTGGCGGCGGAGGGGAAGCTCTCCGCGTCCAGCTTCTCCGGCGTCAACGCGTGGCTGCGCTGGCTGCCGCCGGGCCTGGCGGCGCATGCGATCCAGGACGCGTCGGACGGGCACCCCGGGCTCGCCGCGGTCCGCCTCGCCCTGCTGGCAGCCGTCATCGTCGTGCTCGTCTGGCTCTGGGTGCGGTCGCTCGGGCGTGCCCTGGTCACCGCCGACGCGTCCACGCAGTCCTCACGGGTCCGCGGCGCAGCGCTGCCGCTGGCCCGGTCCGGCCTGCGCGGCACCGTGGCCGCGCGTTTCTGGATCTACCAGCGCCGCGACCCCCTGTCGCTCGTCTACTGGGTCATGACGGTGGTCATCATGATCGCGGCGTCCATCAGCACCCTCCTCGGCCGGCACCCGCATCCCGGGGTACTGCTCTTCAGCGTCATTCTCGGCGCCGGGTTCGTGGGGGCCTTCCACGCCAACGCGGTCGGGTTCACCGGTGAGCCGTTCGTCCTCGAGGCGCTGGCACTACGCGGCCCCCGGGAGCTGCGGTCCTACTTCTCCGGCCAGGACATCGTGCTCGGCGTGATCGCGGTGCCGCTGCTCACCGTGGTCTCCTTCGGCCTGGCGGCCGCGGCCAGGGACCCGGCGGAGGGCTTCGTGGCCCTGGCGGTGGGCCTGGCCGGGCTCGGCGCGGCGCTGGCCGTGGCCAACATCTTCACCGTCGTCCTGCCCTATCCCATGGCCAAGCGGGCCGGCAGCCCCATGCCCCAGTCCGCCCAGGGATCCGGGGCCTCCGCGATCGGGAGCAACCTGGGCACCCTGGCCGCTGTGGCGGTCGCGGCGGTCCCGGTGATCGTCGCCGCGAATCTCACCAGCGCTGGCCCCGCGGAGGTCCGGGTGCCCGCGCTCCTCGTGTGTGCCGCGGCGTACGGCCTCGCCCTGGCCTGGGCCGGCGTGCGGATCGCCGCCCGGGCGGCCGGGGGAAAGCTGCCGGAACTCTGCCAGGTCGCCATCCGCACCAAGCTGTAGACGCCCGCAACATCGGGACCAGCGCTGGACTGTCCGTGCGCGCTATTTCCCGTGCGGGTCTGACCCGTTGAGCATGGCCACGACCTGGTCGTAATCGCCGCGTGCTTCGCAGTAGCGCAGGGCCTTGACCCGCTCGACCTGGATCTCCTTCGCGCCGGGCTCCGCCTCGAGCAGCGCGGCGACCTCGGCGATGAACTCGCCGAGCGGCATCGCCACCTCGTTGTCCTCCTGCCCCGGCAGCAGCGAGGTGCGGACAGACGGCGGCTCGAGCTCGACGATCTTCACCGTCGTGTCGGCGAGCTGCAGCCGGATCGACTCGCTCAGCATGTGGATGGCCGCCTTGGACGCGTTGTAGCTCGGCGTCACGCTGAGCGGCGCGAACGCCAGGCCCGAGGACACAGTGACGATCGTGGCGTCCGGCTGGGCCCGCAGATGCTCGATGAACGCCGCGATGAGCCGGATGGGGCCGAGCACGTTGGTCGTCACGACCGACTCCGCCGAGGCCAGGAAGGACTGGGGCTGGTGCCAGTCCTCGACACGCATGATGCCCGCCATCGCCACCAGGACGTTGAGGTCCGGGTGCTTGGCCAGCACCTCCTTCGCGGCCGATTCGATGCTCGCGGGATCCGCCGTGTCTATCTGCACGACGCCGAGGCCGGGGTGCTGCGCGGCGATCTGCTCGAGCAGTCCGGCGCGCCGGCCGCCGATGATGACGGTGTTCCCCTGGCTCTGCAGCTCGAACGCGAGGGCCAGGCCGATGCCGCTGGTGGAGCCGGGGATGAAGACGGTGTTTCCCGAGATGTTCATGCTCGGAGTCTGGCCGCCCGGAGGCGCGGGGGGCAGAGAGCGGTTATCGGGGGATCGGGGATCCCTGGTTCAGGCTGGTCACCGGCCGATAATGGAAGCATGGACCGTGCAGAACTGGCCGACTTCCTGCGCCACCGCCGCGAGGCGCTGCAGCCCGGGGACGTGGGGCTTCCCGCGGGGGCGCGCCGCCGGACCCGGGGGCTGAGACGCGAGGAGGTCGCCGCCCTGGCGGCGATGTCAGCCGACTACTACACCCGGCTGGAGCAGCAGCGCGGTCCGCAGCCGAGCGAGCAGATGCTGGCCTCGCTTGCCCGGGCGCTGCGGCTGACCAGCGGCGAGCGCGACTACCTGTTCCAGATGGCGGGGCACAACCCGCCGGTGTCCGTATCGGCCGCGACGCACGTCGCTCCCGCGTTGCTGCGCGTGCTGGACCGGCTGGCGGACACCCCGGCGATCATCCTGTCCAGCCTGGGTGAGACGCTCGTCCAGAACCGGATGGCTGCCGCGCTGTTCGGCGACAACTCGGGGTACACGGGCCTGGCCCGCAGCGGGATCTACCGCTGGTTCACCGACCCTTCCGAGCAGCGGCTGTACCCCGAGGATGACCGCGACCGGCAGAGCCGCGCCCAGGTCGCGAACCTGCGCGCGGCCTACGGGTCGATGGGCGCGCAGTCGCGGGCGGGCGAGCTCGTGCGGGCGCTGCGGAAGGCCAGCCCGGACTTCGCCGGGCTATGGGACCGGCACGAGGTCGCGAAGCGCTTCGAGGATCACAAGGTCCTTGTTCATCCTGAAATCGGCCCGCTGGAGCTGGACTGCCAGGTGCTGTTCACCGAGGACCAGTCCCAGGCGCTGCTGGTGCTCACCGCTCCCCCGCACACCGAGGCCTACGAGAAGTTGCAGCTGCTCGCGGTGCTCGGGCCAGAACGCTTCGCCAGGGCACCGCGGAGCTAGCCGCCGGCCACGCACCCGGCATCATCCCGCCGATCAAGACGGCGCCGCCATGGCCGCGCGGCGGCACCCGCGGCAACGCCGTCAGGCGGTCCCGCGGGCCGCCCGCCGCGACGAGGCGAGGGTGGCGAACACCACAGTCGAACTGAGGTAATGGCCAGTGGCGTAGTCGAACGCGCCGCCGCACGTGATCAGATGAAGCGCAGCGTATCCTGACGCGCCATAAATAATTTTAGAGGGGAAATGTGCCTTTTGGTATTGACGTACGCCGGTGACGCGGAACACCGCGGTGACCCCGTCGGCGAGCGTCACCTCGACCCTGTTTCCAGGGCGCAGGGCCCCGAGCCGGAAGAAAACGGCCGGCCCCTGGCGGGTGTCAACGTGACCTTCAATGACTGACGCCCCGAACTGGCCGGGCGTGACCGAGTACTTGAACCACGCCGCCTCATTGGGCCGCCCGTAAAGCGACGGCACCTGGATCGTGCCGTTGCGGTTAATGCCCAGGTGCAGCAGGGACGAGTTCACGCCAATGGCCGGGATCTTTACCGAGACCGGCGTCGAGCGCCGCAGCGACGGCCCCCGGCCCGCCGCCGAGCCGACCGCGCCCGCCGCGGCCAGGGAAGGCTGCGGCGCATGCCGCTGGACAGCGAACGCGATGCCGACCGAGGCGGTCCCGGCCACGAGGAGCAGAACGCCGGCCGACCCCGGCGACACGGGCCCGGAGGTTTGCCGACGCGCGGGGCGGGGGGGCGAACCTGCTCTGCGGCCAGGACACGACCACGCGAAACCCCGCTACACGCTGCCGCTCCCGCTCCGGCAATGCTGTCCCTCCACCGTCTTCCCCAGGGTGTCCTACTCGCGTAGCCTAATATCCCGATGATGAACGAGCCATTGCCTCTGCGTGCCGTCGGCCGGCCTTACCTTTATGGCCTGCGGCGTTTTCCTGGGACCTGCCCGCCGGACGCAGAGGAGGTTCCCTAAAGATGAGCCTGACTATCGCGGGGAAGCCGCTCAGAGCGAGATTAAGCGCGATCGGCTGCGCCACGGTGACCGTGCTCGCGTCCGCGTCGGTCGCGGCCTGCACGAGTGGCACACCCTCGGCGACGCCCCCGTCCCTGTCCCCCGGGGGAACGCCGACCCGGACCAGACCGGCCACCCCCACTGCCTCGCCGAGCGTCACGGCGACGGAGACGCCGACCGAGACCACCAGCGCATCGGCCAGTGAGACGCCCACGCCCACGCCAACGCCAACGCCCACGCCCACGCCGTCCCACACGCACTCCCCGGCGCCGAGCCCGTCACCCAGCACTTTCCCCACCGCGGCCCCGGAGACGGGCGGCGGCGGCACGGCGGGACTCCAGGACACCGTCCTGGTAGGCCTCGGCGGCGCGGCGATCCTGGCCGGTGCCGGGAGCATCGCCTACCGGAGAAGGGCGCTCAGGAACCGCTGAGACCCGCGCCCGCCGGGCCGACCCGGGGACGCGGGCTCACGCCGCGGCGACCGTGGCTCACGCGGCGCCGCGGGCCGGCGGGGTGACGATGCTGGCGGCCTGCCCGGCCAGCATGGTCATCTCGTACGCGACGAGATCGAGGTCGGCGGCGGCCGTGGTGAGCACGGCCAGAGTCGAACCCGCCATCGATCGACATGATCACCAGGGCGGCCAGTTCCATGGTGATCAGGGCCTGGGTGACGTCGTCGCCGCCGGATATCCGGGCCGCCGTACAGGCCAGGCTGATCAGGCCGGAGGTGATGGCGGAGAGCTGCTCCAGCTGGCCGGCCTGGATCCGGTCGGACACGGCCAGCGGGACGCCGTCCGAGGTCACGATGACGGCGTGCAGCACGCCAGGAACACGTTCGGTGAAGTCTGTGATGAGCCGGTCGACGTCGTGCGGACGGAGGGCCGGATCCATGTGCTCCCTCTCAGCGATTCTCAGTGATCCCGGGCCCGCTGCTTCGTGTCGCGGTCCCCTTCGGCTACGGCCCGGGCCCGACGGGAGCCCCGCTGGAAGCTAGCCAGCTGCTCCCGTGCGGTGTCCGCCGATCCGGACGGCCTGGCTGGCTGGGGCGCCTGGTCAGCCGCCGTTCCGCTGGCCAGTCCGGACTGGGGGATCCGCTGCGGCAGCTCTGTGCGCGGACGGGGATAGTCAGACTCGACGGATGCGAAGATCGGCAGCACGCCGCCCCGCTCGGCGCCATCCTGCTCCGCGCGCTCGGGCTCCGCGCGCTCCGGCTCCGCGCGCTCCGGTTCCGCGCGCTGCCACCTGGGCACGGCCACGGCGGGAGCAGCGTCCTGGGCGGAGCCAACGGTCTCCAGCCGGGGACCGGGCACCGGTCCCGGGGCGTCCGGCGCGACGAGGGTGTCCGGAAGGTAGACCTCGGCGGCGGTACCACCCTCGGGCAGCAGCTCCAGGGCGACTGTGATGCCGTGCCGTGCGGCCAGGTGCGCCACCGCGAACAGGCCCATGTGCCGGGTGACCGCCGCGTCCGCGGCGGACGGGTGGGCCAGCTGCCAGTTGAGCTGGCCCAGGTACTCCTCCGGCATGCCTGTCCCGGCGTCGGTGATAGTGACCAGCAGGCCGCCGCCGCGCACGGGATGCCCGGACACGATGACCTGGGTGGTCTTGGGCGAGAACGCGGTGGCGTTCTCGAGCAGCTCGGCCAGCAGGTGCACGGTGTCGGCCACGGCGTCCCCGCTGACCCAGTCACCCACCGGGACGTCCAGGACCACCCGGTGGTACTGCTCGATCTCGGAGACCGCGGCGCGGAGCACATCCACCAGGGTGACCGGCTCGGCCTCGTCGAGTGATGTCTCGTGGCCGGCGAGGACGAGGGCGCTGTCCGAGTTGCGCCGCATCCGCGTGACCAGGTGATCTATCTGGAACAGGCTGGCCAGCCGTCCCGGGTCTTCCTCGCTGCGTTCCAGGATGTCGATCAGCCGCAGCAGCCGTTCCAGCAGGTAGTGGCTGCGCCGGAAGAAACCGTTGGAGATGGCGCTGATACTGCGCCGCCGCCGGGCCTCTTCACTGGCCAGCCGGACCGCTTCCCGCTGCGTCAGCAGCGGGCGCACCAGGGACCGGGCAATGATGATCGTGGCCAGCAGGACCAGGACCAGGACGGCCAGGGCCACGCCCGCGGTGATCAGCGCGGTCCTCATCATGGACCGCTGGGTGGCCTGGGCGTAGCCGGCGATCCAGCTCGCCATCTGCTGCTGGGCCTGGCGCATCCAGCCGTCGGTGAACGACATCCCGGCCTGCCACTGCTGGCTGGCGCCCGGGCCGAGGGCCAGCGCTGCGCCGCCGGACGACGTCGCGCGCTGCTCGACGGCCTGGGCCCGCCCGGCCAGCGGGCTGGCCAGGGTCTGGGTGACGGCCCAGCCCTCCTCGGGGGTCGCCAGGCTGCGGAACGACGCGAGGTCACTGGCCTGCTGCGCCTGGGCGGTGATCAGCGCCGTGCGGGCCCCAGGGCCGAAGTGCCCTTCGGCGAGCGCGCCGCCGAGGATGGCCTGCTGCAGCGAGGCCTGGTCCGCCAGCCTGGACAGCGAGCCGAGCGCACGCGCGCTAGTGATCAGCGTGGAGTCGCCGCTCAGGTCTGCGAGGCCGTCGTCGAGGGTGAACAGGCCAGCCGTCGCGGCGGAATACCCGTTGATCACGGTCAGGGCGGGAGCCTGGCTCTGCGAGGCCTCGTTCCGCAGGCCGGGCAGACCGGCGATGCCGGCCAGCGCCGTAGCCGCGCTGGCCCGCGTCCGGGCCGGGTAGCCCCGGTCGCCCTGGTGAACCAGCCGGCGCACCGAGGCCGCCCAGCCGTCGGTGATCAGATACTGCCGGTGCAGGGCCGGGAGGCCCGCGGCCGGCCGCCCGGCGGCGATGAACGTGGCCGTGCCGGCCCGCTCATCCCCCATCGCCTGAGCTAATCCGTCCACCTGCTGGCCGAGCACGGCCAGGTGGCTGACCTGGCCGTAAGCGGCCGCACTGTGCGTCTCGTCGGTGATCCGCAGCCCGGTGAGCGCCAGACCCAGCAAGGTCGGGATGGCGACCAGGACGGCCAGCCGGCTCGCCACCCGCCAGTTACGCGCAGCGGGAGCCGGGCCCGTGTCACGCTCGGCGGGCCAGGCGCCGGGAAGGCCAGCTTCGGCTGACCGCGCCCGGCTCAACGCGCGCCCTCGTCAATCCAGGAAACTGCTTTCGGGGGGAAGGCCAATGGTCGGGGCCACCTCAGACAAGACACGCGTACCGGTCACCTTTCCCCCCGTTCTCTCCCAAGACAATACCTCTGTGCCCGTCTGCCGGGATACGGTCCGGCAGGCTCATCTGTTCCTGACCAGTGCGATCACGACCCCCGAGTCTCACCGGCCACGCGAGTCGTTCATTCAGCTACCCAGCACGCCCGGGCTATCACCTCCTTCAGAGAGGTCATTCTGGGCACGCCCCGATCACTGTGCGTCGTGGATAACACAGCAAAGCCTGGGAGCCAGGTGGCACGAGGGAATTAATGGCATTCAAGAAACTGGAGTGTATGAAGTGACCCCTGTTATTAAGCGAGAAAAATTCGCGCGATGAAAGTACCAATGCTCAGCGCGCGGGCGCGTGAATACGGCGACAGAGGTACCAACTCGTGCCCGGCGCCCGGCACCGCTCTCCCTGCGGCGCACCTACCTTGACAGCGCAGAACCTTGATATCGCAGACTGGTATGCGTAGACTAGTTTGCGATGAACTTGAGTCGGCTAATGATCCTGGGCGTGCTGGCCGAGCGCGGCCCGATGCATGGCCACCAGATCCGCCGGATCGCCGAGCTCACCAACGCCGGGGCGTGGGGCGGCATCACCGGCGGGGCACTGTACGCGGAGCTGCGCAGGCTCGATGGCGAGGGCCTGGCCGAGGCGGTCCGCGACGAGCAGGTGGGCCGCCGTCCGGCCAGGACGGTGTACCAGATCACCGAGGAGGGGCGCCTGGAGCTGGTCGTCCAGCGGGACGCCGCCCTGGAGGTCCTCTTCGGGTCCGCTGACCCACTGTCGGTTGTGCTGCTGTTCGCCGCCGGCGAGGACGCCTCGGAGCTGGGCGAGCGGCTGACGGCCCGGCGCCGCCGGGTAGCGGGTCAGCTGGAAGAGATGGCAGCGGAGCGCGAGCGGCTGACCGCGCAGGGAGTCCTGCCGCCGCGGGCCGTGGCTACGTTCCGCCGCGGCGAGCTGCGGCTCGAGGCGGAGCTGCGGTGGCACGAGGAATTCGGGACGGCGACATGACTCACCGGGTGGTCATCGGGGGCGCGAGCGGGCACATCGGCCGGCCGCTGGGCCGCGGACTGCCCCAGCTGGACGACGTCTCGGTGGCGCGGTGATGCGGGCCCCGGCCGGCACCGCGTCGCCCGGCGGCCCCAGCCCGGCCGGGCGGCTGGTGGCGGTCAACGTCATCGCCTGCCTGCTGCTGCTGATCCAGTACCTGCTCGGCATGGCGGTAAACCTGTACGTCATCCTCCCCGCCCGGCATCCTGGCGCGGGTGCCCGCGACTACTTCACCGGCGGTGCCTCTGCCCTGGCCTGGGTGATCCCGGACGGTCCCGCCTGGGCCGCCGCGCACGCCGCCTTCGGGCTGGCGCTGGTGCTGGCGGCCTTCGCCGGCGTCGCACTGACGCGGGGTTCCGGCAGCCGTGCGGCCCTGGTGATCTCGGTGCTCGGCGCGCTGGCCATCGTGGGCGCCGGGTTCAACGGCGTGAGCTTCCTGGACTACGGGCACGCCTTCAGCTCGATGATCATGGCCGGATTGTGGGCCCTCGCGCTGGCCTGCTACATCGCCGGGCTATTCCTGTGCGTACGGCGGCCCGCCCGGCGGGGTGGGCCGCCGTACGCTGGCGGTAGCTGAAGAACATCCGCAGCCCCCGGATCGCCCACCCGGAGGCGGGAAGGTTCCTCAGGGATCGAGTTCCGCCAGGTCGTGGAGGTCCTGAGGGCGGAGGTCATAGCCGGTGCGGAACTGGCGTTGCTGCTCCGCTGACAGGCAGTTCACCCGCCGGCCAGCGAGGGAACCAGTGGTGAAAGATGAGGGCGTGTAGTTGAAATGCCCTCCGCCCAGTCCTGCCTGGCGGCCGTGCCCATCCGCCCCGAACGTCACCGGGTGGATGTCAACCCAGCGGGCGCCCGCCGCGGCCAGCTCGATGCGGACCGGCCGCCAATCCGTTTCTGCCTGATAGCCCAGGTCGCCGAGAACGGCGAGACAGGCAGGCATGTCCTCTGCGTCCACCGCGAGATCAAGATCCCGGTGTTCTCTGGTCTGCCGCCCGGCGAGTGCCACCACACCCCAGCCCCCGCCGACCCAGTAACGCACGCCGGCCCGGTCCAGCACGTCCAGGACTTCAATCACCTCGCCAGCGCGCATCTGTTCAGGCCGCCTCCTGGTAGCCGTGGCTGGCGTACAGCCATCGTGCCTCGGCCAGCTGCCTTCCCACCCCATGCCGGCGAGCCGGTCATGACCCGATTATCGCCATCGGGGAGAGCGCTATCCCGCCGTCCAGCAGACGATCTTCGCGGGACGCGGCCTGGGTGGGAGGCTGGCCAGATGAAGCGGGGAAGTGGAGTTCCCAGGTGCGCGGTGACATCCTGGCCGCATAGCACGCAGACGCCCGCCTCCCGGCGATCCCGGCTCCGAGATGAACCGGAATCAGCGGATCGAGGTTCCCGGCGGCGCGTCCGGCCCGATTACTCCTGTGGGCGAGCTGGAACAATTCCGCAATTTCACGTCCGGCCTGACCCGGCAGGCCGGATGGCGTCGTAGCGCCACCCGGGTCGCCGCCGCCACGATTTTGCTGCTGATCATCGCGATCATGGTAGCCACGATCCTTGCCTCGTAATGACCTGGGAAGCGCCAGGCCAGATCCATGACCGGTCATGCCTGTGATGGCAGGTGCCCGGCGCTGGGCTGACTGTCAGAGGCAGGGCATATGCAAGAGCCATGCGATGGTCTGAGTTTGCCGCTCGTCAGTGCCGGCTCGCCGTTGTGGCGGAGGATCAGCTGGTCAAGCCTGGTGTCCTGCTGATTGGCACGATCCGGCGCGACCGCTCCGCGCGGATAAGCGGCGTCGAACCTTTGATCATGGACGGCGACTTGTGGCTGTCGATGATGCCTGCTTCGACCAAGGCGCGCGACCTGCACCGCGACCCGCGGATCCTGCTGCACAGCATCGTCGCCAATCCAGCGCCCGAGGCAGAGATTATGATGCGCGGTACCGTCCGTATCGAGACCGCTCTTGACAGGCAGCGGCGTTACGCTGCTGCCGCCGAGGCTCACCTGGGCTGGCGGCCTGTCCCCGGCGAATTCACCCTGTTCGCCGTGGACATTACCGAGGTCACTTACATCGGGCATGACGCCGGGAGCAATGCCCAGCACGTGGCTCGCTGGCCAGCCGGCGAGGAATACCTGCGCCCTTCCCTGACACCTACCAGCCTCGGCCATCCCAGGCCGGTCCGGCGACTGCTCACCCACGACAGCCCAGCCTGAATGAGGCCTAGCAGGGCCCTGGGTGCACTTCATGGCGGCTGACCGGGTGTTCCGCAGAGTGCCTTCCGGGGAGGGATGGTGCTGCTGGCGGGTGGTGATAGACAGGGTCCATGGCAACGATGCTCGTCTCGGCTGAGCGGACGATAGGCGCGCCAGCGGCTGCGGTGTATGGCTATATCGCAGACATGCGCGGGCACCATCCGCACTTCCTGGCCCCGGCGTTCTCTGACTTCCAGGTCGAGTCGGGCAGCGTAGGTGCGGGCACGATCATGCGGTTCACGATGACCGCCGGCGGCCGTACCCGCAAGTACCGGATGCAGGTTGCCGAGCCTGAGCCCGGCCGCATCCTCACCGAGTCCGACACCGGCTCGAGCGCGGTCACGAGTTACACCGTCGCGCCCCAGGGCGGCGATTCCCTGGTGCGGATCTCCTCGACCTGGCAGGGCGCGGGCGGGATCGGCGGCTTCTTTGAGCGCCTGTTCGCCCCGCGGGTCATGCGCGGCATTTATGCGGACACGCTGGAGCGGCTCGACGCTTACGCTCGCGCACAACGCGGCACCTGGACCCGGCCGTCCTTATGGCGGGATCTTGCCGCGAAGCATCGGATCCGGATGTCTTCTGCTCAGTGTGACGTGGGTTCGAGGAGGAAATACACGTCCGTCTGGACCTTCGCGGGATCGTCGTCCCAGTCACCGTAGACTTCCCAGCTGACCCCGGCCGGCCGGCGTCCGTTGCTGGTGCACCACTGCTCCAGCGCCGCGTACGCAGCACCCATCTCCGAGTACTCGCCGTAGTGGGTTGTCGCGGCGGCCTCGCCCGACGGTGTGGACATGCGCTGGATCTCCCCATGACCAGCGAAATCCGTGAACACCTCGACTCCGACACCGATGTCCAGCGTGCCGCCCTGGCCGCCGTAGTACACCACGACGTTGTGCCCGGTGCGTGCACCCTCCGCGCGCAGCACCGGCCAGATCATGTCGAGAAGGCGGACAATGTCGGCCCCCAGGTGCTGCCGCGTCGTGGTCGCCCGGACCGCGGCCAGCACACGTGCACCGGCCTGGCTGGTACGCACGGGATATGGCATGGAGGCGGACGGTACCAGCGCGGCCGGCGAAGGCGCAACGGTCAGCTCGGCGGCCACGTACGCGCTCGGCCGTGCTGACCTTGCGGCCAGAACCGCTAGTTCCCGATCAGCCTGAACGTCTGGGCCACCACGAGGGTGTCGTCGCCGACGGTGAATTCCGGGTCACCCATCGCGGCGCGCATGTCCGCCGAGTGCCAGAACCGCTCATGCCCGGCCCGCCACTCCGCGACCGACTCGTACCCCTCGCCCTCCCCCAGCGCGTGAGCAAGGTCCACGTCGGCGAGACGAATCACGCGCACCGCGGTCGTCTCGATTACGGCCACGGGCTTCCCCGCCGAATCAACCACCCTCTGCCGCAATCCTGGATGAGGCAGCGGCTCGTCGTCATACTCGTATCCCACCACCAGCCCGCTCGTGGTGGTCTTGCCGCCGGATACG
Source organism: uncultured Actinomycetes bacterium (assembly GCA_963723595.1). Lineage (GTDB taxonomy): Bacteria > Actinomycetota > Actinomycetes > Streptosporangiales > Streptosporangiaceae > RYN-230. The sequence goes on from CAVRRQ010000002.1 coordinate 693,016, forward strand.
ATCGCCGCGACAAGCTGGTCACGCAGCGGGCCCGGGAAGGCGAACTCCGCGACCGGCAGATCATCCGATGACATGCCGGCCAGCGTAGCGGCCTGCGGAGGCTATTCCTCGACGAGGATCACGAGGCTTTCGGGCAGGACGCCGTCGTCCGCCATCGCGTCGGCCATGGCCTGGGTCTGCATCGCGTTCATGACGGCGTCCATGTCAGCGACGTCCATCAGGACCGCGACCCGGGTCGGGTTCTGCGGGTCGGTGAACGTCCGGATGTTAGTGACCCCGAGCGGCCCGAATACTTCCTCGCGCCTCGGCGAGGCAAGCCAGTGATCTTTGTCTTTCACATCGTGATGTGCGATGACGGTCGGCATGGTTCCCCCCAGTGCCATACGGCGAACAGTTATAACCCTGGCGGCTGACGCTACACGGATGTACTTCATTTCCGTACTGGCAAGCTTCCCGGGCGCAGGCGATCAACTGTGCGCCATCCACGCAGCCACAGGCGATTGCGGCCGCCCAGAAATCTGAACTTTGGTCTGCCACTGGCCTAGACCCTGACCTCGGGGAGCCTTCCTGCATGGGCCTGGTATCCGGCCCGAGTTATCGTCGTCAGCGAAGGGGCGAACCCTCCGGTTGCCTTCACGCGGGGATGTGCGGCAATGATCAGTGACGACACGTTGCGCCAGATGACACACGAGGAGCGATCCTCCCTGAGCCGCCGCCTGGCCGCGCTCGACAGCAATCTCCCTTCACTGAGCGAGGCAGACGAACGCCGCAGGCGGTTCGTGTTCCTCCTGACTGTCTCCTCGGCTGCCCTGGTCCCGTGGATCATCTTTCTGGCGCTTACGCTGCCGCACCGCTACGTCGCCGGCCACTGGACGCTGACCTGGGTCGGCTTCGACATCGTGCTGCTGACCGGCCTGGCCCTGACCGCGTGGTTCGCGTTGCGCCGCCGGCAGGCGGTGGTCATCACGGCATTCATCACCGGGACGCTACTCACCTGTGATGCGTGGTTTGACGTCACGACCGCATCAGGACACCTCGACGCCATTACCGCGATCGCGTCCGCCCTGCTGCTTGAGTTGCCTCTCGCCGCGCTGCTGTTCGCGGTGGCGTCACATCTCCTGTTCCTGACGGTGCGCCGGGCGCGGGCCGCGGAGGACGTCCCAGCTGAACCGTGCGGGCCACTCGAGGTGCCCTTGTTCGGGGTGGCGCAGAGAACCGCACCGTGAAGCGCTCACCATTGCGGCCCGGGGGCGATTACCGGGCCCGGTCGGTGATCCGGAGGTAGTAACCCGCCGGATCGAGGATCCTGAAGTCCTTCAGCCCCCAGGGGCGGTCCTGGAGGTCCTCGCTGAGCGGCCACCCCGCCGCCGCGACCCTGTCCCGTTCACCGGCGACGTCGTCCACTTCGAGCACCAGCTCCACTCCTGCCGGCGGCCGCCTCGCCACCTCGACGTCGCGGGCGAGCGCCCTCCTGGCCGCCCCGACCCGGACACCGCCGCGCTTCAGCGATACATACGGGCTGGAATCGCCGCGCTGGTCCTTCACCACCGTGAAGCCGAGCACCCGGGTGTAAAAGTCCACGGTGGCGTCCAGGTCGTCCGGGAAGATCTCACACCGCAGGGTCATCTCCATCAGCGAATACCGGCCCAGCCTCTCGCTGATGTCAGCGCCTGCTCTTGCGCGAGACGCGCCCGGACACTGCGGTCACCGCCGAGTCGGCGTGCCGGAGCACCCGGGCCGGGCGGGCTGACGCGTCACGCCGGTCGGCGGCGAGGGCCAGGCGGTGAACGACCAGCCGGGCCAGCGGCAGCGCGATGGCCAGCAGCAGCCAGGTCCGCAGCCTGCGGAACAGGAAAAAGAACATGCTTAGCGTCCCTTCTTCTCGCCGGGTGCCTGAGCCCTGCCGCGCGGCGCCTGATCCGCAGGACTCTGCAGCGGTACCCACGGCACGGCGCTCTACTCACTGGGTCACGCTGGGCCTGGCCGGGCCGGATGGGGCAGGATCTCAGGATGGCCAGCGATGTCGTGTGGTGGCCCGGGGCAGCGGGGGCTGACCGCGAGCGGGTGGCGGTGGTCAGCGTCTCGTACAACACCCGGGAGCTGACCGCGCTGCTGCTGTGGTCGCTGCGCAGGATCGTGACGTGGCCGGCTCTGGAGATCGTGATCGTGGACAACGGATCGCAGGACGGGTCGGCGGAGCTGCTGGCCGGGGCCGCGCAGGCCGGAGTCTGCGTGCTGCTGGCCAATGACGTCAACCGCCAGCACGGCCCCGGCCTCAACCAGGCCATCTCCTTCCTGGCTTCCCGGCGGGGGCCCCTTCCGGAGTGGATCTGGATCCTGGATTCTGACGTCGTCGCCGCACGCCCTGATGTGCTCTCGGCCGCCCTGGCCGCCGCCCGGCAAGCCAGGGCGGCCCTGGCCGGAGAGCCGCACTGGGACCCTTGGCACCAGGCCGAGCGTCTCGAGCTCTACTCCCTGCTGCTGGACCCGGCCCAGGTGTGGCGGCCCGGTACCGCGCCCTTCACTGACGGGGGCGACCCGTCCTTTGAGCTGCTCAGCTCGGCGGCCCGGTCCGGCCTGCGGCAAGCGCCCTTTCCGTTCACCGCGGAAGGCCACGTGATTCACCGTGGCCGGGGCAGCCTGGCCGCGGTCTTCGCGGCCGGCGAGCGCTCTCACCCGCTGTACGACTGGGCCAGCGGGCACCATGCCCCGCATTTCGGCGGGGTTCCTGGCGCTGACCAGCGATACCAGGCCCTGCTGCGGACATTCCGCCAGGAGACGGGGACCCTTACCCCAGCATCCCTGGCCGCCGCCTGCGGGTACCCGCCGGGACGATCATGAGCCGTCCGTCAGCGCACCCTCGATCTCCAGCTGCAGCCACCGCGCCAGGGTGCGGATCTCGCGGTCGATCGCGGCCCTCATCGTGGCGGTGAACTCGGCGTCCTGGTGAATCGCGTTGATCCGCAACACCCCCGCCCCGCGGTCGGCGGCCGCGTCCAGCTTCCCGACCAGCCGGTCGCCGTACAGGATCGGCAGGGCCCAGTAGCCCCACCGGCGCCTGGCCGCGGGCTTGTACATCTCCAGCTGATAGTCGAACTCGAAGATCCCGGCCAGCCGCCTGCGGTCGGCCACGAGCCGGTCCAGTGGCGACAGCAGCGCTGCCCGCCCGCGGAACGGCTGCCCGAGCTGCCCCGGATCCACCCGCCACGTGCCACGAACCCCGTCAATAACGGCCAGTTCCCCGGCATCCCCCGCGTCGAGCGGCTCCACCGGGCATTCAGGCCCCTTCGCCCGCGCGATCCCCAGCGACGCCAGCCGGCGCTCGTCCCGCCGGGCACGCGCTTCGCCCGCGGGCACGGCCGGGTCGTCGGGGTACACCCGGCCGGCCAGGTCCCAGAGGCGTTCCCGGCCTTCGCGTGAGGAGACCGCGACCTCCCCGCGGCGCTCCATGAAGTCCAGCATCTGCAGCACGTTGCGATCGTTGGACCACCCGGTCGAACGCCACGGGACCGCGCAGGTGTCCGGAAGCTCGCGGGCTGGCAGCGGCCCCTCCGAGCGCAGCGCCTGGAGGATGTCTTCACGGCACGCGTCGTTGGCTTTGACCCAGTCGTCCTGGTAGATCTGCCAGTCGCGCAGCGGCTCCCGTCCCGGCCAGTCCTGCATATCGGCCCGGAACAGGGCGATGTCCCCGGCCGGACGGAGCACTCCGCGGAACTCGACGAGTGAACGGACGGTGAGCAGCGGCTCTAGGTCCGCCGGGCTGAACGACGGGCCGAGCCGGCTCCAGCACACCAGACCGGCGCTCGGCGCCACCGCCGCGGTCAGGTCGACCTGCACGAGGCCGAGGTGGCGCACCAGCCCGAGGAGTCCGTCCGGCCGCGGCGCGTCGAGCCGCTGCGCCCGCACGGCGATGCGGCGCGCCTCCTGGCGGGATAGCCGGTGCACCATAACCCGACGGTAGCCGAGCCCACTGACACCGCCGGATACTTGCCCTGCGAGGTCACGCAGGCATGCTGGGAGCCAAGGGTTCGCCCGCGCAGGCAGGAGCAGCACAGTGAACGTACAGATCGACTCCGGGCGTTGCCAGGGGCACGGCCGCTGCTACGACATCGCCCCCGGCCTGTTCGGCGACGACGACGAAGGGTACGGGAAGGTCCTCGGCGAGGGCCTGGTCCCGCCGGGCCAGGACCACGAAGCGCACCTTGCGGTGGCCAATTGCCCCGAGCGGGCGATCACCGTCACCGAGGGGGCATGACGTGGCCCCCGATGACCGCTTCAGCCAGGACTTCCGGGAGCCGGACGACGAACGGCCCCTTGGTACCCGCAACGAGATCATCACCGGGCTGGTCTCCGACTGGGCGACCGACTTCTCCCATCTCGAGCCGGAGTGGTCCGCCGATCCCTACCCGATCCAGGACGACCTGCGGCAGCGATGCCCGATCGCCCATACCGGGCGGTTCGGGGGTGCCTGGCTGCCGACCCGCTACGAGGACGTCGCGGCGATCGCCTATGACACCGAGCGTTTCTCGTCGCGGTCGATCATCCTGAGCAACTTCCGGCCACCCCTGGAGGCGGCCCCGGTTGGCGGGTCGCCACCCATTTCCTCCGACCCGCCGTTCCACCACGACGCACGCAAGCTGCTGCTCCCCCCCTTCACCAAGAACGCGGTCGCCAGGCAGGAGCCGGCCACCAGGGCGTTCTGCCACTCTCTCATCGACGCTTTCGATGGGCGGGACGTCGTCAACGCGGCCCGCGACTACGCCCAGCACATCCCGATGCGGGTCATCGCCGACATGCTCGGCTTCCCGGCGGAGGACGGGCCGCAGTTCCGTGAGTTCGTGGAAAACCTGCTCGAAGGCATCAACCTCCCGCCTGACGAGCGCATCGAGCGGGTAGGCAGGCTGTTCGACTATCTGCTCGCCCAGGTCAACGAGCATCTCGATGACCCGCGCGAGGACCTCACCAGCTACCTGATCAATGCGGAACTCTACGGTCACAAGCTCGACTCATCCCACGTCGTCGGCACGATGGCCCTTCTGCTCATCGCCGGCATCGACACGACCTGGAGCGCGATCGGAGCGTCCCTGTGGCATCTCGCCCGGACCCCGGCGGACCGCGAACGGCTCGTCGCCGAACCCGGGCTGCTGCCGACGGCGATGGAGGAACTGCTCCGCGCGTACGCGCCCGTGACCATGGCGCGGCTGGTCAAAGACGACATGCACTGGCGGGGCGTCGATATGAAGGCCGACGACTGGATCCTGCTGTCGTTCCCGGCCGCTAACCGGGACCCGGCCCAGTTCGACCGGGCCGGTGAGGTCGTCATCGACCGCGAAATCAACCGGCACGCCGCCTTCGGCCTGGGTATCCACCGTTGCGTGGGCTCGCATCTGGCCCGGATGGAACTCCGGGTCGCGCTGGAAGTCTGGCTCGAGCGGATCCCGGAGTTCACCCTGGACGACCCCTCGGCCGTGATCTGGGCGGCGGGCCAGATCCGCGGGCCCCGCACCCTCCCGCTCCGGATCTGACCACGAGGACCCGTGGCCTGCTCCTACGCCGGGTGCTATGGCTGCTGGGCCTCGACGCGCCGCTTCAGGGCTTCCACGTTGGCTGGCATTTCCTTGTGCGCCTGGCGGCGGACGACTAGCGGCACGAGCAGTTTGCCGATGCCGTGCCCGTCGAAGTCGACCGCGATGGTCAGCCGGGAACTGGTCTCGGCCAGGGGTTCCACGGTGAGGTCAACGGTGGCCCGGATGGGTCCGTCGATACCCCGCACGCCCCATGTCCTGGGTGCGTCGATGTGGGTCAGCTCGGAGGTGACGGTCCGGTCCGCTCCGCCGATGCGCCGGGTGGTCACGCACTTCGTGCCCACGTGTGCGGGGCCGGGCGGGTCAAGGTGACCGTCGATGACGCCCTGCTGCCATTCGGGGAAGTGCGTGGGGTCGGTGGCGTAGGCGAACACCTCTGCCGCGGGCCGGTCCACCACAGTGCTGGCGCTGGCCGGTGCCATGTCAGCGGCCCTCCAGCAGGGCGGCGTATCTGGCCAGGTAGAGCGGCCAGCCCTGGTCGTCGTTGACGCCGTCGCTGACCGACTGCCAGCCGGGACCGTGCCGGTCGAGGTGGCGGTGCTCCAGTTCGACCCGGGTGCGGTCCGGTCCGTCGGCCACGAACCGGACCTCAACCTCGCTGGTCAGCTCCGGATCGGTCTCGACCTGCCATTGCGGGCCGATGTCCCAGCTGAATACCACGCGATCTGGTGGCTCATAGGCCAGGATCCGCGCCCACCGGCATTCGCTGCCGTTGACCGCGCGGTCGTAGATGTGCCCGCCGACGTGGGGCTCGAAGACTGTCTCGGCGATCGGGGCCGCGAGCAGGTTGTGCTCCGGCGGCTTGAAGGCGCCGAACCCCTCGGTGAACGCCGTGAAGGCCTGCTCGACCGGCGCCTTGACCACCACCTGTTTGCGGACCACGGGGACTTCGGTTCGGGTCATGGACTCTCCTCCTCCGTCGCTTGTCCGGCAATTTCCACGTAGCTGGCCAGAGCCCTCTGCCAGAAGGTGTCGAGCTGATCCCGCAGCGCGGCCACTGCCGTGGGATTGAGCCGGTAGACATGTCTGGTGCCGACCGCGCGGTCACTGACCAGGCCGGCGTCCTTGAGGACCTTCAGGTGCTGGGAGACCGCCGACCGGCTGACCGGAAGCTCCGCGGCTAGTTGTCCCACCGCCTGCGGCCCGTCGGCCAGGCGGCTGACGATGGCACGCCGGGTGCCGTCCGCCAGCGCGCTCCAGCCGTCATCATTTCGGTTAGGATTCACTAACGGTTAGTCTTGCCTAACGGAGTGGCTGACGTCAAGGTCCTGCACGAATGCACCCACCTGGCCACGAGTACCGGGGTGCGCGCGGGATGGGGAGGCGGTCACACCGCGGTCACACAGTCTGTGACGGCCGCATGACCGGCCGTGCCGTACAACCGGGTTGCTGGCGATTCGCCGGGCAGCACGAAGGAGTACGTGCATGAATGCAGGCAGCACAGAAGGCCCTCACCCGGGTGCCCTGATCAGGCCTTTGTGCTGAGCCGCCCCGAAGGGCGGTAGGCGGCGGTGAACCCCTGGCGCCAGGTGGGGCAGCGGAGGGTCCAGCCAAGTTCCCGCTTGGCCCTGGCGTTGGAGGCGCCGCGGGACTGGGTCCCCATTACCACCGCACCCTCGCCGGCGACCAGCCTCGCCAGCCAGGCGGGAACATGGCGGGGCGGCGGGGCGCCGAGCGCGTCCGCGAGGATGGGCAGCCAGTCGCGGACCGGGGCGGGATCGTCGTCGACGATGTTGTAGAGGCCAGGCCCGTCGTGCGCGAGCGCGAGCACGGTTGCGGCCGCCGCGTCGTCAAGGTGGATGAACGAGGTGACGCCCGCGCCGTCGCCGACGACCGGGAACTGCCGCTTGCGCACCGGCCCGATCAGCCCGTCGTCGGGGGCGCCGTAGAAGCCGCCGTAGCGCAGTGCGATCCCGCCCGCCTCCGTGACCGCCTGGTCAACATGGCACATGGCGGCGTTGGTCTCGCGCGCCGTGGCGGGCGGGGCAGGGTCCAGCGGATCATCCTCGGTCTTGACCATCCCGCCTTCGCGCGCATAGCGGTAGCTGGCGAAGCTCTGGGCGACGAACCGGCGGACGCCCGCCTCGCGGGCCGCGGCCAGCAGCGCGTCGGTGCCCTCGGTCCGGAGCCGGTTGGTGGCCGCAAAACTGCGGTCCAGGCTCCGGGAGAACCGCATATCCGCCAGGGCGGTCGCCTGGTGGATGATCGCTTCGGGCCTGGTGTCCAGGATTGCCCGGCGCACAGCGCCGGCGTCGAGCAGGTCGAGCGGGATCGCCTCGGCCCCCAGCGCCCGGACCCGCTCCGCGTGCCCCGCAGACCTGAAGCTGCCGATCACCTCGTGCCCGTGCTCCATGAGCTGGGACACGAGCCGGGTGCCGATCGCACCGCTCGCCCCCACGACCAGGACTCGCATGATGTGCTCCTCTCACGTTCCCGGCCGCCCCGCATGGGCCGGGCCTCACCGATGATGACCCCCCGGGATGCTGGAATGTGACAGCAGGCGGGCACGAGCGGGAGCACGGATGCGGATAGTCGTGGCGGGAGCCGGATTCGCCGGGCTGATGGCGGCGTACCGGATCGTCCAGGCGGGCCATCAGGTGGTGGTCCTGGAGGCCCGCGACCGGGTCGGCGGCCGCGTGTGGTCACAGGAACTCCTCCCCGGTGATCCGCGGACGGTCGTCGAGCGGGGCGGGGAGTTCGTGCTGGACGGCTACGACGTGATGCGGGGAGTTCTGGCCGAGCTGGGCCTGGGCCTGGCCGATACGGCCATGTCCTACTACCAGCGGGACTACCGCGGCGGAGCTGGTGCCATCGGGCAGGCCACGGCCCAGGAGGTGTCCGGCTGCGCCGCCACCGTGGCGTCCGCCTGCGCCGCGGCGGCACCCGGCACGTCGCTGGCCGGCGTGGTGGCCGGCTGGGAGGGCTCCCCGGCGCTGGCCGCGTACCTGTCCCGGGTCGAGGCCACCAACGGCGTCAGCGCCGGCGTGCTCGCCGCCGCGGCGGTCAGCGACGTGACCGCGGGGTTCGGACGCCGGCCGTCCTGGCGGGTGGCGGGCGGGAACCAGCGGGTAGCCCGCGAGCTGGCCGGCCGCCTGGGGGCCTCGGTGCGGCTGAACAGCCCGGTGCGCTCCATCCAGCAGGACCACCAGGGTGTGCGGGTCCGGACGGCCGGCGGGGAGGCCGTGGGGGACGCCGCGATCGTCGCGGTCCCCCTGGCCGTGCTGCGCCGCCTGCCCTTCTCACCGCCGGTGCCCGGCTTCACCAGGCGCGCGTGGCAGCGCGCGGGCCTGGCCCATAACGCCAAGCTCCACCTGCCACTGACCCGCGGCGCCGCACCCTCGGCGGTGCAGAGCGTGCCCGGAAAGTTCTGGACCTGGACCGCTGCCGACGCGACCGGCCAGGTCCAGCCCGTCCTGCACGCTTTCGGCGGCACCGAGCAGGGGCTGGCCGCCCTGGCCGTCGCGGAGGGGCCCGCCACGTGGGCGGCCCGGGTGGCCGCGCTCCGTCCCGAGCTGGCCGCCGACGCGGACCGGACCCTGCTCACCACCTGGAACGATGATCCCTGGGCCGGGGAGTCGTACTCCGCGCTCACGGTCACCGTGGCCGACGGTGACGAGGACCTGCTCGCCGCCCCGGCCGGCCGGGTCCACTTCGCCGGGGAGCACACCGCCGGCGACTGGGCCGGCCTGATGGAAGGAGCGCTGCGGTCCGGCGACCGGGCCGCCCGGGAGGTGCTGGCCCGCTGACCTCCGCGGCCAGCCCCCCGCCGCCCCAGCGGCCGCTCCTAGCCTCCGGGGCGGAGCCGGACCACGGCGGCAGTGCCAGCCGGGACGGTCAGGCTGATCCCCGTGCCCGGGCCGTCCGGCAGCGGAGTCCATTTGCCGTCCCAGGGGGCATCGCCGGTGATCGCGGCGCCGCCCAAAGTGGCCCGGGACCCCGTGGCGTCCCCCGGCTCCCGGCCGGCCAGCGTCATGACCTCCGCGCCCCGCAGGCCGGGCCCCGTCCCGGGCCCGGAACCAGGCCCGGACCCGCCCGGGGCGATCGTGACCGCCGCGTCCGCCGCCTGCGCCCCGTGTGTCTTGTTGATGATCGTCACGTAGTCCTCGCCGGCGCCGGCGACCCAGTACGCGGTCAGGTTGATGCCGCCGGGGTTCCCGATCCCGGCCGGCGTCACCTGCCCCGCCGAGCCCAGGGTGAACGCCGTGATGCCGTAGCCCTTCGGTGTGACGGCGAAGCGCCCGGGGGCGGCCGGGTCCGGCACGATCGTGTCGGTGTCGAGCCACTGCTTGTTGTGGAAGTTCACGCCCCCGGCGCCGTGCGCGGCCCACCAGTGCAGGAAATCCAGCGTCCACAGGGCCGAGGCGTACCCGTTACTGGCGCCCGGGACCCCGCCGAGGTAGTCGTTCGCCTCGGTGAGCCGGTAGCGCCGCCCGGCCGCGGCCACCGGGGCGAGATGGTTCTCGTAGAACCACGGATAGGGGGTGTACGTGGTCCCCCGGGGCTGCGACCCGGGCGCGGTACCGTCCACCCACTCAGGCGACAGCATGTTGGCGATGGCCTGCTGGGCGCTGGTCTTCCCCGGGCCGCCCCCCACGTAGTAGTGCTGGGTGAGGTCCGCGATCCGCGCCGGGTCCGGTTCGTCGCCGGCGAACCGCTGCGTCCAGGACACGCCCCGGTCCGGGTCGGGAGTCCAGGTCATCGCGCTGTAGGCCCCGGTGTCCGGGCCGCTGAGGGGCGCCCCGGGCGCCGCCTCGAGGACCGCGCCCGCGAAGCTGCGCCAGGTGGACAGGAACGACGGGTACGCGCTGCCCGGCACTCCCGACACTTCCTCGTAGATCGCGGTATCGCGCGGGCGACCCGCGTAGGAGTGGAAATCATGCCAGTCCGGCTCGTTCCCGATCGCGAAGCTGGCCAGGTGCTCCCGGTACCGGCTCCAGATGTACCCGGCGGCCTCCGCATTGACCGATTTCAGGTCCGCCACGGCCGCCGCGGCCGGGTTGAGCAGGCGGAACGTGTAAATGACTTTTGCCCCGGCCTGGGCGGCAAAGGCAAACAGGTTATCTATCCCGCGAAAACCATCGGAGCCGGTGCCCACCGGGATGCGCTGGTCCACCGAGCCGCCGCCGACCCGCAGGTTACGCAGGCCCAGACTGCGGAACAGGGTGACGAGCGAGTCGTTTTCCGCGCTGAACAGGTAGCCCCGGACGCCGGCGTTGCCGGGATTGAGCGGCCCCACCTCGAAGCTCAGCCCCGCGAAGTCATCGGGGATGACCGGCCCCGGCGGCCCGGCACCCTGGCTGATCGTCACGGGCGAGGGAGCCTCCCCGGTCCCCCGGGACCCGGCCCTGGTGTCAGGGTGCCCGGCGTGGAACCACCGGGCCGCCCAGCGTGGCGGCATGCCCACGTTGATGCCCCGCCGCCCGAGCGGCCTAACCGCTGATTTCAGCTCAGCGGGGTGCGGGGGCACCCGGCCGGCCAGACGCGGTTACACGCCTGGCCGGCCGGCCCCCCCGACGGGTGGCGCTAGGGCCCGGTCACCTCAAAAACGGACGTCCCCCAGTTGTCCATCGGATCCTGGTCAGCGGCCGGCGGAATGTACTCGGTGGCCAGCCACACGCCGGAACCACTCGGATCCAGGGCCGCGAACGAGTAGTCGCCCCAGCGCGCCGTGTTGTACGGCGGCGCGTCGGAGAAGCTCACGTGCGGGCCGGTCCCGGCCGACACCGTGGTGATGGTGTGCGAGCCCAGCGTGGTGTAGGCGGCGCTGGGATTGATATGGGCACTGGTGATCGTGAACACCATGGCGGCGGACCCGCGCTGCTGCGGCTGGATGGCCGGGTACAGCAGGTTCGCACCCTTGGCGGCCACGTAGCCCTGGCCAGTGACCCGGCCGATCCCGGGGTCGATCCGGAACCACGCCGCCGCATCGGTGGCGCCGCTCCTACCCGGCACCGCGGCGTCCAGAGCGGTCCACAGCTGCACCCTGCCGCCGTACGCCCGGCCGACCGTGACCGGGGCGCTCATCCGGCTGTCGTCGGGGTTGAGGTACTCCTCCGACGTGATGACGGAGCCGCTGACCGTCGTGGTCGAGCCGTCACCGGTGCTCCGGGCCGGCACCGGGAACACGTACGGCTCGCTCGGCGTGGCGTGGCCGGTCAGCAGCAGCGTCCCCTGGCCGGTGGTCACCGAGGCGGTGCCGCGCAGAGTCCAGACGCCGACCCTGTCCGCGACCGCGTTGTTGTTGCCGTTCGCGTCGAACGGGAACGAGTTCACCAGGTAACCATTCCTGCTGCCGGTGCCGATCGCGGGGTCGAGCCCGGTAACCGGGATGCCGGACAGGGACACGGGCCCGGCGACGGAGTCATGGACCGTGCCAGCCTCGTGGACGAGCTGCGACTTGGAGATGGCCAGGACGATGGCGCCGCGGTAGTCCGTCTCGGTCGGCCCGCAGTACTCGTCGGTCGACACGACCAGGGCATTGTTGTCGAAGCCGGTCTTCGGCTGGTCCCCGAAGCAGTCGCCGGCGGTCGGGCCACCCAGCGAAGTGTCGAACTGGTAGGAGGCGACCCCCCGGGCATTCATGACCGTCACGTCGACCGTGGTGTTATTGGTATCGGAGGCCGGCCCGGTGGCCACCGGGAAGCCGATCTCGGTGAAGTAGAAGCTCTGGGTGGCCGCGTCGTACAGGCAGCGTACGTCGCCCTCGGCGTAGGGGTCCTGGAACAGGGTAGCCAGGCTCACATCCGGCCGGAGCAGCGCGCCGCCGGGACTCGTCTCCCGGGCCGCCAGGTTGATCGGCTCCCAGACCGCCTTCGGGGCGCCGGCCAGCGTGGCGTCGCGGCCCACGCACAGGCCCTGGTCGGGAGGAGTGACCGGGAAACCGTTGAGGCTGTCGGAGTTGAGGTCGCTCAGCCCGTTGAACTGATGGATCACCGAGCCGGCGCCATTCCCCGCGCCGGAGACCGAGTCACGCGTCACGCCGGTGACGGCCGCGGCGGCGCGGGCCTTCGGGGCCGCGGCGGGCGAGCCGGACGCGGCGCCCCCCGGCCGCAAGGGGGTGAACATGAGCGGGCCCTCGTTCCGGAAGGCCGAGGCGACCTTGGGCAGGGCAGAAACACCCGCCGCGTGCGTCACCCGGACCGCCGATCCGGGAGTGCCACGGTAGGCGGCTGGCGCCGCGCTGGCCGCCGCGGCGGCGACCGATCCCGTGACCGGAAGCAGGATTAACGAGCTGGCGAACCCCAGTACAGCGGCGAGCCGCGACCTTCTCATGCCTATTCCCCTCCGTAGGAAGACGTACGGAGCAACCCGCTCCCGGTCATGACAGCGCATCAGACCGGGCGGAGAACCCCCGAATCATGGCGAATGAACGCGATGATGTCTCTTTCTGTACTGCGCGGTCAAGGGACCCCGCCGGCGGTCAGGCGCTCAGCAGGGCGGCGAGCTGCCGGGCGTTGGCCTGGGCGTAGTCGCGGTAGCAGTTGTTGAACAGCACGTGGGTCTCGCGGGCGTCCCCGGCCAGCCCGGCGATCCTGGGGGCCCACTCCTCCAGCTCCTGGCCGGAATAGCGGTAGCCGAACCGCTCGTGGATGTCTTTGCTGTCCCACTTCTCCGAGTGGCCGTGCAGGCGGACCACGGCCAGATCGGGGTCGGTGGCCGCGAGCACCGGGGGGATGGAGTCCCGGTGGCCCTGCGGCATGTCCACGCACACGTACGGCAGCCGGTGGGAGGCGAGGAAGTCGAGCGTCTCGGCCTGGTTGTCCGGCGACATCCAGGTGGGGTTGCGGAACTCCACGCAGACCCGCCGGGGCGCGGCCTTGTCGGCGCAGGCCACGATGTACTCCTTGCGGCTGCGGCCGATGGGGAACCAGAACGGGAACTGCAGCAGGATCGCGCCCAGCTTCCCGGCCCGGTGCAGCGGCTCGAGCGCGGACAGGAACCGCTCCCACGCCTGGTCAGTGACCGCGGGGTCGAGGTCCTTGGCGTAGACCCGCTCCTTGCCTGTCTTCTCCGCTGCCGGGCGCAGGTCCGCCGGCAGTGCCGCGACCCGGGTGGGGTGCTGGGTGAACAGGCTGAACGCCTTGACGTTGAAGACGAACCCGGCCGGGGTCCGCGCGGCCCAGGCCGCGGCGGTCTGCTCGGCGGGCAGCGCGTAGTAGGTGGCGTCCACCTCGACCAGGCCGAACTGCCGCGCGTAGTAGCGCAGCCGCGTCTCCGGCGTGCCCGCTTCCGGCGGATACCAGCCTGAGTCGATCAGCGTCCGGTCCGTCCATGACGCCGTGCCCACCCGGACCTCACCCATACCCGCAGCATAGGAACCCCGGCCGGCTCCCGCGCACGCCCTTGCTACGCGACTGAGGGATGCGGGGACACGCCGGGCGCGCCGGCAGGCCGTGGCTCGTAGCTGAGCAGGTCGCCGGGCTGGCAGTCCAGCGCCTCGCACAGCCTGGCCAGCGTGCCGAACCGGATGGCCCGGGCCCGGCCGTTCTTGAGAATGGACAGGTTGACGACTGTGACATCGACCCGCGCCGACAGCTCGGTAAGCGTGATTCCGCGTTTGCTGAGCAGTTCATCCAGCCGCACCCGGATGACAGGGGCCGCAGCGGCTACCTCATCGTCCTGGCCCGCGCGGTTATCCGCGCGCTGCCTGGTCACACGGTGGCCTTGAGCTCGGCGTCCATCTCCGCGCCGCGCTGGATGATACGTGCGAAGGTGAGCAGGGCCGCCCCGGCCAGCACGGGGACCGGCACCAGGGCACGGAGGGGATCGGTGAGCGCGTTCCCGTAATGCTCCGACGGGGTGATCATGGTGTTCAGCAGCTGGTCCAGGGCGAACCCCTGCACGGCGGCGGCGACCGCAGTGCCCGCGATGATCAGCCAGCCGAGCCGCCGCATGGCCACCGCCGCCGGCACCGTGAAGGGGCCCGTCTGGCGGGCGGCCCGGATAACCCGCCAGAGCAGGAGCAGCACCGCCGCCCAGACCAGCAATCCGGGCAGGTCCGTCAGGGTGTAGAGGATGCGCTGGCCAATCCCGGGGTGCAGAGCGCAGGCCTGGAGGGTGCCGTTGATGCCGACCGTAGTTCCGGGGCGGTGCGTGACGCCCAGATGGCTGGCCCAGTTCTCGCCGCCGTAGCCCGTATTAGGCTGGGTGACGCAGATGCGGGTGTTACCGAACCCGCCGAAGGACCCCCAGCCGAACAGGGCCAGTACCGTTCCGAGCGCGACGGTGAGCAACAGGAAGGTGGCGAAGAAGGCCGTCACGGTTTCCAGCGGCTCGGTCAGCCTCGGGCGCGGTGTGGTGATCAGCTTGCTCATGTTCCCTCACCCCTGACCCACGGAGGGCCATCGCCCCGCGGGCCATGATCCCGCGCCATATCGATAGTCGATAATAACGACAAACGATATGGTCCCGTCAAGAGGGCGCGGCCGAAGAGCCCGGTCAGGCGGGGAGGCCGGCAGGCCGGAAAGTCCCCGCCCGCCGGGCCGAATGCGGTAAACCATCGCAAGGTGCCCGCCGTCCTAGTGACGGACCGCGCGTTGCGGAAGTCAGGCGGGATTACTGGGCCAGGCCCAGCAAAGGGGAGGACGAACATACTCATGGCTGCCACGCTTCAGGAGATCCTGCTCACGCCGGAGATCCAGCCCCAGGTGACCGCCGACTGCCACACGCTGCTCGAGCAGGAGCTCTCCGACAAGTCGGGGGTGTCCGGGGCCGCGGTCAAGCTGGCCTACAAGACCGTGAACACCTTCAAGCCGGGTCACATCCGCTTCATGGTGGGCGACCTGCTTCCGGACATGGTGATCAGGCTGGAACCGTTCTGGGCGGACTTCAGCACCTCCGGCGGATCCGGGTTCGGCGACTACCTCGCCAAGCGCGGCGACGAGGTGGCAGAGGCCCTGCTCACGGTGACCGACGCCCGCGCCGCGGCCTCCAACCGGCCCACGGTCATCAGGGCTTACGGCAGCGTCCGGGGCAGCGCGCTGAAGCATGTCCAGGCCGCGCTCCCGCGCGTCGGCGACCTGGTGATGAAGTACGCGGGCTGACCACCCCGCCGCCGCGGAACGCCGGCCACCTCCCGGTCCCTCGGGCTCACGCCCCCCGAGTAACCAGCACCAATCGTCACATAGATCACGGAGTCAGCGACCTTTCCCGCGCGACGTGCGCCCGGGCGGGCGATTTGCCCGGTTCCGGCGCACGGTACGCGGGAAAGGTCGCCGGCCGGCACGACGGCCGGCGGGGCCGGGGGGTCAGCGGGCGCCGCGGCTCCAGGCGTCGGTGCTCTTGCTGCACGCGGCGTAGCGGACCGTGGCGCTGACGACGGCCTGATCCGACGAGAGCCCCGGGCAGACGTCCTTCGTGCCCAGGATGCTGAGCATGAGCACGCCGAGCAGGCTGAGCACCATGACGAAGATGACGACCGTGCGCCGCGCCGACCGGCGGACGATGACCTCGCTGGCCGGGACGGCCTCCCGCGGCGCCAGGCGCGCGAAAGCGGCGAACATCGATTTGAGCCGGGGATCAGCCGCCTGCAGAACCTGCTCGATCTGATCAAGAATCTGCTGCTGACGGGCAGGCAGGCTCATCTGGTTCTCCGGGGCAGCGCACAACGCGAGACTCTGCTCAGCACGTTAGCCGGCCGGAGCCTCAGCGCCGACCCCCCAGATGGCCGCCATGGCCCTTTGACGGCGGCAGCTGGCATGCTTGCTGGTGTGGCGATGCGTGCATCCAGCTCAGTCCTGGTCGGCCGGTCCGGCCAGCTTTCCGTGCTGGATACCGCACTGGCGGAGGCGGGCCATGGCAACCCGTCCGCGGTCCTGGTCGGCGGTGAGGCCGGGGTCGGCAAGTCCCGCCTGGTGAGCGACTTCGCGGAGCGGTCCCGGGGGAAGGGCGCCCGCGTGCTGGCCGGGGGGTGCCTGGAGCTCGGCGTGGACGGGCTGCCGTTCGCCCCGTTCACCTCCATACTGCGCGAGCTGGTCCGTGATCTCGGCGCCGACGGTGTCGCCGCCCTGCTGCCCGGCGGCGCGACCAGGGAACTGGCCCGGCTGCTGCCTGAGTTCGGCGAGCCGGCCGCGGGCGGTGACGCGGGCGAGGCCCGGGCACGGCTGTTCGAGCAGGTGCTCGTGCTGCTCGAGCAGCTGGCCGACGCCGGCCCGGTGGTCATGGTCATCGAGGACGCCCACTGGGCTGACCGCTCGACCAGGGATCTGCTGGCCTTCCTGATCCGCAACCAGCGCGCCCTGGACGGCCTGCTGATCGTCGTGATCTACCGCTCCGACGAGCTGCACCGCTCCCATCCGCTACGGCCGCTGCTCGCCGAGCTCGACCGCATCGGCTGGGTCAGCCGGATGGAGCTGGGCAGGCTCTCCCGGCCGGACACTGGCGAGCTGGTGGCCCGGCTCCTCGGCCACGAGCCGGGTGAGGATGTGCCCGATGCGGTGTACCGGCGCACCGAGGGCAACCCGCTGTTCGTGGAGGCGCTGCTCGGTGAGGGCGAGCTGGGGTCCGGCCTGCCTGAATCTCTGCGGGACCTGCTGATGGCGGGGGTCCGGCGGCTGCCGGAGGAGACCCAGGAGCTAGTGCGGGTCGCGAGCGCCGCCGGTGAGCGGGTCGGGTACGCGCTGCTGGCCGCGGTCACCGGGCAGGACAACGCCCTGCTCGCCCAGGCGCTGCGGCCCGCTGTGGCCGCCAACGTGCTGCTGATCGACGCCGACGGCTTCGTGTTCCGGCACGCGCTGATCCGTGAGGCCATCCACGACGAGCTGCTGCCCGGCGAGGGCGGCCAGCTGCACAGCCGGTTCGCCGAGACCATCAGCGCCGATCCTTCGCTGGTACCACCGGGCCGTGCCGCGACCGAGGCGGCTCATCACTGGTACGCGGCCCACGACATGACGTGGGCGCTGATCAGCGCGTGGCAGGCCGCGGCGGAGTCGGGCCAGGCCCTGGCCCACGCCGAGCAGCTCGCGATGCTCTCGCGGGTGCTGGAACTGTGGGACCAGGTCCCCGACGCGGAGCAGCGCATCGGCGCCGGCCAGGTGGAGGTGCTGGAAGCCGCGACGCGGGCCGCTGAGCTTGCCGGGGAATTCGACCGCGGGATCACGCTGGCCAAGGCCGCCCTGCGGCAGATCGACGTGGCGGCGGAGCCGGTCCGTGCCGCCCTCCTGCTGGAGACCCGCGGGCACCTGAAATACGTGCTGGGCCGCGCCGACTACGTCGCCGACCTGCGGGAGGCCGCGCGGCTGGTCCCCGCCGACCCGCCGACCCCGGCCCGGGCCCGGGTCCTCGAGGCGCTGGCCCACGACATCCACCACCGGCCGGGCGGCTGGGACGACGCCGAGTTCCGCGCGCACGCCGAAGAGGCCGTGGCCGTGGCCCGGCAGGCCGGTGACCCCGCCACCGAGGCGGCCGCGCTGATCACCCTGGCCTGCGCCGAGCCGCTCACCGGGGACATGGAGCGGGCCTGGGCGCTGCTGGCCGAGGCCCGCGCCGTTGCCATCCGGGCCAACGCCTACCAGCCGCTGCTGAGAGCGGCCATCACCGAGTCCGACATGCTGGAAGGCCGGGGCCAGCACGAACGCGCCGCGGCGGTGGCCCGGGCCGGGATCGCGGACGCCCGGGACTACGGGCTGGCCCGGACCTCGGGTGCGGTGCTGGCCGTCAACCTGGCCGAGCCGCTGGTGTCGCTGGGCCGGTGGGACGAGGCCGGTGAGGTCATCGAGCGGGCGCTCCAGCTCCTCCCGCCGCGGATGAGCCGCTCCTCACTATGGCGGCTGTCGGGTGACATGGCCCTGGCCCGCGGCGACCTGGCCACGGCCGCCGACTGGGCCGCCTTGATCAGGGGCGTGCTCGACCGCGCCCGGTATAAGGACGAGCACCAGCTGCCCCTGGCCCGCCTGGACACCGAGCTGCGGCTGGCCCAGGAACGGCCCGCGGACGCCCTGGCCCTGGTGGAGGACGCACTGGACCGCTTTGACGTACTGCGCAGCCCCCGCTATGCCTGGCCGCTGCTGGTCGCGGGGGCCCGGGCGTGCGCGCCCGGGTCCATGGCCGGCGACCGGACGCTCCTGCCCAGGGCCACCGCGCTGCGCGACCTCCTGCGCACCGCGGCCGGCAAGCTGGCCTCGGAAGGACTGGCGCAGCAGGCTCACCAGCTGACCTTCGCCGCCGAGATGATGACCGACGACGGCGCAGCGGCTGCCACCCGGGCCGCCTGGGACGATGCGGCTCAGGCCTACGAGGTCGTGGCCCAGCCCTATCCGCTGGCCACGGCCCTGTTCCGGGCCGCCGAGGCGGCGCTGAGAGCGGGCGACCGCGACGCGGCCGGGACCCGGCTGGGCCGGGCCGGGGCACTGGCCCGGGAGCTGGGTGCCCGGCCGCTGGCCGACGGCATCGCCCTGGTCGCCCGGCGGGCCAGGATCCCGCTCACCCGCGGGGACGGGGCCGGGAACGAGTCCTCGGTGACCTGGACCGACGGCGCCGCGGGGCCAGATCCCGCGCTGGGCCTCACGGCCCGGGAATACGAGGTGCTCCGGCTCGTCGCGGCCGGGCACAGCAACCGGGAGATCGCCGGCGAGCTGTTCATCTCCGTGAAAACCGCCAGCGTGCACGTGTCCAACATCCTCGGCAAGCTCGGCGTGACCAGCCGCGGCGAGGCGGCCGCCACCGCCCACCGGCTCCGCCTCTTTGCCGGCTGACCACTTTCCCGCCCGGCGTTTCCCCGCCGGGCGGGAAAGCCGCGCTAAGGGTGAATGTCGGAGCACAGCAACGGCCGGAAGAAGATCGTGGGCTGGCCGTTACTGAGAATGTCCCCACTGTTTCCCTGGTGAATGTTGAGATACCAGCCGTGCGCCGGAATCGGCGTCGTCACGCCTGTGAATACCCGGACCGCGTGCACGATCACGCCGCGGCGGTTGGCGACCAGGTCCTTCAGCATGTAGAGGACCGGTCCCTGGCTCATGCAGCTGCCCACGTGGATGTGGGCCGCGTGGGGCCCGGGAGCGACCCCGCGGGCGTGAACGGTGACGGTGAGCGTGTGGCGGCGGCCACTGTAGACCAGGGTGGCCACGCCCTGCGGCGTGCCGTAACTGACGCCCTTGCGGGTGACCTCGACGGAGATGAGCCGGTGTGACCGGCGGCCCGCGCGGAGCAGTCGCCTGGTCTCGGCGATGGGCTCCCGGGCCACGCGGCCGCCGCCCACCCCCATCCGGATCAGCAGGTGGCTCCCGGGCCGCCACCGGCCGGTGAAGTTGCTGCCCAGGGTGCTGTAGGCCTGACCGCCGCTGTTCGCGGTGAGCGGGCTGAACCGGATGACCCGGGACCGGCCGGGAACCCGGAGGTCCACCGCGTGTGACGAGCCGGGCGTGAGACCGAACAGGTCCGCGCGGACCATGAGGTGGTGATGGCGGTCCCGGCGGAAGGCGACGCGGCCGACCGGCATCGCCCGCAGGGTGAGACGCGCCCGCGCTCCGTACGCGCCGGGGGCAGCCGGAGAAGCGGTGCGGGCCGGGGCGTTCGTGCTCGCCCCGGCGGGCGCCGTGACGGACAAGACCGTGGCGGCCAGGGCCGCGGCCGCGGCGCCGGCACCCAGGCGGATCCGGGACCGCCGGGACACCGCTCCCCCGGCGCGCCGCCGGGAATCTTCAGCCCGCTCACCGCGATAAGAATTAGCCGGGAATCTCACGTTCCGGGGTCCTTTCTGTTTCGCTGGCCTCCACCGGCGGAGCAGCTGAGCTGATGTTAATCCCGGGGATTAGCGATGCGGCAGGCTCCGCGAATACTCGTGCCGTTCCCGCGCCCTCAGGGAGGAGCACGCTGGCCTATTTCCCCTATTCGCCATGACGGCGCATCAAGTTAAATAAGGGTGGTCATGCAGCGACATTCCCCGCGGGTACGCGGGGTCAGGCCCCATCCTGACTTATCCGCGGTGATCTGCGGTGGTATACGGTGGCCGTTTCGCCCGCCCGCCCCGCCTCCTGATCACACGCCACGGCTGGAGTTACGAGTGCCCGCACCCATGCGCAAGGCGAGCAGGCGAACACGGCGGATGATGGCCGCCTGGGCGGGCGGCGGCGTGACCGCCGCACTGTTGGCCGGGTGCGGGTCCGCGGCCCCCGCCCCGGTCCCGGCGGGCAACGCCAGCGGCGCGCCCGCGACCACCAGCTCACCGGCGTCGTCCGCAGAACCTCCCGCATCCCGCGCCGCGACCGGCTCGCTGGCCGGCTTCTTCCCCATCGGCGCCTACGTCCAGGCCCCGCCATATTTCGGGCTGTGGAAAAGCAGGGGCATCAACACCATGGTTGACGTGCCCGACGGCACCAGCGAGCCGGGCTGGAACGCCGCCGCCGTCCGGGACGGGCTGGACGAGATCCGTGCCCCGGGGAGTAATCCGGCCCGCGACGCCGGCACCAAGCACCTGCTGGCCTGGGCCCTTCAGGACCAGCCCGACGACATCGGCACGCAGGTGCCTGTCACGAAAATCCAGAAGACGTACCGGGCCTGGAAGCGCGCGGCCCCGTCCATCCCCGTGTACATCAACTTCAACGGGCAGTTCAACCAGTACGACACGGCCACCAAGGCCAGCGGCCTGTCCTGGTATCAGCAGTACGCCCAGGGCGCCGACTGGATCACCGCCGACCTCTACCCGGTGAACTCCGGCCAGGGTGACGACCTCGCCCTGATCGGCCAGGAGGTCGACGAGCTGCGCCAGATAGCCGGCCCTAAGCCGGTCTTCGCGTTCATCGAGTCGGGGGCCTACGACGCCAGCAACCCGGTGATCACCCCTGATCAGTTCCGCGGCGAGGTCTGGGAGGCGATCATCCACGGCGCCCGGGGCGTCTTTTACTTCCCGGTCCAGGTCTCGCCCACGTTCAAATATGACGTGACGCCGCCCGCGGTAGCCGCCGAGATGACCACGCAGGACGCCACGATCACGAAGCTGGCGGGCGTCCTGCAGGGGGGCATCGATCCCCCCGCCCTGGGCGCGACGGTGCCCGCACCGCTGCAGGTGGCGTGGCGGAGCTCATCGGGCCGCGATTACTTCTTCGTGCTCAACCTGTCGGCGACGACGGTCAGCGATCAGATGATCAGCCTGACCGGCGCCGACTCCGCGACCTCGGCGGCGGTCTATGGCGAGCACCGATCGGTCCCGGTGTCCGGCGGCACGATCACGGACAGCTTCGGCCCCTACGCCCTGCACATCTACGAGATTCCCGCCCACTAACCACGCGTTCCGGCCGGGTAAACGGCTGGTCGGGGCCGGACGTTCATCACTTATCACTGCAGGGGACAGATTGCCCTCCTGACCAGTGGGTATGTCCGCAAGGTGCCGCTGATGGCGTGGATAGGGCTGGTTCTGGCGTTCGCCTCGGCGCTGGTGACGAACACGGCCTACTCTTTCGAGCACGACGCGGCCGCGGCGCTGCCGCCACTCTCGCCGCGCCGCCCGTTCAGGTCGATCGAATTCCTGATCGACGACCGGCGCTGGCTCAAGGCGTTCGGGACCGAGACTGCGGGCTGGCTCCTGTACGTGGCGGCGCTGCGGCTCGCCCCTCTGGCCCTGGTGCAGTCGGTCACCGCCTCGGGCGTCGCGGTCCTGGCCTTCGTTACCGCACGGGGGCATCCGTCCCGGCTGGCGCGGCGGGAGCAGACCGCCGTGATCCTCGCCCTGGCCGGGCTGGTCCTGCTGGGCCTGTCGATCATCGGAGCCGCGTCCACCCAGAAGCACCCGCCCGTCATCGGCATCATCATCTGGCTCGCCGCGTGCGGCGCCGGCGCCGGGCTCCTCATCGCCATCCCCACCCCTTTCGGGCGGGCCGCGTCGCTCGGCCTCGCGACCGGCCTGCTGTTCTCCATCGGAGACATCTCCGCGAAGCTCATCGGATACGGCGGCGCGTGGCTGCTGGCGCTGGTGTCGCTCATCATCGGCTACGGCATCGGGACCAGCGTCCTGCAGTCGGCCTACCAGAAGGGTGACGCGCTGACCGCGGCCGGGACGGCGACGATGGTGACCAATGCGGTGCCGATCGTGGCCGGTTTTGTCCTGTTCGGCGAGACCCTGCCGCACGGCATCCGGGCCGCCGCCCAGATCGCCGCGTTCACCTGCCTCATCGCCAGCGCGGTCTTCCTGGGGCGCAAGGACGCGCCGAGCGAAGCCCCGGCCGCCTCTCCCGCCTCCAGCGCCGAGCCGGCCGGGAAAGCGAGCCGGGCTAGCATCCGCTGGCGCCCGGTTTACCGCTGCGCGGCGAGGAGCGGGATGGCCGCGATCTTCTCGTCGGTCAGGTCTTCCCAGCGGATGCCGGCGGCGGGCCGCTTCGCGCGGGCCGGGCGGCAGTCGATGACCCGCTCCGGGGTGACGATGAAGTCGACCGGCACATCATGATCGGTGACCGGGATGACCCCGGCCGGGCGGACCTGGAGCTCGTGCACGGTGGTCACGGTCACGGTGCGCGGGCCGATCAGGCCGGCCGCGGCGGCCAGCGCGAACTCCAGGTCGGCGAAGCCACCGCCCTTGCCCAGCCGCGATCCGTCCGCACCGGCGGCCACGCTGCCCATCACCACCAGGTCCACCGGGGGCAGGTCGGCCAGCCGAACCTGGCGGGCCGACCGGGTGGCCCCGCTGATCGAGGACGCTTTGCGCGGCGGCTCGCTCAGGTGGGCCGGGTCCAGCGCGAAGAACGGCTCGGGGCTGGCCAGCCGCGGGACCGCCATGTAGACGGTCTTGCCGTCCTCCAGCGCGCGCTGGCGCACCGGCCACTGCGCGGCGTCCGGGTTGGCCTTGAGGGTGCGGGCTTCCCGCCACGCGTCCAGGCCGCGGAGCCGCTCCGCGGCGGCTTCGGCGCCGGAGAAGTTGGGGATGCGGCCGGCCGCACCGGGAAACCGGGCCACCCGGGCCGCGCTCATCCCGGCCCAGGCCTCCTGGCGCAGCGCGGCCTTGGCCGCCAGCACCCCGGCCGGGCCCCCGGCATCACGGTCATGACGCGGCGCGCGGCGGGGCATGCCTCTATCCTGCACCTGGCCGTGGTCCGAGCGGGCGGTGACGCTCAGGCGGCCCCGAGTTGCCCGGGTCAGCGCGAGGACTGCGAGCCGGCGTAGGCCGCGGGCGTCTGCCCGATCGCCGCGCGGAAGTCCCGGGTCAGGTGGGCCTGGTCGGCGTAGCCGAGACCGGCGGCTATATCCGCCCACGACACGGGCTTCCCCTCGCGAACCGATTCGGCCGCCTCCAGCAGCCGGTAGCGGCGGATCACCCAGGTCGGCGACACCCCCGCGTACTGCAGGAACATCCGCTGCAGGGTCCGCGGGCCGGTACCTGCCCGCTCGCAGAGGTCCCCGAGCCGCCGCACCGCCCGGTCCTCCTCGGCCAGCCGGGCCACCCCGGCCACCTCGGCCGCCGGGAGCCTGCGCTCCGGGTCCGCGGCCTGCTCCAGCACGGCCGCCAGCAGGGCGACGCGGGCGGCCTCGTCCGGCTCGCCGGCCACCTGCGCCAGCAGCGCCGCCTCGTCGGCGCCGAGGGCCTGCCCCAGGGGCACGGTCCGGTCGGTGAAGTCCGCCGCCGATCCGCTGACGAACGCCCCCAGTCCCCCGGGCCGGGTCATCGCGGCCACCGTCCAGCCCTGGCCGGCCAGCACCCGGGTGGACAGGCCCCGGGCGACCCCGTACAGGCGCGCTTCGACGGCGCCGGGCTGGCGCTGGCCGGGCACGGCATTGGCGTGGCCGACGCTGACGTTGGCGCCTGGGTGGGTGAGGACCTGCTGCTGGTGGGTCACCCCGGGCGGCAGATCCCAGCGGACCGCCCAGAAGCGGTCGACCAGCGCGTCCAGGGCCGGCCCGGCGGGGTACCGGGTCAGGCGGACCCGCTGGCGCAGCAGCCACGGCTCGAGGATGCCGCGGCTGTCCCGCTCGACCGGATCCGGCCCTGAACTGCTCACCTTCGTGACCCTAACGGGTGGGGCTGACGCGAATCTTCAAGCGGGGCACCGGCGGCCCTCCATAGGGTCAACAGCATGACCGCAACCACCGAGAAGACCACTGACCTGCTCGTGGCCGTGCTCGCCGATCTGGCGCCCATGGTCGGCCGCATCACCGGGGAGCAGCTGAACGATCCCACGCCCTGCACCGAACTGGATGTCGGGCAGCTCCGCACGCACGTGCTGGGCTGGCTGACGACGTTCGCCGCCGGTTTCGCCGATCCCGGCGGGCAGGCGCCGCTGGACCGCCTGGAGGGGTATTCGGTGCCCGCCGACCCGGCGGCGGAGGTGCGCGCCGCGTCCGGCACCATGGCCACCGCCCTGCGCCACGGCGCGGCGGGCCGGCCCTGCGGCTCGGGGACAGCGCGATGCCCGGTGACATGGCCCTGAGCATGATCCTCTGGGAGTACCAGGTGCACGGCTGGGACCTGGCCCGCGCCACCGGCCAGCCCTGGTCGCCGCCGGCGACGGCGGCGGAGGAGTCGCTGGAGTTCGCGCCCGGCATGCTCACCGGCGACTACCAGGGCGACGGCAAGGCGTTCGCCCCGCGGGTGCCGGTGCCCGCCACCGCCTCCCCCCTGGACCGCCTGCTGGGGCTGTCCGGCCGTGATCCGGCCTGGCCCGGGCGCTCACCTGAGGATGCGCGGTCACGGGAGGATGCGCGGTGACGCTCATCGCCCGGTTCCGGGTCGATGGCTTCGAGCCCCGGCAGATCGGTGGCGTGGAGGCGGACTGGGTCGGGGTGATGACGTTCGCCAAGACGTTCACGTCCGGGATCATCGGGACCGCCACCACCGTGTTCATGTCGGCGGGCACCGAGGAAGGTTCCCGGTCGTATGTGGCCACCGAGCGGATCACGGGCCGGACCGAGGATGGCCGCGAGGGTTCGGTGACCGTCCAGCACGGCGGGCTCGAATCGGACCCGGACACCTGGTTCGGCCATATCGTGCCCAAGACCGGGACGGGCGATTTCGCCGGCTGGTCCGGGCCGGCCCGGATCATCCACGACGACCAGGGGCCCTATTTCGAGATCACGCTGGCCTGACGGCCCACGGGGGCGCCGCTCAGTCCTGCTGCTTGAGCTTGCGCCAGCCGCCGGCGCGGTTGTTCGCGATGATCTGCCGGAACATGGTGGTGAGGGCGGCCGCGTTGATGGGCTCACCCTCGTGAACGGCCACGGTCCGGGCCGTCTGGTTGCCGTGGCCTCCGGTGATGATCCCGTCCGGGTCGGGGACGATCGCGCCGTCGTAGAGGAACACGTTGACGTGATCCCTGGCCGCCAGCAGCGCGCAGATGTTGCCCTGCAGGACGAAGTAGGGCAGGCGGGTGCGCTTGATGGTCTCGGTCACCTCCGGGTCGGCCGCATGGACGAGCGCGCGGACCTCCCGGCAGATGTCCCGCTGCCAGCCCGGCAGCGAATCGATGTAGGCGTCGACACGCGGGTCGGCGGGGCCAGTCATGGCGGTGCCTCCGGCTTGAGGGAGCGGGCACGGGCAAACCGTTAGTGAACAATAGAGGCCAGGAATCCAGGAGGCCGGACCGGAAGAGCGTAGAGAGGACGTGCACGTGCGGGCAGTCGTGCAGCGGGTCAGCCAGGCCAGCGTGATGGTGGACGGCCGGACCGTCGGCGCTATCTCCGAGCCGGGCCTGCTCGTCCTGGTCGGGGTCACCCACGACGATACGGCCGAGAAGGCCGCGAAGCTGGCGGCCAAGCTCTGGGGGCTGAGGATCCTGGAGGGCGAGAAGTCGTGCTCGGACGTGTCAGCGCCGTTGCTGGTGATCAGCCAGTTCACGCTCTACGCCGATACGCGCAAGGGCCGCCGCCCGACCTGGCAGGCGGCGGCTCCGGGGCCGATCGCCGAGCCGCTGGTGGAGGCCGTCGTCTCGTCCCTGCGTGAGCTGGGCGCGGACGTCCGGACCGGGGTCTTCGGGGCCAACATGAAGGTCAGCCTGGTCAACGACGGGCCGGTCACCATCATCCTGGACCTCTGACCCGCGCGGCTAGAGCGGGCCGTCCGGCTTGATGGCCCGGGTGGCGATGTAGCCGGGCATGTAGCGCCGGGTGGCGTCGGCGTGATGCGGCGCCTCGGCCAGGTGGGTCAGGCAGAATCCGGCGGCCATCTGCCCGCCGAGCTGGGTGGTCAGCGAGTGGCTGTATTCGACCGGGCCGTCTCCGTAGTGCTCACGCCGCTCGGCGCCGGGCAGGTCGAGGGTGCTGAACGGGAGCGGGTGGCGGACCACGAACTCGTCGCGGTCCAGGGCGCCGACGTCGAAGATGTAGATATCCGGGTTCATGAACCCGGCCAGCAGCAGACCCCCCGGGCGCAGCACGCGGAACGCTTCGTGCCACACCGGCTGAAGGTCCGGGCAGAACACGTTGGACACCGGATGGAACACCACGTCGAAGCTGGCGTCGGGGAAGGCACTGAGATCCCGCATGTCGCCGAGCACGGTCTGCAGGACGAGTCCCTCGCGCGCCGCGACCTCCTGGTCGCGCGCGAGCTGCCGCGGCGAGTTGTCGAACACGGTCACCCGCGCGCCCGCCGCGGCCAGCACCGGGCCCTGCTGGCCGCCCCCGGACGCCAGGCACAGCACCGGCACGCCGCCCAGGGCGGCCGGGAACCAGCCGCGTGGCACGGGCTCGTAGCCGATGAGCACCACGGACCAGTCGCCTTCCCGGGCCCGGGCGATCACCTCCGGCCCGACCGGCCGGGTCCACTCGTTGCCGGATTCCACCTCACGGTCCCAGGCGGCCCGGTTGTGCGCCACCGGATCAAAATCGTCAGCCATCCGAGCAGCCTAGAGCCGGAGCCGCCGGCCGGGAGCCCCGCTGGCCAGCTCCGGGCCAGATCCCGCATGCTAGGCATGATGACCGGCCTACGGAGGAGGGCGCATGCCGCATATCACCTTGAACTCTGCGGAGCCGGGGATCCGGGGGCTGCTCCGGTACCGGCCGGAGACCGGCCGCCCGCTGAGCGAGCTGGCTGAGGTGCTGCTGCGCGGGCCCAGCACGCTGACCCGCGGTGAGCGGGAACTGATCGCCGCCTACGTGTCGGGGTTAAACGACTGCCAGTACTGCTCGGCCTCACACTCCGCCTCGGCCGCCGCGCAGCTGCCGGAGGGCATGGCGCTCGTGGATCAGGTCCGCGCCGACGCCAGCAGCGCGCCGGTACCGGGCAAGCTGAAGGCCCTGCTCGCGATCGCCGCCGCCGTCCAGCGGGGCGGTCTCCAGGTCACGGACGAGCACATCGCCCGCGCCCGCGCGGCCGGCGCGACCGACCTGGAGATCCACGACACGGTCCTGATCGCGGCCGCCTTCTGCATGATGAACCGCTACGTCGACGGGCTGGCCACCATCGCCCCGGACGACCCCGCCCGGTACGCGGCCGGCGCGCAGCACCTCATCAAGGAGGGCTATCTGCCGCCCGCGCCCTAAGCTCCCTTGATGTGGACAGGCATGAGGTCGTGCTGCTGCACGGCCAGCCGGGTTCGGCCGCGGACTGGCAGCAGCTCACCGGCCGGCTGCCCGGCGCACTCGACGTGGTCGCGCTCGACCGGCCTGGGTACGGCACGAGCCGGCAGCCCGCCGGCGGTTTCGGGTACGGTGCCCGCGCGGTCCTGGCTGAGCTCGATGCCCGCGGCATCGGGCGGGCGGTCCTGGTGGGCCACTCCTACGGGGGAGGCGTCGCCCTGTCGGTCGCCCAGCTGGCTCCCAGGCGGGTTGAGGCGCTGGTCCTGCTGGCCAGCGTCGGGCCGGCCTGCCTGACCGGGTGGGACCGGCTGATGGCCGCGCCGGTGACCGGGGAGGTGTGCGCGCTGACGGCGTGGTGGCTGACGCCCTGGCTGGCCCGCGCCCGCCTGGCCGCCATCACCCGGCGGCGCGGGCAGCCCATCACCGCGGATGAGCATGTGAACTGGCACATCTGGGGTCACGCGCACCATGACCACGGGCCGCTGTGGCGCAGCTTCCTTACCGAGCAGCGGGCGCTGGTCCAGGAACTGGGCAGCCTGACCGCGTCCCTGGCGGGGATCACGCAGCCAGTGCTGCTGATCGCGGACCCGGACGACACGCTCATCCCGGTCGGCACGACCCATCAGCTCGCGGCCGCCCTGCCCGATGCCCGGGTGCAGCTGCTCAGCGGGATCGGCCACCATCTGCCGCGCCGTGGGGCAGCCCAGACCGCGGCCGCGATCACCGGCTTCCTGACCTCGCTGGACAGCCGGCCCGCACCAGCCTGACCCGGCGCGGCGGGTCCTGCACCGCGGCCCGGCCGTCGCTCCAGCACGGCGGGGGTTTGATATCGCCGATGATGGGCAAGCCGAGGGCGTGTCCATGGTCAGCGAGACCCCCGCCGCCAGGCTCGCGGTGCTCATCGACGCGGACAACGCGCAACCGGCCATGATCGAGGAGTTGCTGGCCGAGGTGGCCAAGTACGGCACCGCTCACGTCAAGCGCGCGTTCGGCGACTGGACCGGGAGCAACCTGAAGGGCTGGAAGGACCAGCTGCTCGCCCAGTCGATCCAGCCGATCCAGCAGTTCGCCTACACCCGGGGCAAGAACGCCACCGACGCGGCGATGGTCATCGACGCGATGGACCTGCTCTACTCGGGGCGGTTCGACGGATTCTGCATCGTCTCCAGCGACAGCGACTTCACCCGCCTGGCGGCGCGTATCCGTGAGTCCGGCCTCACCGTCTACGGGTTCGGTGAGCGGAAGACGCCGAAGCCGTTCGTGGCGGCCTGCGACAAGTTCATCTACATCGAGAACCTCACCTACGCCGAGACCGCTGCCGAGCCTGCCGACGAGGCGGGCAAGCCGGTCCCGCGTCCCTCCGCGGCCCAGCTCAAGGCGGACACGGCGCTGATCAGCCAGCTGCGCAACGCGGTGGAGGCGGCCTCCGACGACGACGGCTGGGCCACCCTGGCCTCCGTGGGCCACATCATCACCAACCAGAGCCCGGACTTCGACTCGCGCACCTACGGCTACGCCAAGCTCAGCGACCTGATGGCCGCCACCACCCTGTTCGAGCTGGACCGCCGCAGCCCCGGCGACGGTAAGCCGGGGATCATCTACGCCCGCGCCAAGCGCCGGCGCCACTCCCCCGCGCGCCCGGCTCAGGCCAGGGCCGCCGCCGGGCCACCGGCGGCGCATGCCTGAGCTGGCGTCGGCCAGGCCCACGCCCGCTTGACTTGAAGCGAGGTTGAGGTTCTAGCGTCGTCCCAGACGGGCATCTGCGGCGGCGGGAGGACCAGGATGAGCAAGCTCAGGCTAGGGCCTGTGGGCATGGCGCTGAACGTGTCCGCCGACGGCACTTACCTCAAGGATGCAGCGGAACTCGAGAAACTCGGGTACTCGACGATCTGGCTGCCCGGAGGGCAGATCGACCGGCTGGACCGGATCACGGCGATCGTCCACGCCACCACGTCGGTCCCTGTCGCATCCGCCATCATCCCCGTGGATGTCTACGATCCCGCCGCGGTCCGGCAGCTGTACGCCGGGCTGCAGGCCAGCGCGCCTGACCGCTTCGTCGCCGGCCTGGGCGGCCCGCAGCAGCCCCGCCCGCTGGGACCGCTGAACGACTACCTTGACCAGCTCGACCACGGCGATCCGCCCGTGCCCGCCGGACGGCGCATCCTGGCCGCGCTCGGCCCCCGCAAGCTCGAGCTCGCCCGGGACCGGGCGGCCGGGGCGCTAGCGCTCCTGGTCACACCCGCCTACACCAGGCAGGCACGGCGCATCCTGGGCGCCGGATCCACCCTCATCATCAGCCAGATGCTGGTCCTCGACACCGACGCCGGCCGCGCCCGCGAGGCCGCCCGCATCCCGCTGGGCTTCCTCTCCGGCATCCGCGGCTACCGGGCCAACTTCGCGCGCATGGGGTTCGCCGAGAGCGACATCGCCGGCCTCAGCGACCGGCTCGTCGACGATCTGGTCATCTGGGGCAGCGCTGACACGGTCACCGCCCGGGTCAGGGAACATCTTGACGCCGGAGCGGACCAGGTCGCGCTCACCGTCCTGAACTCCGGCGGGCAGCCTCGCACCATCGAAGCGGCCCGGGAGCTGGCCGGCCGGTGAGAGCTCGCCGGCCGGTGAGAGCTGGCCGGCCAGTTTCCCGGCTGACGGCACGTGACCTCAGGGGCCGGCCGGGAAGAATGGGGTGATGGATCCCGATGAAGCGGGTGGGCGGGCCCGCCAGCGCGACCTCGTCCGCCGTGGCTACGACACCATCTCCCAGGCCTACCGCGCCGACGATAACCAGGCGGCCGCCACGTCCGCCGAGGACGTCTCCCGTTACGCCGGCTGGGTAGCGGAACTGGCGGCCCTGCTGCAGCCGGGGGCCCGGGTCGTGGACCTGGGCTGCGGCGCGGGCATACCGGCCACCCGCGAGCTGGCCACCTGCGGGCTGCAGGTCCTCGGGGTCGACTTCTCGGCCGTCCAGCTCCGCCGGGCGGCGCGGCTCGTTCCCACCGCCAGGCTGGTCCAGGCCGACATGACCGCCTTGCGGCTGAGGCCGGCGAGCGCCGACGCCGTGGTGTCCCTCTATGCCCTGATCCACGTGCCCCTCGCCGACCAGCAGGCGCTGCTCCCGCGGATCCGGGACTGGCTCCGGCCGGGCGGCTACTTCCTGGCTATCGTCGGCGCGACCCGGTGGACGGGGACCAGGCCGTACCTCGGCGCGGACATGTTCTGGGACCATGCCGACGCCGAGACGTACCTCCGCTGGTTCGGGGAGGCCCGGCTCACGCCCCTCTGGCGCCGCCACATCCCCGAGGGAGACAGCGGCCACACCCTGATCCTCGCGCAGGCCTCGTAACGGGTTGCCGCCGAGCCCCGCCGGGCCCCGCGGCGGCCCCGCCTGCGTCTCGCGGACGCCCGCCTGCGCCAGATGTCACTGGGTGCTGGCGGCCAGTACCTTACGCAGAAGCGCGATCGTCTCCTCGTCCCCGGTGGCCGCGGTCCCGTCCCCGCCGCGGCCCCACAGCCAGAGCAGGACATCCGCCGCCGGACCTTCGACCACCGCGGCCGGGGTGCCCGCAGCGGCCCGGTCCACGCGCACATCCCTGCTGGTCAGCCGGAGCGCCCATGAGCGCTCCGGGGTAACCACGCTGACCAGGCGGTCGCCGGCGGGCTTGAGCAGTTCGGCGAACTCCCCGGGCCAGTTGGTCGTGCCGTACTGCACGAAGACGACCAGCAGCTCATCGATGCCGTCAGCGGCCAGGTCGGCGGGGATCCCGGTCACCTGGGCGCTGGCCCCGAGCTCGGCGTCGACCCGGTGGATGACGGTCTCCTGGGCCATCCGGCGGATCCAGAAGGCGACACTCTGATCGGGCTCATACCAGGTGAACGCGTGGTCCTGCGGGCGGCGGGCCGCGAACTCGCCGGTCAGGTCGGCGTAGCTGCGATCGAGCAGCTGCAGCGGAGGCTCGTCCTCCAGGCCCGGGGGCGGCCACGATTCTGGCTGGCGGCCCAGCCTCATGCACTCGACCTTGTCCAGGTACACCTCACCCACATGGCGCAGCAGATCGGCCATCGTCCACCCCGGGCAGCTGGGGACATCCGCGCCGAGATCCGCACCTGCGGACACGTCGCGGAGCCGCCGGAAATCAGCCTCAAGGCAATCGCGCAGTCGCTGGCTCTCCATGCCGTAAGCGTGGCACACACCTCCGACAGTCCGTGGGCCGTGCAGCAGCCCGCACCGGGCCAGCGGCCGGGACGGCTGCGTGTGTAGGGTCCGGGCATGGAGGCTGCTCGCTACCTGGCCCATTTGCGCCGCGAGTCCGGTGCTTTCGGGGCGTGCCTGGCCGCGGATCTGTCCGCACCGGTCCGGCACTGCGGCGACTGGACGCTGTATGACCTCGCCGACCACCTCGGCCGGGACAACCTGTGGGCCGCGGCCGCCGTCACCGATCAGCGCGGTGACTTCGCGGCCCCCGCCGCGCCACGCGACCGGATAGCCCTGGAGAACTGGTTCCGCGACACCTGCGATGTCCTGCACGCCGCGCTGGACACCGATCCGGCGGCCACCGCATGGACGATCGCCCCTCCGCCCACGGTCGGCTTCTGGCAGCGCCGCAGGTGCCTGGAAACCCTGATTCACCGGTGGGATGCCCAGCACGCGCTCGGGGCCACCGGCCCGCTTGACCCGGCGCTGGCCGCGGACGGGGTCGCCGAAGTCGTCGGTACCATGGCCCCGCGCCAGATCCGGCTCGGCCGGATGCCCCCTGCCTCCCACGCGGTCCGGTTCCGGGCCCTCGACGCGGAATCATCCTGGACTTTCGGTCCCGGTGAGCCGGTCGCCACCATCCAGGCCACCGCCGCCAGCCTGCTGCTCCTGCTGTGGGGCAGGCTGCCCGCCGATGACCCGTCCATCACCTGGGACGGTGACCGGCGGAAGGCCCTGGCCACTCTCAGCGGGCCGCTGGTTCCCTGAACCGCGGGACCGCAGGCAGGCCGCGGGACCGCAGGCAGGCCGCGGGACTGCAGGCAGGCCGCGGGACCACCGCCGCAGGCCGCGGGACCGCCGGCCACTACGGAGGAAAAGGTGACCGGGACGGATGTCATCGTCGAGCGCATCCTGACGGCCTTCGACACCATCACCGTCGTAGGCGCCAGCGCCGCCCCGGCGAAGGCGGCCCACTACGTGCCCGCCTACATGCAGCGCCGCGGCTGGCGCATCATTCCCGTCAACCCGCACGCCGATGCCATCCTGGGCGAACCCGTGTACCGGACGCTGCGGGAAGTCCCCGCGCAGATCGGCCTGGTCAATGTGTTCAGGCCATCGGAGCAGACCCCGGACGTCGCCCGTCAGGCGGTGGCCGCGGGCGCCACGGCTCTGTGGCTGCAGCTAAGCATCGCCTCGCACGAGGCCCGGGTCATCGCCGAGGAGGCCGGGCTGCTCTACGTCGAGGACCGGTGCCTGATCATCGAGCAGCGCCGCCTGCGCCTGCGGGCACCCGGCTCTCCTCGCTGACTCAGGGGCGTCGCCGCCTCCAGCGCTTGAAGTACCTGATGAGCCTGCGGATCAGAAAGTACATCGGGACCACACCTTTCTTCCGTGCCGCAGCCGGGAGCGGCCAAGAACGGCCAGGGCCCCGAGTCCCTCAGGCCATCCCAATGGCTCACTCTGCCACCGGGCGGCCATGAGGACTGAGATGGCTGTCATGACCTGACCATGACACCTGTCAGGGGCGGCTGTCCGCGGATATTGAGGGAATGCCCATCCGACTGCGCCACATCGTCCTCGGGACCGAGGAGACCGAACGCCTTCTGGCGCTCGGGCGCGCCGCGCCCGGCGGAAGGGGGCGTTCGGTAACGTCGGTGCCCATGACGCCTGCCCGCCAGCGCCCTCCATTGGTGGCCGATGAGCGAACCCAGCTGGTCGGCTGGCTCGACCTGCAGCGGGCGATCGTGTCCATGAAATGCGAAGGGCTGTCCGACGCGGATGCCCATCGCCAGGTTCTCCCGTCCTCTCCGCTGATGACGGTGGCGGGTGTCGTCTCCCACCTGCGCTGGGTCGAGAACCTCTGGTTCGAGGTGCTCTTCCTGGGCCACCCGGCCGTCGGGCCGCAGTTCGACGGGCCCGAGGACGCCGACATGATGGTCCCGGGCGTTCCGCTGGCGCAGCTCGTCCAGGAGTACGAGCGCCAATGCGCCCTGTCCAACGAGATCATCGCGGCTCATCCGCTGGACGAGGCCGGCAGGCATCCTGACTTCGAATCTGGCGCCGCCACCCTGCGGTGGATGCTGATCCACATGGTCGAGGAGACCGCCCGGCACGCCGGTCACCTGGACGCCATCCGGGAACTGCTCGACGGGCAGAAGGGCTACTACTGACCAGCAGCCGACCAATCATTATTCGCCCGTGGGCCCCCCGGCGAGTTCGCTGGCGATGTCGAGATGACCGATGTGGCGCGCGTACTCCTGCAGCAGGTGGAACAGGACCCGCTCCAGCGTCGGCGGATCGGCGCCGTCCCATCGCTCCCCGGGCTGCCCGACGTCCGCCAGGTCGTGGGAGTCCACGACGACCCGGGTCCGGGCCGCCTGCGCGTCCAGGGCCGCGACCAGGCCGGCGAGGGACTCCCCCGGCGCGACGTACCAGCGGCCGTCCCGGCTGTCAGCCCAGGGATCCGGGACGTCACGGCCTTCGAAGCCCCATTCGAGCCATCGCATCTCCACGAACGTGAGGTGCCTGAGCAGCTCCAGCGGTGTCCAGCCGGAGGGCAGCCGGCTGCGGCGCAGTTCGCTGGCGGGCAGACCTTCTAGCTTGCTGACCAGCCGGGAACGGAAGTAGTCGAGGTAGCCGAGGAAGACTTCAGCGCGTGACGGCACCCGGATGGTGGGTGACGGGAACGGGATGCTCACGGCTCCAGCCTGCACCATGGCACGCGGGCGCGTTATGCGAGACTCGCCTCTATGGATTCCCGGCCTGCCTATCAGCGTGGCCGCCCGGGAAGTCGCTCCCCTCGTGAGTCCGGCCCGGCCCGGATCCCCAGGTCATGAGGGTCGCCGGCAGCCGCCCGCGCGTCCCCGCCGACGTCGATGTCCCGGTCCGCAACGCCAGGAACGCGGTCTACGCGGTCTTCGTCAGCGCGGGGTTCATCTACGCGAGCTGGGCCTCCCGGATTCCCCAGGTCCGCGAGGAGCTGAGGGTCGGCCCGGGAGTCCTCGGCCTCATCCTGCTCTGCGGGGCGGCCGGGTCCGCCCTCGGGACGTCCCTGGCCGGCCTGATCATCGGCTGGCTGGGGGAAAGACGCACGGTCGTCGTGATGGCGTGGACGGTGGCCGCCGGCGTGATCGTGGTCGCGGCGGGCTGCAGGCTGGGCCCGGAAGGCATCCCCGAGGTGGTGGCGGGCCTGAGCTTCTTCGGCTTCGGCAACGGCTCCTGGGACGTGGCGATGAACGTGCAGGGCGCGGCGGTGGAGCGCGAACTGGGCCGGTCCATCATGCCCAGATTCCACGCCGGCTGGAGCATCGGCACGGTGGCGGGAGCCGGAACCGGCGCCGTCATGGTCGCCCTCCACGTCCCGGTCACCGTGCACCTGATCGCCGCCGCGCTCATCATCGCCGTGACCGCACCCGCCGCCGCGCGCCGCTTCCTGCCCAGCGCCCGCACCGCCGACCACCCGGACGCCGATCACCCGGACCCCGTGACGCCCCGGCGCCGCGCACTGGCGGCCTGGACCGATCCGAGAACCCTGCTGATCGGGCTGTTCGTGCTCTGCATGGCCTTCACCGAAGGGACCGGGAACGACTGGCTGAGCCTCGGGGTCATCGACGGGTACCGCACGCCGGCGGTCCTGGGCACCCTGACCTTCGCCCTCTTCCTGGCCGCGATGACCGCGGGCCGCTGGTTCGGCCCCGGGCTCATCGACCGTTACGGCCGGGTGCGGATGCTGCGGGCCTGCTCCGCTACCGCCCTCGCCGGGCTGCTCATGATCGTCTTCGGTAGGGTCCTGCCGGTCGCGCTGGCCGGCGCCATCGCGATGGGACTCGGGACGTCGCTGGGTTTCCCGGTCGGGCTCAGCGCCGCCGCCGATGATCCCCGGTACGCCGCTCCCCGGGTGAGCACCGCCGCGTCCATCGGCTACCTGGCCTTCCTGGCCGGTCCCCCGGCCATCGGCTTCCTGGCCGACCAGGTCGGGGTCCTGCGCAGCATCACCGTCGCAGGCATCCTGATCGCCGCGTCCCTGGTCCTCGCCCGCTTCACCGCACCACTCGCCCGGCCCGCCGGACGAGGCGCGGCCGGCCCGGCCCCTCCCCCGCCTCCGGCCTGAGCCCCGCGCTGCCGGGGTCAGAACAGTGGAAGTGTCGGCGACACGGCCCTGGCCCTAGCGTTTGCCTGGTCCGGGCGCTCTCCTCCGGTCGAGGCGGTGGCCAGCGCGGCGCGCCGGCCACCGCCCCCAGCACGACTCAGGAGTCCGGCGAGATCCCATCCTGGATCCCACCGATGAACTGGCTCCACTCATCCCGGCTGAATCGCAGGATCGGGCCGTTCTTGTCTTTGCTGTCACGCACGGCCATACGACCTGCGGAGAGAGTGGCCACCTCGACGCAGTTCCCGTTGACAGAGCTCGCACTGGACTTCCGCCGCCGGGTAGCTGTCCCCCCACTCACGCCAGCTCGCGGCACGAACGGCTTGACCTTGACCCTGCGTCAGGGTTGGACCATCGTCTGCATGCAGAACCTGACAGTAAGACCGGCCAGCACGGTGACCCGGCCAGCGGTCGCCGTCCGGGGCCTCCGCAAGTCCTTCGGCCAGCAGGTGGTGCTCGACGGCATCGACCTGGACGTCGCCGAAGGCACCGTATTCGCGCTGCTGGGTCCCAACGGCTCTGGCAAGACGACGACCGTCCAGATCCTGTCCACCCTGCTCACCGCGGATGGCGGGACCGCCCGGGTGGGCGGCCACGATCCCGCCAGCGAGCCGGAGCTGGTCCGCGCGGCCATCGGGGTCACCGGCCAGTTCTCCGCGGTGGACGAGCTGCTCACCGGGCAGGAGAACCTGATCCTCATGGCCGACCTGCACCACCTGGGCCGTGCCGAAGGGCGGCGGCGGGCCACGGAACTGCTCGAACGGTTCGAGCTGACCGGGGCCGCGGGGAAGATGGCCGCGACCTACTCGGGCGGCATGCGGCGCCGGCTCGACCTGGCCATGACGCTCGTCGGCGACCCGCGGATCATCTTCCTGGACGAGCCGACCACCGGCCTCGACCCGCGCAGCCGCCGCACCATGTGGGAGATCATCCGGGAGCTGGTCGCCCGGGGCGTAACCATCTTCCTGACCACGCAGAACCTGGACGAGGCGGACGAGCTGGCCGGCCGGATCGGCGTCCTCGACCACGGCCGGATGGTCGCCGACGCGGCGCCGGCCGAGCTCAAGCGCCAGATCCCCGGCGGCCGCATCGACCTGCACTTCAGCGATGCGGCCGCGCTGGACTCGGCCGCCCGGCTGCTCGGCGAGGGCTCGGCCGACCAGGCCGGCCTGGTCCTCCAGGTCCCCTATGACGGCCGGGCGCGGTCCCTCAAGGACCTGCTGAACCGGCTGGAGACGCTGCCCATCCGCGAGCCGGCCGTGTCCGTGCACACCCCCGACCTCGACGACGTGTTCTTCGCCCTTACCGGCCAGCCCCGCACCGGGCGCGACGGCACCGGGCCCGATGGCACTGGACAGCACGGCACCCGACAGCAAAACACCGGACAGGACGGTCCCCGATGACTGCTCTCACCCTGGCCGCCCGCGACTCGGCCACGATGCTCCGCCGCGACGTGCGGCACGCACTGCGCTTCCCGATGATGACGATCAGCGGCATCACCGTGCCGGTCGTCCTGCTGCTGCTGTTCGTGGGGGTCTTCGGGCACGCCCTGTCCGCCGGGCTCGGCAGCCCGCTGGCCGGCGTCAGCTACGTCAACTTCCTCGCGCCCGGCATCCTGGTCATGACCGCCGGTTTCGCGGCCGAGGCGACGGCGGTGAACGTCTGCACCGACATGCGCACCGGCATCATCCCCCGGTTCCGCACGATGGCCATCGCCCGCGGGTCGGTGCTCACCGGCCAGGTGACCGGAAGCCTGATCCGGACGATGATCAGCGCGGTCCTGGTCGTCGGGGTCGCGCTGCTGCTGGGTTTCCGGCCCTCCGCCGGCCCGGTGGCGTGGATCGCGGCAGCCGGCATGTTCGCCCTGCTCACCGTGGCCCTCACCTGGCTCACGGTGGCGTTCGGCCTCCTGGCCAAGACACCCGCCGGGGCGAACAGCCTCGCGCTGATCCCCGCGTTCCTGCCCTTCCTCAGCAGCGCCTTCATCCCGGCCAGGTCCATGTCCGGCGGGGTGCGCTGGTTCGCCGAGCACGAGCCGTTCACGCCCATCACCGACACGCTGCGGGGACTGCTGACCGGCACCCCGATCGGCAGCAGCGCGGTCCTTGCCATCGCCTGGTGCGCGGGCATCACACTAGGTGGGTACTTCTGGGCCCGCGCCCTGTACAACCGGGGAGGTTAACGATGCTCACCATCGGCCAGCTGGCCGACTACACGGGGGTGACGGTGCGCGCCATCCGGCACTACCACCAGCGCGGGCTGCTCGCCGAGCCCGGCCGGGATGCCTCGGGCTACCGGCGCTACGACGGGCGCGCCGTGGTCGACCTGATCCGGATCAAGACCCTGGCGGAGGCGGGCGTGCCGCTGGTCCGCGTCCAGGAGCTCCTCGACGCCGAGCCCGGCGAGTTCGGGGAAGCCGTCACGCAGATCGACGAGGCGCTGAGGGCCAGGATCCGCGAGCTCACCCAGCACCGGCGGAAGATCGCTGAGCTCGCCGGCGGTGAGCGGCTGTTCCTGCCGCCGGGGATCGTGGACATCCTCGACGAGCTCCGCGCCATGGGCGTCAGCGAGCGCACGGTGCAGATCGAGCGGGATGCCTGGATCCTGGCGGTGGCGCTCTCCCCGGAGGTGATCCCCGAATGGGTCAGCGTGAAGCGGGCCGCGCTGGACGATCCGGAGTTCCGCCGGATCTACGTCCTGGGTGACCAGGCCTTCGACTGGGATCCGGCCGACCCGCGGGTCGCGGAGCTGGCCGGCGCGATGGCGGACTGGGCCGCCAGCAGCCGCCCGGACACCGCCCCCGCCGAGCGGCCCAGCAGCGTGGCCGCCGTGGCCCTGCTGTCCTCACACATCATCGGCTCCTCGCCGTCCTGGGAGCGGATGAACGCCCTGTCCCAGAAGCGGCTCGAGTCCCTGCGTGACGAGGCTGGGGCCCCGTGACCGGCAGCGTCGAGATCCGCGGGCCCCGGCTGCTGCTGCGGCCGCTCCGGCCCGGCGAGATCGACGGGGAATGGCAGGCCATGGTCGAGGCCGGTCCGATGGTCATCGCCGCGCTTCCCGACGAGGCAGCCTTCCGGGGCCGGCTGGGGCGCTCGGGACGCCTGGTGGACGGCGCCATCGACCTGGCCATCGACCTGGACGGGACGCTGATCGGGCGCATCCAGACGTTCGTGCCCCCGGGCCGCCCGCTGCCCCCCGGCACCTTCGACGTGGGGATCGGCCTGCGCGAGCACGCCCGGGGCCAGGGTTATGGCCGCGAAGCCCTGGACCTGCTCACCGGCTGGCTGTTCGACCACGCCGCAGCGCAGGTCGTGGAGGGCGCCACCGACCCCGCGAACGCCGCCATGCGCGCGGTCTTCCGGCGGGCCGGCTGGGCCTTCGCCGGGCCGGTGACCGAGGTGGGCCGCGAGTGGGACCAGTACCGGATCACCCGGGACGACTGGGCTAGCGCGGACCGGACCGCTGCGCGAAAAACGGGGCGGACTGCTTATTGAACAGGAACACGATCGCGCCCAGGCCGACGAGCCAGACCAGGATGCTGACGATCACGGAGCCCAGGGCATGGATCCGGGCAAACGAGAAGATCAGGTCGAGGGTGTTGATGCCGAAGAACACCGCGGCGACGATGCGGGCCCACTGGCGGCCCCGGCCGTTGGCCCAGGCCATCCAGAGCCACAGGCCGACCGCGATGACGCCCCCGATCACCGAGGCGACCACCGCGGCCACCTCGGCGTTGTGCACCTGCGTCGAGGTGTAATGCGGGTATTTCGTCAGGATGGCGCTCTTGAGGCTGGCGATGCTCACCAGCGTGACGATGACCACGATCGCGCTCAGCGCGGCGCCGGCGTACATGAGCCGGACCGCGTTGCGGACCGAGGGCGGTCGTTCCGTGCGGGACGGCTCCGGTACTGCGCCCTCTGGCGTGGACGGGTAGGGCTCGTACATCGCTGCTCCCCGTGGGCAGTGGCCGGCCATCAAGCGGACTGCTCCCCCGGTGAGCTGCGGCCGGCCGCCGGGCCGCACGACTAAGTCCTCCCGACAGGTTACGCCGCCCCGATGCAGCCATTCAGCCTGTTTTGTCTTGCCGGGCCAGGAACTGGGCCAGCATTTCCTCGATACGCTCCAGCCGCTGGCTTAGGTCGGCCTTTTCCTGGCCGGCTTTTTCTTCCACGAAGTAACTCGCGATCGTGGCGGTCAGCGCCCCGATCAGCCCGATGCCGACCAGCATCAGCAGGACGGCCACGCAGCGGCCGCCACTGGTAACCGGGTAATAGCCGCCGTACCCCACCGTGGTCACGGTGACAATGGCCCACCACAGCGATTCGCCGAAGTTGTGGATGTTCGCGCCGTGCGCGTGCTCCTCGAAGACCAGTTCCACGCCCGACGCGACCACCACGATCCCGGTCGCGGCCAGCAGGACGAAGTGCAGGCCCCGGTGGGTGAGGATCTCCCGGACCCGCTTGAGCGCGTTGACGAGGACCACACCGGCCCGGGCCAGGTCGAACAGGCGCAGCAGCCGGAGGGCCCGGAGCGGCCGGAGCAACGGCAGGACGACCACCGCGAGATCGACCAGATGGTGGGTGACGAACCGCTTGCGGGACGGGACCAGGTACAGCCGGACCAGGTACTCGGCCACGTAGACCGCCCACACGCCGAGGTCGATGAGGTTGAGCGTGCAGTCAACGCCGGCCGGGAGGTGCAGCACGAGCGGGAGCACCAGCACCAGCAGCCACAGCACCGCCAGAATCGTCAGTGGCAGGTCGGTGGCGGCCGAGAAGCGGTCGTACGCGCTTTGGGACCGGCCCAGCGCGGACACCTGCCGGAACGCCACTCCGCCCCCATCCGGCTCCCCGTAATGATCAGATCACCCTAAGTGGTTCCCGCTTCGCGGCCTGTTACCCCGGTGAACCGGGCGCTGGGCGCGCCGCGCAGATGCCCGGGCGGGAGCTTCCGGCCGCATACGACGAGCGCGAGATCCTGGGCCGAGCCGGACAGGGGCTCTCCGGCCCCGAGCGACCAGTCGAGGTCGTCGGCCCGCAATTGGATCCCGCCGAGATCGGTGCCGAAGAACCGGGCCGACCTGGTGGCGGTGATACCGTCCAGGACGATCGCCAGGCGTTCCGGGGGAACCCGGCGGCGCAGGCCCAGGGCCACGGTGATGTCCAGCCCGTGGATCACGTCGTGGGTCAGCGCACCCTGGTAGCCGCCGCCGGGAGGCTTCCAGGCATGGTTTTCGTTGTCCCGGAGGGCCGCGGCCAGCTGGCCGGGCGGGGCCATCCCGTCCCGGCGGGCGCAGCGGTCGGCCATCCGGTTGAAGTTCCCCCGCGACCTGATCATCTCGGCCGCGAACCGCGGGGGCCGGTACCGGAACGGCATCGTGATGTGCGCGACGACCTCGCGGACCCGCCAGCCGGCGCACAGCGTCGGCGAGTCCCACGACTGCGCCGGCAGGCCGGCCAGGACCGCGGCCAGCTCGCGGCGCTCCCCGGCGATCAGCCTGGTGATGTCCGCGGCCGGCGCGTCGGCGGCGGTCATCGCGGCTGCTCCGGGCCGGGGCCGCCGGGACCGGGGATGAGGGCCGCGAGGTAGCGGGCGAAGCGGTCCAGCGAGGTGAGAAAGCCGGCCTGCGCCTCCGCGGACCGGAACGCCTCAGGCACCCGGACCTGGCGGATCTCGACCCCGGTGCGGGCGCCGAGGTCCGTGAAGGTCACGGTCACCGTCATCCCGGAGTGGGACTCGGTCCACACGAGCCGTTCCGGCTTCACGACCTCGTCGAACACCGCCCGGGTGG
This sequence comes from uncultured Actinomycetes bacterium, assembly GCA_963723595.1. Lineage (GTDB taxonomy): Bacteria > Actinomycetota > Actinomycetes > Streptosporangiales > Streptosporangiaceae > RYN-230. The sequence goes on from CAVRRQ010000002.1 coordinate 735,165, forward strand.
GATAACGGCTGCCGTCGGCGTCATTGATCATGACGGTCTCGAACGGTCCGCCCGGCCTCGGGTCCACCGTGATGTGCTCGATCGGGGCGCTGGTCCCGGCCGGGCCCCAGAAGTGGGTGAGGTGCTCCGGCTGGGTCATGCACTGGAACACGAGCTCGCGAGGGGCCTCGAAGACCCTGGTGAAGACGAGTTCAGCCGGTCCCGCCGTGGTGTCGCTCATTGCCGGTTCCTTTCGTTCGCAGGTGCCGGGCCGGCCGCGGGGCCAGCCCGGGGGCCGTCATCCGGGGCGCGCTGGATTTCGCGCAGGTGAGCGTCGAGCTTGTCGAACCGCTCAGCCCAGATCCGGCGGTGGTCGTCGATCCACGCGGCGGCCGGATCGAGCGCCCCGGCCTCGAGATGACAGGGCCGGAACTGGGCCCGCCGGGTCCGCGAGATGAGTCCGCAGCGTTCGAGCACCTTCAGGTGCTTGGAGATCCCGGGCAGGGTCAGGTCGAAGGGCGCGGCGAGCTCGTTCACCGTGGCATCTCCCTGCGCCAGCCGGGCCACGATAGCCCGGCGGGTCGGATCCGCCAGGGCCGTGAAGGTGGTATCGAGCTGATCCTGCGTCACTGCCATCCGGACCCTCCCGCACACGCCGATCCCTGAGTAGTAGTATTTGACCACTCAGTTAATTAGCTGTCAAGTTAAATAAGTGTGACGTGAGCTAGCCGCGGACCCCGGCCGGTCCTCCGGGTGATCCCCGGACTCCAGCCACCGGGACCCGGTCACGGCGCCTGATCCGTGAGTATTTTGCGCAGGTAGGCCGCCGATTCCCGGTACCCCAGGGCCCGGTAGAAGGGCGCGGCCCGAGTACGTAGCCCACGCAGTCGCCGCCCGCGGCGGCCACCAGGAGGCAGGCGCCCTGCGAGGCCAGCAGGGCTGGGTAGCTCAGGTCGAACTTCTCCCTGGAAAACGCGAACGACTGCGCGAGCTCTCCGGCGAGGCGGGCGACAGCGGCGGCATCACCCTGGCGGGCGGACCTGACCTGGACCCGCGAATTGTGCACGTGCACATGATCCCCGGCGGCCCGTTGTTACGGTGCCGTCATGGCTATCTCGTTCAACGCGGCGACGCTGGAGCTGCTGGATGGGCCGAACTACGCGGTCCTCGCCACCATCAACCCCGACGGCAGCCCGCACAGCTCCGCGATGTGGGTCGGCCGCGACGGGGATGACCTGGTGTTCTCCACCGTGGAAGGACGCGTGAAGCACCGCAACATGCTCCGCGACCCCCGGGTCAGCGTCAGCGTCCTGGACTCCGCCGACCCGGAGAATTACGTGGAGCTCCGCGGCCGGGTGACGATGACCCCCGACCCCGGCCGGCTGCTGCACATCCAGCTGTCCCGCACATACGACGGCACCGATCCGGGCCCCGATGCCCCGGGTATGCACCGCGTGATCGTGCGGATGGTGGTGCAGAAGGTGGCCGGGCACGCCGCGTAATCCGTGATCGCCTACGAATGGCGCGGGCCTTTCGACAGCACCGAAGTGGACGCGCTGCACGCGGAGGCTTTCGGCGGCCCAGGCGGCGGCGGCGCGGGCGGCGGCGGCGGGCGGCGACGGATGACGGGGGTGCCGCCCCCCGGGACTGGCGGGCCCAGGTGGAACGCCACAGCCTGGGCTGGGTGTGCGCGCGGGAGGGCGGTGATCTCGCCGGGTTCGTGAACGTAGCGTGGGACGGGGGCGGCCACGCTTTCATCCTCGACACCATGGTCGCCGCCGCGTCGCGGCGGCGGGGAATCGGCGCCGGGCTGGTGGCCGTCGCGGTCCGGGAAGCACGCCGGGCGGGCTGCGAGTGGCTGCACGTCGACTTCGAAGAGCACCTGCGCCCCTTCTACGTCAATGGTTGCGGATTCACCCCCTCAACCGCCGGCCTCCTCCCCCTGTGAATCCCCCGCGACCGTGACCAGCCCCGGGGTGAGCCCCTCCAGTCACACTGGTCCCTCCCGCCCACTTTTCACGCGGAACGTTCGCCAAACCGGACCAAAAACCCCTGAAAGGCGCACGTTACGCGTGAAATGTCGACGCTGACCATGATCGACGTGACCCGGGCGCCGGGCCGGTTGAGCCGCTCGCGCGCAGGAGGTGCCGCAGCGCGCGGGCCGACGGGGTGCCCGGGTCCGCGGTCATGAAGACCACCTGCTGGTCATCGTCCGGGACGACCAGCACGTCACAGCTGATGCGCACCGGCCCGACGTCCGGGTGCTCGAACGTCTTCACCCGGTGGCCCGGCGCGCGCACCGGGTTGGTCTCCCAGACCTGGGCGAACTTTTCGCTCCCGGCCCGCAGCTCCGCCAGCAGGCAGGCCAGCCTTGCGTCACGGGGGTAACGGTCGGCGGCGCTGCGCAGCCGGGCGACCGCGATATGGCTGAACTCCCCGGCGCCGGAACTCCGGCGGAGGCCGGGCTGCAGGAAACGCCGGCGGGCCAGATTGCGCTCCCCGCTGAGGTCGCCCAGCCCGCCGGCGGGCAGGATCGACCCCATGAACAACTTCACCGCACTGGTCACCGGCGCCAACAAGGGCATCGGCAAGGAGATCGCCCGGCAGCTGGCCGCGGCCGGGCACACCGTCTACGCCGGATCACGCGACGCGGAGCGGGGACAGCGGGCCGTCAACGAGATCGGCGGCGGCGCACGCCTCCTGGTCCTCGACGTTACCGAAGCCAAGAGCATCGCCGACGCGGCCCAGCAGGTCGGGAACCTGGACATCCTGGTCAACAACGCCGGTGTCATGATCGATGGCGCCACCCCGCCCGACGCGGACCTCGAGACCTTCCGGCGGACCTACGAGACGAACCTGTTCGCGGTGCTCGCGGTCACCAACGCGTTCCTGCCGGCGCTGCGGCGCTCCCCGCGGCCCCGGATCGTGAACATCTCCAGCGGGACCAGCTCACTGACCTGGAGCACCGGCCCGGACGCCCAGTTCAGCACGGCGGGCTCGGGCGCCGCGTACCGGTCGTCGAAGACGGCGCTGAACGCGCTGACCCTGTTCTACGCCCAGGCCCTGGCCCCGGAGGGTTTCCGGGTGAACGCGCTCGCGCCGGGGCTGCGGAAGACCGACCTGGCCCCGCGGGCCGCCGCCAGCGACGGGGACCCGGCCGAGGCGGCCGAGGCGGCCGTCCGGCTGGCCCTGCTGCCGGACGACGGCCCCACCGGCGAGTTCTTGTCCTGGGACGGGACCCCCGTGCCCTGGTAGGTCACCCGGGGCCGGGCGGCAGTGTCAGCCCCCCGTCCCTGATGACCCCGTCCATAATGAGGCAGTGCCGCGACTCGTGACCCCCGCCGTTGCGCCCGGTTCCCTCGCGCGGTTGCGCCAGCCGGTGCTGGAACAGGACGGCTTCGTGCTGCGGCCCTGGCAGGCGCCGGACGCGCCCGCCGTGGCCGGGGCCTATTCCGACCCCGGCATCCAGCGCTGGCATAACCGGTCGATGAACGAGCCGGAAGCGCAGGTCTGGGTGGGCTCGTGGCCAGGGCGGTGGGCTGAGGAGAGCGGCGCCGGCTGGGCCATCGACGGTCCGTCCGGCCTCCTGGGGCAGATCAGCCTGCGCCGGCTGGATCTGGCTGAGGGCCTCGCGGAAGTGTCCTACTGGGTGGTGCCCGTCGCCCGTGGCCACCGGGTGGCAGCGCGGGCCCTGTGCGCGCTGAGCGCCTGGCTGTTCGACCATCTCGGCCTGCACCGGGTCGAGCTGGCTCACTCGACGATGAACCCGGCCTCGTGCCGGGTCGCCGAGCACGCGGGCTACCCGCTCGAGGGGACTAAGCGGCGGGAGTCACTGCACCGCGACGGCTGGCACGACATGCACCTGCACGCCCGCCTGGCTGGCGACCCCCGGACCGCCCCGGCTGGCATGATGCCGGGAGGCCGCTAAGGGGTGAGCAGATGGACGCGATGTTCGAGCATCAGGTCGACGTCCGGTGGCGGGACACGGACGCCCTGGGGCATGTCAACCACGCGGTCTTCCTGACCTACCTCGAGGAGGGCCGGGACGCGTTCTTCGCACGGACCTTCGGCGGCGAGCCGGACTACGTGGTGGCCCGGATCGAGGTGGACCTGCGCGCGGAGGTCCGCTACCCGCAGCGGCGGGTCACGGTACGCCTCGAGGTGGAGCGCCTCGGCACCACCAGCCTGACCACCCGCGAGACCATCCTCACGGCCGCGGGCGGGCTCGCCGCCGAGGCCCGGGTCGTGACCGTCCGCTGGGACCGGCGGGCCCGCAAACCGGTCCCGTTCAGCGAGGCGGAACGCGCCGCGCTGACCGCCGCCATGGCCGGCTGACCGCCGGCCGACCGCCGGCCGACCGCCGCGCTGACCGCCGCGCTGACCGCCGGCCGGGGGCGCTTACCCGCCGAGCCGCGCCTCCCGGCGCAGCAGGGCCGGCAGGTCCTCGGGGGCCGGCGACACCCCGCTGAGCCCCCGCGCCGAGAACCACCGCGCCACGTTGGCGGCGTCCCGGTCCAGGAACTCCGCACCGCGCGGATTGGCGATCACGTCCACGACCTGCGGCAGGTCGATCATGACGAGCCTGCCCCGGTGGACCAGCAGGTTGTACGCGGACAGGTCGCCGTGGGCCAGGCCGTGGGCGGCCAGGACGGCCGTCGCCGCCACGAGCTGGTCCCACAGTCCGGCCAGCTCGCGGCCCGCGGGGCGGAGCTCGGCCAGCCGCGGCGCGGCGGTGCCGTCAGCCTCCCCGATGAACTCCAGCAGCAGCTCAGTCCCGTGGACCTGAACCGGGTACGGCACCGGCGCCCCCGAGCGCTGCAGCTGGGCGAGGGCGGCGAACTCGGCGTTCGCCCACTGCCGGGCGATCATCTGCCGCCCGGCCGCGGTGCGCTGGGCCATCGCGCGGGTGTCGCGGGATTCACGGACCCGCCGGCCCTCGAGGTAGGCGCTGTCGCGCTGGAACATCCGGTGGCCGGCGTCCCGGTACCGCTTGGCGGCCAGCAGGCAGGAGCGCCCGCCCCCCGGCAGGCCCCGGCGCAGCAGGAAGACGTCGGCTTCCTTGCCGGTCTTCAGGATCCCCAGCTCGGTGTCGACCGCGGCCAGGTCGGTGACGAGCCAGCCCGGGTAGGGCCTGGGGCCCCGGTCACCGGCGGTGGACTGGTCCCAGGTGGACCAGCGGTCGCCTTCGGGCAGGCCGTCGGCGGCGTCGATGGTCTCCAGGGCGGGCAGCGCGGAACGGTGCCGGCTGCGCTTGGCGAAGGTGGGTTCGTCGTCGTCAAATCGCCGCTTGCGGCGGCGGAAGGCAGGATCGGGCACGGGTGGTGCTCCTCGGGCGAGCGGTCAGGGAGGGCAGCGTGAAGTCCGCAACGGGCGCAAACATCGATGTCCCTCCTTCCGCTCGGCCGGCATCACCGGCTCCGGGCCTGTCCGCCCGAGGCTGCCAGCCCGGGCCGGGCACGGCAACTGAATTTCCGCCGGCGGCTCTCCCACCTGGCGTCCCGCTCCCGCACATGCGAGAGTTCAGCGAACAGACCGTTATCTATTTCTCTAACGGTTCGTATCGGACTGCTGCTGCTCGCCGAGTCAGGTCGTTCAATGAGGAAGGGCTGACCCCGATGGTGGATGTGCACGGAACCTGCGATGCGAAATTCGAGCCGGTCCGGGACGTGCTGGCCGGGCAGCTCGAATCCGGTAACGAGACCGGCGCGAGCATCGCGGTGGACGTCGACGGCCGGACGGTCGTGGACATCTGGGGTGGCTGGTGCGATCCCGGGCACGGCAGGCCGTGGGCGGAGGACACGATCACCAACGTGTGGTCCACCACCAAGACCGTGACCAACCTGGCCGCCCTGATGCTCGCCGACCGGGGCCAGCTCGACCCGTACTCTCCGGTGGCCAAGTACTGGCCCGAGTTCGCCGAGAACGGCAAGGAGCGCATCGAGGTCCGGCACATCCTCAGCCACACGTCGGGCGTGTCCGGCTGGGACGCCCCGTTCACCACGCAGGACATGTACGACACCGATGAGGCCACCCGCCGGCTCGCCGCCCAGGCGCCCTGGTGGGAACCGGGGACCGCGTCGGGTTATCACGCGCAGAACCAGGGCCACCTGGTCGGGGAGCTGGTACGCCGGGTCAGCGGCCAATCCCTGAAGGCCTTCGTGGCCGGGGAGATCGCCGGGCCGCTCGCCGCCGACTTCCAGATCGGCGCGGCCGAGGCGGACTGGGACCGGATCGCGCCCGTCACGCCGCCGCCCCCGCTGCCTTTCGACCTGGCCAGCCTGGATCCCGGCAGCCCCGTCTACAAGACGTTCACCGGGCCGGTGGCCGACGCCGCGGCGGCGAACACCGCGGCCTGGCGGCACGCCGAGCTGGGCGCGCTCAACGGCCACGGGAACGCCCGCTCGGTGGCCCGCATCCTGCGGGCCCTCGCCCTGGATGGCGTGGCGGACGGGGTGCGGCTGCTGTCGGCGGACACCATCGCGCTGATCTTCGACGAGCAGAGCCACGGCACCGATCTCGTGCTCGGCGTGCCGCTGCGCTTCGGGATCGGGTACGCGCTGCCCGAGACCGAGACGGTGCCCTATGTGCCGCAGGGCCGGGCCTGTTACTGGGGCGGATGGGGCGGCTCGGTGATCATCATGGACCTCGACCGCCGGACCACCATCAGCTACATGATGAACAGGATGGCGCCCGGCATCATCGGCTCCGACCGCTCCGAGGCCTACGTGCGCGCCATCCGGGACTGCCTGGGCTGACTCTCCTAGCGGTCCCTGAGGTAGGCGTCCGCGACTTTCGCTGGAGCCCGGGCCAGCCAGCCGTCGGTGAGCGCGTCGCGCAGGGCCTGGTCCGGGACGTCCGGCAGCTGGATGAGCACCGCGGAGAAGCCGTCGAAGTGCGGGATCGTGAAGAAGGCGTCCGGGTTCGCGGCGAGGACAGCCTCCTTCTCGCCGAGGTCCCCGACCCGGACCGCGAGGATCGGGCCCCCGGGTGGCGTCTCGTCGCCGAACCGCCTGAGGTCCGCCTTGCCGAACGGCCGTTCCCACGCGAAGGCCTTCCCCGCGACGAACCACGTCCGGTTCCCGTGACGCTCGTTCTCGGTGACCTCGGGCAGGGCGAGGGCGAGCCGGGCTACGTCGTCGAAAGTCGCCACCGTCCTACCGTACGTGGGCGCGCGCCAGTGTGGTGGGAGGCCACGGCGGCCGGGCGTGAGCGCCCGGCGGGAGCGCCGGGCAGGAGCGCCAGGCAGGTCCGCATACTGGTCCGATGGACGCGAACTCCCCCCGCCGCAGGCGCGCGCCTGGTGCTGCAGGCCTACCAGCCCCTCGAGATGGTCCTGCAGGTCGCGGTGCCCGGCATGGCCGGCACCAAGGTCGAGGAGAACCTGGCCATCACCTGCGACGGGGAGCCGGTGACGGCCCGCGAGGTGGCCATGGCCGGCGGTGGCCGCGCCCATGTCCTGACGGTGGACCCGGGACGGGTGGCGATCAGGTACGCCGCCACCGTCCACGGCACCGCGGACGCTCCGGCGGTGACCGACGCGGACCGGTTCGCGTTCCTGCGGCCCAGCCGGTACGCCGAGTCGGACCGGCTGATCGCGGTGGCCCAGTCGGAGTTCGCCGGCCTGCGCCCCGGTCCGGAACTGCTCGCCGCGGTGTCCTCGTGGGTCGGCACGCGGCTGCACTACGTGCCGGGCAGCAGCGGGCCAACCGACGGGGCGGTGGAGACGCTGCTGCGCCGGCAGGGGGTCTGCCGGGACTACGCTCACCTGGTCATCGCCCTGCTGCGGGCCATGGACATCCCGGCCCGGCAGGCGGCCGTCTACGCGCCCGGGCTGCAGCCGATGGAATTTCCACGCCGTGGCCGAGGCGCTGGTCGGCGGGGCCTGGCGGGTGGTGGACGCCACCCTGCTCGCCCCGCGGGCCAGCCTGGTCCGCATCGCCACCGGCCGGGACGCGGCCGACACGGCATTCCTGTCCACGTACGGCGGCGCGGCGGAACTCCTGGAGATCGAGGTCACAGCCGTGACGGACGGGCCGCTGCCCGCTGACGATGTGACCGCCCTGGTCACCATCGGCTGACTGCGCTCCTGCTGGTGGTCAGCGCAGCGGGTCGAACGGGGTGAGGTCGAGGCCCGGGTCCAGGCCGAGGGCGGCCCGGGCGGCGACGCCGCCCGCGTAGGGCCCCATCGTGAGCCCTTCCGCGCCCAGGCCGGTGGCGACGAACAGCCCGGGCACGGCGGCCACCGGGCCGAGCAGCGGCCGGGTGTCCGGGCCGGCCGGGCGGAAGCCCACCCGGGTTTCCAGGTACGTCGCGGCATCGAGGCCGGGCGCCACGGCCAGGGCCTGCGCGAGCACCTCAGCCAGGCCCGCGGCGGTCACCCGGTAGTCGAACCCGGCCCCCGGTTCGCGGGTCGCCCCGGCGACCACCCGGGAGTCATCGAAGGCGAGCAGGTAATGGCCGCTGCCCGCGGGCAGGATCACCGGCCACTCGCCCGTGCCGGCCGATACCGTGCCGGCCGATCCCGTGCCGGCCGATCCGAGCGAGAGGTGCACGATCTGGCCCCGCTGCGGGGTGACCCGGACGACGGCACCGGCCGGCTCCACGAAGGACGGCGTCCACGCGCCGGTGGCCGCCACGACGGCGTCGGCCTCGATCAGCTCACCGCCGGCCAGCACGCCGGCCACCCGGCCACCGCGGCATGCGAGCTCCGCGGGGGCCGTCATGACCGTGGCGCCGGCCCGGCGCGCGGCCCTGATCAGGGCGCCGGTGACTTTCCGCCCGTCCACCCGGGCGGCACCCGGGATGTGCACCGCGGCCAGGTCCGGGCGCAGCGGCGGGAATAGGTCCCGCGCCCCGGCCCCGGTGAGGACCTGGATGTGCCCCATCTCGGGGTGGCCGGCGTACCGGGCCTCTAGCCCCGCCCTGGCCTGCTCCAGCTGATCGTCATCATCGGCCACCACGAGGGCCCCGACCTGGCGGTAGGAGATGTCCGCCTCCCCCAGCCCGGCGAGTTCCGCGACCAGCGCGGGGTACGCCCGGGCGGCGGCGCAGCCGAAGGCGTACCCGGCCGGATCGTCCAGGCCGGCGGTCCAGGGGCAGATGATCCCCGCACCTGCCGCGGTCGCCTGGCCAGGCCGGGCCGCGTCGATCAGCGTGACCTGCGCGCCCAGGCCCGCCGCCACGTACGCGCAGGCGCTGCCCACGATCCCGGAGCCCGCCACCACCAGCCGCATCGCGATTCCTCCCCCGGCACGCTATCGGCCGGGGGGCCTGCCCGGGTGCGGCGGGCCGATGCGGGGCACGCTCACAGGGCCGTGGCCGGAGGCCGCCCGTGCGAGGGATAACGGTCGTCGAACAACAGCAGCCATGCCGCGTTGAAACCCAGGAATAGCAGAAGGGTCAGCAGTATGGCTTCGGTGCGCAGCGCGGCCAATCCACCCGCAAAGGCCAGCACCCCGATAAGAACGTAAATCAGAATGCCGGCGATGTACGCGGCCAGGCCCAGCTGATCGGGGTGGGCCGGAACGTCGGCGCCGGCCGCGCCAGGCTGGCCGGCCGCGGCACTGCGGAGCGGAAAGCCCCGGACCGTGGCCAGCACGACCGCCCCGCCGAGCGCGACGATGGCGAACGAAATCCGCCAGAACGCGGAATCCTGCGGATTGACCAGAGCCAGCAGGCTCATGATGCCCGGCAGGGCGAAGTGCAGGGCGACGCCATAAGCCCGCCGGCGGTGTACCGCGCTTCCCTGCCACTCACGCAGGCGGATCTGCACGATGACGAGCCACAGCCCCAGGAGCGCGAAGCAGGCCGGCGAAAAGGCACCATAAAAGACATCCAGCATGAAACTTCCCTCCCCCTCACCCGGACGCCAGGCAATGGGGGCGGATCCGGGTGGCCATTGACGTCATGATCGGACAGAAATGCCGTGAGCGCTAGCCCATTCCGGGGGCTATCAGCGAAGAAGGAAGAGTGGTATGCCACCGCGGTGGTACGCGCACCCGCCTGAGCAGGACGGCCGTCACCGCCACCCGCCGGACCGGCGGCGCACCTGGGCCGCCCGGACAAGACAGAACACGGCCAGCGCCGCAGCGGTTATCTCCGGGGAACATCCGGCTGAAGGCGGGTGCCGGCCAGCAGCCACAGGCCGGCCGCCAGGCACGCCATGGCCGGGGCCAACGTCCCGCCGCACGATCGCCCTTCCTGCCACATTTCCCGGGCCACATTTCCCGGGCCGCAATTACCGGGCCGCAATTACCGGGCGCAATTACCAGCGGCGGTTTCGGGTGGCACGGCCAGGCGGCCAGTTTTAGGTCAAGCAGCCTTTACCGCCCCCAGTCAGAGCCGGGTGATTAGGCTGAGCGGGTTTCGCCGCGGGTCGGGGGCGTCCCCCGGGGCGGCACCGCGGGGGGAGCGCGGAGGGGCGCATGACGGACAGGACGATGCCGGGCGGCCAGGGTGGCCTGCCGGTCTGCCTGGCCACGCCCGAGGGCGCGCCGCCCCGGCCGGGAGTAGGTGTTCTCCTGATCAGGGCGACGACGCCGCTGATGGGCTTCAGCGCCACCTGGGCTGACTCAGTAGGTGGCCCGGCCGCCGCTCATGTCGTACACGGCGCCGGTCGAGAAGCTGCACTTGTCCGAGGCCAGCCAGGCCACGAGTTCCGCGACCTCGTCGGGCCGCCCCATCCTGCGCATCGGGATAAGGCTGGTCATGTACTCGAGCACCTCGGGCGTGTTGGTGGCGTTCATCGGCGTCTCGATGACCGCGGGCGCGATCGCGTTGACGAGGACGCCGCTGGTGGCCAGTTCCTTGCCCAGCGACTTGGTCAGCCCGATCACGGCGGCCTTGGTGGCCGAGTAAGCCCCGAGCCGGGGGTTGCCGTCCTTCCCGGCCATGCTGGCCAGGTTGACGATTCGCCCCCAGCCCCGGTCCCGCATGCCCGGCACGACGGCCCGGCACATGTGGAACGTGCCCGTCACGTTCACCGCGAACGTCGTGGCCCACTCGTCGTCGCTGACCTCCCAGAGCGGCTTGTTCGGGCCGACGATGCCGGCCGAGTTGACCAGGATGTCCACCGGGCCGATCCCGGCCAGGGCCGCGGCCACCGCCGCGGCGTCGGTGACGTCGGCCACCACGTCCGCGTCCTGCGACCGGTCTAGGGTGACCACGGTGATCCCATCCTGGGCCAGGCGCTCCGCGCTGGCGCGCCCGATGCCGCTGGCTCCCCCGGTGATGACGGCAGTACGGTCCATGGTTTTCCCTTCCCTAGCGGCAAGCACGGTTCCCTGACGGCAAGCACGGTTCCCTGAGGGCAATCACCGTCACGCTAGGATCGCAGCGTCCGGCGCGCGGGCCTACTCCTGCAGGGCCGCCGCCCGGACCCGGGAGGGCGGGCATGCGAGCGTTCGTACTCACCGGCCCCGGCCAGTTCACCGTGGCCGAGGTCGAGCCTCCAGCCGCGGAGCCCGGCCAGGTGGTGGTGGACGTCCAGCGGGCCGGCGTGTGCGGGACCGACGTCGAGTTCTTCACCGGTCACATGGCGTACCTGCATCAGGGCCACGCGACGTACCCTATGCGGCTCGGGCACGAATGGTGCGGCGCCGTGTCCGCGGTCGGCGACGGGGTGGATCCGGCCTGGGCGGGCCAGCGGGTCACCGGCGACACCATGCTCGGCTGTGGCCACTGCCCCCGCTGCCGGACCGGGCGGCAGCACGTCTGCGAGGACCGCTTCGAGATCGGCGTCCGCGGCGGCTGGCCGGGCGCCCTCGCGGAGCAGCTTCCGGTGCCGGTCACCGCGCTGCGCGCGCTGCCGGACAGCGTCGGCCCGGTGGCCGGGGCGATGGTCGAGCCGGGCGGCAGCGCCCTGCGGGCCGTCCAGGCCGCCGGCCTGGAGCCGGGGGACACGGTCCTGGTCCTCGGCGCGGGCACGATGGCCCTGCTCGTCGCCCAGTTCGCGCTGGCCCAGGAGGCCGAGGTCCATGTCCTGGGCCTGACCCAGCCGTCGCTGGAGTTCGCGCGGACGCTCGGCGTGCACGGCGCGTGGACCGCGGCCGGGCTCCCCGCCCTGCCGTTCGACGCGATCATCGACTGCTCCACCGGGGTCGAGCTGCCCGCCCTGGCGCTGGAACTCGTCGAGCCGGGTAAACGGATCGTGTTCGTGGGCCTGTCCGCCACGCCCAGCCTCATCGACACCCGCACGATGGTGCTCAAGGACATCACGGCGGTCGGCATCCTGAGCGCCTCCCCCGCCCTGGACGGCGTGATCGGGCACTACTCGTCCGGATCGGTCAACCCGGGTCCCCTGGTGGCGGCGACCGTCGGGCTCGGCCAGGTCGGCGACGTCCTGGCGGGCAGCCGCCCCGCGGGGCCGGCCCCGGGCCCAAGATCCACGTCAACCCTCGTCTCTGACCTGGGACTGAGGGCCGCCCTGCCTCCGGCCGGCCCTCAATCCCGGGTCAGGCCACCGCGGCCGCCCCCGGCGCAAGACGCGCTGAACCTAGCCGGAGCCCCGCCGGGACGGCGTGAGCCGGGCGACGGCCCGCCGCGCCTTCTGCAGGGCGCCCTGTGCGGTGCGGGCTCTGCGCCGGGCCTCGGTGACCCGGCGGTGGGCCTCATCGAGCCGGGACTCCAGGGCCTGGACGTCGTCCCGCGCATCCTGCTCGTCCTTGGCCGCCTGATCCGCGTCGCGGCTGGCCTCCTCCAGCGCCTGCTCGGCCTCGGCGATGGCCCGCTGCCGGTCCTCGGCGGCCCGGGCCGCCCTGGCCGCCCTGGCCTCCTCGGCGGCCCGGGCCTCCTCGGCGGCTCTCGCCCTCTCTGCCGCCCGGGCCGCCCGGGCCTGGTCCGCCGCCCCCGCTTTCCCTCCGCTCCGGGCCGGCGCCGCAGCCCGGGCCGCCCGCGGGCCCGGGGGGACCTCCGCCCGGGACGCCCCCGGCGCCCGGGACGCTCCCGACGCCCGGGACGCTCCCGCCACCCGGGACGCCTCGCGGCCCGGGGAGGGCGTGGTCCCGGTCGCATCCACGGGCGGGGGGACCAGGGTCAGCTCCGGCACCCCGGTGCCGAACTCGGCGTGGTGGGCTGCGCGCAGCAGGGTGCCGGCGGCCAGGTCCCGGGCGACCTGCGGGTCGGCAAGAGCGGCGCCGAACGTGGCGGTCAGGTCTTCGCGCAGGCCGGCCGAGGGGGACCCCTCGCCCGCGTGCTGCAGTGTCCGCCGGATCAGCGTGTCAACCAGCTTCCGCCGCTCCTGCGATAGTTCCCGGATCTTCGCCCCGTCCAGCGCGGCCGCGGCGGCGCGCAGCTCATCACCGAGCCCGGCCAGCCGGCAGGCCACCCCAGGGTCGTCCCGGACCAGCTGGTTGATCATCCAGGCCGGGCGGGTGGGCTTGCGCAGCGCGGCGATCTCCCTGGCCGCGGCCCGGTCCCCGGCGGCCCGGGCCCGGCTGGCCAGAGCCGTGCGGCGCTCGGTGAACTCCCCCGGGTCCGAGCCGTACAGCTCGGCGGTGGCCTCACCAAGGAAATCCGAACCGCTCACCCCGTCATCGTTCCCCCACGCCCTGCCCGTCACCCGGACCGGGCCCCGCGCGCCCGGGCCCTCCCCCTCACATATCACGTATCTGGTGCGGCACAACCGGACAAATCAGGCCGTCAGCTGCACTTCTTACGTGAGATGTGGTGCGGATGGCGCGGGGCCCGGGCGCTCAGGCGGGCGTGATGACCACCTTCAGGGCCGAGTTCGAGGCCGCGTTCTTGAACACGTCGTAGGCGTCGTCCATCTGATCGAACGTGAACGTGTGCGTCCCCATCTTCTCGGCCGGGATCCGGCCGCTGGCCACCATGGTCAGCAGCGTCGGAATGGACACGGTGTCGACCAGTCCCATGGTCAGGGTAACGTTCTGGATCCACATGTTCTGCATCGGCAGCTCGACGGGAACGCCGTGCACGCCGATATTGGCGATCGTGCCGCCCGGCCGGACCAGGGCTGCCGTGGTCAGCAGCGTTTCGGGATACCCGACCGCCTCGATGGACACGTCCACCCCGAGACCGTCGGTGAGCGCGATCACGTCAGCGACCGTGGTGGCCCCGGCCTCCACCGCGTCGGTGGCCCCGAACTCCAGCGCCTTGTCCAGGCGGAACTTGTTCGTGTCGATTGCGATGACCTTCGAGGCACCCCACAGGCCGGTGGTCAGGATGGCCGACAGGCCGACGGCCCCGGCCCCCACCACGGCCACGGTGTCACCGGGCCGCACCTTCCCCGCGAGCACCCCGACCTCGTACCCGGTCGGGAGGGCGTCGGCGAGGAAGATGGCCTGCTCGTTCGTGACGTTGCCGGGGACCGCGTACAGCGAGGTGTCGGCGTACGGCACCCGCACCGACTCGGCCTGGGTGCCGTCAATGAGGTGGCCGAAGATCCAGCCGATCCCGCCGACCGTCTGGCAGTGCGACGGCATGCCCCGCTGGCAGTACCCGCACCGGCCGCATTTCGTGATGGCCGGGACCAGCACGCGGTCACCGACCCCGAACCCCTTGACCGCCTCACCGACCTCGGTGATGGTACCGACCGCCTCGTGGCCGAGGATGCGGCCGTCGGTGACCGCGGCCACGTCACCATGCAGAATGTGCAGGTCGGTACCGCAGATCGTGGTGGTGTCGACCCGCACCACGACGTCGGCCGGTTCCTGGATCGCCGCGTCCGGAACCTCTTCCCACGCCTTCTGCCCGGGCCCGTGATACACCAGCGCTTTCATGGCCACCTCCGTTGGTAGGTAATGGCGACGCTAATCGCGGCGGGCGGATCGGACTGTTTCAGAATTGGACCGATCATGGTCGCGCCGGGCACAGGCAGGCCCGTGCATCCCCGCCACCGGGGCGGTTTTCGTTATTGATCGCCAAGGAGCTAACGGAGCGGACGGAAGGCGGCGCGCACTTCGTTCACGAACGCCTCAGGCTGCTCGAACGCGGCGAAGTGGCCGCCCTTGGCTGGCTCGTTCCAGTAGCGCAGGTCCGGGAACTGGCGCTCGGCCCACCGGCGGGACGGGCGGAAGATCTCCTTCGGGAAGATCGAGCAGCCGACTGGGACGGTCACCGTCCCGCGGATCGGCGCGCGGAAGCTCTCCCAGTACAGCCGGGCGGACGACGCCCCGGTGCCGGGCAGCCAGTACAGCATGACGTTGTCGAGCATCTCGTCCCAGGTGAGGACGTTGGCCGGGTCGCCGTCGCAGTCGGTCCAGGACCAGAACTTCTCGATGATCCAGGCGCACAGCCCGGCCGGGGAGTCGACCAGGCTGTAGCCGATGGTCTGCGGCCGGGTGGACTGCTGCTTGGAGTACCCCGAGTCCCAGGCCCGGTAGTAGTCCATGGTGGCGATGGCGGCCTTCTCCCGCTCGGTGAGGTCATCCAGGGTGGCCGGATCGGGCCGCACGGCCGGCATGTTGAGGTGGATGCCTGCCAGGTGATCCGGGTGCCGGGCCCCGATGGCCGTGGTGACCTGGGCGCCCCAGTCGCCTCCCTGCGCTGCGTAGCGGGGATAGCCGAGCCGGCTCATGAGCTGGTCCCACGCGTCGCCGGTGTGCTCGGTCCCCCACCCCGGCCGGCTGGGCTTGCCGCTGAAGCCGTAGCCCGGCAGCGACGGGCAGACCACGTGGAACGCGTCGGCCGGGTCCCCGCCGTGGGCCGCCGGATCGGTGAGGGGCCCGATGACCTTGCCGAACTCGACGATGGAGCCGGGCCAGCCGTGCGTGATGACCAGGGGCAGCGCATCCTCGCGGGGGGACCTGACGTGCAGGAAGTGGATGTCGAGGCCATCGATGTGGGTACGGAACTGCGGCCAGCCGTTCAGCCGGGCCTCGCACGAACGCCAGTCGTAGCCCTCCAGCCAGTACCGGCAGAGCTCGCGCGCGTAGTCCAGCGGTACTCCCTGGGACCAGTCGCCCACCGTCGCCGCCTCGGCCCATCTGGTCCGGCGCAGCCGCTGCCGGAGATCCTCCAGCTCGGGCTCGGGGATGTCGATCCGGAACGGGGTGATGTCGTCGCTCACCCGCCCATCATGACGGCTGCGGCGGCCGGGCGCCGGCGGCCCGCGTATCAGGCGCCGGGGTGCCGCCAGGTCCCGGCCAGTCGCTCCAGCGGGTGCGGCCTGACGCCGGAGGGAGCGACGACGAGGCCGTCGGACCGCGCCAGCGGCACAGGCAGCGGACGGCCGCGCTGGGCGGCACCCACCAGAGTGCCCATCCGGGCCAGGACATTGCGGTAGAACCGCTGCTGGGTCCAGCGCCCGAAGATGAGGAAGCCCCAGCGGATCACCGGGCTGCTGATGAGAGCCCGGCGCGAATAGCCGCTGACCCGGAAGGTAACGGTCCCGGTGCCGAGGTCCTTGATCACCTCGTAGCGGAGACGTCCTTGTTCCAGGTGGCCCTCCAGGGTCTGGTAGCTCCAGCCCCAGACCCGCTCGCGGGCCTCGTTCTCCTCCCGGATCTCGTCGATGACCTCGGTGACCCGCACACCGAGGTAGAACCGCAGGACGATGAACCGGCCCTCGAGCAGCATGTCCCGGCCGAGGAGCTCCGCACGGCCGCGGTACACGGCGCGCAGGATCTGCGGATCGGCGAACTCATACTCGCGCACCAGCTGGCAGGCCACCTCCCACGGACCGCCGGGGACTGGTGGGCCCGGTGGCTCGTAGCCGACGGCCGTCTCCCCGGAGTCAACGTGCCAGTGCCCGTCCGGCACGCCTTCCTGCGGAGCCCGGCCCGGGTCATAGTTGATCCGCAGCCCGTGCAGCCTGTCGAGTTCGGCGCGCTCGTTAATCCGGCTCAGCAGCCGTTCACGCACCTACTCCAGCTCCTGAAGCGAGTCGCCGATCAGCCAGAACATCGGCGGCCAGAGCCCGACGAACAAGGCCCGTCGTTCAGCATTTCCCCGTTCGTCCTGGTCAACGGTTTTGGCGCGGATCCACAGGCCGATGCAGAGCCCGATGGAACCGAGTGAGGCCGCCTGGAGGTGGGCTCCGCGCACGCCGGCCCGCTGCAACAGCGCTACCGCGAACATGGGCACCGCCCCGGGCCTCCGCGCCCCCTGCTGGCCAGGCGGCCGGGCGGGGCATGCGAGCATCGGGTCATGCCTTCAGCGAACCACCCGGGCCGCACCGGGATCGTGCTGCGCTGGCCTCTGGGCCTGGCGCTCGTCAGCTGGCGGTACATGTGGCGGACCACTCCCCTGCACCGCTCGGAGGAAACCGGTACGGCCGAAGATCTACCCCGTCCGGCCAGTCAGGACACTGAGCCCGGTGACCGGCGCCAGGGCCTCTCGGCCGGGGCCGGGCTCCTGCTGCATCGCTGCTACGGGGTGCGGATCGTGCGCAGCAGCATGACCCCGCCCGAGCTGATCGACAAGGTCGCGGCCAGCATGAACCGGGCGTCTCCGGAGATGGCAGTCTTCCGCCACACACGGGGACGTCCCGGCGGGTTGCGGCGAGGGGACGAGCTGATCGTGCGCATGCCCGGACCCTGGGACGGTCCGGTGCGCGTGGTCCACCGGGACTCCACTTCTTTCCGGCTGGCCACCCTGGACGGTCATCTCGAGGCCGGCGAGATCGAGTTCCGGGCCGCCGAGGACGGGGACGCGTTGCGCTTTGAGATCGAGTCCTGGGCCCGCGCCGGGGACCGCCTCGCCGACCTGCTCTACAACCGGCTGCGGCTGGCCAAGGAAGTCCAGCTGAACATGTGGTCCCACTTCTGCATCCGGGCCGCGGCCCTGGCCGGAGGCCGGCTGAGCGGCGGGGTCACCATCCGCACCCGGAAGGTTGACTGGCCCCCGGCCGACGCAAGCGCCTAATACGGTCGCGATACCCGCCCCGCCGGGACTTTCTGATGGTCGCCGCTCGCTACCTCGCATAGTTGAGGGGACGCCACGAATGCGGTCACGCCCGTTTCACCTCGTGGGTCAGGGGTAGCAGCCGGCGCCGACCGTGATCTGCCCCATTGACGGGAGACACCCCGCATGACCGAGAACTATCCCCCTCCTTCATCGCAGTGGACCGAACCGCTGCCGCCCGCGCCGGGGGCACAGGGCACGACTGACGTGATCAAGGATCAAGCTGCCGATCTCGGCAGCAACACCGTGGATGCCGGAAAGCACACCGCGGGGGTAGCCCGCCAGCAGGCTTCTGAAGTCGCGGCGGAAGCCACCCAGCAGGGCAGAGACCTGCTCGAGCACGCGCAGGGCCAGCTGGCCGAGCAGGCGGCCCAGGGCCAGCAGCGGCTGGCCAGCGAATTGCGTTCCGTCGGCGATGAGCTTCGCTCCATGGCCGAGTCCTCCGAGCAGGGCGGCACGGCCAGCCAACTGGCCCGCCAGATCGCCTCGCGGGCGCAGGACGCTGGCCAGTGGCTGGAAGCGCGCAAGCCCGGGGAAGTCGTGAGCGAGGTCCAGGCCTTCGCGCGACGCCGCCCCGGCATGTTCCTGGCCGTCGCGGCAGGCGTCGGCCTGGTCGCGGGCCGGCTCACTCGCGGGATCAAGGATGCGAGCAGCGACGACGGCTCACCGGCGGGCGCCGCCTGGCCGACCGCCACCGGTGGAGCTGACGTGCCACCGGCCCCGTACTCCGGGCAGGCGGGCTACCCGGCCGTGGGTGCCCAGGAGGCCACGCCGGGGCTCTCTGCCCCCGACACCGGGCTCTCCGCCCCGGCCACCGGGCTGCCTGCCGGTGGCGAAGGCTCGTGGACCGGCGAGCAGACGCCCGTCGAGGAGACGTACATCGAGGAGACGTACATCGAGAGCCAGCCGCTGGTTCCCGGCGATCAGCCCGGGATGGAAGGCACGCGATGAGCACCCCACTGGACCCGGCGGTGCCGCCGGCGCCCGGGCCCCGCCCGACGGACCCCCGGCCGTCGGTTGGTGAGCTGTTCTCTGAGGTCGCTGAGGATCTCAGCACGCTGATGCGCCAGGAAGTGGCGCTGGCCAAGGCTGAGATCAGCCTGTCAGCCAAGCGGGCCGGGAAAGGGGCCGGGATGCTGGCGGGCGCTGGCCTCAGCGGCTGGATGGTCCTGCTTTTCATCTCGATCGCCGCGTGGTGGGGAATCGGGGACAGCACCGGCCATGGCTGGTCAGCCCTGATCGTCGCGGCCATCTGGCTGGTGATCGCGGCAGTTCTTGGTCTGACCGGCCGGCGCGAGATCACCGCGGTATCCGGCGCTCCCCAGACCGCGCAGACCGTGCGCGAGATCCCTGACGCAGTACGAGGAAAGGCAGCCCGATGACGACCAGCGATCCGGACGAGATCCGGCAGCAGATCGAGGAAACACGCGTCAACCTGAGCCAGGACGTCAACACCCTTGCCGACACCGTGAACCCGGCTCAGGCGGCGAAGCGCAAAGCGGCCGGCGCCCGGTCGGCGATCACCGGAGTAAAGGACAAGGTCATGGGCACCGCATCCCAGTCGGTCTCCAGCACCGGCTCCGCCGCGGGAGGCAAGTTGTCGGCGGCCCAGGACGCGGCGCACGACACGGTCTCCGCCGCCCAGGACAAGGTGTCCGCGGCCCGGTCCCAGGTGCGCCAGCAGACGTCGGGGAGCCCTCTGGCGGTGGGCCTGATCGCGGTGGGCGTCGGCTGGCTCGTGGGGTCGCTCCTGCCGGCCAGCCGGGCCGAGGAGCAGGCGGCCGTCAAGGTCAAGGAAGCCGCGGCCCCCGCGGTCACCAGCGCCGCCAAGGAGGCCGCAGCTGGTCTCCAGGATTCAGCGCAGCAGGCCGCCGAATCGGTCAAGGCCTCGGCGGCGGACGCGGCCTCCACCGTCAAGGAGGAGGCGGTCAGCTCGGCGCACGACGTCCGTGATCAGGCGCAAGATGCCCGGGATACCGTAGCGGACAGCCGGGGCTGAAGGACAGCCCGGCCGTCTGCCGAACGTGACTGTGCCGTCGGCGCTGACCTTACTGAGGTCAGCGCCGACGGCACGCAAGCCAGCTGGTTACTGTCCCTGGCCGCCAGAACCCTGATCATCCTGGGTGGCGCTGCCCTGGCCTTGCTGAGCCTGGCCCTGCTGCCTGGCCCTGGCCCTGGCCCTGCTGAGCCTGGTCCTGGCCGCCTTGCCCCGCCTGGCTTCCCGTGTCCCCCGGCAGGCCGAGCTTCTTCTCGGCTGCCTGTTCTCCCTTCTGGACCTGCTCCGGGTGGTCCTTCGCTTCCTTCTCAGCGTCGTCCTTGAGCTTGTCGAATTCGCTCATGATGCCTCCAGGTTCCGTGTCCGCGTTGACTGAGCGTCCCGCTCCCGTGGCCCGGCCGTCTACCCGCCGGCGGAGGCACGACACATGCGGGCCTCTGCCTGCGTGGTCAGGCAGGGATTTCTGGCGGACTGCGGGCGGGGTTGGTGCCGGCGGGTGACAAGTCGTTCGGGGGTGGCATGGCGCAGGCAGCGTGACGGGGAGCCGCTCGAAAAACCTGGTCCTGACCGCGATGATCTTCGCGGTGTCGAGACGTTCATCGACCAGACCATCGTGTCGATCGCCGTGCCGAAGCCGGCTCGATTTCGCCTACCCCTCATGCACCGTCTTCTACGCCATGGCGGTATTCATGGCCGTAACGGCGATCGTGGCCCCGGCCGACCTGCGCAGCGGCCGGCAGGAGGAACCCGGGCACCAGCCAGGCCCGCCGGACGCCGCAGGCGCACCGCCGGCCAGGCCGCGGGAGAGGCCGACCCCGCCACTGCCCAGCCGGGCCGGGGGGCCTAACCCGGGCCGTGACGGCGGCCGGGCGTCAGCGGGCCGCGAGAACCGCGGCCGCGAACTCGGCCGCGCACTCCAGCGGGGTGAAGTGACCCGCTCCGGGCAGGCGGATCAGGCTGGCGTCGGCGAAGAAGTCGGCGATCCGGTCCGACCAGGCCGGCGGGAACAGGGGGTCGTGCGCGGGCCAGAGCACGGTGGTGGGCACCGCGATCCGGTCCTCCGGGGCCGGCGGCCGCTCCGCGAGGGACCGGGCTACCGACCCGGACCCAGCCCGGTACCAGTTGATCGAGGCCGTGAACGCACCCTCAGGCGCATAGGCCGCCACGAGGTGCTCGAGGTGCCCGGCGGGCAGGTCGAAATCCGGCCCTGACCAGTGCGCCCAGAAGTGCCGCAGGTAAGCGCGGACCGCACCAGGATTGCCGTCGACGAGCTGGACAGGCAGGTCGAGCCGGTGGAACTGCTGGTACCAGAACTCGCGCTGCGCCTCCGGGCTGAGAATGCGGTCACCGATACCGGGCAGCGGCGGTGAGATCACCAGGGCGCGGACCAGGTCGGGCCGGTCCGCGGCGAGCGCCTGGGCGACGCGGCTGCCGATGTCGTAGCCGGCGATCACCGGCCGCGTGAGCCCCAGTTCCTCGATGAGCCCCGCCACGCTGCGGGCTTGCGCGGCCGCACTGTACTGGCCGGCCGGGTCGGCCTGATGCTTATCCGATTCCCCGAACCCGCGCAGGTCGGGCGTGATGACCTCGGCGGCGGCCGCCACCAGCGGCGCGACCTGCTGGTAGTCGGCGCGGTCTCCCGGCCAGCCGTGCAGCAGCACGGCCGCGGGGCCGCGGCCTGCCCGGTCGTAGGCGAGGCGGAATCCGTCAACCGGGGTGACCTGGCGCATGCCGCGAGTATCCCGCCCCGGGAAAAGCCGTTTCAATGACCCTCCCCAACGACGATCATGGTGGGCAGTCATTCGAAGGAGAGAGCGTGCACGGACGCCGGCACTCGGTCACCAGCGCGGACGGCACCCGGATCGGCCTGCTGACCGCGGGGACGGGCCCGGGGCTGCTGCTCGTGCACGGGGGCATGGGCCGCCTGGAGCGGTGGGAACCTCTCTGGGGACTGCTGACCGAGCACTGGCAGGTCACGGCCATGGACCGCCGGGGCCGGGGCTCGAGCGGCGACACGCAGCCGTACCGGCTCAGCCTGGAGTACGACGATGTGGCCGCGGTCGCCACCAGCCTGGCGGACGGCAGCGGCAGCCCGGCCGACGTGTTCGGGCACAGTTACGGCGCGCTCTGCACCCTGGGTGCCGCGGCCCGCGGCGCCCCGTTCCGGCGCATCGCCCTGTACGAGTCCCCCGGCCCGCAGACCGTCCCGCGTGAGTGGCGGGAACGAGCCACCGCCATGGTCGCCAGAGGTCAGCCCGGCCCGGCCATGGTCAGCTTCCTGACCGAGGTCATCGGCCTGACCATGAAACAGATCAGTGAGCTCAGGAACGCTCCCGGCGCGCAGGACGTGCTGCCCATCGTGTCCGCCACCCTGCCCCGCGAGGCCGGGGCCCTGGCGTCAGCCGACCCTGTGGCCCTGGCGGCCCTCGTCACCGCGCCGGTGCTCCTCCTGCTCGGGGAGACCAGCCCGGCCTGGGCGCCGGACATCACTCATGCGCTCAGCGCCGCCCTTCCGCAGGCCACACTGACGGTCCTGCCGGATATTGGGCACGAGGCGGTCGAACGCCGCGCCAGGACTGATCTGCCAGCAGCTCATTCAGTTCCTGGCCTGACCGAGGACAGCCGGAGGGCCCGGCCTGCCGCGCGACCGGGCGACCGGTCGGCCGCGCGACCCGGCTGCCGGGCGACCCGGCGGCCGGGCGGGCGGCGCACCCGGGCCCATAATGGCGAGGTGAGGATCAGCATCGAGGCCACGGACCTGCCGGGACTCTCCTGCGGTCCCAGCCCGGACTCCCCCGGCGGGTACCAGAACATCCACGTCGGGATCCAGCGCCGCGGCCGGCGGGACGAGTTCCTCGGCCTCGTTCAGGGGGACGTACCGTCCGCTACCTGGACCATGGAGTGCACCGCCGCCCCGTCGCCGGCCGGCACCGACCTGAAGGGACCGTACATCCAGGGACCGCCGGGGGGCCGGTTCATCTACCTGTCCTGGGGCACCGTCGATGGCGCCGCGGGCTTCACGCTGTTCCGGCGGGCCAAGCTGTGGCTCGGCGCGGTGCCGGCCGGCGTGCTGGACCAGGCCCTGGAACTCGGCGTGCTGGTGGGACGGCTCGGTTTGACCGACCCGAAGGGCAACCCGCTGTGCGCGGCGGTACGGCCGCCCGTCATCGAATGGTCCGCCGCGGCCGGGAGCGGCTGACCCGTCTTACGGGACGCCGTTATCGTGCGGTCATGACCTTCGCCCCGGCCCGGAGTGCCCACGTGGCCACCAACGCCCTGCACTCGCTGATCTACTTCGCCCCCGAGACTGAGCAGCAGCTCACCGGCGTCGGGCTCAGGCCCGGGCGGATGTGCTACTTCGCCGGCCGCGCGGCACCGATGGGCGCGGTCGGCGCCGGTGTGGTCACCGCGACCTTCTACAACTTCAGCCCGGGCCTGGTCGCGCACTGCATCCCGCGGGCCTGGGAACTCGCCTGCCCGGATGCCGTGATCGGGGCCCGCTTCGCGGCGGCGGACGCCGCGCTCACCCGGCTGCTCGGCCCGGACGTCATCGCCTCCCAGGACATGATCACGATGGCGGAACTGACCCGGGAAGCGGCGGCGGCCTGCCGCCCGGAGGGACGCCCGCTCTACGCCGGCCACGCCGGCCTGAACTGGCCCGACGCCCCGCACCTGGTCATGTGGCACGCGTTGTCCCTGCTCCGGGAGTACCGCGGCGACGGCCACATCTGTGCCCTGGTCGCCGCCGAACTGCCGGGTCTCGAGGCCCTGGTCAGCCACACGGCCACCGGGCAGGGTTTCGTCCCGGAGTTCGCCCAGGCCAGCCGGGGCTGGAGCCCGGAGGAGTGGAAGAGCGCTACCGAGGCGCTGGCCTCCCGGGGCCTGCTCGACGCCGGCGGGGCCCTGACCCCAGCGGGAGAGGCGCTCCGTGCCCGGGTGGAGGAGGAGACCGACCGGCTGGCCGCGGCCCCGTGGCAGCATCTGGGTGAGGAGCGGACCGGAGAGGTCGTGCGCATCGGCACGGCCCTGACCCGCACGGCCATGAAAGCGGGCGCCTTCCCGCGGGAGGGCGTGTTCGCCCGCTGAAGCGCTAGCCGTCCGCCGCGATGATCTGCTCGGCCACCGACGCGAGATCCGGCCCGATGATGCCGGGACGGCGCCCGAGCGGGCTCAGCACCATGCCGGGCCGGGCCACGAACGCCGCCTGGCATCCGGCACTCAGCGCGCCGGCGACATCCCAGGAGTGGGCGGCCACCAGCCGGACCTCGCCGATGGGAACGTCGTACCGCTCCGCGACCGCGAGGTAAGGCTGCGGGGCCGGCTTGAGGTGTGCCACCTCGTCGGCGGACATGACGGCCTCGAAGTACCCGTCCAGGCCGGCGCTGGCCAGCTGGGCCTCGGCCACGGCCTGGACCGAGTTGGTGAGGGCGACCAGGCGCAGGCTGGTGAGGACGAGAGAGGCCAGCGCGCCCGGTACCTCGGGATGCGGGGGCAAGGAGCTCATCAGCGCCACCAGGCCGTCGATGTCGTCGGCGCTCAGCGGCACGCCTTCCCGCTCGCCCACCATGGCCAGCGCGGCCCGCTGCGCGGTGGTGAAGTCCACGTACTGCCCGGTGAGCCCGCCGACGAAGGCCAGCTGGAGCATCTGCGCGAACCATTGCGGCCGCAGGGCCGCGTCCCCCAGCCGCGCCTCGAACGGCGCGTCGAGGGCCGCGAGGTCCAGCAGCGTCTCATTGACGTCAAACGCGATCACGCTCACCATGGCCACTCCTGCGGGTGGGAGGAGGACGACGTCGGTGATGCTACCTAAGCCCAGCCGGCGGGCACTGGCCTCTCGGCTGGTCAGTGCCCGCCGGCGGCTGGCCGCCCTGGTCCGGTCGCCCCGGTTCAGGCCGGCTCAGAACCGGCCGGCCAGGTGCGCCCGGCCGGCCGGAGGCTCGTAGGGGTCGGGCCAGAAATCGGTAATCCGCACGATCCGGCCATCCTCGCCGAGGTCGAAGAAGCACAGCCCGGGCTGGCTGCTTCCCCCCTCCGAGAACTGGATCATGCTCACCGCCGCGCGGTCCTGGCTGACGATCCGCTGCACGGCCAGGTGCCAGTCGCCGGGGAAGCCCTCCGCGTTGAACCGGAGGTAGGCTTCCCGGCCGCGGACCTGCTCCCGGCTCTGCGGGGCCTCGTACACCACGTCCTCGGCCAGCAGGGCCCCGAACGCCGCCCAGTCCCTGGCCTCCGCCGCCGCCCAGTAGTCCGTCACCACCTGCTCCGCGCTACTCATGCCGGCCAAGCTACCGCCCGGGTCCGACAGAAAGGATGATCTTCATGATCGGCAGCACGGCCCGGCCTCTCGCGGTTGAGTGAGCCACACGAGAGACTTACTCCGGGAGGACCTGACCTTGGCTCACATCGATCCGCTCCTGGAGCGCAACCGGCACTTCGCGGCCACCGCCACGGCCGCCCGCGACGGCGCCAGCATTATCGCGAAACACCCGGTGTACGTGATCACCTGCCTGGATCCCCGCACCGACCCGTCGGCGTTCCTCGAGCTCGGGCTGGGGGACGCGATGGTGATCCGCAATGCCGGCGGCCGCGTCTCCCCTGACGTGCTCACCGATCTCGCCTATATCGGTTACCTGTCCGAGACGGTGAGCCCCGGGGGGCCCCGGTTCGAGGTCGCCGTCATCCACCACACCGACTGCGGCACGCACTTCCTCGCCGACACGGATTTCCGTCGCGGATTCACCGACGTGATCGGTGGTGACGACGCGACCGTCGCCGCGAAAGCCGTCGTCCACCCCGAGCGGACGGTCACACTGGACGTCGAGCTGCTGCGTTCCAGCACCGTCCTGCCGCCTACGATCACCGTCTCCGGTCACGTCTATGACGTGAACACCGGCCTGATCACCACGATCGTCACGGCCGCGCCCATGCACGCGAGCGGCTCCGGCCCCGCGGCGACGCCCGCATGAGCGCCCCGCCAAGGCCGGCGCCGGGGTGCTCCTGATGTGCGACGCGCCCCCAGATCCGCGCCAGGTCCTCACGGCCGTCCCCCGCCCGGTGACCGGGCCTGCGGTCGATCCGATAGCGCTGGAGCCGGTCGACGAGATCGTGATCACGACCCTGGTCGACAACGTGTACGACGGTCTGCTGGAGGGCGGCGAACGCACCACGCGAGCACCCCTCAGCGCTGGCCTGGCCGAGGCCCCGCAGTT
Source organism: uncultured Actinomycetes bacterium (assembly GCA_963723595.1). Lineage (GTDB taxonomy): Bacteria > Actinomycetota > Actinomycetes > Streptosporangiales > Streptosporangiaceae > RYN-230. The sequence continues at coordinate 761,211 of CAVRRQ010000002.1, forward strand.
CGAGACCGGGTTGACGGCGGTCGGGCTGATGGCCGAGCACGGGTTCTCTGCGCTGGTCAGCGTGCGCCGAGGCCCCACTACGACGACGCTGCTGTTCGATACCGGGCTCTCCCCCGACGCGATGGTCACCAATGCCGGGCGGATCGGTGCCGACCTGTCCCAGATCCAGGCGGTGGTCCTCAGCCACGGTCACTTCGATCACGCCGGCGGCCTGGCCGGGCTGGCCGGGAAGCGGGGGGCCGGATCGCTGCCGATGGTGGTCCACCCGGGGAGCTGGACCCGCCGGCGCCTGGCGGTTCCCGGCCGCGAGCCCCAGGAACTGCCCACCCTGAGCCAGCGGGCCCTGGAAAGCGAGGGCTTCGCGGTGATCGAGCGCCGGGAGCCCTCGCTGCTCGTGGACGGCTGCGTCCTGATCACCGGAGAGGTGGACCGGACCACCGAGTTCGAGCACGGCATGCCGCCTGCGCACCAGCAGTGGACCGGTTCGGCATGGCAGCACGACCCTCTCGTCGTCGACGACCAGGCCCTTGTCGCCCACGTCCGGGGCCGGGGCCTCGTGGTGCTGACCGGCTGCGGCCACGCCGGCGCGATCAACATCGTCCGGCACGCGCAGCGGCTGACCGCCGTGCCCGCCCTCCACGCTCTCGTCGGTGGCCTGCACCTCAGCGGCCCTGCGTTCGAGCCCATCATCGATCCCACCGTCGAGGCACTCACCCAGATGACTCCCGGGCTCGTCGTGGCCGGGCACTGCACTGGCTGGCGCGCCCAGCATGCCCTGGCCGCAGCCATGCCCGGCGCCTGGGTGGCAGGTAGCAGCGGCTCGTCATTCCGGCTCGCCGCGGTCTGAGCCCGGTGGCGCCTGAGCCCGGGGGCGCCGGAGGCCGGCGGCAGGGGTGCGGTTACCGTCAGGTCATGCCGAGTGTCATCAAGAGCGTCACGTTCGACGCCGCAGACGCGCTGGCGCTGGCCCGGTTCTGGGCGGCCGTGTTCGGGTCCGATGTGGACGAGGAGTCCACGGCCGATAAGGCGTACCTGGAGGCCGCCGGCTGGGGCGGCCCGAACATCTGGTTCGCCCGGGTGCCCGAGGGGAAGACGGCCAAGAACCGGCTGCACTTCGACCTGCGCGCCCCCGGCCGGCCCGAGGACGAGATGGCGAGGCTGGAGAAGCTGGGCGCCCGGGTCCTGGAACGCCACCAGCATCATGTGGTGATGCAGGACCCCGAAGGCAACGAGTTCTGCGTCGAGCCGGGCCCCGCAGACCCGCCGGAGTGACCGCTCAGCCGGCGGGCCGCAGCACGAACACGCCCCAGCCCAGGTAGCGGCGCCCGTAGGCCAGGTGCGAGCGCCGCGAACGGTTGAGGTAGTCGCGCATCTCGGCCGCGTCGGGATGATCCCCGTGCTCGTCCAGCCACGCGGCCACCGTCCACCACTGCGTGGCCACGTACCGGTCCCAGCTGTGCTCGTCGGCCAGCACCATCTCCACCAGCTCCAGCCCGGCGTCCTCGAAGCGGTCCAGGGTGCCGGGCAGCGAGGTGAACTCGTGCGGGCCCAGGCCCAGGGCGGCGTGCGCCTCCCCGGGCGGGGTCTCCCGCCAGAACGGCTCGCCGATCAGCAGCAGGCCCCCGGGGGCCAGGGCCGGGCGCATGAGGCTGATGGTGCCGGCCAGCCCGCCGCCGATCCAGGTCGCCCCGATGCACGCGACCGCGTCGAACGACGCCTCGTCCGCGCCGAACGCGCCGGCGTCAGCCCGCTCGAACCGGACCCGGTCGGCGACCCCCAGGTGAGCGGCCCGGGCCCGCGCCGCGGGCACGAAGACCTCGCTGATGTCCACCCCCAGGCCCCGGATCCCGTGCCGCTGGGCCCAGGTGCAGAGCATCTCGCCCTTCCCGCTGGCCAGGTCGAGCAGCCGCATATCCCGCTGCCACCGGCACAGCTGCCCCAGCAATTCCAGCTTGTCGTCGGTGAACGGGTTGAGGATCCGGTGGCTCGCCTCGGCTATCTCGTGCTGGTGCAGTAAATCCATGGAGCTCCATCTGCCGTGGGGACCGCGCGGACCTGCGGCGGCGCGGACCCCACTCTCTCTCCCCAACGGTCTTTCCGGCGATCGGTTTTCCGCGGCCTTTAGGACACGAGAACTGGAAGCCCAGGATGGAGACCGGCGGCCTCCCTGATGAAGCCCCAGACCCCAGGCGGGCTGACCGGGATCTCATACCGGCGCTCCTCGAACTCGACCGTCACGGACTGGCGCCCGGGAACACGGCCGTAGCTGAAGTACGCCGGCCCGATATGCCCGCCCGCCACGAGCGGGGGGAGGTGGCCCAGGGCGCCGGCGCCGGCGGAACTCCCGCCCTGCCAGCGCCCACGACTCCCGGGCCCGTCCTCCCACTGCCACAGCTCTTCCTCGAGCTCAGCACCGTCGCCGTTCCCGTCCACGAGCGCGAAGCCGTAGTCGCCGTCGCTGGCCGCGATCAGGACCCGGACGTAGCGCGGATGCCATCCGCCAGACGCCAGCACGTCCTGATGGCTGAGTCCAGGGTGGCGGAGGCCGTGCTCGGCCGGGCTCCGGCGCTCCGCAGCATCAGATCCGGCCATGACCTCACCGTAGCCCGCTGGACCGGGAATCCCGGGGCCGAGGCGCTAGATGGCCGTACGGCCGCCGTCCACGTTGACCACCGCGCCCTGCATGTAGCGTGCGTCGTCCCCGGCCAGGAAGGCAATCACGGCGGCGATGTCCTCCGGCGCGGCCGCATAGCCGGCCGGGGACTGCGCGGCCAGATGGTCGAGCGCGTCGCCCATCATCTCCGTGCCGGGGGTGCGCGTGGGCCCGGGGCTGACCGCGTTGACGCGGACGCCGCTGGGCCCGAACTCCGCGGCCCAGCTCTTCGTCATCAGCGTCAGCGCCGCCTTGCTGCCCCCGTACACGGCCATGCCCGGTATCCCGAACTGGGCGGCCATGGTGACCACGTTGACGATCGCACCCTGGCCGCGCCCGGCCATCGCGGCGGCGATCTCGCTGACCAGGTAGAACGGTACCTTGACGTTCGTGCCGAACGTGGCGTCGAAGACGTCTTCGGCGAAGCCCGGGGTGGGGCCGAAAGCGCCCCCGCCAGCGTTGTTGACCAGGATGTCAATCTGCCCGCCCGCAGCCTCGGTGGCCCGGCCGGCCAGATCCCGCGCGGACGCCGCGTCGTGCAGGTCGGCCTGCATGAAGTCGGCCTTGCCGCCGTCAGCCCGGATCGCATCCACCACCGCGGTGCCGCGCCCGGCGTCCCGGCCCGTGACGATCACGTGCGCGCCCCGCTGGGCGAGGGCGGCCGCTGCCGCCCTCCCGATGCCGCTCGTGGAGCCGGTGACCAGTGCGGTCCGCCCGCTGAGATCCTGCCCGGTCAGATCGTGTCCAGCCATGATGCCTGCCTCCAGCTCGCTGTTATTCTGGATCTCTTGATCCATTCGCTACTGGACGCTAATCCGCATTTTTTGGATTGTCCAATCCAAAACTCCTGGAGGAGCCCCGGCGAAACGAGAACCGGAGCCCAGGAAGCACCACGGTGTGCGCCACCCCAGCCGCCGGGCCCCCCACCCGCGGGCCACCCGGACCCGCGGGCCACCCCCACCCGCGGGCCACCCGGACCCGCCGGGCCACCCCCACCCGCGGGCCACCCTCACCGGCCGGGGCCCCCGCCGCCGGGGCCACCCCCATGAGTGCGGTGCATTGTGTGCGCTATGACGCACACAATGCACCGCACTGATGCCTGCCGGCTCCCGGGCCCCGCGGGGCCGCACACGATGCACCGCACTGATGCCGGATGGCCTCCCGGGCCGCGGGGCCGGGCACCGGAGCCCCACCCGTCCCGCCAGTCCCCCGCCGGGCTCACACCCAAGGGAACGCGGTGCATTGTGTGCGCTATGACGCACACGATGCACCGCACAGATGCCGTCCGGCTCCCCGGGCCTGCGGGGCCGGCGGGCGCGGCCGGGACGGGACGCACCCTCAGGAGGCGGCGGGCACCATCTGGGAGCTGATGTGGTCGATGACGGTGTCCAGCGCCACCTCCAGCGGCTCGGTGCTGCGCTGGACCTGGCTCAGCAGCAGCCCGCCCTGGAGCGCGGCCAGCATCGTCGTCGCGAGCCGGTCCGGGCTGGCGTCCGGGCCGAGCTCGCCCCGGTCGCGCATGGCCTGGAAGCCGCCCCGGATGCCCGCCTCCCACCGGCCGAACCCGCCCGCCACCGCCACCCGGGCCTGCGGGTCGATCTCGGCCAGCTCGCTGCCGAGCGCCCCGATCGGGCAGCCGCCCCGGCAGCCGAGCTGGCGCTGGTGCTCGACGAGGAAGTCACGCCAGGCCCGCAGGCCGGCCACGGAGTCCAGCTTGGCCAGCATGGGTTCCTGGCCGCCCACGATGGTCTCGTTCTGGTACTCGATCACCGCCCGGACCAGGCTTTCCTTGTCCGCGAAGTAGTGGTAGATCTGCGAGCTGCTCACCCGGGCGGCGGCCCGGACCATCTCCATCGTCGTCCCGGCCACGCCGCCCTCGAACATCAGCTCCGCCGCCGCGGCGACGATGCGGTGCCGCGTCTGCGCACCCTTGCTCGTGAGCTGGCCCGCCGATTTACCCCCTGACGGTGTCCGCCCAGACCTGGCCATGGACCCCACGGTACTCGTCTGGAACGAGTAATCCACTCGCCCGGGCCAGCGCCCAGGCGGGCCAGCGCCCGGGCGGGCTGGAGAGCTGGGCGGGCCTGTCCCACCTGCCCGGGTCCCCGGGGGCCGGCCTACTTCAGGCCCGTCCCGGCCACGCCCTCCACGATCTGCCGCTGGGCCAGCAGGAACACGAACACCAGCGGCAGCGCACCCAGCACCGCCGACGCCATCTGCAGGGCGTACACGACGCCGACCCCGCTGATCACGGTGCCGATCCCGGCCGGGATGGTCATCATGGTCGGGCTGGTGACCGCGAGGAACGGCCACAGGAAGTTGTTCCAGGTCCAGACGAACGTGAAGATGGCGACCGCGGCGATAGCCGGGCGGGCCAGCGGCAGCGCGATCCGCCGGTAGCTGGTCCACCAGCTGGCCCCGTCCACCTCGGCGGCCTGCTCGAGCTGGATCGGGACGCCATCGAAGAACTTCTTGAAGATGAACACCGCGATCGGTGCGGGCACCTGCGGGAGCAGCACGGCCCAGTAGGTGTTGATCAGGTGCACGGTCTGCAGCTCGCGGAAGAGCGGCACGATCAGCGCCTGGGGCGGGATCATGATGCCGGCCAGGATGACCGCGTACCAGAACGTCTTGCCCCGGAACTGGCGGCGGGACAGCGCGTACCCGGCCATGCTCGCGGTGATCACGGTCAGCACGGTGACGATGATGGCCACCACCGCGGAGTTGATGTACCACCGGCCCAGGTCGGTGGCGGAGAACACCGCGCTGTACGCGCCGAACGTGAACTTCGGCACGGCCCAGGTAGCCGGGATGGCGATGGTCGCGTTCTCGGGTTTGACCGACGTGTCCAGGGCCCAGGCGACCGGGATGAGCCAGACCAGGGCGAGCGCGATGACCACCCCGGTCACGGCCCGGCTGAACAGGCTGGCCCGCCAGTCCTTGCGGGCGGGTGCCGCGACACGGGCGGGCGAGCGGGACTCCTTGGTGGCGGAGCGGTGCCACGGGGCGGTGACCGCCATGGTCAGACCCCCCTTTCCTGCTTGCGGACCAGGAACAGCCAGACGAACGACACGATCATGATGACCACGAACAGGACCAGCGACGCGGCCGAGGCGTAGCCGACCCGCTGGCTGGTGAAGCCGGTGTCGTAGATGAACTCGATGGCGCTGCGAGTCGCGTAGTTCGGCCCGCCCGCGGTCATCAGGTACACCTGGTCGAACAGCTTGAGCGAGGCGATGACCTGCAGCACGACGACCAGCGTGGTCGTGCGGCCCAGCAGCGGCAGGGTGAGCCGCCAGGTCTGCTTCCAGCGGCTGGCCCCGTCCAGCGCGGCCGCCTCGTAGAGGTCCCGCGAGATGTCCTGGAGGCCGGCCAGGTAGAGGATGAAGTTGAACCCGAGGGTCCACCACACGGTGACGATGACGATGGAGTACATGGCCACCGACGTGGACGACAGCCAGCCGGGTGCGGTCAGCCCGAGCATGCCGAAGAACCCGTCGATCAGCCCGTACCCCGGCTGGTACAGCCAGGTCCAGACGAGCGCGATGACCGCCGACGGCAGGATGTAGGGCAGGAAGAAGGCCAGCCGGAAGAACCACTGGCCGCGGGAGATCCGGTTGACCACGATCGCGAAGAACAGCGGGAGCAGCACCAGCGGCGGCGTGCTGATCAGCGTGAACGCGATCGTGTGCCACATGGCCTGCCAGAACCGGCTGTCCCCGAACAGTTCCCGGTAGTTGCTCAGGCCGGCGAAGCTGCCCAGCCCGGGCAGGACCAGGCTGGTGTTGAAGAAGCTCATGACCAGGTCGTAGAGCAGGGGCCCGACCAGGAACAGGAAGTAGAAGATCATGAAGGGGGCGAGCAGGCCCGCGCTGCCCCAGTCACGCCGGCGCCGGGACCCGGCCTTCCGGGTGGCGCTGTCTTTCGCGGCCGTTCCCCGCAGGCTGACCGCCGGGGCCGTCATACCGGCACCGTCTCCTTCGACAGGGTCTCGAACGACTGGCGCATCTGCTGGTACGCCGCCTTCGGGCCCAGGCCGCCGGTCATCACGGTGCCGATCGCCGCGCCCGCGTAGTTCTCCATGTCTGACCCGGACCCGCTGTACCAGGCGGGTGGGTCGTAGACCACGTGGTCCGCGACCGACTGATAGTTCGACTGGGGCCGGAGCTTCTTGTACGCCGCGCTGCGCCGGGTCGGCAGCCAGGCCGGGATGTGGCCGCCCGCCGCCCAGACCTGGCTCTGCCCCAGCAGCGAACGGATCATGGTCAGGGCCATGGATACCTTCGCCGGGTCCGTGGTGGGCTGGCGCGGCAGCACGAAGGTGTGCGAGTCGGCCTGGGTCACGCCGGTGCCGAACACGGCCGGGAACGGCTGCATGCTGAACGGCAGCTTGGCGGCCTGGAAGACGTTCACGTTCCACTCCCCTTCCCAGTACAGGCCGGTGGCGCCGCCCTGGAACAGGGCGATTCCGCCGCCGGGGTCGGTGTTGGCCACCATCAGGCCCTCGGCCGCCATCTGGTGGATGAAGGCCAGCACCCGGGTGGCCAGCGCCTCCTCGAGCACGACCCGCTTCCCGTTGTCCGCGAGCACCTTCCCGCCGGCCTGGCTGTACAGGGTGTAGAACAGCCGCCACGCGGTGGCGGGGTCGTTCACCTGGTCACACACCACCGGGGTGGCGCCGGTCTTCTTGATCTTCCGTAGCACGGTGAGCAGGGCCGCGGCGCTCGTGATCGGCGGGAGCTGGCCGGAGCCGTCGAGCAGGCCCGCCTTCTTGCAGATGCTGGTGTTGTAGTACTGCACGAACGGGTGCGTATCCAGCGGGATGGCCAGCTGCTGGCCGTGGAAGTGCGCCCGGGCGAAGGCCAGCGGGGTGAAGTCCTGCGGCCGCATCCCGTGCTCGGCCAGCAGGCCGAGGCTGAGCGGGGTGAGCATGCCCGGCGGCCCGAACTCGTTGATCCGGCTCAGGTGCATGATGGCCACGTCGGGCGGACTGCCGGCCCGGATGGCCATGGCCAGCTTGGTGTAGTAGGGGTTGCCCCAGGTCAGGATGGTGGAATCCAGCGTCACGCCCGGGTGGGCCTTGGTGTAGGCGGCCTCCATGGTCTCCATGTGAGCCCCGTCGCCGCCGCTCAGCAGGTTCCAGTAGACGAGCGTGGACTTCGTGGATCCGCCGCTGGTCCCGGTGAACCCGGACCCGAAGCCGTACGGGCCGGAGCACCCAGCGGTGACCAGGCCCGCGCCGAGCGCCGCGGCCCCGGCCAGGAAGCCGCGCCGTCCCACCAGCCGGTTCGCGTTCATGTCCACTGCGTTGTGTTCATGACGGCCCGCATTCATGCCAGCTGCACCTCCAGGAGGGTGAAGGAGTGCGGGGCGAAGCGGACGTCGAGGACGTCGCCGCTCACGTCACGCTTGGTGGTCACCGTCGTGACCGCGTCCGGCTCGGCGGCGCTGCTGGCCGCCTGCGGGCTGTCCCCGGTGACCTCGTGCACCAGCACCGGGCCGGCCGCGCGGGCCCCGGCCAGCTGGATCCGCGTGTCCAGGGCCTGCCCCGGGTCCCGGTTCACCACCGAGACCGTCAGCCGCCGGCCCTCCTCGTCCCGGGTCGCGGCCACGTCCAGCAACTGGAATGGCCCCAGGTCCGCGACCCGGTAGGGCCAGCGGTCCCCGGCCCGGTCGGCGTGCTCGTGCGTGCCCGAGTCCACGAACGTGTCCAGCGCCACCTCCCGGGTGGCGGTCGAGATCAGCCGCAACGGGTGGTAGATGCTCTGCCGGAACATGCCGTCGGGAGACGTGACAATGGGAGCGATCACATTGACCAGCTGGGCCAGGTTGGCCATCCGCACGACGGCGGATTTGCGCACGAACACGTTGAGGTAGGTCGCCACGGCCAGCGCGTCAGCCAGGTTGTAGCGCTCCTCCAGCCGCCCGTCGTCGGTGCGGTACCAGACGTTCCACTCGTCGTAAGCCACGCCGATCTCGTGGCTGATCCGCTGCGCGTACCGGGCCCGGTCGATCAGCGCCCCGGCCACCGACAGGGCCCGCTCAGTGAAGTGCGGGGCGAGCACGTTGGACCAGTAGTCGTCCGAGCCCGTGTACAGGTGGATGCTGTGCAAGTCCACGTAGCGGGCCAGGCCGTCGATGACCACCCGGTCCCAGTCGTCGACCCCGCTCTGGCCGCAGCTGACCAGCGAGACGCCGGGGTCCAGGAACCGGATGGCCTTGGCCCACTGGCGCGCGGTGGCGACATAGTCCTCCGCGGTCCGCTGGCCGATCTGCCAGTCGCCGTACATCTCGTTGCCGAGGCCCCAGTACCGGACCCGGTACGGCTCATCGTGCCCGTTGGCCCGCCGCTGGTTGGCCCAGTAGGTGTCGCCGGTGCCATTGCAGTACTCCACCCAGGCCAGCGCCTCGTCCAGGGTCCCGGTGCCCATGTTCAGGCAGAGCACCGGCTCCACGCCGGCCGCCGCGCACCAGGCCATGAACTCGTCGGTCCCGAACCGGTTGGGCTCCTCGCTGCGCCAGGCCAGCTCGGGCCGGCAGGGCCGCTGCTCCGGCGGGCCGATCCCGTCGGTCCAGTGATACCCGGAGACGAAGTTCCCGCCCGGCCAGCGGACATGCCGCAGGCCCAGGTCGCGGACCGCCCCGAGCACGTCGGTGCGGAACCCCCTCGCGTCCGCCAGGGGCGACCCCTCGTCGAACACGCCACCGTAGATGCACCGGCCGAGGTGCTCGATGAAGCCGCCGAAGATCCGTTCGTCCACCGTGCCGACTGGCCGGTCTGTCCGTATCTCGATACGAGCCACCGCTTTGCTCCTCTCCCGAGCATTCGCTACCCAATCGTGATGAAGTAAACAAGATCGTTGTTAACGCTCAATCCGGGCGCACCGGACGGGGAGGGGGCCTGGCGCCGGCGCGGCGCGGAGGGCCAGCGTCGCGGGGAGCCGGCGGCGCGGGTCAGGTCGGCGGAACCAGCGCGGCTTATCCGGCCGCCGCATGCCGCGCCTCAGGGCCGGCCCGCGACGGCGTGAGCGGCCTGGCGGTGGGCGGCGGCCTTGCTCCGGTTGCCGCACACGGCCATCGAGCACCAGCGGCGCCGGCCCGCGGGCGAATCATCCAGGAACCGGCCGCGGCACCCCGGCCCCGGGCAGATCCGCAGCCGCTCCCGCAGCCCGGTGCCGAGCAGCTCCGCCGCATCCACGGCGATCAGCGCGAGCGCCCCGCGCGGCGTGCGGGCCGCCCCGGGAACGCACAGCACCGGGACCCCCGCCTCCAGGCGCAGGGCCGGCCGCCCCGGCTCGGCCGCGATCCATTCATTGACGCACCTAACGGCTCTATCAGGCACACTGACCGCCGTCACGGTCGTGGTGATCGCGGCATTGATGGCCTCCCGCAGGGCCAGCGCCCCGGCCAGGGTGTCCCCGTCCACGGTGTCCCCGTCCACGGTGTCCCCGGCCAGGGTGTCCCCGACCACGGGGGACCGGCCGCCGGCGGCCGGCGGCGCGATCAGCCCGGCCTCGGCCAGCCACGCGGCCAGGTCGGCCGCGTCGCGCAGGTACTCGGCCTCTCCGTCGCTGGCCGTCCGGTCCCCGGCTCCGGCATCCCGCAGGCCGACCCCCCGGTTCCGGCGGGTGTTGACGAAGTCGAGGCTGGGCCGGCCGCCGTACCAGACCCAGCGCCGGCCAGGGGACGTCATAGGCCCCATGATAGGTTTTCGCTGCGGAGAAGTAACCAGATTTACGGTTACTCCCTGATCCCGAGCCGGAAGCTGAGACGTGCCCCCGACGCCTTCGACCGACCCTGCCCGTGAAGCCCCCGCCAGCCTGTCCCGCGGCGTGATCCTGATCTTCGCCATCGCCTGCGGCGTCTGCGTGGCCAACGTCTACTTCCCGCAGGCGCTGAGCCCGCTCATCGCGACGAGCCTGCACGCCACCCCGTCCGCGGCGGCGCTGCTGGTCACCACCACGCAGCTGGGCTACGCCGCCGGCCTGTACCTGCTGGTGCCGCTGGGCGACCGGGTCCGCCCGCGGCTGCTGATCGTCACCCTCATCATCCTCACCGCGGCCGGCCTGGTCGCCGCGGGAGCCGCCCCGACCCTCGCGTTCCTGCTGGTCGCGGGCACGGCGGTGGGCATTACCACGGTGGTCCCGCAGATCCTGCTGCCGATGACCGCCGGGCTGGTCCCCGACCAGCGCCGCGGTGCGGTGACCGGCACCCTGCTGTCCGGGCTGCTGGGCGGCATCCTGCTGGCCCGCACGTTTTCTGGTGCGCTGGGCGACTGGCTGGACTGGCGGGCACCGTACCTGGTCGCCGCCGCCGGAATGCTCATCCTGGCCGTCGTCCTGGCCCGGGTGCTGCCGGCGACCTCGCCGCTCAATCGGGAGCATTACGGCGCGCTGCTGGCCGCGCCCGTGCGGCTGATGCGGGCCGAACCGGACCTGCGCCGGTCGTGTGTGTACCAGGCGCTGATGTTCGGCACGTTCAGCGCGGCCTGGACATCGATCGCCCTGCTGCTGACCGGGCCGTCGTACGGCCTGTCCACCGCGGCGGTCGGCGTGTTCGCCCTGATCGGGGCGGGCGCCGTGCTGGTCACGCCGGTAGCCGGGCGGCGTATCGACCGGGTCGGCCCGGACCGGATCAGCCTGGTGTCGTTCACCGGCGGCCTTGGGGCGGCCGCGCTCCTGGCGCTGGCGGCCGTTCCCGTCCTGCACGGGGCGGGCAGCCTGGTCCTGCTCGGCGCCGGGATGCTGCTGCTGGACGTGGCCGTGCAGTGCGGCCAGGTCGCCAACCAGGCCCGGATCTTCGGGCTGCCCGGGGAGGCCCGGGCGCGGCGGAACACCGCGTACATGACCTGCGCGTTCCTGGGCGGCAGCGCGGGCTCGTGGATCGGGGTGCGGGCCTACAGCGAGTTCGGCTGGGGCGGCATCGCCGGGCTCACCGCGCTGGCCTCGGCCGCGGCGCTCACCCGGCACCTGGCCCACCGGCGCTCGGCCGGCCCGGGGTCGTCCTCCCCGCGTCAGGAGGCCGGTTCCGCCCCGCCCCAGGAGGCAGACGCCGCGGCCGCCGCGGCGGGCCGCCCTGAGGGTGAATCCCCCGCCAGGCCGGACCACGCCGCGACGGACCGGGTCAGCTCTCCTTGAGCCGCTGGCTGCGACCCTGGAGCTGGTCGATCAGCTCGGAGGCCTGGGCCTTGGTCAGGTGGTCCGGAACGCCCTCCCCGGCCTCGTGGGCCAGCGTGGTCAGATAGGACTCCTGAGCCGCCGTCATCGGCTCATCCCCGGTCGTCCACTCGGCCGGATCCTTCTGCGCCGGATTCTCGGTCATCTCGTCATCTCCCTGGCTTCGGATGCCAGGAACCACTTCCCGCGTTTCCGCGAGGCATTCATTCGTCAAGCGGCCGGTCATCGCGATGGGCCGAAAACCAGTTCGCCTGCCGGGTCATCCGCTCGGCCGCCGGGGTGTCGCGGGACACGCCGTACACAGTGCCTGGGAAATCGAGCCCTTCCTGCACGGCCCAGATCTCCTCGTGCTGGCCGGGCGGGTAGATCTGCGCCGGGTTCCCGACCGCGATCCAGCCGATCGGGACCGTGCTGCCGGCGGCCAGGACGGAGTTGACGTGGACGACGCCATGGATCCGGACCTCGCTGCCCGGTCCCAGCTCGGAGCCGGGGAACAGCGCGGCCCCGGTGGCCAGGAAGCAGCCGTCGCCGACCCGAGCCCCGTTGAGGTGGGCGTGCGGTCCCACCAGGACATCGTCGCCGAGGACCAGGGGATGCCGGCCGCGGCCGCGCAGCACGGCGTTCTCCATCACCACGCAGCGCGCGCCGACCTGGATCTCGCCGTCCTCAGCGGTCAGCACCGCCCCGAACAGGATTCTCGCCTCCGGCCCGACGCGGACCGCCCCGCACAGGACCGCGGTGGGGGCCACGTAGGCGGTGGGATGGACCTGCGGGGCCGCGCCCCGGTGCTCGATCAGCATGCGGTTCAGCCTCCCAGTCGCGGCCGGCGGGGCGGCGGTCCGGCATGCGGCTGATTTTCCAGGACCGTGCCACCGCGTTCGGCGCGCAACCCGCCGGGCTGCTCCCCCGCCGGCAGCGCGGCGGCTGCGAACCGCAGGCCAAACCGCACGACGAGCGGCGACAAGGCCAGCACCACCTCGGTGCCGCCGGCGGTGGTGGCCACCACCCGGTCCACCACCGGGTCGGTACGCGCCATCACGAACCACGGCAGGTCGTCCCGCTGCCCGCGCCACTCGTTCATCACCGAGCCCGGATACAGCTTCGGGCCACCGAACCCGGAGCCGGCCAGCAGCTGATCGCCGGAGTAGACGTTCAGCATCGTGTACAGATCCTGGTCGGTCCCGGAGGCGACCACGACCCAGCGCAGGCCGCCCTCCGCAGTACCGGACAGTACGTCGACCGGCTCGCCCGGCTCCGTCATCACGCTCCCCAGGCTAGTGCTCGCCGCGTTCGCGGAGGAGCTCGCGGAACTCGGTGACCGCCTCATCCTGGTCCGGCCCGAGGTCCTCGGCCACGATCATCTTCGTGCCGTCCCAGTAGGCGCCGGCGTGATCCGCGCCGTCGGCGATCGTGACCAGCAGCGGGTGGTGGGCGATCTTGATGTGGTCGTACACGTCATCCCACGTCACGCCGGGCGGGACCAGGCCGATCGAAGGCGCGTCGCTGTCGTCGTAGTCCAGCTCATGCAGCACTGAGGACCCCCATCGGCCGGTGATGCTGCCACGATAAGCACACCCGGCCCGGCCCGGCCAGACCAGACCGCCACGCTGTGCCAGGCTGGTGCCGTGAGCAGTTCGCCGGTGCTCATCGCGCCCGTCGCCGCCGAGAACGCTGAAGCGGCGGCCGCGTTTCTCACCGAATGGGTGATCAGCGACGACGCTGACGCGCGCCCATACCTGGCCCGCCACACGGCTGAACAGGGCGCCAGCCTGATAGCCATGCAGAACGGCCGGGTGACCGGCATGGTCTGCACCCTGTGGCAATCGAATTACCCGGGGTTCAGGGACCGTGGCATTCCCTTGGTCCACCAGCTATCCGTGGCGGAGCCATTCCGGCGGCAGGGTGTCGCGACACGGCTCATGGACACCATGGAGGACCTGGCCCGCAGCAAGGGGGCGGCGACGCTCGGCATCACCGTGGGCCTGTTCGACGCGTACGGTCCCGCCCAGCATCTGTACGCACGGCGCGGCGCGGTTATATCCCGGACGGCCGCGGAGCCTGCCAGGGCCAGCAGCCGCTGTCTCGTGGGACCCCGGTGACCATGGACGACGACCTGATCATCTGGCTCACCAAAGACCTGGCTATCGGAGGGACCTGAGGATCAGCGCGGGATCTTGTCCGCCCGCATGGCCAGCAGCCACGGGAGCACGCCGCCGCCGCCCTCGGTGAGCGCGGAAATCACCATGCCCTGGCCGAACAAGGCGCTGGTGTAAGCACTCAGCGGCCGGTGCATGCTGGAAAAGGTCATGCCCAGGCCGTCGCGCTCGACGCGGTCGGTATAACGGCGGCTCTCCAGGTAAGGCCGGGAAAACCGGAACGATCCCGCGTGCAGCGATTCTTCATCCTGGGCGCTGATGAACGGGTGGACCACGGCCAGGCACAGGTGGCCGCCCGGACGAAGCACCCGGCCAATCTCAGCGACCGCACCCGCGAAATCGTCGAAATCCAGCAACGACATGCAGGCCACGACGAGATCGGCGCACTCCCCCGCGAAGGGCAGCGCGGCGGCGTCGGCGCGCAGCACCGGAATGGCCGGGCAGGAGGCCACGGCCGCCTTAGTCAGGGTGGGCGAGTAGTCGGCGCCGACCACCCGGTGGCCGAGCGCCCGCAGTTCGCGGCTCCCCCGCCCTTCCCCGCAGCCGAGGTCGATGACCGGCCCGGGGCCCGGCTCGGGAAGCAGCTCGCGGAGGGCCGGCCAGGTGCCCTCCGCGAACCCGTCGTGCGGGGACGACCGGGCCCAGTTGATCCACGCGTCGGCATGCTGTTCCCACGACCCGGCCAGGTTCACGGTCTGAGATTACTTGCGGCCCGGTGACGGCCACGGCTGGCGGGGTAACTTCACGGATATGAAAACGCTTGTCCTCTGCCGGCTGCGACCGGGTGTAACGGTGACTGATATTGCCGGGCACCGGGCCGCCGAGATGGCCGCGCTGAGGCAACTGAAGGCCGAGGGAACCCTGACCGAGGCCTATTCTCCGGACGGTCCCGGAGCGGTCCTGATTTTCGAGGCCGATAAGGAAGCCATCGAGGCCGTGGTGAGCGCGCTCCCGCTGGTCATCGCGAAACTCATCGACACGGAAATCATCGGGCTCCAGCCACTGACCGGCCTCGGTTCCTGAGCCTAGCCCGCTTCGACTCGCTTCTTGAGCGCTTCGTTGAGCATCCGGAAACTGTCCTCCGCCCTGGCGAAGGTCTTGCCGGAGAACGGCACGAGCAGGCCCCGGAAACTTTCGCTCTGGACCAGCCGGGTCCCGGCGTTCACCGGGCTAAGCACAAAACTGTGCTCACCGCTGATGATCCCGGGGAGGCTGGAGACCCAGCGGAGCTCGGCGCCCGGCTCAACGGTGACGATCTTCGGCTTGACGGTCATCATGCGGCCGTTGGCCGGATGGACGCTCCGCAGCCGGATCCTCTTCCCGACCTCAACCTCGCCGGAAGCCTCTCGGAACAGCGGGTTCCATTCCTCATAGCGCGCCAGGTCGGTGAGGATCGCCCACACGGCCATCGGCGGCGCATCGACCAGGATCGTCGCAGACATCATCTTCATCAGCTGTCCTGTTTTTGGCCCTCAGCGACAGGGCGTACCGGTCGCAACCTTGCCGCTCGTTCTACGTGAAACGTGGGCGGGAGGGGTCAGTGTGACTTGTGGGACGCGACCGGGACCGGGACGCGACCGGGTCCGGGACCGGTGCGCGGGGCGGCGGGCGCCCCACTCAGAGCTCGCGGATGGCGCGGGCTCCCCGGACGGTCGCCATGACGATCCCGGCGGCGAAGACCAGCCCGGCACACAGCGCCGCGCCGAGGTCGTGTGATGGCTGGGCCGCCCACAACCACGGGGTGGTCCAGCCATCGCTCACCGCGAACAAGCTCACAATCATGTAGGCCATCGGGCCCACCCAGGCCAGCGCGCCCCCGATGACCGCGGCCAGCAGCAGGCCGATGCCGGTCATCCCGGCCGTGTTGCGCAGGATGTCCAGGATCCCGCCAGGCAGCTGCTCCGCCGCCGCACCGGCGCACAACGCGCCGAAGGCCGCCGCGGTAAGCCCCACCGCCGCCCCCAGCCGCAGGTAGGGCAGCCACCGCCCGGTGGCCCGCTCCGGGTCACCGAACGGGCTCTGGGCGGTGACGGCGATGACGGACGCTGCCCCGGCCTCCAGAACCACCGACAGTTCCTGCGCGCCGGGCCCACTGCCCAGGCTCCAGTGCCAGTACAGCGCGGCCCGCAGCACGAGCCCGCAGACGGCCAGCGCGGCCAGGGCCCCGGGCACGCGGCGGCTGGCCAGGTGCAGCCGCACCAGCCGCAGGCCGGCCAGGTCCAGGAGCCGCCGCAGCCGGGGCGCCTCCGCGCGAGGCCCTGGTTTCCGCAGGCCGGCGGCGGTCACGGCAACTGGGCCAGAGTGATGTGACCGGCCCGCAGCGCGGCCAGATGGGTGGTGAGCCAGGCGTGCCGGGCCCCGGCGGCCAGCGCGGCGAACCGCGTGACCGCGGCAGTCATCGCCGGGCTCTGCGGCCCGCCCCCGGGCCCGGGCGGCCCAAACTGCGAGCCAATCGCCTTGAGTAGCACTATCTGGACCACCTGCTGGGCGGGCGTGCCGCCCTGACCGACGAACCCTCGGGGACCGGCGATGAAGGCCGCGACGAAGAGGCCTTGCACGCTCTGGGTAAAGCCACTGGTGGTCTGCCCAAAAGCCGAGCCCAGCACGGGCATGGAGTAGTAGAACACCGGCGGCGAGCCACTGAACTTACCGGTCGGCGGGCTCAGGGCGGATTCACCCATCTCGGTGATCCGGGCGGGCGCGCCAGGCAGGCCAGCCACTTCGCGGAGCACGGGGCGGAAGCCGGCCGTCACGTCGTCCAGATACCGCCGGTAGGCCGGATGCACGCAGACCGGTACGCCGCCGACCTGGCCGCACACCGGGGTGAACGCGATGAGCCGGTCATTGGCCGCGTCGTGCAGAGCCGGGATAACTCCGCCAGCGGCCCCTTCGTGAGCCGTGCCGACCAGCCCGATAGCGGTCCCGGTCGCGGCCAGGCCGACCACACCGAGCACGGCAGCGGCGCGGCGCAACCGCGGCCCGGCGTCAGCCGCCCGGGCCAGGCCCAGGGCACCGAGGACCACGGCGGTGAGCCCGAGCAGGAACATCAGCTGCGCGATGGCTACATCAGGCAGGTAGTGATAGAAAACGCCGATGTCGTCAGCGGGCACCGAGGTGGTCGGTGACAGCAGTGCGAACACGCTGGACTGGGCGACCGCGTTATGGAATCCCTCCAGAGACAGGAAGAACGCGCCGACCGCGGCCAGTGGCGCGGTGAACCGGCTGGGGAACAGCGCGCCGGCCGCAAACCCCAGGGCGCTGACCACGGCCAGTTCGGCGCAGCCGACGGCCACCGGCCACCACAGCGGGTGGCCCCAGGTGGCCTGCGTGGCCGTGACCCCGTAGATCACCGCCACGCCGCACAGGTAGAGGATGACCGCCCAGATGGCCGTGGCCGCCCAGGTCACCTGCCAGGCCACCCACCGGGGCCGGGGGGTCGCCGTGACCAGGTCGGCGGTATGACGCCGGCTGTCCCTTGACCCCATCCAGGCCGCGACCCCGGCCACGAACGCCACGAAGTCCGGCAGGAGCTTGTTGACCACGACGGAGGCCCGCAGGTCCCACAGCGGCGGATAGTCCATGGCCGTCCGGAAGGGGTCGAACACGAACAGCAGGGCGAGCAGGGGGAACATCCAGGGCATCGCGTTGCGGCGCAGTTCCAGCCACAGCAGCCGCCACGCCGACATCGGGGACGGATGCCCGGCCCGCGGCACCCGGGGCCGCGCAGGAGCTTCGGTGACGGTCATGACCGGGCCTCCGTGAGGACCGCGCTGTACCCGCGCTCCAGCGGGGCGTCACCGACGCTGTGGCCCTCACCCCGGGCCGTCAGCTGGTCCGGGGTCCCGCGGAAGACGATCTTCCCCTGGTTCATGAGCGCGACCTCGGCGCAGGCGGCGCCGACGTCCTCGACCAGGTGGGTGCTGACCACGACCGTGGCGCGCTCGGCCAGATCGCGCAGCAGGGCGCGGAACGCCACCCGCTGCTCCGGGTCGAGGCCGGCGGTCGGCTCATCCAGGAGCAGCAGGTCAGGCTCGTTCACGATCGCCTGCGCGATACCGACCCGGCGCAGCATCCCCCCGGACAGGGTGCGCAGCTTCGCCCGGGCCTTGTCACCCAGGTCGACCCGCTCGACCGCGGCGGCCACCGCCGCCGGGACCCGTGCGGCCGGCATCTCCTTGAGCAGCGCGAAGTACTCGATGAACTCCACGACCGTGAAGGACGGGTAGTAGCCCAGGTTCTGCGGCAGGTACCCGAGCCGGCGCCGGATCTCCCGTCGCGGCCCGTAGGCACCAGGATCGCGGCCCAGGAGCCGCAACTTCCCTGAGGACGGCGGGAGCACGGTCGCCATCATCCGCAACAGCGAGGTCTTGCCGGCCCCGTTGGGACCGAGCAGCCCGAAAACCTCGGGGCCGACCTCCAGGTCCACCCCGTCGACGGCCTGGTTCCGGCCGAACCGCCGGGTCAGACCGGTGATCTCGACGTTCATGAGGTTCCTCTCGGGATACGGGTCGCATACACGGCCACTGCGGCGCAGCACACTGCGAACGCGAGGTAGGGAAGGACGAGCGCGGAGTCGGTGAGCACGGCGGTAAAGTGCCCGGCCGAGCCGGCGGACAGGACCGTGATAGCCCAGCCGCCCAGGCCCGCGGCCACGCCCACGTTGGCCGACCGGGCGAGCGTGGCCGCGGCCAGCGCCAGCGCGCACACCGCGGTCATCGGGATCAGCCAGCCGAAGGTGAGCGCGGCCGCGGCCCCCGACCCAGCCGGTACCGAGACGGCCGAGGCCACCAGGCCGAGCGCCGCGTTCAGCGCGAGCACAGCCAGCGCGCGGACCAGCAGCACCATCCGGTCGCTCACCGCCATGCTCCGGGCCAGCTCCCAGGCGGGGTCGATACCTGGCCCGTAGGCGTACGCGATGCCCGCCCCCGCCATCGCGGGAGCCAGCAGCCCCACGTACGGGGTTCCGGTTGCCAGCGTCGCCGTAGCCCCCGCGGCAAGTACGGCCACCGTGGCAATCACCCAGCCGAGCAGCAGCGACGGCGTGGTCACCAGCGCCCGGGCCAGCCCCGGTGAGCGCAGCAGCCGGCCGGCCAGCCGTTCCACCGGCCCGGGGTGCCGGCGCCAGACCTGAGCCGCGACCGCGGTCCACACCCCGCGAAGATCGACGTCGGGCGGTGCCGCGTCCCACCCCGGTCGCTGCGTCATCGTGATCCTCCCTGGGTAGCCGGGCGCCCGCCCAGCGCCGCCCGCAGCAGCCGCCTGGCCCGGTGCGCGCGGCTCTTGACGGTGCCCTCCGGGATCCCCATCAGCACCGCGACCTCGGCCACCGGCCGGTCCTCGACGTACATCAGCTGCCACACCTTCCGGTCCGGGCTGCCTTCCGGCCCGAGCGCGGTGACCGCCTCGGTGATCTCGGCGCGCGACAATGCCGCCCCGGCCGGGTCACCCGCATACTGGCCGTCTTCGGGCATTACGGCCGGCAGGAGCAGGGCGGCCGGCCCCCGGCGGCGCAGGAACAGCGCGGCCTGCCGCCGGGCGATCCCCCAGATCCAGGCCCCGGGCGGGCTCTCCGGCCGGTAGCGGCGGGCACCCGTCCAGACCGCGAGGAACGTCTCCTGCAGCACGTCCTCGACGTCAGAGGCGGGGAGCGCCGACCGGAGCCGGGCGGCCAGCCACGGCGCGTGCCGGCTGAACAGCTCCCGCAGCGCAATGTCGTCGCCGGCCGCCACGCGGGCGACCAGATCCTCGTCATCCATCGCTTCTCTATTGCACTGCGGCGACGTCCGGTTCACGAGGGGCAGCCGAAATTAGCCTGGATCTGCGGTAGACGGGGATGGCCTCGGCCTTCCGGTCCGCGGCGTCCGGCGCCGGCGCGTACTCGAAGGCCAGGAGGCCATCGTCAGGGGCGGCCGCCGCCCGCTGGGCAGCATCGTCGATGCCCTCGCTCACCCGGCCAGCATCCCACCTGGGCAAGCCGGGATGAGGCGGCGGCCGCCAGCTCTAGCGGTCTCCTTCCGGAGCCGGAACCGGGGAGGTGCCTACCTGCTCCGCACTCGTCCGCGCGCCGGGGTGACCGGCCTGCGCGGCGGCCTCGCGCTCGGTCTCCGCGTTGATCTCGCCGCCGATCAGCACGGCCAGGCCGGTCAGGTACAGCCAGAAGATGAGGATGACCACGCCCGCCAGCGCGCCGTAAGTCTTGCTGTAGCTGCTACTCCCGAATTTGGATACGTAAACGGAGAAGCCGAGCGAGGCCAGCAGGAAGATCGCCGTTCCGACGACCCCACCGATGCTGACCCACTGCCAGCGCGGCGTCTCGCGGTTGGGGCCGATGTAGTAGTAGACCGAGAACAGCAGCGAGATCACCACGAGCGTCGCGACCCAGCGGATCACCGTCCACGCGATGATGAATGCTGACCCGGCAAAAGAGACATGCCCCTCGATGGTCGAACCGATCGACGCCCCGAACACGATCAGGGCCGAGGCGATCCCGCCGAGTACCGCCGTGGCCACCATGAGCGGGATCGAGATCAGCCGCTTGGCCAGGAACTTCCGGTCAACCGGCACTTCATAGGCGATGTCCAGGCCGGTTTGCAGCGCGGCCATGCCAGCTGAGGCGCTCCAGACCGCGATGACGATCCCGACCACGAGGACGGTCAGCGAGGCCCCGGCGGAATGCTTGGTGGCCGCCTTGACCGCCTCGGTGAAGACCCCGGAGGCACCGGACGGCAGCGCCTTCGTCAGGCCGTTCACCAGGTGCTTCAGGGTGCTTGAGCCAATCTTGATCAAGGTAATGAGGCCCAGCGCCGCGATGAGCGCCGGGAACAGGGACAGGAACCAGTGGTAGGCCAGGGCGCTCGCGGTCATCGAGCAGCGGTCCCGGACGAACTTCTTCCCGGTGCGCTTCAGCGTGTTCCGCCAGCCGGTCGCCCCTAGTTCCAGCGGCGAATCCGGGCCGCCGACCACCTGGCGCTCGGGGGGGATGCTCCGCTGCTGGTCAACCTGCGGCCGCACGGATGTGCGCTCGCGATTGCGTGCCATGGCTGGATCTCCCCTGTCGGCCGGACCGCCTGCGCTGCCCGCAGTTGGCGCGAAGCGGCTACCCACAGACAGGGGCGCAAAACGGATCGGACCCGGGCAGCGCGGGACGGGCGGACCGCGGCGGGTACCGCGTGACGTGAACGACCGTACTACGGCGCACTACAATGGACTACATGAGCCAGCCGCTGAGTGTCCGCCTGAATGACGCCACGCTCACCCGCCTGGGTGCTCGCGCCCGGCGTATTCACCTGCCGCCCCGGACTCTGGCGCAGCGTTATGTCGAGGAAGGCCTGCGAATGGATGAGCATCCGCTGATCCGGTTCGGCGACGGCCCGGCGGGCCGCCGGGCCAGGCTGCTCGGGACCGGGAAGGATATCTGGGAGGTCATCGCGGTCGTACGTGACAACGGCGGCGACCCTGCGGAATCAGCGGGCTACCTGGAGATCCCCCTCGGCCTGGTCCAGGCCGCAATCGCGTACTACGGCGCCTACACCGACGAGATCGACCAGCAAATTGAGGCCAACGAGCTGGAGACCGCCGAGACGCACGCCGCTTACCTGGCCGGGCAGGCCGCATTCCGGCGGTGAAACTGCTGCTGGATGAAATGCTGAGCCCGGCGATCGCCCGGGACTTGCGCGCCCATGGGCACGACGCCGAACCCGTCGCGGGCCATCCTGACCGCGAGGCACTGTCAGACCCTGAGGTGCTGGCTCTCGCCCGTGCTGAGCACCGTGCCCTTGTCACCAACAACCTGCGTGACTTCCGCCCGTTGCACAACGAGGCGATCACACCCGGCGGTGCGGGTCACTTCGGCATGATCTTCATGCCTGGCAGCTACCGTCGCACCAGGGCAGACACGGGAAAGATCGTCGCCGCCCTCGAAGCAGTCCTCAGCCAGTACCCAGGTGACAGCGACCTGGCCAGCGGCGAAGCCTGGCTCTAGAACGGCACAACCATGGAAGCGACCCTCTGCTGCAGGGAGACGGCCAGCGGGCCAGCTCACCACCCGGATCCCCGGCTAGGACTGAGCACCCGGCCAGCCCCCACCGTCCGGCGAGCTGGGCCGGTGCGCCTGAAGCAGTACCGCGCGGACCGACGGGTGTACTACCGTTTCCTTCCGGCCGGCCAGCGCCCAGTATCCGGGGGGCCACTCCATCTTCGCGGCGCGAGCCGAATCCGGGTCGAAAGGCGAATCGGTAACGCCGCGGAACGTCACCGGCCCCAGGTCTGCCGTCAGGCACGACAGGACCGAGATCGCGTCATTGGGCTCGACCTGCTCGAATTCAGGATCATCGACGTGTATCTCTGCCGCCCACGTTCCATCGTCGAACTGAACAAAGGGCGCGGTACTGGCGGCCGCGACCCCCATGGCGCCGAGCACCAGGTCCACGATCGAGCGCGCCTCTGCTTCCCCGGGAACGTCAACGGCAACCTTGATCACAATGTCCCAGCGCCTGGGTGGTCCGGACACAGCCCCACTTCCCGTCTGAGGATCGGCGTGACCTCAACTTACCCGTGGACGCTGCGGCCAGAGCTAGATGCGGGTGCGGTGTAATGGCGGGCGTGACGGACAGGGAGCAAGCCCGGCTGGGGGCCGTGCAGGAGACGCTGTTCATCCCGCTGCTGAGTTCTTCGCCGACACGGACCGCCGCCGGATGGTGGCCGCGTCGGTGACCGGCGAGGAATGGCTGCCCCTCGTCGCGCGGAGCCCGGGACCGTACTTCTTCGTGGCCGACGGGGTGCTGGCCTACCTGACCGGGGAACAGGTCACCACCGTGCTGACCCGCATCGCCGGTCATTTCCCGGGTGCGTTCCTGGCGCTAGACACCTTTCCGCAGCGCACCCTCGACCAGCAGCGGAAACTGGCCGCCCGGCGGGGCATCCCCGCGCGGTGGGCGTGGGCCTGTGACAATCCGCGTGCGCTGGAGCGGCTGGGCCTGCGGGTGGTGGAGTCCAGCGGGGTGGCCCGGCTCCCGCGGCCGGTCCGCCGGGACCTGCCCGCCCGCTACCGCTTCGTGCTGCCCTTGGCGGAGCCGATCCTGGGCCAGGCCACGCGCGTCACCCTGTTCCAGGCCTGACCAGGTCGATCCGCTCTGCAGTGCTCAGACGATCTCCGGTGCTCAGACGAGCAGGACGATCTTGCCGAGCACGTGGCCCTGGACCAGCCGCCGGTAGGCGTCCTGCACCTCGGCCAGCGGGAACGTCGCGGTGACCGGGACCTCCAGTTCGCCCGCGGCGATCAGGCCGGCCAGTTCGGCCAGCGTCGCGGCGCTGGCCCCGGCGGCGCTGCCCTCGGCCTTGATGCCGTACTTCTCGACAGCCTCGAAGTTGGCGATCGTGTCCACCCGGGAGGGCTGGACCCCCAGATCCTCGACGGCCATCCGCACGTAGTCCCCGCCGACGGTGTCGATGAAGGCATCCACCGTGCTGGCCGCCTCCCGGATCCGGCCGGCCACGCCCTCGCCGTAGCTCACCGGGATCACCCCGTGCGCGGTAAGCCATGCGTGGTGAGATCCGCTGGCCAGGCCGATGACCGTGGCCCCGGCCCGCCGGGCCAGCTGGACCGCGATCGAGCCGACCCCGCCCGTGGCCCCGGCGACCACCACCGTGTCACCCGGGGAGGGGGCGACCGCCCGCACCGCCGCGTACGCGGTGGCACCGGCCACGAACAGGGCCCCGCCCACCTCCCACGGCACCGCGGCCGGCTTGGCGGTCAGGTGCCCGGCGTCAACGAGGACGAACTCGGCCTGGCTGGCCCGGTTGTCGGTCCAGCCGATGACCTCATCCCCGGCCGGGAACCCGGTCACCCCGGGGCCGGTCTCCGCCACGATCCCCGCCAGGTCACTGCCCTGCCCGGACGGGAACGTGGCGGGCCACCGCTCGCGCAGCATGCCCTCACGGATCTTGGCCTCACCGGGGTTGATCCCGGCCGCCTTGACCTGGACCAGGACCTGCCCCTGCGCCGGCACCGGCCGGGGCACGTCATCGATCCTCAGCACGTCGATCCCGCCGTAGTCGTCGAACCGCACTGCCTTCGGCATCGCTACTTCATCTCCCTGCTCCGGGGCCCCCAGATGCGGGCGGGCCCCGGGTTAGCTTGGTCCGTCCCCAGGTTCCGCTAACCCCGGCCCGCGCCGGGTTATGCCCTGGTCCCGGCGGCAGGAGAGCAGAATCGGGGTCATGGTCACGCTGGCTGAGGTGCGCGCGGTGGCACTCTCCCTGCCCCGCACGGAAGAGCACCTGATTCGCGACTGGGTCAAGTTCCGGGTCGGCCGGATCGTGTACGCGACCGTCTCCCCCGACGAGACGATCATGGGATTCGGTTTCCCCCGGGACGAGCGCCCCGCGCTGATCGCGGCGGAGCCGGACCGGTTCTTCCTGCACCGTCCCAGCGACCAGCGCTACCAGTGGATCGACGCGTGGATGGAGGGCTTCGCGGCCCCGGAGATGCGTGAGCTGGTGACCGATGCGTGGCAGATGGTCGTGCCCAGGCGGGTGGCCGCAGCCCATCTCGGACCGCCACCGGCCCCGCCACCGCCGGCCTCGCCGTGACCGGCACCGTCACCACCGGCACTGGCTGGAGGCGGCCGCCCGGCTAGGTCATCCGGCCCGGAATGCCTATCCCCTAATCCGGGGATCCCGTCGGCCGGAAAAAAATAGAAAGCGCGCTAATCTTGTCCAATCACCCTGAATTGCCGACGGGCTCTCCCCTAAGAGACCGCTCGGTATCACCAGGTGGGAGGGTCGCGGACCAGGCGGCTAAATAACCGGACAACCCCGGACAGGGCCCATTCCCCGTTTAGCCCGACCGTCAGGCAGTAAGATCTGGCTTTCTACGCTTGAAGCGCTTTATCCTTGATGGGCGCCATTCGCGACAGGCTACCCGGGGTGGGGAAGGGGGGGCCACGCGCGGTCAGCAGTCACCGCAGCGCGCCGGAGATCTCTGGCGCCTTCAGTGCGGCGGTCAGGGGTCGGTGACCGCCGTGCTGCGTCATCGCGCGCTCCGCCGGCCTCACGTGCTCCGTCGCGATCAGGTGCTCAGTGGCCCTCACTGTTCTTCGCGTGGAGGCCCGAGTGGCTGAAGAATCCAGGAACTGGTCTCGCGAGGCTGAGGAACTGGCCGCGTGCTTCACGGTCCACGCCCGGGACCTGTTCGGCTACGCCTGCGTCCTGTCCGACGCGGACCGGGCTGTGGCCAGCGACCTTGTCCAGGCCGCGTTCGAGTCGGCCGCCGCGGCCTGGTGCACGTTACGCGATCTGCCCGCCGATCAGTGCCACGACTGGCTGCGGGACACGCTGGCCGCCGCGGCCCAGCGCCGGACCGGCCATCCGGCGGGCCAGGCGTTCGTGTCCCCGTCGCACCGGCGGCTCACCGAGCTGAAGATGGCCCGGTTCGGCTCGGACTACGACACCGCGGCAGGCCTGGACCGGTTCGCGGGCTGGCTGCGGAGCCACGCGGCCGGGGACAGTCCGCCCGGGAGGGCCGCGGGCGGGCCACCCGAAAGCGCGGGCAGGCCGCCCGAAAGCACGGCGGGCTGGCCAGCCGAAAGCACCGGGGACTGGCCGCCCGTGAGGCCCGCGGGTGGCCTGCCCGTGAGGGCCCGGGCCGGTGAGCGGCCCGATGAGCCGGGGGCCAGGCTGGCCGGGCGGTCCGCGATCCGCCCGGCCAGCCTGCGCGCCGTCCAGGACGCCACCCCCGCCGGCACCCAGGCCAACGGCCGCCCGGCCCACGGCGCCAACGGGACCAGCAGCAACGGGACCAGCGGCAACGGCAATAGCAGTCCCGGCAGTCCGCGCGGAAACGGCGCGGCCGTCGCGCCAGGGAGTTACGGTGACCCGGTGAGCGTGCTCTATGAGCAGCACTACGCCTCGCTCGTGCGGCTGGCCGCGTTGCTGGTCCGCGACACCACGACCGCCGAAGAGATCGTGCAGGACTCGTTTGTGGCCGTGGCCGCCGCGTGGCGGCGGCGCGGGAACACCGACGGTGCGCTGGACTTCCTCCACCAGTCGGTACTGAACCGGTCGCGGTCAGCGCTGCGGCACGGGATCACCCCGGCCCCGGTCACCGGATGCCCGTCCGGCTCCCCGCCGCTGCTGGCCGCGCTTGGCGAACTGCCCGCCCGCCAGCGCGAAGTGCTGGTCCTGCGCTTCTACGCCAACCTGTCCGAAGAGCAGGCCGCCGACACCATCGGCATCAGCCGGGCGGCGGTCCGGCGGCACGCCACCCGGGCCAACGCCGCCCTCCGGACCCTGCTCGACGCCGGCTGAGGCGGGTGGAGCCGGCCGCGAGAGGTCTTCGTTGCGTGCCTTAAGACGGCGGGTGCGCCGGCGTGCAGACCGGGGCTAACGCCGGCTCATGGCCCGGAGCGCGGCGTAGGAGACCACGCCGTAGGCCAGGTGCGGGCCCGCGTCGCTGAGCCACGAGGTGGCGTCCCACTCCCCCGGGTCGGTCAGGCCGAGCCGGGTCAGCGACACGTCGGTCGCCGCCATGGCCGCCGCGCCGAGCAGGACCGGGCCGAGTACCGGGCCCAGCCGGAGCACCACGGCCCGCAGTTCCCCGGCCAGCGCGCCGACCGCGATCCCGGTCGCGATGCCGGCCAGCGCCCCCAGCCCTTCGAGGCGGTTGTCCCGTTCCTCGCCGCTCCCCGGGATCTCCGTCCCGGCCCGCTTGGCCAGTTCCTCGACCGCCTGCTGGGGCGTGCTGCTGGACGGCCGGCCGCGCCAGGCCATGTCCGCGTACGTCGCCGCGTTCAGCGCGGTGGTACCTGCGGCCCCGGCCATGGCGCCCCTGATGAGTCCCTTGATCATGAGCGTGGGGATGCCCGTGACGGAAGGCGGCAAACACCCGCACGAGTTTGGCCAGGGCGGCCCCGGGTAGCCGACCACGCCGGAGAGAGGGAGGAACCGATGAGGGCACGCGGGCAGACGGCACCGGCCACGCTCGGCCAGGACGGGAAGGCCCGGTTCGCCGACGAGGCGCTGGCCCACATGGGGCAGCTGCGGGCGGCGGCCACGGCCATGACCCACAACCCTCATGACGCGGAGGACCTGGTCCAGGAGACCTACACCAAGGCGTACGCCAGCTTCCATCAGTTTCAGGAGGGCACCAACGCCCGGGCCTGGCTGCTGCGGATCCTCACCAACACGTTCATCAGCAGCTACCGGCGCCGGCAGCGCGAGCCGGTGCGCGTATCGACTGCCGGGGTCGAGGACTGGGAGCTCGCCCAGGATCGCGAGGCCGCACCCCGGTCGGCCGAGGATGTGGCGCTGGACCGGCTGCCCGACTCTGAGGTCATCCGGGCCCTGAAGGAACTGCCCAGCGACTTCCGCACCGCCGTGTACCTCGCGGACGTGGAGGGCTTCAGCTACCGGGAGGTCGCGGACCTCATGCACTGCCCGGTCGGCACCGTGATGTCCCGGCTGCACCGGGCCCGCGCCCAGTTGAGGGGCATGCTCCGGCATCAGGCCGCCGAGCGGGGAATCGTCCCCCACCCGCGCTACTGCCCTGGACGGTAAGCACCGGGCGTCGGGCCGGAGCGCTCCCGGCCCGGCCGCCGCATGGAATGTTTAGGACTCCTGAGGAGGGAATTTCCCAAGATCAAAGCTCAGCCGGCTTTGTCCATGTCCTGCCTAGACAGAAGGAGGTCCAGGCGTGAGCGGTGCCGTCATACTCAGCTTGGTGCTCGGGGGCATCATCTTCGTGCTCATTGTCGTCGGGGGGGCATACGCAATCTTCCGGCACGGGAAGGCCGGCCCGAACAACCAGGAGGCCAGTCGGCACTACCAGGCCAAGGCCGACCCCAATGTCACGCCCCTGGCCGAGCACGTGCCCACCGAACCGGTGGCCGCCGCGGGTGGCCTGGCCGAACCCCGGTCTCCCCTGCAGGATGCCGGGCAGAACGCAGGCCCGAATGGCGGGCCTGCCAGCGCCCGGCCGTCCGGCGACGGGACGTCCGAGCCGCTCCGCGACCCGGAATGACCCGGCCTGGGCCCAGGCCCGGGAGACGGAAGTGATCCGGATCAGGAGACGGAGCTGTCCCGCCGCCGCAGGAAGCTGATGAACTCGGCGCCCTCGCGCAGCCTGCGCCGCATCATGTCGGGGCTGCGCAGCATCTCGGCGGACATTTCGGCGATCTTCCCGGCCCGGAAGTAGAACTGCCGGTAGAAGGTCTCGACGGATTCGTAGATCTCGGTCCGGTTAAGGTTCGGGTAGCTGAGCGCCGCGGCTTGCACGCCGTGCTCGTCGAGCAGCGTGGCGCCGCCCTCGGGCAGCCACCCGTTGTCCCTGGCCTGCTCGTACAGGGCGGTCCCCGGATACGGGGCGGCGATCGAGACCTGCAGCGAGTGCGGGTTGATCTCCTTGGCGAAGCGGATGGTCTCCTGGATCGTTTCCGTGGTCTCGCCGGGAAGCCCGACGATGAAGGTGCCGTGGATGGTGATGCCGAGATCCCGGCAGTCCTTGGTGAATTGGCGCGCCCGTTCGACCCGGATGCCTTTCTTGATGTTGATGAGGATCTGCTGGTTCCCCGATTCGTACCCGACCAGCAGCAGGCGCAGGCCGTTGTCCCGCAGCACCTTCAGAGTCTCGAACGGTACGTTCGCCTTGGCGTTGCACGACCAGGTCAGGCCGAGTCTGCCCATGCCACGGGCGATCTCCTCGGCGCGGCGGCGATCGTCGGTGAACGTGTCGT
Organism: uncultured Actinomycetes bacterium; assembly: GCA_963723595.1. Taxonomy (GTDB): domain Bacteria; phylum Actinomycetota; class Actinomycetes; order Streptosporangiales; family Streptosporangiaceae; genus RYN-230. The sequence continues at coordinate 789,925 of CAVRRQ010000002.1, forward strand.
CGTCGAAGAAGACCTCCTTGACCGACGGGAACAGCCCGGTGATGCGGGCCATCTCGCCCAGCACGTGCGCGGCGCTCCGGGTGCGGTAGCGGTGGCCACCGACGGTCTGCGGCCACAGGCAGAAGGTGCACCGTGACCGGCAGCCCCGGCCGGTGTAGAGGGACACGTACGGATGCTTGAGGTAGCCGATGTAGTAGTCGTCCACGTTGAGGTCGCGCCGGTACACGTCGGTGACGTACGGCAGCCGGTCCATGTCCTCCAGGATCGGCCGGTCCGGGGTGCTGGCCACCTGCCCGGCCGGGCCGCGGTACGTGACCCCGCGGATGCCGTCCAGAGGCCGGCCCTCGGCGATCTCGGCCACGGTGAAGTCGAACTCCTCGCGGGCCACGAAGTCGATCGAGTCCGACGCCAGCAGGGAGGCCTCTGGTTCCACCGCGACCTTGGCTCCGACGAAGCCGACCTTCAGCGCCGGGTTCGCCCGTTTGAGCGCCTCGGCCACCTGCACGTCCCCGGCGAACGACGGGGAGCTCGTGTGCAGCACCGCCAGATCATGCTGGAGCGCGAGCGGGAGCACGTCGTCGAGGCCGAGGCCCGCCGCGGGTGCGTCCACGAGCCTGCTGCCCGGCACGATGGCGGCCACCTGGGCCAGCCAGGTCGGGTACCAGAACGACCGGACCTCACGTTTGGCCTGGTAACGCGAGCCCGCCCCGCCGTCGAACCCCTCGTACGACGGCGGGTGCAGGCACAGGGTGCGCATCACGGATAGCCCACCTCCCTGGTGGAACGTTCGTTCGGGTAAGCCGCCGATCACGGCCGGCCCGGGGATCCCGGCCCCCGGCTGGTCTTCCTGCCCGGCGCCGATACCGGCCATCGCGGCGGCGAACGCTTCTTCCCAGTCTGCGACCGGCCGTCCCGGCCCCGCCGGCGGGGGACGGTCCAGCGCGGCCAGGACACTGCGCGTGATGTCGGCCGGGCGCGGGTTGCACACCTCGGCGCCGCCCTGCGCCAGCTCGTGCTGCACGTTCTCGCGGCCATGGCCGGGCATGGCGTCCACGAGCATCAGCCTGCGCCCGGCGGCCCGGGCCTCGCCGCAGGTCACCGCGCCGGGCAGGGTCACGACAAGGTCGCAGGCGCTCATCAGCGCGGGAATGTCCCGGGTGAAGCCGTATGGATGAACCCGGGAGGAGCTGGCCGCCAGGGTCCGGAGCCGGGCTTCGAGCCGCCGGTTACGGCCGGCCACCGCCAGCACATGGACCCCGGCGGCGGCCAGGGCCCGCGCGGCCCCCTCCACCGGCCCCAGCCCCCACCCCCCGCCCATGAGCAGGACACACCGGGCGCCGGGCGGTATCCCGAGCGGCGCCCGGGCCGTGCGTGGTGACGTGGGCTGGTAGAAGACGGGCCGCACCGGCGGCGGGACGACGGCGACCCGTGCCCTGGGGGCGTAACGGCGCACGCCCGCAGCCCCGGCGGGCGAGGTCACCAGGAACAGGTCGATGCCCTCGCGCACCCACAGCGCATGCGGCAGCGCATCCGGGCACAGCACCACGGTCCGCAGCGGCCGCGCCGACCCGGCCAGTTCCGCCATAGCCGGGACCCCTGCGGCGAACACGCTGATGAGCAGGTCGGCGGGCGCCCGGCGCAGGTCCTCCCGCAGGGCCGCCACCAGCCGCGGCGTCGCCGCGCCGTTCATCGCCACGGCGAGACGGCTGTTCGTCCGGAGGTGGGCGAAGTGCAGCCCGTCGAAAACGCCCGGGCGACCCATGAGCCGCCGGAAAACCCAGTCCCCGGACCGGCCGGCCAGCGGGCCCAGCAGGCCCATGCAGTCCAGTGTCCGGGTTTCCCAGCCGAGACGGGTGAGGCTCCCGGACAGCACCTCTGAGACGACGTCATGGCCCAGGCCCAGCGACCCGGAAAGGATCACCGCCCGTTTCGCCACCGGCCTGCACCTCCCGTTATCTGTCCTGGCCGGTCCGGCCGGCGCACAGAGGGCCGGGAGGCTGGCCCTACCCGGCGCCCCCGTGACCAAACGCGTGGCTGGATCCCCTGACCGGGCCGGCGCGCGGGCCCCGCAGGACCGGCGCGCCGCAGCGGCCGGGCTAGGTTTGCCGGGTGCCTCCCGGGTAACTTCAAGCGGGTGCCTGAGCTGATCCGCATGCCCCCGTATCCAGCGAAAACAGCCCGATGAGCAATCCGAGGCCGCCGGACCGGGCCCCGCTCGCCCGCCGGGCCGGGGCCTGGGTGACCTGGTGGGTCCTGCTGATGTCGTTCTGGGTGATCCTGGACGATTCGATCGCCACCGACGAGCTGCTGGCCGGGGCGGGCGCAGCCGCGCTGGCCGCCTTCCTGGCCGAGCTGGTGACCTACCAGGCCGGGGTCCGGATGCGGATCAGGGCCGGATGGCTAGTCCGGGCTATCAGGCTGCCAGGTCAGGTCGCCCGGGACACGGTGCTCGTGTTCGCGGCCCTGTGGCGGCGGCTGGCCCGTGGCGAGGAGCCGTCAAGCGGGTTCCGCCAGCTGCCGGTGCGCTACGGCAACGACACGGCAGAGGGCAAAGTCCGCCGCACACTGCTGATCGGCGGCGTATCCCTGGCTCCCAACTCGATCGCGGTCGGTCTCGACAGGGAGGCCGGCACGATGGTGATCCATCAGCTGGTGGTGAACGAAGGCGAGGCGGCTGAGTGAACAGTTTCGTGATCGCAGCCATAGTGATGCTCCTGGCCTTGATCCCCTGCGGGATCGTGGCGGCGCGGGGCACGACCATGGACGCAGTCGTGGCCTACGAGGGCGTCACCGCCATCGTCTTCATGGTGCTGGTGCTGCTGGCCGAGGGGTTCAGCCGCCCGGGTGAGTTCGAGCTTCCGGTGCACCTCGCCGTGCTGCTGTTCGGCGGCGGGCTGGTCTTCGTCCGGTTCCTGGAGCGGTGGCTATGACCGTCCACGGGATCGTTGCCGACTTCCTCCTGGGCCTGGCCGCCCTCGTGGTGCTGGCCTCGTCGGCAGGGATCCTGGTCATGCGGGACGCCTACCAGAAGCTGCACTATGTGACCCCCATCGCGGTGGTGGCGCCGGTGATCATCGCGCTGGCCGTCCTGGTCCAATCCGGCTGGACCGAAAACAGCGGGGAGACCTGGCTGGGAGTGCTGTTCATGCTGGCCGGGGGCCCGTTTCTGGCTCACGCCACGATCAGGGCCGCCCGGATCAGGGAGCATGGTGACTGGCGGCCCGGCGTGGGGCGGGCTGGGCCGCGGGGCCGGGTGCCGGACCGGCAGCCGCCTGAGCGCGCCGCCGGGGACCGCGATGGGTAGCGCCCACCTGGTGGCGGTGGTCACGCCGTACACGGTCCCCGCTCCCCTGATGGACGTGCTCCAGGTCACGCTCATGGTGCTGGCGGCCGCGGGCGCCACCGCGGTCGTGCTTATCCGTGAGCCGGTCCGTCAGGCGATCATGCTGAGCGTGTACGGCGTGCTGCTCGCCGTGCTGTTCCTGGCCTTTCAGGCCCCCGATGTGACCCTGTCCGAGCTGACCGTGGGCGCCGTGGCGCTGCCCGTGCTGCTGCTGCTGACCCTGGCCAAGGTGAGGAGGCGGGAAAAATGAGCCCGCGACAGCGCCGCTGGATCTTCCTGGCCGGGGCGGCCGGCCTGGCCGCCTTCTACCTGTGGGGGCTGACCGGCCTGCCGGGCTTCGGCCGCTATCCCGGCCCGTATGGCGACATCATCAACCGGGTGGCGGTAGCCCAGACCAACGCGACCGGCGTGGTGTCCGCGGTCAACTTCGAGTACCGCGCGTTCGACACGGTGGGCGAGGAGTTCATCCTGTTCGTCGCGGCCACCGGCACGGCCGTAGTGCTGCGCCACCTGCGGAATGAGCGGCAGCAGGACGAGGACGACCCGACGGCGGACTGGGCGATCCCGCCGGCCAGCGACGCGGTGCGCTTGGTGGCGCTGCTGTTCACCGGGCCGGTCGTGGTGCTGGGCTGGTTTCTCGCCTCGCACGCGCAGACCAGCCCGTCGGGCGGGTTCCAGGGTGGGGTGGTCCTGGCCACGGCGTTCATCCTCATCTACCTGTCCGGGGAGTTCCTGCTGTTCCGGCGGATCAGCCCGGCCGACATCACCGACGCCGTCGAGGCGGTCGGCGCAGCTGGCTTCGCTGCCATCGGGGTCGGCGCGGTGGCCATGGGACTGCCCTACCTGACGAACTTCCTGCCCCGCGGGACCGTCCCCGGGGCGGTGAGCTCGGGCGGCACCATCCCGCTGATCAGCTTCTTCGTGGGCCTGGAAGTGGCGGCGGCCTTCATCCTGATCATCGGTGAGATGGTCGATCAGACGCTCCTCGTCCGGCGGGGGGAGCGGTGATGCACATCTTCCCGTTCGTCGTGGTGGTGTACATCCTGGCCGTCGGCTTGTACGGCGTCGTGACCAGCCGTCACCTGGTCCACCAGATCGTCTGCCTGATCGTGGTGCAGTCCTCGACCTACGTCCTGCTGCTCGGCATCGGGTACAAGGCCGGGGCGGTGGCGCCGTACTTCTACGACATCCCGGTGCACACCCCCGCCGTGGACCCGGTGGTTCAGGCGCTGGCCCTGACCGACGTGGTGGTGGAGGCCGCCGTGACCGCCCTGCTGCTGGCCATCGCCGTTCAGGCCCAGAAGCGGTTCGGCACCCTGGATCCGCAAGAGCTCGTCCAGCTCAAGGGCTGAGGCCGGCCCGCCGTGGACCAACTGCTGCCCCTGGCCGTCGTGCTGCCGCTGCTCGCAGCGGCGGCGATCGGCGCGCTGAACCCGCTGCTGCGCCGCCAGCGCCGCATCCTGGACTCGGTGGCCATCGTGACCAGCGCGGTGGTGACCGGCCTGCTGGTGGCCATCATGATCCGGGTCGCGCACCACGACCAGACCTACTGGTTCGGCGGCTTCCGGCCCCACCACGGGATCGCGATCGGCATCGACTTCGAGGTCGGGCCGCTCAGCGCGGGCCTGGCCGCCCTGGCCGCCGTCCTGGTCACCGCGGCCATGGTCTTCTCCTGGCGGTACTTCGAGCGGGTGGCCACCTACTACCACGTGCTGATGCTGGCCTTCCTCGCCGGCATGACCGGATTCTGCCTGACCGGCGACATCTTCGACATGTTCGTCTGGTTCGAGCTGATGGGCGTCGCGGCCTACGTGCTGACCGCCTACCGGCCCGAGGAACGCGGCTCGATCCAGGGCGCGCTGAACTTCGCCATCACCAACAGCATCGGCGCCTACCTGACCCTGTCCGGGATCGCCGTCGTCTACGGCCGCACCGGCGCGCTGAACATGGCCCAGATCGGCCAGGACCTCGCCCGCCACCGGCCGGATGGCCTGGTCGTGGTGGCGTTCGTGCTCATCATCACCGGCTGGCTGATCAAGGGCGCCATCGTGCCGTTCCACTTCTGGCTGGCGGACGCACAGGCCGTCGCCCCGACTCCGGTGTGCGTGCTGTTCTCCGGGGTCATGGTCGAACTGGGGCTCTACGGCGTGGCCCGGGTCTACTGGTCCATGTTCGGCCAGGCCCTGACTGGGCAGACTCTGGGGAACCGCGCGACGATCACGAACGCGTTCCTGGCCCTCGGCCTGCTCACCGCCATCGTGGGCGCCCTGTTCTGCGTCCGCGAGCGGCACGTCAAACGGCTGCTCGCGTTCTCCACCATCAGCCACGCCGGCATGTTCCTGACTGGCATCGCCCTGCTCACCCCGCTCGGCCTGGCCGGCACGGCCGTGTACGTGGCCGGGCACGCGATGGTGACGGCCGCCCTGTTCCTGTGCGTGGGGATCGTGCTGCACCGGCTGGGTTCAGTCAACGAGACCTGGCTGCACGGCCGGGGACGGCGCTTGCCGGTGACCGGCGTGATCTTCACGCTGGCGGCCTTCGGCCTGGCTGGCCTGCCCCCGTTCGCCACTTACCTGGGCCAGGGCTGGATCGGGGACACCAGCTCGGCCCAGGGGATGCCCTGGGTCATCGCGCTGCTCGTGTTCGCCTCCGTCCTGGTGGGCGGGGCAGTGCTGCGGGTAGCCGGCGGGATCTTCTATGGCCTGGGTGACCCGCCCAGCGAGGACCCGCAGATGGCGCGGGAGTCGTCCGAGGAGAAGAGCGAGACCGACGAAGGCAAGCAGCTCACCCCGCTGACCATGATCATCCCGCCGGCCGTGCTGGCCGCCGCGGCCGCGGCGGCCGGGTTGCTGCCGCGGCTGGGGTCCATGGTCCAGGCGGCCGCGGTGCGGTTCCAGGATCAGGGCGCCTACAACGCGACCGTACTGTACGGGGCGCGCGTCGCCCATGTAACCGCGCCCCAGGCCGCAGGGCCTGCCGGGGCCACCGTGCCTGACGTGATCATTGGCCTGGGCACGGCCGCCGGCGCGGTGGTGTTCGCCTTCCTGGGCCTGTACTGGCGGCGGCTGCCTCTGCTGCGCCGGGGTTTCGAGCCGGGTACCTGGCTGGTGCGGCCCCTGGAACGTTTCCAGAGCGGGGTAGTCAACGACTACGTCACCTGGATCGTGATCGGGGTGGCCTGCCTGGGGGGCGCCCTGGCCTTCTCGATCCACTAACCCGCCAGCACCGTGCCCGCCCCCAGTCCGCATGCTCCATCCGCGCCCCGGCGGGCAGCACCTGATCGTCGCCGTGCGCCGGGCTCGACCGGCCCACGTCGCAGTTGTCACACCGCCCGCAGGGCCCGTCGGCGGGCTCGCCGAAGTACTCGAGGACGAACCGGCGGCGGCAGTCGGCCAGCTCGGCGTACGGCGCATCATTTCCACCCGGGACCGCTCGACGGAGCGGTGCTGGGCTGCGTACTCACGGGCCACGGCCTCCGAGTGCGGATCAGGTTCTGGCGTGTGGTGCGTCATGAAATGCCTCCGTGTGTCGGCACACGTCCCTCCGTGCCGCCCATCCCTGCCCGTCTCCCGCGGCCCGTAACGACTCGATTAGCGGCTGCCCCGGGGGGTAGCGGCTGCGTCCATGACGGAGCAGGGCGCCGCGGGCCTCACGCATCACACCGCCGGAGTGAACGGCATCAGGCTGCACTGGGTCAGCGCGGGCAGCGGGCCGCCGGTGTTCCTGCTGCATGGCTTTCCGGAGTTCTGGTATGCGTGGCGGCACCAGATCCCGGTACTGGCGGACCGCTACACGGTGGTAGCGCCGGACCTGCGCGGGTACGGCTATACCTCGAAACCTTTGGCCGGATACGACAAGCGGACCATGGCCAACGACATCCGCGGCCTCGCCAGCCTGCTCGGCTACCGGCGCATCGCCGTGATCGGGCACGACCGCGGCGCCCGGGTGGGCCTGCGCCTGGCCAAGGACCATCCCGGCCTGGTGGCCCGGCTCGCCGTGCTGGACAACGTGCCTACCAGGGTTATCTTCGAGGCGATGAACGGCCCGCTGGCCGCGGGACAGTGGTGGTTCCTGTTCAACCAGGTGCCGGGTCTGCCTGAGGCGCTGATCACCGGCCGGGAGGAGACCTGGCTGCGGCACTTCTTCACCACCTGGTCGTCGAACCCGCAGCTGATAACCCCCGAGGATCTCGCCGAATACGTCCGGGCTTACCAGCAGCCGGGCGCCGTCGGCGGTGCCTGCAACGACTACCGGGCCGGCCCGCAGGACCTGGAGCAGGACGCCGCGGACGCGGACACCCCGGTGAACTGCCCGGTCCTCGCCCTGTGGGGCGCCGACTTCGAGTGGGTGGCCCGGGCCTACGACGTGCGCGCCATCTGGGCGGACATCGCGCCGGACCTGCGCGCCGCGGAGATCCCGGACTGCTCTCACCTGCCGCACGAGGAGCGTCCCGCGGTGGTCAACCAGCACCTGCTCGACTTCTTGGAGACTTGGAGCGGATGACCGGGCGGCGGGTCAGGGGCCAATGGCGAGGTCACTCGCCGCCGCCGGTTCCGTCTCCCGCCGGTCAGCCTGACTCTCCGCTGCCGGGCTCGGTCTGGCTGGCCTGAATCTTCGCCTTGGCCGTCTCGGGCATGACCCGGCCCGCCGCCACCTGCGCCTTATTCTTCATCGAGCCCGCCACGACGTGATCCTTACCGGCCAGCAAGGCCTCAAAGCCCTCCCGCGCCACCTGGGCCGGATCATCTTTGCTGGTCTGTTCCATCAGCTTGGTGCCCTCCATGCCGGCCCGGCCGAAGAACTCGGTGTCGGTAGGTCCGGGCATGAGCGCGGTGACCGTCACACCGGTGTCGCGCAGCTCGTACCGGATCGCCTCCGCGAACGACAGCAGGAACGCCTTGGACGCGGCGTACGTGGCGTGGTACGGGCCGGGTGCGGAGGCGGCGATCGAGGAGGTGAACAGGACCCCTCCCTGGCCACGGGCGATCATGCCGGGCAGCACGCGCTTGGCCAGGTGCACCGAGCCGGTGATGTTCAGGTTGATCAGGTTCAGCTCGTCCCGCAGCTCGTTCTCCCGGGCAAAGTCACCGCCGACGCCGACACCCGCGTTGATCGCCACCGCGTCCGGTGTGCGCCCGGTGGCCTCAATGGCCTGCCACAGCCGCTCGACGCCCTCATAGGTCGCCAGGTCGGCCTGGACGGGGTGGGCCTGGACCGGGGTGTCCGGCGGCGCCTGGGCCTGCAGCGAGCTGGCTGCCTCTGCGATACGGTCATCCTCGGCCGCGACCACCAGGTCGAAGCCGGCCCCGGCGAACTGGGCGGCCAGCTCACGGCCGATCCCGCTCGACGCTCCGGTGACCACGGCCAGCGGCCTGGCCTCAGGTGTGCTCATTGGTCCGCCTTCGCTTTGCTATGTCCCGGGCCGCTTTCCCCGCGGCCGCCCGGTGCTGGTTTAGCTGGCCGCTTCCCTGCTGACCGGGGGCAAACATCGTTCCCGCGGCCCCGGAAAGGTGTTCCGGGAAGGGCCGGCGGGTAATGCCGCAGGCCATGACCTGACCGGGTGGCACCGGCCGACGTGGGCTACCGGCACGTTGCGGCGGCAGATCCCCCAGGACCGTCCGCGGCCCGGGGCAGCTAGGCAGGAGCGCTGAGCCGGCCGCCCGGGTGTACCTCCGGCTCGGTGCGGCCGGGCTGAAGGACGACCTTGGTGCAGCCGTCAGCCTTCTTCTGGAACTTCTCGTAGCCCTCGGCGGCCTGCTCCAGTGGCAGGTAGTGGCTGGCCATGTCCGCCGTGCCCAGCGGGTCGGCGTCGTCTTCCAGGTACGGCATGATCTCGCTGATCCACCGCCGCACGTGACACTGGCCCATGCGCAGCTGGATGCCCTTATCGAACATGTCCATCATCGGCAGCGGGTCGATGGCCCCGCCGTAGACACCGCTGATGGAGACCGTCCCGCCCCGCCGCACGGTCCGGATCGAGTCCAGCAGGCCCTTGAGCCGGTCCACCCCGAACTGCTCCGCCATCTTCTCGCCGAGCGCGCCGGGCAGCCGCGCGGCCACCTCCTGCCCCATCTTCGCCACCGGGCTGCCGTGAGCTTCCATGCCCACGGCGTCGATCACGCTGTCCGGGCCGCGGCCCGCGGTCTGCTCGAGGATGAAGGCGGGCACATCACTGACGGCGGTCGCGTCGACGGCCTCGATGCCGTGCCGGCGGCCCATCTCCAGCCGCTCGGGCACAAGATCCACACCGAACACGCGCTCCGCACCCATGACCTTCGCGCAGCGGGCCGCGAACTGGCCGACGGGCCCGAGCCCGTAGACGGCGACGATGCCGCCTTGCGGGATGTCCGCATACCGGGCTGCCTGCCACGCCGTAGGCAGGATGTCGGACAGGTAGACAAAGCGGTCATCAGGCGGACCCTCGGGCACCTGGATCGGCCCGAACTGGGCCTGCGGCACCCGCAGGAACTCAGCCTGGCCCCCGGGGACCTGGCCGTACAGCTTCGTGTAGCCGAACAGCGAGGCTCCCTTGCCCTGGCCCCGGTTCTGCGTGGTCTCGCACTGGGCGAACAGCTGCCGCTCGCACATCCAGCAGTGCCCGCAGGAAATGTTGAACGGGATCACCACCCGGTCACCGGGCGCGATGTGCCCGGCGGCCTCCGGGCCGACCTCCTCCACCACGCCCATAGGCTCATGACCCAGGATGTCACCCGGCTCCATAAAGGCCGCCAGCACTTCGTAGAGGTGCAAGTCCGACCCGCAGATATTGGTGCTGGTGATCCGCACGATAGCGTCGTTAGATTCCTTGATCGTCGGATCTGGGACCTGCTCCACCCGGACGTCACGCTTGCCGTGCCACGTAACCGCCTTCATCCACGCCTCCTCGCACCGGAGAGCCTGGCCCTGCCCGGCAGGCAGCCAGCGAAACCCGGCGCGCCCGGGTGGCCGGTCAGTGCGCCGGGTCGCCGGCCGGGCCGGGCCACCCTCGCCTGGCCCGGCCGGCCCGCCCGGCCGTACCGGCTAGCCTGCAAGCCCAGAGCGCAGCATCTGCGCGCCCAGCCCGGCGCCCTTCCGGCTGCCGCCTGGGCCTTGCGGAATAACTGCGCGAGCCAGCTGGTCGTGAGCCGCCGTCCGTCAGTCCTGGCCCCGGCCGGAGGCCGCGTCGCGGAGCCGGTCGGCCGCGGCTACCGCGGGACCGGCGCCCTTCAGCACGCCGGGTGAGGGCGGGGTGTTCGGGTGCGGGCGGGTCGGGGCCGTCTTCTTGGCCGCGGCGATCTTGTCGCCCAGGCTGTTCGCCTCGTCCTCGGTGAGCGTCCGGCGCAGCGGCGGCCACACCTTTGTCTCCTCGAACGCGATATGCTCCCGGCCCGCGCTGATGAACTGGAACACGAGCTCCTCGAACTCGGGCTGGTCCGCGTTCAGCTTGTCCAGCCGGTCCAGGACTTCCTTGCCTTCCTGTTCCTGGCGGGTGGCAGGCTCCGCGAGCTCGTCCCCGTTCGGGAGCCGGTCGCGCACGGCCGGCCAGAAGTACATCTCCTCCACGGCTTCATGCTTGGACTCCTCGATGATCAGTTCCTCGACCATCTTCTTGCGCAGCATCAGGTGGTTGTCACTGGCCCCGGTGGCTGCCGTCGGGCCCTTCTCGAGCTCGGCCAGCATCCGCTTGACCTCCTGATGGTCCTGGCCCAGGACGTCGAACACACTCGGCATGGTTCCTCCTCTGCCGCTCGTAGCGGCGGGTTGCCTTCGGTCCGGGACTAGCCGTCCCGTCCCGGGACTCCCGCCGCTTCCCGGCAGGGCCACGCCAAACCGGCCGGGCCGGATTCGCCACGCGGCCGGCCCGTTTCGCGGCGCGGTCCCCGGGTAGCCGCCCGACCTGACCGGCCGGTCAGGGCCGGCCCACGAGCCGCCGTTAGGGAGGAGAACAACGACGTGAGCACGCCATCGCAGCAGAACCCGCCGCCGGAGCAGAGCCAGGAGTACCCGGGCCGGACCAGCGAGATGGACCCGCAGCCGCGCGATGAGATGCGGGACTACGAGGGCCGCGGCCTGCTGGCCGGGAAGCGCGCGCTGATCACCGGCGGCGACTCGGGCATCGGCCGGGCCGTCGCGATCGCGTTCGCCAAGGAAGGCGCCGACGTGGCCATCACCTACCTGTCCGAGCAGGAGGACCAGGACGCCCGGCACACGGCCAGCCTGGTCGAGAAGGCCGGGCACCGGTGCGTGACCATCCGCGGCGACCAGGCCGAGGAAGCCAGCTGCCAGCGCGCCGTCAACCAGACCCTCCGTGAGCTCGGCGGCCTGGACATCCTGGTCAACAACGTCGCCACCCAGAAGCCGGTCCAGGACTTCGCCGAGCTGACCACCGAGCAGTGGGACCGCACGTTCAAGGTCAACATCTACAGCTACTTCTGGACCATCAAGGCGGCCTACCCGCACCTGCCCGACGGGGGCGCCATCATCAACACCGCGTCCATCAACGGCCTGCGCGGCAACAAGACCCTCATCGACTACTCCGCCACCAAGGGAGCGGTCCTGGCGCTCACCTACTCCCTGGCCCAGGCCTTCCAGGAGCGCGGCATCCGGGTCAACAGCGTGGCGCCGGGCCCGGTATGGACGCCGCTGATCCCGGCCACCTTCGACGAGGACAAGGTCAGCAGCTTCGGCGCCCAGGTGCCGATGGGCCGCGCCGCGCACCCCGACGAGATCGCCCCGTCCTACGTGTTCTTCGCGGCAGGCCGGATGTCGAGTTATTACTCCGGCGAGGTGCTGGCCCCCGTCGGCGGCGAAACCATGCCGGGCTAGCCCGGACTTCAAGGAGGACATGCATGGCCAGCGGGCTACTGGACGGGGTGACCAGGGGACGGGCGGCAGGTGCCGGTCGGCGTTGTCCTGCCCCGCACCCCGGAGGCCGCCGTGGCGGCGGTCGCCCAGCGCACCGGCAAGGTGGTGGACAACGTCGCCGCGCTGGAGGTGCTGCTCTACGACGGCACCCGGTTCTGGTCCGGGCCGGCCGACGATGACGAGTACCGGCGGATCGAGCGGCGCGGGGACCACCGGGCGGAGATCTACCGGCGGCTGCGGCGTCTGCGGGACTCCTACGCGGACCTGTACCAGGTCACCCAGGAGGAAGAGCATTCCACCCGGGGCCGGGCCCGGGGGCGGCCTGCCCGCGGAACGGCCTGAGGTGACGGCGGCTCTCCGGCCGGCCAGACCCAGCCCGGGCGGTACGTCCCTGTTCCTCCCGCTGAACTTGGCGGAGGAGACCGGGGCACCCGGCCGGGCGCTCGCGGTCCTGCCATGACCAGCAGCCGCCAGGCGCCCGGCCCGGCCGGTAGACGGGTGCTCATCGTGGGCTGGCCCAGCTTCCTGCACGGTGAGGCGACCGCCGGGGACGTGCTGGCCATGGAAGCGGCCCGCGCGGCGCTGACGGCGGCGGGCATCCCGTGCGACCTGGCCTGGAGCCCGGTCTTCCGGCCCGCAGGCCGGACGCTGGAAGACTCTCCGCCGCAGGACTACACCCACCTGGTATTCACCTGCGGGCCGGTCCACGGCTGGCAGGTGGAGCAGTTGCACGAGCGCTACCAGCGCTGCCACCGGGTCGCGGTCGGCGTGTCCGTCATTGACCCCGCCGACCCGGCCGTAACCGGATTCCATCAGGTCCTCGCCCGGGACGCGCCCGGCACCGCCGGGCGGCTGGACCTGGCCGCCGCCGTCCCCGTGCCCACGGTGCCGGTGGCCGCGGTGATCCTGGCCAATGCACAGCCCGAATACGCGGTCCGCGGCCGGCACGTTCCGCTCACGCAGGAGCTCGGTGAGTGGCTGGCCACGCTCGACTGTGCGCGGGTGGCCGTGGACACCCGGCTAGCGGGCGGGGACTGGCGCAGCCCGGTCACGGCCGCGCAGGTCGAGGCGGTGATCGCCCGGGCTGATGTGGTGGTCACCACCCGCCTGCACGGGCTGGTGCTGGCGCTCAAGAACGCGGTACCAGCCCTGGCCATCGACCCGGTGGCCGGCGGGGCCAAGGTCGCCGCGCAGGCCGCGGCCTGGGGATGGCCGGTACTGCTCCCCCGGTCCAGCACCCCCGTGCTCGACCGCGGCGAGCTGGACCAGCTGTGGGCCTGGTGCCGGTCCGTGGAGGGGCAGGCCCGGGCCGGCTCGGCGCTCGGCGCGTGGAACACGCGGCCGCTCACCGCGGACCTGCTCAGCGTCCTGACTGACGCGAACCTGAGCGCAGGCCATGGATAAGGCCGCGCGTGCCGGGTATGAGCGGCAGACGTGACCACCCTTGAGGAACTGGCTAAAGAAGCCGCATCCTGCACACGCTGTGAGCTGTACCAGCGGGCGACCGCGACCGTGTTCGGCGAGGGCCGCACGCACTCACCCCTCGCCCTGGTCGGCGAGCAGCCCGGGGACCAGGAGGACAAGCAGGGCCACCCGTTCGTCGGCCCGGCCGGTCATCTCCTGGACCGGGCGCTGCGCGAGAGCGGCATCGAGCGGGCCGACGCTTACGTCACGAACGCGGTCAAGCACTTCAAATGGGAGGCCCGCGGCAAGCGCCGCATCCACCAGCGTCCCAACGGAACCGAGATCATGGCCTGCCACGGCTGGCTGGAAGCGGAGCTCGCGGTGGTCGGGCCGCGGGTCACCGTGGCGCTGGGCGCGGTGGCCGGGGAGGCACTCTTCGGCCGCGGGTTCAAGGTCCGCGATCATCGCGGCCGCCTGGAGGAGATCACGGTCGGCGAGTGGCAGGGCCCGGTGCTCAGTACCGTCCACCCCTCCTCGATCCTGCGGGCCCGCGACGACGAGGCCCGCGAGGAAGCGTTCGCCGGCTTCGTCGCCGACCTGGTCAAAGCCCGCGAAGCCCTGGCCGCCTGAGCTGAGGTTCCCAAGACCACTGGCCCGCTTCGTCAACGGATCGGATGAACCAGTGTGGAATTCCCGCTGCGAGAACGTCGCCCTCGGGCTACAGGACTTCGCGGCAGGCCTCAGCCGACGTAGCGCCGGGCCGCAGAGTGGCGGCGCGGCTCGTCGAGCAGCCGGATCGATGCTTCCACCGACGGCGGCAGTGACTGGCGCTCGCGCAGGACCCAGGGCAGGCCGCCAGCTGCGGCCCAGAAGGCGCTGGCTGACACCGTGTCCCGGGGCACAGAGGCCGCGAGCTCCGCGGTCCGGCGCAGCGCCGCCGCCGGGGGGCGCCGCAGCCAGGTGAACCACAGGGTGTTGCGGATGCCGAGCCAGCGGCGCCGGGTCGGGTCGCGCAGGGTGGAGGCCTGATGGTGCAGCGTCGCGCCGGGCAGGTAGCACAGGACGTATCCCCGGGCGGCCAGGTCGGCGGCCAGCAGTTCTTCCTCCCCGCCGAGAAACAGCCGCGGTGAGAAGCCCCCGACCTCGCGGAACGCGTCGCAGCGCAGCACGGACGCGCCGGCCAGGATGCTCATGAGCGCCGGGCCGGGCAGGCCCGGCCGCGCGGGGACCGGGGACTGCTCCAGTTCCGGGACGATGGGGTCGTCGGTACCCGCGGGCTCCACCACGATCCTGGCTGTCACCGAGGCCAGATCGGCGTGCCGGTCGAGCGCGTCGGCGGCCAGCGTCAGCGACCCGGGCTCCCACCAGGTGTCGTCGTCACAGAAGGCCACGTACGGGGTGGTCACCCGGCGGACGGCGAGGTTGCGCCCGACCGCGCCGAGGTTCCGCCGCGCGGCGATCAGCTGCATCTGCGGGTGAGCCCGGCGGACCGCGGCCGCCGTGCCGTCGGCCGAGCCGTTGTCCACCACGATCACCGGCGGCCGTTCCGGCAACACGGCCAGCAGGCCCAGCGTCCGCAGCAGCTCCTCGCGCCGGTTCCGCGTGATCACGACAACCGTAAGCCGGTGGTCGGGCAGCGAGGAATCCGGGACCGTCCGCGGGCGGCCCGGCTCCTCATCCGGCATGGCCGGCTCCCAAGGCCCGGATGGCCGTCTCCACGTCCGCCGGCAGCGGGCGGCGTCCCAGCAGGGCCCGCGGCAGCCGGATAACCAGGCCCCCCAGGGCGCGGCCGGCGATGGGGTCGTGAACCGCCTGCCGGGTCAGGCGGCCCGTCTCGGTCAGCGCGCACCGGAGCGGGCGGCGCAGCCAGGCCACCAGCGCCCGGTTCCGCGCCTCCTGGTAGCGCCGGGTGGCGGGCTGCCTGGCGGCGGACGGGTGGTGATAGGCGACGATGTCCGGCCGGTAGCACGCGGCCCAGCCGGCCGCGGCCAGGTCGTAGGCGAAGAGCTGCTCCTCCCCGCCGATGAACAGCAGCCGGGAGAACCCGCCGACCGCCAGGTAAGCCTCGCGCCGGACCACCGCCCCGCAGCCCAGGAAACCCATGACCCGGGGCCCCGGCAGGCCGTCCGACGGCAGCGGGCTCGCCGCCATCACCGCGTTGACCGCGTCGGGGTCCTCATCCGGGCCGACCAGGATCCGGGCCGCGACCAGCCCGACCCGCGGGCTGGCTTCCAGCACCGCGGCGGCGGCGGCCAGAGCACCCGGGGCCCACCAGGAGTCGTCGTCAGCCAGCGCGATGAGCGGGGTCCGGGCCCGGAGCACGCCGAGGTTACGGGCCCATGCGCCATGGTTGCGCCGCAGCGCGATTAGCTCGATCCCGGGAAACCGGTGCCGCACCATCGCCGCGGTGCCGTCCTGGGAACCGTTGTCCACCACCACGACGGGTGGCCGTTCCGGGAGCCGGGAGAGGCGTTCGAGAGTACGGCACAGCTCGGCACCGCGGTTGCGGGTCGCGATGACCACGGTGGCCGGTGGGCGGACCGGGATAGTATTCGCGGCGGCGGCCTCGGTCCGGGGCGCCTGGTAGGTCGGCTGCACTCGCCCCAAGATCCCCGTGGCTGGTCAGCTCAAACACTGTTTGCCAGGCCTGCCCTCGGGTAGCGACGCCGACCAGCAGGCACTCCAACTCCGTAAGGCACGCGGTGCACCCCAGTCCCGGCAGTCACTCCCCCAGCTACACGGTCGTTATCCCCACCCTGGGACGGCCGTGCCTGCAGAACAGCCTGGACGCACTGGCGGCAGCGGCCGGGCCGTTGCCGGACCAGGTCGTGCTGGCCGATGACCGCCCGGACACCCCGGACCCGCTGCCCGTCCGCTTGCCACCGGCGCTGGCAGACCGGACCGTGATCGTGACGCTGGAGGGCCGGGGCCCGGCCGCTGCGCGGAACGCGGGCTGGCGGGCGGCGCAGGACACCGAGTGGGTCGCCTTCCTGGACGACGACGTGGTGGTGGGTCTGGACTGGAGGGCCGGGCTCGCCGCTGACCTGGCGGACCAGCCGGACCGGGTGGCCGGGGTCCAGGGGATCATCAGCGTTCCGCTGCCGGACGGCCGCCGGCCCACCGATTGGGAGCGCGGGACGGCGGGCCTGGCCACCGCCCGGTGGATCACCGCGGACATGGCCTACCGGCGCCGCGCGCTGATCGACGTGGGCGGCTTCGACGAACGCTTCCCGCGGGCCTTCCGGGAAGACGCGGACATCGCGCTGCGCGTGCTGGACCAGGGATGGCTGCTGGCCCAGGGAGGCCGGCAGACCACGCACCCAGTGCGTCCGCCCCGGCGCTGGGCCAGTCTGCGGGCCCAGGCCGGCAACGGTGACGACGCCCTGATGACCCGGCGGCACGGCCGGGACTGGTACCGCCGGGCGGATGCGGCCCCCGGCCGCCGGGACCGGCACTGGATGACGACGGGGCTGGCCGCCGTCTCAGCTGCCGGTCTGGCAGGCGGCGTGGCGGGCACCAGGCGCCGCACGCTGCGCTGGACGGCGGCCGGGGCCGCTCTCGGCTGGCTGGCGTCGACCGGGGAGTTCGCCACGGCCCGGATCCGTCCCGGGCCGCGCACCCGGGCCGAGGTCACTGAGATGCTCATCACCAGCGCGCTGATCCCGCCGCTGGCCGTGACGCACTGGACCGTCGGGTGGTGGCGTGCCCGGCCCGCGGGACCGTGGCCTCCGCGGCCTGCCGCGGTGCTGTTCGACCGGGACGGGACTCTGGTCCGGGATGTCCCTTACAACGGACAGCCGGACCTGGTGGAACCCATGCCCGGCGCGGCAATGGCCATCGAAAGGCTGCGCCGGGCGGGAATGCCTCTGGGCGTGGTCACGAACCAGTCGGGGATCGGCCGGGGGATCATCACTGCCGGCCAGGCCGAGTCGGTGAATCTGCGCATCGACAAGCTCCTTGGACCGTTTGGCAGCTGGGCCGTGTGCCCGCACGGCCCCGACGACGGCTGCGGCTGCCGCAAGCCAGCCCCGCGGCTGGTCCAGGAGGCTGCCGCGGACCTCGGCGTGGATCCGGCGGACTGCGTGGTGATCGGTGACATCGGGGCGGACGCCGGGGCCGCGTACACGGCGGGCGCCCGGGCCATCCTGGTGCCGACGCGGCAGACCCGGCCGGAGGAGACGGTGGGCGTGCCGGTCGCTCCCACCCTGACTGCAGCGGTCCACGCCATCCTGCATGGGCCATGGCCACCGAGTTGGACCAGCGACGGTCCCGCTTCTGGCTGACCCTCGCCCTGACCCGCCGTGGGGCTCATATGATCATGCTTTCGGTCTGGCACTCTCACTTCACGGGTCACTCCCGCCCCAGCTTATGATCTCTAACGTTTACTTTCTGTAATTGACCGAGGTGAGGGGTCCAGACACAGGCTCGTGGTGAGCACTGTGCCTTCCTACTTCGGACGGCTTTTTCCGACGTTCGTTTGAGTGGTGGGTGCATGGGTAGCGCTGCGGACCGTAATTGACTGGCTATCGCTGAGGGGGCTGGTGACACCCGTGCGGATACTCGGGATCAATGCGGTTTTTCACGACCCGGCGGCCGCGCTGGTGATCGACGGGCGGGTCGTCGCGGCGGCGGAAGAGGAGCGCTTCAGCCGGCGCAAGCACGGCAAGCGTCCCGTTCCGTTCTCTACGTGGGAACTGCCTGAACTGGCGGCCGCCTGGTGCCTGCGCGAAGCCGGGCTGGAACCGGCCGACCTGGACGCCGTGGCCTACTCCTACGATCCCGCGGAGTGCCGTCCGGCCGCCGCGATGGGGCTGGACGATCCCTGGGATCATCTGCGGATCAGTTATGCGGAGCAGGCGCCCGGCTTCATCGCCGAGGCACTGCCGGGCGTGGATCCCGCGTCGGTCCGTTACGTGCGTCACCATGCCGCGCACGCGGCGTCCGCCGGGCTGGCCGGCCCGCTCGGTGACGCCAGCGTGCTGGTGTGCGACGGGCGTGGAGAGGCGGCGTCGCACCTGGCCGGCCGGTACGCCGGCGGCAGGCTGGACGTCCTGGCCAGCCAGCCGCTGCCGCATTCGCTGGGGCTGTTCTACGAGCAGGCCACCAGCCACCTCGGCTTCCTGCACTCCAGCGACGAGTACAAGGTGATGGCCCTGGCGTCCTACGGCACCCCCCGGTTCGCCGCGGAACTGTCCCGGCTGGTGTACACGGACGGGGAGGGCGGCTTCCGCACCGAGGCCGTGCCGTGGGACAGCATGATCAAGCGCCGGGCCAGGGGCGAGCCGCTGACCGGTGACCACGCGGACCTGGCCGCCAGCGTCCAGCGGGTGACCGAAGAGGTGCTGCTCGACCTGGCCCGCTGGCTGCACGGCCGGACGGGGGACCGCGGCCTGGCCATGGCGGGCGGGGTCGCGCTGAACTGCGTGGCGAATTCCCGGCTGGCCATCGAGGGCCCGTTCGACCGGATCTGGGTCCAGCCCGCGGCCGGCGACGCGGGGACCGCGCTCGGCGGGGCGCTGTGCGTGGCCAGCGACGCGGGTGAGACGGTGACGCCGATGCCCGACGCGTTCCTGGGCCGGGGCTGGTCGGCGGATGAACTGGCCGCCTGGCTGGACACGGCGGCCTGGCCCTACGAGCGGCCCGCCAGCATCGCCGACGCGATCGCCGCCGAGCTCGCTGCCGACCGCATCGTCGCCTGGTTCCAGGGCCGCAGCGAGTTCGGCCCGCGTGCCCTGGGCAGCCGCTCACTGTTCGCCCACCCGGGCCGCCGGGTCAACCTGGACCGCCTGAACGCCGTGAAGGGCCGCGAGGAGTTCAGGCCGGTGGCGCCGATGGTGCTGGCCGAGCGGGCCGCGGACATCTTCCGCGGGCCGCTGCCCAGCCCCTACATGCTGTTCGTGCATCAGGTGGCCCCGGAGTGGCGGGACCGGATCCCGGCCGTGGTGCATGTGGACGGGACGGCGCGGGTTCAGACGGTGGACCGCGAGCACCAGCCACTGATTGCCGGGGTACTGGACGGCTTCGCCGCCCGCACCGGCCTGCCGGTGATCGTCAACACCAGCCTGAATACCGCCGGGCGCCCCATGGTGGACGATCCGCGGGACGCCCTGGAATGCTTCGGCTCCGCGCCCGTGGATGTGCTGGCCCTGGGCCCGTTCCTGATCCGCCGGCCGGGCACCGCAGCCCCGGCCACCCAGGTCAAGGACACGGAGGGATGAGGCCGCACCGCCCAGACGGCATTCTCGCGGTGCGGCCAGACGGCCTGGGCGACGTGCTGCTGGCCGGCCCCGCCGTCCGCGCCCTCGCCGCCAGCGGCCGGGAGGTGAGTTTCCTGGCCGGGCCGTCCGGGATGGAGGCGGCCGCGCTGCTGCCCGGCGTGATCAGGGTCCTGGCGGAGACGCTGCCGTGGATCGATCCCCAGCCGGCCGCAGTGGACCCGGGCCGCATCCGCGGGCTCGTGCGGGCCGTAGGCCGCCTGGGCATGGCGGAGGCCGTGATCTTCACCTCGTTCCACCAGTCACCGCTGCCCACCGCGCTGGTACTGCGCATGGCCGGCGTGCGCCGGATCAGCGCGATCAGCGAGGACTACCCCGGCTCGCTGCTGGACATACGGCACCAGCTGACCGCCGACATCCCGGAGGCGCGCCGCAACCTGTCGCTGGTCCAGGCGGCCGGGTTCGGGCTACCGCCGGGAGACCCCGGCCGGCTGGCCATCACCGGGCCGCTTCCGGACGCCCGGCCGCTGACCGGGGAGGGCCGCTATGTGGTGCTGCACCCGGGCGCGTCAGTGCCCGCCCGGCATCCCTCACCCCCCCGCACGGCCGTGATGATCGCGGCCCTGGCGGCGGCCGGATACCGCGTCGTGGTGACCGGCTCGGAAGCCGAGCGTGACCTGGCCGGGCCCTCGCCGGCCGGGGCCGCCGGGCCCGGGCCGGCTGCACCCGGGCCGGGCAGACCTGGACGATCCCGGCCCGGACCCGCGGAGCCGGGATCCGGCGGCCAGGTGGTGAACCTCTGCGGCCAGACCAGCCTGCCCTTGCTGGCCTCGGTGCTGGCGAGCGCGGACGTGGTCGTCGCGCCGAACACCGGGGCGGCGCACCTGGCCGCGGCAGTGGGCACCCCCGTGGTGAGCCTTTTCGCCCCGGTCGTGCCCGCCGAGCGCTGGGCCCCCTACGGAGTGCCGACGGTCCTGCTCGGCGACCAGCACGCGCCGTGCGCGCGTAGCCGGGCCCGGTCCTGCCCCGTCCCGGGGCACCCGTGCCTGGACCAGATCGAGCCGGGCTCGGTGGTGGCCGCGGTGGCCGCCCTGGCCCCGGCAGCCCGCAGGACGGCGGCTCCCACGCCGGCGGCCTCGGCCCCCACGGCAGCGGCCCATTCCGCGCCGGAGCCCACGCGGCCGGAGCCCACGGCACGACCGCTCCGGGCGGAGGATCGCGCGCGCGCGAGCCGCCCTCCCCCGGAGAGCCGAGCGTGGCGGGGGCGGCCGGGTGAGAATCCTCATCTGGCATCTCCACGGTTCCTGGACGACCTCGTTCGTCCAAGGCCACCACGAGTACCTGATCCCGGTGCTGCCGGACCGCGGACCGTTCGGTCTTGGCCGGGCCCGGACCTGGGACTGGCCCCCCAACGTCATTGAGGTCACGCCCCAGCAGCTCCGCGCTGAACAGGTCGATGTGCTGGTGGCCCAGCGGCCCGACGAGCTGTCCCTGGCGGGCGCCTGGCTGGGCCGGACACCTGGCCTGGACTTCCCGGCCGTGTACCTGGAGCATGACGCGCCGCCGGGGCCCGCGGTGAGCACCAGGCACCCGATGGCGGGCGCCCCGGGCATCCCGATCGTGCACGTCACCCAGTTCAACGCCGTGTACTGGGACTGCGGTCGGTCACCGGTGCGGGTCGTGGAGCACGGTATCCCGGACCCGGGTGCCCGCTGGACCGGCGACATCCCCCACGCCGCGGTGGTGGTCAACGACCCGGTGCGCCGGGGCCGCACGACCGGCACGGACCTGCTGCCCGGTTTCGCCGCGGCCGCGCCGCTGGACGTGTTCGGCATGCGGGTGTCCGGCCTGGCCCGGGCGCTGGGCCTGAACCAGGAGCAGTGCCGCGAGTTCGAGGACCTGCCCCAGGACCGGATGCACGGTGAGCTGGCCCGCCGCCGGGTGTACGTGCACCCGCTGCGGTGGACCTCGCTCGGGCTGTCACTGATCGAGGCCATGCAGCTGGCCATGCCGGTGGTGGTGCTGGCGGCCACCGAGGCGACCCGGGCGGTGCCCCCTGCGGCCGGGGCGATCTCGACCGACCCGGCGGAGCTGCACGCGGCGGTCCGCCGGTTCATCCGGGACCCGCCCGCCGCCCGGGAGGCGGGGCTGGCCGCCCGCGAAGCCGCCTGTGCCAGGTACGGACTCAAACGGTTCCTGGCCGACTGGGACGAGATATTGCAGGAGGTGCGCGCATGAAAATTGCCATGGTCTCTGAGCATGCTGATCCCACCGCCGCGCCCGGCGGGGAAGACGCCGGCGGGCAGAATGTCCACGTCGCCGCGCTGGCCCGGGCCCTGGCGGCACGGAAGCACTCCGTCGCCGTCTACACCCGGCTGTCCAGCCCGGACGCGGAACTGGTCGTGAGCCTGGCCCCGGGCGTTGAGGTACACCGGCTGGCCGCCGGCCCGGCCGCGCCGCTGCCCAAGGACGAGCTGCTCTCGCACATGCCGGAGTTCGGCGCGGCCCTGGGCCGGGAATGGGCCCGCCGCCCCCCGGATCTGGTGCACGCCCACTTCTGGATGTCCGGCCTGGCCAGCCTGCAGGGCGCAGCGCGCCTGTCCATCCCGGTGATCCAGACCTTCCACGCGCTCGGCTCGGTGAAGGCGCGCTACCAGGGATCCAAGGACACCAGCCCCCCGGAACGGATCGACGCGGAGCGCCGGATCGGCGTGGCCTGCGACCAGGTCATCGCGACCTGCCATGACGAGGTGCGGGAACTCAGCCAGCTCGGTATCCCCAGTGACAAGGTGGCGGTGGTTCCCTGCGGCGTCGACACCGGGACCTTCTGGCCGTTCGGCACGGAGGCGCCGCGGGACTCTCGCGGCCGGCTGCTGACGCTGGGCCGGCTGGTCGAACGCAAGGGCATCGACACGGCCATTGAGGCGCTGCCCCAGCTGCCCGGCGTGGAACTGGTGGTTGCGGGCGGCCCGGTCCGGGACGTGCTGGGCAAGGACGCCGAATACCGCCGCCTCCGGGACATCGCCCGGGCCCGCGGCGTGGCCGACCGGGTGGTGTTCACCGGGGCGGTTCCCCGGGCCCAGGTGCCCGCCCTGATCCGGTCCGCCGACGTGGCCGTGTGCACGCCCTGGTACGAGCCGTTCGGCATCACCCCGCTGGAGGCGATGGCCTGCGGCGTGCCCGTGGTGGCCAGCGCGGTCGGCGGCCTGACCGACAGCGTGGTGCACGGAACCACCGGCCTGCTCATCCCCGCCCGCGATCCGGTCGCGCTCGCGGCGGCCACCCGGACGCTGCTCGCGGACCCGGCGCTGCGCACGGCGTTCGGCGAGGCGGGTGCCCGCCGGGCCCGCCGCTGGTACTCCTGGGCCCGGGTCGCGGCCCAGACCGAGAGCGTCTACCTGAGGCTGGGCGCCGGTGTTCCGCCGGGGCGGGGTACCGGTCAGGGGCGGTCGCTGGCCGTGGGCGCGCCATGACGCCCGGGGAAGCACGGGTCCGCTTCGCCGGTCCGGAGGCGGCTGATTCCGCGGTAGCAGACTCCGAAGTGCCCATGGGAGTGGACGCCGTGGGAGTGGACGCCGTCGGGGTGGACGCCGAGCTGGCCTCGCACTTGGACCAGCTGATCGAAGCCCTGCGCAACCCCGAGACCGGGCTGTGGGCCGCGCGGCGCTGGGGACGCCTCCTGGCCGCGCCCCTCACCGCTGGGCACCGGCTGCTGGTCGCCGGGAACGGCGGCAGCGCCGCCGAGGCCCAGCACCTGACCGCCGAACTCGTCGGCCGGTACGTGGCCGACCGGCCGCCGCTGTCCGCGATCGCGCTGCACGCCGACACTTCCAGCTTTACCGCGATCGGCAACGACTTCGGGCCGGCGGAGGCGTTCGCCCGGCAGGTTGCCGCGCACGGCCGGCCCGGGGACACGCTGCTGGTGCTGTCCGCCAGCGGCCGTAGCGAGAACGTGCTGACCGCGGCGAGCCGGGCCCGGTCACTCGGCATCCGGGTCTGGGCGATGACCGGGCCGCCCCCGAATCCGCTGGCCAGCATGGCGGACGACGCGATCTGCGTGGCCGCCCCGGACACCGCGACGGTCCAGGAGGTTCACCTGGTGGCCATCCATGCCCTGTGCGACGCGCTCGACGCGGAGGTGACCTCGCCATGACCCCCGCCGGCCCGCTGGTCGTAATCGGCGACGCGCTGCTGGACCGGGACGTCAACGGCACCGCCAGCCGGCTCTGCCCGGACGCGCCCGCTCCCGTGCTGGACAACCTCACCGAGGCCCGCCGCCCAGGAGGCGCCGCCCTCGCCGCGCTGCTCGCGGCCCTGGACGGCGGCCGGGTGGTGCTGGTGGCCCCGTTCGGCGACGACCCGGCCAGCGCCATCGTGCGGGCCCTGCTGGAACCGCACGTGACGCTGGTGCCGATGCCGCTGGACGGGCCGCTGCCGGACAAGGCCCGGTTCCGCGCGGGAGGCCAGACTCTGCTCCGCGCCGACGGGCCCGCCGGCCGGCCGGGGCCTGCCTCCCAGGAGGCGGCCGAGGCGATCGCGTCCGCGGGCACACTCCTGGTGTCCGACTACGGCCGGGGCACGGCCGCCGACGCCCGGATCCGGGCCGCCCTGGCCGGGCGCGCGGGCCGGGTGCCGCTGGTCTGGGATCCGCATCCCCGCGGACCGGAGCCGGTGCCCGGCACCCGGCTGGCCACGCCCAACCACGCCGAAGCCCGGGCGGCCGCCGGCCTGAACCCCACTCCCGCTGGGCCGCCGACGGGCGGACCAGCCCTCGTCTCTGGCTCGGTGCTCCGCTCCGCGGCCGTGGCCGCGGGCCGGTTGCTCGGCCGGTGGCCGGTGGATGGCGTGGCGGTCACCATGGGGCCGCACGGCACGCTCCTCGCCCAGGGCAGCCCGGCGCCCCTGATCGTCCCGGCCCGGCGGGTGCAGGCCGCGGACACCTGCGGCGCCGGGGACCGGTTCGCGGCCGCGGCCGCACTGGCTCTGTCCCGCGGCGCGCTGCCGTCCGAGGCGGTGGTGATCGCGACCGGCACCGCGACGGACTTCGTCGCCGCGGGCGGCGCGGGCAGCCTCCGGGCCGGGACCGGGACCGGCACCGCCGGCTCACAGGTATCCATAGACACAGGCACACCGTGGGGCGGTGGCGGACCGCGCGCAAACACGGGCGGTCCCGCGGACCCGGTGGCGCTGGCCCGCCGGGTTCGTGACGCCGGCGGAACGGTGGTGGCGGCCGGCGGGTGCTTCGACGTGCTGCACGCCGGCCACGTGAGCCTGCTCCAGGCGGCCCGCTCGCTGGGGGACTGCCTGATCGTGTGCCTGAACTCCGACGAGTCGGTCCGCCGCCTGAAGGGTGAGGGCCGGCCGCTGAATCCGGCCGCGGACCGGGTCGCCCTGCTGTCCGCGCTGCACTGCGTGGACGCCGTGCTGGTCTTCGGGGAGGACACTCCCGGCCCGGCCCTGCAGCGTCTGCGGCCCGACGTGTGGGTAAAGGGCGGCGACTACGAGGGCCAGGTCCTGCCGGAGGCGGACCTGCTGGGCACCTGGGGCGGGCAGGCGGTCACCGTTCCGTACCTGGCCGGGCGGTCCACCACGCGGCTGCAGGCCGCGGGAGCGGCGGCGGTCCTGGGAGTCGACCAGCTGTGACCGGCCGGATCCTCCTGCTGCGCGCCCTGGGCCTGGGTGACTTCCTGACCGGGGTACCTGCCTACCGGGCTGTACGGAGGGAGTTCCCCGGGCACCGGATCGTGCTCGCGGCGCCCGCCGGGCTGGCTGACCTGGTCCCGCTGACGGGCGCGATCGACGGGCTGCTGCCCACCCCCGAGCTTGAGCCGGTGGCCTGGACGGGGCCGCCGCCGGACGTGGCCATCGACCTGCACGGCCGCGGTCCGGCCAGCCATCGCCTGGTCGCCGCCCTCCAGCCGGACCGGCTGATCACCTTCGGGGGCCGCCACGGCGGCGGTTTCGCCGGGCCGTCGTGGCGCGCCGGCGAGCACGAGGTGGCCCGCTGGTGCCGGCTCTGCTCGGAATCCGGCATCCCCGCCGACCCCGCCGACCTGCGGCTCACGGCGGGACCCGGCCCCGCGCTCCCTGTCCCGGCCGGGGCGCTGCCGCCCGCGCCGGGTGACCCCGGCCCCACGCTCGTTCATCCCGGTGCCGCCGCACCCAGCCGGCGCTGGCCCCCGGAGCGGTTCGCGGCCGTGGCTAGGGAACTCGCCCGGCTCGGCCATCAGATCGTGGTCACCGGCTCGGCGGCGGAGCGCCCGCTGGCCCGGGACGTGGCCCGGCGGGCAGGCC
This sequence comes from uncultured Actinomycetes bacterium, assembly GCA_963723595.1. Taxonomy (GTDB): domain Bacteria; phylum Actinomycetota; class Actinomycetes; order Streptosporangiales; family Streptosporangiaceae; genus RYN-230. The sequence continues at coordinate 816,025 of CAVRRQ010000002.1, forward strand.
TGCAGCCCCAGTCGGTCCTGGCCGGCCGGACCTCGCTGGCCGCGCTGGCCGCGCTCACCGCATCCTCGCGTCTCGTCGTCTCCGGCGATACCGGACTGGCCCACCTGGCCACCGCCTACGCGCGGCCCTCGGTCGTCCTGTTCGGGCCGGTGCCGCCCGCGGAGTGGGGTCCGCCGGCTCACCCGCGCCACCAGGTGCTGTGGGCGGGAAACGACGGTTACCGGGGCGATCCGCATGGCCGCCGCACCGACCCCGCCCTGGCCGCCATCCCGGTCAGCGACGTGCTCACCGCCACGGAGCGGGCCCTGGCCGCCGCTCAGCCCGGCCAGCGCGTGACTGGCGCGATTGCCGGACTTATAATCGCGTGAGTTTTTGTCGTGGCGGTTGTCAGCCCAGCCGCCCGGGTAGCGACACGTGCACACTGCAGAGTTGCTATGAAGCAGGACACGGCTCGTACAGCGACCGGCGCCGCCGGGCACACGGTGGCCCGCTTCCGCCGCGGCGGCCCTGCCGCTGCGCATTCTCGGCTGGGACGCCACGCCCGGCCTGACCCTCGCCGATCCCGGGTCATGAGTGAGGCGCGCGGACGCCCATGAGCACGCGCCGCCAGAACCTCCGGTTCCCGAGCAGCCGCAAGCGTTCGCGCCATGGCCGCCTGGGGATCGGCTGGTGGAGGCAGAGACCACCGGTCCCCGGAAGCAGGCAGTCGCCCGCGCAGTTGCCCCAGCAGTGCCGGCAATGGCGGCTGGCGGTCTGGTCCACTTCTCCATGATGCCTCAGCCGCCGGGCGCCGGCCCCAGGCTCAGCGCCCGGGGCTCAGCGGCCCGGGGCCGGCTCCGCCAGGGCCGAGCTTCCCGGCGCCCGCCTGTGCGGCTGGCCAGTCCCGGGCTCAGCCTTCCGGTCGGGAGCTGAACAGGGCGAACATGGCGCCGTTGGGGTCGGTGAGGTAGGCGATGACCATGCCGTCCTCCAGGGTCATCGGCGCGACGACGACCTTGCCGCCGAGTTCTTCGGTCCGGGCTGCGGTCGCCGCCACGTCCGCCACCTGGACCACGAAGACCGCGTACGGCGGGATGTTCCCGCCCGTGCTGAAGATGCCACCGGACGGCCGGTCAGCTGCCGGTGCGGTGATCATCGTGTACGTCCCGTCGGGCGCGAACGACCAGCCGAACAGCGGGCCGTAGAAGGCCTTGGCCGCCTCGACGTCCGGGGCGCCGATCTCGAACCAGGACACGGTGTTGACTGCGGACATGTGATTTCCTCCATCAGGTGACGTTGCCGATAACGCCACCCTGACCGGCCTGCGCGACACCCTTATGTCGGTGTTTCCGGACGACTTTCTGGACGGTCAGACCCTCAGGTCCGGACGGCGGACGATGGCGTCAGGAATGTCCACCTCGAGGTCGCGGTAGGACCGCGGGGACGCGGGCTCTCCCGTGTCGCCGGCGGCCAGGATGCGGTCCACCCGGAAGGCCCGGGCCCCGCCCCGCAGCCGGCACCAGGCCATCAGGTACCACTCGGTCCGGGTGGCCGCGAACGCGACCGGCTCGATGTCCCGGTTCGTCTCGCGGTCGTGCCGGTCCCGGTAGGTGATCCGCAGCACGTGCCGCGCGGTGATCGCTTCCTGGATGGCCAGCGGGACCGTGGCCACGGGCGGCGGACACCAGCGCCGGGCGGCCCGCTCCCGGGCCGGCAGGTCCCGGCCCCGCTGCTCCGGGCCCGGCTCGCCTTGTACCGGCCGCCCCTCGCCGGCCCCTCCCCCGCTCGGGTCCCGGCCGCCTGGCGTTCTCCCGGCCGGGTCGCCCCGATCAGCCGGACCCGGTCCAGCAGCTCCCCCGCCTCCGCCGTCTGCGCCGCCGAGGCGGTGGCCAGCACCTTGCGCAGCGCGCTGCGGGTGGCCGCGGCGAACGGCGTGTGCTCCTGACGGGCCAGCGACACCGCGATGGCCGCCATCTCGGCCGGGGTGAAGTTCAGCGGCGGCAGGGTGAGGGTCTTGTCGATCACGTACCCGCCACGCCGCCCGGTCTCCGCATAGATCGGCACCCCGGACCCCTGGAGGGCCAGGATGTCCCGTTCGATGGTGCGCGTGCTGACCTCGTAGCGCTCGGCCAGCTGCCGTGCCGACCGGGGCCGCGGCGCCACCGCGCGCAGCTCCTCGACCAGCGCGTAGAGCCGATCGGTCCGGTTCATGTCCGGGACGCTACCCCCAGATGCCGACATTCCCGCGCCGGCCAGGTCCGCGGCTTCCCCGCCGTTTCGTCCTGGATCCGCCGGGGAAAGCCCAGTGGGCAACCGGAGGTGACAGTCATGGACCTGCAGTTCCTCCGACCGCTGTACGAGGGTTTCGGCGGCTACGTGTCGGTGTACCTGGATACCTCACGGGACGCGGAGGATCCCGCCCGCGCTGTTGACCTGCGCTGGCGGGCCGCCCGTGAGCGGCTGGCCGGCGCCGGGGCCGACGACGCCACGCTGGACGCGCTGGCCGCCGTGCTGACCGGGACGGACGTGCCTGGGCGGGCCGCGTTCGGCCGCGGCGGGGAGGTCGTGCTGGCCGAGCCGCTGCCGCACCCGCCGCGGCGGGAGATCGCCCGGCTGGCGCCGCTGCCGCACGTGATGCCGCTGCTCGCCCAGCGCGGGCCGCATGTCCCGCATCTGCGGGTGATGGCCCGGCACGACGGTGGCGAGATCGCCTCGGTCACCGGCGCCGGCCTCGTCGAGGACGAGGACATGACCGGGACGGGCTGGCCGGTGCACAAGACGAAAGGCGGCGGCTGGTCGCAGCTGAGGTACCAGCGCAGCACCGAGGAAGCGTGGGAGAGCAACGCCAGGGAGCTCGCCAGCCGGGTGACCGCCGAGGCCCGCCAGGTCGGCGCCGAGCTCATCGTGGTGGCCGGGGACCCGGTGGCCCGGACGCTGCTGGTGCGCCAGCTCGGCGCCGACCTCGCCGCGATCACCGTGATCATCGACCGGGAGGTCACCGCGGACAGCCAGCAGGCCGCCCGGGCCGCGGACCAGGCGGTGGCCGAGCACGCCGAGCGGCACGCCCGGGAGCGCTTCGAGCACTGGCGGACCCAGCTGGCTCACGACCACGGGGTCAACGGCCTGGCCGCTACCATGACCGCGCTGCGGGACGGCGGTGTGGCCGAGCTGCTGCTCGCTGATCATCCTGAGTCGGCCGCGACCGCGTGGATCGGGCCGGCCGGGACCGACCTGGCGGCCGACGCGGCCGGGCTGACCGGGCGGGGGGTCCAGGATCCGGTGGCTGACCGGGCCGACGCCGCGCTGGCCCGCGCCCTGACTACGACCGACGCCCAGCTGTACTTTCTGCCCGGGGAGCTGGCCACCGGCCCCGACGCCCCGCAGGACGGCGTCGGCGCGACGCTGCGGTTCCCCCGGGAAGCCATCGGCTGACCCGGACCGGGCTATCCACCACGCCGTAATCAGTAATCGTGGTACCGCCTGCTTTGCCACCGGGGCATCAGCAGACGTAACTCTCCAGGATCACGCCGGGCGCCGCGTCCCAGCCGAGAATCCGCAGCAGCCGCTGCAGGAATCCGGGCAGGGGCGCGAGCACGATCTGGTCGATGGCGCCGTGGCCGTGGCCCTTCCCGCTGGCCAGGGACATGATGGCCCGCAGCCCCGCCACGTCGCAGTAGCGCACGCCGAGCAGGTCGACCTGGATCCGGCGTTCCCCGGCCTGGGACGCCCTGGCCAGGACCTCCATCAGGTAGGGATACGTCGATTCGTCGATGTCGCCAGCGAGCTGGAGTACCGGCGGGGGCGTGGTGAACGTGGCCTGCAGGGGGCTGGCGCACTCGCGCCGCGTGACCCGGGGCAGCCAGGTATCTCCCGCGGGGGCCATGGCACCCTCGCCGCGATGGAGCACCCGGGCGGCTGAAGAGCCCGGGAAGGAGAAAACAGGGAAATCGCCGGACGCCTGGCCGGAAATCCAGCTGTTCACGTCAGCTCCGCAGCATTGAACATCAGCCGCCGGGAAGCTGAGTCGACAACTAACGGCGGGTATTGACGACTGTACCCCGGGAGCCAAGGCCCGCGCCGTCCCTGCTGGGCACATCAGCCCCGGACCGCTGCTAGCTTTACCTGTCATGACTGAACCTGCCGCGACGGCTCCCCAGCGTGTCCTGGTCACCGGCGGAGCCGGCTTCGTGGGCGCGACCCTGGTCCGGCGGCTCGCCGGCAGCGGGCATTCGGTCCGCGTGTTCGACAACTACTCCACCGGCAACCCGGCGTACCTGGACGGCGTGGACACCGAGCTGGTGGAGGGCGACATCCGCGACTCCGCAGCCCTCGACGCCGCGCTCACCGGGATCGAGTCGGTCATCCACCTCGCCGCGGCCGGCTCGGTCGTGATGTCCGTGGCCGACCCGGTGATGAACTTCGAGGCCAACGTGCTCGGCACATTCCGGGTGCTGGACGCCGCCCGGCGGGCCGGCGTGGAGCGGGTCGTGCTGGCCTCCACGGGCGGCGCGCTCATCGGTGACGCGCTGCCCCCGGTGAACGAGTTCTCCCTGCCCAAGCCGATCTCGCCGTACGGCGCGAGCAAGCTCGCCGGGGAGGGGTACGCGCACGCGTTCGCCAAGTCCTTCGGGCTGCGGACCGTGGCGCTGCGGTTCGCCAACGTCTACGGGCCCGTGGAGCGGGCACAAGAAGGGCGCGATGACCGTGTTCTTCCGGGCCCTGCACACCGGCCAGCCCATCGTGATCTACGGTGACGGCACCTCGTCGCGGGACTACACCCACGTGGACGACATCGCCCGCGCGCTGCAGCTGGCGCTGGAGGGTGACGTGCCCGGCGGCACGGTGCTGCACATCGCCTCCGGCGTGGAGACCACCATCACCGAGCTCGCCGACCTGTGCCGCAACGCGGCGGGGAAGCCGGATCACCCGGTCGAGTACCAGCCCCGGCGGGTCGGCGAGGTGGACCGCAACTTCGCCACCTACGACCTGGCCAAGCAGGTCCTCGGCTACACCCCCGGCATCGCCCGGGAGGACGGCATCGCCGAGACGTGGTCGTGGTACCGGGAGCACGTCTTCACGGACTAGCCCCGTCAGTTTCTGAAACTAGCCCGTCCGCGCTGGCGCACTCGGCCCTGCGCAGAACCTGTGCGGCGGGGCCGCTGCACGCTACGATCACCGCCTGATGGACACGATCCGCGTCGCGCTCGCCGAAGACAACGTGCTGCTCCGCGAGGGTGTCTCCCGGCTGGTCGCCTCGAACGAGGACTTCGAGCTGGTGGGCACGGCCTCCGACCTGCCCGAACTGCTGGCCCTGGTCGGCGCGGAGCACCCCGACGTGGTGGTCACCGACATCCGGATGCCGCCGACCGGGACCAACGAGGGCATCCAGGCCGCCGGCTGGCTCCGGGAGAACCATCCGCAGGTCGGCGTGGTCGTGCTGAGCCAGTACACCGCGCCCGGGTACGCGATGGCGCTGCTCGAGCACGGCTCGGCGGGCCGGGCCTACCTGCTCAAGGAGCGGGTGGCCAGCGTGGACGAGCTGGCCCGGGCCATCCGCGCGGTGGCCGGCGGCGGGTCGGTCATCGACCCGATGGTCGTGGACGAGCTGGTCCGGTCCCGGTTCCGGCATCAGCAGTCCAGCCTGGCCCAGCTCACCCCGCGCGAAACCGAGATCCTGGCCGAGATGGCCCAGGGCAAGAGCAACGCCGCGATCGCGGCCGCGCTGACCGTGTCCGAGCGGGCGGTGGAGAAGCACACCAACTCCATCTTCGCCAAGCTGGGGCTGAGCGAGGAGAAGGACCTCAACCGCCGGGTCAAGGCGGTCCTGCTCTACCTCAGCGAGGCCCAGGCCAGCTGACCCGGCCCCGCTGACCCGGCCCCGCTGACCGGCCCGGCCGGCACCGCGAACCGGCCCGGCCGGCACCGCGAAGCTGGCGGTGGGAGGCTGGCCTGCCAGGCCGCAGGGGTGGCAGCACCCTCGGCCGGCCGGGCGCCCCGTGACAAGCTTGAACCATGACCACCCCGCACGCAGTGGTCGTGGTAGACGACCAGGCACCCTTCCGGCTGGCCGCCAAGGCGGTGCTGCGCAGAATCGACTGCTTCGAGCTGGCCGGGGAGGCGTCCAGCGGGCCGGAGGCGATCGAGCTGGTGGACGCGCTGCACCCCGCGCTGGTCCTGATGGACATCAACATGCCGGATATGAACGGGATCGAGGCCACCCGGCGCATCCTCGCCGCCCATCCCGACGTGGTCGTGTTCCTCTGCTCCACCTACGACGTCGCGGACCTGCCGCCCGCCGCCGCGGCGAGCGGGGCAGTGCCTACGTGAACAAGGAGCAGTTCGGCGCCGACACTGCTGCGCCGGCTGTGGGCAGGAGCGGGAGCTCGGGTCGTTCGCGGCCAGCTGAGGGAGCCGGGGAGGGCGGGCCGGGCGGATGGTCCTCGTTGCGGGCAGTAGAACTTGATCTCAGATGACCGGGACCGATCCGCTGATCGTCGACGCCGTGCCCGGGCCGCGACTCCCAGCGGACCGTCCCGCCGATGGCGCCGAGCCGGTCGGACATGTTGACGAACCCGTGACCGCCGCGGGCCTGGGCCGCGTCGAAGCCGGGACCGTCGTCGCTGACCGAGAACAGCAGCCCGCCTGACTCCTCCCAGAGCCGCACCTGGACGCTGGCCCCGGCGGCGTGCTTGCCCGCGTTCTGCAGCGCTTCCAGGCAGCAGAAGTAGATGGCGGTCTCGACGCCCTGGGAGTAGCGGCCGATGCCGTCGGTGGTCACCGTGACCGGGAGCGGGGAACGGGTCGCCGCGGCGCGCAGCGCCTCACCCAGCCCGTTGTCGGCCAGCAGCGGCGGGTAGATGCCGTGGGCCAGCTCGCGCAGCTCCCGGATGGTGGTCTGGACGTCGTCGGCCATCTGGGCCAGCATCTCGGCGCCCGGTCTCCGGGTCGTCCGTGATGATGTCGCGGGCCAGCCGGAGGTTGACGGCCAGCGCGACCAGGTGCTGCTGCGCGCCGTCGTGCAGGTCGCGCTCGACCCGGCGCCGCTCGGCGTCGCCGCTGGCCACGACGCGGGCGCGGGATTCGCGCAGCTCGTCGGCCTGGCGCCGCAGCTCGTCCAGGGTGGTCTGCAGCGCCGCGTCCAGCCGCACGTTGTAGAAGGCCAGGCCGGCCTGGCGGGCCAGCTCGGTCAGCACCCGGTCGTCTTCCTCGGTGAACGCGTCCGCGTCCGCGGGCCGCTCGACGACCAGCAGGCCGAGCAGTTCCCCGGCGTGGCTGACCGGCGCGACCCGCAGCTGGGCCCGCGGCCGGCCGTCCAGCAGCGCCGGGAGCCAGATGGACGCCCACGCGCTGCCGGACACCCCGGCCCGGGTCACGACCGGGCGCTCCCGGTCGCCGATGATGATGGACCGGCGTCCCGCGTCCGGCACCGACACCGTGCGCTCCAGCACCTCGCCGCTGCCGGAGTACGACCTCGGCGCTGGTCAGGACCATGGTCTTGCGCAGCGACTCGGCCAGCTGGAGCAGCAGCTCGTCCATGGCCACGGCCCGGGTCATCCGGCTGCCGAACGTGCGCAGCGCCTCGTCGGGCGCCTCGCGGGCGCCGTACACGAACCGGGTCGCCGAGGCCATCAGCCGGTCCCGGGCGGGCAGGTAGCCCGACCGCGGTGACCGCCGCGGCCAGCATGGACAGGCCGAGGATTTCCCGGTCCCCGCTGTCGCCGGGCCGCTGGCCCAGGCCGAGCACGATGACCAGGTAGATGGCCGCGACCACGACGCTGAACCCGGCCAGCGACAGGACGTGCACCAGCAGCCGGCCGGCCAGCGGGGCCAGCCGGGCGCTGGTGCCCGCGACCAGCCCGGCCGGCACCGCCAGCGGTGAAGGCCCGGCCATCACCGCGGCGACCGGGCCCGGCCAGCCGACCAGCAGGTGCAGCACCCCCGCCGACCAGCGCCGCGTCCGCGGCCAGCACCGCTCCGACCGCGAGCCACTGCATCCGCTCGCGGTCGTGCCCGCCCAGCCGCGGGTACCGGGCCCGCGCCGCCGGGCAGCGTGGCCAGCAGCGCGGCGGGCCAGATCACCGCGGCCGCCACGGCCGGGAACGGCGCGCCCGGCCAGGGCCAGCGCCAGCCCGGTGCCCAGCGCGGCCACGGCGGCCAGGCCGGCCGCGGCCCGCCGGGCCCGGCTGGCCAGGCGGCCGTCCGGCGCGCCCAGGCGAAGCGCCACCGAGGCCGCGATGACCAGCGGGCCGGCCACGGTGGCCACCGCCCGGGCCAGCCGGTGCTCGCCGCGGGCTGGCTGGCCAGCCGGGCCGCGGTCAGCGCGACCGCCCCGGCCAGCGCGCCGAGGCGCGGCCACCGGCCACGGCCCGGCCCGCGGACCGGGCCCCGGGCCGGTGCACACGGCCGCGGCCGCGGCCCAGGCCAGGGTGAGCACGAACGCGACGGCGTCCACGGCGGGCAGGCCGCCCGGCACGCTGGCCCGCAGCCCGGCCACCACGACGGCCAGCGTGGCCAGCGGGGCCAGGACACCGACGGCCAGCCGGGCGGTCCGGCGCGCGCCGCGCGGGCGGCCGGCCCTCGGCCGCGACGGCCGTCCGGACGTCAGCGGCCTCCAGGTCCGGTGGCGGCCGGTCCGGTGGCGGCCGTGGCCCGGTGGCGGCCTGTCCGGTGGCGGCCTGTCCGGGTAGCCGCGGGGCCGGGGCCGGGAACGGTCTGGTTCATGGTCAGCGGGCCTCATGATCACCATGGCGCCGCTGCCGTCCGGCTCGGCCTCCGGCTTCTCGATCCGGCCGTCGCGCATCCGCACCACCCGGCCCGCGGCCGCGGCCACGCTGGAGTCGTGGGTGACCAGGACGATGGTCTGGCCGCCGTCGTGCAGCCGCCGCAGCAGCTCGATGACCTCATCGCCGCCCTCGGAGTCCAGCGCGCCGGTCGGCTCGTCGGCGAGCAGCAGCGTGGGCTCGTTGGCCAGGGCCCGGGCGATGGCCAGCCGCTGGCGCTGGCCGCCGGACAGCACGCCGGGCACGGCGCTGGCCTTGTCGCCGATGCCGAGCAGGTCGAGCAGGTCGCGGGCCCGGGTTTCGGCCATCTTCCGGCGGCGGCCCGCGATGACCGCGGGCAGGGCCACGTTCTCCAGCACCGTCATGCCCTCCAGCAGGTTGAAGAACTGGAAGACCAGCCCGATGTGCCGGCGGCGGAGCCGGGCCAGGTCGTCCTCGCTGCGCCCGGTCACGTTCTCGCCGGCCACGCTGATCTCCCCCTCGTCCGGGGTGTCCAGCCCGGCCACCAGGTTCAGCAGGGTGGACTTGCCGCAGCCGGAGGGGCCCATCAGGGCCACGAACTCGCCGCTGGTCACGGCCAGGTCCACCCCCCGCAGCGCGCGGACCGGCGCGTTCTCCGCCTCGAATGTCTTGCGCACGCCGCGCATGGCCAGCGCGGCCGGGCCGTCGTTCATCACGCCCCCGTCCGGGTCGTCATCTCGGTGATGGGCGCTCGGCCGCGGCCCCGGCGGCCGCGCAGCCAGGCTGAAGGATCTTGTACGCGGTCACCGGGGTGTCGCGCCCCTTGACCATCCGGGCCCCGAGCGGCACGGTGTCCACCGGCCTGCTCAGCGCCCGCAGTGTCGCCTCGGACACCACGGTCTCGCCCGCCGCGGCGAACTGCTGCAGCCGCTGCGAGAGGTTCACCGTGTCCCCGACCAGGGTGTACTCCAGCCGCTCGGCCGAGCCGAGCAGGGCGGCCGCGGCCTCACCGCTGGACAGCCCGAGGCCGAGGCCGAACGGGGGCAGGCCGTCGGCCCGCCACTTGTCGTTGATCCCGGCCTGCAGGGCGTGCATGACCGACGCGGCGGCCACGGCCCGGTCGGCGTGGTCCGCCTGCGGGAACGGCGCGCCGAACACCGCCATGACCGCGTCGCCCACGAACTGCATGACCGTACCCCCCTCACCCAGGATGGCCTGGTTCATGGCGGCCCGGTGGGTGTTCAGCTGACCCGCCAGCTGGCTCGGGTCCGCGTGCTCGGCGATCGTGGAGTAGGAGCGGATGTCGCTCATCAGCACGGTCACGATGACGCGCTCGGTCTCGCCGATGTCCCGGCGCTCCTGGCGGAGCTTGTCGGCGAGCCCGCCGGGCAGCAGCCGGGACAGCGTCTCGCCCTGCTCCTCGCGGTCCACGATGGCCTGGTGCAGCAGCCGCAGCCGCTGCAGCGCGCCGGAGTTGCCCGCCGACACCCCCTCGGCCAGCTTGACGAACACCGCCTCGACTTCCGCGTCGATGGCTTCCGGGGCGGCCTGGCGGGCCACGGCGATGGCCTTGATCGGCTTGCCCTCGGCGACCCAGCTCAGCAGCTCTTCCTCGGCCGGGGTCAGGCCGCCCGGCGGGACCACCGGCGCCACCAGCGCTTCCACGATCGTGGGATCCAGCGCGGTGCCGCCGGTGGCCACCGCGCGGATCGCGTCCACCAGCTGGTTGCCCTCGGCCACGTGGTCCTTGAGCAGGTAGCCGTAGCCGGCCGAGCCCTCGGCCAGCAGCGAGACGGCGTACTCGGGGTCCTCGTACTGGGACAGGATCACGACCCCGGTACCGGGGTGCCGCTTGCGTACCTCTTTGGCGGCGTCGATGCCCTCCCGCTGGAAGGACGGCGGCATCCGGATGTCGGTCACCAGCACCTGCGGGTTGGCGGCGGTCGCACCGTCCACCACCCCGTCGTAGTCGGCGGCCACGCCCACCACGGTCAGGTCGGCGTGCCGCTCGATGAGCGCGCGCACGCCCTCGCGGACGATCAGGTTGTCGTCCGCCAGGAAGACCGCGATCTGGCCGCCTGGGGCGGCGTCACTGTGATCCACATAACAAATGTTCGTCACACCAGGCCGATCCCCGCCAGTGGGGAGCCATGCAGGTCGGAGGTGGTAGTAGGCACACCCCCGGGTTCCGGGCAGCCTTCGGCGGGCGTGCGGAGAGCCTGCGGCTACTCACTGCGCAGGATCTCCGCGGTCCGGATCCGGGCCGCCGACTCCCCGGGCACGGCCGCCACCGCCACGGCCAGCACCAGGGCGGCCGACACCAGCACGCGCCAGTGCCGCCAGCGGCAGCGCGGTCACGGGCAGGATGCCGAGCTCGTGGGCGAAGATCTGCCAGGCGACCCGGCCGCATACGATCCCGGGCGGGCACCCCGAGGCACAGCGCGGCCGCGGCGAGAGTGCCCGCCTGCCAGCTCACCGCGCCGCGTACCTGACGCCGGGTGAAACCGAGCGAGCGCAGCACCGCGAAGTCCCGGCGGCGGCGCCGGACTGAGGTCAGCAGCAGGTGGACGATGGTCAGCAGGGCCAGCAGGCCCAGCGCGACGCCAAGCAGCAACGGCAGGTCCTGGACCTGGCCGAAGTTCACCAGCTCCGTACCTGCCATACCGGGCTCCGACGGGCGAGCACCCTGGATCGCTGCGATGGGGCTGTTTACGCTCTGCTTGTGCGGGCGGTCGTCCGATGGGGGTGGGCGCGGTGCGGGTAGTGCTGAGCCTCGTGGCGCAGGAGCTCCGGAGCCGGTGGCGGGGCTCGTGCTGCTCGTGCTGCTCGTCGCGGTCGCGGGCGGCGCGGTCCTGGCCGCCGCCGCGGGGGGCACGGCGGACCAGTAGCGCCTACCCGCGCTTCCTCCAGGCATCACACGCCTCGGACCTGCTGGTCTCACCCGCCGGAACGGGCCTGGGCGGCTACTACGCCGCGCTGGCCCACCTGCCTGGGGTCGCGCTGGTCGCGCCCGGGGTCGGCCTGAATATGCAGCCGTCCGGGCACTCCGGACGGCTCGACCTGGCCGCAGCCGTCGAGGCCCCGGCCGACGGGGTCCTGGGGCACGATCTGGACGTCCCCCGAGTGCTGGCCGGACGGCTGCCCAGGCTGGACCGCCCAGGCGAGATAGCGGTAGACCAGATCGCCGCGGCCAGCCTGCACCTGCGGGTCGGCAGCACGCTGGCCATGGAGGCCTGGCCGAACGCCGGGCTGCCGGGATCAGGAACCGGGCCGGGATCGGACGTCCCGCGGCGCCAGCTCACTGAGCGGGTGGTCGGCATCATCGTCATCCGGGCCTCGGTGGATCCCGTCACCGACATCGACAAGGTCCCGTTCATCCTGGCCAGTACGGCGCTATGGCACCAGCTCGGCCACGGCTACCTGGCTTTCGACGGGGCCTACGTGAAGCTCCGGCCCGGTGCCACCGTGGGAAGCGTCAGCCGGGCGGCGCAGACGCTAGCCCGCCGGTTCCCGGGGACCCTGGGACAGATATACATAGCCGACGAGAGCACCCAGGCCGCGCCGTAGCAGGGGCGCCCTCCAGGAGGCGGGCCACCATGGTGGCGATCATCTCCACATGGCCCATCTCTTCGGTGGCGACATCCATGATCAGGTCCCTGTACTTGCCGGGCATCCGGCAGTTCCAGTCCTGGAACAGGTACTGCATGGTCACGGTCATCTCGCCGTGCCACCGATCAGCTCCTGCAGCTTGTGCGCGTACACGGGGTCGGGCTGGTCGGGCTTGGACTCGAACTGCAAACGAGAGGTGTGCCTGAACATCAGCAGCGGCCTCCACTTCCATGATGGTGCCCGCAGTCACACGTCCGGCTCATCCGGGGTCCTGCGGGCGGTGCTCTGAGGCCGCGTTTTGACCTGGCCGGGCCGCTGCCCGCCGATGAGTCCGGCATGCACGCCTGGCCTAAGATTTCATCCGGCCGCCCGGCCGAAGCGCCCGTCACAGGGGAAGGAGAACCCCGATGAGCTCCGCAGAAACAGATGAGATCAGGGAGATCATCGGCCAGACGTTCGTGGCCATCGGCACTCTCGCCCGTGCGCTGCACGTCGAAGACGCCCGCCTTGAGCCAACACTCAACGCCATCACCGCCCACGCGGCAGCCGCTCACCCGGCCGCCGGGAAGGCAGGACTCATTCTCCTGACCGGCGGAAAGGATCAGGCAGAGGAGGCGAAGGGACACGAACGCGGTCCTGCCCTTACCTGGTCATCCGGCCAAACACGCAGGTCACAGCCTCTGCGTCGAGCAGGCGGTACAGGGCCGCCCGGAGTCTTCTGGGTACTGCGTCGTGTTGTCAGGGGGTGAGGTGCTGTCCGGGATGCTCGGGCATCCACTCCAGCAGGACGATGGTGGAGTCGTCGGCGAGCCGGCCATGCTGGTATTCGATGATCGCACGGTTGAGGCGGCGCAGCGTCTCGGGCGCCCGGGTTCCGGCGTTGGTGTGCCGGATGATGAAGTCGCTGAGGCCCTCGACGCCGAAGGCAGTGCCGTCGGCGGCGCGGGCGTCAGTCACGCCGTCGGTGTAGAGGAGCACCCGGTCACCGGGCTGCAGCTGCTCGGCGTAGACCGGGGCGGCAGTCTCGCCGTAGGGATCACCCGAATATTTGCCATTACCTGTAGTCTCGCCCAGTCCGGCGAGGCCGAGCGGCAGCTGCGGCTTGCGGGCCAGCTCCTTAATCATCTGCCGGCCGCGGATCAGCAGCGGCGGCGGGTGACCGCAGGGAATCCAGGTCAGCTGGCCGGTGGTGAGGTTAAGGTCGCACAGCAGGGCGGTGACGAACCTGTCCGCGCCGAACTGGCGGGAGATGGCGTGGTCAGCGCGCGCGACGATGTCAGGCAGCGTGCCGCCCGACCGGCGGGTACTGCGGCAGGAGGCCATGGCCACGCTAGCGAGCAGGCCGGCGGCCAGGTCGTGGCCGGCGGCGTCAAAGACCGATACGTGCAGCCGGTCGCCGAGCAGCGAGTAGTCGAAGGCATCCCCGCCTACGTCGTAGGCCGGCTCCAGGGCGGCGGCGATGAGGACCCGCTCGGTCGCGAACGTCGGAGGCGCCATGAACGCCCGGACCAGCTCAGCCTGCAGGGTCATCTCCCGGCTGCGCCGGGTGCGGGCGTAGGTGTCGCTGTAGGAGCTCTTGCTCACGATCATCAACCCGGCCAGCGAGGCGAGCATCCGGTACCGATCCAGCATGTCCTGGCCGGTGTCCCGCGTTATCAGCTCCAGGACGCCCAGCCGCTCAGTTCCGTCTACCAGCGGGACCCACACCCGGCGCTCGTCGCCGCCCTCAACCGGGAGGTCTGCCTGGATGCGTATCGATCGGTAGGCCTGCCCGGCGGTCGTCGAGTCGATCCCCAGCGTGGCCAGGTCATGGCCGGCATCATCGGGCAGGGCTGTGAGATGCCGCTGCTGGAGATCGGCGAGGTAGATCCGCGCCCCGGATATGCCCAGGGGCCGGGCCGCCTTGGTCAGCGCGCTGGCTATCGAGTCCAGCGTCAGCAGATGCGAGCGCTCCAGCAGCTCGGCAGCAACCCGTCCCGCGATGGCATCAGTATCCTGGCTCGCTCGGCCGCGCCGTGGACCCGCGGGCCGGCCAGCAGGCCTGGCCGGCGTCATCGCGGCTTCAGGCCGGGAGATGGCAGTGGGAGGTGGTAGCTGTCGCCTCGTGCGAGGTAACGGATCCCGGCCGAGAGGTCGGCTACCGACGTCACCGTCACTTCGTCGTCACCTCGCTCGACAGTCTGCGCTTCCCAGGTTGACAGGGCGATCGGCGGGCGGAAGCCTGAGAGGTGAGCTTCCGCGCCGTGTGCGGCTCAGTGATCACCAGCAGGTTGTGATCGAGGCGGCGGGCCGCGATGCGGTCGAAGTGATCGCCGTGATGATGCGGCAAGACGGTGAAATGCAGCCCTGGCAGCTGCTCGACCGGCATGGCCGGCTCCGTCAGCCGCCTGGTCGTGATGCCCAAACCCAGGTAGGGGCGGTCTGCGTGGTGCAGGAAGTTTAGGTCGGTCAGGATGGTGAACCCCGGGATCTGCAAGAGGGTAGTCGCGGTGCCGATGAAGGTAACCTGGCCGGTTTCCGCGACGGGCCTCGCGGGATCAGCGGCGAGCCGGAGCAGCGGCCGCTCCGTCATGCTAGCCGCCGCAGCTATGCCGTTCGCCCCGGGACGATGACCGCCGCCGGCTCGCCCACGGAGATCGGGAGGCCTGTGACCTTGCGTCTGACGGTGCGGCCAGGATCCCGCAGCCCAGGGTGAAGCGGCTGATGACATGGGTCAGCACTTTCGGATAGCGGGCTGGTGGCGGTGCCGGCTGCCTGACCCCTCCTGGCCAGCTACGGTACCCCCCGGACTGTGCGGTGCACGGCCGGGCGGACAAGGCCGCCCCGGCGGGTTGGCGACCACAGGCTTGCCGGGTTCTGGGAGGGAGGGTCCCGAAGCTGCCATCAACGCACCGACCATGCGCCGGCGAAGCCGGCCGGAAGATTTCCGGCTGGGGTGGCGTAGGGACGGGAATTGTGGGGAGCGGTATGCGCTCGCGGCGTCCGACCCGCGGTGGGCCAGAGAGGGAACGTGCGCGGGCGGCCCCGTTCCGGACCATGCGAGGAGTTGTTTAACCCCAAGCTGTACGTCACCTACGACGGGCCATGGGCAAGCCCAGCGGTCCGGCCATGGGTACCGAATCCGGCATCGCCGGGAAGATCAAGGAGGTACTCAGCTAACCGCGGCCAGCGGCCGGGCCACGTTCAGAGCACGAGCGGGGGCCCGGCCTCCGCGGCGCGACCAGCCGGGACGTTCCCGCTCCCACAGTGGCCCGGAAACTCATGAAAGCTTACGGAGGGCGAATTCTATGAGCCAGCCAGGGTGCTGGCCGGGTTCGGCCTGGCGGCCTTCATCGACGAAACGGTGTTCCATCAGCTGCTGCACTGGCACCACTTCTATGACAAGTCCACGATGGCGGTCGGCCTGGTATCGGACGGGATCTTTCACGCCTTCGGGTTCACCGCGATGGTCGTCGGGCTGTTTCTGATGGCCGACTCGCTGCGCCGGGGTGGTTTCGTCCCCAAGCGCTGGTGGGCCGCGCTGCTGATTGGCTGGGGCGGCTTCCAGCTTTACGACGGGATCGTGCAGCACAAAATTCTCCGGCTGCACCAGATCCGCTACCACGTCATCATCTGGCCCTATGACGTGACGTGGAACGTCATCGCCACCCTAATGATCATCGTCGGGATCCTGCTCATGCAGGGTCAGGCCGGGGTCGCCCGGTCCGGTATCTTCCGCACCGGCGCCGGCCCGGAGACCGATTCAGGCGGGGCAGGCTGAGCCATGCTCGGGCTGATCCCGCTCGCGCTGACGTTGCTCACCGTTGGCGGCTACGGCGCGGCCCTGGCCCGGCTGCGGCGGCGCGGCGACCGGTGGCCGGCCCGCCGGGCCATCTGCCTGCTGACCGGCTCCCTGTGTGTGGCCGCCGCGGTGCTCCCGCCGGTCAGTACCCACGACGGGGTGTTCGCCGTCCACATCGGCCAGCACCTGCTGCTGGGCATGACCGGCCCGGCGTTCCTGGCGCTGGCCGCGCCCGTCACCCTCGCGCTCCGCGCCCTGCCCCGCGCACCGCGCCGCACCATACTGAGGGTCCTGCACAGCCGCCCGGTTACGATCGTGTCCGCGCCGGCGACTGCGGTCGTCCTGAACCTCGGCGGGCTGTACGCCCTGTACCTGACTGGCCTGTACAGCGCCGCCGAGCACAACGACCTCCTCCACGCTGTCGTGCACCTGCACATGTTCCTCGCCGGCTGCCTGCTCAGCTGGGCCATCATCGGCATCGACCCCATCCGCCGCCGCCCAGGCCTGCGGGTCAGGCTCGCCGCGCTGGCCATCGCCGCTGCCGGGCACGACACCCTGGCCAAGCTCATGTACGCCCATAACCTCCCGGCCGACGGCGGATCTATCGCCGCCCGACATATGGGCGCCGAGCTGATGTACTACGGCGGGACCGTCATCGACCTGGCGCTCGCAATCATCCTGATGAGCCAGTGGTACCAGGCAACCGGCCGCGAGCTGGCCCGCGCCGCCCAGCGGTCAGCCTCTCAGCCGCGGGCACAGTCCCCGGCTCCCGGTCAGCACGGGGACCGCAACGCTGACAGGTTGCCTGTTCCATTCACAGGTCAGCAGTCCACCGAGTCGTGTGTCCCGCCGAGCAGACGGCCCGGGACATAGAAGGCGGGAAAGCCAGGTTCATGCAAGGACAAGGCCCCGGAAGAAACCAGAAGCTCGCCGCCACCTCGACGACGACGCGGATGCTCATTCGTCCGGTGCCACCGCCTCCAAGTAGCTTCATGCCCGCTCTGGCGAGCCAGGCGGGGAATCATCTTGATCACGAGGAATTATTTGAGTAACAGCGAAACACCGTTGCCCGTTCCCTGGCATGACGTCGGCGCCGCCGGGTGGTTCGGCGGGGCACTGATGGGTGCGGTCGCCCTGAACGGGGCATCGAAAGACATCAGCGACCCGGCCGAGCGATCCAAGATCGCGGCACTGGCTCCTGCTGGCTGGCCGCGATCGCGTCCGCAGCCAGTCCGGGGTCGGCGCCAACACCGCCGTCAAGAGCGTGCTGACCGCCGCCGCCTTGGTCACCACCGCCTACAGCGGGCTGCTCGGCGCGAAACTCGCCAAGGCAGGCGACGTCTCCACCAAGGCCGGCACCGTACCCAGTGACGCCACCCCCGATGACGTCGCCGGAACCCAGCAACGGCTCCGGATCCTGCAGTGGGCCACCCCCCTACTCACCGGCGCGCTCGTCGTGCTCGGCGAGCAGCAGCGAACCAGCCAGCGGATCCGCAGCGGGCGAAAGAACGGCAGCTAACCAGGGCGGGTGTTCTGTGCCGCCGACGGCGCCACAGAACACCGCCGGGCGCATCAGCTCCGATCCGTCCGGACGCGCGCCCCGTCAACCCTCAGCTGAACCTAGGCAGGAGCCTCACAGACAGCTTAGGCTCCGCATCGCTCATTGGCTCCCTGCCAGCACCACCTCTTACGGTGGTGTCACCATGACTCTGCGCAGGTCACGACAGCGTACTGTCATCATTGACCAGGGCCGTGAGAGAGCCGAGCCTGAGGGTATGCGATATGAGAGCAGCATTACCTCACTGTCCTGGATCCCGTCGGAGGCAGTCACCGGCGCCAGCCGGCTGGCTTTCGACTCGGGGTTCACCCACTACGACGAGCCCCCGCCCGGGGAACTCGACGACATCGAGGAGCTCCGTGCGGCGGACCGGTTCCGGTTCGCCAACGTGCTCCGCGCCTGGGCCGAGGTCGGCGACGGCGGCGAGATCACCGACGCCGGCTACAGCGGCAGCGGCCTGATCGGCTCCACCCTGGTCCAGCTGGGCGGCCTGCGCTACCGCTTCCAGGCCGTCAAGCTGCCGGACATCCAGCGGCCACCCGAGCACGGTCCGGGCTGGGTGCGGTTCGTGCAGACGGTGGGCGGCCGGACCGGCCTGCCCGCGCCCCGGCCCGTGAAGCGTCCCCCGTACGTCCAGTGGCAGGCGCCGCTGGTCTGGAGCACGCTGACGCTGACCCTGCACGCCGATGGCACCGCCGAGCCCGCGATGACCGGGGCGAGCACGTTCCCCGGCACTGGGTCTACGGCGCCGACGGGCACCTCACGCATAAGTCCGGCCTGACCGACTACGCCAACTGGGCCGCCACGTCGTTCGGCAAGCACAGCCCGTGGGGCGACGAGGATTCCCCGGCGCTGGTCACCGCGGTCGAGACCGCCCTGGAACGGGCGCTGTCCGTGCAGCTCATGCACGGCGCGGCCAAGCCGGTGATCAGCCGGTTCAAGGCGGGCGAGACGCTGGTCCGCCAGGGCGAGCCCGGAACCTCGGTCTACCTGGTACTGGACGGCGTCATCCGGGTGGAGCACGACGGGGAGCCGCTGGCCGAGTACGGGCCCGGGGCCATGCTGGGCGAGCGGGCCCACCTGGAAGGCGGCGTCCGGACCTCCACGCTGACGGCGGTCACCGACTGCCGGGTGGCGTCGGCGGAGGCCAGCCAGTTCGACCACGACGCACTCGTGGAACTGTCCGGGGGGCACCGGCGCGAAGACGCAGGCCGGGGCTGACGTGCGCGTACACCTCTGCGGGGTGCGCGGCTCGACGCCCGCACCAGGAGCGGAGTTCCTCCGCTACGGGGGGCACACTTCATGCGTGGCGATCAGCCACGACGACGCGGCCGGGCCGGTGCTCGTGCTGGACGCCGGTACCGGCCTGCGCCGCGTCACCTCGCTGCTCGGCGGCGGGCCTTTCACCGGCACCATCCTGCTCACTCACCTGCACTGGGACCACGTGCACGGCCTGCCGTTCTTCCGGGCCGGCGACCGTGACGACGCCCGGGTCACGCTGCTGCTGCCGGCCCAGGAGCCCGGGGAGAGCGCGGCCGCGGCGCTGGCCCGCGGCATGTCGCCGCCCCACTTCCCGATCGGCCCGGAGGGGCTGCGCGGCGACTGGACGTTCGGCTCCCTGGCCCCGGGCCAGCTCAAGGCCGAGGGGTTCACGGTAGAGGCCCGCGAGGTACCGCACAAGGGCGGCCGGACCTACGGCTACCGGGTCAGCGACGGGCACTCGGTGCTGACCTACATCCCCGACCACTGCCCCACCGCGGCGGGCCCCGGGCCGGACGGGCTGGGCGAGTACCACCCGGCCGCGCTGGACCTGGCGGCGGGCACGGACCTGCTCATCCACGACGCGTTCCTGCTGGCCGCGGAGGTGCCGGCCGAGGCGGCGTTCGGGCACGCGGCCGGGGAGTACGCGGCCGGGCTGGGTCGGCGGGCCGGGGCGCGGCGGGTGGCCCTGGCCCACCACAAGCCAGACCGGACCGACGACGAACTGGACGAGGTGGCCAGCTCCTTCACCCCCGGCGGCCCCGCGGCACCAGGGGGAACGCGCGTCCCGGGCCTACCGGGCACACCGGAGATCTTCGTGGCCGCCGAGGGCGGGATACTCGAGCTATGAGTAGCCCCGCCGCGCCCGAGACCGACGCCATCGTGGTCGGCTCCGGCCCCAACGGCCTGGCCGCGGCCATCACCCTGGCCCGGGCGGGGCTCAAGGTCCGGCTCATCGAGGGGTCGGACACGCCGGGCGGGGGCTGCCGGACCGCGGAGCTGACCCTGCCGGGCTTCCGGCACGACGTGTGCTCCGCGGTCCACCCGCTCGCCGCGTCCTCCCCGTTCTTCACCGGCGTCAACCTGGCCGCGCGCGGGGTCACGCTGTGCACGCCCAAGGTCGCGTTCGCCCACCCCCTGGACGGCGGGCGGGCCGCGGCGGTCACGGGCTCGGTCGAGGAGACCGCGGCCAGCCTGGGCCGCGACGCGGGAGCCTACCGGCGGCTGCTCGGCCCGCTGGTGCGCGACACCGGGATGACCCTGCCGGAGATCCTGGCCCCGATCCGGTCCGTGCCCCGGCACCCGCTGGCCATGGCCCGCTTCGGCCTGGAAGGCCTACCCCCCGCCAGCGTGGTGGCCCGCCGGTTCCACACCGAGGAGGCGCGGGGCCTGTTCGCGGGGGTGGCGGCGCACTCCATGCTGCCGCTGAGCGCCCCGGTGACCAGCGCGTTCGGGCTGCTGCTCACGATGGCGGCGCACACGGTGGGCTGGCCGGTGGTCGAGGGGGGCAGCGCCCGCCTGGCCGGGGCGCTGCTCGGTGAGCTGGCCGCGCTGGGCGGCGAGGTGGAGACCGGCCGGTGGGTACGGTCGCTGGACGAGCTGCCGCCCGCCCGGGCGGTCCTGCTCGACGTCACCCCGCGTCAGCTGATCGCGCTGGCCGGGAGCCGGCTGTCCGGTGGGCATGTGGCCGCCCTGCGCCGGTTCCGGTACGGGCCCGGGGTCTGCAAGGTCAACTTCGCGCTGAGCGGCCCGGTGCCCTGGGCGGCCCCGGCCTGCCGTGGAGGCCGGCACTGTCCACCTCGGCGGCACGCTGGCCGAGGTGGCCCGCAGCGAGGCTGACGTGGCCGCGGGGCGGATGCCGGAACGCCCGTACTGCCTGGTGGCCCAGCCCGGCGTAGTGGACCCCACCCGCGCACCCGAGGGCCAGCACACCCTGTGGGCGTACTGCCACGTCCCCTCCGGCAGCCCGGCGGACGTCTCGGGCCTGATCGAGGCCCAGATCGAGCGGTTCGCGCCCGGGTTCCGGGACCTGATCCTGGCCAAGGCCGTGCACACGGCCACCGACATGGAGCGCTACAACCCGAACTACGTGGGCGGCGACATCAACGGCGGGGCCGGGACGCTGCGGCAGACCCTGTTCCGGCCCACCCCGCGGTGGAACCCGTACCGGACCGCGATCCCCGGCGTTTACCTGTGCTCCAGTTCCACCCCGCCCGGCGGCGGCGTGCACGGCATGTGCGGCCAGAACGCCGCCGAGGTGGCCCTGGCCGATCACTTTTCATGACAGCTGATCGACTGGGACGCTCCGGTCGAAGCGAAGCACGGCGGCGGGCCCGCAGCACGCGCCCCTGGCGCGTTACGAGCGATGGCTAGCGGGGCGGGGACGGGGGCTGGGCTGCTAGCGAGGCCATGCAGGGACGCAGCAGGATGATGACCTGTGCCGGATCGGCGTCGGCGAGCTCGTCGGATTTGATGAGGTGCCGGGAGACCATGACGCCGAGGGTGATGGCGCTGATGATCGCGGCCCGCAGGCTCGCGTCGCTGGCGGGGATGGCCTGCGCGATCTGCGTCTGGTAGCGGGCGATGCCTGCGCTGGCGGCGCTGGCGGCCTCGGGATTGGTCAGCATCGACCGCAAGAGGGCCAGCGATGCTGTCGGCTCGCTCGCCAGCCGGCCGGCGAGCGCGGCGAGGATCTGCTCGGCCGCCTGCCCGGGCGCTCCGCTGACCTCGGGGACGGGGGCGGCGTCGATCACTCGCCGGAATAGCTCTTGCTTGGACCCGAAGTAGTGCATGACCAGGCCCGGGTCCACCCCTGCGGCCGAGGCCACGGCCCGGATGGTGGCCCGTTCGTACCCGGCGGTGAGGAAGAGCTGGGTCGCGGCGTCGAGGATGCGCGCTTCGGTGCGGCGGCGCTGCTCGGCGCGCGAATTGGGCGGGATGGTCATCGATTCATTCTACGGGCGTTGACAGAGCGGGCCGATTCGTTCTACGGTTGTTCAATCAACGCCTGTTGAATAAAGTCGCCTGAACGAAGGGAAGGCCGCATGCCCTCCGCCACGCCCACCGATGTCCTGGCCCAGCGCCGCCGCCTGATCCTGAACGGGGATGCCGACGGCTACACGGACCTGTTCGCGCCCGATGGGGTGATCGAGGCGCCCTTCGCGCCGCCGGGCGTGCCTTCGCGGCTGGAGGGCCGGGAGGCGATTCGCGAGTATTCGCGCCGCGTCCTCGCGTCGCCGGTGCGGCTGGAGGACTTCGAGGTGGTGGAGCTCTACCAGACCCAGGACCCGGAGGTGGTGATCGTGGAACTGCGGACGAAAGGCACCCTGACCACGACGGGCCGGTCGTTCGAGGCGACGTCCATCCAGATCCTCCACATCCGGGAGGGCCAGATTGTGCTCTTCCGCGACTTCGCCGATTCCCGGGTCCTGGAAGACGTGCTCAGGTAGGCAGGGTCCAGGACTGGTTAGCGCCGCCGGTGCACGACCAGATCTGCAGCTGGGTGCCGGGCGTGGTGGACCAGCCGGTGTCGTCCAGGCACTTCCCGGACTCCGGGTTCAGCAGCGCGCCGCCGCTCTGCGGCACCCAGACCTGGGCGCCGGTGCCGTTGCAGTCGTAGAGGTCCACGGTGGTGCCGTTGCTGGTTCCGGCCGCGTTCACGTCCAGGCACTTGCCGAGCGCCTGCAGGGTGTTCCCGGAGGCGACGGTCCACTGCTGGGCGCTCGTGCCGTTACAGGTGTACACCTGGACCGGGGTGAGGTTGGCCGGGCTGGCGCCGCGCACGTCCAGGCACAGGCCGCCATAGCCGGTCACCGGCCCGGTCGCGCTGGTGCTGATGCCCCCGCCACCGCCGGTGATCTGGTTGAAGATCTTCGAGTACGCGTAGCCGGCCGGCTTGTCGTAGCCGTCAACTTCCCAGAATGACAGCTCCTGGACGCCGTTGGAGGCCGCGAAGCTCTCCAGCGTGGACGCGTTGGCCTGGGAGAAGTACTCGTTGTCGTCGTTCTGGCCCGCGATCGGGGTCAGGCCCATCCGGGCGTAGGCCTGGCTGGTGCTGATCCCGTACAGGCTGGCCAGCTGCGATGCGGTCGCCTGGGCCGCGGACTCCGCGTCAGCCAGCGCGTTCTGGCCGTCGCCGAAATCCATGGTCATGATGTTCACCACGCTGACCTTCACGCCGTAGGACTGCGCGCTCTGCAGCACGCCCAGCTCCGCGGAGGGGAGCCCGTTCGGGGCCACCGCGAGCGTGTAGTCGACCTGGACCGACGGGTCCTGCGCCTGGAGCGCGGCCAGGGCCTGGTTCCGGCGGTTGTTCGAGGCCGTGTCGCCCAGGGTGGCGCCCTCGATGTCGAAGTCCAGCCGGTTCACGCCGTAGGTGTTCACCACGTTGGCGTAGGCGGCGGTCAGGGACGAGACCGAGGTGCAGGTCTGGGCCAGCTCCCCGCCGCTCTCGCCGCCGAACGAGATGATGACGTTGCCGCCGGCCGATTGGAGCGAGCTGACCTGCGAGGTGAACGCCCCGACCGCGTCGCCGTTGTCTTCCCATTCGGGGGTGCAGCCGGACTGCGGGATCAGGAACGCGAGCGTGTAGTACTTGTCGCCGCTGGCGCTGAGGTCGGCGGCCATATCGCCCGCGTCGCCGCTGGTGATCTGCAGGTAGGGCGCGGCGTAGTGAGCGGGGAAGGCGGCCGCGGCGTCGGCGGGGGCGGCTAACGCGGCGCAAGCCCCCAGCACGAGCAGGGGCGCGGCCAGCAACGGCAGAGCCGAACGTGATCGTCGCATCGGGGATCCTCTCCTCGGGGCGTGGCCGGGCCGGGAAACAAACTATTAATAAAGTTTCCTAATAGTGGGCTGAGAGTATGCCTCACCACGCGGCCGGTCAATAGGCAAATAGCCCCAGGAACGGACCCCAGCCACGTTCCCGGGCCGGCTTCCCGGACCAGGGCCCGGGCTCCCCCCGTTACGGGATGAGGGCGATCTTGCCCCGGGTGTGCCCCTGCATGATGGCCTCGTGCGCCCGGTCCACCTCGGCGAGCGGGAAGGTGTGCGACACGAAGACCCTGAGCTTCCCGTCCTGGGCCAGCCGGGCCAGGTCCAGCCGGGCGGCGTCCCGGATCTCGGTGCCGGGATCGGCGCCCGGGGCGCCGCCCAGCACCTTGATCCCGGTGTTCAGCCCGCGCTCGAACGAGAGGATCGTGGCGATCCGGGTCCGGTCCGGGACCAGCACGAACGACACGTCCAGGGCCTCGTCCGTGCCGGCCAGGTCCAGCGCGGCATCCACGCCGCCGGGTGCGGCGACCCGGACCCGGTCCATCAGCCCGGTGCCGTACTCGACCGGGATCGCGCCCAGCTCGCGCAGGAAGTCATGATTCGCGGGACTGGCCGTGGCCACCACGGAGGCCCCGCGCTCCACGGCGAGCTGCACCGCCATCACGCCCACTCCCCCGGCGGCCCCGTGGATCAGCACCGTGTCGCCGGCGCCCACCCCGGTGGCGCTCAGCAGATGCCAGGCGGTCGCGCCGGTGACCATCAGGCCGGACGCCTGGGCCCAGTCCAGCCTGCCCGGCTTGGGCACCAGCGCGGAGGCCGGCACGACCAGTTCCTCGGCGTAGGAACCCGGAGCCCGGTAGGCGATCACCTCGTCACCGACCTCGATCGGGCCGGCCGGGCCGGCCGCACCGGGACCGACCGCCGCGACCACGCCCGAGGCTTCCGAGCCCAGCCGCAACGGCAGCCGGGCGGGGTCGGTACCGAACGCGCCGCTGTACACCTTGGAGTCGACGGGGTTGACGCCCGCCGCCCGGATCTCGATGAGCGCCTCGCCAGGACCGGGTTCGCCGGGCGCCTGATTGGCGATCTCGAGCACATCGGGTCCGCCGTAGGCGGTTGCGATTACGACAGCTGACATATCAGCCCGAGCCCCCTTCGCTACCGCTCCATTGCCCCCGGGTCATTCCCTCCGGCGGGCGCGCGAACCGATGGCGCCAACCGCCCGCCAGGCCAGGATCGACCGGTGCGAGAAGCCGGACAGAATCGACAGCGCGCTGCCGGCGGAACCGACCGAAAACGCGGAGGCCACCGAGCCAACCGACCCAATGGACAAAATCGAACCGGCCGACCCGATTGAGAGAATCGAGCCGGCCGATCCAATGGACAGGATCGAGCCGCTCGATCCGATACTCAGAATCGAGCCGGCTGAGCCTGCAGCCGACGGGCTGGCCGGTGAAGAGCCAGCGGACAACGGTTTCTGGATGCTCCGCATGACGGCATTCTCGCAGCCCCCGCGCATCGCAAGCGCCAGCGGGACGCGCGGAAAACCGTCAGACGGGGCGGCCCGCCGCAGCCTCGAGAGATTCGGGGTGCGCGCGACGGTAATGCTCGGTCAGGACTTCACTGGCCTGGCCGGGCTTGTGGGCGATGGTGCGCTGGCATATTTCGCAGCGCAGTACCGGGAGCTGAGTCACGGTAACGGGGAAGCGGGGATTACTCATCTCACCGCCCATGATGCCAGATCCGGCCGCCCCGATCACCCCGCAACGCCGCTAAATACCAGCTCCCGGCCCCTTAGTCGGACAGTCAGCGAGAGCCGGACAACGAGCCAGGTGATCGTTAACCAGGCCGGCGGCTTGCAGGAAGCTGTACGTGATGGTGGACCCCACGAACGTGAAGCCGCGCCGTTTCAGGTCCTTGCTGACCCGGTTGGACAGGCCGGTCCGGGCGGGCAGGTCGGCCGTGCTGCGCGGGCGGTTGACCAGCGGCGTGCCATCCACCCAGGCCCACAGGTAGCTGGCGAACGACCCGTGCTCCTCCTGGGTGGCCAGGAACGCCCGGGCGTTCCGCACGGTGCCCGCGACCTTGAGCCGGTTGCGGACGATACCCGGGTCGGCCAGCAGCGCGGCCAGCTTGGCGTCGTCGTAGCGGGCGATCCGGCCGGGATCGAAACCGTCCAGCACGCGGCGGTAGTTGTCCCGCTTGCCGAGGATCGTGGCCCAGGACAACCCGGCCTGGGCACCCTCGAGGATCAGCATCTCGAACAGGTAGCGGTCGTCCCGGGACGGGCGGCCCCACTCGTCGTCGTGGTAGGCGCGCATCGCGTCCGAGCCCTCGGCCCAGTCGCAGCGGCGCGGCGTGCCGGTTGCGTTCATCAGGGCCAGCGTCCCATGGCCACCGACATCCGCGGTCGCCCCGCTGGCCTCCGCGGTCACCTCTCCGGTGGACCATCCCCGGCCGCGTCCCCGGCGGGCACCCCGAACAGCTCCGCGAACCGTCCCACCATCATGTCCCGGCCCTTGAGCTGGGCCACCATCTCCGGCGGGAGAAGGTCCTCGCTGTCGGGCCGCTGGCCGGAGCCTCCCTCGGGCCCGATCGGCACGACGATGCCGGGCGGCGCGGGCTCGTACTCGCTCAGCTCCGCCCCCGCCCCGCCTGCCGCACCGGATCCCGCCTGGATGAGCGCCCGGATGTTCCCGGCCACGACCGCGGCCTGCCGGCCCGCCGCGCTCGCGATCTTGCGGTCGGCGGTGGACACGTCTCCCAGTGCGAACACCCGGTCCTGGCCCGCGACCTGCAGGGTCGGGGTGACCTCGATGTGCCCGTCCGCCCCGCGGGCCTCGGCGAGCCCGCCGGCCAGGTAATCGCTGACCGGGATGACGCCGTAGCAGCGGAACCAGATATCGGCAGCCACCTCGGTGCCGGCCTGGGTCTGCACCGTAAAGGTCCGCAGCTCACCCGGCTCGGTGGGCGGCGCGGCCACCAGCGGGCTGCCCAGCAGGACCTGAACGCCCAGCTCGGCGAGCTGGCGGCGCAGCTCCGCCTTCAGCTCCGGCCGGAATGGCCCGCCGAGCACGTCGTCGGCCACGTCGACCAGCGTCACCTGCTTGGACGGCCAGACCGCCTTGATCTCCCCGGCCAGCTCGATGCCGACCGCCCCCGCGCCCACCAGCAGCACCCGGGCCGCGGCGGCCAGCGCCGCGTGGGTACCGCGCGTCTTCTCGTGCGCGTCCGCGGTACCGTCCACGTCACTCTTGGCCGGGAACGGGTAGCTGGACCCGGTGGCCAGCACGATGTAGTCCGCCGGGAGTTCCTCGCCCGAGGCCAGCGTCACCCGGCCGGCGTCCACCTTGGCCGCCCGGTCCTGCACCACCCGGCCGTGGCTGAGCAGCCCACCGTAGGGCAGGTAGATCCGCGGCAGCCAGGCCGGGTCAACCAGGGCGCGCAGCGCGGCGACGTTGTGCACGAACGCGTCCTTCGGCTCGACCAGGACGACCGAGGCCACGTCGTCGAGCTGCTTGGCCACGTTGATCCCGCCGTAGCCGCCGCCGAGGACCACCACGGACGGCCGGGCCGGGGAAGGCTCGCTCATCTGAGTTCCTGTTGTCATGCATGTAGTCTGTACTACAGAACATCTGTAAAGCAACTCATCGGCAGTCCAGCTGAACTGGGGTAGCCTGGCGACATGGCGGCGCCCTCTGAATCCCTGGCCGGGACCAGGGCTGCCCCTGCGAAGAATCCCGAGGCCTGCACCCTGAGCAACGACCTGGGCTGGGCGCTCGGTGCCGTCTTCCGCGGCTACGTCAAGGCCGCGCACGAGGCCCTGGCGGACCTGCCCGGCGGTCCCCGCGGTTACCAGATCCTCGCCTCGGCCGCCGGGGATGAGCACCGCAGCCAGCAGGCTCTGGCCCAGCGCCTGGGCGTGGACCGCACAGTCATGACCTATCTGCTCGACGACCTCGAGGCCGCCGGGCTCATCGAGCGCCACCCCGACCCGTCCGACCGGCGGGCCCGGCGGATCGTGGCCACCCCGCGCGGCCGCGACACCCGCACCCGCCTGGATCAGCGACTGCGCGCGGCCGAGGAGCAGTTGCTCGGCGGCCTGGACACCGACGAGGATCGCCAGGTGTTCCGCAGCCTGCTGCGCCGGCTGGCCGTGCACGCGGGCGCCGGCGAGCCAGTGCGCACGGCCTGCGAGGCCGCCGCGGACGTCGCCGGCACGCCAGGCGGCGGCCCCGTGCTGCCCTGCTAGCCTCCGGGCGCATGACGGAGCAGATCTACGTGGGGAACGCGGCCGCCGATGCCCCGGCCGGCCGGGGCTGGCTGCTCGGGCACTTCCAGCCCGGCGGCGATCCCCGGCACAGCGACGACGTCGAGATCAAGTGGGCCATCCATCCCCCCGGCGACCGGCGCGTGCAGTGGGTCTCCGGGGAGCAGCGGTCGGCGGCGCTCATCCTGATCAGCGGGCGGTTCCGGGTCGAACTCCCGGGCCGCAGCGTGCTGCTCGCCGAGCAGGGTGACTATGTGGTGTTCCACGGCGTCAGCCACTCCTGGCACGCCGAGGAGGCGTCGGTGGTGGTGGCGGTCCGCTGGCCTTCGCTCCCCGGCTACGCGCTCCCCCCGTCCGACAATGGAACGAGCGCCGCCAAATCAGGAGGCCGGCCAGCTAGGCGACTCCGCCAGCTAGGAGGACAGTGTGCGGGTACTGGAGCGTTTTGCGCTGGATGGCCGCAAGGCCGTGGTCACCGGCGGGAATCAGGGACTGGGCAAGGCGTTTGCCGCCGCCCTGGGGCAGGCGGGCGCCGAGGTCATGATCGTGGCCCGGGACACCGGCCGGAACGCGGCGGCCGTTGCGGAAATGAAAGACGAGGGCCTGTCGGTGTCCGCGCTGGACGCGGACATCACCCGGGAGGCGGACGCGGTCATCGACGCCGCAGCCGCCCGGCTCGGCGGGCTGGACATCCTGGTCAACAACGCCGGCGTCTGCTACCACGGCGAGTCTTGGCAGGTCAGCGACGAGGAGTGGGACGACGTATTCGACCTGAACGTCCGGGCACTGTGGCGGTGCAGCCGGGCGGCCGGCCGTCACATGGCCCAGGCCGGCGGCGGCTCCATCATCAACGTGGGCTCGATCTCCGCCCTGATCGTGAACCGCCCGCAGTGGCAGCCCGCCTACAACGCCTCCAAGGCCGCGGTGCACCAGCTGACCAAGTCGCTGGCCGCGGAGTGGGCCGGCCTGGGCATCCGGGTCAACGCGATCGCGCCCGGCTACGTGAAGACCGACATGGCCCCCGTGGACCGGCCCGAATTCCGGCGGCACTGGATCGAGGACACCCCGCAGCAGCGGTACGCGCTGCCCGAGGAGATCGCCCCGAGCGTGGTGTTCCTGGCCAGTCCCGCGTCCACGTTCATGACCGGCTCGGTCCTCGTCATCGACGGGGGTTACACGATCTGGTGAGGTCCTTGACCATGAAGATGCGCCGGTACCCGTGCTCCGTGGCCCGCCGCACTTCCTGGTAGCCGAGCCGGGCGTAGACGGCCTGGCTCTCAGTCATCACCTCGTTGGTGTACAGCGAGACCCGGGTGAGCCGGCGCCGCCCGGCCTCCTGCTCGGCGAACTCCAGCAGCCGCCGCCCGAGCCCGGTGCCCTGCGCGCTGGGATGCACGGCGATGTTCTCGATCAGCAGGCTGTCCGGCTCCGGGGTCAGCGAGACCACGCCCACGACCGGATCGCCGATCACCCAGACCAACCCGGCGCGGGCCGGGCCGGTGTAGTCGCGCAGCATCGGCGCAGGCGGCCGGTCCATCCGGGTCAGGTACTTGGTGTACGCGGCGGTCACCACGTCGCGGACCCGGGGCAGGTCCGCATGAGTGGCGCGCCGGGGCGTCAGCGTCCGGTGCATGACCCCAGTTTGCCGCCCATGGCTGCGGCTCCCCCGGGTCTCGCCCACACCGGCCTCTCCCCGTCCCGCTCACTCTGGCCTCTCCCCCGTCCCGCCCCTCAAGCCCATGAGTCACACCGGCCCCTCCCGCCCACGTTTCACACGTACCGTGCGCCAAACCGGACAAAAATCCCCTAAAAACGCACCGTCCGCGTGAAATGTCAGCACGTTGGCCATGATCTGTGTGACCCATGATGCTGGTGGGGCGGACCAGCGCCGGAGGGGTGAGGCCAACGCGGGGAGGGGGGGCCAGCGCCGCGAAGGTTGAGGGCCAACCCCGAGGCGGTCAGCGCCGGGAGGGGTGGGGGTCAGCACGGGAAGGGTGAGGACCAGCATGGGAAGGGGCCGGCCCTCGAGGCGGTCAGCGGCGGGAGAAGCGGCTGGCCCACCGGCTGGGCTTGACCGGCGATGGCGCCGGGACGGCACCGCTGGCCCCGTCGGGGGCAGCGCCGGCCGGGGCGGCCCCCGACGGGGCGCCCCCGGCCCCGTCCGGGACGGCGCCGCCGGCCCCGTCAGCACCGTCAGGGCCGGCCGCGCCGTCAGCGCCCCCGGGGCCGCCGGAACCAGGGCCGGCCGTGTCGCGGCCGGCCTTGCCCGCGGCGTCCGCCGTGGCGTTGACCGCCTGGCCGGCCATACCGGCCGCCGCCGCCATGGGGTCCGTGGCCTGCCAGACCTCCCGGACCACGACCTGGAGGGCACCGGCGGCCGGGATGGCCAGCAGCGCTCCGACGAACGCCCCGAATATCCCGCCGATCCAGCTGCCGATCTCCCCGCCGACCAGGATGGACAGCAGCACCAGCAGCGGGTTGACCCGGACCGTCCGGCTCATCACGATCGGGTTCAGCACGTGGTTCTCGAGCTGGGTGTAGATGAGGAACACGACCAGCGTGACGATCCCGGCGCTGAGTGAGTGGGCCGCCGCGAACAGCACGGTGGGAATCCCGGCCAGCGCCCCGCCGATCATCGGCAGGAAGTCCACCAGCGCCACCCACAGCGCCCACAGGAACGGGAACGGGACGCCCATCACCAGCAGCGTGACGAACACCACCGCACCCGCGATCACCGAGGTGAGGACGTTGCCGAGCATGTACCCGGTGACCGACCGGTTGACCTCATGGGCGATCCGACGGTACCGCTCGGCCCG
Organism: uncultured Actinomycetes bacterium; assembly: GCA_963723595.1. Taxonomy (GTDB): domain Bacteria; phylum Actinomycetota; class Actinomycetes; order Streptosporangiales; family Streptosporangiaceae; genus RYN-230. The sequence goes on from CAVRRQ010000002.1 coordinate 846,809, forward strand.
GTCCGGGTCCATCGAGCCCAGCAGCGCGGTCCGCATCTTCGGGGCTTCCAGCAGCAGGAGCAGGACCAGCACGAAGATGGTGAACAGCTCGAGCAGGAGGGTCAGGGCGCCCGCGCCCAGGCTCAGGGCGGGCTTGGCCAGTCCCTCGCCGAAGCTGACCAGCTTGGGCGCGTTCTTATTCACCCACGCCTGCACGTGGTACCTGGTGACGAGATGGCCGATCCAGCCCCGGCCGTGGGTCGCGGCGGCTACGTAGTCCGGCAGCTTCAGGGCCAGGTGGTTGATCCCGTTGGCCAGCGGGTACCCGAACGCGAAGGCGAGGCCGGCGAAGACGATCAGACCCCAGAAGGTGACCACCGCGACGGCCCAGCCGCGTCGCTTGATCTTCCACCGCTGCAGGGCCACCACGAGCGGGTTGAGGATCACCGCGATGAACGCGGCCACGACGATCAGCAGGAGCACGTCGCGGAGCCGGTAGACCACCTTGGCCAGCATGTAGACCGCGATCACGACCAGCGCCACGGTCAGGATGGTCCGCAGCGGGACCCCCTTGGCCTCCGCGGCGGCCCAGAGCCGGGCCCGCCGGGTGAGCGGTGGCCGCGCGTTGTTGGTCATCTGGACATCATCTCAGCCCGCGCGGCGGGACGGGATAAGGCTCCACTTGTAGGGAAACTGATCTCCGTGCGCCGGTTTCCGTAGCGCGCCGGCCATGGCGGCCAGCACGGATTACCGGAACACTGAGTTACCAAAGGAAGGGAGCCCACCGTGCCGGTGAACGAGCGGGCCGGCCAGCCGGCCAGCCAGGCAGACCTGGTGGACGTGGCCAGGCTGGTCACCTCCTACTACGCGCTGCACCCAGATCCGGCGGTCCCTGAGCAGCGGGTGAGTTTCGGCACGTCGGGGCATCGCGGCTCGGCGCTGCGCTCCTCGTTCAACGAGGATCACATCGCCGCCACCTCCCAGGCCATCTGCGACTACCGGGCCCGGGCGGGCACCACCGGCCCGCTGTTCCTCGGCCGGGACACCCACGCGCTGTCCGAGCCCGCGCTCGTGACCGCGCTGGAGGTGCTCGCGGCGAACGACGTGACCGTGCTGGTGGACAGCCGGGACGGGTACACCCCGACCCCCGCGCTGTCCCGGGCCATCCTGGCCTACAACGAGGGACGCACCGACGGCCTGGCCGACGGGATCGTGATCACCCCGTCCCACAACCCGCCGGAGGACGGCGGGTTCAAGTACAACCCGCCCGACGGCGGCCCGGCCGGGTCGCAGATCACCTCGGTCATCCAGGACCGGGCCAACGAGCTGCTGGCCGGCGGCCTGCGCGAGGTGCGGCGGATGCGGTACGAGGCGGCCAGGAACGCGCCGGCCACCGGCTCCTTCGACTTCCTGGGCGAGTACGTCGCCCAGCTGCCGGACGTGGTGGACCTGGACGTGATCCGCAGCGCCGGCGTCCGGATCGGTGCCGACCCGCTGGGCGGGGCCAGCGTCGCGTACTGGGGTGAGATCGCCGAGCGCTACGGGCTCGACCTGACCGTGGTCAACCCGGACGTGGACCCCACCTTCCGGTTCATGACCCTGGACTGGGACGGCCGGATCCGGATGGACTGCTCCTCCCCCTACGCGATGGCCTCGCTGATCGACCGGGCGGCGGAGTTCGCGATCGCCACCGGCAACGACACCGACTCTGACCGGCACGGCATCGTCACCCCGGACTCGGGCCTGCTCGACCCCAACCACTACCTGGCCGTGGCCATCGATTACCTGTACCGGAACCGGAGGAACTGGCCCTCCGGCGCCGCGGTGGGCAAGACTATGGTCAGTTCCTCGATCATCGACCGGGTGGCCGAGGCGGCCGGGCGCACGCTGTATGAGGTGCCGGTGGGGTTCAAGTGGTTCGTGCCGGGGCTGATGGACGGCTCCATCGCCTTCGGCGGCGAGGAGAGCGCCGGTGCCTCCTTCCTGCGTACCGACGGCCAGGTCTGGACCACCGACAAGGACGGGATCATCCTGGCCCTGCTGGCCTCGGAGATCACGGCGGTGACCGGGCAGTCACCGGGAGAACGGTACCGGGACCTGGCCGGCGAGCTGGGCGAGCCGGCGTACGCCCGGATCGACGCGCCCGCGACCCGGGCCCAGAAGGCGCTCCTGGCCAGGCTGTCCCCGGACCAGGTCAGTGTCGGCGAACTCGCGGGCGAGCGGGTGCTGGACCGGCTGACCCAGGCCCCGGGCAACGGCGAGCCGCTGGGCGGCATCAAGGTGATCACCGAGAGTAGCTGGTTCGCCGCCCGGCCCTCGGGCACGGAAGACGTCTACAAGCTCTACGCGGAGTCGTTCGCCGGTCCAGGTCAGCTGGCCCGCATCCAGGAAGAAGCGCAGCAGATCCTGGACGGCGTGCTTAAAGAAGCAGATGGCACGTGAGGGGTGGGAGATGGCAGATAACCGGGTTCTGGGCATCGTGCTGGCGGGCGGGGCCGGCAAGCGGCTGGCGCCGCTGACGGCCGACCGGGCCAAGCCGGCCGTGCCGTTCGGCGGCATGTACCGGCTGGTCAACTTCGCGCTGTCCAACCTGGTCAACGCCGGGATCCTGCGGATCGCCGTGCTCACCCAGTACAAGAGCCACAGCCTGGACCGGCACATCTCCACCACCTGGCGGATGAGCACGCTGCTCGGCAACTACGTGACACCCGTGCCCGCCCAGCAGCGGCTCGGCCCGCACTGGTACACCGGGTCGGCGGACGCGATCTACCAGTCGCTGAACCTGATCTACGACGAGAAGCCCGACCTGGTCATCGTGTTCGGCGCGGATCACGTCTACCGGATGGACCCGCGGCAGATGATCGACGAGCACTGCGACCACGGGGCCGGGGTGACCGTCGCGGCCATCCCGGTGCCGCGGATGGAGGCCACCGCGTTCGGCGTGATCCAGGCGGGCGCGGACGGGCACACGCTCGAGGCGTTCCTGGAGAAGCCGGCCGACCCGCCCCCGCTGCCCGGCCGCCCCGACGAGGCCTATGCGTCGATGGGCAACTACCTGTTCTCCACCGACGTGCTGGTCGAGGCGCTGCGCAAGGACGCCGCCAACCCGAACAGCCGCCACGATATGGGCGGCGACATCATCCCGATGCTGGTGGACGAGGGCTGCGCGCACGTCTACGACTTCATGACCAACAAGGTGCCCGGGGCGAGCGACCGTGACGCGGGGTACTGGCGCGACGTCGGCACGCTGGATTCCTACTTCGAGGCGCACATGGATCTGTGCGCGATCCATCCCGTGTTCAATCTCTATAACGACCGGTGGCCGATCCTGACCAACGTGCCGAGCCTTCCCCCGGCGAAGTTCGTGCACGACTCCGGCGACCGGGTCGGCCGCGCGGTGGACAGCCTGGTCAGCAACGGCGTCATCGTATCCGGCGGCCTGGTCCGTGAGTCCGTGCTCTCCCCCGGCGTGCGGGTCAACAGCTGGTCAACCGTGGAGCGGTCGGTGATCCTGCACAACACGATCATCGGCCGGCACGCCGTGGTCAGGGACGCGATCCTGGACAAGAACGTCACCGTGCCCGAGGGCGTCACGATCGGCGTGGACAAGGACCATGACCGGGAACGCGGCTTCGCGGTCTCCGACACCGGCATCACCGTGGTCGGCAAGAGCCAGAAAGTGACGGTCTGACCGTGGCCGGCGATCCCCCCGGGCCGGCCCGGGCGGACCGGCTCAGGGTGGCCCTGCTCACCCGCGAGTATCCGCCCGAGGTGTACGGCGGCGCGGGGGTGCACGTCACCTACCTGGCCCGGGAACTGGCCGGGCTGGTCAACGTGACCGTGCACTGCGAGGGCGGGGACCGGCCCGGGGCCGTGGCCCACCGGCCCTGGGAACTGCTGGCCGGGACCAACCAGGCGCTGGCCACGATCTCCACCGACCTGTCCATGACCGCCGCGGTGGGCGGCGCGGACCTGGTGCACTCGCACACCTGGTACGCCAACCTCGCCGGGCACCTGGCCTCGCTGCTGTACGGGATCCCGCACGTGATGACGGTGCACTCGCTGGAGCCGCTGCGGCCGTGGAAGGCGGAGCAGCTCGGGGGCGGGTACGCCCTGTCCAGCTGGTGCGAGCGGGTGGCGGTCGAGTCCGCGGCCGCGGTCATCGCGGTGTCCGAGGGAATGCGGGAGGACGTGCTGGCCGCCTACCCGGCGGTGCACCCCGGCCGGATCCGGGTCATCCGGAACGGGATCGACACCCAGGAGTACGCCCCGGACCCCGCGACCGGGGTGCTGCAGCGCTACGGGGTCAACCCGGGCCGGCCGACGGTGATCTTCGTCGGGCGGATCACCCGGCAGAAAGGTGTCCCGGTCCTGCTCCGCGCGGCCGCCAGCCTGCCGCCAGAGGCGCAGCTGGTGCTGTGCGCCGGCCAGCCGGACACGCCCGAGCTGGCCGGCGAGGTGACGGGGCTGGTGGCGAGCCTGCAGGCGGCCCGGACCGGGGTGATCTGGATCCCGGAGATGCTGGCCAAGCCCGAGGTCATCCAGCTGCTCAGCCACGCCACGGTGTTCGCCTGCCCGTCGCTGTACGAGCCGCTGGGCATCGTCAACCTGGAGGCGATGGCCTGCGGCACGGCGGTGGTGGCCTCGCGGGTCGGCGGCATCCCCGAGGTGGTCGCCGACGGGGAAACCGGGCTGCTGGTCCCGGCGGACGACCCGGCCGCGCTGGCGCACGCTCTGAACGCCGTGATCAGCGACCCCGGGCGGGCGGACGCCATGGGGGCGGCGGGCCGCAAGCGGGCCGCGGCCGAGTTCGGCTGGGACGCGATCGCCGCGCAGACCGCGGCGCTGTACGCCGAGCTCACCAGCTGACGCAGGTCCGGCCGGCCCGCCGCGGGAGCGTCCTGTCCCAAATTGAGACCACCAGGTGCGGGCAATGAACAAGTATCGGACAAGTCTTGGTGGTGACACACGTAGCGGGAGCAGCCGTGGGCGACGCAGCAGGCACTTCAGGCACGGGGAGCACCTTCCGGCTGATGTACCGCAGCCGGAACATGATCCCGGCGGACCAGCGCAGGGCCGAACTCGGCCCGTTGTTCAGTACGGCCCGGTCGAACAACAAGAAGCAGCAGATCACCGGGGCCCTGCTGATCTACGACGACTGGTTCGCCCAGGTGCTGGAGGGTGCGGAAGGCCCGGTCCGGGCGCTGTTCGCCACGATCGAGGCCGATCCGCGGCACGAGAACATCTCCGTGATCCAGTCCGGGACGGCCGGGGAGCGGCTGTTCTCCCGGTGGGCCATGGCCCGGGTCTCCGAGGACGGCGAGCCGGACATCCGGCTCATCGCCCACGCGGACGGGATCGCCCCCGCGATGAGCCGGGGCACCAGCCCCGAGCAGGAAGCGGTGCTGGACATCATGCGCGCGGCCACCCGGGGTGACGCGCACGCGCAGTGAGCGGAGCGAGCAGTGGGCCCTGCGCACAGTGGGTAAGCAGAGTGGCTAAGCAGAGTCGCTAATCCGTGCCCAGCGAGGCGCGACCAGTACGCGCGCTGACCGGCGCGGCGGGCCAGCTTCCGCCGGTCAGCGCGTCCCCGGACCGCACTCTGCGGCACCGGAAAGGGCCACCCTCTGCTGCGGGGCGTCCCAGTCCAGGACCGGCCCGGCCGGCACGATCCGCAGCGGGTTGAGCTGCGGATGAGTCCCGTAGTAGTGCCGTTTGATGTGGTCGGAGTCCGTGGTGCCGCGGAACGCCGGGATCGAGTACAGGTCCCGCGCGTACGGCCACAGGTGCGGGTAGTCGGCCAGGCGGCGCAGGTTGGCCTTGAAGTGGGTGACGTACACCGCGTCGAACCGGGCCAGCGTCACCCAGAGCCGCACGTCCGCCTCGGTGAGCGAGTCACCGAACAGATACCGCTGGGTGGCCAGGCGCTGGTCAAGGTCGTCCAGGGTGGCGAACAGGGCGGCCACCGCGCTGTCGTACGCCTCCTGTGAGGTGGCGAACCCGCAGCGGTACACGCCGTTGTTGACGGTGGCGTAGATCCGCTCGTTCAGTGCGTCGATCTCCGGCCGCAGCGCGGCCGGGTACAGGTCGAAGGCCGGGTCGGCCCAGCGGCCGAACTGCGTCTCCAGGTCGATGGTGATGTCGGGGAAATTGTTGCTGACGATCTGGCCGGTTCCGGTGTCCCAGAGCACCGGCACCGACACGTGCCCGTCGTAGCCCGGCTCGGTGGCCTGGTAGGCGTCCCGGAGCAGGGTGAAGCCGTTCACCGGGTCCCGCGTGTAACCGGGGCCCTCCCGGAAGGCCCAGCCCCGCCCGTCCCGGACCGGGTCAACCACCGACATCGACACCACGTCCTCCAGGCCCAGCAGCGCGCGGACGATGGCCGAGCGGTGGGCCCACGGGCAGGCGAGCGAGATGTACAGGTGGTAGCGGCCGGCCTCGGCGGGGAAGCCGGTGGACCCGTCCGCGCTCACCCGGCCCTGGAACTGGTAAAGCGGGCGGACGAAAGCGCCGTCCGCCCGCGGCGGGGCCTTCACGCGGTAGTCGCCATAGGTCTCGAAGTCGGCCGCGCTGGCCACGGCGGCGGCAGTGGTCATGACACCCTTCCCGGTCTCTCTACATCTGGCGCATCTTCACGTACCGGATGATGTCATCGCGGTTGGCGACGGCGACGCCGAGTACGGTCGCAGCGATCACGGCAGCCAGCAGTTTCATGGCGATCCCCCAGTTCCGCGCGGGGCGCGGCCGGATGTTGTCCAGGCAGCCAGGACGGACGGCCTCGAAACCTGCCATACCCGCCGGGGATGGTTCGAATGCCCCGCGAGGCGAGCGGAGTGCCACCTCCCGGGCCCGGGTCAGACCGCCGCCGTCCCGATCAGGCCGTCCCGGGTGACCAGGGCGGCCAGATCCTCCTCGGCCAGGTCGTCCGTGCCCGGTGGGCGGACGGGCAGGACCAGGAAGCGGTTCTCGGCGCTCGCGTCCCAGACCACGATCTGGGTGTCCGCCGGAAGCCGCAACCCGAACTCGGCCAGCACCGCGCGCGGCTCGCGGACCGCTCGTGAGCGGTAGGCCAGGCTCTTGTACCAGCTGGGCGAGGGACCGAGCAGCGACACCGGATAGCAGGAGCAGAGCGTGCAGACGATCATGTTGTGCGTGCCCGGGGTGTTCGCCACCACCTTCAGCCGGTACCCGCTGCCCGAGTGCGCGGTATCGAAGCCCAGCTCGGCCGCGGCCGCGTTCCCGTCCGCGAGGAGCCGGCCCGCGTAGCCGGGATCGGCCCAGGCCCGGGCCACGATCCGGGACCCGTTCAGCGGCGAGGCGTTCGCGTACAGCCGGGCCAGCGTGGCGTCCAGTTCCGCGTCCGTGGCCAGCCCGGCGGCGATCACCCGCTCCTCCAGCTGGCGCACCCGGACGGCCGCCGGCTGCTCGGCGTGACCCGCTCCCATCAGCCGGCCTCCTCCAGGTAGGACTCCCACAGGTCCACGACGACCCAGTGCGTCCCGCTGCCCCACAGCGCGGCGGCGGGGAACCGCACCGAGTAGACGGTCTCGACCCGGGCCGGCGTGATCCCCTGGGCCCGGTCGTCGGGCAGCGGCCACCGCCCCGCCGCCTCGACTACCTCCCCGGTCTGACCGCGCACGTAAGCCGGCAGCCGGGTGTGGTGGTCCGGGTCGGCCAGCCGGGCCCGGACCCGGGTGCCCGGGCGCAGGGTCAACCACCCTCCCGGTCCGCGAGCCCCTGACCAGCCAGGGGAGCGTCGTCAGCCAGCAGGGCCTGGTCCGCTAGCAGGGCCTTCTCCGCCAGGAGCGTCTCGATCGCTTGCAGCCAGCGTTCGTAGTAGCTCAGCCCGAGATACTCCTGGGGCGGGATCCGCTCGATGGCGTCCCGGAACTCATCCCCGCTGTACAGGCCCCGCGCCCGGAGCACGCCACTCAGCGCGTAGACCCGGGCCTCCCAGTCGTGCTCGAAGGGCAGCCCGTCCCCGCCCAGCGGGACGGGACCGAACCCGGTCTGCCCGCCGATGTCGTGCGCCCGGCTCACGCCCTGCCCGCCAATCCTGCCTGCCAATCCCGCTGTCGCGGTCGTCCCGCCCGGCCCAGGCCGCGCGGTGAGCTGGCGGGTCCCGGGGAGTGACAAAGAGGGAACGTCTGCGCGGCCAAGGCCAACCTGCGCGGCCACTTCACACCCTCAGCAGTGGCTCTTCGGTCAGTCATCGGCCCGGGACCCGCTTGAACGTTACCTCGGCTACCGGCGCGCCGGAAGAGTTCCCGGGGGCAACAGTTGATGAGGGCCCGCGGCAGCTGCCGCCGCTGCCGGGGAAGGCTTCCGCGCGGCCGCCCGTTGTAGCTGACCGTGGCCGCGGAGATCTGGAGGATTCGGATGCAGGTTGAGGTCTGGGCGGATGTCATCTGCCCCTGGTGCGGGCTGGGCACCCACCGGCTGGAGGCGGCGCTGGAGCGTTTCCCGCACCGCGAGGAGGTGCAGGTGACCCACCATTCCTTCCAGCTGGACCCGGGCGCGCCGCCAGGATCGAGTGAGCCGGTCCGGGACATGCTCAGGAACAAGGGCCTGGACGACGGGCAGATCGACGCGATGACCCAGCGGGTCGAGGGCCTGGCCGACGCCGAGGGCCTGCGCCCTTACCACGTCCTGGACAACCGGGTGGGCAGCACCGCCCTCACCCACGAACTGCTGGCGTACGCGGCTGGCCAGGGTAAGCAGGCCGAGGCGTGGCACCGCCTGTTCACCGCCTACTTCGGCGAGGCGCGGCCCATCTTCTCGGTGGACGACCTGGTCAGCCTGGCCGCTGAGATCGGCCTGGATCCGGAGGATGCGCGGGAGGCACTGCTGTCCCGCCGGTATGCGGACCGCGTGGCGGACGAGGGCCGGGAAGCGGCCGAGCTGGGCGCGACCGGCGTCCCGTTCTTCGTGATCGACCGCCGCTACGGCGTGGCCGGCGCCCAGCCGGTGGACACGCTCCTGGCGGCCCTGCAGCGGGCCTGGGACGAGCGGCTGGTGCCGGGCCGCCCCTGACTTCCCTGATCAGGCCATCCCGGGCCCGTTCGGCGGCCCCTACCCCCCAGCGAATGCCGAACGGGACCGGGATGGGTGTCCCCACGCCCGCGCCAGGCGTGGGGACGTTTCGTACCCCCTCACCCGGGGCCACCCGCACAACCCGGGGCGGGCCAGGCCCCGGTGCCTAGTGTCCGGGGCGCCCCGGCCTCGCGCAGCGGCGCCGGTAACCCTCGGACAAGGTCGGACAGCCTGGTCACCGGCCCTGATTTGACGGATTCCCTCGCAGGTGTCAACTCACCGCGTCCCCCAGGAGTCATGCAGACACGGGACGGCGAGCAATCACCGGGCCCGTGGCTGTTAATCCAGAGGGGGGATGACGTGGCCACCGAGGGGGGACCCAGGGCTTTTGGCCCACGTGACAAGGAGCCGGAACCGCCGGCGCCACCAGCACCAGCACCGGCACCGGCACCAGGGGGTGATCCTGAGCAGCCGGATCCCGGGCGGATCACCGCCCCGCCGGACTTCGGCCGGGAACTGACCCTCGCGCGGCAGCGCGTCGGGCTGACCGTCCGGGAGGTGGCCCGGGTGGTGGGCATCCCGGCCAGCACGGCGGGAGACTACTTCGCGGGCCGCCATCTGCCTCCGCCGAGCCAGCCCGGGCTGCTCCCGAGGATCCTCCGGGCCTGCGGCGTGACAGATCAGGCCCAGCTCAGCGACTGGATGAGCGCTCTCAACCGGATCCGCCGCGGTCCCGGACGGCGGCCGGCCGCGACTTCCGCGCCCTACCGTGGCCTGGCCAGTTTCCAGGCTGAGGACGCCGCCTGGTTCTTCGGCCGGGAGGACCTGACCGGCCGCCTGGTCAGGCTGGCCACCGCGGCCGCCGCGCCCGGGGTCCCGCTGACCGTGGTCGGGCCGTCCGGCTCCGGTAAGTCGTCCTTGCTGCGAGCCGGGCTGATCCCGTCGCTGCCGGACTCGCCCGCGCGCAGATTAGCGGTCTTCACCCCGGGTGCCACGCCCCTTCGCGAGCTGGCCCGGCAGCTGGCCAGGCTGGCCCGGGCCGCCCCGGACCAGGGGGTGCCCCCGGACAGCAGCCGCATCGAGGCGGCCCTGCGCGAAGACCCGGGCGAGGCGCCCCGGGTCCTCCCCGGCCGCGACGAGCCGGGCGAGGCCCTCCGGCTGATCCCCGGCGGCAGCGAGCCCGGCGAGGGGTCCGGTATCCCGGGCGCCGGGGACCCTGGGCTCCTCATCGTCGTGGATCAGTTTGAGGAAATATTTACCGCCTGCCGGGACGAGGTGGAGCAGCATCGCTTTATCACGGCGATCTGCGCGCTGGCCGGGCCGGCCGTCGTGGTGCTCGCCCTGCGGGCCGACTTCTACGATCGGGCGCTGCGGTACCCGGAGCTGGCCCGCGCCCTCCAGGAGCGCCAGGTCGTGGTGGTCCCGATGACCCGGCACGAGGTGCGCCGCGCCATCGTCGAGCCTGCCCGCATGGCCCGCCTGGACGTGGCCGACGGCCTGGTCGAGCTGCTGCTGCGGGACCTCGCGCCGCACTCCCCCGAGGGCAGCCCGCCGGGGGCCGGGCACGAGGCCGGAGCGCTGCCGCTGCTGTCCCACGCCCTGCTCACCACCTGGTCACGCAGCCACGAAGGCCGGCTCACCGTGGCTGATTACCAGGCCAGCGGCGGCATCCGGCACGCGATCGCGCGGACCGCCGATCAGGTGTACGGGTCCCTCGATGAGCAGCAGCGGGAAATCGCCCGGCGGCTTTTCCTGCGCCTGGTGTACGTGGCCGACGACGCACCGGAAACGCGCAGCTCGGTGCGGCTGGCCGAGCTGCGCGACTGGCCGGGGGACAGCGCGTCCCCTGGGGAGGTACTCGACCGGTTCGTCGCGGAACGGCTGATCACCGTGGACGCGGACACGGCGCAGATTACCCACGAGGCCCTGCTCACCGCCTGGCCGCTGCTGCGCACCTGGATCGACGCCGACCGGGAAGGCCTGCGGGTCCGGCGGCGGCTCAGCGACTCCGCCCGGGCCTGGGACGAGGCCGGGCGGGAGCCCGCGGCCCTGCTCCGCGGCGGCCAGCTGGCCCTGGCCCGGGACTGGGCCGCTGACCCGGTCAACCGGGACAGCCTGGGCACGCTGACCCGGGCGTTCGTGGACGCGGGCCTGGTGGCGGAACGGCTGGAACAGGCGGTGGAGCGGAACCGCACGCTGCGGCTGCGCCGCCTGGTCGCGGCGCTGACCGTCCTGGTCATCGTGACCGTCGCCCTGGCCGCCTACGCGTTCCAGCAGCGCCACGCGGCGACGGCCGCGCGAAACACGGCGACGGCCGAGAGGGACACGGCCCAGTCGCGCGAGGTGGCCGTCGAAGCCGACCAGGTGCGTGGGCAGAGCGCCGGGCTGGCGGCCCAGCTCAGTCTGGCCGCGTACCGGATCGCGCCGACCGCCGCCGCGCGGGCCAGCCTGCTCGAGTCGTCCGGCAGCCCGGCGGCGGCCCGGCTGATCGACTCGGCCGGGCTGGTGGAGGCGGTCAGCCTCAGCCCCGATCATCGTGTGCTCGCGGTGGCCGGCGCGGACGGCACGCTCCGGCTGTGGGACGTGGCCCGGCCCGGTCACCCGGTGGCGATGGGCGGCACGCTGCTGGCCGTGAACCGGAAGGAACCGCTGTACGCGGTGGCGTTCAGCCCGGACGGCAGCCTCCTCGCCGCCGCGGGCGCCGGGCAGACTGTGATGCTCTGGGATACCCGGAACCCGGCTCGTCCCATCCGGTCCGGGGCGTCCCTCACCGGGCAGGCGGGCACCGTGTACTCGCTGGCCTTCAGCGCCCGCCGGTCGCTCCTGGCCGCGGGCAGCTACGATCACACGGTCCGGATCTGGAGCGTGGCGGATCCAGCGCACCCGGCCGTGGTCGGCCAGCCGCTGGGCGGCCCAGCGGGCTCCGTGCAGTCGGTCGCGTTCAGCCCGGACGGCTCCGTGCTCGCGGCGGGCAGCGCGGACAAGACCGTCCGGCTGTGGGACGTGTCCGACCCAGCGCGCCCTGTGGTGCTGGGACACCCGCTGACCGGGCCTTCCCTGCAGGTCGAACTCGGTGGCGTTCAGCCCGGACGGGCGGACCCTGGCCGCCGGGAGCCAGGACAAGAAGGTCTGGCTGTGGAATGTGTCCAGGCCGGCCCGGCCCGCCCGGGAGGGCACGCTGACCGGCGCCACCGACTGGGTGAACGCGGTCGCGTTCAGCCCGGACGGGCGCAGCCTGGCCGAGGGCAGCAGCGACGCCCGGGTGCTGGTCTGGAACCTGGCCACCCGGACGCTGGCCGCCATCATGCCCCAGCCGCAGCCGGTCACCTCGCTGGCCTGGGACGGCACCGGCCGGCTGGTGGCCGGTGATGCGGACGGCCTGGTCCGCGTGTGGTCGCTGCCCACCCCGGTGCTGCGCACGGGCGGCCCGGCGTACAGCGTCGCGTACAGCCACGACGGCCAGCTGCTGGCGGAGGGCGGTTCCGATCTCCAGCTGTGGGATCCGATGACCCGCACCCTGCTGGCCACGGCCACGGTGCCCGGCCCGGCGGCCACGGCGGTCAACCCGGTGGCCTTCTCCCCCGCCCGGACCACCCTGGCGGCCGGGTACACCGACGGGAAGATGCAGGTCTGGGGGATCACCGGCGGCCGGTCGCTGGCTCCGCTGAGCCAGCCAGTGCTGGCCTCCACGAAAGGCATGGTCGAATCGGCCACGTTCAGCCCGGACGGCAGGCTGCTGGCCACCAGCGGCGACGACGGGACCGTCCGGCTGTGGAACGTCACCGACCCGGCGCATCCCCGGCCGCTGGCCACGGTGCACGACTCGGGCACCTACGTGTTCTCGGTGGCGTTCAGCCCGGACGGCCGCACGCTCGCGGCGGCGAGCGCGGACGACCTCACCGGCCTGTGGAACATCAGCGAGCCTGCCCATCCCACGAGGATCGGGAAGCCGCTGGCGGGCTTCGCGAGCTACGCCATCTCCGTCGCCTTCAGTCCGGACGGCCGCACCCTGGCCGTCGGGAGCGCCGACAAGACCGTGCGGCTATGGAACGTCACCGACCTGGCCCGCCCGGTCCGGCTCGGCCGCCCGCTCACCGGTCCGGGTGGGTACGTCTACTCGGTGGCCTTCAGCCCGGACGGTCAGACCCTGGCCAGCGGGGCGACCGATGGCACCGTGTGGCTGTGGCATGTCAGCGACCCGGCCCGGCCCCGCCTCGAAGCCGCGCTGACCGGCCCGGCGCAGCAGGTGTGGGCGGTGGCCTTCGCGCCCGGCGGGGCCACCCTGGCGGCGGCCAGCAACGACGGCACGGTCCGGCTCTGGGACACCCAGGCCCGGGCGGCCGCCAGGGGGGTGTGCGCTACCGCGGGCCAGCCCATCACCAGGGCCGAGTGGGGCGACTACGTCCCCGGGCGCCGGTACGCGCCGCCCTGTGGTTAACGGCGGCGCGGTGCAAGGCGCTGTGGTGAGTGGCGGCGCGGTGAGTGGCGGCGCGGTGAATGGCGGCGCGGTGAATGGCGGCGCCGGTGAAAAGGCGGCGCGGTGAAGGGGCTGCGGCTAGCGCCGCGCAGGCGCGGTGAAGGGGCTATGGCTAGCGCCGCGCAGGCGCGGCCCCCGCCCTCAGCAGCTCGCGGGTCCGCAACGCCACCTCGAGCTCGAACCGGGCCCCCGGCTCGGCCAGGACCGGCCCGAACAGCTCCTGGATCTGGCGCAGGCGGTAGCGGACCGTCTGCGGGTGCACATGCAGCTGGCCCGCGGCCAGCCGGGCGTTGCCCGCGTTCTGCAGCCAGGCCAGCAGCGTCTCGGCCATCACGTCCTGCTGCACGGGCCGGAGCCGGGCGAGCGGGGCGAGCTGGACGGCGCTGAGCACCCGGCCCAGCTCCTCGTCCGCGGACAGCAGCAGCGTGGCCAGATGCTCCTCGCACCGGATCAGCCCCCGGCCGCCGGCCATCCCCCGGCCACCGTTCACCCCCAGGCCACCGGCCACCCTCCGCCCGGCGGTCATCTCGCGCCCCGTGGCCACGGCCCCGCGGCGGGCCAGGGCCAGCATCTGCCGCGCCCAGCGCAGGGAGCTGGCCGCCCGCGCGAGCGGGACCGCGGGCCCCAGGGCCCCGGTCCACCCGCGCAGGCCGCGCTCGATCACCTCGGCCCGGCCCGGGCCGTCGGGGTCCGGCACCAGGAGGCACGGATCCTGGCGCGCCACGTCAACCAGGACGTCCGGCGGCTGCGCGGGCAGCGGGCCGAAATGATCCTGGCTGCGATCTTCCAGGGCCACCACCGCCACCCGGCGCGGCAGCGCCCACCCGGCCGCGCGGGCCAGATCCGCGACCGCCTCCCGGGAGACCGGCGGGTCGGTGACGATCAGGTCGAGGAGCCGCCGGCGGCGCCGGTCCAGCTCCCCCGCCACCTCCGTGCTGGCGCGGGTGAAGCCTTCCGAGCAGGCCGCCGCCAGCTCGTCCAGGTACAGGAACAGGGCCTCGCCCACCGGTCCGATGACCTCGATGCTCAGCCTGCCCCGGTCCGCCTGCTCGCACAGCATGCGCCAGGTGACCCGGGCCCCGAGGCGCAGCGCCGACTGGAGCGGCTCGAGACTGCGCCCCTCGGCCGCCTCGATCCGGCCGATGTCCCGGAACAGCTGCGTGGTGGCCTCGCGCGAGGTGCCCGGATCGGCGATCTGCAGCACGAATTGCTGCACGGCCTGGTGCACAGCGCGGCGGACCGTGCTGGTGTAGGTGTCGTCGTTCGGCCGGGCGTACTCCGGCACTTCCCGCTGGATCGCATCGATCACTTCTTCTGCGGCGCGGCCCAGCTCTGGGCGCATCACGTCCGCGACCCGTGGGGGCACTGCAGGCCACACGCCGTGGGGAGACACCGTGCCGTTCGCTTGCCGCACGCCTCATCACCAGCCCTGTTGACCCGAACGTACACGAGCCGGGCGGCCGGGTCTTTAGGGCGGAGCGAAGTCACCGGGCGCCTATTTGTCCCCCGCGGATAAACGGCTGGGCCGGCTGACTGTCATCGGTGAGCAGACGGGCCGTCGCGTCCGATGTTCAATCTGGGTGCCGGATACATCGGGGGCGACCGGATTCCAGTCCCGCCGATCAACGGAGGCAACGATGCCTTATCGCGCATTGACCCGCCGGATTATCGTGCTTATCACCGCCGTCCTCGCCGCACTGGCCGTGGGCCTGGGGCCGCCCCTGAGCGCCTCAGCAGCCACCGCCGGCACGGCCCCGCTGCCGGTCAACTACGACTTCGCCGCCGGGGCCGCGGCCACATTCAGCTCACCGGCCACTCCGCCGCCGGGAGCCAATAATTACTCCTGCCGGCCTACCGCCACCCATCCTTACCCGGTGATCCTGGTCCACGGGACGCTGGCCAATATGAATGACAACTGGCAGGCCGCGTCGCCCATCCTGGTCAATCACGGGTACTGCGTCTTCGCGTTCAATTACGGCGGCAGCTCACCCAGCGCCGTCATCCAGGCCACCGGCGACATCGCGGTGTCCGCGCAGCAGCTGGCCGCGTTCGTCGGCCAGGTCCTGGCCGCGACCGGCGCCCCCAAAGTCGATCTCGTCGGCCATTCCCAGGGTGGCATGATGCCGCGCTACTACATCAATGTCCTGGGCGGCGCGGCCAGGGTCGCGACGTTCGTGGCGCTGGCCCCGTCCAACTACGGGACCACGCTGGACGGGCTGACCGCGCTGGGCCGCCAGCTCGGCCTCATCGTGCCCATCAACAGCGCCCTGAGCACGGTCTGCACCGCGTGCGTGGAGCAGGAGGAAGGCTCGGCGTTCCTGAAAGCGCTGAACGCCTCCCCCACCGTGGCCGGCGTGAACTACACCGTGATCGAATCCTGGGACGACGAGGTGGTCACGCCGTACACGAACGCGTTCCTGCCGGCCGCCCCGAACGTCACCAACATCACCGTCAACCGGCAGTGCGCGCTGGACTCCTCCGATCATCTCGAGATCGCCGCCGACCCGGTGGCCATGGCCGACATGCTCAACGCCCTCGACCCGGCCCAGCCCGTCCGGGTGCCGTGCCTGGTCGTCCTGCCGGTCACCGGGCCCGTGGGTCCCGTGCCTGCCTTCTGAGCCGCCCGCGCGCACGTCCTGGATACCCTGGTCCGTGCGCACCAACGACGAGGTCGCCGCGCTGCTCGCCGAGTACGCCGACCTGCTCGCGATCACCGGCGGCGACGCGTTCCGGATCAGGTCCTACGAGAAGGCCGCCCGCTCGGTCGGGGGCTACCCGCAGGACCTGGCCCGGGTCGATCCCGCCGAGCTGGACAAGATCCCGAACGTGGGCCGGGCCATCGCCGCCAAGATCCGCGACTACCTGGGCACCGGCCACATCCGCCAGCTGGAGGCGCTGCGCGCCACGGTGCCCGACGGGGTGCGCCGGCTGACCGGGGTGGCCGGACTGGGGCCGAAACGGGCCATGGTCCTGTACACCGAGCGCGGCATCGACTCCATCGACGAGCTTGAAGCGGCGATCGCCGCGGGCCGGCTGGCGGGCCTGCCCGGCTTCGGCCCCAAGTCCGGGGAGAACCTGCTCCGCGGCATCGAGCTCATCCGCAGCTCCGCGGGCCGGATCCGGATCGACACCGCGATGGACCTGGCCACGGAGCTCATCGCCAGGCTGTCCGGGGTGCCCGGCTGTACCCGGTGCACGTACGCGGGCTCGCTGCGCCGGATGCGGGACACGATCGGCGACGTGGACATCCTGGCGGTGGCCGCGGACCCGGCCGCGCTGATGGCCGCCTTCCGGGAGCTGCCGCTGGCCGCCGAGGTGATCGCCAGCGGCGACGCGAAGACGTCGATCCGCACCGCCGACGGGATCCAGGCCGACCTGCGGGTCGTCCCGGAGGGCAGCTGGGGCGCGGCCCTGCTGTACTTCACCGGGTCGCAGGCGCACAACATCCGGCTCCGCGAGATGGCCATCCACCGCGGGCAGAAGCTGTCGGAGTACGGCCTGTTCGACGCGGGCACCGGCCCGGGGAGCGGGGCGCTGCTCGCCGCCGCAACCGAGGAGGAGGTGTACCAGGCGCTGGGGCTGCCGTGGATCGCGCCGCCGCTGCGCGAGGACAGCGGCGAGATCGAGGCCGCGCAGCGCGGCGAGCTGCCGGTGCTGGTCACCGAGGCGGACCTGCGCGGCGACCTGCACACCCACACCGACCTGACCGACGGCGTCGCGCCGCTGACGGACATGCTGGAGGCCGCGGCGGCCCGCGGCTACGCCTACTACGCGGTCACCGACCATGCCCCCGACCTGGTCATGCAGCGGATGACCGACGAGAAGATGCTGGCCCAGCGGGCCGAGGTGCGCCGCCTGGACGGCCAGGCCGGCGGGATGCGGCTGCTGCACGGCACCGAGCTGAATATCGGCCCGGACGGCGAGGTGGACTGGCCGGCGGAGTTCCTCGCGGGCTTCGACCTGTGCGTGGCCTCGGTGCACTCGCACTTCACCCAGCCGCGCGAGGAGATGACCCGGCGGATGCTGCGGGCCATCGAGAACCCGTACGTGGCGATCCTCGGCCATCCCACCACCCGGAAGATCGGCCGGCGCGCGCCGGTGGACGCCGACCTCGACGCGGTGTACGAGGCGTGCGCGCGCACCGGCACCGCGATCGAGATCGACGCGTACCCGGACCGGCTGGACCTGTCCGCCGAGCATGTCCGGCTGGCCCGCCGGCACGGCGCGGTGTTCAGCATCGACAGCGACGCGCACGCGGTCGGCCACCTGGACGTGATGCGCTACGGGGTCGGCACCGCACAGCGCGGCTGGCTCGGCCCGGACGAGGTGATCAACACCTGGTCGCTGGACCGGCTGACCGCGTTCCTGAACGCCAAGCGGACGCGGGCCCTAGCGTGATCGCGGCCCGGCCCCCGGCGGGCCGGCCCCCGGCGGCCCGGTGGCCGGCTCAGCGGTCTTCCCGGCCGCCGGGTCCTCCTGCCCGCGGACCAGGCGGCCGACCGACGCGCGCAGGTGCACGAAGGCCGGGAGTTCCCGGGTGCTGATCTGGTCCCGCGGCGCCGGCAGGTCCACCGGCAGGTCGGCGCGGACCCGGCCAGGCCCGCGGGTGAGCACCACGACCCGGTCCCCGACGTACACGCTCTCGTCGATGTCGTGCGTGACCAGCAGGATCGTGATGTCCCGCTCCCGGCGCACGGCCAGGATCAGGTCCTCCAGGTCCTCGCGGGTCTGCGCATCGACCGACCCGAACGGCTCGTCCATGAGCAGCAGTACCGGGTCGCAGGCCAGCGCGCGGGCGATGGCCACCCGCTGCTGCATCCCGCCGGACAGCTGCCACGGGTAGCGCGCCCCCGCGCCGGCCAGCCCGACGGTCTCCAGCGCCCGCGCCGCCACCTCCCGCCGCTCCGCACGCGCCGTCCGGCCGGACCGCCCACCGCTTTTTTTCCGCAACGGAAGACCGACGTTCTCCTGGACACTCAGCCACGGCAGGAGGGACCGGCTGTAATCCTGGAACACCACCGCCAGCCCGTCGGGGACCCGGTCCACCCGGGCCCCGCCCAGGACCACGGCACCGGACGCCGGGGTGATCAGCCCGGCCACGCAGCGCAGCAGGGTGGACTTGCCGCACCCGGACGGGCCCACGATGCTGACCAGCTCGCCGTCGGCGACCCGGAGCGAGACCTTGTCCAGGGCCAGCTGACCGGCCTCGCCATGCCCCGGCTCGCGCTCGCCGTACCAGTGAGTCAGGTCGTTGATCTCTAGCATGCCGCTCCCGGCTCCCATTAGTTTCCGTGCTGGCGGGCACCGCGGTGCCAGGCCAGCACCCGGTGCTCCGCGGCCAGTTCCAGCGCGTTGAGCAGGTTCCCGAGGATGGCGATGAGCACGAGGGTGGCCCAGACCCAGGTCATGTCGAAGGAGCTCTCGGCGTTGTTCATCTCGTAGCCGATGCCGCTGCTGCTCCCGGCGAGCTCGGCGAACACCATCAGGATGAGGGCCAGGGCGATGCTCAGCCGCAGCCCGGCGAAGAATTTGGGCAGGGCGGCGGGGATGATCAGCCGGACCAGCCGCTGCCTGGCCGGCAGCCGGAACGCCCGGGCCGTCTCCACCTGGACCGGGTCGAGGTACCTCGCCCCGTCCGCGGTGTTCAGCAGGATCGGCCAGATGGTCCCGAACACGATCGTGGCCACCTCCATCTGGGTGCCGATCCGGAACAGGGCGATGAACACCGGGACCAGGGTCACCGCGGGGAGCGCCCGGGCGAACTGGAGCAGCGGGTCAAGGACCCGGACCGCGGCCGCTGAGCGGCCCAGGACCAGGCCGAGTGCGCCGCCCGCCACCGCCGCGATGGCCAGCCCGGCCAGCACCCGGGCCAGGCTGGGCAGGATGTTCGTGATCGCGTCGTGGGTGAGGAACAGGTGGGTGACCGGGCCGGAGAACCACAAGTGGTACATCCGGGCCGCGATCTGCGACGGGGGCGGGAAGAAGCTGCTGGGGCGGGCCTGGGTCCACAGCTCCCAGAGGCCCACCACGACCGCCAGCACGATCCAGCGGCGCAGCGGGACGAGCCAGCGCCAGGAGAACCACCCCCGCCCGCGCCGCGGCGCCGCCGCGGCCCCGGACCTGCTCACTCGGCCTCCCCCAGCCGGGCCCGGTGCCAGGGCAGCAGCCGGTCCTGGGCCCAGACCAGGCCGCCGTTGAGGACCAGGCCGAGCACGCCGCACCAGAAGGCCGCGGCCAGCACCAGCGCCGTGTTGCCCGCGCCGGTGTTCGCGTCGGCGATGAACGCGCCGATCCCGCTGCCGCTGATCCGGCCGGTCAGGTACCCGGTGCTGATGGTGAGGATGAGGGCGATCGAGGAGGCGAGCCGGATCCCGGTCGCGATGAACGGGGCGGCGCCGGGGAGGGCCGCGAACCGGATCACGGCCAGCCGCCCGAACCCGAACGCCCGCAGCGTCTCCCGGGCCACCGGGTCGGCGTCGTCCAGGCCGTAGATCGTGTTGAACAGGACGGGCCAGACCGCCGCGTACACGATCAGCGTCACGTTCATCCGCAGCCCGGGCCCGATGAGCAGGCCGACCAGCACGATCAGGGCCACCGAGGGGATGGGCCGGAGGAACTCCACCACGGCCAGCGTGGCGGACCGGACCCCGGGCAGGCTGCCCAGCACGACCCCGCACGGCACGGCCACCGCGACCGCGATGGCCAGGCCCGCGGCCCAGGCCTCCAGGGTGGCGGCCGTGTCGGCCAGGAACCGCGGGTTTCCAGCCAGCCCGGCGGCGCGGGCCAGCACGGTCGAGGCCAGCGGCAGCACGGCCGGGCTGATCACCCCGGTCCGGCCCAGCGCCTCCGCGATCAGCAGGAAGCCGGCTATCCCGGCCAGGCCCAGGATCCAGTCCTTACGGCGCAGTGTCACGGCCTCCTGGTCCTCAGCGGAAGATCATGGACTGCACGCTGAACGGCTGGGCCAGCAGGCCGCCGGACCGCATCAGGGTGGCGACCCGCTGCAGCTGGGCGGCGTCGGTGCTGGCCGGGTAGGTCTCCAGGTGGATGACCTGGGCCGCGGCGGCCGTGATCTTGGTGTAGGTAGGCAGGATCTGCCGCACCGCGGCCGGGTCGGAATTGGCCAGGGCCTGGGCCTTTGCCATGGCCCGCTGGAACGCGGCCGCGGTGTGCGGGTATTTCTGGGTCCAGGCCGCGGTGGCGAAGTATCCGGACAGCGGCAGGGCCGCGGTGGCCCCCGCGCAGTCCGACACGACCTGCTTCGCGCCGGCGCTTTCCGCCCCGGACAGGAATGGCTCCACCGCGCTGATCGCGTTGACCCGGCCCGCCTTCAGCGCGGCGCCCATGTCCGGGAACGGAATGGCCACGTACTTCACGCTGGAGGGGCTGACCCCGGCCGCCTTGAGCTGCACGTTGGTCATCAGGGTCTGGATGTTGTTGGTCAGGTTGACCGCGATGGTCTTGCCCGCCAGGCCCGCCGCGCTGGTGATGTGCGACGACGGCATGGCCACCACGCCGAAGCTGTCCGGCTGGCACGCCGCCCCCGCGACCAGGACGCGCAGGTTGAACGTGCCCTTGGCCTGGCCACCGAAGTAGGACACGTAGTTGCCGCCGCCGACGACGTCCACCGAGCCGTGCAGCAGGTCGGGCAGGGCCAGCGTGCTCTGGGCGACGATCGTGGGGGTGACGGTCAGTCCCTGCTGACGGAAGTACCCCTTCTTGATGGCCAGGAACAAGGGGGCGTCGTCCACGATCGGCAGGGCCGCGACCGTCAGGTGGGTCTTCTCTAAGCTGGTCCCGCTGGTCTTCGCGGTGCCACCGGAACTGCCGCACGCCGCCGTGACCAGCAACGTCACTAAGCTGACGGCCAGCAGGCAGACACGCCTTTCCCTCATGTGCCCCACGCCTTCCCGACTTGTTTCATTGGGTGATAACCAGTTTCACCCTAACCATTACCCCCGGCCCGCACCCGCCATTCCCGGCGATCAGCCGGCCGCCGGATCTGCGCGCAGGTAACGCGCGAACCAGTCGCGGGCTCGCGACGCGACCTGCTCCAGCGTCCCGGGCTCGGCGAACAGGTGACCCGCGCCCGGGATCACCACGAGCTGGCTGTCGGCGCGCAACTGCACCCGGGCGGCCTCGTTGAGCTCGAGCACCCGGTCGTCCAGGCCGCCGACGAGGAACAGGGTGGGGGCCCGGACCGCGCCCAGGGCCGCCCCGGCCAGATCCGGGCGGCCGCCCCGGGAGACCACGGCGGCGATCCCGCGGCCCCCGCCTAGCTGATCAAGGTCGGCGGCGGCCCGCAGCGCCGCGGCCGCCCCGGTGCTGGCCCCGAAGTAGCCCACCGGGACCTGCTGCAGCCCGGGCTGCCCGCGCAGCCAGGTGGTGGCCGCGGACAGCCGGCCGGCCAGCAGGCCGATGTCGAACACGTTGGCCCGGTCCGCTTCCTCCTCGGGGGTGAGCAGGTCGAACTGCAGGCTGCCCAGGCCGATCACGTGCAGGGCCCCGGCCACGAACATGTTCCGCGGGCTGTCGCGGCTGCTGCCGCTGCCGTGCGCGAAGACCACCACCCCGCGCGCCCGGGCCGGGACGGTCAGCCGTCCCGGCAGCGGGACCGGCCCGGCCATGACGATGACGTCCCGGTCCGCGGGGGCCGCCGGGGCGGGAGAGCCCGGTCCTGGCCCGGACTGGCGCAGCAGCTCGACCACTTCCGCGTCCCCGGTCTGCGCGAAGTCCTGGTACCACTGGCCGATGGCCAGGAACGGCTCGGGCATCTCCGCGGCGAGTACCTCGTCGGCCGAGCTGGCCAGCGCGTCGAGGGAGGCCTGCGGCGCGACCGGGACGGCCAGCACCACCCGGGCCGCCCCGTTCGCCCGCGCCACCTGGCACGCCGCCCGGGCGGTGGAGCCGGTCGCGATCCCGTCGTCCACCACGATCGCGGTCTTGCCGGCCAGCGGCACCCTCGGGTGCCCGGCGCGGTAGCGCTCGGCCCGCCGGCCGAGCTCGGCCCGCTCACGGTCCTCGACCTCGGCGAACTCCCGGTCGCTGACGTGTTCCGCCTCGACCACGTCGTCGTTGACGATCCGGACGCCGTCCTCGCCGATCGCGCCCATGGCCAGCTCGGGCTGGGCAGGCAGGCCGACCTTGCGGACCAGGATGACGTCCAGCGGCGCGTCCAGCGACCGGGCGATCTCGTAGGCGACCGGGATACCGCCCCGGGGCAGGCCGAGCACCACGGTGCCCGCGCCCCGCTCGATCGTCAGCCGGCTGGCCAGCAGGACGGCCAGCCGCCGCCCGGCGTCGGCGCGATCGAGGAAGGGCATCCGGTTCACCGCCCGCTTACGTGCCGAGCAGCGAGATGAGGAGCCGGCGGGTGCGCACGGCGTCCTCCCCACGGCCGAACTCCCCGGCCACGAAGTCGGTCACCCCGGCGTCGGCCAGGTCAGCGAGCTGGGCCTCGACGGCCGCCTCGTCCCCGACCAGCGCGACGTCCGCCGGGCCGGCCGCCCCCTCCCGGTCGAGCATGGCCCGGTAGGAAGGCAGCTGGCCGTAGATGGCGAACACCTTGGCCGCGGCGGCCCGGGCCGCGTCCGGGTCGCTGGTCACGCAGATGGGCAGGATGCAGACCACCCGCGGGCTGGGCCGGCCCAGCGCCTGCGCCTCGGCGGTGATGGTCGGCACGATGTGCGACCGCACGGTGGCCGGCCCGGTCATCCACAGCACCGTGCCGTCCGCCAGCTGGGCGGCCAGCCGGAGCATCCGGGGCCCCAGCGCCGCGAGCAGGAGCGGGACCGGCGTGGGCCCGGGGGTGGACAGCGTGATGTCGGCCGTGAGCTGGTCCCCCTGGACCGTGGCCGGCTCTCCGTGCAGCAGCGGCCGCAGGATCGACAGGTACTCCCGGGTGTGCTCGACCGGCTTGCCGAAGTCGTACCCGAACATGCTCCGGATGACGATCTCGTGGGAGGTCCCGACGCCCAGGGCCAGCCGCCCGTCCGTGGCGGCGGCCACCGTCAGCGCCTGCTGGGCCAGGGCCGCCGGATGCCGCGGGTAAGTGGGGACGACCGCCGTGCCCAGCTCGATCCCGGGCACCTGGCTGCCCGCCACCGCGAGCGTGGTCAGCGCGTCGAGGCCGAAGATGTTGTTCGCCCAGGCCGACGCGAAGCCGTCGTCCGCCGCGCGGCGCAGTGCGTCGCGCACCTGGACCAGGGGTGGCCGGTCCTGGCTGTCCGGTCCGGACGGGTCCGGCAGTGACACGCCAATCCGCATGGGATTCTCCGCTCCGTTGCGACCCTGTAGGTCAGTCCTGCCCCTCATACGCCATGGCTACCTCCGCCGCCAGGCCCGCGTTGCCGGCGATCAGCTGCCGGTTGACCTCGATACTGCGCCCCCCGCTGAGTTCGTGCACCAGCTCGAGCACTGCGGGGGTCACGGCCTGTCCGCGGATCCCCTGCTCGCGGACCCGGCCGACCGCCTCGGCGAGGATGGGCTCGATGTCCAGCGAAGGATCCGGTGGCCTGGCCAGAAGGACGCCGGACGGTCCGTTGAGGAGCCAATGCGCGGTGGCGAGGCGGGCGGCCTCCGCGGCCTCGGTCACCACCGCGGACACTGGTGGACCACCGTGGGCGCTGTAGAACATCGGGATCGCGTCGGTGCGCCAGCCCAGCACCGGCACGCCGAGGGTCTCCAGCAGTTCCGCGGTCGCCGCCACGTCCAGGATGGATTTGACGCCGGACGACACCACGAGGACCTGGGTGCGGGCGATCTGCGGCAGGTCGGCCGAGACGTCGGGGACCGTGGCGAAGCCGCGGTGCACCCCGCCCGTGCCGCCGGTGGCCATGAACCGGATCCCGGCCAGCCGGCAGACCGCCAGCGTGCCGCCGACCGTGGTCGCGCCCAGCGCGCCCTGGACCAGGCACGCGGCCAGGTCGCGGGCCCCCACCTTGCGGGCTGTGTCGCCCGCGCTGGCGAACCGCTTCAGGTCGGGCTCGGTGAGCCCGATCCGCAGCGTCCCGTCCACGACGCCGATCGTGGCGGGCACCGCGCCCGCCTCCCGGACCCTGGCCTCGGAGGCCAGCGCCACCGCGGCGCCCTCGCCGCCCGGGAAGCCGTGCGAGATCAGGGTGGTCTCCAGCGCGACCACCGGCCGGCCGTCGTCCAGGGCGTCCTGGACTTCTTCCGTCACCAGCGGGTCGATTCTCATGGCATCGCTCCCATCTTGGCCACCGCCCGGGCGGCCGCGGCCAGGCCCATGCTGACCCCGCCGACCAGGTACCCCGCGGCGAACGCGTCACCGGCCCCGGTCGGGTCCACGGCGTCCGCCGGATGCGCCGGGTACGTGGTACCCCCGGCCCGCACGCCCCGGGCGCCCAGCTTCACCACCAGATCGGTTCCGGCCAGGCCCGTTCCGTCGAGCGCCCCGATCAGGTCCGCCTCGGCCTCGTTCCCGAACACGACCTCGGGCCGGAGCCGGCCGAGCAGCGCCCGGAACCGGGCCACGCCGTAGTCATGCAGCACGGCGGTCGACGACAGGTCAACGCTGAGCCGGGGCACGCGGGCGGCCGCGGCCAGGGCGGCCCCGCTGACCGGCGCCCGGGTCAGGCTGTAGGCCGGCAGATGCAGCAGGCCGCAGCCGGCGAGCCACGCCTCGTCCAGGGCATCCGCGCTCAGCTCCGGCCCCACGCCCCGGTCGGTCAGCATCGACCGGCGCGCGCCGTCGTAGGACAGGGACACCACCACCCCGGCCGGGCCCTCGATCACCGGCCCGTGCAGGGACACGCCCCGGTCGCCCAGGTCGCTGGCCACCAGCCGGGCGGCCTGGTCGGTGCCGCGCGCCGCGATGAGCCGGGCCTGCCCGCCGAGGGCCGCGATCCACGCCGCCACGTTGGCCGCCTGGCCGCCCGCCCCGACCCAGGTGCGCGCGGGCGTGTCGGTCTCCTCCGCCACCGGCCCCTCCGGGCAGACCACGACGTCCAGGTGCGCGTCGCCTAGCACGCAGAAGAGTGTCACTCGGCAGGGGTGTCCCGTCTGAGGGTGAACGATGAGCAATTGATCATCTCACCAGGATGGACGGCGACTACGCTGAGCCCCGTTGACGCGCGGCACCGCAGAGCCGCGCCCTGGGAGAGGGAGAAGCAGATGCCCCTGTTCGGTAGCGGGTCAGGCGACGCCACGGCGACGTGGGAGCCCCAGGCCGCGGACAGCCGCCTGGCCCACACCGCCGGGGCCGAGGCGGACGGGGTGTTCACCTCCGACCTCTCGGTATCGGAGTACGTGCTGCTGGGTGAGGCGGGCTTCGAGCCGCTGGGCTTCGTGGTCGGCTCGTCGATCTTCCACATCGGCCTGCAGGTGGGCCGCTGGTCCCAGAACGCCGAGCTGCAGGTCCTCACGCAGGCCATGTACAGCGCCCGCGAGCTGGCCATGACCCGGATGCGCGCCGAGGCGGACCACCTGGGCGCCGACGGCGTGGTCGGGGTCAACCTGCGGATGCAGATGTACGTCTGGGGCCAGGAGGTGCTGGAGTTCGTGGCCACCGGCACCGCGGTGCGGGCGCTGGCCGGCGAGGGGGCGCACCGGGCCCCCGACGGCGGCGCGTTCACCTCCGACCTGTCCGCCCAGGACTTCTTCCGGCTGCTGGCCGCCGGGGCCGTGCCGGTGGCGTTCGTGCTGGGCACCTGCGTCTACCACATCGCGCACCAGTCGGCCATGCAGGCGCTGCGCCAGACTGGGCGGAACCAGGAAATGCTCCAGTTCACCCAGGGCGTGTACGAGGCCCGGGAACTGGCCCTGGTCCGGATGCAGGCCGAGGCGACCGTCGCCCGCGCGTCCGGCATCGTCGGCGTGAACGTGGCGGTCTCCAACCACGTGTGGGGCGAGCACGCGACCGAGTTCCTGGCCACCGGGACCGCGATCCGCCGGCTGAGCGACGAGCACCGGCTGCCCGGCACCACCCCCAAGCCCACCTTCACCCTGGGCCTGGATGCCTGAACATGACCGGCCGGCCGGTCACCCCGGCGTCCCTCCGGCCAGGGGCATGCGATCGGTCTGCGTGTTCTGCGGCTCCAACCCGGGGCGGCGTCCCGGGTACCTGGCCGCTGCCGCGGACCTGGGCCGGATCCTGGCGGCCCGCGGGATCCGGGTCGTCTACGGCGGTGCGCGCGTCGGCCTGATGGGCGCGCTGGCCGACGCGGTGCTGGCGGCGGGCGGCGAGATCATCGGGGTGATCCCGGGCCTGCTGGTGGACGCCGAGGTCGCGCACCCGGGCCTGAGCGAGCTGCAGGTGACCGGCAGCATGCACGAGCGCAAGGCGATGATGGCCGAACTGGCCGACGGGTTCATCGCGCTGCCCGGCGGCATCGGCACCCTGGAAGAGTTCGCGGAGATCGTCACCTGGGCCCAGCTGGGACTGCACGCCAAGCCGACCGGGCTGCTGAACGTGCTGGGGTACTACGACGAGTTGCTGAGGTTCCTGGACCACGCCACGGAGGAGCGTTTCGTCCGCCCGGGCCACCGGGACCAGATCCTGGCCCGGGCGTCGGCGGCGGAGCTGCTGGCGGTCATGGACGGATGGAGCGCGCCGCCGCGGACCCCGGCCAAGTGGATCGACGCCGACGGGTCGGACATCCTCCCCGGAAATCCTCCACCAGATAATGCCTCCACCGGGTAATAAGGACATATGACCGAAAATGCCGGGCCGCCAGCCACCTTGGCGGCGGATCGGCCGGTGCTTCCTGCTCCGCGCTTGCCGGAGATGCCGCGTAGCCTGGCCACCGTCTTCAGGCTGGCCGTGCACCTGGCGGCCTGGATACCATTCGCGATCGGCGCGATACGTGCGGTGCAGCAGGACTCGCCGGCCATCGCGGACACCGCGGCCATCGCGCTTCGCTCCTGGGATGTCCTGACTCCCTACGGCCCCCTGGTCGGGCAGGCCACCCAGCTGCGCAGCGGGGCGTTCGACCCAGGACCCCTGCAGTACTGGCTGCTGGCGATCCCGGTCCACCTCGACCCGCGGGCGGGGGTGGTGTGGGGTGCGGCGCTGTGCTGCATGGTCGGGGCCTCGCTCGCGATCGAGGCCGCCCGGTCGGCGTTCGGTGCGTTCGGCGGCCTGGCGGCGAGCGGGATCATCATCGGCACCGTGGCGTGGCAGCCCCTGATCGCGGCGGAGCCGTACTGGAACCCCTGGTTCGGCGTGATCTTCTTCCTGGCCACGCTGGCCGCGGCCATGGCCGTCGTTTCCGGGCGGCGCCGCTGGTGGCCGGTGCTCGTCCTCACCGCGTCGGTGGCCGCCCAGGCTCACCTGATGTTCGCGCTCGCCTCGGCCGCGCTGGTGCTGGTGGCGCTCGCGGCCGGGCTGGCCGACACCATCCGGGCCAGGGCCGGGTACTGGTGGGCGGCGCTCGGGCTGCTGGCGGGCGCGGCCTGCTGGATCGCCCCGTTCATCCAGCAGGTCACCAGCCGCCACGGCAACCTCGGCCTGCTCATCGCGAGCCTGGGCACGCGGCAGCCCGCGGGCACCGCGTTCGGCCTGAAGGCGCTCAGCGCGTCAGCCGTGCCGCCCACGGTGTGGTGGCAGCCGTCGGGGTCGTTCCGTCTCGAGGGCATCGCGAGCCAGATCGGCGGCGGCACGCCCGCGTTCGGGCTGGCGATACTGGTTCTCACCGCCGCGGTGCTGGCCCTGGCCGTCCGCCCGCTGCGATCCCGCCGGCTGGCCGCGCTGGCCGTGGTCAGCCTGCTGACCAGCGGCGCCGTCCTGGCCACGTACTCGAGTATCCCGGTGCTCAACCTCGGCCACCGCGACCAGAACTACCTCCTGATCATCCTGTTCCCGGCCGGCCTGCTCACCTGGCTGACCATGGGCGCCGCCGCCGTGCTCGCCGCACGGCGGGTGACCGGCCGGCCCCGCGTGCCGGCCGCAGGCGCCGGCGCCCGGGGGGCGCCCCAGATCCCGCCGGCGGATCCGCGGCGCGCTGGGGCGCCTGCGCCATCGGCTTCGCGGCCGTGGCCCTGATCGGGCTGGGGTCATGGCTGGCGGTGGCCCAGCAGGCACGAGCGTCGGCCGACTCGGCAACCGCCCGGGAACTGAGCGCCACCCGCTTCGCTGCTCAGCACATCGAGCGGATGCTGCCTCGCCAGCGGCTGGAACTGTCGGTGGTGAATGACGGATCTTACGAGCGGAATGTCACTCTCGGCGTGGCGTGGGCGCTGCACGCCGACGGATATGAGCCAGCGGTCAACCACCGCGCCGCACGGTATCTGGGGCCGCGGTACCTGTTCACCGGGCGGCCGATGCCCCACGTGACCGTGGTCATACGGCCCCGGGGGATCGTGGTCCGCCTCACCAAGGTCCCTCCCGTCAGTTTAGGTAGATAGGGGGAGAAGTAGATAGGGGGAGAAGTCGTCTAGCCGCGCCCAGCCGGGTGGTCCGGGTGAAGTACCAGGGAGTGCGGCTTGGTGAGCCTCCAGCCCGGCACCGGCTTGCAGTGGTGGTCATGACGGCAGGCGGGAATGTGGGTGCATTTGCAGGTAGGTTCGCGCCCCAGCCTTGAAGGCTTCCTGCCAGTCCGTCACATTGTCCGTGCGACGTCGTAGTGGGTGACGGTGGTCTCGCGGTCGATGAGGTAGTCGTCATCCTCTGGGTAAAAGACGGCGACCTCGATATTCTGGCCCGCGAAGCCTTCGATGTCCGTCCGTGACGACCACCAGCTGACCGTCATGACTTCTGTCCGGCCGTCGCCGAGATCTGTCGTCCACATCTGGGCACCCAGATTGCCGGGTGTCTGCTTGTAAGCGCTCAGCCCCGTCCTGGTGATGTACTCGACGTAGGCCACCGCCTGCTCAGTCCTGACCCAGCCCCGCCATGTCCGGGCTATCATCGCCACTCCTTCCGCTCCCTCACGGGTGCCGGTTGTCCAGGCTCGAACGTGCACCTACCCGGCATATCAGCGACCTGATCCACATTCGACGAGGTTCGCGATCCAGGTGGGGATCACGCCGAGCCGAGGGGTTCGCGCTCCAGGTGTGTGGTTATGACTTGCAGGCGGAGCCTAGCCTGCGCCATGTTCCGCCTGTCATCGCGGTGACAAACAGGGATCCAGGCGTTACCCGGCGGGAAATGGCTTGTCCTTCACCCTCTCGGCGGGTTGACTGCGTGAGTGCACATTGACCCGTCCGACCTGCAGGCGGAGGCGGTCTTGCGGGCGGAAGCGAGGCGACTCTTGACGTCAAGCCAGCCGGCGCTGGCGGGACCGCGCGGGCGATGGGCGGTGGGCGCGGGTTACGCAGCCTTCGCCTGGGGTCTTATTTTCGCGCTGATCAGCTTCTACTGGGGCTGCGGTGGCACTATCGGGCTGAGCACCGTCGGCGGCTCGATCGAGCGGCTAGCGCGCGAGCATAGCGCCAGCATCCTGGTCGCGGTCTGGGTCACCGGTCTGCTCAAGCTGGCAGGTGCTGTGCTCGCCCTCGCTCTGGTACGGCCGCGGGGAAGCAAGCTGCCGCGGCGGCTTGTCACTCTGCTGGGCTGGACTGCCGCCGTCCTGCTGACCCTCTACGGCGGGACACTGGTGGCCGCCGACGCACTCGCCGCCACTGGCGCGATCAGGCCAAGGACTCCGATCGCCCGGGTGCCCCTGCTGTGGCACCTGTGGGTCTGGGACATGTCGTTCCTGATCTGGGGCCTGCTATTCGCCAGCGCGGCGTGGTATTTCACCCGGCGCGACAGAGGCAACGGCATCCTCAGTGTGTCGTTATGACTTGCTGGCGGGATCTAGCCTGCATCCTCAACTAGCTTCCGCCGCGTCAGTTGTGCCGGACCGCTCGGGGTAGAAATGCGGGCCGACGCCCGGGCCGTAGGATCCCGTACATGGACGACTTCGACAGCTGCCTGCCGGCAGCCCTTGACCCGGCAGCTGTCCTCGAGGCTGTGGCCCGCGACCCCCAGCTGCGGGCGTTCACCAGCCACGGCAAGATCGAGACCGTGCCAGCCCGGCAGGCGCGGCGGCACCTGCTGCTGGACACGATCGCACAGGCCTTCGAGCCGGGCGTGCGCTACCCAGAGCGCCAGGTCAGCCTGTTCCTCGGTGCCCTGCACGCCGACTATGCGGCGATGCGCCGCTATCTCGTCGACGAGGAGTTCCTGTCCCGGTCCGATGGCCGCTACTGGCGCAGCGGCGGTACCGTGCTCCCGTCCCCGCCGGAAGAGGTCCGGGCTCAGGCGCTCCCCGCCGGGCCGTGATGGCAGGTCCGCGGGCAGCTAACGAGGCGGGGATCGAAGACGGACTGTGCTGGATCTCCGTGCGTTTGAGCGTGCCGGCAAGCGCGTCGCGTGGTGGCTGTGAGCTGTCGGCCGGATACGTCACGAAGATCTCCTTGAATGAGGGTCACGGCCGGGTGGCTGGTGATCCGAAGGATTCCTACCCAGAACCGCGCGAAGCCGCATCAGGTCCGAACAGGCAAGCCCAACTCCAGGTGTGTGGTTGTGACCTGCAGGCGGAAGTAAGTCGCCATGACTAGTAAGTCAGCTAGGTCAGCCTCTGACCGATGGCGGGATGCCCGCCCAGTCGAGATGCGGTTGCCCGGGGCCCGGCGAATTGGCTGACCGCAGCCGGGGCCAGCACGGTTGGAGCCCGGCTGCTCCGAGGCTAAGGAACGACGTCGCGCGTCCGGGGCCA
Source organism: uncultured Actinomycetes bacterium (assembly GCA_963723595.1). Lineage (GTDB taxonomy): Bacteria > Actinomycetota > Actinomycetes > Streptosporangiales > Streptosporangiaceae > RYN-230. The sequence goes on from CAVRRQ010000002.1 coordinate 877,961, forward strand.
AGCAGGCTGCCGGACAGTGCGCAGGCGCCTGCGTTCTGCGAATTCATTCCGCCCGGACCCGCCCCCCGGACAAGCCACACGGCGAAGGTTGTCGAGGCGTACGGCGACGACACCGTGACCGCGAAAGCGATCTGCGTGAACGTGGCGGCACTGCCGGTGCCCGCGGTCACCTGCAGGGTGCCTCCACCGTTGACGCCGGGGTCAGCATTAATGGAATCAGCGAGATCACCGAAGGCGCCCGCCGGGCGCTGAGCCACAGGCCCGCGCTCTGGCGTACCCCAGAGGTGAATCGCGACCCGCCAGCCGGCTGGTCCCTGCCGGGCTGACAGTTCCGCTACTCAAGGTCGATTCCCGGTCCGTCAGCGCGGGGAGTTTGCCGGGAGCAGTGATCGGATCCCTGGATGCGCTACCTGAATTCTGACCGTTCCAGGCACCAGCATCAAGACTGTGTCAATCCCTGTGGATCAAGATCTTTAGATTCCCACCGCCGGCCCCCGCAGTCGGCCCCTCAACGTCGGCCCCGGGGCCGGCGTCTGATCCGCAGCTGCAGCCACGTCAGCGGAACGGCGCCGACAACGCCCGCCCCGAGCGGCACGTATGGCGGCTCCGGCGCCACACGAGCGCCCAGCACCTGGTTTACGGCGGCCTCGGCCGAGGCCTGCCCGGGGGCCCGCGCCGCACTAACCCCGTTGATGCCGGGCTGACTGAACGTCGACGGGATCGAGAGGATCTTCCAGTGGGAGGGGGGCCAGATGACCACGAAGGCCCGGCCGATCACCTTGTTCTCCGCGATGGTCCCGCCGCCAGGGTCGGACATCCGCAGCCGGGAGTCGTCGGAGATCTGACGGTTGTCGCCCATGACCCACAGGCGCCCCGGCGGAACCACGATGTTGAATCTGATCTGCGACGGGGCCGCACCGGGATAGAGGTAGGACGACTCGTGCAGCGGCACGCCGTTCACGGTCACCAGGCCCTGGGCGTTGCAGCACGCGACCCGGTCTCCCGGTGTCCCGATCACGCGCTTGATGAAGTCGACCGGGTCGGCCGGAGTCCCGAACAGGCCCCCGATCTGGTGGAACAGCCAGCCGAGCGTGTCGTCGTAAGCGCGGACGAGGATGCTGGAGGGCGGCTTAGCCGGCGGGTTCGGGTTCCACGAGCCGTCGCCGTTGAACACGATGATGTCGCCTGGCTGGATGCTGCGGAAGTGATAGACGAGCTTGTTGACCAGGACCCTGTCGGAGGGAGCCATCAGCGTGTCCTCCATCGAGGACGACGGGATCCAGAACGCCTGGACGACGAAGGACTTGATGACCAGGGCGATGGTCAGCGCGACCACGATGAGGACCGGCAGCTCACGCCAGCCCGACATTCGCCGCTTCTTGCTGGCAGCCTCCGCGGGCTCGGTCGCCGCAGAGCTGCCATTGGACGACACCCCGTCAGCTTGTTCCCCAGCACCTTGAGCGCCGGTCGCCCCCTCGGGCCTGCCGCGCTCGTTGTTCATCATCGCCCTCAACCCTTTCGTCGCCGTTCCCAGCCTTGGCGCCAGCGCCGGGCCGCCGCAGTCGATGTCCGCCGCCACCGTCGTCGCGGCGAGCGGCCTGGCCGCTGCCGGCCCTGGCCAGAGCGGTGTCAGCAGGCGTGGCCTTGCCGGGTCTCCCGGATGCTGTCCTGCGGGTGGCGCAGGGCAGAGGGCACGCCCGGAACGGGTGCGCGCGAGCCAGCCCGGCAATGCACGTGCGCGTACGGCGGCTGGCTCGTGCTGGCCCTGGCAGGCGCCGACGGGGTGAGGAGCCCCGCCGAGATGCCCATCGAACAAGCCATTGCCAGCAGCGCACAGGCCACCATGCCCAGGCGCCGGCCGGGGCGTGGCGCCAGCCACTCGCGCGCCGCACCAGCGAGGTAGTTCCAGGCGATCAAGCCCGCCGGAGTGCCGTCCCTGATCAGCAGCGCGGCCAGCTCCGCAGCCTCCTCGCCGTGGCGCCGCCGCCAGCGGGCCGGGTAACACCGCAGCGCGGTCTCGACCAGCCAGGCCGGCTGGGGGGTGGCTTTCATCAGATGCCGCCCAGCTGCAGCCTCAGCCTCCCGGCCGCGCTCACCCGCTCCAGCGAATCGAGGTGCACGCGAAGCGCTGCCGCCCCCGGTGCGGTGATGCGGTAGGGATGACGCCGCTCGTCGGCGGGCAGCGGCTCGATCAAACCGAGCCGTTCCAGCCGGTCCAGCGCGCCGTAAAGCGTGCCGGGTCCGAGCTCGACACCGGCCAGATCCCTGATGTCATGGATCAGCGCATACCCGTGCTTGGTCCCGCCCGCCAGACTGATCAGGATCAGCACTGACGCTTCGCCGGCCCGGCGCAGCACGTCCTGCCCGGCCCCGCCGTCCTGTCTGCTCACAGCCATCCACCCTTCTACTACGGCCGCCAATATATCAGTCACCGTAATAGGTCAGGCGGGAAAGCGGTAGCAGGCCACACCGGCGTGCGCTGGGCCATGTCGTTCTGGGTGCTAGCGGATTTCGTAAGTTCCGTCTAGCCGGGCGCGGCCGATGGCGTGGCCTTTGATGGCGGCGATCACCTCATTGAGGGTGAAGCTGGCCGGCAGGCCGGGAGCCTGGTCGAGGGCGAAGAGCTGGAAGACATAGGCGTGGGGCCCGTGTGACCGTGGCGGCATGGGCCCGGCCCAGCCGCGGCGCCCGAGCGCGCCTTTCCCGTGCCGGACCCCCGGGATAGGGCTGGGGTTGGTGAGGGCGTTCTCGGGGATGCCGTTGAGCGAGGGGTCGATGCCTAGCGTGAGCGCGTGGGTGGCAGGCTTCCCGAACGGGACGTCGGGGTCTTGCACGATGAGCACGAGCTCAGCGGTGCCGGCCGGCGGCTGCGTCCAGTTGAGGGCGGGTGAGATGTTCGCGCGGAGCAGCCTGGCCGCCAGGTCGCCGATGACCTGGTCGCCGAGACGTTCCTGGCCGCTTTCGCCAAGCGGGACCGGTATGACCTCGGCCACGCGGATGCCCGGCCCTGGCTGTATGGGATCGCCACCCACCTGGTCGGCGAGCATCGCCGGGACGAGGCCCGCCAGTACCGGATCCGGCAGGCCATCGCGGCCGAGCCTGAGGTTCCTGGTCACGCCGACCGGGTGGCTGCCGATCTCACGGCCCAGGCGATGCGCACGCTGCTGGACACGGCGCTGGCCGCGCTGTCGTCCGGGGACCGCGATGTGCTGCTGCTCATCGCCTGGGAGCAGCTGACCTATCAGGAGGTGTCGCGGGCGCTGGCCATCCCGGTGGGGACGGTGCGGTCCAGGCTGCACCGGGCGCGCACGAAGGTGCGCCAGGTCCTGGCCGGTACGGATGCGGCTGCAACGTATGAGGAGATCACATCCAATGAATGACATGGAGCTGCTCCGGGAGCTGGCGCAGGAGACGCCCCTGCCCGCGCCTGCCGAGCTGGACGCGGCCCGCGCCAGGCTGGCCGCCGCGATCGCCGCCGATCCGGCCGCCGGACGCATCGCAGCCGTAGCAGAGGTCACCACAGCCCAGCCCTGCCCGTCCGGCGGACAGCCTGCCGGACCGCTGCGGCCTCCCGCGCCGGTGCTGAGGGCAGGCAAGTTCATGTACGCGGGCGCCGTCAGCTCCGCCGCGTACCTGATCGTCGCGCTGCCCTTCATGGGCGACATCAAAGGCAGAGTGCTCGGTCACCCCCTCACCGCGGCCCCGCTCACCATCACGCTGGCGATAGTTTCCGGCCTGGCCGTGATCGCCCTGTGGCTGTGGATGGCGCGGGCGACCAGCCAGGGCAGGAACTGGGCGCGCATCCTGTCCACCGCGCTGTTCGGCCTGGGGACGCTGGAGCTGATCGGCAACCATGGCTTCGCGCAGGTGTTCTGCGCCGTGCTGACCTGGCTGACCGCCCTGGCCGCGGTGTGGCTGCTCTGGCGCCCGGCCTCCAGCGTTTTCTTCAGGCGATGCCGGCAGGCGGCATTGACGCGGCCATCGTGAGCTGGCCACGACCCCGCGGCGCAAATTGAGCGGGCGCCCCGGGCATAACCGGGGGCCCCAGTTCGCTACTACCGCCAGGGACGCAGGGCGTCGGCGCCGGGAATGCCATCCGGGCTGGCTCGGTTTACTTACCCCGGAGGGTATTCCGGCAGCGGATACCCGTTGATACGAGGAGACACTCCATGGCTACGGTCGAACTGACGGGCCAGAACTTTGAGTCCGTCGTGGGCGGCACGGACATGGTTCTGGTGGACTTCTGGGCTTCCTGGTGCGGCCCGTGCCGCATGTTCGCGCCGGTCTTCGACCGGGCGTCGGACAAGCACTCGGACGCGGTGTTCGGCAAGGTGGACACGGACGCTGAGACCGGACTGGCCCAGCAGTTCAACATTTCGTCCATCCCCACGCTGATGGTGATCAGGGACAACATCGTCCTTTACGCGCAGCCGGGCGCGCTGCCCGAGCAGGCGCTGGAGGAGCTGATCACCAAGGCCCGCGAGCTGGACATGGACGAGGTGCGGGCGAGCATCGCCCAGGACCAGAACGACCAGGACCATGACCACGCGCACGAGCACGACCACGCGCACGAGCACCAGCACACCGAGAACCAGAGCTGACCCCACCATCACGAGCCCGCCGTCCCCCGGGGTGGCGGGCTCGCTGCATGCCTCCCGCATTTCGTCCTGACCACCCGGCAATTCTGCGGCCATTAATCCTCGGTGCCGGTTAGGTCAGGAAAGTGGTCGTGGCCTGCCCTTCCGGGCTCTGCCAGGATGAGCCTGACTCGCGCCGGCCAGCCTGGACAGAGAGCCAGGCGGGCCACGCGGTCGATCCCGCCGGGACCACCGGAGGTCACCGGCAGTATCGAACGGGGGAGCCCTATGCCTGATATCCGATCCGCTGGTCTTCGCGGCCGCCTGCCGGTCAAACCACCCGGCGCACGATTCAACATCCAGTGGCTTTCCAGCTACCTCGCCACGCCATTGCCGGCGCCGGTCTACCCGGTAGACGTGTCGGCGGGCATCAAGGACTGGGGCATGCTCGGCAACGGCCCGGACAAGACCTGCACCACCCACCCGGACGGGGTCGGTGACTGTACCTTTGCCGGCCGCGAACACTATCGCCGGGCCAAGGCCGCCGCGGGCCACGAGACCGAGAAGTGGGAGGACTCCAACCAGCTTGTTGCCGAGTACCTCCGCTACGACCACGGGAAGGACGAGGGGGCGAATATCGCCGACCTGCTCCTGAACTGGTTCAAGGACAAGAAGATCCTCGCCTTCGCCCCGGTAGACCACACGGACCCGGCCGCGGTGGACGCAGCCGCTCAGGCGTTTCATGGCACGTACGTCGGCGTGAACCTGACCGACGACGCCGACAGCCTGTTCACCCAGCACGAGCCCTGGACGGTAAGCGGCGGCCAGCGGCCCGACCCCAACGACGGCCATTGCATCGTGAAGGTCGGATCGGACGGCCACCAGCTCGACACCTGGGTGACGTGGGGCGCGCTGCAGCAGTCCACCCTGGCGTGGACCGCCGCCTGCCTCGACGAGGCCTGGGTCATCGTCAGCGAGGAGGACGCGAAAGCGGCCAGCCTCGACATCGCCGCGCTGCGCCGCGACATCGACGCACTGCACGGCACCGGCGGCAGCTGACCGCCAGAATTCTCCGCAACGAAAACCGTCCGCAGCCGGTCCGGGCCCGGGGCGTCATGAGCCCCGGGGCCCGGGGCCGCTGCGGCTCAGGCCCCGAGCGGCACGGCGGGCCAGTCGAGCATCCGCGCGCCGATGACGGCCACCCGCAGCGCGAGCCCCTGCGCCGGGTCGGCCGGGTCGCGGCCGGTCAGTTCCCTGACCCGGGCCAGCCGGTAGGTCACCGCGCGGACGGACAGGTGCAGGCGCCGGGCGGCCTCGGCCGCCACACCGCCGCATGCGTAGTACTCATCCAGCGTGGCCAGCAACGGCCCGGCCCCGCCCCGGGCCTGTGTCAGCGGCGTGAGCAGGGCGCCGACCAGATCGGTGATGGCGGTCCGGTCCCGCAGGATGACCTGGTAGATCAGCAGGTCGGAAGCGTCCACCACCGGGTCGGGCAGGCCGAGGCGGGTCGCCACGTCGAGCGCGTCGCCCGCCTCGTCGTAGGACCGCCGGACCCCGCCCGGTCCCGGGTAGGCCCGACCGAACGCGACCCGCCACGGCCGCGGCTCGTCCGCGAGCGGGTCCGGGTGACCGCGGGCGAGGGCCCGGGCCAGCGCCACGGCCACCCGGCTGGCCTCGCCGCCGTCACTCACCCCGGTCACCGCGACGAGCCGTCCGCCCCGGGTGATAGTCAGCGACGGTGACGGGGCGGCCGCCTCGGCGACCAGCCGGTCGGTGTCCTTGCCCAGCGGCCTGGTGGCCCGGACCCCGGCCGCGTACTCGGCCAGCACGACCAGATGCGGCCCGGCCAGCCGCAGCCCGAGCCGTTCGCCACGGACCAGCAGATCAGCGGCGTCGCGGCCGGAGAGCAGGTCGTCGACGAACTCCAGCCGTTCCGCCTCCTCCCGGCGGGCGATGGACAGGTGGGCCCGTTCGAAGCCCTCGGCCGCGGCCGCCACCGCATCGTCGGCGGCCCGCAGCACGCCGAGCCCGGCCGCCCGCAGATCGGCCAGGCCGGCCAGTTCCCGCCACAGCCGCCACGTCGCGGACAGGTAGAGGTTGACCAGGCCGCGCAGGGCCACCCCGCTCTCCGCGGCCCGCTCCCCGGCCCGGCCGTACTGGGCGAGTTCCACGGTGGCCAGGCGCCGGCCGGTGCGGGCCGCATCCGCGGCGGCGGGCAGGTAGCCGGCGAGCAGATCCGGGCGCACCCCACCTGCCTCCCGGCTCGCCGCGCGGGCGATCGCATCCAGGTTGACCGCTTCAGGAGCCCCGCCAGTTCCAGCCACCCCGGTAGCCCCGCTGGTCCCGATAGCCTCCGCAGCCTGGCCTGTGCCGGTGGGTTCAGCCGTCACGTCGCCTTCGCCCGTCTCGCGCCGGCTCATCCGTCAGCCCTTCAGCTCCTCCGAAGTTGCCGGAAGCAGGCAACTTAGCGGGCACGATCTTAGCCGGTTACGCCCGATGACGTCGTGTCTACGGCAATGGATAGTAGTCCCAGGTGGCTGGCAAGACGGACGCCAGCGCTACGAGGAGACCGCAGTGACCATGACCCGCCCGCCTTCTGCCGGGCCCGCCCGGCAGCCGCTGAACCCCGGATACTTCTCGCGTCCCGGCCGCGGGGGAGGTTTCCGCGTCGCGGGGATACCCGTCACGCTGACCCCCGGCGCCTCTCTGCTCGGCGTGCTGGCGGCCGGATTCGGCGCCCTCACCCTGCCCGCGCTCGACCCGGGCCGGTCCCTGGCCGGCTACCTGGCCGCGGCCGCCGCGGTGGCCGTGGTCCTGCTGGCCAGCATGGTGGGGCATGAGCTGGCGCACTCGGTCATGGCCCGGCGCTACGGCCTCAGCGTGCCGGTCACCGTGGGCCTGTTCGGGGGGGTGTGGCACGGCCGCGACCGGCGGCCCGGATCGACCGCGGAGCAGGAACTGCCCAGCCCCCGCGCCCAGGGCCAGGTCGCCGCGGCCGGCCCGCTGGCCAGCCTGCTGCTGGGCCTGGGCAGCGTGGCCGCCGCCGTCGCGGCGTCGGTACTCGGCGCCGGCCTGCTGGTCGTCGCCGTGGCCGCGGCAGCGGCCTGGGTCAACGGCCTGCTGGCCGTGGCCAACCTGGTTCCGGGGGCGGGACTGGATGGCGGGCGGATCGTCCGAGCGCTCGCGTGGGCGCGCTCGGGCGATCCCACCCGCGCAGGTCTCATCGCGGCCCGCTTCGGCCAGGTCAGCGGCGCGATCCTGGCCGCCGCCGGGGTGACCGCGCTGGCGCTGGGTCACCTGACCGGCCTCTGGTTCGGGCTGGTGGGCCTGCTCATGGTCGGGGCCTCCCGGGCGGAAGCCAGCCAGGTACGCCCCTCAGCGGCGCTGGCCGGGGTGCGGGTCCGCGACATCCTCCCGCCGGACGGCGGGCTCGGCCCCACCGCCCGCGGCTGGCAGACGGTGCAGGACTTCCTGGACGGGGACTCCCTAGGCCAGGACTCCCTGGCCGGGGACTCCCTAGGCCGGGACTCCCTAGGCCGGGACTCCCCCGGCCGGGACGGCGGGGACCGGCTGGCCCGCCACAACGCGACCGCGTACCCGGTGCGGGACTTCGACGGGCAGCTGTCCGGCCTGGTGACGCGGACCCAGCTGATGACCGTGCCGGGGAACCGCCGTGGCGGCACCCGCCTGTCGCAGGTCGCCACCCCCGTCGCCTACCTGACGTTCACCACGCTGGATGAGCCCCTGACCGACCTGCGGGCCCGGCTCGCCCATGGTGAGCGGAGCCGCCCGGACAGCCCGGCCGCCCTGCACATCCCCGCCCACGCCCTGGTGCTCGGGCCCAGCGGCGAGCTGACTGGCCTGCTCACCCCCGCCGACCTCGCCCAGGCGGTCCAGTTCGGCGCGCTGCGGGCGGCCACCGCCGGAGCCGGACCCGGGCCGCACTGACCCCGAACGAGAGGATCCCCCGTGCTGCACGACGCCTTCCATGTGCCCCTGTGGCTATGGGGTGTCGCGCTCGCGGTCGTCCTCGCGGTCGCCGCAGCGGATGTGCTGCTCGCCTCGCGCAGCCGTGGCCATGAGCCAGGGCTGCGCGAGGCGGCGTTGTGCACCGCCGGGGTCGTCACCCTGGGTGCGCTGTTCGGACTGGCCCTCGCGGGCGTAGCCGGGCCGAAGGCGTCGGGCCAGTTCTACGCGGGCTGGCTGACCGAGTACAGCCTCTCGCTGGACAACCTGTTCGTGTTCGTCCTGCTGATCGGCCGGTCCGGGGTGGCGGGCCGGCTGCGCAGCCGGGTGCTCCTGGCCGGGATCGGCCTGGCCCTGCTGCTGCGGGCCGTGTTCATCGCGGCGGGGGCGGCCGCGCTGAACCGCTTCGATTGGGTCCTGTACATCTTCGGCGCGATCCTGCTCGTCACCGCGGTGCGGATGGCCGCTGGCCGTGGCGGCCCGCCGGACCCGGCGAGCGCGGCGCCCAGCCTGCCGGGGCCGGGGAAGCTGCGCCGCGGGATAGCGGGCCGCCTCAAGAGCCACCGTCACGGCGCGCTGCTGGCCCTGATCGCCGCGATCGCCGGCGCCGACGTGGTGTTCGCGATGGATTCCATTCCCGCGGTGTTCGGCCTGACCCGCGATCCGTACCTCGTGCTGGCGGCCAACGTGTTCGCCCTGCTCGGCCTGCGTCACCTGTACTTCCTGATCGGCGGGCTGCTGGACCGGCTGGTGCACCTGACAGCGGGACTGTCGGCGATCCTCGCGTTCATCGGGGTGAAGCTGATCGCCGAGGCGCTCTACGATTCCGGGGTGCACGAGGTCGGGCCCGTGCCGGTGCCGCACGTCAATACCTGGGTATCCCTGGGCGTCATCGGCGGCGTGCTGGCCGTGGTCACGGTGACCAGCCTGCTGGCCACCCGGCAACGGGACGGCCGGGAGGTCAGCCCTTCCCGGTCAGGGCACCCAGCTGAGCAGCCACTTCGTCCGGCGCGACCTTCCGGGTCTCACCAGTAGCCCGCTCGGTCAGCTCTACGAGGCCCTCGGCCAGCCCCCGCTTGCCCACGGTGACCCGGTACGGGATACCGGTCAGCTCCGCATCGCGGAACTTCACCCCGGCTCGCTCGGCCCGGTCGTCGATGATCACCTCGAACCCGGCCGCGCCCAGCTGGTCGTAGAGGGCCGCACCGGCCTTGGCCACCTCAGCGTCTTCGGACTGGGCGACGGTCACCACCACGGTGAACGGGGCCACATTCAGCGGCCAGACGATGCCGCGCTCGTCGTGGTGGCATTCGATGATGGCGGCCATCGCGCGTTCCACCCCGATCCCGTAGCTCCCCATGATCAGCGGGACGGCCTTGCCGTCCGGGCCGAGCACGGTCGCGCCGAAGACCCTGGAGTACCGCTCCCCCAGTTTGAAGATGTGCCCGACCTCGATGGCCTCGATGAGCTCCAGCGGTTCCCCGCACTGCGGGCAGGCCTCGCCCGCGGTCACCTCGCGCAGGTCGGCCCACTGGCCCACGGCGATGTCCCGGGCCACCTCCACACCCCGCAGGTGCATGTCGTCGACGTTGGCTCCGGTGACCATGTCGCGCCGGCCGTCCAGGGCACGGTCCGCGATGATCGGGAGACCGCTGACCCCGACTGCGCCCAGGCTGCCGGGCAGCGCGCCGAGGGCCTCCCTGATCTCCTCCGGCTGGGCGGGGCGGACCGCGGCCGCGCCGGTGGCGTCGATCAGCTTCTGCTCGTTCAGCGCGTGATCGCCGCGCATCAGCACCAGCGTGAGCTGGCCGTCCAGTACGTAGACGAGCGTCTTGATCTGCCGCGTCGCGGGTGCGTCGTACCCGGTGGCCAGGTCCTCGATGGTCCGCACGCCCGGGGTATCGAACCGCTCCGAGGTGTCCGGTCCGGGACCGTCGGCCAGGTCGGCCAGCCGGGACGTGGCCTTCTCGATGTTGGCCGCGTACTTGCAGGCCGGGCAGTACACGACCAGGTCCTCACCGGAAGGCGAAGGGCACATGAACTCGGTGGAGTCACTGCCGCCCATGGTTCCGCTGGAGGCTTCGACCGGGATGGCCGGGATCCCGAGCCGTTCGAAGATGCGCAGGTAGGCGCCGTAGTGCCGGTCGAAAGCGGCGTCCAGCCCGACCCGGTCCAGGTCGAACGTGTAAGAGTCCTTCATCGTGAACTCGCGGGTGCGGATCAGCCCGGCCCGGGGCCGCGGCTCGTCCCGGAACTTGGTCTGGAACTGGTACCAGGCCTGGGGCAGCTGCTTGTGCGAGTTCAGCTCGGTGGCCAGGACCGCGAAGATCTCCTCGTGTGTCATGGCCAGCGCGAGCCGGGCGCCCTTCCGGTCGGTGAGCCGGAACATCTCCTCGCCCATGATTTCCCAGCGCCCGCTCCGCTGCCAGATCTCGGCCGGGTGCATATCGGGCAGCAGGACCTCCTGCGCCCCGATCCCGTTCATCTCCTGCCGGATAATCTCGATGACCTTGGACCGGACCCGCACGGCCAGCGGCAGCAGCGAGTAGTGCCCGGCCATCAGCTGGCGGATGTAACCACCGCGCAGCAGCAGCCGGTGACTCGGCGCTCCCGCGTCCGCCGGGTCCTCCCGCAGGGTGGGGATGAACATCTGTGACCAGTGCATGCGCGGGAAACTCTCCGTGTGGAACGCCAGTGGCTGAAAGGACAGTGGTGAAGGACAGTGGTTGAAAGAACACTGGGTTAGAAGCTTAGTGGGAGTCCGCCCGTGGGGCGGCGCGCACGCGCAGCCCCGGCTCCAGCGGCGGGGCACCGACTGCGCAGTTCGTCAGGCACTCGGGTTCGGCCACCTGCTCCCCGGACTGTGACCGGAGCACGTTGTTGTTGACCAGGATCGCCGATCCCGCCGCGGCCAGGACCAGCAGGCCCGAGCAGATGATCATGGCCTCGTGGAACCCGTGGTTCAGCAGCGGGATCGAGTACAGCGCAGCGCCGGTGAGCCCGACCACGGCAGGCAGGCCCGCCACGGACAGCAGCCCCGCCGCCCGCGCCGTAGCGTTGTTGACCCCGCTCGCCACCCCCGCGTGCCGCACATCGGCGCTGGCCAGCACGGTGGCGGTGAGCGGGGCCACGGTCATGGACAGGCCGATCCCGAACAGCAGTACGGCAGGCAGCACGTCGGCCACGTACGACGTATCCGGCCCGATCCGGGTGAGCAGTGCCAGCCCGGCCGCCGCGACCAGCAGCCCGCCGGTCATCAGCCAGCGCGGCCCGAACCGCTGGGCCAGTGCCCCCGCCCGCGACGACAGCAGCAGCAGGGCCGCCGTGGAGGGCAGCAACGAAATCCCGGCCTGCAGGGGCGTGAAGCCCGCGACCACCTGGAGGTCGAGCACCAGCAGGAAGAACACCGCCCCCATAGCCCCGTACACGATGAACGTGATCACGTTGATGGCGGTGAACTGACGGGACCCGAAGATTCCCAGGGGCAGCATCGGCGGGACCCGCTCGGGGTGCCGGCCACGCCGCCGTTCCAGGACGACGAACGCGGCCCCGGCGGCGAGGCCCGCCAGGGCCGGCACCAGGGACTCGGGCAGGGAGGCCGAGGGTGCCTCGATCAGGGCGTCGGTGATGCCGGCCAGCGCCAGGGCGGCGAGCACCGCGCCGGCGATGTCGAAGCGGCCCTGGGCGGTGGGATCCCGGCTCTCCGGGACGTGCCGGATGGTCACGGCGAGCACGGCCACGGCGAGCGGCAGGTTGAGCAGGAAGATCCAGCGCCAGCCGATCGAGCCCACGATCCAGCCGCCGAGGAACGGGCCGATCGCCCCGGCCACGCCGCCCAGCCCGGACCAGGCGCCGATGGCCCGCGGCCGGTCATCGGCCGCGAACGTGGACTGGATGATGGCCAGCGAGCCGGGGGTCAGCAGCGCCCCGCCGATGCCCTGCAGCGCGCGGGCCGCGATCAGCACCCCGATGCCCGGGGCCACACCGCACAGGGCCGACGAGAGCGCGAACCAGGTCACGCCGATGAGGAACACGCGGCGGCGGCCGAACCGGTCACCGAGCGCCCCGCCCAGCAGGATCAGCCCGGCCAGGGTGAGCGTGTAGGCGGTCACCACCCACTGCAGGCCGGCCAGGGAAGTGTGCAGTTCCCGGCCGATCGTCGGCAGGGCCACGTTGACCACCGTCGCGTCGAGCATGGCCATGCTCGACCCGAGGACCGTGGCCGCGACGATCCACCGTCCGCGCGGCTGCCCGAACCGGATCTGCCCGGGGGTGGTCACAGTAGCCATTACCTGATGTTCTCATCCAGAAGGACCGGACGTCACCGCGTGGCCCAGGCCGGGTGGTTCAGTCTGAGACGCCGCACATGCCGAGCAGCTTGCGCACGGTGGCGAGGTTGCGGGCCGTGCCCGCGCCCTGCTTCGAGAGCGGCCGGGCCGCCCGGGTCAGCAGCGTAGCCAGTTCGCTGCGCCCGAAACCGTCCGGCGTGTGCAGGAACAGGGCCCGCCCGACGTACCGGGCCGTATCCCGGCTCCCCTTCTGGGCCACCGTGTCCTGCGCCCCGGCCACGCTGGCGATCATCTCCGGCACCGGCTCCGCGGGCAGGAACACCACGTGCACGGCTCTGAGGTTCGGCTCGCCGGAGTACGGGTTGTCCCGCGCGACCTGCGCTAGTTCCGCAGCGGACAGCACGATGACCCCGCACCGTACCCCGGTCCGTTCCCCGATGGCGTCTTCCAGCTCGGCGGCCAGCTTCACGGTGTCCGTCTCGCTGGTGCTGAAGACCACGTTCCCGCTCTGGATGTACGTGGCGACATCCTCATGGCCGAGCGAGGCCACCACCTCGCGCAAGTCGGCCATCGCGACCTTGTTGTGCCCGCCCAGGTTGATCCCGCGCAGCAATGCGACGTGTGTCACCACGCCACCAGCCTAACTAGCCGGCCACCTGCCCGAATGGTGCAACACCGGACCGGACCTAGAATGCACGGCGTGGCTGACCCCGATACGGCACAGGACGCACGGCTGCCGCAGCGGCACGCGGGCCGGGTGATCCTGCTCGACCCCGGCGACCGGGTGCTGCTGATGCGGTACGACGACCCGCTGCCCAATGGCCGCCACTGGACCACGCCCGGTGGCGGGCTGAACCCGGGCGAAGACTACGCCACCGCCGCCGTCCGCGAACTGGCCGAGGAAACCGGGTGGACCGACATCCCGCTGGGCCGTGAGGTTCTCCAGCGCAGCCTGACCATGGAGCACGGCGGCCGCCTGGTGCACCAGTACGAGCGTCACTACCTGGCCCGCACCGACCACCCCGCACGGCCGCTGGGGGATGTGGCGCAGATGCACGCCGCCGACGGGATCAGCGCCTGGCGCTGGTGGACCCTGGCCGAGCTGGACTCGACGGCGGAGGTCATCTGGCCCGCGGAGCTTGCGGACGTGATCCGGAAGGTCTTGGCTGAGGAACAGACCCCGAGCTGAGCAGCCGCGGGGCGCCATCACGGGGAGGCGGGCCGATGGAGCCCATGCCAGAGGACTGGAACCGGGCCGTCGCGGTAGTCGCTCACCCGGATGACCTGGAGTACGGCGCGGCGGCCGCGGTGGCCCGGTGGACCAGCCAGGGCAAGGAGGTCGCGTACCTGCTCGCGACCCGCGGCGAGGCCGGCATCCAGGGCATGGCCCCGGACGCGGTCGGGCCGCTGCGCGAGGACGAGGAACTCCGCAGCGCCGCCATTGTCGGCGTGCATGAGGTGCGCTTCCTGGATCATCCCGACGGGCTGGTCGAGTACGGGCTGCCGCTGCGCCGCGACCTGGCCGCCGTGCTGCGTGAGCTGCGTCCCGACGTCGTCATCACCATGAACTTCGACCTGACCTGGGGCGACACCGGCATGGTCAACCACGCCGACCACCGCGCGGTCGGGCTGGCCGTGCTGGACGCCGTCCGGGACGCGGCCAATCCCTGGGTCTTCACCGACGCCGGGGACGCCTGGGGCGGCGCCAGCGAGGTCTACGTGGCCGGCGTGGCGGATCCCACCCACTACGTGGACGTCACTGCCACCATCGGCGCGGGGGTCAACTCGCTGCGCGCGCACAAGGCCTATCTCGACGGCCTGGGCCGTGACTTCGACCCGGACGAGTTCCTCCGGAACATGGCCGGCTACACGGGCATGGCGGCGGGCTGCGAGTACGCGGTGGGGCTGCGGCGGTACAGCACGGGCTGAGGGTTGGGCCGCCCCGGGTTTAGTAGCTGGGGTACGGTGCCTAGCCGGACCCCGGGAGACAGCATGCGCTATGCGGTACGGGAGAAGCTTTTCTCCATCGGAGACGACTTCTGGATCACCGACGAGCAGGGCGGCCAGGCCTTCCTGGTGGACGGCAAGGTGCTCCGGCTGCGGCAGACCCTGGAGATCGAGGACCCTGACGGCCGCGTCCTGGTGACCGTGCGCAAGAAGCTCATCGCCATGCATGAGACCATGGAGATCGAGCAGGACGGCGCGGTGGTGGCGACCCTGCGCAAGGCGCTCGTCTCGCCGCTGCACCACCGCTCGACCGTGGACCTGGCCGACGGCAGCCGGCTCGAGGCGGTCGGCAACATCCTGGACAAGGAGTTCGAGATCAGGGCAGGCGGCGGCCGGGTCCTGGCCCGGATCTCCCGCGCCTGGTTCCGGATCCGGGACACCTACGGCGTGGACGTGGCCCCGGGCCAGGACGACGCCCTGTTCCTGGCCATCGCCGTTGCGCTGGACCGGATCCAGCACGACGAGGAAGAGCGCGACCGGCAGTAGGCCCGCCGGGTCGCCGGACCGGGGTCAGATGGGGCAGGTCCAGTCCTCGCGTCCCGCCCGGGGCACGTCGTCGCTCCCCGGCGGGAACAGCGCCCGCAGCGTGAACGCGTCCGCCGCCGGGCCGTGTGCCCGCAACCGCCGCACCCGGTCCTCGGCGTCGGCGGTGCCCGGCACGGTCCCGCGGGGAATCCACCACAACGCGGTGTAGGCCTCGGTCATCCGCTCGAACCACTCCCGGCGCCGGGCCAGCACCCGCCGGTGGGCGTCCGAATAGACGAAGGCGGCGAGCGCCTCGGGGGAAACCCAGACCGACAGGTTGACGATGACCCCGGCGCTGCCCGCCTCATCCCACTCGAACGCGCGCACCGCGGTGGCGTTGCCGTCCTCGGTCTGCAGCCGCCACACGAACCCGGGCGCGGCGTCCGCCGCCGCGTTGACCGGGTCGAGCGCGGCCACGAAGCCCGTGAGCTGCGGGCTGTCCAGCGGGGCCCGCAGCCGCGCGATGTTCACCTGCGCCAGTACATGGTCCACGCCCTTCATGCTCCCACCACCACTCCCCTGCGCCACCCCTGTTTCCCCCGGGGCTCATGCTTTCCCGTCACACTGGCCCCTCCCGGGCACATTCCCGCGCACCGTGCGCCGAACATGGCGAAACACCCCGGAAAGCGCACCGTCCGCGGGAAACGCGGGCCCTGACCATGATCGATGCAGCGCGGGCGGTCACGACTTCAATTACATGCCTTGACAGTTATATGCCTGAGAAGGCATGATGTCGGCATGAGCGCGGTGTTCGGGGTGCTGGCCGAGCCACGGCGGCGGCGGATCCTGGACCTGGTCCGGGACGGCGAGCGGTCGGTGGGGGAACTCGTCGCGGCGCTGGCCATGAGCCAGCCCGCGGTCTCCAAGCATCTGCGGGTGCTGCGCGAGGCCGGGCTGGTCGAGGCCAGGGTGGACGAGCAGCGGCGGCTGTACCGGCTCCGGCCGGAGCCGCTGCGCGAACTCGACGCCTGGCTGGCCCCGTACCGCTGGGCCTGGGAGGCCAGCCTGGACCGGCTGGAGACTCACCTCGGCGAGATGGCCCGCAGCGAGCAGCCCGGGCCACCCGACGAGCCGGACGATGCCGGGCCATCTCAAGCCGGGCAAGGGAGGACACCCACATGAACGGCACCCTGGAGCAGGCCGGCCCGCGCTGGCGGCTGCGTTTCACCCGGGACCTGGACCACCCCGTGCCGCGGGTCTGGCGGGCGGTCACCGAACCCGGGGACCTGGAGGCCTGGTTCCCGTTCCGGATCACCGGTGACTGGGCGGTGGGCAGCCACCTCACCTTCTCTGACCCGCAGAGCCGGGTCCCGGACTTCACGGGCGAGGTACTCACCTTCCAGCCCCCCGCACTGCTGGAGTTCCGCTGGGGGCCGGACACGCTGCGGCTGGAGGTCGTGGCCCGGGACACCGGGTGCACCCTCACCCTCCTGCACACGTTCGACGAACACGGCAAGGCAGCCCGGGACGCGGCCGGCTGGCATGTCTGCCTGGACGCACTGGCCCGTCATCTGGACGGGGACGGCGCGCCGCCGGCCGGCCGGTGGGGAGAGGTCCATCCGGGCTACGTGAGCTCGTTCGGCCCGGAAGCGTCGGCTCTCGGCGTGCCAGCGGGGCACGAGCCTGGCTGACCCGCCCGGCCTGCCCGGCATCTAGAGTGTCTGACCGTGGCAGGACGTGGCACCCCGGCGACCGCGCTGCTGGCGAAGCAGCACATCACGCACACCGTGCACGCCTACGAGCACGACCCGCGCCGGGCCGGTTACGGCCAGGAGGCCAGCGACGCCCTCGGCGTGGTGCCGGAGCGGGTGTTCAAGACCCTGGTCGCCCAGGTGGACGGGGCGCTGACGGTCGGCGTGGTCCCGGTGGGCAGCCGGCTCGACCTCAAGGCCCTGGCCGCGGCGGCGGGCGGCCGGAAGGCGGCCATGGCTGACCCGGCCGACGCGGAGCGGGCCACGGGCTACGTCCTCGGCGGCATCTCGCCGCTCGGGCAGCGCAAGCGGCTGCCGGTGGTGATCGACTCCTCGGCGCTGGGCTTCGGCACCATCTTCTGCAGCGGGGGGCGCCGCGGGCTCGAGATCGAGATCGCGCCCGGGGACCTGGTCCAGGCGGTGGGCGCCACCGTGGCCGGCATCGCCCAGCCGCCGGCCTGAGCGGTGGCCCGCCCCAGCGGGAGTTACGCCTCCTCCTGCTCAGCAAACCCCAGGACCGTCTCCGCTTCTGCTATCGCATCGCGGCGATGACGCAGCCGCCGATCCCGGCGATCACGATGCCAGCCAGTACCTTCCGCGCCTGGCGCGTGCCCGGTTCGGGGACGTGGAAGACCCAGATGCCGATGCTGGCGTTGACCAGGAGGCTGAGCTGGGCGATGGTGAAGCCCGTGCCGGTGCCCACCCGTGCCACCAGGGCGAGCAGGGTGAGGTTGCCGATGCCGAACAGGATGCCGGCGCCGAGCTGTGCGCTCATGGGGCGCACGCCCAGCTTGACCGGCTCGCCAGCCGGCCGGGCCAGGGCGAGGGCACCCCCCAGGATTCCTAGCGCGAGCGGGAAATCGCTCACCTGGGCGGGAACCGCGGCCCACTGAGCCGGCACGAAGTAACTCCCCCACAGGATCCCGGCCGCACCTGCCCACAGGAAGCCGATGCGCGCCGGGCTGGCACGCCGGCGGAATTCAGCGGCCGCGGCTGGCCGCGGGGATGACGAACCGGGCGGCCCGGAGGGGCCCTCCCGGGAACCGGCGATCAGCAGTACCCCGGCCACAACGGCCAGGAAGGCGACGCCCAGGACGGCGAACCGTGCTCGGGAGAAGCCGTCAAGCTCGCCGAACAGCAAGGCGCCCCAGGCGAACGCGACAACGATGTTGAGCGGCGTCCACGTCCCGGCCGCCCGCGCGAGCCCGATCGTCTCCGACGCCCTGAAAACGCAGTAGCTGCCCGCCGTCCACACCACGCCGCCCGCCAGCGGCAGCCAGAAGCTGCGCCAGCCGAACGCCAGGCCGGCGCCGCTGGCCAGCAGAGCTATCCCGGCGAAGACCACGTTGCCGACGGCCACGTAAAAGACCCGGGAGCGCTCTGGCGTCCCGGGCAGGATCTGGGCCAGCGGAATCCAGGTGCCCAGGGCGGCCACCATGACGAAGGCGAGCAGTACGGTCATGGCTGTGCCTGCTTCCTGGTCATCCCGTCAGCCCCGGCCGGTTCATGGCGGTGCGGGTGGGCATCATCAGATAATAAACTCTAGCAACGAGTAAAAGAAGGAGGGCGCGTTGTGGCGACGCGCTCAACCGAGTTGCTTCGGGCCGCGCACGCGCATCCCGGTGTCACCCGCGCCGCCGCGGCCCGCCTGCTCGGGATGGGCACGGGCGCGGCCACCGAGATCGTCGCGCGGCTTTCCCAGGCCAGGCTCCTGGCCGAGATCCCGGCCGCCCGCAGCGGAGTCCGCGGACGCCCGACCACCGTCCTGGTGCCGCATCCCCAGGGCCCGCTCGTGCTGGCCGCGGCGATCACCCACGGAACGTGGCGGGTCGATGTGGTTGAGCTGGGTGGAAAGGTGCTGGCTACCGGCGACGGAAACCACGACGGCGCCGGCTGGCCGACGGTCGCCGCAGCGCTCACCGCCACGATCGGCACCTTCCGCGACCGGTACGCGGGCCGGCCGCGGGCGCTCGGCCTGGCCGTCCCCGGTACGGTCTCGCCCGCTCACCGCCTCGACGCGGCCACCCTGCTGTGGCGCGACATCGACCTGCACGAGTTGTGGCCCGACGCGCCCGTCTTCGTAGCTGGCAACGACGCCACACTGGCGGCCTCGGCCGAATCCCTCCGTGGCGCGGCGGCCGGCGCCTCAGTCGCCCTGCACCTGCGCATCGAGGCCGGCCTCGGCGGCGCCGTGGTCGACCACGGCACCACGCTGATCGGCGCCACCGGCGCGGCCGGGGAATTCGGGCACATGCCGTTCGGCGACCCGGCGATCGCCTGCCCGTGCGGCGCCCGGGGCTGCTGGGGTACCGCGGTGGACGGCACCGCGCTGGCCCGGCTGCTCGGCCGCCCGGCTCCGCGCGACCACGTCGCCTACGCCCGGCGGCTCATCAGCGCGACCGCACCGAAGCCCGCCGAACGCGCCGCGGTGAAGTCGGTGGCAGGCGCCCTCGGCCGGGGCATCGCCGGCCTGGTCAACGGCATTGACCCCGACCTGGTGACGCTCGGCGGACTCGGCATCGACCTGCTGACCGCAGCGCGGGACGAAGTCGACGCTGCTTACCAGGCCGGCCTGATGGCGTACCGGCGCGACAATCCACCACCGATCCTGCCGGCGGCCCTGGGCGACAACGGCCCGATCGCCGGGGCGGCCGGGGAGGCGTGGTCGGCACTGCTGGTCACGCTGGCGTGACCCGACTTGACGTGACCACGTCAAGCGGAGGCGGGGCTGGCGTGCGCCGATTGTTGCTGTCGCTGCTGCTATCAGTTGCTCGGGTCGGGAGGCGGGCGGCGCTCTGTCCGGGTGTCCTGGCCTGGCCCGGCCTGTGAGGGCCGGGCCATGGCGGACTGGCCGGGAGGCTACCGTGCCGGGGGCAGTCCCGCCGGAGGGGTGGGGCTGCAGGTATGCGCGGCTGTGTAGATGAGGCTTCCGGTGAGAACGCGGTCGTGGTTGCTGTAGGTGAAGCTCAGCTCGGTCCCGGCGGGCATGGCGGCGGGGTTGATCACGGTCACGGCATCCGGCGGGACCGGCGACCGGCGACCGGTTATGGGTACCGGGCTGCCGTCGGGGAGCTGGATGGAAACGGCCCCCTTGCTGGGCGGCGCAGGATTGGACGTGCAGTAGGTGCCGGTCTGGACCAGGGCGGGGATGCTGTCGCGGGCCAGGGCCTGCTGGAGCGTGGCGGGGTCGAACACCTGGCCCTGGTTCAGCGTCAGCGACGCCGTGCCGTTGGCGTTGCGGGCGAGGGTGAAGGCCGCGGTGCGGATCGTCCCCGGCGCCGGGGCGGGGCTGGCGGAGCTGATGACGGTGGCCAGGCCCAGGGCCAGTGCCCCGCTGGCGGCGGCGGCCCCCGAGAGCTGCACCAGCCGCCTGCGGTGCCTCCGGGCACTGCCTTGGGCCAGGATGGCCTCGACCGGGGTTTCCATGCGGGCCCCGGACAGGGCGTCGCGTGCCTGGAGCAGTACGTCGTCGATGTCATTCACTGCTGACCTCCGTCATGGGTGGTATGGGCGTGGGAAGGAGCGACCAGGCTGTGCAGGGCTGGCTCGCGGCGCAGCGCTGCCGCCGCGCGGGACAGGTGCGCGGTGACCGTGCCAGGGGCGATCCCGAGAACCTGGGCGGTGGCCTGGGTGTCCAGGTCCAGGAAAACCCGCAGCGCGATCACCTCGCGCTGGCGGGCCGGCAGCCGCCGCAGCGCGGCGAGGACAGCGGCGTCCAGCCCTCCGGCCGGATCGGCGATCGCGGCGGCATCGTGGCTGGCCAGCGGGATTTCCCGGCGGCGGGGCCGCCACCACGAGACGCCGGTGTTGAGCGCGGCGCGCACGACCCATCCTCGCGGCGCGGAGTACCGGCGGACCTTAGCCCAGGAGGCCCATGCCCGGGCGAAGGCCTCCGCGACCATGTCCTCGGCCTGCGCGGCGTCACCTGCACCGGCGATTACCGCGCGCAGGCAGGCATCCCTGCTGGCCTCGTAAAACTCTGCGAACTCCTGTTGTTCCTGGCTCACGCTTATTAAACGCAGCAGCTCCCTGATCCACTTACCCGGCCGCTGGCCTGGATCTGCTCCCGGCTCCCTGAAACCGCCGGGACTGGGACGGCGCGGGCGGGCCGGGCCCTGCCGGACTGTGCATCCTCCACCGGCACCAGCACCGAAGCGGGTCCGGCGCGGTGTGATCGGATTGCAGCATGACCGATAACCCCATGAAGGTCAGGATCGGCGTCTCGCTGGGTGCAGCCGGTGTCCCCAGCCAGTTCGGCGCGGCGGTGGACGCCCTGGAGGCCGCGGGAGTCGATTCGCTGTGGCTGCCGGAGATGGTCTACGGCTCACTGGTTGACCCCTTCATCGGCATGACTTATGCGCTGGCCCGGACATCGCGGCTGAAGGTAGGCACCGGGGTGGCGGTGCTGCCCGGGCGCCACCCGGTCCTGGTGGCCAAGCAGCTCGCCACCCTGGCCGGCCTGGCCCCCCGGCGGGTGCTGCCCGTGTTCGGCCTGAAACCGGCCCGGCCCGCGGAACTGGCGGCGTTCCCGGTGCCGCCCGGCCGCCGGGCGGCGGTGTTCGACGAGTCCCTCACGGTGATCCGCCTGCTGCTCAGCCAGGAGAACGTGACCTTCCAGGGCGAGTTCTTGGCGGTCGAGGAGGCCAGCGTCGGGCCCCGGCCGGACCGGCCGCTGGACATCTGGCTCGGCGGCAGCGCCCGGGGGGCGCTGCGGCGCGTCGGCCGGCTGGGCGACGGATGGCTGGCCAGCTTCCTGACCCCGGACGAGGCGGGCGCCGGGCGCCGGGCCATCGAGGCGGCCGCCGCCGAGGCGGGCCGCGAGATCGAGCCGGACCACTACGGGATCAGCCTGGCCGTGGCCGACGACGCGTCGCGGCCCGCGCTGCTGCAGACCGCACGGCGCCGCCGCCCGGACCAGGACCCGGCCGCGTTGATCCCGTCTGGCTGGGCGGCCGCCCGCGCCATGGTGGCGGCGTACGTGGCGGAGGGGCTGACCAAGTTCGTCATCCGCCCCAGCCGGACCACCGTCGACCCGGACCGCTTCACCGACGACTTCGTCCGCGAGATGGTCCCGCTGCAGACCTGATCTGCTGTCGCATCTGCTGCCGTTCCGCGAAGGCGCGTCCCTGGCCCGGCACCGCGCCGCCCGGCCGAAATGACCGGAATGACCGGCCGCTCCGGGGGCAGAGGACGTCCTTGTGAGCGGTCACATGCACCCTGGGCAACGCGGCCCGGCTGGCTGTAGTGGCCGCGGAAAGGGGCGTGGCGTCATGATCGGAGATCAGGGGCACGCGGCTCAGCCCGGCCAGCACGAGGCCGCGGAAACCGCTGGCCAGCCCGCCAAGGCAGTGTCAGCCTTCTCGTTAACCGCCCTGCGGGGCACACCTCGTTACACCTACCTGGTCGCCGCGATCGCCGCGCTGGGCGGGATGCTGTTCGGCTACGACATCGGCGTGATCAGCGGGGCGGAGAACCTGCTCAAGAGCAGCTTCCGGCTCAGCAGCACCACCGAGGAACTGGCCGTCTCCGCGGTCCTGATCGGCGCGGTCATCGGCGGCGTCATCGGCGGCCGGCTGGCCGACCGGTTCAGCCGCCGCCGGGCGCTGATCGCGCTGGCCATCCTTTATGGGGCCGCGGCCATCCTGACCGCGTTCTCGTGGAATCTGGGCTCGTTCCTGGCGTTCCGGATCATCACCGGCGTCGCGGTGGGCGCGTCGTCGCTGATCGTCCCGGCCTACATCGCGGAGATGTCCCCGGCCCGCATCCGGGGCGGCCTGGTGGTGCTGCAGCAGCTGGCCATCTCCTTCGGCATCCTGCTGTCGTACGCGCTGGACTTCGCGTTCGACTCGGCCGGCTGGGGTTGGCGGCCGATGTTCGGGTTCGCGGTGCTGCCCGCCCTGGCCCTGGCCATCGGCATGCTGTTCATGTCCTACTCGCCCCGCTGGCTCGGCATGAATGACCGCTGGGACGAGGCCGCTGCGGTCCTCGACCGCATCGACCCGGAGCATAAGGAGGAAGAGCTCGACCTGCTGCACCAGGACGTGGCCGACTCCGAGGGCACGTCCTGGCGCGAGCTGCTCCGCCCGGGCCTGCGCGGTGCCCTGATCGCCGGGGTGGGCCTGGCCGTGTTCCAGCAGTTCGTCGGGCCGAACACCGTCCTGTTCTACACACCGACGATCTTCGGCTACGCGGGCGTGGGCGGCAACTCGCTGCTGCCCACGATCTACGTGGGGGCCACGCTGTTCGTCTTCGTGCTCCCGACGATTGCGTTCGTCGACGTGGTCGGCCGCAAGAAGCTGTTCTATCTCGGCCTGGCCGGGATGGGCTCGATGCTGGTGCTCCTCGGCGTCGCCTTCGACGTCGGGCCGAAGAGCTGGGGCGCGGGTGTCCTGATCATCCTGCTGGTCTACGTGGCCTGTTACTCGCTGTCCATCTCGCCGCTGTTCTGGCTGATGACCGCGGAGCTTTTCCCGAACCGGCTGCGCGCGGCCGGCGCGAGCGCGGCCACGACCGCCAACTGGAGCGCGAACTTGCTGATCAGCGTCACGTTCCTGACGTTCATCAGTGTCCTCGGCAAGTCCTGGACGTTCTGGCTGTACGCGATCTTCGCCGCCCTGGCCATCGTCTTCGTGTGGCGCTGCGTCCCGGAGACCAGGGGACGCCCGCTGGAGCACATCGACGAGTACTGGACCAACGGCCGCCGCTGGCCTGAGGAGCACCAAGACCGCGCCGCCTAGCCGACGGCCGGACCGGCCGGTCTGGCCACCCAGACTGGGGGCTCAGTAACCCGGCGGCCAGGAGTGCACGGGCTCGTTGGTGTGCATGTGCTCGATGTAGCGCTGGGTCATCCGGCGCAGCGCCGCGCCCCGGTCCAGCCGCCCCCGGCGCTCCAGCTCGTGCACGGTCTCCGCCTGCCAGGTCGCGCCGGTGCGGCCGGCCAGGCAGCGCTGCTCGATGATGCCGAGGCAGCGGTCGGCGTGCCTGGTCTCCACGCCCCACAGGGCCAGTCCCTCGCGGGCCATGGGCAGCAGCCGCCGCAGCGTGAGCTCGGTGGCAGGCACCACGCCCAGGCCCGGCCAGTACAGGGACGCGTCGATGCCGTGCCGGGCCCCCTCCATCAGGTTCTCCCCGGCCGCGGCGAACGACATCCGGGTCCAGATCGGCCGTTCGGCCTCGGCGAGCGCACGGACCAGGCCGTAGTAGAAGGCGGCGTTGGCGGTGATGTCCGCGGCGGTCGGGCCGGCCGGCAGCACCCGGTTCTCCACCCGCAGGTGCGGCCGCCCGTCCGTGACCGCGTACACCGGCCGGTTCCAGCGGTACACGGTGCCGTTGTGCAGGGTCAGCTCGGCGAGCTCCGGGACGATCCCCCGCTCCAGCTCGGCCAGCGGGTCCTCGTCCGCGCAGAGCGGCAGCAGCGCCGGGAAGTAGCGGAGGTTCTCCTCGAACAGGTCGAAAACCGAGGTGATCCACCGCTCACCGAACCAGACCCGGGGCCGCACCCCCTGCACCTGGAGCTCCTCCGGCCGGGTGTCGGTGGCCTGCTGGAACAGGGTGATGCGGGTCTCCCGCCACAGCTCCCGGCCGAACAGGAACGGCGAGTTCGCGGCCAGCGCGACCTGCACGCCCGCGATGGCCTGGGCCGCGTTCCAGTAGTTGCCGAAGGCCTCCGGGCTGACCTGGAGATGGCACTGGACGCTGGTGCAGGCCGCCTCGGCCATGATGTTGCCCACGTGGGTCAGCAGGTGTTCCGGGCCCTCGATGGCGATCCGCGCGTCCTCCCCGCGGGCCGCGCAGATCTGCTCGTTCAGCAGCCAGAACCGCGGATTGTCAGACATGGCGTCCTCGCCCACGTCGGCTTGCTGGAGGCTGGGCAGGATGCCGACCATCGCGAGCCGGCTGCCCACGTCCCGGGCCCGCTGGTCCGCGTGCTTCAGGCTGGCCAGCAGCTGCGCCTCCATCTGGTCCAGGGCGTCCCCGCACAGCGGCCGGGGCGGCATGTTGACCTCGATGTTGAACCGGCCGAGCTCCGGGGCCCAGGACGGGTCCCCGATCGCGTCCAGCACGTCCGGGCTGCGCATCGACGCCGTCCCCGAATCGTCGACCAGGTTGACCTCGACTTCGAGACCCACCTGCCGGGTGGAGGTCTCGAACCAGGAATCGCGCAGCATCCGGGCGAGCGCATCAAGGCACTGACGCACCTTTTCCCGGTACCGGCGACGGTCCTGCTGGCTGACCGTGATCGCTGGAACGTCCCTGCCCATCGGCCCCTCCGCGCGCGACCATGGAGATGGCCTCCTGCCCACCCTGACACGTCAAACGTCGTCTGACCAGACACGATGCGGCGCACTGCGGCGGAAAGGGAACAATTCAGGCTGAGCGGATCTGGTTGGCCGCGCGGCAGCCCCCCGACCAGGACCCGCTGGACGTTCGCCCATGCCTCGGTGTAGAGGCGGCGGGCCGCCTCATAGGCCACACCCGCGACGTGCGGCGTGTACAGCACCCGGTCCGCCGCGCCGGCCGACAGGGTCAGCAGCGGCGACTGGGGCGGGGGCGGCTCCTGGGTGTAGACGTCCACGACCGCGCCGCCCAGATGACCCTCCTCCAGCGCGGCGGCCAGCGCGGCCTCGTCTACCACCCCGCCCCGCGACGCGTTGACCAGGATGGCGCCGGGGCGCATCTGGCGCAGCTCGGCCTCGCCGATCAGGCCCCGGGTAGCGGCCATCAGCGGCACGTGCAGCGTGACCACGTCGCTGCCGGCCAGCAGCCCGCCGAGGTCCAGGCGGCCCAGTCCGAGCTCCGCGGCGGCGGCCGGGTCGCGCGGGGCCGGGTCGCTGTAGCCGACCTGCGCCCCGGCCGCCCGGAACAGGCGGGCCACCGCCAGCCCGATCTGGCCCAGCCCGACCACGCCCACGGTGGCGGAGTGCAGGCTGCGCACTCCGGCCGGGGTCAGCCGCCCGCGCACCTCCCGGTACCGCCCCGCGCGGATCTCCCGGTCCGCGAGGGCCAGGCCGCGCAGCAGGTTCCCGGTGGCCAGCAGCACGTACTCGGCCACCTCCCGCGCGTTGGCCGCGGGCACGTTGGCCACCACCACCCCGGGCCGCCCGGTGAACGCGGCCGCGGCGCGGTCCACCCCGGCCCCGGTGAACTGGACCAGCTCGACCCGGGTGGCCCGGTCGGCCCAGGCCCGGTCCAGGGCCGGGCCGACGGAGGCCAGCACCACCGCACGGGCCGTGGCCAGATCCTCGTCCGGGACCGCGTCCGGCCCCGCGGCGAACCGGATCCGCAGGTCCGCCGGCGGCTGCACGCCCACCTCGCGGAAGTCGGCTTCCGGGCGCAGGCACAAGACGTCGGCGCTCACCGTGTTTCCCCAGATGTTCGCGCGGTACCGTCCTCGCTGGTCACCGCGGCGAGGTCGGGCACCGGGAAGAAGCACAGGCTGACCAGGTCACCGGGGCCGGTGTTGCGGGTCTGGTGCGGTTCCCCGGGCGAGACCACGATCAGGTCGCCCGGCCCCACCGGCCAGGTCCGGGTGGGCGTGGTGAACTCACCCGCCCCGGAGACGATCAGGATGACTTCCGGGCACCCGTCGTGCCGGTGCGGGCCGCGGGCCGGCCCGGAGCCGTCCTCGGCCGGGACCGTCACCCGGCGGGCCGTCACGTCGTACCCGCCTTCCGCACCGGAGATCAGCTCCACCGCGGCCCGGCCGGGCAGGTTCAGGGGCCGCCCCTGGCCGGCCGGGATCACCGCGGTCACGAGGAACCTCCCGGCGGCCGCCCCGGCTGGCTCGCCGGTGACCCGCCCGGCGGCGCGCCCGGTTGCACCGTGGCGAGGGCCCGGAGCACACCATCCAGGCGCGCCGCGATCTCCGCCCCAATTTCCGCAACGAAAACCTTCGCCTCGTCCTCGGTCGCGCCCGCGGGATCGCCGTACCAGCCGGTGAGGGACATGGTCCGGACGTCGGTGAGGACCGGCTGGAACGAGCGGTCCCGGCGGAGCTGGTCGGCCAGCTCGCCGCGCTGCCGGTCACCGCTGCCCGCGGCCCGGTCGAGGTGCACGAGCTCGGGGCGGCAGCACAGCACCGACCAGGTCTCGATCGTGCCGCCGTGGGTCAGTCCGCCGGCCCGCGGCCCGAACCGTTCCTCGGCCACGTAGCAGGCCTGGACCACGACCACGGCCAGGCCGATCTCCCGGTGCAGCCGCTCGGCGGCCAGGGCCAGGGTGGGGATGTTGCCCTCGTGCCAGTTCAGGATCACGAACTCCCGGCCGCCGTGCGCGGCCAGCGACGAGCCGATGTCCATGACCACGTCCTGCAGCGTGCCGGGCCGCAGCGACACGGTGCCCGGGTACGGCATGTGCATAGGGGTCACGCCCAGCGGGCACAGCGGCAGCACCAGGGCGTCGAGGTGCCCGGCGACCTCGAGCGCGATCGCGGTGGCGGCGAAGAAGTCGGTCCCGGTCGGCAGGTGCGGCCCGTGCTGCTCGACGCTGCCCATGGGCAGGATGACCCGGGGGCTGCGGGCCAGCGCCGCGGCGATCTCGGGGTCGGTCAGCTCGTCGAACCGCCGGCCAGGCGCGGGGTCACCGGCCACGGACAGGACCCGTTGCGGAGATTTTTGAACTTGAACCTGATCGTGGTCGGCCACTCACGACTCCTCGATCTCGGCCATGATCTCCCCGATCGGGGTGGGCGCCCCGGTGCGCAGCGACCGGGCGGCAGCCTGCAGCACCGCCACGTTGGCCAGCGCCTCGGCCAGGCCCACCTCGACCTGGGCCGTGCCCCGGATCGCCCCGGCGAACTCCTCGATTTCCTCCCGGAGATGATCGCGCGGCGGCAGCGGCACCTCCTCGGTGGCCAGGACGCGGGCGTCCGGGTTGGCGCTGTCCGCCGCGACCACGGTGCGGGTCAGCCGGGTGTGCGCGTCGGTCTGGGCCGACGTGCTCCACCAGGAGAAGTCCAGCTCGTAGCGAAGCCGGGCCACCGTGGCGTACACGTCGATGGTGAAGCTGCCCGGGGAAAGCCAGTTGCAGCCCAGGTAGCCCAGCGACTCGTCAAATTCGAGCAGCACCCCGACCGCCAGCTGGTTGGCGATGCCGGGCCGGGGGGCCTGGCCCATGGCCACCGCCCGGCGGGCCGGCCCGAGCAGGTACTGCAGGTTGTCGATCTGGTGAATGCCCAGCTGGGTCAGGGGGCCGCCGGGGGTCTGGACCGGGTCGGCCCGCCAGTCGCCTTCCTTGAGCTCCAGGCCGCGCTCGTTCCCGAACACCGCCTCCACCATGGACGGCGCGCCCGCCGCCCCGCTGTCCAGCAGGGACTTCATGGCCCGCAGCCCGGACAGTCTCCGGGCGCTGTGGCCGCAGGCGAACACGATCCCGGCGCCGAGCACCGCGGCCCGGATCCGGCGCAGGTCGGCCAGGGCCACCGCGGCCGGCTTCTCGGTGTACACGTGCTTGCCGCGGGCCGCCGCGGCCTCGATGATCGGCGCGTGCTGGTCGTTCGGCGCGGTGACCACGATGCCGTCCACGTCGTCGCGGGCCAGCAGCGCGTCCAGCGACTCGTCCTGGCCGCAGCCGAAGTCGGCGGCGAAAGCCTGCCGCCGCTCCGGGTTACGGGTGAAGCAGGTGCGCAGCTCCGCCAGGGGGCTGCCGGCGTAGGCCCGGGCCATGACCCGCGCCCACCGGCCCAGCCCGACCGCGGCCAGGCCCACCGGGGCCTGGCCGCGGCCAGCACCGGCCGCGATGTCCGGTCCGCTCACGGGGAACCCAGCTTGGCCGCGGCCGCGTTGGCGTACTGGGGATCGACGATCTGGCTGTAGGTGGGCTGGCTGGGGATGTCCTTGTACTTGGCCAGCACGGAGGCGGTGTAGTTGACCGCGGCCGGGTTCAGCCCGGCGCTGTCCGGCCAGGTCTTCGCGGTCTGGAGGAACTTCACCGCGTAGGCCACGGCCGCCTGGTCCTCGCCGCTGACCTTGGTCCCCAGCGTGATCAGCGCGGTGGTGTTCGCCGGGTTGTTCATCCAGCGGTCGGCCAGCATCATCGCGGTCAGGAAGCGGATCACGACCGCCTTGTGCGCCTGGCCGTACTTGTCCAGCATGCTGACCCCGCCGTACCACCAGTTCGGCAGGACCTTGTACTCGGAGGAGAGCACCTTCGCGCCCTTGAGCTGGTGGGTGATCACGTAGGCGTCGTCCGCGTGGAACACGGCCGCGTCGATCTTCTTGGCCACCATGGCCGGCACGAACTCCGAGCGCACCATGTTGATCGGCTTGACCTGGTCCAGGCTCACCCCGGCGGGCTCCAGGCAGGCCTGCAGCAGCGTGATGGAGAAGCCGTCCGTCCCGGTGGACCCGACCGGCTTGCCGATCAGGCTCTTCGCCGTGCTGATGCCCGGGGCGCCGATGCACTGGGTGTCCAGCTTGGTGCCGTAGGACCAGATCGCGTGGATGGGGGCGTGCTGCGCGGCGGCCTCGATCGAGTCCGTACCGGAACTGAAGCCGAAGTCGATGCTGCCGGCCGTGGCGCCCAGTTCCGTCTGCAGCCCGTTGGGCATGCTGATGAACTTGACATTCAGGTGCTCCTTCTTGAAGAAGCCCTCCTGCTGCGCCACGTAGGGGCCGAAGAAGATGGCCTTCGGCGGGGACAGGGCGATCCCGACGTTGACCGAGGCCATCGCGTTGGGGTCGCTCGACGTGCTGGAGCTGGCTGAGCTGCCGCAGGCGGACAGGGCCAGGGCGGCCGCGGCGCCGGCCGCGGCCAGCGCTGTCCAGCGGGGCCGGGCGAGGCGGCGGAGGGCGGAGTGATCCTTCATGGGAGATACCTCATTTGATGGGGGCACTGACGCGTCATTTCGCCCACGGGGCGACCTTGCGCTGGACCAGGGTGATCAGGCCGCGGAGGATCACGCCGAGAGCCATGATCACCAGGAGGACGGCCAGAGCCTGATCGGTGTGATAGGTCTGCGCCGCGGTTTCGAGAAGGTTGCCGAGCCCGCTGAGCTGGGTGAAGATCTCGGCGATGAACATGCCGACCAGGCCCATGGCCACGCCCTGGGCCGCGCCGGCCGCGATGTAGGGCACCGTGCCCGGGAGGAGCACGTGCCGCCACAGGCTGGCCCGGCCCATCCGCAGGGAGCGGGCCACCTCGAGCAGGTCGCCGTCGATGTTCCGGACCCCGTAGGACACGCTGACCACGCAGGGGAAGAGCACGAACAGGGCGATGATGACCTCCTGGGTGAACACCCCGAAGCCGAGCCAGATGCTCAGCAGCGGGACGATCGCCACCATGGGGGTCGCGTACAGCGCGTACACGTACAGCCCGACCGCGGCCTCGGCCCGCCGGTAGGCGCCGATGCACATGCCCAGCGCCACCCCGGCGACCACGCCGATCAGGTAGCCGACCGCGAAGGTCCACACGCTGTACCACAGGGCGCTGCCCAGCCCGTTGTGCCGGAACAGGTCAACCAGGGCGCCCAGCACCCGGGTCAGCGGGTCGAAGACGATCGCCGTGGCCTTGGAGCCGAAGTACTGCCAGGCCGCCAGCACGGCGATCAGCGAGACGATCCGGATCAGCAGGTAGATCCGGCGGCTGCGGCGCGACCGCTGCCGCAGCCGCTGCTCGATCGCCGCCTCGATCTGCTCCCGCGAGGCCTGCGGGTCCTGGTCCGGAACCGCCAGCGGCGGGCCCGGCTCCGCGGGACTGGCTGATCCGGCCCCGCGCCCCGTCAGCTCACTCATGCCTCACCTGCCCGATCCACTGGTTCACCGGCCTGCTCCGCGGCGGACTGCCGCAACTGCTGCCAGATCTCCTCGCGCAGGCCCGTGTAGGCGGGGTGCCGCCGGACCTGGGCGATGGTGCGGGGCTGCTCGATGGGCACGAGCACGTCGCGGACGATCCGGCCTGGCCGGGTGCCCATCACGATGATCCGGTCCCCCAGCGTGATGGCCTCGTCGATGCTGTGCGTGATGAAGACGATGGTCTGCCGCAGCCGGTCCCGCAGCGCCAGCAGGTCCTCCTGCAGCACCTCCCGGACCTGGGCGTCCACCGCCGCGAACGGCTCGTCCATGAGCAGCACATCCGGCGCGGTGGCCAGGGCCCGGGCCAGCCCCGCCCGCTGCTTCATGCCGCCGGACAGCTGGGCCGGGTACTTGCGCTCGTGGCCGGTCAGGCCGACCGTCCGGATGGCGTCGCTGACCCGGCGCTCCGTCTCGGCCCGGCCGGTCTTGGCCAGGTGCAGCGGGAGGGCCACGTTGCGCTGCACGGTCTTCCACGGGAACAGGCCGAAGTGCTGGAACACCACGGCCACCCGCCGGTTGGGCCCGGTGACCGGGGCACCGCCGATGCTGACCTGCCCGTGATCGACTTCCGCCAGCCCGGCCATCATGCGCAGCAGGGTGGTCTTCCCGCATCCGGACGGGCCGACGATGCAGACGAACTGGCCCGTCTCGACGGTCAGGCTGACGTCCTCCAGGACGATCCCGCCCGGGAACCACTTGTAGACGCCCCGGCAGTCGATCCGGCCGCTGGCCGCGTCCCGGGCGTCCGGGGCGTCCGGGGCGTCGGCGGCGGCGGGTGGCGCTGCGGCCGGAGTACCCGGCAGGGCCCTGTCCGGCATCGGCGGCCTCCTTGCCTTCGGTTCACGTACGGTCGTCTAAGGTCTGACCACTTTGTGTTCGGGGACACTAGCCAGATTGCCGCTCGTGTGTCAATAATTTGACCGGCTACGCGCGAGTTTGTCCAGCTGGTACCCCGGTCTCAGGGTCCTGTTTGACACACTTTCGGCGCGGGCCCTACGGTACGTTTCGGAAACAGAAGAGGTCTGACCACGGAGGTTTACGTGACTGAACCCGCCTCCTCCCCCGCCGGCGTCAACTTCCTGGCCCACCGCCAGGGCGACGACGTGGCGGTCGCGGTGCGCGATACCGGCCCGGGCGCGGCCAGCGCCGCCTACCTGGACTCGGGGGACCGTTTCGGGATCACCGCCCGGGACGCGATCCCGCTCGGGCACAAGATCGCCCTGCGCGACCTGGGCGAGCATGCGGACGTGCTGGAGTACGGCGTGCTCATCGGCCTCACCCGCAGCCCGGTCGCGGCCGGCGAGCTGGTGCACACCCACAACCTGAGGAGCGCGCGGTGGCAGAAAAGCGTCTGACCGGGTACCGGCGGGCCGACGGCCGGGTCGGGATCCGCAATCACGTGCTGATCCTGCCGGTCGACGACCTGTCCAACGCGGCGGCCGAGTCGGTCGCCCGGGCCATCCCGGGCACGCTCGCCCTGCCCCACCCCTACGGCCGGCTGCAGTTCGGGGCCGACCTGGACCTCTTCTTCCAGACCATGATCGGCACCGGGGCCAACCCGAACGTGGCCGCGGTCGTCGTCATCGGCATCGAGCCTGCCTGGACCGAGCGGATCGCCAGCGGCATCGCCGAGACCGGCAAGCCCGTGGCCCAGTTCGCCATCGAGCGCCACGGCGACCTGCGCATCCTCGAGATGGCCGGGCGCCGCGCCGCCCAGCTGCTGCAGGACGCCAGTGAGCTGACCCGGGTCCCGGTCGAGCGCGCTGAGCTGCTGATGAGCATCAAGTGCGGCGAGTCCGACACCACCAGCGGCCTGGGCGCCAACCCGGCGACGTCGCAGGCGGTGGACCGGCACCTCGCGGCCGGCGGCACCGTGATCTTCGGCGAGACCACCGAGCTGACCGGCGGTGAGCACCTGATCGCCGAGCGGTGCGCCACCGACGAGGTGCGCAAGAAGTTCCAGGGGTTCTTCGACGGCTACTTCGCGCTGGTCGAGCGGACCGGGGCCAACCTGCTCGGCTCGCAGCCGACGCAGGGGAACATCCGCGGTGGCCTGTCCACGATCGAGGAGAAGGCGCTGGGCAACATCCAGAAGACCGGGACCGGGCCGGTGGTGGACGCGCTGGCCCCGGCCGAGCGGCCCACCCGGGCCGGGCTCAACTTCATGGACACGTCCTGCGCGGCGGCCGAGTTCATCACGCTGACCGCGGCCGCCGGCGCGGTGATCCACCTGTTCCCGACCGGCCAGGGCAACGTGGTCGGCCACCCGGTGGAGCCGGTCATCAAGATCACCGCCAACCCGCTGACCCAGGCCACGATGAGCGAGCACGTCGATGTGGACGTGTCCGGACTGCTCCAGCTGGACTACGACTTGGCGTCGGCGGGAGACAGGCTGGAAGATGTGATCGACCGCACAGTCAACGGGCGCCTCACGTGTGCGGAAGCCCTTGGCCACCGGGAGTTCGCGCTGACCCGGCTGCATCCCAGCGCGTAGGAGTCAGCATGCCCGATCAGCCCGCCGGCCAGACCGGTTCAGGGGCGCCCGCGGTCGGCTGGCGGTGGATGGGCTCCACCGAGCCGCTGTTCCTGCGCGTCGCGGAGCAGATCGAGCGGTTCGTGGCGGGCAACGGGCTGGCCCCGGGTGACCGGCTGCCGGGGGAACGCGAGCTGTGCGAGCTGCTCGGGGTGAGCCGGGCCTCGGTCCGCGAGGCGCTGCGGTCGCTGGAAACCCGCGGCCTGGTCCGGGTCCGGCACGGCAAGGGCGTGTTCGTGGCCGCGCCCGACGAGGGTGAGCGGGCCCTGCAGCGGTTCTCCCGGCTGCGCGAGGTCGGCCTGGAGGAGCTGTTCGCCATGCGCGAGGTGCTGGAGGTGCCCGCCGCGGGCTGGGCGGCCACCGAGGCCAGTGACGAGCAGCTGGCCAGCCTGATCGCCACGTTCGAGCAGCACGAGAAGGCGGTACGGAGCCAGGCCGGCCCGGAGCAGCTGCGGGTGGTGGACGCCCGGCTGCACCTGCAGATCGCCGAGTACGCGAACAACCGGTTCCTGACCATGACCCAGTCGCTCCTGCAGGAGATGCTGGGCCGCAGCATGGACACCACCCTGTCGGTCGCGGGGCGGCCGGCCCGGTCGGTGCGCGAGCACGCCGAGATCGTCAACGCGCTGGCCGCGCACGACCCCGCGCGGGCCCGGGCCGCGGCCCGGCGGCACATCCGCAGCGCGCGGCGGGCCGCGCTGCGCCGGGTGGCCGAAGAGCGGCAGCCGCCCGTCCCGCCGGACTGACTGGCCGGGACTGGCGGGCGGACGGGGCTGGGCTGAGCCGGCGGCTCAGTCCGGGAGGCGTTCCGCCGCGCCAGCCTCCGCGAGCTCGGCCTGCTCCACATCCACCGAACCGGGGGTCGGCGGGAAGAGGACCCAGTGCAGGCCGGCCGCGACCGCCCCGCCCACCAGCGGCGCCACGATGAACAGCCACACCTGGCTGAGCGCGGTGCCGCCTACGATCAGCGCGGGCCCGAGGCTGCGCGCCGGGTTCACCGAGGTCCCGGTGATCGGGATGCCGATGAGGTGGACCACGGTCAGCGACAGCCCGATGACCATTCCCGCGGTGGCCGTGTTGCCGAGCTTGCCGGTCACCCCGAGGACCACGAACACGAACAGCGCGGTCAGCACCACCTCGGCCAGGAACGCGCCGCCCACCCCGATGTGGATGTCGGACGCGGCCCCCCAGCCGTTGGTGCCCAGCCCCGTCACCGACCGGCTGTACCCGGGCGAGGAGGAGAACATCGCCCACAGCAGCAGGGCGCCGAGGATGCCGCCGATGAACTGCGCGATCCAGTACCCGGCCGCCTCGGCCAGCGAGATCCGCCGGGCGAGCCAGACGCCGAGCGTGACAGCCGGATTGACGTGGCACCCCGAGATCGGGCCGAGCACGTACGCCAGGGCCAGCAGCACCAGGCCGAAGGCGAGCGCCGTGGCCACCACGCCGGCCGCGATGCTGCCGCCGTCGAACTTGAACCCGAAGTCCAGGGTCGCGACCCCGACCCCGAAGAAGACGAGCAGCCCGGTCCCGAGCAGCTCCGCGACATATCTACGCAACATCGTTTCGACCCCCCGCGTCACTGTAGGCAGATGACCCGTAACCTGCAATACGGTGCCAAACCCTCCGTGGGTTGCCACCTGACCGTCCGGCTCAGGGTTCCCCCAGCTCAGGTGGGTGGTGATTCCGTGCCGCGCCCGCTTCGGCGTTCACGTGACATTTACGCCCTGTTCCCCGGCCGGCTGACCGGTCAGCCGAGGTCCCCGGTCAGGTAACGGTCCAGGGTGGGGCCCACCGCCGCGGCCAGCTCGGCCCGGTCCGCCTCGGCCAGCGGTTCCAGGCCGAGCACCTGCCGGGCCAGCCCCAGCCCGACCACCTGGCTGGCTACCAGCGCGGCCCGGAACCGGGCCTGCGCCGGGTCGGCCGTCTGCGCGGCCGCCGATAGCCGGCCCACGATGGCCTCGGTGACGAACTCACGGAGCATGACCAGCGCGGGCTCGCTGGTGGCCGCGGAGCGGAGCAGGCCCAGGAACATGTCCCGGATCTCGGCCACGTCCCAGGCGCCCAGCACGGTCAGGACGAGCTGCTCACCCAGGCTGCCCCCGGGCTCGGCCGCCCGGGCGGCCAGCACGGAGCTGATCAGCTCACCCGGCACCACCGGCAGCCTCATGGCCGCGGCGAACAGGCGCTCCTTGGTGCCGTAGAAGTGATGCACGAGCGCCGGGTCCACCCCCGCGTCCGCGGCGATGCCGCGGATCGTGGCGCCGTCGTAGCCATGCGCGGCGAACCGTTTCCGTGCGGCATCCAGGATCGCCCCCCGGGTGCCGCTGTCTCCGCCACGGCGACCCGTGCGTCCCGGTCGATCCGTGCGCCCGGAGCTCTCGCTCGTCACCCGGCCTCCGGCCGGGCCGGGGTGCGGGCCCGGCCGCAGGCCCCCACGGTGAGCTCGAAGAAGCGTTCTTCCAGCGTGGCCGGGGCCTCGGTGACCCGCGCGGTCACCGTCCCCAGGGCCTGCCGGACGTCGGCGGGGCTGGCGCCGGGCACGCGCAGCGCCCGGCCCGCCAGCGCGACCGGGAGCCCGGCCGCGTCCAGGGCGGCGAACACCGCGGCCCAGTCGCCGGTATGAACCACGCTGACCCGCGCGTCCCCGGTGATCTGCGCCGCCGTGCCTGCGGCGACTACCCGTCCCTCGGCCATGATCACCAGTCTGCCGCACTCCCCCGCCTCGTCCATGTAGTGCGTGGTGACCAGCACCCCGGCGCCGGCCTGGCCGCGCCGGTGATCGTCTCCCACAGCCGGGCGCGGGCCAGCGGGTCCACGCCCGACGTGGGCTCGTCCAGGACGAGCAGGTCCGGCCGGTGGGCCAGGGCCCCGGCGAAGGCGACCCGTCGCTGCACGCCGAGCGGGAGATCGCCGGCCAGCACCCGGCGGTAGCCACGCAGCGATTCCGGCAGCCCGGCGCCGGCGCCGCGGCCGAACACGGACGCCGAGAAGGCCAGGTTCTCGGCGGCCGTGAGGTCGTCGTACAGGCCCAGGCCCTGCGGCACGTACCCGACGCGCCGCCGGGCCTCGCGCGACGGAGGCCCGCCGAACAGCCGGACTTCTCCGGCGGTCGCGGGCAGCAGCCCGAGCAGCATCCGGATCAGCGTGGTCTTGCCGGCCCCGTTGGCGCCCAGCAGGCCGACCACCTCACCCCGGCCCAGCTGGAGATCCACGCCGTCCACCGCCGTGAAGCCGCCGAACCGCCGGCTCACCGCCCGGCACTCGGCGATGGGGGCGTTCCCGGCCATCAGC
Source organism: uncultured Actinomycetes bacterium (assembly GCA_963723595.1). Lineage (GTDB taxonomy): Bacteria > Actinomycetota > Actinomycetes > Streptosporangiales > Streptosporangiaceae > RYN-230. Next base: position 914,633 of record CAVRRQ010000002.1, read on the forward strand.
GGTCCTTCCCGGTCAGCGCCGCGTGGTCACCGGCGGGGCCGCCCCCGAGCTCCCGGGCCAGGATCGCGACCGTGACCGCGTCCTGCAGGTCCGGCTGGACCGGCTCCGCGTCCGGCGCCGCGGCTTCCCCGTCCGGCGCCCAGATCCGCCACCGGCCGTCCCGCCGCCAGGACCGCGGGCCGGCCGGGCCGCCCGGCCGGCCGGCGGCGGCCCAGAGACGGCCGGGCATCGCGGCGGCGATCTGCTCCGGCGAGCCCGCGGCGAGCTCCTGCCCCTCCGCGAGGACCAGCACGTGCGCGGCGCGTTCCGCCTCGTCGAGGTAGCTGGTGGCGACGACCACCGCGGCCCCGCCGGCCGCGGCCCGCGCGGTCAGCGACCACAGGCCGGCCCGGCTGACCGGGTCCACCCCGGTGGTCGGCTCGTCGAGCACGAGCAGGGCCGGGTGGTGCAGCATCGCGGCGATGACGCCCAGCTTCTGGCGCATCCCGCCGGACAGCTTCCCGGCCAGCCGGTCCCGCGCGGCCAGCAGCCCGGCCCGCTCCAGGTAATCCCGGATGCGCGGCCCGGCCACCGCCGCCGGCATCTGGTACGCCGCCGCCCGGAAGGCCAGGTTCTCGGCCACGGTCAGGTCCGGGTAGGTGCCCGAGCCGGCGGCCAGATAGCCGGTCCGTATCTGCGGGGGACGCGCGATCGTGCCCTCGCTGGCCCCGATGGCGCCGGCGAGGCAGCGCAGCAGCGTGGTCCGGCCCGCGCCGTCCCCGCCGACCACCGCGCTCACCTGGCCGGGGAGCGCCCGGAACGTGACCTGGTCCAGGGCCAGCCGGCGCCCGTAACGGACGCTCAGGGCGCGGGTGCCCCACCCATCCGGGGAGCTCACCGGGTCCCCGCCACGGCCGCGGCCGCCGGGTCCCGGTCTCCTGCCGCGCCGGGCGCCGCCGCCCGGCCGCTGCGCCCGCCGCCGGACCCGGCCGGGCTGAGGTAGCTGCGGAAGCGCAGCATCGCGAGGGTCATCACGGCCAGGCCGAGCAGGGCCAGGAACAGCAGCGGCGGCCAGAGCGGCCCGATGGGCTCGGCCCGCAGCATGACCCCGCGGGAGATCTCGTTGAAGTAGGTGAGCGGCAGGATGTAGGAGATCCAGCGCACCCCGGCCGCGATCGAGGACAGCGGGAAGATCAGCCCGGACAGCAGCACCTGGGGCAGGGTGAACATGAACGCCAGCTGGATGGCCTGGCCCTGGTTCTCGGACACGCTGGAAATCAGGACGCCGATACCGAGCGTGACGAACAGGAAGAGCAGGGCGCCCAGCGCGAACACCGCGTACGAGCCACGGAACGGCACCCCGAACAGGGCCACGCCGACCGCGAGCACAACGGCCAGGTCCGCGGCGGCCACCGCGAAGTACGGGACGATCTTGCCCAGGAACACGTCCCGGGGCCGCAGCGGCATCACCGCGAGCTGTTCCAGCGTCCCGGTCTGCCGTTCCCGGACGACGCCGAGGCTGGTGATGATGATGCCGACGAACACCAGGACCACCCCGGCCAGACCCGGGATCATGATGTCGGCCGTCTTCAGCCCGGGGTTGTAGAGGACCCTGACCTGGGGGGCCGGAGCGCCGCGGGCCTGCAGCGCGGCGAGCGCCGCCTTGGCCGTGAACAGCTGGCTGCCGTCGATCAGGATGACGGACTTCGTGCCTGTGACCACGGCCACGGCGGCGTGGCCGTCGCGCAGCTCGTCCTGGGCCCAGGCGGCACCCTCGGCCGGAGCCCGCCGCACGACGTGGAACGGCGCGCGCAGCGGCGCCTGTGCGGCCCGCGGGCCGGCCACCACGGCCGGGACCGAGGACACGTCGAAGCTGGCCGCGTAGCCGAACACCACCAGCAGCACCACCGGCAGCACGATCATCATCGCCAGCGTGCGCCGGTCGCGGCGCAGCTGCCGGAACTCTTTCACGATCATCGCCCACATGGGCGGCCTCCTCCGGGAGCCGGATTGCCCGGCACGTAATTCATCGTGTGATGAATTCTACGCCCGGTGAATTCCGCGTCAACGGTGTGCCGGAGGAAGGGCGCCGGCCGGGAATCCCCGGCTGGCGTTCTTCCGGGATGTTCACCCCGGCCGCGTGTTCGCGGGCGGCGTTGTTCACCGGGCGCGTGTCACCTGGCTGTGTGGTCACCCGCCGGGGTGGCCGCCGTCTCGCCCCATCGGCGCGGATCTGGTTCGGTAGGGGCATGAGCGCTACGACTCGGGCAGCACCGGCTGGTGGACCCAGGACGACCGCTGCGGATCACCGTGGCACTACCTGCCGGTCGAGGTTCCGCCCGGCACGGCCGCGCTGCGGGTCGAGCTCGACTACGACCGTTCCGGCGCCGTGCTCGACCTGGGCTGCTTCGGTCCTGGCGGGTTCCGCGGCTGGTCCGGTGGCGCCCGGTCCTCGTACGTGATCACTGCGGGCGAGGCCACGCCCGGCTACCTGCCGGGCGAGCTGGAACCGGGCCTGTGGCAGGTGGTCCTCGGCCTCTACCGGCTGCCCGCCGGGGGCGCTGGCTACTCGGTGACCGCCTCGGTGAGCAGCACGCCAGGCCGGCTGGCGCCCGGACCCGGCGGCCCCGGTCCCGGCCCCGCTCAGCGAGCGGCCGCCGCGGCGCGAGCTGCCCGCCCGGCCCGGGCACCGCTGGCTGGCCGGGGACCTGCACACCCACACCGTGCACTCCGACGGTGAGCTGTCGGTGGCCGGGCTAGCCCGGCTACGCCGCCGCCCAGGGGCTCGACTACCTGGCGGTGACCGACCACAACACCACCAGCCATCACGCCGAGCTCAAGGACGCCGCGGCCCGGTACGGGATCATCCTGATCCCGGGGCAGGAGGTGACCACGGAGGACGGGCACGCGAACGCGTTCGGGGACGTCGGCTGGATCGACTTCCGCGAGGCGCCCGACCGGTGGCTGGACACCACCGAGCGCCGCGGCGGGCTGCTGTCGGTGAATCACCCGATCGGCGGGCACGTCAGCTGGATCTGGCCGATGCGAGCGGCGGCCGCCGCTGGCCGAGGTCTGGCACTGGAGCTGGCTGGACCCGCACTGGACGACCCCGCTGGCCTGGTGGCTGGCCTGGGACCCGACGTCGGTGCCGGTAGGCGGGAGCGACTGGCACCGGCCGGGGGCAGACGCCACTCCCGGGACCCCGACGACCTGGGTGGAATGCGCGGGCGATGAGCCCAACGCGGTGCTGGAGGGCCTGGGGGCCGGCCGGTGCACGATCTCCGCGCGGCGCGACGGCCCGGTGCTGCTGCGCCGGGACGGCGAGTTCGTCGCCGTCGGCGCGGACGGGACCATCCTGGCCGGGCCGGATGGATCGCGGGCCGTGGTGCGCGGGGAGATGGCGGTGTTCCCGGCCGCCGAGGGGTATCACCGGCTGCTCGACATCACCGGCGCCACGCTGGCCCTGACTGGCTAGCCCTGACTGGCTGGCACTGACTGGCTGGCACTGACCGGCTGGCACTGACCGGCTAGTGCTCGATCGTGATCCGGAAGACGGGGAAGCCGGGGGCGATCCCGCTGATCTGCTCGTCGGTGGCGTCCTTGGTGATGCCCTCGAAGAACCGTCCGACTTCCCAGCCCCACTTGCGCAGGTAGGCGCGCAGCACCGGCGGCTTGTCCGCGTCGGCCATCTCGGTAGCGGTGAAGCCCTCGGTCCGGCGGCCCACCCGCAGCTCGCCCTGGCCCGCGGCGCGCAGGTTGCGGACCCACTGGGCCTGCCCCCGGGGCGCGACCAGGTAACGGGTGCCGTCCACGGTCAGCAGGTTGACCGGGGTGGTCCGCCACTCGCCGCTCTTGCGGCCGCGGACGGCCAGCACCCGTGACCCCATGATGCTGATCCCGGCCCGGGTCAGCGCGGCGACCGTCGAATTGAACATCCGGTCCATGCCGGTGGGGGCGAGGTAACGGGACTGCGGGCTGGCGTTCACGACTGCTCCTCGGGTCGGGAGGGCGATGCAGAGCATCGCTCTCGTCTAAGAGCAGTATGCACAGAATTGGCAGACTAAGTCAAGAGCACTGCTCTCGAATAGGTCCGCTGATCTAACTCCAGATCGACTAGCTCCGGGCGGTGCGGTGCGGGTGGCCCTAGAGCCGGGCCAGCAGCGCCGCGCGGGCCCGCAGGATGGCCCGGGTCGAGGCCACGTTGCTGAACTCGTCCGGCTGCACCGGGCACTCGCCCGCGGCGAGGGCCCGCTCGACCTTGGTCCGCGCGGCCGCCGGGCTGATCATCTCGAAGATCATGCTGGGATCCTCGGCGGCCATGTCCCTGGTGCGGGCGAGCACATCCCCGGCCTCCCCCACCCAGACGTTCTTGATCCCGCCCCCGCAGGAATGATCCAGCAGCAGCGACACCACGTGCGTTCCGGCGGCGTACCCGAAGCTCAGGGTCACGGCCTCCTGGACGCCCCGGTCGTCCCCGTAACGCCAGCACTCCCCCACCGACGGCGACCCCACCTCGGCCGCCCAGCCCGGGTCCGGGACGCCCCGCGCGGCCAGCCGGCCCGCGGCCTCGGTCGCGGGCGTGCACAGGTCCGGCCAGCCGAGCGCGCCGAGGACCCGCAGGATGGCCAGGGCCTCGGGGCTCCCGCTCCGCTCGGCGGCGGGCACCATCGCCTGCGCGGCCAGGCTCGCCGCGCCGCCGAGTGCGGCCAGGATGTCCGAGCCCCACAGCTCGGCCTCCAGCGGGCTCTCGATCTCGCCCAGCACCATCCGGGCTTCGGTCAGTACGGCGGCAAAGGCATCATCCGGTGACGAACGGCCGAATACCGCCTCGAGGTCAAGGTCACCGGACATGCACACCGGCCAGTGTGTCAGCGCAATCCAGGTCCATGCCGGGCATCCTGCCACGGCCGCTGCGATGATGGGCGGGAACTCCGGGAGGTACTGTGCGACCGACGTCACGATGGGGCATTACGCTCCCCCTGAGCGGAATGCCCCTGTCCGGGCAGCGTGACCTGGTGGCTGCCCTGCCCGATCTGGGCTATACCGACGCCTGGTCATCCGAGGTCAGCGGCGCGGACGCGTTCACCCCGCTGGTCCTGGCCGCCCAGTGGACCAGCAAGAACGGGAGCGGGTCGCCGGGGGCCGGGCCGCAGGATGCGGGGGGCCTGCGGCTGGGCACCGCGGTGGCCAACATCTACACCCGCGGGCCCGCCCTGCTGGCCATGAGCGCGGCCACGCTGGCGGGCCTCGCACCCGGCCGCTTCGTGCTCGGCATCGGGGTCTCCTCGCCCACGGTGGTGACCGACTGGAACGGGATCGCACTGGACCGGCCGTATCAGCGGGCCCGGGACACGCTGCACTTCCTGCGGCGGGCGCTGGCGGGCGAGAAGGTCTCCATGGACGGGGAAACCTTCACCATCAACGGCTTCCGGCTGGACCCGGCCCCCGTCCCGCCGCCCGCGCTCGCGCTGGCCGCGCTGCGGCCCGGGATGGTCTCGCTGGCCGCGGCCATGTCGGACGGGGCGATCACGAACTGGCTCGCGCCCGCGGACGTGCCCGCCGTGCGCGCGGTGGCCGGGCCGGACTGCGAGCTCATCGCCCGCATCTTCGTCTGCCCGACCGCGGACGCCGGCCTGGCCCGGCAGATCGGCCGCCGGATGATCGCCGCCTACCTCACCGTCCCCGCGTACGCCGCGTTCCACGACTGGCTGGGCCGCGGGCCGAGGTTCCGGGCCATGCGGGAGGCCTGGGCGGCGGGCGACCGCAAGGCCGCGCTCGCGGCGATCGATGACGACCTGGTCGACGAGCTGGTCGTGCACGGGCCGCCCGCCTACTGCCGGGAGCGGGTGGCCGAGTACCAGGCGGCCGGGCTGGACACCCCGGTCATCGCCGTCGTCCCCGCGCCCGGCGTGAACGAGGCCGAGGCCGTCCGCCAGCTGGCCCCGGCCTGACCTCCACCGGGTACCGGCTCCGCGGGCCCGGAGGGCAGCGCGCGGGCCGGCCTGCCGCTCCCGCGGTCACCAGACGCCGGGCAGTTCCTCGCCGTACCAGGACTCGATCAGCCGGTGCGCGATCGACACCGGCGGCGGCAGCAGGATCTCCTGGGCGGCCAGCGCGCTGCGCAGCTCCTCCCGGCTGTACCAGTGCGCCTCAGCGATCTCGTCGTCGTCCACGCGCAGTTCGAGGTCGCCCGAGGCGGCCGCGCGGAATCCGAGCATCAGGCTCTGCGGCATCGGCCACGGCTGGCTGCCGACGTAACGGACCCGGGCGACCACGATCCCGGTTTCCTCCTGCACCTCGCGGGCCACGGCCTGCTCGGCCGATTCCCCGGGCTCGACGAAGCCCGCCAGGATGGAAACCCGGCGCTCCGGCCAGCGCCGGTTCCGGGCCAGCAGGCACCGGTCGTCCGGGTCAGTGACCAGCATGATGACGGCGGGATCGATCCGCGGGAAATGCTCGCTGCCGTCGGCCGGGCAGCGCTGGGCGTGGCCCGCGGCGACCGTCACGGTCGGCGTGCCGCAGCGCGGGCAGTGTGTGTGGGTGGCATGCCAGTTGACCAGCGCCACGGCGTGCGTGAACAGGCCCGCGTCCCGGTCATTGAGCAGCGCCGCGGCCTCCCGCAGACCGGCCGGGCGCAGCCCGGGCCGGGCCCGGGCCAGCCAGGCCGCCTGCTCGGTCACGGTCTGCTGCTCGGGTGCGGGCGGTGCGGCCTCCTGCGCAGCTTCGTCCGGCCCAGGCGCTTGCGGTCCGGCGGCTTCCTGCGCAAGGGCTTCCGGTTCCGCGGTTTCCAGCTCCCCGGTTTCCTGCCCCGCAGTCTCCTGATCGGCGGCCTCCTGCTCGGCGGCTTCCTCCGGCTCAACGGGCTCCTGCTCGGCGGCTTCCTCCGGCTCAACGGGCTCCTGCCGGCGGCTTCCTCCGGCTCAACGGCCTCCTGCCCGGCCGCTTGCCCCGGCTCCGCGGTCTCCTGCTCCGCGCCTTCCTGCGGGGGGCCCTCCACGTCCTTCACCAGGGACTCCAGGCATCCCGGTGGTCCCATCACGCCGAAGTACGCCACCTCCGCGTCGTCCACCCCGAGCAGGAACCTCAGTCCCTCGGGCGCCTCGGCCGGGGAAACCAGGATGAGCCCGGCTTCCTTGTCGCCGAACCGGACCAGGCCGCGGGCGTTGTCCAGGACCAGCACCCGGGAAACGGGGTCCGCCCAGGCCGCGGCGAGCCAGTCGGTGTCGCCGCGGCGGACGCTCACCCGGTCCACGGCGCTGCGGGCCAGCACGAAACCGCCCAGCTCGCCGGCGTACTCCTGGGCATCCGGCGTGTCAGCCCCGGTCCCCTGCGCCGCGCTCATCGGGTGGCCGTGATCCCGGCGGGATCCGCGGCCAGATCCTCCCAGAGGTAGGCCACCGCCTCCGCCCCGCGCAGCAGCAGCGCCATCTCCACCTTCTCGTTCGGCGCGTGGATCCGGTCGTCGTCCAGGCCCACCGCGAGGAAGACCAGCGGCGCACCCAGGATGTCGGCGAGATCGGCTTCGGGGCCGCTGCCACCTTCCCGGGTGAACAGCACCTCGCGGCCGAAAGCGCGCTCCATGGCCCGCTTCGCGGCCTGCACCCCCGGGGAGTGAAGCGGCGAGAAGGCCGGCCGCACCCCCGGCCCGCCGAACCTCACCGTCGCCTCGATGCCCGGCGGGGTCCGGGCCGCCACGTACTCCCGCAGCGCCACCGCGATGTCGGCCGGCTCCTGGTTCGCCACGAGCCGGAACGACACCTTGGCGTGGGCCTGGCTGGGCACGATGGTCTTCGCCCCGGGCCCGGTGTGTCCGCCCCACATGCCGTTGACCTCAGCGGTGGGCCGGGCCCAGACCCGCTCGAGCGTGGTGTAGCCCGCTTCGCCCGCGGCGGCCCGGCTGCCTCCCGCGTCGGCCAGCCAGGCCTTCTCCTCGAAGGGGAGCCGGGCGAACAGCGCCCGCTCCGCATCGGTCAGCGGCAGCACCGCGTCGTAGAACCCCGGCAGGGTGACCCGGCCCTCGTCGTCGTGCAGGCCGGCGAGCAGCCCGGCCAGCGCGTGCAGCGGGTTGGGCACGCCGCCGCCGAACGAGCCGGAGTGCACGTCGGTGTCTGCGCCGCGCACGTCGATCTGGGCGTCGATGAGGCCCCGCATCCCGGTGCACATCGAGGGCACGTCGGCCGCCCACATCGTGGTGTCGGAGATCACGATCATGTCGCAGCTGAGCCGGCCGGCCCGGCTGCGCAGCAGGTCGGCGAAGTGCGGGGACCCGGATTCTTCTTCCCCCTCGATGAGGAACTTCAGCGAGACGGGAGGCGCCCCGTTGCCCGCCGCCAGGCAGGCCCGCAGGCCGAGGGTGTGCAGGAGGACCTGGCCCTTGTCGTCCGAGGCGCCCCGGCCGAGCAGCTGGCCGTCGCGTTCGGCGGGCTCGAACGGCGGGGAGTGCCACTCGCCGAGAGGCTCCACGGGCTGGACGTCGTGGTGACCGTAGACCAGGACGGTCGGCGCGGCGGGGTCCTGGCCGGCCAGTGCGCGAACACGGCGGGCTGGCCGGGTGAGCGGCCGGGCCGGTGTCCCAGATTTCCACGGTGGGAAACCCGGTGGCGGTGAGGTGCCCGGCGAGCCATTGTGCCGACGACCGCACGTCATCGTGACGGCCGGGATCGGCGGAGATAGACGGGATGGCCAGCCAGGCCTTGAGCTGGTCAAAGAATCCCCGCGCGTTGCTGTCGATGTAGTCGCGCACATCCATGAGCGGTGAGCCCCTCCTCGCCGGACCTTGCCGGCTATCTAATGAACCAGCATCGCGGGCACCCTGGGCCATTCCCCCTCGCCGCACGCTGCACCGGCAGCTACCACGCCGGGCGCCGGCTACTCCCGCGGGCGCAGATCCGTCCCCCGGCGGAGGCCAGACATCACCCTTCGGCATGACGACGCCAGGGGCCCGGGCGTTCTAACGTGGTGACACATGACGCTACCGCTGACCCGCCTGCCACGCGGCGACGCCGGCCACAACGCTAGCCCGCCCGGCTTCCCCCGCCCGCCGTGGTGGAGCGGGCAGGCCCAGCTCTGGCGGCAGCGGGCCCGCCGATGCCAGGAGCGGATCAGGCAGGGGCGCGCCCGGGCCACCACACCGGCCGGGGCCGCCGTCCTGCTGGCCGTGTCGGCGCTGTTCGCCTGTGCGGTGGGCCTGTTCAGCACCAACCCGCCGGAGCGCCTGTGGGGCCTGCTGGCGGCAGGCCCGTACGGTGCCGCGGCCATCGCGGCGCTGGCTGGCCGGGCGGGACCCCGGATCGCCACCGCGGTCAGCCTGATCGGGGCCGTGATCGTCCCGCTGGCCTGGATGGCGTGGTCCGGGCGGGGACAGCCGGAAGTCGGCGTGGTCATCCACTCCGCGGAGCTCTTCCTGCACCACGGCACGCCGTATCTGAGCGCGCACGCGGTGGCCAGCGCGCATAACCCGTACGTCTACAACCCGTACCTGCCGGCCCTGGCCGTGTTCGGTGTCCCGCACGCCCTCTTCGGCGGCGGCCTGCTGACGGATCCACGGCTGTGGTTCGGGGTGGTGTTCGTGCTGGGGTTCGCCGGCACGCTGTCCCTGAGCCGCGTGCCACGGCCCTGGCTGTGGACGGCGGTAGTCACCGCCTCGCCCATCATCGCGTTCCCGCTCTGCACGGGCGGGGACGACCTGCCGGTGCTGGCCCTGATCTGCGTGGGCCTCGCCCTGCTGCGGGCCAGCCAGGCGCGGCCGGCGCTGCGGATCACCCTGGCGGGGCTGGCCCTGGGTCTGGCCGCGGCCATGAAGGCCACCGCGTGGCCGGCGCTGGCGGTCGCCCTCGCCCTCGTGGCAACGCGCGACGGAAAGCGCGCCGCGGCCTGGCTGGCCTGCGCCACGATCGCCGTGCCGATCGCGGTGGACGGCCCGGTCCTGATCTCCCAGCCCGCCGCGGTGGTATCGAACACCATCCTGTTCCCGCTCGGTCTCACCAAGGTCAAGAGCCCGGCGGCCAGCTTCCTGCCCGGTCACCTGATCGCCGAGGCGTGGGGACCGGGGCACCTGGTGGCCATCGCGCTGGTCCTGCTGGCCGGGCTCAGCGTGGCCGCGTCCCTGATCCTCCGGCCGCCGCGGGACGAGCGCGCGGCGGGCTGGCGGCTAGTGACCGGGCTGGTGCTCATGTTCGCGTTCGCCCCGGCCAGCCGGTTCGGCTACGCGGTCTACCCGCTCGGCCTGGCCTGCTGGCTGCTGCTCGCCAGCCCGGCTGACGGCCGCACCGTCCCCGAGGGCGGGCACCCGGCCGCAGCCAAACAGGAAGAACGGAGCACACGATGATCGTCGCGTTCTCGATTACGCCGCTGGGTGTGGGCGAAGGGGTCGGGGAGTACGTCGCGGACGCGGTGCGGGTGGTCCGGGACAGCGGGCTGCCCAACCGGACCGATGCCATGTTCACGTCCGTCGAAGGCGACTGGGATGAGGTCATGGATGTGGTCCGGCGGGCGGTGGACGCCGTGGCGGCGCGGGCCCCCCGGGTCAGTCTGGTCCTCAAGGCCGACATCCGTCCCAGCGTGACCGACGGGCTGGACAGCAAGGTGGCGACCCTCGAGCGCCATCTCCAGGGCTGACCGGGGCTGGCCTAACCGGGTCTGGCCTGCCTGGGGTTTCGCCTGCCTGGGGTTTCGCCTGCCTGGGGTTTCGCCTGCGCCTGGGGGCTGGCCTGCCCGAGGGCTGGGTTGCCCGAGGCTGGCCGGGAAGTTCAGCCGGCTCCGGCCGGGATCTGCTCGATCAGCGCGGCCAGGCCGGTCTCGTCCAGCAGATCAGCCGGCCGCAGCGTGAGGTCGTGCCGCACGTAGTAGAACGCGGCCCGGACCTGTTCCGCGGGCACCCCGGCCAGCTGCGCCCAGGCCAGCCGGTAGGCGGCCAGCTGCACCGCGACGGCCTGATGCTCGGCGGCGCCGGGAGGGTGGCCTGTCTTCCAGTCCACCACGTCGAAACCGCCCTCCGGGGCGTCCCCGAACACCGCGTCGATCCGGCCGCGCACCGGCCGGCCGGCGATCAGCGTCTCGAACGGGACCTCCACTTCCACCGGCCAGCGGTTGCCCCACTCCCCGGACTCGAACCGCTCCCGCAGCGCGGCGAGGTCATTCGCGTCGCCGTCGGCGGGATCACCCGCGCCCGGGTCGTCGGCGGCGCCGAGCAGGTCATCCGGGTCGATGAGGCGCTGCTGGCTGAACCGCTCCTCCAGCCAGCGGTGGAAGGCGGTGCCCCGGCGGGCCTGCGGCGCGGGGGGCCGTGGCATCGGCCGGCGGATCTGCCGGGCCAGCTGAGCCGGGTCACGCGCCATCATGACCAGCGCGGACACGGACAGCCGTGGAGGCAGCCAGACCGCCGACGCGGCCTCGGCGCGCCACTCGTCCCGCTCGGCGAGCAGCAGCCCGGTATCGGTGTCCCAGGCCGCAATCAGCGCCTGGTCTTCCTCGCTCAGTGCCCCGTCCCCGTGCTCGCCGGCGTCCCCGTGCTCGCCGGCGTCCCCGTCCTCGCCAGCCTGCCCCTGCCCGCCAGCCGGCCCGCGCCCGCCAGCCGGCCCGCCGCCCGCCAGCCGCGCCCGCGCCCGCCAGCCGGCCTGTGATCGCTGGTCTGCCCGGCCCCCGTGCTTGCCGCGCGGTGCCGCGCCATCGCCTCGTGCACCAGGTCCGCGGCTTCCCGGACCGCATCCTGCTGCCTGTCCCCCGGCTCGGCCGGCCACACGGCCGAGGGGGGCTCGGCGAGGGCGGGGTTCTCGCTGTCCTCCTCCGGCGGCGGGGCCCAGCACGCCACGGTGCCCGCGCCAGCCTCGCACGCCGCCTTGACCTCCTCCAGGAACACCGACGGGCCCAGCGGCGAGGACGCGTCGCCCCACCAGTAACCGCTGCAGGCGAGCCAGAACGCGGCCCGGGTGGTGGCCACGTAGGCGAGCCGGCGTTCCTCGCCGAGATCCCGCGTGGCGCAGGCGGCCCCGAAGGCGGCCAGCGCACCCGGCTCCAGGCTGGGCAGGGCCGGCAGATCACCGGCGTCACCCCGCAACCCGAACGGGAGGAGCCGCGCGTTGTCCGTCCAGCGGCTCGCGAACCGGGGCTTGGCCGGGAACACTTGCGCCTTCTTCCCGGCCGACAGCCCGGGCACCACCACCGCCGCCCACTGCAGGCCCTTCGAGGCGTGCACGGTAGCCAGCGTGACCGTGTCCCCGTCGCCGACCCGCCCGGATTCCAGGCCGAACTCCTCCTCCTCGGCCGCGGTGAGGTAGGCCAGGAAGGCGCCCAGCGTGGGCTCCTCCTGATCGCCCGCGAAAGCAGCCGCGGCGTCCGCGAACGCGTCCAGGTCAGCGCGGGCGCTGGCCATGTCCCGGCCGGGGCGGGCCGCCACCTCGATGTCCAGCCCGAGGGCCCGTTCGACCTCACCGACCAAGTCGGGCAGCGGCCGGGCCACCCGGGAGCGCAGCTCGCGCAGTTCGGCGGCCAGCGCGGCCAGGCGGGCGTGGCCGGCCGCCGAATAGCCGGCCGGCTCGCCGAGGTCATCCAGCGCCTCGACCAGGCTGCCGGGATCGGCGGTCAGGTCGGTGATGGCCTTGGCCAGAGGGTCGTCGTCCCCGGCCGGCTCACTGCGGTCCGCTGGCCGTCCCCGGCGGTCGGCTGAGCGCCGTTGCTCGCGGGCCAGGGCCCGCGCGCGCTTGCCCAGCGCCACCAGGTCACGGGGGCCGATCCGCCAGCGGGGGCCGGTGAGCAGCCGGGCCAGCGGCGCGGAAGCGCCGGGGTCGTGCAGCACCCGCAGGGTGGCGACGATGTCGGCGACCTCCGGCACGGTGAGCAGCCCGCCCAGGCCGACTACCTCGACCGGGATGCCGCGGGCTTCGAGTGCGGTCCGCAGCGCGGGGAACTGGGCCCGCTTGCGGCACAGGACAGCGATGTCGCGCGGGTGCACCCGGTCTTCGCGGCTGTCCGGCCATGGCTCGCCGTCGGGGGCCACCCCGGGCGGCAGGGCCAGGAGCGTGCTGACCTGCCCGGCGACCCAGGCCGCCTCGTCAGCGGCCGTCTCGGTGAGCGCGCAGGTCACCCGCCCGCGGGCTGCCCGGCCCGGCGGCGGGACGAGCCGGGGCACCTCGGGCGCGACCGCCCGCAACCCTTCTTGCACGGCCGCGGCCACGTCCAGGACCCGGCCGGTGTTCCGGAAGCTGGTGGACAGCATGCGCACCGCGGCCGGGCTCGTGGTCCGGCCGCGCCCGCTGCCCGTGACCTCGGGAAAATCACGCCCGAACCGGCGCAGGTTGCCCGCGCTGGCGCCGCGCCAGCCGTAGATGGACTGGCAGGGATCACCGACCGCCGTCACCGGGTGGCCGCCCGCGAACAGCGCGCGCAGCAGGACCAGCTGGGCCTGGCTGGTGTCCTGGTACTCATCGAGCAGCACGACCTGATAGCGGCCCCGTTCGGCCGCGCCGACCTCGGGGTGGCGGGCCGCGATCCGGGCGGCGATAGCCACCTGGTCGCCGTGGTCGATGACCTCACGCTCGGACTTGGCCCGCGCATAGCCGGCCACCATGGGCAGCAGCTGCTCCCGGGCCCGCTGGCAGTCGAGGATCTTGCGCACCGCGCCCGGCAACCTGCCGGGCAGCGCCGCGGCCTGCACCTCCAGCCAGTCCCCCACCCCGGTCACCTCGTCGGGCGTCCGCAGGTGCTCAGCCAGCTCGCCCGCCAGCATCAGCACGGCCGCGGTGACCGCCGGCGGTGACCAGGTCACCGCGTCCATCGGCCCGCCGTACCCGGACACGACCCGGGCCGCGATCTGCCAGGCCACTGCCGGGGTGATCAGCCGCAGCGTCGGTTCCAGCGCCTCGCGCAGCGCGTGGTCGGCGACCAGCCGGGCGGCGTAGGCGTGGTAGGTGGAGACCACCGGCTCGCCCTCCAGGCCGGCCGCCTCGGATGGCTGCACCGTGGCGCTGGCCTGGCCCGGCCCGGGCAGGCTGGTACCGGGCAGGCTGATCCCGGGCAGGCTGGCCTTCCGCAACCCGTCCAGCCGGGTCCGCACCCGCTGGCCGAGCTCGGCCGCGGCCTTCCTGGTGAAGGTCAGGCCCAGCACCCGCTCGGGCCGGACCAGGCCGTTCGCAACCAGCCAGACCAGCCGGGCCGCCATCGTCTCGCTCTTGCCCGAGCCGGCCCCGGCGATCACGGCCAGCGGCCGCGGCGGCGCCCCGATGACCGCGGCCTGCTCCGCGGTGGGCTCGGGCAGCCCGAGCAACCGGGCCAGCTGTACCGGGGTGTAGTTCACGGGGTCACCTGGGCGCCGTCGGGATGCACCGGGCAGCAGGTCCGGACCGGGCACACCCGGCAGCCTGGGTTCACCGTGGCCCCGAAGACCGGCCCGGTCATGCCCGTCGCGACCGTCTCGACCAGCCGGGCGGCCCAGCCCGGTTCCGGGTCATCCCCCAGCGCGCGCTGCCGCTGCACCTTGACCTCCGCCTTCAGGCCCGCCTTGCCTACCTGCACCAGCTCGGCACCGCCCGGCTCGACCAGGCCGAACTGCTCGAACGCACCGAGGAGCACAGCCAGCTGGTAGACGCCGAGCTGCGGGTTGCGGTCCAGTTCCGGGTCGGGCGGCCGGGACGAGCCGGTCTTCAGGTCCACGATCACGCCGCCGCCGTGCTCATCGCGCTCCAGCCGGTCCACCCGCCCGGTGATCTCCACCTGGCCGATCCGGACCTTGAGGGCCTGCTCCACCGCGACCAGCTGCCGGGGGTTGCCGCGGTGCCAGGCCAGGAACCGGGTCACCATCCGCCGCGCGAGCTCCCGCTGCTTGTCGTTGTACCAGGCACTGCCGAAGTCCAGGTGATGCCAGATGTCGTCGATGCGCTCCTCGATGCCGGCCTCGCCGGTGCCCTCGGCGGCCAGGACCGCCGCCGCGTGGATGACCGTGCCCAGGTGCCGCAGTACGTCCGAGGTGCCGGCGCCGGCCGCGGCCTCCAGCAGCCAGCGCAGCCCGCACTTGGTGAACGACTCGACCTGGGAAGGTGACAGCTGGATGGTGGCCCCGGTGAGCGGGCCGGGGTCGGACAGCGTGGTCAGCGCGTACCACTGCCGCGGGTGCGCGCCGCGCACCCCGGCCGCCGCGAGCCGGGCCAGCTGGGCCGCGGCGGCGGCGCGGACCGGGCCGGGCCGGGCCGGGTCGGCGGCCGCGCGGCGCAGCTCCGCGGTCAGCGCGGGCAGCGACAGCCAGTGCCGTCCCGCCGATGCGACCTGCTCGATATCCACGGCGTCGCCGGCCAGCTCAGCCAGGAACCGGGACGGCCGGTCCTCGCTGTCTTCCCCGCCGGCCGCGGTGACCACCAGGGCGCGCCGGGCCCGGGTCACCGCCACGTAGAACAGCCGGCGTTCCTCGTCGAGGAGCTTGGACACCAGCGCCGCCGCCGCCGCGTCACCGGGTCCCTGGGGCCCGGTCCCGGCCTGCGTGTCCACCGCGTTCAACCAGCTCGTCCATGCCCAGCAGCGACGAGCGCATCCGCAGGTCGGGCCAGGTGCCCTCCTGCACTCCGGCCACCACGACCAGGTCCCATTCCAGGCCCTTGGAGCGGTGCGCGGTGAGGATCCGGACCGCCTCGCCCTCCGGGGCGTGATCGGCCAGGGTGTCGCCGGGGATCTCCTGGCCGCCCATGCTCTCCAGGAACAGCGAGGGTGAGCCGGGTGGCAGCCGGGCGGCGAACCGGGATGCCGCGTCGAACAAGGCCACCACGGCGTCCAGATCCCGGTCGGCGGTCGCGCCCCGGTTCCCCCCGGCCGCGCTCGCCGCCTGCCACGCCGGGCCGAGCCCGGACGCGTCCCAGACCGCCCAGAGCACGTCGTAGGCGGTGCCGGGGACCCCGTCCGGATTGCCGGCCGGGGTGACCGCGCCCTGGGCGGTGCGCCGGGCCAGCGCGAGCAGCGTGGCCACCCGCCGCGCCGCGGCCGCCGGGGGGCCTCCCAGCAGGCTCAGCTGGCGGGGATCACGCAGCGCGCTGGCCAGCGGCTGGTTCCCCGGTGGCAGCCCGGCGGCAACGTCGGCGGCGTGCAGCGACCGCCGCAGCCGCCGCAGGCCGACCGCGTCCGTCCCGCCCAGCGGCCCGGTGAGCAGCTCGGCAGCGGCGTCCTCGTCGAGCGCTCCGGGCTGCAGGGCACAGCGCAGCAGCGCGAGCAGCGGCCGCGCACCCGGCTCCGCGGCCAGCGGCAGCTCATCGCCCGCCACGACCGCGGGGACGCCTCCCGTCGCCAGGGCACGACGCAGCAACGGAACCTGCCGCGTGGCCGAGCGCACCAGGACGGCCATGGACGACCAGGGAAGGCCGTCCACCAGGTGCGCGCGGCGCAGGGTGTCGGCGATGACGGCGGCTTCCTGGCTGACACTGGATGCCACCAGGATCCGGACGGCCCCGGGGTCCGCCGTGGCCAGTGGGACCAGGTCCCGGTGGCCACGGCCGGGCGGGGACGCGGCCGGTGAGGCCGGGCGCAGGCCGGGAAACGGCGGCCCATCGGTGAGGGACAGGCCAGCCGCGGCGGGGAGCCGTGCAGCCACCCGGCGCGAGGCGGCGAGCAGCACGGGGCCGCTGCGGCGGCCGGTCCGCAGCGCGACCACACCGGCCGGACGGTCGTCAGGGGTCCGGAACAGGTCCGGGAAACGTCCCATCGCGTGCACGTCGGCGCCACGGAACCCGTAAATGGACTGATCCGGGTCCCCCACCGCGATGAGCTCACGGCCATCACCCGCGAGCGCGTGCAGCAGCGCCTCCTGGGCCGGGTCGGTGTCCTGATACTCATCGACCAGCACCACGTCGTAGGCCTTGCGCTCGCGGTCCCGGGTCGCCGCCCGGCTCAGCAGCGCAGCAGCGATCCGGACGATCTCCGCGTAGTCGTAGGCCGGGACCGGGGCCAGATCGAAGCGCGCGGTGTAGCGGTCCAGGAAACCGCCCGCGGCCACCCAGTCGTCCCGGCCGAGCGTGCGGCCCAGCCGGGCCAGGCCCCGGCCGTCCAAACCGCGCTCGGCCGCTCGGAGCAGGAAATCGCGGAGCTCGGTGGCGAAGCCCCGGGTGCCCAGGGCGGGCCGGATCCGATCCGGCCACCGATGCAGGACAGCCGCTGGCTCGCCGCCCGCCGCTTCGGCGCCTGCTGCCTCGCCGCGGAGCATCCGCCGGACCTCCAGCAACTGCTCCGGGCCGGACAGCAGGGTCGGCGGGACGTCGCCGGCCAGCACGAACTCCCGCCGGACCAGGGCGTAGGCGTAGCTGTGGAAGGTCAGCGCCAGCGGCTGGCGGGTGGTCCGGCGCAGCCGGGTGGTGATCCGTTCGCGCAGCTCCTGCGCGGCCTTGCGGCTGAAGGTCAGGACCAGCACCCGTTCCGGGTCGATCCGGCGCTCGGTGATCCGGTGCGCCACCGCCTCGACGATGGCCGTGGTCTTGCCGGTACCGGGTCCGGCCAGCACGAGTAGAGGGCCGCCCGCGTGCGTCACCACGGCCTGCTGGGCGGCGTCCAGGCGCGGCGGATCGGCTGGCGGCGTGGGCCGGCGCAGCAGCCGGTAGGCGTCCGGGTGATGGTCCATCGCCCAGCATTCCAGCAGAGGGCACCGACATCCGCAGTCAGGTTCACCGGGTGTCGCGGGGATTTGTACGGCCACGGGCGGAATGACCAGGCGAATCCCGGGCCGGGCTATGTTCCCTCGCCGGCTCCTGCCCGGGCCCGGCTACGTTCCCTCCCGGTCCCTGCCCGGGCCCGGCTACGTTCCCCGGCCCAGCGGGCCCCGCGCATGTCCACCCGGGACGGCGGGCCGTCCGGGGACGGGCGAAGCGGCGTACCCTCGGCCCGGTACCGCTCGAGCGCGGCCCGCTCGTGCCCGCGGACCAGGGACCCATCGGCGTGCACCACCCGCCACCACGGCGCGCTGCCGCCCCACAGGGCCATGACCCGTCCCACCTGGCGGGGACCGCCCTGCCCCAGGTACTCGGCCACGTCGCCGTACGACATGACCCGGCCGGGCGGGATCGAGTCCGCCACGTCGAGCACCCGGCTGGCGAAGTCCGGCAGGGTGCCGCGATCTTCCGGACCGGGTCCTTCTGGACCGGGTCCTTCCCGGCCAGGGCCTTCCCGGCCGGCCGCTGGCGGGCGATGTCCGCCGGTCACGGCCGGGAGTCGGGCCAGGACGGCCAGCTGCCACCCGGGTCCGCCGACCCTACGGCCTGCTCCGCACCCAGATCCGCCCGGTCCGGCCAGGTGGCGTGAACCCGCGGGCCTGGCCAAACCGGCTGCGGCGGCCGGTCCGCGGCGTGGTGTCCCCGGGACAGGGCCCGGCGCAGGCCGAGCAGCCGCCTCCCGGCCACCCCGGCCGCGACCAGGAAAGCGAGCGCGAACAGGCACGCGACGACCAGTCCGGCCGCGCCCCGCGGGGTAATCGGCGCTGGCAGCACCGCCGCGGCCCCCCCGCCGAAGTGCAGCGTGGTGGCCGCGCTTGCCGGGCCGCGCGACTGCCCGGCCGTCTTCGCGGCGGCCGCGAGCGCGGCGGCGGCGTTCACCGTGCCGAACCCGATCTTGTTGTCATAACCGCCGGCCGGGCGGTTCTGGGTGCTCGAAGTGATGGCCTGCACGACCTGGGCCGGGGCCAGCCCCGGGTACCTCGCCTTGATGAGCGCGGCGACACCCGCGGTCAGGGCGCAGGCCGGGCTGGTCCCGCTCACCAGCCAGTACTGGCCGTCCCGGCCCTGGGCCGGCACGTTGACCCCGGGCGCGGCGACCTGGACAGACAGGTTGTCGCTGGAGAAGCCGGCCGGTGACCCGCTGCGGGACACCGCGGCCACGCCGAGCACACCCGGGTAGTCCGCCGGGAACGAGTAGGGGGCCTGGCCGGCGTGGCCGACGTTCGCCGAGTTGCCGGAGTTGCCGGACGAGGCGACCACGACGATGCCGTGGTCGAGGGCGTCCTGCAGGGCGGACCGGACCACCGTGCTGGGCTCGCCGTAGCCGAGCGACATGCTGATCACGTCCGCCCGGTGCCTGATCGCGTACGTGATGGCCTGGGCCAGCGCCTCCTGGACCCGGCCGTCCGACTCGTGCTCGTAGGCGGAGTACCCGGGGTCGTGCCGGTCGGTCACCACCCGGATCGAGAGGATCTTGGAGGCCGGGGCCACGCCCATGATGCCGCTGCCCCCGCCGGCGTGCCCGTGCCCGGCGATCAGCGAGGCCATCCAGGTTCCGTGCACACCCCAGTTGGGGTTGCCTGGCGAAGTGCGCACCCCGGTGAGGTCGGGGCCCGTGGTGACCGAGCCGGCCAGGTCGGAGACGGACGGGTTGACGCCGCTGTCGATCACGGCGACCGTCGCGCCCTGGCCCCTGGTCACTGACCAGGCGGACGGTGCGCTCACTGCGTCGAGGACCCACATCTGCGCGTCTCGCACGGTGTCGGCCCGGGCCGGGGCCGCCACCGCTGCCCCGCCCGCGGCGAGCAGGGCCAGCATGAGCAGGCTGGCCGCGGCCCGGCGCGGCGTCCGGGGGGCGTTCAGCATGCCAGGCCCACCTGGGCAGCTGGCGGGAGGGGGGGACGCACCGAGCCGCGTGGCTATCCAGTCCGCTATCCCGTCCGCGACGCCCAGCATCTCGTCCTTGTCGTAGGGATCGGCTGACTCATGGACCCGGTGCCTGCCGTCCGCGTAGCCGACGGTGGACATGATCAGGTAAGGCCCGGCCGCGGAAACACCGGACAGCTGGCGGGCGGCATCGGTAAACGAGGCGGCCAGCGAGCGGCCGAACGGGACGGCGCGCACCCCGGCGGCCGCGGCGCGCGCGGGCAGCGCGCGCAGGGCGTCGCTCGCCTGGCCCGGGCTGGGCAGCACCGCGATCCCGACGGTCACCGCGAAAGTCCCGGTCGAGTCCTGGTAGGTGGCCCGCAGCACCGTGGTGCAGTGTTCGCGGGACAGCACCGGCCACACCTTCTGGCTGGTCGCGGCCCGGCAGGAGGCGGCCGGGGCGATCCCGATCCGGGTGGCCGACAGCCGGGCCGGGCTGCCGCTGTCCAGCGCCGTGGCGGGCACCTGGTACGGAACGGCCCCGGGGAAGATCCGGCCCGCGGGCCAGGTCCGCCAGCGCTTGCCGACCTCCCAGGCCGCGAGCTGCTGCTGCTGTCCCCGGCTGAACGTGCGCGGCAGCACATGCAGCACGACCGAGCCGACCGAGGCGCAGAGGCCGATCAGCGCGAGCACTGAGCCCACCAGGACCAGCCGGTAACGCCGCTGCTCCTGGCTGGGCCGCGCGGCATGGCCGGTGAGGCGGGGCGCGGCGGAGCCGGGTTCTCCCCGAGCCTGGCCACTCGCCGGGGGCTCCGGGGGGTCGCCCCCCCGGGACAGCAGAGCGGGGCGCGGCGGAGCCGGGTTCTCCCCGAGCCGGCCACTCGCCGGGGGCTCCGGGGGGTCGCCCCCCCGGGACAGCAGAGCGGGGCGCGGCGGAGCCGGGTTCCCCCCGAGCCGGCCACTCGCCGGGGCCGGGGGCTCCGGGGGTAGTCCCCCGGGAAAGCGGAGCGGGGGGTCGTCCCCCCGGAACAGCAGAGCGCGGGGAAGCCGTTACGGACGGTGAGGTATGCGTTCGCGGCTCCGTCGCGCTGGTTCCCTCCGGCGCCGGGTCGCCGCCGCCACCCGGAGGCGCCGGATGCTTAGCCACACCGGAATGGTACGGCCTGCTCCTCCCCTAGCACCGGGCGCACGGCGAGGTTGCCCGGATAAGGGCAGGTTAGGGGCCCGAACACGCAAGGCCGGGCACGCTCGCACGTGCCCGGCCGCGATCAGTCGTTAGAGGGGATCAGTAGGAGGGCAGCGACGGGTCGATGGTGGCGACCCAGGACAGCACGCCGCCGCCCACGTGCACCGCGTCGGCGAACCCGGCGTTCTTGACGATCGCCAGGCATTCCGCCGACCGGGCCCCCGACTTGCAGTGCAGAACCACCCGCTTGTCCTGCGGGAGGCGCTCCAGCGCGGCGCCGGACAGGAACTCGCCCTTGGGAATGAGCACCGAGCCCGGGATCGAGACGATCTCGTACTCGTTGGGCTCACGCACGTCGACCAGGAAGATGTTCTCGCCCGCGTCCTGCATGTCCTTGAGCTGGCGGGCCGTGATCGTGGATCCGGCGGCCGCCTCCTGGGCTTCCTCGGACACCGCGCCGCAGAACTCCTCGTAATCGATCAGCTCGGTGACCGTGGGGTTCTTGCCGCACACCGGGCACTCCGGGTCCTTGCGGACCTTGACCGACCGGTACGTCATCTCCAGGGCGTCATAAATCATCAGCGCCGGCCAGTGGCTCGCCGATGCCGACGATGAGCTTGATGGCCTCGTTGACCTGGATGGAGCCGATGGACGCGCAGAGCACGCCGAGCACGCCGCCCTCAGCGCAGGACGGGACCATTCCCGGCGGCGGGGGCTCCGGGTATAGGCAGCGGTAGCACGGGCCGTACTCGGCCCAGAACACGCTGGCCTGGCCGTCGAAGCGGTAGATCGAGCCCCATACGTACGGCTTGCCGAGCAGCACGCACGCGTCGTTGACCAGGTACCGGGTCGCGAAGTTGTCCGTGCCGTCCACGATCAGGTCGTAATCGGCAAAAATCTGCATCGCGTTGTCGGAGTCGAGGCGCTCCTTGTGCACGATCACGTTCACGTACGGGTTGATCTCCACGATGCTGTCCCGGGCGGACTCGGCCTTGGGCCGGCCGATGTCGGACTGGCCGTGGATGACCTGGCGCTGCAGGTTGGACTCGTCGACCACGTCGAAGTCCACGATGCCGAGGGTGCCCACACCCGCGGCGGCCAGGTACAGCAGGGCGGGGGAACCCAGGCCGCCGGCGCCCACGCAGAGCACCTTGGCGTTCTTGAGCCGCTTCTGCCCGGTCATCCCGACGTCCGGGATGATCAGATGGCGCGAGTAGCGGCGGACTTCGTCCACGGTCAGCTCAGCAGCCGGTTCGACCAGCGGTGGAAGCGACAAGGCAACTCTCCTGAGACGGCAGGTCCGGACTCGGTCCCGAGGTCCGGCTCTTCCCTGCAACCGAGTCCCGGGCAGGCACATTCCCGCCCGGGAGCGGGCACAGTCTCCCATGATTACGCGGGATCCGTGCGGGTGGAAGGCTCCAGCGGAAATGTCACTGGCGGCCGGTACAACTCGAAGAGTACGGCGCGGAGCCGGTCGGATCGCCCGGTGCCGCGCACCGTCAGCAGACTCGCGTTCCGTCGCCGATTTCCGGGAGGTCCCCATGCCTACACCGCCCTTCCAGCCACCCGGGGCCCAATCACCGGGAGCGCAGTCACCGGGAGCACAGCCACCCGGAGCACAGCCACCCGGGGCCAGGCCGGATTCCGGGCCGGGCGGCCGGCGGCGCGGCTGCCCGCGGGTCCCCGGGCCGCCGCTGCCCGATCCGGACGGGGTCCGGCTGTGCCCCGTGCCCGACTCGGCGCCGCCCTACGACGACGAGCTGTTACCGCGTCCCGCCCGGCTCGCAGACCCGGGCCGTCCAGCGGAGACCGCCAGCCGCCCGGGCGCAACCCGGGCGGGCCGGCTGGAGCAGCCCAGCGGGCAGGCCCAGGCCGGAGGGCAGGACCAGGCGGGGCGGCAGGCCCAGGCCGGGAACGGACCGGAGGGCAGGGACCAGCCTGGCCGGGCGCACCCGCCTGGCGATGACGCGCCGCCCCGGCCCGGCGGGCCGCCCCGCCCGGCCGACGGCGCGTGGCCAGGCCAGTTCGCGCAGGTGCTGGTGGAAACGCTGGCCGGATCCCGGCCGCCGCGGCAGATATCGTCCTGGGCCACCGAGCGCGCCCGGGCCCGGATCCAGCGCCTGGGCCCGATGCTCGCCGCTGGCCAGCGGCCCCAGCTACGCCGGGTGGTGGCGTTCCGGCCCGCGTCCGACGTGATCGAGATGACCGTGGTGGTCAGCTTCGGGCCGCGGGTCCGCGCCCTGGCCATCCGCCTGGAGCACAGCCCGCCACCCCGGGCGCTCCCCGGACGTCAGCCGGGGAAGGCCCGGTGGCTGTGCACCGAGGTGGAGGCCGCATAACCCCGGCCCGGCCCGGGCGGGCCGGCCCTCAGGGCCGGCCCGCTATGCGCCGGCGCGGTTGCGGGGGTCGCCGTGGCAGCGCTTGTACTTCCGGCCCGAGCCGCAGGGGCACAGGTCGTTGCGGCCGACCCGGCTGAACTGGTCTCCTTCGGCAGAGGTGCTGGAGCGCTGCTCGACCTGGCCGGGCTCGTCCGCGGACGGCGCGGAGTACTGCAGCCTGGCCGGCCGTTGCGGCCGCTGGAGCCCCGGCGCCACGACCGGCGGCGCCGCGTCCCCGGCCGGGGCGGCGTGCGCGCCCCGCTGCCCGCTACCGCCCTGCCCGTTGCCGCCCTGCGCGTTGCCACCCTGACCGTTGCCGCCCTGACCGTTGCCGTCGCGCGCCGCGGCACGGGACCGGCCGCCAGCGCGGCTCCGTGGCTGGTTCTGGGACCCGGTAGCGGCGCCGGTGCCGTTGGCGGGCCGGGCCGCCGGGGGGCCGCCGCCCGCGGCAGGCGTGCCCGGGACCGCAAGCGGCGCGGAGCCGTCTGCCTCTTCGACGATCGGGTTTTCCTGCACCTCGACCTGGAGGTTGAACAGGTTGCCGACCGACTCTTCCTTGATGCCCTCCATCATGGCGTTGAACATGTCGAAGCCCTCGCGCTGGTACTCGACCAGCGGGTCACGCTGGGCCCAGGCGCGCAGCCCGATCCCCTCACGCAGGTAGTCCATCTCGTAGAGGTGCTCGCGCCACTTCCGGTCCAGCACGGCGAGCACCACCCGGCGCTCGAGCTCACGCATGATCTCCGGGGTCAGTTCCTCTTCGCGCTGGTCGTAGCTCTCCTGGGCGTTGGCCCGGATGACCTCGGCGAGGGCCTCGGCGTCCATGCCCTGCTCGCCGCCGGCCTCCTCCACTGCTTCCGCCACGGTCAGCTTGGGGTGGTAGAGCGCCTGGAGCGCGGACCACAGCGTGTCGAGATCCCACTCCTCGGCGAACCCCTCGCTGGTCGCCCCGGCGACGTAACCCTCGATCACCTCGTCGATCATCTGCCGGATCTGCTCGTGCAGGTCCGCACCCTCGAGAACCCGGCGACGCTCGGAGTAGATCACCTTGCGCTGCCGGTTCAGGACGTCGTCGTACTTGAGCACGTCCTTGCGGATCTCGAAGTTCTGCTGCTCGACCTGGGTCTGCGCGGACCGGATGGACCGGGTCACGGCCTTGGACTCGATCGGCACGTCCGGCGGGGTCTTCAGCCACTCCATGAAGTGCGCGACCTTGTCCGCGTTGAACATGCGCATCAGGTCGTCTTCGAGGGACAGGTAGAACCGGGACTCACCCGGGTCGCCCTGGCGGCCGGACCGGCCGCGGAGCTGGTTGTCGATGCGGCGCGACTCGTGCCGCTCGGTGCCCAGCACGTACAGGCCGCCGACCCCGACGACCTCCGTGTGCTCCTCGGCCACCGCGGCCTTGGCCTTGTCCACCGCCGCAGACCAGGCCGCCTCGTAGTCCTCTGGCGTGTCCACCGGGGACAGGCCGCGCTGGTGCAGCTCGATGTCCGCGATGAAGTCGGGGTTGCCGCCCAGCATGATGTCGGTGCCGCGGCCGGCCATGTTGGTGGCCACGGTGACCGCGCTCTTGCGCCCGGCCTGCGCGATGATCGCGGCCTCACGCTCGTGGTACTTGGCGTTCAGCACCTCGTGCGGCACGCCGTGGCGCTTGAGCATCCGGGACAGGATCTCGGACTTCTCCACGCTGGTCGTGCCGACCAGCACCGGCTGGCCCTGGGTGTGCCGCTCGGCGATGTCGTTGACGACCGCCTCGAACTTGGCCTGCACCGTCTGGTAGACGACGTCGGCCACGTCGAGCCGGACCATCGGCTTGTTGGTCGGGATCGGCACCACGCCGAGCTTGTAGATCTGGGCGAACTCGTTCGCCTCGGTCATGGCCGTGCCAGTCATCCCGGCCAGCTTGTCGTAGAGCCGGAAGTAGTTCTGCAGCGTGATCGTGGCCAGCGTCTGGTTCTCGTTCTGGATCTGCACGCCTTCCTTGGCCTCGATGGCCTGGTGCATCCCCTCGTTGTACCGGCGGCCGTGCAGCATCCGGCCGGTGAACTCGTCCACGATCAGGACCTCGCCGTCGACCACGACGTAGTCCTTGTCCTTCTTGTACAGCTCCTTGGCCTTGATGGCGTTGTTCAGGAAGCTGACCAGGGGTGTGTTGACCGGGTCGTAGAGGTTGTCGATGCCCAGGTAGTCCTCGACCTTCTCCACACCCGACTCGAGGATGCCGACCGTCTTCTTCTTCTCGTCGACCTCGTAGTCCCCCTCGCCATCCTCACCGCGGCGGAGCCGCGGGACGATCTTGGCGAACTCCGTGTACCAGCGGGCACTCTGCTCGGCCGGCCCGCTGATGATGAGCGGGGTCCGCGCCTCGTCGACGAGGATCGAGTTCGACCTCGTCCACGATCGCGAAGTGGTGCCCTCGCTGGACGCATTCCTCCAGGCCCCAGGCCATGTTGTCGCGCAGGTAGTCGAAGCCGAACTCGTTGTTGGTTCCGTAGGTAATGTCGGCCTCGTACTGCTTGCGGCGGTCCTCCGGCGGCTGCTGGGCCAGGATCACGCCCACCTCCAGGCCGAGGAAGCGGTGCACCCGGCCCATCCACTCCGAGTCGCGCTTGGCCAGGTAGTCGTTGACCGTGACGACGTGCACGCCCTCGCCGCTCAGCGCGTTGAGGTAGGCGGGCAGCACCGAGGTCAGGGTCTTGCCCTCGCCGGTCCGCATCTCGGCGATGTTGCCCATGTGCAGCGCGGCCCCGCCCATCAGCTGCACGTCGAAGTGCCGCTGGCCCAGCGTGCGGTTGGCCGCCTCGCGGACCGCGGCGAACGCCTCGGGCATCAGGTCGTCGAGGGTCTCCCCGTCCTGCAGCCGCTGCCGGAACTCGTCCGTCATGGCGCGCAGTTCCGCATCACTCAACGCGGCGAAGTCCTCTTCGATCGAGTTGACCTGTTCCGCGATCCGCTTGAGCTTGCGCAGGGTCTTGCCCTCACCCGCGCGCAGGACATTGTCGATGATGGCTGGCACTTCTTGTCGCGCTCCTCGCGGATCGTGGCCGGCTACCCGGAACCTCTTGTGGCCGGAAACCCTGTGGTCGGAAACTCCGCGGCCGGAAAACACTGTGGCCGGAAGACAGCGCCACCCAGGCGGCCGGCCAGCGGACTGGCCTGCCGGGTGGCGGCCGGCCGGACGGCTGCCGCCTGCCGGGTGGCGGCCGGCGAAACGGCCTCCCGGCGGACGGCAGTCAGTGGCCAACGGGTGCCACCCGTCACATGTCATGGTAGGCCAGACACGCAACGAAACCGAGCCGCACGCGTGCACCCCGGCGGAACGTTGCTGTTCTGAGAACGTCGTGGCCGCGTCAGGGTTCCCGGGCGGGGGGAACGAAGGCCCCAATCCGGGAAAGCCACCCGCAGCCCGGCTGTGACCGGGGGCCGGTTACGGGCGCCGGGCTACCCGGCCCGCGCGCCGCCCCGCTACGCTGTCGCGTGCGAGCGCGCCCGGCCTGGTCGTGGCGTGCCCAGCCTGGCTAATCAGGAACGCGCCTGGCTCACTCCGCATTCCAGGGGGGCGGGCGCGCACGGGGCGGGGTTTCCCGCCACAATATGTACCAGCGGTGGCAGTCCCGCCCGGCACGGCGGCGCCTGCCCGCCCCCGTGGCAGGAAACCGGTGGCGAGGAACCGGTGGACGAGGAGAGGAGCGGCGCTCATGACGGACCAGGTGGGAACGGACCTCAGGTCCGGCGCCGGGACGGATGAGGGCACCCGCAGCGACATCGCCCCCGCCAGCCCCGGCCACTACGAGCCGTTCCACGGGCGCCCGGTGTCCTGGGTCGCCGTCACCATCATCATGGTGGGCTTCCTGATCGGCGGCCTGGCCCTCGTCTTCGGCACGATCTGGTGGCTGTTCTGGACCGGCCTGGGCCTGGCCGTGGTCGGCGCCCTGCTCGCCGCGTCCACCAACATCTTCGACGACTGGTACTAAACCGGCCCGGGCGGCCGGGCCACCCCGGCTCAGGCCAGCTCCGGGGCTGGCCGCGGGCCAGCTGACGGCAGCCGCACCCGGCCGGAATGTCGGTGCCCCCCGTTAGGCTGCACGTCTTGTGGCGACCGTTCTCCTACCAGCTCCCCAGTTGTCCCTCTCGGCCGACGAGGCCCGGCTGCTCACGCTGCGCGCGCAGGGCTTCCTCGGGGCGGGCGGCCGCCGCGGCGGTGTGCCCGCCATGCTGCGCCGGCTGGGCGCGGTGCAGCTGGACACGATCAGCGTGCTGGCCCGGTCCCATGAGCTGGTCGCGTACGCGCGGCTCGGCCCGGTGCCACGGGACCGGATCGAGCGCGCCTACTGGCACCCGCGCCAGCCGGCGGCCTTCGAATACTGGTCGCACGCGGCCTGCATCCTCCCCCTGGAGGAGTGGCCGTGGTACGCGTTCCGCCGCCGCGCGCTGCGCGCCCGGGGCAAGCGCTGGCACCAGAGCCACGAGCGCACCTGCGCCGAGGTGCTGGCCCGGCTGCGGGCCGAGGGCCCGCTCAACGCCACCCAGCTCGGCGGGGCCAAGGCGGGGGGTCCCTGGTGGGACTGGTCGGAAACGAAGATCGCCGTGGAGTGGCTGCTGGACGTGGGCGAGGTGATCTGCGTGCGCCGGGACGGCTGGCGGCGCGTGTATGACCTGCCCGAGCGGGTCCTGCCCGCCGAGCTGCTGGACCGTGACCCGGACGACCGGGCATGCCTGGCCCATCTGGCCGGGGTGGCGGCACGGGCCCTGGGCGTGGTCACCCGTCCCGACCTGATCGACTACCACCGGCTGCGCGAGCTGACCGACGGCCAGGCCGGGCACGCGGAACTCGCCGGGGAGTCCGCGCTGGCCGCCGGACTGACCCCGGTCGAGATCGAGGTGACCGCCCGGCCGGGAGCGGGGCGGCCGGGAGCGGGCCGGAGGGCGGCCAGCACCGTGGTGCCGGGCTGGGCCGACCCGGCGGCGCTCGCCGAGGCGCCGCGCGGGCGGCACCGGGTCACCCTGCTCTCCCCGTTCGACTCGCTGCTCTGGGACCGCAAGCGCACCAGGCGGATGTTCGGCTTCGAGCACACCCTGGAGGCCTACGTGCCCAGGGCCAAGCGGGTGCACGGGTACTACGCGATGCCGCTGCTGGCCGGGGGCCGCCTGCTCGGCCGGGTCGATCCGGTCCGCCAGGGCCAGACCCTGGTCGCCCGGCAGCTCTCGCTGGACTCCGCCGCCGCCGTCGTCCCGATGGCCCGGGCGCTGCGTGAGGCGGCCGCCTGGGTGGGCTGCTCGACGGTGGAGATCGGCCAGGTCAACCGCCCGGACCTGGTGCCGCGCCTGCGCCGTGCTCTCTCCGATAGGGCGCTGGCTGACGGGGCCCTGCCGTGACGCGCGGCCGCGGTCCGGGCCGGGGCGGCTGACCCCACCCTCATTCCATCGGCTGGTGCGCCATGGCGGCCGGTTCGCGGCCCGCGAGCAGCCAGCCGGCCACCCCGGCCGCGAGCGGCATGCCCACCAGGATGAGCAGCAGGCTGGTGACGGGGACGCTGGTCAGCTCGGAGAGGCCGTCGAGCTTGTTGTCCCAGGCATAGCCGATGGCCGCGGTGTAGGCCGCCACCGTGCCGAGCACCGCGCCGGCCAGCCCCAGCGCACCCGCCGTGGCCGCGGTCAGCATGCGGCGGGTCCAGCCGCTGGCCCCCGTGGCGGCCAGGGTGCGCAGGTCCCCAGCGGTTTCGCTGCGGATCAGGCCGAGCGTCATGGCCAGGATGCCCAGCGCCAGCACGATGCCGAACACGGTGGCCCAGTTGATGATCACCGCCACCGACGGGATGCTGTTCTTGGTTTCGATGGTCAGCCCGGCCGCGGCGGCGGCGAGCCTGGCGTTGGTGATCTGCGTGGCGGTGGGCGGGCTCGGCGTCTGGATGAGCCAGCCGTCCGCCGACACGCTGGACTCTAGGTGGAGCGTGCGGATGGCATGGCCGGTGATCACTGTGTTGGGCGCCGACGTGCCGGACGGAAGCGCGCTGACCTCCTGGATCACCGGGTTGGCCAGACACTGGTTCTTCGGGCACGGGAACGATTGCTGGCTGCCTGGGCCGTTGCCGCCGCCCCCGCCCGGGCCGATGTGGCCGCCTGGCCCGGCGCCGTAGGTGAGTTGCATCTTGGTGATGCCGGACAGCCCGGGCCGCATGCTGAGAATGTCGGCGCGGGGACTGACCTGCGAGTCGGTGATGCCAAAGGCGTGGAGCAGCTGCGCGGTGGCGACATAGACCGGCCCGGACCACTGACGGCCTGACGCGGCGTGGTTCATTGAGGCACCGGCCGACTCAAGCTCGACGACCTCGTGCGAGCCGAGCGCAGCCGCGATGCCGTGCGCCGCCGTCGCCATCGACGCCAGCTTGCTCCCGGTCACCGGGCCGCTGGGTCCGCTGCCCGGGCCACCGCCCCCATATGGGCCGTTGGGCGTGTAAACGATGAGCTGGTTCGACGCCAGGTTCGGGCCGGCGTAGTCGAGGACGTTGCCGAAGCGTTGGGCGGACAGGATGCTGACCAGCACGGCGATCAGCAGTCCGAGGGTGATAGCGGCGAGAGCTGACCCTGAGCGGGCGCGGTACCGGGCCAGGTCACGCAGGGCCAGCCGGGTCGCGATCGGGGCGTGCCGGCCCAGCCTGGCCAGCAGCGTGAGGCACGCCGGGGCCAGCAGGATCACCGCCGCGATCAGGGCGACGAAGCCGAGGACGAGGACGAGCGCTCCGCTGCCGTTGCCGTTGGTCGTGCCGGAGTAGGCAAACAGGGCCGCGGCGCCAACGAGCAGGATCAGGCCGGGCAGCGCCGAGCGGTGGAGCTGCCTGGGCGGCGCGGGCCGCCCGGACAGGGCGGTTACGACGGGAATCCGGGTGATCGCCCGGGCTGGCCAGGCCGCCGCGAAATAGGTGGCGATGACGGCGAGGGCCAGGGCCACGCCGATCACGGTCCACGGCAGCTGGAAGGCGCCGATCGCGTGATGCGCATCCGTCTCGACGCTCGGCCGGTAGGCCAGCCAGGCGGCCAGGCCGAGCACGAACCCGGCCACCGCGCCGACGAGGCCCACCAGCACCCCGTTGGCCCGGACGACGAGGCGGATGTTCCTGGCGGTGGCTCCCTGGGCGGCCAGGAGCCCCATGGACCGCAGCCGGCGCTGCGCGAGCACGGTGAAGCCGCCGATCCCCACCAGGGCGATGAGCAGCATGCCGACCGTGGCCAGGGCGAGGACGATCGTCTCCGGGTTCAGCACGTTGCCCGACGACGCCGAGTGCGGCGTGGACACGCCCGGCCCGATCTTGTGCGGGGGCACCCCGTGCGCGTCGAACAGGACGCTGACCTGGGTCGGCGCGGTGACCTGGCCCGGGACGACGAGAGCGAACTCGTCCACCAGGTTCTGCGGGTTCGTCACGATCCCGGTGACCCGCCGGGCCGTGCCGCCGGCGCGCCAGAGGTCACCGGCCTTGAGGTGGAAGGTCGCGGCCAGGTCGCTGGTCACCGCCACCTGGCCCGGGCCAGCCGGGTAGTGCCCGCTGACCAGGGAGAGCATCGGCTGCCCGTACGGCCCGTGCGGGTTCTGCGCCCGCAGGTCGTAGGTGCTGATCGAGCCCGGGATGGCGGCGGCCTGGTTCTCGATCACGTCCACCCGGCCGAAGCGTTGCCGCAGCGCCGCGATCTGGCTGGCCAGGTGGGGGTCGGGCGCCTGGTACGTGGCCTGGTCCTGGGCGGTGCCGAATCCCGCGTTGGCCGCCGGGGGCGTGGTGGTGGCCACCGCCGCCCCGACGATGGTGGCCGCCACCGCGACCGTGACCAGCCCGAGGATCAGCAGCTGCTGGCGCCACTCGCGGCGCAGCAGCCGCCAGGCCCAGCGGATCACCGCGCGCCGGGCGGGAGCGCCCCCGTTACCCGCAGCTCCCGCGGGCGCGGGGCGTTCCCGCAGCGCCGTGGTCATGGAGTCTGGCCCGGCGTGAGCAGGGACTCGGGGCCGGGCAGCGGGGCGGTCTGGTCCACGACGCGGCCGTCACGCAGGAACACCACCCGGTCGGCCCAGGACGCCAGCTGGGCGTCGTGGGTCACCACGACGGCGGCCACGCCTCGCTTGCACGCCTCGTGGATCAGCCGCATGACCGCTTCCGCGTTCACCGAGTCCAGCGCGCCAGACGGCTCGTCGGCCAGCAGCAGCCGGCGGTCCCCGACCACCGCACGGGCGATCGCGACCCGCTGCCGCTCGCCGCCGGACAGCTCGCTGGGGAACCGGGACGCCCTGTCCCGCAGGCCGAGGCCGTCCAGCGCCTGCTCGGCCGCCCTGCGCGCCTTGCGGGCGCCCATGCCGTCCAGCTCCAGCGGCAGGGCCACGTTCTCGGCTACGGTCAGCCCGGGCAGCAGGTTGAAGTCCTGGAACACGTACCCGACCGTGCGCCGGCGTAGCCGCGCCTTGTCGTTGCGTGACATCCGGGCCAGCGGCGCCCCGTCGATCAGCACGTCCCCGCTGCTGGGCTCCTCCAGGCTGCCGGCGATCGTCAGTAGCGTGGACTTGCCCGAGCCGCTCGGGCCCATCACCGCTACCATCCCGCCCGGCTCGACGGCCAGGTCCACCCGGCGCAGGGCATCCACCCGGGAAGCTTCCTGCCCGTAGAACTTGGACACGTCCCTCAGTTCCAGCACTGTCATGGCCCCGTCTCCTGTTCGCAGGTCGAGCATTCGCTGTTCATGGCCGGGTCCCCACCCGCCGGCGCAGCCTGGGCAACGCCGCGGACGCGGGCTGGGGCGGGTCGGCCGCGGCGCGCTTGAGCCGCCCGTCGGCCGCATCCAGCCACCGGATCACCGCATCGAGCCGGAAGAGCTCAGCGTTGACCACCAGGCCCAGGCCGAGATCGGAGTCGGCCTCGGCCTCCTTGATGCGGGTCCACTGCTGCATCAGCTCCACCAGGTAGCGCCGGTGGACCTGGATAACCTCATGCACGTCGGTGCCCGGCACCCGCAGGGCCACCAGCACCTTCATCACCAGCTCGTCGCGCGGCGGGGAAGCCAGGTCGGGTGGCGTGCGCAGCCAGGCGGCCAGTTCCGCGGTCCCGCCGGCCGTAATCTGGAACCCCTTCTGCGGGCCGTCGTCGTCACCGTCCGACTCAACCAGGCCGTCTCGTTCGAGCCGTTGCAGCGTGGTGTAAACCTGGCCGACGTTGAGCGGCCAGACCTCCCCCGTACGGGCCTCGAACTCCTCCCGCAGTTGCAGCCCGTACTTGGGCCCTTCACTCAGCAGCGCCAGCAGGGCGTGGCGGACGCTCATGGCGACGCCTCGTTCAGTAGCATGCTGAGAATAATACTGGGTATATACAGCGCTGCCAAGGACTGCGGGGCACGACTGGGAGTCTTTACCTCACCGTCGTGAAGTGGCGGTTCAGTGAGGCCGGCCCAGGGCAGCCACTGAACCCGGGACGGCGGGTGCGGCCGCCCGGGCCCGGGCGGTGAACCGGTCAGCTGA
Source organism: uncultured Actinomycetes bacterium (assembly GCA_963723595.1). Taxonomy (GTDB): domain Bacteria; phylum Actinomycetota; class Actinomycetes; order Streptosporangiales; family Streptosporangiaceae; genus RYN-230. The sequence continues at coordinate 947,207 of CAVRRQ010000002.1, forward strand.
ACTCGATCAGCTTCTCCCGGACGGCGATCATCACCGCTTCCATGCGCGAGTGGATCTGGAGTTTCTCCAGGATGTTCCGCACGTGGTTCTTGACCGTGTTCTCCGAGATGAACAGTTCCTTGGCGATGTCCCGGTTGTTCATGCCCTTGGCCACCAGCTTCAGGACCTGCATCTCGCGGTCGGTGAGCTTGGGCGCCGGGACCTGCTGCTCGGGCGGCTCGTCCCCGTCCCGCCTGGCCAGCGCCGCGAACTCGGTGAGCAGCTTGGCGGCCATGGACGGGTTGATCAGTGACTGGCCGCCGTGCACGGCGCGGACCACGTCCGCCACCTCGTCCAGCGGGATGTCCTTGAGCAGGTAGCCACTGGCCCCGGCGCGGATGGCCTCGAAGAGGTCCTCTTCCTCATCACTGATTGTCAGCATGACGATCTTCGAGCTGGGAGCCACTTCCTTCATGGCCCGGCAGGCTTCGATGCCGCTGCTCCTGGGCATCCGGATGTCCATCAGGACGACGTCGGGCAGCGACTCGCCCGCTTTCTCCACCGCCTCGGTGCCGTCGCTCGCCTCACCAACCAGTTCGATGTCGTCCTCGGCGGCGAGGACCATCTCCAGTCCGCGGCGGAACAGCGCGTGATCATCCACGATCAGGGCACGGATCGGATCGGACCTCGCGGGATCCGCCGAACCGGCGCTGGCCTGGAGATCTGTGCCCGCCCCGGGAACTGTGCGTACCGCGGGATCTCCGCCCATAGCGCCTCCTCTCTGACCCTGCGTCCAGGCATGCTGCTCGGGGTACTGCCGCGCTGGGGACCTGCCGGTCTTCCCGGTACGGCTGCCGGCCGGAAAGGTCCTGCGCGGCGCCCCCCACTGCGGCCAGTGGTCAAACTCTGGCGCAGCGGGGGCACGCGCGCAAACCGGGGCTCGCCAACCCGGCATTTCGGCGGGCTGCCCACGGCACGGCAGCCTCACCAGCACATTGGTTCTCTGCTGCCCCCCCGGTTCAATCGGCCGGCACGTGCCGGGCAGTCGTCCGGACTGGCCGGCTGAGCACTTCTTCGACCAGCCGGATCACTCCGTAGTGGTAACCCCGCCTGCGGTAGACCACGCTCGGCAGGTGGCATGTCTCGTCCCGGAACAAGAAGAAGTCGTGACCGACCAGTTCCATCTCGAGCAGCGCGCGGTCGATGGTCATCGGCGTCGCGGAGTGGAACTTCTCCCGGACCACGAGCGGGCCGTTGCCCTCCATCGCGATGGGCACCACGCCGTCCAGCTCGAGCTCGGTATCCGGCCAGTCGGCGTCCTCGCCACCGCGCCAGTCTTCCCCGTCGGCCGCCGCGGTCCGGGCCGCGAGCGCCGCTGCCCGGACGGACGGCGCTACCGTCTCGCCGGGAGGCTCCGTGGCCGGGGCGCTGGCCACCGCGACGTTGCCGGGCACTCCGGACGGCTGCGCGGGCAGCATCTCCACCGGGGAGACGTGCGCCGTGTTCCGGTCCTTACGCCGGTCACCGGCCCGGCGCATGTGCGTCTCCAGCTTGGCCAGCGCCCGGTCGAGCGCCATGAACCTGTCGTCAGCGGCTGCTTCCGCCCGGATCACCGGGCCTCGTGAGTTCAGCGTCAGCTCGACCCGTTCCCGCTGGGCGGACTGGCGCGGATTACGTTCCAGGGTCACTTCCACATCGATGCTGATGGTCTTCTGGTCGAGCTTCACGATCTTGCCTAGCTTGGCTGTGGCGTAGTCGCGGAAGCGCTCCTGGATGCCGGTGCGCCGCCCTCGGAAGATGATGTCCACGTGGGAAACCCCCTTCGACCGTCTCGTGTGGAAAGACACCCGCCCGGCCGACCTGGTCTTCGTCCCCACATCCGCCTGCTGAGGGATTCGCGGCCTGTTGCCACTACCGCCCTTCTCCCGGTCCGGGAGACATCTGATCTCCCGGGGGGGCAGGACTTACCTCTAAGCCGCACCGTGATCGGTCGACGACAAGTCGCCTTACGTGGGCCGTTTCGCCTGCGGCTGGCATCGGCTTGCCTAGCCGGGCTCCCCCCTGCGGGGAAACCCTGCACAGCGCAACCACGGACCCGGGCGGGTGCCATAGCCCGACGCTAGCCTGCCCGGGGCCAGATGTCAGGAGCCCGGGAGGTCTTCTTCGGCACAGCCCGGTACCTGGGCGGATAGCTATCGGGAGCAACGCGGCAGGGTGGCGGATTTCAGCACGGGACCGATGCCGGGCGCATCATCAGCCTGGGTAGGTCACGGCCCGGCCGCTGGCAAACTGGGTCCACAGCTCACCCAGTCCCACGGATCGGGCCAGATGGCCGCCCTGCAGTCCGGCGAACAAGCTGTTATCCGGGCCCGCCGCGGCGATCGACGTCATGCCCGGCTCGATGTTCTGATACGAGGACCGGTCCCCGTCTACCGGCACCACTTCCAGCGCGGGGCCGGAGGCGGCCTCGTTCACGACCAGCAGGTGGTCGGCGTCATACCAGGTCAGCGCGCTGGGCGTCGCGAGGTCCGCGCCAATCTGCCCGGCGCTGGACAGCGTCACCTGGTTATCCGCCTGGACGATGGCACCGAGCAGCACCTCGGTTTGCGGGCCCGTGCCGCTGCCTGTGCTGACCTTGGCGATCATGGCCACCCGCACCCCGTCCGGGGCGACCCGCAACGCGGTCACCGACCGGACGTGCGCAGGCAGGCCCACGCTGACCGGCTTGCCCCCGGAGGCCGCTAGCATCCACACCCGGGGTTTGCCGCCGGACGTGCCCGCGGCCCACAGGTTGTCGTAGCGATCCCAGCTCAGCGACGTGACCGAGGTATCGCTCATCCGGGTCTGCAGCGCCCGCGCGGTCGCGCTGGCGTGCGGTTTCGCCGCGGCGGCCAGGGAACTGGTGTAGAGCGTCGACCCCCCGATGCCGGCCAGGTAGCGCTGGTCCGGGGAGACGGCGATGCTGGTCAGCGGGATCTGGCCGGTTCCCGCCTGGCCCGGCACCGCGCTGCTGCCCTGCCGGCCGATCACCCGCGCGGCCCCGTTGCTGCCCAGGAAGTACGGGTGCCCGGGTTTGGGCGGCTCCAGCGCGGGCTGCGGGTAGTTGCTGCGGCTCAGCACGGCACTGGTGGCCCCGGGCGGAGTCCACACGTGGTCCTTGACCTCCAGCTTCACCGCCTGGATGGCCGTGAACCCGTACGACGAACTGGTCAGCGTCCAGACCAGCTGGGCCGCCATCCCCGCCAGCGACGCCTCGCTGGTCGCGGACTTGGGCAGGCTCAGATCGACCACGGCGGTCCGGCTGCCCGGCAGGATCTCCACGGGGCGGCGGAGCGTGGCCGCGGGCGGGAAGGCGGACAGGACGGCGCCCAGCCAGCCCTGCGGGCTGACCAGCAGGGCCCGGACCAGATCGGCGGCCGGATCCGCCGAGTCGACCGGGACGAACACCGGGTCGGGCACCAGGTCCCTGCCCTTGCCCGCAGGATTCAGGTAGTAGAGGTTGCGCGGCTGGTAGGCCAGCTGGAACAGGTCCTTGGTCAGCAGGAGCTCGCTGGACGGCTGATTCACCCCGCTGGAGGGCAGGGTGGTGATCCGCCACTGGCGGTCCACCAGCTGCAGGGTGAAGGCCTGATTCAGCTGCGCCCGCCCGCCAGCCGCCGGGTCGTACTGGCCGCTGGCGCTGACCTGGCCCAGCTCCTGCGCGCTGATATCGACCACCGCGGTGTGCTGCGACCCGAACGGCGTCTGGGAGGAGGTGATCCTGGGCGGCTGCGCGATCACGGTGACCGCGGGGCCGGGGCCCGGCTGCCAGGACCGGCTGGCCGCCCTGGTCAGGTACTGCCGGGCGATCGCGTGGGAATTGTTAAAGCTGGCGCTGGCCACCAGGAAGTTCAGGACTATCTGCGACGGGCCCCAGCCGGGGCCCGGGGCCCTCATGATCAGCCCGCAGCAGTCCGAGCCCGACTGCCCGCCGCCGGAGCCCGCCGGCAGCGCGGTGTGCTGCAACAGCCCGCTGGTCGGCACGTCCGCGCAGCCGGCCGCCAGGGTCAGGCTCACCAGCGCGGCCGCGAGCCAGCGAAGCGGGGCCGCCTTAGTCACTGACCGCGCCCGTGCTACCCGGGCCGTCCGGCTCGGTCCCCCTCCGCGGGGTGCCGGTGGACTGGATCCCGGCGAACCCGGCGCCGGTCAGTTCCGGGCCCGGCCGCGCCGGGCTGCCCCGCAGGGGCAGCGGCGCATGGATGAGCTCAGGCCCGGGCTCGGCCTCATCCGGCCCGAGGGGCAGCGGCGAGCCGGCCAGCTCCTCCCCCGCCGTCCGGGGCACCGTCAGGCGGAAGACGGAGCCTTTCCCGCACTCCCCCCAGGCCTGCAGCCAGCCGTTGTGCAGCCGGGCGTCCTCCAGCGCGATGGCCAGGCCGAGGCCGGTGCCGCCGGTAGTGCGGGCCCGCGCGGGGTCCGCCCGCCAGAACCGGTCGAACACCATCTGCGCCTCGGCGGCCCCGAAGCCCACGCCGTGGTCGCGGACGGCCACCGCCACCGCGTCCCGGTCCCCGGCGACCGTGACGACCACATCCCGGCCCTCGCCGTGCTCGACCGCGTTGTCCAGCAGGTTGCGGAGGATGCGCTCGACGCGGCGCCGGTCCACCTCGGCGACGCAGGGCTCAGGAGGCAGCCGGAAATCGATCCTTGTTCCACGCCGGGCCGCGAGCTGCTCAGCGTCCGCGGCGGCGCGCCGGACGAGGTCACACACGTCGGCGGACTCCGCGTCCAGCGTAGCCGCGTTCGCGTCGTAGCGGCTGATCTCCAGCAGGTCGGCGAGCAGCGACTCGAAGCGTTCCAGCTGGCCTTCCAGCAGCTCCGCGGACCGGGCCGCGGCCGGCATGAGCTGCTCCCGGCTCGCGAACAGCACGTCTGCGGCGATCCTGATCGTGGTGAGGGGGGTGCGCAGCTCGTGCGACACGTCGGAGACGAACTGCCGCTGCACCTTGGAAAGCTCCTGCAGCTCGTGCAGCTTCTCCTGGAGGCTGGCCCCCATATCGTTGAACGACCGGGCCAGCGCGGCCAGGTCGTCGGTGCCGCGGACCGGCATCCGCTCGTCCAGCTGGCCGTGGGACAGCCGCTGGGCCGCCCCGGCCGCTTCCCGGATCGGGACCACCACCCAGCGGGTAACCAGGGAGACGATGCCGACCAGCAGCGCGACCAGGGCCAGTCCGCCGAAGAGCATGGCGTGCTGCACCAGGCTCAGCGTGGCCTGCTGCTCATCCAGCGGGAAGAGGTAGTAGAGCTGGTCATGCCGGTCGATCACCCCGCCGATCGCCAGTCCGGGGGCGGCCGCGCGGCCGTGCAGGTAACGCATGAGGGTCGGGGAGGACCAGAGGTCATCCGTCCGGAAGTGCTGCTGCTCCGCGCTCACCTTGCGGGTCAGCGAGTCCGGGACACTCTCCGGGCTGAGGTTCTGGTTCCCGTACGTGCCGGCGAACGCGGAATCACCGGACGGCTGGGCGAAGATCACCACATCGAAGTTATCGCCGGGCCCGCTCAGCCCCTGCAGCGTCGAGGCCAGCGAGAGCAGCGATTTGACCCGGTCCGCGGGCGAGCCCGCCAGCCCGGTGTCGTCCCTGGCCACGGTCAGGCCCTCGGCCAGCTGGTGCGCGCCTGAGGTCCGCGCGCTGTTCAGCAGCCCGCTCTCGATCTGCTGGACCAGGAAGAACCCGAGCACCGTGACGACCACCACGCAGATCACCAGCGTCGTGGCGGCGACCCGCAGCTGGAGTGAACGGTGCCAGCGCCGTCGCATCCGCGCGGCGACCACCCGCGCCTGGCGGTCGAGCGTCCGGAGACCGCGGCGCGTCCGGGGCGGCAGACGAGCGGCCGGCCCGCCGGACGAGCAGGGCGACCCGGGATCGGCCGGGAGGCTGGCCCAGGCCCAGGCCGGGCAGTACGCCCGCGGGCTCCGCGGCCCCAGGCCCGGGCAGCATCAGGCTGCCTGCGGTAAGGCCGCCGACCGGGATCGCCCCGCCGGACATGCCGCCGCCAGCTATACCGCCACCAGGCAGTCCGCTGCCGGGCAATCCGCTACCGCGCGGCCCGCGCCCCGCCTCGCTGCTGCTCGCTGCCCCCTCCATCGCCCTTCTTCACACCGATCGGGACACTCCCGGCCCTGGTGACCCGCCCTGCTGGCCGGGCCGGGGCCGGCTCCTTGATCAGGCCGGTCCTGCCTTATAACCCACGCCGCGTACGGTCACCACGATCTCCGGGTGCTCCGGATCCTTCTCGATCTTGGCCCGGAGCCGCTGCACATGCACGTTAACCAGGCGGGTGTCCGCCGCGTGCCGGTAACCCCAGACCTGCTCCAGCAGGACCTCGCGGGTGAACACCTGGCGCGGCTTGCGGGCCAGCGCTACCAGCAGGTCGAACTCCAGCGGGGTCAGGCTGACCGGCCGCCCGTTGCGCTTGACCGAGTGCCCCGCCACGTCGATCTCTACGTCCACGATCTGCAGCATCTCGGGCGCCGGGTCATCGGTCCGGCGGAGCCTGGCCCGGACCCGCGCGATCAGTTCCTTCGACTTGAACGGCTTGACAATGTAGTCATCCGCGCCGGACTCGAGCCCCAGGACCACGTCAACAGTGTCGCTCTTGGCGGTGAGCATGACGATAGGCACACCGGATTCGGTGCGGATCTGCCGGCAGACGTCTATCCCGTCGATGCCCGGCAGCATCAGGTCGAGCAGCACGAGGTCGGGATGACTGTCCCGGAACACCTCCAGCGCCTTGTCCCCGTCCGAGACGAAGGTTGGCTCGAATCCCTCGCCACGGAGCATGATGCCGAGCATCTCGGACAGGGCTGCGTCGTCATCGACGACGAGGACACGACCTTTCATGAGCCTCATAGTTCCATGGAAACATCGGTGAGGGCACTCTTCCGCGGAGCCGGAGGAGTACGTAGCAGACGTAGGTTACCCGCAGTGACGGGCTTGGTGACACCATGCTCTGTGACCAGGGCGCTGACCAGGGCAGACGGCGTGACATCAAACGCGGGGTTATACGCTGCGCTGCCCACCGGGGCGATCACCTGCCCGCCCAGGGTGGTCACCTCCTGCTCGCTACGGTGCTCCACGACGATCTCACTGCCAGTAGCCGTGCCGAAGTCGATCGTGGACACCGGCGCCACGACCACCAGCGGGACGCCGTGGTACTTCGCGAGCACCGCGAGGCTGTAGGTGCCCACCTTATTGGCCACGCTGCCGTCCGCCGCGATCCGGTCCGCGCCGGTGAGCACCGCATCCACCGCGCCGCTCGCCATCAGCCCGGCGGCCGCGGAGTCCGGCAGCACCGCGTAGTCGATGCCCGCCCGCTGCGCTTCGTAGGCGGTGAGCCGGGCTCCCTGCAGCAGGGGGCGGGTCTCGTCCACCCAGAGCCGGGCCAGCCGCCCGGCCTGGTGGGCGGCCAGGATCACCGCGAAGGCCGTCCCGCCGCCCGCCGAGACCAGCGCCCCGGTGTTGCAGTGCGTGAGAACCCGGGCGCCCTCCGGTATCAGGCTGAGGCCGTGCCGGGCCATCGCCGCGCTGGCGTCGGCGTCATCAGCCGCGATGGCCCGCGCCTCGGCCAGGGCGGCATCCCGGGCGGACCGTTGGGGCTCCTGGTTGTGGTGGTGCGGATCCGGGTCGGCGGCGAGCGCGGCCTGGTAGGCGGCCAGCGCGCGGCGGGTGCCCCAGGCCAGGTTCACGGCGGTCGGCCGGGCTTCGCAGAGCAGCCGGGCCGCGGCGGCCACGTCATCGCCCCGGCCGGCGGCCAGCGCGACCCCGAACGCGCCGGCCACGCCGAGCACGGGCGCGCCGCGGATAACCAGGCGGCGGATCGCATCCACCAGTTCGGGAACGGTTTCGCAGGTCAGGACCTTCTCCTCGGCCGGCAGCCGGGTCTGGTCGAGCAGGGCGACCGCTGGCCCGCGGGGCGGGTCGAGCCACTGCAACGTGGGCACGTTCATGATCTGAGTCTGCCTCCCGGCCCGGGCCAGGTCGAACGAGCGGCCGCGGGGGCGGCCAGGCCTGGTTCCGGCCCGGCGCTGTTCCGCTGGCTGGACTTCATGACGCCCCCGCTTCGTGCGAGTATGGGCGCCAGCGGGGACGAGGGGGCCAGCCCGGCTATCGGCGAGCAGTTCTGCGGCCGCGTGCCGCGAAGGAGAACCATGACAGACAGTCCGTCGTCGGACGCGCCAGGGGACGGGCAGGCCCAGCGGCCCCAGCCATGGTTCCCGCCCGGCGGCGGGTACGGCCCGGGCGGCCAGCCCCGGAACTGGGCAGCCCGGAACTGGGCAGCCCGGAACTGGGCAGCCCGGAACTGGGCAGCCCGGAACTGGGCAGCCCGGAACCGGCCAGCCGGACCCGCCTGGCTGGCCCGGGTGGAGCCAGCCAGGCTACGCGCAGCCGGGTTCCAGCCAGCCCGGCCACAGGCAGCCCGGCCCCAGCCAGCCGGGCTACGGACCGCAGGGCTACGGGCCGCCGGCTTCCGGGCCGCCGGGCTACGGGCCGCCGCCTCCCGGCCAGTGGCCGCGGTACGGCGAGGCCGCACCCAAGCCCGGCGTGATCCCGCTCCGGCCGCTGGGCGTCGGCGAGATCCTGGACGGCGCCTTCGCCTCTATCCGCCGCAACCCCAAAGCCGTCCTGGGCCTCGCCGCCGTGGTCATGACGATCTCGGCGGTCATCTCCGCCATCATCACCCGGACCCTGCTCAACCTGGGCGGCCTCAACCTGCCCACCCCGGGGCAGCAGCTGACGCCGGCCCAGGCCACGCACCTGGTCGGCCGGATCGTCGCGGTGGCGGTGCCGGCGTTCGGGCTGGCCCTGCTGCTGACTTTCATCGTGCAGGCCATCCTGGCCGGCCTGCTCGCCCCGATCATCGCCCGGGGAGTCGGCGGCCAGCAGATCAGCGCCGCGGACGCCTGGCGGGCCACCCGCCCGCGGCTGCCGAGCCTGCTGCTGGCTACCCTGCTGGTGCTGCTGGCCGGGCTCGGGCCGCTGCTGATCCTCGGCCTCATCGTGGGCATCGCCTTCGTGGCCGGAGCGCCCCCGGCGGTGTACGCGATCCTCGCGCTCCTGGGGCTTGCGGCCCTGGTCCTCACCATCTGGTTCTCGACCATGCTCAGCCTGGTCACGCCGGTCGTGGTCCTGGAGAACGAGAGCCCGGGCCGGGCCCTGGCCCGGTCCTGGCGCCTGGTGACCCGGAGTTTCTGGCGGGTGTTCGGCATCACGCTGCTGGCCGGCATCATCGTGGCCGTCGCAGGCGGCATCCTGCAGCTCCCGTTCACCTTCCTCGGTGCCGTGTCGGGGAGCGGCGTCGTCGCGACCGTGATCCTGGTCATCGGCGCCATCGCGGCCGGCACCGTGACCCGGCCGATCACCGCCGGGGTGACCGTCCTGCTCTACGTGGACATGCGGATGCGCAAGGAAGGCCTGGACCTGGCGTTGCGGGCTGCGTCCGGCACCGGCCAGCCCGGGAATGGCCAGCCCGGGAATGGCCAGCCCGGCGGACCGTCCGGGGACGACTTCGCCACCGTGTGGCGGCCACCCTCGGCCGGCCCGGCCCCGGCTCCCGGCGCCCCTCCCACGGCCGCGGGGGCCCCGCCGCCGTGGTGACCTCCGGGGGGCCGGTCGGCTCCCTGACGGGCCGCGAAGCCGGGGAGCGGCTGGCCCGCGCCGAGCTGTCCAAGGCCATCTACCACCCGCACCAGTCACTGACCCAGCGGATCCTGAACGGGATCGGCGAACTGCTGAACGACCTGTCCCAGGCGGGGCGGGCCTTCCCGGGCGGCTGGTGGGCGGCGGTCGCGCTGGCCGCGCTGCTGGCCACGGTGATCACCGTGGTGCTGAGCCGGACCGGGCCGCTCGCCCGGTCCCGCCGGGCCGCGGGCCAGCCGTTGGGTGGCTCCGGGCCGCTCAGCGCGGCGGATCACCGGCTCCGCGCCGGCCGCCTGGCGGCCGCGGGCGATTACGCCGGGGCCATCCTGGAACGTGTCCGGGCGATCGCGCGGGAACTGGACGAGCGGGCCGTGCTCACCCCCCGGGCCGGGCGCACCGCGAACGAGATGGCCGAGGAGGCCGCCGCGGCCCTGCCCGCCGAGGCGGCCGCGCTGCGCGGCGCGGCCCTCATGTTCGACGACATCTGCTACGGCGAGCGGCCCGGTACTCAGGAGAACTACGCGCTGGTCAGCGACCTGGACACGCGGATCAGGGCGGCCGTCCCGAAGCCCGGCGCCAGCCTGGCGGGAGCCGGGGCCAGCCTGGCCGGAGCCGGGGCAGGCACCGGCGCGGGAGCAGGAACCGGCGGCACCGGGACGAGCGCGGGCGGAGCGACATGACCGGCCCGGCACCGGTGCTCACCGGCCCGGGCCCGGGCCTGGACGCGCCCGGGCCGGCCAGCGCCGCCGCACCCGGGGCCGCCAGCCTGGCCGCGCCCCGTCTCGCGGGCCGGGCCGCGCCGCCACCGGGCGGCCCGCTGCGCCGCTGGCGGGCGCCGCTCGCCGTGCTGGCGCTGGTCCTGCTGGGCGGGATCGTGATCGCACTGCTCACGCCCGCCCCGCCGACCACCGGCTACCTCGATCCGGGCAATCCCGGGCCGCAGGGCACCCGGGCACTGGCCGACCTCCTGGCCCAGCGCGGGCAGACGGTGGTCCGGGCGGACAGCGTGACGGCGGCCCTCGCGGCAGCCCGGGCCGGTGACCCGGACGCCGCCTCCGACACGGGCGCCGGCGGGCCGGCCGGACCGGGCCACGCCCCGGCGCTGGTCATCACCAGTCCCTACCTGCTCAGCCGGGCGCAGCTGGGTGACTTGGCCCGGCTGCCCGTGAACGTGATGGTGGCGGAGCCGGACAGCGCCGTGCTGGCCGCGCTGAACCGGCAGGCCACCGTAGCCGCCGGAACCACCGGGCCCACCGGAACCACCGGGCCGCAGGTCACAGTGGCAGGCGCTGACGAGGTCCGCGCGGTCCTCCCGGGCTGCCCGCTGTCCGCTGCGGCGGTGGCCGGCGACGCCGCGATGGGCGGCGTGCTCCTGCGGGTCAGCAGCGCGGCCGCCCCCGGCGCGGGCGGCACGCCCGCCGGCGCGCCCGCCGCGGCGGCCGAGTGCTACCGCGTGGACGGGCATCCCACCCTGATCCGCTACCAGGCCAGGGGACGCACGATCACCGTGCTGGGCAGCGGCGTGCCGCTGACCAACGCCGCCCTGGCCCACCGCGGGAACGCGGCCCTGGCGCTGAACCTGCTGCGTGGCAGCCCGCGGGTCGTCTGGCTGGTGCCCAGCCCCCCGGCCATCACCGCGGCTGGGCCGAAAACGCTGTTCCAGGAGATCCCCGGGCCGGCCTACCTGGTGACGCTGCAGCTGTTCGTCGCGGCCGGGCTGGCCGCGCTGTGGCGCACCCGGCGGCTCGGCCCGCTGGTCGCCGAGCCGCTTCCCGTGGTGGTCCGTGCGTCGGAGACCGTGGAGGGGCACGGCCGGCTCTACCGGTCCCGGCGGTCCCGGAGCCGCGCGGCGGCGGTCCTGCGCGACGCGGCCCGGCACCGGATCACGGCCCGGCTCGCGCTGCCGGCGGACGCGGACGCCGGCGCGGTAAGTGCGGCGGTGGCCGGCCTGACCGGACGCGAGCCCGGCGCGGTCCAGGCCATCCTGTACGGGCCGGCGCCCCGCGACGATGCGGCGCTCGTCGCGCTGGGGCAGGATATTGACGCTCTCGAGGGAGAGGTACGCACGCAGTGACCGCCGAACACCAGGCCCCGACCGCCGAATACCAGGCCCAGGCCGCCGGACACCAGGCCGCCGGACACCAGGCCCTGGACGCCGACGTACGGGGCGCGCTCGAAGCGGTGCGCGCCGAGGTCAGCAAGGCCATCATCGGCCAGGACCCGGTCCTGACCGGGCTGGTGATCTGCCTGCTCTGCCGGGGTCATGTCCTGCTCGAAGGCGTGCCCGGGGTAGCCAAGACCCTGCTGGTGCGCTCCCTGGCCGCCGCGCTGTCCCTGCGCAGCACCCGGATCCAGTTCACCCCGGACCTGATGCCGGGTGACGTGACCGGCTCGCTGGTCTACGACGCGAAGACCGCCCTCTTCCAGTTCCGCGAAGGTCCGGTGTTCACCAACCTGCTGCTCGCCGACGAGATCAACCGGACCCCGCCGAAGACGCAGGCCGCGCTGCTCGAAGCCATGGAAGAGCGGCAGGTGTCGGTGGAAGGCCAGCCCCGGCCGCTGCCCCAGCCGTTCCTGGTCGCGGCGACCCAGAACCCGGTGGAGTACGAGGGGACCTATCCCCTGCCCGAGGCGCAGCTGGACCGCTTCCTGGTCAAGCTGACCGTCGAGCTGCCCGGCCGGGACGACGAAATCGGCATCCTGGCCCGGCACGCGGCCGGATTTGACCCCGGCAACCTCGCGGCCACCGGGATCAAGCCGGTGGCCGGCCCGGCCGAGCTGGCCGCGGCGTCCGCGGCGGTCCGCGAGGTCCGGGTGGCCGCGGAGGTGGCTGGCTACATCGTGGACCTGTGCCGTGCCACCCGGCAGTCGCCGTCGCTGCGCCTGGGGGTGTCGCCGCGCGGGGCCACCGCGCTGCAGGCCACCAGCCGGGCCTGGGCCTGGCTGGCCGGCCGCGACTATGTGACGCCGGACGACGTGAAGGCGCTGGCCCGGCCGACGTTGCGGCACCGGATCCAGCTCCGCCCGGAAGCGGAGATCGAGGGCGCGTCGGCGGACGGCGTGCTCGAGGCGGTCCTGGCCTCCGTCCCCGTACCGCGGTGACCAGTCCCCCGCGGAATCCCCGTACCGCGGTGACCAGTCCCCCGCGGAATCCCCGTACCGCGGTGATCCCCTGATGGCGCTGACCGGCCGCGCGGCCGTGGCGGCACTGCTCGGCGCCCTCGTCGTGCTGGCCTTCCGGAACGGCGCGGCCCTCCTGGCCGTCAACGCGCTGCTGCTGGCCGGGATCCTCGCCGACCTGATGCTGGCGGCCAGCGTCCGGCGGCTGCGGGTCACCCGGTCCGGGGACACGCGGGTGCTGCTGGGCGAGTCGGCGTCGGCCGCGGTGACCGTGCACAACCCGGGCCGCCGGCCGCTGCGGGCCCAGGTCCGCGCCGCCTGGCCGCCGAGCGCGCACCCGGAGCCGGGGCAGGCGGCGCTGACCGCCGCGAAAGGCGGCCAGGCCACGCTGGTCAGCACGCTCACCCCGGACCGGCGTGGCGACAAGGTCTCCGCGTCGGTCATCGTCCGCTCGTTCGGGCCGCTGGGGCTGGCCGCCCGGCAGGGCCGTCTCCGCGTGGGGTGGAGCGTGCGGGTGCTGCCGCCGTTCGGCAGCCGGCGGCACCTGGGCGAGAAGCTGTCCCAGCTGCGCCAGCTCGACGGCCAGCACCGCTCGCTGCTGCGCGGGCCGGGTACCGAGTTCGACTCGCTGCGCGAGTATGTCATCGGCGACGATGTCCGGTCGATCGACTGGCGGGCCGCGGCCCGCCGGGGTGACGTGATGGTCCGGACCTGGCGGCCCGAGCGCGACCGCCGGATCCTGATCGTCCTGGATACCGGGCGGACCTCGGCGGGCCGGGTCGGCGGCATCCCGCGGCTGGACGCCTCGATGGACGCCACGCTGCTGCTGGCCGCGCTCGCGGCCCGGGCCGGTGACCGGGTCAACCTGATCGCGTTCGACCGCCGGGTGCGGGCCCGGGTCCTGGGCGCCCCGCGGTCTTCGCTGCTGGCCTCCTTCACCACGGTCATGGCGCCGCTGGACGCCGAGCTGACCGAGACCGACATGGCCGCGATGGTCAGCGCGGTGCTCACCGTGGCCCGGCACCGCTGCCTGGTCGTGCTGCTCACCGACCTCAATCCGGCGGTGATCGAGGAGGGCCTGCTGCCCCGGCTGGGGCCGCTGGTGTCCCGGAACATGGTCATGATCGCGGCGGTGGCCGACCCGCGGGTGGCGGAGATGGCGGCGGCCCGGGGTGATGTGGGCCGCCTCTACGACGCCGCCGCAGCCGAGGGCGCGCAGGCCGAGCGGCACCGGATCTCGGCCCGGCTGCGGCGCCAGGGCGTGAGCGTGGTGGATGCCCCGCCGGACCGGCTGCCGTCCGCGCTGGCCGACGCCTACCTGGAACTCAAGGCCACCGGCCGCCTCTAACGATCCGTTCCACGCTGGTCCCGGCCGGCCACTGAATCAGCGCGCCGCGGCAACTGGATCAGCCAGCCAGGCTGCCACGGGGCTTGCCGGCCACGGGGCTTGCCGGCCACGGGGCTCCGGCCACGGGGCTAGCCGGCCACGGGGCTAGCGGCCACGGGGCTAGCCGGCCACGGGGCTAGCCGGCCACGGGGCTGCGGGCCACGGGGCTAGGGCCACGGGGCTAGCCGGCCACGGGCACCACATCGGGCGCGAACTCCATGTCGGGGCTGGCCCCGGCGGCGGCCGCACGCCGCCCGAGCACGATGACGTAGCCCAGGAACGCCACCTCGGCCACCGCGCCGATGCCGATCCGGGCCCAGGCCGGCAACGACGACGGCGTCACGAACGCCTCGATGAGCCCGGAGACCAGGAGCACCACGATGAGCCCCAGCGCGATCGTGAGCGAGGACCGGCCCTCCTCGGCCAGTGCCCGCCCGCGCGGCCGGGGTCCCGGGTCGATGATGCTCCAGCCGAGCCGCAGCCCGGCCGCGGCGGCCAGGAACACCGCGCTCAGCTCGAGCATCCCGTGCGGCAGGATCAGGATGAAGAACTCCCCGCCCCGGCCGTGGGCGACCATCAGGCCGCCCTCCACCCCGGCGTTGGCGGCGTTCCCGAACAGCACCAGCAGGGTGGGCAGCCCGAGCAGCACGCCGAAGATCAGCGCCTCGGCGGCGACCCACACGTTGTTGGTCCACACCTTCGCGGCGAACGAACTCGCCGCGTACTGCGAGTAGTAGCCCCGGAACTGGTGGTTCACCAGCTGGCGGACCTGGGCACCGGGCAGCAGCGAGGCCTGCACCCCCGGCGAGCGGGCCACCCACCAGCCCAGCAGGACCGCCACCAGGATGGAGCCGCCCGCGCTCCCGGCCCACCACCAGCGGGCCCGGTAGGCCATGGCCGGGAACGACACGAGGGCGAACCGGCTCACCGCCGACCAGGCGGGCACGTGCGAGCCGGTCACCGTGGTCCGGGCCTGGGCCACCCGGCTGGACAGCCGGGCGGCGAGCGCCGGGTCCTGCCCGGCGGAGCGGAGCACGGACAGGTGGGTGGTGGTCCGCTGGTACAGCGCGACCAGCTCGTCGACCTCGTCGCCGGTCAGCCGCCGGCGGCGGCGGACGAGTTCGTCTAGCCTGGCCCAATCGGCCTGGTGTGTGGCTACAAAGGCGTCAACGTCCACTCCAGGCAGCCTACTAACAGACTGGGGAACCGCGCGTGGCTGAGGTGATCACCGGCGAGGCCGTCGTCATCGACGTGCCCTTCGCCCGTTTCCCGAGCCGCACCCTGGCCCTGATGATCGATATCACGATCCAGCTCATACTGCTGTTCGGGCTGGGCGGGGTGGCCCTGGCCGCCGGGGCAGGCGGCGGCCTGGACGCGGCGGCGGTCGCGGCGATCTCCCTGACCGTGTCGGTGCTGATCATCGTGGGCTACCCGACCCTCTTCGAGACCCTGAGCCGGGGCCGGTCGCTGGGCAAGCTGGCCCTCGGGCTGCGCGTGGTGAGCGACGACGGCGGCCCGGAGCGGTTCCGCCAGGCGCTGATGCGGGCCCTGGCCGCGGTGCTGGAGATCTGGCTGACGCTGGGCTTCCTCGCGCTGGTCACTTCGCTGCTGTCGTCGGGCGGCAAGCGCCTGGGCGACATCTTCGCCGGCACGTTCGTCATCACCGAGCGGCTGCCGGGCCGGCGCGGTACGACGGCCCCGATGTCGGCGCTGCCCCCGGCCCTGGCCGCGTGGGCGGCCACGGCCGAGCTGTCCGGGCTGACCGACGCCACCGCGGAGACGGCCCGCCAGTACCTGAGCCGGTACTACGACTTCACCCCCGCGGCCCGGGAGGAGTTCGGCCGCGCGGATCGCGGCCGCGGTGACGGCCCAGGTGACCCCGCCCCCGCCGGCCGGCACGAGCCCGCCCGACTACCTGTCCGCGGTGCTCGCCGAGCGCCGCGGAGCGTGCGCACGCCCGGATGACCGCCCAGGCCAGCCCGGGCGCCCCCGCCGCACCCGCCGGGGACTCTCGCGTCCCACCGGCCCCAGATATCCCTCCAGTCCCACGGCCAGCCGGTGACCCTCCCGTCCTGCCAGCCCCAAGCGACCCACCGTCCGCAGCCGTCCCGCCAGTCCCTGACCGGTGCCCCGCCGCCCCGCCGCGGCGGCTTCCTCCCCCCTCGCTGACGCTGAGACCAGTCCCTACCCCGGAACATTTCCCGCGCGACGTGCGCCGTGGCGGGTGATTTGTCCCGATTAACGCGAACGCTGCGCGTGAAATGTCGGGCCCGCCGGTCGCGGGGTGGTACTGGTGGGCCAGAGGGGTGAGGGGCGCTAGGGCTGCTGCCAGGAGTCGAGGTACTCCTGCTGGGCAGGGGTCAGCTCGTCGATGGCGGCGCCGGTCGCGCCGAGCGCGAGCCGGGCGATCTCGTCGTCGATCGCGTCCGGGACGCGGTGCACGCCCGGCAGCAGCGAACCATGCTCGCGGGCCAGCCAGGCCAGCACCAGCGCCTGCCCGGCGAAGGACACGTCCATGACCATGGCCGGATTGCCCTCCGCGGCGACCAGGTTGACGATCCGGCCCTCGGCCAGCAGCAGCAGCCGCCGGCCGCCGGTGAGCAGGTACTCGTCGGTGTGCGGCCGCACGCCGCGCTCCACGCTGACGGCCAGCGCCGCCAGCGCCCGGACGTCGATCTCGACGTCGAAATGGCCGGCGTTGGCCAGGATCGCACCGTCCCGCATCGCGGCCAGGTGCGGCGGCGGTGATCACGTCGCGGGAACCGGTCGCGGTGATGAACACCTCGCCGAGCGGCGCGGCGTCCGCCATCGGCAGTACCCGGTAGCCCTGCATCATCGCGTCGAGCGCCCGGACCGGGTCGACCTCGGTCACGATGACCTGCGCGCCGAGCCCGCGGGCCCGCTGCGCGATGCCCCGGCCGCACCAGCCGTACCCGGCCACCACCACGGTCCGGCCCGCCAGCATGATGTTGGTGGCCCGGAGGATCCCGTCGATGGTGGACTGCCCGGTGCCGTACATGCTGTCCAGCATGAGCCGGGTGCCGGTGGCGTCCGCCGCGACCGCGGGGAAGGCGAGGGTCCCGTCGCTGGCCATCCGGCGCAGCCGGATCACCCCCGCCGTGGTCGACTCACACCCGCCCATGACCTTGCCGAGCAGGTCGGGCCGCTCGGCGTGCAGCGCCTCCATCAGGTCGCCGCCGTCGTCCACGACCAGGTCCGGACCGGCGTCCAGGGCGCGGTGGATGTGCTCCTCGTAGGCCACCCGGTCGGCCCCGGCGCGG
Source organism: uncultured Actinomycetes bacterium (assembly GCA_963723595.1). Classification (GTDB taxonomy): domain Bacteria; phylum Actinomycetota; class Actinomycetes; order Streptosporangiales; family Streptosporangiaceae; genus RYN-230. The sequence continues at coordinate 964,648 of CAVRRQ010000002.1, forward strand.
GCGAACACCACGGCCGCGCCGCAGGCGTCCAGCGCCGCCGCGATGTCGTCCTGGGTAGACAGCGGGTTCGAGGCGGCCAGGTAGACCTCGGCACCACCCGCACGCAGCGTCTGCACCAGCACCGCCGTTTCCGCGGTCACGTGCAGGCACGCCGCGATCGTCCGGCCGGCCAGCGGTTTTTCCGCAACGAAGACCTCGCCGATGCCGGTCAGCACCGGCATGGACCGCTGAGCCCAGCCGATCCTGGCCAGGCCCGCGCTAGCCAGCCCGGCGTCCGCGATATCGGACGGGACGCCGGGCGGCCGCTCGCTCATCGGGTCGGTGATCTGGTCAGTAGCGGTAGTGGTCGGACTTGTACGGGCCCTCCACCGGCACGCCGATGTAGCCGGCCTGCTCCTTGGTCAGCTCGGTGAGCCGGACGCCCAGCGCGTCCAGGTGCAGGCGGGCGACCTTCTCGTCCAGGTGCTTGGGCAGCGTGTGCACGCCGACCGGGTACTCGTCCGCCTTGGTGAACAGCTCGATCTGGGCGATGACCTGGTTGGTGAAGGAGTTGGACATCACGAAGCTGGGGTGCCCGGTCGCGTTGCCCAGGTTCAGCAGCGGGCCCTCGGACAGGATGATGATCGCGTGGCCGTCGCTGAACTGCCACTCGTCCACCTGCGGCTTGATGATCATCCTGCGGACGCCGGGGATCCGGGCCAGCCCGGCCATGTCGATCTCGTTGTCGAAGTGGCCGATGTTCCCCACGATCGCCTGGTGCTTCATCATCCGCATCTGGTCGGCGGTGATGACGTCGCGGTTGCCGGTCGCGGTGACGAAGATGTCCGCGGTGGTGACCACGTCGTCCAGCCGGGCGACCTGGAAGCCGTCCATGGCCGCCTGCAGGGCGCAGATCGGGTCCACCTCGGTGACGATGACGCGAGCGCCCTGGCCGCGCAGCGACTGCGCGCAGCCCTTGCCCACGTCGCCGTAGCCGCAGACCACGGTGACCTTGCCGCCGATGAGCACGTCCGTGGCGCGCTTGATGCCGTCGATCAGCGAGTGGCGGCAGCCGTAGATGTTGTCGAACTTGGACTTGGTCACCGAGTCGTTCACGTTGATGGCCGGGAACGCGAGGGTGCCGGAGCGGGCCATCTCGTACAGCCGGTGCACGCCGGTGGTGGTCTCCTCGGTCACCCCGCGGATGCCCTCGGCCATCACCGTCCAGCGGTCGTCGCTGGTCTCCAGGGACCGGCGGAGCAGGTCGAGCACGACCTTCCATTCCTCGGGGTCGTCCTCGGCCGCTGACGGGACTGCCCCGGCGCCCTCGTACTCCGCGCCCTTGTGCACCAGCATCGTGGCGTCGCCGCCGTCATCGAGGATCATGTTCGGGCCGTCCTCGCCGGCCCAGGACAGCGCCTGGTCCGTGCACCACCAGTACTCCTCGAGACGTCTCGCCCTTCCAGGCGAACACCGGGATGCCCTTGGGGTCGTCCGGGGTTCCGTCCGGGCCGACCGCCACCGCGGCCGCGGCGTGGTCCTGCGTGGAGAAGATGTTGCAGCTGGCCCACCGGACCTGCGCGCCGAGTGCGGCGAGGGTCTCGATCAGGACGGCGGTCTGGATGGTCATGTGCAGCGATCCGGTGATCCGCGCGCCGCGCAGCGGCTGCGCGGCGGCGTACTCCTCCCGGACCGCCATCAGCCCCGGCATTTCGTGCTCGGCGAGCCTGATCTCCTTGCGCCCGAAGTCGGCAAGAGACAGATCGGCCACCTTGAACGGGACGGATTCGGCAGGCATGACGCTCCTCAGCAGAGATCACGGTTGGTTCGGCTCTTCCCGACCGTACGGCACGGGATGGCCCGGATGCAGCCCTCAGGCGGCTTTCTTGACAAAAGAATGTTAGATTCAGTCTATGCGGATCACGGAGGCCGCCCAGCGGCTCGGCACGTCCCCCCGGATGCTCCGCTACCGGGAGACGCTCGGCCTGCTGCCGCCGGTGGGGCGCAGCCCGGGCCACCGCCAGTTCCGCGACCAGGACGTGGCCGCCGTGGCGCTGGCCCTGGAGCTGGAGCGGCGGCTGGACATCAGCCCGGCCGCGCTGTCCTTCGGACTGCGGGTGCTGGCTGAGCCCGCGGTCCGGGCCCAGGTCGCCGAGCTGGGCCGCCGGATCGGGCGGGTCGCGCCGCCGCCGGGCAGCGCGCTGGAGTTCGAGAAGGAGCGGGCGCTGCGGCTGCTCAGCATGGGCCAGGCGGCCGGGCACCCCGGCGGTTACCGCCTCCCCGCGCTGATCAGGACGAGCCGCCCGGGCGCCGCGGCCGGCGTACCGCGCGGATGGCCGGGTCGGTGGCGTCCGCCCGGCCCGGCCGGTAGATATCCGGCTCCAGGTAGATCATCTCCGCGATCGGCACCGCACTGCGGACCCGCCGCTCGGCCGCGTCGATCCCGGCGGCCACCAGCGCCGCGCTGTCCGCCCCGCTGATCGCGATCTTGGCCGCGACGAGCAGGCTCTCCGGGCCCATGTGCAGGGTCCGCAGGTGGATGACCCGCTGCACCTCCGGGCCGGATTCCAGCGCCGTGACGATGGCCCGCTCCAGTTCCGGGCTGGCCGACTCCCCGATCAGCAGGCTCTTCATCTCGACCGCCAGTACCGCGGCCACGCAGCCGAGCAGCACGCCGATAGCCAGCGAGCCCGCGCCGTCCCAGACCGGGTTGCCGGTGATGACCGACAGCGCGACCCCCGCGGTGGCGAAGACCAGCCCGGTCAGCGCGGCCACGTCCTCCAGCAGGATGGCGGGCAGTTCGGGGGCCTTGGCCCGGCGGATGAACGCGGTCCAGCCGTTACGGCCGCGGACCAGGTTCGTCTCGTGCACCGCGGTGCGCAGCGAGAAGCTTTCCAGGGCCATCGCGATGGCCAGGACCACGAACGCCACCAGCGGCGAACGGATGTGCTCCGGGCTGATGATCTTGTGAATGCCCTCGTACAGGGAGAAGACCGCGCCCACCGTGAACAGCACCACGGCTACCACGAACGCGTAGAAGTACCGTTCCCGGCCGAACCCGAAGGGGTGCTCCTCCGTCTGCTCCCGCCGGGCCCGGCTGCGGCCGAGGAGCAGCAGGGCCTGGTTCCCGCTGTCCGCCAGGGAGTGGACCGACTCGGCGAGCATGGACGCCGACCCGGTGAACGCGAACGCCACGAGCTTGGTGGCCGCGATGCCCAGGTTCGCGCCCAGTGCGGCCAGGACCGCGCGCAGTCCCTCGGAGTGGGGCTCGTCCGCGTGCGCCTCAGACATGCTGGGGGTCAGGCAACTGCGCGTCAGGCAACTGTACGGGCAACAACTAGACGATCCGTTCCTTCAGCTCACCGATGACGGCGACCGGTCCCGGGTCGACCCCGATCGCGATGCCCAGGTACACGGCGGCGTAGTCGATCAGCTGAAGCAGGCCGGCCAGCCGCTGCAGCGCCGTCTCGCCGTCCGCGGCCAGCTCACTCACGCCGATCCCGTGCTGCTCGGCCAGCTCGGCGGACACCTGGCGCCTGCGGGCCACCTGGGGATGCTCCTGGCTGTCGCGCAGCAGGACCAGCCGCAGCGGTACCGAGGGGCGAGGGTCCTCGTCGTCCAGCACCACCGGGCCGGGGCCTGGCCACGGCGCGAAGGGGCCGTCGAACACCACCACCTGGTTGTGATTGGCTTCCGGCAGCACTCCCGGGATCGCCGGGTACTTGGCGTTCTCGTTCAGCTGGCAGGCGAACCGGGTGGCCGCCACCGCGGTCAGCGGCGAGGTGCCCCAGATCATCGGCAGTGTGCCGTCCAGTTCCAGGGCCAGCGTCTTGGCCGGGTTCACGAACGATTCGCTGTCCGGGCGGCACAGGTGGGAGACCCGCTCCAGGTCGGCGGCCGCCGTCTCGAGCGCGTCCGCCGGGATGTCCGCCACGCCGAGCCGGTCCGCGATCACCATCAGCGGCACGGCCAGGCCCCACAGCGTGAAGCGCGGCATGCCCGCGGGCTGGACCGGGACGAACGGGGCCCGGGCCTGCTCGGCCAGCAGGGCCAGCGGCGACCCGGCCCCGCCCACTCCCAGCAGCGGGCAGCCCCGGCGCACCGCCTCCTCCGCGGCCGACAGGGTCTCCTCGGTCGTGCCCGAGCAGGAGACCGCGATGACCAGGTCCGCCGCGCCGACCCAGCCCGGCAGCCGGTAGTCCTGCTGCGCGATGACCGGGGAGGCGGAGCCGGGACCGCAGACCGCGGACAGTACCTCTCCAGCCACCCCGGAGCCGCCCATGCCGGTGACCACGATCGACCGCGGGCGGCCCGCCGAGATCACCGCACCCAGGTCGGTCTCGGCCGTGACCCGTGCCGAGGTGCGTACCTGCGCCGCCGCCGACGCCACCTGGCGGAGAACGCCACCCGGATCGGCGGCCTCCAGCAGGCTGAGGTCGTCCAGGCGTTCCTGGGGCGACAGGGTCACGGTTGCGTTCCTGGCTGGCGCGCCTCGTCCACCAGGAGGACCGGGATGTCGTCGCGCACCGGGTAGGCCAGGCCGCAGTCCGCACCGGTGCACACGAGCTCGCTGGCCGCCTCATCCACCCGCAGCGGGGCGTGGCACTTCGGGCAGGCGAGGATGTCGAGCAGCCAGTCGTCGATCTTCACAAGTTCTCCATAAGGCGTGAGTTCGCGGACACGCGGGCCCGGCGGCGGGATCCGGCCGCGGCGGGGTGAGCGGGTCCGCTAACCCAGGCTAACCGCGCACGATGCCGAGTACCTCGTCGCGCAGCCTGAGCATAGTGTCCTCGTCGGCCGCCTCCAGGTTCAGCCGGAGCAACGGCTCGGTGTTGGACGGGCGCAGGTTGAACCACCAGCCGTCGCCGGTGATGGTCAGCCCGTCGAGCCCGTCGGCGGTGATGCCCGGCCGGCTGGCGAACTCCGCGCGGACCCGCTCGGTCGCCGCGGCCTGGTCCTCCACCTCGCTGTTGATCTCGCCGGTGGCCACGTACCGGCCGTAGCCAGCCAGGATCCCGGACAAGGGTGCCTCCTGCTCACCGAGCGCGGCCAGCACGTGCAGCGCCGCGAGCATCCCCGAGTCGGCGTACCAGAAGTCACGGAAGTAGAAGTGGCCCGAGTGCTCGCCGCCGAACACCGCGCCGGTCTCGGCCATCCGTGCCTTGATGAACGAGTGGCCGACCCGGGTGCGCACCGGGGTGCCGCCGTGCTCGGTGATGATCTCGGGCACCGCGCGGGAGGTGATCAGGTTGTAGATGACGGCGGCGCCCGGCTCACGGGCCAGCTCCCGGACGGCGATGAGCGCGGTGAGGACCGAGGGTGAGACGATGTGGCCGCGCTCATCCACGACGAAGCAGCGGTCCGCGTCGCCGTCGAAGGCCAGGCCGATGTCGGCCTCGGCATCGATCACGCCGCGCTGCAGGTCGCGCAGGTTGGCCGGCTCGATCGGGTTGGCCTCGTGGTTCGGGAACGTCCCGTCGAGCTCGAAGTAGAGCGGCACGACAGTGAGGGGCAGCCCCTCGAAGACCTTCGGCACGGTGTGCCCGGCCATCCCGTTCCCCGCGTCCACGACCACCTTCAGCGGGCGGATGGCGGACAGGTCCACGAGCTTCTTGAGGTGGGCCGCGTACCCGGACAGCAGGTCCCGCTGGACGATGACGCCGGGGGTGCCGTGGTAAGGCGGGAGGCCCTGGGCCGCGGCGTCCCGCAGCTCAGTCAGCCCGGTGTCCGCGCCGACCGGCCGGGCCCCTTCGCGGCACAGCTTGATCCCGTTGTACTTGGCCGGGTTGTGGCTGGCCGTGATCATCGCGCCGGGCATGCCCAGGCTGCCGCTGGCGTAGTACAGCACGTCGGTCGAGCCGAGGCCGCCCTCGATCACGTCGGCTCCCTGGGCGGTCGCGCCCCGGGCGAACGCCTCGGCCAGCGGCCGGGAGGAGGTGCGCATGTCATGCACGGTGACGATGCTGGGGGCGCCGGTGAGCCGGACGAACGCCGCCCCCACCGACTCGGCGACCTGCTCATCGAGCTCGTCGGGGACGATCCCGCGGATGTCATACGCCTTGAAGATCTTCTCGTAGGAGCCCACTGAGGCTCTGCCTCCCGTATCTCATCCGGGAACCACGCCCCCGGTTCTGTTGCGTATCTATGTCAGGTCCCCGTGCTGCGGATCCGTGCTGCGGATCTGTGCTGCCGATCTGGGCTGCGGATCAGGGCCGGGACTCTGTGCGCAGACTCGTCTTGAGGCCCTGGGCCGGGACTCTGCATGGCCCGCCCGCCCACCCTGCCGCAGCCAGCGGGGCCCCGGCGCCTGCTTTAGGAGGTGCTGGGATATCTGTGCCCAAATATTCCGCGGGGACCCCGGCCCCGCCCTGCGCCCGGCGATCGGCTGGACGCTGGGAGCACGGACACCGAGCCTACCGGCCCGTGCCGTGGCAGGAGGGGCTGTGGCTACCTCAGCCGGTCCCGCGCGTCGGGTGAGGAGGAGCGCAGCACCCGGAGGTGGCCCCGCCTGCCCACCTCGACACCCTGGCCGACCGGCTCGCCAGGCGGCGGGAGGGCCGCCTCACGCACCGCGTTGGCCAGCGCCTCGAGGTCATCGGTCTCCGGCGGCGCGGACTCGACCGGCAGCCGGACCACTTCCCAGCCACGAGGCGCGGTCAGCCGGTCGGCGTGCGCCGAGCACAGGTCGTAGCAGTGCGGTTCCACGTACGCGGCCAGCGGGCCCAGGACCGCGGTGGAGTCGCGGTACACGTACGTCAGGGTGTAGACCGCCGGGTGCTTGCAGGCTGGCCGGGAGCAGCGGCGGGCGGTCACGATGACGTCCTGCCGGCCGCATCCGGCCCGTTCGTGGCGTGCCAGCGCGACCGGCAGGGAGAGGGGTCACGTGCATCGCTCACAACGGCTGACCGTACCCATCCGCGGGCGGTAACGCCACCACCCGGGGCACACTGCGCGATCGTGTCTCGCTCCGCGTCCCATTCCCCCGGCCCGGAAGGGCCGCCCGCGGCGGTGCGCCCGGCCGCCGGGCACCACGCCAGCAGCCGGGATACGCTCGGCAACTGTGCGCGGCGGTGAGGGAGACGACGGGCCCCGGATCAGGCGGCGGGACCGGCACGGGCGCGGGCTGCGCGGCGTGCTGGCGCCACCCGGGGTGCCCCTGCACCGGAGCCGGTCCCAGCGTTTCGACGAGCTGATCCTGGAGGCGGTGGCCCGGCTGGAGCCCCGCTGGGAAGCCCAGCTGTCCGGGGTGGAGTTCGCGGTGGAGGAGATCCCGCCGCCAGACCCGCCCGGAATCGGGCCGGAGAGCGTGTCCCTGGCCCGGCTGGACCCGGGCTCGGCGGGCCACAACCCAGTCCCCCGAGCGGGCTCGCCTGGCCCGGAGGACGACGCTGTGGCCCGGCCGCCGCGGATCGTGGTCTACCGGCGGCCGCTGGCGGCACGCGCCGACAGCGAGGAGGAACTGGGCGAACTCGTCTTCGAGGTGGTGGTGGAGGAGTTCGCCCGGCTGCTCGGCGTGGACCCGGAGGACGTGGACCCCGGCTTCGGGGACGAGGACTGATCCGGCTCCCCCATGGTTCACGGGCGGGCGCTCATGCGCGCGGGGTTCATGGCACGGGGTTCATGGCACGGGGTTCATGGCACGGGGTTCATGGCACGGGGTTCACGGCACGGGGTTCACGGCACGGGGTTCACGGCACGGGGTTCACGGCACGGGGTTCACGGCACGGGGTTCACGGCACGGGGTTCACGGCACGGGGTTCACGGCACGGGGTTCACGGCACGGGGTTCACGGCACGGGGTTCACGGCACGGGGTTCACGGCACGGGGTTCACGGCACGGGGTTCACGGCACGGGGTTCACGGCACGGGGTTCACGGCACGGGGTTCACGGCACGGGGTTCACGGCACGGGGTTCACGGGCATGCGCTCACGGCACGGCCGCGATGGCGGCGTCGCGGACCGGTGGCAGCGGGACCGTGATGAGCGAGCTGGCCACCGGGAGCATCGCCTGGAGCGTCCCTCCCGTCCCGCTGGCGCTGATCACGCGGCCCGCGTACACCGGGCCGGAGCCTGGGAGCGGGGAGATCACCACCGCGAACGGCGTCCCGCGCGGCGCCCCCGGCACGGCCTTGAGCGCCAGTACGACGCTCTTCCCCGAGCTGACTTGCACAGTCTGGGTGCGCCGCGCTGAGCCCGCTGACGAGATCTGGGCCACGCTCACCCGGGCCGTGGCGTGCGGGGCGGAGAGGATCAGGGCGGACACCCTCCCGGGTCCGGTCATGCTGTCCGCCACCACGCCCTGTTCCTCGAGCGCGGGCGCGGCCGCGGTGAAGGAGCCGGGCGAGCCGTTGGTGCCGCCGGGGATCATGACGGTCGCGCTGACCGGGGTACTGGAGGTCAGCTTGATCGCGGCCGGGATCCCGGCCAGCGACGGCAGCGAGATCTCGGCGGCGGACCCGCCCGGGATGTCGATCCCGGCCGCGCCGGTGGGCTCGTAGGTGCCGCGGGACGTGACCGCGGAGACCTGCACGTTGGCGTCTTTGACACCGGGGACGGCGAGGTAGAGCTCGCGGCTGCCCGGCGCGGCGGGCAGGCCCGGGATCACCAGGTGGGTGGTGGGCGCCTGGGCGGGCGGCAGCCACGCCCCCTCGCCCGCCCCCGTGCTCTCCTGGACCGCGGCGGCCACCTGGCCCACGCTGGTCCGCACGTGCAGCGTGACCGACCGGGAGTTGCGCAGCACCGGGGCCAGCGACTGGACGATCATCCCGTGCGGCGGGACAGTGATCCCGTTGTCGGCCGTCTGCTGCAGCGGCCCGGCGTCGGTGAAGATGTCCACGCTCGCGTCGGCCGGCTGGCCGCTGGGGTTCATCAGGTAGACATCGATGCGCCCGGCGGTGCGCTGCCCGGGGCCGGCGAACCAGAAGTCGGTGCTGGGACTGCTGCAGGCCGCCGTGGGCAGGCTCGTCCCGGCGGTCTGCTCGACGTCCAGGCCCTGGGCCAGTGAGCCGCTGGCCTGGACCACGACCCCGCCCCGGACGGCTGTGGACACGACCGTGGTGGCGCTGGGCTTCCCCTTGGGGGCGGTCTGGGCGCGGGCGGTGCGGTCGAGGCTCACCGTGGCCAGCCGCGGGGTCCCGGCCTGGGTGATGCTGAGCACCGCGGGGCCGGGCGTGCTGCTGCCCAGGCCCGCCAGCCGGGTCACGACCGCCACCCCGTGGGCCGCCGCGCCTGCCGTGCTGGACGGCTCGGCCATCACCGCGATACCGCCGCCCCGGCTGAACTGGGCGCCTGGCGCGGGACAGGCCCGGACCACCGAGGTGACCGGGACCGAGCGCGCCGTCCGCGGCATCGCCCCCGCGCTGAGCGAGATGGGGTGCCGCAGCCCGGCCAGCACGTACAGGCCGGCCAGCACGACGACCACCACAGCCGCGAACAGAACCCGGCTCCCGCGCAGGTTCCTCACCAGTCACCCTCCCCTGGCTCGTCGGCGGCCTCACGGCCCCGGGCCACGTGGGCGCGGCGGCCCGGGTAGTCCTCCGGGGCGGGATAGTCCGGGCCGGGGTATTCCGTGCCGGAGTATGCTCCGGGGGCGTCATCGCCGGGGACCGGGTAGTCGCCAGCGGGGTATTCGCTGCCCGCGTACTCCCCGTCCGGGTAGCCAGATTCCGGGTAGCCAGTGCCCGGGTACCCGGCGGCCGGGGTGCTCCCGCGGCCGGGCTCCGGCTCCCAGACGGAGCGGCCCGGGCTGGACCAGGCCGAGGTGGCCCCGGCCGGATCAGACCGTGACGAGTCTGCGGGGGACGCACCAGTCCCGCCGGATTCCGGATCGTCCGGCGCGCCCGGATAGCCCGCATCCGGGTAGGCCGGGTCCGGGTAGTGCGCCCCGCCCGGGCGGGATCCGGCCGCGGGGAAGCCCGCCCCGGCGTACTCCCCGGACGACGTGCCCCGCCGCGGCGGGGGCAGCGCGTCGTCGTCGCCGGGCAGCCGGCCCCGGCTCATCCGCCGCCCGCCTCCCTGGCCGGCCTGCGGGTATCCCCCGCTGCCGTAGCCAGAACCTCGGTCGCCGGCCTGGTCGTAACCAGCCCTGTCGTAACCAGCCCGGTCGTAACCAGCCCTGGTCGTAACCAGCCCGGTCGTAGCCAGCCCGGTCATAGCCAGCCCGGTCATAGCCAGCCCGGTCATAGCCAGCCCGGTCATAGCCAGCAGCGCTGTCGTCGCCGCGTCCGTAGCCAGGCCCGCTGGGGCCGGACCGGTTGGGGCCGGTACCGCGAGAGCCAGGGCCGGCCTCGCCGTAGCCGGCACCGCCGTAACCCGGCCCGCGGTCAGGCGCTTCGCTGTAGTCCGCCCCGCCGTTCCCGGGACTGGAGAATCCGGGATTGGAGAATCCGGGACTGGAGAAACCGGCACCGGCGTAATCCGGGCCGCGGTCACCAGGACCGGGGTAACCCGCGCCGCGGTCATCCGCATCGCCGTACTCCGCCCCCCGCCCGGAGCCGAGGGAGCCGCGGCCGCGGCTGGCCCCGGCGTACTCCCCGCCGGGATACTCCCCGCTGCCGTACGAGGGGGTGGGATACGGACCGCTGGCTCCCGCGCCCGCGCGGCGTGCGCCGGTGCCTGCGGACCCGGGGTCCCCCGCCCCGGTGTACTGGCCGGGCGGGTACTCAGCCGCGGCCTCCTGCTCCGGTGCGTTCCGGGCCCGCGCGCCAGCCTTGGCCCCGTTCCGCTTTTCCGCGCGCCGATCTGGGGCTTCCTGCCCCCGGCCGCGGCCCTTCCCGTTCTGCCCGGCGCTGTCCTGCTCCGCGCCCTTCCGGCCCAGCCGCCAGCGCTTGCGCCCGCCACGATCGGCGGCCGGCGCGTCGTCCTGGCCGCCTGTCGGTCCCGCGCCTGCCAGCCCGGCCGCGGCGGCCGGCCGGCCGGAAGGCGGCCTCGCGGGCAGCCCGTCCGCCTCCTCCCAGGGCGCGGCGCCCCGGGCCCCGAGCATGGTGGGACTGTCGTCTTGCTCCCAGAAGCCCGCGCCGACGGAGGTGCCGATCCCGGCGGCAGCCGGGTCCCCGGGCAGCTCAGCCCCGGACCCTGCCGCGTCCACGCCGGCCCACCCGGCCGGGTGAGGCCCTGATCCCAGCGGGTCCACTCCCGCCCACGCGCCCCGGTCAGCCCCGGACTCCGCGGCGTCCACACTGGCCCACCCGGCCGGGTCAGGCGCGGACCCCGCGGCGTCCGCGCCGCGGCCGGCACCGCGGCCGGGGCATCCGCGAACCCGGCCGGGGCATCCGCGAACCCGGCCGGGGCATCCGCCCCGGAGTCCATGGCCATCCGCGCCCCGGTGGCGGCGTTGCGGTCCTCGTTTTCTGCCCGTGCGGAGCGGGAGGCGCCGAGGGTGCCGCGCCTGCCGGTGCCCGGCCCGCTGGGCGGTGCGCCGGGTCCCGGCCCGCTCAATCCAGGCCCGCCTGATCCAGGCCCGCTCAGGCCCGCCCCGTCCTGGGCCGCCGCAGCCGCCCGGCGCCTGGACCCGCCCGGGCCGGTCCGGCCCGCCGTCGCCGCAGCCCGCCGGGACAGCCGGCTGCCCGGGGACGGTTCAGCATCCTCGCCACCGGGCGCCCCCACGGGCTCCAGGTCAGGTTCGCCGGGCCCTCCCCGGCCTGATCCCGGTCCCGCTCCCGGCGGCGGCCGCCCGAGCGCTCCGCCGATACGGCCGCGGCGCTGCTCTCCCCCGGCACCCGGGCGCCGGGCAGCCCGAGGCCGGCCACCACCAGCAGCGCCAGTCGCCTCCAGCACCACGATCAGGGTCCGGCCAGCTGGTCGTGGGAGATGTCGAGGGTGCCGCCGCCGGCCGGGAGCCGGAAGGCCTGCGCCCAGGCGCCCGCGGGCGACGGGACCGACTGCAGCGCGGTGCCGTTGAGGGTGGCGGTCCAGCCGCCGGCCGGCTCGGCCAGCTCCAGGGTGCCGCCGCTGCGCGGCGCGGCCGCACCGGAGACGCTCGACCGGCCCGGACGGCACGGTGACGAGCGTGCCGCCCGGCCCGGCGACCCGGACCCGGGCCGTGGTCTGCGCCACCCGCCAGAGCTGGAAGGCGGACGTCTTGCTCACCGGGCGCAGGTCGGCGACGTTGTTCAGCGTGCCGGCCAGGCGCCGTCCGCCGGGGCGGGCAGCAGCACGTAGCCGATGTCCAGCGCCGCCAGAGCCTGGCCCTGATCCTGCGCGTCCCCGCCGCCCCGCGCGACCAGGGTGGACACCGACGGCGTCCAGGGTCCGCTGGGCGGCCGGGCGCTGGGTCAGGTCCGTGGCGCCCAGCAGCGGATCGGCGCCGCGGAGCACCTCGTAGGTGATGGTCCCGTGCTCGGCGCGCAGCACGAGGGTGCGCGGCTGCAGCGCGTTATCGGAGGACACGCTGACGAACGGGGGGCAGCACCGGCCCGTCGGCCCCGCCGACCGGACCCCGCACCCCGGTGGCCACCCAGGAGGCGGCCGCCAGCAGCGGGCGCGCTGCACGCCACGGCGGCCAGGAGCAGGACGCCGAGCCCGGCCGGACGGCGCCACCGTCCCTCGCCGAGCTGGCCGAGCAGCGCGTCGGCGGCCACCACCGCGGCGAGCACCAGGCCAGCGGCCGCGATCGCCAGCGAGATCCCCGGCCAGGCCAGCCACCCGCTTGCTGGCGTCGTCCGTGGTCAGCAGCATCCGGCTCACGGCGACCGAGACCAGCAGGCCGAGCAGGGCCACGGACCAGCCCGCCATGACCAGGTACCGCCGGGCCGGTCAGCAGGAGGGCGGCCAGCGCCGCGAGGGCCAGGCCGCCGGTCACCCAGAACGGCGGCAGGCCGGGGCCGCCCGGGGAGAGCAGCAGCAGCGACCGGGCGGGCAGGGCCTGCCGTGGCCAGCCCGGGCACCTTGTTCCCGGCCTCCAGGAAGAGCAGCGCCGGCTGGGTCGCGACGCCGCAGCGTCCACGGCAGCAGCAGGATCGGGGGCACGACCGCGGTGATGCCCAGGTTGAGCAGCATGCCGCGGCCCGCCCGGCGGAAGACCACGGCCGCGAGCAGGGCGGCCAGGACGGCGACGACCCAGATCAGCGGCACGAAGGCGGCGGCGATCGCGACGACCAGGCCGGTCGCCCAGGCGGCCCGGCGGGCGCGGCGCGGGGCCTCGGTGAAGATCCGGGCGGCCAGCATGGCGATCAGCGGGATGAGCGACGAAGACCACGGCCGAGCCGAAGCGGCCGCCCGCCACCGCGCCCATGCCGACCGGCAGCAGCGCGTAGGCCGCGGCGGCCCAGACGCGGGCCAGGACGGACTTGGTCACCCGGCGGGTGGCCAGGAAGGCGGCCAGCCCGGCGAGCGGGATCGCAGCCGATCATGATGACGTCGATGGCCAGCCAGGGCTTGCCGCCGAGCACCGTGGCCAGCGCGGCGATGAACAGCCACGTAGGGCGGGGTGGAGCTGGCCGAGCCGATCCCGGCCGGGTGGAAGCCCTGCAGGTACTCGTGCCAGAGCCCGGACACGCCACCCCAGGCCGGGGTCAGCGCCCCGCCGGTCAGCGTGCCCGCGGCCAGCAGCGAGCGCTCGGCGATCAGCGCGATCAGGGTGAGCCCGGCGACCAGCAGGACGCCCGGATTGCTCAGGATCCGCTGCGCGAGCCCGTTGTCCACCAGCATGAAGTCGTCGTCGGACGGGTCGTCCGTCGGCGTGATGGCTGCCCGCCGTGTCGATCTGGGTCGAGGTGTAGAACACGCTCGCGGCGAACTCGGCCAGGCGCCGTACGGAGTGGCCGCGGAGGCAGGTCGGCGCGCAGCCGACTGTAGGCGGCCCGCCTGCCCCGGGCCCGGCGGCGGCGGGCCGCGGCCAGCTGCAGCGGGTGCCCGAGCACGGATGCCACCCCGGTGAACTCGTCCAGGGCGGCCCGCGGGCGCTTGGCGAGCAGGAAGAACACGGTGCGCAGGGTGGACAGCACCAGGTTGCCGGCCAGCGCGGACAGCGCGGGCCCCAGGGGCAGGTTGGCCAGCAGGGTGAGCAGCGCGTTGTGCCGGTCCATCCGGCGCGGCCGCGGGGCCGCGGATGGCGTGCGCCGGTTCCGGGCCGTGGCCTCGAGGTGGTAGACCACGGCGTCGGTGATCACCCGCACCCGGTGCCCGGCGGCGTGCACCCGCCAGCAGAAGTCAACGTCGTCGCGCAGCAGCGGCATGGCCGGATCGAAGCCGCCGACCTGGTCCCAGACGTCCCGGCGGACCAGCATCCCGGCGCGAGCTGACCGCCATGACGTCGCGGTCCCCGTCGTGCTGGCCCTGGTCCACCTCGCGGGGTTCGATGCCGGTGATCCGGCGGCCGGCCCCGTCGATGGTGACCCCGGCCTCGAGCAGTACCCGGCGGTCCGCCCAGTCCATCACCTTCGGCCCGAGCACCGCCGCCGAGCGCGCCTCAGCCGCGCCGCGCAGCAACTGCTCCAGGGCGTCCGGGGCGGGCTCGCAGTCGTCGTGCAGCAGCCAGACCCACTCGGTCCGCTCGCCCGGGGCCAGCCCGGCCGGCCCGGGGACGTTGGTGTTGGCCGCCCGGTGCCGCAGCGCGTGCGCGATGGCCGCGCCGTAGCCGGTCTTGCGGTCCATGCCGAACACCACCGAGCGGCCCAGCAGCTCGGCGAGCACGGACACCGCTGCGGTCCCGGCTGCCGGTATCCACGGCGACGACCCGCTGCACCGGCCGGGTCTGGCCCAGCAGCGCCTCCGCGATATGCGGCAGCCACGCGGCGCCATCGTGGGCGACGATCACCGCGGTGACGACGTGCTGGCCCTGCGTGTTAGTTGTCAACACGAGTCCGCTTGCTGGTCAGAATGGTCACCTGCTGGGGCGCCACCAGCTGTCGCTGCGAGGGCCCAGCCGGGGCGGGTACGCGTGAACAATACGCGACCCGATACCGGCCGGGCAGGCACTCTGGACGCTTCAGTGCAGACCACTGCCACCCGGGCAGCCAGCCGCCCTGGCCGTCGTGCGGCCCAGCGCTGCACGGCTGATCCAGGGCAGTTAACGGCGGTGACCAACAGTGGCCCGGACGCCAGCGAACGGGCCGTGCGGACTCCAGCAGGCGGCCCGGCCAGGCCCTCACGGGCGGACCAGTGCAGGCTGGTCCAGGACCGTCAGACCGGGACGGTCAGACCGCCTCGCGCTTCATCCGGCGCCGCTCACGCTCGGACAGCCCGCCCCAGATGCCGAAGCGCTCATCGTGCTCGAGCGCGTACTCCAGGCATTCCACGCGGACCTCACAGCCCCGGCAGACCTTCTTGGCCTCCCGGGTGGAGCCGCCCTTCTCGGGGAAGAAAGCCTCCGGATCCGTCTGTGCGCACAAGCGCGCGATCTTGCCAGCCAGGTTCGGCGGCGTCATCGACACCGATTCCGAACCCGACGGACGCCAGCGGGACGATGACGTCAGCCACCGTGCACCTCCTACCCCTTCGATGCCCGTGTCCTCTCCCCCGGAACACGGAAAACTACACGCTTGAAATTACACCCGCGTGTCTTGCGCTGAGTCAAGCTGGATACGTGGTAGAGGCAGTGTTCTTGACCCTGATGACGGGAAAGTCCGGTCAGAATCCTGGGGCCCCAGCATCGCCGCGGGGCCGCTGCGGGCCCCGGAAACGGGCTTCCCGGGGGGTTCGCGGGAACCTGCTGAGCCCGGGTTGCAAGACTGGCCGCCATGCGCATCACCGTGCTGGCAGGCGGAGTCGGGGCCGCGCGCTTCCTGCGCGGGCTGAAGGCTGAGGCCCCGGACGCCGACATCACCGTCATCGGCAATACCGGGGACGACATCACCCTGTTCGGCCTGCACGTCTCGCCCGACCTGGACACCGTGATGTACACGCTCGGCGGCGGGATCAGCGAGGAGCAGGGCTGGGGCCGGGACGCCGACACGTTCACCGTCCTGGCCGAGCTGAAGGCCTACAGCGCCGGCTCCGGCTGGTCCGGGCCGGACTGGTTCAACCTGGGTGACAAGGACTTCGCCACGCACATCGTCCGGACCAGCATGCTGGCGGCCGGCCAGCCGCTGTCGGCGGCCACGGCCGCGCTGTGCCAGCGCTGGCAGCCGGGGGTGACGCTGATCCCGATGACGGACGACTGGACCGAGACCCACGTGGTCCTGGCCGACGGCCCCGGGGCAGGCCGGGGCCCGCCGCACCGTGCACTTCCAGGAGTGGTGGGTGCGGCTGCACGCCGAGGTGCCCGCGGCCGACATCATCGTCGAGGGGGCGGCCCGGGCCCGGCCCGCCCCGGGCGTGCTCGAGGCGATCGCCGCGGCCGACGTGGTCCTGTTCCCGCCCTCCAACCCGGTGGTGAGCATCGGCGCCATCCTGGCCGTGCCCGCGATCGCGGACGCGGTCCGGGCCAAGACCGTCGTCGGGGTGTCCCCGATCATCGGCGGGGCGCCGGTGCGCGGGATGGCCGACGCGTGCCTGGCGGCGATCGGGGTGCCCGCCACCGCCCAGGCCGTGGCGGCGCACTACGGTGCGGAGCTGCTGAACGGGTGGCTGGTCGACGAGCAGGACAAGGCCGCGGTGGACGACGCCGGAACTGGCCGGGATCACGGTCCGCGCGCTGCCCCTGTACATGACCAGCCTCGCCGCCACCGCCACGATCGCCCGGGCCGCCCTTGACCTGGCCCAGGACCTGCGCGGATGACCGGCCACGGCCCGGGCGGCCCCGCCCCGTGCAGCCTGCCCGCTACCCCGCCCAGCCTGTCGGTGACCGGCGTGCCCGGCCTCCCCGAGATCGCGCGCGGGCGACGACCTGGCCGCCCTGATCGCGGACGCCGCGCCGGACCTGGCCGACGGCGACATCCTCGTGATCACCTCGAAGATCGTGAGCAAGGCGGAGGACCGCGTCATCCGGGCCGACCGGGACAAGGCGATCGACTCGGAGACGGTCCGGGTGGTGGCGCGGCGCGGCCCGGCCCGCATCGTGGAGACCCACCATGGCCTGGTGCTCGCCGCGGCCGGGGTGGACGACTCCAACACGGCCCCGGGCACGGTGGCGCTGCTGCCCGCGGACCCGGACGACTCCGCGCGCCGGATCCGCCGCGGGCTGCGCGAGCGGCGGCACGTCAACGTCGCGGTGGTCATCACCGACACGATGGGACGGCCCTGGCGGATAGGCCAGGCGGATGCGGCCATCGGCGCCGCCGGGCTGGCCCCGCTGCACGACTACCGCGGCCAGGCGGACACCTTCGGGCAGACGCTGGAGGTGACGGTCACCGCCGTCGCCGACGAACTGGCGTCGGCCGCGGACCTGGTCAAGGGCAAGGTGGCCAGCATCCCGGTGGCGCTGGTCCGGGGGCTGGGGGACCTGGTCACGCCGGACGACGGACCCGGCGCCCAGGCGCTGATCCGGCCCCCGGCGGAGGACATGTTCCGCTACGGCCCGGGCGAGGTGCTGTCCGCGCGGCGCACGGTGCGGGACTTCACCGCCGACCCGGTGGACGCCGAGGCGGTGCGCCGCGTCGATCGCGGCCGCCCTCACCGCGCCGGCGCCGCATCACTCCACGCCGTGCCGGTTCGCGGTCCTGTCGTCAGCCCGGGCCCGGACCGCGCTGCTCGACGACATGCTGACCGCGTGGATCTCGGATCTGCGCGGGGACGGGTTCACCGAGGAGCAGATCGCGCGGCGGGTCCGGCGCGGCGAGCCGCTGCGCCGCGCCCCGCTGATCATCGTGCCCTGCCTGGTCGCCGACGCGGCCCACGTCTACCCGGACGCGCGGCGGAACGCGGCCGAGCGGGAGATGTTCGTGGTCGCGGTGGGCGCGGCCGTGGAGAACCTGCTCGTCGCGCTGGCCGTGGAGGGCCTGGGCTCGTGCTGGGTGTCCAGCACCATGTTCTGCCGGCCGGTCGCGGCGGCGGCCCTCGGCCTGCCGGACGGCATGGGAGCCGATGGGCGCGGTGGGGGTCGGCCACGCCGCGGCCCCGCCGACCGACCGGCCACCCCGTGACCCTGCCGACTTCATGCTCACCCTGTGACCCGCGCGGACAGCAGCGGTCCGGCCGGCGGGGCCGCGTTTCGTGATCGCGAAGCGCGGCCGAGTGGCCCGGGCTAGATCTCCAGGCGGCGGGACAGGTCGGAGGCGAGCACGCCGGCGGGGTCGAGTTCGGCCCGCAGCTTGCGGAACTCCTCCAGCCGCGGGTACATGCCGGCGAACACCGCGGGCCGCACCCGGGAGTCCTTGGCCAGGTAGACCCGCCCGCCCGCGTCCAGGACGTCGGTCGTCGAGCTGGTCCAGCAGCCCGGCCAGGCCCGGCGTGGCCGCCGGGAAGTCCAGCGCGAGCGTCCAGCCCGGCAGCGGGAAGGACAGGAATCCCGGGTCAGCCGGGCCGAACCGCTTGAGCACGGTCACGAACGAGGGGGCCCGGGCGCCGCTGATCCGCTCCAGCGCCCGGCGGACCACCGGCTCCTGCCCGAACGGCACCACGAACTGGTACTGGCGGAAGCCCGCCGGGCCGTACACGCGGTTCCAGTTCCTGATCCCGTCCAGCGGGTGGAAGAACGCGCCGATGGTCTGGATCTCCCCCTCCCGCTTGCGCGGGGCCTTGCGGTACCAGACCTCGTTGGCCAGCCCGACCGTGACCGGGTTCAGCAGCCCGCCCGGGAAGCCGCGGGGGGCGCGGAGGCGCGCGCCGGGGTGGAAGGCCAGCGGGTCCCGCCGGTCCTTCGGGCCCAGATCCCCGGGCACCGCGAAGTCGCCGCTGGTGATCACGGACCGGCCCAGGCCGGCCCCGCGGGCCAGGCAGTCGGTCCAGGCCACGGTGTAGCCGTAGCGGTCGTCGGTGTCTGACAGGTAGGCCATGGTCTCATCGACGTCGGCGGTGCGGACGGTGTCCACCCGCACCCGGGAGGTCTGCACCGGCGTCAGCTGGACGGCCGCGGCGAGGATGATGCCGGTCAGGCCCATCCCGCCGGCCGTGGCCCAGAACAGGCGGGGATCGTCCCCGGGGGTCACCCGGCACTGGCGGCCGTCCGGCAGCAGCAGGTCGAACCAGGCCACATGCTGGGCGAAGCTGCCAGCGGCATGATGGTTCTTGCCGTGCACGTCCGCGGCGATCGCGCCGCCCACGGTCACCTGCCGGGTCCCGGGTGATACCGGCACGAACCAGCCGGCGGCTAGGCCCGCCACCATGAGCTGCTCCAGGCTTACCCCGGCGTCGCAGACGGCCAGCCCGGTGCTGGTGCCGAAGCTGATGATGCGGTGCATGGCGGTGGTGCCGATGACGAGGCCGCCGCCGCATTGCGCCGCGTTGTTGTAACTGCGGCCCAGGCCGCGGGCGATCACCCCGCGGGACGGGGCGCTGGCCAGCAGTCCGGCGACCTGCGCGGGATCGGCGGGCTCGGCCAGTTGCGCGGTCGAGGGCGCGATCCGGCCCCAGCCGGTGAGCTCGGTGACCCGGCGGGCCGGGCCGGCCCCCGCCGGACCGGCCCCCGCCCGAGCCGCCCCCGCCGGGTCAGCCCCCGCCGGGTCAGCACTGCGATCTGCCATGCCTTATCCCCTCCGCTGGCACTACTGCCCGGGCCGGCCCACGATCATGCCCGGTCCGGCCTGCGCCTGGTCAGGGTATGACGGGGCAGCGGACGACGGGCCCGGGCTTAACTGAATCTGTGCCTGGCGGGCCCGGGCTCACGGGAATCAGGGCCGGCCGGGTCAGGGCATGGCCAAGGGAAGCGACGTCCGGGTGCCGCCCCGCACCGCCCCGCACACCCCGTCGCTGGCCGCCGCCGCGGCCAGGCGGTCCGGGGCGGGCTGCCCGTAGGTCGTGGTGCGCTGCCGCAGCGGCCGCTCCAGCGGCGCGACCAGCTCCGCGAACTGGCTGATCGTCTTGAACGAGCCGTTCTGCGATCCGGCCATCCGGCTGATGGTCTCTTCCATCAGCGTGCCGCCCAGGTCGTTCACGCCGCCCTGGAGCACGTCCCGGCACAGGTCCTCGCCCAGCTTGACCCACGAGCACTGGATCGAGCTGATCGCGCCGTGCAGCATGATCCGGGACAGCGCGTGCACCGCCCGATTCTCCCGCCGGGTCGGGCCTGGCCGGGCCAGCCCGGCCAGGTAGATGGGCGCGCTCGCGTGCACGAACGGGAGCAGCACGAACTCGGTGAAGCCGCCCGTGCGTTCCTGGATGCCGCGGATCACCCGGAGGTGCCCGACCCAGTGCGCCGGCGTGTCCACGTGCCCGTACATCATCGTCGCGCTGGTCGGGATGCCCAGCTCGTGGGCGGTGGTGACGACCTCGATCCAGGCGGACGCGGGGAGCTTGCCCTTGGTGAGCACCCAGCGGACGTCGTCATCGAGGATCTCCGCGGCGGTACCGGGCAGCGACCCGACCCCGGCTTCCCGGGCCCGCACCAGCCAGTCCCGGATACTCAGCCCGGTCCGGGACGCGCCGTTGACCACCTCCATCGGCGAGAACGCGTGCACGTGCAGGCCGGGGACGCGCCGCTTGACCTCCGCCGCGATCTCGAAGTACGCCGTCCCGGGCAGGTCGGGGTGGATACCGCCCTGCATGCAGACCTCGGTGGCCCCGGCTTCCCAGGCTTCCCCGGCCCGGTCGCCGATCTGCTCCAGGGACAGGGTGTAGGCGTCCGCGTCGGTGCGGCGCTGCGCGAACGCGCAGAAACGGCAGCCGGTGTAGCAGACGTTGGTGAAGTTGATGTTGCGGGTGACGACGTAGGTGACGTCGTCACCCATGGTGTCCCGGCGCAGCCCGTCGGCCAGCGCGGTGAGGGCTCCGAGTTCCGGGCCGTCGGCGTCGAGCAGCGCGAGGGCCTCGGCGTCGGTGATTCCCGCCGGGTCACGTTCCGCGCTGCGCAGCGCCGCCGCCACCTCGGGCCGGAGCCGGCGGGGGGCAGCCACGGCGTCCCGCCGGGCCGCGGGCGCGATCCGGCCCGCGACCTCGGCCCAGTCCCCGTAGACCTCGGAGAAGTCCTCCCGCCGGTCGGCGGTCCGGCCCGCGGTGTCGATGGTGACGTGCAGGTCGGTCCGGCCGGACGCCTCGCCCCAGCCGCCGTCCGGCTCCTGCCAGGGCAGTCCGGCGGGCCGCGCCTCCGCGCGGGCCAGCCCGGTGGCCGGGTCGGCCAGCGCGGCCACATGGGCGGCGAGCCTCGGGTCCAGCCAGGGCTCACGCAGGTAGCCCGGGTAGATCGTGAGGCGCTCGCGGAGCGTCAGCCCGGCCGCCGCGGTCCGCTGGGCCAGCTCGTCGATCTGCGGCCAGGGACGCTCGGGGTTCACGTGGTCGGGGGTGAGCGGCGACACGCCGCCCCAGTCGTCGATCCCGGCCTGCAGGATCAGCCCGTACTCCTCGCCGATCAGGTTCGGCGGGGCCTGGATGCGCGCGCCCGGCCCGAGGACCAGGCGGGTGACGGCGATCGTGGCGGCCAGGTCGTCGAGTTCGGCGTCCGGCACGCCGCGCATCTTCGTGTCCGGCTTGGCCCGGAAGTTCTGCACGATGACTTCCTGGATGCCGCCGTATTCGCGGGCCACGCCGCGGATCGCGAAGATCGAGTCGGCCCGCTCGGCCAGGGTCTCGCCGATGCCGATCAGGATCCCGGTGGTGAACGGCACGCTGCTGCGGCCCGCGTCCTCGAGCACCCGCAGCCGGATCGCGGGGTCCTTGTCCGGGCTGCCGAAGTGCGGGCCGCCCTTCTCGGTGAACAGCCGCTGCGCCGTGGTCTCCAGCATCATGCCCATGGAGGGGGCGACGGGCTTGAGCCGCTGGAAGTCCTGCCAGCTCAGCACGCCCGGGTTCAGGTGCGGCAGAAGCCCGGTCTCCTCCAGCACCCGGATGGCCATGGCCCGGACGTAGGACAGCGTGTCGTCGTAGCCGTGCGCGTCCAGCCACTCCCGGGCCTGGGGCCAGCGCGCCTCCGGCTGGTCGCCCAGGGTGAACAGGGCTTCCTTGCAGCCCAGGGCGGCCCCGTCCGCGGCGATGCGCAGCACCTCGTCCGGGGACAGGTACGGGCTGTCCAGCCGGCCGGGCACGGTCACGAACGTGCAGTAACCGCACCGGTCCCGGCACAGCCGGGTCAGCGGGATGAAGACCTTGCGCGAATAGGTGATGACGCCGGGACGCCCCGCGGCGGCCAGGCCGCTATCCCGGGTCCGGGCCGCGTAGCTGAGCAGCTCGGTGAGCTGGCTGCCGCGGGCGTGCAGCAGCACGGCCGCCTCGGCGAGATCCAGGGTCTTGCCGTCCCGGGCCCGGGCCAGAGCCCGGCGCACGGCGGTCGCGGGGGGCTGCGGCTCCGGCGGGGTCGGGGGGCGGGGGGCGGGCGTGTCGGCGCTCATCTTCCCCACCCTAGGTGGTGCCTCATCGGCTCTCCGGTCCGCCTGTCCCCTGGGCCGCCGCCCGCACCAGCCGCCCCCGCGCTTCCCGGCCACCCGCCGCCCGCCCCCGTCCGGACGGCGGCCCCGCTGCCCCACCCGCAGGCCCCCCGCACGCGCCCCACCCGCACGCGCCCCACCCGCACGCCCCCGCCGCGCCACCTCGCCCGCGTGCGCGTTCGTGATCAAACGAATGGTGTCGTCATAGCGGCACCGAACGGCTGATCGCGAACGAGGCGGACGATCGGGTGGCGCGGCCGACCTTCAGAAGGAGCGGTAGTCGCGGACGGACATCCGGGGTCCGCGCCGCGGCGGGCGGATCCCGCCCAGCTCCACCAGCCGGGCGGCCCGGTGCCGGTGCCCGGCGTAGGGTGCGAGCAGCTCGAGCATCCCGGCGTCGTCCACCACCCTCCCGGCCAGCGCCCAGCCCACGGCGGAGGGCAGGTGGTAGTCGCCCACGGACACCGCGTCCGCGTCCCCGCAGGCGCGCTGCCGGATCTCGGCAGAGGTCCAGACGCCGATCCCGGGCAGGGACCGCAGCCGGAGATCCGCTGCGCCGGACGGCATGGCCACGATCTCCTCGAGGCGGCCCGCCACCTCGGCGGCACCGACGATGGTGCGGGCCCGCACCCCCTCGACGCCCGCCCGGTGCCATTCCCAGGACGGGATGCGCCGCCAGATCCGCGGCGGCGGGGGCACCCGCATCCCGGCCGGGGCGGGACCCGGGGCCGGGTCACCGAACTTGAGCAGCAGGTAACGCCAGGCGCGGCGAGCCTCCACGCCGACCACCTTCTGCTCCAGCACCGCGGGGACCAGGGCCTCGAGCACCCGGCCGGACCGGCCGACCCGGACCCCCGGGTGACGGATGGACAGCTCGCGCAGGACCGGGTGGGCGGGCTCGAACCCGGCCCGGTCGTCGTCGGCGCCCAGCAGCCCCGGGAGCTCGCGGAGCAGCCACGCGGCACCCGGGCCCCAGGCGGCGGCCCGGATCACGGTGACGGCCCCTGGCCCGGCCCCGGAGGTGGCCCCAGGAGACCCGGCCCCGGAGGTGGCCTCGGCGGGCAGGGCTCCGGGGGCCGCCTCAGCGGACGCCGGGCGGGCCGGGGCGACCCGCAGCGTGCCGGGTCCGTCCGGAGTCAGCGAGATGCGCCAGATGCCGCCGTCCGGGGTGACACGGAAGGCGGGATCCCCGTGGCCGCGGGCATGCACGCCGATGGTCCGCGGCAGGTCCAGGACGAACGGCGCCCGCCACTCCCGGGTCGCACCGGGGTCGCCGGCCACGTCCGGGGGCGGGG
The DNA here is from genome assembly GCA_963723595.1 of uncultured Actinomycetes bacterium. Lineage (GTDB taxonomy): Bacteria > Actinomycetota > Actinomycetes > Streptosporangiales > Streptosporangiaceae > RYN-230. Next base: position 988,252 of record CAVRRQ010000002.1, read on the forward strand.
GCGGGGTGTCCGCCGCAACGGGCCAGGCCGCCGCGGCTGCCGTCCGGGACTTCATTGCGCGGCCGGCCGGGGGCGTCAGGCGTCGGTGGAGAAGCGGATGCAGGTCAGGCCCAGCGTCTGGCCGGGCCAGACCCGCATGCCGCAGCGGAGCTCGTTACCGGGGGCGATGTGGACCTCGTCCCCGAGCACCACGCCGTCCAGGACGACGCCCTCGCCGATCACCGTGCCGCGGCCGATGACGCTGCCGCTGACCCGGGCCCCGGCGCCGATGCTGGCCGCATCGAACAGCACGCTGCCGGTGACGTAGGCGTCCGCGGCGACCCGGGCGCCCGCGCCCACCACGGTGCCGCCGCCCACCTGGGCGGCCGGGTCAACCGCGGCCCCGTCCAGCGTCAGCAGCTCACCGGGCGGGCCGGGCATCGCGGCCGAGGCCAGCAGCCCGCGCACCAGGTCACAGGAGCCCTGCACGAATGCTTCGGGGGTGCCCACGTCGAGCCAGTAGGACGAATCCGGGTAGCCCATCACCGGGGCCCCGGCACTGATCAGGTCGGGGAAGGTCACGCGTTCCACGGAGATCACCTGGCCAGGCGGGATCTCGTCGATGACCGACCGGCGGAACACGTAGCAGCCCGCGTTGATGCGGTTGGTGACCGGGTTCGGGCTCTTCTCCAGGAACGCGGTCACCCGGCCGTCCGCGTCGGTGGGCACGCAGCCGAACCGGCCCGGGTCGGGCACCTCGACCAGGTGCAGCGTCACCGCGGCGTCGGATTTGCGGTGCAGGTCGATCTGCGCGGAGATGTCGTGGCCGGACAGGACGTCGCCGTTCAGCACGACGACCGGGCTGTCCGGGCCGCTGCGCAGCCCGGACGCGGCGTTCCGGATCGCCCCGCCGGTGCCGAGCGGCTCCGCCTCGTGGACGTAGGAGATCTCCAGCCCGAACGCCGCACCGTCGCCGAAGCAGTCGGCGAACATGCTGGCCCGGTAGGCGGTGGCCAGCACCACGTGGGTGATCCCGGCCGCGGCCGCCTTGGCGAACTGGTGGGCCAGGAACGGCACGCCTGCGGTCGGCAGCAGCGGCTTGGGCGTGCCGATGGTGAGCGGGCGCAGCCGGGTCCCCTGGCCGCCGACGAGCAGGATCGCCTCAAGCGGCTCGCGGCCCGGCCGGGAAAGCGCTGAGGGCATAACTGGCTGGCCTGACATAGGCAGCGAGATTACTCTGCGCCCTGCGCCGCTGCACGCTGGTACGACGCCATGTGCGCTTCAGCCGAGGCTTCCCAGGTGAATTCCTGGGAACGGGCGTGGCCGGCCTCGCCGAGAGATTCCAGCCGGGCCGGGTCGTCGAGCAGGCCGCGCAGCGCCGCCTGGATGTCCTCGGCATCGGGCTCGGTGTAGGCGACCGCGTCGCCGCCGACCTCCGGCAGCGACGTCCGGTGCGTGGTCAGCACCGGCGCGCCGCAGGCCATGGCCTCCAGCACGGGCAGCCCGAAACCCTCACCCCGGCTCGGGAACGCGACCACGAGCGCGCCGCCGAGGAAGCCGGGCAGGTCGCTGAAGCGCAGGTAGCCGGGGCGGACCATGCGAAGGTGAGCCGGGACCGCGGCGACCGCCTCGTCCACCTCCTCGCTCCAGCCGCTGCCGCCGCCGAGCACCAGGGCGGGCGGGTCGGGCAGGTCCGCCACGGCGCCCGCCCAGCCGCTGATCAGCGCCGGGACGTTCTTGCGCGGTTCCAGGCCGCCCAGGTACGCCACGTACGGCTTGTTGTGCAGGCCGAGCCGGTCGGATACCTGGCGCACCCGCTCCGGGCTGGGCCGGTGGAACAGCGCGTGGTCCACGCCGTGGTAGGCCACGTCGATCCGGGTCGGGTCGGCCCCGAGCACGCGGACCAGTTCGTCCCGGGTGGCCTTAGACGGGACCAGCAGCCGGGTGGCCCGCCGGGCCGCGGTGCGGATCGCCGACTTGAAGAAGGTCGCCGTGACCGGGTTGTGTGCGTCCGGCTCGGTGAAGTACGTCAGATCGTGGATGGTCGAGACGACCGGCACGCCGGGCCGCAGCGGCATCGTGTAGTGCGGGGCGTGCAGGACGTCGGCGTTCACCTGCTGGGCGACGAGCGGCAGCCCGGTCTGTTCCCAGGCGAGCCGGGCCGGGCGGTGCGCGATCGCGGTCGGGCCGGCCACGACGATCGCCTCGGGCACGAGCCTCCCGTACCGCTCTTCGTCATTACGCTGGCAGGCCACCGCGAGGTCCGTTCCGGTCGCACCCAGCGCGGCGATCAGGCCGTCCACATACCGGCCCAGCGCGCCGCGGTCCGCCGGCACGGCGGTCGCGTCAATCAGCACCCGGGGTGCCACGAGCAGTCTTTCTCCTTCCCCCCGCCTGCGGGCCAGTGGCTGCCAGTACCTGTGCTGCGGTACCTATGCTGCCACTACCGAGTAGACAGATAGCTGGCCAATTCCGCATTGACGAATGTCCCGTCAGGACCGAGCGTACGCCCTCCGCCGGCCTGCCGGTGAGCATCGGCGCTCATGTCCCGCGCAGCCCGCGGCCCAGGCTGGCGGCATCGGCGCGGCCCGCATGGTCTAGACCATGGTACGGCTCGGCTGGCCGCACCCGAAGGTCCCAGTTACGGCGAAGCGGATGGCGACGGGGTGGCCTTCGCCGACGTCTTCGCGTGCCCCTGGGCGGCCTTCTGAGCCTGGTCCAGCGCCTGCTTCATGAGGGCCGTGTACTTGCCGTAGCTGGCGAAATCGCCCGTCTTCAGGGCCGCCTGGGCCTTGGCGTAGTCCGCCTCGGCCTGGGTCAGGTAGCCGCGCACGGTCACGCTGACCGACCCCGTCCCGCTGCCCGACCCGGACGAGCCGGACGAGCCGGACGAGCCCGGGCCGGCGGACAGCCCCGGGATCACCTGGCCGAGCGCGCCGGCCAGGGTGGGCGCGAACCCGACGTTCCCGTCGAACGAGACCGCCACCCGCTTGAGCACCGGGTACGAACCGGAACTGCTGCCGCCCGTGGTGCCGGCCGCCTGGATGTAGATCGGCTCCTCGTAGACCAGGGCCCCCCCGACCGGGAGCGTGATCAGGTTGCCCTCGATGACCTTGGAGCCGTTCTGCCGGTACAGCGACAGCTGGGAGGAGATCGTGGGGTCCGACTCGAACGTGCCCTGGACCTGCTGCGGGCCCAGGATGGCGGTGTCCTGCGGCAACTGGAGGACCCGGATCGTGCCGTAGTCGGGCGAGCGCGGGTTGCTGTCCACCGCCATGTACGCGGCCAGGTTCTGCCGTCCCCGCTGGACCAGCGGTGAGGTCAGCGAGAACTGGGCCACCGTGCCGGGCATCTGCATGGTCTGGTAGTACGGCGGCTGGCTGGCCGACTGCGAGCCGCTGGAGTTGCTCGGCTCCTCCGGCACGGCCCAGAAGTTCTGCCCGCCGTAGAACGACTGGGCGGACAGGACGTGGTACTGGGTCAGGACCTGGCGCTGCACCTCATACAGGTCGGGCGGGTAGCGCAGGTGCGGCATCAGGGCGGCGGGGATCTGTGACTTGGGCTTGATGATCCCGGGGAACGCGTTCATCCAGGTGCGCAGGATCGGGTCGCTGCCGTCCCACTGGTACAGCGTCACGGCGCCGGTGTAGGCGTTCACGACCGCCTTGACCGAGTTGCGGATGTAGTTGATGTCGCCGGTGGGCTGGCCGGCCACCGTGCCCCCCGGGGCGTCAGTGGTCGCCGTGACCTGCCCCATGTTCTCCCGCTGCGAGTACGGGTACAGGCCGGTGGTGGTGTAGCCGTCAACGACCCAGAGGATCTGCCCGTTGGCGACGACCGGGTAGGGGTTGCCGTCCAGGGTGAGGAACGGCGCCACCTTGGCCACCCGGGCCAGCGGCTGCTGGTCATAAAGGATCTTCGACTGGCTGTTGATGGCCCCGGACAGCAGGATGTTCAGCTCGCGGAACTTGATCGTGTACAGCAGCCGGTTCAGCGGCGAGCCCACGTCCACGCCACCGCTGCCGTGGTAGGTGTTGTTCTGCTGGCCGCCGGCCGTGGCGGACGGGTAGTCAAGTTCCTGCTTGCGGCCGCCCGGGGGGCCGCCCACGATCGCGTAGGTGTTCTGCTGCTGGCCGAAGTACACCCGGGGCTGGCTGAGGTGCAGGTCCCCGTGCGGCGGGATGTCGCTCTCCACGAACGACGGGTTGCCGTTGCCCTGCACCGTGTTGGCCGTGGCCGCGACCACCCCGAAGCCGTGCGTGTACACCAGGTGGGTGTTGATCCAGTTGCCCTGCCCGGGCGGGGGGCCGCCCATGCCGCGCACCGCCACGACCGTGTCCTGGGGCAGCGGGCCCGCCCCGGGCAGCGGATAGCGGTCCATCGCGAGGTTGGCCGGGAACTGGTAGTAGCTCTTGACCTGCTGGAGCTGCTGGAAGGTCGGCGACACCACGTCGGGATCCAGCAGCCGCATCCCCTGAAGCGTGCTCACCTCGGTGTCCAGCGCGGACTGCGACACGTCGGCCGTCGCCGAGTACGGGCTGACCCGGACCGTGGACGTGTTCAGGCCGTAGGCCTGCCGGGTGGTGACGATCTCCCGGTGGATGTAGGGGGTCTCCTTGGCCAGCTCGTTCGGCTTGACCACGAACTGCTGGATGATCGCGGGGTACAGGCCGCCGATGAGGATCGCGGAGAGTACCAGCAGCCCGAACCCGACGGCGGGCAGCATCGCGCTGCGCCGGGCCGCGCCCGCGAAGAACAGCAGGGCGCACAGCACGGCGATCACCGAGAGCACGGTCTTGGCCGGCAGCACGGCGTTGACGTCCGTGTAGGAGGCCCCGGTGGTGACCGCGCCGCGCTGGGAGAAGTCGATGCCGTACCGGTCAACCCAGTAGGCCACGGCCTTGAGCAGTACGAAGACTCCGAACAGCACGAACAGGTGGGCTTGCGCCGCCATCGTCACCCGGGGGTGGCGGCCCTGCATGCGCAGCCCGCCGTACAGGTAGTGCACCAGCGTGGCCAGCACCAGCGAGATCAGCACCGCCGCGAACAGGTAGCTCAGCACCATCCGGATGAACGGGTAGGTGAAGACGAAGAAGGACAGATCCCAGTGGAATTGCAGATCTGTTTTGTGAAACGGGACCTGGTTGGCGAACAGCAGCCAGGTGCGCCACGAGCCCGCGGCGGTGATCCCGGTGATCACGCCCACCACGCCGATCACCAGGCCCAGCAGGAGCCGCCGGTGCGGGTCGATGGCCAGCCGGTAGGCGTCCCCGCCCTGGCCCGGCGCGGGCACCGGGCGGTAGATGGGCCGCAGCCGGTAGGCCAGCGTCGCGTTCGCCCCGGTGACCACGGCCATGAACAGCCCGGCCACGAAGAACATCGCCCAGCGCGTGCCGTAGGTGGTGCCGAACACCGACGAGTAGTGGATGGCCCGGTACCACAGGAAATCCGTCCAGACCCCGGCCACGATCGCGATCAGCACCAGGAAGGCGATCACGGCCACGATGACCGGGAGGACCAGCCGGGGCCAGCGCAGATGGGCGAGCGGCGGACGGCCAGCAGGCTGCCGGGCCGGACCGGACCTGAAGGACACCGCACTCCCCCTCACATGCTGTTGAGCGTCACTTCGGTGTTCAGCACCACATCATTGGCACCGGGTGACCCCACTGGTTTCGCCCGGCACACCATTCCTCAGCCGGATCTCAATCGGCCAGGCGTGCTGGGCCATGCGGCGCCAATGTACCCCGATCAGGGCGCCCAGGCGTCACCGGCGCCGGCGTGGTGATCATGTAACTGTGAGGTGACGGTCAGCAGGCGCCCAGCCGGGACCCGGCCGGACCCGGCCAGGAAGCGCCCGGCCCTGGGCGCTCAGCAGCCGGGCACGCTCCGGCCGGCCTTGAGGGCAGCCAGGTCGTTGATGGCCTGGCCGAGCGTGGCCACCTTGACCAGGCGGAGCCCGGCGGGCACCGCGCCGGTGGTGTCCGAGCAGTTGGCCGCGGGGGTCAGGAAGACCGTCGCGCCGGCCGCGCGGGCGCCCGCCATCTTCTGCTGGATGCCGCCGATCGCGGACACCGCGCCGTTGGCCGAGATCTCCCCGGTGCCCGCGATGAACCGCCCGCCGGTCAGGTTGCGGGGGGTCAGCTTGTCCACGATGCCGAGCGCGAACATCATGCCGGCGCTGGGGCCGCCGATGTCGCCGACCTTGATGTTCACCCTGAAGGGGAAGATGAAGCTCTCCTCCACGAATACGCCGATCACCGCGTGCCCCTGGACATTCGCCGTCTTCACCCGGACATGCTGGGTCCGGCCGGCCCGGGTGATGGTCAGGTCTACCGGCACGCCCGCCGGGTGCGTGCGGATCAGGCTGCCGGTGTCCCGGGTGCAGCTGACCGGGGTGCCGTCCACCGCGGTGATGATGTCCCCGGCGTGCAGGACACCCGCCGCCGGCAGCCCTTTCTCCGTCTGGGTGACCTTGTCCACGGTGGTGAAGTGGATCCCCAGCGTGCACAGGGCCGCGGCCTGCGCCGTCTGCTGCGAATTGACCATCTGCTCGGTGTCCTGCTGGACGACCTGCTGCTCCGACTGCCCGGTCGGGAACAGCTCCTGCTCCGGCACCACCGCGGTGTGCGGGGAGAGCCAGGCCCGGACCGCGGTGAACACGTTGAACCCGTTGCCCGGGCCGCCCAGGAAGGACACCGTCACCAGGTTCAGGTGCCCGGAGGTGGGGTACGTGCGGTGCCCGGCGACCGCGATCAGCGGGCCGCTGGAGGTCCTGCCCAGGGTGTTCAGCGTCGGGCCGGGCGACAGGATCACGTACGGCACCGGCACCAGGGCCGCGATGAGAGCCGCGGCGACCACGCCGATCCCGGCGACGAGCAAAGTCACACTGCGGCGCGACATGGGGGGAAGACTACGCACTGTTCACCCATTCGCTCTCGCCGTCGCCGAATAGCTGATGCTTCCAGACCGGGACGCAGCGCTTGAGCTCGTCGATCAGGGCACGGCAGGCGGTGAAGGCCTCGGCGCGGTGCGGGCACGAGACGGCGACGACCACGGCCAGATCCCCTACGGCCAGCTCGCCGACGCGGTGCACGGCGGCGATCGCGGTGACGTCAAAGTCCGCGGTGATCTTCTCGCACACCCGGCGCAGCTCGTCCGCGGCCGACGGGTGCGCACTGTAGCCCAGGTGCTGCACGTCACGGCCGTTGTCGTGGTTGCGTACCACGCCGCTGAACAGGGCGATGCCACCCGCAGCAGGGTCGGCCACGGCGTTATGTACCTCGTCCACGGACAGCGGTGTGTCCCGCACCTCGGCGAGCCGGATCACAGTCACGGAGCCAAGGTAGCGCCTGAACCTGGGCGCCCGGACCAGGGGCGATCAGGTTCTCGTTGCGGCGCAAAGGCGCGGTGAAGCCGGGCCCGCGGCCGCCCGCGCGTCAGGTGCTGCGCTTGCGCCGGCGGGCCACCTCCCGCACGATGGCCGCGGTCCCGATCACGGCCACGGTCGCCCCGGCCGCGGTGATCGTCGCTTCCTTGCGGGGCAGCCGCCGGCCGGCCACGGCGTGGTGCCCGGCCCGCTGCTTCAGCAGCTCGACCAGGGCCGCCGCGTTGTCATAGGAGGGACGCCAGCCCGCCTCGCGGAGCACCTCGCACTCGACCACCCACGGATAGACCATGTAGCGCAGGTCAGCGACCGGGGCCGGGGTGATGCCGAGCCGGTGCAGCCGCTGCGCCGTGCCGAACGTCAGCCCGGCGGGCAGCTCAACCCGGCGCAGGCCGCTGAGTTCCTCGACCTCTTCCTCCTCCAGCCAGCCGTCGCAGCCCACCGCGAACGACCCGTCGATCTTCCCGGTCACCGCCAGCTCGAGCGCGGAGACCAGGTCCTCGATGTGGCAGAACTGCCAGCGCGGCGCGCAGTCCTTCACGGTAAGCAGCCGGGGAGACTCGAAATGCCTGGTCACGAGGGTGTCCACCCCCTCGCCCACCAGCGCGGCCGGGCGGACCACGGTGATGGCCATGCCCGGGTGGGACCGCGGTGAGCGCTGGGCCAGGTGCTCGATCTCCAGCAGGTCACCGGCCACGCTGCCGTCGTGATCCACGCCCAGCGGGGAGTCCTCCGGCAGCGGCACCGGGTTGTCCGGGGCGGCCCCGTACACCATGGCGCTGGTGACCAGGATCACCCGGCCGACCCGCCCGGCGGCCGCCGAGGTGAGCACGGTCTGGGCGGCGCGCACGTTGAAAGCCCGGCGGGCCCGGTGGTCGGTGTCCGCCGCCAGGTCGATGTCGGTGTGCACGAGGACGTCGACCCCGCTCAGCCGGCCGGCCAGCGCGGGGTCGCGGACATCGGCCAGCCGCCACGTCACGCCGACCACGTCCCCGCGGTGATCATCGATCGCGATGACCCGCCGCACCGCGGGCGAGGCCGCGAGCCGCAGGGCCAGGGCGTGGCCCAGGCCTCGCGCCGCGCCGGTGATGGCCACGACAGGGCGTGGCTCCTGATCAGTGCGCTCGCGGCGAACCTGGGCCCGTGCAGTGCTCAACGTGTGCCGCTCCCGAGATAACGTGGCGGTTGTGACCCTTCCATCCTGCCTGAGAGGTCGCGGAGATGGCTGATCCTCCCTTCGGCTTTGGTCTGCCCGGCGGTTCCGGGGGTTCTGGCGGCCGGGGTGGCCCTGGCGGATCCGGCGGATCCGGGGGCGGCTCCGGCGACAATCCGGGCGGTAACCCGCTCGGGCCGCTCGGTGACCCGCAGCAGTTCGCTGACGCCCTGCGGCAGTTCGCCGACCTGATGGCGTGGCAGGGCGGCCCGGTCAACTGGGACCTGGCCAAGAACGTGGCCCGGCAGACGGTCGCGGCCGAGGGCGACCCGAGCGTGCTCGACGCCGACCGCAAGAAGATCGTGGAAGCCGTCCAGCTCGCGGACTTGTGGCTCAACGAGGCGACCGCCTTCCCCAGCGGGGTCCGCACCGCACAGGCCTGGAGCCGGTCGGAGTGGGTCGAGGCCACGCTGCCCGTGTGGTCCACGCTGTGCGACCCGATCGCTGAGAAGGCCGTGGACGCGCTGGGCGGGATGATCAGCGGTAACCCGGAGGAAATGGGCGGCGAGATGCCCGCCGAGCTGAATCAGGCGCTGCAGGCGATGACCGGCGGCATGGGCGGCATGGGCGGGCTGGCCGGCGGCCTGGGCGCCATGATGCGCCGGATCGGCGGGATGATGGTCGGCGGCCAGACCGGGGCCGCGGTCGGCGGCCTGGCCCGCGAGGTGGTCAGCTCCACCGACGTGGGACTGCCCCTGGGCCCGGAAGGCGTGGCGGCCCTGCTGCCCGCCGGGGTGGCAGACTTCGGCCAGGGCCTGTCGATCAGCGCCGACGAGATCCGGATCTTCCTGGCGCTGCGCGAGGCGGCCCACCACCGGCTGTTCGCGCACGTGCCGTGGCTGCGGTCGCGGCTGCTGGCCGCGGTCGAGGACTACGCCCGGGGCATCACCGTGGACACGTCGGCGCTGCGCGAGGCCATGCCGCAGATCGACCCGTCCAACCCCGACGCGCTGCGTGAGGCCCTGTCCGACGCCAGCTTGTTCCAGCCGGAGGACACGCCGCAGCAGAAGGCGGCCCTGGCCCGGCTGGAAACGCTGCTCGCCCTGGTCGAAGGCTGGGTCGCCACCGTCGTGGAAGACGCGGCGGGCGACCGGCTGCCGCAGGCAGGCGCGCTGGCCGAGGCCATCCGGCGCCGCCGGGCCACCGGCGGTCCCGCGGAACGGACGTTCGCGACCCTGGTCGGGCTGGAACTGCGGCCGCGGCGGCTGCGCGAGGCGGCCGAGATCTGGCGGCGGCTCACCGACGTCCGCGGGGCCGAGGGCCGGGACGAGCTCTGGGCTCACCCGGACCTGATGCCCACAGCCGAGGACTTCGATGACCCGGAAGGGTTCGTAGCCGGGCGGCCGTCGCTGGACATGTCGGCGCTGGACCAGGAACTGTCCGAGCTGGACGACGAGATCGGCGGGGCTGGCGGGGGCGGTGAGGCCGGCGGGACCGGCGGGGCGGCGGGAGCGGCGGGGCCGCGAAGGAGGGGCCGTCCGGTGAGTCCGGGGAGTCTGGGCCGTCGTCCGGGCCGGACGCGTCGTCCGGGCCGGACGACCAGGGTCCGGAGGACCCCCCGGCACCTGGCCCGCCGCCGCAGTAGCCTCACGGCCTCAGGGTGCGCGGCCAGAAAGTCTGCCGTTCACAGGCGGTGCACTGGGGTTCAGGCTGCTCGGGGACGGCGCCGGCGCGCTGGTGGCCCGGGAATTCACCGCCGTCCCCCGCTGTGTCCACAGGGGCGCTCCGGGGCGTCCCCAGGAAATCCACAGGCCTGTCCACAGGCCGCTTTGACGAGGCGGGTCCACCCCGCCTAGCCTCGCCGGCACGGGCCCCCCGGGTGGCGGGCCGCCGTCACTCCCGGGGAAGGGGGCGAACGACCCGCCAGGCAGTGCTGGTCACTGCCGAACCCGGGGGGCTTCCGGCCAGGTGACCATGATCCTGGTCAATTAGCGTTGGTGACCATGATCCTGGTCAATTGACGTTGCTATACGCAGTAATTGCCCAGAATCACGGAACCTGGCGGCGGCGCCCCCAGGCCCGGCCCGGGGGGCGGGCGCCGGGGGGCGGGGGGGCCGGGCTGGGGCAGGGAAATGTCAGACGGCGGTGACAGGCTCAGCGGCATGAGGCCGGCGATCAAGGCAGGACTCCTGATGGTCTGGCGCGACCCGGACACCCTGCAGATAGGCATCGACCCGAGGCGGGCTATCGCCCTGCGCGGGATGCGCGGCGCGCAGACCCTGATCAACCTGCTCGACGGGAGCCGGGATCTCGGGCAGGTCGTGGCCGCCGCACACGGGCTGGGGATCAGCCGCGAGGCGGCCGAGCGGGTCATCGGCCTCTTAGCCGCGGCCGGGGCGCTGCATGACTTTCCGGCCGCCATGGTGCGGGCTCTGCCGGACGGCCCGCGGGACCGGCTGGCCCGGGAACTGGCCACCGTGTCACTGGCCCACGGTCACACCGACGGTGGCGCCCTCGTGCTGGCCCGCAGGCAGGCCGCGTCCGTCCGGGTGCACGGGACGGGCCTGGTCGCCTCGGGCCTGGCCAGCCTGCTGACCGCGTCCGGGGTTGGCCGGGTCAGCTGCACCGGCGCGGCGGCCGAGCCTCCCGCCACCGGGCCGCGGCTCCCGTCGTGGCCCCCCACGGGCCGGGTCCGGCTCGGCCATCCGGCGGCTGACGGCCACCCGGCGGCTGACGGGCGCCCGGCGGGGGACGGCCATCCGGCGGCTGACGGGCGGGCCGGAGCGGGCCGGGTCACCCGGGGAGACGGCGCCGGCCAGACCTGGCCGTGCTCGTCAACGGTTACCCGCCCGAGTTACCGGGCTCCCTGGTCGCCGGGCGGGTCGTCCACCTGACCGCGGCCGCGTCGGAAGCCATCGGCGTGGTCGGGCCGCTGGTCATCCCGGGCCAGACGGCCTGCCTGAGCTGCGTGGACATGGCCCGGGCTGACCGTGACCCGGCCTGGCCGCTCATCCTCGCCCAGATCTCCGGACGGGCCCCGCGGCCCGCCGCGTGCGCGGCCGTGCTGGCGGCGGCGGTGGCGGCCCAGGCCACCGCGCAGGCCCTGGCCTTCCTCGACCGGGCGGGCCCGGCCGCCGCGGTGATCAACGGCACACTGGAGCTCGTGCTGCCTGCTTGGCAGTGGCGGCGGCACAGTTGGATCCCGCATCGGCAGTGCCGCTGTAGCACGCGCCCGGCATCCTGACCGAGAATGGGAGGGTGAACGATCTCCCCCGACGTGCCCTGACCCGGACCGCGAAGCTGGCCACCCTCCCTGCCGGCCTGGCCGGCCGGACCGCGCTGGGCCTGGGCAAGCGGCTGGGCGGCCGGCCAGCTGAGATCGTGGCCGCGGAGATCCAGCAGCGCACGGCCGAGCAGATCTTCCGTGTCCTGGGCGAGCTCAAGGGCGGCGCCATGAAGCTCGGGCAGGCGCTGTCCATTTTCGAGGCCGCGCTGCCGCCGGAGATCGCGGGGCCGTACCGGGCCACCCTGACCAAGCTGCAGGAATCGGCGCCCCCGTTGCCCGCGCGGACGGTGCACCAGGTGCTCACCGGGGACCTCGGTGAGTCATGGCGGGACGCGTTCACGGAGTTCGACGACACGCCCCGGGCGGCGGCGTCCATCGGCCAGGTGCACCGCGCGGTCTGGCGGGACGGCCGCCAGGTCGCCGTCAAGATCCAGTACCCGGGCGCCGGGAAGGCGCTGCTCAGCGACTTCAACCAGCTCAGCCGGGTCGCCCGGCTGTTCGGGATCATCATGCCCGGGCTGGAGGTCAAACCGCTGCTGGACGAGCTGCGGGCCCGGGTCGCCGAGGAGATCGACTACCAGCTGGAAGCGGCGTCGCAGCAGGCCTTCGCCGAGGCTTACGCCGGTGACCCGGACATCTACGTGCCGTCCGTGGTCCAGGCGACCGACCACGTGCTCATCACCGAGTGGATGGACGGCACGCCGCTGTCCCAGATCATCGACTCCGGGTCACAGGAGCAGCGGAACCGGGCCGGGATCCTGTTCACCCGGTTCCTGTTCTCCGGCCCGGCCCGGGCCGGGCTGCTGCACGCCGACCCGCACCCGGGCAACTTCCGGATGCTCGCCGACGGCCGGCTCGGCGTGCTGGACTTCGGGGCCGTGGACCGGCTGCCGAACGGCCTGCCCCCGTTCATCGGCAAGCTGCTCCGGATCATGCACGGTGACGGCAGCATCCGCGAGGCCGAGGACGAGCTCCGTGAGCAGGGGTTCGTCCGCGAGGGCATCGAGGTCAACCTGGATGCCCTGTATGCCTTCCTGGCCCCGCTCGCCGAGCCGTCCCGGGTGGAGACGTTCAAATTCAGCCGGGAATGGCTGCGCGGCGAAGCCGTGCGGGTGAGCGACCCGCGCTCGTCCAACCTCGGACGCCGGCTCAACCTGCCGCCGTCCTACGTTCTCATCCACCGGGTGTCCACCGAGGGCATCGGGGTGCTCTGCCAGCTGGAATCCGAAGGGCCGTTCCGGGCCGAGATGATCCGGTGGATGCCGGGCTACACCCGGGAAGGCGAGGCGCTTCCCGGAGCTGGCGACGGCCCGGATGCCGCCGGCAGGATGGATGCCGCGGACGGCCACGATTCCGCGGACGGCCACGACGCCGGGGATGACCCGGATGCCGGGGGCGCCGAGGGCACCGCGGAGGTGCTCACCCCGCCGCGCTGAGAACCTGCGGGAACCCAACGTGGGGGCGGCCGGTTCCGGCCGCCCCCACGCCCCCGCGCGATGGTTCACGGGGTGATTCTTCGTTTGACTTTCGGTGTGATGGTCAGGTCGTGTGCCCTAACCCGCTGCGCAGCTGCCTCGCCGAGGCCTTCGCGCGTTCGAGCTTCCGGCTGGCCCGGTCCACCCGGCGCGAGGCCCGGCGCAACGCCCGGACTTGCGCCGCCCGGGCATCCCGGCGGGACTGGGCCAGCAGTTCGTGATGTTTCTCCATTGGATAGTTGATCGGGTGCATTTCCCTCAACCCCGTCTTCGCTGACTGACAGATCGATGGCTCGACTCAGGCCGCCACTTCGGTCTTGCGTGGGCGACCACGCGGCCTCTTGCGCGGCATGATCTGGCCGCGCAAGAAGAGCTCACCGCCCCATACGCCCCAGGGCTCCCGGCGCTCCATGGCACCGGACAAGCACGCCATCCTGGCGGCGCAACCGACACAGAGCGCCTTCGCCGTCTCCACATCCTGGGGAGACTCGGCGAAGAACAGCTCCGGGTCATCCGTGCAGGGCAGCCGCGTGCTGCGTGCCGCCGGCACCACAGCGCGGCTGACCTCGGTCAGGCCTGATCCCGAGTACACGGGTTCTGGTGCGGATACTGCCTCGAACCCCGCCGCGCCCGCAGCAACGGCGGCGGTACCGGGCCCGTACATCGTCCAACCCCTCTCGTCCTGGTCTTACCGTCTCTCATGGGTCTGACAAAACGGCGGGCCCGACATGACTAAGGCCGCGGACCCGGTAGCGGGTCCGCGGCCTTTTGGGGATCCAGGCCGGCCTGTCTTAGACCGGATCCCAGGCTGGGTGCGAACCCGTTTGGCTGTCACCAGTGGCGACAGCGCCGATAGCGTGGGCGTACGTCTGAGCGGGGTTGTTCTGCTTGCGCGGGGCAAACCCGGGGCGCGGCTTAGCCGACGCCGGCCCCTGGCCGAGCCACGGCATGCGAACACCCGCGGCAGCGCGCGAAGGCGCCATCTCACGGATATCTGCGGTGCGAGAGGTGGCCAGGACGCCCAGGGACGGGCGGGCATCCAGCGACGCAGCAGAAATTCCGGCGCACGTCAGTGCCACCGGAACAAAGGTCTCGTTGCTATTCACTGGCCCACCCCCTTCCTTCAAGGCGTCGTAAGTTGACCGAAGAACACAGGAAGAAGCCTAAGGACCCAGGTCGGGGAGGGCAACTTCTTTTTCGGGCTACTTCTGTGACCCGGGGGGCAGGGCCCGCTCCTACAGCCCGGGGACCGGGCCGCCCGGGGGCCGGGCCCGCCGGGCTCAGGCCCGCCGGGCTCAGGCCGCCGGGCTCAGGCCCGCCGGGCTCAGGTCGCGGTGCGGACCAGGCCCTCCTGCACGACGGACACCACCAGGTCGCCTGCTTCGGTGAAGACCTGGCCGCGGGCCAGCCCCCGGGCCCCCGCCGCGATCGGCGATTCCTGGTCATACAGGAGCCAGCGATCCGCGCGGAACGGCCGGTGGAACCACATCGCGTGATCCAGGCTGGCCCCGCTCGTCTGGCCGTCGGACCAGGACAGCTTGTGCCGGCGCAGCACGGAATCGAGCAGGGTCATGTCGGAGGCGTAGGTCATCAGGCACACGTGCAGCAGGGGATCATCCGGCAGCTCGCCGTTGGCCCGCAGCCAGACCAGGTTGTGCTCGGTGCCCGCCACCCGCGGGCCGGGGGCGCCGCGGGGCGGCCCGACGAAACGAAGGTCGAAGGGATTGGCCGTGAAAAATTCGTGGTCGGGCTGGCTGAGCTCGTCCGCGGGCGGCGCAGGAGGCATGGCCACCGCGTGCTCCACGCCCGGCTCGGGGTGATGGAAAGACGCGGAAAGCGTGAAGATCGTCTTGCCGTGCTGGATGGCCGACACCCGGCGGGTGGTGAAGGACCGGCCGTCGCGGACCCGGTCCACCGTGTAGACGATCGGGATGGAGGGATCGCCGGGCCGGATGAAGTAGGCGTGCAGCGAGTGCACCGGGCGGTCGGCGGGCACCGTGCGCCCGGCCGCGACCAGCGCCTGCCCGGCGACCTGGCCACCGAAGACCCGCTGCCGCCAGTCACTGGGACTGCGGCCGCGGAAGATGTTCGCCTCGATCTCCTCCAGGTCGAGCAGACCGATCAGGCTGTCCAGCGGCGCGCTCACCCGGGCACGGTACCGGTCAGGGACACCTGGCCACGGCCCGGGTGCACTTACCGCCGCCGCAAGCTGCCGAGGAACCGGGACGGCTTGCGGGTCCGGCGGCCCCCCGGTGACCGGGCCAGCGACCAGGACAGGAAGATCCGCTCCCGGGCCCGGGTCACGCCCACGTACAGCAGCCTGCGCTCCTCCTCGATCGCCTCGTCGGTCTGCGCGTACACGATCGGCAGCGTCCCCTCGGTCAGGCCGGGCAGGAAGACCACGTCCCACTCCAGCCCCTTGGCCGCGTGCAGCGAGGCCAGGGTTACCCCCTGGATGGCCGGCGCGTGCTCGATGGTGCTGCGGCGGCCCAGCTCGCCGACGAACCCGGCCAGCGAGGCGCCGGGATTGGCGGCGAAGTACTCCGCGGCCAGCTGGGCCAGGGCCTCCAGCGACTCCCAGCGCTCCCGGGCGGCGCCGCGCCCGGCGGGGGCCTCGCGGGTAAGCCCCAGCCCGGCCAGGATGTGCCGGACCTCTGACGCCGGCTCGCTGCCGCCGGCCTGGGACGACACGGATTTCGACGCCGCGCGGAGCAATCCGGTCGCCTGACGGACCTCGCGCCGGTCGAAGAACCGCTCCGCCCCCCGGACCTGGCAGGGCACACCCCGCTCGGCCAGCGCCCGCTCCAGCGCCAGGGTCTGGGCGTTGGTCCGGACCAGCACCGCCACCTGGCCCGGCGCCACGCCGGCCGTGCGCAGCGCATCCACCCGCGCGGCCACCGCCGACGCTTCCGCTTCCTCGTCCGCGTACTCAGCGAACTCCGCGGCCGGGCCCGCCGGGCGCTGCGCGACCAGGGCGGCCGAGGGACCCGCGCCGGAGGGGCGCGCCCGCCTGGCCCCCGTCTCCCCGGTCCGCAGCTGGTCAGCCAGGGACCGGGGCCGGGCCACGCCGGTCAGCTGGTTGGCCAGCGCGAGGATCTGCGGCGTGGAGCGGTAGTTGCGGACCAGCTGGACCACCGTGGCGTCGGGGAACTCGGCGGTGAACCCGGTCAGGAAGGAGGAAGTGGCCCCGGCGAACGAGTAGATGGTCTGCCGCGGGTCCCCGACCACGCACACGTCGTCGCGGTCCCCCGCCCAGCTGTCCAGGAGCAGCTTCTGCAGCGGGTTGACGTCCTGGTACTCATCGATCACGAAATAGCGGTACCGGTCCCTGACCTCCGCGGCCGCCTGCGCGTGCTCGGTGAGGATGGCCGCGGTGAGCTCCAGCACGGATTCGAAGTCGACCAGGTGGCGCTCCCGGCAGGCCTCCTCGTAACGGGCGTAGAGCCGGGCCACCACGTCGGGGGCCAGCGGCGGGGTGCGGCCCGCTTTCCCCGATGCGCCGGCGTAGTCATCCGGCCGCACCTGCGACACCTTGGCCCACTCGATCTCCGACGCCACATCCCGCAGTTCCGCCACGCCGGCGCTGACCCGCAGGGCGCGGGCCGCCTCGGCCAGCAGGCTGACCTTGGAGTCCAGCACGGCCGGGGGGCGCCCGCCCACGGTGGCGGGCCAGAAGTGCACGAGCTGGCGCAGCGCGGCCGAGTGGAAGGTGCGGGCCTGGACCCGTTCCAGGCCTCCTCCGGTCCCGGCCAGCTGGACCAGCCTGGCCCGCAACTCCCCGGCGGCGCGGGTGGTGAACGTGACCGTGAGCACGTGGGCCGGGTCCACCACCCCGGTCAGGGCCGCGTAGGCGATCCGGTGGGCGACCGCGCGGGTCTTGCCGGTCCCGGCCCCGGCCAGCACGCACACCGGTCCCGTGGTGGCCAGGGCCACCTGCCGCTGCTCTGGGTCCAGCGCGGCCAGCACGGCCTCCGGGCCGGCGGGCGCCCCCGGCCCGGGATCCGGGCCGGCTGGCTCACTCATGACTGCGGGCACGTCGTACCTCCTGTGCGCGCCATCTTCCCGCATCCCGCTGACACCGGCCCCGCCGCTGACCGGCAGCGCACCTTCTTGCGCGCCGCTGACCAGCGCATACGTTCAGATAACGAACACCTGTCGCGGTATCGGGAAGCCGGCGCGCTCTGGGCGTGTTGAGGAAGCGGAACCAACCTGAGACGATGGGAGCGGCTGCGTGTCTGAGCCGGTGACGATGTACACCACGCAGTGGTGCGCCTTCTGCCGACGGCTGAAGAGCCAACTGGCCCGGGACGGGATCGAGGTAGCCGAGGTCAACATCGAGCGTGATGAGGCGGCAGCCAGCTTCGTGGTCAGTGTTAACGGGGGCAACATGACGGTGCCCACGATCGTATTCTCCGACGGGACGGCGATGACGAATCCGTCGGCGGCCCAGGTCAAGGAAAGGCTGCGCGGGCTCGCCGCGAACTTATGGGTGGCAGGCACGACCGGACGAACGCTGGCGCGCGGGTGCGCGCCGGCCGCTCAGGCGTGCCCGCAGAAGGAACGGACCCCGGTTCCGGCGCCGCTGCGGGCCAGCACACCACGGGCCGGCCTACCGCGGGCCGCGGACCGCGGGCCGGCCGACCGCGGGCCAGCACGCCAGGGACCAGCACGCGCCGGACCGGGACGATATGAGCCGGAACGATGCGGGCCGGAGCGGTATGAGCCGGCGCGGTGCAGGCCAGGGCGGTGTAAGCCGGGCCGGGGCCGGGGATGGCGTGGGGATGACGGATCGTTCAGACGCGGGTGCTTCCGGGGGTGGTGACCGGGACCTGGGCCCGGCCATCGACGGCCCGACCATCCCCATGGAAGCGGTCGCGCGGCGCACCCCGACCGGCTGGCGCGTCGGCGACGAGGAAGTACCCGACCTGACCAGCGCGATGGTCCTGGCCGACCTCCTCGCCGCGGAGCTGTCCGCCGAGGAGCAGGCCGAGCTGGACGCCGCGGCCGCTGCGCCGCCGCCGGCGGCCCCCCGGGACGCGGCCAGTCATAACACCGGGCAGCTGGGCGGCGTGAGCACCCCGGCCCAGCCCGCCGTGCGGACCGCCGCCGCGGGCTCCGGCGCACCGGGCGCCCTCACCCGCGGTCCGGCTCCGGAACCCGGCGCTCACCGGGCGGAGGAGACCCCCTTCGGGCCGGCCGACGCGGCGCAGCTCCGCGAGGCCGAGCAGCTCAAGGAGACAGTCGCGCAGCTGGAGCGGGCGCTGACCGTCCGGGTCCGGGTGGAGCAGGCCATCGGGGTGCTCGCCGAGCGGCACCGCATCCGGCCCCGGCAGGCCTTCGAGCTGCTCAGGTCGGCGTCGCGGGCCCGCGGGCAGCGGATCATGGAGACAGCCGGCCAGGTGATCGCCAGCGCGACCAACCCGTTGCTGCGCCTGCCGGAGGAGCTGGCCAAGCCACCGATGCCGCGCCGGATGCCCCGGCGCAGCCGGGGCGAGGCCTGATCTCCCGCCGGTCCCGGCTTCGCCTGGGCCCGTACCCCGGTCCTGACTCACGGATCCGGCGCAGAACCACCGGGTTATTTGCCTTACCGTTGCTATCCTCGGGCTTTCAGAAACTCTCTGCTGAGACAGCCCCGGGCCCGCAGTAAGGCGCATCGAAAGATGACCTGAAATGTTCCCTCCCGTTACCGGCCATTATCGGTCTGGATGCGAGACTTGTCCCTGCCAACGGCCCCCTGCTGATGCGCACTGCGCTGGGCAGCAGCAGCATCCCTGAGCACCGGGGGCCAGCCCGCCGGCGTGCGGGTCCAGATGACGATGGGGACGAGGCAAGGGACGCGCGACTTGGTGAATCCCAGGCCATCCGCGGCAGGGGACGGGCCTTCCAGCGGGCCCACCCAAACGGCCCTCCGGCCCGCCGCTCCCCGGACCCCCGCGCCTCGCGTTGGTCAGGACGGGGCGGCCCCGCCGCGCGAGGCTTCCCGCCGGCCCGTCACGGGCCGTGGTGCTCTCCACCAGCTCGCGGTGCTGACCGGGTATATCGCCGCGGGAGTGGCGGCCACCTGGCCGCTGGCCACCTACCTGCGCGGCCGCCTACCGGACATTCACGACCCGGCGAGTTACGTGTGGAGCCTGGCGTGGGTGGCGCACCAGGTGACTCACCTGGGCAACCCGTGGTACACCCCCCGGCTGGCCGCGCCGGTGGGGGTGCAGCTGGGCTACGACACCCTGATACCCCTGCTGGGCCTGCTGATGCTCCCGGTCACGGTGCTGGCCGGCCCCGCGGTCAGCTACAACCTGCTGGTGGTGCTGCTGCCCGGGGTGCTGTGCTACGCGATGTACCGGGTGGCGAGACTGTGGCTCACGTCGGAGGTGGGCGCGGTCGCCGCGGGCGCCCTGTTCGGCCTGTCCACGATGGTGACCTTCCAGGACTGGTTTCACCTGAACATCGCGGCCGGGACGCTGTTCCTGCCGCTGGCCCTGGAGGCCGCGGTCCGGTTGCGGCGCCGCCGCGGGATCCGCCGGGCCCTGCGGGTCGGGCTGGTGCTCGGCCTGGCCGTCCTGGTCAACCAGGAATCGGCGATCATGGCCGCGATCCTGGTCCTGCTCGCGCTGATCCCGTGGGTGGCCGGCCAGCCGTCGCTGGACCGGCTGCGGGACTGCGGCCTCGCCGCGCTGACCGCACTCGTGGTGGCCAGCCCGCAGATCGCCGCCATGGCGTGGCAGGCCAGCTCGGGAGGGACCGCCGCGACCGCCGCGGTACTGCCCGGCTGGTACCGGCGGCTCGGGGCCGGGCTGCCCACCTTGTTCTCCCCGTCGCCCCGGCTCCGTTCCTGGGGGCTCGGGGCGCTGGCCGGCGGGTTCCACTTCCCCCTGTCCGAAGGGGTGCCGACGTTCGGGATCACGCTGACCGTGCTGGCGCTGGCCGGCCTGGTGATCTCCTGGCGCCGGCCGGGTGCCCGGCGGCTGGGTCTGCTCTGGCTGGGCAGCGCGGTGCTGGCCATGGGCTCGGCGGTGAAGCTCGGCAACACCAGCTACCTGCCCGCCGCGATCAGCACAGGCCGGATACGGCTGTCCGGCCTCATGCCGTTCACCTGGCTGGTGCACGTGCCCGGCTTGTCCGCGTTCCGGGAGGCTGACCGCTTCACCCTGCTCGGCCTGGTCCCCGCCGCGCTGCTGGCCGGCAGCGCGGTGGGCTGGCTCGCCCACCGCGCCCGGCCGCTGCTGGGCCGCCCCGGTGGGCCCGGTCAGGCTCGGCCCGGTCAGGCTCGACCCGGTCAGGCTCAGGCCGGTCCTGCCCAGGGCGGCCCCATCCCGGCCAGCCCGATCCAGGCCGGTACCGCCGAGCCCAGGAGCCGGGCCGTGCTGGCCGGCGCGCTGCTGCTGATCGCGGTCCTGGGCGCGGCCCTGGAGGCCGGATGGCCCGGCGGCGGCCCGGTCAGGCGGTCCATGCCCGCCGCCCTGCCGGCCCTGGACGGCCCGATCGCCGCCGATCATTCCAGCTCGATCGTGGTCAACGTGCCGTTCGGCATCCGGGGCGGGCTGCCGGAGCGCTACGGCGCCAAGATCGAGCCGGAATCCCTGGCCCTGGCCAGCTCGGACGGCCACCCCCGGGCCATCTCCTACACGTCCTGGATCCCGGCCCCCACGATCCGGGCGGTTCGCCGCCACCCGTTCTACGCACGGCTGGTCGCCGCGCAGGACGGCAGCCCCAGCGACCCGGGCCAGGCGCGCCTGGCCCGGGCGGACGCCCGGCGGATGGACGTGGGCTGGGTCCTGGTCTGGACAGCGACCCCGGAGATCCTGCCCTATCTGGCGCAGGCCGGCTTCCGCTTCGATTACCGGGCCGACGGGGTCTCGGTGTACCGGCCGGACAGCCTGCGGCGGGGCACGCCGTAGCGCCACCGGCTCGGCAGCACGATATGTGAACGTTTGGTTCAGATCGTGTTACGCAGGGTAACAACGCAACCGTGGACGAGCACGCGGACAATGGTGTGCCAGCGGGACGCCTGCTGATCATCGGCGGCGCGGAGGACCGGTGCTGCGGCGCCGGGGTTCTGGAACGGTTCGTGGAGTTGTGCGGGGGCGAGCGAGCCCGCATCACCCTGATCACTACCGCGACCGGGATCCCCGACGAGGTGCATGCCGAGTACGAGCAGGTGTTCCGCAAGCTCGGCGTCGAGCAGACCCGGGAACTGAGGCTGCGCGGCCGGGCAGACGCCGACTCGGACGCCGCCGCCTCGGCGTTGCGGGATTCCACCGGCGTGTTCTTCAGCGGCGGCGACCAGTCCCGCATTCTGGCCCTCGTCGGCTCGCGGGCCAACGACATCCTCCGCGAGCAGCTCGGCCGAGGCCTGGTCGTCGCGGGTACCAGCGCCGGCGCGACCGCCATGGGCCGGACGATGATCCTGGGCGGCGAGGGCCCGGAGGTCTCGGCGGCCACGGTCCGGACCGGCCCCGGGCTCGGGCTGGCCCCCCGGATGCTCATCGATATGCACTTCGCGGAGCGCGGCCGGCTCCCGCGGCTGCTGAGCGCGGTCGCGATCGACCCGGATCACCTCGGCGTGGGGATCGACGAGAACACCGCGATCCTGGTCGATGGCGACACGTTCGAGGTCCTGGGCACCGGGGTGGCCACGGTGGCCGACGGCGAGCGGTCCACCGTGGTGCACGCGGCCGGTGACTGCGACCCCATCACCTTGTTCGACGTGCGCCTGCACCTGATGCCGGCCGGATGCGTGTTCGACATCGCGCAGCGGGCCCCGAGCATCGGGCCCGGGCACAACCGCTACTGAGCTCCCCGCTGGTTCAGTCCCAGCCCGCCACGATGCCCCCACCGAGGAACCGACCGAGGGAGCACCGTGCGCCTCATCGACAGCCACCACCTGTCCGGCCCGAACATCTACACGTCCCGGCCGGTCACCGTGGCCCGGCTGGAACTGGACGGGCTGACCGGCCAGGAAACGCCGGACTGTCCTGGCTTCGCGCGGCGGCTGACCAGCACCCTGCCGGGACTCGCCGGGCACCACTGCGCGGCCGGGCGCCCCGGCGGCTTCCTCGACGCACTGGCCCGCGGGACCTACTTCGGTCACGTGACCGAGCATGTGGCGCTCGAGCTTTCCGCCCGGGCCGGCCGCGAAGTGCACTTCGGGCGCACCGTCTGGGCCGGTGCCGAGGGCCGCTACGACGTGATCATGGAATGCCCGCGGGACGAGCCGGCCTCCTCTTCCGTGCCCCGCGACCTGCTCACGCAGGCCATCTGGGTGGTGACCGAACTCCTGGCCGAACGGCCGGTGCCGCTGCGGGACGCCCTCGAGGGGATCTGCCGGGCCGCAGCGGCGGACCGGCCGGGAGTCAGCACCGCGGCCCTGGCGGCGGCGGCCCGGCAGCGCGGCATCCCGGTCCGCCGGACGGGGGCCCTCAGCCTGCTCCGCCTGGGCTACGGCTGCCATCGCCGGCTGCTCTGGGCGGCGCTCACCCAGAAGACCTCCGCGGTGGGCGTTGACATAGCCTCCGACAAGGTGCTGGCCAAGGAGCTGCTGGCCACCGCCGGAGTCCCGGTCCCTGGCGGGGTGGTGGCCCGGTCGGCCGCCGACGCCGTGGCGGCGCTGGGCACGCTGCGGGCTCCGCTGGTGATCAAGCCACGCAACGGCAATCACGGAGCGAACGTCACGGTGGGGGTGACTACGCCGGACCAGGCCGGGGAGGCGTACCGGCGGGCCGGCACGAGCGGCGCTGAGGTGGTCGTTGAGGAATATGTCCCTGGGGTTCGACTACCGGGTCCTGGTGGTGGATGGCCACATGGTGGCCGCGGCCCGGCTGCACCCGGCGTCGGTGACCGGCGACGGCGAGCAGGACATCGAGGCGCTGGTCGGGCGGGCCAACGACGATCCGCGCCGGGGCGAGGGGCACGCGCGGCCGCTGACCCGCATCGCCCTGGACGACCACGCCCTGACCCAGCTGGCGGCGCAAGGGCTGCATCCGGGGTCGGTGCCCGGACCCGGCCAGGTCGTCACGCTGCGCCGCAACGCCAACCTGTCCACCGGCGGCACCAGCACCGACGTGACCGACATGGTCCATCCGGAGGTGGCCGCGATGTGCTGCCGGGCGGCGGCCGCGGCCGCCCTGGACGTGTGCGGTATCGACCTCCGGCTGGCCGACATCGCCGTCCCCCCGGGCCAGCAGGCCGGGGCCGTGATCGAGCTCAACGCCTGTCCCGGCCTGCGGATGCACCTCGAGCCCAGCGTGGGCCGCCCGCGCGATGTGGCAGGTGCGATCGTGGACCGCCTCTACCCGCCGGGTGCGCCGTCGCGCATCCCCATCGTGTCCGTGACCGGCACCAACGGGAAGACCACCACGGTGCGGATGATCTCCCACATCCTCGCCCAGGCCGGACTGCGGGTCGGCATGGCCACCACGGACGGGGTGTACTGCGGCGGCCGGCTGATCCACGCGTCCGACGCGTCGGGCCCGCGGTCGGCCGAGATGATCCTGGACGACGCCACGGTGGAGGCGGCGGTGCTGGAGACGGCCCGGGGCGGCATCATCCGGCGCGGTCTCGGCTACGACCGCGCCGATGTCGCCGTGGTCACTAACATCACCGCCGATCACCTGGGCTGTGACGGGATCGACGACCTCGACGACCTGACCGACGTCAAGGCCCTGGTCGCCGAGGAGATCGTGCGCGGCGGCACGGTCGTGCTCAACGCCGACGACCCGCGTTCCGCCGGGCTGGCCCAGCGGGCCGCGGTCCGTGACCGGAACCCGGTGGTCCGGTACTTCAGCCTGTCCGACGCCAGCCCGGTCATCATGGCCCACCGGATCAGCGGCGGGATCGCCTGCCTGCTCCGCGACGGCCAGCTGATCGAGGCCAGGGGCGGGGAGGAAACCGTGCTGCTGGACGCGGACGAGCTGCCGGGCTCGTTCGGCGGCGCGGCCGCTCACCTGCTGGCCAATGCGCTGGCCGCCGCGGCGGCCTGCCGGGCGCTCGGGGTGAGCGTCAAGGACATCCGGCGGGGGTTCGCCACGTTCACCCCGGCCGAGGCCAACCCGGGCCGGGGCAACGTCTACCAGGTCGGCGGGATCCCGCTGGTCGTGGACTACGGGCACAACCCGGCCGCGCTGGCGTCCATGGGACGCCTGCTGCACGAGGCCTGGGGCGGCCAGCCCATTGCGGCCATCACCCTGCCCGGCGACCGCCGGGACGACCTGATCGAGGAGAGCGCGGCCACGGTGGCGACATGGTTCAGCCGGGTGATCGTCTATGAGGATCAGGACCTGCGCGGGCGCGAGCCGGGCGAGATGACCCGGCTGATCTCCAGCGCCCTGGCCCGGCACCGCCCGGACATCCGCATCCGGGCGGCCGGAGGACCGCAGGACGCGCTCGAGTGTGCCCTCGCGCTGGCCTCACCGGCCGATCCGGTCCTGCTCACCTACGAGCAGCTGGACCCGGTGCGGGACCTGCTGGCCGGCCTGGGCGCCGAGCCCTGGCCGTCCGGGCCGGCTCAGGCGCGGGGCTGACCGGCCCGGGGGCCGGGCCGGCCGGGAGCCCGGATCGCCGCCGGGCGGACAGGCCGGCGCTGGACAGCTGGGCCAGCCCGCGCCAACCTGGCGCCGCCCGGGACGGATCCGGATAAAGTCCATGAAGCGGTGATTGACACGGGTGACCGCGGGTCCCAGGCGTTTGGAGGTGACGGTGGACCTCGCCCCTTCGGCGGTGAAGCCGCCCCAGACCGCCGACCCCCCGCAGGTGCGGGCCCGGCGGGCCGGGCCCTGGCTGGTGCTGGTCCTGTACGTGCTCGGCGCGGTCGCCGTGACCGGGCGGCTGTGGGCCGACCCCGCCTCGCGCATGCAGGTCGGCGACCTCACGGACGTCAACCTGTTCGCCTGGTTCATCCGCTACTCGGCGCAGTCGGTGATTCACGGGAGCCTGCCGGCCCTGGTCACCACCGCGATGAACGCGCCCCGCGGCATCAACCTGATGTGGAACACCTCGCTGCTGCTGCCGGGCGTGCTGCTGACCCCGGTGACGCTGCTGGCGGGCGCGCAGACCACCCTGACCCTGCTGCTCACGCTAGGCTTCGCCGGCTCCGCGGCGTCGTTGTACTGGGTGCTGCGGCGCTGGGGGGTCAGCATCGGCCCCGCGGCGCTCGGCGGGGCCGTGTACGGGTTCTCCCCGGCCCTGCTCGCGTCCGCGATCGGCCACTACCACCTCGAGTTCGCCGTGCTGCCGCCGCTGATGATCGACGCCATGCTGCGCATCGTCACCGGCCGCGGCCACGCCGTCAGGAACGGGGCCTGGCTGGGCCTGCTGGCCGCGGCGCAGTTCTTCATCGGGGAAGAACTCCTGGTCGATACGGTCCTGGCCGCCGGGGTCGTGCTCGTCGTGCTGATCGTGATGACCCCCCGGGCGGTGGCCGGCAAGGCGGGCCGCAGCCTGGCCGGCCTGGCGGTCGCGGGCGGGGTCGCGCTGGTGATCTGCTCGTACGCCCTGTGGGTGCAGTTCCATGGCCCGCTGGCCGAGCACGGCAGCCCGTGGAAGTCGAGCCACTTCCGGAACCGGGCGGCGGCGTTCGTCACCCCGGCCGGCAACATGCTGCTGCACACCTCGAAGGGGGCGGCGGCCGTCGCCCAGCATCCGGGCTACGTGCCGGAGTACGTCGCCTACCTCGGCTACCCCCTGCTCGTGGTGCTGATCGTCGCGGCGGTCAGGTACTGGCGCGACCTGCGGGTCCGCCTGGCCGCGGTGGCCTGCGCGGTGCTGGAGATCCTGTCCCTCGGGGTCAAGCAGGTGGTCGGCGGGTACACCGTCCCCCCGGTGCTGCTGCCCTGGCACTGGCTGGCCCACCTGCCGGTGCTCAGCCAGATGCTGCCCGACCGGCTGTCCCTCCTGGCGGACGGACTGGCCGCCGTGGTCCTGGCGGTCTCGCTCCACCTGGCCCTGTCCGCTGCGCAGCAGCCCCGCTGGCGGCGCCAGGGGATCCCGGTGGCGATCGCGGTGATCGCGGTGCTGCCGCTGATCCCCCTGCCCCTCCAGACCACCCAGGTCGCCGGGGTCCCGGCCGGGTACCAGGCGGCCTTCACCCGGCTGGCCCTGCCGCGGGACGCCCGGGTCCTCGTGCTGCCCCTGCCGTACGGCCACATCTCCCAGCCGCTGCGCTGGTACGCGGAGACCGGGTACCCCGGCTCGATGAACGGCGGCTACTTCATCGGGCCCAACCGGAAGGGCAAGGCCATGAGCTACGGTGGCCGCGAGTCCCAGACCATCGCCAGGTCCATCGACGCCTTGTGGCACCCCTCCAGCCAGGCCAAGAGTCCCACGGCTGCCCAGATGCGCGGGTACGTCGCGCGCTGGCGGCCGGCGGCCGTGGTCGCGGTGACCCGCCGCACCTCCCGTCTCGGGCGGCTGCTGACCACGGTTTTCGGGCCGGCCAGCTTCGCCACGGGCCGGGTCCTGGTGTGGCGGCGCTAGCGGCCGATGATCCCCTCTTTACAGGTACTTTGTCTTGCCCCGCCAAGTTTCCGGGGATATTCGGTATATAGTCCATTGACCAATTTGCGACAACAGGATGGCGCCGCTGTGAAGCTATCGATCCTGATGCCGGTCTACAACGAGGCTGAGACCGTCCAGAACGCGATCAAGCGCCTGATGGACGTGGAGTTCCCCTGCCCGGTCGAGTTCATCGTGGTGGACGACGCGAGCACGGACAGGACTCCGGAGATCCTCGAGGGCCTGCACGACGAACGGCTGGTCAAGCTCCGGCACCCGGTCAACCAGGG
This sequence comes from uncultured Actinomycetes bacterium, assembly GCA_963723595.1. GTDB lineage: Bacteria > Actinomycetota > Actinomycetes > Streptosporangiales > Streptosporangiaceae > RYN-230. The sequence continues at coordinate 1,015,307 of CAVRRQ010000002.1, forward strand.
CAAGGGTGGTGCGATACGCACCGCGGCCGCGGCCGCGACGGGCGACTACATCCAGCCTTTCGACGCCGACATGGAGTACCAGCCGGAGGACATCCCGGAACTGCTCAAGCCGGTGCTCCGCGGCGAGGCCACGGTGGTCTTCGGGAGCCGGACCTTCGGCAGCCACTCGGCCTATTCGTTCTGGTATGTCATGGGCAACAAGGGCGTGACGACCGTTGCCAACATCCTGTTCAACGCCTACATCGCCGACCTGGAGACCTGCTTCAAGCTGATGCCCCTGGAGCTGTACCGCAGCCTGGACATCACCTCCAAGGGGTTCGGCATGGAGGCGGAGATCACCGGCAAGCTGCTCGCCCGGCAGATCCGCCCGTTCGAGGTGCCGATTACCTACCGGGCCCGCAGCCGCGAGGAAGGCAAGAAGATCACCTGGAAGGACGGGGTGGCGGCGGTGTGGCTGCTGACCCGCATCCGGATCACCTCCAAGCGGGACCAGCGCCGCGGCCTGTCTGCGTAGCGCACCCGGCGTACGTTACCCGAGCGGGGAGGTCGGGGTGAGCCTTGTCTGGCGGGCAGCCCGCCCGCGGCAGGCGGAACGCCCGCGCCCGGCCACCCGCGACCGGCCGCCCCGGGCCGGGGCGGCTACCTGGCTGATCCTCGGCGCTTACCTGCTGGCCGCGGTCGTGCTCACCGGGCACCTGTGGGCTGACCCGGCCGGCCGCGCCCAGATCGTCCCGGGCCACGGCGTATCCCACGACATCGACCTGTTCGCCTGGTTCATCCGGTACGAGGCCACGGCCATTGCCCACGGGCGGTTCCCGGACCTGGTGACCACGGCGCTGAACGCGCCACAGGGCGTCAACCTGATGTGGAACACCTCGTTTCTGCTGCCTGGCGTGGTGTTCGCCCCGCTGACGCTGGCCATCGGCCCCCAGGCCACCCTGACCATCGTGCTGACGCTGGGGTTCGCGGGCTCGGCGGCCACCATGTTCTGGGTGCTGCGCCGCTGGGGTGCCAGCCTGGCCGCGGCGGCCCTGGGCGGCGCGATCTTCGGCTTCTCCCCCGCGCTGCGCATCGCCGCGGTGGGGCACTACCACCTGCAGTTCGCGGTGCTGCTGCCCCTCATGATCGACGCGCTGCTGCGGCTGGTCACCGGCCGGGGCCGGCCTGTGCGGACCGGCGCCTGGCTGGGCCTGCTGACGGCGGCCCAGCTGTTCATCGCCGAGGAGACGGTGGCGCTGACGGCCGTGGCCGGCGCGATCATCGTGGTGGTGCTGGCGGCCGGGCGGCCGCGCGCCGTGCCCGGGCTGGTGCGCGGGGCCGTGACCGGGCTCGCCACGGCGGCCGCCGTCCTGCTGGTGACCTCGGGGTACCCGCTGTGGGTGCAGTTCCACGGCCCGCTCGCCGAGCAGGGCAGCCCCTGGTCGCCGGGGCACTTCCGCAACCGCCCGGGTGACTTCGTGAACGGGCCCGGCGGGGTGCTGATCCACTCCCAGGCCACGGTGGTGTACCTGGCGGGCCACGCGGTGCGGATGGTCGAGTACTTCGCCTACCTCGGCTGGCCCATGCTGGTCGTGCTGCTCCTCGCCGCGGCCTGCTTCTGGCGGGACCCCCGGGTCCGGGCGCTGGCGGTGACGTTCGCGGCGCTGGAGGTGTTCAGCCTCGGCAGCCGCACCATCGTGGTGCACGGCCTGCACTACCCGGCCGCCCTCCTGCCCTGGTACTACCTGCAGCGGCTCCCCCTGCTGAGCCAGAGCCTGCCCAACCGGTTCTCGCTGCTGGCGGACGGCGCGGCCGCCGTGATCCTGGCCTTCTCCCTGGACCTGGCCTGGGGACGGGCCCGCAGACCGGCCGTCCCGGCGGATGCCCCGGCGGCTGAGACTCCCGCCGCGGAGGCTGCAGCGCCGGCCACCTCTGCGGCAGTGAGCCCTGACGCCCGGCAGACCGCACCTGTAGCGGCAGAACCACCGGGCCGGCCCGGGTCCCGGCCTGGCGGAAGGCCGCCGCCGTGGCGCTCATCGCCGTGGCGGTCGTGCCCATCATCCCGCTTCCCCTGCAGACGGCGGCGGTCATTGCGACCCCGGCCGGCTGGCAGCAGGCCTTCGCCCGGCTGCGGCTGGCCAGCGACGCCCGGGTCCTGGTTGTCCCGGTCCAGCCCGCTACGGTGATGCGCTGGCAGGCCGACACCGGCGTGCCAGGCTCGCTGATCGGCGGGTACTGCATCGCGCCCACCCCGGTCACGGGGAAGGCGGAGCTGTGCGCCACCGGCCGGAAGCCGACCGCCAGATACCTCAACGACCTGTGGCTGGGCAAGACCGGAGCCGTCGCCCCGTCCACCGCCCAGCTCCGGTCCGACGTGGCGTACTGGCGCCCGGCGGCGATCGTCGCGGTCACCAGCCGGGACTCACGGCTCGGCCGTTACCTGAGCAATGTCTTCGGCCCACCCGCCGTGGCGGACGGGAGCGTGCTGGCCTGGCGGCCGGTGGGGGTGCCCCGGCCCCTCGGCAGCAAGCCGGGGACCACGGTCAACAGCTGAGGCGGGCGCCCTCAGGGGCGGCCGAGGGCCCGGTAGGTCCAGCCCGCCGCCTGCCAGGCCACGGCGTCGAGCGCGTTCCGGCCGTCGGCGACGTTCCGGCGGGCCACGGCCTTCCCGATGACCTCCGGGTCCGCCTGGCTGAACTCCGGCCACTCGGTCAGCAGGAGCAGCACGTCAGCATCGGCGGCCGCGCCGAGGATCGAGCCGGCGTAGCCAAGTTCCGGATGGGCGCGCCGGGCCCGGTCCATGGCCACCGGGTCGTAGGCGGTGACCTGCGCCCCCAGGCCGTGGACGGCGGTCGCCACGGCCAGGGCCGGCGAATCGCGGATGTCGTCGGAATCCGGCTTGAACGCCAGGCCCAGCACGCCGACCTTGCACCCCGCCAGCGACCCGCCCGCCAGCTCCTGGGCCAGCCCGACCATCCGGGTCCGCCGCCGCCCGTTGATCGCGTCCATTTCACGCAGGAACGAGACGGACTCGGCCGCGCCGAGTTCCGCGGCCCGGGTCATGAACGCCCGGATGTCCTTGGGCAGGCAGCCCCCGCCGAACCCGAGCCCGGGCCGCAGGCTGGCCCGCCCGATCCGGTGATCGTAGGCGAGCGCTTCGGCCAGCTCGGTGACGTCCGCGTGGGCGGCCTCGCAGACCTCGGCCATGGCGTTGATGAAAGAGATCTTGGTGGCCAGGAACGCGTTGGCCGCGATTTTCACCAGCTCGGCTGTCTCATAGCCGGTGACGAGGAACGGCACACCCGCCGCGATGGGTTCCGCGTACACCTCACGCAGGATCGCCTCGGCCTCCGCGGACCGCACCCCGACCACGATCCGCTCGGGCCGCAGGGTGTCGGCCACCGCGAACCCCTCGCGCAGGAACTCCGGGTTCCAGGCCAGCTGGACCTGGTCCCCGGCGGGCGCGAGCTCCGCGACGCGCCCGGCGAGGATCGCGGCGGTCCCGACCGGGATCGTGGACTTGCCGGCGATCAGGCACGGCCGCTCCAGCCGCGGCGCGAGGGCGTCGATGCAGCTCATCAGCTGGGAAAGGTCGGCACCGGCCGAGTCGGGCCGCTGCGGCGTGCCCACGCAGACGAAGTGCACGTCGCCGAACTCCGCGACGTCCGCGTAGGACGTGGTGAAGCGGAGCCGCCCCGAGCGCAGGCCCCGCTCGAGCAGCTCGTCCAGCCCGGGGTCGTAGAAGGGCAGCTTGCCCGCGGCCAGCGCGGCGACCACGTCCGGGTCAGTGTCCAGGCCGAGGACCTCGAAGCCCAGCTCGGCCAGGCACGCGGCGTGCGTGGCGCCGAGATATCCGGTGCCCAGCACGGTGAGACGACGGGCCACGGTATTTCCTCCCTGGGCCTGCTCGGCCACCAGCCAGCTGATCACCTCCCGACCTGCCCGCGGGAGGGCCGCCTCATGCTAGTAGACCTGCCCGGCGTTCCGGGCAAACCGGGCCAAAATCATCAGTCACGCCTGCTTCTCCCGCCATTTTTTTCCGGGCCATCACGCCTGGCCGCGACGGCCGGGGCTGATCCGGCCGGGCCGGCCGAAGGTCTTACTGGGCCGGCGGGAGCTTGACCCCGGCGTGGGCCCACGGGCGGGTGAACCCGACCACGGTGCCGTCCCCCGCCGCCGCGGCGCTGGTGCCGTACGCGGAGATCCGGATGGGAAAGCCGGTCGCGTAGGCCTCGACCATCATGCCCTTGCCGATGACCAGGCCGACGTGCCCCGGGGCGGTCGCCGTGCCGTCCGAGCCCGCGAAGAACACCAGATCACCGGGGCGCACCTGGCTGGCCGGGATCTTCGGCCCCCACGCCCACTGCTGCTGCGAGGTCCGCGGGATGCTGATGCCCGCCGCCCGGTAGGCCATCATCACCAGGCCGGAGCAGTCGAACGCGTCCGGCCCGGTGCCGCCCCACAGGTAAGGCTTGCCCAGCTGCTCCCGGGCGTACCCGATCGCGGTGGAGACCAGCTGATTCGGCACCGCGGTCGTCTGCGCGCTGGTCAGGCACTCCGGCGCGCTCACCGTGGTCGTGTTGCTCTCGGTGTAGCCGCCGCGGCTGTAGACGCCCGCCCAGTAGAGCACCGTCTGCACGTAGGACTGGAGGTGGTTGTAGGCGAAGATGGCGCCGCTGACGTTGTTCTGCACGCCGTGCGCGAGCAGGTACTTGGCCGCGCCCGCGATGGCGTCCGCCGGTTCGTAGACACTGGCCACGCCGTCGCCGTTGGCGTCCGTGGCCACGCCGCTGACCACCTCGGAGGCCGGGTGCACGGGGGCACCGCCCCAGGTGTTGGTGGAGGCGCCGCCGATGCCGATCTGCATGGGCCCGGCGGCCCCGAAGCCGTTCTGCCCGGACTGCACGCCCGGCAGGTTGGACTGGCCGTCGTTGGACTCCACTTTGCCGATCCCGGCGAGCACAACCCAGGGCACTCCGTACTGCTGCCCCGTCTTCTTGAACAGGGCGAGATAGTCCGACGGGATGGAATTGCGGGCGGCGGTGGTCACCGCAGGCTGGGTGGTGGCCCCGGAGCCGGAGGACGGGCACCCGACGCCCGCGGCGAACAGCATGCTGGCCCCGCCGACCATCGCCATGGGGACCACGGCCACCGCGGTGACCAGCAGCGCGGCCACCCCGATCGCCACCAGCACGGCGACCCGGCCAGCGCTGAAGCTGAAGCGCCAGCTCACGTATTTCCTGCCGAGGCCAGCTCGACGTCGTTGACCAGCCAGCTCTGCGCCGCTGCCGGCCAGGGTGATCGCGTACTGCCCGTTGTTGCGGCTGTTGCCCTGCTTGGTGTGCATCGTCTGGACGATGGTCACCACGAAGGTCAGGCTCCCGGAGCCGAAGGTCCGGATCGAGTTGATCACCGTGCGCGCGGACGACACCTGCTGCTGCCGGGTGCGCTGGCTGGCCACGCCGGGCGTGCCGTAGGCCCGCGCCAGGGTGGCGCTGAGTTCACTGGTGGCCAGGCCGCTCATGCTGGCCACGTAGCCGGAGGTGCCCTCCCGGTAGGAGTAGGTGTCGTAGGCCGCCCCGAACGCCTCGGCGACGCTGGCCGCCTTGGCCAGGTCGGCCTGGCTGAATGGGAGCCACTGGTAGATGTCGGGCGCCGACCCGCTCGGGGCGGGAGATGGCTGCGCGGCAGGTGCGGTGGAAGCCGCCGGGACGGCCGGGGACGAACCCCGGGCACCCGTGGCCGGGGAACTGGGTGTCGCCGAGGCCGCTGCGTGTCCCTGCCCCAGCGCCGAGCGCACGCCCGGGATGAGCAGGTATGCACCCATCCCGCCGAGGACGACGACGATGCCGAGGAAGGCCAGCACCCGCTGGGCCGGGCTCAGGTCCATGACAGTCCGCTACTTCTTCCGGCGCACCGGGCGCAGCCAGAAGGGACCGGGCGGACTCGAATCCGCGCCCGGGCCAGCCTGGCCGCCTCCGGCCTGGTCCCCTCCGGCCGGGCCGGGTCCGGCCCTGACCGCCACCGGAGGGCGGCGCAGCGGAATGGCCCGCGCCACCCCGCCCGTTGCCGGAGCCGCCGGCCGGGCCGCCGCCGGAGCCATTGCTGCGGCCCCGCAGCGGGGGCGCGGCGTTCCGGGACGGCCCGCGGCCGGGGCTGCTGCTGCGTGAGGGGCTGCCCCAGAAGCCGGAGCCGCCGCCCTGGCTGCTGCTCCGCGGCGTAGCCGGTCCTGGCGTGCCGGGCCCCGGATCACCGCCCCGGGGCGGCGCGCTGCGGCGTGGGACCGCTGCCCCGGGCGGGCGCCCCGCTGCGTGACGGGGCGGACCCGAACGTCGGCGGGGCCGCGCCCGGGCCCGGCCCGGGGCTACCCCCGGACGGCGGGGGCGCCGCGGCGGGCGGCCGCGGCGCGACACCCGGCCAGCGCTGCCGCGCGGCTCCCGGGCGCGCCGGGGCGGACCCGCCGGTGGCCGGGGCGCTGGCCGGTGCACTGGAGGCCCGGCCGGCCGGAGCACCGCCGGCCGGGGCACCGCCTGCGGGAGCGCCTCCGGAGGGCGCACCGGCCCGCTGCCCGTTCGGCGCGTCCGCGTGGGGCCCGGCCCGCGGCGGCATCGGCTGCGCCCGAGCGGGCCCAGCCCGACGGTGAGCGCGGCTGGCCGGTGGCGTCCCGGTCGGGCAGGTCCAGCGGCGGCGCCGCGCGGCCAGCTCCCCTCGGCCGCCGCGGCGGCCCGGCCCCGGCCGCGGGCGGCCTGCCCGCTCCGGCCAGGCCCGCCCTGGTAGGCCTCGTCGGAGGAATCGTCACCCCGGGCGCCGGGCTGTTCCGGCCGCCGTCCTGGCTGCCCACCGTGGCCGCGGAGGCCGCTGAGGCCCCGGCCGCAGCGGCGCCCGCCCCGCCGGCCGCCGCGGCGGCCATGCCCGCAGCCTGCGCGGGGTTGCGCCTGGCCCAGCGGGCCGCCCGGTAGGCGGCGAAGCCGGGGACACCCACGGTGGCGGCGTCCAGCGTGTTCCGCCGGGCCGTGCTGCCCGCCTGGGCCAGCCCCGCCTCGGCCCGGTCGCGCGAGCCGACCATGCCGTAGCCGACCGCGGAGAACAGGTGCACGAAGGGTTTGCGGTAGATGAATACCGCCACGGTGACCAGGGCGATCATCAGGATCTTCAGCGCCCAGGGCAGCACGGCGTCACTGGTGCCCATGATCAGGGAGTACGCGTACAGCAGGACGCTGAGCACTACGGCCACGGCCGCCTGCTTGAGCAGGACACCGACCAGCATCTCGACCCAGCGCAGCGCGACCACCCGGCCGAACCCGGGATGGGTCCCGACGATGAGGAAGAACGGCCCGGCTACCAGCAGCAGGAGGAAGCCGAGTTTCAGGATGATGAGCGTGATCGCGATCAGCAGCACCAGGACCCCGGCGACGAGCGCCGCGAACAGCGCCGCGAACGCGATCTCCAGCCGCGTCGGGTACTGATTTCCCTGGAACAGCGAATAGACGTCGGGATCGTTCTGCTTGATCGACTGGGCGATGCCCGCGTAGGCGTCCTGCTTGGCCTGGATCAGGGACGCGGTGGGGTTCTCGTTGGTGGCGATGGCCTGGGACCACAGCAGCTGGCGGCCGTACTGGTTGACCACCGTGGGCTTGGCGCCCTTGCCGGTGGTGTAGACGGTGGTGCCGAACTCGCCGTCCAGCCAGGGCTTGCAGACCAGCACCGTCCACAGCTCGTTGGCGTTCTGGTCCACGATGCCCGACCCGCCGGTGAAGTTGTAGCTGGCCGTCGCCACCTGCGGGTCGTGGCCCTGGACCGGGACACAGTTACTCCCGGCCGGGGCAGGGAGCCCGGCGAACGCGACGTTCAGGGTCTGGGTGATCCCGTTGGACACGGTCTTGCCCAGGCCGGTGAAGTCGGCGGGGCGGCCGATGAGCCAGATGGCCGCCGCGCACGCGATGACCATCCAGATGGTGCCCTCGATCGTCCGGGTGGCCCGCTTGCGGATCAGCCCCTGCCAGGCCAGCCAGATCGCGCCGATGATCACCACCGGGGCCAGGAACGGGAAGTAGATCGCGTTGCCCAGGCTGGTGATCAGCCGGTTCACCGCGTTGGTCAGCCAGGACAGGATGCCCTCGCCGGCCGCCGACTGGTACACGGTGATGGTCACCCGGTCCAGCGCCTTCGAGGCGTCGAACACCATCCCCGCGACGCTGTTCCCGATCAGCGAGGTCATGTCCGAGCACTGCATGTCGTAGGCCGCCCAGGACTGGCCCGCCATGCCATAGGTGTCGTAGAGGGTGGCGGGCTGCTTCCCGCCGGTCACGGGCGGGCGGATCAGCGAATCTATCCCGCCGGCCGCAGGCTCGGGCGCGGGGACGGACGGCTGGCAGATGTTGTTGAGGTCGCCAATTAAACCGCTGGACCCCGCGTTGCAGAAGCCGAGCAGGCCGCCGATGTCGCCGATCCCGGGCGCCGAGCAGATGCCTGTCGAGGCGGCCGGGGCGGCCGGGGTGCTGAGCGCCGTCAGCCACGCGGTCCCGGCCTGCCGCGCCGTCGCCACGGGCTGCGCCGCCGCCACGGGCTGCGCCGCCGCCGCGTGCTGGGCCGCCGCGGTGTGCTGGACGGCCGCCGTGTGCTGGACGGTCGCGGCGGGCGCCCCGACCGCCGCCTGCGCCATCGCCGGCGATCCGAGCAGGGCCGCCCCGGCCACGGCGATGATCACGCCGGGTACGGCGAGGGTTCTGCGGACTACCTTGGCGGTCCGGCGGAGGACTCTGGCCATGGTGGGCTCCTGAAGCCTGGGGGGAGAGGCTGGTCGGGGCATGAAGTGACCGCCGGTCACCGTGCGGGCTCGCCCGGCGGCGCCGCGCCGAGCAGCCCGGCGCCCGGGGCGGGACCGCCGTCCGGTGGTCACCGGTTCGTCGGCCGGGCGGGCCCGGGTCGGGTTGGTGTCCAGGCACTGCCGCAGATCATCGGAGATCAGGTCGATGCCGATCCGTCCGGCCCGGCCTTCGAGATCACGGAAAATGCATTCCCCGTTGCCGAGCCCCCGCAGCACGGCCTTGTGTTCCTCGGTCGCTTCCACCCCCAGGAGCGCCATCACGTTCGCCACTTCGACGCGTTCTGAGGAACGGAACGCGAACACCCCGGATATACAGTTCGTCACCTGCTCGTTGAGCAGGTCCCCCGCGTTCTGTGAGACCAGGATCAGCGCCGTGTTCCGGGAACGCCCCATCCGGGACACCTCGGGAACCAGCTTGGCCCCCTGCGGCGTCGCCGTGATCGCCCACGCCTCGTCGAGGAAGATCGCTTTCGGGAGCCGTCGATCGATACCGTTAAGGAGCCTGCGTGCGAACTGGGACACGAGATACAGCAGGGCGACAGACAGGCGCTGCTCGTAGGAATAGTCTTCCCGGCCGGCCGCGGTGTCGGGCAGGGTCAGGCCGGCCAGCGTGAACACGGTGGTCCAGCCGGCCGTGTCGATCTGCTGCCCGCCCGAGGGGGCGAAGCAGAGCCGGGCCAGGCGCATCTCCGACATGGACCGGAGCACCGCGCCGAGGTTCTTGGATGGCGGGTCGGCGGACTCCTCCAGGTGCCGGATGACCTTCCCCAGGCTCGGCCGCTCCCGGCTGGCCACGCTGGCCACCGCCTGGATCATGGCGCTCTCCCGCTCCTCACTCATCCGGGGCAGCAGCAGGCGGAGGGTTTCCGTGGCCATGGTCCGCTTCTCGGCCAGGTCGTCGCCGAACGAGAACGGGTCGAGCAGGCCCGGCGCGGCGGCCCCCAGCGGCAGCACCCGCGCTTTGCGGCCCCGCTCGGCCAGCAGCTGGACCAGCGGTTCCGCATCTCCCTTGGGGTCGATCACCGCGACCGTCACCCCGCGCAGCGCCAACTGCAGAATAAGCAGCAACGCGAGCGTCGTTTTACCCCCGCCAGGTTCACCGGTGATGGCGATGGCGGTGGGGCGGTTCAGCGCGGCGGCCAGCAGCGGATCGAAATGGACGACCGCGCGGGCCCGGCCGAGGGTCTCGCCGATATAGGGGCCGACCCAGCCCTGCCCGCTGCTGGGCCGGTCGCCCAGGTCCACCGTGGCGGTCGGTACCCCGCCCGCGATCGTGTACAGCGGCTGGCGCTGCACATAGGAGTTCAGCCGGACCCGGTCCCCGGGCAGCGACTCGCGGAGCAGGGAGAACTGGTCACCCGTGGAGTTGACCACGTCGATGCCCATGTCGCGGTAGTGCTCGACGACCGCCTCCACCCGGCGCTGGCACAATTCCCGGGTCGGCGCGGACACCACCAGCCGGTGCCAGCCGTAGACGAAGGGCAGGCGTTCCTTGGTGATGCCGTGCTCGAGCATCCGGGCCGAGGCGATCTGCTCGGCCAGGGCGATCGGCGCGTCCACCCCGGCCTCCCGGATGTGCGCATCCATGTCCCGGGCGTGGGCGAGGCGGCGGCCGACATCCTTGCTGGCCTTGGCCGGGGGGATCAGCCGCATCCGCGAGCTGATCTCCACCGGGAACGGCAGCGAGTCCGCGAAATGCAGCCACGGCTCGCCGTCCGGGAACGACATCACATCGGGGAACCGGGAGAAGGACAGGAAGGCCTCGAACGACTCCCCCTCGGGATGCTCGAGGTGCAGCAGCGTGCGCCCGTTGTGCACCTGGCCTTCGTAGAGGGACTCGATCTCCCCGGCCCCCCACCGGCGGCGCCGGACCGCGGACGGGCGCGGGTCGCCCGCGGTACCCATCAGCGTGTGCCGGATCAGCCAGGCGATCTGGTCGCTCGTGGCGTGCCGCGCGGCCAGGGCGCTGGCCCCCAGGGCCCGGCCCAGCCGCTCGGCGTGATCGGTCCAGCGGCTGATCTCCGCGGTGCCGATCGCCTCATCGTCGAGGCCCATCGTCTGCTCACCCGCCCGGTAGGCGCCGAGGAACTGGGCCAGCACCCCGCCACCCAGCTGGGCGCGCATGCCGCGCTGCCCCAGCCGGACGCCCAGGTAGACCTCTTTGGCCCAGAAGTCCTTCGCCCACACGTGGCGGTACATCTCATCCAGGTAGTTGCGCCAGCCCGGCCCGCCGTCCGACGTGGCATCCAGCTGGGCCGCCCACTCGGCTGCCGGGTAGGAGCGGTGCACGATGCGCAGGTGGACTTCGGCGTCCGGCATCCTGATCGCGGCCAGGGCGACCGTGATGTTGGTGGCCAGGGCCTCCCGGTCCTGTGGCGTGGTGAACTCGTACGCCTGGGTGGGGAGCCGGTAGTACGCCCAGGCGTGCGTCTCGGTGAGCAGGATGCGGTCGTCGAAGTAGCGCATGGACAGGCGTGACCGGCCTCCCGACCGGGCGCTCATGGTGTCCTCCGCAAGGTCCCGGACGTGGCGGCCCTGCTCTCCCCCACCGCGAGCGCCGAGACCAGCACTCCGGCCAGGGCCGTGTAGGCCAGCTGGACCTGGGGACGCAGCTGGGCGAACCGGGATTCGGCGTCGGCGGCGGCGTCGCTGATCCCCTGCTCGGCGGGCGGGGCGCCCAGCAGGTCATCCCAGGGCACCCGGACGATGGCCCGGCAACGGCCGCGGACGACCAGTTCAGCCTGCTCGACGTGGGACATGCTGCGCTTGCTCACCCCATTGATGACCGTGATCGCCCCGGTGCACAGTTCCCCGTACCCGTGCCCGTCCAGCCACTCCATCGTCATCGCGACCGCCCGGGCCGCATCCGAGCTGGCCGGGGCGACCAGCACGAGCTGGTCGGCCGCGGACAGGACACGGGCCACCGCGGACGCACCGGGGTCCGTCAGCGTGAGCGGGTAGCGGGACGCCAGGATGTCGAGCACCCGGGCGTATTCGTGGTCAGCGAGCGCCGCTCCGCCGTCAGGGACCGAGTCGTGCGCGATCAGGTCCAGACGGCCCCGGCCGCGCTGACCTGGCACGGTGGGTGTGGTCCCGGCCAGCAGGCCACGCGCGGTGCCCGCCGGGGCAGTACGGGCCATATCGCTGAGGGAGGTCTGCCCCGGGTTGAGGTCGAGCGCCGCGACCGGCTCGCTGCGGAGCGTGGCCAGCACGTCGGCGAGCATCAGGGTCGTCACCGTCTGGCCCGCGCCGACCGTGCAGCCCAGCATGACGATCAGCCGGGGACCGTGGATCGGCAGCAGGACCCGGGCCCGGTCACGCCGCTCCATGTCCGGCCGCCCTGGGCCGTGACCCCCGGGGACGACCCTGACGTGCTCACGCCAGTTGGTGGCGCCGCGGTGCTGGCCCGGGCCGCTGAGCGCCCGCTCCACCATGGCTCGGCCGGGTGCCGGAGGTGCCCCGGACCACCACGACCGGGGGGGACCACGGCGCGGGCGCCGGCGGGGGCGGGGGGCTGACGGCGGCCGCGGCCTCGGCCGGCGGGTCCTGCCCGTCAGCGTCGTCGTCCGGCAGTCCGTCGTCTAGCGGCCGCTCATCCTGCGGGTGTTCGTCTGGCAGGGCTTCGGCTGGCGGGGTTTCGTCGTGCGGGCTCTCGCCTGGGGCGCCCGGATCGCTGGTCGTGTCCGGGGAGCTGGTCGTGTCCGGGAGACGGTCGCGGCCGGCGGGCTCTCCTCCGCGGCGTCCGGCCCGGGCGTGGATCCGGGCTGGACCAGTGCGGTGTCTTCGGGTGACGTCTCAGCCCCGGGCACCTCTGCCGCTGGCCGTGCCGATGCCTCCGGCTCGGCCAGCTCAGGCGGCTCGGCCGTCTCGGGCTCGACTACCTCAGGCTCGGCCGCCTCGGGCTGGACTACCTCGGGCTCACTCGCCTCGGGCTCACTCGCCTCGGGCTCACTCGCCTCAGGCTCGACTGCCTCAGGCTCGACCGCGTCACGCTCAGCCGCCTCGGGCAGGGCCGCGCCGGGCTCGACCGCGTCACGCTCAGCCGCCTCAGGCTCAGCCGCCACGGGCTCGACCGCGTCACGCTCAGCCGCCTCGGGCAGGGCCGCGCCGGGCTCGGCTGCCTCGTCCTCAACAGCCCCGGGCCCAGCCACCTGGTTCCCTGCCGGCTCCTCCGGCGCAGGACGATCCGCGCCCGGCTCGTTCGGAGCCGGGCCTTCCGCGGCTGGCTCGCGCTGCGCTGGCTCTGGCTCGGCCGCCTCGGGGCGGACCGGGCCGATGAAGAATCCGGCTGGTCCCGCCAAACTGCCGGCCAACGGCTCGGGCGGAGCCGCCTGCGCCGGCACGCTCACTGTGGGCCCGGCGGGCGTGGCCGGGTCGGGCACGGCCAGCGCATCGGCTCGGCCCACCGGGAAATCTGGTCCCGCGGAAACTGGGTCTCCCGCCGCCCGGACCGGGTCTCCTGCGGCCCGCACCGGGTCTCCTGCCGCCGGCGCTGGGTCGCCCATGGCCGGGACGGGATGTGCTCCGCCGGATCCGGCGGGTCCCGCGGGAATCCCCCGATCACCGTGGACCGGAGGGACCTGGGCTGGAGGAACCGGCGGGGCCCAGGCTGGCCCGGCCGGCATCCCGCTCACCAGCGAGGCCGGGGTGTGCGGGTCCTTCACCGGCCATGACGCGGCGGCCGGGCGGGACGCGGGCGCATCCTCGGGACGCCCGGGCCGGGTGATGCCTTCCCCGTTCCTGGTGGCCGTCCCCGCCGCACCGGCCGGGAATCCAGGCCGGGCCGCATGGCGACCCGGATGCTCTGCCGCCGGGCGGCGCGGAGCCTGCCGTTCGTCGTGGGCGATCTCGGCCGGCACCGGGCCGGCCGCGGCGGCGGCCGGCCTCCCGCGGGACCAGCGGTCACCGGCCACTGAGCAGGACGGCCTCGCTGGTCCTTGCGGCGCGGTCGCGGCGCTGGAGCAGCACTCGGCGCCCGGGCCGGCTGGCCGACCGCGGCGGCCGCGGCGGCCTGGGCGGGCTGTCCGGTGGCGGCTTTCCGCGCCGCCGGCTTCCGCGCCGCCGGCCGCACCCGGGCCGGGGCAGGCCGCCGGGCGGCGGCCGGAGCCAGCGCCGGGGCCTCGGCAGGCGTCCGGGAGCCTTCCTCGTCCCGGCGCCAGACCTTGCCGATCACGACGACGTCGTCTTTCTCGGCCAGCGGAGCCATCCGGGCCCATGTACCGGGCTCGCCCAGGTAGCGCACCTGGGAGATGACCAGTTCAGGGAGTCTCTTACTTTCCAGCACCGGCCGCGTGGCGAGCCAGGTGATCACGCCCGGAGGCAGCACGTACAGCCAGAACAGGCTGTGGTTGAAGGGGAGCCCGAGGATGGTCAGCAGGATCACGTACGGCACCGTGATCGCCGCGAACACCGCGATCTGGCCAACCGGGAACCGGCATCGGCAGCCGGAAGTCGTACAGCTTATAAAGCCGCTTCTCAATTCGCCAGATGCTGGTATAGGTGGGCAAGTCCACCGGGTGCTCTCCTTCCGGCCTGGGCGGAGATCAGTGGACGCCGAGCGCGCTGGTGATGCCCTTAGCGAGCTCCTCCACGATGCTCGGGGTGTAGAAGATCACCGCGATCGCCACGGCAAGCACGAGGAACTGCACAAACCGAATGATTTCCCGGGTGAACAAGAAGAACAGGGCCACGATCCCGACGATCCCAAGGAACAGGGGCCCGAACAGCCCCTGCAGGTAGCTCACGAGCCCCGAGGTGCTGATCGACGACGGGGCCGCGATGATGAGCGATTGGAACGACATCGGTCTACTCCGGATTATGGGGGATCACGCCTGGCCGGGCGGAGGCGTGCGGGCCATCGAAGTTTGGTCACGGCGACCCCGGTGACCCGGTTGCTGCGCTGATGTCCCTGACGTACCAGGTTCCGTTCTGCTTCACGACGGTGAGCGCATAGCTCATCTGGAGCTGGGCCGGCGCTCCGCCCTTGATGACCTGACCAGATGAGCTTCTGGGCGGCACGCTCCAGACGACGGTCGCCATGATATGGCGGGTCGCGCCGCCAGGGGGGACGCTGATGCTAGTGATGGAGCGAAAAATCACCGCGTTGCTCAGCCCGGTCAGCGACGTGCCGGGAGCCAGGAAACGGCCCAGGGTCACCTGATTGCCACTGGCGTAGGCCTGGAAAAAGGCCGGGAGCTGGTTGGTCAGCACGGCCTGGGTGGCGGAATCAGAACCCGCGGGCGCGGCTGAGGGCAGGGCGGCCCGGCCCGGGGCCGGCAGCCAGGCGGGCGCACTGGAAACGACCAGCCCGGCGGAAGACGCGTAAACGGGCACCCCGAGCTGCATCAACTGGCCATTGACCCTGGCCAGCAGCGTCACCACGGCGTGCTGGGCATCCTGCACAGTCGGTGGTGGATACCTGTTCGGACTGCAGTTGCGAGGTCCCCTGGCCGTTCCAGCCCAGCTGCGGATCGGACCCGCTGGGCAGGAAGGCGCCCAGCTCAGCGGCGCGCTGACCGGCTTTGCCGGGGCTGTAGGTCAGGTACACCTGGCCGAACTGGAGGGCGTAGGCGTCGGCGAGGGTGACGGGGAACCCCTTGTCCGCCGGGGCGGACGCGGCCGGGGCCGGGGCCGCCTGCCCCGAGCCGGACTCGTCCGACACGATAGCGACGATGCCGCGGTAACCAATGAGGAGCAGCACGGCCCAGGCGACACCGCGAAAGAGCCAGACGAGCCAGCGGCCGCCCGCACCGCCCCAGGTCCGCCCCGGCCGTCGCGAGCGCCCCGTCTGGTCGCGCCCCGAAAACTCGGTCTCCGATTCGGAGTCCAGCCCGTGCTCACCCAAATGCGGACTGCGATCAACGGTTGACCGGCGAACCATCGCACCTCCGCCCGTTCCTGCGCACGCGCAGCAATGAGTTGCGGTGCCTTCCTATGCCGTCTATCGCCCTATTCTGCGCCATAACCCGCCGACCCGGGAGCCCCTTTCGCGAGGCCCGGGGCTGGGCGTGCCAGCAATCACACCACCCATTGACCAGCATGAGAGCAGCGCGATTGCCTCCATAGGGGCCCTGACCTGCGACGACGTCGAAACGTAGCTTTGCCGGGGACTGGCGGTTGTCCGATGTCAGCGTGTCCTGCACTGCAGGACAAAATAGTTGCACCCGATGCCTTACGATGCACCTTAGCTGGGTCTGAGAGCCTGGGCCAGCACCGCGACGCCCGTGTCGCACAGCCATCTGCACGACTTCAGGGCATGGCCTGTGCCGGAGTGGCCGGCCCGATTGCCGGCTACCGGCGGAGTTCGCCCTCATACTAAACCACTACCCTGCTGGCCCTTAGCATGCGCAAATCGCCTGGCTTATCGAGTCTCAGAAGCCACGAATCTCACTGCCCACCCACAAGCCCGCTGCCGTACAACCGGATTAGGGGCCTGGCGCATGCTCGGCACCGTTAAGCCGATCGGAGAGCTGCCCTCCGCCGCGTCGCAGGCAACGTCAGCAGCCCTGTGTGGCTCCGTCACAATCCCGTGACCAGGTCAGGTGGCAGGTGGCTGACGTCTGCGAGGCGGGCCAGAAGTGTGTGACTCGGGGCACCTGAGGCGTGGCGCCCATTCGGCCAGTGGTGGAACTCCGTAATTGACGCGTGCGCGACCAGAGCCTCTGTCGTCCAGGGAACGTCCGGTCCCAACCCGAAGACCCACCGCAGCACGGCATCGATGACGCCTGAATGGACGACCAGCACCAGGCGGCCGGCTGGCGGTTCCGTCACGAGCGCCCGCAGCACGCTCTGCACTCGCCCGTGGAATTCACGCAGGGACTCTCCCCCGGGCGCCCGATCCTCGGGCCGCCACAGAGCCAGGTCCTCGCGCTCGTCACCCTGTTCCCAGGTCCAGCCCGGGCCGAACCGGAACTCGTCCAGGCCGGCTACCTTCTCGGGCGCTCGACCGAATGCTGACGCGGTGCCGACCGCACGCCTCAGGGTGCTGGCGATCAGGCGGTCATCCTCCGCCAGACTGATGGCTGACCCGGCCGCCGCGGCCTGGCGGCGGCCAAGCCGCGTCAGCGGCCCGTCGCCCCCTGCCCGCTCCTGCTGACCGTGCCTCACCATCAGCACGCGTACTGGTGATGGCTCAGGATCAGGCACGAATGGCGAAGGTACCGGTGCCGTCACCGATACACATGGATGGGGCAGCCGGACCCCGGCGTTCCTCAAGACTCTTCGACGTAGGCCGCTCCACTGTCCCGACATGCCGCGAGCAATTCCTCACGCGTCAGGACCGGGAACCCCTGGAGATTCTCTAGGAGGGCCAGCACACGGTCGCGTTGCTTGACCGACCCGAGCGCCAGTTCCTCGATCACAGCACGATGACATCCGACCCGATTGTCACGGAGGAGCGCAACGAGTGAAGGCTCGGAAACATGGAAGTGGTCGATCCAGATCGAGGTGTCGACCAGGATCACCTGGCGTCGTCCGCCGGCGCGGCGCCGCGCAGGGCCACGGTGCCGAGCCGGATGATCTCGACGCCGAGGCGGTACCGCCGGCCGGACCGGGCCGCCTAGGGCCGCCAGGCGCTTGGCGCTCTCCACCAGTCGACGGCGCCCTGATGCCAGGCCGGAATACGGCCGCACGTTGAAGCGGAACTCGACCTGCTCACGGCTTGCCTCATAGGCTTCTCGGACAGACTCGGTCGTGGTCCGCCCGCCCGGCGTTCCCTATGGTCACAGCGGCGTGAGGATCATCAGGATCTCGTCTCTCGTGTCGCCGGGGGCGAGCCGCAGCTTGCCGGGCCAGCGCCCTGTTATCTGCCAGCCGAGCCGACCGTAAAAGTCTTCGAGGCCCATTCCGCCGCGCACCGCCAGGTGGAGCTGCTCCAGGCCCATCTCGTCACGGGCAACTTCCCTGAGCCGGCCATCAGGGCCGATCCGATGCCCGTGTTCCGGCGCACGAGCTGCGTCTGCAAGTGGCTGACCACACCCCAGTGTGCGATGAGAGGGCTGGGGTCGCGGGTGAGGGCTACCCAGCCCGCGAGGGCGCCGCCGACACGGGCAAGCAGTAATCGGCTCTGGCTTGGGTTGAGGCGGCCTGCAAGGGCATCGACTGCCGGCCGGACGTGACTTCCGTTGACTGGGGGAAACGGGAATCCCGCCGCGCCGCCGGCGTTCGTGACCGCGATCCAGCATGCGGCCAGCTCCTGCCTCACCGCTGGATCGGCCTCACCTGGGCGGGTGAGCTGGGTTATGTCGAGGTCCTCGCGGATCGTCATGGCCCGACTGTCTCACCCAGAGGTGACAATTCCCGCAGCGCTTCACAACGGCACGGCGTCGTGAAAGAACACATGCTCAGGGTCGCCGTCGTCAAGGCCGCTGAGAACTCCGCTGGCAGTCCAGCCTTCACTACGCAGCAGTTCCCTCATCGGAGCATTCGACTGGTTCGTGGAAGTGAACACCCTCGATGTCGAAGCATGCCCCAGGGCAGACCGCATGAGGAGACGCGCCAGGCCCTGCCGCCGCCAGGGAGGCGCTACGAAGAGCAGATCGACGAAGTCGCGGTGGTAGAAGTGGCCGGGCCTGATGCCGAGGAAGCCGACGATCTGACCGTGCTCGACGGCAACCAGGCTGGCTCGGTCCCGGACGAGCGCCCGGATCTCCTCGCGCCTGTCGGGGCCCTGGGGATCGATGACCACGATGGCACCGACGTCGGCGGCCTGCGCTGCGCGGAATTCAGCCATGGTGAGCCTTCACGATGGTTAGACGTTGAAGCGAAAGTCGACGACGTCGCCGTCGCGCATCACGTAGTCCTTGCCCTCGATGCGCACCTTGCCCACGGCGCGGGCCGCGGTGAGCGATCCGGCCGCGACGAGGTCGTCGAACGCCACCACTTCGGCCTTGATGAAGCCACGCTGGAAGTCGGTGTGGATGACCCCCGCCGCCTCGGGGGCCGTCGCGCCGGCCGGGATCTCCCAGGCCCGGACCTCTTTGGGTCCCGCGGTGAGGAACGTCATCAGGCCCAGGGCGGCGAACCCCGCGTGCGCGAGCCGGTTCAGTCCCGGCTCACCCATGCCGAGCTCGGCCGCCATTTCCGCCACCTCATCCTCGGGCAGTTCGGCCAGTTCCGCCTCGGTCTTCACGTCCAGGAAGATCACCTGGGCCGGCGCCACCTGAGCGGCCAGCTTGGCCCGCAGTTCCTCGTCCGCCAGTTCGGCTTCATCCATGTTGAACACGTAAACGAACGGCTTCGCGGTGAGCAGGTGGAGATCGCGGAGGTCAGCCAGGTCGATGCCGGCCGCGGCTGCCCCGGCGAACAGCGTGGTGCCGCCGTCCAGAACCTGCTGGGCGGCGGCGGCCGCATCAGCCACCCGTTGCCGTTCCGGGTTCTTGGCGAACTTCGCTTCTTTAACGAGGCGGGGTACCGCCTTCTCCAGGGTCTGCAGATCGGCCAGGATCAGTTCGGTGGCGACGGTGTCAACGTCGCGCGCGGGTGATACGTCGCCATCGACATGGCTCACATCGGGATCGGAGAACACCCTGACGACCTGGCAGATCGCGTCGGTCTCCCGGATATGCGCCAGGAACTGGTTGCCCAGCCCCTGGCCCTGTGACGCCCCGCGCACCAGCCCGGCGATATCCACGAACCGCACGGTGGCGGGCACGATGGGGGCCGAGTCGTAGAGCCCGGCGAGGACCGCGAGCCGCGGATCGGGGATGCCGACGATGCCCACGTTCGGCTCGATCGTCGCGAACGGGTAGTTGGAGGCGAGCGCGCTGGCTCTCGTCAACGCGTTGAACAGGGTGGACTTGCCGACATTGGGCAGCCCGACGATGCCGATCGAGAGACTCACCTGCGTGAGTCTAGAGCGGGCCGCGGGGTGAACCCGCCGGGCCTGTCCCTGACCCGTCCCGCTAAGCGTGTCGGATGGGAAACTGTCAGTGGCCGCTGCCACCATGGCGGCCATGGACGTCTTCTGGATGTTCGCCCTGCTCGCGCTGGGTGCCGTGGTCGGCGCGGCTCTCGGTTACCTGTACGCCCGGGGGCGGCTGGCCGGCCTGACGGCCGACCTCACCGGGCAGGCCCGCGCGGCCGAGGAGCGGGCGCGCGCCGCCCAGGACCGGGCCGCCATCCTTGAGCGTGCCGCCCAGGAACGGGCGGCGCTGATCGACGGCCAGCTCGCCGAGCGCTTCCAGGCCATGTCAGCCCAGGCCCTCGACCGCAGCACCACGATGTTCCTGGAGCTGGCCGAGGGCAGGCTCAGCGCGGCCAACGCCAGGGCCGCGGGTGAACTGGAGACGCGCCGGGCGGCCGTCGAGCACCTGGTGCAGCCGCTACGGGACACCCTGGCCAAGGTGGAAGTCCAGCTGCGCGAGACCGAGGAAGCGCGGCACCTGTCGCACGCGGCCCTGACCGAGCAGATGAAGATCACCCGCCAGAGTTCCGATGACCTGCGCACCCAGACCCAGGCCCTGGTCACTGCCCTGAGGAGGCCGGAGGCCCGCGGCCGGTGGGGCGAGATGCAGCTGCGCCGGGTGGTGGAACTGTCCGGGATGGCCCCCCGGTGTGACTTCGACGAGCAGGTCAGCGTGCAGTCCGCCGAGGGCACGGTCCGCCCCGACATGGTGGTGCGGCTGGCGGGCGGGAAGAACATCGTGGTCAACTCCAAGGTCTCCCTCGCCGCGTACCTGGAAGCGGCGGAGACCTCGGACGAGGCGGTCCGCGCCGCGCGGCTGGACGCCCATGCGCGGCACCTGCGCGCGCACGTCGACCAGCTCGCCGCGAAGTCGTACTGGACCACGCTCAGCCCCGCACCCGAGTTCGTGGTGCTCTTCATTCCCGGCGAGGCGTTCCTGGCCCCGGCGCTGGAACACGATCCGGCGCTGCTGGAGCACGCGATGGCCCGCAAGGTGCATATCGCCACGCCCACCACGCTGGTCACGATGCTCCGGACCGCCCAGTACGCGTGGCAGCAGGACGCGCTGGCCGAGAACGCCCGGGCCGCCTTCGACCTGGGCCGTGAGCTCTACGAGCGGATCTCCGGCCTGGGGCGGCATATGGACCGCCTCGGCCGCGCGCTCACCTCCGCGGTCACCACCTATAACCAGGCCGTCGGTTCACTCGAAACCCGGGTCCTGGTTAGCGCGCGCAAGCTGAACCAGCTTGGCGTGGTGGACGGCGACCTGCAGACCCCTGGCCTCATCGAGGAGGCCACCAGGACGCTGTCCGCTCCCGAACTGGCCGCCCCCGAACCGGCCGCTCCCGAACCGGCCGTCCCCGAACCGGCCGCCCGCGAGCTGGCCGTCCCGCAGCAGCCTGATCCCTCCGACCCCGGGAGGACCGGCCCGGAGCCTCCCCGCGCTGCCGGGGAACCAGGAGCCGTGATGGCGATCCCGGGCCGCAATGGCGCAGCCGGTTAAGCCCGCCCCACCCGGGCTGAGCATGCTGGCCCGGTCCGGTCACCTGGAGTACGACCGCGTGCTGTTCTTCAGCGACGCCATCTTCGCCATCGCGATCACCCTGCTGGTGATCGACATACGGGTCCCTGGCGTCACGAACCCCGCGCGCGAACTCCACGACGCTAGATACAACATCCTCAGCTTTGGCATCAGCTTCGTGGTGATCGGGCTGTTCTGGATGGGACATCACTCGGTCTTCCGCTACATCACGGTGCTCGACCGGCCCGTGATCGCCATCAACCTGCTGTTCCTCGGAATCGTCGCGTTCCTGCCCTACCCGACCTCGCTGCTCGGCGGAAACGGCCCGGACCGGGTCCCCACGATCTTCTACGCGGTGTGTATTTCCTGCGCCGGGCTCGCCGAGCTGGCCATCTGGCTCTACGCGAGCCAGGCCAAGGACCTCCTGGTGCCCGGCACTCCGCCCGCGGTTCGCCGCTACATGGCGCTGCGCGTCGCGCGCATTCCGGTGGTTTTCCTGCTGTCGATCCCTATTGCGCTGGTCTCCCCGCAGCTCGCCTCGTACTTCTGGATCCTGGTGGGGGTGCTCGGGCTGGCGCTGGATCGCTTCGCGCGCCCCGCCGACGAGCACAACGATGAGGGGGAAACCGCTGCCCCGGCCGGCTGATGGCCCGTCCGGGTGATCAGCGGAGCGTTTGACCAGCGAGCCAGAGCTCCCTGGTCAAACGCATGACCAACGCATTACCCGGCGCCCGGGGAACCACAGTCCAGCCCAGCGCCCGGGCGTGTCAATGGCCCAGATCGGGCATCGGCCCGGGGTACCGTGGCCAGCGAGGCCGTCATCAGTAACGGCGGCGCCGGGGAGGGAGCACAGGGTGTCCCAGCCACGGCCCGACGCGTCCTGGTCCCGGGGCCGACCGGGGCCGAGCCACTCCGGCTCGTCCCGGAGCACCGCGAATCCCTGGTCCCAGGAGCGGATCGACGTCCCCGCCGCCGGGCGTCCCGGGAAAGTGGCCGAGACAACCGCCGACCCCTCGCCGGACGCGGAATGGCTGCCAGACGACTCAGAGCCAGCCCCGCCTGCCGGGCAGGATACGGCCCGGCCGCCGCGGGCGGCCGGAGAGCGCGGCAGGATCGCGCTGACCGGCCGGGGCGCGGTGGCGGGCATGCTCCTGCTGTTCTTTCTCATCCTGCTGGTGGCCAGCTTGCTGCAGTGGGGCTTCCTGGCCGGGGCGGGCTTCGTGATCGGCAGCGTGGGCGCGGCCTGGTACACCAAGCGGCGGGACCTGCTCACGGTCGCGGTCAGCCCGCCGCTGCTGTTCTTCGGCGCGCTCCTGTGCGTCAAGGCCCTCACCGCGAAGGGCAGCACGATCATCTCGACGGTCGAGGGGACCGCTCTGACCCTGGCGAACGTCGCACCGTGGCTGTTCGCGGGCGTCATCCTGTCGCTGATCGTCGCCTGGGTGCGCGGCCTGCCGCAGTGCGTCGCTGATCTGCGCCGCGACCTGCGGCCCGATCTCCAGGGACCGCGGCCGGGGAGCGCCCGGGCCACAGCCAGCCGGAGTGGCAACCGGGCCGGGCCGGGACGCTAGCGCGGGGCGGTGCGCCGCAGTTCGGGGGGCGGCGCGAACACGAGGCGCTCTTCGATGGCCTCGACCTCGTCGGCGGTGCCGAAACCGCGCTCCGCCAGGTACTGCAGCACGCCGGTCACAAGTGCCTCAGGAACAGAGGCACCGCTGGTCAGCCCGACCGTGTGCACCTCGTCCAGCCAGGCCGGGTCGATCGCCGTGGCGTCCTCGACCAGGTAGGCCGCGGGGGCCCCGGCGTCCATGGCCACCTCGACCAGGCGGACCGAGTTCGACGAGTTCGCCGACCCCACCACGATCACCACGTCCGAGTCGGCGGCGATCTTCTTCACCGCGGACTGGCGGTTCTGGGTGGCGTAGCAGATGTCATCACTGGGCGGGTCGGCCAGCATCGGGAAGCGCTCGCGCAGGGCCGTCACCGTCTGGAGCGTCTCGTCCACAGACAAGGTGGTCTGCGACAGCCAGGCCACTTTGTCCGGGTCGCGGACCTGGACGTCCGCGCCGCCGTCGGGCCCGTCCACCAGGTGGATGCGGCCGGGGGCCTCCCCGGTGGTGCCGACCACTTCCTCGTGGTTCTCGTGGCCTATGAGAAGGATGTCGTAATCCTGGGCGGCGAACCGCTTGGCCTCGTTATGCACCTTGGTGACCAGCGGGCAGGTGGCGTCGATGGTCCGCAGGCCGCGGCGCTTCGCCTCCTCGCGCACCTCGGGGGAAATCCCGTGGGCGGAAAAGACCACCACAGCCCCCTCGGGCACGCCATCGGCCTCGTCGACGAAGATCGCGCCGCGTGCCTCGAGTTCCCGGACCACGTGGGTGTTGTGGACGATCTGCTTGCGGACGTAAACCGGGGCACCGTAGCGCTCAAGGGCCATTTCGACGGCCTGAACCGCCCGGTCAACCCCCGCGCAATAACCGCGGGGCTTAGCGAGCAATACGCGTCGGGTAGTCGCGGTCATGTCCCCTATGGTAGTTGAGCCGGGCGTGCCCGATGCCAGGGCGCACCCCCGGACCTGAACCGGCGCCCGGCCCACCGATTGCCGCCGCGGAAGCATCAATTGCCCCGGCAGCAGCCCGTGACAGTGTCATGCTCGATCTGATACGACTGTGCCTGTCACGGACCCACGCTGCGCCGCCAGGGTCGGAACGCCCGGCAGGCAGGCGCCGTGGGGCGCGCGGGCCCGGAGGCCCATCACGCCGGGACAAACCCGAGGAGAACGATCGAGATGCCTTTGCCGCAGGTCAACGACCGCCTCAAGGAAATCCCGGCCCAGGCGCTGCGGACGCTGTTCGCCAGCGTCGGCCAGCTCCTGCTGGTCGCCGACCGGTTCCGGGCGCGGGCCGCCGAGCAACTCTCCGGCAGCGGCGAGTCCACGGCCACCCGGCCCGCTGATCAGGCGCCGGCCGAGGCGCCCCCGGTGACGCCCCCCGCACCGCGCACGGCGCCGGACCAGGAGGCTGAAAACGCCCGGTGGCGGTCGCTGGACAAGACCGGGAACGTCAGGCTGCTCCACGGGGACGACGAGCAGGACCGTGAGGACCTGGCCGGCTTCGTGACCCCGCCCGCCCCCGGGCCTTCCCACTCCGAGCCAGTCACTCCCCCGACTCCTGAACCGGTTCCCGCGCCCGTGGAGTACACGCCCACCGAGCCGGTGCCGGCCGTACCCAGCCTGGCTGAGCCACAGCCCGCCGACCTGGCCGTCCCGGACCCGGCCGACCTCGCCGTGCCACAGCGCCGAGCCCGACCCCGCCGTCCCGCGACCCGGTCGGCCGAACCTCGCCGTGCCACAGCCCGCCGACCCCGCCGTCCCGGACCCGGCCCTGCCCGTCCCCAACTACGGCCAGCTCACGCTGGCGTCGCTGCGGGCCCGGTTGCGGGGGCTGGACCCGGCCGGAGTCCAGGTCCTGCTCGACTACGAGAAGGCCCACGAGGGCCGGCCAGCCGTGATCACCATGTTCGAGCGCCGTCTCATCAAGCTCAGCGAAGGCAGCTGAGGCAGTCCGGTCCTGGCCGTAGCCAGCCGGAATCCGCCGCAGCCCACTGTCATGGCCCTCGACACCTCACCCGAAGCACCGGTCCCGGTGCGCACCATCCTGCGGCTGACCAGCGAGTGGATCAGCCGTCTGGGCCGGGTCTGGGTCGAAGGCCAGATCGCCGAGCTGACCCGGCGTGGCAGCACGGTCTTCCTGACCCTGCGCGATCCGGTGGCGGCGGTCTCGGTACGGGTCATCTGCCCGCGCACGGTGCTGGACGCCACCGAGCCGCCCCCCGCTGAGGGAGCGCGGGTGCTGGTCTGGGCGAAACCCGACTTCAACACCAACCGGGGCTCTTTCTCCCTTTCCGCCACCGAAATCCGCGCCGTCGGCATCGGCGAGCTGCTGGCCCGGCTGGAACGGCTCCGCCGGTCCCTGGCCGCGGAAGGGCTGTTCGCGAGCGAGCGCAAGCGCCCGCTGCCGTTCCTGCCCGGGAAGATCGGCCTGATCTGCGGGCGTGACTCGGCGGCAGAAAAGGACGTGCTGCGCAATTCCGCCCATCGGTGGCCCGCCGTCCAGTTCCGGGTGGAACCGGTGGCCGTCCAGGGAGCGTACGCGGTGGGCGAGATCGTGGACGCCCTGCACCGGCTGGACGCCGACCCCTCGGTGGACGTGATCGTCATCACCCGGGGCGGCGGCTCGATCGAGGACCTGCTGCCGTTCTCCGACGAGGACCTGATCCGGGCCGTGGCGGCGGCGAAGTCCCCGGTGGTCAGCGCGATCGGGCATGAGCAGGACACACCCTTGCTCGACCTGGTCGCGGACGTGCGTGCGTCCACGCCCACCGACGCCGCGCGGCGCATCGTGCCGGACGTGAGCGAGCAACTCGCGCTCATCAGCCAGTTGCGCGGCCGGGCCCGCCGCTGCCTCACCGGCCGGATGGAACGCGAGACCGCGTGGCTGGCCGGCCTGCGCTCCCGCCCCGCCCTCGCCTCGCCCGTCCGGGAGATCGAGCGCCGCCAGGAACTGATCACCGGGCTCACCGAGCGGGCCCGGCGGCGGCTGTCCGCCTCGCTGGACCGGGCCGGGGACGACGTGTCCCACGTCCGGGCCCGGCTGCTGGCCCTGTCCCCCGCCACCACCCTGAGCCGCGGCTACGCCATCGTGCAGCGCCCGGACGGGAGCGTGGTGCGCTCGGCCGCGGAGGTACCGCCTGGGGAGCGGCTCACCCTGCGCTTCGCCGACGACCAGCTCACCGCGGTGTCCGAAGACCAGTAGCCGCTCCCCCGTCCGGGCCGGCCGGCGCCGCCGGGCGGGCCCTGCCGCCGGGCCGACGGATCACTCCCGCCCGCCAAATCTGTTCCCTCCCTATTACCTGCGAGGGCGTTTCTTCCTGCATTGAACGGGCGAGAATTCTGAACATTGCTGTTGAGCCGGGGGGATCAGCGCAGTGACGACACATGCCATGAAAGGCACGACAACAGACCGTACCGCCATACGACGGCCGGGCCTGGATGGATTGCGCGGTCTCGCCGTTATCGCGGTTATTGCCTTTCATGAACAGTTGTCCGCATTTCCCGGGGGATTCCTCGGGGTCAACGTCTTCTTCGTGCTCAGCGGCTACCTGATCACGGACCTGCTGACCGCCCAGTGGAACCAGCACGGGCGGCTGGACCTGCGCGGGTTCTGGGCCCGGCGGGCTCGCCGGCTGCTGCCCGCCCTGGCGGTCCTGCTCGTCGTGGTGACCGCCGCCACGGCCGTGATCGAGCCGGCCCAGCTGGCCGCGCTGCGGTCGGCGCTGCTCGCCGCCGTCACCTACTCCAGCAACTGGTGGCAGGCGCTGGCCCACCATTCCTATTTCGCGCAGTTCGGGCCGCCGCCACCGCTCCAGCACCTGTGGTCACTGGCCATCGAGGAGCAGTTCTACCTGGTGTGGCCGCTGCTCCTGATCGTGATCCTCAAGACCTGCCGGTCCCGCCACCTCCGGGCCGGCCTGGCCTGGTCCGGCGCGGCCCTGTCCGCCCTGGCCATGGCCCTGGTCTACGTGCCAGGCACGGACCCGTCCCGGGTCTACTACGGCACCGACACGCACGCGTCGGCCCTGTTCATCGGGGCGGCGCTGGCGCTCACCTGGCCGCTGCGCCGGCTGGGGCCGCTGGGCGTGCTGGAAACAGGGGCCGGCTGGACACACGGGGCGGTGACCGGACCCGGATTCCCGATGCGCTCGGCCTGGCCGGGATCGCCGTGCTGGCCTGGGCCATGGGCCACTTCGCCGGGACGGACCGGGTGCTCTACCCGGCCGGGCTGCTGGTCGCGGCGCTGGCGGCCGGCGGTGTGGTGCTGGCCGCGGCGAGCCCGGGCCTGGTCAGCTGGGCCCTCGGCCGGTCCGCGCTGCGCTGGATCGGCATCAGGTCCTACGGGATCTACCTGTGGCACTGGCCCGTCATCGCGCTGGCCGATGCGGCGTTCGCGCAGCAGCGCCCGGCGGACTGGATCTGGCTGCCCGAAGCGGCGCTCTCCGTCGGCCTCGCCGCCGCCTCCTGGCGCTGGGTCGAGGAACCCATCATCCGCCACGGGTTCCGGGCCACGGTCCGGGCCCGGGGCCGGATGGTCCTCGGCTCGCTGGCCGGGGCGCACCGCTCGCCAGCGCGGGTGGTCCCCGCGCTCGCCGCGGTGGCCGCCCTGGTGGTGGCGGGAGCCGCCGGCTACGGGGTGCTGCACGCGCACTCGTCAACCGGGCTGGCCGAGCAGATCAGCGAGGGGGTCAAGGTCAGCCAGCAGGACCCGGCCAGCCGGGCGCCCCTGACGCCCACGGCCAGGCCAGCGGTCAGCGCGCTGACCGGCTCCTCCCCCGGTGCCGCGATCACCCCGGCCGGCCCGGCCGCCAGTCCCTCGGCCAGCCCTTCCGTGGTCACGGCGGCCGCTCCGTCCCGGGTGACCGGCTCCGGCGTGTTCGCGGTCGGCGACTCGGTCTTGCTCGCCTCGGCGGTCCAGCTCACCGCCGCGCTGCCGGGCATCTCCATCAACGCGCAGGTCAGCCGCCAGGTCAGCGCGGGCCTGGCGATCGTCGCGCGGCTCGCGGCGGCGGGGAGGCTCCGCCCGGTCGTGGTGTTCGCGCTCGGCACCAACGGCACCTTCACCTCCCAGCAGATGCGCCAGCTGATCCGCGCCGTCGGCCCGCACCGGGACCTGGTGCTGGTCAACACCTACGAGGCGCGGCCCTGGGAGGCGGGCGTGAACCGGGTCATCGCCGCCGCGGGCCGCCGGTACGCCAACGTGGTCATGGCCAACTGGTTCGCGACCATCGAGCACCGGACCAGCCTGCTGTGGCCAGACGAGGTGCACCCGCAGCCCAGCGGGGCCCGGCTCTACGCGCGGATGGTCGCCTCGGCGGTCCGGGCCGTCCGGACGGCGGCCGCCGCCGGGACATCGGCAGGCTCCGGGCTGCCGCCGACCGCGCACCGGGTCGCACCCCTGGGCTGATCACCGGCGCTGGGCCGGGGCCAGTCGCGCGCCCTCCCGCTCCCCCGCGCCTGGCTGACCGTGATCATGGGATCGCCGCGCAGTCCCGATGGCCTTCTTGACGGAACCTTGATTGCCTAGTCACAAGCGGTGGCGCCGCTGGGTCCCAGGGTGGGTGCTGACTGTGCGGGTCATCGTGTTCCCCCGGCCTGGCTGGCTTCGGTCAGAGTGGCGAGCAGTTCGCGTAAGTCAGGGGTGATCGCGGTGTGCGGATGGGCGGCGGGGTCAAGGGACCGGGCGACGTAGACGGTGCGGCCTGGGAGGATCTCGCGCCAGATCCTGTGGCGGGGGAAGTCGCGCTGCATCTTCATCAGGGTCTCGTCGTCCGGCGCTCCGGGGGGATCGGGGTTAGGGGTGCTGGATGACTGGTGATGGTCGCTCATATGTGCATGCTATAGCAGCTATGCCAGCTATGGCAGCCATGAGTTGGCTAACCTGCCATGACCAGCACGGTTACCTTGATCAGCATGGGACGGTATGTCATCGACGTGCACGCTCCGGAGCCGAGCTACCTGCAGCTCGCTTCGCAGTTGCGCGCCCGGATCGCCTCCGGGGAGATCGGGCCGCGTGAGGCGCTGCCCTCGATCACGTACCTGACCGGTGAGACTGGGCTGGCTGTCGGGACCGTCCGTAAGGCCGTTGGCGTCCTGGTCGACGAAGGGCTCGCGTACACGGTGCCCGGACGCGGCACCTTCGCCAGCCCGCGCAAGAGCTGACCAAGCGGATCCGCGCCCGCGCCACGCCATAGTTTCGGCCTACGCCATCGGTTGTTCCGCCTCAGCCATGCCGTGCATTTGCCACGGTGGTCCGGGCCCGCGAAGCGGGCCCTTGGGTGGGCCCGGAGGGGTGTCAGGAAGGGGGGTGCGGGGGGGAAACCTGAGGCGGGGCCTGGAGGGTGCGGCCTGCGAGGACTCGTCGTGCTGCCTGGATCTTGTGGCGGCGCTGCAGGGTGAAGATGGCCCATACGGGGATGAGGATGAGGGTGCTGAAGACCAGGGAGTAGATGGTCAGGGTGACGAATGCCCAGAAGGCCAGGAGCAGGAGGCCGGTGCCGGCGTAGATCGCGGCGCGTTTCCAGCTGGTGCTAGGGGAGTCTGCTGCCAGCGGCATGATCATCTTGTAGGAGCCGATGAAGGAAACGGGTGTCTGCAGGTTCTTTCTGGCCAGGTGCTCTTGCTCCACTTCGTAGGCTTGCGCGATTGCCATGTCGATCCCCGTGTGTGTTGATCTGATTACCTTACGTTATTGCCCTCTTTGCCTGGCAAGTGGCGATCGGCCCAGCAGCGGGACTCGTCTGGGCCTGCCTCCGGGTGGCGGGGTTGGTGCGGCGGCAGCAGTCCCTCGTGTTCGGGCCGCTCGGATTTTCTCCCTGCGCGGCCCTACGGGTAGGGGTTGTGAGGCTGCTGAACCTCCGAGCTGGGCCGTCCACTCGATGACCAGTTGGCGGCCGCCCTGGTCAGGCTGACGTTCGGGCTTCCCCGGTGTCGTTCTGGCGACACCAATCCCATGATCACGGGGCTGAGGTCCAAGCCCGCAAGGCTGGTGTGGACCCTGAGATGCCGGGCGGGCCCGGGTGACCGGCGGGGGATGGTTTTCGTTGCGGAGAATTTTAAAACGGTGCGGCCGGATCGGCGGACTCCGGTGCGCGGGCGGCCATCGCGGCGGCGAGGCGGGCGCGGGCGCCCTCCAGCCACTGCTCGCAGATCCCGGCCAGCCGCTCGCCGCGTTCCCACAGGTCCAGCGACTGCTCCAGGGTCAGGCCCCCGCCCTCCAGGCGGCGGACCACCTCGGTGAGCTGGTCGCGGGCCTGCTCGTAGCTCAGTGCGGCGGCCGGGCCGCCATCCGCGGCCGGCTGCGCTCCGCCGTTCCCGGCCGGCTTTGCCTCGGCGCTCACGGCATCAACGTAGCCGGCTGGTCACGCCCGGACCCGGGGACTGACCGCGGACAGGACATCGAGTACGCCGCCGGCCAGCCGCCGGGCGTGGGCGGCGTCCTCGTCCAGCGACACCTCCGCCACCGCGAGCATGAGGGCGCCGGTCATCACCACCGCCACCGCCTCGTCCATCGGCTCGGCGCTGCGGGCGAAGAAGTCGGCGTTCCGGCTGGCCCACTCGCCCAGCCGCTGCCGCATGACCAGGTCGAACCCGGGCGGGGCGTCCCCCGAGACGAACAGCCGGGACAGCTCGCGTTCCTCCAGGCAGCCGTCGAGATAGGCGCGGGCCGCGGCGAGGAACAGCTGCCGTGGCTCGCTGACGTGCTCCTCGCGGGCGCCCCGGGCCGCCTGGCGCGCCCGCCAGGCCTGGCCCTGGTGGAACTCCTCGAACAGCGTGACGTACAGGTCGGCCTTGCCGGTGAAGTGGTGGTAGAGGCTGCCCACGCTGGCGCCAGCCCGGGCGACGATCTCGGTCACGCCGGCCTGCGCGTAGCCCACCGAGATGAACACCTCGCGGGCGGCGGCCAGCAGGGCAGCCCTGGTGGCCGCGCCGCGGTCGGCGGACCGCACGGTAGGCTGCGGAACATCTGTTGTCATACGCCTGTCACCGCCTACGCAGTGCTCCCCACGGTTGGGCTCCCCACGTCTGGCGCCAGGGTGTGCCGCCCTAGCCGACAAGGCTACGCCCGCGGGTCAGGTCCCCGGGATGGCGGCGTGACCGCACCGGGGACGGCCGGGACCACGGGGAGCACGGGCGCACCGGGAAGCACGGCCACACAGGGAAGGCGGTCTCTGCGATGACCGAGAACGAGGCAGCGGCGCCAGCAGAGCCCCGGGCTGACCGACCTGACCGCCGAGCCGGAGACCCACGCGCCGGACCGGAACCTGGCCCTGGAGCTGGCCCGGGTCACCGAGGCAGGAGCGATGGCCGCGGCCCGCTGGGTCGGCCGCGGCGACAAGAACGGCGCCGACGGCGCGGCGGTGCACGCGATGCGGGCCCTGATCAACACGGTGTCCATGAACGGCGTGGTGGTCATCGGCGAGGGCGAGAAAGACAAGGCGCCCATGCTCTTCAACGGCGAGCAGGTCGGTGACGGCACCGGCCCGGCGTGCGACGTGGCCGTGGACCCCATCGACGGGACCCGGCTCACCGCCAACGGCATGCCCGATGCGATCGCCGTGCTGGCGGTCAGCGCGCGCGGGTCCATGTACGACCCGTCCGCGGTGTTCTACATGTCCAAGCTGGTCACCGGGCCGGCCGCGGCCAGCATGGTCGACATCGAGGCCCCGGCCGCGCACAACATCGCCGCCGTGGCCCGGGCCAAGGGCTGCTCCTCCTCGGACGTGACCGTGGTCATCCTGGACCGGCCGCGGCACGAGCGGCTCATCGCCGAGGTCCGGGAGGCCGGGGCGCGGATCAAGCTGATCACCGACGGCGACGTGGCGGGCTCGATCATGGCGGCGCGGGACGGCACCGGCGTGGACCTGCTGCTGGGGGTGGGCGGCACGCCGGAGGGGATCATCACCGCGTGCGCGATCAAGTGCCTCGGCGGCGTCATCCAGGCCCGGCTCGCGCCCCGCGACGATGCCGAGCGGGAGAAGGCCCTGGCCGCCGGCCACGACCTCAGCCACGTGCTGACCACCGACGACCTCGTCACGTCGGAGGACGCATTCTTCGCGGCCACCGGGATCACCGACGGCGAGCTGATGGCGGGCGTCCGGTACCGGGCGGGCGGGGCGGCCACCCACTCGCTGGTGATGCGGGCCCGGTCCGGCACCATCCGGAACATCCACAGCGAGCACCAGCTCTGGAAGCTGCGGGCCTACAGCTCGATCAACTTCGACAGCCCCTGCTAACGCGGGGCTACCCGCGGGCCAGCAGCGCCGCGATGCGCCCGTCCACGAGCCGGGGATGGCGGCCAGCGAGACCGCGGCGGGCGTGGATAGCTAGCGGGGGCGGCGGGTGAACAGGCCGCCCCGGCGCGGCCGGGGGGTCCGGACGTTGATGCGTCCCAGCACGGTCAGCGTGTGCAGCTCGATGACCGCGGTCCCGGGCGCGACCAGCGGTACCGGCCGGGGGTCCGGCCGGGCCCCCGGCAGCGCCGAGGACATGGGGCGGGTGACGACCGTGACCCCGGGCGGCACCAGCAGGTGCACCTGGCCGCCGATCGCGCTGGCGTACATCACGGTGCGCTGCCCCTGCAGCAGCGCCTCCCGCAGGTCCAGCACGACCTGGCCGCCGATGGCCGTCACCACCAGCCGGTCCG
Source organism: uncultured Actinomycetes bacterium (assembly GCA_963723595.1). Lineage (GTDB taxonomy): Bacteria > Actinomycetota > Actinomycetes > Streptosporangiales > Streptosporangiaceae > RYN-230. The sequence goes on from CAVRRQ010000002.1 coordinate 1,047,796, forward strand.
GGACGACCCACCGGCCGGCCCGCCGCTCGGTCGCGAAGAAGGCCGTCACCGCCCGCGAGCTGTCCAGCCGCAGTGGCTGGGCCCCGGGCAGTGCCAGGTCATCGGTCAGCCCGGCCAGGTCACCCAGAGTCCGCGCGGTATAGGCCCGCTGCACCCGGTGGGCGTGCTCCTCCAGCGTGATCCGCCCGTCCCCGGCCGCCTCGGCGAGCAGGGTCACCACCCGCTCCCGGTCAGCGTCCGAGGCGCGCAGGTCACGCGGGCTAGGCACGGGAGCTCACCCCCCTGACGATAGCCGCCTTGACGCCCAGACGGCACGATCCCTACCCTGACCGCACGGGTCCGGCCCTGACCGTCCGGGGCGCCCTGACACACGGGCCCGGCCGCGGCCAGCACCGCCGGCGGCTCGCGAGCCTGGGAGCGGCGCATGAAGCAGGACGGCATGGATCCGGGCGGCACGAACCGGGGCGGCCGGGATCGGGGCGGCACGGATCCGGGCGGCCCGGGCCCACGGCAGGCCGATGACCATCGCGGGCGGATGGCGACCAGCGCCGCGTTCTTCGTCCAGGGCCTGTGCTTCGCGGTCGTCGTGACCCGCGTCTCCGTCCTGCAGACCAAATTCCACCTCTCTAACGGCCAGCTCACGCTGGTCCTTCTCATCGTGCCGGTCATCGCCGGGGTCGGCAGCGTGATCTCCGGCCCGCTGGCCGCCCGGCTGGGCAGCGGCACGGTGCTGCGCGTCGCCCAGCCGCTGGTCTGCCTGAGCCTGCCGGCCATCGGGTTCGCCAGCACCCGGCCGGAGCTGTACCTCTCGGTCGGCCTGTTCGGGCTGTTCCTCGGCGCCGTGGACGCGACCATGAACATGCAGGGCGCGATCACCGAGAAACGCTACGGGTACAGCGTCATCAACGGCTTCTACGGCTTCTGGAGCGCGGCCGGGATCCTCGGCGGCCTGTGGAACGCCGCCGCCGGGAAGCTCGGCCTGTCCCTGGGCGTGGCCTTCACGATCGCCGGTCTCGCCGGGCTGGCCGCCGCGCTGGTCCTCGGGCCCCGCCTGTTCGGCAAGGCGGCCGACGTCGCGCCGCCGTCCGAGGCCGCCGCGAAGAAGGCGGGCATCCAGATCCCGTGGCGGCCGATCATCCTGATCGGCGTGGCCATGTGCTGCATGTACATCGGGGACGCCTCCGTGTCCAACTACAGCTCGGTGTACATGTCCAAGGTCCAGCACGGCAGCAAGGCGCTGCTCCCGCTGGCGTTCGCGGCTTACCAGACGATGATGCTCGCGGGCCGGGCCTTCGGTGACCGCGCGGTGCGGCGGTTCGGCGCCGCGGCCGTGGTGCGGGCCGGGGCCGTGGTCGCCGGGCTGGGCCTGCTGGGCGTGGTGCTCGCCCCGTCCCCGGCCCTGGCCATCGCCGCCTTCGCCGTGACTGGCCTGGGCTTCTGCGTGGTCCCGCCGATGTGCTTCTCGGCCACCTCGAAGCTCGACCCGACCGGGTCGGGCATCGCCATCTCACGGGTGAATTTGTTCAATTACGCCGGGTTCGTGCTCGGCGCCGCCCTGGTCGGCGGGATCGCGGGCGCGGTCGGCGGATCTGCGGGCTGGCGGGCCGCGTACGCCGCGCCGCTGGTGCTGACCCTGGTCATCATCGCGCTGGCCGCCGGATTCGAGCCGGGCCGGGCCCGCCGGGCCCGGAACCAGGCGGCGAGCACCGCGGAGGCGGGCTCTCCGGCTTCGGGGTGAACTCCCCCACCCGATGGTCCTGATCGTGGTGCATTGTGTGCCGCCGGCGGCACACGATGCACCGCGCTAATTGGTCCTGCGGCCCGGAGCGGCGTGGCCCAGCGAGGGATTCTCACTGTGCACGCTCATGTGAGGGCTGGTCACTGGGGACTGGGGGTGCTCCCCCATGAGGCGGCGTGGTTCTGTGAACGATATTGGCCGTGGCGAGCGACGCCGCAGGACCGGATAGCGCACCGGCCGCGCAGCCGCGCAGCGGGGGTGCCGCGTCGCGGACGGAGGCGGCGGAGCTGCTGGCGGCGATCAGCGCGGTGCGGCGGACCAGCAGGCGGCCGTCCGGCACGCCTGTGCCACCGAGCCGCTGCCCACCGCGCAGAGCGAGCTGCTCCGGCTGATCGCCTTCCGGCCCGGCATCTGTGTCGCGGACGCCGCGCACGACCTGCGGCTCGCGCCGAACACGGTCAGCACCCTGGTCGGCCGCCTGGCCGGGCAGGACCTCCTGCGCCGCGAACGGTCGCTCCCGGACAGCCGCTCCGTCCGGCTCACCATCACCGGCAAAGCCCGCCGGCGGCTCGAGGAGTGGCGCGACCTGCGGGCTGAGCTGGCCAGCGAGGTGCTCGCCACGATGACCGCGGAAGACCGGCGCGCGCTGGCCGGTGCGATCCCGGCCCTGGTCCGGCTGGCCAACGCGCTGTACCCGACCGCCCTGATGCCGGGCTGGCTGCAGGCGATCAGCAAGGTCAACCCGCTGTCCTACGAGGTGGACGCGCTGCGCGGGCTGCTCATCGGGATCCTGACCAACCTCGGGCTGGACGTGAGCGTGCTGGTGGCCGCGGCCGTCGCGGGCGTGGTCGTGGCCTCGGCCCTGCTCCCCCGCCTGGCCAAGTAAGGCGCCCATCCGGGCCCCGGAGCCGTCCGTATATCCGGTGGCCATTCCGGGCGCCCGCCTTCTACCGTGACCAGATGCTGATCCCGCCCGCCGGCCTGCCCGAGGCCACCCTGCTGCCCGCCCTGGAGCGATGGTGGGGCATCCGCGCCACGTCGGTGCAGTACCGGCCCGTCGGCTGGGGCAGTCATCACTGGGAGGTTTCCGGAGAGGCCGGGTCGCGGTGGTTCGTCACCGCCGATGAGCTGGAGAACAAGCGCCTCTCGCAGGCTGAGCCGCTGACCGGGGGGTTCCGGCGGCTGCGCGCGGCCCTGTCCGCCGCCACGGACCTGAGGGACTGCGGCCGCACGTTCGTGGTGGCCCCGGTCCCCGCCCGCGACGGTGAGCCGCTGGCCCGGGTGAGCAGCCGGTTCGCCGTGACGGTCTACCCGTTCGTGGAGGGCCAGAGCTTCGGGTGGGCCGAGTTCTCCTCGCCCGGGCACCGGATGGCCGTACTCGACCTGGTGGCCGCCACGCACACCGCCCCGCCCGCGGCCCGCCGGCGTGCGCCGGCCGACGACTTCCGCGTGCCGCACCGGGACGAGCTGGAGGCCGCCTGCCTGCCGGACGGGGGCGCCCCGGGCCAGGGACCGTACGCAGGCCCGGCCGCACGCCTGATCCAGCAGCATGCCGCGCCCATCCGGCGGCTGCTCGCCCGGTACGACCAGCTCGCGGCGGCCGCCCGCGCCCAGCCCTCGCCGACGGTCCTCACCCATGGTGAGCCCCATCCCGGCAACACCATGCTGACCGCCGGCGGCTGGGTCCTCATCGACTGGGACACCGCGCTGGCCGCCCCGCCCGAGCGTGACCTGTGGAGCCTCGACCCTGGCGATGGGTCCATCCTGGAGGCCTACGCCGGCCTGACCGGCGTCACCCCCCAGTCCTCGATGCTGGATCTGTACCGTCTCCGCTGGGACATCGCCGACATCGCCGTGGACGTGAGCCGGTTCCGGCGGCCGCACAGCGGGAGCGCCGAGGATGAGGAGTCTTTCGGGTTCCTGAGTTCCCTGGTCAGGCGGGCCAGCAACGAAACCCGGGACGACAGGTAGGCCGCTGGTCAGTCGGGCTCGGCCACCGGGCCCTCGTGCGGCTCGGCCGTCCGGCCCAGCACGGCGCGCAGCAGCGTTTCCGCCGCGTCCACGGCGGTCCGCGCCGTGACCGCGTTGGTGTGGGCCCGGTCAAGGTTGCCAAGCGCGATGCAGTCGAACGACACCTGGGCGTCGTGCACGGCCAGCTCGAGCTGACGGGAAGCCTCGTCCAGGCTGATCGCCTGCTCGTCGCTGGTCGGGACCCTCATCTCCTGCTCGTCACTGCCTGGGATGCTCATGAACATCTCCCTCCTGGCCCGGGCCCGCCCCATCCCTGGCGAGGCGGTGCGCGTCCCGCCGAGCCAGTAGATCCCGGGGGTCCGGGGGTTCTCCCCCGGGGCTAGCACCGCCGGGATGGCACACCCTTACCCGGGGGGAAGGCAGCCATGCGGCCCAGCCCGCCCTGGCCTGGGCTTGCCCAGCTGGGCCTGCCCGGCGCTGCGCCATGCTGATCCGGATCTACGATGAAAAGACACCGCAGCCACCAGGAGGACGAGCCGACGATGCCCGAGTTCGCGTACACCGATGTGCTTCCCCTGGGCCCCGACGCCACCGAGTACCGCCTGCTGACCGCAGACGGGATCACCCGGCGCCAGGCCTTCGGCCGGGACTTCCTCGAGGTGGACCCGGAGGTGCTGACCATGGTCGCCCGCGAGGGCATGCGCGACATCGCCCACCTGCTCCGGCCCGGGCATCTGCGCCAGCTGCGGGCCATCCTCGATGATCCGGAAGCCAGCCGCAACGATCGTTTCGTGGCCCTGGATCTGCTGAAGAACGCGGGGATCGCGGCGGGCGGGGTGCTGCCCATGTGCCAGGACACCGGGACCGCCATCGTGATGGGCAAGCGCGGCGGGCAGGTCCTCACCGACGGGCAGGATGAAGAGCACCTCAGCCGCGGCATCTACGAGGCGTATCACCAGCTGAACCTGCGCTACTCGCAGCTGGCCCCGCTGTCGATGTTCGAGGAGCGGAACACCGGCACCAACCTGCCGGCCCAGGTCGAGATCTACGCCACCCCCGGCCAGGAGTACAAGTTCCTGCTCATGGCCAAGGGCGGCGGTTCGGCCAACAAGTCCTTCCTCTACCAGCAGACCAAGGCGGTGCTGAATCCGGCCGGGCTGCGCACCTTCCTGGAGGAGAAGATCCGCTCCCTGGGTACCGCCGCGTGCCCGCCGTACCACCTGGCCATCGTGGTCGGCGGCACCAGTGCCGAGTACGCGCTGAAGACCGCCAAGTACGCCTCCGCGCGGTATCTGGACACCCTCCCGGCCAGCGGGTCAGCGGCCGGCCACGGCTTCCGTGACACTGAACTCGAAGCCGAGGTCCTCGAGATCACCCGGAAGATCGGCATCGGGGCGCAGTTCGGCGGCAAGTACTTCTGCCATGACGTGCGGGTGATCCGGCTGCCCCGGCACGGCGCGTCCTGCCCGGTGGCCATCGCGGTGTCGTGTTCCGCCGACCGCCAGGCGCTGGCCAAGATCACCGCGGAAGGCGTGTTCCTGGAACGGCTGGAAACCGACCCGGCCCAGTACCTGCCCGAGACGACCGGAGACGAGCTCGGCGACGACGTGGTGCGGATCGACCTGAACCGGCCGATGAGCGAGATCCGCGCGGAGCTGGCCAAGTACCCGGTGGCGACGCGGCTCTCGCTGACCGGGCCGCTGGTGGTCGCGCGGGATATCGCGCACGCGAAGATCGCCGAGCGGCTGGCGGCCGGCGACCCGATGCCCCAGTACCTGGCCGACCACCCCGTGTACTACGCCGGGCCCGCCAAGACGCCGGAGGGCTACGCCTCCGGGTCGTTCGGCCCGACGACGGCCGGGCGGATGGATTCCTACGTGGGCCAGTTCCAGGCCGCGGGCGGCTCGCTGGTCATGCTGGCCAAGGGGAACCGCTCGCCGGCGGTCACCGCGGCCTGCCAGGAGCACGGCGGGTTCTACCTGGGCTCCATCGGGGGCGCCGCAGCCAAGCTGGCCCAGGACTGCATCACCAAGGTCGAGGTCCTCGAGTATCCGGAACTCGGCATGGAGGCGGTCTGGCGCATCGAGGTCCGCGACTTCCCGGCGTTCATCATCGTGGACGACAAGGGGAACGACTTCTTCGCCGAGGAGCCGCAGCCGCCGTTGCTCACCATCGGCAGCCGGTAGCCGGACCGCCCGCCCGGCCGCCCGGCCGGCGGGCCGCGGATGTCCGCCTGCCGCTGGCCGGCGGTCGCCGGGTGTGCACGGCCGGGAACCGGGAGGCACCGGCCAGGTGACGGCCAGGAAAATCCCGCCCCGACACACGGGTTATTCTCACCCGCTTCACAGGAATCCCGGTGGATCCCGCGTGTATCGTCCCTTGTCATGCACGTTGCGGCCAGCACGGGGCGGATGGTCGCGGGGCGCTACCTCCTGCAGCACACCATCGGCCGCGGCGCCATGGGGACCGTGTGGCGAGCCCGGGATACCGTCCTGGCCCGTGACGTGGCGGTCAAAGAGGTGCGGCTCCGCGGGCCGGTGACCGGGAACTCGGTGATGACCGAGGAAACCCGGATCCTCTACCAGCGCACCCTGCGGGAGGCCCGGACGGCGGCGCGGCTGAACCATCCCGCGGTGGTCACGATCTTCGACGTGGTCGAGGCCGACGGCAGCCCGTGGATCGTGATGGAACTCGTCGAGGCACGGTCCCTGGACCAGGTCCTCACCGAGGACGGGCCGCTGCGGCCGCGTCAGGCCACCGATCTTGGCATGCGGGTCCTCGGCGCGCTGGCCTGCGCACACGCGGCGGGCATCCTGCACCGGGACGTGAAGCCGAGCAACGTGCTGCTCGGGCCCGACAGCCGGGTCGTGCTGACCGACTTCGGCATCGCCACCCTCGAAGGCGACAGCGGCCTCACCCAGGCCGGGATGGTGATGGGCACCCCGGGCTTCACCGCGCCGGAACGCATCCGCGGGCGATCCGGCCAGCTCCCGCTTCTGACCTGTGGTCGCTGGGGGCGACCCTGTACGCCGCGGTGGAGGGGCGCGGGCCCTTCGACAACCGGGGCAACTCCATCGCGATCCTGGCGGCGATCGCCAACGAGGAAGCGCCGCGGCCCCAGTCGGCCGGCCCGCTGCGCCACGTCATCGAAGCCTTGCTGCACCGGAACCCGCAGGCCCGGCCGGACGCTGCCGCGGCCGCCCGGCTGCTGGCCGCCGCCGGTGCCCGCGTCTCCGCCGGCCCCGCTGCCTCCTCCGGAAGCGGGGCCTCCGGAAGGGGCGCCCCCGGAAGCACTGCGTCCGGAAGCGGCCCCGCCGGAAGCGGGCCCCCCGGAAGCACTGCGTCTAGGGACGCCGGCCGGCAGGCCGCCGGGGCCGGCGCCCCGCTGCTCGCCGCTCCGCTGGACCTGGCCACCGCCGGGCCGGAGACCCAGGCCCCGGCCGACGGCGTCTCCTGGGCCGAGGCTCCCTGGCCGGACGGCCAGTGGGCCGGTGTCCCGTGGCCGGGGGCCACGCCGCCTGAAGGCACGCCGTCCGGGGGCCGGTGGCCGCAATCCGCGGGACCGCAGTCCCTGGGACCGCAATCCCTGGGCAGCCGGCAATCTGCCGGGTCCCAGGTGGCCGGAACGCAGCCCGGGCGGCATGGTGCCCCCGCCCGGGGACTCCGGCGGGGCCTCGCCGCTGAACTGGCGGTGATGCTCCCGCGCGGGCGCCGCGGGCTGCTGGTCCTGCTCGGTGCCCTGGCCATCGTGGGCGCGGGCATCCTGGTGGGGGTGATCCTGGCCCGCGGGAGCAGCGGCACCGGCGCCCCGGCCGCCCCGCCGGGCCCGCAGGGCGTGGCGGCGAACCAGGCCGGATCCCCGGCCGCCTTCACAATGACGGTTCCGGCCGGGTGGCATACCTCCCAGCGGGGAGCCGGGACCGACTTCACCAGCCCGGCGGCCGGCGAGTCGATCCTGGTCACCCCCGCGGCCGCGGGCGGTGCGACGGATTCCGGCCAGATACGCCGGCAACTGGCCCGGAGCCTGCAGCAGGGTAGCTTCCCCGGCTACGAGCCGGTCGGCGGGCGGCCCTTCACCTTCCAGGGCGGGGCCGGGGTGGCCTGGCAGTTCACCTGGCAGCCCGCCAGCGGAGGCCGGATGGAAGTCGCGGGATATCGCGTTCCGGCTCGTCACCCCGGCCGGCCGCCAGGCCTACCTGGTGCGGGAATCGGCGCCCGCCGCCGCGTGGGCGGCTGCGCAGCCGGTGTTCCGGAACGCGCTGAGCACGTTCCGGGCCCGCTCATGACGCTGGCGGCCTCCCCGTACAGAGCAGGCCGCCAGTGCTGGCCGGGGGCCGACGCCGGGTCAGTAACCCATGTACGACCCGCCCTGCCGCACCGCCACGACTCCGGGGATGTTGTTCATGGAGCCGTACCGGCTGATCGCGTACCGGAAGGCCGCGATCATGTTGTCCACCGGGTTCCAGATGTCGTGGTGCCCGGGCAGTGCGTAGGCCCGGAACGTCGGGCCGATCACCTGGGCGATGCCCTCGGACGGGTGGCCCGCCGCCGCGTTGGAGTCCCAGCCGTTGTACGCGCGGGGGTTCGCGCCCGACTCGTGCTGCACCACGATGTCGGCCGCGCCCGTGTTGAGCAGCCCACGGGATACCCCGTGCTGCTCCAGGGCGTGCTCCGCGGAGCAGATCCACCAGTGCAGGGTGGACGACGCGCACACTCCGTGCTTGGCCTGGTGCACGGTCACCGCGTGGTGAACATGACGGGCGGAACGGTCCGGCAGGTGGGTGTGCCTGGCCGTCCGTGCGCGGCCGGCCTTCTGGCCGGCCGCCTTGGCCTGGTGCGCTGCCGGTACCTGGCTCCCGCCCCGGGCCGCGATCGCGGGCATCCGCGGCCGGGCGGCCGCCCGGCCCGAGGCCAGGATGGCCCAGCCGGTGGCGGTCACGGGAGACACGCCGCCCGCGAGGTGCACGGGGACCTGGCTGCCCGCACCGCCGGTCTGGTCCAGGGCGAGATGGGCCAGCGGAAGTGTGCCGGTGCCGCCGTGCGCGGCCAGGGCCGTGCTCAGCGCGGCGGGCGCGGCGTGGAGGCGGTGGAGACGGTGGACAGGCCCACGGTGGCCAGGGCGGCCGCCGCGGCGGCCGTTCCTGCGACCGCGAACGTGAGACGTGAAGGCTTCCGGTCGGGGTTACGAGACGTGAATGTCCTGGGGATGGACAAGGCTGACTTCGATAGGGCACACGATGTGCGCTCGGTTTCCACCCGGGGGCACTGCAGATCACAGCGGGGGTGCTGGGAGGGCTGCAGCGGCGTGCCGACGTGCCGCGGGTCAGGGCGGCGGGTCGCGGGGGAGCGACCATCACACACGCCCGGGTGCTTCCGGCCACCCACGATGCCCAATAAGGTCAATTAGTTCTGCCCGAAACCTCAAAAACAAGGCTATGACCTAAAACACATCAAACAGGCACTCTATCGAATTTTGATTCGATTTCTATGCATTAGGCTGGATCTTAAAATGAAGCCGGTGAGCCGTGTCTCAGCTTGTGATTCAGGTCACAAAGTAACCGAAAGCATTTAATTTATTACGGAAAGTAGAGCATTCTGGTTATTCGAGGGTGCTCGCGTGAAGGAGCCCGCAGGGCTGCATTCGACAGAACGTAGCGCCTGATACACAAGAAGTAATGGCCAGGGGCCGGGATATCAGGTGGCCAGGAAGAGCCGCAGTAACGCCTAGTTACTTAGTAGTAACCGTGTGCTTGCCAGAACGACCACGCGCTGCACGGATCGCCATAGCGGGACTGGATATATCCCAGCCCCCACTTGATCTGGGTGGCCGGGTTGGTCATCCAGTCCGAGCCCGCAGTGGCCATCTTGTCCCCGGGCAGCGCCTGCGGAATGCCGTAAGCGCCGCTGGCATTCTCGGCGTTGTACCGCCAGCCGCTCTCCCGCGTGTAGATGTTGTTCAGGCAGCTGAAATACGTGCCGGGGCTCCAGCCGAACGAGGACAGCATGTTGTACGCGATGCTCTGCGCCGTGCCGGGGTCAGGCGCCGGCAGGACGACCGCTGCGGCGCCGCCGGCGCCCGTGCCGCCCGGATGTACCCCCGGAGGCCTGCAGGGGCTGAGCGGCGACCTTGGGGGCGCCGATGAGGTGCATGCTGTGCGAGGCGGCGGACAGGACGATCATCTGCTGCCGCTGCTGCTCGAGCACGGCCACAGCCTGGCTGCTGGACACGGCCGCGGCGGCGATGGCCGCCCCGGAATTAGGCACATTGCCAGGCCGCATCATCACCAGGTAGCCCGCAATGGCGATTCCGGTGACCGCGGTAACCGCGGTAGCGGTGACGGGCAACAAAGCGCCATTACGGCGTACCGCCCGCCGTTTTCCGGGGCTTCGCCTCCGGTGTTCTGACAAGGCTGTCCTTCCGTGGGCCGAACTCCTGGGCGAGACACCCTGGAGCAGACCGCTGCGCCAGCGGGCAGCGCGTGGTCCGGTTCTTCTGCCAATACCAGCCGCAGAAACTAACTCACCGAGAAGGTGCTTGGCGGAAGGCCTTGAACCATCGGCGCTACCTTGCCAGAGGCGAGGGAGGGGTCTGCAACCGCTTCCGCTGAAAAAGTTGTGACGGCTGGGCAACCAGCAATGTGGGGTAGATCACAAATTGACAACACGTACCGTAACAATTACCTGCTGTAAGGGACGGGCAAGTTGTGGTCACCGCCTTCACCGGCCGCCATGGTCACGACACGCTGGTGTCGTCCCGGAAACACGGTTTCCCGGCGCTTTGTCCGCCCGTCCGGTGACGGCCTGGGCCCGCCGGTGGCGGGGCGGCCCCGGCAGGGCTGCCCCGCCACGCGAGCGGCTACCGGTCGCGCCTGGCCTCAGCGGTCCAGGCGGGATTTCGGTCACATGTGCGCCGGGTTCTGGCCGCGCTTGGGCTTGGCCGGGGCCACCGGGTTGGCGGCTCCCGCCGGGCCGGTCATCGCGGTGACCGCCTGCTGGGTGGCGTTGATGGTCGCGGCGGTGGCGGCGCCGTTCCCGTCGAGGGTGACCGTCACCGGGTTCGTCAGCCCGAAGTTCTGGCAGTTGAGGTTGGTGAAGGACATGTTCAGCCGGTTGGCCAGGAAGGTGAACAGGTTGGTGCCCACGCCGGGGACCGGCGAGGTGCCGGTGGCCAGCAGGGTCTGGTTGTTCTGCAGGAACAGGCTCTGCACGTTGACCATGTTCTCGCAGTAGGCGGCCGGGGTGTCCGCGGTCTGCGCCTTCATCATCACCGGCTGGTCCACGCTGGTCCGGTACCGGTTGGTCTTCTGCTGGCTGAACGCCCCGTTGACCAGGGTCATCGGGTCGTTCTCCGGCACCAGCGCGATCGGGGCCGCCTGGTTCCTGGCCGCGAACAGCTCGTCCAGCGCCTGGGAGGTGCCCGGCGTGCACGCGTTGCTCAGGTCCGGCGCGGTGAACGGGGTGCACCCGAGCGTCGGGTCCAGGAACCCGTTCAGCAGCGCGTTGTCACTGCCGTTGTTGATCACCGTGGACCCGGCCAGCGCCGCCGTGTTCGCCGCGTTGTCCTGCGCGGTCTGGCCGTTGCCGTTGAGCAGGTACTGCGTGGTGACGTTGTCGCTCTGGTCCTGGTCGATCATCGTGAAGCTGCGGGTGGTCGGGCAGGTCAGCCCGGCCACCTTGGTCGCCGTCCCCACGGCCGGGATCGTGGTCAGGCCGGCCGCGATGTCCTTGTTGACCGCGGCGAAGAACGCCACGCCGTTACAGAAGGACACCTGGCCGAAGATCGACCCGGCAAGGCCGTTGACGCACTTCGCGCCGCCCAGGGTGGCTCCCGTGGCGCCCTTCAGGGTGAGGTTGGTGCCGTTGAAGCCGAAGTCGATGGTGACCACCGCGCCCGCCGGGAGCGTCGGCACCACCGGGGCCGCCGCGGGCTGGGTGCCCTGGGTGATGACCAGCGGCTCGTAGGTGCTCAGGGCCCCGGTGGCCGGGTCCAGGATCGTGGCCTGCGCGAACGCCCCCAGGTTGGCGAAGTTGGCCATGGTGCAGCCAGACGCCTGCCGGGGACATCCCGTTCGGGCCGGTCAGCTGGTACGGCGTGGCCAGGCCCTGCGCGGTCAGCGGGTTGGCCGGCACGACGAGCACGCAGCTCACGTTGGCCGCCGCGGCCGCTGGGGTGGCCGTCGCCGTGGCGGTGGCCGTCGCGCTGGCCGTGGCCGTCGGGCTGGCCGTGGCGCTGGCCGTCGCGGTGGCGGCTGGGGTGGCCGTCGCTGCGCCGGCGCCCTGGGCCGAGAGCTTCAGGCTGGCGTTTCCCTGGCTGACGAAGTGCAGGCCAAGGACCAGGCCGACCGCCATCGTGATGACCAAGGGGACCGTGATCAGCAGGATCCGGCTCCTCGGCGCGCCCGATGGGGACCAATGCCTGTTGCGCATTAAATCCACCTCCATGCCGCTGTTAACGCTCCCAGGAGGTCACGCTAGACCACTAACATCCAGTTAAGCAGTGAGATTGCAAAGTAGCGCTTTTAATGCGCAGGCTAGCTCCGGCAGATCAAATATTGCGTAATTCTTACGTCGCAGGTAATAGGCTTTTCCCGATACCCGATGTGACGGCACGGAACCGGGCCATGACGATCCGCTACACGCTGCGGCCCGTCCGCAACACCGCCGGATGGGGCGTCCCGGCCGGTGATCCCGGCAATACCCCCCCGACCTGGCCTCCCAGGCGCGGGAACCTTCGCCCGGGAGGCCTGATGTCCCACTGCGACCGGAGGCGGCCGCCCCGGGCCTGACCGTGATGAGCCCGGCCTGGCGCCGATCAGCCGGCAGCCCGCGCTCACCCGGGCGGCCCGGCCTTTGCCGCTGATCTCCCATCCGCCGGCCGTGAGCCGGTATTTGACCACCCGTAATTCCCGGCATTCCCGCAGACAAAAAAGCATGACATTTTCAGTGCGAATGGGCGGCCTGGATTTGGCTGGCCACGGCCAGGGCCTCGTTGATGGGCACCGCGAAACCGGTGTGGTGCAGGCCGCTGCCCGTCCCGGCCACGTTGATCCCGATGGCCTGGCCGGACAGGTTCACCAGCGGGCCGCCGGTCTCCTCCCCCGGCACGCACCCGGGCGGTGGACACCAGCAGGCCGGTGAGCCGCTGGCCAGCGGCGGCCACCGCGCCTGTGCGGCCGGTGAGGTTCCCGATGTCCAGGGTGAAGGTCCTGGTCAGCCCGCTGCTGCCGACGGCGGTGACCGCGGCGCCGCGGCCCAGGTACCGGGAGTTCCCCACCGCGACGGGCCGGAACGCGGGCCCGCCCACGATCTGCAGCAGGCCCAGGCCGTGCGAGGCGTCCGCGCCCACCAGGCGGGCCGGAAAGGACCGCCCGGACAGCACGACGCGTACCGTCACCCGGCGCGCGCCCTGGAGCACCTGGTCGCTGGTCAGCACGAGGCCCGAGGGAGTGAGGATGACCCCTGCGCCCGCCGGCGTGCCCCGGGCCGACAGGACATGCACCAGGCCCGGGGCCGCCGAGTGCAGGATGTTCGCCTGATTGTCCGCGCCGGTCCCGTCGTCGTCCTCGACGAACGTCTTGTTCTCCCGGGGCGGGCTGGGGATCGCCGAGGACGGCCGCGCCGGGCCGGACAACCCGCCGGCTGCGGCGAACGCGGCGAAGGCGGCCACCGCCACGATGACGGCGGCACCGACGGCCATGGCCAGCCGCCGTGCCGTCAGACCGCCGCGTCCCCCAGCCGCCCAGCCCGCAGCGCCGCTCCTCCGCGGCCCGCCGGGCCAGCGCCGCCCGCCGGGCGTCCGCGGCACGTCCTGGCCAGTGCCTCTGCGGCACCCCCCTCCGCCTGGGACCCGCCGTCGCGGTCTCCGCGGCTGGCCTTCTGGGTCCGGCTAGCTCGCTGCTGCTGTCCTGCATCGCCTCTCCTCGACAAAAGGGTGCGGTGGCCTCCGGGACTTCTGGAGGCCACCGCACCCTGGGGATTACCCGACTATCAGGTGAAGGTAGTTACATCCCGGACGGGTCCATCAGGTGGTGGCGGCGGTTGCGGCCGATCCGGTGCCGGGGCGGGGGCATGGTCGTGCCCGTCGCGCCGGTCCCGGCGGGGGTGCCGGCCGTCGCCGTCTGCTGGGTGACGTTGAACGTCGCGGCGGTGGCCACGCCGTTCCCGTCGAGGGTGACCGTCACCGGGTTCGTCAGCCCGAAGTTCTGGCAGTTGAGGTTGGTGAAGGACATGAAGAGACGGTTAGCCAGGAAGGTCAGCAGGTTGTTCCCTACCGCCGGGACCGGCGAGGTGCCGGTGGCCAGCAGCGTCTGGTTGTTCTGCAGGAACGGGGTCTGCACGTTGACCATGTTCTGGCAGTAGTTCGCCGGGCTGTCGGCCGCATCGTTGGCCGCGGAGACCGGCGCCTGGCCCACGTTGGAACGGTAGAGGTTGGTCTTGGTCACGCTGAACGCGTTGTTGACCAGGACCATCTCGTCGTTCTCCGGGACCAGGGCGATCGGCGCGGTCTGGTTCTTGGCCGCGGACAGCTCGTTCAGAGCCTGCGAGGTGCTGGGCGTTCCGGCCTGGGACAGGTCAGGCGCCGTGAATGACGTGCAGCCCAGCGTCGGGTCCAGGAAGTCGGAGATGAGCGCGTTGTCACTCCCGTTGACCGCCTTGGTCGCCCCGGCCAGCGCCGCCGTGTTGGCCGCGTTGAACTGTGCGGTCTGCCCGGTGGCGGTAACCAGGTAGATCGAGGTGACGTTGTCACTCTGATCCTGGTCGATCATGTTGAAGTTGCGGGCCGTCGGGCAGGCCAGTCCGGCGACCTTGGTGGCGTGCCGGTCGCGGGCACGACCAGCTTGCCAGCCGCCTCGGCCTGGAACGCGGCCTGGAAGAACCCGGTCCCGTTGCAGAACGACACCTGGCCGAAGTCAGACCCGTTCAGGCCGTTGACGCAGCGGCCCTGGGCCAGCGCGGTCGGGGTGGCGCCGACCTGGGTCAGGTCGGTGCCGTTGAAGCCGACGTCGATCGTGACCACGGCACCGGCCGGCAGCGTGGGCACCACCGGTGCGGCAGCGGGCGTGGTGCCCTGGGTGATGACCAGCGGCTCGTAGACCGACAGCGCGCCGGTGGCCGGGTCGAGGATCGTCGCCTGGACGAACGCGCCGAGATTGGCCGAGTTGGCCATCGTGCAGCCGGACTGCGCAGGCGTCATGCCAGCCGGGCCTTCAAGCTGCCACGGCGTGGCGAGTCCCTGCGCACTGAGCGGGTTGGCCGGCACGATGATGCGGCAGTTCACGTTGGCCACGGCGGCAGCCGCGGTCGCGGTGGCCGTCGGCGTGGCGGTCGCCGCGGTGGTCGCGGTCGCCGTCGGGCAGATCGTCGGCGTGGCCGACGCGGTCGCCGCCGTGGTGGCCGCGGTGGTGGCCGCGGTGGTGGCCGGAGCGGTCGCCGCGGTGGTCGCCGCGGCGGTGGCCGGCGCGGTCGCGACCGGCGTGGCCACGGTCCCGCTGGGAGTGGGCGCCACGGCCGCGGCGGTGCTGGCGGGCGTGGCCGCGGCGGCCGCGGTCCCAGCGGCCGCGGTCCCGGCCGCTGTGCTGGCCGCCGACGGCGTGGCGCAGGCTCCGGCCACGCTGGCAGCGTTACTAGCGCCGAACACGCTGCCCACGTTCGGAATCAGCAACGCCCCGCCGACCCCGCCCACCACGGCCACGGCCCCGACTATCGCAAGGAGCCGGGTCCGTGACCGCGGCTCAAACTTGCGATCATGGTTAAAGACTCTTCTTCTGTACGACACGACACCGTTCCCTTTTAATCGGGTATATCGCTCCCGAGCGATCACAGTAGTCCTGCCGTTGTGCCACGCGGAAGAGAATCAAGATTTTTCTGGATTTCCTCGGCCCGCGACCCTCACGCAGCCGGGGACCGGGTAACGTATCCGCAGGTCAGAGGCTAGTTGACCAAGTCCTGGGGGCGCTTGTCAAGGCATTGCGGAGTGACCGTAATAACTCTGTAAGAAATGGCGCCCGGACGCACCCATAAGCGCGCGCCGCGCGCAGATAACGCCAGGGTCAAGAATAGCGGAATAGACAATGCCAATGCGGCCGCCCCCGGGACGCTCCGTGCGCCGGGGGACCGCCGACTCCATCGTCATGGTGCTAACCCTGGTACACGTACCGCCCCGCCCCCCGGTTCAACGCCCCGCCCAACTCCTCCGCCCTGCGCGGGCGCCGGGGGCACATTTCCGTGGATGGTGCGTCGCAATCGGTCGAAACCGGGCATCGGCTACACCGTACGCGGGAAAAGTCGGCCAGGTCATGATCAATGTGACCGATGAGGCTGCCGGGGCCATCCACCCGAAGGGGCCCGGGACGCGTGGGGCCCCTCCCCCGTGGGGCCGGGGCGGCCCGGGACGCGTGCGCCCCTCCCAGCGGGGCCCGGGCGGCCCGGGACGCGTGCGCCCCTCACCAGCGGGGCCCCCGGCGCGTGCGCCCGTCCCCGGGCGGCGCGCGTGACCGTCCGGGCGAATCGGGGGCTACCCCGTAAGCAGGGCTACTTGACCGAGCCGGCGGTCATGCCCGCCACCAGGAAACGCTGCAGCAGCAGGAAGCCGACCACGATCGGCACGCTGACGGTGAGCGACGCGGCCATGATCTGGTTCCAGTAGACCTGGTTCTGGGTGGCGTAGCCCTGCAGCCCCACGGCCAGCGTGCGGGTCGAGTCGTTGGTGAGCACGGAAGCGAACAGCATCTCGCTCCACGCGGTCATGAACGCGTAGATACCCACCGCGACGATGCCCGGGATCGCGGCCGGGATGACCACGCGGATGAACGCCCCGAGCGGCCCGGTGCCGTCCACGGTGGCCGCCTCGTCGAGCTCGCGCGGGATGGTGTCCAGGTACGCGGCCAGCATCCAGATCGCGAACGGCAGCGTGAACGTCATGTACGTGATGATCAGGCCGGTCCGGCTGCCGTACAGGTTGATGCCGGTGGTCTGGCTCAGGTTCACGAAGATCACGAACAGCGGGAGCAGGAACAGGATGCCGGGGAACATCTGGGTGGACAGGATCGTGAGCGAGAACAGCTGCCGCCCGTGGAAGCGGTAGCGGCTGATCGCGTACGCGGCGAGGAGCGCCACGATCACCGACGCGACCGACGCCACCGAGCAGACGATCAGGCTGTTCTGCAGGTAGGTCAGCAGCGGGATCGTCTGCCACATGTCGACGAACGGGGACAGGGTCAGGTGGCTGGGGATCCAGCGGAACGCCCCCTCGACGTCCGGCAGCGGCTTCAGCGACGCGGTGAGCATGACGTAGACCGGCGCGATCGCGAACAGGCCGAGCAGGGTCAGCACGACCACCCGGGCCCACGCGGAACCAGGCTGGCTCATGCATGGCGTTCCCCCCGTCTCCCGAGCGCCAGGTACACCAGGGTCACCAGCAGCAGGAACAGCAGCAGCAGCACGGACATGGCCGACCCGATGCCGAAGTTCCAGCTGACGAACGAGTTCTCGTAGATGTGGATGGAGATGATGTCGGCCTGGGTCGGCGGGGCCGAGCCGAACAGCGTGAACGGCACCGAGAAGTCGTTGAACGTCCACAGGAACAGGACCAGCAGCAGGACCCGGTTGACCGGCCGGATCAGCGGCAGGGTCACGTGCCGTACCTGGCCGAGGATGCCCGAGCCGTCCAGCGACGCCGCCTCGTACAGGTCGGCGGGGATGCTCTGCAGTCCGGCCGTGAGGATCAGGAACGCGAACGGCCAGGTGCGCCAGATCTGCACGACGACCAGCGACCAGAAGCTGTCCTGGCCGATCAGCCAGAACGGCCGCCCGTGCACCAGGTGCAGGGACAGCAGCAGCTGGTTCACCATGCCGGTGTCCCGCTGGAGCATGAAGTTCCAGGTGATGACCGAGGCGAAGACCGGCAGCGCGTACGGGATGAGGAACAGGGTGCGGACCGCACCCCGGCCGCGGAAGGCCCGCTGGGTGAAGACCGCGCCCGCCATGCCGAACAGCCAGGCCACGGCGAGGACGATGGCGGTGTAGAGGATCGTGACGGTGAACGAGTGCAGCAGGGCCTGGCCGGTCGCGGAGGAGAAGTTCACCGCGACCGCGTAGTTGCTGAACCCCGCGAAGGGCGCGGCCTGCCAGTTCCGCAGGAAGAACAGGGTCAGCTTCAGGAAGCTGATGCCCACCCCGGCCAGCATCGGGACGATGTGGATGAGCAGTTCCAGGAGTATCGCGGGGATCAGCAGGATGTACGGCAGCGACCCGCGCCGCCACCACCGCCGCTTGGGCGGTGGTGACGGCGCGGACGCGTTGACACCCTTCTCGACCCGGATGGTGTCAACCACCAGGGGTCAGCCTCCTAGCTGCTGCTGCGCCTGGCTGAGCGCCGAGCCGATCATCGCGGGCGTGACCGTCTTCCCGGTGGCCGCGCTGGCGTACAGGTGGATGATCGCGGTGCCGACCGCGGTCTCGAACTGGCTCTCCGCGGCCACCGCGGGCATGGGCGCGGCGGTCGTGGACAGGATGGTGCGGAAGGTGGTCACGGCCGGGGTGTTGAAGGCCGGGTCGCTGTAGGCGGCCTGGACCGTGGGCAGCGAGCCATAGGTGGCGTTCAGGCTCTCCTGCTCCGGCGTGCTGGTCATGAACTTCACGAACTTCGTCGCCGCCGCCAGGTTCTTGGAGTCCTTGAAGATCGCCAGGTTGATGCCCGCCACCATGCTGGTGACCTTCTTGCCGCCGGCCGGCATCGGGGACGGCAGCGGCAGCGGCGCCACGCCGATGTCCGAGGCCTTCATGCCCAGCTTGGCCAGCGACCCGGACGCCGTCTGCCAGAAGACCATGGCGGCCTTCCCGGTGGCGTAGTCGGTCAGCGCCTCGGTGCCCTTGGAGTACTGCGCGTCGCTCGGGCTGGCGATCTTGTCGGTCTGCATGAAGTCGATCATCTGCTTGACCGCGGCCACGTTCTGCGGGGTGTCGAACGTGGGCTTGCCCGCCGCGTTGAAGAACGATCCGCCCTGCTGCTGGCTCAGCTCGAACGCCAGGTGGACGTTCTCCGGGATCTGGCCCGCCTCGAGGGTCAGCCCGTAGTGCCCGGCCTTGGTCAGCTTCTTGGCGTCCGCCACGAAAGCGGTCCAGGTCGCGGGCGGCCCGCTGATGCCCGCCGCCGCGAACTCGGCCTTGTTGTAGTACAGGCCATAGGCCGTGCTGTAGAGCGGCACCGCCGTCGGCGGCTTGCCGGCCGCGCCGGTGGCCGAGAGGCTGCCGGCCAGGAACCGGCTGGAGCCGCCGATCTGGTTCATGACCGACGAGGTGAAGGGCAGGAAGGCCCCGGTCGCCTGGAGCGACGCGGACCAGGTGTTGCCGATGTTGAGGACGTCGGGGCCCTTGCCCGATACCGTGGCCGCGGTGATCTGGGTGAGCAGGGTCGTCCAGGGGATGACCTGGACCTTGACCTTGATGCCGGTCTGCTTGGTGAACTTGGCGATCTGCGGGGCCAGGACCTGCTGGTCGTCCTGCAGGCTGGTGCCCTGGTTGCTGGCCCAGTAGGTGAGCGTCGGATGGGCGGAGGAACCGGAGTTCGAACCGCTGCTGCCGCAGGCAGCGAGGGACAGGGCCGCCGCCGCGGCGGCGGCGCAGACCAGGGTCGACAGCTTCGTCGGTCTCATGTGGTGTCCTTCCAGGGAGTCGTCGCGAGCACACCACGGGTCTCGCGCCGGGCCTCGTGCAGGGATCGAGCGGGGTTCGCGGGTGGGAAGTTGCGCTGGAGTTGTACTGCAGTGGTGCGGGCAGGAGCAACAGGCTCCAGGGATCTTTTACGGCTTCCTATAAGCCGTAAATTATGGAGCCAGGCAGGCAGTGTCAATGTCGGGGCAATGTCCGTTCCCTTTTCGTTACAGAGCCGGTAAACCGCCCGGGGCCCGGCTGGTCTGCTGAGGGGCCGGCAGGCCGCCGCCGCGGCCCGGGCCCAGCGCCCGGCCCGGCGTCCGGACAGAAGGTCGCGACTCGCCGCTGGTCATGCGTCCGCGCCGGCTTATTGCGGGCCGTAAAATAGCGGGGTCAGCAGCCGCATCGTCGCGGTCCCTCCCTCGGTGAGGCAGGTCGATGCCCAGGCCCAGCACAACCACCGTGCGGGATCTCCGGAAGAGCAACCGGTCCCGTGCGCTGTGGCAGGTATTCCTCAACGGTCCGCTGACCCGGCAGGAGGTCGGGACCGTGGCCGGGCTGAGCCCTGCCACGGTCAGCAACCTCGTCGCCGCCCTGGTCACGGAGGGCGTCGTGGTCGAGGTCGGCCTGGAGGACTCCAACGGCGGCCGCCCGCGCGGGCTGCTGCAGGTCAACCCGGCCTACGGCTACGTGATCGGGGTGGACGTCGGGGAGACCGCGTTCCTGGTCGAGCTGTTCGACTTCGGGCTGAACCTGCGGGCCCGGCACGCGTCGGTCACCGACATGACCGTGCTGGATCCCGAGGACGCGGTCAGCCACATCGTCGAGGGCATCGAGTCGGTGATCGCCGAGGCGGGCGTGCAGCCCGGCAGCATCCTCGGCGTCGGCGTGGCCGTGCCCGGCCTGGTCGAGCACCGCGGCGACGCGGTCGTGCACGGCCAGAGCGTCGGCTGGCACGCCGTCCCGCTGGAGGCGATGCTGCGCGACCGGACCGGCCTGCCGATCCTGGTCGACAACGGGGCCAAGACCCTGGGCCAGGCGGAACGCTGGTTCGGCGCGGCCCGCGGCACCGACAACGCGGTCATCGTGCTGCTCGGCATCGGCGTGGGCACGTGCATCATCAGCAACGGCGAGGTGTACCGGGGCGCGACGAGCAGCGCCGGCGAGTGGGGTCACACCACCGTGTGCGTGGGCGGGCGGACCTGCCGCTGCGGCGCGGACGGCTGCCTGGAGGCCTACGTCGGCGCCGGGGCCATCGCGGCCCGCTACGAGCAGCTGAAGCGGCGCCGGGTGACGATCAGCCCCGGCGGGCTGGAGGGCCGGATCGCCTCGATCATCGCCGCCCGGGGCAGTGACCGGGCCGCGGACCAGGTGCTCGACGAGACCATCACCTACCTCGGCGCCGGCATCGCCGACCTGGTCAACCTGTTCAACCCGGAGCGCGTGGTCGTAGGCGGCTGGCTCGGCCGGGCCCTGGGCGACGAGCTGCTGCCGCGGATCCGGGAGGCGGCGGGCCGCCGGGCGCTGCACCTCCCGTTCAGCCGGGTCGAGATCGTCACGGCGGACCTGGGCCAGGACGCGGTGGCCCTGGGCGGCGCGACGCTGCCGATCGCCCGGCTGCTCACGGCGGGCGCGGTGGCGCCCCGGCACCCGGAGAAGCCCCGCCGGGTCCGGTCCGTCGTCTCCCCCGGCTGAGCCCCGGCCTTTCCGGCTAGCCCCGGCCTCTCCGGCTAGCCCCGGCCTCTCCGGCTAGCCCCGGCCTCTCCGGCTAGCCCCCGGCCGCTCCGCCGCTGGCGCCGGGCCTCGCCCCCGGCGGACGCCCCAGCCACCCCTCTGGCACCGTCCGGGATCTCTTGACCCGACTTTACTCAAGGCTTAGCATAAGTTCTAAACTATAAACACTTCCGGTGCCGACGGCGCCGCACATGGCCATCCCTGATGCGCAGTGAAGGAGCAGTCGGCAGTGTCCATGCGTTTCCCGCCCGGTTTCCAATTCGGCGTGGCCACGTCCGCATACCAGATCGAGGGCGCGGCCGATGAAGATGGCCGGGGACCCTCGATGTGGGACACGTTCTGCGGCGTCCCCGGGGCCGTGACCCACGGCGACACCGGCGCGATCGCCTGCGATCACTACCACCGGACCGAAGCCGACCTCGATCTCGTGGCCGGGCTGGGGCTGACCGCCTACCGGTTCTCGGTCGGCTGGCCCCGGATCGTGCCGGACGGCACCGGCTCCGTCAACCAGAAGGGCCTCGACTATTACCGCCGCCTGGTGGACGGGCTGCGCACCCGGGGCGTCGAGCCGGTGGCCACCCTGTACCACTGGGATCTCCCGCAGCCACTGCAGGACGCCGGCGGCTGGGTCAACCGCGACACCGTGGCCCACTTCTGTGACTACATCCAGCTCGTGCTGGACAGCCTCGGTGACGTGGTCCCGGTCTGGGTGACGATGAACGAGCCGTTCTGCTCGGGCATGATCGGCCACCTGCAGGCCCGGCACGCGCCGGGTGTCGCGGACCTGCACTCCGCGCTGGCCGCCACCCATCACCTGCTGCTCGCCCACGGCCTGGGCATGGGCATCATCCGGGACCGCGCCCCGCAGGCCCGGGCGGGCATCACGCACCTGCTCTCGGACATCCATGCCGCCTCGGCCTCCGAGGCGGACCAGGCCGCGGCCCGGCGGCTGGACGGCCACGAGAACCGCTGGTTCCTCGACCCGGTGCTGCGCGGCAGCTACCCCGCCGACATGCTCGACTGGTACCAGCGGCAGGTCCCGCTGGACTTCATCCGCGACGGCGACATGGAGTTCATCGCCGCGCCCGCGGACTTCCTGGGCGTCAACTACTACGAGACCAAGCGGGTGGCCGCGGACCCGGGCGAGCCGTTCCACGAGGCCCGCGTGCTCCCGGCCGCGCACTACCTGGACCCGGCCGAGCTGACCGCGAACGGCATCGACGCGCGCCCGGCCGGCCTGGGCCGGATCCTGCGCCGCGTCCACGAGGCCACCCCGCTCCCCCTCTACATCACCGAGAACGGTGCGGCCTACCACGACTACGTCAACCCCGAGGGTGGCGTGGATGACGTGGAGCGGGTCGCGTACCTGACCGCGCACTTCGGCGAGGCGCTGGCCGCCATCGAGGCGGGGGTGGACGTGCGCGGCTACTTCGTGTGGTCGCTGCTGGACAACTTCGAGTGGGCCGACGGGTACAGCCGCCGGTTCGGCCTCGTCTGGGTGGACTTCGCCACGCAGGCCCGCATCCCCAAGGCGAGCGCCCGCTGGTACGCCCAGCTCATCGCGGCCCAGCCGACTCGCGGCGAGCCAGCCGCGCCGCCGGCCAGCCTGGCCGCCCCGGTGGCTGGGGCCGCTTCTTCCTGACCCCGCCGCGCCCCTTCCGCTCGCTTCTCCGCAACGAAGTTCAGCTGCGGCCCAGTGACACGACCAGGCTGGCGCGGTCCCTGCTGGCCTCGATCAGCACCGCGTTCCGCTGATCAGTTCCGGTCGCCCGCTCCCTCGCCTCGGCGGCGTCCCGGCCGAATTCCATGTGCCGGCCGATCAGCCGCCGGAGCCGGGTCTCCTCGGCGAGGTCGATATACCAGACCTCGTCGAGCAGGCCGGAGACCTCCGCCCAGGGGCCGGACCGGAGCAGGAGGTAGTTGCCCTCGGTGATGACCAGGGGGACGTCCGGCGGGACCGGGATCGCATTGGCGATCGGGTCCTCGATGCCCCGGTCGAAACGCGGCGCGTACACGATTCCCTCACCCGGGTCCCGCAGCCGCCGCAGCAGCGCCACGTACGCCGGCCGCGTCGAAGGTGTCGGGCGCGCCTTTGCGGTCCACCCGGCCCATCCGGGTGAGCAGCTCATGGGCCAGGTGGAACCCGTCGAGCGGCACGTACGCGGCGGCCGCTCCCAGTTCGTCGCCCAGCCTGGCGGCCAGGGTGCTCTTACCGGCCGCGGGTGGCCCGGTGATGCCGAGGATGCACCGCCCGGGCCGGGCCGCCAGGGCCCGGGCCCGGGCTAGCAACTCCCGGACCGGCACCTCATCCGCGGGGGCCGCCCCCCGGCCACCCCTGGGAAGCCACCGACGGCGGAGGTCAGGACGGCTTGAGGCTGCCGATGCTGAGGGACCCGTCCGCGGGGCGGCCCGCGCCGTCGCCGTCTGGCAGGCTCTCGTCCAGCACCCCGCCGCTCGGCAGGCCCTGGCGTTCCTCTTCCTCGCGGACGTACTCCTGCGGATCCTTGTCCACCGGCGGGACCCCCGCGTAGTTCTTCGCCTCGTACGCCACGAACGCGACGGCCAGGTCGTGGCGCAGTTGCAGGCTGGCCAGCCGCCGGAAGTCGGTGAGGCCCTCGCGTTCCTCCTCGCCCATATGGTCGCTGTTGGCCAGGTTCGCCGCGGCGACCCGCGCGAACCACTCGTCGCTGCCCACCGGGTGGCCGGGGACCGACATGACCGCGTCGCGGATGTCGTTGTGGTCGTGGATGGCGTCGAGGGTCTCGTCCTCGGCCGTCCCGCCCCGCCGGGCCTGGATCCCCACCCGGAGCAGCGCCGGATAGAAGATCTCCTCTTCCGCGGCGGCGTGCAGTTCCAGGAAGGAGGCCAGCCGGTCCCAGACCGCGCCCAGGGTTTCTGTGTCGGACCGGTCGACCTGTTCCAGGATCGCGAAGAGCCGGCGCTGCTCGTGATGGTCGTCGAGGATCAGCTGCGTGATATCCACCGGATGCCCTCTTTCCCGTGCGCCTGGATTCTGTTCTCACCCTAGGGGACGGGCCCCGGGCCGCCGGGGTGGGTCAGGCGTGCTGGGCCAGGCGGGGTGGGGCCAGGCGTGCTGGGCCAGGCGGGGAGGGCCAGGCGTGCTGGGCCAGGCGGGGAGGGCCAGGCGGGGTGGCTCAGGCGGGGTGGGGCAGCCTGGTCAGCAGCCGCACGTGCGTCCCGGTCCTGTCGGCCGCCACGTCGACGCAGTCGCAGGCCTGGCGGCCCAGCCACAGCCCGTGGCCGTGGGTCGCGCCCCGCTCCGGCGCCAGGTAGGCGGCCAGCGGGTCCGCGAACCCCGGCCCGCCGTCCTGCACGTGGCAGACCAGCGCGGGACCCTCCCGGTAGACCCACAGACGGCGCGGGGCCCCGCCGTGCACCAGCGCGTTGGTGACCGCCTCGCCGGCCGCGGTCAGCAGCAGCTGGGCCGCATCGCCCTGCAGCCCGGCCTGGCTCAGCTCGGCCCGCAGGAAACGGCGGACGCCCGCCAGGTCGTCACCGCGGCCGAAGCCGACCGAGGCGGCCGACCGCGGGGGCTGGACCACGGCGGAATAGTCGCGGATGACCGAGCGCGGGTCGGCGAACCCCGGGCTGGGCACCACCCGGCCGTCCTGGAGCAGTTCCGGATGGGTGCGCTCGACCCCGGGCCGCAGCTGGTCCGGGAGGGCCGGGGCGTCGTAGA
This sequence comes from uncultured Actinomycetes bacterium, assembly GCA_963723595.1. Classification (GTDB taxonomy): domain Bacteria; phylum Actinomycetota; class Actinomycetes; order Streptosporangiales; family Streptosporangiaceae; genus RYN-230. The sequence continues at coordinate 1,072,590 of CAVRRQ010000002.1, forward strand.
GGCAGAGCACGGAGACCGGGAACGGCCGGAAGACCTCGTTCGCCGCGGCCTCCATGCTCAGGTAGTCCGAGACCTCCGCGGGGGTGCGGCGGGCCAGCGCCTGCTGGGAGACCACGCGGACCCGCGGGCTGGCGCCCGCGTGCCGGCGGAGCCAGTCGAGCATGGCGCGGGTCGCCCGGCCGGGGCGAGGGTAGAACGACGCCGCGTCGGCGTAATCGACCGCCGGGGTGCCGCCGCCGAGTTCGGCGCGGATCCAGGCCAGCTGGCCGGCCGGGACGACGGCCAGGATCTGCTCGCCGCGGGCCAGGCCCTCGCGGATGAACGCTCCCGACGGCGGTGCGGAATTCCGGCTCGCCGGCGTAGAGCAGCGCCCGGTGGGTGCTGGTGCCGTCCACGGGCCGGGTCATGATTCGATCACCACGCCGGGGGCGCGGAATCCGGCCAGGTCGAGGACGCGACGGACCGGCTCGGTGGCGTTGGCCAGCGTGATCTGACCGCCGGCCGGCAGGCCCGCCGCGACCTGGTATATCTCCCGCAGCGAGCCGACGTCCGCGAACGTCACCGCGCCGAGGTCGACGCGCAGCCGCGGGCCGGCCGTCAGCCGGGCCCGCAGGACGCGGGCCAGCGCGGCGCCGTTGGTCAGGTCGAGCTCGCCCTCGACCCGCAGGGCGGGCGGCGGGGCCGAGGCGATGAACAGGGCCATCGGCAGCCGCTGGCCATAGGTGGCGACCCCGCTGTGCTCCGCCGCGATGATGGCCGCCGCCGGCTCATCCAGCTGCCGCTGGTCGTACCGGCAGATCGCGGCGATGCCCACCTCGCCCAGCATCTGCGACACCATCCGCTCCCAGCGCACCAACCGTTCCAGTGGCCCGGCCGGCCCGGGGTGGCCACCCATCTCGGCGGTGATCCGCAAGCCGGGGAATCCCGCCGCCAGCGACTGGCTGAGCGCCATCCGGGACGCGGCCACGAGCCGGGCCAGGTCCATGGTGGCTGGGTCGCCGTAGACCTCACCGAAGCCGCACACCAGCAGCTGGCCGCCGCGTAGCGGCCGCCCGGTCTCGATCCCGCCCGCTTCGAGCAGGGCCACGGCCCCGTCTGGCGGGCCGGAGGCCAGGTACATAATCCGGTCCCCCGCCGCGAGAGCGCCGCGGACCACGGCGGCGGTGAGCCGCTGGCGCTCGTCCTGATCCTGGTAGAGCGCGCACAGGTGCTGGCCGGACACCAGCGTGCCAGGGTCCTCCGGCGGCCGCCCGAACCGCGGCCGGTCCGCCCGGTCGTCGCCGTCGATCAGCCAATCCTCCCCGGCCAGGGTGCGGCTCCCGGCCTGCCATGATGCGGGACTGGGCCTCCCTCATGCCCGCGCCCCCGGGTGCTAAACGCCGCGCCCGGCCTGCCCCGACCTGCCCGGGCCTGCCCCGGCCTGCCCGGCCTGCCCGGCCTGCCCGGCCCTGCCCTGGCCTGGCCTGAGGTTCATCCCGGCCCGCGAGGGTATCGTTGCCATGACCTTGCCACCCCGGTGTCCCAGCCAGCGCGGCTTCCAGGCCGGACCGTGTTCAAGCCCGCCGGGTGCGTCAACGCCACAGGGAAAGACCCGTGTCTGTCGAATCTGGCTCGTCCGTCCTGCGCTCGCACCGTCATGTCGTGCAGTTCTACGACCGTGACGAGGAGCTGGCCGAGAGCGCGGGCGACTATCTCGCCGACGCGATCGCCGAGGGCGGGGCGGCGGTCATCGTGGCCACCACCGCTCGCTGCGCCGTTTTCGAGGCCCGCCTGGCCGCCTGCGGCGTGGACGTTGCGGCGGCCCGCCGCGAGGGCACCCTGGTCAGCCTGGACGCCGTCCGGCTGGCCCGGCAGCTGACCCGCGCGGGCCGGGTCGACCGGGCGGCTTTCGACGCCCAGATCCGCCCCGCGATCCTGGCCGCGGGCGAGGCACCCGGGCCGGTCCGGGTGTACGGCGAGATCGTGGCGCTGCTGTGGGCGGCCGGTCACGTCAACGCCGCCCTGGAGCTGGAAGGGTTCTGGAACGAGCTGGGCCGCGAGATCCCGTTCTCGCTGTACTGCGGCTACCCGCGGGAGTCCGTCGAGAGCAGCCAGCATCACGGCGCGATCAGTGAGGTCTGCCGCCTGCACACGCGTGGTCGTGACCGGGAGGCCCCGGTGGTCCGGGCTCACTGGGGGGATGCCAGCCGCACCTTCCCGGGAACCCGGGAGGACACCCGGGCCGCCCGGGGATTCGTGGTGGGCATGCTCGGGCCGTGGCGGGGTGAGCAGCTGGCCGCGGACGCCGCGCTCGTCGTCACCGAGCTGGCCACGAATGCGGTGCTGCACGCCGGGTCGGCCTTCAGCGTCAGCCTCGCCCTGTCGCGGAACGTGATCCGGATCAGCGTCGGTGACACTGTCCCGCTCGGCCAGCCCGGCCAGGACGCGTGGCTGCCCGCCGTACCAGGCCACGGCCTGGGCGTGGTCGCGGCGATGGCGGCCCGCTGGGGCTTCGAGGGGCTGGACAGCGGGAAGGCCGTCTGGGCCGAGCTGCCCCTGCCGGGTTGACGTTTCCGCAGGGTACGCGCGGGCGGCGGCATAGGGTTTACCCCACCCGCGGGCGGCATAGGGTTGCCCCGTGGAGCTGGCGTACGGGGACACGGGCATGGCTCCGCCCGGCGACGGCGATCACGTCTGCTGGGTCGTGGACGACCCCGCGTCCTACACCGCCGTGGCCGGGACCCTGATCGCCGACGGGCGGGCGCGCGGCCAGCAGGTGGTGGTGTTCGCTCCGGCGGGCCGGGCCCCGCCCGGGCCCGGCAGCACCCCGCCCCGGCCAGGCAGCGTGGCGACCGCCGACCCCTACGCCGCCTTCTTCGGCCACGGCCCGCTCGAGCCCGGGATCATGCTCCACGCCCTGCGGGAGCTGGCGGCGCAGGCCCGGGCGGCCGGATACGAGGGGTTGCGGGTCATCTCCGACATGGACTGGCTGCTCCCCGGCTCTCCCACCCCAGAGGAGATCGCCGCGCTGGAGATCATGGTGGACCGGGCGGCCCGCGAACTCGGCGCTGCCATCGTGTGTGCCTACCGCCGGTCCTCGTTCGATCCCGCCGTGGTGCTGGCGGCGCTCCCTGTGCACCCGATCCGGCGGGGGAACGACGAGGGGGCCGCAGTTCGACTTCCGCGCCGAAGGTACCTCGGACTGGCGGCTGTCCGGCGAAATCGACGTGGCGGTCGTCGGCACGTTCGCGGCCGCCTTTGCCGCCGCGGCGTCGCTGGGCGACTGCCTGGTTGACGTCAGCGGCCTGGAATTCGTGGATGTGGCCGGGCTCCGGGCCATGTCCCAGGCCGCCCGCCGGTCGCACGCGGACATCCAGCTGCGCGGTGCTCCCGCGGCCCTGCACCGGCTGTGGCAGCGGCTGGGCCCGGCCGAGCAGGCCCCCGAACTGCGCCTGGCCTGATCAGGCGGCGGCCAGGCTGCACAGCAGGGCCCGGGTCTCGCGGCGGCTGCGGCCGGGGTCGTCGCCGACCGGGAAGATGATGGGCCACAGTTCGGTGACTCCGAGGCCAGCCAGCCGGCTGAGCTGCTTCTCGATTTCCGCCCCGGTTCCGGTGATGGCCAGCGCGCCGGGGGACGTGGCGCCCTCACGTTCCAGCAGCCTGCGGTAGTTGTCGAATCCGGCGTACCGGGCGAAGATCTCGTCGGCGGTCCGTCGTGCGGCCGCGGTATCAGCATGGGGGCCGGACGCCAGCGCCACCGGGAGCGCGGCCACCACCCGGGGCGCGGGGCGGCCCGCGGCCGGCCGTTCCCGGCCGCCCCGTTCCCAGCTGCCCGGTGCAGCTGCGGGATGATCTGCTCCCCCAGCGTGCGCGGGCCGGCCAGCCAGGTCACGACGCCGTCGGCGAGTTCCCCGGCGGCCTGCACCATGAGCGGGGAGAGCGCGCCGGCCAGCACCGTCACCGGGCTGGTGCCAGGCACCGTGAAGCCCCCGTCCACCTGGTAGAAGCGGCCCCGGTAGCTGACGCTGCCCTCGCGCAGCAGCGGGACGAGCACCGAGAGGTAGTCGCGCAGGTGCGCGGCGGGCTGCTGGTAAGCGAGCCCGTGCAGGTCCTCGATGACCGGCCGGTGTGACACGCCCACGCCGAGCGTCAGCCGGCCACCGCAGAACGCCTGGGCCGTCGCGGCCTGCTGGGCCAGCGCCAGCGGGTGCCGCGGGTAGGTCGGCACGATGCCCACGCCGAGCTCGATCCGGCTGGTCCGGGTTCCCGCCACGGCCAGCACGCTAAGTGCGTCCACCCCGCGGGAAAAATGCACGGTCCAGGCGGACCCGAAGCCCTCAGCCTCCGCCGCCATCACGTCCCCGACGATGTCCTGCGGGCGCATCGGCGTGCCGAGCACCTCACTCCCGGCCCCCATCGCGATCCGCATCCCAGCAGCATCCTGCCGGTCACCCGGTCGCGGCCAGGTCCCGCCAGGCCAAGCGGACGTCCCCGGCTCGTCCGCAGATGGCGAGCCGGGGACGGCCGGACCAGGCCGCCGGGGACTGTCCCCGGTGGCCTGGCGGCCCGCCGTGCCTACCGGGTGCTGGCCGATGCCGGGCAGGCGGCCCCCCGAGGGCCGGTACCCGGGGCGGGGCCGCTCGGCGGAATTTTGCATCTAATTATGCAACTGACTAGGGTGAGGGCATGGAACGGAAGTCGTTCGCCGACATGGGCTGCTCGGTGGCTCAGTGCCTGGAGACCGTCGGTGACTCGTGGACCATGCTCATCGTGCGCGACGCCTTCACTGGCGTGACCAGGTTCGATGAGTTCCGGGAGAACCTCGGCATGCCGCGGAACACGCTCCGGGACCGGCTGGCCAAGCTGGTCGAATCCGGGGTGCTGGTGAAGGTCCCCTACTCCGAGCACCCGCCCCGGTACGACTACCTGCTGACCGACTCGGGCCGCGACCTGTGGCCGGTGCTGACGGCAATGCGGCAGTGGGGTGACCGGCACGGCCGCCCAGACGGGCCCATCCGGATGGCTCATGCGGGCTGCGCCGCACCGGCCGAGACCGTGGTCGTCTGCGGCACGTGCGGGGACCGGCTCGCTCCCGGCGACACGTCCATGGTCCCCAAGGCCAGCGCGGGCCGGTCCTGATCCAGCAGCCTGATCCGGCGGCCTGATCCAGAGGGCTGGGGCCCGAGCCGCTCGCGATTCAACCGGGCGTGACCAGGCCCGTCTCGTACGCGATCATGACCAGCTGGGCCCGGTCGTGCGCGCCGAGCTTCATCAGCAGCCGGCTGACGTGGGTCTTGGCCGTGGCCGCCGAGATGTGCAGGCGCTCGCCGATCTCGGTATTCGACCAGCCGCCGGCCACCTCGACCAGCACCTCACGCTCGCGGGCGGAGAGGGGATCCAGAAGCGCGGGTGCGGTGTACGCGCCTGGCTCGGGTCGCCCGGCGAACTCGCGGATCAGGCGCCGGGTGATGCCCGGGGCCAGCAGCGCGTCCCCGGCGGCCAGGACCCGGATCGCGGCCAGCAGTTCCTCCGGCGCGGTGTCCTTGAGCAGGAACCCGCTGGCCCCGGCCCGCAGGGCGCGGTAGACGTAATCGTCCAGGTCGAAGGTGGTCAGCATGAGCACCCGGGCCGCGGCCGTGCCGGGGTCGGTGGTGACGGCCCGGGTGGCCTCGATACCGTCCAGAACGGGCATCCGGATGTCCATCAGCACCACGTCCGGGCGGTGCTCGCGGACCAGGGCGACGGCCTGCGCCCCGTGCGCCGCCTCCCCCACCACCTCCATATCGTCCGCCGCCGACACCATCACCACGAATCCGCCGCGGACCAGCGCCTGATCGTCCGCGATCACCACGCGGATCGTCACCGGGCACCCTCGCCGGCGGCCACGCCGTCCCGGTCCCGGTCCTGTGCCCGGGCAGGCACGGCAGCACCGCCAGGTTCCCCCCCGGAGTCGCGGCCGGGCGCCCCGCCGCCGTGCCCGTCGGCCGTGGGGAGAGTGGCCCGGACCCTGAACCCGCCCCCGTGCGGTCCGGCGGCCAGCTCGCCGCCGAACAGGGCCGCCCGCTCGCGCATCCCGATCAGCCCGTGACCTCCGCCTGCCCGCGCGGCCGGGGCCGGGGGCCGCCCGACGGGCCCGTCGTCGGCCACCTCGATGGTCACCACGCGCGGTTGGTAACCGATCCGGACGTGGGCGTGCGTCGGCCCGGCGTGCCGGGCCACGTTGGTCAGCGCCTCCTGCACGATCCGGTACGCGGACAACTCGGCCGACGAGGACAGGCTGCGCACCGGGCCCTCGACTCGCACGTCGGCGGTGACCCCGGCCGCGGCCGCCGCTGCGACCAGCCCGTCGAGGTCTCCCAGGCCGGGCACGGGGCTCAGCTCGGCCTGCTCCTCCCCGGCGTCGCGCAGGACCCCGACGAGCAGGCGCATCTCGTGCAGCGACCGGCGGGTGGTGGTCTCGATGATGCCCAGGGCCTCGCGGGCCTGCTCCGGGTCGGTGTCGATGACCATGCGGGCCACCCCGGAGCGCACCGCGATCACGCTCATCGCGTGAGCCACGATGTCGTGCAGTTCCCGGGCGATCTGGGCCCGCTCGTCGGCCATGGCCCGGCGGACCCGTGCCGCCTGTTCCGCTTCCGCGGCCGCCGCCCGCTCCGCGGCCCGCTCGGCCTGCTGCGCGGCGTACACCCGGCTGGCCCGGGTGTTCTCCCCGGCCAGCCAGCCCAGCAGCACCAGGGCCACATCTCCGATGGCCAGCGGGACCACCATGGGGCCGCCCCCGGTGAGGGTGGCGGCCAGGACCGCGGCCGCCACCAGGCTAGCGATGATCAGCGCGGCACGGCGGGAGGAGACGGCCACCACGGAGTAGAGCACCAGGACGACGTAGAAGGTGGTCGCCCCACCACGTTGCAGGCCCAGGCCCAGCAGCGCAGCGGCCAGGACGATCACCAGGGTGGCGCGCGGCAGCCGCCGCCGCAGCAGCGTGACCACGGAGGCCACACCGAAGGCCACCCAGCTGACCGTGCTCCAGGCGGTTCCAGGCAGCGCAGGCGCGCGCATCGGCCTCAGGAACACGAAAGCGGTGGTGATCGCCACCACTACGGCCGCGTCCACCGTGAGCAGCTGGGCCGGGGAGAAGCGGTGCGCGGCCAGGCGCCGGGCCAGCGGCGGGTCCGGGTCGGCGGGCACGGCGGTGGCACGCATACCTGCGACGGTAGCGAAGGCGGCCCGCACGGGCATACGCCCTCAGGGTGATTCTGCGGGTGCGCCTGGAGATGTAGCGGGGCGGCCGCGTGCCCCCCGGTACATCAGCGAGGTGACAGCAGATCGAGCCTGCAGGCTCACGACGCCGCGCGGGCCAGCCGGAACCATTGAGCCGGATCCAGAAGACAATTCCCGGACATTCAGCTCGGAGGTTTCCTGCCATGGGGTCGTTGGCTCACTGGTGTTTCACGCATCGCCGGAAGGTAGTGACCGGCTGGCTGCTGGTCTTGATAGTCGTTGCGGCTATAAGCGCGGTCGCCGGAAGCAGTTTCAACACTAATCTCAGCCTGCCCGGTACCGATTCGCAGGCCGCCGCGACGTTGCTGACTACGCACTTCCCGGCGGCATCAGGTGAGACGGATCAGGTCGTGATCCAGGCCACTCACGGCGCCACCATCCGGTCGGCCCCGGTCCGGGCCACAGTGACCGCCGCCCTGGCCCGCGCGGCCCGGGTGCCTGGCGTGGAAAACGTGGCCAGTCCCTACGCCCGGGGCGGGGCCGCGCAGATCAGCCGGTCCGGCACCGTCGCCTTCGCCCGCGTGAGCTGGGACAAGCAGGGAGCCCAGATCACGTCGGCGGAGGCTGGGAACCTGATCCTGGCCGCGGAATCCGCGGATGGGGGCAGCGTGCATGTCTCGCTGGGCGGCCCGGCCATCACCAACTCCGAGCGCGTCGGCCTGGGCCGGTCGGTCGGCGTCGGCGTGATCGCGGCGCTGGTCATCCTGCTCGTCGTGTTCGGCGGGGCGGTGCTGGCCGCACTGCTGCCCCTGGCCACCGCGATCCTGGCCCTGGGGACCGGCGTCTCACTGATCGGCCTGCTCAGCCATGCCTTCGGCATATCGAGCGTCTCCACCCAGCTGGCCGTCCTGATCGGGCTGGGCGTCGGGGTCGACTACGGGCTGTTCATCATCAGCAGGCACCGCAGCGCGGTGAAGGCGGGCTCGTCGTACGAAGACGCGGCCGTGCTGGCCGTGCGCACCTCCGGCCGCACCGTGCTGCTGGCCGGCCTCACCGTGTGCATCGCGCTGCTGGGCCAGTTCGCGCTCGGCGTCAGCTTCCTGTACGGCGTGTCCGCGGCCGCGGCCCTCGCGGTGGCCCTCACCATGGCCACGTCCCTCACCTTCCTGCCGGCCATGCTGGGCTTCCTCGGGCCCAGGGTCCTGTCCCGCCGGGAACGGGCGGCCATGGCCGCCGGCGACCCGGCCCCTCCGGAAGCCACCGGGCTGTGGCTGGTCTGGCCGCGGATTGTCGAGGCCAGCAGCGCGCTCATGGCCGTAGCCGCCCTGGCCCTGCTGGTGCTGATCGCGCTGCCGGTCTTCAGCCTGCGCCTGGGCACCTCAGACTCGGGCACCGATCCGGCGGGGTGGACTACCCACCAGGCGTACGCCGCCCTGGCCCGGGGGTTCGGGCCCGGATTCAACGGGCCGCTCGAGCTGGCCGCCCGGCCTGGTTCACCCGGCGGCGCCACCGCGTTCGGCCGCCTGCTGGCCGCCACCGCCGCCGCGCCAGGGGTGGCGTCAGTGACTCCCGCAGTGACCTCACCCGATGGCCGGGTTCTGCTGGCCACCGTGTACCCGGCGACCAGCCCGCAGGCTCCGCAGACGGTCAGCCTGGTGAACCACCTCCGGGATACCCTCATCCCCCGGTCCGAGCACGGCACCGGCCTGGCCGTCCACGTCGGCGGGGTGACGGCCACCAACATCGACTTCTCTCACGTGCTCACCGGCAAGCTGCCCCTGTTCATCACGGTGGTCGTGATCCTGGCCTTCCTGCTGCTGATGATGGTGTTCCGCAGCCTGCTCATCCCGCTGGTGGCCTCGGTCATGAACCTGCTGTCGGTCGGCGCCGCTCTCGGCGCCCTGAACGCCGTCTTCACCTGGGGCTGGGGCAGCTCGATCCTCGGCCTGTCCGGGACCGGGCCGGTCGACGCCTTCGTCCCGGTGATCATGTTCTCCGTCCTCTTCGGGTTGTCCATGGACTACGAGGTGTTCCTGGTCAGCCGGATGCAGGAAGAATGGCACCAGCTGCATCACGCCCCGGCCGGCAAGCTGGCCGCCCTGGGCCGCCAGGCCGTCCTGCGCAATCATCTGGCCGTCACCCTCGGCCAGGCCAAGACCGGCCGGATCATCTCGGCCGCCGCCTGCATCATGATCGTGGTCTTCGGGTCGTTCCTGCTCGGCGGGCACCGGATCCTGCAGGAGTTCGGCTTCGCGCTCGCGTTCTCCGTGCTGATGGACGCGCTGGTCATCCGCAGCCTGCTGGTCCCGGCCCTCATGCACCTGATGGGCCCGGCGAACTGGGCGCTGCCTGGCTGGCTGGACCGCGTCCTGCCCCGGCTGGCCGCGGAGGCCGGCGGCCGGATCCCCGCCGCGGATCCGGAGGGTGGCCGGGACCCGGCCAGGGTCAGCTGACCGGTGCCGCTGCTTCAGGGGCGCTTACTGGCGGATGCGGGCCAGCACGAGGGTGATGTCGTCCTCGCCCCGCTGGCGCAGCGCCTGGGTGATGGTCTCGCAGGCGCTGTCCAGCGACGCGCCGGGCTGGGCGAGGGCGGGACCGAGCGCGTCGCGGAGCACGGCGATGCCCTCGTCCAGGGGCCGGGTGCGGCTTTCGGCCAGCCCGTCGGTGTACAGCGCGAGCGTGGCGCCCGGCGGCAGGCTGACCTGGGCGGCTTCGAAGGTCCCGGCGCTGAGCCCGAGGGGGAGCCCGGCCGGCACGGACAGCACCTCGGTGCCGCCGCCCGGCAGCGCCAGCACCGGCGGCGGGTGACCGGCCGCGGCGATCAGGCCGGTGCTGGCCGAGGTGTCGATCACGGCGCACACGCAGGTGGCGTACGGCGAGGCGGGCATCCCCGCGGCCAGCATGTCGAGCCCGGCTAGGACCTCACCGGGCGGCAGGTCCAGGCCGGCCAGGACATGCGTCGCGGTGCGCAGCTGCACCATGACCGCCGCCGCCTCGGGACCGTGCCCCATCGCATCCCCCACGACCAGGAGGGCCCGGCCGCCTGGCAGTGCGACGATGTCATGCCAGTCCCCGCCCACCATGCTGGCGCCCACCGGCAGGTACCGGTGCGCTACCTCCATGGCCGCCGGGACGCGCGGCTCGCCGGGCAGCAGGCCACGCTGGAGCGCGAAGGCGGTCCGCCGTTCCCGGTGGTAGAGGCGGGCGTTGTCGATGCAGACCGCGGCCCGGGAGGCCAGTTCGCCCGCCGCGGCGACGTCATCGGGCCCGAAGTCCGGGCTCTGCGGCGCCCGGCCGAACGTCGCGCAGCCCAGCACCACATCCCGGGCCACCAGGGGCACGGACAGGAACGATGCCCAGCTGGAGGCGAGCTCATGGCCGCCGGGACGGCGGGAGATCCGCTCGGCGCTCTCGTCGTCGAGACGGTTGAACAGGACGGGACTGCGCGTGTGCATGGCCCGGAAGCTGGGTGAGTCGTCCCCGAAGACGATCACCTCACCGGGGCGCAGCAGGCTGTCGGTGACGGCGGCAGGCTGGCCGGCCAGGCGGGTCACCAGCCTGCGCATCACGGCCCCGTGCCCGGTCTGGGGCGAGACAGGCTCGTCGGCGGCGAGCAGCCGTTCGAACACGAAGATGGCGGCGACGTCGGCGAACGCGGGCACGGCGACCTCGGCGACCTCACGCGCCGTCCTGGGGAGATCGAGGGTGGTGCCGATCCGGTCGGCCGCCTCGCGCAGCCACCCCGCGCCGACGTTCGGCGAGACATGCTGCCCGATCACCAGCACCCCGGCACCCGGGCCGCCCAGCGGCTCCCAGCGGATGGCCACCGGGCCGCTGCCGCCCGCGAAGGCCATGCTCATGGTCGCGGTCCAGACCCGCCCCGCCGAGACCTCGGCCAGCGCGTCGCCGGCCAGCTCACGCTGGCCGGGACCAGTCATCAGCACGTCGCATACGTGGCGCCCGGTTACCGCCGGCGCAGCATGGCCGAACAGCCGCTCGGCGGACACCGGCCACGAGGCCACCCGGCCCTGGGAATCCAGGGTGAACGCGGCCAGGCCCGCCAGGTCCGGCCCGCGCCGCCGGGGCAGCGCCGGTCCGTGATCCCCCGCCATCCGTGACGCCACCGGTATCTGCACCCAGTCCTCACCGGCCAGTACCCCGCCCCTCGCAGCGGCCTATCCGGCAATGACCGCGGGCCATTCGCCCCCCCGCGGCCACGCGGTACCGGCAGCCATTGCCCGTACCCTGCGCTATCGTGCAAAAACGAAATGTACCGCAAAACGGTTGGCAAAAACTGCCCCGGCGGCAGAACAGCCAGGGCACGCTGGCCCGCGGCGCGCTCCCGGGCGGGCCGCAGGAACCGGGCGGCAGGAACACGGAGGCAGGATGGCCGGCGAGGCGGGATGGGCACCCCCGGGAGTGGACACCAAGCGGGCGAACGTAGCCCGGGTCTACGACTACTGGCTGGGCGGCACCCATAACTTCCTGGCCGACCAGGCCCTCGCCCGCGCGATCACCGCGGTCGAGCCCAACGCCCGGGCGGGTGCCCGGGCTAACCGTGCGTTCCTCGGCCGGGCGGTGCGATTCCTCACCGAGGCCGGCATCGGCCAGTTCCTGGACATCGGCTCCGGCATCCCCACCCAGGGGAACGTGCACGAGGTGGCCCAGGAAAACCGCCCCGGTTCCCGGGTCGTCTACGCCGACGTTGACCCGGTCGCGATCGCGCACAGCAAGGCCATCCTGGCCGGCAACGGGGATGCCATCGTCCTGGACGCGGACCTGCGCGACCCGCAGAAGATCCTCGGCGACCCCGCCGTCCGGGAGCTGATCGACTTCGGCCAGCCGGCCGGGCTGCTGCTCGTCATGGTCCTGCATTTCATCGCCGATGCCGATGATCCGTGGCGGATCGTGGCCACGCTGCGGGACGCGCTCGCGCCCGGCAGCTACCTCGTGCTGGCCCACGCCACCGACGAGAGCAGGCCCGCGGTGGCCCAGGCCGCCGAGACGGTGTACAACCGCGGCGTGTCCACGGACATCCACATGCGCTCCCGCACGGAGATCCTGCGCTTCTTCGACGGCTTCGAGTTGCTGGACCCGGGGCTGGTCTACATCCCTCAGTGGCGCCCCGACTCCTCCGCCGACGTGCCCGCCGACCCCAGCAAGTTCTGGGTACTGGTCGGCGTCGGGCGCAAGCCAGGATCGTCCCCGGCCAGTCCGTCCGGGGAGTCGGCGTAGGCCGGGTCGGCCAGCTCGACCCGGTTCCTGCCCTGCCGCTTAGCGAGGTAGAGCGCGGCGTCGGCCAGCCACTCGAGCCGGTCCAGTGAGGTGGCGTGATCCGGGAAGCCGACCACCCCGATCGAGGCCGTGACCGACACGTCGGTACCCGCGAGGGAAATCTCAGCCACCGCCGCGCGGACCCGCCCGGCGATCTCCAGCGCCGCGGGGACCTCGGTATCGGGGAGAAGGATGGCGAACTCCTCCCCGCCGTTGCGCCCGGCGAAGTCCCGCGCCCGCAGCACGCTCCGCAGCACCGCGCCGACGTTGGCCAGGACCTGGTCCCCTACCGCCTGGCCCCGCTGGTCGTTGATCTGCTTGAAATGGTCCAGGTCGAGGAGCAGCAGCCCGAGCGGTGACCCCGTCATCGAGGCCTGCGCGAACATGCGCTTCATCGCGCCCGTGACCGCGCGCTTGTTGGGCAGCCCGGTGAGCCCGTCGGTCGCGGCGCGGATCTCCGCAACCGCCAGGTTGCGGAGGTTCGCGAGGACGGGAGCAGCCTGGCCGACGGACTCATGGATCCGCTGCTCCTCGGCCTCCCCGTAGGGAACCGGGTGGTTGAGCAGGACGGCCCCGATCACCTCGCCGCCGACCGTGAGCGGGACGCACGTGGAGGCGCCCGGGCAGGGACCGCACACCGGGCAGCCCAGCAGGGCGGGCCGGTCCCCGTTGAGGCGGTGCGTCCGGCCGGACCGGACCGCCAGGCATGACCGGGGCTCCGCGCCGCCCAGCGTTTCCGCGAGCGGCGAGCCCCCCGGCAGCGGCGTGACCGCCTCCAGCCGGTCCGCGCTGTTGTTCCGGTTGAGCACCACCGCGCCGGTCGCGGCGAGCGTCCGCTGGAGATGGCGCTGGAGCAGCAGGTGCGCCTCGTCCTCGTCGCTGGCGAATTGCAGCGTGTCAGCGAACTCCGCCTGATCCTGGCCGGGCTCCAGGTTCCGGCGGATGCGGCGGATGCCCGACCGCAGCAGGAGACCGCCGATCAGCAGGCCGAGCACGGCCACCCCGATGATGAACCCGGTGAGCCGCGCCGCGCTCGCGGACGCCGCGACGCGGTCTGCGTGCGCGTCATGCCGCTCGTTGAGGAGCAGGCGGTCCAGGTGGGCGCTCAGTGGCTGATAGGCGGCGGTCAGCCGGGCGGCGAGCGCAGGGGCCGGCCGGGCCGCCACGGTGGCCGGGCTGAGCAGATCGCGGACGGTGACCCACTGCCGGACGAGCCGCTCGATTCCGGCGTGCTCCGCGGGAGGATCGCCGGCGTGCAGCCGCACGAGGGCGGTGAGCCGGGAGTCGGCCGCCGGGAGCAGGCTGGTGTACAGCGTGCCGAAACGGCGTGACCGTTCTCCGGCCCCCGGGACGAGGAAGGCCGCTTCGCCCGCGGCGTACACCGCATCCATGTCCCGGGCCAGCTACCCCGTCACGGTGGACGTGGTCAGCTCGTCACTGGCGATGTCGTTCCCCAGCTTGGCTGAGGACCGGGTTCCGAGTATGCCGATGGCCGCCACGCACACGACGACGAACACGAGCCCGACGCAGAGAGCTATGAGCGAACTGGCCGCGGCTTTGCAAGCGTCCGCACTTTTTCATTGCTACCCAGCCCGCTTTATATAAATCGTTTCCGGGCTCATCAGGCCGGAAACAGCACTATATCGCCGGGTTTGCGAGTACATACCGTAACTGACCTTTAACGTGAATTCCCTGATGCGGGCCTTACCCGGCGGGCCCCGGTCGCGCCGCTCCCTGGCACTTACCGGTCGCGGAAGACATCCACATGCGCGCCGAGCAGATTCAGCCGCTCGGCGAGGAGCTCATAACCACGATCTATGACATAGATATTACGCAGGACGGACGTCCCCTTGGCGGCCAGCATCGCCAGGAGGATCACGACAGCGGGCCGCAGCGCCGGCGGGCAGATTACTTCCGTTCCCGACCAGCGTGTCGGACCTTCCACATAAATCCTGTGCGGATCCAGGAGCGTCACCTTGGCCCCAAGCCGGGTGAGCTCCGTGAGGTACAGGGCGCGGTTCTCATAGACCCAGTCATGGATCAGCGTGGAGCCTGAGGCCGTCGCAGCAATGAGCGCGAAGAATGGGAGGTTGTCTATGTTGAGCCCGGGAAACGGCATCGGGTGAATCTTGTCGGCCGGCGCGCGAAGGGCTGACGGGAATACCGTCAGGTCGATGAGGCGCGTTCTCCCGTTAGCGGCAGGATATTCTGGGCTGCGGTCAAACCTGAGGCCCATCTCCTCGAGTATGGCCAACTCGATCTCGAGGAACTCGATGGGCACTCTTCGTATCGTTATTGATGAGGACGTTACGATAGCTGCCGTGAGCAGGCTCATGGCTTCTATAGGATCCTCAGATGGCGAGAAATCCACATCCCGGTCGATCGCCGCCACCCCATGCACGGTCAGTGTGGTGGTACCGATACCCTCGATACGGACACCGAACTCGCTCAGCAGGAAGCACAGGTCCTGGACCATGTAATTGCAGCTGGCATTCCGGATTATGGTCGAGCTCTCAGTCCTCGCCGCCGCCATCAGGACATTCTCAGTGACAGTGTCACCCCGCTCGATGAGCACAATAGGCTTCGACGGGCCAGTATCCGGGATTACTTCCGCGTGGTAGAACCCTCCGGATGCCTTGACCTCCAGGCCGAAGGGGCGCAGTCCCACCATGTGGGGCTCAATTGTCCGCGTGCCGAGGTTGCAGCCGCCGGCGTACGGCAACTTGAAGTGGGCGCGCTCACGCATGAGCGGGGCGAGGAACATGATGATGCTGCGCGTCCGGCAGGCGGCCTCGGCATCGAGATCGGCCAGATTGAGCTCTTCGGGCGGGTCAACCTGAAGATCCTTCTGGTCGTTGATCCAGGTTATCGTGAAGCCTATGCTCCGGAGTACCTCGATGATCCGGTTTATTTCCTCGATGCGGGCCACGCGGCGCAGGGTGGTGCGGCCCTTATTCAGCATTGAGGCACAAAGGACTGCCACCCCGGAGTTCTTGCTGGTCTTAACGTCGATGACACCTGACAGTTCCAGGCCACCTTCCACCCGAAGATGAAGGGGCAGCGACTCGTCCAGCGGAAAAGGCCCCGCATCGATCGCTTTGGCGAACCGGTCCAGCGTCGGCTCGTCGATCTGCCGCTGGCCGTTCTCGATATCGTTAATCTCCGACCAGCTAATCCCGAGGGTGACCGCCAGTTGGGCCTTAGTCCAGCCATGCCGCCGGCGAGCCTCGCGGACGAGGATTCCGGTTGACCGAGCAGGGTGTGCGGGAAGCGCAGGGTCCCAGGGCATGGGCTGCACTCTACCGGCCTAAGATCCAGGACCGGCCCCGGACGCGCCATTTCGCTGCGCCCCAGAGACACTGACCAGGAAGAACGTCAGCATGCTGCAACTTGAGGTCGGACCGCCGGCTGGACGCGGCCGTCGAGACGCCGCAAACGGGCATAGGTCAGCCTGGGCGTGCAACACCTGGTCGTTCGGTTGCCTGAAGGCCGGTGCTCTGGGCCGGGGTGCCGGCCGAGGGGATCGTGACCGTGACGGACAGGCCGCCGTCATCGCGGGGGCGAGCCGTGGCGGTGCCGCCGTGGATCGCGGCGATGGATGCGACGATGGCCAGGCCAAGCCCGTAGCCGTCATGGGACGTGCGGTCGCTGAGCCGCTGGAACGGCTGGAAGATGCGGCCGACATCCGCCGGGCTGGTGACCGGCCCCGTATTAGCCACGGTCAGCTGGCTGCTGCCCGCCATGGTGCGGGTGCTGATCCAGATGTCACCGGCGGGGAGGTTGTACCGGACCGCGTTGTCGACCAGGTTTGCGATGAGGCGTTCGGCGAGCACCGGATCACCCGATATGACGGCGGGCTCCAGCGTCGCGTGCACCCGCCGGTCGCCCAGGCCGGCGGTGTCGAGGACGTCTTCGGCGACCGTGGACAGGTCGGTCTCCTCGCGGACGGTGAGCCCGCGCTCGTTGCGCGCGAGGATGAGCAGCGCGCCGATGAGGTGCTCGGCGTGCTGTACCGCGGCGCGGATGTCCTCCCCCATCGCGCGCAGGTCGCCGGTTGTGCTGTCCGGGTTGCCCAGCACGACGTCGACAGTGGCGCGCATGACGGCGAGCGGGGTGCGCAGTTCATGGGAGGCGTTGGCGATGAACCGCTGCTGGCCCTCGAATGCGGCCTGGAGCCGGCCGAGCATCTCGTCGAACGTCTCGGCCAGTTCGCGGAGCTCGTCGCGGGGGCCTGTCGGCGCGACCCGCGCCGTCAGGTTGTGTTCCGACGCGGCACGGGCGGCTGTCGTGATCCGGTGCACCGGGCGCAACGCCCGCCCCGAGAAGATCCAGCCGAGGATGGCCGCGAGGGCGATGACCACAGCCAGCGTGATCAGCGAGTACTGCAGCAGATGCGACAGGGTAAGGTCACGCTGGCCCTGCGCGCCCTGCTGCTGGAAGTACGAGGCGCACTTGGCCAGGACGCGCGGGTCGGGATGGGCGCTCAGTTCCTCGGACCGGCACTGCGCCGCGAACCTGGCCAGATCGCCGGCGGAAGGCTGCCGGCCATTTCCCTGCCCCCCGGCCGGCAGCTGCGCCACCTGCGCGTAGCTGACCGCCACAACGATCACCCCGCACACGGCGAACAGGCCGGTGTACAGCAGGGTCAGCCGGGCCCGGACGGTCGGCCGCGGGCGGCTCACATCCGGTACCCCTTGCCGACCACTGTTTCGATCAGCGGCGGGTCGCCGAGCTTGCGCCGCAGCCGGGTCATCGTCACCGAGACGATGTTGCTGAACGGGTCGGCGGTGGCGTCCCACACGTGCTCGAGCAGTTCCTCCGCGCTGACCACGGCGCCGGCGGCGGCCAGCAGCGTCTCCAGGATGCCGAACTCCTTGCGGGTCAGGGACAGCGAGCGGCAGCCGCGGCTGGCGCGGTGCCGGGCGCGGTCCACGGCCAGGTCCCCGCGGCGCAGGACCGGCGGCGCGGACGGCGCGCGGCGGGACAGCGCCCGCACCCGGGCGACGAGCTCGGCGAACGCGAACGGCTTGGGCAGGTAGTCGTCCGCGCCCAGTTCCAGCCCGTCGACCCGGTCATCGACGCTGGCGGCGGCGGTGAGCATGAGGATCCGCGGACCGGAGCCGGCCACCGCCCGGCACACCCGGTCACCGTGCACGGCCGGCAGATCGCGATCGAGCACGATCACGTCATAGGCCGTCAGCGCGGCGGCGTCCAGCGCCGCCGCGCCGTCGTGCACGGCGTCGACGGCCATCCCGGCCTGACGCAGCCCCTGAGCGATCCGGCCGGCCAGCGTCGCATGATCCTCGGCCACCAGCACCCGCATCCCGCCATCATGCGCCGGCCGGCATGACATCCGCGCAACATCGCCGGTAGCGGAGATGTCACCCGCCCAGGCGTAGAACTGCGGGCATGAAGCCAGTCCCCGCGCTGCCGGCGGTCCAGCACGATCATCCAACCCTGAGGAGGGCATGATGAACGACTGTACCCACGTCATGCGCCGGCCACGGGGGGCACGGCCGCCCGCAGCGCGGAGCGCGGCCGCCATCATGGTCACGGCCGCCCTGGCCCTGCTGGCGGTGGCATGCGGCAGCAGCCCATCATCCACCGGTTCAGGCAGCTCATCGACTGCGGGACACGTGCGGAGGGTCAGCGAACGCCCAGCTGGTCGCTTTCTCCCGCTGCGTGCGTTCGCACGGCGTGCCGAACTTCCCCGACCCTCAGGCTGGCGCCAGCAACGCAAAGTCCCCCAGCGCGCAACAACTCCGGGTCAGCAGCTCCCAGCTCAGCGCAGCTGAGCACGCCTGCCAGCGCCTGCTCCCGGTCGGCATTGACGACCAGTTTCCTTCGGCCGAGGTGTCACTTCTGCTGCGCGGCATGCTCCCCTTCGCCCGCTGCATGCGCTCCCACGGGGTGCCGAATTTCCCCGATCCCGGCGTCGACTCCGAGGGGCGCCCTATTTTCCCGCTATCCACACACGGCATCAGCCTCAATTATTCGCACTCACAACGATTCAACACCGTGATGGGCAAATGCCAGTACCTGGTGCCCCACCAGCTCGGAGGGATTCCGTTTGGCTAATTGCAGGCGACGCGAACGGGCCGCCCATAGCCGGAAGCGGAAGTGACGGAGATGGATAGTGAGCGAGACGGTTTCGCGCGGCCGGGAGGCTGGGCAGCAGGCGGAGGTCCTGGCGGGCGCGGAGGCAAGGGGATCGCGCGGCCGTCGTCGCTGGGTGGCCCTGGGCATCGTGGCCGTGGTGGCGGCCGGGGCGGTGTCGGCGTGGCAGGTCGGGGTGTTTTCCCCGGCCGCCTCGTCCGGGCCCGGACAGGGGGCGCCCCCGCCGGCCACGGCAGCGGTGGCCCGGCAGGGTATCGCGGCAACCACGCCGCTCACCGCGACGCTGGGCTATGCCGGGTCCTACCCGGTGACCGGGCCGGGCGGCGGGACGCTGACCTGGCTGCCGCCCGCTGGGCAGGTGATCCGGCAGGGGCATGCGCTGTACAAGACCGGTAACGGCTCCCCGGTGGTGCTGCTGTACGGCAGCGTGCCGGACTGGCGGCCCCTGGGCGAGGGGATGGCGGGAGAGGACGTGTCCCAGCTGAACCATGACCTGGTGGCTCTGGGGGACGCGGATAGCCCGGATATCTCCGCGCTGGGCTGGGATTACTTCTCCTGGGAGACGACGGCGGGGGTGGAGAAGCTGCAGTCGGCGCTGGGGGTCGCCTCCCCGTCGGGGTCGCTGCCGCTGGGGTCGGTGGTGTTCGAGCCGCGGGCGCTGCGGGTCAGCCGGGTGACGGGAAGCCTGGGCGGTTCGGCGGACGGCCCGGTCCTGGCGGCGACGTCGGACCGGCACGTGGTGACGGTCCCGTTGGATGTCTCCCAGCAGTCGCAGGTGAAGGCGGGTGACAAGGTGACGGTGACGCTGCCCGACGGGACGACGACGCCGGGGGTGGTCTCCTCTGTCGGCACGGTGGCGACCACGTCCGGGTCGGGGGGGAGCCCGACCACGACGATCCCGGTGCAGGTGACGCTGACCGACCCGCATGCGGCGGGAACCCTGGATCAGGCGCCGGTGACGGTGAACATCACCACCGCCGCCGCGCGTGGCGCGCTGGTGGTGCCGGTGACGGCGCTGGTGGCCCAGTCACCGGGAAGGTACGCCGTGGAGGTCGTCGGCCCCGGGAACACGCGGCGCTGGGTGCCGGTGACGCCCGGGATCTTCGATGACGCCTCCGGGCTGGTGCAGGTGACCGGGGCGCTGACCCCCGGGCAGCGCGTCGTGGTGGCGGCGTCGTGACCGCCGCGAGGGCGGCCCTGGTCCGCGGGGACGGGCCGGGCGGGGTGCCGGCGCTGGAGCTGGAGCAGGCGTCGAAGGTGTACCCGGGGCAGCCACCGGTGCGGGCGCTGGATCAGGTGAGCCTGGCGGTGGCCGCCGGGGAGCTGGTGGCGGTGGCCGGCCCGTCGGGGTCGGGCAAGTCCACGCTGCTGCACCTGATGGGCACCCTGGACCAGCCGACGGCCGGTGCGGTGCGCGTCACCGGCCTGGATGTGGCGCGGATGCGGGACCGGGAGCTGGCGGCGCTGCGGGCGTCCCGGATCGGGTTCGTGTTCCAGCAGTTCTTCCTCGCCGAGCACCAGAGCGTGCTGGGCAACGTGGCCGATGGGTTGCTGTACGCGGGGGTGCGCCGCGCCGAGCGGCGGCGGCTGGCCGCTGACGCCTTGGCCGTCGTCGGGCTGGGCCACCGGGCCGGGGCCAGGCCGACCCAGCTGTCAGGGGGCGAGCGGCAGCGGGTCGCGATCGCCCGGGCGATCGTCGGCCGGCCGCCGGTGCTGCTGGCGGACGAGCCGACCGGGAACCTGGACTCCGCCACCGGCGCCACGATCCTGGCCCTGCTGGAGGAGCTGAACGCCGCCGGGACCACGGTCATCATCATCACCCACGACCAGGCGGTCGCCGCCCGGACGCGGCGGTGCATCGAGATGCTCGACGGGCACATCATCGCCGACACCGCCCCAGTCCCCGCCCACGCGCCCGCCGCCGCCGGGGCGGGCGGCGGTCGGCCCCGCTCGCGGCCCGCGCCGGGAGGACCGTCATGACCACCACCTCGCCGCGGCCGGCCGCCCCGGCCGCGGCCCGGCTGCGCCCCGGGGACCTGGCCGGGCTGGCCAGCATCGGGCTGCGGACCCGCAAGCTGCGCGCGACGCTGTCGGCGCTGGGCATCGCGATCGGCGTCGCGGCGATCGTCGCCGTGCTGGGCCTGGCCGCCTCCGCCCAGGCCGCGCTGCTGAACGAGATCGCCCGCCTGGGCACCAACCTGCTGACCGTCACCAACGGGCAGACCCTCACCGGCGCCACCGCCGAGCTGCCGCAGGCGGCGCCGGGCATGATCGGCCCGGCTGCCCGGAGTCACCGCGGTGCAGGACACCGGCACCATCAACAGCGTGAACGCCTACAAGTCCCCGCTCATCCCCCCGATCAACACCAACGCCATCAGCGTGGAGGCCACCACGCTCGGCCTGCCCGGGGTCGCCGGCACGAGGCTCGCGCAGGGCCGGTTCCTGAACGCGGCCACCGCCCGCGAGCCAGTCGCGGTGCTCGGCGCCGCCACCGCGCAGCTGATGGGCATCGACCGGATCCGGCCCGGGATGCGGATCTGGATCAACGGCCAGGCCGGCGGCCAGTGGTTCTACGTCACCGGCATCCTCAACCCGGCCACCTACGCCCCGGGAATCGACTCCGCGGTCCTGGTCGGCTTCCCGGCCGCCCAGAAGTACCTGGGCTTCGACGGGCACCCGTCGGAGCTCTACGTCCGCACCACCCCGAACGACCAGGCCGTCACCACTACCGTCGATAACCTGCTCAGCGCGCAGGCCAGCCCGGAAAACCCCAGCCAGGTCAGCGTCTCCCAGCCCTCGGGCGCGCTCACCGCCCAGGCCGACGCCACGGGTGCGCTCGACACCCTGTTCCTCGGGCTGGGCGCGGTCGCGCTGCTGGTCGGCGCGATCGGGGTGGCCAACATCATGGTCATCTCCGTGCTGGAACGCCGCTCCGAGATCGGGCTGCGCCGCGCGCTGGGCGCCACCCGGGGCCAGATCCGCACCCAGTTCCTGGCCGAGGCGATCCTGCTGTCCCTGGCCGGCGGCGCCGCCGGCGTCATGGCCGGCGCGACCGCCACCGCCGTCTACGCCCGCGCCCACGGCGAGGCCATCGCCATCCCGGCGCAGGCCTGGGCCGGCGGCCTGGCCGCAGCCGTCATCATCGGCGCCCTGGCTGGGCTGCTGCCCGCCATCCGCGCCGCACGCCTGTCACCCGCACAGGCACTCTTGACGCTCTAACAGGATCAGGCCACCGGCAAGACAGGCAACGCGTCCCCCAGCGAGGTTTCGCCGCGGGACGCACGGGCGGTCAGCACGGTCCGGAAACGACGGGAAATCGCGGTCCCACGGAGCTCGCAATTGGTTCTTGAATTCTCCGGCAGCGCATGCGGCATGTGGGGCGCCGAAGGAGCTGCCAGGCCGGATGATCTTCCTCGCCGCTTGCTATTAAGCGGCTGCGATGCGAAGGTGGGCAAATAAGGAGTAATGCCATTCCAGACCTCGGCGGCTCAGTAACGGCCGGAGGTGTGGAAAAAAATTCAGCTGATCACGCGCTGACTTTCCAGTACGCCCCATCCCGCCATGTATTCGTGGGCGCTTTTTCCAGCGGCCGCGTCGCCTGTAATCTCACTTCGCCTTTGGCCAGGCTTTTGCTAATCGGCGGCACCAGTACCCTGCGGGTGGCTGCTTGCAGGTATTCGGGCTTAATCAGTTACCTGCACACTCGAAGGAGAACCCTGATGGCGACGACCACCACTCATGACGGCACCGCGAGCACTGTCGTACTCATCCACGGGCTGTGGATGACCCCGCTGGCCTGGGAACACTGGGTGGAGCGCTACGAGGCGCGCGGCTTTACCGTGCTTACCCCGGGCTACCCCGGCATCGGCCAGGGAGAGGCCGGGCTGAAGGAGCTGCGCGACAACCCGGACGCGGTGGCCGGAGTCGGCGTGCGCGAGATCATGGACTACCTGACCGGTTACGTCAGCAAGCTGGACAGCGCCCCGGTCATCATGGGGCACTCCTTCGGCGGAACGTTCGCCCAGCTGCTGGTGGGTGACGGGCTGGGAGTGGCCGGGGTGTCGATCGATGGCGCCGCGGTCAAGGGCATCAACGCGATGCCGCTGTCGGAGGTCCGCTCGGTGCTGCCGGCCCTGGATAACCCGGCCAACATCAACCAGGCGTCCACGCTCACCCCCAAGCAGTTCCACTACGCGTTCACCAACACCCTGGATGAGGAGGCCGCCCAGGCCGCCTACGACCGCTACCAGGCGCCAACACCGGCCAAGGTCCTGTTCCAGGGCGGCTTCGCCGCGGTGACCCCGCACGCGTCAACGAGGGGCTGCGCGGACGCGCAGCCCTCTGGCAGGTGGTCACGTTACTAGTGGCCGGATAGTCAGCTCAGCTGCTGCCGGTGTACTGCGGGCTGGCATATACCAGGTCACGGACCTCAAATATTGCCCCTTGGCCAGAGCGCGCAGTCGCCGCGAGCTGCACACCGGTGCCGCTGGGGAGGGCAGACGGGTGGATCACCAGTGTTACCGCGTCGCGCTGCTGCGCAGTCGGGAGGTGGTGGCCGGACGGAAGCTTCTGGTTGAGCTGTGCGGGTGCGGGCGGGCGCAGAAAGACCATGTCCAGCAGGGCACTGCTGGCAGGCTTCCTGTTATTAAGTCTGGGAGTCCCCGGGCATGCCCGCCAGGGCAGGTACCAGGAACTTCTGCCGGGGATATCCATTCCGATCTCAGCCGGAATACAGAAAGGAAATACGACAAGCTGACGGAACGGAACCCCTAAACCCTGTGTAGGGATCGCGCGTATCTGGCCACTCGCCGGTGCATCTGGCCACTGCTTGGCCAGTCTTCGGGTAGTTGGCCACTCGCGCCGATCGCGCTGATCGGCCTGGGTGCCGCGCGCCGGCCCTGCGTTTCCCGGTGCCGCAACGGTACGGCGGCTGCCGTTGCGTGTCGAGGCTGCTACTTCGGCCGGCCCCTGTTTCCGGCGAACGCGGGTTATACCGCGTTCACGTCCGGCAGCTTCCAGTCAGGCGTCGCGCCGGCCGGGTACGCGGCGTTCGCGTTCGCCCTCGGGGTCACCGCCGGGCTCCTCATCCGCCGCACCCTGCCCGCGATGGCCGTCACCCTCGCCATCTTCACCGCCGTCATCATCGCCTTCCCCCTCTGGGTGCGGCCCCACCTCATCCCGCCCGCCCGGACCACCTCGGCACTCAGCCTGGCATCGGCGGTCGTGACGGGATCCACCAGCGACGGGCACCTGATCCTGACAACGAAAACGTGGACGGTCCTGCCCGGCGCCTGGGTAATCTCCAGCCAGCTCACCACCCCGGACGGCCGCGTGGCCTCCAGCGAGCCAGCCGGGCCCTGCGGCCACTCATCGGCCCAGGCATGCAACAACTACATCGCAAGCCTCCACTTCCAGCAGACGGTGACCTACGAGCCCGCGAGCCGCTACTGGGCCTTCCAGTGGATCGAGACCGCGGTCTACCTCGCCCTCGCCCTCGCCGGGTTCTGCTTCTGGTGGATCAACCGCAACCGCTCCACGGAACTAAACATCCGGCGCCCCCGCACGCGCCAGCCCGCCCCGGCACTCTAAAGCTCTCCGTGATGTGACTACCAGCCCGCGAACGCGCGGGTCACCGCGACGCGCTCAGGGCGCCCGGCGATGGTCACGCTCTCACGAGCCGCCGCTCTGCCATGACGATGCCATCCCTTCCGCAGCCACCTGCCGGCGCCGCACGGCCAGCCCAGCCCAAAAGGTCGCGAGCACACGACCGGCAGGGAACCCGGCCCGGGCCCATGCACGCTCCACTTACCGGCCAACGTCAAGGCAACACCGGCCCGCCCGCGGCACGCCAGGGTCAGCACCGATTCAGCACGCGGTCGGGAAACAACCGAAAGTAACCAGCATTAATCGGGGCAATACCGGCACGAGAGTGAGCCGCTGAACTCGTTAGCCCGGCAGCCCGTTCATACGAGAAGATTGGAGAAATCGCAGGTCACCGGCCCGGATCAGCCCTTCAGCAGCTGGCGGGCCATGACGACGCGCTGGATCTGGTTGGTGCCCTCGTAGATCTGGGTGATCTTGGCGTCGCGCATCATCCGCTCGACCGGGTAGTCCCGGACGTACCCGTAGCCGCCGAGCAGCTGGACCGCGTCGGTGGTGACCTGCATGGCGGTATCCGAGGCGAAGCACTTGCAGGCCGAGGAGAAGAACGTCAGGTCGTCGCTGCGGTCGCCCTCCATGGCCCGCTCAGACTTAGCCGCGGCCGCGTAGGTGAGCTGCCGGGCCGCCTCCACCTTCATCGCCATGTCGGCCAGCATGAACTGGATACCCTGGAACTCGGCGATGGCCTTACCGAACTGCTGGCGCTCCTTCACATACCCGGTGGCGTAGTCCAGGGCGCCCTGGGCGATGCCGATGGCCTGCGCGGCGATCGTGATCCGGGTGTGGTCCAGGGTGGCCAGCGCGGTGCGGAACCCGGT
Organism: uncultured Actinomycetes bacterium; assembly: GCA_963723595.1. GTDB lineage: Bacteria > Actinomycetota > Actinomycetes > Streptosporangiales > Streptosporangiaceae > RYN-230. The sequence continues at coordinate 1,097,660 of CAVRRQ010000002.1, forward strand.
GCCCTCCGCCCCGATCATCCGGTCCGCCGGGATGGAGCAGTTGTCGAAGTACAGCTCCCGGGTCGGTGAGCCCTTGATACCCAGCTTGTGCTCGGGGGCACCGAAGGAGAAGCCCGGATCGTCCTTCTCGACCACGAAGGCGGAAATCCCCCCGGCCCCGGCCGACTGGTCGGTCACGGCCATGACCGTGTAGTACTGCGACACCCCGGCGTTGGTGATCCAGCGCTTGGTTCCGTTGAGGATAAAACGGTCACCGTCGCGAACGGCGCGCGTCGACATCGCGGCCGCATCCGAGCCAGCCTCCGGCTCGGACAGCGCGTAGGAGAACATCACCTCGCCCCGGGCGACCGGCGGGAGGTAGCGGTGCTTGAGCTCCTCGGACCCGGCCAGCAGCAGCGGCATCGTGCCCAGCTTGTTCACCGCCGGGATCAGGGACGATGACGCGCAGGCCCGCGCGACCTCCTCGATCACGATCGCGGTGGCGATCGCGTCCGCGCCCGCGCCGCCGTACGCCTCCGGGATGTGCACCGCGGCGAAATCGTTCTTGGCCAGCGCCTCGAACACGTCCCAGGGGAACTCCCCGGACTCATCCACCTCGGCGGCCCGCGGCGCGATCTTGTCGTCGGCCAGGTCACGGATGGCCTCGCGGAGCGCCTCATGCTCGTCGGTGAGCGCGAAAGCAGGAAAGTCAGAGCTCATTACCCGATAGTAGGCGCTGGACGGGACGAGGTCATGGGCTGAGGGCCCGGTCAGCGGCCTTGGCCGGCTGGGCCAGCCGCCCTGGTTCAGCCGTCCTGATCAGCTGTCCTGGTCCGCGCGCGTGGCTCGCAGCGCCGCGCCCTTGGCCTCGGCCTCGCCGCGCAGCCGGTCCTGGAAGGCTGCCATCTTGGCGCGCAGCGTGCCGTCGCCCGCGCCGAGGATGCGCACGGCAAGCAGGCCCGCGTTACGCGCCCCGCCCACCGCGACCGTGGCCACCGGGATGCCCGCGGGCATCTGGACGATCGACAGCAGTGAGTCCAGCCCATCCAGGTACTTCAGCGGCACCGGCACGCCGATCACCGGCAGCGGGGTCACCGCGGCCAGCATGCCCGGCAGGTGGGCCGCGCCGCCCGCCCCGGCGATGATCACCCGCAGCCCTCGGCCCTCGGCCTCACTGCCGTAGCGGATCATGTCGTGGGGCATCCGGTGCGCGGACACCACGTCGGCCTCGTATGGCACCCCGAACTCGTCCAGGACCGCCGCGGCTGCCTGCATCACCGGCCAGTCGGAATCGCTGCCCATGACCACGCCGACCAGCGGCCCGCTGCTCATTCGGCCAGCTCCTTGCCGGTACTCAGGTAGCTCGCGGCCCGGGTGGCCCGGTCGCGCAGCGCCGCGACGTCAGTGCCCACCACGGTGACGTGCCCGATCTTGCGGCCGGGCCGGGCCGCCTTGCCGTACATGTGCACCTTCACCCCCGGGTCGCCCGCCATCACGTGGATGTAGCGGTCGTAGACGTCCGGGTCCGCGCCGGCCAGGTCCTCGGCCCCGAATACGTTAGCCATGACCACCTGCGGCGCGACCGGCTGCGGCGCGCCCAGCGGCAGGTCCAGCACCGCCCGCAGGTGCTGCTCGAACTGGGAGGTCGCAGCTCCCTCGATGGTCCAGTGACCGCTGTTGTGCGGCCGCATGGCCAGCTCGTTCACCAGCAGCCCGCGCCGGGTCTCGAACAGCTCCACGGCCAGCAGGCCGGTCACCCCCAGCGCGTCCGCGAGTTCGAGGGCCAGCCGCTCCGCGTCCTCGGCGAGGACCGCGGCCAGCCCGGGCGCGGGCGCGAGCACCTCCCGGCAGACCCCGTCGCGCTGCACGGTCTGCACGACCGGGTAGGCCGCGCCCTGCCGGTGCGGGGACCTGGCCACCAGCGCGGCGAGTTCGCGGACGAACGAGACGTGCTCCTCGGCGAGCAGCGCCACCCCGTATCCCAGCACCTCGTCCGCCTGACCCGGCCCCTCGCACACCCAGACGCCGCGGCCGTCGTAGCCGCCGCGGACCGCCTTCAGCACGACCGGCCAGCCCACTTCGGCGGCGAACACGGCCACGTCCTGCGGGCTGGCCACCGGCGCGTACCGCGGGCACGGCGCACCCAGCCGGCTCAGCTCGTCCCGCATGGCCAGCTTGTCCTGGGCGTACCGGAGCGCGGCGCCGCCCGGCGCCACGGCTACCCCAGCCCCGGCCAGCGCGGCCAGATGCTCGCCCGGCACGTGCTCGTGATCGAAGGTGACCACGTCGCACCCGGCGGCGAAGTTCAGCAGGTCATCGAGGCGGTGATAGTCCCCCACCGTGGCGTGCGGGCAGACCAGGGCGGCACTGTCGTCCGGCCGGTCGGCCAGTACCCGGAACCCGATGCCCAGCGGGATCGACGCCTGGTAGGTCATCCGGGCCAGCTGCCCGCCGCCGACCATGCCCACGACGGGTGCCGGGGGGCTGGCATGCCGTTGATCGCTCACCCGCCGTAGCCTACGAGGGAGGACGCAGGCCACGCACCCCTGGCCCGCCTCTACCTGTCTCCTCACTGGCCCGGCTGGCTCCACCCAGTCACGCAGGTCCCGGCGTTACGACAACGTCACCGGCGATGTATCGCATACGAAACAACTCCCGGTCATAGTGCGATTTATCATCGGCGCGTTTGCCGGACCGGCAGCCGGAAACCCCGGGCGTGAGCCCCGAAGGAGCGAGTAGATGGCGGCACCTGAGCAAGAGACGCGTTCGGTCCTGGAGGGGGAACCACCCCCGGGCGTAGTGGTCCGGGAAGGCACCTATGGCACGAAGATCGCCGCTGTCGAGCCGGGCGGGGCCGAGTTCATCCCGCTGAAGGAGCGGCACGGCAAGCCGTTGCAGCTGTTCTGGACCTGGACCTCGCCGAATTTCGAGTTCGCGACGGTCTTCGTGGGCGTCATCGGGGTGGCGTTCTTCGGCCTGAACTTCTGGCAGGCGCTGCTGGCCATAGTGGTCGGCACCGGGCTCGGCTCGGTCACCCAGGGCTTGCTGTCCGCGCGCGGGCCGCAGTACGGCGTGCCGCAGATGGTGCTGTCCCGGCTCGGCTTCGGTTACTGGGGGAACGCGCTCCCGGCCGGGCTGAACTCGCTGACCGCCGGGATCGGCTGGTTCGCGGTGAACAGCGTCAGCGGCACGTTCGCGCTGAACACGCTGACCCATCTGCCCAAGTGGCTCTGCCTGGTCATCATCGTGCTGATCCAGCTGGTGATCGCGTTCTTCGGGCACAACCTGGTGCAGGTGTTCGAGCGCTACGCGTTCCCGGTCCTGGCCATCATCTTCCTGGTCGCCGTGTGCTGGATCTTCGCCAAGTCCAGCCCCGGCGCGCCATCGCACGGCCCGTGCCCGGCGGCTTCCTGATCACGCTGGGGGCGTCGTTCGGCTACGCGGTGGGCTGGAACCCATACGCCGCCGACTACACCCGCTACTTCGCCCCGGACACCAGCAAGAAGGCCGTGGCCCTGTGGTCCGGCCTCGGGGTGTTCGTGTCCTGCGTCCTGCTCGAGGCGGCTGGGGCCGCGTCCGCCACGGTGACCGGCATCGGCGCCATCGACGCCAACCCCACCGGCGCGTTCACCGGCCACCTGCCCACCGTCCTGGCCGACCTCACCCTGCTGGCCATCGCGCTCGGCGCGATCGCCGCGAACGTGCTGAACATCTACTCCGGCGCGCTGTCGTTCACCGCGATGGGCATCAAGCTCCCGCTGACCCTGCGCCGGGCCATCGTGGCCGGCGTGTTCGGCGTGATCGGCTTCATCGTCGCGCTCACCGGGCTGCACGACGCGGCCACCAAGTACAACAACTTCCTCCTGGTCATCGCCTACTGGATCGCTCCGTGGCTGGCCGTGATGTTCTGCGACCAGTTCCTGCGCCGCCGCCAGCACCCGCGCGACCTGGAACGCCTGCTCTTCGACACCAAGTACTCGAACTGGGCCGGCCCCGTAGCCATGGTGGTCGGCGTCGTCGTGTCGATCATCCTGTTCTCGAACCAGACCGAGTACGTCGGCATCGTGCCCAAGCACGTCCCGTCGGTCGGTGACCTGACCTTCGAGGCCGGCTTCGTCATCACCGCCGCCATCTACCTGATCTGGCACGCCCTCACCGACCGCCGCCCGAAGGCGGCGTCGGCCTAGAGTTTTCGCCGGCGAGGCGGGGCGCGCCGGAGGCGTGTTCCCGCCGAGCCGGTGAAAGGCGGGGGGTCCAGGGGGGTCGTCCCCCCGGACTAATAAGCCGGGCCGGTCACCACCGGCGGGTCGTCCACGCCGCGCAGGCCGCGGGGCAGGAACACGGCGAACACCGCGGGCCGGGGCCGGACCAGGACCACGGTGGCCCCGTCCGCGGTGGCCACGTCGCGGGCCAGCGCCAGGCCTAGCCCGGTGCCGCCGGGACGGCCGCTGACGTTCCGCTCGAAGATGCGCGGGACCAGCTCGTGCGGCACGCCCTTGCCCTCGTCCCGGACCTCGACCACCACGGACTTCGGGGTCCGCGACGTCCGGATCGTGACCGTGCCCGCCCCGTGCACCAGGGCGTTGTCGAGCAGGGTGGCGATGACCTGGCTCAGGGCACCCGGCGTGATGTAGGCGGCCAGGCCCTTCTCCCCCGCCACCTCCAGCTTCCGGTTGGCCCGCCGGAAGGTCGGGTCCCACTCGACGACCTGCTGGGCGATCACGTCGTCGATGGCCAGCAACGACGGCACGCCGCGGGCCGCCCGCCGGGTCCGGCCCAGCAGCTGGCTGACCACCTCGGTGAGCCGCTCGGTCTGGGCCAGGGCGGCGGCTCCTTCTTCCCGGACGACCTCGGGATCCCCGGCGGCCGCGATCATCTCCTCCAGCCGCATCGACAGCGCGGTCAGCGGGGTGCGCAGCTGGTGGGAGGCGTCGGCGGCGAAGTCGCGCTCGGCGGACAGCAGGTCGGTGATCCGCCGCGCCGAGCCGTCCAGGCCCTCCGCCAGCCGGTCCAGCTCGGCCACCCCGTACCGGCGGCCCAGCGGGCGCGCGTCCCCCACGCCGAGCCGGTCGGCCGCGCTGGCCAGTTCCTCCAGCGGCCGGGTCAGCCGCCGCGCCTGCAGGATGGCCAGGGCCACCGCCACCGCCACCGCCGCCAGGGCCAGCGCGCCGATCAGCGCCAGCGCGCCGGTCAGCCGGCCGTACGCGACCGACTTGTCCGCGGCCACGGTCACCCGGAAGTCCTTGGTGACCGCCTGCCGGATGATGGCGGTACCTGCCGCGGGGCGGTCCCCGACGGTGAACTCCGATACCCCGTACTCGCGCACGTTGATGTAAGGGTCCGGGAGCGAGTGAGCCGCGGCGGCGGCCTCCGGCACCGCGGCGGGCAGGCCGACGTTCACCCTGTTCTGCAGCGTCTTGGCCACGGTGGTCGCGTCCCGCTGCACCTGCCGGTCCGCCGCGCTGATCTGCAGGCGGCTGAACAGGAACGCCAGCGGGAGACCCAGCAGCAGAACAGCCGTTACCGCCACCACGAGCGTGGAGACGAGCAGACGGCGGCGCATGGGTCAATCACCACCCGGCCGAGGTGGTCAGTCCCCTCGCTCGAAACGGAAGCCCACGCCGCGGACGGTGGTGATGTAGCGCGGGTTGTGGGCGTCATCGCCGAGCTTGCGGCGCAGCCACGAGATGTGCATGTCCAGCGTCTTCGTGGACCCCCACCACTTGCTGTCCCACACCTCGCGCATGATCTGCTCACGGGTGACCACCTTCCCCGCGTCACCGACCAGCACGCTCAGCAGGTCGAACTCTTTCGTGGTGAGCTCGAGTTCCGAGTCGCCGATCCAGGCCCGCCGGGCGTCCGCATCGACCCGGACTCCCTGCACGATGCTGGTCTCCGGGGTCCCGCGGCGGAGCAGGGCGCGGACCCGGGCCAGCAGCTCGGCGAGCCGGAACGGCTTCGTGACGTAGTCGTCGGCCCCCGCGTCGAGGCCGATCACGGTGTCCACCTCGTCGGCCCGGGCGGTGAGGATCAGCACCGGCACGGTCTGCCCGTCCGACCGCAGCCGACGGCACACCTCCAGCCCGTCCAGCCGGGGCAGCCCGATGTCGAGCACGATCAGGTCAATCCCCCCGGCCAGGGCCGCTTCCAGCGTCCCCGGGCCGTCCGACGACACGTTCGACGTCGTAGCCCTCGCGGCGCAGCGCCCGGGCGAGCGGCTCCGAGATGGACGTGTCATCCTCAGCGAGCAGAACACAGGTCATGGACAGATGCTACGGCGTGAATCTCTGTGCTTCTCCGTAACACCGCGTAGACCACGGCCTCGCGGCACCTGGGATTCCCCGCACAACCGGCGACTTGGTCAGACTGGGGTAACTCCATGGCGTCGCCGTGAGAATGAGCGGTCCTTGCCGGCGGCGGCGGCGAACCGGCGGACCAGCTCGGCGCGCAGCTCGCCCGCGGGCACGATGTCGTCGATCACGAGCTCACTAGCCAGCCTGAGCACGTCGATGTCCGCCTCGTACTCGGCGCGCAGCCGCTCCGTCTCCCGCTCCCGGTCGGCGGGGTCGTCCACCGCGGCCAGCTTGTTGTAGTACACGGCGTTGACGGCCGCGTCGGCGCCCATCACCGCGATCTTCGCGGTGGGCAGCGCGATGCGTGGCGTCCGGCTCGAACCCGGGGCCGGCCATCGCGTACAGGCCGGCCCCGTACGCCTTGCGGACCACCACGCAGATCTTGGGCACCGTGGCCTCGGCCACCGCGCTGATCATCTTCGCGCCGTGCCGGATGATGCCCTGCTTCTCCACCGACGTGCCGACCATGAACCCGGGCACATCGGCCAGGAACAGCAGCGGCACGCTGAACGCGTCGCAGAGCTGGATGAACCGGGCTGCCTTGTCCGCCGAATCGACGAACAGCACTCCGCCCTTGAACATCGGGTTGTTCGCGACCACTCCGGTCACCTGGCCGCCGAGCCGCGCGAACCCGATGGTCAGCTCCCGCGCCCACAGCGCGTGGATCTCGAAGAAGGAGCCCTCGTCGACCAGCCCGCGGACGAAGCGGCGCATGTCGTAGGCCTGCCGCTCGCTGGCCGGGATCAGCGCGGCCAGGTCGGCCGGCTGCCGGCTGGCCGGGCGGCGGCGGCCGGCGGCCGCTGCTGCCAGTTCGCCGGGCAGGTAGGACAGGTAGCCGCGGACCGCGGTCAGTGCGTCATGCTCGGTGGGCGCGAGGTAGTGGCCGCAACCGGACACGGTGCAGTGCATCCGCGCCCCGCCCATCTCCTCCAGCGTGGTCTGCTCCCGGACCACCATCTCGACCATGCGGGGGCTGCCCAGGTACATCGACGCGTTGCCGTCCACCATGGCCACGAAGTCACAGAACGCGGGGATATAGGCGCCGCCCGCGGCCGACGGGCCGAACAGCGCGCACACCTGGGGAATGGCCCCGGACGCGCGCACCTGGGTGTGGAAGATCTTCCCGGCGCCGCGGCGGCCGGGGAACATGTCCACCTGGTCGGTGATCCGCGCGCCCGGCCGAATCGACCAGGTAGATCATGGGCAGGCCGTCCGCGTAGGCCTTCTCGATGATCCGGATGATCTTCTCGACCGTACGGGCGCCCCAGGAGCCCGCCTTGACCGTGGAGTCGTTGGCCATCAGCGCCACCGGCCGCCCGTCCAGCAGGGCGGTCCCGGTGATCACCCCGTCGGCGGGCAGGCCGTCGGCCAGGGCGTTGGCGTACCGGCCGTCCTCGGTGAAGCTGCCGTCGTCGACCAGGCAGGCGATCCGGGCCCGGGCGAACAGCTTGCCCGCCGCCGCGCCGGACTGGTGGTACCGGGGGGCTCCGCCGCGCTCGACCCGCGCCCGCAACTCGGCCAGTCCGGGTCCGCCGCCTCCAGGTGCCCCGCTTCACGCTGCCCCGCCCGGTGCTGTTCTGCCACGGTGGGAGCGTACCCCGACCCCGCGGCCCGGGCCCAGGCCCGGCGCCCCGGGCGCTTCCGGGCCGCGGGCGGGCCGGCCGGTAAGACCGTTAGGGAAAGTCCGGGCAGGCCTTCAGAGCGGGATCGTGCGGGTGCGGGGGCCGGCCCGGAGCACCTGGGACGGGAGCTGGCGGCCGATGATCCGCTCCGCCTCCGCGGCCGCGCCGATCATCGCCTCCAGGTCCACGCCGGTGGCCACGCCCATGTCCTCGACCATGTGCACGAGCTCCTCGGTCGCGATGTTGCCGGTGGCTCCCGGCGCGTACGGGCAGCCGCCGAGCCCGCCGACCGACGCGTCGAAGTCGTCCACGCCCAGCTCCAGCGCGGCCAGCACGTTGGCCAGGCCGGTGCCCCGGGTGTTGTGGAAGTGCAGGTTCAGCGGGGTGTCCGGGTACGCCGACCGGAACTCCCCGACCAGCTCGGTGACCCGGCGCGGCGTGGCCATCCCGGTGGTATCGCCGAACGAGATGGAGTCCGCCCCGTCGGCCACCGCCCGCCCGGCCACCGCCAGCACCCGGCTGACCGGCACGTCCCCCTCGTACGGGCAGCCCCACGCGGTGGCCACCACCACCTGGCCGGTGGCGCCCCGCGCGTGCGTCTCGCTGAGGATCACCGCGATGTCGTCCAGCGACTCCCCGGTGCCCCGGTTCACGTTCCGCCGGTTGTGCGTGTCGGAGGCGGACACCACCAGCTCCACCTCGGTGAAGCCCGAGTCCAGCGCCCGCCGCGCACCGCGCAGGTTCGGGGCCAGCGCGGAGTACCGTACCGCGGGCCTGCGCTCGATACCGCCCCACACCTGGTCGGCGTCGGCCATCTGCGGGATCGCGTCCGGGCGCACGAACGACACGGCCTCGATCCGGGACACCCCGGTCTGGGAGAGGGCGTTGATCAGCTCGATCTTGGCCCCGGTCGGGACCGGATCCTCATTCTGCAGGCCGTCACGCGGACCAACTTCCCGCAACGAGACGCTCCCGGGCAGGTCACTCACGCCATGGCCTCCGTGGTTCGTGGTCGTTCAGGCCGGTCCCGGCCAGGTTCACTCGCCGGGCCAGACGGGGTCGCGCTTCTCGTTGAACGCGGCGATGCCCTCGCGCCGGTCCGCGGACAGGGCGGCGGTCCGCCAGGCCGAGTCCTCGATGTCCAGCGCCGCGGCCAGGCCGACGCCCCAGCCCTGGCGCATGGCCCGCTTGGCGGCGCGCACGGCGACCGGGGAGTTGGCCGCGATCGTGCCGGCGATCTCCAGCGCGGTGGCGTCCGCGGCCCCGGCGGGCACCAGCCGGTCGGCCAGCCCGATCCGCTCCGCCTCCGCGGCCTTGACCCGGCGGCCGGTGAGCAGCAGGTCGGCGGCCCGGCCCACGCCGAGCCGGCGCATGGACAGCTGGGTGCCGCCGCAGCCGGGCACCAGGCCGACGGTGGCCTCCGGCAGGCCGAACTGCGCGGTCTCGTCGGCCACCACCAGGTCACAGTTGAGCGCGAGCTCACAGCCGCCGCCGAGGGCATACCCGTGCACGGCCGCGATCACCGGCTGCGGCAGGCGGAGCAGCTCGCCGAAGGCGGTGCGGAACACGGACCGCTGGGCCAGCCACTGCGCGTCGGTCATCAGCTGCCGTTCCTTGAGGTCGGCACCGACGCAGAAGGCCCGGTCCCCGGTCGCGGTCAGCACCACGGCGCGGACCCCCGTGTCCGGGGCCAGCTCCGCGCAGGTCTGCGCGAACCGGACCAGCATCACGGTGTTCAGCGCGTTCAGCGCCTCCGGCCGGTCGAGCACGATCTCCGTGACCGGGCCGTGCCCGATCATGTGCCTGCGGACCTCGATGCCATCCATGAGCGCAGGCTAACCCGTGCGGCGGGCGGGCCCCAGCGCTGACCCGCCATTGCCTGCCGTCCGCGCCTTACTGTTCCTTACTGTTCCTCACTGTTCCTCGCGGGCCAGCCGCTGATGCTCGTCCCCGACCAGCTGGAACAGGGTGGCCTGGACCCCCTGGACGCCGGGGATCTCGCTCAGCACCAGCTGGCCGTGCTCGCCGGCGGACTCCACCACCAGCCGGCCGGAGCCCAGCAGGCGGTCGATGGGACCCTGCGAGAACGAGACGTCGCTGATCCTGACCAGCGGGAAGTCCCGGCCCGAGCGGGTCAGGATGCCGCGGCGCAGGCTGAGCCGCCGGGTCGTGAGCTGGTAGGTAGTGGTCTGCCAGCGCAGGAACGGGACGCCGAAAGCCGCCATGGCCGCGGCGACGGCGGCCACCCCGACCGCGATCCGGCCCGGCCCGGCCATCCGGCCCGGCGGGATCACGATCAGCAGCGCCGCCGCGGCGACGATCACGACGAACAGGAGCAGGGCGGGCCGCAGCAGCGTCTTCCAGTGCGGGTGCAGCGTCAGCACGCTCTGCTCTCCGTCGGAGAGCTGGCTTTCCAGGCTCATAGCGCAACATCGTGGCATGGAACGGTCTGCGCGGACGTCCGCCACGTCAGGGGACGCGCCGACGCTGAGCGGACACGCCCGACGCTGAGCGGACACGCCCGACGTCACCTAGCCGGCACGACGCGCGGCGCAGCGGGCCGGACGTCAGCGGGCCGGACGTCAGCGGGCCGGACGTCAGCGGGCCGGAGGTCAGCGGACGTGCACGACGTCGCCCGCGCCGACCAGCGTGGTGCCGGAGCCGGTCCGCACGGCCAGCCGCCCGGTGCTGTCCACGTCGGTGGCCATGCCCGTCAGCAGGGTGCCGCCGGGCAGCTCCACGCGGACTTCGCGGCCGAGGGTGACGCACCAGCGCAGGTACTCCGCGCGCAGGGCCGCCCCGCCGGGCTCCGCCGCGTCCGGCCCGGCGGCCCACGCCGTGTACCGGCTGGCCAGCTCGGTGAGCACGGCGGCCAGCAGCCGCTCGCGGTCCAGGCAGGCCGCGTTCTCCAGGAGCAGCGAGGTCGCGGTGGGCACCGGCAGCTCGGCCTGGGTGAGCGTGACGTTGAGCCCGGCACCCGCCACGATCGCGTCGCCGTGCGCCTCGGCCAGGATCCCGGCGATCTTGCGGTCCGCCACCAGGACGTCGTTCGGCCACTTCAGGCCGGCGGTGATCCCGGCCTCGGCGCGCAGCGCGGCCGCCACCGCCATCCCGGTGAGCAGCGGCAGCCAGGCCCGGGCGGACGGCGCAACGGCACCCGGGCGGAGCAGCACGGAGAAGGTCAGCGCGGCTCGCGGCGGGCTGGACCAGGACCGGTCCAGCCGTCCCCGGCCCGCGGTCTGGGTCTCGGCCACCAGCACCAGCCCCTCGGCCGCGCCCGCCCTGGCCTCGGCGAGGAGGTCGGCGTTGGTGGAGCCGGTTTCCCCGGTCACCCGGATCTCCCGCCACAGGCCGCCGGGTCTTGTCAGCCGCGCGTTGAGGGCGGCCGCGTCGAGCGGCGGCCGCCGCAGAGCGGCGTCAGTGATCCCCATGACGTCCCATGATCCCAGTCTTCGGGCCGCCGCGGGCCACCCCGGCCGGCGCCCGGCCGGGCTCGGCGGCCCGGCGGGCTCGGCTGACATATCACGGATCTGGTGCACGAATACAGGGACAAATCGGGCGCTGGGTGCACAGATACTGATATGTCGCCGGCGGCCATGGTCAATGTGACCCATGACGCCCATGTGCACGGCCGTGGGCAGGAACGGCGGCCTGGGCCGCCGTTCCCGCCCACGGCCTGGGGTCCCCTAGACGTCGCGGGCGGCGCTGCGCCCGGCCGCGGCCGGGCCGTTCCCGGCGGCGACGGCCGCCGCCACGGCGGGCACCGGGATGGCCGGCGTCCGTGCCGGGCGGGCGGCCAGGGCCCTGACCACGGCCAGGACGCCGCCCGCCAGCGCCGCCGCGGCCAGGACCGGGAACGTCACCGCGACCGCGTGCGCGGACACCAGGGTGAACGCCGCATGCTCCGCGGGGCTGGCGGGCAGCGTCCCGGCCTGGTTCAGGTACAGCGTGCCGAACGTTGCCACGCCGATCACGATGGCCAGCTGGTTGACGGTGACCACCACGCCGGTGGCATCCGCCGCGTCGGCGACCGGCACCCGCATCAGCACCGCGGTCATCAGCGGGCTGAACGCCGCGGCCATCCCGGCGCCGGTCAGGCCCAGGGCCAGGTACAGCCACACCCCGCCGGTCCCGCCGCCGTGCAGCAGCGCCGCCATGCCCAGCAGGCCGGCCGCGTACGCGGCGAAGCCCACGATGATCAGGACGCCGTGCAGCCGCCGGGGCAGCCGCTGCCAGTTGAGGCTGACCAGCGCGAACGTGGCCGCGGACGGGGCGAAGGTCAGCCCGGCCCGCAGCGGGGTGTCGCCTAGGCCGCCCTGCAGGTGCAGCGCCAGCACGAAGAAGAACCCGCCGAACACCGCCATGGTCACGAACAGGGCGGCCACGCCCATCGTGACGCCGGGCAGGCTCAGCACCCGGCCGGGGATCAGCGGCGATCCGCCCCGGGCCGCCACCCGGCGCTCCACGACGGCGAACAGCCCGAACAGCCACCGCGCTGCCGGCCAGGCAGATCCAGCCCCACACGGGCCAGTGCTCAGGCTGGCCGAGGACCAGCGGCAGCACCAGGGCCACCGCGGCCGGGGTGAGCAGGGCCAGGCCCGACGGGGTCCAGGCCGCGCCCGCGGTCCGCGGCGCCGTGCGGCAGCATCCGCGCGCCCGTGACCAGCAGGGCCACGCCGATCGGGACGTTGACCAGGAACACGGCCCGCCAGCCGCTGCCGAACAGGTTCGCGGTGACCAGCAGGCCGCCGGCGATCTGCCCGGCGACCGCGCCGCCCGCGATGACCGCGGCGTACAGCCGCATCGCGCCGGCCCGCGAGGTCCCGGTGAACGTGCGCTGGATGAGGCTGAGCACCTGCGGGATCATGGCCGCCGCGCCGGCCCCCTGGATGAAGCGCAGGGCGACGAGCATGGAGGTGGAGGTGGCCAGGCCGCAGCCGAGCGAGGCCACGGTGAACAGGGCCAGCCCGGCCAGGAACATCCGGCGGTGCCCCACGATGTCGCCGAGCCGGGCGCCGGTGACCAGCAGGACCGCGTAGGTGATGACGTACCCGGCGATGACGAGCTGCAGCCCGGCCCCGGAGGCGTGCAGATCGGCGTGGATGGCGGGGGCCGCGACGTTCACCACGGACGCATCCAGGACCGCCATGAACTGCCCGGCGAGGACGATCGCGAGCAGGGCGCGCGGCGCGGCCAGCCGGCGCGGGGCCCGGCCGGCCGGCCGCCGGCTGCCCGGTGGAACCCGGTGCGGCGATCGTCCGGTGCCCAGCCCCGGGTTACGGTGGTTTGGTCTGTCATGTCCATGAGCATGCCGGGATCACTATCCAGGTACCAGGAGCCTATTTATCCTGGTACCACCAGCACCTGGCACCTGTCTCCGGATCCCGGCATGATGAGGGCATGACCGACCATGACGATGACCGGGAACGGCTCGCGCCGCGCCGAGCTGGCCGCGTTCCTGCGCAGCCGCCGGGAGCGGATCACCCCGGAGCAGGTGGGGCTGTCGCCCGGGCTGCGCCGCCGCACTCCCGGGCTGCGCCGCGAAGAGGTCGCCCAGCTGGCCGGGGTGGGCGTCACCTGGTACACGTGGCTCGAGCAGGGCCGCCCGATCAACGCCAGCGCCCAGGTCCTGGGCGCGGTGGCCCAGACGCTCCGGCTCGACCACGCCGAGCGGCAGCACCTGTACCGGCTGGCCGACATGGCCGAGGGCGCCGCCGGGGCGGGTGACGGGGGGAGCGCGTGCGAGCAGGTCCCGCCCGACGTCCAGGGCATCATCGACGGCCTGGTGCCGCTCCCGGCCAGCGTGATGAACGAGCGTTACGACCTGCTCGGCTGGAACGAGGCGTACGCGGTGCTGTGGCCCGGGGTCGTCGGCGCCCAGCCCGGCGAGCGCAACATCCTGTGGCAGAACTTCACCTATCCGACTGCTGCCATCCTTATGTCACCCGGCACGAGCAGCTGGCCCGGCTGGTCGCGCAGTTCCGGAGCAACTACGGCCGGCACGTCGGCGAGCCTGCGTGGACCGGCTTCATCAGCGCTCTCCAGGCGGCCAGCCCGGACTTCGCCCGGCTCTGGGACGAGCACGACGTGGCCAGCCCGGTCACCTACCTCAAGGTCTTCCGGCACCCGGCGTACCCCAGGCTGGTCCTGACCAGCACCAGCCTGGGCATCCTGGCCGTGCCCTGCACCCGGATCGTGGTGTACACGCCCGCCGACCAGGAAACCCGGACCGCGATCAGCAGGCTGCTGGCCGGGGACGGCACCGACGCCCAGTACCCCTGCGCCCCCGCCCACCGCCGGCGCCGCGCCGAGCTAGCGGCCGCCTCCGCCGTCTGACCCGGCGCATTCTGGTGACCCTGAACCCGCCGGGCCGGTACGCCGACGACAGGAACCTGCGGGCCCGCCAGCGCCCGGATCGGGCCAGGCTGGTCAGCCGGTGTTCTGGAGCCCGGCGGCGACCCCGCTGACCGCGAGCAGCAGCAGGCGCTGCAGCTGCTCGCGGCGGGCCGCGAGCTCCGGGTCCCCGGCCGCCCCGTCCTCGCCCGGCGCGGGCAGCGCCCGGAGCTCGGTCAGCGCCCGGAGCTGGAGATGGGACAGCGCGTCCACATAAGGGTCGCGCAGCGCCACCGCCCGGGACAGCACGAGCCGGTTGGCCAGCAACCGGTCGTGGCCGGTGACCTCCAGCACCAGCCGCCGGGTCAGGTCGTACTCGGCCATTACCCGGTCGGCCAGGTCGTCACGGTCGCCCAGGGCCAGGTGCCGGGCCGCGATCCGGCGGTCGGTCTTGGCCAGGCTCATCTCCGCGCCGTCGAACAGCACGGCCAGCAGCGGCCAGCCCTGGTAGGCCTCGCGGACCTCGGCGAGGCCGCCGGGGCTGGCGGCCGCGGCGGCCAGGCCGCTGCCCAGGCCGTACCAGCCGGGCAGGTTCAGCCGGGTCTGCGCCCAGGAGAACACCCAGGGGATCGCGCGCAGGTCGTCCAGGCCGACCACGCCGACCCCGCGCCGCGCTGGCCGCGATCCGATCCGCAGCCCGCTGATCTCCTCCAACGGACTTATCCTGGCCAGCCACTCGGCGAAAGCCCGGCGTCTCGACCAGCTCCCGGTAAGCGCGGAGCGCGGCCGACTCCATCTGGTCGGCCACAGGCCGGTAGCGCCGGGCCGCGGCCGCGTTGCGCTCGCCGACGACCGGTGAGGACGCGAGCAGCACCGCCGAGGTGACCTGCTCCAGATGACGCTGGGCGATGACCGGGTTCGCGTACCGGGCGAAGATCACCTCGCCCTGCTCGGTGACCTTGAACCGGCCGTCCACCGAGCCGGGTGCCTGGGCCAGCACCGCGCGGCCGGCCGGGCCGCCGCCCCGGCCCAGCGCGCCGCCGCGGCCGTGGAACAAGGTCAGCCGTACCGAGTGGTCGGCGGCCCACCGGGCCAGCTGCTCCTGCACGTCGAACAGGCGCAGGGTGGCGCCGACCGGGCCGAGTTCCTTGGCCGAGTCGGAGTACCCGAGCATGACCTCGAGCTGCCGGCCGTTCGCCTCCAGGCGCTCCCGGACCGGCTCCAGCTCCAGCATCTCGTCCAGCACCCCGGTGGCATGGTTCAGGTCCTCGCCGCTCTCGAACAGCGGGACCACGTCCAGCACCGGCGGGCGGCCGCTGCGCGTCGCGTGCCGGGCCAGCTCGTACACGGCGGCGATGTCGGCGGCCGAGCGGGTGAAGCTGACCACGTAGCGGCGGCACGCCTCGATCCCGAACCGGTCCTGGATCCAGGCCGCGGCGCGGAAGGTGGCCAGCACCTCCGAGGTCTGCGCGGACAGGGTGCCACCCTCGGTGATCTCGCGCAGCGCCCGGGCGTGCACCGCGCTGTGCTGGCGGATCTCCAGGCTGGCCAGGTGGAAGCCGAACGTCTCGGCCTGCCAGATCAGCTGCTGCAGCTCGCCGAACGCCTGCCGGGAGGCGCCCGCGGCGGCCAGGGACTCCTGGACCAGCCGCAGGTCGGCCAGGAAGCCGGCGGCGCCGGGGTAGGCCAGGTCCGCCTGCCGCAGCCGGGTCGCCTCCAGCCGCCGGGCCACGTAGAGCAGGTAGGTCCGGTACGGCTCGTGCGGCGAGCGGGCGGCCAGGTCGGCGAGCAGCTCCGGGTGGGCCGTCTCGGCCGCCTCCAGGGCCACGGCGAACGCGGCGGACGGCGGCGCGTCGCCCGCGTTCACGGTGAGCGCGCGGCCGATCCGGGTGGTCGCGTTCTCCAGCGCGCGCAGTACATGCTCCGCCTGGATGACCGCGGTCTCCCGGGTCACCTGGGCGGTCACGAACGGGTTGCCGTCCCGGTCGGCGCCGACCCAGCTGCCGTAGCGGAGGAAGGCCGGGACCGCCGGGGCGGCCGGCCCGGCGCCCGCCTCCCGGCGGGCCTCGTCCAGCGCCCGGTACACGCGGGGGACGACCTGGAAGATGGTCTCGTCGAACGCGGCCATCACCGTGCGGACCTCGTCGATCGGGGTCATGGCGTTGGCCCGCAGCTGTGACGTGCGCCAGAGCAGGTCGATCTCCTCGCGCAGCCGGCGCCGCGTCTCGGCCTGCTCGGCGGCTCCGCGCCGGTCGTCGTCCAGCGCGGCCACCAGGTCGCTGATGCGGCGCAACGCAGTGGCCACGGCCCGGCGCCGCGCCTCGGTGGGATGGGCGGTCAGCACCGGGTGGACGCGCAGCCGGGCCAGCAGGTCCCCGAGATGCCCGGGGCCCTGCTCGCGGCGGAATTCGGCGACCGAGGCCGCCAGCGACTCACGGACCGGGGCCTGGCCGGTGTCCTGTTCCCGCAGGGCGCGGACCCGCTGCAGCTCCTCAGCCAGGTTGGTCAGGTGGAAGTAGACGGTAAATGCCCGGGCCACCAGCTCGGCCCGGTCCAGCGGCCAGCTGGCCACCAGGGCCGCGATCTCGTCCCCGGCCGGGTCCGCGTGCGGGTCCCCGTCGCCGTCAGAACCAGCGCCGTCAGAACCAGCGCCGTCAGAACCCCCACCGTCAGAACCGTGGCTGGCCCGGGCCGCGATGACCGCCTGGCGCAGCCGTTCCACGTCGTCGAGCAGGTCCTGGCCGCCGGACTCGCGCAGCACCTCGCCGAGCATGTCGCCGAGCAGCCGCACATCGCGGCGCATCCGGCCGGGCAGTTCCTGCCGGTCGGTGTCGCGGGTCGGCCCCCCGCGGCGGCCGGCCACTCGGAGCGCCGCGTCGCGGCTCTCGGTGTCGCTGCTGTTCGTCTCCGGACTCACCGCGCCAGCCTATTGGAGCCGTTGGTCCTGATCTTGCCCCGGACGGCTCAGTTACAGAGACGGCTCAGCTGGTGGCGGCCAGGATCAGCTCGCTCGCCTCATCCGGCTGATCCCAGTGCGGGAAGTGCCCGCAGTGCTCGAACCAGTGCAGGGTGGCGTCGGGGAACAGCGCCGCCGCGCGCCGCGCCTCGGTGGGCAGCGTGACCAGATCCTGCCGGCCCCAGCCGATCACCACGGTGCCCTGGAGCGAGCCAGCGGGCGCGCCTTCCTGCCGGGGGCCGTGCACCAGATCCGCCAGCGCCTCGTAGATGCTGGCCGAGCTCTTGAAGCCGCGCAGCTCGGTGAGCACCAGGTCGGCGGGCAGCCGCCAGGGATGCGCCGAGAACTGGGCCAGCAGCGCAGTGCGCCCCGCCGCGCTCCGGGTCAGGGCAGGCAGGGCGGGCTGAATGCTCCGCACCAGGGCGACGGACGCCTTGACCGTGGCGCCGAACACCTTTACCTGGACGTCGTCCCAGAAGCCGCCCGGATCCAGCGCGACCACCGCCCCTGGGTGCCCCCGCCGGGCCAGTTCGAGCACCATCCGCGCCCCCATGGAGCTGCCGGCGAGGCCGGCGTGACCCAGCCCCTCGCGGCGGATGAAGCCCTCGACGGCGTCGGTCAGGGTCGCCACCGTCACCGGGCCAGCCAGCGGCGGGGTCTTCCCGAAACCGGGCAGGTCGACGGCGATGACCTCGCGCTGGGCCGCGAGCGCCGGCCGGATCAGGTCCCAGCTGCGGGCCGTGGAGCCGAGCCCGTGCACCAGCAGCAGCGGCTGGCCGGTCCCCTCGCGTATGGTGTGCACGGCTTACCGCTACCCGCCGGTCGCCAGGGCACACGCCGCCGGGCCCGACCTGCGCGGCGGCACCACCGCCGCGGCGCCGGTGCCGGTACGGCGGCGGCTACCCTGTCCGCTATGACCAGCGAAGTTCAGGACCGGAACGGGCCGGACCAGGCCGCTGCCGCGGACCAGGCCACCCCGGCCGACCAGGACGCGGCCCCGCACACCACCGCGGGCAAGCTCGCCGATCTGCAGCGCCGCCGCGACGAGGCGGTTCACGCCGGCTCGGAGCGGGCGGTCGAGCGCCAGCACGCCAAGGGCAAGATGACCGCCCGGGAACGGATGGAGCGGCTGCTCGACCCCGGCTCGTTCACCGAGTTCGACGAGCTCGCCCGGCACCGCGCGACCGACTTCGGCGTCGCCGCGAACCGGCCCTACGGCGACGGCGTGGTCACCGGCTACGGCACCATCGACGGCCGGCCGGTCTGCGTGTTCAGCCAGGACTTCACGGTGTTCGGCGGCTCGCTGGGCGAGGTCTACGGCGAGAAGATCGTCAAGCTGATGGATCACGCCCTGAAGACGGGCTGCCCGCTGATCGGCATCAACGACGGTGGCGGCGCCCGCATCCAGGAAGGCGTGGTCGCCCTCGGGCTGTTCGCCGAGATTTTTTTCCGCAACGTCACCGCGTCCGGGGTGATCCCCCAGATATCGCTGATCATGGGCCCGTGCGCGGGCGGCGCCGTGTATTCGCCGGCCATCACCGATTTCACGCTGATGGTCGAGGGCACCTCGCACATGTTCATCACCGGCCCCGATGTGATCAAGACGGTGACCGGGGAGGAGGTCAGCTTCGAGGACCTGGGCGGCGCGAGCGCGCACAACACCAAGTCCGGCGTCGCGCACTACCAGGCCAAGGACGAGGACGACTGCCTGGACTTCGCCCGGGACCTGCTGTCCTACCTGCCCTCCAACAACCTCGACGATCCGCCGGTCCTCGCCCCGCCCGGCGACCCCCTGGCCAGCCTGGAGATCAGCGAGTCCGACCTCGAACTCGACACGCTGATCCCGGACTCGCCGAACCAGCCCTACGACATGCGCGACGTGATCACCCGCATCCTGGACGACGGGGAGTTCCTGGAGATCCACGCCGGCTTCGCGCAGAACATCGTGGTCGGGTTCGGCCGGGTCGGCGGGACCAGCGTGGGCGTCGTGGCCAACCAGCCGATGCACTTCGCGGGCACGCTGGACATCGACGCCGCGGAAAAGGCGGCGCGGTTCGTCCGGACCTGTGACTGCTTCAACATCCCGGTGCTGACGTTGGTGGACGTGCCCGGCTTCCTGCCCGGCACGGGACAGGAATGGGGCGGCATCATCCGGCGTGGCGCCAAGCTGATCTACGCCTACGCGGAGGCCACCGTGCCGAAGATCACAGTGATCACCCGCAAGGCGTACGGCGGCGCCTACGACGTGATGGGCTCCAAGCACCTCGGCGGGGACATCAACCTGGCCTGGCCGACGGCCCAGATCGCGGTCATGGGCGCGCAGGGCGCGGTGAACATCCTGTACCGGCGGGAGCTGGCCAGCGCCGAGGACCCCGACGCGCTGCGCGCCCAGCGGGTTGAGGAGTACGAGGACACGCTGGCCAACCCGTACATCGCGGCCGAGCGAGGCTACGTGGACGCGGTGATCCGGCCGGCCGAGACCCGGGGCCAGGTCACCCGGGCCCTCCGGACGCTCCGCACCAAGCGCCAGACGATGCCGCCGAAGAAGCACGGCAACATCCCCCTCTGAGCGATTCGGGGAGGACCCAGACGCCCGGGCTGGCCGCGCGAGGGTTATCCGGGGATCCTCCGCGAAAGCCATTCGGGGCGCTGAGTAGTCGTTTGACTACAGATGGTTCAACTCTGGGTCTCCTTCCGCCCCGGGAAGTGCAGGTCCGCCGGTAGAGTCGTGAGTGCCATGACCGACATCGTCTCGCCGCTGCCCACGCTCGCGCGTTACGCGATCATGATCGATGTTGGCTATATCTACGCCGCGGCCGGGGAACTCCTGTTCAGCGTCGGCACCCGGCGGGAGTACCGGGTCGACACCGACAAGCTGATCCAGGCGCTCACCCGGCACGCCGACGGCCTGGTCCGGGGTGAGCTGCTCCGGGTCTACTGGTACGACGCGGCCCGGGACCGGGTGCCCACCATCGACCAGCGGGTCATCGCCCAGATGGCCCGGGTGAAGCTTCGGCTGGGCAACCTGAACGCGCGCGGCCAGCAGAAGGGCGTGGACGCGCAGATCCGCGCGGACATGGAGGCGCTGGCCCGGCACCGGGCGATCACCGACGCGGTGCTGGTGGCCGGCGACGAGGACATGGTGCCCGCGGTCGAGGCGGCCCAGGCGTACGGCGTCCGCGTGCACCTGTGGGGCGTGGAACCGCCGTTCGGCACGAACCAGGCCGAGCGCCTGGTCTGGGAGTCCGACACCGTGGAGGTGCTCGACCGGGCCTTCCTGGAGCCGTACTTCTCCAGGGTCCCGGAGCCGGTGCCGTCCGTGGCCCCGGCCACCGCGTCGGTGGTCACGGCCAACGCAGCGGCAGCGGTCGCAGCGGCGGCCGGCGTGCCCTCCCCCGCCCAGCTGTTCGAACGCCGGCACGGCGTGCGGCCGCCGCACCGCCCCGCCCCGCACCCGGCCCTCAGCCACCCCTCCCCCGGCCAGCCGCCCCTCGTGCAGCCGGCCGCGGGCCACCCGTCCCCCGGCCAGCCGGGCCTGGGGTCGCCCGCCCTGGGCCAGCCGGGGCCCGGCCAGGCAGCGCTGGGCCAGCCAGCACTGGGCCAGCCAGCACTGGGCCAGGCCGCACTGGCCAGCAGGCTGGGCCCGGACCGGCAGCGGGTCGAGGAGGCGGGCGAGCATGTGGCCCAGAAGTGGATCCTCACCCGCGGTGAAGACAACATCCGGGACCTGCTGCCCGGGCCGATCCTGCCGCCGGTCATCGACAAGGAACTTCTGGTCGAGGCGGAAAAGGAACTCGGCGCGTCGTTGCGGCCCTACCAGGAGGCCCGGGAGTGGCTGAGGGACGCGTTCTGGGAGCGGGTCCGCCGCCAGTTCGGGATCGGGAGCGGCAGGTCATGACGGACGGCCCGGACCGACGCCCGATGTTCTCGGTGGTGTCGGGTCATCCCACCGCCGAGGAGCTGGCCGCGCTCACCGCGGTCGTGGCGGCCACGCTGGCCGCCCGCACGCGGGCCGCAGCGGCCCGGGCGGCCGCGGGCCCGGCCCCGTCAGCCTGGCTGGACCGCGCGGCGCTGACCCGTACCCCGCTGCGTCCCGGCCCGGACGCCTGGCGCCGGTCCGCCCGCCCGGCCTAGATCCGCCCGCCCCCGCCGGCCCAGACCCGGCCGCCCCGCAGGCCCAGACCCGGCCGCCCCGCCGGACCAGATCCGGCCGCCCCGGCCGGCCCAGATCCGGCAACGTGGTGCGTTGTGCGCGTCGGGCGGCGCACAATGCACCACGTTGAGGCTGGCGCCCGGGTTCCGCCGACGTGGACCGGCCAGCCCCGCCAGCCCAGACGCGTCAACCGGCCCGCCAGTATCCGCCAACTCCGCCCGACCCGGCCGCTTAAACCCGGGCCTCCGGCGGCGGGGCCGAGCCCGGCACCGCCTGGGTCTCAGCTGAGCCGCGCCGCCGGAGGCTGGGCCGGGGCCGGATCTGCGGCCAGCTGAGCGATGATCTTGATCAGGGCACTGCGCAGGTGCTCGCGCTCGGCGGGAGTCAGCGTCGCGGTCATGCGCCGCTCCAGATCATCCCGCTCCTGCTCCACGGCCCGGCGCACGGCGCGGGCCTGGTCGGTCAGGTACAGCCGGACCAGCCGGGCGTCCACCGGGTCAGGCTTGCGCAGCAGCAGGCCCGCGGTGGCCATCCGGTTGGCCGACTTGACCACGGTCGGGGTGGCCACGTGCAGGCGGGCGGCCAGATCGCCGGGGGTCAGGCCGTCGGTCTCCCAGAGGACCTCCAGGAGGAGGTTCTGCCCGACCCGCACGCCGTGCCGGCTCATCGCCTCGTCCGCGGCGGCGCGCATCAGCTTGGACGACCGGGTGAACAGCGCCAGGAGCTCGTTCATGACCCGATCGTAGACAGTCCCTTGCCAGTTCCCGGGTTCGGCGCCTAAGCTCATCGTTAGCCGGCTATCGAGATGACGGGCGTTTCCGGGTCACACGAATTCCAGGGCTAGCTGGGCGATCGCGGCCGTCCTGACGGGGACCATGCCGGGTCTCCCGTGCCGCACGGGGGTCCGGCTCCTGGCCGCAGCCTCCGGCGGCCCTGGCCGAGCAGATCCCGGTCCCCACGGCAGGGCAGATCCCGGCCGGCCACCGCAGGGCAGATCCCGGCCGGCCACCGCAGAGCAGATCCCGATCCCCCACGGCAGGGCAGATCCGGCCGGCCACGGCAGAGGAGCAGCATGCGACTGAGTTTCGGTATCAAGACGTCCCAGATGGGCCTGACCTACCAGGACATCCTCCGGGTCTGGCAGGACGCCGACCGCGTCCCGGTGTTCGACCACGCCTGGCTCTGGGACCACATGGTCCCGCTGCGCGGCGACGCCCGCGGGGCGGCACTGGAGGCCTGGACACTGCTCAGCGCGCTCGCCACGCAGACCCAGCGGCTCCGCCTCGGCGTGATGGTGACCAGCAACCGGCTGCGCAACCCCGCCCTGCTGGCCAAGATGGCGGCCACGGTGGACGTCATCTCCGGCGGGCGGCTGGAGTTCGGGATCGGCGCGGGCGCCAGCCAGCTGCCCGGGGCTCCGGAGGCGCTGACCGCGATCGTGCGCCGCGAGTTCGAGGCCTACGGCGTGCCCATCGTCCCGGCCGGCGAGGCGGTCGGCGCGCTGGCCGAGGCGTGCACGCTGATCCGCCGGATGTGGACCGAGGACGGCCCCTTCGATTTCGGCGGCCGCTACTACCAGCTGCGTAACGCGGTCTGCGAGCCCAAACCGCTGCAGCGGCCGCATCCGCCCATCATGATCGGGGCGGGCGGCGAGCGGCTGTCCCTCCGCGTCGTCGCCGAGCACGCGGACGTCTGGAACTGCCCGGCCCGCACGGCCGGGGACTTCCGGCACAAGAGCCGGATCCTGGACGAGCACTGCGCGGCCGTCGGGCGCGACCCGGCCCAGATCACCCGGTCCATGCAGCTCATGGTGCGGACCGGCGACCCGGCGGCCTCCCGGGACCTGCTGCTCGAGCTGATCGACGCGGGCGCCAGCCACCTGGTGCTGGCCCCGGTGCCGCCGTGGCCCGACCGCCCGGCGCAGTGGCTCGCGGACGAGGTCGCCGGGCCAGTGGCGCAGCTCACCGGCGGCTGAATCGCGGCGCAGCTCACCAGCGGCAGAGGCCGGCCCAGCTGACCAGCGGCTGAACGGTCAGGTCCGATTCCCGCCAGCGCCATGCGGCCACCTGACGTTGAATGAGAACGTGACGCTCGACTTCGACACCTGCTACCGGGCGGTGGCCGCCCGCGACTCGCGGTTCGACGGGCGCTTCTTCACCGCGGTCACCAGCACCGGCATCTACTGCCGGCCGATCTGCCCGGCGCGCACCCCGGCCCGGGCCAACCTCAGGTTCTACGCCCACGCGGGGGCCGCGGAGGCCGCCGGGTTCCGCGCCTGCCGGCGGTGCCGCCCCGAGGCCAGCCCGGGGTCGCCCGACTGGAACGCCCGGGCCGACCTGGCCGCCCGGGCGGTCCGGCTGATCGCCGACGGCTACGTGGACGAGCACGGGATCAGCGGCCTGGCCGCCCGGCTCGCGGTTACCCAGCGGCACCTGCACCGACTGCTGGTCGCCGAGCTGGGCACCGGGCCGCTGGCCCTGGCCCGGACGGCCCGGCTGCAGACCGCGCGGCGGCTGCTGGCCGAGACGACCATGCCCATCACCGAGGTCGCGTTCGCCAGCGGCTTCTCCAGCGTGCGGCAGTTCAACGCGAGCGTGCTGGAGTCGTCCGGCCGTACCCCGTCCCAGGTGCGGGCCGGCGCGCGGCGGACCGGCGCCCGGGCCGGGCTGCCCGCCGGGCCCGATCCGGACGGCGCCCCCGGAACGTGGCTCACTCTCCGGCTCGCCTGCCGGGAGCCGTTCGACGCGGCCGGCTGGCTGGGGTTCCTCGCCGCCCGGGCGCTCCCCGGGGTGGAGCAAGTCACAGCGGATCGCTACACCAGGACCGTGCGGACCGCCGCGGGCCCGGGGATCATCGAGCTCGTCCCGCGGCCCGGCCAGGGGCACGTGCTGCTCCTGGCCCGGCTCAGCGGGCTCGGGGCGGTCGGCCCGGTGGTCGGCCGGGCCCGGCGGCTGCTCGACGCCGACGCCGACCCACTGGCCATCGGGGCCACCCTGGCCGCGGACGACGTCCTCGCGCCCCTGGTCCGGGCCCGCCCCGGGCTGCGCGTGCCCGGCGCCTACGACGGGTTCGAGCTGGCCGTGCGGGCGGTCCTCGGCCAGCAGGTCTCGGTGGCCGCGGCGAGCACGTTCGCGGGCCGCCTGGCCGCCCGGTACGGCGTCCTTCTGCCCGGCGGGCCCGGGCACGGCCCGGCGGGCCGGGCGCCGGCGGGCGCACCGGGACCGGGCCGCATCGTCTTCCCGGATCCCGGCGCGCTGGCCGGTGCCGACCTCAGCGGTCTCGGCCTGACCACCGCCCGCCAGCGGACCCTGGGGGCACTGGCCGAGGCGGCCGTGGCCGGGCGGCTGAACCTGGACCCCGGGGCCGACCCGGAGGAGATCGCCGCCCGGCTGCGCGAGGTGCCGGGGATCGGGCCGTGGACCATCGGCTACATCCTGATGCGCGCCGCCGCCGACCCGGACGCCTTCCCCGACGCCGACCTGGGCCTGCGCCGGGCCATGACCCGGCTGGGCATCCCGCCGGGCTACGAGGCCCGCTGGCGGCCCTGGCGCGCCTACGCGGCCATGCACCTGTGGACCTCGCCAGCCACGGACCGCGGGGGCCCCGACCACCGGACCCCCGCCCACCGGGCCCCAGACCGCGGGGCCGCGGGCAGCCGAACCCTAGACCGCCAGGCCCCAGGCACTCCAAGGAACACCGTCACGGCCGGCGTCGCCCGGCACCCAGCCTGACCTGAGCTTCTCCGCGAATCGAGGAACCATGCCGGACCCCGCCGCGGCACCGGACCCCGCCGCGGCACCGGCCACCACCGTGCCGGCCACCACCGTGCTGGCCATCGTCCTGGACACCCCGATCGGCCCGCTCAGCCTCCTGGCCCAGGACGGCCGGCTGATCGCGGGCGGATTCACGGCCAGCCCCGGTGACATGCACGCGCGGCTGCAGCCCGGGCTCCGGGCCCTGCCCGTGGCGGCCGCCGGTCCCGGTGAATTGCCGTGGCTGGTCAAGCCGCTCGCCGCCTACTTCGACGGCGACCTGCAGGCGCTGGACGGGATCCCGGTCTGCCAGCCCGGCACCCCGTCCCGGCAGCGGCTCTGGGCCGCGCTGCGCGCGGTGCCGCCCGGCGCCACGGTCAGCTACACCCAGCTGGCCGCGCAGGCCGGGAACCCCCGCGCACCGCGGGCCGCCGGGGCCGCCTGCGCGTACAACCTGATCGCGCCGGTCGTGCCGTGCCACCGGGCGTTGCGGTCGGACCGCAGCCTGGGCGGCTACTACTACGGCCTGGACCGCAAGACGTGGCTGCTGCGGCATGAAGGCGCCCGTCGAGCATAACCGGCTGATCACGGGGGTACCGGGACAGCCGCGAGCCGGTCCGGGGAACCGGGCGGGCGGGGCCGGCCCCGCATCAAACCCGCGCCCACCCGGCACGGGGACGAGGGACCGGCCCCGCAGTGGTCTTCGTTGCGGACGATTGGGCAGATGGGTCGTTAAGCGGTCAGATCGGGGCAGAGCGGTACCACCGCCGGCCGGGGCACTGCCGGGCACCGGCCTGCTCCCCGTGCGGACGGGCGGCACGCGCTGGCCTAAACTCCTCGGCAGTCGGGAGGAGAAGTTCCGTGCGCAAAGTGCTGATCGCGAACCGTGGTGAGATCGCGGTCCGCGTGATCCGGGCCTGCCGGGACGCGGGGCTGGAGAGTGTGGCCGTCTACGCCGAATCCGACCTCGATGCCCTGCACGTCTCGATGGCCGGCGAGGCGTACGCGCTCGGCGGCCCCACCCCGGCCGAGAGCTACCTCAGCATCGAGAAGATCCTCGCCGTGGCGGCCGAGTCCGGGGCCGACGCCGTCCACCCCGGCTACGGTTTCCTGGCCGAGAACGCCGGCTTCGCCCAGGCGGTGCTGGACGACGGGCTGACCTGGATCGGGCCCCCGCCGGCCGCGATCGAGGCCCTGGGCGACAAGGTGGCCGCGCGGCAGATCGCCGCGTCCGTCGGTGCCCCCCTGGCGGCGGGCACGGACGGCCCGGTCGGCGGCGTGGACGAGGTCGGGGAATTCGTGGCCGAGCACGGCCTGCCCATCGCCATCAAGGCCGCGTTCGGCGGCGGCGGCCGGGGCCTGAAGGTGGTCCGCGAGCCAGGCCGGGATCGCCGAGGCGTACGAGTCCGCGGTCCGCGAGGCCGTGGCGGCGTTCGGGCGCGGCGAGTGCTTCGTCGAGCGCTACCTGGACCGGCCGCGGCACGTGGAGACCCAGTGCCTCGCCGACCGCCACGGGAACGTGGCGGTGATCTCGACCCGGGACTGCTCGCTGCAGCGCAGGCACCAGAAGCTGGTCGAGGAGGCGCCGGCGCCGTTCCTGTCCGACGCCCAGACCGGGGAACTGTACCGGGCGTCCAAGGCCATCCTCCGGGAGGCCGGCTACGTCGGCGCGGGCACCTGCGAGTTCCTGGTCGGGCAGGACGGCACGGTGTCGTTCCTGGAGGTCAACACCCGGCTGCAGGTCGAGCACCCGGTGTCGGAAGAGGTCACCGGCATCGACCTGGTCCGGGAGATGTTCCGCATCGCGGACGGTCAGGAACTCGGCTACGACGACCCGGCGCCGCGCGGGCACTCGATCGAGTTCCGGATCAACGCCGAGGATCCCGGCCGCAACTTCCTGCCCGCTCCGGGCACCATCACCGAGCTGACCTGGCCGTCCGGCCCGGGGGTGCGGGTGGACGCCGGCTACGCGCAGGGCATGACCGTGCCGCAGGCCTTCGACTCCCTGCTGGCCAAGCTGATCATCACCGGCGCCAGCCGGACCGAGGCGCTGGAGCGGGCCCGCCGCGCGCTGGACGAGTGCGTGGTCGGCGGGATGCCCACGGTGCTGCCCTTCCACCGCGCGGTGGTCCGGGACCCGGCGTTCACCGACGAGCCGTTCCGGGTGCACACCCGGTGGATCGAGACGGAGTTCGACGGGGGGATCGAGCCCTGGTCCGGGTCCGGCCAGCGGGATGAGCAGGGGGACGCGGCTGCCGCGGGAGCGGATCACCGTGGAGGTCGGCGGCAAGCGGCTCGAGGTGGTGCTCCCGGCCGGGCTCGGGGTCGCGGATGCTCCCGCGGCCGGGGCGGGGACCGGGAGCGGGGCCCGGCGGGCGCCCCGCGGGCGGCGGCCCGGCGGGCAGACGGCGGCCGTCAGCGGCGACGATCTCGTCAGCCCGATGCAGGGGACCATCACCAAGATCGTTGCGGCCGAAGGCGACCAGGTGTCGGCGGGTGACACCGTGGTGGTGCTGGAGGCGATGAAGATGGAGCAGCCGCTCACTGCGCACAAGGACGGCACCGTGACCGGGCTGGCCGTCGAGATCGGCCAGACCGTGACGGCCGGCGCGGTGATCTGCAAGCTCGAGGGCTGACGCCTGGGGCCGGGCCACCCGGGGACGCGGCCGCGCGGGTGACGGCGGCGCGGATGACAGCGGCGCGGTGACGGCGCCCGGGGCTGAGTGGGTAACAGGGGCTGGGAGACTGGGACCATGCCTCCCCTGCCCGCCGCAGGCGCCACCGCTCGCGCCCGGGATACCCTGCGCGGCCGGCCGCCCGCCGCCCGGAGAGCCCGGTGACCCGGCTCGAGGGCGACCCCGGGCCCCTCGGGTGGCTGCGGTTCACCTACGGGTTCCGGCTCCCGCCCGAGAACGTGCACTGGGTGCGGCACGAGCTGACCGACGCGGGCTGGCGCGGCCGGACCGTGCTCCGGCACCTGGCCGTGATGATCCCCATCTGCGCGATCCTCGTGACCGTGCTGGCGATCCTGCTGCCCGCCCCGATCTGGGTCAGCCTGACCATGGTCGCCCTCATCCTCTGCGGCAGCCTGTTCACGGTGACCGCGTACGCCGATGACCTGCGGGCCACCCGGCTGCGCCAGCACGACCTGCCGGTTCCCAAGGACCCCGACCTCGGCCGCCCCACCCACTGAGCCACCCCAGCCAGCCTCACACCCCGGCGGCGGCGGGCGGATGAATCCGGGCTGGGCGGGGCTGGGGCTCGTGCCGGGGGTCAGCGGCGGTCCCCGGCCGGGAGCATGAGCCGGCGGGCCGCCTCGGTCAGGCTGCCGGACAGCGAGGGGTAGACCGCGAACGTGTGGGCCATCTGATCCACGGTCAGCGACTGCTCCACGGCCAGCGACACGCCCAGGATCAGCTCGCTGGCCCGCGGCGCGACCACGACCCCGCCGAGCACGATCCCGGTCCCGCGCCGGGCGAACAGCTTCACGAACCCGTCCCGGAAGCCCTGCATCTTGGCCCGCGCGTTGGTGGCCAGCGGCAGCTTGACCGCCACCGCGTCCTCGGCGCCCGATTCGACGGCGGCCGCGGTGACCCCCACGGTCGCGATCTCCGGGTCCGTGAAGATCGTCGCGGCCACGTGGTCCAGCCGGATCGGCTTCACGGCCTCGCCGAGCGTGTGCCACATGGCGATCCGGCCCTGCATGGCCGCCACGGAGGCGAGCATCATCACCCCGGTGCAGTCGCCGGCCGCGTACACCCCGCGGGCCGTGGTCCGGGACACCCGGTCCACCTCGACGAACCCCCGGCTGTCCAGGGTGACCCCGGCCTCTTCCAGGCCCAGGCCCCGGGTGGCCGGCACCATGCCCACGGTGAGCAGGCAGTGCGAGCCGCGTACCGTCCGGCCGCCCTCCAGGGTGACCACCACGCTGTCGCGGGTCCGCTTGACCTCCGCGGCCCGGGACCGGCCCAGCACGGTCATCCCGCGCCGCCGGAACACGTCCTCCACCACCATCGCAGCGTCCGCGTCCTCGTGCGGCAGCACCCGCTCCCGCGAGGAGACCAGGGTGACCTGGGATCCGAGCGCCTGGTAGGCGCTGGCGAACTCGGCGCCAGTCACCCCGGAGCCGACCACGATCAGCTGGGGAGGCAGTTCGGGGAGGTCGTAGAGCTGCCGCCAGTTCAGGATGCGCTCGCCGTCCGGCTCCGCGCCGGGCAGCACCCGGGGCATCGCGCCGGTGGCGATCAGCACGGCGCCGGCCTGGATCCGCTGCCCGCCCACCACGACCGTGTCCGGGCCGGCCAGCGCGCCCCGGCCGGTGATGGTCTCCACTCCCTCGGCGGCCAGCCGTTTGGCCACGTCGGCGGACTGGGCCTGGGCCAGGGCCTTGACCCGGGCGTACACCCGGGGCGCGTCCACCTGGGCCTGCCCGCGCCCGGACACCGTCCCGCCCCGGGCCGCGCCGCCGGGGACCGCGCCACCCCGGACCGCACCGCCCTGGACCGCGCCGCCCTGGACCGCACCGCCGGGGACCGCGCCGACCCGGATGCCGAGGTCGGGCGCGCCGTGCACCACGGACATGGTGGTGGACGTGGCGATGAGGGTCTTGGATGGCACGCAGTCGGTCAGTACGCAGGCGCCGCCCAGGCCATCGCTGTCCACCACGGTCACCTGGGCGCCGAGCTGGGCGGCCACCAGGGCGGCCTCGTACCCGCCCGGACCGCCTCCCAGGATCACGATTCTCTCGTGCGGCTGACTCACGCTGCCTCATTCTTCCCGGCCGCCCGGGCGCCGGCGACGCCGCCCTCCCGGTGGGGAGCCTGTCACCGGAGATCCGCCGCAACGACACGCCGCCTCGTTACGCTGGTGAGGCCGTGGAGCTGTACGCGGCGTATGCCACCAATATGGACCCTTCGCTGATGGCCGAGCGCTGCCCGCATTCGCCGACGCGCGGCAACGGCTGGCTGGAAGGCTGGCGGCTCACCTTCGGTGGCGAGGACATCAGCTGGGAAGGCGCCCTGGCCACGGTCGTGGAGGACGCCGCCGAGCGGGTCTTCGTCGTCCTCTACGAACTGCACGACCTGGACGAGCAGGTCCTGGACCACTGGGACGGCGTGCACCTCGGCTACTTCCAGAAGCTCCGGGTCCGGGTGCAGACGCTGGACGGGGACACGGCCGCCTGGCTCTACGTCCTCAACGACTACGAGGGCGGCCTGCCGTCGGCGCGGTACCTTGGCATCGTGGCGGACGCGGCCGAACTGGCGGCCGCCCCCGCCGATTACGTGGCCGGGCTGCGCGCGAGACCCTGCACGTCCCTGGGCAGCTGAGCGGGGGTACCTGAGCTCAGATCCGCAGGAACGAGCCGATCGCGGCCCGCAACGACCGCGCGTCCAGGCCGTGGGCGGCCTGATGCTCCGCGGGCGTGCCGTACCGGCGCAGCTCGCTGGCGGCCGACGCCGAGTCCCAGGATCCGGTGCGGGATATCGCGCAGCGCCTCCGACACCGCCGGCACCGAGGTCCCGGCCAGGTACGGCTCGGCCAGCACCACGTCCGGCGCCTGCAGGGAATCCCGCAGCGTCGCCGCGTCCAGCGGCCGGATGGTGGCCGCGTACAGCACGGTGACGTCGAAGCCGAGGGTCGCGTCCACCACGGCGTCCGCGAGCGGGCCGACGGCGAGGACCGTGCCCCGCCGCCCGCTGCGCAGCACGGTGAGCCGGCCGGGCTCGCCGTCCGGTGACCCGTCCAGCGGCACCGCGTTGGCCTCGGTGGACAGCCGCACGTAGACCAGGCCGCCGCCGCGGGCCGCCGCGCGGATCTGGCGCTCGGCCTCGTCGGGATGGCCGGGGACGTGCACGGTCCAGCCGGGCAGCGTGCCCAGCAGCGCCACGTCGCCCGGGGACTGGTGGGTGCGGCCGTACTCGGAGTAGTCGTAGGACGCTCCCGTGCTGACCAGCACCGCGCCCGCCTCCAGGGCCTGGTGGTTCAGGTCCAGCTTGATCTGCTCGAAGGGCCGCTCGACCAGGAAGGCGGCGAAGGTGTGCGCGATCGGCCGCATCCCGGCCAGGGACAGCCCGCCCGCCACGCTGATCAGCAGCTGCTCCCGGATCCCCACGTTGATCACCCGGTCCGGGTACCGGGCGGCGGCGGGCCGGAACGCGTCCGCCGAGATGTCGGCGAGCACCACGGCCAGCCGGGGGTCCTCGGCCAGCAGGCCGCTCGTGACCGCCGTGAACCGTTCCCGCATGGTCTCCATGACCGTCTCCTAACGCACCGTTGCGGCTGAGGACGCAGGCTGGGCGTGCCGCGTACTTGGGTTCGACGACCGCGGCCACCAGGTGCGGCCGGCCGGGATGCGGCGCGGTGAGCGCGGCCTCCAGCGCGTCGTGATCGCGCCCGGAGACCCGGCGCACCGACCAGCCCTCGACGGCGAACCGGGCTTCCACCCCGCCGGGCCAGCCGTAGGTGGACGAGGCGTTGTCCACCACCACCACGTGCAGCGCGTCCAGCCGGGCCGCCCGGGCGAACGCGATCGCCTCGTGGTTGGAGCCCTCGTCCAGCTCGGCGTCCCCGACCAGCACGAACACCCGCGAGTCAGGCGAGTCCCCGGGCCTTCAGCCCGAGGGCCACGCCGGCCGCCAGCGGCAGCCCGTGGCCGAGTGAGCCGCTGGAGATCTCCACCCCCGGGATCAGGGTCCGGTCCGGATGCAGCCCGAGGGCGGACTGGAACGCGCCGAAAGAAGGCAGGTCCCCCGGGTCCACGAAGCCCTTGGCCGCGAGCACCGCGTAGTACGCCATCGGCCCGTGCCCCTTGGACAGCAGGAACCAGTCCCGGTCGTCGTCGCCGGCGGTCTGCGGCGTGACCCGCAGTACCCGGTCGTAGAGCACCCACAGCACGTCCAGGGTGGAGGTGGCCGCCTGGTCGTGCTTGTCGTCCCCGGTCATCAGCGACATCAGGCCCGGCAGGTCGGCGAAGGTCGCGGCCGGGCGGTGGTTCGCGGTCGTCGTCGTCATGACCCCATGCTCTGACTTAAAGCGCACTTTAAGTCAAGGACGCCTGGCCAGGCCGCGGCGGCGGGCGGGCCGGTCGCGGCTCCAGCCGGCACATGGCCAGGCCGCCACCCGGCCTCAGGCGAGCGCCACGACCACGAGGAGCAGCAACGGAACCGCTATCGCCGCGATGGGGCCCCAGGTCCAGCGGACCCGGGGGCGGGCAGGGGGCACGTCCGGCCCGGCCGGAGATCGCTGCGCCCGGGCCCGTTCGCCGAGCTGCCGGGCGATGAACTCGGCCGCGGATCCGGCCAGGGCGGCCTGGGCCTCGCCGGGGAGCCGGGCGTAGCCGGGTTGCGGGGCCGTCCCCCGGCGGGCGGCCCGCCGGGCCCGCAACTCCTGCCGCTTCCTGGAGCGTCCCGACGACTGGACCGCCCAGCTGTGCACGATCGTGTCCCCGGCCGGGCCGCGGTAATGGACCCTCACGTTGTGCTTCAGGTCCACCTGGGTCACCGCAGACCACGGCAGCACGTGCTCCCGGAGCGGGTTGACCACGATGACCCCCGCGTCGCCGGCCACGATCCGGGGCCGCAGCGCGCAGGCGTACATGATCCCGGTGATCGCGATGGCCGCGACGGCCGTGACCAGGGCCGCGTGGCTGTGCTGGCCCAGCGCGAGCACGATCAGCAGCACGACCGCGAACGCGGCCCACGCCCACCAGGCCACCAGGGACCCGGTCGTCCGGTAGACCTGCCGCTCAGCAAGCAGATCCTGCTGCGAAAACACCGCCACCGCGCTCCCTGTCGCCGGGGCTGCCGCCACCCGGGCTGGCCCGGCCCGGGGCTGGCCCCGCCCGGCCGGAGGCCGGCCGCCTGCCCTCACACCGTCGGCCCAGCCTAACGCGGTCCCCGTGCTCGACGAGGGGCCAGAACGGCGGCGGGGCCGGCCCGCCCGCCTGATCCCGATGGCCTCAGGCGTGGGCGCTGTCCTGGAGTGGCTCAGGCGCGACCGAGCTGCCCTGGACGGCGGCGAGCGCGGCGGCGGACAGCAGCCGCACCCCGATGCCGATCGCGCGCTCGTCGATGTCGAACGCGGGCTGGTGGATGTCGAAGTCCTGGCCGGATCCGGGCACCCGGGTGCCCAGCCGGGCCAGCGAGCCGGGTATCGACTCCAGGTACCACGCGAAGTCCTCGCCGCCCAGGCTCTGCTGGGTGGTGGTGACCGCGTCGGGGCCGAGCACCCGCTCGGCCGCGGCCGACAGCAGGGCCGTGCTGGACGGCTCGTTCACGGTGGGCGGGACGCTGCGCTGGTAGGCCAGGTCGGCGATGACCCCGTAGGCGCTGGCCACCGACTCGATCAGGGCCTTGAGCAGGTCCGGGGCCTCGTGCCAGGCCTTGTCGTCGAGGCAGCGCACGGTGCCCTCCACCACCCCGTCGTCCGGGATGGAGTTGGCCCCGGTGCCGGCGCTCACCCGGCCCCAGACCAGGCTGAGGCTGGACCGGGGGTCGACCCGGCGGGACAGCGCGGCGGGCAGCTCGGTGACGATCTTGCCCAGGGCGTAGACCAGGTCCGCAGTCAAATGAGGCCGGGCGGTATGACCGCCCGGCCCGGTCACCCGGACGGTAATGCGATCACAGGCGGCGGTGATGGGGCCGCTGCGCACCCCGACCTTCCCCGCGTCCAGGCGCGGGTCGCAGTGCAGGCCGAAGATGCGGTCCACCGAGGCGATGCCGCCCGCCGCCATCACGTCCAGCGCGCCGCCGGCCACTTCCTCGGCCGGCTGGAAGATGAGCCGCACCCGTCCCGGCAGCCGGCCCGCGGCGGCCTGCTGGGCCAGGAACAGGCCCGCGCCCAGCACGATCGTCGTGTGCACGTCGTGGCCACAGGCGTGGCAGGCGTTGGGCACCGTCGAGCGGTAGGCGACCTGCTTCTCGTCGCTGAGCGGCAGCGCGTCCAGATCGGCCCGCAACGCCACCAGCGGGCCGCCGTCGCGGCTGTCACCGATGTCCGCGATCAGCCCGGTTCCCTTGGGCAGGATCATCGGCCGCAGGCCCGCCGCCGCCAGCCGGAGCGCGATCCGCCGGGTGGCCCGGTGCTCGTGGTAGCCGAGCTCCGGATGAGCGTGCATGTCGCGGCGGAAGTCGATCAGCTCAGCCGTCGTGCGCGGTCAGGAACGAGCCGAGATCTTCGCGCAGAGGCGTCATTCGGCATTCGCCACCTCCCCCGGGCGAACGAACCGGTCCTCGGCAAACTCCGTGACCAGCGCGTCAACCACGTCCGTCAGCCCCCCGCCTGTTGCCACCACAGCCCGCTGCCGCTCGTAGGAAGCGCCCCGTTCGAGCACCTCGCCGAGCACGTCGAGCTCGTCTGCGCAGCCCAGCCGCTGCGCGACCGGCTGTATCTCGAGGTACAGCTCGTACAGCTCATCGCGCAACGGCGCGGTCGACCCCGCCGCGTCGGTGATCACGATGGCGTCGAGCCCGTACCTGGTCGCCCGCCAGCGGTTGTCCTGGACGACCCAGGACGGCTGGCTGGGCAGCCGGTAGCCGCGGTCCAGCTGCGTGTCCAGCAGGTGGACCAGGCTCTGCGACAGGGCGGCGACCATGCCGACCTCCCGCAGCGTCGGAACCCCGTCGAACATGCGGATCTCGACCGTGCCGAAGTCAGGGTGTGGCCGGACATCCCACCACACTTCCTTGATGCTCCGGATGGTCCCGGCCCGCAGCAGCGTGTCCATGTACTCCTCGAACTCACTCCAATCCGCCAGCAGATGCGGCGGACCTGCGGTCGGCAACCCGCCGAAGATGACCGCCCTGCTCGAGGCGAGCCCGGTGTCGTGCCCTCCCCAGAACGGGCTCGACGCCGTCAGCGCCAGGAAGTGCGGCAGATAAGCGGCGAGAGCATTGACGATCGGAATCGCCTTGCTGCCATCACGAAGCCCCACGTGGACATGGACCCCAAAGGTCTGAATCCGGCGGGCCAGCCACTGCATCTGCTCGACGAGTTCCGCATAGCGCTGAACGGGCGCCATCTTGGCGTCCCGCCAATCGCTGACAGGATGTGTTCCGGCGCAGGCCAGCATCGTATCGCGCATATCCGTGATCCGCTGAAGGTCAGCAATTGTCGCGGCTAGGTCCGCTACGGCCTCCGATACCGTGCTGCAGACGCCGGTGACCACCTCGACCGTGGACTGCATGAGCTCGTCATGGATCTTGGGCTTCCGGGCCGGCCTCTTCCCGCCCCCGCAGCGCGGAGATGACCTCCCGTGCGTCCTGGCGGAGCAGCCTGGTGGCGGCGTCGATCAGCTGCAGCTCCCACTCGACGCCCAGCGTCGCGCCCCGGGAGGGATTCCACCAGATACGCCACCGCCGACCTCCTCCTGGTCATCACCCGGGGCCGGCCTCATCCCCGGGCTGCGCGGCCACCGCACCGGCGCCCCGCTACTAATCCGCTTACTACTGATAACCGTCGGTAAGCGCGCTCGTGCACCGTTATCTACGGTTCCTGCCGTGACATGGTTCCGGGCGGCCCTGGTCAGTCGAGGTCGGGCGGCTGGTAACGGCCCCAGACCTCGCGCAGCGCGTCGCAGACTTCGCCGACGGTGGCGCGGTGCCGCAGCGCCTCGCGCAGCGGGACCAGCAGGTTCTGGCTGCCGGTGGCGGCCTTCTTCAGGTCGTCGATGCGACGGCGGACCTCGCCGGCGTCCCGCTCGCTGCGCAGCGTGGCCAGCCGGCGGGCCTGCTGCTCCTCGAGCGCGGGATCGAAACGCAGCGGCTCGTAGGGCTCGTCGCTGGGCACGGTGAACTTGTTCACCCCGACCACCACCCGCTCCCCGGCATCGATCTCCCGGGTCACCTGGTAGGCGGAGCGCTCGATCTCGGCCTTCTGGAAGCCCTGCTCGATGGCCGCGACCGCACCGCCGAGATCCTCGACCCGGGCCATCAGCTCCGTCGGCGGCGTCCGCGACGTCGTCGGTCATCGACTCCATCGCGTAGGAACCGGCGAACGGGTCCACGGTGGCGGTGAGGTCGGTCTCGTTCGCGATCACCTGCTGGGTGCGCACCGCGAGCCGGGCCGCCTTCTGGCTGGGCAGCGCGATGGCCTCGTCGTAGGCGTTGGTGTGCAGCGACTGGGTGCCGCCGAGCACGGCGGCGAGGGCCTGCACGGTGACCCGGGTCAGGTTGACCTCGGGCTGCTGCGCGGTCAGCTGGACCCCGGCCGTCTGGGTGTGGAACCGGAGCATCTGGGACTTCGGGTCGCTGGCCCCGAATTCCTCGCGCATGATCCGGGCCCACAGCCGCCGGGCGGCCCGGAACTTGGCCACCTCCTCCAGCAGCGTGGTGCGGGCCACGAAGAAGAACGACAGGCGCGGCGCGAACTCGTCCACGGCCAGGCCGGAGCGGATCGCGGCGCGCACGTACTCCTTGGCGTTGGCCAGCGTGAACGCGATCTCCTGCACGGGCGTCGCCCCGGCCTCCGCCATGTGGTACCCGGAGATCGAGATCGTGTTCCAGCGCGGGATCTCCGCCCGGCAGTAGGCGAAGGTGTCCGCGACCAGGCGCAGCGACGGGACCGGGGGATAGATGTAGGTTCCCCGGGCGATGTACTCCTTGAGGATGTCGTTCTGGATCGTCCCGGTCAGCGCGGACGCGGGCACGCCCTGCTCCTCGGCCACCAGCTGGTACAGCAGCAGCAGCAGGGCCGCCGGGGCGTTGATCGTCATCGAGGTGGAGACCTCGCCCAGCGGGATACCGCGCAGCAGGATCCGCATGTCATCGACGGAGTCGATGGCCACGCCGACCTTGCCGACCTCCCCGTGGGCCAGCGGGGCGTCGGAGTCGTACCCCATCTGGGTCGGCAGGTCGAAGGCGACGGACAGGCCCGTGGTCCCGGCCTCGATCAGCTCGTGGTAGCGCCGGTTGGAATCCTCCGCGGTGGCGAACCCGGCGTACTGCCGCATGGTCCACGGCCGGGACGTGTACATCGTGGGGTACACGCCGCGGGTAAACGGGTATCGCCCTGGTGGCCCGAGCTTTTCCGCCGGGTCGAAGCCAGCTGGCTGACCGGGGCCGTACACGGGCTCGATGGGCAGCCCGGACTCCGACTCACGTCCCATGAGCCAAGGTTAAATGGCAGGTACTCCAGAAACCTAAGCGAGCTTCGCCACATCTGGGCCGCCCGGGATCCGGAGCCAGCCAGCACCCCATACACAGAGTCACTTTCTTCGCATGATTGACTACTCAGCGTGAGCGAGACGACGACGTCACGGAGACCGCTCCGGGCCGGGCCGCCCGGCTGGGCGTGGCGTGCGCGCACCGCCGGGGCCGCCGCGGCGGCCGCGCTGCTGGCGGTGGTGCCCCTCGCGGCCCCGCCGGCGCGGGCCGGGGCCAGTCTCCCCGGCAGCACCGTGGTGGGCGGCCCGGAACTGGCCGGCCGGGGCATCGTCGTCCACTACCCGGCGCACGGGGCCCGCCGGCTGCCTTCCGTGCCCGCCTCCTCCTACGTGATCGCGGACGCGGGGACCGGGCAGGTGCTGGCGGCCAAGGACCCGCACGGGCACTTCCTGCCGGCCAGCACGCTGAAGGTGCTCACCGCGGACGCGCTGATGCCGGTGCTGAACTCCCGCGCCACCGTGGTCACGTCGGCCATGGCCGCTTCTGTAACGCCGAACAAGGTGGGGCTGGTCAAGGGCCACGCGTACCCGGTGTCCGACCTGTTCCAGGCCCTGCTGCTGATCTCCGCGAACGACGCGGCGATCGCCCTCGCCCAGGCCACCGGGTCCTACGCCAGGGGCGTGGCCATGATGAACGCCGAGGCCCGCCGGCTCCAGGCGGACGACACCGTGGCCGTGCGGCCGAACGGGCTGAACGCCAAGGGCCAGCACACCTCCGCCTACGACCTGGCCCTGTTCGCCCGGCAGGCCCTGACCATGCCTGAGTTCATGCGGATCGAGGCGACCCGGACCGCCATGTTCCCGCTGCACCGCCGGCACTCGATCGAGCTGTTCAACCAGAACACGATGCTGGACACCTACCGCGGCGACCTCGGCGGGAAGATCGGCTGGACCACCGCGTCGGAGACCACGTTCATCGCCTGGGCCCGGCGGGACGGCCACACGCTGATCGTGACCCTGATGCACTGCGTCCCGCTCACCGAGATGACGTACGCCGCCAGGCTGCTCAACTGGGGCTTCGCCATGGACGGGAAGGTCACCCCGGTCGGGACGCTGGCCCGGCCGCTGCCCGCCCCCGCGGCCACGCCGCCGGCCACGGGGGGCCTGGGCCACAGCCCGGCCGCCCCGGGTGCTGGCCAGCGAGCTAGTGAGCACGGGGCCAGCGGGCACGTAGCTAGCGAGCACGGAGCCGCCCGGCAGCGGGCCGGCCAGCTGATTCAGCCGGCCGGCTTCGCGACGATCCCGGTCACGGCCGGGATCGGCGCGCTGCGTGCTCGCGGGGCTGGCAGCCGCGGGCGCCGTCGTGCTCAGGCGCCGGGCGGGGTCGGGCGGAGGAAGCCCACCCGGTCCATGACCATGGCCATGGTTTCCCGGGCCACCGGCCGCGCCCGGTCAGCCCCCTGGGCCAGCAGCCGGTCCAGCTCGCTCTCGTCGGCGAGCAGCTTCTCGGTCCGCTCCCGGATCGGGGCCAGCGCGCCGGCCACCACCTCGGCCAGGTCCTTCTTGAACGTGCCGTAGCCCGCCCCGGCGTAGCGGTTCTCCAGCGCCGGGATGTCCGCGCCGGTCAGTGCGGAGTAGATGCGCAGCAGGTTGGTGACGCCGGGCTTGTCGTTCTCGTCGGCGCGGATCTCGCTGCCCGGGTCGGTGACCGCCCGGGCGATCTTCTTGCGGATCGCGCCCGGCTCATCGAGCACGTCGATGATGCCCGCGGCCGACGAGGATGACTTGCTCATCTTCGCGGTCGGCTCCTGCAGGTCGGTGATCTTCGCGACGCCGGACACGATCAGGGCCCGGGGCACCGTGAACGTGGGCCCGTAGCGGTGGTTGAACCGCGCCGCGAGGTCCCGGCTGAGCTCCAGGTGCTGCCGCTGGTCCTCACCGACCGGCACCTCGTTGGTCTGGTAGAGGAGGATGTCCGCGGCCTGCAGCACCGGGTAACCGAACAGCCCCAGGCTGGCCTGCTGGGCGCCGCCCTTGGCCGCCTTGTCCTTGAACTGGGTCATCCGGCTGAGCCTCGCCGAAGCCGGTGAT
Source organism: uncultured Actinomycetes bacterium (assembly GCA_963723595.1). Lineage (GTDB taxonomy): Bacteria > Actinomycetota > Actinomycetes > Streptosporangiales > Streptosporangiaceae > RYN-230. Next base: position 1,136,999 of record CAVRRQ010000002.1, read on the forward strand.
GCAGCCGAGCACCCAGGCCAGCTCCGTGTGCTGCGGCACGTGGCTCTGCACGAACACCACGGCCCGGTCCGGGTCGAGCCCGGCCGCGAACAGCTGCGCGGCCGCCACCCTGGTCCGCTGGCGCAGCTGGGCCGGGTCCTGCGGCACCGTGATCGCGTGCAGGTCCACCACGCAGTAGAACGCCTCGTGCGTCTCCTGGAGCGCGACCCACTGGCGGACCGCGCCCGAGGTAGTTACCGAGGTGGAACGAGTCAGCGGTCGGCTGGATGCCGGAAAACGCGCGTGGCCTGGGCATGAGGCGATTCTAGTCCGGCGGGGCGACCCCCCTGGACCCCCCGATCGCCGCTGCGCGCCGAACGCCGGCTCGGCGAGCACCCGCCTGCGGCGGGCCCCGCCTCCCCAGCGCTCCGGGGCCCCGCGAACAGCCCGCCGGCCCACAGCAGGCGACACGAACGGATCGTTAGGGCCGGGGAATTCCTCAGCTGATGACGGGCACGATGTCCGGGGCGTCCAGCAGCAGCGCGTCGGCGGCCTGGTCGGTGGCCTCCTCCTGGGAGGCCCGCTCGGCCTCGATGGTCGCCTGGTAGTGGCTGATCTCGTTGGCCACCTGGCGGTCGTCCCAGCGCAGCGGCTTGGCCAGCAGCTCGGCCGCCTCGGCCGCCGCGGACAGGCCGCGGTCCCAGGTCTCGATCGAGATGTGCGTCCGCCGGGCCAGCACGTCATCGAGGTGCCGGGCGCCCTCGTGCGAGGCGGCGTAGCTCACCTCGGCGCGCAGGTAGTCCTCGGCGCCGGTGAGGGGCCGGCCCAGGTCCGGCTCGGCCGCGATCATGTCGAGGATCTCGGTGGCCAGCGCCCCGTACCGGCCCAGCAGGTGCTCGATCCGGGCCACGTGCAGGCCCGACGACCGGGCCAGCCGGTGCCGCGCGTTCCACAGCGGCAGGTAGCCGTCCGCCCCGGCCAGCGGCACCTCGTCCGTGCAGGACGGCGGGACCCGCCAGTCGAGCCCGTGCGCGACCGCGTCCACCGCGTCCCGGGCCATCAGCCGGTAGGTGGTGTACTTGCCGCCCGCGATCATCACCAGCCCGGGCACCGGGTGCGCGACCACATGCTCGCGGGACAGCCGCGACGTGGAGTCGGACTCCCCGGCCAGCAGGGGACGCAGCCCGGCGTAGACACCCGCCACGTCCTCCCGGGTCAGCGGGACGGCGAGGACCCGGTTGACCTGGGCCAGCACGTAGTCGATGTCGGCGCGGCTGGCCGCCGGGTGGGCCTTGTCCAGGGTCCAGTCGGTGTCCGTGGTGCCGACGATCCAGTGCCGTCCCCACGGGATGATGAACAGCACGCTGGTCGGGCGTGCGCATGATGATGCCGGTGCGCGACTGGATGCGGTCCCGCGGCACGACCAGGTGCACGCCCTTGGAGGCCCGGATGTTGATCACCCCGCGGCCGCCCACCATGGCCTGCACCTCGTCGGTCCACACCCCGGTCGCGTTGACCACCTGCTGGGCCCGGATCTCCAGCGGCTGCCCGGTCTCCAGGTCCACCGCGCGCACGCCGGTGACCCGCTCCCCCTCGCGGAGGAACCCGGTGACCTGGGTCCGCGAGGCGATCTGGGCCCCGTAACCGGCCGCCGTGCGGATCAGGCTGACCACGAACCGGGCGTCGTCCACCTGGGCGTCCCAGTACTGCAGCGCCCCGGTCAGCACGGACCGTTTCAGGGCGGGCGCGAGCCGCAGCGCGCCCCGCTTGGTGAGCTGCCGGTGGCCGGGCAGCCCGCGCGGCTGGCCGAGCGAGAACCCGAGCGCGTCGTAGGCGTTCAGCCCGGCGCCGACGTACGCGCGCTCCCACACGTGGTGGGTGAGCGGGAACAGGAACGGCACCGGGCGGACCAGGTGCGGGGCGATCCGCTGGAGCAGCAGCCCGCGCTCGGTCAGCGCCTCCCGGACCAGGCTCACGTTCAGCTGCTCCAGGTAGCGCAGCCCGCCGTGGATCAGCTTGCTGGACCGCGAGGAGGTACCGGAGGCGAAGTCACGCGCCTCGACCAGGCCGACCGACAGGCCGCGGGTGACCGCGTCGAGCGCCACCCCCGCGCCGACCACGCCCCCGCCGACCACGAGCACCTGCAGTTCGTCCCGGGTGAGCGCGGCGAGCGCCGCGGCCCGTCCGTCCGGGTCCAGCCGTGCCGTCTCGTCCGGCCATCGTCACCGTCGCGGCGGCGCGTTCGGGGTCACGGCCACCTCGACCCGCTGGAACTCCTTGAGGTCGGAGTACCCGGAGGTGGCCATCGTCCGGCGGAGCGCGCCGATGAGGTTCAGCGAGCCGTCGGGGACGTCGGAGGGGCCGTGCAGGATCTGCTCCAGGGTGCCGACCGTGCCCACCTCGACCCGGGCGCCGCGGGGCAGCTCGGGGTGGTGCGACTCGCTCCCCCAGTGGCAGCCGCGGCCCGGGGCCTCGGCCGCCCGGGCGAACGGGGAGCCGACCATGACCGCGTCCGAGCCGCAGGCCAGCGCCTTGGCGATGTCACCGCTGCGGGTCATCCCGCCGTCCGCGATCACGTGCACGTAGCGGCCGCCGGATTCGTCCAGGTATTCGCGGCGCGCGGCGGCCACGTCAGCGATCGCGGTGGCCATCGGCACGGTCACGCCCAGCACCGCGGCCGTGGTGTGCCCCGACCCGCCGCCGAAGCCGACCAGCACCCCGGCCGCGCCGGTCCGCATCAGGTGCAGCGCGGCGGTGTAGGTGGCGCAGCCGCCCACGATCACGGGCACGTCGAGCTCGTAGATGAACTGCTTCAGGTTGAGCGGCTCCGCCTGCCCGGACACGTGCTCGGCGGACACCGTGGTGCCGCGGATCACGAAGATGTCCACGCCCGCGTCGACGACGGTCTTGTAGTAGCGCACGGTCCGCTGCGGCGACAGCCGCGCCGCGGTGGTCACGCCCGCCGAGCGGATCTCCTCGATCCGCTGGCCGATCAGCTCTTCCTTGATCGGCTCGGCGTAGATCTCCTGGAGCCGCCGGGTGGCGGCCTCCTGCCCGAGCTCCGCGATCTCGGCCAGGATCGGCTCCGGGTCCGCGAACCGGGTCCACAGCCCTTCCAGGTCGAGCACGGCCAGGCCGCCGAGGCCGCCGAGCCTGGCGGCGAAGGACGGCGACACCACGCTGTCCATCGGGGAGGCGACCAGCGGCATCTCGAACCGGTAGGCGTCGATCTGCCAGGCGACCGAGACCTCTTCGGGGTCCCTGGTCCGCCGGGAGGGGACGATGCCGATCTCGTCGAGCGGGTAGGCGCGGCGGCCGGTCTTACCCCGGCCGATCTCCACGGTGGTCATGGCTCAGTTCCGCCTAATCTCAGTACCGCCTGGGTCAGGCCCGTCCGCGCCGGGCGTAGTTGGGCGCTTCCGCGGTCATCTCGATGTCGTGCGGATGGCTTTCCGCCAGCCCCGCCGCGGTGATCTGGGTGAACCGGGCCTCCTGGAGCTCGGCCACGGTCCGCGCCCCGCAGTACCCCATGGCCGCCCGCAGGCCGCCGACCAGCTGGTCCGCCACCGCGGCCAGCGGCCCCGGTAGGGCACCTGGCCCTCGATGCCTTCGGGGACCAGCTTGTCCTCGCGCAGCACGTCGTCCTGGAAGTAGCGGTCCTTGGAGTAGGAGCGGCCGCGCTCGGCGTTGCGCATCGCGCCGAGCGAGCCCATGCCCCGGTAGAGCTTGTACTGCTTGCCGTGGATGAAGACCATCTCGCCGGGCCCTTCCTCGCACCCGGCCAGCAGGCTGCCCAGCATCACGGTGTCCGCGCCGGCCGCGATGGCCTTGGCGATGTCGCCGGAGTGCTGCAGGCCGCCGTCGCCGATCAGCGGCACACCCGCGGCCCGGGTGGCCTGGGAGGCCTCGTAGATCGCGGTGACCTGGGGCACGCCGACGCCGGCCACGACCCGGGTGGTGCAGATCGAGCCGGGCCCGACGCCGACCTTGACCCCGTCCACCCCCGCGTCGATCAGCGCCTGGGCCCCGGCCCGGGTGGCGATGTTCCCGCCGATCACGTCGACCCGCAGGTTGGCCTTGACCTGCTTGACCATGTCCAGGACGGCCTGCGAATGGCCGTGCGCCGTGTCCACCACCAGGAAGTCGGCGCCCGCCTCGACCAGGGCCTGGGCGCGTCCCTTGCTGTCCTCACCCACCCCCACGGCCGCGCCGACCACCAGCCGCCCCTCGGCGTCCTTGGTGGCGCTGGGGAACTTCTCGCTCTTGGTGAAGTCCTTGACGGTGATCAGGCCGCGCAGCCGGCCCGCGTCGTCGATCAGCGGCAGCTTCTCGACCTTGTGCTGGCGCAGCAGCGCGAACGCGTCGTCCCTGGACACCCCGACCGGCGCGGTGATCAGCGGCGTGGTCGTCATGACGTCCGCGACCCGGCGGCTGTGGTCGGTCACGAAGCGGATGTCACGGTTGGTGACGATGCCGACCAGGACCCCGTCCGGGCTGGTCACCGGGACCCCGGAGATCCGGTACCGGGCACACAACCGCTCGACGTCGGCCACGGTGGCGTCCGGCCCGCAGGTCACCGGGTTGGTGATCATGCCAGCCTCGGACCGCTTCACCGTGTCCACCTGCTGGGCCTGGTCCTCGACGGAGAGGTTCCGGTGCAGCACACCGGCCCCGCCGATGCGCGCCATGGCGATGGCCATCCGGGCCTCGGTCACGGTATCCATGGCGGAGGAGACCAGCGGCACGTTCAGCGTGATCTGGCGGGTGAGCCGGGCCGTCGTGTCCGCCTCACCGGGCATCACTTCGGAGTGCGCGGGCAGCAGCAGGACGTCGTCGAAGGTCAGGGCCGGAGGGGCGAACTTGCCGACGTCGCTCATGACACCTTCCGGAAGGGTGGCTGCGGGACAGGGTCCAGTCTAGAGGGGTCCTGCCGCCGGGATGGCCAGCGCGCACGTCCGGGGGCGCTGGTCAGCGCATCCGGCGCGGCCGGGCGGGCCGCTGCCCGCCACCGGCCGCCGCGGGCCGGGCCCCGGGCCGGGCCGCGGGCGGGGCCCCGGGCCAGCCGGGCCAGCATGCTGGTGGCGAGCAGGCTGGTCATGCTGGCCAGGCCGGCCACCACCCCGCCCGCGACCGCCGCCCGCAGCCACGCGGCCGCGCCGCGGGACGGCGGCGGCCTGCCAGGCCCCGGCGCGCTGATCAGCCGCGCGGCCGGGCCACCCGGCCCGGGCGATCGCCCGGCCCAGCGAGCGGGCCAGGCGTGTCCACGTCCGCGATCAGCGCGACCAGCAGCACCAGCGCCGGGTCATGCGTCAGGTCCGGCCCGGCGGCGCCCCGCGCCGCGAGCACGTTGATAGCTTCCTCGGACCGCCGGATCTCACCGAGATCGACGGCCTGGCCCCCGGTACCGCCCGCTGCCGCCCGCCTGCGTGTGAACTCCAGGCCGGGTGTCACACCGGGCGCTCCAGGTCCGCGCCCCGTGATCACGCAATCGACTCCTCGACCGCAAGCGCCCGGAGCCGGGCCAGTGCCCGGTGCTGGGCTACCCTGTACCGCCCCTGCTGACATACCGAGTACGTTACCCGTTTCCTCGGCGGACAGACCGGTCACCACACGTAGTATCAGCAGCTCACGTAGGTGATGAGGCAGCTGAGCGAGCAGCGCCCGGGTACGTTCCGCCTCAATGTAGGCCACCACGGTCTCTTCCGGGCCGGGCCGCTCGTCCGGCCCGTCGGGCAGGTCCTCGAACGGCACCGCGAGCCGGGACGCGGTGCGGACCGCGTCGGCCACCTTGTGCGAGGCGATGCCGAACACGAACGACGCGAACGGCCTGCCCATGTCCCGGTACCGCGGCAGCGCGGCCAGCACGGCCAGGCAGACCTCCTGGGCGACGTCGTCGGCCACGTAGTAGTGACCGGTGATCCGGCCGAGCCGGGCCCGGCAGTAGCGGACCACCATGGGGCGGATCCGCTCCAGCAGGGCGTCGATGGCCCCGGGGTGGCCGCGGACCGCCAGATGCGCCAGGTCCCCGAAGCCGCCCGGCTCGTTGTCGGCCCAGCCTGCGCCGGGATCCCGGGGGTCGTGGTCATAGCCTCGCGGTCAGGGCCCGCGTGGCCGGAGGCCCCGCGCCCGGCAGCCGCCGCGCTCGGGAGGGCCGTAGGTGTCCGCGCCCGTGCGTTCGCTGGCCGGGGACTGCCGTGCTCGTGGGTAGCGTGCTCGCGGGCCCCCGCCCCCTCGGTCACCGCGGTGCCGGCCGGGAGCCCAGCTCCCTGCCCGTCAGCCACGGCCCGGATGATGCATCCCTCGCTCACGAATGCATGATGCCCAGGAAAACGCGGGTGCCCTCATCAATGTGGGCAACAGAAAGGTCACATTGATGTATCGCGCGATCACGTTCCGAACATGAAATTACACTCAGTAGTCAATTGACTACTAAGTGTAATTGAATTTCTTCGCGGTGTCCCTTTCGCGCCTTAGATATCGAAGCACCAGGACAATGGGCACGTAAACCCGGTAAAAGCCGTCTAGCCGCCTCCGACCTCGCCCCGGCGAGCATGCCCCCGCGACCTCAGGCCCGTTGACTTCACTCTGCCCGAGGCCCCAACCCCAACCCCGACCCAACCCACAACCCACAACCCACAGCCCCGGGAACCTATCCGGCCGCGCGCGCCAGTGGGCGGGAGGGGCCAGTGTGACTGAGGTGCATAGGACGGCGGCGGCGGCCACGGCCACCGGGCGGATGGGCGGTGGGTGGCACGGCCTGCCCGTCGACCGCGGTCGTCCCGGCACACCGCAGGCCCCCACCCGGCATGGAGCCGGGTGGGGGCCTGCGGTGTTCGTTGCGGATTTTTGTTCTCGGGTTTAGTGCGCGTGGCCGTGCGAGTGACCGTGGCCACCCGCCGCCGCCTCGTCCTCTTCCTCGGGCCTGTCCGCCACCAGTGCCTCGGTGGTCAGGAGCATGGCCGCGATGGACGCGGCGTTGAGCACCGCGGACCGGGTCACCTTGACCGGGTCGATGACGCCCTGGGCCAGCAGGTCACCGTACTCGCCGGTGGCCGCGTTGTAGCCCTGGCCGTGCGGCAGGTCCGCGATCTTGGCCACGACGACCATGCCCTCGACGCCGGCGTTCTCGGCGATCCAGCGGGCCGGCGCGACGAGGGCGCTGCGCACCACCGCCACCCCGGTCGCCTCGTCGCCGGTCTTGCCGAGGTCACCCAGCTTCGCCGCGATGTGCACGAGGGCGCTGCCGCCGCCAGGGACGATGCCTTCCTCGATCGCGGCCCGGGTCGCCGAGATCGCGTCCTCGAGGCGGTGCTTCTTCTCCTTCAGCTCCACCTCGGTGGCGGCGCCGACCCGGAGGACGGCTACCCCGCCGGACAGCTTGGCTACCCGCTCCTGCAGCTTCTCGCGGTCCCAGTCCGAGTCGGTCGCCTCGATCTCGGCCCGGAGCTGGCGGACCCGGTCGCTGATGGCCTCGGCGTCGCCGGTGCCATCCACGATCGTGGTGGTGTCCTTGGTCACCACGACCCGGCGGGCCTGGCCGAGGCGTCTCGAGCCCGATGTTCTCGAGCTTGAGGCCGATCTCCTCGCTGACCACCTCACCGCCGGTGAGGATGGCGATGTCAGCGAGCATGGCCTTGCGCCGGTCACCAAAGCCCGGGGCCTTGACCGCCACGACGTTGAGCAGGCCGCGAATCTTGTTCACGACCAGCGTGGAAAGGGCCTCGCCGTCAACGTCCTCGGCAATGATCAGGAACGGCTTCTTGGTCTGGGCGACCTTTTCCAGCAGCGGCAGGAAATCCGCCATCGACGAGATCTTGCCCGCGTGCAGCAGGATGTAGGCGTCGTCCGTAACGGCTTCCATCCGCTCCGGGTCGGTCACGAAGTACGGGGAGATGTAGCCCTTGTCGAACTGCATTCCCTCGGTGAACTCGAGCTCGAGGCCCATGGTCGGCGATTCCTCGACGGTGATGACACCGTCCTTGCCGACCTTGCTGAAGGCCTCGGCGATGAGCTCGCCGATCTTGGTGTCCTGGGCGGAGACCGTGGCCACGTTGGCGATCTCCTGCTGCTCCTCGACCTCACTGGCCGACTCCAGCAGCAGGTCGGACACGGCGGCCGCGGCCGCGTCGATTCCCTTCTTCATCGCCATGGGGTTCGCGCCCGCGGTGACGGAGCGGCGGCCCTCACGGACCATCGCCTGCGCCAGCACGGTCGCGGTCGTGGTGCCGTCGCCGGCCACGTCGTTGGTCTTGGTGGCGACTTCCTTGGCGAGCTGAGCACCCAGATTCTCGTACGGGTCCTCCAGGTCGATCTCACGCGCGACGGTCACGCCGTCGTTGGTGATGGTCGGAGCGCCCCACTTCTTGTCGATCACGACGTTGCGGCCCTTCGGACCCAGCGTCACCTTGACGGCGTCGGCGAGGCGGTTCACGCCACGCTCGAGCGCGCGCCGTGCCTCCTCGTCGAACTCCAGCATCTTGGCCATGAGCACCTCAAATTGCCATGTATGGGTCGTGCCCGGCGGCCGGCGATGACCCGGCCGCGGGCCCGGTTCAGTCCTGCGGACCTATGTCCTGGGGACGTCTGGTTTACGGACTACCGCCCCGGACGCCAGGAAGCGCCGGGGCGGTGGTCCGATGCGGTCCCTGGCCGCGGGCTGTGGGCCCGCGGCCCGCCGCCGGTTACTGCTCGATCTACTTCTCGATGATGGCGAGCACGTCACGAGCGGAGAGCACCAGGTACTCCTCGCCGTGGTACTTCACCTCGGTGCCGCCGTACTTGCTGTACAGCACCACGTCACCGACCTTGACGTCCATCGGCACGCGCTTAGCGCCCGCGTCGTCGAACCGGCCGGGGCCCACAGCCAGGACTTCGCCCTCCTGGGGCTTCTCCTTGGCGGTGTCCGGAATCACGAGCCCGGACGCCGTGGTCTGCTCGGCCTCGAGGGTGCGGACCACGATCCGGTCTTCGAGTGGCTTGAGAACAACCTTGGTAGCGGTCGCCACGATCTGACCTCCTCCTCCGAAAAGGATGGGGAAACGACTATTAGAGAGGAACGACCATGGCCAGCTGTCGTCGCGGGTGCCAGTCCAGCCTTGCGTCGCATTAGCACTCTACCCTAGAGAGTGCCAGTCCCGAACAGTAGTCCGGGCGCGCCGCGACGTCAAACCTCAGGCGCGCCACCTGGGCGGATCTCCGCGGGCGCAAGCACCAGTCAGACCAGGACGCTGGTCACCGGGCAGCGCCGAATCGGCGCCCACATCCAGCGGCGACGGCTTGGCGTCGCGGGCCACGAGTTCGGCGCCCAGCGCGGCCACCATGGCCCCGTTGTCGGTGCACAGGCCGGGCCGCGGCACCCGCAGCCGGATACCGGCCGCCTCGCAGCGCTCCGCGGCCAGCGCGCGCAGCCGGGAGTTGGCCGCCACGCCGCCCCCGATGACCAGGTGGTCCACGCCGTTGGCCCGGCAGGCCTGCACCGCCTTGCGGGTCAGCACGTCGGCCACGGCCTCCTGGAAGGACGCCGCGACGTCCGCCACGGGCACACTGGCCCCGGCCGCGCGCCGCTCTTCCACCCAGCGGGCCACCGCGGTCTTCAGGCCCGAGAAGGAGAAGTCGAAGGTCTGGTCCCGGTACTTGGCCCGGGGGAAGGCGATCGCGCCCGGATCCCCGGCCCGGGCCTCCCGGTCGATCGGCGGGCCGCCCGGGAACGGCAGCCCCAGCACCCGGGCCACCTTGTCGTAAGCCTCACCGGCGGCGTCGTCGATGGTGGCGCCCAGCGGCTGCACGTCTCCGGTGATGTCCCGGGCCAGCAGCAGCGACGAGTGCCCGCCGGACACCAGCAGCGCGATGGCCGGCTCGGGCAGCGCGCCGTGCTCCAGCTGGTCCACGGCGATGTGCGCGGCCAGGTGGTTCACCGCGTACAGCGGCTTACCCAGGGCCAGCGCGTAAGCCTTGGCCGCGCAGACCCCCACCAGCAGGGCGCCGGTCAGCCCCGGGCCCGCGGTCACCGCGATCGCGTCCACGTCGGCCAGCGTGACGCCGGCCGTGGCCAGCGCCCGGTCCACCGCCGGGACCATGGCCTCCAGGTGCGCGCGGCTGGCCACCTCGGGTACCACGCCACCGAACCGGGCGTGCTCGGCCACGCTCGAGGCCACCGAATCGGCCAGCAGCTCATGCCCGCGCACCAGTCCGGCGCCGGTCTCGTCGCAGGACGTCTCGATGCCCAGGACCAGGGGGGCGAGGGGGGCCGTCATCGGGGACCTCCTGCCGCCGGCCTGGGGTCCCCGTGTCTGGTGCCGGAGCGTCTCGTGCCGGAGAAGCCGAACCGGCGGGGCCGGGGCAGGCTCAGCTGCATGACCAGCGCATCCGTCCCGGACGGCTGATAGTAGCCGCGCCGGATGCCGACCTCGGCGAAGCCGCGGCTGCGGTACAGGCGCTGCGCGCGGTCGTTGTCCACCCGGACTTCGAGGAAGACGTCGGTGCAGCCCCGCCGGGCCGCCTCGGCGAGCAGGGCGTCCAGGAGCTGGGCCCCGATCCGCTGGCCCCATCGCTCCTGGGCCACGGCCATGGTGAGCACGTCGGCCTGGCCGCCGCCCGGGCTGAGCAGCCCCGCGTAGCCGGCCAGCTGGCCGGCGCCTGCGGCGTGCTGGGCGTTCCCGGCGTGCTGGGCGTCCCCGGCCTGCCGGGCGTCCTCGGCGACCAGGTAGTACCGCCCGCTAGCCTCGGCCCCCTCCAGCTCGGACGCCAGCATGGCCTCCGACCACGCCTCGTCACCGAACAGGTCGTGTTCCAGGCGGAGCACGGCGGGGAGGTCGGCGCGGGTCATCGCGCGCAGGGCGATACCCGGAGTCGCGGCGGCATCGGAGGGGACCTCCCGGGCAGGCCGGGCGGCCGTGGGATCCGGCGTCGCGGGGACGGGAGGAACCGCGTCGTGGCGGGTCACGGTACCGTCACCCGCTTCGGCGGCCCTGGGACCCGGGCGTCGGGCCGGCGCAGGTAGATCGGCTCCGCTCCGGTCGCGGGTGCGCCCGCGGCGAGCTGGCCGGCCGCGAGCCGGGCCAGGGTGCCCGCGGCTGGATAGGACGGCTCGATGGCCTCGCCCAGGACACCGGGGTACAGCAGCGCGCCCGCACCGGCGGCCAGGATGCCGTGGGGGTCCTGGCGGCCTGGGGAGGCGGTCATCTCCGCTACATCCGCCGGGAGGCCGACCGCGGGGCCGTCCAGCCGGTGCCCGGTGGCGTCGTACCGGGCCCAGTAGACCTCGCGCCGCCGGGCGTCGGTGGCCACGATGAACTCCCGGCCCCCGGCGGTGGCGGCCGCGTCAGCGGCGATCACGTCGAGCGTGCACACCCCGTACACCGGCACACCCAGGGCGCTGCCGAGGACCCGGGCGGTGACCAGTCCCACACGCAGCCCGGTGTACGGGCCAGGTCCCGTCCCGGCGGCGACGGCGGTGATGTCCAGCCGGCCCACGCCGGCCTCGGTCAGTACGGCGTCGATGGAGGACGCGAGCAGCTCACCGTGGCGGCGCGCGTCAACCGTGGTGGTCTCGGCCAGCACGCGGGTCCCGTTATGCAGGGCTACCGTCACGGCTGGCGTCGCGGTGTCGAACGCGAGCAGTAGCACGGGTGCCAAGCCTAGTTGACCAGGCAGACGGGACAGGACGGCCGAGCGCGTGCCGCCTGGCAGGTCACTTCAGCTGGGCGATCACGATCGCGGGCCGCGGCGATCGCCCCGGCGCGGAGCTGGGCCGGGGACACCGGCCCGTATCCGCCCCGCCCGCTATTGCCTTGCAGCACCGCGGTCAGCACGACGTTGTGGTCCCGGACCACCACCGTCATCAGCTCCGTCTTGACCCCGCCCGACCGGGTGACCTGCAGCGCGGAGAACGCCTTCGTTCCCAGGCCCGCGATCGCGGCGATGGTGGCCTTCGGCAGGTGGGTGGCCTTGGCCGGGCTGGTCTTCTGCTGCAGCGCGGAGGCGTAGCCGTCCATGGCCGCGAACGTGGCGCTGCCGTCGCCGCTGGCCAGGCCGTTCGGCGTGTACGCCTGGACCTGGACGTTCAGCAGCCGGTAGAGCGGCCGCTGGTCCAGCGTCCAGCTGCACAGGCTGGCCTCACCGCCGTCCAGCGAGTTCGGGGACGCGACGACCCGCTTCCCGGGCAGGTACTGGCCGAGCGTGCTGGCGGTCACCGCGGTGCACGCGTTCGGGACGGTCCTGAACTCGCCGGCCTGGAAGCTCGTCACCAGCGGGCTGGGGACGCTGGCGGGCTTGCTGCCGCCGCTGACCAGGAACCAGACGCCGACGCCGATCAGCACCGCCACGCCGAGCACGCCGCCCCACAGGTATATCGAGCGGCGGTTCCGGCGGGCCCGGGCCGCGGCCTGGCGGCCCCGTGGCCGCGCCGGGGGCGGAATGGCCTCCGCAGGCTCTTCCTGGTATCCGGGTGGCTCGCCGTACCCGTCGCCGGCGGCCTGGTCGTATCCGGGCCGCTCCTCGTAGCCGGCCGGTGCGCCGCGCCCGGGCGGCTCGGCGTACCCGGCGGCCGTGCCACGCCGGCCAGGGCCGCCGCGGCCGGTGTCTGGAGGGGCGGCGGAGCGCCGTTTCCCGCGGTCCGAGCCCTCCGCCCAGCGCGGATCGACGGCGAGCCCCGCCCAGGGCGGAGGTTCCTCGTCGTCGTCCGGGTAGCGGTCATCGCCCCACTGCCGGTCGCCGCGTGGGGACAGCCGACCAGAGCGGGGGTTACGGGGCCCCTGCTGAGCCACGGCGCGCCTCCGGAAAGGGATCAGACCGTGCAGAACGGCGCGAGACGCATTGCCGGACGCCAGCGCGCTCAGGAACAGCTGAACTCAGCAATGCGGGGACAGTGGAAAACTATATGGCCTTGGGTGTCATGGGTAGGGCACAACGCGCGGATCCACGGCGGATGCCCAACGCCCGCCGATACCGGCCAAAGTTACCCGCCGCATCTCGCCGGGCTCGCCGGCCGGGGGCATCGTGATGGTGACCTCCAGGCGGTCAGCCGCGAGTTCCTCGACCAGGCCCTCACCCCACTCCACCACGGTCACGCAGTCTTCCAGGGACGCGTCCAGGTCCAGGTCATCTACTTCAGCCACGCTGCCCAGCCGGTACGCGTCCACGTGCACCAGGCCCGGGCCACCGCGCAGCGGCGGATGAACCCGGGCGATGACGAACGTCGGGGAGGTCACCGGCCCGCGGACGTCGAGTCCCTGCCCGATGCCCTGCACCAGGGTGGTCTTGCCCGCCCCGAGCGGCCCGGTCAGCACGACCAGGTCACCGGCCCTGAGCACGGCGGCGATCCGCTGGCCCAGCACCTGCATGTCGTCCGCGGTGGCCACCGGGATGCGGTCGGCCGGAATGCGCGCGGAGTCGTGGCCAGACGCCACGGAAAGCACCTGCCTTCTTCACGTGTCTGCCCCGGCCGGGAAATGGCCCGGCCCGCCCAGGGCCCGGAACTGCCGTCACGCCGGGCGCGTCATCCGGAGCGCGCCGACGTCGCCCGCCAGGGAGCGCGCGTCAGGCGGAGCCCGTCAGGCGGAGCGTTCCCGCTCCCGCGTCCACCCTCGCGATCAGGCCGGTGATCGCCTCGTTGACCACCTCGGGAGCCTCCAGGATAAGGGCGTGGCCGGCGCCCGGCACCCAGACCATCTCGGCGCTGGGAATCGCCTCGGCCAGTTCCAGGCCCAGGGATGGCGAGACCAGCCGGTCCTTGTCCCCGGTCATCGTGACCACCGGGACCCGGCCCAGGACAGCGAGGGTGTCACGCATGTCCACCGCGTACAGGGCCTCCCCGAACGCCGCGATCACCTCGATCGGAGTGGACCTGATCATCTGCTCGAGGAAGTCCACCACCGCGGGATGCACCTGGGGATCACCGAAACCGATGAAGCGGGTGCTGAGGAAGGACAGGTCACCGGCCACCCGGCGGCTGCCTTCCACCAGCATGGCCCGGTAGCCGGAGGCGGCGCCGCGCAGTACCACCGGAAGGGCCCGGGTGAGCACCGGCCTGATCGGCCCGGGCATCCACGGGCTGCCCGCGGACAGGCCGCTGGCCGCAGTGGACATCAGGGCCACGCCCGTGACCTTGGTGCCGAAGAGCCCGGGGTGCTGGCGGGCCAGCGCCATGATGGTCATGCCGCCCATGGAATGACCGGCCAGCACCACCGGCATGTCCCCGGGTGCGACCGCCTTGATGATCAGGTCCAGGTCGGCGCCGAGCCGGTCGATGCTGGCCACGCCCGCCGCGGACCGCCCGGACCGGCCGTGGTCCCGCTGGTCCCAGAACACCAGCCGGTGCTCGCCCAGGGCGGCGCGCTGGAAGTGCCAGCAGTCCTGGTTGAGGGTGTAGCCGTGGCAGAAGATGATCGTGAGCGGCTGGGGCGGCGCGCCGCGCCCGGCCCGCTTCCCGGCCGCGGGCGGCTCGTCGATCTCGACGTGCAGCGGGCACCCCGTCGTCGGTGATGACCGTGAGCGGCTGTCCTCGCAGCTGGCCCAGGTCCTCCGGCGCCGCGGTGCTGCGCAGCACCTGGGTCCGGCCGATCGCGATCCGCTCGGCCGCCACGACGGCTCCGGCACCCGCCGCCACGGCTCCCGCGGCCAGCCCGGCCACTCCCGTGATCCGCCGCCAGGTCGCCATCGAACCTCCCTGCCGCGCGTCCTGGTCCGGCGCCCGCCGGCCCGCGGAGCGTCAGGCTAGCGGCCCCGTCACCGTGCCCGGCAGCCCCGCACCAGGAGACTCACTGTTCTCGTATGCTACTCCACGGTAAGTTCGGGGTACCCCGCCGGCGAAGTTGGTCACGATCTCGTAGGAGACCGTGTCCAGGGCATCCGCCCACTGCTGGGCCGTGGGCTCACCGGAGTCCCCTGGGCCGAACAGCACCACCTCGTCGCCGGTTTCAGCCTTCCCGCCCCCGAAGTCGATCACGGACAGGTCCATGCACACGGTGCCGGCGATGCGCCAGCGCTGGCGGCGGACCTGCACCTCGGCTACGCCGGAGGCGCGCCGGGGTATCCCTTCGGCATAGCCCAGCGGAATCAGCCCCAGGGTGCTCTCGCCCCGGGTGGCGTAGCGATGGCCGTAGGACACCGGGGTGCCCCCCGGGGACCCGCTTGACCAGGGTCAGCTGCGTCCGCAGCGTCATGGCCGGCCGGAGCCAGTCCGGGGCGCCCCCGGGGATCGTGGCCAGCCCGTAGATCGCGCCACCCGGCCGGACCAGGTCGAACCAGGTGCCCGGGAAGTCGAGGGCCGCCGCGGTGTTGGCCAGGTGGCGGACCTCGGGGCGGGCTCCCGCGGCCTCGGCCAGCTCAACCGCCTCGGTGAACCGGGCCAGCTGGGCGCCCACCGAGGGATGTCCCGGTATGTCCGCACAGGCCAGATGGGACCAGATCCCCGTGATCGTGATGTCCCCGGCGGCCTCGGCCGAGCGGGCGGCGGCGACCAGCGCCGGCCAGCCGGCCGGCGTGGCCCCGCCCCGGGCCATCCCCGTGTCGATCTTGAGCTGCACCCGGGCCGGGCGCCCCGCCCGGGTGGCCGCGGCCACGATCTCGAGCAGCAGCGGCACCGCGTCCACGGTCAGGTCCACGTCGTCGCGGATGGCGGACTCGTGCGCCGCGCCGGGGGCGCCGAGCAGGCACAGCACCCGGGTCGTGAGACCGGCCCGGCGCAGCGCCAGCGCCTCGTGCTCGTGCACCACGCCCAGCCACTGCGCGCCGCCGGCCACCGCGGCGTGTGCCGCGGGAATCATGCCGTGCCCGTAACCGTCGGCCTTGACCACCGCCATCAGCGGCACCCCGCCGACGTGCTGGCGCATCGCCTCGACGTTGCGGGCGACGGCGGCCAGATCAATGAGTGCTTCCGCGTGACCGTCCATGGCCTCCCAGTTTGCCAGCCGGTCGGCCTCGGCGAGCTTCGGCCCCGGTACCGGTCCGGTCCGGCGGCGGACCGACCTGATCGCGTCGGGCAGCGCACCGACCACATCCGCCGCCCCGATCGGCGCTTCCGCGTACCCGGCCCGGGACTCGTCCGGGTTGCTGAAATCCCACCCGTCGCCAGAGGGCTCCACGGCAGGCACCGGCCGGGAGCCGGCCCCCGCGGCCGCCAGCCGCGCGGCGAGCCCGTGCAGGTACGCGGCGGCGGCCGCGGCCTCGCCGGCCTCCAGGCCCTGCGCCAGCAGCGAGCCGGCCAGCCCGGACAGCACGTCGCCGGTGCCGGCCGTGGCCAGCCACGAGGTGCCGGTGGGATTGACCCACAGGGGCTGCTCATCCTGGCCGCCATCACCGCCGCCGGTCCTTTCCCCGCCACCGTCGGCCTGGCCAGCGTCAGCCCTGCCAGGCTCACGACCACCGGCCCCAGTCCCGCCCTGGGTGGCCGCTGAACGCCCGTCCGGGGTGGCGATGACGGTGGTGGAGCCCTTGAGCAGGACCGTGGCGCCCAGGCTGGCTGCGGCCTTCCTGGCGTGTTCCAGGCGGCGGGACTCCACGTCGGCCGGGTCGGCGCCGAGCAGCCGCCCCAGCTCACCGGCGTGCGGGGTGAGCAGGACCGGCGCGTCACGGGCGAGGAGTTCCTTGCGGGCCGCCAGCAGGGTCAGCCCGTCTGCGTCCACCAGCACGGGCACGTCGCTGGCCAGCACCGCGGCCAGCCGCTCCGCCGCCTCGTCGTCGGTGCCCATGCCCGGCCCCACCACCCAGGCCTGGACCCGTCCGGCCGCGCGGACGTCCTCGCCGGCCGGGATGTCCTGCCCGGTCACGGTGATCACCGACTCCGGCCAGAGCAGCCGGACCACGGCCACCGCCGGGGCCGCGGACACCAGCCGGACCATCCCGGCACCGCCGCGGATGGCCCCGCCCACGGCCAGCGCGGCCGCCCCGGTGAACCGCTCGCTGCCCGCCACGATCCCGACCACGCCCCGGCGGTACTTGTCCGACTCCGCGGAGGGCCGGGGCAGCCGGCGCACCCACGTCCGGGGCCTGCATCGCGATAGCGTCCGGGGCACCCAGGTAGGGGCCGAGGCCAATGTCGATCAGCTCGATCACCCCGGCGTGCCGCGCACCCGGGTCGATCAGCAGGCCAGGCTTCAGCGTCCCGAATGTCACGGTCACGCCGGCCTGGATCGCGGCCCCCTCGACCACGCCAGTGTCCGCGTCCACCCCGCTGGGCAGGTCCACCGCGACCACCACGGCCGGGGAGCGCGCCGCCAGCCCGGCCAGCGAGGCTTGCGGCTCCCGCAGGCCGCCGCGGCCGCCGATGCCCAGCAGGCCGTCCAGGATCAGGTCGGCTGCGCCGAGGGCCGCCGGGACCGCGGGATCCTCCGGGCTGGCCTGCCGGCCGCCCGCGGCCCGCAGCGCGGCCAGGCCTTCCTCGTGCACCCGCGACCCGGCCGTGACGGCCAGCACCGCCGCCCCGCGGCCCGCCAGCCGGGCCCCCGCGTAGAGGGCGTCGCCGCCGTTATCCCCGCTGCCCGCGAGGATCACGACTCTCGCCCCGGGCACCTTCCCGACCAGGCCCGCGCTCACCGACGCGAGCCCGGCCGCGGCCCGCTGCATCAGCGCGCCGGGCGGCAACGTCGCCATCAGGGCCTGCTCCGCCGCCCGGACCTTGCGAACCTGGTGTGCGTATCTCATCCTTCGGCCACCACCATCGCGATGCTCATCCCGGCATCATGACTCAGGGATACATGCCAGCGGCGTATCCCCCGCTGGCTCGCCGCGCCGGCGACCGTGCCCTGGATCTCGAGCCGGGGGCAGCCTGCGGCGTCCCGGATCACCTCCACGTCGGTCCAGCTCAGCCCGGGTGGGGCGCCCAGCGCCTTGGCCACTGCTTCCTTGGCCGCGAAGCTGGCCGCCAGGGATTCTGGCCGCCCGCGACGTTCGCTCTCAGCGAACAGCCGGGCCGCCAGCGCCGGGGTGCGCCGCAGCGCCGCCTCGAAGCGGCCGATGTCCACCAAGTCCACCCCGATCCCAATGATCACGTGCCCACCCTGTCACGCGACCGAGGTGTGCGCGGGCGGCCGGGGGGACCCGTTAGGCGGGGAGCTGGCAGGTGCGGCCGCAGCGGCGCAGTCGCCCATCCCACCCGCGCCGGGCCAGCGCGGCACCGACCTCGAGCGCGGCCAGGCACGGCCGCTGGGTCACGTCCGCCCATCCGTACCGGAGTGTGGCCGGTGGGGCGGGGCTCAGCCGGCGGCGCGGACCGCCGCGGCCAGCCGGTCCGCGGTGCGCTGGGCCTGCTCGATCTCGACGGCCTCGACCATCACGCGGACCGCGGGTTCGGTGCCGCTGGGCCGGACGAGGACGCGGCCGGATGTGCCGAGTTCCTTCCTGGCGGCGGTCACCGCCGCGGCCAGGTCCGCCGAGGCGTTGACCCGCGCCTTGTCCACTCCGGGGACGTTGACCAGGACCTGCGGGTACTTGGTCATCACCGCGGCGACGTCCGCCAGCGGCAGCGCCTGGCGGGCGGTGGTGGCCAGCAGCTGCAGGGCCGTGAGCAGGCCGTCTCCGGTGGTGGCGTGCTCCAGCATGATGATGTGCCCGGACTGCTCGCCGCCGAGGCCGAAATGGCCGTCCCGCATGGCCTCGAGCACGTACCGGTCCCCCACCGCGGTCTCGACCACGGTGATCCCGGCGTCCTGCATCGCGTTACGGAAGCCGAGGTTGGACATGACCGTGCTGACCACGGTGTTCCCGGGCAGCTCCCCCCGCCCGGCCAGGGCGAGGGCCAGCACGGCGAGGATCTGGTCCCCGTCGATCACCTCGCCGTCCGCCCCGATAGCGAGGCAGCGATCCGCGTCACCGTCGTGCGCGATGCCGGCGTCCGCCCCCTGCTTGGTCACCTCCGCCGAGAGGGTGCCCAGGTGGGTGGAGCCGCAGCCGTCGTTGATGTTGTGGCCGTCCGGCTCGGCACCGATCGCGATGACCTCGGCCCCGGCCCGCCGCAGCAGCGGCGGGGCGAACGCCGCGGCGGCGCCGTGCGCGCAGTCCACCACGACGGTCAGGCCGGCCAGCGGGGCGGCCGAGGCGCCGCTCCCGGCCACGGAGGCCAGCAGGTGGTCCAGGTAGCGGTCCGGCTCGGTGGTGGCGTCGGTCACCCGGCCGAAGCCCGCGGGCAGGTCGCTGCGCCGCCGGGCGGGCATCCCCAGGTGGGCTTCGATCTGGTCCTCGACCGCGTCGGGCAGCTTGAAGCCACCCCGCCCGAACAGTTTGATCCCGTTGTCCGGGGCCGGGTTGTGGCTCGCGGACAGCATCACGCCCAGGTCGGCGGCCAGATCACGGGTCAGGAAGGCCACGGCGGGGGTGGGGATCACGCCGAGCCGCAGCACGTCCACGCCGGACCCGGCCAGCCCCGCCACCACCGCCGCCTCAAGGAACTCCCCCGAGGCGCGCGGGTCGCGGCCGACCACGGCCAGCGGGCGGCGGCCCGCCTGCTCCGCCGCGGCAAAGGCACCCGTGTGATGCAGGACAGAGGCAGCGGCGCGGGCCACATCCATGGCCAGCTGGCCGGTCAGATCCTCCCCGGCCACTCCGCGGACGCCATCAGTTCCGAACAAGCCGCACCATGATCTCGCAGCCCCCCGGTCATCTCGTCGTCGAGGTATGCCAAAACAGACTTGCCTGGGGGGTTAGCCAGGAACGCAGGTCAGCCGATTAGCGCTTGGAGTACTGAGGCGCCTTGCGGGCCTTCTTCAGACCGTACTTCTTGCGCTCCTTGACCCGCGGGTCACGGGTCAGGAAGCCGGCCCGCTTCAGCGTGGGCCGGTTGTCCGGGTCGACCAGGATCAGCGCCCGGGCGATGCCCAGCCGGAGCGCGCCGGCCTGCCCGGTGATGCCGCCACCGCTGATCCGCGCGACCACGTCGAACTGGTTCTCCGCGCCGAGGCTCACGAACGGCTCGCTGATGAGCTGCTGGTGCACCTTGTTCGGGAAGAACTCGGCCAGCGTCCGGTCGTTGATCCGCCACTGCCCCGACCCGGGCACGATGCGGACGCGGGCGATGGCTTCCTTGCGGCGGCCGGTGCCGAGCGCGCTGCCGGTGACGACCGGCTTGCGGGCCGGCTGCCGTTCGCCGGCCTCCGCGGCAGAAATCTCGGTGGTGTACTCCGACACGTGCTCGCCGGCGTCTTCCGCCGTCGCCACGCTGGAGCCCTCAGTGAGCTCCTGCGTGCCAGTGGACTCGGCCACGGTTCCTTCCTCGTACTTCCTCATCGATTCTGATCAGAATCGGTTCTGATCAGGGCGCCCGCCAGGGCGGTGGTCCCCGGCGCGGTGCCGTGGGCCGTACCGGCTCAGCGGCTGCCCGCGCTGGCGGCAGGCGCCTGCTGGTCGATCTGCGTGATCTCGAACGGGGTGGGCATGCTGCGCCTGGTGCGGGTGGTTCGGCCCGGCGTACACCTTGAGCTTGCGCAGCTGGCTGCGGCCCAGGGAGTTCTTCGGGAGCATGCCCCGGACGGCCTTCTCGATCACCCGCTCGGGGTGCTTGCCGAGCAGGTCGCCGTAGGCCACCGAGGTCAGCCCGCCCGGGTATCCGGAGTGGCGGTGCGCGAGCTTCTGCTCCAGCTTCCGGCCGGTGAGCACGATCTTGTCCGCGTTGACGACGATGACGAAGTCACCGGTGTCCACGTGCGGCGCGAAGATCGGCTTGTGCTTGCCGCGCAGCAGGATCGGCCGCGTGGCTGGCCAGGCGGCCGAGGACGACGTCGGACGCGTCAATGACGTGCCACTGACGATGGATGTCGCCGGCCTTGGGGCTGAATGTGCGCACGGTGGTAAGCCTTCGTTGTGGTGGGACTTGATCTGGTTCCGCGCCCGGAGGCACAACAAGCTCGGCTGCTATCCCGGGTGAGGGAGTCCGACGCGCCCGCCGCCGCGTAACCAGCCTCGCTGAGCGGGCACCGCGGGCATGCGAACACACATGGACGTCAAAGAAGGATACCGGCCGTTGCGTAGTAACGGTCAAAGCGAGCGGCGCGACGGACCGGCCGGCCGGGCGGCCAAATTGCCGGTCCGCCCGAGGTCCGCCCCGTAGAACGGTACGCTCCCGGCATGGGCTACCCGGGTGACGAGGGCGGCGGCCCGCCGGACAGCCGACTGGACGCGCCGGAGCGGGGCGCCGTGCAGTCGACCAGCGCGAGGACACCGGGCGCCGCGGCGACCAGGCGCGGGAGTACTGGCGGGCGGCGGGACCGGGGCCGGGGAAGCCGGGCTATGGCGGGCAAATCCGGGTACAGCGGGGAAACCAGCTACCCGGGCAGGTCCAGCGGCAGCCACCGGCGCCCGGACGGTCGCTTCCTCCCCCGGGCTCGTCACGGGCCCGGGCGACGGTCACCCGGCTCCCCGGGCACCACCAGGTCAGACACGGCACCGCGCTCCCACCAGGGTCAGGCTGCTCAGCCCCGGTAGCCCGGGATACCCGGGAGCGACGGCGTACGCGCCCGCCGCGCCGGAACCTGGACCCCGGCGCGGGAACCGGCCGGCGCGGACGCGAATCCAGGCGGGCCCAGCGATCCGGGCCCGGCTGCCGCGCCGCCCGCCCCGGCCGCTCCGCCGGCGCTCGGCGGCGGTCCCCCGTCGCGGGAGAACGCATGGCGGCGCCCGGAGCGGCGGCCCGGCCAGGAGATCCAGGGAGCGTCGGGCAACGGCTCCGCCAGCGGCGCGACCGCAGCCCCGCGGGTCGCTGTGGAGCGCCGGGGCGTTCCGGACCGCGGGGCCGGGCGGCCGCGGCCCGGTCCGGGGGTTCCCGCCCGCCTCCGGAGCGCCCGACCCGGTGTACCCGCCGGGCCAGTTCTCGCCGTGGAACGCGTCCGAGCTCCGGGCGGTCAGCGCGGCCGGGCGGCCCGGCCTGACCGGCGGTCCGGGCTCCGAGACCTCGGAGCCCGGGTACTCGCTGCTGGCCGTGAGCGACCCGTCGGCCGACGCCACGGCCACCCAGACCTGGGCGGTGCTCGACGACGCTCATCTGGAACAGCTGGATGAGTGGGGCATCGGCCCCGCAGGACGCCCCGGCGGGACCCGGGCGGGACCAGGGCGGGCCTCCCGGGACCGGCGAGAACCACCAGACCGGGCCGCGGGGATTCTTCGAGCCGGCCGACGGACCTGAGACACTCCCGGATCTGCGGCTCCCGGCTTCCCGGCTCTCCGGAGCCGCGGCACCTCCGGGCTACGCGGGCCGGGGCGGGTCACCGGATATCCCGGCGAGACCGGGTTCCCGGCGCACGCCGGGCTACCCGGCCAGGCGGGGTACCGGCCGCCCGGCCAGCACCGGGTACCCCGGCGAGACTGGCTTCCCCGGCGAGACTGGCTACCCCGGCGAGACCGGCTACCCCGGCGAGACTGGGGACTGGACGGTCCTGGCCACCCCGGCGAGGCCGGGTACCCGGGCCAGACCGATCCGTCGCTGCGACGGCCCGGCCGGGCGGACGGCTGGCGGCCCGGCAGAGCCGCCAGCAGGGCGCCCAGGAGTCCCGGCCGCGGACAGCCGGCACGGGCATCAGCACGGGCATCCGGCACTGTCACAGGCCCGAGCGCGGGCGCTGGCGGGACCCAGGGGCTCCCGGTCGGAGGCGCGCGGCCGCAAGCCCCGCAAACCGCGCAGGCCACCCAGCCGGGCCCGGATGTGGCTCATGCCGCTGGTCATGATGGTGGTCGTCATCGTCCTGATCACCGTGGCCTACCTGTACTTCGCCAAGGGGCAGGCGCGGCGCCGACCGCGGCGTCGCCGGACCGGCAGGCCACCGCGTCCAGCAGCGCGTCGCACCGCTCTGGGTCCCTGGAAGCACATCACCACCCGGGCCGAGGACCCGAAGCCGCCCTTTCGCTCACCGAGCTGTTCCCGGCCCGCTACTCCGCGAGCGGGGCCGTCGTCCGGACCGATGCAGCGGTCCGGGCACAACTGCCCGGGCACGGTCCTGGGCAACCGGCTGCGGGCCGCCCTGCGCAAAGCCGGCTGCACCCAGGTGATGCGGGCGAGTTACCTGTCCGCCGGGCAGAAGATCATGGCCACCATCGGGGTGCTGAACCTGGCCAACGTGACCGACGCGGAGCGGGCCGGGAAGGCGACCGGCGCGACCGCGTTCATCAAGCAACTCCCGGGCGCGCACGGCCCCACCAAGAACCTGATGAAGGGGACCGGACTGGAAGAGGCCCAGATCAAGGGCCACTACCTGATCCTGACCTGGGCCGAGTTCACGAACCTGACGGCCCCGGGCAGCGCGGCACGGCGCGACGGAGCTGGACACTTTTTCCCGGCAGCTGGTCGCCAGTACGGCCGGCATCAGCCTGACCAGCCGGATGGTGTTCGGCAAGCCGGAAATCCCGTAACCGGCACGGGTTCAGCCAGGCACCGGTTCAGCCAGGCACCGGTTCAGCCAGGCGCGGGCTCAGCCGGCGCGGGCCGGACCCGCCGGGTGGCCAGGGCCCGCTGGGCGAGCTGGCCTGGCGGCGGGTAGCGGACCTCCTCCAGGCAGAGCCCATGCGGCGGGACCACCGGGACGCCGGGGTCGCGGGCCCGGGCCGTGAGCACCTGGGCCGGCCAGGACGGCGGCCGGGCCCCCTCGCCCACCTTGAGCAGCGCGCCCACCAGGGCCCGCACCATCGAGTGGCAGAACGCGTCCGCGATGACGGTGGCCTCGGCCACCCTGGACTCGACCCGCCCGTCCGGGCCGGGTCCAGGAGAGGGACAGAAGTTCGCGCACCGTGGTGGCCCCCTCGCGGCGGCGGCAGAACGCGGCGAAGTCATGCTCGCCGAGCAGCAGCCGGGCGGCCTCGTTCATGGCGGCCGATCTCGATCTCGCGGCGGTACCAGAGGGTGTCGTGCCGGCGCAGCGGGTCCGGCCCGGTCACGTCGTCACAGACCCGGTAGGAGTACCGGCGGCTCAGCGCGGAAAACCGGGCGTCGAACCCCTCCGGGGCGGCGCCGATCCGGCGGACCCGGACATCAGGCGGCAGAAGGCCGGCCAGCCGGCGCAGGATGGCCGGCGCCGCCTCCAGCCAGGCCGCCGCGGGCAGGTCCGCGTGGGCCACCTGGCCGCGCGCGTGCACCCCGGCGTCGGTCCGGCCCGCCACGGTGAGCTGGACTGGGCGGGTCGGCCCGCAGCACCCGGGTCAGCGCCGTCCTCCAGCACCTGCTGGACGGTGCGCTGGCCCGGCTGGCGGGCCCAGCCGGAAAAGCCGCCGCCGTCGTAGCTGAGGTCGATCCTGACCCGGCAGGCCTCAGCAGTCAACGGCGACGGCTTCCTGGTTACTTCTCGGGCGACCCGGCGGAGTCCGCGTCCTCGCCGTCAGCCGGGTCATCCGCTGCGGCCTCGTCCTCAGCTGACGCGTCGGCGTTAGCCTCGGCGTCGCTTCAGCATCGGCTGCCTCAGCCGTGACGGTCGGCCTCGGTGTCCGTGGCCTCAGTGTCCGTGGCCTCGGCGTCCGTGGCCCCGGGCCGTGCCTCGGGTCGGCCTCAGTCGTCTCGCGCGGCCGCGGAGCAGCGGCCTCAGTCGCGGCCGGGCGGGCCGCGTCGGCTGGGACCGCCGGGCGCGGCGGCGGCGCGGCTTGGCCTCGGCTTCCTCCTGGATCAGCTCGATCACCGCGAGCGGGGCGTTGTCGCCCTTGCGCGGGCCGATCTTGGTGATCCGGGTGTAGCCACCCTCACGGGTGGCGAACTGCGGCCCGATCTCGGTGAACAGCGTGTGCACCACGCTCTTGTCGGTCACCACGGTGAGGACCTGGCGGCGGGCACTCAGATCACCCCGCTTGGCGAAGGTGATCAGCCGCTCGGCGTACGGCCGCAGCCGGCGTGCCCTGGCCTCGGTCGTGGTGATCTTGCCGTGCTCGAACAGGGCGGTGGCCAGGTTCGACAGCAGGTGCCGCTGATGGGCCGCACTGCCACCCATCCGAGCGCCTTTGGTGGGCGTGGGCATCGGAACGTTCTCCTTGGTTATGTACTACCGGGCTGCCAGGCCCCGTCAGTACTGCTCAGTTCAGTACTGCTCGGTCTCGACGTAGCTGTCGTCGTCGTCCGCGCCGTAGCTGTCGGCCGCGCTGCCCGGGTCGAATCCTGGCGGGGAGTCCTTGAGCGCGAGGCCCATGTCGGTCAGCTTCTGCTTGACTTCCTCGATCGACTTGGCGCCGAAGTTGCGGATGTCGAGCAGGTCCTGCTCACTGCGGGCGACCAGCTCGCCCACGGTGTGGATGCCCTCACGCTTGAGGCAGTTGTACGAGCGGACGGTGAGGTTGAGCTCCTCGATCGGCAGCGCCAGGTCGGCCGCGAGCGCGGCGTCCGTCGGCGACGGGCCGATGTCGATGCCCTCAGCCTCCACGTTCAGCTCGCGGGCCAGGCCGAACAGCTCAACGAGGGTCTTGCCCGCGCTGGCCACCGCGTCCCGGGGACGCATGGACGGCTTGGTCTCCACGTCGAGGATGAGCTTGTCGAAGTCGGTCCGCTGCTCCACGCGGGTGGCCTCGACCTTGTAGGTGA
Organism: uncultured Actinomycetes bacterium; assembly: GCA_963723595.1. Taxonomy (GTDB): domain Bacteria; phylum Actinomycetota; class Actinomycetes; order Streptosporangiales; family Streptosporangiaceae; genus RYN-230. The sequence goes on from CAVRRQ010000002.1 coordinate 1,162,449, forward strand.
CCCGCATCACCGGCGAGTAGATGGAGTCGATCGGGATACGGCCGATCTCCTGGCCGGGCTGCTTGTTCTGGGCGGCGGACACGTAGCCGCGGCCGCGCTCGACCGTCAGCTCCATCTCCAGCTTGCCCTTGGCGTTCAGCGTGGCGATGTGCAGCTCGGGGTTGTGCACCTCGACCCCGGCCGGCGGGGCGATGTCCGCGGCGGTCACCTACACCGGGCCCCTGCTTGCGCAGGTACATGACCACCGGCTCGTCCTGCTCGGAGGAGACGACCAGGGACTTGAGGTTGAGGATGATGTCGGTGACATCCTCCTGCACCCCGGGGACGGTGGAGAACTCGTGCAGCACACCCTCGATCCGGATGCTGGTGACAGCCGCACCGGGGATCGAGGAGAGCAGCGTACGGCGGACCGAGTTCCCGATCGTGTAGCCAAAACCTGGCTCCAGCGGCTCGATGACGAACCGCGACCGGAAGTCGCCGACCTGCTCTTCGTTCAGAGTCGGACGCTGGGCGATGAGCATTGGTACCCCTTTCCGCGACGCCCGCTATTTGACGTCGCGATCTTCTGCGGACCAGCCGGGCCGGAGTGGCGGCCCGGCCGTCCACTCGCTCCGGGGCCGCCGCCCGTGTGGCGGCCCGTAGCGAGCGTATTACTTCGAGTAGTACTCGACGATGAGCTGTTCCTGGACCTGGGTGTCGATCTGCGCCCGGGCCGGGAGAGTGTGGATCAGGATGCGCATCTTGTCCGGGATGACTTCCATCCAGGCGGGAGACGGCCGCTCGCCGGCTTCGGCGCGCGCCACCACCATCGGGGTCAGCTCCACGGACTTCGGCTTGACCTCGATGATGTCGTTCTCGGTCACCCGGTAGGACGGAATGTCCACCTTCTTGCCGTTGACCACGAAGTGACCGTGGCGGACCAGCTGGCGGGCCATGTCCCGGCTCTTGGCGAACCCGGCCCGGTACACGACGTTGTCCAGGCGGCTCTCCAGGATCTGGAGCAGGTTCTCGCCGGTCATACCCCGCTTGCGGGTGGCTTCCTCGTAGTAGCCGTGGAACTGCCGCTCGAGGATGCCGTAGATCCGGCGGGCCTTCTGCTTCTCCCGGATCTGGAGCAGGTACTCGCTCTCCTTGGGCCGGTTGCGCCCGTGCTCACCCGGCGGGTACGGCCGGATCTCAATGGGGCACTTCGGCGAATCGCACTTGGCGCCCTTCAGGAAGAGCTTCATCTTCTCGCGGCGGCAGAGCTTGCAGTCCGCGCCTGTGTATCGAGCCATCTTCGCGCTACTCCTCAGACCCGGCGCCGCTTAGGCGGGCGGCAGCCATTGTGCGGAACCGGGGTGACGTCCTGGATCGAGCCGACCTCCAGGCCGGTCGCCTGCAGCGACCGGATGGCGGTCTCCCGTCCGGACCCAGGACCCTTGACGAATACGTCAACCTTGCGCATGCCGTGCTCCATGGCCCGGCGCGCCGCGGCCTCCGCCGCCATCTGCGCCGCGAACGGCGTGGACTTGCGTGATCCCTTGAACCCGACCTGGCCGGACGACGCCCAGGAAATGACGTTGCCCACCGGGTCGGTGATCGAGACGATGGTGTTGTTGAACGTGCTCCTGATGTGGGCGTGCCCGTGAGCGACGTTCTTCCGTTCCTTCCGGCGCACCTTCTTGGCGCCAGTGCGGCTCTTTGGCGGCATCTGCTTCCTATTCAGTGAGGTCGTCGGTCCGCAGTGTGACTGGGGCCCGGTGGTCTGGCCCCGGCCAGCAGTGGCAACGGGCGCGGACTACTTCTTCCCGGCCTTCTTCTTGCCGGCCACTGTCTTCTTCCTGCCCTTGCGGGTGCGGGCGTTCGTCTGCGTGCGCTGGCCGTGTACCGGCAGCCCACGACGATGGCGAATGCCCTGGTAGCACCCGATCTCGATCTTGCGGCGGATGTCCGCCTGCACCTCACGGCGCAGATCGCCTTCGACCCGGTAGGTCGCTTCGATCCAGTCACGGAGACGGACCAGGTCGTCCTCTCCGAGTTCGTGGACCCTCGTGTCGCCGCTGACGCCAGTGGCGCTCAGCGTCTCGAGCGCACGGGTGCGCCCGATTCCGTAGATGTACGTGAGAGCGACTTCCAGCCGCTTATCGCGGGGGAGGTCAACGCCAACTAGGCGTGCCATGGGCGGGCAGTTCTCCTTTTCATCGAGGAGGCCTGCGCAACCGCTCCCCCGCCCCTGCCCGGGCCGGGCCCCGGCCTCCTACCGGGGGTAACCCGTGCGCGGCTGGTGCCGCGCACGGGCTGCGGTGCGTGTGGGTCGGGCGTCAGCCCTGGCGCTGCTTGTGCCGCGGGTCAGAGCAGATGACCATGACGCGGCCATGCCGCCTGATCACCCGGCACTTGCTGCAGATCTTCTTCACACTCGGCTTGACCTTCATCGTGGCCTCCTCCGGCGCTGGGACGGGTCAATGTCCTGCGTCAGCTCGTTACTTGTACCGGTAGACAATCCGGCCACGGCTCAGGTCGTACGGGCTCAGCTCAACGACTACCCGGTCATCGGGCAGGATGCGGATGTAGTGCATCCGCATCTTCCCGCTGATGTGGGCGAGGACCTTGTGCCCATTGTCTAGCTCCACCCGGAAGAAGGCATTGGGAAGTGACTCGACGATCCTGCCCTCGATCTCGATGGCGCCGTCCTTTTTGGGCATATCCTCCGCGCTTCACTGTCGGGCCCACTCGCCACCGGCGACGGTGTGCAGGCGGGTGTTGTCTACGTTTGTTGTCGTGGTGCATCCCAGGACTGTGCCGGACCAGGAATGCGTGATCTAGTTCCCGTACTCGCGAGGCAACCGGCAAACGCCAGCACAAGGCAACTCGCGAGCCGCAGCAGAGTCTACGCGACCCCGCCATACATTGCGAACCAGAGGCCGGGCAAGAAAATTCCCGAGCCACGCCTGCGGTCGACTCCCCCGTGACTACTCCCCGGGCCGGTCCCAGGGGAGCGGTGCAGGCCCGGTCCGGCCCCGGCGCAGCTTGGCGTCGGGCAGTTCATAGAGGTCGATCCCGGGCAGATCCGCCATCAGCTCGTCGAGCTGGCCGAGGGTCTTCGCCGCGTAGGCCAGGTCCAGCCGCTCGTGGAACTCCTCAGCCGTCAGCCGCCCGGCGGCGAGGTGCTCGCGCAGCAGGGCCGCGGTGCGGTCACGGTCCGCGTCGGACGCGCGGATCTTCGGATCGCTCGGCATCCGCAACCTCCTGGGGTGTCTGCGTCTACCGTACCCACGACGGCCTCAGCCCTACGGCGCGGCCGCCGGCCCTACGGCGCGGGCCGTCGCTGCAGCGGATGAACCGCCGGAGGGCACTGAGGGCCCGCTCGGTGATCTCCTCCACCGGGCCGGTGGCGTCGATACCGAGCAGGATGCCCTCGTCCGCGTAGAACGCGACCAGCGGGGCGGTCTGCTCCTGGTAGACCTCGAGCCGGTGCCGGATCGTCTCTTCGCGATCGTCGTCACGCTGGAACAGCTCGCCGGCGCAGTCGTCGCACTGGTCCCGGCGCGCGGGCGGATCGAACAGCACATGCCAGACGCGTCCGCAGCGGCGGCAGGTCCGCCGGCCGGACAGCCGCCGCACCACCTCGTCGTCATCGACCACGAGTTCCAGGACCACGTCCAGCCGGGTGTCCCAGGAGGCGAGCATCTTCTTGAGCGTCTCGGCCTGCGGGACGGTCCGCGGGAACCCGTCCAGCAGGAATCCCGACTGGGTGTCGTCCTCCTGCAGCCGGTCGGTGACCATGGCGATGGTTACCTCGTCGGGAACCAGGTCGCCGCGCTCCATGAACGCCTGTGCGCGGCGTCCGAGCGCCGTCCCCTGAGTGACGTTGGTACGGAAGATGTCACCTGTCGAGATCTTCGGGATGGACAGATGCGACGCTATGAACTGGGCCTGTGTCCCCTTGCCCGCACCGGGGGGCCCGACGAGGACGACTCGCACTATCGCAGGAAGCCCTCATAGTTGCGCTGCTGCAACTGGCTCTCGATCTGCTTCACCGTGTCCAGTCCCACCCCTACCGCGATCAGGATGCTGGTCCCGCCGAACGGGAACTGGGTCCCCACCCCCAGCAGCGCGAACGCGATCATCGGGACGAGGGCAATGAGGCCCAGGTACAGGGAGCCCGGGGCCGTGAGCCGGGTGAGGACGTAGTTCAGGTACTGGGCGGTCGGCCGCCCGGGGCGGATGCCGGGGATGAACCCGCCGTACTTCTTCATGTTGTCCGCCACCTCAGTCGGGTTGAACGTGATGGACACGTAGAAGTACGTGAAGAAAACGATCAGGACGAAGAACAGTCCCATGTACAGCGAGGAGTCGCCGTTGGTCCCGTTGCCGAGGTACGTTCTCGACGAACGTGACCCAGCCCTGCGGGTGGGTCTTGCTGCCGAACAGCGTGGCGGCCAGTTCCGGGATGTAGAGCAGCGACGAGGCGAAGATGACCGGGATGACACCGGCCTGGTTCACCTTCAGCGGGATGTAGGTGGAGGTCCCGCCGTACATCTTGCGGCCCACCATGCGCTTGGCGTACTGCACCGGGATACGGCGCTGGGCCTGCTCCATGAAGACCACGAAGGCCACGATCCCGACCCCGACCAGCAGCACGATGGCCAGCACGAACGCGTGCTTGACCTTGTAGACGTCAGCCAGGTAGCCGAACATCTGGGAGATGACGGTGGTGAAGATCAGCACCGACATGCCGTTACCCACGCCCCGGTCGGTGATCAGCTCGCCGAGCCACATGATGACCGCGGTGCCGGCGGTCATGCAGATGACCATGGTGGTGATGGTGTACACCGACGAGTTCGGGATCAGCGCCTCGGTGCAGTTGGGGAACAGGTTGCCGGACCGGGCGAACGCGATGATGCCGGTGGACTGGAGGATGGCCAGCCCGACCGTGAGGTACCGGGTGTACTGGGTGATCTTGGCCTGGCCGGCCTGGCCCTCCTGGCGCAGCGTCTCCAGCCGCGGGATCACGACGGCCAGCAGCTGGAGGATGATGCTCGCGGTGATATACGGCATGATGCCGAGGGCGAACACCGATAGCCTGAGGAGCGCGCCGCCGCTGAACAGGTTCACGAGCTGGTAGACGCCCGCCGCGCTGCTCGACTTCTCCAGGCCGGTACAGAAGGTGACGGCTTTCTCGGAGATGCCCGGGAGTCGGTATGGCCGCGCCGAACCGGAACAGAGCCAGGATGCCCAGCGTGAACAGCAGCTTTTTGCGCAGGTCAGGCGTCCGGAAGGCCCGGAGGAACGCGGTCAGCATGCGCCGTCCTCAATTAGATGGGTCAACGGGGTAGGGCCGCGCCCTGCCGGAGGGTGGCGGCGACGGCCGGTGCGCCGCAGTGTAACGCGTCCGCAGCACTGTAACAGCCCCCCGCGCAAGCGGACGATGACTGTGCGCTGCCGACAAGTGGACAACGTGCCACGGACGTCCGGCGCAACGTGCCAGGCGGTACGGCTGCAGCGGCGGCCGGGAGTCCCCGGCCGCCGCCTGGGCGGCAAGCGCATCACAGCTCAGTGACGGTTCCCCCGGCTGCGGTGATCTTCTCCCGGGCGGAAGCCGAAAACCGGTGGGCGGTCACTCTCAGTGCCACCCCGGCATCTCCCTCGCCGAGCACCTTGACCAGCTCACCCGCGCGCACCGCGCCCTTGGCGACCAGGTCCTCCGGGGTCACGTCGCCGCCCTGCGGGTACAGCTCCGGCGAGCCGGCCGATGTTGATCACCTGGTAGGTGGTCTTGAACTGCGAGGTTGGAGAAGCCCCTCAGCTTCGGTATCCGGCGCTGGAGCGGCATCTGGCCGCCCTCGAAGCCCGGGTGCACCTGCCGCGGGCCTTGGTGCCCTTGGTCCCGCGTCCCGCGGTCTTGCCCTTGGACCCCTGACCGCGGCCGACCCGGGTGCGCGCCGTGCGCGAGCCCGGGGCCGGGCGGAGGTGATGGATCTTCAGCATGTCAGTCGACCTCCTCGACGGTGACGAGGTGCCGCACCGCATAGATCATGCCGCGGAACTCGGGGCGGTCGTCTTTGACGATCACGTGCCCGATCCGCTTAAGCCCGAGCGAGCGCAGGGACGCCCGCTGGTCCTTTGGTCCCCCCGATCTGCGACCGGGTCTGGGTTACCTTCAGCTGTGCCATCGTCATGCTCCGCTCAGCTGTTGCCGGACGCGGCGCCGAGCGCGGCCGCTGCTGCGCGAGCGCGCAGCATGGCCGCCGGGGCCACGTCCTCGATCGGAAGCCCGCGCCGGGCGGCGATTTCCTCGGGGCGCTTCAGGCTCTTCAGCGCGGCCACCGTCGCATGCACGACGTTGATCGGGTTCGAGGAGCCCAGGGACCGGGACAGCACATCGTGCACCCCGGCGCACTCCAGCACGGCGCGCACCGGGCCGCCGGCGATGACGCCGGTACCCGGGCTGGCCGGCTTCAGCAGCACGACGCCCGCGGACTCCTCGCCCTGGACGGTGTGCGGGATGGTGCCAGCGATCCGCGGGACGCGGAAGAACGACTTCTTGGCCGCCTCGACGCCCTTGGCGATGGCCGCGGGCACCTCCTTGGCCTTGCCGTATCCGACCCCGACCATCCCGTTGCCGTCACCGACGATGACCAGGGCGGTGAAGCTGAACCGCCGGCCACCCTGGACGACCTTGGCCACCCGGTTGATGGTGACGACCCGCTCCAGGTAAGCGGTGCCCTTGTCGGCGCCACCGCCGCGGCGGTCGTCACGGCGGTCACGCCGTTCACCGCCACCGCCGCCACGCCGCGGAGCTCCTGCCATCAGATGTTCCTTCTCTCGTCTATCTCAACGCTCACAGGCTCAACGCTCACAGTGCCGACCTCGACGTTCGCGTCATTCAGGAAAAACCTGCACCGACCGCTCGCCCGGGCCTGACGGCCCAGGCTCACTAGCCGGTCCTGAACGACGCTCACAGGTCCAGCCCGCCTTCGCGTACCGCGTCGGCGAGGGCGGCGATCCGGCCGTGGTAGGCCCAGCCGCTCCGGTCGAAGACGGCGGCCGAGACCCCGGCGGCCTGCGCCCGCTCCGCGAGGAGCGTGCCGACCTGACGTGCCTTGGCCGTCTTGTCGCCGTCGGTCCCCCGGAGCCCTTCTTCCAGGGTAGATGCGGACGCGACCGTCCGGCCCGCACCGTCGTCGATCAGCTGGACGAACGTGTGCCGGGCGGACCTGGTGACGGTCAGCCGGGGCCGCTCCGCACTGCCCACGACCTTCCTGCGGACCCGCGTGTGCCGCCGCGTCCGCGCAGCGGTGCGGCCCTTGGCCCGGGTCTTCGTGACAGCCATTGCTACTTACCAGCCTTCCCGACCTTGCGGCGGACCTGCTCACCCTGGTACCGGATGCCCTTGCCCTTGTACGGGTCAGGCTTGCGCAGCTTCCGTATGTTGGCCGCTATCTCGCCCACCTGCTGCTTGTCAATTCCCTCAACGACAAGCCGCGTAGGTGTCTCGACGCGGAACGTGATTCCGTCCGGCGGCGTAATGGTCACGGGGTGGCTGAAGCCGAGGGCGAACTCGAGGTTCGAGCCGCGGGCCTGCACCCGGTAGCCAACGCCGACGATCTCGAGGGTCTTGCTGTAGCCCTGGGTCACCCCGGTGACCATGTTGGCCACCAGCGTGCGGGACAGCCCGTGCAGCGCGCGCACCTTGCCCTCGTCGTTCGGGCGGGTCACCTTCAGGGTGCCGTCCTCCCGCGAGATCTCGATGGGCGGGGCGAGCTCCAGCGCCAGGCTGCCCTTGGGGCCCCTGACGCTGACCTCACGGCCGTTGATCGTGACATCGACGCCCCCGGGGATCTCCACGGGAAGCCGTCCGATTCGTGACATCGCGGTCTCCCTACCAGACGTAGGCGAGGACTTCCCCGCCTACCCCGCGCTTGTTCGCCTGCTTGTCGGTCATCAGGCCGTTGGAGGTGGAGATGATCGCGACGCCGAGGCCGCCGAGCACCCGGGGCAGGTTGTCCTTCTTGGCGTACACCCGCAGGCCGGGCTTGGAGACCCGCTTGATGCCCGCGATGGAACGCTCCCGGGTCGGCCCGAACTTCAGGGCCAGCACGAGGCTCTTGCCTACCTCGGCGTCTTCCACGTTCTAGCCCGCGATGTAGCCCTCCTGCTGGAGGATCTCCGCGATCCGGACCTTGATCGTGGAACTGGGCATGCCCACGGTGTCGTGGTACGCCGAGTTGGCGTTGCGCAGACGGGTCAGCATGTCTGCGATCGGGTCGGTCATTGACATGGCCTGAAGGCCCTCCTCGCCGTGGTTTCCCGTGGGACCTGCGGCGTGGTCAGTGGGCGCGGCTCGCGCCCAGGTCGGTCGGCGGCCGTGCGCGCCATGCGCACGGCCTGGTCGGCAGCAGCGGTGCGGCTACCAGCTGGACTTCGTGATGCCCGGCAGCTCACCGCGGTGCGCCATCGAGCGGAAGCAGATCCGGCACAGGCCGAACCTGCGGTACACGGCGCGCGGACGCCCGCAGCGGGTGCACCGGGTGTACCCGCGCACCTTGAACTTGGGCGTCCTGTTCGCCTTGACGACTAGCGCCTTCTTCGCCACTCCTCAGCTCTCCTTGAACGGGAATCCGAGCCGCCGCAGCAGCGAACGGCCCTCATCGTCGGTGGTCGCCGTGGTCACGAGCGTCACGTCCATGCCACGCTGACGGTCCACCTGGTCGGCGTCGATCTCATGGAACATGAGCTGCTCGTTCAGCCCGAAGGTGTAGTTCCCCCGGCCGTCGAACTGCCGGTCGGACAGGCCGCGGAAGTCACGGATCCGGGGCAGGGCCAGCGACAGCAGACGGTCGCAGAACTCCCACATCCGGTCGCCGCGCAGCGTCACGTGGGCGCCGATCGGCATGCCCTCGCGCAGCTTGAACTGGGCGATGGACTTCCGGGCCCGGGCGACCGCGGGCTTCTGCCCGGTGATCACCGCGAGGTCCCGGAGCGCGCCGTCGATCAGCTTGGCGTCGCGGGCCGCCTCGCCGACCCCCATGTTGACCACGATCTTGGTCAGCGTGGGGATCTGCATCACGTTGGCGTACCCGAACTCCTCGCGCAGGGCCGGGGCGATCTCCTGGCGGTAACGCTCCTTGAGCCGCGGCACGGGCCGGGCGGTCCGGGCGCTCTTGCGTGGTGGTAGTCATCAGAAGTCCTTACCGCCCGGGCGGGAGATCCGGATCTTGGTGCCGTCGTCGTCGATAACGGAACCCGGCCCGGGCCGCCTTCTTGGTGTCCGGGTCAACCAGCTGGACGTTGCTCACGTGGATGGGCGCCTCGGTGTTCGTGATGCCGCCTTCCTTGGCACCACGAGCGCCCTGGTAGTCCACCTTCTTGTTCTTGCGGACCATGTTGACGCCCTGCACCAGGACCCGCTGCCGCTCGGGGTCAGCGAGGATGACCGTGCCTTCCCGGCCACGGTCCCGGCCCGCGACGACCACCACGTGGTCGCCCTTCTTGATCTTCATGCGCGGCGGCCTGGCCGACGCGCCGTCCTTCTTAGCCATCACGGCCTTCCTGCTCTGGTACATCACAGCACCTCCGGCGCGAGCGAGATGATCCGCATGAAGCGCTTCTCGCGCAGCTCACGGCCGACCGGGCCGAAGATGCGGGTGCCGCGCGGCTTCCCCGCCGTCCCTGATGAGGACGGCGGCGTTCTCGTCGAAACGGATGTAGGAACCGTCGCCGCGGCGGCGCTCCTTGCGGGTGCGCACCACGACCGCCTTGACGACATCGCCCTTCTTCACCCCGGCACCGGGAAGGGCATCCTTCACTGTCGCCACGATGACATCACCGATGCCCGCGTATCGCCGGCCGGAGCCGCCGAGCACGCGGATACACAAGATCTCCTTGGCACCGGTGTTGTCGGCGACTTTAAGCCGCGACTCCTGCTGGATCACGTCAACTCCTGCTTCCTGACGCCGGGGTTCTCGCGGGGATCGCCCCCGCGGTGGTAATTACTTGGCCTTCTCCAGGATCTCCGAGACCCGCCAGCGCTTCGTCGCGGACAGCGGCCTGGTTTCCATCAGCCGCACCCGGTCGCCGACGCCGCAGGCATTCTCGCCGTCGTGCGCCGTGTACTTCTTGGTGCGCCGGATGACCTTGCCGTACTTGGGGTGCTTCACCCGGTCCTCGACGATGACCACGACGGTCTTGTCCATCTTGTCGCTGACCACGTAACCTTCGCGGATCTTGCGGTAGCCCCGGTCGGGCACCCCGCCCTGCCTCGACGTCACTCACTGTCTTCCGCCTCCTCCACCAAGGTCACAATGCCAAGCTCGCGTTCCCGCTTCACCGTGTAGATGCGGGCGATCTCCTTGCGGACGGCGCGCAGCCGCCCGTGGCTCTCGAGCTGGCCGGTCGCGGCCTGGAAGCGCAGGTTGAACAGCTCCGTCTTGGCTTCCAGCCAGCTTGCTGTTCAGCTCTTCCTCGCTGGCATTCCGCAGGTCAGCGGCGGCTAGGCTCGCCATCAGCTCTCACCGACTTCACGGGTCACGAACTTTGCCCCTCCAGCGAGCAGAGCATGGGCAGCTTGTGCGCTGAACATCAGCTCTCACCCACCTCTCGGGTCACGAACTTGCACTTCATGGGCAGCTTGTGCATGGCGCGCCGGAGCGCTTCGCGGGCCACCGGCTCCGCCACCCCGGACAGCTCGAACATCACGCGCCCGGGCTTGACGTTGGCCACCCACCACTCGGGCGAGCCCTTGCCGGAACCCATCCGGGTCTCGGCCGGCTTCTTGGTCAGCGGGCGGTCCGGGTAGATCGTGATCCACACCTTGCCGCCACGGCGGATGTGCCGGGTCATGGCGATACGGGCGGACTCGATCTGCCGGTTGGTCACGTAAGCGTGCTCGAGGGCCTGGATACCGTACTCACCGAAGACCACCCGGGTGCCGCCCTTGGCGACCCCGTGCCGGTCCGGCCGGTGCTGCTTGCGGTACTTGACCCTGCGCGGGATAAGCATTGATCAGCCCTCCTCACCCGAGGCGGGGGCGGCTGCCGCAGCGGCCGGGCTCCGGCTGCGCCGCAGCGGCGCCGCCCTGGGCGGCGGATGCGTCGGCTCTGTCGCTGGCCGGGGCGCCCCGTCCGGGCGCCGGTCGCCGCGGTCGGCACCCTCAGGGCGCCGCCGGCGCTGCGGCCCGGTCGGCCGGTCGCGGCGTGGGCCGCCCGCCCGCAGGGCCGCCGCGGCCGCTTCGCGCTCGGCCCGGGTCACCGGGGCCTCGCCCCGGTAGATCCAGACCTTCACGCCGATCCGGCCGAACGTGGTCCGGGCCTCGTAGAAGCCGTAGTCGATGTCGGCGCGCAGCGTGTGCAGCGGCACCCGGCCCTCGCGGTAGAACTCCGAGCGGGACATCTCCGCGCCGCCGAGGCGGCCCGAGCACTGCACCCGGATGCCCTTGGCGCCGCCCTTCATGGACGTCTGCATGGCCTTGCGCATGGCCCGCCGGAACGACACCCGGCTGGACAGCTGCTCGGCCACGCCCTGCGCGACGAGCTGGGCGTCCGTCTCGGGGTTCTTGACCTCGAGGATGTTCAGCTGGATCTGCTTGGCGGTCAGCTTCTCCAGGTCGCCGCGGATGCGGTCCGCCTCGGCGCCGCGGCGCCCGATGACGATCCCGGGACGCGCGGTGTGGATGTCCACCCGGACCCGGTCCCTGGTGCGCTCGATCTCTACCTTGGAGATGCCCGCGCGCTCCATGCCTCGCTGCAGCATGCGGCGGATGGCCACATCTTCGCTTGACGTAATCCTTATACAGCTTGTCGGCGTACCACCGGCTCTTGAAGTCGGTGGTGATGCCAAGCCGGAACCCATGCGGGTTCACCTTCTGCCCCACTAGCGGGACCTCCCCTTGGGCTCGTCCGAGACGATTACCGTGATGTGGCTGGTGCGCTTGTTGATCCGGTAGCCCCGGCCCTGCGCCCGCGGCCGGAATCGCTTCAGCGTCGGCCCTTCGTCCACCCACGCCCGGCTCACCACGAGCGAGCCGGCGTCCACCTGCTGGCATGCTCAGCATTGGCGATGGCGCTCGCGAGCACCTTGCCCACCGGGTCACTGGCCGACTGCGGCGCAAAGGCCAGCGCCGCCTGCGCATCGGTGGCAGGCATGCCACGGATCAAGTCCACCACGCGGCGGGCCTTCCGCGGCGTGACGCGTACATACCGCGCCTTCGCCCTTGCTTCCATGCTTCTCTCTCGCTCTCTCTGTATGCGTGCCTGGTGTCAGCCGCCGGGCTAACGGCGGCTGCGCCGGTCATCCCGGACGTGACTGCGGAACGTGCGGGTGGGCGCGAACTCGCCGAGCTTGTGGCCGACCATGGCCTCGGTGATGAACACCGGCACGTGCTTACGGCCGTCGTGCACCGCGATCGTGTGGCCCAGCATCGCAGGAACGATCATGGAACGCCGCGACCATGTCTTGATCAGGTTCCTGGTGCCCTTCTCGTTCTGCACGTCCACCTTCTTGCTCAGGTGGTCGTCGACGAACGGGCCCTTCTTGAGACTACGAGGCATCGTTGGGTGCTCCTACCGCTTCTTCTTGCTGCGCCTGCGGACGATCAGCCGGTCGCTAGGCTTATGGGCTTTCCGGGTCCGGCCCTCGGGCTTGCCCCAGGGGCTGACCGGATGCCGGCCACCGGAGCTCTTGCCCTCGCCGCCGCCCAGCGGGTGGTCGACCGGGTTCATCGCGACGCCGCGGACCGTGGGACGGTGTCCCTTCCACCGGTTACGGCCCGCCTTGCCGAGCTTGATGTTGCCCTGCTCGGCGTTGCCAACCTCGCCGACGGTGGCCCGGCAGGCCGCGTCGACCCGGCGGATCTCGCCGGAGGGCATCCGCAGCTGGGCGAAGCCGCCGTCCTTGGCCAGCAGCTGGACCCCGGATCCGGCTGAGCGCGCGATCTTCGCGCCGCCGCCGGGCCGGAGCTCGATCGCGTGCACCACGGTGCCGGTCGGGATGTTCCGCAGCGGCAGGCAGTTGCCCGGCCGGATGTCGGACCCCGCGCCGTTCTCCACCCGGTCCCCCTGGGACAGGCCCTGGGGGGCGAGGATGTAGCGCTTCTCCCCGTCGGCGTAGTGCAGCAGCGCGATCCGGGAGGTGCGGTTGGGGTCGTACTCGATGTGCGCGACCTTGGCCGGGATGCCGTCCTTGTCGTGCCGCCGGAAGTCGATCAGCCGGTAGGCGCGCTTGTGGCCGCCGCCCTGGTGCCGCGCCGTGATCCGGCCGTGCACATTACGGCCGCCGCGCGAGGTCAGCGGGCGGACCAGCGACTTCTCCGGCTTGTCTCGGGTGAGTTCGGAAAAGTCCGCGCCACTCGCACCCCGCCGTCCCGGGGTGGTGGGCTTGTACTTGCGGATAGCCATGTGTGCTCAAGCTCCTCAGGATGTGGCCGGTGGCCTAGCTGACCGGGCCGCCGAAGACATCGATGCGCTCCCCTTCGGCGAGGCTCACGATGGCCCGCTTGGTGGATGCCCGCTGGCCCCAGCCGAACCGGGTACGGCGGCGCTTGCCCGCCCGGTTGAGCGTGTTGACGCCGGTCACCTTGACTCCGAAGATGGCCTCGACCGCCTGCCGGACCTGGGTCCGGTTGGCGTCGGGAGCGACCAGGAAGGTGTACTTGCCGTCGTCGGCAAGCCGGTACGTCTTCTCCGAGATCACCGGGCGCAGCAGGATGTCCCGGTGGTCCGGGATCCGGTTCGAGCTCACTGCTCCTCACCCTCCTTCGGGGTGGTGCGGCGGCGGGGGGCCTTGGGCTGCGCCTCATCGGCGGGCGGGGCCGCGGCCTCACCCGCGGGCTCGGCATCGTCGGCCGTGCTGAGCCTTGGCGGTGCGTCGCCTTAGGCGCGGCGTCGGCCTTAGGCGCGGCGTCGGCCTTGGGCTTGCTGGCCCGCCGCTTCGGGGCCTCCGCCTGGTCCGTACTGGGAGTGATGGGCTGGCCGGTGAACGCGGACAGGGCCGCCTCGGTGAACACGATGTGCTCACTGGCCAGCACGTCGTACGTGTTCAGCTGGCCGGTGGCCAGCAGCCGCACGCCCGGCGCGTTGCGCAGGCTCTTCCAGGTCCGCTCGTCCTCAGCCTCAGCCACGACGAGGACCCGGGCGTTGAGCTTGCCGTCCAGCAGGCCGATGGCCGTGCGCAGCACGGCCATCGCGTCGCGGGTGCGCGGCGAATCGCTGTCCACGAACCCGGTGACCACGGCGATCCGGCCGTTGGCGGCCCGGTCAGACAGCGCGCCTCGCAGCGCGGCGGCCTTCATCTTCTTCGGCGTGCGCTGCACGTAGGAGCGGGGCTGCGGGCCGTGCACGGTGCCGCCGCCCGCGTACTGCGGGGCACGCAGCGAACCCTGGCGGGCCCGGCCGGTGCCCTTCTGGCGGTAGGGCTTCTTGCCGCCGCCGCGGACCAGGCCGCGGGTCTTGGTGGCGTGCGTACCCTGCCGGGCCGCGGCCTCCTGGGCCACGACGACCTGGTGGATCAGCGGCACGTTGACCGGCGCGCTGAAGATCTCGTCGGGAAGCTCCACATCCTGGCCGCCCCGGCCGGACGGGGAGACGACGCTGACGGTGGTCACCGGGCCCCCTCCTTCGTGGCGGTCTGCGGCGCCCGGACGGCGCTGCGGACCAGGATCAGGCCGCCCTTGGGGCCGGGAACGGCTCCCTTGATGAGCAGCAGGCCGCGGTCGATGTCGACCCCGTGCACGGTGAGACTGGGGGTCGTGGTGCGCTCGCCGCCCATCCGGCCGGCCATCCGGACGCCCTTGAACACGCGGCCGGGGGTGGCGCAGGCGCCGATGGAACCGGGTGAGCGGTGCTTGCGCTGGGTGCCGTGGGAGGCGGACAGGCCCTTGAACCCGTGCCGCTTCATCACGCCCGCGAAGCCCTTGCCCCGGCTCTTGCCGGTCACGTTAACCAGCTCGCCCGGGGCGAACGTCTCGGCGGTGACTTCCTGGCCCAGCGTGTAGTCGGTCGCGTCATCGGTCCGCAGCTCGACCAGGTAGCGGCGCGGGGTCACCGAGGCCTTGGCGAAGTGGCCAGCCACGGGCTTGGTCACCCGGCGCGGGTCGATCTCGCCGTAGCCCAGCTGAACGGCCGAGTAGCCGTTGGCGTCCGGCGTCCGTACCGCGGTCACGACGCAGGGGCCCGCCGCGATCACCGTCACGGGAACCATCCGCCCGTCGGCGTCGAAGACCTGGCTCATGCCCAGCTTCGTGCCGAGGACGCCCTTGGTGTGATTGGTCATGTCGGTGCGTTCCTCAGAGCTTGATCTCGATGTCGACGCCGGCAGGCAGGTCCAGCCGCATCAGCGAGTTGACCGTCTTCGGCGTCGGGTCGATGATGTCGATCAGCCGCTTGTGGGTGCGCATCTCGAAGTGCTCCCGCGAGTCCTTGTACTTGTGCGGGGAGCGGATGACGCAGTAGATGTTCTTCTCCGTGGGCAGCGGGACAGGCCCGGCAACCCGCGCGCCGGTGCGCGTCACCGTGTTGACGATCTTCCGCGCCGAGCTGTCGATGACCTCGTGGTCATAGGCCTTGAGCCGGATGCGGATCTTTTGTCCCGCCATGTGCCTTCCGTGTCCTTAGGTATTGAGGGCTCGGCTAGCCCGGGGGGGCCACCCCCCCGGACCCCCCGAATCGGCCGGCTCGGTGAGACCCGCCTGCGGCGGGCCCCGCCTCGCCGGCCGATGGGCCGGGGGCGACCCTTATTACTTGAGAATCTTCGTGACCCGGCCGGCGCCGACGGTGCGGCCGCCCTCGCGGATGGCGAAGCGCAGGCCCTCTTCCATGGCGATCGGCTGGATGAGCTCGACGCGCATCTCAGTGTTGTCGCCGGGCATGACCATCTCGGTGCCCTCGGGCAGGTACACAACGCCCGTCACGTCCGTGGTCCGGAAGTAGAACTGCGGACGGTAGTTGTTGAAGAACGGGGTGTGCCGACCGCCCTCATCCTTGGACAGGATGTAGACCTGACCCTCGAACTCGGTGTGCGGGGTGTTGGTGCCCGGCTTGATGACGACCTGGCCGCGCTCCACGTCCTCGCGCTTGATGCCGCGGAGCAGCAGGCCCGCGTTGTCGCCGGCCTGGCCCTCGTCGAGGATCTTGTGAAACATCTCGACGCCGGTGACCGTGGTCCGCTGCGCCTTGTCCTTGATGCCGATGATCTCGACTTCCTCGGAGGTGCGCACCTTGCCACGCTCGATCCGGCCGGTCACGACCGTGCCGCGGCCGGTGATCGAGAAGACATCCTCGACCGGCATCAGGAACGGCTTCTCGGTGTCCCGGACCGGCTCGGGGATGCTGTCGTCGCAGGCGGTCATGAGCTCGACGATCTTCTCGCCCCACTCAGCGTCGCCCTCGAGCGCCTTCAGCGCGGAGACCCGGATCACCGGGACGTCGTCGCCAGGGAACTCGTAGGTGCTGAGCAGCTCACGTACCTCGAGCTCGACCAGCTCCAGGATCTCCTCGTCGTCCACCATGTCGGCCTTGTTCAGCGCGACCACGATGTACGGCACGCCGACCTGGCGGGCGAGCAGCACGTGCTCGCGGGTCTGCGGCATGGGGCCGTCGGTGGCGGCGACCACGAGGATGGCGCCGTCCATCTGCGCGGCACCGGTGATCATGTTCTTGATGTAGTCCGCGTGACCGGGGCAGTCCACGTGTGCGTAGTGGCGCTTCTCGGTCTGGTACTCGACGTGCGAGATCGAGATGGTGATCCCGCGCTCCTTCTCTTCCTTCGCGTTGTCGATCTGGTCGAAGGGCGTGAAGGGGTTCACGTCGGGGTACTTGTCGTGCAGCACCTTGGTGATCGCCGCGGTCAGAGTGGTCTTGCCGTGGTCGATGTGCCCGATGGTGCCGATGTTCACGTGCGGCTTAGTCCGCTCGAACTTGGCCTTCCCCACTGGTTTCTCCTCGTTGCGATCTGCCCCACGTCCGTGGGGCCAAGGCGCTTCCTAGCGCCGTTTCTTCTGTCTGACGTTCTGGTTGGTACTAGCAGTTACTCACCGCGTGCTTTGGCGATGATCTCCTTGGCAATGCTGGGCGGGACCTCCGCGTAGGAGTCGAACTGCATGCTGTAGTCCGCCCGGCCCTGGGTACGGCTGCGCAGGTCGCCCACGTAGCCGAACATCTCCGACAACGGCACGGTCGCTTTCACGACGCGGATGCCGGAGCGCTCCTCCATGGCCTGGATCTGGCCACGGCGGGCGTTAAGGTCGCCGATCACTTCACCCATGTAGTCGTCCGGGGTCCTGACCTCGACGGCCATGACCGGCTCGAGCAGCACGGGATTAGCCATCGCGGCCGCCCTCTTGAACGCCATCGATCCGGCGATCTTGAAGGCCAGCTCGGACGAGTCCACCTCGTGGTAGGCACCGTCGGTGAGCGTGACGCGCACGTCCACCATCGGGTAGCCCGCCAGGACGCCAAACTCCGCGGCATCCTGGCTTCCGGCGTCTACTGACGGGATGTACTCGCGGGGGATGCGGCCACCGGTGATCTTGTTCTCGAACTCGTAGCCGCCGCCGTCGCCGCCGGTCGGCTCCAGGTTGATGACCACCCGGGCGTACTGGCCCGCCCCGCCCGTCTGCTTCTTGTGCGTGTAGTCGACCTTCTCGACCTTCTTGCGGATGGTCTCGCGGTAGGCGACCTGCGGGCGGCCGATGTTGGCCTCCACGTGGAACTCCCGCCGCATCCGGTTGACCAGGATCTCCAGGTGCAGTTCACCCATCCCGGAGATGATCGTCTGCCCGGTCTCCTCGTCGGTCCGGACCTGGAAGGTCGGGTCCTCCTCGGCGAGCCGCTGGATCGCGGTGCCCAGCTTGTCCTGGTCGCCCTTGGTCTTCGGCTCGATCGCGACGTTGATCACCGGCGCGGGGAACGTCATGGACTCCAGGATCACCTGCTTGGACGGGTCACACAGGGTGTCACCCGTCGAGGTGCCCTTGAGGCCCATCACGGCCACGATCTGCCCAGCGATCGCCGTCGGGCGCTCCTCGCGCTTGTTGGCGTGCATCTGGTAGATCTTGCCGATCCGCTCCCGGCGGCCCTTGGTGGAGTTGAGCACGTTCGAGCCCGACTCCAGGGTGCCTGAGTAGATCCGGATGTAGGTCAGCTTGCCGAGGTGCTGGTCCGACATGATCTTGAAGGCCAGCGCGGCGAACGGCTCGGACGGGTCGGCCTTGCGCAGCACGACCTGCTCCTCGTTGTCCACCTCGTGCCCCTGGACCGGCGGGATGTCCACCGGGCTGGGCAGGTAGTCCACGATCGCGTCCAGCATCGGCTGGACACCCTTGTTCTTGAAGGCGCTGCCGCACAGGACCGGGGTGATCCCGCCCGCGATGGTGGCCCGCCGGATGGCGGCGACGAGCTGCTCCTCGCTGGGCTCGGTGCCCTCGAGGTAGGCCTCCATCATTTCCTCGTCGTTCTCGGCGATGTTCTCCAGCAGCTTGTCACGCCACTGCCGGGCCGCCTCGGCGTGGTCATCCGGGATGGCGACCACGTCGTACTTGTCGCCCTTGCCCTCGGTCTGCCATAGCAGCGCGCGCATCCGGACCAGGTCGATGACGCCCCGGAAGTCGGACTCGACGCCCCACGGCAGCTGAATCACCAGCGGGGTGGCGCCGAGCCGGTCGGTGATCATCTCGACGCAGCGGTGGAACTCCGCACCCACCCGGTCCATCTTGTTGACGAAGCAGATGCGGGGCACGCCGTAACGGTCCGCCTGGCGCCACACGGTCTCGGACTGCGGCTCCACGCCGGCCACGCCGTCGAAAACGGCGACCGCCCCGTCGAGGACGCGCAGCGACCGCTCGACCTCTACGGTGAAGTCAACGTGGCCAGGGGTGTCGATGATGTTGATGGTGTTATCGCGCCAGCAGCGTGGTCGTCGCGGCAGACGTGATCGTGATGCCGCGCTCCTGCTCCTGCTCCATCCAGTCCATGGTGGCTGCGCCCTCATGAACCTCACCGATCTTGTAGTTGATGCCGGTGTAGAACAGGATCCGCTCGGTGGTCGTGGTTTTACCCGCGTCGATGTGCGCCATGACCCCAATGTTGCGGACCTTGGCGAGCTCTACGGCGGTCTGGGTCGCCACTGCTCAGTTCCTCGCTGCTTCGTCTATCGTCGGCCGGTGGGTGCCGCTCATTACCAGCGGTAGTGAGCGAACGCCTTGTTCGACTCGGCCATTTTGTGGGTGTCCTCGCGGCGCTTCACGCTCGCCCCGAGGCCGTTGCTCGCGTCGAGCAGCTCGTTCATGAGCCGCTCGGTCATGGTCTTCTCCCGGCGCGACCGGCTGTATGAGACCAGCCAGCGCAGGGCCAGGGTGGTGCTCCGGGAGGCGCGAACCTCGACCGGCACCTGGTAGGTGGCGCCACCGACCCGGCGGCTGCGCACCTCGAGGGTGGGCTTCACGTTGTCCAGGGCCCGCTTCAGCGTGACCACCGGGTCGTTGCCCGTCTTGTCCTTGCATCCGTCGAGCGCGCCGTACACGATCCGCTCGGCCAGCGAACGCTTGCCGCTGACCAGCACCTTGTTCACCAGCGCAGTCACCAGCGGTGAGCCGTAGACCGGATCGGTTACGAGCTGCCGCTTGGTCGCGGGGCCTTTACGCGGCATGTCAGCTCTTCTCCTTCTTCGCGCCGTAGCGGCTCCGGGCCTGCTTACGGTTGCGGACACCCTGGGTGTCGAGGGCGCCACGGATGATCTTGTATCGCACGCCGGGCAGGTCCCGGACCCGGCCGCCTCGCACCAGCACGATCGAGTGCTCCTGGAGGTTGTGGCCGACGCCGGGGATGTACGCGGTGACTTCGATCTGGCTGGTCAGCCGCACCCGCGCCACCTTGCGCAGCGCCGAGTTGGGCTTCTTAGGCGTGGTCGTGTAGACGCGCGTGCAGACACCCCGTCGCTGGGGGCTGCCCTTCAGGGCCGGGGTGGTGGTCTTGGCCACCTTGTCCTGGCGGCCCTTACGGACCAGCTGCTGGATCGTGGGCACCGCGTCTCCGTCTTCGTTCTCCGCGCCGGCTGGCGCGACGTCTTCTCTGCCGTTTCCCGCACCCCGAGGCGCGGGTAATTCCAGGCGTTTTGACCGCCCTGACCTGCTGGTTTTCCTAGTCTCTCCGACCCCCGAGGTCGGGTGTGTCGCGGTGACCACGGCACACAAGCCCCTACCGGAGCCTGGAGTCGAGAGAGGAAAGGCCCGCGCGCTTGGCCACTTACCACGCCTTCCAGCCGCCGGTCATCGACCGCAAGCCTTCCAGCCATGGCGCCACAGTCCGCTAGCGCACGCGCACCCGCTTCTCAGGGGCGCGATGCCCTAGCGTACCCAACCTTTTGCTTACAGGCAAAGCGAACGCCGATCAAGGCCCAAGCGGCCCGACCGGATGTCATTTTTCCCTGATGGCAACGGTGAAACCACGCTCGCAGGGTAGCGGGGAGCTGCTGCCAGTCCCTGCTTCCCGGGATGTTAACCACGGCGGCCGAGCAGATTATTCCAGAAGGGACGCAACTTCCATGACGCAGACCGTTGTCATCACCGGGGCTAGCGCCGGCATCGCCCGCGCCACCGCGCGGCTGTACGGTGCCCGGGGCGCCAGTGTGGGGCTCATCGCCCGGGGGCAGGCCGGCCTGGACGGCGCCGCGGAGGACGTCATCGAGGCGGGCGGCCAGGCGCTCGCCATCCCGGCCGACGTAGCCGACCACGCCCAGGTGGAGAAGGCGGCCACGGAGATAGAGGCGCAGTTCGGTCCGATCGACGTGTGGATCAACGTGGCCTTCACCTCGGTGTTCGCGCCGTTCGCCGAGATCACGCCGGACGAGTTCCGCCGCGTCACCGAGGTCAGCTACCTGGGCTACGTCAACGGCACGATGGTGGCCCTCAGCCGGATGCGGCCGCGTAACGCGGGGACCATCGTGCAGGTCGGCTCCGCGCTCAGCGAGCGGGCCATCCCGCTCCAGTCGGCGTACTGCGGAGCCAAGCACGGGATCAATGGCTTCACCGAGTCGCTCCGCTGCGAGCTCCTGCACGAGCACTCCGGCGTGAACGTCACCGTGGTGCAGATGCCGGCGGTCAACACCCCGCAGTTCTCCTGGGTGCTGTCCCGCCTGCCGCGGCACCCGCAGCCGGTGCCGCCGATCTACCAGCCGGAGGTGGCCGCGCACGGCGTGCTGTACGCGGCGGATCATCCGCGGCGCAAGCAGTACTGGGTCGGCGGGAGCACGGTCGGGCACCCTGCTGGCGCAGAAGATCGCGCCCGCGCTGCTGGACCGGTACCTGGCCAGGACGGGGTTCGACGCGCAGCAGACGGATCAGGAGGTGCCGGCGGGCAGCAGGCCGGACAACCTGTTCGACCCGGTGGATGGGGTGGAGGGTCACGACCATGGTGCGCACGGCATCTTCGACGATCGCTCGCACTCCCGGAGCTGCCAGCTGTGGGCTTCCCACCATCCGGCGCTGACCGGCGGCCTGGCGGCTGGTGCCGCCCTGGCGGGCGGGCTGCTCGTACGCCGTCTGGCTGGCCGCTCTTGAGCCTGGGGGGCGCTGGCTGGGTGGCCGGTCCCGCCTCGCTGCTCCGCAACGCGATGCGGGACGACCACACCAGCCACGCCACAGCGGATAGCCGGGCGCGGGTAAACAGCACCGGGGCGTGGGTGGTCACGCTGGCCCGGGCTGGGTATGGCGTGGCATTGCTGTGTGCCCCGCAGGTGCTCATCAAGCTGACTGGGGATCCGGTTACTGGGCAGCCGGCTGGCGCATCCCGGGCCCGGCCGAGCGGGAGGGCCTGCGGGGTGGCGCGGGTGCTGGGGGTTCGGCATCTGGTGCAGGCCGGGCTGACCGCGGGGCCCTGCGGGCCGAGGAGCCGGACCCATCCCTCCCGCTGGCGTCTGGGCGTGGCGGTGGATGTGCTGCACGCTAGCACGATGGTGGGGCTGGCACTGGTGGACCGGGGGGCGCGGCGGGTGGCCTGGCCGATACAGGGGTCGAGTCGCCTGGCGGCGGCCGGGGCCTTCGCCGCTTCGCGGGATGAGCCCCGAGGGGAACACGGGCAGGGGAAAGCCCGGGTCGGCCGGCCGACCCGGGCTTGCTCTACGCCGGAGCGAGAAGGTCCGTCTGGCGATCTACTTCTTGAAGGCGTCCTTGACCTTTTCGCCAGCCTGCTTGAGGTTGCCCTTGGCCTGGTCGGCCTTGCCTTCGGCTTCCATCTGCTCGTTGCCGATGGCCTGGCCGGTCTTCTTCTTGGCCTTGCCCTTGACCTCGGTGACCTTGTTGGCCGCCTTATCCTCAGTCGCCATGTTCTGGCTCCTCACCATGCTGGACAGCAATCCCGTGTGGTTCCTTACCCATGCCACTGTCCGCAGGGCGGGGACCTAAACGCGCCGAAGGCGCCCGGCAGCATTCGCTGCCGGGCGCCTTCGCGTTGTCCTGCCGCCCCGCTCCGGGCGGCGCCGCTTACCGGTTGTAGGAGCCGAAGTCGTACTCCTCCAGCGGGATCGCCTCGCCGGCGCCCTGGCCGAACGCGTAGCTCGGGGCCTCCTCGTAGGCGGTCGCCGGGTACACCGAGGAGCGGGCGTCTTCCGTGGGCTCGACCCGCACGCTCCGGTACCGCGGCATGCCGGTACCGGCCGGGATGAGCTTGCCGATGATGACGTTCTCCTTCAGGCCCAGCAGCGGGTCCGACTTGGCGTGGATAGCCGCGTCGGTCAGCACCCGGGTCGTCTCCTGGAACGACGCCGCGGACAGCCACGACTCGGTGGCCAGCGACGCCTTGGTGATGCCCATGAGCACCGGCCGGCCCGAGGCGGGCGTGCCGCCCGTCTCGACCGAGGCGCGGTTGACGTTCTCGAACCGCGGCCGCTCCACCAGCTCGCCAGGGAGCAGGTCGGTGTCACCGGACTCGAGCACGTTCACCCGCTTGAGCATCTGCCGGATGATGATCTCGATGTGCTTGTCGTGGATGGACACACCCTGCGACCGGTAGACCTCCTGGACCTCGTGGACCAGGTGCAGCTGCACCTCACGGGAGCCCAGGATCCTGAGCACCTCGTGCGGGTTGATCGCACCCTGGATCAGCTGCTGGCCGACGTGCACGTGGTCGCCGTCTGACACCAGCAGCCGGGAGCGCATCGGCACCTGGTAGGCGATCTCCTCGCCGCCGTCGTCGGGGGTGACGATGATCTTCCGGGTCTTCTCGGTCTCCTCGACCTTGACCCGGCCCTCGACCTCGCTGATCGGCGCCATGCCCTTGGGGATCCGGGCCTCGAAGAGTTCCTGGATCCGGGGCAGGCCGTGGGTGATGTCCAGCCCCGCCACACCGCCGGTGTGGAAGGTCCGCATGGTCAGCTGGGTACCCGGCTCACCGATGGACTGCGCGGCCACGATGCCGACCGCCTCGCCCACGTCCACCCGCTTGCCCGTGGCCAGCGAGCGCCCGTAGCACTTGGCGCAGACACCGATCTTGGCCTCGCAGACCAGGACGCTGAACGTCCTGACCGAAGCCACCCCGGCGTTGACCAGGAGATCGATCAGCGTCTCGGTGGTGTCGCGTGTCCACCTCGGCGACGACCTTGCCGTCCACGCTCGATGGCCTCGGCGATGGTCCGGCCGGTGCCGGTGTTCTCGATGTTGGGCAGCTTCCGCAGCGTCCCGTCCGGGCCCGGCTCGGCGATCTTCATCGCGAGCGACCGGTCCGTGCCACAGTCCTCTTCCCGGACGATGACGTCCTGCGCCACGTCCACCAGGCGCCGGGTGAGGTACCCGGAGTCGGCGGTGCGCAGGGCGGTGTCGGCCAGGCCCTTGCGGGCACCGTGGGTCGAGATGAAGTACTCGACCACGGACAGGCCCTCGCGGAAGCTCGACTTGATCGGCCGCGGGATGGTCTCACCCTTGGGGTTGGAGACCAGGCCACGCATGCCGGCGATCTGCCGGACCTGCATCGGGTTACCACGGGCACCGGAGTTGACCATCATCCACACCGAGTTGGTCTCGGGGAACGCGGCCTCCATGTCCTTGGCCACATCGCTGGTCGCGTGCGTCCAGATCTCGATGAGCTCCTGACGGCGCTCGTCGTCGGTGATCAGGCCGCGCTCGTACTCACGCTGCACCTTGTCCGCGCGCTTCTCGTAGGCGTCGAGGATCTCCGCCTTGTTCGGCGGGGCGATGACGTCCTCGATGGCGATCGTCACGCCGGCCCGGGTCGCCCAGTGGAACCCGGCGTCCTTGAGCGCGTCGAGCGCCGCGGCCACCTCCACCTTGGGGTAGGTCTCGGCCAGCTCGTTCACGATCGTGGACAGCTGCTTCTTGCTGACCTCGTAGTTCACGAACGGGAACGACGTGGGCAGCGTCTCGTTGAAGTAGCAGCGCCCGAGCGTGGTCTCCATCCGGAACGGGGTGCCGGGCGTCCAGCCCTCCGGCATGGTGAAGTCGCGCGGCGGGGCGGAGTCGGTCAGCCGGATCTGGATCTTCGCCTGCAGGTCCAGCTCGCCCGTGTCGTAGGCCATGGTGGCCTCGGAGATCGAGCCGAAGATCCGGCCCTGGCCCGGCGCATCCTCGGCGGCCCGGGTCAGGCAGTAGATCCCGATGACCATGTCCTGGGTGGGCATCGTCACCGGCTTGCCGTCGGCCGGCTTGAGGATGTTGTTGGTGGACAGCATCAGGATCCGCGCCTCGGCCTGCGCCTCGGCGGACAGCGGCAGGTGCACCGCCATCTGGTCACCGTCGAAGTCCGCGTTGAACGCGGTGCAGACGAGCGGGTGGATCTGGATGGCCTTGCCCTCGACCAGCTGCGGCTCGAACGCCTGGATGCCCAGCCGGTGCAGGGTCGGCGCCCGGTTCAGCAGGACCGGGTGCTCGGTGATGACCTCTTCCAGCACGTCCCAGACCACCGGGCGGGCACGCTCCACCATCCGCTTGGCGGACTTGATGTTCTGCGCGTGGTTCAGGTCGACCAGCCGCTTCATGACGAACGGCTTGAACAGCTCGACCGCCATCTCCTTGGGCAGGCCGCACTGGTGCAGCTTGAGCTGCGGGCCCACCACGATGACGCTACGGCCGGAGTAGTCGACCCGCTTGCCCAGCAGGTTCTGGCGGAACCGGCCCTGCTTGCCCTTGAGCATGTCGGACAGCGACTTGAGCGGCCGGTTGCCCGGGCCGGTCACCGGACGTCCCCGGCGGCCGTTGTCGAACAGCGAGTCCACGGCCTCCTGGAGCATCCGCTTCTCGTTGTTGACGATGATCTCGGGCGCGCCCAGGTCGAGCAGCCGCTTGAGCCGGTTGTTCCGGTTGATGACCCGGCGGTACAGGTCGTTCAGGTCGGACGTGGCGAACCGGCCACCGTCGAGCTGCACCATCGGGCGCAGGTCCGGCGGGATGACCGGGATGCAGTCCAGCACCATGCCCATCGGGCTGTTCCGGGTGGACAGGAACGCGGACACCACCTTGAGCCGCTTGAGCGCGCGCGCCTTGCGCTGGCCCTTGCCGCTGCGGATGGTCTCGCGCAGGCTGGCGGCCTCGTTCTCGAGGTCGAAGCTGGCCAGCCGCTCCTGGATAGCCTGGGCGCCCATGCCGCCGCGGAAGTAGCGGCCGAAACGGTCGCGCATCTCGCGGTACAGCAGCTCGTCGCCCTCCAGGTCCTGGACCTTGAGGTTCTTGAACCGGCTCCAGACTTCCTCGAGCCGGTCGATCTCCCGCTGGGCCCGGTCCCGGATCTGGCGGCACTCGCGGTCGCAGCTCTCGCGGAGCTTGCGGCGGGCGTCGCCCTTGGCCCCGGCCGCTTCCAGCTCGGCCAGGTCCTTCTCCAGCTTGCCCTGGCGGGACTCGATGTCGCTGTCGCGGCGCTGCTCCAGCTGGCCGCGCTCCACCGAGATCTTGGCCTCGAGGGACGGCAGGTCCCGGCCGCGCGCGTCCTCGTCCACGTACGTGATCATGTACGCGGCGAAGTAGATGACCTTTTCCAGGTCCTTGGGCGCCAGGTCGAGCAGGTAGCCGAGGCGGCTCGGCACACCCTTGAAGTACCAGATGTGCGTGACCGGCGCGGCGAGCTCGATGTGGCCCATCCGCTCCCGGCGCACCTTGGCCCGGGTGACCTCGACGCCACAGCGCTCACAGATGATGCCCTTGAACCGGACGCGCTTGTACTTGCCGCAGTAGCACTCCCAGTCCCGGGTCGGGCCGAAGATCTTCTCGCAGAAGAGCCCGTCCTTCTCCGGCTTCAGGGTGCGGTAGTTGATGGTTTCCGGCTTCTTGACTTCGCCATGGGACCACTGGCGGATGTCGTCAGCAGTAGCCAGGCCGATACGCAGGTCGTCGAAGAAGTTGACGTCAAGCACGTGTGTTATCCCCTGGGGTAGTTCGGATGAGAGTGGTGCCCCCGGGCGGCCCGGGCCGTCAGGCCCGGGCCACCCGGCACGCTCTCACACCTCTTCAACGCTGCTCGGCTCGCGCCGGGACAGGTCGATACCGAGTTCTTCCGCTGCGCGGAAGACATCCTCATCGGTGTCTCGCATCTCGATGGCTGCGCCGTCACTGGACAGCACCTCGACGTTGAGGCACAGCGACTGCATTTCCTTGATCAGCACCTTGAACGATTCCGGGATGCCGGGCTCCGGGATGTTCTCGCCCTTGACGATGGCCTCGTAGACCTTGACCCGGCCCAGCACGTCGTCGGACTTGATCGTGAGCAGTTCCTGCAGGGCGTAGGCGGCGCCGTAGGCCTCGAGGGCCCACACCTCCATCTCCCCGAACCGCTGGCCGCCGAACTGGGCCTTACCGCCCAGCGGCTGCTGCGTGATCATCGAGTACGGGCCCGTGGACCGCGCGTGGATCTTGTCGTCCACGAGGTGGAGCAGCTTGAGGATGTAGATGTAGCCCACCGCGATGGGGTCCTTGAACGGCTCCCCGGTACGCCCGTCGAACAGCCGCGCCTTGCCGCTGCTGCCGACCATCCGCTCCCCGTCCCGGTTCGGCAGGGTGCTGCCGAGCAGGCCGGTGATCTCCGTCTCGCTGGCGCCGTCGAACACCGGCGTGGCCACGGGCGTGCCCGCTTCCGCCTCGCCCGCGCTGACCGAGCGCAGCCGCTTCTTCCAGTCCTCGTCTTCGCCGTCGATGTCCCAGCCGGACTTGGCCACCCAGCCGAGGTGCGTCTCCAGCACCTGGCCGACGTTCATCCGGCCCGGGACACCGAGCGGGTTCAGCACGATGTCCACGGCGGTCCCGTCGGGGAGGAACGGCATGTCCTCGATCGGCAGGATCTTGGCGATGACACCCTTGTTCCCGTGGCGGCCCGCCAGCTTGTCGCCGTCGGTGATCTTCCGCTTCGCGGCCACGTAGACGCGGACCAGCTCGTTCACGCCCGGAGGCAGCTCGTCGCCGTCCTCCCGGGTGAACACGCGGACGCCGATCACCTTGCCGGACTCGCCGTGCGGCACCTTGAGCGAGGTGTCGCGGACTTCCCGCGCCTTCTCGCCGAAGATGGCCCGCAGCAGGCGCTCCTCCGGGGTCAGCTCGGTCTCGCCCTTGGGCGTGACCTTGCCGACCAGGATGTCGCCGGTGACGACCTCGGCCCCGATCCGGATGATGCCGCGGTCGTCCAGGTCCGCGAGCACTTCCTCGGAGACGTTCGGGATGTCCCGGGTGATCTCCTCCGGGCCCAGCTTGGTGTCCCGGGCGTCGACCTCGTGCTCCTCGATGTGGATCGAGGAGAGGACGTCGTCCTGGACCAGCCGCTGGGACAGGATGATCGCGTCTTCGTAGTTATGCCCTTCCCAGGGCATGAACGCGACCAGCAGGTTGCGGCCGAGCGCCATCTCACCCTGGTCGGTGCACGGCCCGTCGGCGATGACCTGGCCGACCTCGATCCGCTGGCCCTCGGTGACGACCGGCTTCTGGTTGAAGCAGGTGCCCTGGTTGGAACGGCGGAACTTGGCCACCAGGTAGGTGTTCCTGGTCCCGTCGTCGTTGCCCACGGTCACGTAGTCCGCGCAGGACTCCTCGACCACGCCGGCCTTCTCCGCGACGATCACGTCCCCGGCGTCGGTGGCGGCACGGTATTCCATGCCGGTGCCGACCAGGGGCGCCTCGCTGCGGAGCAGCGGCACCGACTGGCGCTGCATGTTCGAGCCCATCAGGGCCCGGTTGGCGTCGTCGTGCTCGAGGAACGGGATCATGGCCGTGGCCACCGACACCATCTGGCGCGGCGACACGTCCATGTAGTCCACGTCGGCGGTGCCGATGTAGTCGACCTCGCCGCCCTTGCGGCGGACCAGGACGCGGCTTGCCTCGAACTCACCGTCCGCGCCCAGCGGCGTGTTCGCCTGGGCGATGACGTGCCGGTCCTCCTCGTCCGCGGTCAGGTAGTCGATCTGGCCGGTCACCCGGCCGCCCTTGACCTTGCGGTAGGGCGTCTCGACGAAGCCGAACGCGTTGACCCTCGCGTACGAGGCCAGCGAGCCGATCAGGCCGATGTTCGGGCCTTCTGGCGTCTCGATCGGGCACATCCGGCCGTAGTGCGACGGGTGCACGTCCCGGACCTCGAACCCGGCCCGCTCCCGGGACAGTCCGCCCGGGCCGAGCGCGGACAGGCGGCGCTTGTGCGTCAGCCCGGCCAGCGGGTTGGTCTGGTCCATGAACTGGGAGAGCTGGCTGGTGCCGAAGAACTCCTTGATCGCGGCGACCACCGGCCGGATGTTGATCAGGGTCTGCGGCGTGATCGCCTCGACGTCCTGGGTCGTCATCCGCTCCCGGACCACGCGCTCCATCCGGGCCAGGCCCAGCCGGACCTGGTTCTGGATGAGCTCGCCCACGGTGCGCAGGCGGCGGTTCCCGAAGTGGTCGATGTCGTCGGTCTCGATCGGGATGACGGACTCGCCGGTCTTCATCTCCTCCTCGCCGGCGTGCAGCCGGACCAGGTACTCGATGGTGGCGACGATGTCGTCCTCGGTCAGCGTGCCCTGCCGGATCGGCAGGCCCAGGCCGAGCTTCTTGTTGATCTTGTACCGGCCAACCTTGGCCAGGTCATACCGCTTCGGGTTGAAGTACAGGTTCTCCAGCAGCGCCTGGGCGGACTCCCGGGTCGGGGGCTCGCCGGGACGCAGCTTCCGGTAGATGTCCAGCAGGGCGTCATCCTGGCCGGTGGTGTGGTCCTTCTCCAGGGTGGCCCGCATCGACTCGTACTCGCCGAAGCGCTCCAGGATCTTCGCGTCGTCCCAGCCGAGCGCCTTGAGCAGAACGGTCACGCTCTGCTTGCGCTTGCGGTCGATGCGGACGCCGACGCTGTCCCGCTTGTCGATCTCGAACTCGAGCCAGGCGCCGCGGGACGGGATGACCTTGCAGCTGAAGATGTCCTTGTCGGACGTCTTGTCCACCTGGCGGTCGAAGTAGACGCCGGGCGAGCGGACGAGCTGCGACACCACGACACGCTCGGTGCCGTTGATGATGAACGTGCCCCGGGGCGACATCAGCGGGAAGTCACCCATGAAGACGGTCTGGCTCTTGATCTCGCCGGTGCTGTTGTTGATGAACTCAGCGGTGACGAACATGGGAGCCGAGTAGTGCATGTCCTTGTCCTTGCACTCCTCGACGGAGTACTTGGGCGGCTCGAAGCGGTGGTCCCGGAACGAGAGCGACATGGTTCCCGTAAAGTCCTCGATCGGGCTGATCTCTTCGAAGATCTCCTCGAGACCGGACTGCTCCGGAACCTCCTTCACACCCGCCTCGCGCGCCGCATCTACCCGTCCACGCCAGCGCTCGTTGCCCAGCAGCCAGTCGAACGAATCGGTCTGCAGGGCGAGGAGGTCGGGAACCTCAAGAGGTTCTTTGAAACGGGCGAAAGTTACGCGACGAGGGGCTGTACTGGCGGCCGAGACGCTGCGCGATGCTGCCAACAGGGGTCCTTCCGAGCTTGTGGCCGACTTCTCACCGCACGCACACGAAACGCCCTGCGGCGATGCCGCGAGGGTTCTGGGATGCCGAGGACGTCAAGAGTGCAGCGCAAATTGGCAGTGTAGCCCACGGCTACACTGCTCGTCAACTGTATCTCACTCTGAGGTTCACGGTTGCTCCGCAGCATGGCTCGTTCGTGGCAAAACGTCAAGTCCGACGCCACGTGGTCTCGTCATATCGGTGACGTGACGAACACCACATTCGGTTGTGCGTTGATTACTTGTACCAACGGGTAAGCCTAGCAGTTCTATTCCGGCACGCCCTGACCGTGAGCCTCACGCACCGGGCCCTCCCGCGGGCCCGCACCCCGGCGAGCACCTGCACATCCGCAACGTCCGCGGGCCACGCCGCCCGAAAAGGCACCCAGTCCGCAGGACAGTTCTCGCCCCCAGGACGCAGGCGGGCGAGCCGGGCCGCGCGCCGGGCTGCGCGCGCGCGCGGCCTGGCAACGACCGGTCGTAACGGGATCGTTACTTGACGGTGACCGAGGCGCCGGCGCCTTCCAGGGCGGCCTTGGCCTTCTCCGCGGTCTCCTTGTTGACCTGCTCCAGGAGCGGCTTGGGCGCGGAGTCCACCAGGTCCTTGGCCTCCTTGAGGCCCAGGCTGGTCAGCGTGCGGACTTCCTTGATGACCTGGATCTTCTTGTCGCCCGCGCCCTCGAGGATGACGTCGAACTCATCCTTCTCCTCGGGTGCCTCCGCGGCGGCGCCGCCGCCGCCCGCCGCCGCGGCGGCGACCGCCACCGGGGCGGCGGCCTTCACGTCGAAGGTGTCCTCGAACTGCTTCACGAACTCGGACAGCTCGAGCAGCGTCATCTCCTTGAACGCGTCGAGCAGGTCGTCGGTGCTGATCTTCGCCATGGGTGCTTCTTCCTCTTCCTGAAATTTCCTACGTTGCTGTGCTTGCTCGCTGGCCGCTACGGCGCCCAGCTGGGGCTTGCTCGCTGGCCGCTACGGCGCCCAGCTGGCTTGCTCGCTGCGTTACTCCGCTGGCGGCGTCGGCCGGGGCCTCTGCCGCGGGGCGTCCGCTGCCGGGGCATCCGCTGCGGGGGCATCCGCTGCGGGGGCATCCGCTGCGGGGGCGTCCGCTGCTGCGCCGCCTGGGGCTGCGCCGTCCGGGGCGTGCGCCGTCCGCGGCCGGCGCCTCAGCGCCGCCCTCGGTCTCCCGCTTGGCCCGCAACGCCTCGGCCAGCTGGGCCATCTGCGCCGGCAGCGCGTTGAACACGGCCGCGGCCTTGGCCATGGACGCCTTCATGTCACCGGCCAGCTTGGCCAGCAGCACCTCGCGCGGCTCGAGATCAGCCATCCGCTCGATATCCGCCGGGCTGATCGCCTTGCCGTCGAGCACCCCGCCCTTGATCACGAGCAGCGGGTTGCTCCGGGAGAAGTCGCGCAGCCCCCTGGCCGCCTCGACCACGTCCCCCTTCACGAAGGCGATCGCGGACGGGCCGCTCAGCAGCGGCTCGAACTCGCTGGCCAGGCCCGCCTCCGTGGCGGCCCGCTTGGTCAGCGTGTTCTTCACCACCTGGTAGGTGGTGCCGCCCCCGAGAGCTGCACGCAGGTCCGCGAGCTGGCTCACGGTCAGGCCGCGGTACTCGGTCAGCACCGCACCATCCGAGGTCTGGAAATGCTCGGTGAGCTCGGCGACCGCGCTCACCTTGTCCTCCCTCGCCATGGGCCTCCTTTCCTGATCCGGGACGGCCTGGGCAGGGCCGTCCTGGCTTTGTAGGCGCCGGCGAGGGAGCAGCGGACATGCGAAACGCCCCGGCGCGAAGGCACCAGGGCGTGGACACCGGCCCGCCGGGAAGGCTGGCCACGGTGATTCAGCTCGGACGCCTGCGCGGGCCGCCCGCTGACGCGGGTCCTTCGGCCGTCCCCTGCTTCCCAGCTCTGGCTAACAGGGCTCTGGGCAGGCGGCGGCAACCGACGGTCTTTGGCTTCGGGCCCAACTGTAGGGGCATTCCGTCCCCCGGCCAAATCAGGCCTCGGCTGGCCGGGGCGGAATGAGCAACGCCCGGCCGGTCTTCGTTGCGGAGAACAAGCCGGACCGGGCGCCGACGGTAAGCCGGTCGAGCTGGCGGTCGCGGGCTCCAGCTCTTCCGTGAGCCCGCGGGTCTTGGCCGGGTCGACCAGGATGGCGGGCCCCATGCTGGTGGCCATGGCCACCTTCTTCAGGTACCGGCCCTTGGCCGCGGACGGCTTGAGCCGCATCACCTCGTCCAGCGCGGCCGCGTAGTTCTCCACCAGCGCGGTGGCCGGGAAGGAGGCCTTGCCGATCACGAAGTGCAGGTTGCCGTGCCGGTCTACCCGGAACTCGATCTTCCCGCCCTTGATCTCGGTGACGGCCTTGGCCACGTCCGCGGTGACCGTGCCGGTCTTGGGGTTGGGCATCAGGCCGCGCGGGCCGAGCACGCGGCCCAGCCGGCCGACCTTGCCCATCAGGTCGGGGGTGGCGACCACGGCGTCGAAGTCCAGGAACCCGCCCTGGATGCGCTCGAGCAGGTCGTCGGAACCGACGTAGTCGGCGCCCGCGGCGTCGGCCTCGGCGGCCCGGTCGCCGGTCGCGAAGACCAGCACGCGGGCCGTCTTGCCGGTGCCGTTGGGCAGGTTGACCGTGCCGCGGACCATCTGGTCCGCCTTGCGCGGGTCCACGCCGAGCCGCAGGGCGACCTCGACGGTGGGGTCGAACTTGGTGGTGGCCGTCTCCTTGGCCAGGCCGATGGCCTCGGACGGGCTGTACAGCCGGTCCGGGTCGATCTTCTCGGCGGCCTGGCGGTAGGCCTTGCTGCGCTTCATCTCGTTCTCCTTGGTTCTGGTGCGGAGGTCGTGGTCATCGGGGCCAGCGCGTGGCCCTGCCACTGATCACTGCGGGTTCCGTGGCGCTAGTCGCGGAACTTCCTTTCAGCAAACGAAAACCACCGGGCGGATATGCCCCGCGCCCCGGCCGTCGCCGTCCGGGGCCGGCCGCTGAGGGGGTCAGCTGCTGACGGTGAGGCCCATCGACCGGGCGGTGCCGGCGATGATCTTCTCGGCCGCCTCGATCGTGGTCGCGTTGAGGTCGGGCATCTTGGTCTGCGCGATCTCGCGGACCTGGGCCCTGGTGACCGAGCCCACCTTGGTGGTGAGCGGCTCGCCGCTGCCCTTGGCCACGCCCGCGGCCTTCTTGAGCAGCTCGGCAGCGGGCGGGGTCTTGGTCACGAACGAGAACGAGCGGTCCTCGTAGATCGTGATCTCGACCGGGACGACGTTGCCGCGCTGCGCCTCGGTGGCCGCGTTGTACTGACGGCAGAAGTCCATGATGTTGACGCCGTGCGGGCCGAGCGCGGTGCCGACCGGCGGGGCCGGGGTGGCCGCGCCCGCGTTCAGCTGCACCTTTACGACGGCAGCGATCTTCTTCTTCCTGGGAGCCATTTTCCTGCGGTTCCTTTTCCTGTTCCTGCTGAAGCGGCCGGGTCAGAGCTTGGAGACCTGGTCGAAGGAGAGCTCGACCGGGGTCTCCCGGCCGAAGATGGACACGAGCACCTTGAGCTTCTGGGTGTCGGGGTTGATCTCGTTCACCGTCGCGGGCAGCGTGGCGAACGGGCCATCCATCACCGTAACGGACTCGCCGACCTCGTATTCCACGGAGGACCGGCGCACCGCCTCGGTCTGGGCGGCCTTCTCCTCGGGCTCGGGGGCGAGCAGCGAGGCCACCTCGTCCAGGCTGAGCGGCGAGGGACGGCTGGACAGGCCGACGAAGCCGGTCACGCCGGGGGTGTTCCGGACCGCGGCCCAGGACTCGTCGGTGAGCTCCATCCGGACCAGGATGTAGCCGGGCAGCACCTTCTCTGAGACCTGCTGCCGCTTGCCCTGCTTGATCTCGGTCACCTCGTGGACGGGGACCTCGATCTGGTAGATGTAATCCTCCATGTTCAGCGACTGGGTGCGGCTCTCCAGGTTCGCCTTCACGCGGTTCTCGTAGCCCGCATAGGAGTGCACCACGTACCAGTCACCGGGCTGGAGCCGCATCTCCGCCTTGAACAGGGCCACCGGGTCGTCGTCTTCCGGCGCCTCGTCGGCGGCCCCGCCGTCGGCGGGCTCGGCGGCGTCGCCGTCGGCAGGCTCGGCGGCGTCGCCGTCGGCAGCCTCAGGGTCGCCGTCGGCTGCTTCGCTGCCGGCGGCGCTGGCCTCGGCGGCCTCGCTGTCTGCGGGCGCGGCCTCGTCCCCGGCGGCGGCATCGTCCTGCGAGGTGTCCCCGGTCGCGGGCGCCTCACTCACGGCGTCGTCGGCGGACGGCGCCGCCCCGGCCCCGGCCTCGGCGTCGCCGCCCGGCTGGCCCGCGGCCTCATCGGCTGAAACGTCTGCGCCGGCCAGATCCTCGGCCTGATCACTGACGTGCACTTGGAACTCGGACACGATGCTCTTTCTCTCCGCTTCTTCCTGGCGGCACCAGGTTCTCCCGGCGGGACCGGCACCAGGAACCTTCCCTGGCGCCGCCACCCCCCGCATGCCTGCGGCGGTGGCCCCGCACCCTGGTGCTGCGTACCCCCGGTGCTGCCCGTCCCCGGTGCCGGGGACCTGCATTCCCTGCGGTTCCGCAGGCCCCGGTACCGCTAACTTCCGTGCCGCCACCCGACCGCCATGACCTGCCTGGCGGCTCAGCCCAGGACCGCGAAAACCAGCTTGGTGAACCCGTAGTCCAGGGCGGTCACAATCGCGATCATGATGAGGATGAAGGACAGCGCCACGGTCGTGTAGGTGATCAGCTCCTTGCGGGTCGGCCAGATCACCTTGCGCAGTTCGGCGATGACCTGGCGGAGGAAAAGCGCGGGAGACGTCCGGGTTTCCTTAGCCGGACCTCCGGACTTCGGCCGTCCCTTAGAGACCTCGCCACGCGTCTGAGTCGCCATGTCCTCACCTGAAGCAACGCTGATCGGTGTACTAGCTGATACCACCGGCCCGCGTCGGACGCGGACCGCTCTCGCAGGGCAGGAGGGACTCGAACCCCCAACCACCGGTTTTGGAGACCGGGACTCTGGCCAATTGAGCTACTGCCCTCTGCTCATCACCAGCGAGCTTATTGCCAACGAACTCACTGCCGCTGAGCCTCCCGGATCCCACTGCGATCCCGTGCAGGAGCGCAGCCGTCACCGGGCGGACCACCACCAGTTGATGAAGTCTACGTTGCCGGGGGCCCTCCGTCGAACCATCTGGCCGTACCGGGCGAATCTGCCTGCCCGGGCCGCCAGGGCCGCCCACTGACCGGTAATCGCGATGCAGTCACTATCCGTGGAGTGCCACCATGGTAGGCATGACTTCAGATCATCCGCGCATCTCAGCCCGGATCGCCGCGATCGCCGAATCCGCGACCCTCGCCGTGGACTCCAAGGCCAAGGCGCTCAAGGCGGCCGGACGGCCGGTCATCGGGTTCGGGGCGGGCGAGCCCGACTTCCCCACCCCCGGCTACATCGTCGAGGCCGCCCAGCGGGCGTGCGCCGTCCCGCGGTTCCAGAAGTACACGCCCGCGCCCGGGACTGCCCGAGCTCCGTGAGGCGGTCGCGGCCAAGACCGCCCGGGACTCCGGCTACCAGGTCACCGCGGCCCAGGTGCTCATCACCAACGGCGGCAAGCAGGCCGTGTACGAGACGTTCGCGACGCTGCTGGATCCCGGGGACGAGGTGCTGATGCCCACCCCGTACTGGACCACGTACCCGGAGTCCATCGCGCTGGCCGGCGGCGTGCCGGTGCCCGTGATGACCGACGAGCAGACTGGCTACCTGGCCAGCGTGGCGGACCTGGAGGCGGCCCGCACCAGCCGGACCAAGGTGCTGCTGTTCGTGTCGCCCTCCAACCCGACCGGCGCGGTCTACCCGCCGGAGCAGGTGGCCGAGATCGGCCGGTGGGCCGCCGGGCACGGCATCTGGGTCGTGACCGACGAGATCTACGAGCACCTCGTCTACGGGGACGCGCGATTCTCGTCCGTGCCGGTGATGGCGCCGGAGATCGCGGACACCTGCGTGGTGCTCAACGGGGTGGCCAAGACCTACGCGATGACCGGCTGGCGGGTGGGCTGGATGATCGGCCCGCTGGACGTGATCAAGGCTGCGTCGAACCTGCAGTCGCACGCCACCTCGAACGTGTGCAACGTGGCCCAGGCGGCCGCGCTGGAGGCCGTCTCCGGCGACCTGTCGGCGGTGGCCGAGATGCGGACCGCGTTCGACCGGCGGCGGCAGACCATGACCGCGATGCTGAACGACATCCCCGGGGTGGTCTGCCCGCTGCCCGAGGGCGCGTTCTACTGCTACCCGTCGGTCAAGGGCGTGCTGGGCAAGGAGATCGCCGGGATCCGGCCGTCCAGCTCGTCCGAGCTGGCCGAGCTCATCCTGGAGCACGCGGACGTGGCGGTGGTGCCGGGCGAGGCGTTCGGCACCCCGGGCTACTTCCGGCTGTCCTGCGCGCTCGGTGACGACGACCTGGTCGAGGGGATCAGCCGGATGGGCAAGCTGCTCAGCGAGGCGCGCTGAGGTTGGGGCACTGAGCTGTTTGGGGCACCGGGAAGTGAAGGCAGAAGGATGACGCGGCCGCTAGCAGTGCCGATCCCGCCGCTGGCGGGCCGCCGGTGGGGGCCCGGCCGGTGGCGGGCCGGCCGGTGGCGGCTCTGCCCAAGGCGCACCTGCACCTGCACTTCACCGGGGCGATGCGGCACGCCACGCTGGTCGAGCTGGCGGACCGGCACGGCATCCGGCTGCCCGAGGCGCTGACCGCGGCCTGGCCGCCGCGGCTGTCCGCCGCCGACGAGCGGGGCTGGTTCCGCTTCCAGCGGCTCTATGACACCGCCCGGTCGGTGCTGCGCACCCCGGAGGATGTGTACCGCCTGCTGCTGGAGACGGCGGAGGACGAGCGGGCCGAGGGGTCGGGCTGGCTGGAGATCCAGATCGACCCGTCGGGCTACGGGCAGCGGTTCGGCGGCCTGACCCCCACGGTGGAACTGGTGCTGGACGCCGCGCACACCGCGGCCACCGCGACCGGGGTCGGCATCGGCCTCATCATCGCGGCCAACCGGACCAAGCACCCGCTGGAGGCGCGGACCCTGGCCCGGCTCGCCGCCCAGTACGCCGGGCGCGGCGTGATCGGGTTCGGGCTCAGCAACGACGAGCGGCGCGGCGCGGCAGGCGAGTTCGCCCCGGCGTTCCGGATCGCGGCCCGCTCCGGCCTGCTGCTGACCCCGCACGGCGGGGAGCTCTGCGGCCCGGCCAGCGTCCGGGCCTGCCTGGACGACCTGCACGCGGACCGGATCGGGCACGGGGTCACCGCGATTGGCGACGCCGAGCTCACGAAGCGGATCGCCGCCAGCAAGATCACGCTGGAGGTCTGCCCGGCGTCCAACGTGGCCCTGGGGGTCGCAGCGGATGCGGCGGACGTACCACTGACGGGCCTGCTGGCCGAGGGCGTCCCGGTCGCGCTGGGGGCCGACGACCCGCTGCTGTTCGGCTCGCGGCTGGCTGCGCAGTACGAGATCGCCCGGCTGGTGCACGGGCTGTCGGACCCGGATCTGGCCGAGCTGGCCCGGATGTCGGTGCGCGGCTCGGCCGCCCCGCCGTCGGTGGCCCGCCGCCTGCTGGCCGGTATGGATACCTGGCTCGCCTCCGGCCCAGCCTGACTCCCGGCCTGCCCCCGCCTCCCGGGCCTGCCCCCGCCTCCCGCGGCTCACCCCGACCCGACCTCAGCCTCCCCCGGTCCCGCGGCCCACCCTGACCCGTCGGCCCGGGCCGTTGAGGCCGGTCAGACGCCCACGTGCTGCGGCCGGACTCTCACCACATTCGCCCCGCTGTCCCGTCAGCCCCGTGAGCCCCTCGGGACCACACCGTCTCGTATATCCCGTCGGCACCATCAGAACCATGGGCCACATCGATCCCGGCCCAGCGCCCTGGCCAGGCCCACGTTTCCCGCCTCCGAGCACCTCACCGGGGTCCGCTTCCCGGTGCAGCCCCCGCACCCGCCCGCAGACCGCCACGGACATGTCACGAGCTAGAGGACGGTCGAGCGCCAGGAGGGGTAGAGCTCGTCGATGAGGGATTCGGTTTCGGGGGCCATCCGGAGAAACGTCTCATCGAGGGCGGTCCGGGCGCACACCTCGTCCACCACGGAACGGAGCAGGTCCTCCTGGCCGATCCGATGCGCCGCCCGGAGCAGATCGCGCCAGAGCAACTCGTCCTCGAAGGCGAGACGGAGCCCGGCGCGTGCGGCGTCCATCGCACCCTCCGGATCGCCGGTGGCCAGCCGGAGCCCGGCCAGCCGGTGCGCGGTGTCCGCGACCCGCGCGCCGACCTCGTAGTCAAGGTCGTCAGCGGCCAGCCAGGCGTACCGGCCCGACGGCCGGCCGTCCAGCAGCTGACCTCGCACCAGGTCCAGCGCGCGGGCCAGGTAATCCGCTTCCTCGGCGCTGCCCGCCGGGGCCAGCTCCGCGTGCCCGGCCAAAGCCTGGAACACCTGCCAGTCCACCCGGACCCCGGTGCCGAGCCGGAGCCGCCCGGACGCGTCCGCGGCCAGGAGTGGACGCCCGATGCCGTCCGGGCCGAGCCATTCGGTGGCCCGGGCCACGGCGGCGTCGCGGATTTCGGCGGCCACGCCCCGGGGCCAGAGCGCCGCGGTGAGCACGTTCGGATGCACTCCGCCGGGATGGGTGGCCAGGTAGACCACGAGCTCAGTGACCAGGGGAACCCGGTCCGGTTCGAGGACGCCGGGCGCCCGGACCGACGCCGGGCCGAGGATGTCGATGCCCACAGGCAGTTCACTTCCGGGTTCCAGTTGCTGGGGCGGGACGGCGTGGGGGTCCGGCGGGTCGAGCGGCACGCCCTCTTTCCGGGCCGCGGCCGTGAACAGGCCGGTCACGGCTTCCTGCTGCCGGGCCGGGATGAGCTGGGCCTGCACGTCGAAGCCGAGCGCGCCGGCCAGTAGCCGGCCCTCTGGCGTGACCTCCCAGGCCCAGCTGGCGCCGGGGACGTCCCCGGCCACCACGTAGCCGGCCGCGGCCGCGCCGCCGATCCGGGCCAGCGCGAGCAGCCGGCTGCGGTCCCGCGGGCCGGGCGGTACCGCGCTGATCAGGTAGTGCGGTTCCCACGCGTCCGGGCTGACGCCGAGTGAACGGCCCTCCAGCACGGAGCTGACCCCCGCGCCGGCCATGGCCCCCGCAACGTCGATGGCGTGGGCCTCAAGATTGGTCAGGGCATCGTCCAAGGTGTTCACCGCGGCGATCCGGTCCGGCGCCAGCACGGTCAGGTCGTCACCGAAACCGGCCAGCGTGATGTGCATCCGGTCGGACCAGCGGCTGGTGGCCAGTTCCATGGCCATCGCGGACAGCACCGCGATGATCATGGTCTGCGGGCCGATCACGGAGATCACCCCGTGGGCGGCCTCCAGGTCCACCAGGACCCGCCCGGTGCGGTCGGTGCCGATGGAGACCAGGCCGGGGAACAGGGCCGGGGCCTCATCCGGCTCGTCCACGCCGAGGTGCGCAAGCGCGGTGAATGGTAGCCGCCACACCTGGCCGTCACCCACCGCCGTCCACGGCGAGGGGGCATCCAGGTCCGCGGGCGCCACCCACAGGTCCAGGTTCTCGTGGCTGAGGTGTGCCGCGACCACGGCCGGCGGGATCCGCCCGGCCACCTCCATGGCCCGGGAGAGGTAACGCAGGCCGCGGTCCAGCAGCTGGGCGGACGCCTCGTCCGATCCGGCCCGCAACGCGGATTCGGCCAGCGCCGCGTCCCGGCCGGGCCCGACCACTCGGTGGCCAAAGGCCCGCTGCCACAGCTGCTCGCGGCGTCGCCGGCCCAGGGCGGCCAGGATCCCGGTGGCCAGCAGCGCGGCGGCGGCCAGCTCATCCGGGTAGGTCAAGTGCCCGGGGCGCAGGAGATGGCTGACCGCGGACCCGTTGGCGGACCCGTGGAGGGTGTCCGGTCGCCGGGTGGAGCTGGGCTCCGCCGTCCGGCTGTGCTCCCCGGCGTGACTCTGCTCTCCGGCGTGGCCGTGGTTCCCGGCCTGACCGTGGTTCCCGGCCTGATCGTGGTTCCCGGCCTGGCTGTGCTTCTCGGCGTGGCTGTGCTCACCGGCCCGGTTTCCTCCCGGCGCGGGCGCCGGAGGGATGGCCGGGACGGATCTGGCCGGGACCGACTGGCTGTCCCCCGCCGGGATGACCTCCAGGCCCGGGCCGTGTGCGTCCCGGGGCATGTCCAGGACCCAGCCGGGCCGGATCAGGCTGGCGATGGTGAGCCGGGAGCCGTCCGGCTGGACCCGGTTCTTGTTCAGCTCGAAGATCTCCCGGTACCGGCGGCCGTCGCCCAGGTACTTCTGCGCGATCTCCCACAAGCTCTCGTGGAACCGGCCCGCGGGCGGCTTCACCACGTAGAGGTGGCCGGCCTGCGGCGAGTGGGCCCCCCGCGGTGAGTGAGCCTCCTGTGGAGAATGGGCCACCTGTGGCGGGCGGGCCAGGTCCGCCGGGCCCGCGTCCCGCGCCGACTGCGATCTGGCGCCCCGGGCCGCCCGGCGAACCGACGCCCCGGGTGGCCGGCGCTCTGGCGTCCCGCCCCCCTGGCGGGCTGGCGTCCTGGCCCCCTGGCGGGCTGGCGTCCCCGGCCGCCGACGGCCGGGGGGAACCGGCCACCCGGCCACCGCCCGCTGTAACCGGATGCGGCGCACCCGGCGCCTGATGAGCCAGGGCGGGTGAGAGCGCGGTGGTGGCCGCGAAGACCAGCAGGGCGGCGGTGACCAGCTGGTGCACGAACGCCTGGGTGCCGCCAGACAGCGGGACCCGCCGCGGCATCCCGGTGTTGCGGACCGCTGCCCTGACCTCGGCGATCACGCAGCAGACCAGCTGGATCCAGGCCAGCCAGACCAGCAGGGACAGCACCTTCAGGATCGTGGGGACGTCCAGCTGACGGGTCAGCAGGCTCAGCGAAGGCATCGCGTGCGGGACGGGCAGCCCGAACACGGTGATCAGCGCGAACGGCACCCCCACGGTGAGGGCCGCCAGCGCGGCGATGGCCAGCAGCCCGATCACCAGATCGCCTGCGGAACGGCGCTGCCGCCGGGCGCGGGGCCGGACGGGGGGCCGCCGGGCGGGGGGCCGGGCGGCGGAGCGGGGGGCGCGGGTCCTGGGCGGCGTCATCAGCAGACCGCCCCCCGGGCGATGCCGCACTCCGCGGTCGCCGTCTCCCGGGCGGTCTCGGTGAACGTGCCCAGGATCCCGCCGACCAGCGGCTGGGTCGTAATCGTCACCGCGACCGTGGCGGTCTCCGTCCCGATGGCAGCGAGGCAGCTGGTCATGGTCGCGCCGGTGACCCGGTCCACACCGCTGCTGTCCTGCTGGCTGTACGCGCTGACCAGATTGGCCGCGAGCCCGCAGGCACCGGGTCCGATCGCCGCGACCCCGCCGGCCCGCAGCCCGGCAATGTTGATGTTGCCCGCGGCGGCCCGGGCGGCCTGCTCAGCGATGTCCGCGGCCCGTTCCTTCGCGTTCATGGCGATACCCCCATCCACGATCAGGGCGGTCAGGAAGACGACGGCGACGGCGAAGACCACGGTGAACACGGCGACCGAGCCCCGCTCGCGGTGCTCCGCAGGCTCCGGCCAGACCAGCGTGGGCGCCCTCATCCGTTCCGCTCCACGAAGGCGTCCAGCGGGGCCACCGCCCGGCCAGTGAAGACCATGGCCGGGTTGAAGCCGAGCACGGTGAACGGGCTCATGTTCACGTCGCACTGGACGGTCACCGTGATGTCGTCGCCCGCGACGACCAGCTGGCCGGCGGCCGGGAACCCGGCCACCAGGGCCTGGACGCTGCCGGCGGCGCACCAGCTCGTGGCGCCCAGGTCGGCCTGGGCCGCCTGCAGCGCCACCTGGCTCGCCTGGGCCGGTGAGATCGCCAGCGACGCGGCCCGGGCGGCGTCCCGGGCCGCGCCGTCCAGGTGTCCCTGCGCCTCGACAACCCGGCCGCCCGCGCCGACCAGCAGCAGCAGGCCGATCAGCCCGGGGGCGATGACGACGAGCTCGACCGACATGGACCCGCGCTCACCCGCTCCCGGCCGCAGGTGCCGCCCCAGTGTCGGCATCCTCTGGGCCATCATCCTCCGGGCCATCATCCGCAACCGTTCTGGGCCGCGGGCCGGAAGCATTCCACCGGGCCGCCGGCGGTGGCCGATATGGTCAGGTGAAGGCCGAAGAACGGGAAGACCGAATAGCCCAGCGGGCCGCTCACGGTGACGAATACATTCGTGGCCGGATCGCCATAGGCGTGCGGCCTCACCTTGCTCAGCAGGCGCGTGTGCAGGTTCCCGTAATACTGCGCGGCCGCGTCCTGAGCCGCACCGGCCCAGCCGGAGTTGATGGCGGCCTCTTCCCGGGCCACGAGCGCACCTGCCTGGGCTGACGCCAGGGCGGCCTGACGCGCGTTGAACCACAGCCCGAATTGCAGGATGAGCATGCAGATCATCAACAGGCCGGGGGTCAGCACGGCGAGTTCGACCACGTTGGAGCCACGATCGGAGCGCGCACGGCCGCAATACGCGGCCCGCAGCACGCGGGCGACGCGGCGACGGGCCGCGCACCCGGCGCCGCAGCGGCCAGCCAGGACATCACGGTGATCAGCCCCTTCTCAGCCGTGGATCTGGGCGCTCTCGGTGGTGACGAAGTTCTTGATGACGAGCAGCAGCGCGGCCGCGATACCGAGAATGACGGCGGTGATAATGGCGAGCTCCACCGCGGACGCGCCCGCGTCCTTATCGCGGGCCGCCGCCCGCAGGTGCGCGAGACGGGCGCCGAGGACGGTCCGGAGAAAGGTCATGGTCGTGGTGAGATAAGCTCATCGTGCCTCCATCGTGGGCCCGGTTTAATGTGCCGGTTAATAGCACTGGGGCTTTACGCTGCGGGTCATGCGCTCAGCAGCACCCCCACTACCGGGTAGGTAAGGAAAATCAGGAATCCGGCGCACAGGAGCATCTGGGCCACCAGCATCGACTGGGATTTCTCGCCCGCCTGGCCCTCCAGGTCCGCGAGCTCGCGGCGGCGCAGGCTGGCCGCCCGGGCACTCAGCGATTCGCGCACCTTGGCGCCGTCGTCGGCCACCAGGCTGAGCGCGGCGGCCAGGTCGCGCAGTTCCTCGACCCGGACCTCCTCGCCGAGCAGGCCGAGGGCCTGCCACGGGGTCTGGGCGCTGATCCTGGCGTTGGCCAGCGCGTCCCTGATCCGCCACAGGGCCCAGCCGGACCCGATCTCGCTCGCCGCCATCAGCGCCTCGGGCACGCCCCGCCCGCCGGACAGGTTCATCGACACCAGGTCGAGGAAGGCGCCGATCGCGTGCCGGAAGTCGCGCCGCCGGGCGTCCGC
This sequence comes from uncultured Actinomycetes bacterium, assembly GCA_963723595.1. Lineage (GTDB taxonomy): Bacteria > Actinomycetota > Actinomycetes > Streptosporangiales > Streptosporangiaceae > RYN-230. The sequence continues at coordinate 1,205,742 of CAVRRQ010000002.1, forward strand.
CTTCTGCTTGACCTCCAGATCGGGCAGGAAGAAGAAGACCGCGGCCAGGGCCAGGCCGAACCAGACCGGCAGGATGAACGAGACGTGGAATCCGGCCGCGCTCAGCGGTGAGCAGGAACAGGGGTCCGGCCAGGAACCCCAGCAGGGCCAGCAGGACCTTCGTGGCCAGGTAGTTCTCGAACGACTTGCCGATCAGGGACAGGTTGGCCCGCAGCGACGGGAACTGCCAGCCCTGCTCGGCACAGAACGCGGCCAGGGCCCGGCCCAGCCGCCGGGTGAACTCGCTCTCCCGCCCGTCCACCGACCTGCGGACCGGCCTGGCTCATCGGCGGCCGCGCCGCGTCGAACGCCGCGATCTGCCGGGCCAGGCTGGCCCGGCGCGGCACCAGGGCCACGATCAGCAGGAAGAGGCCGAGGCCCGCCAGGGCTCCCATGGTCAGGGTCGCGCTCATGATCCGTCCCCTCCCCCGGCGAGCAGCCGCTCCGGGGCATCGAACGTGGCCAGCCTGCGCATCCACACGAAGCCCGCCGCGTACAGGGCCACGACGACCACCAGCACCAGCTGGCCGAGCGGGCTGTCGTAGACGTGCACGTAGCCCGGGTTGAGCACGGCCAGCCCCAGGGCCAGGCCCACGGACACGAGCACCACGATCTGCGCGCTGCGCCGGGTCGACCGGCGCTCGGCGTTGATCTTCCGGCGCATGTCGAGCTCCTCCCGGACCGCCGTGGAGAGCGCGCCCAGCAGGTCCCGCAGGCCGGGACCGCGCAGCCGCGCGTTGATGATCAGCGCGCCGATGATCAGGTCCGCGCTCGGGTCGTCCAGGTCGTCCGCGAGCCTGCGCAGCGCGTCCGGCATCGGGACCCGGGTGTGCAGCCGGTCCACCAGCCGGGCCAGCGGTTCCTGCAGGGACGGCGCGGCCACCCGGAGCGACGAGGGGATGGCCTGCTCCAGGCCGACCGCCCCGGCGATGGTGTCCCGCAGCGACTCGGTCCAGGTGGCCAGGGCCTCCAGCCGCGCCATGGCCCGCCGCTCCCCCGCCGCGCCGCCCAGCGTGCGCCACGCCAGGACCAGCAGGGCCACGCCGATCCCGGCCACGATCCACCGGGTGGCCGCCACGGCGAGTGCCCCGGCCAGCAGGGCCAGCGCGCCGCGGGTCCCGGCGATCCCCCGGATCTGGCGCTCCAGCCAGCCCGCCCGCCGGCCCGGCGGGCGCGGCCGCAGACCGCGGACGGCGGCGGCGAACAGGAGCAGGCCGGCCCCGGCCAGCGCGCCGGCCAGGACGGCGAGCAGCGGGGCACCGGACATGAGGCCGTTCACCAGCGCCCCCCGGACGGGGTCGTAACCGTGCTGGGCCAGCTCGGCCAGGCAGGAGACGGGCGCGTGCGGGACCGCGCGGCCGTCCGGGCCGGGCGCGAACACCTCACTGGACAGCACCCGGCCGTCTACGCCGGTCACCTCCCGGATACTGCTGACGAACCGGCGCAGCCGGCCGCCGAGCTGGTACTCGTTGCGTTTCTCCACGAACACGACGAAGTCGATGGCTCCGGCGATCAGCATGTGGGTCGCCTCCCCCGGCAGCCGCTCGGCGGACTGGATGGCGTAGGTGGCGATCCGGTTGAACACCTCCAGCGAGGAGTTCGCGTGGATGGTGGACAGCGAGCCGTCGTTCCCCTGGGACATCGCGTTCAGCATGGTGACGATCTCGTCGCCGAGGACCTCGCCGACGAGGACCCGGCTGGGGTTCATCCGCAGTGACCGGCGGACCAGTTCGGCCATGGAGATCGCACCCTGGCCCTCCATGTTCGGCAGCCGCTCCTCGAACGCGACAACGTTCGGGTGCAGCTCGGGGAAATGGTCGATGCCCAGCTCGAGGGCCCGCTCCACGGTGATCAGCCGTTCCCCCGGCGGGATCTCGTTGACGATCGCGCGCAGCAGCGTGGTCTTCCCCGCGTTGGTCGCCCCGGCGATCATGATGTTCTTCCGCGCGGTGGCCGCGGCCGCGAGGAACGCCGCCGCCTCCGGCAGCAGCGTGCCGTTGCCCACCAGGTCCGCCAGGAACACCTTGCCCAGCCGGGCCCGGCGGATGGACACCGAGGGACGCAGCGTCACGTCCATGACCGCGGAGAGCCGGGCCCCGTCCGGCAGCCGGAGATCCAGCTGGGGGTTGGCGGTGTCGAACGGGCGGCTGGACAGGCCGGAGTAGGCGGCGAGTATCTGGATCAGCTCGACCAGCTCGTCGTCGGTCTCCGCGACCGGGTCGGCCATCATCTCGCGGCCGTCCGCGTAGCCGACGAACACGCGGTCGCAGCCGTTGATATCGATGTTCTCCACGTAGGGGTCATCCAGCAGCGGCTGGAGTCTCCCGACCCCGAAGAGCGCGGCGTGGATCGCGGCCGCGAGATCTTCCTCCTCCTGCGCGTTGGGTGGGACCCGGCCTGCGGTGATCTCGTTGCGGGCGTGATCCTCCAGCACCTGCGCGACGAGCGCCCGGGCGAACTGCCGCTCGTCCTCGCCGGACATGAGCGGCAGCCCCCCGGCGGCGTCCAGCCGCCGCTGCTCGGCCAGCCGGGTCCCGACTTCGCCGCGGAGCCGTTTGACGAGGGTGTGGTCCATGCCGTCACCACCCGCCCGGCTCGGCGGCCGGGAGATCGGCCCGGTGCCTGTCCGGCCCGGCGCGGCCCGCGGCATGGCGGGCCGGCCCGGCAGCCGGGCGGCGGGCCGGCCCAGGAGCAGGGCGGCGGGCCGGGCCGGGAGCCGGGCGGCAGGCCGGTGCCTCACCCCGGGCGGACGCCGCGGTCACGGCCGGCTGGCCCGGCCAGCTGCCCGGCGACGTCCCGCGCGGTCCTGATCAGCAGCGACTTGTCGAGCCGGCCGCCCCACTCGCCGCGGAGCAGTTCGGCGCTCCGGGGCTCGAACGCGATGCCGCCCAGCACGCTGGCCGCACTGTCGCGGCCGAGCACCTGGCCGACCTCCGCGAGCGCCCGGCTGAAGACCCGGTGATCCGCGACGACCACTACGCCGAGCCGGGTGCCGCGGCCGGTACGCCGGTGCACGCCCAGGGAGACAGCCTGGGCGCGGTCCCGCAGCCGCACGACCTCGCCCAGGCTGGGCCGGGTGACCAGGACGACGGCGGCCGCGCAGGCCAGCAGGTCGTAGTAGGGGCCGTCCGCCCCGAGGCGGCCGCAGTCCGCGATCACGTCGGCCTGCGGCAGCCCGGCCAGGACGGTGCCCACCGGCCCCCAGAGCGGTTCCAGCCCCGCTCCCTGCTCCGCGGTGGTCACCCCGAGCAGCACGTCCAGGCCGCCGCGGAGCTTCTGCGCATGGGCCCAGAGCTGGGCGGGCTGCAGATCACGGCGGGCGGCCACGGCCAGGCTGAGCAGCCCGCGCCGCGGGTCGAGCCGGTCGCCGCCCTCGCTGGGCAGGCGGTAGACGAGATCACCGCCCGCCGGGTCGCACTCGGCGAGGAGCACCGCCCGCGGCCAGACCGCGGCGAGGGCTACGGCCGCGGTGGTGACCCCGGGCGCTCCCTTGTCGGCCGCGACTGCGATCAGCACCCGGCGTCACCCAGATCCGGTACCGGGTGCTGCCGAGGCGGACGCCGTGCCTCCCGGCCCGGCCGGGCCCGACGGCGTGGGCGTGCTGCCCGCCGTGCTGCCGCCCCCCGTGCTGCCGCCCGCCGTCCTGCTGCCCGCCGTACTGGATCCGGCATTGGCTCCCGCGGCGTCGGCCGCACCCCGGCCCCCGTTGGGCAGGACCGCGATGCCCACGATCCCGTTGGCGGCGTTGCAGGCTACCGGGCCGGCGTCGGAGGGGTTGAGCGCCACCTCCACGTCGGCGATCGCGGTGCTGCCGGAGATGGTGGAGGGCGTGCCGATCGCGAGGACAACCGCGTCGGCGGCCAGCGTGCCCCCGGAGCCGCCGGGACAGGTTTCCTGCGCGTCACTGACCTGGTAGATGTCGATGTGATCGCCGTCCTGCAGGCCGTGCGGCAGCTGGCCGTCCTTGAGCGCGAGGCCCAGCACGGCCTTCCCGGCCACAGGGGTACCGCTGCTGGCGACCATCTCCCTGGTCAGCAACGTGCCCTGCGGGATGGCGCTGACCGTGTAGAACCGGGCGACCTGGCTGGCCTCGTCCCAGGGCACATAGGCCAGGCCGGAGCCTGCGGCTATCTGCACCGGCTGCATGGCGGTCACCGGGATCCGCTGGCCTGCCCCGACCGGCTGGGAAATCTCGATGGCGGCGACCCGTTTGCTGCCCTGGATCACCAGCAGCCCGGCCCCTAGCGCGCCGCCGAGAATCAGCAGCACCGCCAGCGCGGCCAGCGCGGGTTTGCGTTCCCGCGGCGCACTCGGCAGCCGGCGCCCGGACGGGGCGGTCGCCTCTGGCCAGATCGTGCGCTGGTCGTCACTTCCTGCCAAACTTCGCGGCAGCGTACCCCGGTCACTTGGCATTCCCTGACAATCTCCCTGCTGACGGCGGGCGTGCTTACGCCGTGCGCCTCCGGGCTCCTGAGATGATGCAGCGCTGTTCACCATAAAGGCACACGAACCTGCCCTCTGCGGGCATAAACCGGAAAGTCACCGGCTCGTAATAACCACTCCCGGCCGCTGTGACGGGAAGGTATCCCTGGGGCACGCGGGAACGGCAGTGAAAGCAGGCTGGTGTGACTTGTTATTCTTAGTTGGTTAGTACATTAGTCTTAATTCTCGTAGTAGTTTTACCGGCAGCTTTCATTTCCGATAACGGTCTTACCGGCCAAATCAGTATTGGTAGAGTTCCCGCCGTCAGCGCAGCCGACGACAGGGAGGGCAGCGCATGCGGGAAGAGCCCCGCCGGGCCTGGGCATGCCCGCCTCGCGGCCTGGCCCGCGCGGGCCAGCTGGCCAGGAGCATGCTCGCCAGAAGGCTGGCCGCCCCGGCCCTGGCCACCACCCGCCCGCTGACCACGGGCCTGGCCACCTCAGCCCCGGCCCCCACCAAGCCGCTGGCCACATCGGCAGTGGTCACCACCAAACTGGCGGCCGCGAGCCTGACCATCACGGGACTGGTTATCGCGGGCGGACTGCTGGCGGCCGGGTGCGGGGCCGCTGCGCCGACGGCCTTCCGCCCCGCGGGTTCGGGGACGGGCGCGGGAAAGGGCACGGCCACGGGCGCGGGCACGACCGGCCGCGCCGGGAACCTGGCCGGCCCGGCGCACCGGCCCGCGGGACCACTGAACTGGCCGCCATTCGGCGGCAACGTGCGTGTCGTCATGCCCGGCTGGCTGCCTGCCGACCCGGGCGAAGTACCCGCGGTCATCGCGGCCAAGAACTTCCTGCTCGCCTTCCTCTACGCCGAGTACCGCGGGAATCAGGACGACCGCTGGACGGGCTACGCTTCCGGGCAGGTGCTCAGCGCACTCAAAGCCAATCTCAGCGAGCCCAGCGTGACCACAGAATCGTTCACCGGGACCATCATCTTCTCGCACATGCGCGCCTTCCCCGATCCCGCTACAGCGGGTGCCATAGACGTGTCCGAATGCTTCGACAACGCCGGCTCGCGCAATACCGACCTGGCCACCGGGAAGAACATCGCCGGCCGGATCCCCGCCAGCCAGCACTACTATATGAATACGAATGTGATGGCCCAGGCTAATGGCCGGTGGCGGGTAATATCGGTGTACCCAGTCGTGTACTATCCGCAGGCGCAGGAGTGCAAGCCATGATGCGGCGAACCGCGGCCGCCCTTCTCGCCCTCGCCGGGTTGCTGACGCCGTGGTGGATGGCCGCCCCGGCCACAGCCGGATCTGGGGTCGGCTGCACCGGCAGCACCTGTTCTGTCCTGCTGAGCAGCCTGATCACGCTCAAGGGCGACGTGGGCGCCGCGGCCAGCCACGTCCAGTTGCCGGTCGCGCCGCCGCCCTGCCTGTGGCAGCCGGCCGGCGACACCACCGCGGGCAGCACCCTGATCATCCAGCAGTTCGGCAGCGCGGTGCCTGGCACGCCTTTCGGCGTCTACCGGTCGGTGCAGCAGGCCAGGACGCTGCTCAAGGACAAGCCAGTGCCGCCCGGGACCTGGTGGCAGCTGCCCGTTAACCCGGCGGCGTCGAAGGCGGCCCAGCGGCAGTGCTACACGCTGCCGCTGTTCTTCTTCACCGCACCGGGCCAGGCTCCGCCTGCCCCCCCGGTGCCACTCCAGACCCTGGCCGACTACGCCTACAACCACATGGCGATTCCCGCGCCCAGGCTGACCGTGAACCCGGCCGGCCATGGATACGTCAACCTGGCCACCTACGTCTGGGGCCAGACCCGGCCGGTGAGCGCGACCACGGGCCGCCCCGACGCTTACGTGGTGACCGCGACGCTGGGCGGCGAGAGCGTGAGCGTATGGGCGCAGCCCGCCGCGAAGGGCGCGTTCTCGGTCGGCGCGAACGGGCCGGGGACGCCGTACTCGGCGTGCGGGCCGGACGGCTCGCGCTACCGGGTCGGCCACGTGCCCGCAGGCGCCGGCGCAGGCACCCCGCCCGACTGCGGTGTCCTCTGGCAGGCCCCGGTGGCCGGGGCATCGGTCAGCGCCACCATCACCTGGTCGGCCACCTGGGGCGCGGGGGCACTCAACGGCCCCGGGCCGAACGCGCTGCCGCCCATCCAGATGACCGGCCGGACCCCGCCCTTCCCGGTAGCCGAGATCCAGAGCATCAACGGCGGCTAAGCCGAGCCACCGTTCTGCGGACCCCGGGCCGCGGACCCCCCGGCCGCAGACCCCCGGAGCCAAGGACTACCGGAGCCACCCGCGGACCAGGGGGCCTGCGGACCACGGGCCGATCAACCAGAGGACCGATGAACCAGGGCAGCCGGTGACCCCGGCAGATAGCGTCACCGTCGCGGCCGCGGCGGCGGCCGGGCTGCTCGCGGGGCGGGCGGCCAGCAGGCACACTGCCCGCCTGCTGGCCGCCCCACAGCTGGCAGCCCCGCAGCCAACCGCCCCACAGCCAACCGCCGCACACCCGACCACCCCACAGATGTCCGCCCCACAGATGTCCGGGCCGGTGCCGGCGGATCGACCGTGGGGCGGGCGGCGGACCCGGTGGGCGCTGATCCTGGGCACCGCACTGGCCTGCGCGGTCATGGCGCTGCGTTTCGGGCCGACCCTGCCGCTGCCCGCGTTCTGCTACCTGGCCGGGGTCGGGGTCCCGCTCGCCGTGATCGACGCGAGGTGCCGACGGCTGCCTGACCCGCTGACCCTGCCCTCCTACCCGATCGCCCTGGCCCTGCTCGGGATCGCCGCGCTGCTGCTGCCGGGCGGCGGCCACCATTTCCTCACCGCCGTGCTCGGCCTGGCCCTGGCCTGGGCATTCTTCATGCTCCAGGTGCTCATCTACCCGGCGGGCCTCGGCTGGGGGGACGTGAAGCTGTCCGGCCTCCTAGGCCTGTACCTGGGCTGGCTCGGCCCCGGCGCGCTGGCCGCGGGGCTGTTCCTCGGGTACCTGTTCGCCGCCGTCGCCGGGCTGGGCCTGATCGTCACCCGCCGGGCGTCCCGGAAGTCATTTCTCGCGTTCGGACCGTTTTTGCTGGCCGGGACGCTGGCCGCCGTCCTGCTCACCAGCCTGACAGGCTCGCACTGGCCCTGAGCCGGGCTTAGTGGCCGGGCAGCTGCCACAGGCGGGCGATGTCGGCCGCGGCCTGCTGTCCCTGCGCGTACCCGGCGTGCGCGACCGGCGCACGTACCCCGGGATCCAGCGGATTGATCCCCATGGCCGCCAGGGAATCATCGTCCGGCGCGAGCACCTGCACCTGGACGGACCCGCCGTCGGCTCCCTGCGTCAGCCCGGCGACCTGCTCGTCCAGCGCCGGGTCGGCCATCGGGGCCAGGATGAGCACCCGCCGGTAGCCGGCGGCCAGGTCGGCGTTGGTCGCGGAGCGCGTGCCCCCGTCGATGTAGCGTCCCCCGCCGATCGTGACCGGCGGCCAGATGCCCGGGATCGCGCAGCTGGCCGCCACGGCGTCCACGAGATCCGCGCCGGAGGCCTGGTCGAACACCCGGACGTCGCCCGTGTGCGCCTCGACCGCGACCACGGCGAGCTGGCGGGATGGCCAGGAGTGCCGGGCCAGCCGCCCGGCGATCACCGCGCGCCGCTCGGCCTCGGGCACGGTGTCCGCGCCGAGCGCCTGCTGGCCCACCTCGCGACGCAGCTCGGCCGGGTCCGGGTACTCCAGCGGCAGATTCTCCCAGGACTTCATGAGCTCGATGACCCGCCCGATGTCCGGAGACAGCTCGGCGGACTGCAGCCCGGGTTCGGTCTGCCGCTCGAAGAGGTCCGTCAGGAACAGCCCGCTGCCGAGCTGGGCGGCCACCGTGGCCCCGGCCGAGGTGCCCAGCACGTAGTCCGCCGTGCTGACGTCGGCGCCGGCCGCCGCCAGCCCGGCCAGCACCCCCGTTTCCCAGGCGATGCCGGACAGCCCGCCGCCGCCCAGCACGAGGGCGCGCCCCGCTGCTGCCTGCCTGGCCATCATCAAGAACCTCCCGTGCTCACCGGGCCAGCCGACGTTCGCCCGGGCCTGACGGCCCAGGCTCGCTCGCCGGTCTGGGCCACGCTCACAGGCTGACGCCGACCAGCACCGGCTCGCTGGCCAGCTCGACGCCGAAGATGTCGTGGACCCGGTCGCGGATCTCCCGGGCCAGGCCGAGCACCTCGGCCGTGCTCGCATCTCCCGGGTTGACCAGGGCCAGCGTGTGCTTGGTGGAGATGTGCGCGGCCGGTCCAGGGCGGCTGCCGCCCGCGCCCTGGTAACCCTTCCGGAACCCGGCCTGCCCGATGAGCCAGGCGGCCGGCACCTTCACCCGGCCGGGGCCGGCCGGGAACTGCGGGATCGGCACTGCCGCGCCGCTGCGCTCGTCCACCACCCGGCGCAGTCTCGCGAACTGTCCCGCGTCGAGGATGGGGTTGGTGAAGAACGATCCCGCGCTGCGGCTATCCGGGTCACCAGGGTCGAGCACCATGCCCTTGCCGCGGCGCAGCCGGAGCACGGCCGAGCGGACGTCGCCCAGCGGAGCCCGCGCGGCGTCGTCCCGCCCGCTCTGGGCGGCGTCGTCCCGCCCGCGCTGGTCCGGGCGGCCTGGTTCGAGACCGAGGGCCCCGGCCAGCTCCGCGTACCGGACCGGCCGGGACCGCCGGTCGCTGATCAGCTGGAAGGTCACCCCGAGCACCACGAACCGGCCGGTCACCGCCGGCGGCGTGATGCTCCGCTTGAAGGCGCTGGTCCGGTACCCGAAACCGCAGTCATCAGCGGCCAGTTCCACTACCTCGGCCCGGGCCCGGTCGTAGGCCCTGACCCGGGTGAGGGTGTCGGCCACCTCCTGGCCGTAGGCTCCGACGTTCTGGATGGGCGTGGCGCCCGCGAGCCCGGGGATGCCGGACAGGCATTCCAGCCCGGCCAGGTCGGCGGCCACGCAGGACGCGACGACCGTGTCCCACTCCTCGCCGGCCGCGACGGTCAGCGTCACCAGCGCACCCGTCCCGGGCCGGGCCGGGCCAGCTTCGTCCGGGCTCGCGCGATCCAGTCCGGCCTCATCCGGTCCTGTCATCCGGTGGATGCCCTTGGTCGCGACCTGGATGACTGTGCCGGGAAAACCGTTATCGGAAATAAGCAGATTGCTGCCGCCCCCCAGGACCAGCAAAGGGTCGCGGCGCTGGTCGGCGTCCCGTACCGCGGCGATGATCTCCTCGTCGGTGCCGGCCACCACGAAACGGCGGGCGGGTCCGCCCAGGCCGAGAGTAGTGAAGCGGGACAGTCTGACCTGCTCGCGGACGTTAGCCATGGGCGGCGTCAGGGCAGCCGGACCACCGCGCGGGACCGGGTGAGCACCTTGTCCCCGCCCGACCGGGCGGTCAGCGCCACCACGACCCGGTTGTCGTCCAGCTTCTCCTCGATGGTCCCGCTGACCTCGATGCTCACGAACGCGTCGTCGTCGGGCACCACGACCGGGGCGGAGAACCGGACCCCGAACTGCGTCATGGCCCCGGGATCGCCAGCCCAGTCGGTGACGTAGCGCGCCGCCTGGGCCATGGTGAACATGCCGTGCGCGATGACGTCCGGCAGCCCGACTGCTTTGGCGATCCGCTCGTTCCAGTGGATGACGTTGAAGTCACCAGACGCGCCGCAGTACCTGACCAGGTCCAGCCGGGCCACGGGGTAGCTGGCCGGCGGGAGTTCCGCGCCCGCCTCGACGTCCGCGTACTTGACCACCGCGCTCACTCCGCCTCCTCTGCCGTGCCGCGTTCCACCAGCGGTGGAGTAAGCCGTGCACACCTGCTCGCCGTCCCTGGTCTGGACCTCGGTGCGAGTGGTCAGCACCACGTTGCGGCCGAGCGTCTTGATGCTCTCGATCGTGGACTGGGCGGTGACCACGTCCCCCGCGTGCAGGGGACGGCCGTAGATGAAGCGCTGCTCCCCGTGGACCACCAGGGCGTAGTTGATGCCGAGCCCCGGATCGGCCATGACCTGCCCGGACGCGGCCATGGTCACCACGATGGGGAACGTGGGCGGGGCGATCACGTCCGGGTAGCCGGCCGCGACGGCCGCGTCCGGTCCCGGTAGACCGGGTTGGGATCGCCGATCGCGTTGGCGAACTCGGCGATCTTGACCCGGCTGACCTCGTAGGGCTCCGTCGCCGGGAACGACCGGCCGGCGTAGTCCTTGTTGACGGCCACGCGGGAGTTAGCGGGTCTCGCGGTGCGCCCGGTGGCAACGGCAGTTCGGGCAGTACTTCTTCAGCTCGAGCCGGTCCGGGTCATTGCGCCGGTTCTTCTTGGTGATGTAGTTACGGTGCTTGCACTCCTGGCAGGCCAGAGTGATCTTGGGCCTGACGTCGGTGGCAGCCACGATGGAGTGCCTTTCTCTGGGACGATCGGAATACGGGCAGATCTACTGTAAGGACAGTGGCCCGCTAGGAACAGGCACTGCCAGCACAGCGGTCCACCTGGACAGACAACAGCCCGCAGCCAGGCACCATTCCCGGGCCGCGGACAGCAGCACACGCAGCACCCGCGCACCGCGGACCCGTAGCCGGACCGCCGCGGCGGGCTGCACGAACTGGTAGCGGAGGCCGGACTTGAACCGGCGACACAGCGATTATGAGCCGCTTGCTCTGCCTGACTGAGCTACTCCGCCTCATGGCCGCCAAGCGCACATAGCTTACAGCGACTCAGCGGCGGTCCGGGTAATCGGCCCGGATCCCGGCCATCTGCGCGGGGTGCGGGGCGGTGCGGGCGGGTTGGGTGGATGCGGATGATTAGCGCGGCCGGGCCGGTTGGCCAGGCCGGGCCGGTTGGCCGGCCGCGTCGCGGGAAGGCAGCTGCCGTGTCGCGGGAAGGCAGCTGCCGTGCGGAGAGGACGAAGATGACAGCGTCAGGGTCGGACACTGGTCACGCGGGCGGGCTCGCCGGGCGGGTGGCGCTGGTCACCGGCGGGAGTGGCGGGATCGGCGCCGCGATCGCCCGCCAGCTGGCGGCGGCCGGGGCGGCCGTCGCAGTCGGCTACGGCCAGCACGGGGACGCCGCCGCCCAGGTTGCCGCGCAGCTCGTCTCGGCCGGGGGCCGGGCCGTCGCTCTCGGCGCCGACCTCCGCGACGCGGAGGCTCCTGCCCGGCTGGTCAAGGGCGCCGAAGACGCCCTCGGCCCGGTGGACGTGCTGGTCAGCAACGCCGGCCTGGGCGGCACGAAGGCTCTCGACGAGGTGACCGCCGCTGACTTCGACGCCATGCTCGCGGTCAACCTGCGCGCCCCGTTCCTGCTGGCCCAGCGGACCCTGCCGGGCATGGCGGAGCGGGGGTTCGGCCGGATCCTGTTCGTCTCGTCGGTGGCCGCCTTCACCGGCGGGATCGTGGGCCCGCACTACGCGGCGTCCAAGGCCGGGCTGAACGGGCTCACCCACTTCCTGGCCAGCCGCTACGCCCCGGCCGGGGTGACCGTGAACGGCCTGGCCCCCGCGCTGGTCACCGAGACCGGGATGCTCCCCGGGGACCCGGAGGAGCTGCGCCGGCAGATCCCCGTCGGCCGGCTGGGCCGCCCGGAGGAGGTCGCGGACCTGGCCCTGGCCATCCTGCGCAACGCGTACCTCACCAACCAGGTCATCTCCCTCGATGGCGGCCTGCACCCCCGCTAGCTGTCTGTCCGGACGCTCACGACTGTCGTCCGGTCCCGTGCGGGCGGGGCCAGGCTGACATATCACGGATCTGGTGCAGGGATACACGGACAAACCGGACACTAAGTGCACCACATCCGTGATACGTCACCGGGAGTTGCGTGAAACTTCCTGCCATGGATCGCGCTACCGGGGGTAGCCGTCGCGCATTGCCCGGGCCAGCCAGGCCCGGTGGTGGCGAGTGAGGAGGCGGATGCGATGACGGGCGCAGGAGAGCCGGGCGGCCAGTCACAGCCAGGAGAGGCGGGCGTCGCGGACCGGCCGGCCCCGGAGCCGCTGCGCGAGGTGACCGCCGTCCCGGGGGCCAGCTGACCAGAGACCGGGCTGAGCCGGCTGGCCCCGGGCGCCCGTTCGCCCGGGATGCGGTCACCTGGCTGTGCTACGACGCGCTCGGCGCGTACACGTTCTGGCTGTACGCGTTCGGGCCGGCGCTGGCCCTGCTCCGGGCCCAGCTGCACTTCCCCTACATCATCGTCGGGGTGTTCGGGGCCACCTGGGCCGCGGGGGCCGCCCTGGCCGGGGCCGTCTTCGCCTGGGCCTGCCGGGCCAGCGGGCGGCGCGCCGTGCTCTGGTGGTGCGCGCTCGCCGCCTGCGGCGGCGCCGCCATGTTCGTGCTGCCCGGCCCGCTGTGGCTGGCGGTGGCGGGCGCGGGCGCTCTCGGGGTGTTCGGCACGCTGGTGCAGGCCGTCACCCAGTCGGTCCTCTCCGACCATCACGGGCTCAGCCGGGACCGGGCGCTGGTGGAGTGCAATGTCGGGGCGGCGGGGTGTGCCGTGGCCGCCCCGCTGGTGCTCGGGTTCCTGCGGGCCACCCCGGCCGGCTGGCGGGCGGGCCTGGCCCTGCCCGCCTGCGCGTTCGCGGTCCTGTTTCTGTCTTACCGGCATCTGACGCTGCCCGGGACCGCCGGGCGGGCCGGGTCCCGGGAGGGGGTGCGCCCGGGGGATCCCGCGCCGGGTGGCCCGGGTGCGGGTGGCCCGGGTGCGGGTGGCCCCGGTGCGGGCGGGCCGGGTGCGGGCGGGCCGGGTGAGAACCCGGCGCATCGCGCGGGCCTGCCACTGGCCTGCTGGCTGTTCGCCTGGCTGGTGGCCGTGGGCATCGGGGTGGAGTTCTGCGTGGTGTACTTCGGCGCGGAACTCCTCACGGCCGACGCGGGGCTGTCCGCGGCGGCCGCGGCGTCCGCCCTGGCGGTGTTCTACGCCGGGCTCCTGGCCGGAAGGGTCGCGGCCGCGTGGCTCACCCGCCAGCCGGGCCGCACCGCCGGCCTGCTGTGGGTCTCGCTGGCGGTGTCCGCGGCCGGGTTCGGGGTGTGCTGGCTGTCCAGCCACGCCGTGACCGCCCTGCCGGGGCTGTTCGCCACCGGGCTCGGCGTGGCCAACCTGTTCCCGCTCTCCCTGGCCCTCGCCCTGGCCGCCGCGCCTGGCCGGACCGATACGGCCAACGCCCGGGCCCAGCTGCTGGGCGGGATCGTGGTCTTCGTGTCCCCGTTGCTGCTCGGCGCGCTCGGCGACCACGTCGGGTTGCACGCCGCCTTCACCATGGTCCCGGTGCTCATCGCGGCCTGCGCCGTCCTGCTGCTGGCCGGGCGCGCCGCTGGGGGCCGGGCGGCGGCAAACGCGCGGCGCCTCCCCGGCGGGTGGCCGGGGAGGCGCCGGTGCTGAGGAAGACCGTCAGCCGTTGGTGAAGACGTCGGGCCCGAAGGACTTGACCTGCGGCATCGCGGCGTCGCCGAGGTGAGAGAGGCCGAAGATGTCCTCGATGGTGCGCAGCGTGGAGTAGTGGTTGTAGTCCACGGCGCTCACCGTGCCCGGCTTGATGAACGGGGACAGGACGACCGCGCCGACCCGGCCGCCACCCGGGCCCTGCATGCCGGGCTCGGCGCTGTTCGGGTGGGACGCCGAGACGCCGGAGGTCTCGCCGCAGCAGGCCGTGTTGGTAGTCCCCTCGTCGAACGTGATGACGATCATCCCGTTCTGCTTGTACGCGGGCGAGTTCATGATCTCCGGGATCCAGATGTGCAGGAAGCCGTTGATCTCGGTCAGGCCGCCCGGGTCACCGTCCGCGCAGGGCGCGTCGTGACCGTCCATGCACAGGTTGGGCGAGATCCACGAGAAGGCCGGTGTGGTGGACGTCTTGGACAGGTCCTTCAGTAGCGGCTGGAAGGACAGCACATGAGCGTCGCAATAGGCCTGGTTGCCGATGACCGACTTGAAGTACATGAAGCCTTCGTGCCGGGTCGCGTACTGGTCCGCCGCGGTCGCGCCCTCGGTCGGGTCGGACGCGCCGACCGGCGGGTGCCCGCACGCGGGTCCCTGGGACGTCTGGGTGGTGTTGTCCCGGGTGGGGTCGTTCCCCATGTCCTGGAGGTAGGCCTTCCAGGTCAGCTGGGCGGCCGACATCTGGTTCCCCAGGGTCGGCACGGAGGCCGGGTAGATGCAGCCGTCGCCGACGAGCTGGTGGTACGGCTTCTCCACCACGTTGGTGGGGGTGAACAGGGTCTCCACCGAGCAGTCGTTCATGGTGGCGGGATCCGGGGACTGCCCGGTGACCTGGGCGATGTAGTTGTCCAGGCTGTCGTGCCCGACCGCGTAGTAGTTCTTGAGCAGGGCCCCTTCGGACCGCAGGGTCGTGGCCAGGTAGGGGTCGGCCGCGGGATCACCGAAGCTCTGCGCGTACCCCTCGTTCTCCAGGTCGATGTACCAGACGTGCTTGACCGGGGGCGGCTGGGTGCCGCCTTGGCCGGCGCTCGCGGCGCCGGCGATCCCGCCGCCCGCGAGGGTGAGGCCGATCGCGGCCATGACCGTGATCGCCGTTCGCCCAGCGCGTCCCAGCAGTTGCCGAACGTGCATCGTCGCCTCCTGTAGCTCAGGTGCTGGTGAATTCCGGTACCGGTGGTGCGGTCGTGCTCAACGGCGGGCCCTCAGGGAGGCCGGGGGACTCCTCAGGTCGCGCACATCCCGCCTGCGGCAGGCTTGCATCGCTCGCTGAACGCGCAGTAACGCCGGGGTGGACCGTGCTGCTCGCCCCGCGGAAGCCTTAGCCGCGGGCGCCGAGGCCCGCATAGTCGGCGGCGGCCACGGCCAGTACCACCACCGCCGCGCACACGCTGAGGACCAGCGCCGACACGAACGGGGCGAGGCCGCCCAGCGCGGCCAGGACCACGACCCCGCCGATCCGGGTCCACGACACCGGCCCCAGACCACGGCCTTGAAGCGCGGCGTGGCCCAGCAGGTACAGGGCCGTGCCGCCGAGCAGCATCGCCGAGACCGCCACGCTGCCCCACCGCGCCGGGGCTGCGGAGCACGAGCTGGTCCCCGGCCGCCACCACGATGATCCCGGCCACCATCACCGGGTGGATGAGGTGATACGCGGAGCGGCCCAGCCGCCCGGGATCGGCCGAGCTGGCGATGATCTCGCGCGCCCTCCTCCGCGCTGCGGTGGAAGTACAGCCACCACAGCCCCACGCTGCCGACGAAGGCGGCCAGGAACGCGATGATCTCCTGCGCCGGTGACCGACGACAGCGCGACAGCGCGGCCCCGATCACCACGATCGACTCGCCCAGCGCGATCAGGATGAACGCCTGGCAGCGCTCGGCGAAGTGATTGCCCTCGATCGTCCAGTCCCGGGTTTGCGACCGGCCGAGGCCCGGGGTGTAGAAGCCGGCCAGGCCGCCGAGCACGTCGACGGCGACCGCCCCCAGCCAGAGCAATTCGCGGGCGTGCCCGGCCACCAGCCCGCCCGCCACGGCGAGCGCGCCGCTCACCACGCACCAGGCCAGGATGCGCTGGAAGTTGCGCTGCAGCCGCTCGCCGCGCAACCCGGCCACCGCGAAGCCGCTCCGGCCGATCTGCATAGCGCGTAGGCGCCGCCCACCGCCAGCCCCCGCCCCGCGAACGCGAACGGCAGGGCGGCCGACATGACCAGGCTGACCAGGGCCAGCGCCGAGCAGCATCACCCGGACCGGGATCCGCTCCGGGTCCAGCCAGTTGGTGACCCAGGTGGTGTACGCCCAGACCAGCCACACCATGGCCAGCAGCAGCAGGGCCTGCAGGGCGCCCTCGGCCGACTGGTGATCGACCAGGTAGTGGGACAGCTGGGTGACCGCGAACACGTAGACCAGGTCGAAGAACAGCTCCACGTTGGTCACGCGGGCGCTCGCCCCGGGCGGGCGGAGCAGGTTCCCGGGCCGGTCCCGGCGGGTGCCGCTCAGCATCCGGCCATTATGACGAGGCGGCTCGCTAGATCATGGCGCCGCCCTGGTGATCATGGTCGTTGGTCCGGCGCCCCGGTGGCGCGGATCTGCAGCCGGACGTAATCGACCACGGGCTCGGGCACCCGCGCCGCCACCGCCTGCACGAACGGACGGCGCTCGGCGGGCGGCAGGTCGCGCAGGTGCACGCCGAGGATGACGGTGGCCAGGAACGCCTCGAACTGGCGAGGTAGGCAGGGTGGTTGGGGAGGCCGGTCAGGCGGGCGGTCAGGGGGCGGCGGTCAGGCCGCGGGGCAGGCCGGGGCCGGTCAGGCGGGGCCGGTCCGGCGGGCCAGCAGGCGGCGGCGGGTGCCCCGCTGGTCGCCGGGAATGTCTTCCTGGCTGAGCACGGTCATGCCGTCCGGCAGCAGCGTGGCCGGGCTCCCGGGGACCCAGGCACCAGGCGGCGGGCAGCGTGGGCCGGCCCTGGCGGGCCACCGTGGTGAACGCCTCCCAGCCGAGCACGCCGCCGGGGGCCAGCCGCCGGCACGGCCGCCGCGAAGGCCGCGGCATCCCAGAACCCGGTGGCCAGCATCAGCGCGTAGCGGCCCCGCACGGGGAGCCACGCGCGGAGGTCGGCGTGGACCAGCGTGATCAGGTGATCCAGCCCGCGGCGCCAGGCCTCCCGGGCCAGCAGGCCGAGGGCCACCTCGGAGACGTCCACCGCGGTGACCCGCCGCCCCTGCGCCGCGGCCAGCAGCGCGCTGCCCGAGGGTCCGCAGGCCAGGTCGGCGACCGGGCCGTCCGGCAGGTCCAGGGCCAGCGCCGCCACCGCCACCGGATGCGCCGTGAACGAAGGGGTGAACCCGGTCCCGTACCTCGCGTTCCACCGCATCCGGTCCGGATGCCCGGCCAGGCCGTTCTCCGACTCCACCCTGGGCAGGCTAGTCCTGGTCGGCGCGTCCCGGTCGGCGCGCCCTGGTCAGCCCGACTGGGAGGGGGCGTAGAACAGCACGTTGTTGTCCGCGTCCGTGGCCACGCACGCGGTGGCGGTGGCACAGCTCAAGGTGGTGATCCTGGCCCCGGGAGCCGCGGCGGGCAGGCGGGCCCACAGGCCGTTGGCGTAGCTCGCGGCCGCACCGGAACGGCCGACCGCCAGGCACGATCCCGCGGCCGGGCAGGAGACAGCGACAGCCGCTGCCGACCCGATCGGCTGGAGTCCCCACAGCCCGTCGGAGTGTTCGGCCGCCTGGCCGGATGAGTCCACCGCCATGCAGAACGATGTCGTCGGGCAGGACACGCTGACCAGGTCGTGCCCGGTGTCCACCGCGTCCGGCCCGCTCCAGGAGGTTCCGTTGTAGGTGAACACGTTCCCGCTCGCGCTCACGGCTACGCAGTAGGTGGAGCTGGGGCAGGAAACCGAATTCAGCGACTGGCCGCTCGGGTCGACCGTCCGCTGGGTCCAGCCCGCGGAGGCGCCCGCGGTAGGTGAAGGCGACGCCGATGTTGTCGACAGCCACGCAGAAGGACGCGTCTGCACACGAGACGCTGGTCAGCGTTCCGGAGCCGGAGCCGACCAGCGCCGGGGTGCCCCAGGCGCCGTGGCTGAGCGGGGTGGCGTACCCCGCGGCGTCCACGGTGAGGCAGAACCTCCCCGAGGGGCAGGCGATAGCGATCAGGCGGCCGTTCGGGTCCGTGTTAGCCACTGGCCAGGTCCCGCCGGACTGGAGGGACAGTACGGTGCCGCCGCTGTCCGTGGCGTAGCACACGGTGCTCTTCGGGCAGGCCAGGCCGGTGATCTGGGTGCTGCTGGCCTGGAGGGTCTGCGGGTCCACCGGCACCGGCGAGCTCCACCTGGCCGCCGCCGCGGTGGGGAGGGCCGATGTCCCTTCCCCGGCGCCGCCGTGTGTGGACGCGGCGCCGGTCGCAGCGCTGGTGGTGACCGGGACGGACGCGGCGGTCTGGTGGCTGTGCATCACGACCAGGGTTCCGGTCACTCCGGTCACGCCCAGGATCGCCACTGCGGCCGCCCCGGCCAGGAGCCGGGTGCGGCTCGGCCGGCGGTAGCCGGTGCCGGCCAGCGGGTCAGCAGGCACCGTCAGGCCGACCGCGGTGTCCGGGCCGTCCTCGTCCCCGTTTCCGGTCCGGGCTTCCGTCATGGTGCTGCCGGTGCCCGCACTCCCCGTGCCATGAGCCGCGGTGCCATTGGCCCCGCGGGCGCTCCCCCCGGTGCCATTGGCTGCGTTCGCCCCGGCGCCGCCCGGCATCGTGGCGCCCGGCATCGTGCCGCTAAACACGGGGCCACTCACGGGCCCACTCGACACGGGATCATCGCTGGACAGGATCCCGCTGGGCCCGGAAGGGCCAGAGGCCGCCGGACCCGGGCGCGCCGGGAGACGCCACTCGCCGGGCGGCGTGATCCGTTCCTCCGCGGGTGACGTGGCCCGGGCACCCCGGGCGGCCCACCCGGCGGGCGGCGTCACGCGGGCGGCAGGCGGCCCGGCCGCCGGGTCCGCCGGCCGGCGGAGCATGGCGTGAAAACCGGACACTGGCGTGTCGGTACCGTCTCCGGACAGGTCCCGGCCGGGATCGTCCGGCTCGTCACGGGCGTACAGGCCGGGTCCGGCACCCTCCGGGGCACCCAGCCCGCCACCCCCGAAATCGCCGGGGGCCACACCGCCGGGCACCGCCGTCTCATCGGGAGAAAAAGCGCCGCCGTCCGGCCCGGCCGGATGACCGGCGCCGGTCAGGCCCGGCGTCTCGCTGCCTGGAACGGCCGGATCATCGTGGCCGGACCCACCCGGCGCCCTGCGGCCTGAGTTGTCCCACGTGCCGTAGCCCGGGACGTCCGGCGGGCTGTCATCCGCAGCGTCCGGCTCGTCGTGAGCGTCAAAGCCGGGGGTCCCGAAGTCAGGGGTCCCGAAGTCAGGGGCTCCGGGGCCAGGGACAGCGGCGGCCGGCGGCTGATAAGGGTCCGGCGTCACCGCGTCCGGGAATGGCCCGGACGGAAAGGGTGGAATGTCGGCTTCCGAGGTAGCCGCGATGAATTCGGTGAACGACCCGCTGGTGAAGAGTGGCGCATATTCTCCCGGGGGGTCACCAGCGTATTCCGCCTGCCCCTGGTCCGGCTTCCGGTCCAGGCTGGACCGCATCCGGCGACCCGGAAAGGTCACCGGGCCGCACGTACGCCCCGCAACGGCCGCAAAACTCATCCCCCGGGGAAATGGCATGCCCGTTATCGCAAGTCCACACCGGTCCCCGCTCTCGGTCCCCGCTGTCGATCACCCGCCCTGCTAGCGTGCCGATATTAGGGCATTTCAGCCCGGTCCGCAGACTGGTTGACCAAGGAGTTATCCGCTCCCGCGCGGGGTTAGCGTGCGGTCACGGGATGCTCACGCGGCCCGCCCGCGTGGCCCACGGGCCAGCCCTATCCGGGAGCCGCCGGCATGCCGATCTGCCACAGACCGGGGTCCGCCCAGGCGCTGGCGATGACCGTGTCCGGATCCTGGCCGCGCAGGAGGGCGAACCGTTCCGCCAGGAGCTGCAGGTGCACGGTCATGGGAAGCTGCGCGAGCAGCGGGGAGAGGCCGCTGTCCGGAAGGCTGACCACACTGACGGGGATGCCCTCCCGCGCCGCGGCCTGGCCCACCGCCGCCGTCAGCCCGTCCTGGTCCGCCTCTGGCTGGAGCAGCAGGACGCCGTCGGCCGCGGTGAAGGGCACCGCGTTGCCGTGCAGGAAGCGCTCCGCGTCGAAGCCCTCGGCGAGCATCCGGGCCCCTTCCCGGATCTTCAGCGCTGCCTCCCGCGCGGTGACGCCCCACGGTCCGCAGCCGACGATGCCGAGGCTGCGCGCCGGGACCGGCACATCCTGCGTGGCGGGCGCGGAGCAGGCCACCCGGATCTCCGCCGCGGCCTGCAGCACGTCACCCGCGGACCCGTCGGCACGCACTCCGGCCGGGGAGTCCTCGCCCGCCCCGGCCACCAGGTGGGCCAGCCGGGCCAGCACAGCCAGGGCCGCTGTGTAGCTCACCGTGTAGGTCTCGGATTCCTCCGGCGCTACCGTCGTGATGGCCTCCGGCCAGCCCGCGCCGGTTCCCGTGATCGAGACCACCGGCACGCCGCGGGCCAGTGCCTCCGCCCGGGCCCGGGCGGCGTACCCGGTCTGCCCGGTGTGGGTGATCACCAGCAGCGCGTCAGCGTGCCGGGGGCCGGTGCTCCACCGAGCCCAGGTGGCGGCGGCGGACCACCGCGCGTCTGCGCCCGCCCGCTCCAGCATCATCGCGCCGAGTTCCGCGGCGTGCTGGCTGGTGCCGGTCCCCACGAGGATCACCCGGCGGGCGGCGGCCAGGATCGCGGCCGGGGCGGCCAGGTCGAGCCCGGCGATCCGGTCCAGCGCGTCGGCCTGGGCCCTGATCATGCGGTGCAGCGCGGTTTGCGTCATCGCTTCCCCCTCGTGCCTGCCCAGCAGGGTACCGAGGGGGGTCCGCAGCCGGCGGAATGGGCTGGTTCCCGCGCCCCTGAATGGCCTGGATAGTACAGTGACGTCGCGTCCTAGCAGCCCCGTGAGTTTCACGCGCCCGCCATCACCGGCAGGCGGTCCGGCGCGGCGCCGGAACTGGTGATGCCGATCGCCCGGAGTGGCGAAACGGCGGTGTGGAGGTGCCCCCGGTGGAACTGGATCCTGCCACCTACACCTGTCCTGAGGACCATTCTGATCTCAGTGCGCTGGTACTCCAGGCGCTGGGGGGCGCGGGGCTGGAGGTCGCCCGGGCCTGGCTGCCGCCCGGGTTCCGGTCGCGGCCCAGGCCCCAGCCGTTCGAGGTGATCGTGACCTGCCCGGGGGTGGCCAGCCACCCGGCCCCCCACCAGCTCACCTGCACCGGGACGTACCGGCCATGACCTCGGACACCGCCGGTCCAGGGCCGGTGCACCCGGTGGCGGCACCGCCAGCGGCGGCAGCGCCGGGACCTGCACAGCAGGAGTCTGTGCGCCCGGTCAGCGACGAGGACCGGATCTGGGTGAACCTGGCCGACGAGCTGACCCCGGCCAAATCCCTCGAACGGGTGGACACGGCGACCGACCGGGTGGTCCGCACCGTGACCATCATCGGCACGCTGCTCGGCGGGCTCGGGGTGTTCGGGGCGACCAAACCGTCGGTGAGCGGGCCCGCCCGGTGGCTCACGATCGCGGCGGTGGCCTGCGCCGCGCTCGCCGTGGCCTGCGCCCTCGCGGCCCAGATCCTGACCATCACCCGGCACCTCAACCCGGAGAACCTGGCCGCGGTCCGGGCCTGGTACAAGCGCCGCATCGACACGCGCGGCTACCCCACCCGCGCCGCTACCTTCCTGCTGCTCACCGGCGCGGTGCTGGCCGGGGCGGCGGCGATCGTGGCGCTGGCCACCGCGGCTCCTGACCAGGCGACGATCGCGGTGACCCGCGCGCTCGACAACGCCACGGTCACCACCCCGGGAACCGGCGCGGGGACGGGCACGACCACCATCACCGCGGAGGTGACGTTCCGCGGGCTGACCAGCGGGCAGAGCGCCACCGTGGTGGTCAGCGCGGCCGGCTCCGGTCAGGTGCTGGCCAGCGCCGCGATCACGCCGGCCACTGACGGCACGGCCACCCGGACGCTCACGGTCAGCGGGCTGCCTCCCGCCGAGCCGGTCACCGTGGTGGCCCGGGGCGGCTCCCAGCAGTGCCGGGCCACCCTGGGCGCGGGCTCCGCCCGCCCCGCGGTCACCTGCGGCCCGGCCAGCCCCGGGTGAATCAGCCCCGGGTGAATCAGCCCCGGCTGGGTCAGCCCGGCTGCGTCAGCCCAGCGTGAACGGGTCGCGGGTCCCGCCGGTGAGCTCGACCCAGATGGCCTTGGTCTGGGTGTACTCGTGGACCGCCTCGATCCCGTTCTCGCGGCCGAGCCCGCTGGCCCCGAACCCCCCGAACGGGACGTCCGGGCCGACCACCCGGTAGGCGTTGATCCAGACGGTGCCGGTCCTCAGCGCGTGGGCCACCCGGTGACCCCGGTGGATGTCCTTGGTCCACACCGCACCGGCCAGGCCGTAGCGGGTATCGTTGGCCAGGCTGATGGCCTCCTCCTCGGTGTCGAACGGGGTGACCGCCAGCACCGGGCCGAACACCTCCTCGCAGGCCACGGTCATGCTCGGCTTGACGTTGGTGAGCACGGTGGGCTCGACGAAGTAGCCGCCCAGGTGCCCGGCCGCCTGGCCGCCGGTGGCCAGGGCCGCGCCCTCGCTGGCCGCAGAGGCGAAGAACGACAGCACCTTCTCGTACTGCGGTCCGGTCGCCAGTGGCCCCATCTCGGTCGCGGCCTCCCGCGGGTCGCCCAGCTTGATGGCCTCCGCCCGGGCGACGATCTTGCTCACGAGCGCGTCGTGCACGCTCCGGTGCACCAGCAGCCGGGACCCGGCCATGCAGGTCTGCCCGGTCGCTGCGAACACCCCGGCCACCACCCCGTTGCTGGCCGCGTCGAGGTCGGCGTCGGGGAAGACCAGGTGCGCGGACTTGCCGCCCAGCTCGAGCAGCACCCCGGTGATGTTGGTGGCCGCGGCCTTGGCGACCTCGGCACCGACCTGGGTGGACCCGGTGAACGCGATCTTGTCTACGCCGGGGTGCGCGGCCAGCGCCTTGCCCACCTCCGGCCCGAACCCGCTCACCACGTTGAACACGCCGGGCGGGAAGCCGGCCTCCTCGACCAGGCTGGCCAGCGCGATCGCGGACGCCGGGGAATAGTCGCTGGGCTTGGCCACCATCGTGCAGCCGGCGGCCAGGGCGGGCGCCAGTTTCCAGCAGAGCAGCAGGAGCGGCGAGTTCCACGGGACGATGGCCGCCACCACGCCGGCCGGCTCGCGCCGCGTGTACACGAGGAAGTTCGGCTTGTCCGCGGGGATGGTCGAGCCCTCGAGCTTGTCGGCCAGCCCGGAGAAGTAATAGAACCAGTCCGGGATGCTGCCCAGCTGCCCGCGCATCTCGCGGAGCAGCTTGCCGGTGTCCCGCGTCTCGAACTCGGCCAGCCGGTCGGCGTCCCGCGCGATGAGCTCGGCCAGCCTCCGCATGAGCCGGGCGCGGCCGAACCCGGTCAGCTGCCCCCACGGCCCGGCCAGCGCGCGGCGCGCGGCCGCCACCGCCAGGTTCACGTCGGCCTCGCCGCCGTCGGCGGCGGTGGCCCACGGGGCGCCCGAGAACGGGTCGACGCTGTCGTAACTGCGCCCGGACACGGGCTCGGTCAGCTGGCCGTCGATGACCAGAGAGAAATGCGGCAGCTGCGCCGTGGGGGATGCCTGGGTCGTGGTCATGGTGATGCCTCCTGCCGTGGACGTCCGAATTCCGCGCGGATGGCTGTCGTGTGCTGCCCGAGCGCCGGGACCGCGCCCATGGCGGCGGTCCGGCCGGGCACCGTCACCGGCGGGAGCAGCGCGCGGACCTGCCCGCCCGGGGAATCGACGTCGCGCCACCTGTCCCGGGCGGCCAGCTGCGGGTGGGCGGCGAACTCCCCGGGATCGCGCATCCGGGCGTTGGCGATGCCCGCCGCTTCCAGCGACGCCTCGAGCTGGTCCACTCCGATCCCGGCGAACGCCCCGGTGAGGATCGCGGTCAGCTCGTCGTGGTGGGCGACCCGGGCCGGGTTGGTGGCGAAACGATCGTCGCTGGCCAGGTCCGGGCGGCCCAGGATCCGCTCGCAGAGCACCACCCACTCGCGCTCGTTCTGGATCCCCAGGAACACCTGGCCACCCAGGGCCGGGTAGGGCCCGTACGGGGAGATCGAGGCGTGCCGCGCCCCGGTGCGCGGCGAGGGCCGGCCGCCGTAGACGCTGTAGTAGTAGGGCTGGCTCATCCATTCACCCAGCGCGTCGAGCATGGCCACCTCGAAGCAGCCGCCGCGGCCGGTCCGCTCCCGCTCGTACAGGGCGGTCAGCACGCCCGAGTAGGCGTACATCCCGGCCGCGATGTCGGCTACGGAGATCCCGGCCTTGGCCGGCTTCGCCGGGGTGCCGGTGACTGACAGCAGCCCGGCCTCGCACTGCACCAGCAGGTCGTAGGCCTTCTTGCCGGCGTACGGGCCCTCCGGGCCGTACCCGGAGATCGAGCAGCCGATCAGCCGCGGGTAGCGGGCCGCGAGCTGCTCCGCGCCCAGGCCGAGCCGGGTGGCCGCGCCGGGCGCCAGGTTCTGCACGAACACGTCCGCGCGGGCCAGCATGGCGTCCAGCAGGGACCGGTCGGCGGGCTGCTTCACGTCGAGCTCGACGCTTTCCTTACCCCGGTTCAGCCAGACGAAGTAGCTCGACTGGCCGTGCACCGACTGGTCGTAGCCGCGGGCGAAGTCGCCCGCGCCGGCCCGCTCGACCTTGATCACCCGCGCGCCGAGATCGGCGAGCTGGCGGGTGGCGAACGGGGCCGCCACCGCCTGCTCCAGCGCGACGACCAGCAGCCCTTCCAGAGGGAGTTCCCCGCTGACCATGACGGCTTTGTCCGCTTCGCTCACGGGGCGACCGAGTTCCGCTTGATGAGCTGGCGGGCGATGACGTTGCGCTGGATCTCGTTGGTGCCCTCGCCGACGATCATCAGGGGGGCGTCGCGGAAGTAGCGCTCCACGTCGAACTCGGTGGAGTAGCCGTACCCGCCGTGAATGCGCACCGCGTTGAGCGCGATCTCCATGGCGGTTTCCGAGGCGAACAGCTTGGCCATGCCCGCCTCCATGTCCGCCCGGGCACCCGCGTCGAAGCAGCGGGCGGCGTAGAGGACCAGCTGGCGGGCGGCGGTCAGCTTGGTGACCATGTCGGCCAGGTAGTTGCCGACCGACTGGTGCTGCCAGATGGGCTGGCCGAAGCTCTCCCGCTGCTGGGCGTACCGCATCGAGTCCTCCAGCGCGGCGCGGCCGACCCCGACGGCCCGGGCGGCGACCTGGATCCGGCCGATCTCCAGGCCGCGCATCATCTGGCCGAAGCCCTCGCCCTCCTGGCCGCCGAGCAGGGCGTCCGCCGGCACCCGGAAGTCGTCGAAGGACAGCTCGCAGCTCTCCACCCCCTTATAGCCCAGCTTGGGCAGGTCACGCGAGACCGTGAACCCCGGCCCGTGCTCGACCAGCAGGATGCTGATCCCGGCGTGCGGGGGCTGGGCAGCCGGATCGGTCTTGCAGAGCAACGCGACCAACGCGGAACGCCGGGCGTTCGTAATCCACGTCTTGGAACCGTTAATGAGATAAAAATCGCCATCGCGGCGCCCGGTCGTGCGCATGGCCTGCAGGTCGGAGCCGCCGCCGGGTTCCGTGAGCGCCATGGTGGCCCGGATCTCGCCGGTCGCCATCCGGGGCAGGTACCGCTCTTTCTGCGCGTCGGTGCCGTAGTCCAGGAGCAGCTTGGCCACCACCGTGTGGCCGCCCATGGCCCCGGCCAGGCTCATCCAGCCGCGGGACAGCTCCTCGGTGACCAGGGCGTAGCAGGGAGTGCTGACCCGCGCGGTGCCCCACGGCTCGGGGATGGCCAGCCCGTAGATACCCAGCTGCTTCATCTGCTTGATGAGCTTCTCCGGGTAGGTGTTCGCGTGCTCCAGCTCCGAGGCCACCGGCCTGACGTCACGGTCCACGAAGTCGCGGACCAGGCCGACGATGGCGCGCTCCTCCTCGCTCAGCTCATCCATGGCCGTCCCTCGCTAGCAGAAGTCCCGGAGCAGGTCGGCGCCGCTCGGCCAGGTCCACGCCGCGGCGCCGGGTTCCTGGCCGCCCCCGGCCACGTCCAGACCCGGCAGATCCAGCCCGGCCAGGCAGTCGGCGATCTTCGCCTGGAGCTGGGCGGTGGTGGCGGGCCGGGCGGGTGACCCGGGCGGGAACCGCTGGCTGATCTGCGCGACGCCGCCGCTGGCCGTGTGCAGCTCGGCGACCAGCTCGCCATCCAGCAGCCAGGTCCCGCCCGGCTCGCTCTTTACCTCGACCAGTTCGATGAGGCGGCGTGCGGCGGGCCGGTTCACCGCAGCGTCGGTGAAGCTGGCGAAGCCCGGGTAGCCGTCCAGCAGGGCGGTGGCCGCGGCGTACTCTAGGCTGAACTTGGCCTGCAGGCCGGTGCCCGGCCGGTGATGGATGAGCGGGGTCAGCGTGCCCTCGGGGGTGCGGAGCACGATCCGGCGCACCTCGGCCGGGTCCAGCGGCCCGGACTGGGCCAGCTCCCCCAGCGCGCTGATGGGGCGCTGCAGCGCGTAGCAGCACGGGTAGATCTTGACCGCCAGGCCGCCCGGGACCGCGGGCCCGGACAGGTCGGCCGCCCCGGGATCGCCGCCGACGAGGGTCATCCACTCATCCAGGGCGGCCGGATCGGCCTGCGCGCCGGCTGCGGCCAGCGTGGCGGCCCGGATCCCGGCGTCCACGGCGAATCCCACCTGGAGCGACTTGGCGTCGGTGCCGAACGCCCGCTGCACCCCGCCTGCGCCGGGCACCGCGAGGGCGATGGCGGTGGCGATCTCCTCCGGGCCCAGGCCCAGCGCGACCGCCGCCCCGGCCGCGGCGGCCGGCGCGCCAGCGGTGCAGGTGGCGTGCCAGCCCGCGGAGTAGTGCCGCCATCCCAGCGCGTTGCCGAGCCGGGCCATCACCCCGGCCCCGGCCAGGTAGGCCCGGGCGCCCGCGCCGAGGGCCAGGGCGGTCGGCACGCAGACCGCGCTGATGTGGGTGGTGGACTGCATATGCAAGTCATCGAAGTCCAGGACGTGGGCGGCGACCGCCCAGCGCGGGCCTTCCGGCAGGCTCCCGGCCAGCCGCATCACGGGGTGCTCGCGGCCGGCCAGCGCCACCGCGACCGTGTCGGCCAGCGACCGGTCCGCCAGGGCCAGGTCCTCCCCGGTCGGCTCGAGGTCGTGGGCCCACTGGGCGAGCCGCCCGGCGAGCGAGTCCGCTGGCTCCGGCACCTGGCACCTCTCCCGCAGTTGGCCGACTGAATCTAAGATATGTACGGCCATTTTGCGACGCAACCGCCTGGGCCGGCCAGTCGGGCCCGGGCGTCCCCGCGGCCGCCCCGGAGCCGGCCCCGGGGACGCCCCGGGAGCAGGGAGGAGCGGGAGCCCGTGCCCGACCAGGTCAGGTCCAGCGCCTACCGGACGCTGGCCGCCTCACTGCGGGACGCGATCCGCAACGGCGAGTACGCCGACGGCCAGCAGCTGCCCACCGAGGAACAGCTGTCCGCGCGGCATTCGGTGAGCCGGCAGACGGTCCGGCGGGCGATGCAGGACCTGGTCTCCGAGGGCATCATCTACCGGGTGGCCGGCCGCGGCACCTACCCGGTGGCCGAGGCCGACCGTTACCTGCGGCATTTCGGCTCCGTCGAGGACCTGATGGCCCTGTCCCTGGACACCGAGTGCGAGGTCATCACGCCGCTGCGGCACGCGGCGGACGTGGAGGCCGCGAGCCGGCTCCGGCTGCCCTCCGACGACGTGCACGTGCTCACGCTGATCCGGCGGCACGCGAACGTCCCGTTCTGCCACACCGCGGTATTCCTGCCGCCGCCGGTCGGGGCGCTGATCAGCGACGTTCCGGAGCTGGCCGCCGCGGGCCGGCGCAGCCGGATCACGGTCATCGGGCTGATCGACGCCAGGATGGCCCGGTCGATCAAGGGCGCGGAGCAGAGCATCACCGCGGCGGCCGCCCCTCCGTCCGTCGCGCTGCACCTGGAGTTCGCGCCCGGCCAGCCGGTGCTGCGGATCGACCGGCTGTACACCGACGACGCCGACACCCCGGTCGAGCTGGCGGTGAGCTATTTCGACCCGGCGCACTACTCGTACCGGGTGAGGCTCCGCCGCGGCCCGTCCTGAGCGCGGAAGGCCCGGCCCGCCAGGCCGGCCGCCAGGGGGGATCGGGCCGGGACGGCAGGCCGGGCCACCAGATGGTCACCGGCGCCGGCCGCCGCTGCGGGAGCGGCCGGGGCCGGTGACCAAGACCATCAGGCCAGGCCCTCCAGCCGGCCGCAGAAGGCCCGGTACTGCTGGAGCGCGGTGCGCAGATCCTCCGTGGTCGCGTCCTTCTCCCACGCCGTGCTGAGCGCCGCCTGCTCCCTCTCGATGGAGGCCACGAAGGCCTTCACCACCTCATCTGCCGCCGCCGCGGCCCGCTGCACCGAACCCTTCGGATCGTCAACGAACATGGCCTGGATGGCCGGCCACTGCTGCTCGGACAGGGCCGCGGCGGGAATGCCGGCGCCGGTGGCCCCGGCGGCCGGGCCGGAGACGGCCGGCTCCGGGGTTTCAGCCACCACCGGCTCAGCCAGACCGGGCTCATCCATGCCGGGCTCAGCCACACCGGGCTCAGCCACACCGGGCTCAGCCACACCGGGCTCATCCAGTGCCGCGGGCGCGGACGAGGTCGCCGGCGAATCCGGATCGGCCGGGTCAGCGGGTTCGGATCCGAAGGGCGCCGAACCGGGCATTCCCGTCCCGGGGGTGCCCAGCTCGGATGCACCCATCTCGGGGGCGCCCATCTCGGGGGCGCCCATCTCGGGGGTGGCCGAGTCGGAGGGGGCCGAGTCGGAGTCGGCCGGCTCCGCGGGGACAACCAGAGGAGCGCGATCCATGCCGCTCGTATCCGGCGCCTCGTGCCGGCCGATCAGCTCATCACTGGCCGCGGGGTCGTAAGCCTCGGCGTCGCCCGCCGGGCCGGCTCCTCGCCGGTCAGGATCTCGTCACGGCGTTCGAGGACGATCGGGTCGTCCGTCACGTCCTCACCGGCCGGGCGCGGGGTGGTCTCGTCGCGTTGCGAAGTCATCTGGGTCACCTCTCCTGCCGCCGCGTGGCGGGCACCGCGTCGGGGGTCGGATTGCGGGCCGGGTCGCCGGCAGGCGGGCCGGAGCTCTCACTGGTGGCGCCCGGGCCGGCCGCCTGGTTCACCGCGGGCTCGTCCACCACGGGCTCGTCCGCCGCGTCCTGATCCGCCGGAACCTCCTCCGCGGACGCGTTCACCGGAGCCTGGCTCGCCGGAACCGCGTCCGCCGGAGCCTGCTCCACCGGAGCCTGGTCCGCCGGGACCTGATTCACCGGGGGAAGGCCGTCCGGGGTAGTGGGGGTCGTGATGCCCTCGGTCGCGGCCCTCCCGTCGAGCCGGGCGTCGGGCTCCCCGAGCAGCTCGGCGAACAGCGCCCGGTAGTGGATCATCGCCTGGCGCAGGTCCTCGGTGGACGCGGCGCCGGCGGCGGCCTTCTGGCTGATGTCATGGGCCGCCCGGAAGTGGTCCAGGGTGCTCGCGTGCTCCACGGACAGGTCGGCGAGCGTCTGGTCGTAGGGCTGGGTGGGGTAGCCGCGGTCTTCCATGACGGCCGAGACCAGCGTTTGGGCCCCGGTCACGGCGGCCTGCGGCGCGTCCACGAACTGCTCCTGGACCGCGGTCCACTCGGATGAATACTGGGCTCGCGCCGCCGGGCTCAGCGGGCGGATGTCAAGCTCCCGGTGGTGGCGTTCTCGCTCCGCGAGCTCGGCTTCTGCTTCCCGCCTGCTGCCGCGCTCGGTGACCGCCCGGTCGTATTCGGGCCCGAAACGCTCCTTCAGCCGGCGTCGGCGGTTCGCCATCATCACCGCGACCACGACGGCAGCCACAACGAGGACGACGATAACAATCGCCACAATGGCCCCAGTTGACATGGGAACCTCCCTTTTCCGGAACTAGCGCCCACCGAGTACCCGCCTGGGCGGCCCCAAACACGGGACCGCCCGCCTTCCAGCATTCGAGGGGAGCAAATCCGCACGTTCACCGGCGTGACCGTAAATGTTCACCGGCGCGGCGGCCGGGTAGTGGCGCAGGCATGAGTACCACCGTCAACGAGACTGAGATGAAGTACGAGGCTCCCCCGGGCACCACCGTGCCGCGGCTGGGCGAGCTGCCCAATGTGGCGGGCGCGTCCGGGCCGCAGGAGCAGCTCCTGGAAGCGGAGTACTACGACACGAGCGACATGCGGCTGATCCGCCACGGGGTGACCCTGCGGCGGCGGCGCGGGGGCGGCGACCCAGGCTGGCACCTGAAGCTGCCGGCCGGGGGCCGGACCCGCCGGGAGATCCAGATGCCGCTGGGCCGCGGCCGCCAGGTCCCGGCCCGGCTGGCCGGGCTGGTCCGCGGGTACACCCGCGGCGAGGCGCTGCGCCCGGTGGCCCGGATCAGCACCCGGCGCCAGGTTCTGACCCTGCTGGACGGCAGCGGCGCGTCCCTGGCCGAGATCGCCGCCGATGACGTCTCCGCCCAGACCATGGGCGAGGAAACGGTGATCTCGCAGTGGGCGGAGGTGGAGGTCGAGCTGACCGGGGGCGGCCCGCGGCTGCTGCGAGCGGCCGACGCGCAGCTCCGCAAGGAGGGGCTGCGGCCCTCGCCGCGGACAGCGAAGCTGGAACGAGCCCTGGGCTGGCCCGGACCGGACGGCCCGGGGCAGGACGGCTCAGCGCAGGACGGCTCAGCACCGGCCAGCCCGGCGGTCGATGGCCGGCGGCCCGCCGCAAACGGGCACCGCGGGCGGCACCAGGCCACCCGGCCGGCGTCCGCGGGTGACGTCGTGCTGGCCTACCTGAAGGAGCACGCGGAGCGGCTGGGGTCGCTGGACCCGCTGGTCCGCGCGGATGAGCCCGACTCGGTGCACCAGATGCGGGTTACCACCCGGCGCCTGCGCAGCACCCTGCAGTCGTTCGGCGACGTCATCCCGAGGTCCGGGACCCAGGAGATCCTGGCTGAGCTGAAATGGCTCGGCGCGGTGCTCGGCGAGGCCCGGGACGCCGAGGTGCTGGCCAGCAGGCTCAGGCAGAATCTGCGGACGCTCCCGGCCGAGCTGGTGCTCGGGCAGGCCCAGGCGCGGGTGCAGGGCCATTTCGCCCCGATCCAGGCGGCCGCGCGGATGAACGTGCTCGCCGCGCTGGACTCCGCGCGCTACTTCGCGCTGCGTGACGGGCTGGACGAGCTGCTGGCCGACCCGCCGCTGTCGGCTGACGCGGCCCGGCCTGCGGGCCGGGTGCTGCCCGATGCGGCCCGCCGCACTTACCGGCGCACGAGGCGCCGGATGCGCCAGGCCGGGCACACGCCCCCGGGCCACCCCCAGGAGGGTGCGTACCACGAGGCCCGGAAGGCCGCCAAGCGGGCGCGGTACGCCGGGGAGGCCGTGAGCCCCGCCTTCGGCAAGGAGGCCAGGCGGTTTACCAGGCAGATGAAGAAGGTCCAGACGGTGCTCGGGGACCACCAGGACGCCGTGGTAGCCCGGGGCGTGGACCGGGCACTGGGCATCAGCGCGCACCTGGCCGGTGAGAACGCGTTCACCTACGGGCTGCTGTATGACCAGGAAGACCAGCAGGCGGCCCGGATGCGGGCCCAGGGGCAGCGGACCTGGAAGCGGACTCCCCCGCCCCGTTTCAGCCATTGGGCCAGATAACGGTCTGACCGGCCGGCCCGGAATCCCGGGTTAACCACGAACAACGGGGTTGATCACGAATGGCCGTCGCCGGCCAGTGGAGACCGGCCGCCCTGGCCCGCCCCGGCCCGCCCCGGCTAGATAAGCCCGTGCGAGCCGGGCCCGATCGCAGGATCGGGCCTGGCTCGTCAGGCTGGCCGGCTCCGGATCAGCGGCGCCGGCCGCGGACCACGAGCCAGCCGGTGAGCAGCAGCACGCCTGCGGCCGCCGCGGCGGCGAACGGTACCCGGTGCTGGTTCACGGTGGCCGCGACCCGCCTGGCCCGCTGCTGGACCGGCTCCGGCGTGGCGGCCCAGGCGGTCGCACCGGCCTGGGTCGCGGCGGACTGGGCGGTGGCTACGGCCTGGGTCGCGGCGGACTGGGCGGTGGCCCCGGCCTGGGCCGCACGGCTGGCGATGGTCTGGGTGACCGGCTGCCCGGTGCCCAGCACGGTCTTGCCGTTCTCGGCCACGGCCTGCCGCGCTCCGGCCGCCCGGTCGGTGACGTCGCCCTTCAGCTGGCCGGCCTTGCCGGACAGCCCCTGGGTGACGTCCCGCACCTTGTCCTTGAGCTGGCCGGACACGTCGGACGCCTTCTGCTGGGCACGGGCCTTCACGTCTACCTTGGCCGCCAGCGCCTCCACCGTGTTCCCGAGTTCCTCGCGGGTCCGGTTGATCTCCTCGACCAGCGCCTCCGGGTTGTCCGGCGGGGCCTCCGGGCCGCCCTGCTCTCCTGCGCTGTCTGCTGCGGTCATCGGTGTGCCCTTTCCTTGATTTCTTCCACATCGGCCTTGACGCTCTGCACGGTCTGCTCAGGCACCGGAGGCACGGCCTTGCTCACCTGGCTCTTACCCATGAGCGCGGCCACACCGGCGATCACCAGCAGCACCCCGCCCACGATCAGGGCCGCCGCCCAGGCCGGCAGCACGGCGGCCAGCCCGATAATGGCCGCCGCGAGCAGGCAGCCAATGCCGTACAGGGCCACGAGACCGCTGCCGCCGAACATGCCGGCGCCGCGTCCCATCCGCTTGGCCTTGCGGGTCATCTCCAATTCAGCGAGTTTCAGCTCGTCCCGGATAAGCCGGGACACCTGCTCGGTCAAGTGCTTGACGAGTTCGCCAGCCGAAGCATCCGGGGTCACGGCAGGCTGTGCGCTGCCGTTCGGTTCTGCCATAGCGTCCGCCCCTCCTCAAAAGGTGGGCCAGATCTACCCTCGTGTACCCCCGGCTAACGCCGGGCAAAGACAAAGCTCGGCCGGTATTTTCCGGAGCGCCCCGGGGATCATGGCCCAGGCCGTCGTCAGGCGGGCCCGCGGGCTCAGTCGCCGGCCTTCACCAGGCTGCCCGCGACCTTGCCGGTGATCAGCTCGAAGGAGTGGATCCGGTCCGCGATGTCGTACACCATCGTGGTCAGCATCAGCTCGTCGGCGGCGGTCCGCTCCAGCAGGCTGGCCAGCTGCTGGCGGACCGTTTCCGGTGAGCCGAGCGCCTGCCCTGAGAACCGGTCCCGGGCGAATTCCCGCTCCCGGTCGGAATAGGGGTATGCCGCTGCCTCCTCCGGGCTGGCCAGCGGGGCCGGCGTGCCGGACCGCAGCCGGACGAACGACAGCGCGGCCGGGCCGGAGAGCCACTGGGCCCGCTCATCGGTGTCGGCGCAGATCACGCTCACCGCCACCATCGCGTACGGCCGCTCAAGCCACTGGGACGGCTGGAAATTCTGCCGGTACAGGGCGAGCGCGGGCTCGGTGTTGGCCGAGCTGAAGTGGTGAGCGAACGCGAACGGCAGGCCAAGCAGCCCGGCGAGTTGCGCGCTGAACCCGCTGGAGCCAAGCAGCCAGACGGCGGGCATGTCCCCCCGGCCGGGTGTCGCGGTGATCGGCCGCCGCAGGCCCTCCGCGCTGAACAGCTTGATGAGGTCGGCCAGCTCCTGGGGGAACGCCTCGGCCGAGAGCCCTTCCATGGTGCGCCGCAACGCCAGCGCGGTGTACTGGTCCGTGCCCGGGGCCCGGCCGATGCCGAGGTCGATCCGCCCCGGGTGCAGGGCTTCCAGGGTGCCGAATTGTTCCGCCACCACCAGCGGGGCGTGGTTGGGCAGCATGACGCCGCCGGAGCCCACCCGGATCGTGGAGGTCGCGGCGGCCAGGTGGGCGATCAGCACGGCCGGGGCGGAGCTGGCGATGGCCGGCATGTTGTGGTGCTCCGCGACCCAGAACCGGCGGTAGCCGAGTTCCTCGGTGCGCCGGGCCAGCCTGGTCGTGTACTCCAGGGCCTGGCCGGCGGTGGTCCCGGCCGCCACGGGCGCCAGGTCCAGCACGGACAGCGGTACGTCACTCACATAGCCCGGAACCCGCCGCGGCGCGAGTTTCTTCCGGCTCCGGCTGAGCCGGAGGTCACGTCGGCGCTTGGCCGGACAGCCAGACGGCCTGGAGGATCAGCATCCGGGGGGTGATCAGGCCCACGGTTCGTACCCGGCCGGGGGCGCTCGCCGACCAGATCCCCAGGGCCGTGGCGGACTGCATGAGCAGCTGGGTACCGGACGGGTTCCAGGCCAGCGGCTGCCAGCCGGCAGGCAGCGGCCGCCGCCGGCCGTCCGTGGAGAGCAGCTCGGCCCGGTGCCCCGGGAACGCGACGGCCAGCGCGGGCGCCCGGTGCCCCCAGGCCAGCAGGGAGGGAATCGCGGAGACCCCGGTGCTGAGCGGCGCGACCTGGCCGCCGGCGTAGATCAGCACGGTCGGCCGGCGGGCGCTTTCCGGTCCGGTCCAGCCCTCGATGGCGATCTGGCCGTGCGGCCCGAACACCGGCCCGTCCAGCGGGCGGCGCTGCCGGTAGACGACCGTGGCGCGGCCGGTGAACGAGGCCTGGGTCCAGATCGCGAAGTCCGCGTCCCGGGGGGCTCCGGATCCCGAGGGCGGGGTGACGTAGCCGATGGTCCCGTTGCCGCGGATATCGGGCGAGCTGCCCAGGATGGGCGGCCCATGACGGCCGTGCCGCAGCCAGGACAGGCCATGGCGGGTCCACCGGGCCAGCCGGTCCGTCCCGTGCGCGGCGTCAGCGACGACAATGCCCGAGTCCGATGCGGCGAGCGCGTCGATCCCGTGACCGGCGCGGTTGTGGGTGACCTGCGTCACGGTGCGGCCCGGCCCCACTTCCCACACGTTCAGGCTGCCCAGGCCCGGGCCGGCGAGCAGGTAGTAGGCGCCGGCCGGCAGCCTGGCCGCGGTCCCGGCGGGCAGCGGCCGCCCGAGTTTCGCGGACGCCACCGTCGCGGGGGCGGCTGATGTGGACGGGCTGGGCGAGGCGGTGCTGTCCGGCGGGGTGGTCGATGCGGATGTGGCCGACCGGGCCGGAGACTGGATGCTCGCCGAGACGGCACGCCCAGTACAGCCTGTGGCCAGGGCCAGCAGGCAGGCGGCCAACGCGGCACTAATCCATCTACCCACACCAGATCCCGCGCGTAGTAGAGGCGGACACCGGCGCAGGACGCCGCCGCAGCCCGCCTCCGGTTAAAACTAAGGTATCAGCGGGGGCAACTTATCGTCGCCTCGCGTCCGGCCTGGGCGTTGTGACCTGGGCCGCAGCCAACGCGGGCGGCGGCCCCGCGCGTCGCGCCTGGGTGCCTCCAGCCTCTGTACGGGATGGAGCCCGGGCCGGTTGCCTCCGGACCCGGATACCGTGGGCCCAGTGAGCGACTGGGCGCAGATCCGGGGCAGCACCGTGCTGTATGAGGACGACGCGGCGCTGGTGCTGAACAAGCCGGCCGGCCTGGCCGTCATGGGCGAACGGCACGACACCGACCTGGTCCGGCTCGCGGAGGAGGCGGGCGAGAAGCTGTACCCCGCGCACCGGATCGACAAGGTGACTTCCGGGGTTCTGCTGCTGGCCAAGGAACTGAGCCTGCATGGCGATCTGACCCGCCAGTTCAACCGGCGCACCGTGGACAAGGCCTATCTGGCCATCACCGCCACCTCCGGGCTGCCCGGCCGCGGCACGATCGAGCTGCCGCTCAGCGTGGGGCGCAAGAACCGGGTTCGGGTGGCGGCCAACCGCGCCGCGATCGCCTTCGACCCGGCCCTCTCCCTCTGGTCCGTCCCGCCGGAAGAGCAGTTCCAGGAGGTCCGGGCCTACCCGTCCACCACCACGTTCCAGACCGTGGCCGGCGACACGGAGCACACGCTGCTCGCGGTCAGCCCGGTGACCGGGCGGCGTCACCAGATCCGGGTCCACCTCGCCTGGGTCGGCCACCCCATCCAGGGTGACCCGCTGTTCGATAAGTCCGCCGCCGGCCGGACGCTGCTGCACTCGTGGCGGCTGGGGTTCGACGCGGCCTGGGACGGCGGCCGGCGCATCCAGGTCGAGGCACCCCCGGGACCCGACTTCTGGGCCGCCCTGCCCGGAGGCCCGGTCCCGCTGCCCGGCTGGGACGCCACCCACGAGGTGTGACCGATTCACCGGCGAGGGGAGGCGCGCCGCAGGCGTGTCCTCGCCGAGCCGGTGAATGCGGGGGTTCCAGGGGGTCGTCCCCCAGGGCTAGCAGAGCCGGCGAGGGGAGGCGCGCCGCAGGCGTGTCCTCGCCGAGCCGGTGAATGCGGGGGTTCCAGGGGTCGTCCCCCAGGGCCAGCCGAGCCTCAGGCCGGCGGAGGCCCGAGGAAGATGCAGAACGGGTGCCCGGCCGGATCGGCGTAGACCCGCAGCGGCTCCTCCGGATCGGCCGACCGGTCCTGCAGCAGCCGCGCCCCCAGGGCCAGCGCCCGGTCGTGAGCCCCGCTGAGCTCGTCCGCGGTGGTCACGTACAGGTCCAGGTGCAGCTGCTGCGGCACCGGGCCGTCCGGCCAGGTCGCCTCGGGCAGCTCCGGCACCTGCTGGAACGCGATCCTGACCGCACCCGCGGCATCCTTCAGGACCAGCCAGTCCCGGCCCGCCGGATCCGGTTCACCCGGAGGCGGCGGCTCATCTCCCGGCCGGTACTGCCAGCCCAGCAGCTGCCGGTAAAACTCGGCCAGCCCCCTCACGTCGGTGCAATCCAGGACCACCTGCCGGAACAGCGGATACCCTCGCCCTGCGCCTGCCTGTTCTGCCATCACGGGCGCTCTGTACCCCGGGCTGGTGTCGAGAATCCAGGACCGGCCCTGACGTCTCCGGTGAATCGGCCCGCCGGGCCGCGAGGAGAGGACCATGGCCCATGCTGATCAAGTCCCGTATGGGGGTCAGCGCCGACGGGTTCGTGAGCACGCCGGACGGCGTTCCCGCGATCACCGTCGCACCCGGCTTCGAGCCAGGGATATCGCACGGCTACCCGGAGTTCATCGAGGGCTGCTCCAGCCCGCTCCCGGCCGGCACCCCGGAGGACGTGGTCGCCGCCCGGCAGGGCCCGGCGGACCTGGTGGGCCAGTTGCGGTCGCGGCCCTCCGGCGGTGACGTTCACCTGGTCGGCGGCCCGCGGACGATCCGCGCGTTCTCCGGCCTCGGGGCGCTGGACCGCGTGGAACTGGTGATGCTGCCCATGCTGCGCGGGGAGGGACTGCCGCTGTCCCCGCAGGGCGCTCCCCCCGTGCCGCTCACGCTGCTGCGGGCCGAGCGCACCTTCCCGGACGGCTCGGCCGGGCTCGTCTACAGGCCGGCATGACCGATGACGGGAGGCTGCCCCCGGTAGCCCCGCTCGCGCAGCCGCGCCGCGGGCACTTCGACCTGGGCACGGGGTACCACGGAGACCTGTGGCTCGACCTCGACACCCTGTTCCTGCGCCCGGCGCGGCTGCGCCCGCATGTGCAGTGGCTGAGCGCCCGGCTGGACGCGCACCAGATCGACGCGGTCTGCGGCCCGCTCGAGGGGGGCGCCTTCCTGGCCCTGGCCGTGGCGGACACCCTGGACACCGCCTTCATCCCGGCGGGCCGCGACCCCAGCCCCAGCCAGTCCGGGTACCACCTGCCTCCCGGCATGGAACGACGAATGGACGGCTGGCGGATCGCGATCGTCAACGACGCCATCAACGCCGGGACCGCCGTGACCGCCTGCTTCGGCCTGCTCCGGCAGAGCGACGCGGTCCCGGTCGCGGCCGGCGCCCTGCTGGCCCTGGGCCGGGGCGCCGCCGCCATCGAGGCCACCATGTCGGTCCCCTGCTACGCCGCCGCCACTGTCGCCAGCCAGGTCTGGCCCGCCGCCGACTGCCCCCTGTGCCTCACCCGCATCCCCCTCACCGCCCCGCCTGGCAGCTGAGCGAGAGGGCGGGGTCCGCACCGTGTGCGCTGGCTGGCCCCGGTCCGTGCTCTAGTCCGCCGTCCACGGCCGCCGCGGGTGTGCTTCTTCCGCCCCTCCGGCATCGGGTACGCCTGCGCACACGGCACGGACCCCGCCTGGTAGGTGCAGCACCCACGTGGGCGGTGGGCGTGCAGTATGCGCGGGCGTAACCGATACGGGCGTGCGGAAGGGCAGTCAGCGCGGCGGCCGTGACAGCGGATCCACGCGCCGAGCACGGCCAGCCCGCGCATGCTGTACGCGCACCGCCCGGGGCGCCCGCGCATGCTGTGCACACACCGGCTAAGAGACCAGGTCCCGGCTCTGCATCCGGGTCTCGTGCGGCTCGCTGGGGGGTTCCTCGATCCCGTAGCTGAGGATCCGGGTGGGATGGATCCGGATCAGCGGCCCGCCGTCCGCGCCGTCGTCCAGGGCCTCCGCAGTGCCCCGGATCTCCAGGAACCGCACCCGCCACGGATCGGTGGAGGCGATGTCGTCCACCACGAGCGCGGCGTGGCCGTTGCGGCAGACGTTACGGAACTTCTGGCTGGACGTCATGTTGAAGCCGGTCACGTCGATCGTGCCGAGCACCGGGTTGACCTGGAAGCCGACGGGCTTGACCTGGGGGCTGCCGTCCGGCTGGATGGTGGCCAGCCGCCCGAGCGGCTGGCTGCCGAGGTAGGCCTGCTCGGCGTCGGTGAAGGCCATCTGCTCTCCATTCCACGGGACGGACGGGCTCAGCTGAGCGTAAAACCTCAAGTGCGCTTGAGGTCAAGGGATGGTGCCGGCACGTATTCTCGATCGTCGGCGGGCCGTGCTCCTGGAGGTATCGCGTGTTCAGGCTGGACCACGAGGCGGAGAGCGCGGTGCGGCGGCGGCTCGGTGTCCTGGACGCCGACGCGTTCCTGGCCCGCCTGGACCAGCTGTCCTTCGACATCGCCGGCCCGCTCGAGCAGGTCTACGGCGGCGTGACAGATACCACCCGGCTCACGACCGAGCTGGTGCTCGACGCGCTGGAAGCGGCGGCCGAGCGGCCCGCGCTGCTGCGGTTGCTGGACCGCCGCCGTGAGATCGATCCCGCGTGGTTCCAGCGGTCCCGGATGATCGGCTACGTCTGCTACGCCGACCGGTTCGCGGGCTCGCTGCTCGGCGTCGGGCAGCATCTGGACTACCTGGCCGAACTCGGGGTCACGTACCTGCATCTGATGCCGTTGCTGCAGCCCAGGGACGGGGACAGCGACGGCGGGTACGCCGTGGCGGACTACGGCGCGGTGGATCCGCGGCTGGGCAGCATGGCCGACCTCGAGGCGCTCGCCGCGGAGTTGCACGGGCGCGGCATCGCGCTGTGCATCGACCTGGTCCTCAACCACACCGCGCGGGAGCACGAGTGGGCCCGCAAGGCCCTGGCCGGTGATCCCGCCTGCCGCGAGATGTACCTGATCTATCCCGACCGCACCGGGCCCGACGTCTACGAGGCCACGCTGCCCGAGGTCTTCCCGGACACGGCCCCCGGCAGCTTCACCGAGGAGGCCGGGCTGGGCTGGGTCTGGACCACGTTCCACGACTACCAGTGGGACCTGAACTACGCCAATCCCGCGGTCTTCCGGCAGATGCTCGCGACCATGCTCACCCTGGCCAACCGCGGCGTCGACGTGCTGCGGCTGGACGCCGTGCCGTTCTTGTGGAAGCGGGCCGGCACCGACAGCCAGAACCAGCCCGAGGCGCACCTGCTGCTCCAGGCGTTCCGCGGCCTGACCCGGCTGGCCGCGCCGGGACTGGTCCTCAAGGCCGAGGCGATCGTCGGCCCGGAGATGCTGGTGCAGTACCTCGGCGCGCACGACCGCTATCAGCCCGAATGCGACCTGGCCTACGACAACCAGCTCATGGTGATGCTCTGGTCCACCCTGGCCACCCGGGACGTCCGCCTGGCCGAGCAGGCGCTGGCCCGCCGCCGGCCGCCCCCGCGCCGACCGCGTGGGTTTCCTACCTGCGCTGCCACGATGACATCGGCTGGGCCGTGTCCGACCCGGATGCCGCCGCCGTCGGGGCTGGGCGGTTTCGAGCACCGCCGGTTCCTGAACGAGTTTTTCGCGGGGCGGTTCCCCGGGTCGTTCGCGCGGGGTGCCGTGTTCCAGGAAAACCTGGTGACGGGGGACGCCCGGATTTCCGGCATGGCCGCCTCGCTGTGCGGCATCGAGAGCGCGGTGGCCGCCGGCGACCGGGCCGGGCTGACGCTGGCCCTCCGGCGGCTGGAGTCGCTGTACGCGGTGGTCTTCTCCTTCGGCGGCATCCCGCTCATCTACATGGGCGACGAGCTGGCCCTGCCGAACGACCCCGGATGGGCGGACGACCCAGGGCAGGCGCATGACAACCGGTGGATGCACCGGCCGCGGATGGACTGGGCGCGGGCGGCCCGGCGCAGCGACCCGGCCAGCGTGGAGGGCCGCGCGTTCGCGGCCCTGCGGGGCCTGGCCCGGGCCCGGCAGGAACTGCTGGCCCTGCGGTCGGGCGGGACGACCGAGATCCTGCCCTCGGGGAACCAGAGCGTGCTGGCCTACCGCCGGGCGCACCCGCGCAGCGCCCCGTTCCTGGCCCTCACCAACTTCAGCGACGCCGCCCAGTCGGCCGACGCCGGGATCATCGCCCGGGCCGGCCTGCAGCGGCCCCGGCTCGCGCACGCGAGCACGATGGTGGACAGCGGTGCGCCCGGGAGCGCGGCGGCCCAGATTGAGCTGGCCCGGATCGGGCCTGGCCAGATTGAGCTAGCCCAGATCGAGCTAGCCCAGATCGAGCTAGCCCAGATCGAGCTAGCACCGTGGAGCTTCGCCTGGCTGACGGGCGCCTGACCGCCGGCCGACGCGGGGGGCGGGAAACCCCGGCTCCCGCGGCCGGGGCCGGCATTCCGGCCCGGTCTCAAGGCGGTTAATTCTCCCGCACAAGGCGCACTCCTAGGACTACCGTGATCTCCGGGACAGCGGGGGCAGCCGAGCAACGGGGAGGCGCGGCGCGATGACCACTCCGGGGTATCCGGACTTCACCGGGGCAGGGGACTCCGCCGGCCCGGCGGACCCGGATCCCGCGCTGATCGTGATAGCTCCCGCGCACCCCGCCCTGGAGGACGGTGAGCGGGACATCGTGTTCGAGCTGCGTGAGTCCGCCGGCGACGCGACCGTGCTGCCGGTGTTCAGCTCGGTTCCCCGCCTGGTCGAGGCGCTCGGCCACGCCCAGCCGTGGGTGGCCCTCCCGCTGCACACGGTCCGCCAGCTCGCGGCGGCCAGCGGCGTGCGCACGGTGCTGCTCGACCCTGACGTTCAGCCCGGCGCGTGGCGCTGGGACTACGACGACCTGGACCGCCTGCCCGGGAGCGACAGATGAGCGATGGATTCCAAGTGGTCATGTCCGACCTCCAGGAGGCGGCGGCCACCTTTCACGCCGAGGCCAAGACGTTCCTGGGCATCATGCCGGACGCGTGCCCGGCGCTGCCGGACGGCGGATCCGGTGGCGTTCAACGAGAGCCTCAGGGCCGTGGTGGACGCGGCGTGCCTGCTGCACCTGCAGATCGGCGGGGACATGGACGACAACGGCACCAAGCTGCAGACCGCGCACGACCGGTATCAGCACACCGAGGAATCCCTGGCCACGCTGAGCCAGCAGATCAGCGATCCGGCCCAGATCACCTAGCGCTCGCCGGCCCGGGTGACGACCCCCGAAACCCCGCACTTCGGTGTCCCCGGGCTGACCCGGACCACAC
This sequence comes from uncultured Actinomycetes bacterium, assembly GCA_963723595.1. Lineage (GTDB taxonomy): Bacteria > Actinomycetota > Actinomycetes > Streptosporangiales > Streptosporangiaceae > RYN-230. The sequence continues at coordinate 1,247,495 of CAVRRQ010000002.1, forward strand.
ACATTAAGGAGGCGCTGTGGGAGGCGCGAAGTCCCCGTCCGCGCTGGCGCCGTTCGCCCACGACTGGATCGGCGGCGACATCCACGGCCTGTCGGCGTACGCCGGAACCCTGTACGGATACGTGCCCCGGCTCAGCGACGTCGCCACCGCGCTGGACACCAAGGTCAGCCACATCGTCGGCGACGCGGGCTGGAAGGGATCCGCCGCGTCGGCCTTCACCAAGGCCTGGCAGCACGACGCGACCGGCGCGACCGCCCTCGCCGTCATGGTCTCCGCGGCCGGTGACATCGTGAACACGCTCGCGGTCAACCTGGCCAGCATCGAGAGCGCGCTGGAGCAGGCGGCCGACACCACCGCCGCGCACGGCGTGCCGCCCGGCGCCGGCGGCCAGCCGCCGCAGGAATGCTTCGCCGACCCGGCCAGGGAAAGCTGGCGGGTCAGCTACCAGTCCTTCTGGAACCAGAGCATGCTCCTGGCGGCCACCGCGCGCAGCCAGGCGGCGGCCGCGCTCGCGCAGCTGGGCACCGCCGCCACGGACGGCGGCGGGGACGCGGGCCTCGGCAAGGGGGACTACACCGCGCTGTTCGACACCCTGGCCGGGTTCTTCGGCGCGCAGACCCGGTACCGCGCCTACGTCGAGGGCAAGCTCCCGGGCCTGAAGAAGTCGATCACCAAGGCGATCACCGACGCGCGGGAGGAAGCCCGCCAGGCGGATGGCCGGTTCGGCCCGTGGACCGACCAGGGCAAGGAGAACTTCGGCGACGCGAAGAGCCAGCTGTCGTCGGTCCAGGACGACCTGGCCGCGGCCGAGGACACCGAGAACCCGTTCACCAAGGTGTGGGGCTTCAGCCCCAGCGACATCGGCAGCGTGGGCACCAAGCTGGATGGCCTGGACGGCGTGGGCGGGGGGACCGCGCGCTTCCTCGGTGACATCCCGGTCGTGGACGTCCTGGCGGCCGGGGCGAGCACCTACTTCGGCGCCCAGGACGACATGGCCGCCGGTGTGCCGTGGTACGCGGCCTACCCGGGCGAGGCGGGCGGCAACATCGCGGCCGTCGCGGCGGGCGGCTGGGTCGGCGGCCTCGCCGCCGGGGGCGCGGCGGCCGGCCTCGGTGCGCTCGGGGTGGGCGGGGTGGGCCTCACCATGGCGGCCGGCGGGGTCGGGGTGCTGGCCGGCGGGGTGGTCGCCTACGGCGTCGGCGATTTCGCCCACAACCTCATCCAGGAAAACTGGGGCGCGGACATCCATCAGCACGGTGTTATCTTGGGCATCGGCGACGGCATCGGGGACAGCGCCGTGAAGACCGGCCAGGACTTCGTCAAGGTGGGTAGCGGCATCGCGCACGGGGCGGAGCACGTGTGGGACAGCATCTTTTAATGACGCGGTTTGTCCCGCCGCCTGGGAGCCAACGGTGAGCGCGGACCCGGCCGGGCTGCCGCCCCGGCACGCACTCCCCCGGGACGTGACGGTCCCGGTCCTCCCCGGCCTGGGCCTGACCTGGTATGACCGCCGGGGCCCGGGCTACTGGGGGCGCCGGGCCGCCCTGTCGATCCTGTGGCTGTTTCTCACCGCCGTGGTCACCCTGATCGTCGTGGCCATCCTGATCGCCCTCTCGCACCGTTCCACGGCTGGCTTTACCGTGATGCTGGTGCTCGAGATCGTGTATTCGCTGGGCGTCCTGGCCTTCTTCGCCGTCGCGACCGTGCGGGGCTGGAACGACCCGCATCCGAGCGCGATCCGGCCCGGGAACGTTCTGGGTCAGTTCTTCCTGATCCTCAGCTCGCTGACCATCGGCCTGTACCTGGCCCTGCTGCTGACCTCGCTGCTGCCGGAAACCCCGGCCGAGCGGCATGCGCGGCTGCAGGTGGCCGAGGAATTGCGCGGCCGCGGCCACGCCGATGCTCCTGATGGCCCGATCCTGATGGCCCGGTCCTGATGGCCCCTTCGGGCCGCACGGCCAAGCGTCTCGCCGCCGGCCCCACTCTGCTGCTGGCCGCCGAGGTCAGCGACGAGATCGCGGATGCGCTGGTGGCGTACGATCCCGCGCTGCGCGTGCGCAGCGATCGCTTCGCGTTCGGCAACGGCGTGCTGCTGCACGGGCCGGTCGAGGTCACCGCGGAACTGGCCGCAAAGGCGGGGCTGCCCGCCAGCACGGCCTCGGCGTATTACGCGGACATCATCGAAACCGGCACCCGCGGTTCCCGCCCGGACCACGCCAAGTGGCAGGACGCTGAGCGGCTTGTCCGCGGCCTGGCCGCCCGGCTGGGCGGTACCGTGCACGGCCAGCGTCCGGCCATGAGCCTCAACCTCTCCGCCTCGGTGTACACCGCCCAGGCGCTGGCCGCCGAGCAGGTGATCAGCGTGCTGCAGCCTTACACGGACGGTGCACTGTTCGCGGACGAGGATCAGGACGTGCCGGGGGCCTACTTCCTCGTCTCCGAGCAGGAGCCCCGGTTCCTCACCGTCTTCTGGCCGCCGCGGCTGTCCCGGTCCGCCCTGCAGCCCCCGCCGCTGGCCCTGGGGGACCTGCGCGATCAGGAGCCGGCCCGGTGGGAGCTGCGGAGCAAGTTCCCGGCCGCCACGGCCGGCCGGGACATCCGGCTCACCGTCGGGGAGGCGGCCCTCGCCCTGGCCCACCGGGTGGACGGGGCCGTGATCGACCCGTACGGCTTCCCGGTCACCCGGCCCGAGGACCTGCTCCCCCGCTGAGCCCGCTGAGGCGGCGGGCCAGTGCGGACATCAGGCTGCGCACCGCCGCTCCCGGTGACCGCCCCGGGAACGCGGGGGCATCGACGTCGGCGAGGTAATCGCCAACGCGGGCCACGAGCAGATAGTCGCCGGGATAGTAGGTGCCGTCCGGCAGCGGGCCGTTGACCTGGACGATCCTGATCAGCAGGGCCTGGTCGCCGAGACCGGGGACGGCAGTGACGGAGGGCCTCATCCGCACCCGGGCCCCGGTGATCTCGTCCCGGGTGGAGAACGGGCCGCAGCGGTGCCCGGCTAGCGACACGATCAGGGCGAATTGGCGTGCGGCCCAGCCGGGGTAGTAGCCGGCCAGGTTGACGCTGCCCAGGCTGGTGTTCTTCCCCCGGCCGACGGTCACGCTGAGCTGCGCGTCCGAAGCCTCGTCCCCGGCCAGCAGGAAGTGGGCGTCCACGCCCTTCCAGGACGGGCAGGACTGCCGGGGCAGCACCGGCAGGTACGGGGGCGCGGTGAGCCCCGGGCCGCTGTCGGTTTCCTGGCCGGTGCCGCCGGTGAGCACCCAGCCCGGCGGCAGGCTGGCCCGGGCGGGAAGCACCCTGCTCAGCTGGACGCCGCTGGCCGGGCGGCCGCTCCCGCTGGACCGGGCCGGGCTGCTGGCGGCCGGGGTCGCGTAGCCCGCCGGCCCGGAACCCGCGCCGCACCCGGCCACCGCGCTGGCCAGCGCCGCGGTGAGCACGAGGACGCGGACTCGTGTCCCAAGCCCCTGATCTCCCGGCCCTGGGCACCGGCAGGTGATCAGCCCCCGATCACGGGGGGCACCGCGGGATCGCCCGTACCCCAGAAGTCGTCGTCCTCGCCGAGCCACGCCAGCCGGGACCTCTCGCGGTCCTGGCCGCGGCCGGCCCCGCCTCCGGGCATCATCCAGCCCATCCCGTCCCCGGCCGCGGCACCCGGCCCGGCGGGCGCGGCCGGGCTGAGGTCCGGGCCCCAGGTGGCCTCGTCCTCGCTGGCCCAGTACTGGCTGCTCCGCTCGGCCTCAGCCTGCCCTCCGGCCGCGCCGGCGCCGGCCATCGGCATCGAGCCCGGCATCCGGCCGCCGGCGAAGGCCGTATCACCCTGCGCGGCGAGGCCGTCCGCGGCGGGCCCGGGCCCCGGCTCGCCGGCCATCCCCGGCCCGGGTTCACCGCTCAGGCCGGGCTCGTTCGCGCCGAACCCGGCCGCCGGGGCCGGTTCGTCGGTCCCGGTGAAGGTCCGGAGCACGCTGCGGGGCAGGCCGGTCCCGGCCTCTCCCGGCGCGGGCTCACCACCGGCCCCGGCTTCCGCCGGGGGCCTCTCCCCCGTACCTCCCGGACCGGACCCGGACCCGCCCGGGTCACCGCCGGAGCCGCCGCGGGGTACCGGGGGCAGGATCCCCGGGCCACCCGGGGCCGGCGCGCCCGGCGCCGGGACGCTGCCCAGGCCCGGGCCGCCGCCCAGGCCGGTGCCGCCGGTTCCCGCTCCCCCCGTTCCAGGACCGCCCGGCGCGGTGGGCGCCAGGCCGGCCAGCGTGGTCCCCGGGTCCGCCCCGGACCCGCTGGCCAGGTGCGCCGGCGTACCGAGGGTCGGCGGGCCGGCGCCGGCCGGGCCGGATCCCGGCGGGCCGGCCGGGTGCCCGCCCGCGGAACCACCGCCGCCTGGCCCGCCGCCCCCGGCGCCGCGGCCTCCGGCCGTGGTCCCGCCGGATCCGCCCGCGCCCCCCGACCCGGAGAGCGCCGGGGGCAGGTTCTTGTTGACGGCTCCGGGCATCTGGTAGAAGGCGGTCTCCATGTGGCTGTTCAGGGCGCTCATCCGCTGCTGGGCGGCCTGGTTCGCGGCCTGCACGTCCGCGGGGTGGGTGGTCGCGGGCTGCGGCAGGCTGGCCCGGAACGTGCTCAGCACCGGGCCGTACCAGGCCAGCGCCTGCTGCGCGGCCCAGGTGTTGGCTTGCAGGTCAGCGGCGGTCTGATAGAGCTGCTGGACCTGGCTGACCGCGGTGACCGCGGTGGAGCCGCCCCAGTTCGCGGCCAGGGTCTGGCCGTGGCCGGCGAGCTGGCTGGAGATATCGGTGAGGGTCGACGCGAGTTCACCGTAGGCAGCACCGGCCGTGGAGATCGCCCCGGGGTCCGTCGCCTCGATCAGGCCCTTCACCTGTTCCCAGGTGTAGCCCGCCGAGGACCCCGGGGAGAAATCCGTATCCTCGGTGATCGGGTACGTGCCGGTCCAGCTGGGCCCGCTGTTACCCGGCATGTTCTCCAGCCGCTGGACGCGGTAGTACGCGGCCCGCTGCTGCGCCGTCCAGTTCTGGCCGTACCCGGGCTGGACCGGCGTGTCCTGGCCGCCGCTCCCGATGATCATCGCGGAGGGGTCGGTAGCGGCGTGGATCAGGCTGGTGATCTGCTGCTCGGCGGCGTCATAACGGTCCGCCGAGGTGGCGAGCCGGGCGGCCATGTCGGTGTGCGCCTGCTGGAGCTGCCCGGTGAACTGGGTGACGCCCGCGTGGGCCCGGGCCATGGCCTGCCCCAGCTGCTGCGCCTGCGGCCAGCTGCCCGCCGCCCCGGCGGCGGGCGCGGCGGCCCCGGCGCACGCACTCAGCGTGCCCTGCAGCTGGTCGGCCATCCGGGCCAGGTCGGCCGCCACCTGGCGGAGCACGTCCCGGTGCACGATCAGGTCGCGTCCGGACACCGCCGGGCCGGCCCAGTTCTGCGGCTGCGTGTAGGACCCGTACGTGGGCCCGCTGACGTGCGGCACCGCCGTTCCCGAGTACCTGCCCGGGGCCTGCTGCTGTGACTGCTGCTGCCGCAGCATCAAGGCGTCATACGAGCCGCCCACTACCAGCCTCCCGCTACCTGAACTTCAGCCTCCGCACGCGCGCTGCCCGTCTCGCCGGGGAGCCGGGGTCGTGCTCAGCCGCCCCAGAGGGCGGCGTTGGACGCCTCGGTCGAGCTGTAGTTCACGTGCGCCTCGCCGATCACGCCCCGCAGGTTGTTCAGCACGACCGCCATGTCGGCCATGGCCGCGTCCCACTTCGCTTTCGCCGCGTAGTAGGCCGCCTGCGCCTCACCGTCCCACTGCGCCAGGCTGGACTTCAGCTGGCCGTCCAGGGTGGAGATGGTCAACTGCAGCCGCGCGTAGGTGCTGGCGAAATCGGCTTCCCCGGTCTGCAGGGATCCGAACACCGCCCTGGTGTATTCGCTCATTTCTCGATGCCTCCGTGATCTGTCCTGGGCGGTCAGCCGTTGAGCAGGCCGCGGACCCGGTTCGCCGAGGCCGCCTGGGTTTCCTCAGTGGCCTGGTACCGCGTCCGGGTCGTGCCCAGCTTCTCGTGTATCCCCTGCAGGGCGTTGAGCACCTGGGTGAAGTCGCTGTTGAAGGACTCGTAAGCGCTGGTGAACGCGGTCGCGGCCTGACCCTGCCAGCCCGCCATCAGGTCGCTGTGCTGACCCGCCAGCTGGGACTGCTGACTGCGGATCTGGCCTACGGCATCCTCGACCTGAACGGCCGCCTGCGCCATGGCCGAGCGGTTGAAAGCAGACTCGGCTGCCATTTGCCGCACCTCCCCGTCTGGAATCCTGTATTTACCTCAATGTCTGGTTCCAGCCCCCGACCGTCACCCAGAATCGGGCCCACCAGGGGCCAGCACACGGGTCATTCAAAGGGCTGTAAAGACGCACTGTCAACCAAATCCGCACAACTGTGACACCAGCAAATCCGGGCCGCCAGGATCCCAGCCGATCGCACGGGCCGGCGGCCGGCCGGGACTGCAATCCCGCCCATTCTTTTCAGCCGCCCGCCTGCTGCCGGGCCGCGGCCGGATCCAGCGCGGGACCGGAGGGGATGAGGTCGAGGACGCTGGCGGGCACCAGCGTCCGCTGAGCGTTCAGCTGGTAGCCGAGCATGGCCGCGACCCCCGGGGACGCGAGCCCGTACCGGCGTCCCCCGGAGATGAGGAAGTATCCCGTCACCGCCGCCCCGGACCCGCTCCCGGCCGGACCGGGGACCACCCCGGCCAGGGTGGCTTTGCCGGGCGGCAGGTCGATCTGGGTGTGGCTCCCGGCCACGCCGTCCGGCAGGCCGCCCGCGGGCACGGTCCCGCCGACCGTCAGCCGTCCCCCGACCCGCGGGCCGAGGCCGGACCGGAGTAGACGACGCAGAGCGGGGCGGCCGGGTCGTAGCCGACGAGTGACGGCATGCGCTGCGGCAGCCCGGCGGCGGGCATGCTGCCGCCCGCGCGGTCGTCGGCCGCCACGGAAGGGGCCACCGCCCCCTGCGGCACCTGGCCCCGCGCGGCGTTCAGCAGCGCCGCCCCGGTCCGCGTGACCGGCTCGAGCCCGTCACGGCGCAGGACGTAGTACTGCGGGGGGCCGCCCGCCGCCGGGGTGGTGGTGAAGACCTGCCCGATGCGGGCGGTCCCGCCCCCGGGGCCGGGCACCCGGCGGCCGAATCCGGCGATCCGCGGTGGCGCGAAGTCGGGACCCTGGGGGAAGGCGTTGAGCCAGGTGGCCGGCACCTCGGCCGGCGTCCCGGCGGCCGCCAGCGCGGTCAGCACGTTCTGCTGCATGGCCCGCGGGATCATCAGCCGCCGCCCGTCCCACAGCACCCAGTCCTGGCCGGCCGAGGACACCAGCAGCGCGCTGGCCGCGGCGATCGGCCGGCCGCCGACCCGCCGGCCGCCGACCAGGGTGGTCGTGGTCTGGCGCTCCAGGGTGGCCTGGTCACTGGCGGTCTGCACGCAGACCGACCAGGGCTGGCCGGCCAGCATGCCCGGGGCCGGCAGCGGCTCGGGCAGCCCGGGGATGCCGATGAGCGGGCCCCGGGGGTAGTGCGCCAGCGACGCCTGGCTGACCGTGCGCTGGTCCGGCGAGGAGGTCCCGAGCGCCAGCCGGGCCGACGCGTAGTTCACTACCGGGCACAGCCTGCGGTGCTCGCACCAGACATAGGACGTGCCGGTCTGGCTGTCGATGATGAGCGTCCCCGGTGACGTCAGGCCCTGCGCGTGCCCCGGCGCGAGGATGCCCCACACCCCGAAGGCGGCCGCCACGATCACGGCGACGAGGACGCTGGAGATCAGGCCCACGTTCAGCCGGCGCAGCGGCTGGTCCGGCGGGTCCGGCTCGGCCTGGAGCAGCGCCAGCGCCGCGCGCTGGGTCATCAGCCGGTGGGCCTGCAGCAGGTCCCTGCGCGTCTGCACGAGCGCCCCGCCTCAGCCCGACAGCCCGCGGATGTAGCTGAAGAGGCCGGTCACGCCGAGCGCCAGCGGGATGAGGCTGATCACCAGGGTCAGGTCGAGGATCTCCGCGGCCCGCCCCCAGAATGGCGACGGCCGGTGGGCGGGCAGCCACATCCCGGTCCCGGCGAGCACGGCCGCCCCCAGGGCCAGCAGCGGCACGATCACGGCGATGCCCCGGCCGGCGGCCGCGTGCCGTGCGGCGCCGACGGCGAGCAGGGCCAGCGTCCCGTACCCGGGAACCAGCAGCCACAGGCGCTGGGCGCGGCCGCGGAACACCCGCGCCCGGAGCAGCAGCGCGCAGCCGAGCACACCGCACGTCAGCCGGGGCAGCCAGCCGTGGCCGAACGCGAGCGTGGCCGGCCACGGCCGCGACCAGGCCGATGCCCGAGACCGCCCCGGTGACGACCCGGTCGGCGGCGGCGGTGTGACCGAGAACCTGGGCACCCTGCACGGTGAGGGTGTCGCGGCGCAGCTCGTCGGCGTCCCGCGGGACCGGCGGCAGCGTCAGCCCGGCCAGCCGGAACGCCACCGCGGGGATCAGCGGGGTCAGCGCCAGCGCCAGCGCCGCCGCCACCGCGGCGGCCCCCGCCGGGCTGACCCGGGCGAACCCGTAGTCCAGCGCCGCGCCGGCCACGCCAAGGAGGGCACCCCCCGCGGCCCCGAAGAACACGGCCGTGCCTTCCGCGGTCGCCACCGCCGCGACGACGGCGGCCAGGAACACGGCCGCGAACCCGGAGATCAGCTCCAGCGCGCCCAGGTGGGCCAGGGAAGCCGACCTGGCCGGCCCGAGCAGGCCGGCCAGCAGCGCGTACGGCAGCGCGGCCCAGCCCAGGAACGCCGCCGCCCCCGCGTCACCCGCCGCCCGGGAGGCCGCGCCCGCGCCGCCCAGCAGCGCCACGGCCAGCACCCCGGCGGTGACCGCGGGCACGGTCCAGGCCGGGCCGGCCATCAGCAGCACGGCCAGGCCGGCGAGCAGCGCGGCCGCCGCGGCGCCGAACGAGACCCGGCGGGTGTCCGCCGGGCCCCACCGGTCCGGCCGCTCCCCCACGCCGACCGCGATGACGTCCGCCACATCGTCGAACGCCAGCTCCGGCAGCGGGGTGGCCCGCGGGCTCAGGTAGATCAGCTCCCCGTCGCGCAGGCCAGCCTGCTGCGGGGTGGTCTCGGGGGCGAACGGGGCCTGGCCCAGCCGCTGCAGCACCCAGCCGCTGGCCGCCTCGCCCGCGGCCGCGCGGTCCAGGCCGGCGTAGCGGGCGACGGCCGGGAAGAGCTCCGCGAACGGGATGTACCCGGGCAGCGCGAGGTCGACCCGCTTCTGCGGTCCGACCACGGTGATCCGGCACATGTCCGCTCCGCTGGCGGGGCTCATCCGGTTCCCTCTCCCCCGTCCGCCGCTGCGCTCGGCTCTCGTCTGCCCCCGCGGTCACGCGCCGGGCAAGTCAGCCCTTTTGGGCAGTATGCCGACCAGATGCGGGGATTCGCCCGCAAAATGAGAACTCGGCGGCCCCGCCGGCCGGCGCGCGCAGCGTCCCGGACGCAGGCGGCCGCCCCGGACCGGGACCGGTCCGGGCCGGCGGCAGGAAGGGCGAGCGGTGAGCACCGTCATCGTGCGGCGTCAGGAGCGGCGCGAGCCGCCGGAGATGCCCCACGGCGAGATCGTGCTCGCAGCCGCCGCCGGAGATCCCCGAAGTGGCGTCCGACGGCCTGCAGCAGATGATGACCTACCTGCCCATGCTGGCCATGACGTTCGGCATGGTGGCGATGATGTCCGGGTCGGGGTCCGGCGCCCTGCGCTGGGTCGGCGGCGGCGCGATGGGCCTGGGCATGGGCGGGATGGCGCTGGGCCAGATGGCCCGGGGCAAGGGCGACCGCAAACTCCGGCTGAACGGCCAGCGCCGCGACTACCTGCGCTACCTCGGCCAGGTCCGGCGCAACGTGCGGCGGGCGGCCCGCGCCCAGCGGGACGCGCTGGAGTGGGCCAGCCCGCAGCCGGCCGCGCTGTGGTGGGTGATGTCGGCCAACCAGCGGGCCCGGGTGTGGGAACGCCGGCCGCAGGACCCCGATTTCGGCAGTCTCCGGCTCGGCACCGGCACCCAGCAGCTCGCGGTGCGGCTGGTGCCGCCGCAGACCAAGCCCGCCGAGGATCTCGATCCGCTGTGCGCGGGCGCGCTCCGCCGGTTCATCAGGACCCACGGCCGGGTGCCCGGGCTGCCGGTCGGCATGTCGCTGCGCGCGTTCAGCCGGGTGTCCGCCGGCGGCGACCCGGACGCGGCCCGCGGCATGGTGCGAGCGGTCATCGCCCAGCTGGCCGTGTTCCACTCCCCGGACGACGTGCGGATCTGCGTGTGCGCCCCGCCGGACCGGATACGGGAGTGGGAATGGGTCAAGTGGCTGCCGCACACCCTGCACGCCACCGAGCGGGACGCCGCGGGCCCGGTCCGGCTGATGGCGGGCAGCGTGCAGCAGCTCGAGGGCATGCTCGGCGCGGAGCTGAAGGACCGGCCGCGCTTCTCCCCCGGCCGTGATTACCAGAGCGGGGGCGGGTCGCTCCCGTACCACGTGGTGATCGTGGACGGCGCGCCGGTGCGGCCCGGCGACCAGCTGGGCGGCGACGGGGTGGACGGCGTGACCCTGATCGACGTGACCGGGAGCTATCCCGGTCCGGCCGACGCGGCCACGCTGCGGCTGCAGGTGGCGGCCGGGCAGCTCGGGATGGTGACCCAGGACCGGGCGGGCGCCGAGGTCCTGTCGCGGATCGGCGCGCCGGACACGCTGTCGCTGGCGGAGGCGGAGGCGCTGGCCCGCGAGCTGGCGCCGCTGCGCCCGGCGCGGGGCGGGGCGCCCGGCGACGACGCGCTCGCCGTGAACACCACCCTGACCACGCTGCTCGGCATCGCCGACCCGGAGGCGCTGGACCTGCCCGGGCTGTGGCGCTCGCGCCCGGCCCGGAGCCGGTTCCGGGTCCCGATCGGCCTGGACGCCGGCGGCCAGGCCGTGGAGCTGGACATCAAGGAATCCGCGCAGGGCGGCATGGGACCGCACGGCCTGGTCATCGGGGCGACCGGCTCCGGGAAGTCCGAGCTCCTCCGGACGCTGGTCCTCGGCCTGGCGCTGACCCATCCCCCCGAGGTGCTGAACTTCGTGCTGGTCGACTTCAAGGGCGGCGCGACCTTCCTCGGCCTCGACGGCCTGAACCATGTGTCCGCGGTCATCACCAACCTGGAGCAGGAACTGCCCCTGGTGGACCGGATGCGGGACGCACTGCACGGCGAGATGGTCCGCCGCCAGGAACTGCTCCGCTCGGCCGGCAACTACGCGTCGGTCCGCGATTACGAGCGCGACCGGGAACGCGGCGCCACCCTGGACCCGCTGCCGACGCTGTTCGTGGTGGTGGACGAGTTCTCCGAGCTGCTGGCGGCCAAGCCCGAGTTCATCGACCTGTTCGTGATGATCGGACGGCTGGGCCGCTCGCTGGGCGTGCACCTGCTGCTGGCGTCGCAGCGGCTGGAGGAAGGCCGGCTGCGCGGCCTGGACACCCAGCTGTCGTACCGGATCGGGCTGCGGACGTTCTCCGCGGCGGAGTCCCGGATCGTGCTCGGGGCGCCGGATGCGTACGAGCTGCCGTCGGCGCCGGGCAGCGGCTACCTCAAGGTCAACGTGGCCGGCATGACCAGGTTCAAGGCCGCGTACGTGTCCGGTCCGGCCGAGCCGGAACCGCTGCCCCGGTCGGCACCGCTGCACTTCGCGGCGGCCGTGGTGCCGTACGGCCCGGAGTACGTCAGCCCTCAGGAGACGACGGCGCCCCCGGCCGCGCTGCTGCCCGGGACGGCGGACGGAGCCCCGGCCGAACTGGCCGTTAGGGAGACAGAGTCGCTGGCCCGGGAAGACACCGCGCACCAGGAGAGCCTGCTGGACCGGGTGGTGCGCCAGCTGGCCGGCCAGGGAGAGGCCGCGCGCCGGATCTGGCTGGCGCCGCTGGGCCTGCCACCCGCCCTGAACGTGCTGCTGCCTCCGCTGTTCATCACGCCGCGCGGATGCACCACCGACGACGAGCGGTGGCGCGGCCGGCTCCAGGCGGTGGCCGGGATCGTGGACCGCCCGTTCGAGCAGCGGCGGGACCCGCTGTGGGCCGACCTGTCCGGGGCGGCGGGTCACGTGGGGGTGGCCGGCGGGCCGCAGAGCGGCAAGTCCACCATGCTGCGCACCCTCATCTGCTCCCTGGCCCTGCTGCACACGCCGGAGGAGGTCCAGTTCTACTGCCTCGACTTCGGCGGCGGCACGGTGGGGGCGCTGGCCGGGCTGCCCCATGTGGGCGGGGTGGCCACCCGGCAGCAGGCCGACCGGGTCCGCCGCACGGTCGCGGAGGTCCAGACCGTGGCGGACCGGCGTGAGCACGAGTTCGCCAGCCGCGGCATCGAGTCGATCGCCGCCTACCGCAGCATGCGGGCCAGCGGGGAGATCGCCGGCGACAGCTTCGGTGACGTCTTCCTGGTCGTGGACGGCTGGCTGACCGTCCGGCAGGAGTTCGAGCAGCTGGAGACCGCGATCACCGCCCTGGCCGCGCGCGGGCTCGGCTACGGCATCCACGTGATCGCGGCCACGAACAAGTGGTCGGAGTTCCGGCCCGGGATCAGGGACCTGCTGGGCACCAAGTTCGAGCTGCGGCTCGGCGACCCGTACGAGTCCGAGATGGGCCGCGCCCTGGCGATGAACGTCCCGGAGCGTTCCCCCGGCCGCGGGCTGACCCGCGACGGCCTGCACTTCCAGACCGCGCTGCCGCGGATCGACGGGCAGCCCTCGGTGGACGGGCTGCCGGACGCGGTGCGGAAGCTGGTGGAGACCGTCGAGGTCGCCTGGCCCGGCCGGCGCGCTCCCGAGGTGCGCATGCTGCCTGACGTGTTCCCCGCGGCGGGGCTGCCCACCGCGGAGCAGGCCCCCGCGGCCGTCCCGTTCGGCATCGACGAGACCACGCTGTCGCCGGTGAGCCTGGACTTCTCCGCCGACCCGCACTTCCTCGTGCTCGGCGACATGGAATCCGGCAAGTCCAACCTGCTGCGGCTGGCCGCCGAGGGCATCGTGGCCCGGTACCCGCCGGACCGGGCCCGGCTGATCGTCATCGACTACCGCCGGTCGCTGCTCGACGCCGGGGACAGCGAGCACCGCATCGGCTACGCCGCCTCCTCATCCGCGGCGGCCTCACTGGTCGCCGACGCCCGGGAGGCCCTGCTGGAGCGCCTGCCGTCGGCCAGCCTGACCGCCGACGAGCTGCGCGCCAGGTCCTGGTGGAAAGGTGCGGACCTGTACCTGATCGTGGACGACTACGACCTGGTGGCCGGGGCGTCGAACCCGCTGCTGCCGATGGTCGACCTGCTCCCCCAGGCCCGGGACATCGGGCTGCACCTCATCCTGGCCCGGTCCGCCGGCGGCGCGGGACGGGCCATGTTCGAGCCGGTCGTGCAGAGGCTGCGTGAGATGGGCACGCCCACCCTGCTGATGTCGGCCAGCAAGGACGAGGGGCAGCTGTTCGGCATCAAGCCGCAGGCCCTGCCGGCCGGGCGCGGCTACCTGGTGGCCAGGCGGGGTGCCCCCCGCTTGGTGCAGACCGCACTGGCCAGCGAGGTATCCCGGGCCGGGAACGCGCCCTCGCTCTAGGGCACCTAGCCCCGCCGGGCAGGGCGCCAGTGCCGGCGCCGGCCCCGGGGAACCACGAAGGCGGCCACCGCCACCAGGATCGCCACGGCCAGCGCGCCGCCGGTGATCGCCAGCGCAAGCGCCCGGGTGGCCGGGTTGGGCCGGGCGGGACGCGGGATGGCCACCGGCCGGGCCGCGGCGGCCGGTGCGGCGGCCGGCTCCGGCAGCACCGCGGTGACCGCCTGCACCGGGTTGACCATGCCCGCGCCGGTGTGCGCGCCGGCCGGGCCGTCCGCGGTGGCCTCGATCCGGCGCACCACCTGCGCCGCGGTCAGCCGCGGGTACGCCGCGCGGACCAGGGCCGCGACCCCGGAGACGAACGCGGCCGCGAAGCTCGTGCCCTGGCTGGCCGGGTTGTACCCGCCGGGCCAGGCGCTCGCGATGTTGGACCCGGGCGCGGTCACCGAGACCGTGGTCTTCCGGTCGGTGTAAGTGGTCAGCGTCCCGGACTGGTCCACCGCACCCACCGAGAGCACCCCCGGGTAGGCGGCCGGGTAGTACGGGCCGGTGCCGCTGCCCGGGTTGTCGTTGCCCGCGGCCGCCACCACCACGGCGTCGCGGCGCAGCGCGAAGGCCACCGCCGCCCGGAGCGCCGGCGAGCTCACCGCGGTCTGCACCGACACATTGATGACCTGCGCCCCGGCGGTCGCGGCGTCCCGGATGCCCTGGGCCAGCAGCCGGGAGAACCCGGTCTCGCCGGTGTTGACCTTGACGGACAGGATGCGCGCGGCGGGCGCGACCCCGTAGAACGGGATGCCCCGGGCCCGCGCGTCGGTGGCCGCGATCAGGCTGGCCACGGCGGTGCCGTGGCCGACGCAGTCACGGGGGCCCTGGCCGGTCAGATCGATGGCGCTGACCCGCCCGGCCAGCTGGGGGCTGAAGTCAACCCCGCTGTCCACCACGGCGACGGTGACCCCCTGGCCCTGGGTCACGGTCCACGCGCCCGCCATGTCGAGGGCCTGCTGGGCCCATGGCCCGTCGCGGAGCTTGCGCACGCCCAGCTGCGGCGGGCATCCCGGGCCCGGCCGCGGCAGCACGTGGAAGACCTGGGGGGACACGGGCGTCTGCGGCGCGGGCGCGACCGGTGTCACCGGCGTGGCGGACGCCTTGGCCGGGCGGCTCGCTGAGGGGGTGGCTGACGCGGTGGCGGTCGGCGCAGGCGCCGCAGGCCGGGCCGCGGTGGCGGCGAGGGCGCCGGAGCTGCCCGCCGCGAGGAGCAGGGGAATCGCCCCGGCGACGGCGGCAGCAGCGCGGTACCGCCGCCGGGCCGACTGCCTCATCCGTCCTCCCCGGGGCTGCCGCTCGCTGTCCCGGCGACCACTGTAGGCGAGGCAGGCCCGGCGCCCCGGCCATCCGGGGGAATGCGCCATCATCCCCGGAGAGGTGACCGGCTCCCATCCCTCCCGCGCCGGCGCACAACGAGCGGCAACTCGTTATCTGTTGGGATCACCTCCAGTTTCAGGAGGTCATCCGAACGGATAACGCGTGGCACCGGCGCTGCGGCGGCGGCGGTCAGCCGACGGCCCGAGGCGGCGGCGGGCCGGGTACGGCCGGCGACCTGGCCTCCGCCCCGGGACGGGCTAGGCCGGTCAGAGGCTGAGCTGCGGCCAGGGCCGTTGCGGGACGATCGCTTCGGTGGCGGAGGGGAGTTCGAGGGTGAGGTTTTCGTTGCGGAGAACGAGCCTCGGCGACGGCCGGCGCGCGCCGGTGCGCGGACGGAACCGGCGCGGCGCCAGGTTGTAGTAACCACCGCTGCGGTAGTCGATCCGGATCTCGCGGACGCCCGGCCGGCGGCTGGCGAGGACGGCGCCCAGCGGGACGCCCAGGTCGGTGCGCTGGGTAGGGGTATGGGCGTTGCCGGCGACCACCAGCGTGCGGGCGCCCGGGGCGGCCGCCGCCAGGACGCGGCCGGCCATCGCCTCGTCCCGCTGAGACCAGCTCCAGTCCGCGCCCGTGATCCCGTCCATCAGGGTCAGCTCCAGCGGCCCGGCGGCGGCGCGCTCCCGGAGCATGGCCAGGTGCCCGGCGGTGATCCGGCCGTCGCCGAACCACAGCGCCGGGTGATCGGCCAGCGGGCCGCCGCCTGCGAAGACGCGGACCACGGTGGCCAGTTCGGCGGGCCACTCCAGGGCCACGCTGGTCAGCCCCAGCGCCTGCAGCAGCGTCCCGATGATCAGCGGGTTCTCCTGGACTCCGTGCACCTCGCCGAGCAGCAGGAAGCCGGACTCCGCGACTGAACGTTCCGCCGCGGCCCGGGCGGCGGGCTCCATCGCGACCTCGAGATCCCCGGCCGGGAAGTCCGCCACCGCCTGGGCGAACGCCGGCAGTGAGGCCAGGGCGGGCATGCGGCGGTGGCCGACTTAGTCCCGGCCGCGGAGCAGCGAGATGAGGAACGGGCGCAGCTCGCCCCGGGCGTACCCGCTGGCGATGGCCGGGTCGTCCGCCATGATCTGCCGGGCGGCCTCCTCGTCGGGCGCCTCGAACACGGCTATCCCGGTATTGACCCGGCCGAGCGTGGGACCGGCCAGGATCAGCTGCCCGTCCGCGAGCATCCGCTGCAGCCGCTCGAAATGCCGCCCCCAAACGGCTCTTTCGTCGCTGGTCATGGTCGCCGCGAAGTTGTCTCGCGGGGGATGGATGAAATAGATCCACTCGGTCACGCGCCGAGTCTGCCGGGGCCCGGGGCGCCCGTCAACGCGCCGCCAGGCTGGTCACGGCGAACAGCGAACGGCGAACGTGGCCCGGGCTCAGCTGCGGGCGGTCAGCGAGTCCAGGACGCGCTGGACGTTCTCGTCGAGGTCCCGGGCCGCGTCCGCGCGGCCGGCCAGGTGCCTGATCAGCGCCTGCTGGAAGAGCCCGTCGAACACGGCGTAGGCCGGGCCGGACGACACGGCCAGCGGCGTCCCGGCCAGGTCGGCGAATTTGCTGACGATGCGCCAGATCATCCGCTCGAGGCTGTCGTCGATCTCGGTCACGTCGTGGCGGTAGGAGTCGTCGAACAGGCTCTGGTTCCGCAGGTCGTACCAGAGCCGGTGCAGCGTGGCCTCCTCCACCAGGGTGGCCGCCATGGCGGCGCCGAACCCCTGCCTGAGTTCGGCGGCCGAGGTGGCGGTGGCGACGATGTTGTCGTACCGGGTCACGCATTCGGCCTTGTACTGCCGCACGCAGTAGGTGATCAGCTCGGTCTTGTCGCTGAAGTAGTAGTGCAGCACCCCGTGGGAGAATTCGGAGTTCTGCGCGATGTCGCGCAGGCTGGTCCGTGCGTAGCCCTGCTCGGCCAGGGTCTGCAGCGCCGCCGCGGCCAGCTGGGCGCGGCGTTCGGCGAACTTGTCCAGCTGCCGGCGCGCGATCCGGTCGCGGTTCCGCTCTGCTGTCTCAGTCTGGGCTGTCTCAGCCTGGGCTGTCTCTGCCTGGGCTGCTCCAGTCTGAGCTATCTGTGGCTGGGCTATCTCTGCCTGGGCTGCCTCGGTCACGGTCAGGGTCCAATCGCTCCGCGTGCCCCGCGAACTGCGGGTCAAGTCTACCTGGCGCGCTTCTTCGCGATCTTGACATGCGACCAGAATTCTCTGGACGATCGTCAAGATATCTCTTGACAGTTGTCAAGATACGCGGCCAGGCTATGTCTCACGTCACAAGATCCGCAGCGCCGACGCTGTGGTCTACGGGCCCATGGCGGTCCCGGGAAGAGGTGCCTGATGAGCGTGTACGAACTGACGGGTCGGAAGGCACTGATCACCGGCGGGGCCCGCGGGCTCGGCGCGGGGATGGCGGAGGCGCTGGCCCGCGCAGGGGCGGCCATCGTCATCGGGGACGTCCGGGAGGACCTGGGCAAGCAGACCGCTGACGCGCTGCTCCAGTCCGGGGCCACGGCCGACTTCGTGCCGCTGGACGTGACCAGCGAGGCGAGCTGGGAGCAGGCCATCCCGCGGGCCATCAGCGCCCTCGGCGGCCTGGACATCCTGGTCAACAACGCCGGGGTGGAGATCACCAGCCTGCTCGTCGACATCGACGCCGCCGACATCCGGCGCATGCTCGAGGTCAACGTCCTGGGCACCGCCCTGGGCCTCAAGCACGCGTTCCGGGCCATGCGTCCCGGCGGCCCGGCCGGCCAGGGCGGCGCGGTGATCAATATTGCGTCGGTCGCGGCCACCATCGCCTTCCCCGGCATCGCCGGTTACTCGGCCACCAAGTCCGGCGTGGACCGGCTCACCAAGGTGGCCGCGATGGAGTCCGGCAGGCTCGGCTACGGCGTCCGGGTGAACTGCGTGTACCCCGGCCTGGTGGCCACGGAGATGGGCATGCAGCTCGCCTCGGACTGCGCGACACTCGGCCTGTTCCCCAGCCCGGAGGAGGCGGTCGGCGCCGTGGTCGGGCTGACCCCGCTCGGCCGGCTCGGCGAGGTGCCCGACATGGCCGACGCCGTGGTGTTCCTGGCGTCCGACGGGGCGCGGTTCATCACCGGGGCGGGGCTGCCGGTCGACGGCGGCATGGGCATGTGACCGGGGTCCTTCCGGCTTCCAGCTGACTTCCAGCGAAAGGCGCACTCATGAGCACGGACAAGCCTGTCGTCGTCTACGGAGCGTCCGGGTACACCGGGCAGCTGATCTGCGAGTACCTCCGGGAGTTCAACGTCCCCTTCGTCGCGGCCGGGCGGGACAAGGCCCGCATCTCCGAGGCCCTCGACCGGGTCCCCGGCATCGGCACCGTGCCGCATGAGGTGATCGAGGTCGAGCACCAGGTCGGGCCGCTGACCGAGCTGCTGACCGGCGCGAAGGTCGTGCTCAACACGGTCGGGCCGTTCGCGAAGCACGGCGGTGAGGTGGTCGAGGCCTGCCTGGCGGCCGGCTGCCACTACCTCGACACCACCGGCGAGCAGGACTGGCTGATCACCTGCGACGAGACCTACGGCGAGCAGATGGCGGAGCGCGGGCTGCTGCTGGCCCCGGGCGTCGCGCAGATGTACACCACCGGCGAGATCGCGGCCGGTATCTGCCTGGAGATGCCGGGCCTGGACACGCTGGACATCGAGGTGTTCTGGAAGGGCCTGCCCACCATCGCCTCCACGCGGACGATCCTGGTCAACGCGGCCCTGGCCAAGGCCTATTACCTCGAGCAGAACGAGTACGTGGAATGGCCGCCCGACGCCGGGCTCTACACCGTCGTGGTTCCCGGCCAGCACGAGACGGGGCTGGCCCTGCCGTGGGGCGGCACCTCGCATCCGGTCTGGTTCCGCCGCGACCCGCGGGTCGCGAACGTGAAGGTCCTCGGCGGCGTGTTCAACCGCGCGCTCATGATGGGCGTACCGCAGATCGTGGCGGGCGCGCTGGAGCAGATCAAGGACCTGTCCGACGACGAGAAGTACACCGCCCTGTCCGAGCAGGCCGCCGCGGTGATGAACGAGATGCCCCCGCGGGAGAACCCGAGGATCAACACCTCGCTGGAATCGGTCTACGCGTCCGGGCCGCTCGGCCGCGCGCACTGCGTGCTGCACGGCAACTGCAACTACAAGCAGACGGGCGCCCTGCAGGCCTACGCCGCGTACTCGCTGCTCCAGCAGCCGCCCCGGCGGGCCGGCTTCGCGTCCGGCTGCCAGGCGTTCGGCCACCGAGAGCTGCTGGGCATGCTGCGCAGCTTCGGCCTGGTCATGGAGCCCGTCCTCACCGTCCAGCACTGACCGGGCCAGCATTGAGCATGCCAGCGCCATCCATGCCAGCACAGTCCATGCGGCTGACCGACTTCCTGGACAAGGGAGCCTCGCTCGGCCCGGATGCCCCGTGCCTGACCATGGCCGGCCAGAGCCGCAGCTACGTTGAGGTCCAGCGGCTGTCCTGGGTGATCGGCCAGGCGCTGGCCCGGTCCGGCATCCGGCCCGGCGACAAGGTGGCGGTGCTGTCCGCCAACGATCCGGTCGCATTCTCGTGCGTGTTCGGCATCGCCCGGGCCGGGGCGGTGTGGTGCCCGGTCAATCCGCGCAACGAGGCGGCGGAGAACCGCGCCCTCCTGGACTTGTTCGACTGCGCCTGCCTGATCTTCCAGGGGAGCTTCGCGCCGCTGGTCGCCCGGATAGCGCCGGACCTGCCGAAGGTGACCACCCTGGTCTGCCTCGACGCCGGCGCGGGCGCGGACGCGGCGGGGGCCGTCGCGTTCGGGGACTGGGTGGAGGGCCTGGACAGTCAGCCCTGGCAGGCCGGGCCGGTCGATGACATCGTGATGATCGCGGGCACCGGCGGCACCACCGGCCAGCCCAAGGGCGTGCTGCTGACCGGGCACAACCTCGAGGCGATGACGGCCCTCACCCTCATCGGCTACCCCTTCGAGGGGCGGCCCGTCTATCTCGCCCTCGCCCCGCTCACCCACGCGGCCGGGGTCCTCTGCTTCCCGGTCATGACCCTGGGCGGGGAGATCGTCATCATGCCCGCGCCGGACCTGCCGGAGTTCGTCTCGCTGATCGGGCGGCACCAGGTGACGCACGCTTTCCTGCCGCCCACCCTGATCTACCTGCTGCTCGATCAGCCCGGGCTGGCCGGGGCCGACCTGGGCTCACTGCAATGCCTCTGGTACGGCGCGGCTCCCATGTCCGCGACCCGCCTGGAACAGGCCATTCACGTCCTCGGCCCGGTCATGGGGCAGCTGTTCGGGCAGACCGAGGCACCGATGATGATCTCGAGCATGGCACCGAAAGATCACTTGCACGCCAATGGCCGCCTGGCCACCGAACGCTTCGCGTCCGCCGGGCGTCCGGGGCCGCTGGTCACCGTGGCCATCATGGATGACCAGGGCCGGCTGCTGGCCGCCGGGGAACGCGGCGAGATCGTGGTCCGCGGCCCCCTGGTCATGGCCGGCTACTACCGGGACCCGGTGGCCTCCGCCGAGGCCGGGCGGCACGGCTGGCACCACACCGGCGACATCGGCTACCTCGACGCGGACAACTACCTCTACATCGTGGACCGGGCCAAGGACATGATCATCACCGGCGGGTTCAACGTCTACTCCGCCGAGGTTGAGCAGGCCCTGATGGCCCACCCCGGGGTACTGGACTGCGCGGTCGTCGGGCTGCCGGACGACAAGTGGGGGGAAAGGGTCACCGCCGTCGTCCAGCCTCATCCCGGCCAGGACGTCCCGGGCGATGACCTCCGCGCGTTCGCCAGGGAGCGCCTGGGCGGGGTCAAGGCGCCCAAGCACGTCGAGGTCTGGCCGGATCTGCCCCGCTCCCGGGTCGGCAAGGTCCTGAAGAACGAGGTCAGGTCGCGTCTGCTCGGCCAGGCCGGCGGAAGCGGCCTGGCCGGGGCCCAGGGGGGCGGTCCCGGCCAGGCCCGCGAGGAGGGCGGTCCCGGCCAGGCCCGCGAGGGGGGCGGTCCCGCCCCGGCCCGCGAGGGGGGCCGCTAACGGGATCCCGCCGGGGTGGCCGGCTCGCCTGGTGCGGCGATGGCGATGATCTCGGGGCTGGCCGGCCCGGGCGGCGAGCCGTTCCAGTCGCCATACCAGGTCACCCGGGTGAGGCCGGCCTCCGTGAGGAACGTGGCCACCTGAGCCTGGTCCATGAACCGGAGCGTGTCCGGGACCACCACGGCCTCGCGGGCCCCGGTGAAGCGGAACCATGTCTCGTAGGTAACCAGTTCTCCGGCCACGGCGCTGATCTCGTAGTGCACGTCGGCCACGAGGCCGGCCGCCTCCACCCGCTGCCTGGTATCCCGCGGGTTCCACTCCTGCCATTCCCGTACGGCCGGGTTCCGGGTCTCGAACGCGATCCGGCCGCCCGGGGCCAGGTGCCCGGCCAGGACCTCCAGCGCCGCGCGGACATCCTGGTCGTCCAGGAGCAGCTGGAACACATGGCCGGTCATGACGATCAGGTCGAACCGGGCGGGGGTGGCCAGGGCCGCCGCGCCGGCCTGGATCCAGTGCACCCGGTCGCCGCCCGGCCGGTCGCGGGCCACGGCCAGCATCGCCGCCGCCGGGTCCGCTCCCGTCACGTCATGCCCCCGGGCCGCGAACTCGCAGGCGAGCTGCCCGGTCCCGCAGCCCATGTCCAGGATCCGGGCTGGCTGCGGGCCGGCCAGACCGAGGTAGAAGGCCTCGGCGGCGTCCGGCGGGTTCAGCGCGTCGTACAGGGCAGCCAGCCGCGGATCGGCGTAGCTCTCGCTGGGCTGGCTGGCACCGTATTGGCTGGCACGGGGCTGGCTGGCACCGGATTGGCTGGCACGGGATTGGCTGGCACGGGGCACAGCCACCAGACTAGAGCCATGATGCCGGACGAGGACCGCGTGCGGTTGCGGAGCACGTTCGACGCGGTGGCCGAGAGCTACAACCGTGTCCGGCCGGACTATCCCGGCGAGCTCTTCGACGACCTGATCGCCCTGGCCGGGCTGGCCCCCGGCGACCACCTGCTCGAAGTGGGCTGCGGGCCGGGTAAGGCCACCCTCCCCCTGGCCGGGCGCGGTTTCCGGGTCACCTGCATCGAGCCCGGCCCGGAGCTGGCCGCCGCCGCGCGGCGCAACCTGGCCGGGCTGGACGCCGAGATCGTCGGCAGGCGGTTCGAGGACTGGCGCCCGCGGCCCGGCGACCAGCCCGCCCTGGTCTTCTCCGCGACGGCCTGGCACTGGATCGACCCCGCCGTCCGCTACCGGCAGGCCTGGCGGGCGCTGCGCCCGGGTGGCCATCTCGCGTTCTGGAGCGCGCTGCACGTCTTCCCCGACGGGGGTGATCCGTTCTTCCGGGAGATCCAGGAGGTCTACGACGAGATCGGCGAAGGCCTGCGGCCCGGGGAGCGCTGGCCCCGCCCGGGGGAACTGCACGACCACAGCCCCGAGATCGAGGCGAGCGGCCTGTTCACCACGGCAGGGATCCGCCACTACGACTGGGAGCAGGTCTACGACGCGGAAAGCTACATCGGGCTGCTCAGCACGTTCTCCGGTCACATCGCCATGGAGCAGTGGCAGCAGGACCGGCTCTACGGGGAGATCCGGGCCCGCCTGGCCCACCGCCCCGGCCACTCGGTCCGGCGCCACTGGGGCGCGGTCCTGCACGTCGCACGCCGCCGCGGGGTGAACGGGCCAGATCAGGCGGCAGGCGGGGGCTGAACAGCGCTCAGGCGGCCCGGCTGGTCTGGGCGCCAGGCGGGCCGGCGGCGGCGGCCATGACGGTGGCGAAGACGGGCAGGTGCCGGTGGAGTCCGGTCAGATTCAGCACCCGGGCCACCTGCGGCGAGACCGCGGCCAGGCGCTGGAACCCGCCCAGCCGACGAGCCCGGCGGCCCGTGCCGACCAGCACGGCGAGCCCGCTGGCGTCACAGAAGCTCACCCCGGACAGGTCGAGGATCAGCCGGCTGGAGCCTGGGCGCAGCAGCCCGAGGAGCTGCTCGCGCAGGGCGGGAGCGCGGGCCAGGTCGAGTTCGCCGGCCAGTTCCGCGACGGCGACGCCGTCCTCGATCCGGACAAAGCAGTCCAGGCCGGGAGGGATGGTGCTGCCGGAGTTCATCATGGGATCCGATCCGTGTGAGGCGGAACCGGCGGCCGGGCGGCTGCCGTGTCCTGAACGCTCGCCGCAGCACCCGTGCTGCTCGCGGCCGGCTCAGGGGCGGGGCGGCTCAGCGGCGTCCTTCCTCCCCGGGCGGCTGGCCCGTGCCCAGCCCGGCGCTGGGACCGGCCAGCAGGGCCAGAACTTCCCCAACGGTCCGTTCGCGGCTGGTGGGCTCGGGCAGGGGCTGGTGCACCTGGATCTGATAGTGGTTACGGCGGCCGTCCTTGCGCTTGCTGATGTAGCCGGCCCCGGTCAGGTCGGTGATGATGCCGAACGCGCTCCGCTCGGTGATGCCCATGCTGGCCGCGATGTCGCGCAGCCGCATCCCCGGGTCGTGTGCGAGGAACAGCAGCACGCGGCCGTGGTTACTCAAGAAGCCCCAGCTGCCCATAGCCCAAAGATTACACCATCATTTCCGGAAAAAAATTGCCGGTGTCGGGTGGCCGGCCGCCTCGGCGGCCCGGCGATGGAGGGCGGTACGGCCGGCGGCGGGCCGGATCAGGGCGCGCCCGGGACCCGCCACGGCTGGTGACGGGGTCCGGCGGACGGGTCAGAGCTTGGTCAGCTTGGCGTACGGCGCGCTGATCCGGTGCCGGACGGTGCCGAATTCGACGAGCACCGCGTCCTCCTCGGCGCTGATGACCCGGCCGAGACCGTACCGGTCGTGCGTCACCAGGTCCTGCGCTGCGAACTCCTCGACCGGCTGGGGTGCGGCCGGCGGCTTGTTGAACGGGCTGCCGGGCACGGGGCGCCGGGTCACGGCGCGGGCTGGTTTCTCATCACATCCAGTATGCGGCCTGCGGGCCGCCCGGGGCGAGCCTGCGCGGGGGCGCGCCTGCGCTTTCCCGCCCGGCCTGCAGTCCTCAGAGCGGGGCGGTGACCCAGTGCCAGCCGTCCGGTTCATCGCATACCGGGTGCACCACGGCCGCCCCGGCCGCGTCGGACAGTTCGGCCACGACCCGGATCAGCTGGTGATGGAAGTCCTGCGGCGTGTGCTGGTCCTCGTGCGGGGCGATCGCGACCAGGGTGATGGCCGATTGCTCCCCGCCGGCCAGCCGCACGGTGACGTTGCCGTTGTAGTCCCGGCCGACCGCCACGATCGCCGCGGCCCGGATGATGTCACTGCCGTCGTCCTTGGCGACCCACACTTCGGACGCGTTCATGCGTTCCACCTTCCAGCTCATCCAGCGGCATCCCCCACACTGGCACAGATCAGTACTCGAGCTCAGGGCGAAGCGGGCCGCCGACCGTGTTCAGGTGCCGGAGGACCTGGACGTAGGAATCCACCGGGCCGGTCTCGTGGTAGGCGATGCCGTGCTGCTCGCAGAACTCTCGCACGGTGGCCTGGGCGCGGTGCAGGCTCGGCCGGGGCATGGAGGGGAACAGGTGGTGCTCGATCTGGTAGTTGAGGCCGCCGAGGGCGAAGTCGGTGAACCAGCTACCGCGGATGTTCCGGGAGGTGACCACCTGGCGGTGCAGGAAATCGACCTTCTCGTCCTCGCCGAACATCGCCATGCCCTTGTGATTGGGGGCGAAGGAGCAGCCCAGGTAGAGCCCGAACACGCCTTGCTGGATGAGGAGGAAGGCCACGGCCTGCACCGGGGACAGCACCAGGAACACGGCGGTCAGGTAACCGATGATGTGCGCGGCGAGCAGCGTCCCTTCCACCACCTTGACCGTGGTGCCCCGGCGGCCCAGCAGGGTCCGGAACCCGGCGACGTGCAAGTGGAGGCCTTCGAGCAGCAGCATGGGGAAGAACAGCCACGCCTGGTAGCCGGCCAGCCAGCGGCCCATCCCGCCGCGCGCCCGCGCCTGCTCGGGGGTGAAGGCGACCGCCCGGCCGCCGATGTCCGGGTCCCGGCCAACCTGGTTGGGATGGGAGTGGTGCCGGTTGTGCTTGGAGGTCCACCACCCGTAGCTGAGCCCGATCAGCAGGTTGCCGTGGATCCGGCCGATGAGGTCGTCGGCGCGCTTGGAACCCGAGATCTGCCGGTGGCCGGCGTCATGCCCGATGAACCCGGTCTGGGTAAACATCAGTCCCAGGAAGACCGCCACCAGCATCTGCCACCAGGAGCGGCCGAGCAGGAAAAACACTGCCCACCCGCCGAATAGCAGGAGCAGGTTGACGGCGATCTTGATGCTGTAATAGCCCCGGCGGCGGCGCAGCAGGCCCGCCGCCCGCACGAGGCGGGACAGGTCCGCGTAGTCACTGCCTGGACCGGCGGGCGCCGTTTGACGCCTGGCTACCGGGGGGCGTTCGGCGGCTGGACTTGCCGCGTCAACGGTCAACCTCGTCCTCCTGCGGCGAGCATCGCGCGGCCGTGCTCAGCCGCTGGGCGTCAGTGGCGCCGCAGGGTCCGGGCGGCTGAGTGCTAGGACGGGTGTGCGGCAGGCCCGCGCCTTCCAGCGCGGGCCTGCCGCTGACGAACGGTCAGACTGCGTGAACCTGGTCCGCCTGCGGGCCCTTCGGGCCCTGCTTGGTGGTGTACTCCACCTTCTGGTTCTCGGCCAGGGTGCGGTAACCGCCCATGTCGATCGCCGAGTGGTGGACGAAGACGTCGGCCGTGCCGTCGTCGGGGGCGATGAAGCCGAAGCCCTTATCCGGGTTAAACCACTTCACGGTGCCTTGCGCCATCTGCTGTCTCCTTCAAAGACGAGCTCCGGGCCCGCGCGGTCGCGCAGGCCAGCTGCTGGTTGCCCGCCATCCGGAGGAAAGAATCCAAGCCAACGGCGAGACGCCCAAACTGTCGAAAATGCGGGCGCCTACACGATCGCCAACGTTGACAACAACTAATCACGTATAGCGTCCTGCAGCGGCCGGGTATTCCCGCCTCTGCGGCCCGTCCCGGTAACCCGGGGACCCCGGGCCGCGCTGGCGGCCGGTGATCGTCAGCGCCTGCGGCGGCCCCGGTATCCGGCGGACAGGGCGACCGCGGCGCTCCCGGTGGCGGCCACGGCGACCACCGGCGCTTCGCGGATGGCAGACGGCGCGGCCTGGGCGGTCCGCCCAGCCGGCGGGCCGGCGATGGAACGCAGCAGCGCGGAGCCCGGGCTGACGCTGGCCGTCAGCGGGGCCACGCCGGCCTGGCGCATCAGGACGCGCACGTCGCCCGCTTGGGCGGGACTCTGCACGGTGATCACCACGCCGGACGCGCCGGCCCGGGCGGTGCGCCCCGACCGGTGCAGGTAGGCCTTGTGCTCGGTCGGCGGGTCCGCGTGGATGACCAGGTCGATGCCGTCCACATGGATACCCCGGGCCGCGATGTCCGTGGCGACCAGGACGCGGGACGCGCCGGAGGCGAACGAGGCCAGGTTCCGCTCGCGGGCCCCCTGACGCAGGTTGCCGTGCAGCTCGGCCGCGGGCACCCCTGCCCCGGCCAGTTGCTTGGCGAGCTTCTGCGCACCGTGCTTGGTGCGGGTGAACACCAGCGACCGGTTGTCGCCGCTCGCCAGGGCGGCGACCACGCGGACGCGGTCTCCTGGCGAGACGGTGAGCAGATGATGGACCATGGCGTCCGGGGCGGCGGCGGCGGAGTCGACCGAGTGCACCGCCGGGTCGCTGAGGAACCGCCGCACCAGCACGTTGACGGCCTTGTCCAGGGTGGCGGAGAACAGCATCCGCTGGCCCTCCGGCGGGGTGGCCTCCATCAGCCGCCGCACCACCGGGAGGAATCCCAGGTCCGCCATGTGGTCGGCCTCATCGACCACACAGATTTCCACGTCGTCCAGGTGGCAGTGCCCCTGCTCGATGAGATCGGCCAGCCGGCCCGGGCAGGCGACGACGATGTCCACCCGGTTGCGTAGCGCCGTGACCTGGGGATTCTGGCCGATACCGCCGAATATGGTCGTCACCGTCAGGTTCATGGCCGCGGCCAGCGGCGCGAGGACGGCGTGGACCTGGCTGGCCAGTTCCCGGGTGGGCACCAGGACCAGGCCCCGGGGGCGGCAGGCGAGCGTGTGCCCGTCCGCCAGGCCGGCGACGAGCGGGATCGCGAAGCCGAGCGTCTTGCCGGAACCGGTCCGGCCGCGGCCCAGGATGTCCAGCCCGGCCAGCGCGTCGGGCAGCGCGGCGGTCTGGATCGGGAAGGGCGTGAGGATGCCGGCCTCGGCCAGCGAAGTGACCAGGGGCGCGGGGACACCAAGGTCAGCGAACGTCGGGGCCGGCCCGGGCTTACCCCGGCTGGCCCGCCGGCGGCGGGCATGCGTGTCGTCAATGGGAAGTACGGTCATGCAGGAAAGTCTCCCGGACTCGGGTGGCCGCATTTTTCGAGGGCCGCCACGTCCGTGGAAACCAGCTCGCTCATGGAGCGAGGTACGACCGGCGCGCCCTGATGGCGGCGCCTCACGTTGTACCGTGTGGCCTCACCCTATCGCACGGGTCTCACCTGCACCCGCAGGAACCCGGCCTGCGAAGCCATCACCCGGTCCCGCCAGCTGGCCGCCCGGAGCGCCGCGGACCCCGGCGTTGACGCCGGGGTCAGACGGCCATGTCCGCGGCCGTCATCCGGTGCAGGAGCGTCAGCAGGAGCGCGGCCATCTCGGGCGGGGACATCGCCAGCTCGCCTGCGGCCTCGACGTACCCCAGGTGGCCGAAGATCACCAGCGCGAGCGCCGCCCGTTCCCGCACGCTCACCCCGCCCGGCGAGAGGCGGCCCGGCATGGCTTCGAAGGGGTCAGAGAGCCGGTTCCACCACGCGGGGTCAGTGGCCAGTTCGTGACATCGCCGGCGGACCGCCACCCCCAGGCGGTACTCCTCGCCGTCAGCGTCCGGTGAGGAGCGAAGGCACTCGTCAGTGATCACGTCGCTGACGACCTGCTCGGCCAGGCCCGGGTCACCGAGGGTCAGTAGCGCCTGCCGGTACAGCCTGGCTGCGTGGCGGTCATACACGGCCTCGTCCCGGCTGGGGGACCCGGCTGCCACAGCCTGCCCCAGGGGCTGCTTACCGTATCCAGTCACGACCAGGCTCCAGTTAGCTCGGTGACAGTCCGTTCCGCGCGAACACCCGCAACCACCAGGGACCGGAGTGGTTCAGCCAACGTACCACCGGCAAGATCGGCAGCGGTCCGCTGCCCCTGGGCATAGGGTCATGGTGCACTGATGAGCTGTTGGGTCGATCCGGCCAGGCGGGCAGTCCCCGGATCTGGCGGTGCACCGGGTGGAGATCGACCAGCCCACCGGGATGCTCACCGTGCAGCTCGGCGTCACCGCCGCGGAAGCCTTCGCCCGGCTCCGGGCCTACGCTTATGCACGAGACAGACGGCTGGCCGACGTGGCCGGTGACATCGTCGCCCGCCGCCTGCGCCTGGATCCTGATCCAGGTCAGGACGCCGTGCGATGACACCAGGCCGACCCCGGCAGGATCATGGGAACGGCGCCCTCCGCTCCAGCGACGAGAAGGTGAACTCTGATGGACTCCGAACTGCTCTCCGGCACCTTCGTCGAGCTGGCTGACACGATGGTCGCCGAGTTCGACATCATCGATTTCCTGCACATGCTCACCGACCGCAGCGTCTCGCTGCTGGCCGCGTCCGCAGCTGGTGTCGTGCTCGCTGACCCGCGCGGCGAACTGCGGGTCGCGGCGGCGTCCAGCGATGCGGCTGGCATGGCCGAGCTGTTCCAGATCCAGAACGACCAGGGACCGTGCCTGGATTGCTTCCACACCGGCCGTTCCGTCACCGCCGCTGACCTCGCCGATCCGGGCACGCGGTGGCCCCGGTTCGCCGCCGCCGCGACCCAGGCCGGGTTCCGCACCGTAGAGGCACTGCCGATGCGGCTGCGTGATCAGGTCATCGGGGCGCTGAACCTCTTCCGCGCCACCCCCGTCGCCTTCGAGCCAGCCGACCTGCGCATCGCCCAGGCCCTGGCCGACGTGGCGACCATCGGCCTGCTCCAGGAACGCAGTCTGCGCCGCAGCGAGACCATGGCCGAGCAGCTCCAGGCCGCGCTCAACAGCCGGGTCGTCATCGAGCAGGCCAAAGGCAAGCTCGCCGAGCGACAGGGCACCGGCATGGACGAAGCCTTCCGGGTGCTCCGCGATCACGCCCGCACCACCAACCAGCGCCTCACCGACGTCGCCCGCAACTTCGTCGACAGCACCACCGCGGACTTCCCTTCGTCACCTGCCCACTAGCTTCCGACCTGGGTAAGGCCACTTCGTTGCGTGGTTCGATAGGTCCGGAGCCCGGACCCCGCTTCGCCTGAAATCGGCACGCATGTGACCAACGGCGAAAGCGGAGGCATGAAGGTACTCGGCAGTATCCCGGCCCAGGCTGCCGTGCTGGCCCGGTCCGCCGTCACGATCGCCGGTGAGTCCGCCTCCTTTGCGGGCCACAGTTCAGGCGCCCCGGACATAACCGTTCCCCCGGGCCGGGCCGGCGGCGATTGCGGGTGACCGGCGTCAGGACCCGGCCCGGAGGCAGCCGCATCCCGGTGGCAGGTTAACGCGAGCCTGTGGCCGGGTCAGGCGGGCCGGGTCGGGCCGGGTACTGTGTGGCTAGGCACCGGCCGGGCCGCGTGTCCCTCTGACGAGAGAGCGGGCCCGGATCGCCGCCCGGGACCCCGGCGGCACATCACACTGATCACGATGTGCTTCCTAGGAGTTCCTGGTGGGTTCCCTTGACGCAGCACCCAGCCTGCCGGGGTGGCAGGCGCAGCCCGATTTCGCGCCGGGCGCGGCGCGGGGCAGTGAGTACGCGCAACTGTCCCGGCAGGTCAGGCAAGCAGGGTTGCTGGACCGCCGCCCCTGGTACTACACGGGGAAGATCGGTGCCACCGTCGTGCTGCTGGCCGCCGGGTGGGCGGCCTTCGTCCTGGTCGGCGATTCGTGGTGGCAGCTGGCCGTCGCCGCCTTTCTGGCCGTCATGTTCACCCAGGCCGGTTTCCTGGGTCACGACGCCGGGCACCGCCAGATCTTCCGCTCCCGCAGGGCCAACTACGTCATCGGCGTCCTGCTCGGCAACCTGGGCATCGGGCTGAGCTATGGCTGGTGGGTCAGCAAGCACAACCGCCACCACGCCCACCCCAACCAGAAAGGCGCGGACCCCGACATCGCGGTCGGCGTCCTGGCCTTTACCGAACCCCGGGCCGGCGAGACCACGGGGCTGGCCCGGCTGACGTTCCGTTTTCAGGCCTACCTGTTCTTCCCCATGCTGCTCCTCGAAGCGGTCAGCCTGCACGTGGCCAGCATCCGGTCGCTGGCCAGCCGCGCCTCCTGTCACCGGGCCTGGGAGACGGGGCTGCTCGCGGTGCATTTCGCGGCGTACCTCGCGGCGGCGTTCCTGATCCTCTCCCCCGTCAAGGCGGTGGTGTTCGTCCTCGTACAGCAGGGCCTGTTCGGCCTGTACCTCGGCTCCTCCTTCGCCCCGAACCACAAGGGCATGCCCATCCTGGACGCCACCGACCGCACCGGCTTCCTGCGGCGGCAGGTGCTCACCTCCCGCAACGTCCGGGGGGGCAGACTGACCGACCTCGCCCTCGGCGGCCTTAACTACCAGATCGAGCATCACCTCTTCCCCTCCATGCCCCGGCCCAACCTGCGGCACTCCCAGACCCTGATCAGGGCCTTCTGCCAGCAGCGGGAGGTGCCCTACTGCGAGACCAGCCTGGCTGACTCCTACGCCCAGGCGCTGCGCCACCTCAACACCGTCGGCAAGCTGGCTCACCGGATGCCCGCTAGCTGAGGGGTAAGCCTGGCGTTGATGATCTCCAGCGCGGCGGCTAGCAGGTGCCGCGCCTATCGCTCGGTCACGGCGATGGGGGCGGATCCGCCTGCTAGTCCCGCTCGACCCTGCGCAGCCCTTGCTCAGGGGTCCAGGACTCCACGACGAGCTGGGTGGCTTCGGCGTTCAGCCCGGTGATGACGACCTCGGTGATGTCGGCGACGAACATCTGCCCGCCCGGTTGCTCGTTCGCCTCGTCCGTGGCCACCGGGCCAGCGGGGATGGCTCGTCCGGCGATCTTCGCCTCGCCCGGCCAGTCGCGTTCCTTGCCCTCCTCAGGGTGGAAGGCCGGGCCGTGCAGGGCGAAGCGGGAATCCCGCGTGAGGTCCGCCCCCTTGCGTGCGCCGGTCATCGAACCGAAGCGGAGATCGCCGTCCGTGAACTCGCACTCGATGCCCGAGATACGTGGCGAGCCGTCGGCGCGCAGCGTCGCGATGGTCTTATGGCGGCCGACGTCGAACAACCGCCGCACCCGCCCGGCGAACTCTGGTTCCGCCTGCTCGATCGCCTTCCACGCCGGCACGGCGGCAGCGTACCCGGACGTCCAACCGGTGTAAAGCGAGCCACCAGGAGGCCATCCCCCATACTCCCGATCGAGGACAGGGCCAAGGCCGGCTGGCGCGGCACTAGTCGTTCCGGCCGTCCGGTGACGGGGTGACGAGGTCGTGGTCGAAGGCGAACACGACCGCCGAGGCCCGGTCGCGCAGCTGCAGCTTGGTGAACAGGTGGTTGATGTGCGTCTTCACCGTTCCCTCGCTGACGACCAGTCCCCCGGCGATCTCGGCGTTCGTCTTGCCCTGGCCGATGAGCGCGAGCACCTCGCGCTCACGGCTGGTCAGGGCGTCGAGCCCGGCGTCCCGCCCGGCCCGGGGCGGCGCCGCCGACCGGTAGGCGGCCAGTACCCGGCCGGTCACCGCCGGGTCGAGCCAGGCGCCGCCCGCCGCGACCTCGCGCACGGCCCGGTGGAGGTCCTCGGCGGGCACGCCCTTCAGCACGAAGCCGGCCGCGCCGGCGCGCAGCATGCCAGACAGCACCTCGTCGTCATCGAAGGTGGTGAGGGCCAGGACCGGGGGGCTGCTGTCGCGCTGGCGCAGCGCCCGGGTGGCCTGCACCCCGCCGACCACTCGCATCCGCACATCCATCAGGACCACATCGGGCGTCAGGGACTCGACCGCCGCCATCACCTCGCTGCCGTCGGCGCACTCGCCGACGATGTCGAAGCCGAACTGGGTGCGCAGGATGCCGCGCAGGCCGGTCCGCACCAGTTCCTGATCGTCAACCAGCAGCACCCGGATCATGTCGTCACCGCTCCCCGCCGGCTGCCGTGCCCGGGGAGCGTGGCCCGGACCAGCCACCCCTGGCCGCCCGGCCCGGCCTGGCAGCTTCCGCCCAGCGCTTCGGCCCGCTCACGCATGCTGATCACGCCCACTCCGGTGCCGGTGCCCGGTTCGGCGGCGGTGTCGACGGCCAGCCCGGCTGTGTCGGCGCCGACGCTGAGGTGCACCGCGGTGGGCGAGCCGGGCGCATGCTTGACCGCGTTGGTCAGCGCCTCCTGCAGGATGCGGTAGATAGCCAGCCCGGTGGTGGCCGGCAGCCGGCCGGGATCGCCGTCAACGGTGAGGCTGACGTCGGCACCCGCGGCCCGGAACCGGTCCACCAGCGCGGGCAGGTCGGCTGCCCCTGGCAGCGGGGCCATGCGGCTTCCATCGTCGCCGTGGTGCAGCATCCCCACGGCCAGCCGCACCTCGGCCAGGCTTTCCCGGCCCAGCCGCTCAGCCTCGGCCAGCGCCCGCGCGGCGTCCTCCGGATCGTGCTCCACGGCCAGCCGCGCGCTCGTGACGTGCAGGAGGGACACCGTCAGGGTGTGCGCGATGACGTCATGCAACTCGCGGGCAATGCGGTTGCGTTCCTCGGCCCGGGCCCGCTCGGCCAGGCCTTCCTGGGCCACCCGCAGCTGCAGGACCAGGTCGATCTCGTGACGGATCAGCAGGGCAGCCAGGACGCTGAGCGTCGTACCCGCCATCCACGCGCCCCAGCCGGGATCAGGCACGATCCAGATCCATTCGACGGCGAACACGGTCATCGCGAGGGCCCAGTACACCAGGCCGGCGCGGCGCCCTGCGGTGAGGACGCACCACGCGCCGAGCAGGCACACGGCGAACCAGCCCACGTTGCTGGACATGCCGTGACCGAGAATGGCGATCCCGCCGGTGGCCGCCGCCGCGTACCCCAGCAGCGGCCGCCGGTGCAGGACGAGCAGCACAGCGGCGCTGATGGCCACTACCGCGCCCGCCACCGCGGCCGCCGGGTTCGGGTTCAGGGGAACGAGCCCGATCGCGACGAACACCGTGAACACGGCCAGGGCCAGCCACCTCGCCGGGCCCGGGAACACGACCGGGCGCCCGGTACCCGTGTCGCCGCTCATACCCCGGATGCTACGGCCGCGAGGCCGCGGCCACCGGATCCCGGCCGCGCCGGCTGGCCGCGAAGGATACCGACAGGGCGAGCAGCACGGCCCCGTACGGGCCGGCCACCCACAGCGGCCAGGGGTAGATCAGGTGGGCGGTGGTGGCGCTGACCAGCCCCCAGACCACCACATTGACCGACACGGCGGTCAGCCAGATCGTCCACAGCACCTTGAGTACCGCGGGCAGGCGGGCGAAGGCCGCGACGAGGCAGTATCTCGAGGCCGTGGCGGCCGGAGCGGCCTTCGATGTGGTGGCCCTGGCCGCGGCGGGCAGGTCGGCGTGCAGCGGGACGAGATCGCCGTAGGTCACCGCCCGGTAAGCCAGCTCCATGCGGCCCACGTACTCATCCATCTGCAACCGGCCGTCCCCCACCGCTCCGCGCAGGAGGTCTACTACTTCCTGACGGTCGTGGTCCGAGGCCCGCATGGCCTGCCGGTCGTCCATCCCGCACCGCCTCCGCCAGATGTCTGGGTTCTGGCTCCCTCCAGCATGTCCAGAGGAGAACCCCCGCGCATCGGCCCCTGGGTAGAACCGGGTCTCTGCCCTAGGGTGGAGAATCTGGAGGAATCGTGGCCGA
This sequence comes from uncultured Actinomycetes bacterium, assembly GCA_963723595.1. GTDB lineage: Bacteria > Actinomycetota > Actinomycetes > Streptosporangiales > Streptosporangiaceae > RYN-230. Next base: position 1,281,415 of record CAVRRQ010000002.1, read on the forward strand.
GCCAGTGGTCTTGATCGCCCGCTGGCGCACCGCCGAGGATTTCATGACGGCCATTCAGAGCCCGGGCTTCGGGCAGGCCGCCGCGGGCCTGGCTGGCTACCAGGCGCACCCAGCGCTCTACGAGGCCGTCCGCACCTGACCGTGGCCGCCCTGGCGCTGCCGGCCCGCGGCGGTAGCATCCCGTGTCGTGGCTGAGCCGGGAGTGGTCCGCAGGTTCAATGTCCGGATTCCTTTGCGTGAGGGCATCACGCTCTCGGCTGACCTGACCCTGCCTGAGACGCGGCCCGCACCGGCGGTGGTGGTGCGCACGCCGTACGGCAAAACGGGCGAGCGGCCGTCCCAGCGCGCTGCCGCCTTCGCCCGGGCCGGCTACGCGGTGGTCTTCGCCGACGTCCGCGGCCGCGGTGACTCCGATGGGATGTTCCAGCCGTACCGCCACGACGGCCCGGACGGGGCTGAGGTGATCGCGTGGACCGCGGCGCAGGAATGGTGCTCCGGCGACGTCGCGACGTGGGGGGCCAGTTACGGCGGGCGGATCCAGTGGCTGACCGCGCTGGAGCGCCCTCCCGCGTTGCGGGCCATGGTGTGCCTGGTGACGCCCAGCGACCCGTTCGTGGAAACCCCCACTGGCCTGCCCACGCCCATGCACATCAACTGGCACCGGTTCACCAACGGCCGGATGCCGCAGTTCCGGGACGATGTGGACTGGATGGAGGTCTACCGGCACCGCCCGCTGCTGACGATGGATGAGGCCGCAGGGTTCGTCTCGCCCAACTGGCGGGAGGAACTGCAGCACCGCACCCTGGACGAATGGCAGGAGCCGGTCCGCTACCAGCACCGCATCGGCGAGATCGACGTGCCCGCGCTGCACATCTCCGGCTGGTACGACGACGAGGAGATCGGCACGCCCGCAAACTTCGCCGCCATGGTCGCGGCCGGGCGGGCGGGCCAGCGGCTGCTGATGGGCCCGTGGGGACACGCCGTGAACACGACCCGGGCCCTCGGCGAGATCGACTTCGGCCCGGATGCGCTGATCGACCTCGATGCCTGCGTCGTGGCGTTTCTCGATGAGCACGTCAGGGGCATCACGCCGCAGGCGCGGCCTGCGCCGGTGCGGATCTTCGTCATGGGGGCCGGCGAATGGCGCGACGCGCAGGCCTGGCCGCCCGCCGGGGCGACGTCCGCGGTGTTCCATTTCTCCGGCGGCGGCCGGGCTAACAGCCGGTTCGGCGACGGGCGGCTGGCTCCCGCAGCGGTCACCGCCGACCAGCCGCCGGACGAGTGGATCCATGACCCCGGCCGGCCGGTCCCGTTCATCACCAGCGCGAGCAGCGCGCAGATCGGCGGCCCGGACGACTATCTCGGCGTCGAGAGCCGGGGCGACGTGCTGGTGTTCACCAGCGATCCGCTGACCGGGCCACTCGAGATCATCGGCCCGGTCAGGGTGGTCGCCCACGTCGCTACCTCGGCCGCCGACACCGACATCACGGCCAAGCTCGTGGACGTGCACCCGGGCGATTTCGCGCAACGGCTGTGCGACGGGATGGTGCGGCTGCGCTACCGGGAGGGATTCGACCGGGAACGACCCGTGGTCCCCGGCCAGGTCTACGAGGTAGAGATTTCCCTGTGGGACACGTGCGTGCGACTGCCGGCCGGGCACCGTCTCCGCGTGGAGATCGCATCCTCGGCGTTCCCCAAGTACGACGTCAACCTCGGCACGGGCGGGGACACCATCACCGAGACCACCGGCGTGCGCGCCACCAACCGGCTGTGGCACACGCCGTCCCGCCCCTCGCGGCTGATCATCAATTGACCCGGGCCTGGCCGGCGGATAGCCGGCCAGGCCCGGGGTTCACCGCCGCGAGAATTTACGGGTTGTAGGGCTTCCCGTCGTAGCGGTTGCCGGACACCCGCGGGTGGATGGCCGCCGCATACGAGAAGACGTTAACCGGGCGGACCCAGGCAGGCGGTGGCGGGTCCGGCAGGGAACTGGCCCGGTCCAGGGGAGAGTAGCCAGCTCCGCTGATCTTGTTGCCGCAGATGACGTCGCGGTTGCCGGTGTCACTGACACCGGCCTGGTCCCCGACGTAGCCGGAGGTCGTGACCAGCCCGCTGATATTGGGGTCAGCCGACGGGACACCGTCCGGGTACCCGTGGCTGCTGCTGATGGTGTTGAAGCACGCCAGGTCGCGGGTGGGCGTGGGCGCCGACTTGCTGCACTTCGTGTTCACGTTGAAAAGCCCGATGCCGACGTCGTTACTGACCAGTGTGTTGCCGAGGAAGCTGGCCTCGCGCACCAGCCCGGACTGGAGATCACCCCCGCTGCAGCTTGCGCCACCGCCGTAGACCAGTATCCCGCTGGACGACGCCTCGCCCTTTCCCGTGGGGTGAGCCAGGCGGGCCGCTTACGGCCCGCCTGGCTGTGCGCACCGGGCCGTTGCTCATAGGGTGGGAGCGTGCGATCGCGGACCTTACCGGCCGCCCCCGTGACGGGAGCCACGGTGCCAGGGAGCCACGGTGCCAGGGAGCCACGATGCCAGGGAGCCACGGTGCCAGGGAGCCACGATGCCAGGGAGCCACGGTGCCAGGGAGCCACGGTGACCAGGGAGCCACGGTGACCGGGGAGCCGGAGTGGGCACCCCCGGGGGTGGAGACCAAGCGCGCGAACGCCGCCCGGGTCTATGACTACTGGCTGGGCGGCACGCACAACTACCTCGCCGACCAGGACGTGGCCCGGGCCATCGCCGCGGTGGAACCCGCCGCCCCGCTCATCGGCCGGGCCAACCGCGCGTTCATCGGCCGGGCCGTCCGGTTCCTCGCCGCGAACGGCGTCCGCCAGTTCTTGGACATCGGGTCCGGCATCCCCACCCAGGGCAACGTGCACGAGGTCGCCCAGCAGGCCGACCCGGCCGCCCGGGTGGCCTACGTCAACATCGACCCCGTCGCCGTCGCGCACAGCAAGGCCCTCCTGAACGGCAACCAGAACGCCGCGATCATCCAGGCCGACCTGCGCGAACCGGAGCACATCCTGGGCCACGCGGACACCCGGTGGCTGATCGATCCGGGCCAGCCGACCGGGCTGCTGCTGGTCTCCATCCTGCATTTCATCGCCAGCGAGCAGGACCCCTGGCGCATCGTGGCCACCCTGCGCGACGCGCTCGCCCCCGGCAGCTACCTCGTCCTTTCCCACGGCACCAACGAGGACCAGCCCAGCGTGGCCAGTGCCGTCGAGAAGGTCTACAACCGCGGCGTCGCCACGGCCCTGCACCTGCGCTCACGCCAGGACATCCTGCGCTTCTTCGACGGCTTCGGTGTCGTGGACCCCGGCCTCGTCTACATCCCCGAATGGCGGCCGGATCCCGGCGGTGATCTTCCCGGGAACCCGAGCCGCTACGGGAACCTCGTCGGCGTGGGCCGGGCGGCAAAGGAACCAGTGAGATGACTGAGATCCCCCTTCACTACTTCCGCGGGTGTGACGGTGCGCGCCTCGCTTACCGTGAGCTCGGGGAGGGCCGGCCACTGATCCTGATTCACGGTTACCTCTCAAACTCCACGGCCATGCTGGATTACGGGATCGCGGGGAAGATGGCCGCGCGCGGCTACCGCGTCCTCCTGCCCGACCTGCGCGGTCACGGCGCGAGCGCCAGGCCGCATGAGGCAGCCGCCTACCCGCCCGATGTGCTGGCCGACGACGGCCTCGCGCTGATCAGGCACCTCGGGCTTACCGGTTACGACCTCGGCGGATACTCCCTGGGCGGCCGGACGGTGATACGGATCCTCGCCCGGGGCGCGACCCCCGGCCGTGCGATCGCAGCCGGGCAAGGATTGGAGGCCGTCGCCCACACGGTTGGACGCGGAGCTCAGTACCGTCACGTCCTGACCAGCTTCGGCACCTTCGAGCCCGGCTCACCCGAACAGGCGATGGAAGACTGGGTCACGGCCTCCGGAGGCGACCCGGTCGCGCTCAACCTCGTGCTCGACACCTTCGTCAACACCCCCGTGGAGGCCCTGGCCCGCATCCAGGTCCCGACCCTGATCCTGACCGGCGCCGAGGACGGCCACAACGCTACGGCCGAGGCGCTGGCCAGCGCTCTAGGGAACGGGCGGTACGTCGAATTGCCCGGCCATCACGGCACCGCGATCATCACACCGGAATTCGAGACCGCGATGGCCGGCTTCCTCGAAGACAGCAGCATCACCAGCCCGTAGGCCGGGGCAGCAGGCCCTACCGGGCGACCCGCAGTAGCGCGACCCGCCGGACTGCCGGCGACCGCTTATTCAAACGCCCGCCCGACGAACTGTTCGCCGTGCTCGGTCCCCTCATATCTGGAGAGGTCCTCGTTGATACCGACCAGCCGCAGGACTTGACCTCCCGGGGCTTGAAAGTAGAGGTGCGGATCCGGCACTTCAAGTACCTTGACACCGAAGGCGACAATTTTCTGCCTCATTTCCTCAACGTTTTCGGCCTTCAGCTCCAGATAAACCGCCTTTGAAAAGCCGCCCTCATCCAGGGCAACGCCCTCGTTCTCGTAGAGGAACGCGATATAGAAGTCACCCCCCATACGAAAGTCGTCTTTTTGATCACCCTCTCTCATGATCTCGCAACCTAGAACATCACGATAGAATTGACGGATCCTGTCCTTTTCGGCCCGCGAGACCCGCACCGCCGAGTGGTTTCCGAAAATTACCTTTGCCATGATCACTCCTGGTCTGGGGTTTGGTCGGTCCGGTGCCGATAAGTAAGAACGAACCCGGGGCGCCGCTTCGTTACGTATCGAGACACCGCTTCGGTCCCGATGTGGGCGGGCGTCTCCGAATCTTCCGGACCGGGCCAGCTGGGTCTGCGACCCGGGTGCGGGCCGGCCAGGACCCCCTCGCTGACCTGTACTGCAGCCCTACGTGAAGGAGCAGCGAGATGCACACCGGCCCCAGCCGCGCGTCCCGGATACGCCTCGTGTGGCCCAGCCCGCCGGAACGCCCAGCCCGCGGGCCGTGGACGCCCGCAACCTGCGGCATGCGGGCGGCCAGGTACTAGGGCACGGTCACTGGCTGGATTACCACCGGGCCACGGGTGGGGTCGAGTTCGGTGGCCTGCGACACCCCGGACGGGGTGATGACGTCCATGGCCTTGGGGACGGTCGAGGGGTCCACCGAGCAGATCGGGCTCGTCCCGGCGGGCGCGCACACCCCGAAGGTGTAGGTCCCCGGTGTCGCCGTGAACGCCCGGGCCAGATCGGAGCTGAACCCGTCCTGCCCGGTCAGTACGACGCTGAACGCCCAGCCGGACCCCGGCGTACCGAACTGGGCCTCCGGGAGCGCGATCGTGACGGTCCGGCTGGTGTCGTCGGTGAACATGGACGCCGTGCCGACCGGGTTCCCGCGGCGTCCACCCACGACGTGGTCGGGGCGAAGCCCTCTGCCTCGACCCGCTCGCTCCAGGCCCCCGCGGGCGCGATGGTGTAGTTACGGGATGCGTAGGCGGCCTGGGTCGAGGTCTGGCTGGCGCCCGGGGTATGCACGTAGATGTCCAGGAGCTGGGCCCCGAAATCGGCACCGAAGGTCGGGTCGAGGTTGGCCAGGGTGGCCCGCAGGTACACGGTGGTGCCGTCGCTGATCACCTGGAAATCGGTCAGGTCGAAGGCGCCCGGGTGGAAGTCCGGGGCGGTCGGGTACTGGTAGGTGCCGGGCCCGTTGTCGTCGCCGGCGGGATCGGTGACGTTCAGCACCGTGGTCCCCCCGGTCACATCCCCGACCACCGCCACGTGCGCGTACCCGGTGTTCCGCCCGTCCGGTGAGGTGGACGTCGCGGTGATGACATTATCGCCGAACCCGACCGGGACAGTCGCCGAGAACGATCCGTCCGCTGCCGCGACCGTGCTGGTCACGGACGCGGCGGCACCGGTCGTGGTATCCGCCGACCCGATGTCCACCGACGCGCCGGGCGACGTGGTCCCGGTGACCGTCGTGGTCGCGGTTCCGATCGTCGCGCCGGAGGCGGGGGCGGTGAGGGTGACCGTCAGCGCACCCGGCGCCCCGTGGGTGATGTACCGCGCCGTCGTGATCGCAGGCGTCTCGACCGTACGTCCAGTTCCGAGCCCTGCGATGAGCCGGAGCTCCTGGGCCTGGGCCCAGGTCAGCGGCGAGGCCGATCCCGCGGCCTTGCCGTCGGTGAACCCGATCGACGCGGTCGCCGGGTCGCTGCCGTAGGGCGACGCCGGCAGGTCCGGGTCCTCCCAGGCCTGCTCGGGCACCAGGCCGACGCCGGAGGAGAAATTGATCATCGCGTTCAGCAGGCTGGCGGCCCCGGCGCTCTGCCCGGCGGCGATGTCGCTCTCGGCGCGCTCGCCGGACAGCACGGGCCACAGATGACCGGTCCCGGTGTCGGTGGGCGGCCACGGCGCACCGGTGGTCGTGCACGACGTCTGGCTCGGCTGGTAGCAGTCGCCGTAGCCGTCCGCGCTGCCGTCGGCGGCCGACGTGCCGTACCGGTAGTAGCCGGTGCCGCTCGGCGTGCTGACCGAGATCTGCTTGTCCAGCACCCCCAGCGAAGCCTGCACGTCGGGGTCGCTGATGGGCAGCTCCCCGAGCCGGACCAGCTCCTGGAACCCGCCGTCGATGACCTGGCGCTGGTCTACCGTGGGGCCGCCGTTGCCGAGGCTGTAGGTGATGGCCGCGTTCGGGTCGCCGGTCTTGGACAGCCTGATGAAGTACCGCGGCGCGTCCGGCCCGGTCGTGGTCACGTCCCACGATTTGATGCTGCGCTGGAAGTAGTCGGCCGTCGCCTGGTAGAGCCGGGCCCGGGCCCGGTCACCGTGGTCGGCGGCGATCGCGGACGCCGCGGTCAGCCCGGCGATCTCGGCCGCGATGGTCGAGGGAGAGTAGCCGGTCTGCTCCTCCCACCGTTCGTTGCCGTCCGAGGGCCCGTGGGCGACCAGGAAGTCAGCCGCCGGCCGGACGTGGTCGGCCCACAGCGCCGCGTCCCCGCTCAGGCCCGCCTGGTAGTCCATCAGGATCGGGTAGGCCACCTCGTCCAGCTGGAGTCCGCCTGTGTCGGGCGCCGCCTTGCCGTTGAGCAGCGAGTTGCGCGGCATGGCCCCGTCCGCCAGTTGCTGGCGGTCGAACAGGAACCGGACCGCGTCCCGCGCCGTGGCCAGGTCGCCGTCGGCCAGCAGGCCGGTGAAGGCCTCGTACAGGTCGCGGGAGAACACCTCGCGGTAAGAGCCGAAGTAGGCGGGCTCGCCACCGGAGTCGCTCCCGGCTGGCACCGCCTGGCCCCACGGGCTGGCCAGCGAGGCCACGATCGCCCCGGGGAACGTCTTGTCCTCACTCGCCTTGAGCACGTTCGCGGACAGGTAGTAGTGCTCGGCCAGCCGCGCCGTCGCGCTGGCCGGCTCGCCGGGATAGTGGGCCGGCGGCCGGTTCAGGCTCGCGTCGTACGCCACCCAGCCCGCCAGGTACTTCAGTTCTTTCAGCGCGAACGGCCCGCCGAGTGATCCCTGGGCGGTGCTCACCGCGCCGGCCTGCGTGCGGCCGAAACCGAGAGCGAGCGTCACGGTGCCGCCCGCCCCCGGTGCCAGTTCCTGGGTCGCCACGATGTGGCCGTCCGGCGCGGACGTGTACGGGGTCAGCGCGTGCGACGTGTCCAGCTGGGTGAGCCCGTCACTGGCGGTGCCGGCGTAGCCGACGCTCGCCTCCGGCGCCGGGGTGCTGTCGGCCAGCGCCATGTAGGTCGGCACCGCGTAGGTCCGGTTGGTGGCGTCGGTGACCGTGTTCGTGCTCGAGACCACCGGGATCGCCGAGCCGCCAGCCGTCGTCACGACGCCGCTGTTGGCCCCGGCGTTCTGGGCGCCGCCGCCGCCGTTCCCGTTGACGTGGGCGTCCAGCCGCGCGTACAGGTGCAGCGCGGCCACGTTCGTTCCGGAGCCTGGCACGGCGCTCAGCCGCGTGCGCATGAGCACGGTGTCGCGGCCAGGATCGGTGATGTACGTGGTGGTCAGCCGGTAACCGTGCTGGGCGTCGGTCGCGGTCACTGTGCAGGCCATGCCGGTGGGATCCGCGCTGACCGTGTAGGTCATGTCCCTGGTCTGCAGGTCGGTGAATGTCGAGCCATTGGTGACGACGTACTGCAGCGTGCTCACGTTGGTGTTGTCGATGGTCGGCTCGTAGGTGTCCGACAGCACGCCACCGGCCACCGTGTACCAGACCTTCGACGCCGTGCCGGCGGCCGTGCCCAGGCAGTCTTTGCGGGCCAGGTCGAAGTACGACATCGTGCCGGGGCCGCCCGGCGCGACGCTGCCCCCACCGGCCTGGGCCCGGCCCGTGGTGGCGGTCCCTGTGGTGGCGGCGCCTGCGCTGGCCGCAGCCAGCGGAAGCATCGCCACAGCCGTCGCTAATGCAGCCAGAGTCCCCACGAAGCGCCTGCGACTACGGGTCGAGCGTGTCATCCCCACCTCCGCCGGACCGCCTGGGGCACGCGCCGGTGCGCACCCTGCCTAGTCCGCGAACCCTCCCGGAGGATTTACCGCCAGGCCGCTGCTGTCAAGAGAACCAGCGTGCCGGCCCGCCCGGACGAACGCCGCGGCGCCCGCGTTCCCCTCCGCGCCGCACGGCGCGATTGTATTTTGGCGCTGGTAGCGCCAAAATGGCGCCATGCCGAGCATCCAGATCAAGGACGTCCCGGCGCGGACGCACGCGATCCTCCGCCAGCGCGCGGCCGCCGCTCACCAGTCCCTCCAGGAGTACCTGCGGGCCCGGCTGATCGAAGAGGCCGGCCAGCCGACACTGGAGGAGGTCCTCGACCGCGCGGGCGGCCGATCCGGCGGATCGGTACCGCTCAAAGACGCCGTAGCCGCGATCCGCGACGACCGTGATCGTCGCTGACGCCAGCGTCCTGGTCGTCGCCCTGGCCGATGACGGCCCCGACGGCGACCGGGCCCGGGCCCGGCTGCACGGCGAGCGGCTGGCCATCCCCGAACTCGCCGACCTGGAGGTCGCCTCGGTCCTGCGGCGGCAGATGAAGGGGGGCGCCCTCGATGCCCGGCGCGCCCGCCTGGCCCTGGCGGACCTTAGTGCGCTGCCCGCCCGGCGGGCACCGCACCGCTCCCTGCTCCCCCGGTGCTGGGAACTGCGGGACAACCTGACCCTCTACGACGCGGCCTACGTGGCACTCGCCGAAGCCATCAACACCACCCTGCTCACCGGGGACCAGAAACTCGCCCGGGTCCCCGGACCCCAATGCCCCATCGAGATCTTCCAGCCCGCGCCGTGAACCCGCAGGAGTCCGCCGATCACCCACTGCCGCCAGGGACGGGAAGGAACACATGACTGGAGCCGGAACGCACGTGCGGGGCGTGCCGTGGTGGGGCCTGGTCTCCTCAGCCGCGGCCCCGGTCCTGCTGATCGGGGGCTGGACGGTTGCTGCCGGGCTGCAGACGCGCTCGTTCAGCGCGGTCACCGGCACGATCAGTGCGCTGGCGGCGGAGGGCGCTACCGACCGGTGGGTGATGACGCTCGCGCTGGCCGGAACAGGAACCTGCCACGTGCTGACCGGGCTGGCGCTGAGGCCGGCAGCCCCGGCCGGGCGGCTGATCCTGATGACCGGCGGTGTCGCCACCGTGCTGGTCGCAGCGAACCCGCAGCCGGCCGGAGGCGGCGGCTCGGTGCCGCACACGGTCTGGGCGGCGGTCGGCTTCATCGCCCTGTCGGCGTGGCCACTGGCGGCCCGGAAGCAGGGGCCTTCGGGGCCGGCGGTGCTGCGGCCGGGCGTTTCCGCCGGCGCCGCCGGGGTGCTCCTTAGCCTGCTCGTCTGGTTCGGTGCCGAACTGATCGGCGGGGGCCGGCAGGTCGGCCTGGCCGAGCGGGTTCTGGCTGGCGCGCAGGCGGTATGGCCGCTGGCCGTGGTCCTGGCCTGCCGCCGGAGCCAGTCTCGCCGCTAAACGGCTGGTCAGCCTGCGGATCCATGGCACCCCGTGCCGGAATCATCTAGCCCCGTTGGTAACACCAGGCACATGAGCCGCGAATGCGGGTCGCAATCGTTAGCAATAACGAATGCCCCGAGTAGACGCACGGGCATTGCACGTGCACCTGATTCCGGTCATTCCCGTGATCGCCGGTCACCCGCTGCCGGATTGATCACCGGGCTGAACCCCGCACGCCCCCGGACCGCCGGTACCTGGGTCATCCGGCCCGCAATTCCCTCTTGAGGATCTTCCCGGTCGGCCCCTTCGGCAGCTCGGCGGCGACCCGGACCTCGCGCGGGTACTTGTAGGCCGCCAGCCGCTCCCGGCAGTAGGCGATGATCTCGTCCGGGCGGATGTCCGCGCCGGGCTTGGGCACCACGAACGCGACCACCTCCTCGCCCACGCGCGGGTCAGGCTGGCCGACCACGGCGGCCTCGGCCACGCCCGGATGCCCGAACAGGACCTCCTCGATCTCGCGCGGATACACGTTGTAGCCGCCGCGGATCACCAGGTCCTTCTTGCGGTCGACGACGAACAGGTAGCCGTCCTCGTCGGCGTAGGCCAGGTCACCGGTGTGGAACCAGCCGCCGCGGCATGCCTCGGCGGTCTCCTCCGGCCGGCGGTAGTAGGCCTTCATCACGTTGTGACCGCGGATGACGATCTCGCCGATGTTCTCCGGCCCGGGGGGGAGCGGCTTGTCCTGCTCGTCCACCACCCGGACCTGCACGCCCCAGATGGGCTTGCCGATGGACAGCACCTTGCGCTGCTCCGCACTGACGTTGAACGTCGTGGTACTGGCGGTCTCGGACAGGCCGTAGCCCTCCAGGACGACGACGCCCGGGACCTTCTCCTCGAACGCGCGGATCACCTCCCCCGGGATCGCGGCGCCGCCGGAAATCCCGACCCGCAGCGACGACAGGTCCCGGTTGGCCACGTCCGCCTGCAGCAGCGCGTAGTACATGGTCGGGACGCCGGAGAAGATCGTGCACCGGTGCCGCTCGATCGCATCAAGCACCGGGCCGGTTTCGAACCGGGGAATGAGCACCAGCGTGCCCGCGAACCGCACCGCCGTGTTGAGCACGCTGGACAGGCCGAACACGTGGAACATCGGGAGTACCGCGACCCCGATGTCGTCATCCCGGAAGCCGAAAAGCTCGCCGGCCACGGTGCAGTTCATGTAGAGCTGGAAGTGGGTGAGCTCGGCGCCCTTGGGCTGGCCGGTGGTGCCGCTGGTGTAGATGATCACCGCGGTGTCGTCGGCGTCGGTGGGCTCGATCTCGCCGGTATCGTCGGCGGCGTAGAGCTCGTCGTAGGGCCGGGTGCCCTCGGGCCGCAGGTCACTGCCCGGCAGGTTCACCACGTAGGCAGGCACGTTGCCGGCCTGCCGGGCGCCCGCGACCGCCTCCGCCGCGAAACCCTCGAAGGTGATCAGCAGCCTGGACTCGGAGTCCTGCAGCTGGTAGGCGACCTCGGGCCCTTTCAGCAGCGGGTTCAGCGGAACCATCACCAGGCCGGCCTTCAGGATGGCGAAGTAGGTGAACAGGAACTGCGGCAGGTTCGGCAGCTGCACGGCCACCTTGTCGCCGCGGCGCAGCCCGCTGCCGAGCAGGGCGCTGGCCACCCGCCCGGAGATCTCGTCCACCTGGGCGTAGCTGAAGGTCAGGTCGCTGATGTGGCACAGGGGGTGGTCCGGCTTGGCGTCGCGGGACTCCCGCAGCATGGTGGCCAGGTTGAAGCTCATGGCGCTCCTGTTACGGACGGGTAACTCACCTTATGACGCCCCCAGCGGATCGGGTCTGCTGCGTTCGTCTCTATGTCCTCTCAGGCGGGCCTGGCCGCCCGCCTGTTTTCGGTTTCCTCGTCGCCGCCGCAGGACGGGAATGCCGTGTCGTTGTCGCCGTGGCCGCGAAGGTCGGTGCAGGCACCGGTAGCCCGCTGCGCGCAGGGCCGGAGCGAGGAAGCGGTGACCGGCCCGCAGGTCCCCATTCCGGGCACGCGCACTATCAGGGGGCCGGAGCCCGCAACGTCGTAACCGATGCGCCCGCCAGGGCAGGCGAGGTAGCTGGTGCTGCCCGCTGGGACCGCGCGGTCGTGTCTTCCAGGTTCATCTCTGCGTTCCTTCCGTGCATGAGAGGTGCCTCGTGGCTGGGGGCCGGGTCGCGGCCGTGGCGCGTCCCTAGGTACGGGCCGGCTCGGGTTCGGGTTCCGCGACTGCGGCTGGCCCGGGGCCGTCGTCCTCCCGGATGCCGTAGCGGGCGTAGAGGCGGCGCAGCGGCGCGGGCGCCCACCAGTTCGCGTCTCCCAGCAGCCGCATGGTCGCGGGCACGAGGAGCAGCCGGACCAGGGTGGCGTCGAGGACCAGGGCCACGATCATGCCGACGCCCAGCAGCTTGATGAAGGTGATGCTGGACAGGGAGAACATGCCGATCACGATGACCAGCAGCAGCGCGGCACTGGTGATGACACCGCCGGTGCGCTGCAGGCCGCTGGCGATCGCCCTGGTGTTGTCGCCGGTCGCGACGTAGCGCTCCCGGATCCGCGAGAGCAGGAACACCTCGTAGTCCATGGACAGGCCGAACATGATGGCGAACATCAGGACCGGGATGGTGGGGCTGATCGTCCCGTTGGGGGTGAAGCCCAGCAGCCCGGACAGGTGCCCGTCCTGGAAGATCCACGTCACTACCCCGTACATGGCGGACAGCGACAGGATGCTGGCCACGATCGCCTCGAGCGGCAGGACCAGTGACCCGAAGGCCAGGAACAGCAGCAGGAAGGTGGCGATGACCACGGCCAGCGCCATCCATGGCAGGGTGTGGCCGATGCTGGACAGCTGATCGGCCAGCGCGGCGGTCTGGCCGCCGACCTGGGCGGTGGCGCCAGGCGGTGCGGTGACGTCGCGGACCCGGCCGGCGATGGCCCGGGCCTGCGGCGTATAGGGGCCTGGCCCGTAGCTGAGGTCGATCCGGGCGACATTCCCGCGGACTCCGGTGACCTGCGCGGCGGTGACGCCGGGAACGTGGCCCAGGCGGCTGGCGTAGTCAGCCAGGGCCGCAGCGCGGCCCGGCGAGGCGGCCACGGGGCCGCGGAACTGGACGATGGCCTCGATCGGGGCGGTCGGGTTGCCGGGGAAATCGCGGTTCAGCGACTCGGTGACCACGCGGGGCGCGGCACTGGACGGCAGCACGGTGGCGTCCACCCCGCCCCAGACGACCTTCAGGAACGGCGACCCCAGGGCCAGCAGCAGCACCACGATCGGCACCGCGTACAGCAGCGGGCGGCGCATCACGCTGTGCGCGAGCCGGTACCAGCCGCCGGTGGTCTCCGCGGCAGGCGGGCGCTGCACGGAGCGGCGGATCCGCAGCGAGTTCACCTTCGGGCCGAGCACGGCCAGCAGCGCGGGCAGCACGGTCAGCGCGGCGATCATGTCGATCAGCACGGTGGCGACGCCGCCGTAGCCGATGGACCGCAGGATGGTCTCGGGGAACAGCATCAGGCTGGCCAGCACGATGGCGACCGTGACGCCGGAGACCAGGACGGTGCGGCCAGCGCTGGCCACGGTGCGGGCGACCGCGTCCTCGACCGAGTCCTGCCGGTGCAGTTCCTCGCGGAACCGGGTGACCAGGAACAGGCCGTAGTCGATGCCCAGGCCGAGGCCGAGGATGGTGGTGATGTTCAGGGAGAACACTGACACGCCGGTGATCAGGGTCAGCAGCCGCAGCGCGGTGAACGAGCCGAGGATCCCCAGCGCGCCGATGGCCAGCGGCAGGCTGGCCGCGGTCAGGCTGCCGAAGATCACCAGCAGCAGGATCAGCAGGACGGGGAAGGACAGGCCCTCGGCCCGGGTGATGTTGGCGGTGGTCTGCTGGTCGATCGTCTCGTTGGTGGGCACCACGCCGCCGACCTGACTGGTGAGGCCGGGAGCGCTCAGGTCCGTCTTGATCGCGTCGTAGTTGCTCTGGCGGGCCGTGTCGCTGGACCCGGCCAGCTCGATGACCGCGTAGGTCTGCTTGCCGGTGGCGCTGACGAACCGCCGGGACCCGGTTGACCAGTACGAGGCGTACGATCCCACCTTGCTGTGCGGCAGCGCCGCCAGGGTGGCGGTCACCGCGGAGCGGAACGCCGGGGCCGCCGTGGTCAGGGTCCTGCTGGAGTACAGCACCACCACGTCCCCGGCGTCGCGGCCGAATGCCGTCGTAGCCAGGCTGGCTTCGTGCTGGCTCTGGCTGCCCGGGGCGTCGAACCCGCCGGCGGTCTGGACCTTGGAGAAGATACTGGTCCCCCAGATCACACCGACCACCCCGACGAGCAGGGCGATCACAAGTATCAGCCGCCTGCGGCGGTAGGCGGTACGCCCCCATCTCTCAGATACGGAATGGCTCGCGGGCTGATTCATGACGTTCCTTCCTCAAGCACTTTGAGCAGCTCAAGCACGCCGGAGAAAGGCTTCCAGGCGTTGGTGCCGTCAGCGCGTATCCGTCCCTCGAGACGTCCATCCGCAGTCCGGTTGATGTCGAGGAGAAGGCGAATCGTTTGCCTCGGCGTTGGTGAGGCGTCCATAGCTGATAGTCAATGCGGGCCAGGCGCTGGTGTCCCCAGGGTGCGACCCTAGGTTCGACCCTGTGTTTTTGGGCCGGACAATTTGCGGAGAAAGTTTTTGCGTCCCCATCGGCCGCGGCCAGCCGCCCGCGGCCGTCCCGCGACTGGGTGGGTCAGCGCAGCAGAGCCGCGAGAGCCCGGCGGGAGGTGATGTCGAGCTTGATGTAGCTGTTGCGCAGGTGGTACTCCACCGTCTTCACGGACACGAACAACTGGCTGGCCACCTCCCGGTTGGTCAGCCCGGTGGCGACCAGCCGGGCCACCGCCAGCTCTGAGCGGCTCAGCCCTAGCAGGGCAGCGGGACTGCCGGACGCGACGGTGACCTGCATGGCTGCTAGTTCGCGTGGCGCACGCCTCGACGTAGGGGTCTGCTCCCAGGCCGGAGAACAGGTGGTGGGCCTGTTCGAGCTGCGCGACCGCCGCCGGCCGGTTCCCGGCCGCGCGCAGGCGGCGGCCGTCGTCCAGGTTCAGCAAGGCGTGCTCGAACGGCATCGGCACGTCCGATTCGAGCGAATGGGCGCGGGTGAAGGCCGCCTCGGCCTGCCCCGCGTGCCCGCTGGCCACGGCCAGGTTGCCCTGGCAGCGGGCCACCGCCAGGGCGGCCGACGCCAGCCCGGCCGGGGGAATGGCGGCCTCGAAGTCGCGGAGCGTGGCCCCCGCATCGCCCAGGCGTCCCAGGCCGGTCAGCGCGTCTGCCTCGAAAGCTCTCCAGTTGAAGATGCCTGGCCGGCCCCCCACACCGGGGACTCCGGTGGCGCGCACGGGCTCAGTCGCGAGCAGTACCCCGGCCAGGTCGCCCCGTGCGGAGGCAAGTGAGGCGGCCGCCACCGCGGCGGTGGCCACCGCCGTGACCAGGGGAAGGCGCTCAGCCGCGGCCCGGGCCGCGCTGACGTGAGCCTGGGCGGCGGCCCACTGGCCGCGGAAGGCGAAGACCTGGGCGGCGCGGGCGTGCGCCCGCGTGAGGTCGAGCGGCCGGTCGGTGTCTTGCGCCAGTGAGATCGCCAGCTGGGCGGACGTGACTGCCGCGTCCCAGTCGCCCCGGCGGAAGTGGGCGTCACTCAGGTGCGCCAGGCACGGGCCGGGGTAGGTCGAGGGTAGTCCGGCGCGCAGCCGGGCCGACGCCACGCCGAGGTCCGCGATGGCCCCGGGGAGGTCATCGACGTAGACCTTCAGCATGCCCCGCATGACCAGAGCGTCGGTCTCAGGCATGGGGACTTCGTTCCCGGACACGGGCAGGAAGCCGAGGACGGCCAGCCCTTCGGGGGTCCGGCTGGCCGCGGCGAACGCATAGGCCTGGGCGGTGCGGGCCATGGCCCGCAGCGTCGATCCCGCGACCGTGCCGCTGACCGCCCGGTCCGCCCAGGTGAGCGCCTGATCGGAGCGGCCTGACAGGACCATCCAGTTGGTCAGCGAGGTAGCGGCCCGTGCTCCGATTTCACGTTCGCTCCGCCGATCGTGGGCCTCCCACGCGGCGAGCAAGCGGCTCTCGGCGCTGGGCGATCCGGTGAACACGCCCAGCAGCCCGGTCAGCGCGTCGCGACGGGCACTGGGAGCCTGGCAGGAGGCCAGCACCCGGGCCGCCGAGGGTGTATCCGCGGCGTTGAGGAGGACCAAGGCGGCGTCGAGCAACCGGGCCTCCTGGTCCGCCGGATCTGGCGAGAGGGCCGCTGCCTGTTCCAGGGCCCACGCAGCAGCGCCGGCGTCACCGGTCGCCGTGCTGGCCTGGGCCGAGGCTTCGAGCTCACTGGCCAGCGCCTCATCAGGACCCACTGACGCCGCTGTCCGGTGAGCCAGCCGCGCCTGGCCGGCCACCACCTCCGCCGCCCGCGCGTGCAGTTCCCGGCGGCTCGCCGGACTGAGATCGGCGTAGATCGCCGCCCGGTACAGCGGATGGGTAAAGGCCAGCTCCGGCGCCGACGCAGCTTCGGTCAGCAGTCCGGCCGCGACCGCCGCGTCCACCTCGTTCCGCGCATCGGGCAGCCGGGCGACCGACACGATCGCCGGGATCGGGGCGTGCTGGCCGAGCACCGCAGCGGCGGCCAGGAAGGACTGAGCAGGCGCCGGGAGCGCGGCCACGCGGGTGAGGATCACCGCGGACAGTTCCCGCGGCGCCGGGAACCCGCGATCTTCCGCCGTGCTCAGCCCGGCAATCCCGATCTCGTCGAGCAGCGCCCGGCAGTAGAGCGCGTTGCCTTCGGTATGGGCGGCCAGCCGGGACGCCCCGCCCTGTGACAGCACGCCCAGCCCCAGGGCGCTCGCCAGTTCGCTGAGGTCACCCGGACTGAGCCCGCCCAGCTGGAGCCGGGTGACACGCGAATCACCGCCCACGAACCGCGCCCAGCCGGGGTCGGCCAGCCCGCCGGCGCGCGTGGACAGGACCGCCAGCACCTTGTCGGCACGAAGCCGCCGCAAGGCAAACAGCACCGCCCGCGACGACGGCCGGTCAACCCACTGCAGATCATCAATGATGAGCACGACGACCTGGCCGTCGGACTGCAACCGGTCGAGCAGATCAAGCAGCCGGGCGCCCGCGGCCATCGGGTCCGTTCCTGGCTCGGTCAAGGGCCCCGGCTGCAGCTGATCGATGATCCCGTATGAGAGCAAGGTCTCTGCCTCATCGCCAGCGACCTCGAGAACCACCGCGCCCGCCAGCGAACCGAGGAACCGGGAAAGCAGGGTCGACTTGCCCCCGCCCGCCTTCCCCTCGACGTAGACGACCTGCGGGTGGCCCAGCTCCGCGGCAGCCAGCCGCTCACCGAGGATGCGCAGCTCGCTCTGCCGTCCGACGAAACCTGCTCGGGTGCTCATCACGCTAGGCAGACGGCGCCGGGGCAGGTGACGGGGCCGGCCGGAGGCTGATCCCGTGGGGAGTCTTCGCAGCCATCATCGACCATCTCGTAAGCGTGTCCGCTGGCGACCGGAAGATCACCGGCCGCCACTGCGACGGTCACAGCTGAGGCACACGGGGCTACGCTGCTGTCACGCTGCACTCTACAGCAGGCTTGCGGGCAGGCTTCCGGCGTCTACCAGCCAGTTCTGGCCATGCCGACCGGGCGGCGCCGCTGATGGGGGGGACCGTCATGACCTCCGTGCACGGCGCCCGGGCGGGCCGCCTGCGCTGGGGCATGCTGGCCCTGATCAGCCTGGGCATCTTCGCGCTCACGCTGAACTGGTTCGACGTCGCCACCGCCTTCCCGCTCATCGGCGCACAGTTCAACGTCGGGCTCGGGCCGCTGAGCTTCCTCATCTCGCTCTACATCGTCGGCTACGGGCTCACCCACATCCCGGGCGGCATGCTCGCCACGTCGGTCGGCATGAAGAAGACGCTGGTGCTCGGGCTGCTGGTGCAGGGACTGGCCGGCATCATGTCCGGGCTGTCGGTCAGCTACGCCGAACTCGCCTTCTTCCGGGTCGTCAGCGGCGTCGGCGGGTCGGTTTTCGTGGCCGTCGGGACCGCCGCGGTAGTCGTCTGGTTCCGCGAGAAAGACGTGACGCTCGCCCTCGGCATCACCGGCGGCGCCACCTTCAGCGCCGGGGCCGCTTTCGCGCTCTACGTCTGGCTCTATGTGCAGCGGGCGACCAGCTGGCACGCCTCGCTGATCCTGGCCGGCGTCTTCGAGTTGCTGGTGATGCTGGTGATAATCGCGGCCTTCCATCTCCCGGAAGGCGGTCAGTCGCACGGCGCGGCCAGGTTCGACCGCGCCGCCCTGCGCACCGTGCTCTCGAGCAGGGATCTGTGGGTCTACGGTGTCGCGCTCTTCGGCGGATACGGTGCGTACTTCACCACCGCGCAGCTGTTCAGCGAGTACGTCACGCTCACCCGGCACCTGGACCCCTCCACCGGCGGACTGCTGTCCGCGCTCATCGGGCTGGCCGGCATCCCGGGCAGCCTGCTGGGCGGGTACTACGCCGACCGCAGCCGGAACCTGAGGGTGTTCGTCGTCGGACCGCTGCTCGTCGTCGCCGCGCTGCTGGCCCTCATCCCCGTGGTACCGACCAGAGCGCTGTGGGCGCTCGGGATCGGGATCGGGTTCTTCCTCATCTTCGGCTTCGCTGCCTGGCTGGCCGTGCCCGCCCGGGTGTGCGACATCGGGCACCAGTACATCGGCACGGCGGCCGGCCTGATGCTCACGCTGGCCGCGGTAGGCGGCTTCTTCATCCCGATCATCTTCGGGCACCTCGTGGCCTATACGAGTTTCGACACCGGGTGGGTCTTTCTCGCCATCGTGTCCGCCGCGTTTGCCGTGCTCGGGCTGGCCGGAAGGAACGCGGCCTCAGGGACGTGATGGAAAACGTGCGCACCGCGCTGCTCATGAGACCGGCACAGGACTTCACCCGTAGCCGCAGAAACGGACCGTCCGGTGTTGCCCGTCGCTGCCGCCTGGCCTGAGGGCTGGCGGTCACCTGGATTCCTTGACGAGCCATCTAGACATGGAGCTATAGTGCTAGGAACCTAGCTAAAGTGAGGGACACGGTGATCGAGTTCCACCTGGACGGCCGGTCCGGCGTCGCGCCGTACCTGCAGCTGATCCACCAGGTACGGCACGCGCTGCGGCTGGGGCTGCTGCGCGAGGGCGATCAGCTGCCGAAGGTCAAGGACGTCGCTGCAGGGCTGGCGATCAACCCGAACACGGTGCTCAAGGCCTACCGGGAGCTGGAATACGAAGGGCTGGCAGCGGCCAGGCCGGGGATCGGGACGTTCGTGACCGGGACGCTGGGCGGCGGCGCGTCGCTGGCCGCGCACGGGCCGCTGCGCCGCGACCTGCAGAGGTGGCTGGCCAAGGCCCGCGGCGCCGGGCTGGACGAGGAATCCATCGAGGCCCTGTTCGTCAACACCTTTCGGTCCGCCCGCGAGGAGGACATAGCATGACCGCCGTCATAGAAACGGCCAGCCTGGGCAAGCGGTACCGGCGGCTGTGGGCGCTGTCCGACTGCACGCTGTCGGTCCCGGCCGGGCACGTGGTGGGCCTGGTCGGCCCGAACGGGGCCGGGAAGACCACCCTGCTAAGCCTGGCCACCGGGATGCTGGCCCCCACCACCGGCACGATCGAGGTGCTCGGTGGGCGGCCCGCGGCCGGGCCGGCGCAGCTGGCCCGGGTCGGTTACCTGGCCCAGGACGCGCCCGTCTACGCCGGGCTGTCGGTCGCCGAGCACCTCAGGCTGGGCGCGCACCTCAACGCGGGGTGGGACGCGGGGCTGGCGCGCGGCCGGGTCGGGCGGCTGGACCTGGACGCGGGGCAAAAGGCCGGGACGCTGTCCGGCGGGCAGCGTGCCCAGCTCGCGCTGACCCTGGCCGTCGCGAAACGACCGGAGCTGCTGATCCTGGACGAGCCGGTGGCCAGCCTGGACCCGCTAGCGCGGCGCGAGTTCCTGCAGGACCTGATGGAAGCCACCGCCGAGCAGGGACTGTCGGTGGTGCTGTCTTCCCACCTGGTCGGTGACCTGGAACGGGTTTGCGACTACCTGATCGTGCTGGTCGGTTCCCGGGTCCGGCTCGCCGGGCCGGTGGAGGAACTACTGGCCAGGCACCACCTGCTGTCCGGCCCGCGCCGCGACCCCGGCAGCCTCCCGGACAGCATGCAGGTCATCTCGGCCAGCCACACCGACGTGCAGAGCACGCTGCTGGTGCGCACCAGCAGCCCGGTGCTCGACCCGGCCTGGATGGTGTCCGAGGTGGCCCTGGAGGACCTGGTGCTGGGCTACATGAGCCAGGCCGCCGGACGCGGCCGCCGCCATCACCTGGAGGTGCAGAGATGACCTGGCTGGCCTGGCGGCAGTTCCGCGCCCAGGCATTCACCGCCATCACGGCGCTGGCCGTGTTCGCAGTCCTGCTCGCGGCCACCGGGCCGCACCTGGCCAGCCTGTACGCCACCAGCGGCATCAGCGGCTGCCAGGCCACCAGCTGCGAGCACCTGGCCAGCAACTTCCTCCAGCAGCTCTACGCCGCTGGCACCTACTGGGTGCTGTACCTGCTCGGCGTCGTGATCATCCTCCTCACGCCCGCCCTCATCGGCCTGTTCTGGGGCGCGCCGCTGATCGCCCGCGAACTGGAGACCGGGACCTCCGCCCTGGCCTGGAACCAGTCCATCACCCGGACCCGGTGGCTGGCGGTCAAGCTCACCCTGACCGGTCTGGGCGCCATGGCCCTCACCGAGGGGCTGAGCCTGATGCAGGCCTGGTGGGCAGCGCCGATCGGCCGGGCGGTCGGCCACGGCGCCGGCGGCACCAACCTCGCCATGGGCCGGTTCAGCTCGCTGGTCTTCGCCACCCACGGCATCACCCCGCTCGGCTACGCCGCGTTCGCCTTCACCCTCGGGGTCACCGCCGGGGCGCTGATCCGGCGCGCCGTCCCGGCCATGGCCGTCACCCTGGCCATCTTCGCCGCCGCCCAGCTCGCCATGCCGCTGTGGGTCCGCCCGCACCTCTTCCCGGCCCGGAACGCGGTCATCCCCATCACCTCGCTGGAGAGCATCTCACTCCAGCAAGGCGGCCTGAACGGCAGCAACTTTACCCTCGGCGCTGAGAACCTCCCCAGCCAGCCCGGCGCCTGGCTCCTGTCCAGCAGAGCCGTCGGCACCACCGGGCACCCAGCCAGCACCACCCCGGCCGCCTGCACCACCCGATCGGTCGAAAACGACACCTCTGCCTTCCTCGCCTGCCTGGACAGCCACGGCATCCGGGAGGCCGTCAGCTATCAGCCCGCCAGCCGGTACTGGGCCTTCCAGTGGACCGAGGCCGCGATCTACCTCGCGCTGGCCCTGGCCCTGGGGGGGTACTGTTTCCGGCGGCTCGGCCGGCGCCTGTCCTGACGGCGGCGCGAGGCGGGCCGCCCGTTCACTGCAGAGCAGGGGACCGGGATCCTAGGATTACTGGATGATCGAGACGGCAGACCAGGACGGCATCGCGATCCTGACCCTGAACCACGGGCCGGTGAACGCGCTCGATCTGGACTTGCTCAGCGCCGTTCCCGGAAGCCTGGCCGCCGTCTCTGACTCCCGCGCCATCGTGCTCACCGGCAGCGGGCGGTCCTTCTCGGCAGGGGTGGACCTGAAGCAGCTCATCGACGGCGGCCTGCCGTACGCCGGGAAGTTCCTGCCCGCGCTGAGCGTGGCGCTGCTCGCCGTGTTCGAGCACCCGAAGCCGGTCGTGGCCGCCATCAACGGCCACGCCCTGGCCGGCGGGTGCGTGCTCGCGGCCGCCTGCGACATCCGGCTGATGTCGGGCGGCACTATCGGGCTTACCGAGCTCGCCGCCGGCGTCCCTTTCCCCACGGTGCCCCTGGAGATCATGCGCCATGCCGTCGGCCCGGCGCTGGATGCGATGGTGCTCGGGGCCGGCCGGCTGACTCCCGATCAGGCCACCTCAACCGGCCTCGTGCACGAGGCCGTCCCGCCGGACCAGCTGCTCGCCGCGGCGCTGCGGCGGGCAGAGGGGCTGTGCGCCGCCCCACCGGACGTCTTCGCTCTCGCGAAACACCAGCTCCACGGGCCCGCCCGCGAGCGCATCGACACCGCCCGGCCATCAGATGATGCCCAGGTACTGAAGATCTGGGGCTCCGGGGACACCAGCCGAACCCTGCGCGACTATCTCGCGTCCCTGCGCCGGGTCTAGCGGGCAGCCCACCGCACGCACACCGGCTGGGCACGCAGGAGTTAGCCTCGCCGGACCCGCAGGCCGTCGAAAACCATGGCACACACCGCATCGGCCAGCGGCTGCGTGCCGGTATGCCGCACTGGCCGGTACCACTCGACGATCGAGTTGACCAGCCCGAACAGCATCCGCGCGCTGATCATCGCGTCGGCGTCCGGCCGGATGTCACCGTCGGCCTGGGCCTGGGTGACCAACTCGGCCACGAACCGGTCGATGGCCCGCCGCTGGTCCAGCGCGGCCCGCTCGACGTCGGTATTGCCGCGCACCCGCAGCAGCAGGGTGACATAGGGCAGCTCAGCTTGCAGCACCTCGACGCTGCCGCGGACCAGGTATTCCAGGCGCTCAATAGCCGGGGCGGGGAGCACCCGCGCCCGGCCCGCCACGGAGGACAGGCCGTTCAGCGCCCGGTCCAGGGCCAGGCTGAGCAACTCCTCCTTGCCGCTCACATGGTGATAGATGGCCGACTTCGCGATGCCCAGCCGATCCGAGAGATCTCTCATGCTCGTGCCGTCGTAGCCGCGTTCGTTGAAGACCCCGACCGCCACCGCGAGCACGGACTCCAGGTCATGACCGGGGCGGCCGCGGCGGGGCGCATCCGCCGGGCGGTCCGCATGCGCTGGGGGTGAGATCACGATGACTGTTTCCGGGGCCGGCCAGGCCGCCTGCTCACGAGATCGCCCCCGGACGGGCCAGCTGATGGCTGCGCCCGCGGAATTCGGCGATCACGTCGCCGTCCCGGCGGACGGTCACGTCGTACACTCCCGCCCGCCCGAAGCGGGTCCGCACCACGGCCTCGGCGCTGAGGACGTCGCCGGCGTGCGCGGGGGCGACGAACACGATCTCGGCCGCCGCGGCCACGGTCACCGGCCCGTAGCTGTTGCAGGCGCAGGCGAACGCCGTGTCGGCGAGGGTGAAGATCAGGCCGCCGTGAGCGACCGCGTGCCCGTTCACCATGTCGGCCCGGACGGTCATGCGGGTGACCGCCCGTCCCTCAGCGTGCTCGGTGAGCTCGATGCCCAGGCCCCGCGAGGCCTCATCGTTCGCCATCATCGCCTGGACGCCGGGCACCGGCGGGGCGCCGTCCGCAGGGAGATGGGGCTGGCCAGACACCATGGCGATAAAATAACATACTGAATGTTCGGTCGGTAATTCTCGGAGAGGAGCCGGCGTGCTCAGGATGGTGGCGAAGGAGTGGGGCCGGTGACCGCGCTCACCGACGGCATGACGAGCGAACTCGAGGCGCACTTCGACGAGACGATCGCGCGCGACCGGCGGATCGAGCCTCGGGACTGGATGCCGGATGACTACCGGGCGACGATGATCCGCCAGATCGCGCAGCACGCCCATTCGGAGATCATCGGCATGCAGCCCGAGGGCAACTGGATCACCCGCGCCCCGTCGCTGCGCCGCAAGGCGATCCTGATCGCCAAGGTGCAGGACGAGGCCGGCCACGGCATGTACCTGTACTCGGCCGCCGAGACCCTCGGCGCCGACCGCGCCGATCTCACGGACAAGCTGGTCGGTGGCCGGCAGAAGTACTCCTCGATCTTCAACTATCCGACGCTGACCTATGCGGACGTCGGCGTGATCGGCTGGCTGGTCGACGGCGCGGCCATCTGCAACCAGGTGCCGCTGTGCCGCTCGTCCTACGGGCCGTACGCCCGGGCCATGGTGCGCATCTGCAAGGAGGAGTCCTTCCACCAGCGGCAGGGATACGAGCTGCTGATGACGATGATGCGCGGCTCCGCGGCGCAGCGCGCGATGGTGCAGGACGCGACGGACCGGTTCTGGTGGCCGTCGCTGATGATGTTCGGGCCGCCTGATGACCAGTCACCGAACACCGCCCAGTCGATGGCCTGGGGCGTCAAGCGCCATACCAACGACGAGCTGCGGCAGCGCTTCGTGGATATGACGGTGCCGCAGGCCGGGAAGCTCGGCGTCACCCTCCCCGACCCCGAGCTGAGCTGGAACAGCGACCGCGGCCACTACGACTTCGGGGCCGTGGACTGGGCCGAGTTCGCCGCGGTGATCAAGGGCCACGGCCCGTGCAACGCGCAGCGGATGGCGCACCGCAAGGCCGCCCACGACGAGGGAGCCTGGGTGCGCGAGGCCGCCTCGGCCCACGCCGCCAGGCAGGCCGCCCGGGACAGCGCCGCCCGGGACAGCGCCGCCCGGAAGACGGAGGTGCCGGATGAGTGAGACCCCGGTGCGGTCGGAATGGCCGCTGTACGAGGTGTTCCTGCGCGGCAAGCGGGGCCTCAACCACGTCCACGTCGGCTCGCTGCACGCGGCCGACCCGCAGATGGCCCTGCACCACGCGCGGGACCTCTACACCCGCCGTAACGAGGGGGTCAGCATCTGGGTCGTCGCGGCCGCCGACATCACCGCGTCCAGCCCCGACGAGAAGGACCCGTTCTTCGCGCCGTCCGGCGACAAGGTCTACCGGCACCCCACGTTCTACGACATCCCCGACGACGTCCCGCACATGTAGGGCGGACCGATGACCGACGACGAATTCACCGCCTACCAGGCTCTCACCGAGGAGACCGAAGACCACCGCTGGGCCTTCGGCACCGGTTTCACCGACCCGCTGGAAGGCATCGACACGTCGGTGCCGGACGGGATGAACGCCGCCGCACTGGCGGCGTACTGCCTGATGCTCGGCGACGACGCGCTGATCTACTCCCACCGGCTGCAGCAGTGGATGACCCGGCTGCCGGAACTCGAAGAAGAGACGGCCGTGGCCAACATCGCCCTGGACCTGCTGGGCCAGGCCCGCATGCTGCTGGCGCGCGCAGGCCGGGCCGAGAGCGCAGGCCGGGCCGAGAGCGCAGGCCGGGCCGAGGGTACGGGCTGCCGAGGCGGGCCGCGGCGAGGATCAGCTCGCCTTCTTCCGGCCGGAACACGAATTCCGCAACGTGCGCCTGGCCGAGCACGCCGACGCCGACTTCGCGCAGCTGGCCGGCCGGCTGCTGATCTTCTCCACCTGGCGGCTGGCCCTGTTCACGCGGCTGCAGGACTCCGCGGACCCGGTCCTCGCCGCGATCGCGGCGAAGGGCGCCAAGGAACTCGCCTACCACCGGGACTACGCCGCGCAGTGGGTGATCCGGCTGGGCGACGGCACGGAGCTGTCCCACGGCCGGATGCAGGCCGCGCTCACCACCCTCTGGCCGCTCGTGGACGAGCTGTTCCGCACCGACGCCGTGGTCACTGGCCTGCCCGGGGTCGCCGCCGACCCGGCCCAGCTCCGCGGGGAGTTCGACGGCATCCTCGGCGCCGTGCTGGCCGCGGCCACCCTGGACCAGCCGGCGACGGCTCCCATCGCGCAGGTGGCCGGCAAATCCGGCCGGGACGGCGTGCACACTGAGGCCCTCGGGTACCTGCTGGCCGAATTGCAGAGCGTGGCCCGCGCCAACCCGGACGCAACATGGTGACCGCGATGACGGCGGACGTACCGGCGGCGCGCCAGATCGCGGAGGCCGTGGCCGATCCGGAACTGCCCATGCTGACGCTCGCCGACCTCGGCATCCTGCGGGACGTCACGAGCGAGAACGGTCATATCGTCGTGACGATCACGCCGACGTACTCGGGCTGCCCGGCCCTGCACGAGATCGCGCACGATCTGCAGTACCAGCTCACCCAGGCCGGGTTCGCCGGTGCCGCCGTCCGCACGCAGATCGCCCCGGCCTGGACCAGCGACTGGATCACCGCGGAGGGCCGCCGGAAGCTGCAGGCGGCCGGCATCGCCCCGCCCCACCCGGCGGGTCAGGGCCCGGCGGGTCAGGGCCCGGCGCCCCGAGGCCCGGTCCCGCTGAACCTCACGATGGCGCCCCGTGACCGGGTGGCGTGCCCCCGGTGCGGCTCGCTGGACACGGTGCAGACGGCGGCGTTCGGTGCGACCGCCTGCAAGGCCCTGCTGCGCTGCCGCACCTGCCACGAACCGTTTGAATATGTGAAGGAATTCTGATGGCCCGCCCGCAGATCGCCTCGCGGACCGGCTTCCATCCGCTCACCGTGCTCCGCGTGGACCCGCTGACCGAGGACTCCGCCGCGCTGACCTTCGGCGTGCCGCCCGGCGTGGCGGATAGGTTCCGGTTCGCTCCTGGCCAGTCCCTCACGGTCCGCCGCGGCGAGCAGCGGCGCTCCTACTCCATCTGCGCCCCCCAGGGACACGCCCCCCGGATCGGCGTGCGGGAAGTGACCGGCGGCGCGGTATCCAGCTGGCTGGTCCACGACGTCCGGCCCGGGGACGTCATCGACGTCCAGGCGCCGTCCGGGACGTTCACCCCGGACCTGTCCAGCCCCGGGCACCATGTCCTGATCGCCGCGGGCAGCGGGATCACGCCCGTGCTGTCCATCGCCGGCTCCGTGCTCGCCGCGCAGCCCGGCTCGGCGGTCACGCTGATCTACGGCAACCGGCGCGCCGACTCGGTGATGTTCACCGAGGAGATCGCCGACCTCAAGGACACCTACCCGGCGCGGCTGTGCCTGGTTCACGTGCTCAGCCGCGAGCCGCAGGAAGTCGAGCTGTTCAACGGCCGGCTCGACCCCGGCAAGCTGCGCTCGCTGCTGCCGGTCACCGTCGCCGTCCCGGCTGTGGACCACTGGTGGCTGTGCGGCCCCTTCGGCATGGTCACCGGCGCGACCGGGGTCCTGACCGGACTCGGCGTCCCCCGCGACCGGATCCATCGTGAGCTGTTCTACGTCGAGGACACTCCCCCGGCCCAGATCCATCACCAGGAAGCGCCGGCGGGGCCGGGCGCCGAGGTGACCGTCCTGCTGGACGGCCGCAGCACCGTGGCGACCGTGCCCCCGGGCACGCCGGTCCTCGACGCGGCCCAGCGGGTCCGGCCCGACCTGCCGTTCGCCTGCAAGGGCGGCGTCTGCGGGACCTGCCGCGCGCTCGTCACCGAGGGGCAGGTCACCATGCGCCGCAACTACGCGCTGGAGCAGGACGAGGTCGACGCGGGCTACGCGCTCACCTGCCAGGCGCTCCCCGCCTCCGACAAGGTAACCGTCGACTACGACGCCTAGCTGTTCTGGCCCGAGAGTTCGCCGGCTGCGGCACCGGGCCGGGGGCACAGCACGCCGGCTGGATCCAGCGCCGAACCGTCGTGGGCGCAGGTACGTGTGCATGGATGTGCGGATAGATCGTGTGAAGGCTTAGAGCCATGCTGGTCCTCCGGATGGCGGCCTACATTCTGTGGATTCCCGGCGGGTTCGCCATGGTCGCGGCGGTGATCCTGCGTGCTGTCGGCGCCAGCCTGTCGCGCCGCGGGCGGGACGCCGCCTCCTGGCCCCAGTCGGGGTGCGCGCAGGTCCGGCCCGGGTCCGGCCCCATCCATGTGCAGGGCACCAGCGCGCCTGGGCCGCAGGGGATGCTGTCCGGGAGGCTGTCGGGATCTGAGTGCGTCTGGTACCAGGAGCGGCTCCTGCGGCGGCACATGGTCACCCGGAATGAGTTCGACGAAGAGGTCGAGGAGCTGATCTGGGCGTGGGACACCGGTCCCTTCCGGCTCAGGGACGAGACCGGCAGCGTCCTGATCGCCCCGGCCATGCTCGAGCACGCCGTCACCGTCCTCGGCCATCCCGCGGAGAAGGTCCTTGATGAGATCCGCGAGGAGGGTGGGGAGACGTGGCGCTATCAGAACGGCCGGCTGGGTGTCCTGCTCGACCAGGGCGTGCTTCCCGCTGGACTGCTCGACCGGTTCGCCGGGCCCAGCGCGCGGACGATTGGCTACCGCGTATGTGAGGACATCCTCCGGCCCGGGCTGCCGTTCCACGTCTTCGCCGTGCCCGGCGAACTGGATGGCCAGCCCATGATGGCCAGGCGCTATAAGGATGTCTGGACGATCTCTGCCGGCCACATGCCGGTGGTACTGGCTGATGGCGGAAAGCGCGCGAAAGCGTGGGCGGTCCGGTTCGGCCTCGCCGGCGTCGCCCTGGTCGCAGCGTCGGCATTGTTACTGCTGAAGGCCGGCCCCCCACCCGGCTGATCGATCCGCGCCGGGCCGGGCGGGAGACGCGCGCCGGCCTGCGCGGCTTCCTCCGCGCCTGGAGCCTGGTCCCGTCAGCCGGGGTGTGCTGCGCGCCAGGCATCCCAGATCCCGGGCCGGAGCTTGCCACGGCCGGGGACGGCAAGACCGGCGGCGCGCGCCCAGGCGCGGACTTCGGCGGTGGAGGGCCCGGGCTCGTCCGGCGCCTCGGCGAGCTCGGTCGTGAGGGGGGCTGCGGCCAGCGGTGTGAGCCGCTCAACCGAGGCGGTTTCGATGTCGGCCCAGGTACGGGCGGCGGCCAGGAACCGGTAAGTCCACTCCTCGGCGAGCGGGCGGGTCTCGCAGAAGACGACTGGGACGCTGGGCCAGAAGGGGATGCCTCAGGGATTATTGCCGCCCCAGTGCCCAGCCGCCTCGTAGGTCCGCGGGCACGCCAGCCGTCGAAAATATTGACGATCCGCTATACTCGGGAAAATGGAGTCGGAAGTGTCGGCTGGAGCCATGCTGCGCCGGGCGCGGAAGCGAGCTGGGCTGTCCCAGGCAGAACTGGCGGCCCGGGCGGGAGTGACGCAGAGCGTGATCAGCGCGTATGAGTCCGGGCAGCGCCAGCCCTCCCTCCCGGCGCTCGCGCGGCTCATCGACGCGGCCGGCTTCGAGCTGACGCTGGGCTTGCGCCGGCCGGCGGGCCGCCTAGGCCGACTGTCAGGACCGGTGGGCCGCCGGGTCCGCCGCCACCGGCGTGACCTGATCGCGGCGGCGGCGGCTCATGGGGTTCAGAATCTGCGTGTATTCGGCAGCGTGGCCCGTGGCGAGGACCGCCCCGACAGTGACGTGGACCTGCTCGCGGACCTGCCTCCCGGGCTGAGCCTGTTCCGGCTGGGCCGGGCCGAGGCCGACCTGGAGGCCATCCTCGGCGCTCGCGTGGACCTGATCCCGGCCGATGATCTCAAGCCAGGCGTCCGGGCACGCGTCGAGCGTGACCTGGTCGCATTGTGAGCTACCGGGAACGCCAGCGACTGGCCGACATCCAGGCCGCCATCGATGCGATCCGCTCCCACCTGCAGCGCGGGGACCTGTCCGACGGGCTGATATTCGATGCTGTCCGCATCCGCCTGCTGGAAATCGGCGAGGCCGTCAAAGCACTCCCGGATGACCTGCTCGCCACCCAGCCATCTATCCCCTGGCGGCAGATGGCCCGGATGCGCGACCACCTCGCCCACCGGTACTTCGATACCGCCCACGCCATCGTGCAGGCCACAGTTGACGAAGACCTGCCCGACCTCGAACGCGCCGTCCGCGCGCTGGCCGAGTCCCTGCCAGACGAAGACCCGCCCAGGAACTCCCGTCATAGGTGAATCGAGACCCCGGGCAGGCCAGGTCAGACAGCCGGCACGTGAGCTACAGGCCGGCCGTAGGTGACGGCCTCGCGCACCTCCGGGGGCAGAGACTGGGCGAGTCGCGCGTCGGGCTGAGCGCCGAGCGAGTCGTTGATCGTAGAAAACGCCAGGCGAAGGGCCACGAAGGCGGTGATGGCGAAGATCTGCCCGTCATCGAGCCCGGAATCGCGGAGCGCCTGGATGTCTGACGGAGTCGTCGCGTTCGGGTCCCTGGCGACCTTCCGGGTCCACGCGGCCAGGGCCTTCTCCTGGTCCGTCAGCCCGGCGTCGCTGCCATTCAGCACTCCTGCCGCGACAGTGGCGTCCGACGCTTTGCCCAGCTTCCCGCCGCCCCACGCCAGCGAGCAGTAAGAATCACCGAGGGCCGAGGCGGCGGCGGTCACCAGGATCCCGCGCTGGCGGAAGGTCAGACCGCTTGGCGTGAATGCCTCAGACATCAGCCCGAACAGCTGCGTCAGGGTATCTGGCTGGTGTGCCCACAGCCGGGAAGCGTTCCACACGTAGCCGTCGTCTTCGAGGTCTTCGTCGTACAGCGCCTGCACTGGGGCGGACACCGGAGGTTCTTCGAGAAAGCTTCCGGTCATGTGCGTTCTGCTCCTTCGGGTTTGCGGGCCAGGTAGCCCACGACGTTGATGTCGGCCCGCAGGGGCAAGCCGTCCCGTAGCTGCCCCTGAGCCTGCTCGACGGCCGCGCGATAGAACTCAGCCTCGCCGACGTTCTGGATGGCCTCATAAGCTGGCCCGGTTGAGGCCAGCGCACGCGCGTACAGTTCTGGGTCCGCGAACTCCCAGGCGAACGGAACTTCCAGGCGCTCGACATCGAGGAATCCGTGCGACGCGAGGAGTTGCTCACCCGCACCAGGCCGGCCGAGCGACACCATCACCGCCTGGTTGCCGACCTTCTCCGCCGCCGCAAGGCGGAACGGCGCCAGCGCCCAGGCTCCGGGGGACACCTTCAGGTGACCCCACACCGTTATCCCGGCGCGCCCGCCGGGGCGAAGGACCCGGTGTATCTCGGCCACCGCGCCGGGCGTGGTGCCCCAGATCCCCCGGAAGCTGGTGACCACGTCGAACGACGCCGGGTCCCACGGCAGGGCGTGCATATCACCGACCCTCATGTCGCAGTCAGGGTTCCGGTCCCGGGCCACCGCCACCAGCCTGGCCGAGGCGTCGAGACCGGAGCAGACGGCGCCGCGCAGGCGAGCCAGCTCGACTGCGAGCCCGGACCCGCACGCCACGTCGAGCAGCCGGTCCCCGGCATCGACGCCGAGCCGATGCTGGACAGCCACGTACTCCCGGCAGTTGCCCGGCTCGCTGAGGGTGGCGAAGTTGACCACCTTGCGGCCCCAGCCCTCGTCCACCAGCGCCCACGGGGGAAGGTCTGCGCCCGGCCTCGTCATTGCCGCTCCTCTGCGCCGCCAGGTCTCCCGCTGCGCTGTTATCGGTCCGCCGGG
Source organism: uncultured Actinomycetes bacterium (assembly GCA_963723595.1). Lineage (GTDB taxonomy): Bacteria > Actinomycetota > Actinomycetes > Streptosporangiales > Streptosporangiaceae > RYN-230. Next base: position 1,312,466 of record CAVRRQ010000002.1, read on the forward strand.
CCGGCCGGCCGCGCATGCCAGCAGGGTGGCATGGCTGTCAGGGCGTGCCCGGGCAGCGTGGCTGGCCTGGGCTTAGACAGGACGGACCGCGTACAAGGTGGAGGCTCCAGTGTGCGGTCAGTGGTTGTTCCCGGGCAAGCATGGAAGGCGTGTCCCGCGCGCTGAAGGGGCGAATCTGCGCTCGCGTCGCGCCGAGCCTGCCGGACCGCAGACGAGCGAATACTCGTCGATCTGCTCTGGCCTGATGGGCATGGGCCCTCGCTGGTCGCCGCGCGGAAGACACGGGACGCCCGGCTCAGCCGCGGTCGTGGAGGGTCACCTGATAGCCGTCGGGGTCCGCGAACGTGAAAGTGCGGCCGAACGGCCCGTTGACGGGCGCTGAGACGATCGTCGTGCCGGCGGCGGCGAGGGCGTCGTGGATGTCCTGCGCGTCGGGGGCGTGCAGCCACAGCGCCATTCCCTGGCCCGGCTGCGCGACCGCGTCCAGGTCGGTGCCCGCGACGACGTCGCGGACGGCGAACGCGATCGGCTTGGTGCCGAACACGACGGCGTGCGGCGGTCCCGCGTCGGAGCGCTTCAGCCCCAGGTACCGCTCGTAGAAAGCGGCGGATCGCTCCAGGTCGCGCACCTGCAGTGAAACGAAGTCGGGTCCGGTAACGGCCACGATTCTTACCTCCTCATAGTATGTCAGTCTCCTGACACACACAATGTATGTCAGAATGCTGACATGAGTCAAGGCGGGCCCGGAGTCGAGCTGGACACATCGCTGGGGTACATGCTGAAGGCGGCCGCGAGCGCCCTGCACTCTGCCCTGGAGGCCGTGCTGAGGCCGCTCGGCATGACGATCACCCACTACGCCTGCCTGGAGCTGCTGGCCCAGCGGCCGGGCCTGTCGAACTCCGAGCTTGCCCGCGGCGCCTTTGTCACCCGGCAGTCGATGAACGTGCTCCTGCAGGCCCTCGAACGCCAGGGACTCGTCGTCCGCCCGGCACAGGCACCCGTAGGCAGGGCCCTGCCGACCGAGCTGACCGCCCGCGGGCGCCGCCAGCTCAAGGTGGCCAGCGCCGCGGTTCGCCGCGTCGAGCAAGACATGCTGGCTAATCTGGATACCGGCGAGCAAGATCAGATGCGGCGCCTGCTCACCGCGTGCATCGCCTCACTGACCGAACCGCCGCATCGGCGACGTGACTCCTCCGAACCGGCCGCCGGATCAGGGCACCTGGCGCAGGCAGCAACGGGCCTGGTAGCACGCGGGTGCTAGGCGCCAGGCTCTGGCCCGGGAGCGCGTTGGGCGAATCATTCTCCTGGTACCTGGTACCTGGTACCTGGTACCGGACGGCGCCACGCTGGTCTTCTACCGGCCCGATTCTGCGGCTTCCGGGCGAAGGAGCTCACGGTCGCCCCCTCCAGCGCAGGTTCGGCCACTGCAGGCAGGCTGCGCCGGCGTGTGGTGCAGCTTTAGGTGTTCCTCGTAGGCCGTGACGCCCGCGGCTATGGGGTAAGGGCCGCGGATCCGCCGAAGCCGAGGCGAGACGTCGCGGTAGTCCCGGTCGGGATGGTCACCGCAGTCGCAGCAGATGATCTCGAACGTGCTGGCGTAGCCGTCCTGCACCCGGCCATCGACAGTGCGGACCGGGCAGCGGCGCAGGACCACCGTCCACCCCAGCGCAGGCTGTTCATAGGTCTGCACGGCTGCCTCCTTGCTCGGCTATCTGCGCCGCCACGGCGTGATCGACATCGTCGTTGGTCATGTCGTCACCGATGCGATCAATGACACCGTCACGTGCTAGCAGCTCGCGGACGGCCGGCTTGACCCGGGCGAGCCGCAGGGTCACGCCCGCCTGCTCGGTGAGATCGAGGATCTCGCGCATCTTGGCCGACCCCTGGGAGTCGATGAAGTCGATTCCCTCGCAATCGAGCACGATCGCGGTGATCTCGGGCGTAGACAAGGCGACCTCCCGGACCCGGTCCTCCAGGGCATCTGAAGTGGCGAAGAACAGGCCGCCATCCAGGCGGAGGACCACGACCCCGGGGAACTGCTCATCGCCGGGATGCTCATCGAGCTCCCGGAAGGCCTGGCCGCCGGGCTCCCGTCCGAGCAGGGGCATCCGGGGGCGCGTCGCCACAGAGATGAGCCAGATGAGCGACAGCCCGATCCCGATGATCACTCCGGCGAGCACGCCGACTAGGAGCGTCCCGACGATGGCGGTGATCGCGATCCAGAAGTCGAAGCGCTTCACCTTGGCCAGGCGGCGCATCTCGGGCACGTCCATCATCCCCATCACGACTGCCTCGATGATCAAGGCAGCGAGCACGGGCTTGGGCAGAACCGAGAAGACCGGCGCCAGCACCAGAAGCGTGAGCAGAACCGTCACACCGGAGGTGAGCGACGCCAGGCCGGTGCGCGCGCCCGAGTGGTCGTTCAGTGAACTCGCGGACAGGCTGGTTGAGACCGGCATCCCCTGGAACAGGCCAGCGCCGGCGTTCGCGATTCCCTGGGCGGCCGATTCCTGGTTGATGTCGATGCGATAGTGGTGCCTGGCCGCGAACGTCCGGGCATCGCCGGCGGTCTGAGAGAACCCGATGAGGACGAGCGCCACCGCCGCGAGGGCAATCGTGCTCGCATGATCGCGCAGCAGCGCCACATCGGGGACCTGCAGGGACGGCAGCCCTCGCGGTACCTCACCGACCAGGGCCACGCCGTGCGCGCCGAGATCGAACAGCCATGACGCCAGCAGGCCGCCAACGACCAGGACCAGGGCGCCGGGGATCCGCGGCGCGATCACCCTCAGCCCGAACACCACCACGAGCGCGGCTATGCCGACCGCCACGGTCACCAGCTGGGTATCGCCGAGCGTCCCGATCCAGGACCACAGCTCCTGGATCGGGTTCGAGCCGGTGACCTTCGTCCCGGTGAGCTTGGGAAGTTCACCGACCACCACGTCGATCGCCGCCCCGAACAGGAAGCCGGTCACCACGGCCCGGGACAGGAACTGCGCGATCCAGCCCATCTTAAGCACCGCGAGGAGAAGGAACAGCACCCCGGAAACGAGGGTGATCATCGCCACGAAGGACGCCACATTGTGGAGTCCCGTGATCCCGGCCACCACAACAGCGCTCGCGGCCACCGCCGCCAGTCCCGAGCTCGGCCCGGTCGAGATCTGCCGGCTCGTCCCGAAGACCGCATAAAGGATCGCCCCTGCAGCGGCCGCGTACAGACCGTTCTGCAGCGGGATCCCCGCAATCCCGGCGTAGCCGAGGTTCTTGGGAACGATCAGGGCCGCCACGGTGACTCCGGCGATGAGATCACCCCTGAGCCAGGCCAGCTCGTAGGAGCGGATCCATCCGACCATCGGGACAAAGCGCCATCGGTCCCGCGCCGGTGCTGGCGGGGATGCTGTCATCGACCCGGCCGGGGGAAGATCCGCACCTGGGTGCGCCCTGGATCCGGGCGCCGGCTGCGGTCTGGGCTCACGTGGATGCCTGCGCGGGCGGCTGACCATGCAGGGCGTCCTGGAGTTCCTTCTCATCGTCCTTGGACAGGGAGGTCTTCAGGACCGTGCCGCCGTACTTGCTCATCGCCTCGACGGCCTTGTCGGGTGTCACCTTCTCCAGCATCAGGAACAGCGCGGAGGTGCCGGGCTGGACCATGTCGCGGACCTGGTCCTGGAACTGCCTGTCGATGCTGGTCTTGGCCATCTTGCCCATCAGGGCGCCTAGCCCGGCGCCGACGGCCATGCCGAAGACCGGGATGAAGAACAGCAGGCCGAACAGGAATCCCCAGAACATGCCCCAGGTCGCCCCGGCGCCGACCGCGTGGTGGCTGGTCCGGACGTGGTAGCTACCGTCTTTGTCCCGCGCGATCACCGCGATCGCATCCGGCTGGATGATCAGATCCCGGGCCAGCCGGCGTGCCTCCTCAGCGGCGGCTTCCGCGGTCGCCTCATCCGGATACCCGATGGCAATAAGATCAGCCATTACATTTTCCTTTCTCTAACGTCATCGTTTGCTTTCCCACTCCGGCTCGGCATCGGGGAGCACGTCCCGGGTCTATTTCCCTCCGTCGTTGAGAGCATCTGACAGTGTTGATCCTGCTCTCGGCGCGCCACGCATTCCTCACCCTTCCGTGGGTGAGTTCGGCCGGCTACGTTTCGGCCGCCCCGGCCGTTGATTCACGCCCGCGAAGGCGGCGGAACTGACGGAATCACCCTCGGGGGGGTGACGACACCCCGCAACTGCTCGAACAAGGTTGGCCAGGCGGCCGCGACACGGGTCAGGTGCTGGTCCGGGATAAGCCAGTTGGCGCAGCGGCAGCCCGCCGGAAGGAGTGGTGATGGCCACGGCGGCGGAAACTCGCCAGCGTTCAGCGTCGGCCGGCGAATGGATCGCACGCCGGAGAACCCCAGCCCAGCGTCCGACCATCTCGGCCAGATGATCCCAGGTACCGGACGCCGGGCATACCCACATCACTGCACCCATCAAAGGTAGGCACATGGCCAAGAAGAAGCACGAGAAGAAGCGGCAGGCAGAGGTCCAGGCGCCGCCGGGCGTCGCGCGGCTGGAGGCGGCGGCTGGGCCGCCGCTGAAGATGAAGCGCAAGGAGTACGAGCGCCAGATGCGGGTGCTGCACGGTGAGCTGGTGGCCATGCAGGAGTGGGTCAAGGAGACCGGGGCCAAGATCTGCATCGTGTTCGAGGGCCGGGACACGGCCGGGAAGGGGGGCACGATCAAGCGGATCACGGAGCGGGTGAGCCCGCGCGTGTTCCGGGTCGTGGCCCTGCCCGCCCCCACCGAGCGGGAGAAATCCCAGATGTACATCCAGCGGTACCTCCCGCACTTCCCGGCGGCCGGCGAGGTCGTGATCTTCGACCGCAGCTGGTACAACCGGGCGGGCGTCGAACCGGTGATGGGCTTCTGCACGCCCGTGGAGACCGAGCGGTTCCTGGAACTCACGCCCGGAGTCGAGAAGGCCATGGCCGATGACGGGATCCTGCTGCTGAAGTACTGGCTCGAGGTCAGCCCCGGCGAGCAGACGCGGCGCCTGAAGAGCCGCATCAACGACCCGCGGAAGATCTGGAAGCTGTCGGACATGGACCTGAAGTCCTACCGCCGCTGGTATGACTACTCCCGGGCCAGGGACGCGATGTTCGCCGCGACCGACACCGCCTGGGCGCCCTGGTACATCGCGCACACCGACAGCAAAAGGCGCGGCCGGCTCAACATCATCAGCCACCTGCTCAGCCAGATCCCCTACAAGCCACTCGCCCCCCAGGACGTCACCCTGCCCAGACGCCAGCCCGCCCACGGCTATGTCGAGCCGGACCTGCCCCTGCACTACATCCCGGCACCGTTCTAGGCAACCAAAGAAGGCCGACGGAGCTCAGAGCAGATGCAGATCGACTGCCCGCTCGATGGCCTCCGTGCGTGAGGCCACCCCGAGCTTCTGGTAGATGGAACGGAGGTGGGTCTTCACCGTGTTGCGCGACACGTAGAGAGTGGCGGCCATCTGCAGGTAGGTGCTGGTCGGCAAGAGTTCCAGGATGCGTACTTCAGCAGCGGTCAGCTGCTCGGCCGGCATGCGTCCGGAGTTGGCGGTCCAGGGCTGGGCGGCGTGCACTTCGAGGGCCGCGGCGGTCAGCTGCTCGGTGAACCGGTCCGGCCGCCCGGGCGCCGCATGCTCGATCAGGTACCTCGTAACCTGCGGCGCCGTCGTGACGACCGTGTTGAGGAAGCCCCCTTCGCGAGCCGTTCGGAGGGCATCGCCGAGGATGCCTGCGGCCATCGGGTCGCTGCGCTCGATCGCGGCGGCCGCGAGGAGGAGCTGACGTACCAGGGCACGCCGGGCCGTCAGCTCACCCAGTGACGGCGGCTGCAGGTATTCCTGTGCGGCGCGGTAGTCACCCGAGGCCAGCGAGATCCTGGCCAGCAGCAACCCGCGAGAGGCCGCGGGCAGCCCGCTCCCGAGCTCGGCCGGGGTGTGCAGGTCGCCAAGGGAGAGGCGCAGCAGCGCCTCCAGCTTATCGGCCCGGGCCAGCAGTGCCGGCGTGGCTCCAGGCAGAACGTGCCGGGCCGCATCAATGGTCGCCAGCGCCTCCCGGACCTGCCCGCGGGCCGCCCAGATCCCGGCCCGGTCCAGCAGGGCCAGGAACTCGAAGAGGGGACGCCGCCGCTCCGATATCGAGAGCACTTGCTCGGTGATCTGCTCGGCGGTGTCGAGGTCGCGCTGCTCCAGGGCGAGGCTGGCCAGGGTGCGCAGGTGATCCACGGCGAAGAAATGCTGATCGAATCCGAGCCGCCGGGCCGCCGCGGCAGCGGCCTGGGCGGCGGCGGCGGCCTCAGCCAGGCGGCCGGCCTGGACCCAGGTCAGCGCCTGGGCTCCGGGCACCAGCACCAGCTTGGCCGGTTCCGGAATCGAGGACGTGGCCAGGGCGGCGGCAGCCTCGCACTCGACGGCCTGAATGTCGTCCAGGCACGGGTAGACCCGCAGCAGCATCAGCGGGACGGCGGCGTTCCACTCGTCAGTGAGCCGGGTCTCCTGCTGGATGTCCCGCGCGATGAGGGCCTCGGCTATGGCCTTGTCCAGCTGGCCGGTCACCGCGTAGTGGAATGACCGCATCGCCGCGAACCGGGCCGCGTGCCTCGAGTCCGGCGGCGCCCGCAGCTGGGCGCGCTCGAGCAGATCAAGGTACTGCCCGCCACGAGCCGTGTCACCCGACAGCAGCAGGTCAGCGGCCAGGCCTAGCAGTTGCTCAGGCGCATCGGCCAGAAGCGCGGGGTCGACGATGCTCAGATCTAGTGGTGCCGGCAGCCCCGGCTCCGACAGGAAGTCGGTCACTACCCGGTCCTGCAACAGGGCCAGGGCCCGGCCGGGCTGCCGTGCGGTCAGGAAGTGGCGCGCCGCGCGCCGGGTGTCACCCGAGGCAACGAACCATCCGGCCGCCCGCAGCTGCAGCACCTGCTCCCGGTCCCGGTCCCTGGCCCGCAGCTCCGCATTTAGCAGCTGGCGCACCAGAGGGTGATACCGGAAGCTGGTCTGGTCATCATCCAGGGCCACCAGGAACAGGCTGGCCGTGTCAATACTGCGCAGCAGCACCGCCGCGTCAGGCCTCCCGGTGACGGCTGCGCACGCGCCCGCGGTCAGCTCGTCGAGGACCGAGATGTCGAGCATGAACCGGGCCACCTCGGGTGGCTGCTGATCGAGGACCTCGGAGATGAAGTACTCGGCGATCGCGGGGCCGCGCACCTCAGGCGTCTGCTCCACCCGTGCCGGGTCGCCGGTGCTGCGCAGCGACAGCGCCGCCATCTGCAGCGCCGCAGCCCACCCCTCGCTGCGCTGGTGCAGCAGCGCCAGGTCAGCATCGGCCACCTCAGCGCCGAAGTTCGCCAGCAGGTCGTGGCTTTCGGCCAGGGAGAAAAACAGGTCACGGTTGCGGAGCTCGCACAACTCACCCGACATCCGCAGCCGGTGCAGCCGCAGCGGCGGGTCACTACGGCTGGCCAGCACCAGCTGGGCGGTCCCGGCGGGCCAGCATTCGACCAGATCGGTCATGTCCCTGGCGACCGCAGCCGCGGTGGCATGGAAATCGTCCACAATGATGGCCGACCCGGCGGGCAGTCTCGCGGCATCGTTCGCGATCGACGCGATGACGTCGGCTGACATGGTGCTGTCCATCGCGAGCAGCTCGGCGGCATCGGCGCCGAACCCCGGCGATATGGTCCGGGGGGCTTCGATGAAGCCGGCCCAGAAGCGGGCCGGGCCGGAGTCCGCTTCATCGCACGACAGCCAGGAAGTAGTGCCGGGCGGTCGTGCCGCCGCCCAGCTCGACAAGAGCACGCTCTTGCCCGCCCCAGCTGGCCCCACGACGACGGTCAGGCGCTGGCCTGTCCCGGCCGTCAGCCGGTCATGCAGCACCGATCGGGTGACGAGCGTGGCGGGAAGGGTCGTCGGCCGGAATTTCATCCGGGCGAACCGTGCACGCTGCGAAGCTCCGCCTCCCGTTACCGCGGTCTGTACCACGATGACCCCGCCCGTAGCTTCGGCTAATGCCAGTAATGTCTAAGCAAAGCGGGCGTGGACCCATGCAGGCAGGGCCAAGGTCCCTGCCGATGAGGCCAGGCCCTGGCGCCCCCGCCAGGTGATGACGCGGAAGCCAAGTCGTTGACATCGAACAGGTCCACGCTGCTCTTTCAACTCACCCATCGACCGTTCAAACCACTGCCGGGGTCTGGAGCAGCACTCAGGTGTAATGGTAGCAAAATTAGAGTAAAGCCGACATGGAGCCCAGGCAGGAAGGGACCAACATCACTGCCGATGAGGCATGGGCTCTGGCCAGGCGCAAACCAGCTGTCAGGCGCCCAACTCCCCCTCCAGGTGCGGACCAGTGCCGCAGCGACTGTCGGGGTCAAGCCCTCGGCACGCCGGCCGCGGCGGCTGCTTCAAGGGAGGGGTACATCGGGATTAGCCGGTCGAGCCCGTTGACACTGAGGACCCGCCGGACCATGGGGGCGATCACCACCAGCAGCATCTGCGTGCCGCTGACCAGGGCACGCTGGTAGGCACGCGCCATCACCTGAGCACCCGCGTGATCACACGAGACTGTCGGTGTCAGATCCACGATCAGCGCATTGGCGCCGCGATTGATGACGGACAGCAGTTCCTCGCGTATCTGGCCGGCATTGGACACATCAACGTGCTCCGGGAGGCTCACGACTGCCTGCCGCCCCGTCCACGCCACGGAGTGGATGTCCTCAAACACGGCAGGAACCCAGGCAGGCGCATAGTGGTCCCGCGTCCTGGCCTGCGAGGTCAGTCATGGCGCTGGTGGTGGCGCTATGCGGTGCACGTCGATCACTTCGAGGCCGAGGCCGGTGATCCGCTGCATGAGCCCGGAAAGGGCGCCCTGATCGGGTAGCTCGGCGTGCAGGGTTGTCGTGTCCGGGCCTATGGTGACTCCGCAGTCATCGAATTCCGTGCGCAGCGTGGCGCTGGCCTGGCCCCTGAAAGTGATCTCATATGCCTGTGATTGCAGCAAAATTGCGCCCCGAAGTCTGCTGATTCATCCTGTCCTGCCAGCGTCTGTCACGGCCGGGTCTGCGTCATCACCCGTCCGAGGGTGACCCCGGGACCTGGCGGTCTTAGCTGATGATCAGGTTGATGCTGTTGGCGATAAGCCAGAAGCCGAGGATCAGGCTTCCCCAGATGATCACCTGATCCGTGTGCGCGTCTATCCAGGTCCTGAACCCGGCCAGGAGTACCTGGCTCTTACCTGGCCTGATGCCCGCGTAGATCTCCATCGCAAGGTAGGACGCCGAACCCAGGACGCAGAACAGGAACAGCGCCAGGTAGCTCTGCGCACTGGACAGTCTGGCTTCCATGACCGTGGCAGCGCCCGCGCCGATCAGGCCCCACGGCTGCAGAACGCACGCCAGGCCCATGGCATACCACGGGGACATGCTGTCCACATGCGCCTGCCACTTCGGCGGCTTCTTCGCTTTCTTCGGCCGCCCTCTCCTGCGGCGCTGCCGGATCGCAATCGCGACCAGGATGACCCCAATGACGATCTTCACCGCCAGCCCCGCGAGCGAGGGCGCCGTGTCCGGCTTGGGGGGATTGTTGCCCGTGGCGAGCACCGTGACCGAGACCACGATCGCCAGGGACGCCAGCCACCCGAACACGAAGGCTGCACCCTTGGTGACGCCGCGCTTGGAGGGCAGCACGACGAGGAAGGCCATCAACGGCAGTGGGTCGAGCGCTACCGCCACGCCGATCAGAACCAGGTTGAGCGCCACGGCCGACCTTTCCCTTCTCACCCAGGCGCCGCCACTGCGGCGTGCATCAGGGTGCTGATGACCGTGTCTGTGGTATCACGCCGGAATCTGCTGGCTCTGGGGGCTGGGCTGGCTGGCGGGGGATGAGGACGGCGAGGACCAGGCCGATGAGGGCGATCACGAGCATGATGGTGAGGGCGACGGCGAAGGGCTGCCCTTTGGGAAGGGTGACGGCTACCAGCACCGAGCCGACGAGAGCGGTGCCCAGTGAGGATCCCCAGGTTGGAGACACTGCGGGACAGTCCGGAGATCTCACCCTGATCGTCGTCGGGGAAGCTGGACTGGACCACGTTGACCGACGAGGTCAGCATCACCCCCACCCCGGCGCCGAACAACAGCAGCCCCGGTATCCACCGCCAGATGCCCGCGTTCGCCCGGACCAGGGCCAGCAGCAAGATCATGCCGGCCGCGGTGGCCAGGAACCCGGCGATGATCAGCCATCGCTGGGGATGGCGCCGGGCGAACCGGTCCGCACCCGCGGAGGCGGCCAGGATCCCGATCGTGGCCGGGGTGAGCAGCAGGCCGGTCTGGATCGCGTTGTAGCCGTTGACCTCCTGCAGGTAGACCGAGACGGTGAAGAACGACCCTTGCAGGATCAGCCACTGGATGGTCTGGGTCCCCAGCCCCAGGTTGGAGACCTTGTTGCGGAACAGCCGCAGCGGCAGCAGCACGTCGCGGCCCTTGCGTTCCGCGGACCGGGTGTGCAGGAAGAACCACAGCAGGAACAGCGCACCGATGGCCACGAATATCCAGACCGGGGAGATCGAGCCCTTCGGGATGACGACGGTGTTACCGATCTTGCACGCCTGCCGTGACACCAGGAAGCCGTAGGTGCGGGACTGCAGCAGCCCGAGCACCACGAAAAACAGCCCGGCTGCGGACAGCACCGCGCCGGTGAGGTCGAAGTGAGGCGTGGGCCCGGTCCGGGCCGGGTCGGTGATCTTGCGGGGCAGGAAGGCGATCCAGGCCACCACCAGGACCTGGAGGGCGAACGACGCACGCCAGCTGATGGCGCTGGTAACCAGGCCGCCGACCAGCGGCCCGGCTGCGGCGCCCAGGCCACCTGCGCCGCTGACCACCCCGAAATACCGGGCCCGCGACCTGATGTCGGGGAAGGTCACGGTGACCAGGATGTAGATGGGCGGGATCATCAGGGCCGAGCCCACCCCCTCCCAGCAGCGAGTACCCGCCGATCAGCAGCGGCAGTCCTTGCGGCAACGCCGCGAGCAGGCCCCCGATCCCGTAGACGATCAGGCCCAGCACAAAGCACCGTTTGCGGCCCCAGATGTCGGTCAGCTTGCTGCCCGGGATCATCAGCGCCGCCATGGTCAGCGTGAACAGCGTGATCGCCGTCTGCACGCCAGCCACGGTGGTCCCCAGGTCCTGGGCGATGGCGGAGATGGCCACGTTCATCTTCGTAGCCGCATAACTGGCGATGAACTGGGCCAGCGCCAGCGGCAAGATCATCGCCCGCGCCGCGGCATCAGCCTTGGACCTACCCGGGTCAGTCATCACCGCCTCTCATCTGCACCTGCGTATAAAGCCTTCCCGTGCGGCGCATCTCCGGTGCTCCTACTGCGCACCCGCCTGCCCCCCGTGCAAGGCGTCCTGGAGCTCCTTCTCGTCCTCCTTGGACAGGGAGGTCTTGAGCACTGTGCCCCCGTACCTGCTCATAGCCTCGACGGCCTTATCAGGAGTCACCTTCTCCAGCATGAGGAACAGCGCCGAGGTCCCGGGCTGGAGCATGCCGCGAACCTGGTCCTGGAACTGCCTGTCGATGGTGGTCTTGGACAGCTTGCCCATGAGAGCGCCCATTCCGGCCCCTATGGCCAGGCCGAACACCGGGATGAAAAACAGCAGGCCGAACAGGAACCCCCAGAACATGCCCCAGGTAGCTCCGGCGCCGACCATGTGATGGGTCGTGCGGACGTGGTAACTGCCGTCTTTGTCCCGGACGATCACCGCTATCGCATCAGGCTGGATGATCAGGTCCTTGGCCAGCCGGTGCGCCTCATCGGCTGCGGCTGTCGCGGTGGTCTCGTCTGGGTACCCGATGGCGACTAGATCAGCCATGACATCCCCTTCCCATGCACGGTCGCTGTTCTCCCGACCCGTCCCGGCGCTCTGTCGCGCGCGGGACCCGGTGTTCATTGTGCCGCCGGCATAACAACTATTCCTCACCCTGTAGGGGGTGAGCGCCAATTCACCCCCGCGTAGCGATGGGATCACCCACGAAAGGGTGACGACGCCCGAAGGCTGCCCGAACAGGCTGAAGCCGTCAACAGTCCAGACGATTCTGACCTGGGAGGGCAGCATGTCGTCGTCAACAGCCGCACCCGCCACCGGCAGGGGCGGGCACTACGCGGAACGCCAGGGCTACGGGCTGATTATCTTCGCGTCCGTCCTGCTGCTGGTAGTTAGCTTCTTCAACCTGATCGACGGCATTGCCGCGGTCGCCAATTCGCACGTGTTCACCGCCCACGCGCACTACGTGTTCGGCGATCTGCGCACGTGGGGCTGGATCACCCTCATCCTCGGCGTGCTGCAGCTCCTCGCGGCCGGCGGGATCCTGGCGGGCAACCAGCTGGCCCGTTGGTTCGCGGTGGCCCTGGTCGGGCTCAACGCCATAGGCCAGATGTTCTTCATCCCCGCCTACCCGTTCTGGTCCCTCACGATCATCGCCGTGGACGTAGTCGTCCTGTGGGGGCTGTGCGTCTACGGCAGCCGCGAAAACCTGGCCTCCTAGTAGCCATTGACCATCTCCTCAGATCAGTGTGGCCAATCCGCTCGCCTGACCTGACGACATTCGACGTTGGCGGTGCTGCGACCGGCCGTCGCCACGGCCAACGTCCATGAAGCACCGGCCTTGGGCAGGAGTCCTTAGGTCACCCGCGCGAGGGTGATGACACAGATACAGCGGCGGGCCACGCTGGCCTGAGGAGTGAACAGTACGCGAACACAAGATGGCTAAGGAATAACCGCAGTGAGATCACAGACTTACGAGATCACGTTCACTGGGCAGGCGGGCAGCACGCTGCGTGAGGAATTCGACGACTGTGAAGTCACCATAGGTCGCGGTATAACAACTCTCCGCGCCAGGCTGCCCGATCAAGAAGCCCTCGCCGGGCTGCTGCAGCGGATCACCGGCCTCGGGCTTGAGGTGATCGATATGCACATCTCGGCGTCGCCGCCCGCACACTGATCCGGCAGTTACCCAGGCTCGCTCGTGCTGGCCGAAGCACGCCGGAGCAAACTGATCGGCCGCGTACGCATCATGATGCACCGGCAGGCTCAGGAGCAGGTGACGATGACGGCAGCACAGCCTGGCAGCCCGGTCACGGACGGAATCCGCAGTCTCGAGGTGCGCTGGATTTTCCCTGGCCAGCTGGAAACCGTGGTGGCCGGATGGTTCGCACGCTTTCCGGCCGAGCTGGAGACCCGCGAGGACGCCTACCTCCTCTCTCCACGCTTGCGCGGCCTTTCGGTGAAGCTCCGCGCAGGCGCGGCCCTTGAGGTGAAGGCGCACCAGGGGAGCCCGGGAATCCTCGATATGGCGGGCCGCGCTCGCGGCCGCATGGAGTCCTGGCGCAAGTGGTCCTTTCCCTTCGGCTCCCCCAGCTACGGCGGCCATGACACAGCCGGGTGGAGGCTGATCAGAAAGACCCGGCGCATCAGCCGGTTCCCGCTGACCAGCGCTCCAATCCGGGTGTGCGGTCAGGGACTGGGTGAGGAAGCAGGGTGCGCGGTGGAACTGACCGAGGTCCTCACCCGTGGCCAGGCCTGGTGGACGCTCGGCTTCGAATCGGTCGGCCCTCCTCACCTGCTCCGCAGCCAACTCGAGGCCACCGCCGCGCTCGTGTTCGCCGAGACCCTGCCGGGTGAGGCGGAGCCTGGCTTGAATGACTCCAGATCCTATGCAGAGTGGCTCACCCAATGGCCGGATGCCGGGGATACCTCCCAGGCCTTAGTCCCGGCTTCTGGGCCTGACCGCTTTGACAAACATCCTGATCAGGGTGACCCAACTCCGAAAGAGGGTGGCCCGTGGCCCGATCCGCGAGTGCGAGCGTCGAGGTATTTGCCGATCTCCATGCCGACGTGGGCGAGGCGCCGCACTGGGACCAGCCGAGCAAAACACTGTTATTCGTCAACTTGACCGCCGGCACGGTATTTCGTTATGACGAGTCCGGGGTGAAGGTGAGTTCCTTCTCCGTCGGCCAAGAGGTAGGCGCGGCTGTGCCCCGGCGCGGTGGCGGACTCATTCTTGCGGTACGCGACGGCATCGCCGTGGCCTCGGATAATGGGGATGGCTCGGGCTTGCCGCGCCGGTCGAGCGCGATACCCCCGGCAACCGGATGAACGATGCGAAGTGCGACCCTGCTGGCCGGCTCCTCGCCGGGACGACGGCGTTTGACTTCGCCCCGTATTCTGCGGCGCCGACCCTGTCGGCCTTAGCCTCAACGGCCGCGCCCATTCCCTGTGCGCCAGCGCCTCGTCAAACTGGCCGATGAACGTGCAGTACAGCATCTTCACCAGCGCGAGCCGTACGGCCAGCTCCGGATGCATGCCTGGGTCGATGCTGTTCCGCTGGGCGAGCGCGGCCGCCTGCGAGCCACGTTCGAATGCCCCTCGCCAGAGCAGCTCCGCCGCCAACGGCAGCAAGAACTCGGGTGCATCCCGAACAGCTCCGGCCGGATCTCGTCGATGTCGAGCGCGCTGCCGACGGTCGGGTTGGTCAATATGTCGCGCACGACCCCCTCGCTGAGCAGGCTGAACGCCGCGGCCCGCTGGCCGGCGGCCAGCAGGTGCCGTGCGGCTGCGCCGGTCTGGCCAGCCTCGATCAGGTACCGCGCGGCGGCCTCGTGCAGCTGCTGTTCCCGGCCTGGTCCCGGGCATGCAACTCAGTCTGGAGAACTTCCTTGATCAATTGGTGATAGCGGTAGGTACGGGCCTGGTCATCCACGATCGCCACGAACATATGCGCGCCGTAGAGGAACTCCAGCATCTTCGCCGATCCCTGGCCCCACACCGATGTGCAGGCGGCCACCGAAAGTTCGTCGAGAATCGAGGTGGCCAGCATGAACTCGGCGACTTCAGGAGGCTGCCGGGAAAGAACCTCCTCCAGGAAGTAATCGGCGACAGTATGGCGGTGCAGCTGCACCCGCCCCGCAGCCGTGGCCTGGTCGGGTGAACCCTGGATCGATAGCGCAGCCATTTGCAGTCCCGCTACCCATCCCTCGCTGCGCGAATGGACCAGGACCAGCTCTGGCTCGTCCAGCCGCACTCCGAACCCGTGGAGGAAGCCCCTGGTTTCCTCCACGGAGAAGGACAGGTCCGCATCTCGGAGCTCGACGAGGTCCTGATAGGCCCGCATGCGGTGCACCCTCAGCGGCGGGTCAACCCAGCTGGCCACCACCAGCTGCAACGACGGCGGATGGTATTCCACCAGCCAGCGCAGCGCGTCGGCGCTGGCCGCACCAGCCAGGTGGAAATCATCAATGACCAGGACCCGCGGCCCATCCGGAGCCTCAAGGTCGTCCGCCAAAGCCGCCACCACATCGATGGACACCTCGCCATCAAGGCTCATCAGCTGGCGGGCATCCTCACCGATCCCGGGCTCGCCAAAGCCATATCGGGCCGCCTCGACGATGGCCGCGACGAACCGGGCCGGGTCGGCGTCGGCCGCGTCGCAGCTGAGCCAGGCCGATGGCCGCTCCGGGTGGGTGGCCAGCCAGTCGGCACTCACCATGGTCTTGCCCGCCCCGGCCGGTCCCACCACCAGGGTGAGCCGAGCCTGTTCTCCCTGGTCCAACTGGTCGAGCAACCGTGACCGGCGCAGCAGTCCCGGCGCCAGCCTGGGGGCGCAGAACTTCGAGAACGGGAACCGGGGGCTGCGCGGGCCGGGCCTCACTATCGCTGTCGCTTGCGACACTATGGCTCGGCCTCCCATGAGCCCCCGCCCAGCTTGGCCTCCAGCAAACGGCACGGAAGCCACACCTGGACTGCGCCTATGGTCTCACTGCCAGATGGGCGGGGCAAGGTTCATCAAACCCGGATCACCCAGCGTCGGGTGAAGACACACATCCCGCAGCCAGGGGACGCTGGCGGTAGCGTCAACCACCGACAGCGAGGCCTTGGACTCGAAGTGACCGACATGAGGGAGAGTGCGTCTTGCCTTCCCTCAGGACGCCTCAACTGGGCCGTTGCGGTCGTCGTCGTCGTTCTCGTGTGCGTCAACGTGATCGATATCCGCGTACCGCATGCGTCGCTGGTCCTTGGGCCGGCCGGCGCCGTGGGGCTGCTGGCGCTGGCCCGCTGGGCGGGGCTCAGCTGGCAGGAGGTCGGCCTGGGCCCCGGAACATGGCGGCGCGGACTGATCTGGGCCTTCGGTGCGGTCGGCGCTGTGGCAGTGGTGTTCGCGGCGGGCGCGGCGCTGCCGCTGACCCGCGACGCTTTCCGCGACTCCCGATACGAGCTGGGCTGGGAACATGCGGTGCTGACTGCTTTCCTGCTTATCCCGCTGGGCACGGTGCTATTCGAGGAGGTCGCCTTCCGCGGGGTGTTGTGGGGACTGCTGCGGCGGGGACACCGGACGTGGGTCGCCACCGTCGTCTCGTCCATACTGTTCGGTTTGTGGCATGTGCTTCCGTCGCTCGGCCTGGCCGCGGACAACCAGGCGATCGGGAGCGCGGTCGGTAAGGGGACGTCGGGCGAAGCTATTTCGGTGCTGGGAACGGTCTTGTTCACTGGCCTGTCGGGGGTGGTGTTCTGCGAGCTGCGGCGCCGCAGCGGCAGCCTGCTCGCGTCGGCTGGGCTGCACTGGGCGACGAACGGGCTGGGTGTTCTCGCCGCCGCGTCCCTCTGGGCGTGGGGATCATCTCGGTGACCGGGGAAGCCACGGCTTGACGCGGGCAGTGACACAGGGTTACCCGCCGGCTGCGATCACCTTCCTGAGGTTGGTCAGGTCCTGGGCGCTCAGGCAGGCCCGCATGACCGCGTTCCAGCCATCGACGTACTCGGCGGTGTACTTATGGCCGTGCCCGGCCGGCACCCCGGTGGCGAACGGAAGGTCGGCCGTGACCTCCCAGAACGTGACGAATGGTATCCAGAACATGGTCTTGAGCACGTCCTTGCCGGGCGGCTCGCTGATCCAGTCCGGCTCGCTGAAGATCAGGTGCGGGCTCCACCAGACGATCGGGTCGGACGGGTGCAACAGGTACAGGATCCGGCTGCCGTTCCACGGCTGGCCGGCCGGCGGGATGCCTTGGCCCAGGTCGTTGGTGAACCGGACGGTCCGGCCGCCGGCGTAAATGGGCTGGATCTCCGGACTGCCCGTCTCACGGTGGTCACTGAACTCACGGAACAAGGTATTGAAATTGGGCGGCCCTACGAACAGCGCGCCGCTGGTGCGGTTGGCCAGATCGTTTTCGCCGGTAAACGCGGCCTCGCCGCCGAACGACCCCAGGCTCTCACCGGACACGTACAGCTTCGGGCGGTCGCCCGCCGGGAGCTTGACCCACGCGCCATAGACCGCGTCGAACAGCGCCCGTCCGGCGGCCAGCGCCTTAGACTGGTCAACCAGATAGGAGATCCAGGACGGCAGGTAAGAGTACTGGATGGCCACGGTGGCACTGTCGCCGTTGCTCAGGTATTCGAGCGAGTCCACCAGCGCTGGATCGACCCAGCCACTGCCGGTCGTCGTGACCACCACCAGGTTCTTCCTCTGGAAACCGCCCGCCCGCTGCAGGTCGCGGACGGCCAGCGCGGCTTGCGCCTCCGGGCCGTCAGCTGAGGCCAGCCCGGCGTAGATGCGGATCGGCGCCATGGCCGGATGGCCGCTGAACTTCGCGAGATCGCTCACCGACGGGCCCTTACCAATGAAGTTGCGGCCTTGCCAGCCCAGCGAATCCCACGGTATGTACGATCCTGGCCCGCCGGAGCGCAGGCTGGTGGTTGGCTGGTGGATCCCCTCCGCCGTCTTCGTGTCGCGTACCGAATAGGCGTTGTTCATCAGGTTGACGAAGCCCTGCAGCAGCAAGCC
The DNA here is from genome assembly GCA_963723595.1 of uncultured Actinomycetes bacterium. GTDB lineage: Bacteria > Actinomycetota > Actinomycetes > Streptosporangiales > Streptosporangiaceae > RYN-230. The sequence goes on from CAVRRQ010000002.1 coordinate 1,330,332, forward strand.
GCTGACCACCAGATAGGTCAGCCCGACAACCAGGACCCAGCCAATGCCGCGCGCCGCCCGCCGCCCGATCCAGCGGGTGAGCAGTCTGGCCAGCCACCGGTACAGGCCGCGCAGGCCGCGCCCGATCAGCAGGAACAGGCAGAAAACCAGCGCCGCAACGAAGGGCTCGGCCACCACGAGCGGAACGCTGTAGTCCGTCACCCCCATCAGCTTGCGGATCTCGTACTGCCAGTACTGCCCGAGCCCGAAGGAGGCGGCGAACAGGACCGCCCCGGCGATGAAGAAGACCATCCAGGCCCAGCGCCGCGGGCGGTGGGGTTCCCGATCGGGGAAAGTACGCCAGATGGACGCGGCGAGCACCCCGAGCCCATAACCGATGGCGGCGGTAATGCCACAGATGATGCCCTGGATCAGACCGCCGCGGGGAAGCAGCGAGGGGGTGAACGACAGGCACGCGAAAATGAGCCCGCCCCAGCAGCCTGGAAGGGTGACATAAAGCAGCTTCCGTGGTTTACCGGGCTCCGGCGCTGGCCGGGGTGCGGCTGCCGTTATCACGGCCGGGACGGCTCCAGCGGCTGGCGGCGGCTGATCGGCTTCAACGGGATCGGTGGTACGCCGCCCCGCCATATCTGGAGGCTCACTGGGTGACGCCGACGGCCCCGGAGTGTCCCGTGCCATGACTGTCTCCTCCTTGGCGACCGGCGAAGATGTCCCAGAATCGAAACCTTGCCCGGCTCAGCCTTTTCGAATCGTCTCGGCGTGTCGTCACCCTTCTGGGGGTGATTCGTGGCTGTCCGGCAGCCCTGGAACCCTCAGGGCCGGGGATGGCCCGGCGCCGCCTTGCTGCTCGCCGCCGCTGCGATCCGGCGGGATGACCTCCATGACCGCGGCGTCCTGGGCGGTGCTCTCCAGTCGCCCCACCGAACCCCTTGATCGATCCACCGAGACTTCGTGGCAGAAATGGATGGGATCACCCTTAAATGGGTGAGGACCCGCCGGGATGGTCTGAGACAGGATCCGGGGAAATCGTCTCGGACAGGGGCGAGGCAAGCGGCGGCTAGCGTCACCCGCCGGTTGGCTCGAGGTGAGCCATGGCAGATCAGGTCGACATCTCCGGAAGACCCCCCGGTCCTACCAGCGAGCCAGTTGAGGGTGGACGCGTACGCACGGGTGGCCTTTGGCAATCGCCTGGAGAATGGCCATCACGCTGTTCAGCTACCTGGGCGTCGAGACCGCCGCCGGGGCGGCTGCGAAGGTGCGCAACCCCGGACCGGACGGCCCCTGTCCAGGCCGGCACTAGGTCATGAGGAGCTGAGATGACCACGGTCAAGCACTCGGGCGAGGACGTCGCCTGGTACGCCCTGTCGGCGGAGAACGTGGCCGGGCAGATCGGTGTCGATCCGGATCGCGGGCTGGACGCCGGTGAGGTGACGCGGCGGCTGGCCGAATATGGGCCTAACGAACTGGCGGTGGAGCCGCCTCCGAGTGTGTGGGTGGTCGGGCGGGGCCAGCTGGCCAACCCGATGAACATCATGCTGCTGATCGTCAGCGGGGCCAGCTTCGGCATCGGGCAGGTGGCGACGGGCGTCGTGGTGCTGGGGCTGGTGGTGTTCAACGTCGTCATGGGCTCGGCCCAGGAGCTCAAGGCCCGGGCCAGTGTGGAGGCGCTGGCGGAACTGCAGGTGCCGCGGGCCCGGATACGGCGGTCCGGTGCGGTCGAGGAGATCGAATCGACCCAGCTTGTGCCCGGTGATGTGGTGCTGCTGGAGGCCGGTGACGTCGTCCCGGCGGACGGGAGGATCGTCTCTTCCGCCACCCTGGAGGTGCAGGAGGCTGCGCTCACGGGTGAGAGCGCACCGATAGCCAAGGACCGGCTGACCCTCCCCGAGGGGGAGCTCGCGCTGGGCGACCGGACGAATCTGGTGTTCCAGAACACGCAGGTCACCCGCGGTACGGCGACGTTCGTGGTGACCGCCACCGGCCAGGCGACCCAGATGGGCCAGATCGCCGGCATGGTGACGGCTACCAAACGCTCCCGCTCGCCGCTGCAGCGCGAACTCGATGGCATGACCAAGGTGTTCGGGCTGATCGCCTTTCTCGCCGTCGCGGTGATCGCGATCTTCGGCCTCGTAAGGGGCCAGGACACCACGACCCTGGTGCTGCTGTGCATTTCGACCGCGATCGCGTCCATCCCGACGGGCCTGCCGACGTTCGTGCAGGCCATGCTGTCGTCGGGGGCCCGGCGCCTGGCCGAGTCGAAAGCGGTGGTCAAGTCGCTCACCGACGTGGAAACCCTGGGCGGCACGACCCTCATCAACAGCGACAAGACTGGCACGCTGACCATGAACGCGATGACGGCGACCACGATGCTGGCCGGCGGTGAGTGGTTCAAGATCGAAGGCCCTGGTTATAAGAAGGCCGGCGCGATCCTGGGGGTGGCCGGAGGCGAGCTGCCGGACTTCCGCCGCCTGTCCCAGGGCCTGACGCTGTGCACCGATGCCACCGTCGGCGACGACGAGTCGGTCATCGGCGACCCGACGGAAGCGGCCTTCGTGGTGCTCGCCGCGAAGATGGGCGCCGACGCCGCGGAGACACGTAAAGCCCTGCCCCGCCGGGCCGAGGTGCCGTTTGATTCCGAGTACAAGTTCATGGCCACCTTCCACGACTGCCCCGACTGGCTGGCCGGCGGGATCTTGCGGCAGCCTCATCTGGTCAGCGTCAAGGGCGCGCCCGACGTGGTGGTGGAGCGCTGCGGCCGGGCGCTGTGGCATGGCGAGCAGGTGCCGGTCGCCACCGTGCGAGACGAGATCCTGGCCGCGAACCGCCAGCTGTCCGAGCGCGGGCTGCGGGTACTCGCGTTCGCCGCCCGTGACCTCGACGACGCGGCGATGTCCGCGGCCCTGGCTGACCCGATGGCTGCTGTCACGGATCTGGTCTTCGTCGCGCTCGTCGGGATCATGGACCCGCTGCGCACCGAGGCCAAGGACGCGGTACGTGTCGCCCTCGGCGCCGGGATCGACGTGCGGATGATCACCGGCGACCACACCGTGACCGCACGTGCGATCGCCGACGAGCTTGGCCTCGGGCCCGGCGTGATCACCGGCACCGAACTGCAGCACCTGACCGATGCCGAGGTAATCGACCAGCTTCCCGCCCTGCACGTATTCGGGCGGGTAGCGCCCGAGGACAAGCTGCGGCTGGCCCGGCTCATGCAGGAGTCCGGTCAGGTGGTCGCCATGACCGGCGACGCCGTCAACGATGCGGCAGCACTCAAGCAGGCCGACGTCGGCGTGGCCATGGGCAGCGGCTCGGAAGTATCCAAGCAGGCAGCGAAGATCGTGCTGACCGACGACAACTTCGCCACCCTGGTCCGCGCCGTCAACCTGGGCCGCGACATCTACCGGCGGATAAACTCCTACGTCAAACTGCAGCTGACGATCTTGTCGTCGGTGCTGCAGCTGATGGTGTTCGCCACCATCTTCAACATCAACGGCGGCGTCGCCCTCTTCCCCCTCCAGCTGTTGTTCGCCAAGTTCTTCGTCGTCATTACCGTGGTGATCGGGTTCATCGTCAACGTTCCCGACCCTGGGGTGATGCAGCGGCCGCCACGCAAGCCCGGCACGAAGATCGTCAACACACCCCAGATCATCCGCTGGGTCGTCACCGGGTTCGTGGTCGCCGCCACCGCCTTGGCCGTGCTGGAGTGGGGACCTGGCAAGCCCAGCACCACCCACGCGTCCGTCAATATGACCATGGCCTTCGCCATCGTCTCGCTCAGCGCGGTGAACATCGGCCTGATCATGCGACGCGAACGCCAGGCGCCGTGGGCCTCACCGCTGTTCCCCTACCTGGGCTGGATCATCCTCGGCTGGATCCTCACCTGGGCCGCCGTGGAACTTCACATGCTCCAGCGCCTGCTCGACACCACCTCACTCAGCGGACGCGAATGGGTGATCGTGCTCGCCCTCTCGCTCCTCGCACCAGGCGTCGTCGCAGTGGACAAGGCCATCCAGCTGTCTCGCCAGCGCAAGGCCCCCAGCGGAGCGAACGAGGAGCTCACGGCCGGGCCAGCCGGAGCCAAGGCCCAGACGGGCTAGCGGATGCGCCGGATCGGAGGCGGATATGGCGCATTTCGTGACATGAACACCGTGGTCGGCCGGGAGATGATGGAATATACCGGCATGACCTCGGGCCTCGAAGTGACCGGCGAGGTCTTCCAATCAGGCGCCAGCATCGTTTTCGACCAGGCCGAGAACCGCCTGCACTTCATCAAGGCGATCCTCGTCGCTACCCTCGGCCAGGAGCTCGCCGTTCGGATCGCGGCTGCACATGATGGCGGGCGTGGCTCACCCATCGAGGGTGATGCCCCCGGGTCAGGAGCAACGATGTAGTGCTGGTGTATCCACTGCCGGGCCTCGCCAACGTCAAGGCCCGGCAGCCCCCGGAAGAGAGGCGATTCTGGTGCCTGAGGACCCCCCGCCGGATGGCGCCCTCGGCGCGCCTGCCGGCCCAGACGTCAACCTCAACCGCAACGACGTCCGCCTGGCCGATGGAACGCGCCTGACCAGCACCATCGTCGGCCACCTTACTGACCAGGCGCGCCGCACGGCCAACGCCGCAAAGGCCGGACGGGTGGTGAATGCCCGCGGCGAACCAGGGGTGCTTGACATGACGCCGTTGCGCGAGCTGCTCTCCGAGCTGGTGGAGGAGCTCCAGAAGGTGCGGCTGCGGGACAGGGTAGCCAGCGCGCTGCGGCAGGCAGCCGACATTATCGATTCGCAAACGCCGGGCCACTGAGGCGGATGCTGTCGCCGGGAGCGGGCCGCCTCGCGCCACGACGTGGCCGGGGCAGTTCGCAGCAGTTTGCTCGTGCCCTGCGCGTTTCCGCCGACCGTGGGTGATCAAACTAGCCCCGCTGTGGTGTTGACTTGGCGCCCTGACTGGTACACGGCGTCCGGTCTGCGGCAGAAGGCGGGCAGATGGCGCTCCGGGAGCATGCGGCCGGGACGGCATTCCCTGGTGTGGCCGGGCGCGGTGGGGCGAAGGGCATGCGGCTTGCCTTCAGCCGAAAGCGCATGACTGTCGGGATGGTGAATCTGCTATGACTGCCGAGTCCGGCGCCAGCGCCCCCGCGATGGCCAAGGCGGACCGCAGGCTGGCCATCTTGCTGGCGATGGCCATGTTCGTCCTGGTCGTCGACACGTCGGTCATGAACGTGTCCATCGCATCGGTCGTTCACGATCTGCATACGACCGTCAGCGGGGTTCAGTCCGCGATCGCGCTTGAGGCGCTGGTGTCGGCGGCGTTCATCTTGATTGGCAGCAAGGTGGGCGATCTGATCGGGCGCAAGCGCGCGTACGTGCTGGGCCTGCTCGGCTACGCGATCGGCGCCCTTGCCATGGCCCTGGCGCAGGGCCTGACCGCGATCATCGTCTTCTGGGCGATCATTGGCGGGCTCGGCGCGTCGCTGCTGCTGCCGGCGATGCAGTCACTGATCCACGGCAACTTCGAGGGCGCCGCGCAACGGCAGGCCTACGCGCTGGTGGGGGCCGCGGCCGCGATCGCCGCCGCCGTCGGCCCGCTGCTGGGAGGTTTCATCACGACCTACCTGTCGTGGCGGATCGCGTTTGTGCTTGAGGACGTCATCATCGCGGTCGTGCTGTCGGGTATCAGGCTGGTCCATGACGTGGAATACACCGGATCGCGGCGGGTGGACGTCGTGGGTGCTGTCCTGTCCGTGCTGGGCATGGGCGGTGTCGTGCTGGGCATCCTCGTGTGGCAAGAAGGCGGCGAGGCAGTAGGCCTGCTTCTGGCGCTGGGGGCAGTGTCGCTCGGGCTCCTGGCGTGGTGGCTGGTGCGGCGCAAGCGTGCGGGCAAGGCGGTGCTGCTGGACCCGGACCTGTTCAAGGCCAAGCTGTTCAGGTTCGGGGTCTCCGGGCAGCTGCTTCAGCAGGTCGGCCTGGGCGGCACGATGATCGCGCTGCCGATCTACCTGCAGATCGTGCTCGAGTACAGCGCGATGGGAGCAGGCCTGTCTATCGCCCCGCTCTCCCTGAGCATGTTCGCGGTGGCCCTGCTCGCCGCGAGAAAGGCGGGGAAGCGACGGCCGGCGAGCCTCATCCGGGCGGGATTCGCGCTGTTCACGATCGGGATGGTCATCGTGGAGCCGATCGTGCCCCGGGCGACTTCAGGCTGGTACCTGGCGGTGCCGCTGATCATCGCGGGATCGGGGCTGGGCCTGCTGGTCTCCCAGCTGAACAACTACACGCTGGCCCCGATCTCTGAGGAACGCGTCAGCGAGGCGGCCGGGGTGAACTCGGCCGGAGGCTCGTTCGGGCTGTCGTTCGGTCTGGCGTTCGCCGGCGCTATCTTGCTGGCGGCGCTGTCCGTGGGCTTCACCAGCATGGCCCAATCGAGCACCGTGCTTTCCGGGGCTGAGCAGCAGCAGGTCGCGAAGGTCCTGGAGCATGACGCCGAAGTGGTCAGCAACACCCAGCTCGAGAAGCAGCTCGCCGATCAGCCGCAGAAGACGCAGGACGAGATCATCAAGATCAACACCCAGGCCAGGCACCTCGCCCTTCAGGTGGCGCTTCTGATACCCATCCTCGCTGGTCTGGCCGGGCTGCTCATCTCGTTCCGCATGATGCGCCTGCCCGACCCCCAGCAATCGGGCTCCGGCGAACAGATGGTCGTGGGCTGACTCGCCCGGTATCCCCGGTAACCGATCCGTCCCGCCGAGGAGCGCAGTGAAAGGCGTGACCGATCAGCGGTTAAAGGGCATCCGGTCAGGAGCGGTACTGGGCTTCCGCAGCGGTGAACGGCTCGTTGCGGGCCTGGGCGCCGAGGGTGAGCGCCGTAATGACCGGATTGTAGAGCTCTGCGAGGCCCTGCTTGGCGGCGGCCGTGAGAGCGGGCGTGTTCATCGTCGCGACCGCGCCAGTGCGGGTGACCGGCACTGGCGGCACGGCATCCGCGGGGAGAAGGGGATGGCCAGTGGCCATCGCCGTGGATTAACATACTGAATGTTCGGTCGGTAATTCCTTCGAGAGGAGCCGCGCATGCCGGTGCTGCGCAGTTACGTGAGCGGGCAGTGGACCGCGCCCCCCGATGGGCGGCCCGTGCGGGACGCGGTGACCGGCAAGGAAGTGGCGCGGGTTTCCTCGGACGGTATCGACCTGGGAGCGGCACTCGATTACGGGCGCCGCGTGGGGGGCCCGGCCCTGCGGGCGCTGACCTTTCACGAGCGGGCGGCCCTGGCCAAGGCGGTCGGGGGGATGCTGCGCGAGCATCGTGACGAGCTGTATGCGCTGTCCGCCCGCACGGGCGCGACACTCGGTGATTCGAAGTTCGATATTGACGGCGGCGTCGGCGTGCTGCTCGGCTACGCCAGCAAAGCCAAGCGGGAACTGCCTAACGACACCGTCTATGCCGAGGGGGCCGTCGAGCCACTCGGCCGGGGCGGCCAGTTCGCCGGCCAGCACATCCTCACTCCCCTGCTCGGCGTGGCCGTACAGATCAATGCCTTCAACTTCCCGGTCTGGGGGCCGCTGGAGAAGATGGCCCCGGCACTGATCGCGGGCGTGCCGACCCTGATCAAGCCCGCCACCCAGACCGCGTACCTCACCACGCGGCTGGTCGAGCTGATCGTCGAGTCCGGCATCCTGCCCGAGGGCACCCTCCAGCTGCTCTGCGGTAGCGCCGGCGACATGCTGGATCATCTCGGTGAGCAGGACCTGCTGAGCTTCACCGGGTCCGCCTCGACCGCGCATCAGCTGCGGGCGCATCCGAACGTCGTGGCCCGCGCGGTGCGGTTCAACGCCGAGGCGGACTCGCTCAACTGCTCGATCCTCGGCCCGGACGCCACACCAGGGACTCCCGAGTTCGACCTGTACGTCAGGCAGCTGGTCACCGAGATGACGGTGAAGGCCGGGCAGAAATGCACGGCGATCCGCCGGGCGTTCGTGCCGGCCTCGCAGCTGGACACGGTCATCGATGCGGTGCGGGCCCGGCTGGAAAAGACCGTTATTGGAAATCCGGCTGATGAAACGGTGCGGATGGGCGCGCTGGCGAGCCTGGAGCAGCGCGAAGAGGTGCGCCGGTCGCTGAAGGCACTCGAGTCGGCGGGGCAGCTGGTCTTCGGTGACCCGGAGCACGTCGAGGTCGTCGGGGCCGACGCGGACCACGGGGCGTTCATCTCGCCGCTGCTGGTGCGCTGCGACGACGCCAGCCGGGCCGAGCCGCACGAGATCGAGGCCTTCGGCCCGGTGAGCACGATCATGAGCTACTCCGGCACCGATGAGGTGATCGAGCTGGCCGCCCGCGGGCGGGGCAGCCTGGCGGGATCTGTGGTGACCGGCGACGCTGGCTTCGCGCGCAGTGTGGTCCTCGGCCTCGCGCCATGGCACGGCCGGCTGCTCGTGCTTGACCAGGACGACGCGAAGGAATCGACCGGGCATGGCGCACCGCTGCCCGTGCTGGTTCACGGCGGCCCGGGCCGGGCCGGCGGCGGCGAGGAGATGGGCGGCGTCCGGGGGGTCCTGCACCACATGCAGCGCACCGCCGTCCAGGCCAGCCCGCGCATGCTCGGCGCCGTGACGGGACGCTGGGTGAAGGGCGGCCCGCGCGACGCCGGGGACGCGCACCCGTTCACCAAGTCGCTGGCCGAACTGAGGATCGGCGACACGGTGACCGCCGGCCCGCGGGTCGTGACCCTGGAGGACATCGAGCATTTCGCCGAGTTCACCGGAGACACGTTCTACGCCCACATGGACGAGCAGGCTGCGGCGGCCAACCCGTTCTTCGACGGCCGGGTCGCGCACGGCTACCTGGTCCTGTCCTTCGCCGCCGGCCTGTTCGTCCAGCCGGACCCGGGTCCGGTGCTCGCGAATTACGGTCTGGACAACCTCCGCTTCCTCACCCCCGTCTATCCCGGCGATGCGCTGACCGTGACGCTGACCTGCAAGCAGATCAGCCCACGGGACGGTGACTACGGCGAGGTGCGCTGGGACGCCGAGGTCACCAAGCAGGACGATTCAGTAGCCGTGACCTACGACGTGCTCACCATGGTCGCGAAGCAGTGGAGCCGGTGACCACACTCGGCATGTACCTCTACAACGCCTAGCCTCAGGAGTTCCCGATGCAGGATCTGGCGCCGCGGCCGGAGGACCTCGACCCCATCGAGCGGGCGTCGGCTGACGAATTGCAGGCCCTGCAGCTGGAACGGCTCCGCTGGACGCTCGGCCACGCCTACGCCAGCGTGCCGCACTACCGCGCCGCCTTCGACGCTGCGGGCGTGCACCCGGACGACTGCAAGGATCTGGCCGATCTGGTCAGGTACCCGCTCACCAGCAAGGCTGTCCTGCGCGAGAACTACCCGTTCGGCATGTTCGCGGTGCCGCGCGACCAGGTGATCAGGATCCACGCCTCGTCCGGGACTACCGGCCGCCCCACCGTGGTCGGCTACACCCGCGACGATCTGGACGTGTGGGCGAGCGTGATGGCCCGGTCCATCCGGGCCGCAGGCGGGCGTCCCGGGCACATCCTGCACAACGCCTACGGCTACGGGCTGTTCACCGGGGGGCTCGGCGCGCACTATGGGGCGGAGAAGCTCGGCTGCACGGTCGTTCCGGTCTCCGGGGGGATGACGGAGCGGCAGGTCACCCTGATCCGGGACTTCCGCCCGGACATCATCATGGTCACACCGTCCTACATGCTCGCGATCGTCAACGAGATGCAGCGCCAGGGCCTCGACCCCGCGGAGTCCTCGCTGCGGTTCGGCATCTTCGGCGCCGAACCGTGGACGAACGAGATGCGCCGCGAGATGGAAATCCGGCTCGGCATCGACGCCACGGACATCTACGGCCTGTCCGAGGTGATGGGACCGGGCGTCGCGCAAGAGTGCGCCGAGACCAAGGATGGGCTGCATATCTGGGAAGACCACTTCTACCCCGAGGTGATCGACCCGCTCACCGGGGAGGTGCTGCCCGACGGCGAGGAAGGCGAGCTCGTCTTCACCTCATTGACCAAGCAGGCGATGCCAGTCATCCGGTACCGCACCCGGGACCTCACCCGGCTGCTGCCCGGCACCGCGCGCCCCATGCGCCGCATGGAGAAGGTCACCGGCCGCACCGACGACATGATCATCCTGCGGGGCGTCAACCTGTTCCCGACCCAGATCGAAGAACTCATCATGCGCATCCCGGTGCTGTCACCGCACTTCCAGCTGCACCTGACCCGGGACGGCCGGATGGACCAGCTGGCCGTCCACGTCGAACGCCGCCCCGGCACCACTGGCAGCGGCACGGCCGACGCCGGCCCCCAGCTGACCACCATGGTCAAGAACACCATCGGCGTGACCGTCAGCGTGACAGTCTTGGAGCCGGAGTCCATCGAGCGGTCCGTCGGCAAGATGCGCCGCATCGTCGACCACCGGCCACGCTGACGAGCCGCTGATGACGGTGATCACGGCAGCGTCGCTGCCGGAGGACCAGGATTGGGAGGGGTTGCGCCTAATTCTCGACACTATTCGTGTTGCTGCAACATCAGCATCTGGCGCTTATACCGGGGAACAATCCTGATTTGTTTCTCTCCGAGTAAGACCTGCGTAAGGTCAGGGTTGCAGCGAATCGACTAGCTTCGCATCGTCGATCAGCCGCAAGCCAGTTAGCTCCCGCACGCAACGTATTGCGCGTATGTATCTTTCCGGGGCCACCATGGCTTCAATTTCTGCTTTATCCTTGGGGTCGAGCGTGGAGAGCAGCGATTGACCCGCACTGCGATCGGCTTCTAGGCGAGCTCCCCCAGGCATACGGATCGGTCCAGCCCACCAGCCCCACTTGCGCCTTTTCATGGTCACACCTATCAGCCCTGCAATGATGCCGACCCCTGCTCCTATTATTATTATTGTCAAAGCGCTGAGCACTTGAAATCACCTCGCTGATGAAACTTCCCGCAGGCGCCGTCCCGCGCCTCAGCACCGGTCTTCGTGTCATGGAGCAAGGCTCGTCCGGCACGTCGCATGAGGGACCGCCTACCCCCATGTGCGTACTCGAATCGACACGCAGCGCGCCGGTCGCATGCCCGGTGCCGGGGCAGCCGCGCAGCAGCATACGACGGGCAGTCTGCCCGGACCTTCAGCGCCGCCAGGGCTTACCATCCCTAGCCGTGGCGAACATCCGATTCTGCCGCTGTGCGAGTGGGATGCGTGGCTATGGCGCATGTCATGCGGGCCTTGGCACCGTAGGTTGCTGAGGTGGCGAGAGGCGAGGTTTACCGGGAGCTGGGGGAGGCAGCGTGGGCATGGGTTCTGCGCCAGGTCCGGGAGGACGGTGGCCCGTGGCTGCCCGAGGTGGTGGCGGAGGATGAGCGGCCGGCCGTGCCGGGGGTGGATCGCGATTCGTTGTATGCGGGGATCGGCGGCCTGGCTCCGGTGCTGGCCGAGATCAGCCAGTGCCGTGCGCTGAGCAACGCTGAGCAGGCCTTGGCGGCCGGGATCGCTGCCCGGCTCTCCGCGGCAGCGGGTGCGAGGGCCGACGCTTCGCTGTATATCGGGCTGGGCGGGGACGTGACCGCGCTGAAGTTGCTCGCCCCGGGCAGCGAGCGGGTCGCGCTCGGCCGGCTTGCCGACCTGATGACCCCCGCAGGATGGAACACACCTCCGGAGACCGGGACGGGGTCGGCCGCGCCGGTGACCGACCTGGTCCTGGGTACGGCGGGGGTGGTCCTGGCTGCGGTCTGGGCAGGCGGTGAGCACTCCAGGGTCATCGCGGCTACCGGTGGCGAGGCCCTGCTGCGGGCAGCCGACCAGACCAAGGAAGGCCTGGACTGGGCGATGCTGCCGGGCCGGACGAGCAGGATGCCGAACTACTCCCACGGGACGGCCGGGATAGCCACCGCACTGGCGATCGCCGGAGCGGCCCTGAACCGTGATGACTTCATCGTGGCCGCACGGCAGGGCGCGCAGCATCTGCTCACCGTGGGCTCGCTCGCTGACGGCGGGTTCATCATCCCGCACACCCTGCCGTACTCCCGCCGGGAGGTGGAACCGGTCACGTACACCTGGTGCCACGGGCCAGCGGGAACGTCACAGCTGTTCCCGGCACTGGCGCACGCCGGCGTGGACACTGTCGCCGGGCTCGACGTCACCGGGCTGCGGCAACGGTGCCTGCACACGATCCTGGCCTCCGGTATCCCGCAGCGCCTGCGCCCGGGTTTCTGGGATAACGACGGCCGCTGCTGCGGCACCGCCGGGGTCGGGGACGTCCTGCTCGACGCCGCGCAGGACGGCGCCGGCCAGGCGGCTTACGGCACCCTGCTGCATGGGGCGCGCACCATGGCAGACGCCCTCGTCGAGCGCGCCATCCGCGACGAAACCGGGGCACGGTGGCGGTTCCTCGAGCACCGGCAGGACCCGCCGTTGCTTCCACCCGGTACATCGTGGATGCAGGGCGCCGCCGGCATCGCCGCCTTCCTGCTCCGCCTGGCCCGGGTCCTCGACAACGGGCTGGGCGCCCGCGTCGTCGACCGGCCCGACCAGTGGTGGGCCGTCCCCGACCGGCTCCGCACCGTCCACATCCACCGAGACGTTTTCCCGGACCTGCCTTAGCTACCGACCGGACGCGCACTGACGTGCCGCGAGCCGGGCGTTCCGGTACTTGAGCGCAGGCAGCGGGGGAGATTTATCCTGGCCTGGTGCTTGACCTGAGCAGCCTCGATCTGGAGGAGATCGCCGGCGCGCTGGCCGACCAGACCGATTACGAACACCACTGGCTGATCAACCCGGACACGGGAGAGATCGCGTTCTGGACGGCCGACACCGGCATCGACGGGCAGACACCCGTCGACCTCGATGAACTGGACCTGATCCTCATCGAGCCGCTGCCGTCCTGGATCTGGTACCAGGACATGGCCGACTTCGCCGGCGGAATCTCCGATGACCGTGCCAGGCGCAGGCTGGCACGGGCTATCCAGGGTAAGGGAGCCTTCCGCCGGTTCAAAGACGAACTCCACGAAGAACATCCAGACCTGCTGCCGGCCTGGTACGCCTTCCGGGACACCCGGGCCAGCCGCCGTGCCGTGCAATGGCTGGCTGACAATTCGCTCATCGACGACAGCTCGGCAAACAGTTTCATTTCCGGCCACCCGGATCCTGCCCTGCCCTGACCCGTCGCTAGGCCCGGGTGTCAGAGGGCACCTCATCGTTGGTGGCATCTCTTGTAGTCGGTGTTGACAACGCGCAGGCTGTTCGGCGCGTCCTACCAGCAGCGGGACCGGGGGAACTCCCGGAGGCCCGGGGGAGGAAGCAATGACTGCCGTGGCGCGCGCAGTGAAACTCCTCAGCCTGAAGGGGAAGAGATTGATTAGGAATCGGGTCACTACGCTGTGCCTCAGTGCGTTGCTGCTGGGTGGCTCCCTCTGGTTGAGCCCCGCGGCAGGTTCGGTCACCACCCCGGTAATGGACGCTCACACGACCGGCTGGTCTCACATGGTGCGGTCACCCGCAGATATTGAGATCGGGCAGGGAGGGGCACCATTCCTCACCGGCCTGACCTGGCAGCAGTGGAGCGGGACCTACGGAAACGGGACCGGCAAGCTGCACGAACTGCGCAACCCCAATTGCCATCCGGCCCCCCTCTGCTCGTACGACGACGTGTACAACGTCAAGATCTACCTCCACCAAGTGATCACTCACCGGGGCACGGCGGTGTTCAGCCGCATGCGGTGGACGTATGGACGCGCCGCTCACGTCTTGTACCTGAGGCTGACCAGCACAGGATTCTGGGACTACTGAGACTCCCCCAATATCCACTTATGCCGCCGGTGTGCAGGTAGACCACCAGGTGACTTTGGTACCCGTGTGGTCAGGTGTGCCTGGGGATGGTGTTCCGTAGGGTGGGGGGTGGGATGGCACTTAAGCCGGCGTGGATCGCGGGATGGACAGGCCAGCATGCGCGGCATGCCGCTGCGATGTTCTGGCAGGGCCGGAATCCGGCCGCACGCGTTTACGAGAGCATCGGGTCGGAGTTCTTCGTGGCCCCGGCGCCGGGCTGGCTGAACCTGGGGCTGTGGGAGGGGCCGGGTTCGGAGGGTGAGGCCGGGGACGCTTGCCGACGTCTGGTGACGACGCTCGCGTCCGCGCTGCCCGCCGGGGGTGTGATCCTGGATGCAGGGAACGGGCTCGGTACCCAGGACCCGCTGATCGCCGAGGTGGTCCGCCCGCGCCGGCTGGTGGTGGTCAACATCACCGAGTGGCAACTGATGGCGGGCCGCGAGCGGCTCAGGGAGGCCGCGGCTGCGGCCGTGGCCGGGGACGCCGCCCGGCTGCCGGTCGCCGATGCGACCATCGATGGAGTCATCAGCGTGGAGGCCGCGTTCCATTTCAGCTCGCGCAAGGCCTTTTTCGAAGAGTGTTACCGGGTGCTGCGTCCGGGCGGTGTGCTGAGCATCTCCGATATCCCTGTCCAGCGGTGGCCAGTGAGCCCGGCGGAGCTGCTGGCGGGCCTGACTCAGCTGCGCGTATTCGGACTTCGGCCCAGCATGGCCATGACAGCGGGTCAGATCGCCGCGGCGGCGCGCGCGGCGGGCCTGGCTGAGGTGGAGGTCACGGTGTGCGGCGACCGCGTGATTGCCCCCGCGCTCCGGCTCGCCGCAGCCCGGCTGGCAGGCGCGACGGCTGCGCCCGCCGGGCAGCAGACCGCCGCGCGATTGCTGCTGAGGCAAGTGGACCTGCTCTGGCGACGCCAGATAATTGACTACCTCCTGCTCCGCGCCGTCCGCCCCTGACACTCAGCTGGCGTCACACCGGCCCAGACGGCCCGTGAATACTCAAATGGTATGCGGCGAATAATCGGGACCAAGCGAGCTTCCGCATCTGCCGCGATCCGGGCGTGCTCAGATTTGCGGACGTGCTGCCATGGTTCATTCAGCAGCCGTCGTACGGGGCCCAAGCGCTGGTCCCGGACTGTGCGTACTCCTTGGCGAAGGCGTAGTTCTGCTCAGCCACGGACGCATTCTCTGGCAAGCCAGACAAACCGAGGCCGTGCCAGGTGGACGGCAGGAAACCGTACAAGCCCCCAGCGCCGCTGGACCGATTGACCGCCCTGGGGTTTCCGCTGCTCTCCCGCTGGATCACGCAGCTGCGGAAGCTGCCCGGCGTCGCGCGGCGCGCGGCAGCAGAGGCCACCGTGTCCCCCACCGAGGCGCCGCCGCTCACCTGGGCACCGGCAGGCGGGCGCGCCATGGCCATCGGGCGGGCATGCCGCGGTGCTGCGGTTGCCGCCTGCGCCGCCCGGACCAGCCATCGGCTGACCCGCAGCCCGCCGGGCACGATGAGCCGCTCCCCGGGCACGATCATGGACGGGTCGGGTACCTGCCGCCGGTTTGCCCACCACAGGGCGGGCCACTCTGCAGCGGTCCCGTACTCGTGCAGGCTGATCGCGCTGAGCGAATCACCCCGCTGAACCGTGATGTCGTGGCGGGCCGGCTGAGCTGCTCCAGGATGCAGCGAAATCGTGACCGCGACCAGGGACTTGGCTACCCCGCCAGCTGCAATACTGATAAGCGTCATGGCTTGTTACCTCCGAGGTTCCGTTGCCATGCCAAGGCCCCGGCCGCGTGCTGCAACACGCTTTGGCCGGGGCCGCCTGAATGTGATTACCCGCCGGCTTATTCAGATAACCTTTTGTGATTGGCGGGTGACATCAGCCACGGCGGTACGGCGACGATTATCAGCAAATATCGCTACAGACTGAACCGCCCGTCCCGGCCAAATGGATCGCCAGACAGGTGCGCCGCGTGCTCGGCTCACGGCACGTCGAATAGTTATGCGGCGTCTCCCTCGTGGGGAATGTCCGCATTTGCCGCTGTCGGTGCGCATTCCTGACGAGACGGTTGCCTGGTCTCAGGGGCTGCGTGCCTCGGAGGCCGGGTGGCGACGCTCACCTCGTTGAGGTAGGGGTGCAGGTCTTGCTTTCGGGTTGTGCCGTGGCTCATTCAGGCGAGACAGTTACCAGGCGATATTCGGCAGCGATCCGGGCGGTGCCGTCGGCATCAACTTGCAGTCCGTAGGCGGAATTGAGCGCGGCAACGGCCCCGCCGTCGACCGGTCCGGAGGCGACCAGGGACGCCAGTTCGACGAAGAACTGGTCGAACCCGGCCGGGGAGATGATTTCCAGCAGCCTGCCGGGCCGGTCAGTCGCGTTCCAGAACGTATGCCAGACATCGCGGGGCTTGTAGACCAGGTCCCCTGGCCCGGCGAAGGCAACATTGCCGCCCTGCCAGAAACCCCACTGGCCTTCCAGGATGAAGGAGTACTCGTCCTCGCGGGAATGCATGTGCAGGGGAGCAGCCATACCGCGGGGGATGATCGGATGCTCCACCAGCGAGAAGCGATCTTGAGAAGAGCTACCGTCCAGGATGAACCTGGCGCCAACGACCCCCAGGTTGCCGGTACTGGTCTGCGCTGCCCGCACGACAGGTTCGCTCAGGCTCACGTTCATGAACGTCACGATGTCCTCCACCCGCCAGCCCGCCAGTGCACCGCGTCCAGTCCGAGCTCACTGACAGGCAACGCACGATGCCGGTCAGACCGCCGTGCCACCAGTCGCAGTACTCTGCTACCTCACCTTCACAGTGTGCTGGGTTTGCGCAAGGAACGCGCGCTCATGCCGCACTGCGCGCACTTGCCATGGGGCTTAGTCACTCACCCCGCGCTCTCCGCGCCGCCGGAACGGTTCAGCGGGGCAATGACTTGCCATGACGGAAAGTCAGACGCTAGACTTTCCGTGATGGAAAGTAATCGGGAAGGAGGCCGGTCATGGTGAGCGCCGCGATCCCGCCTGAGGAAGCCGCCAGCGCGATGGCTGCCATCGACGACCGCCGTGCCTGGCTGGCCGACCGCCTCATTGCCCCCTGCTGGTACCACCCGGCATCCGGCGTGCTCGCGGGCGCCCTCATCGCCGTGGCGGAGACGCGTAACTGGCCGCTGTTCTACTGGGCGGTGGCGGGGTACTCGGCTGGCTGCGGTGCGCTCATGTGGATGAATCAGCGGCGCACCGGGGTCGCGGTCAGGTATTTCCGCAGGCGGGTCAGCATCGTTTTCGCGGCGCAGGTCCTTACGTTGAGTGCGCTGGCCGCACTGGCCTGCTGGCTCGACCTGGATCGCGGGAGGAGAGGCGCGTTCCTGGTGGCCGGGGTGCTGGCCGTAGCCATCACCATCGTGTTCGGGCGCTGGACCAACACGGCGCTCCGCGCCGACTTCCAGGCTCGCCGGTGACCACCGCAGCACGCTTCGACGAGATCGTGCACGCGCCGAACCGCCTTCAGATCTGCGCAATGCTCGCCGCCGTCGAGTCCGCCGACTTCCCCGCCGTGCGGGAAGGGCTGGGCGTCGCTGACTCGGTCCTGTCCAAGCACGTCCGGGTCCTGCATGAAGCGGGCTACGTGGCCATACACAAGGCCACCTGCGCCTCACGGGTCCGGACCAGCCTGGCGCTGACCACGGCCGGGCGCGCGGCTTACCAGGGACATGTTGCTGCCCTGCGGGCAATCGTGGAGGACGGGAGAGGGAAACCCGAGGTCTCGAGCACGGCGCGGCGAACACCCTCCAGATAACCCCCCGGCGCTGCCATCTCCTGCTACCGCCCTAACGGCCCAGCCCCCGGCTTGCATGACTATGAATATGCGTGACCGCCGTGCACGTGAAACGCGCGCATCTGCCGCCGGCGGCGAACGTGTCTGCGAAGGGGAAGGATCCGGGCCCGTGTGACGGGCCTGTCCTGGCCGAGGGTCAGGTCAGGTCGAGGAGGGTGCCTGCGGCAGCGACGCTGATCTTGCCGTCGTAACCGCTGGCTGCTGCGGCCTGTGCGGCGGCTGGGTCTGTTCCCGGCCACAGGTGGGTGAGCATCAGGTGCCGGGCGCCAGCATCGGCGGCTTGCCGGGCTGCCTGGCGCGCACTGGACAGGTAGCCGCGTGAGCTGTCCGGAACCTGGTCTGGGTAAGTCGCCTCGGCCAAGAACAGATCGCTGTTGCGAGCCAGTGCGGCCAGTTCCGGGCTCGGGCCGCTGTCGCCGGTGTAGGTGAGCACCTGGCCAGCGGCGGTCAGGCGCACGCCTGCGTTGGGTACCCAGTGCGGCAGCAAGCGTGTCCCGGCGTGGAACGGGCCGATGTCCAGGTCCCGGCCCGGGCTGAATTCGTGCAGCGTCAGGGCTCCGGCCAGCATCCCTGGGCGGTCCAGGGCCAGGACCGCATCGAGCACCCCGGGCAGCGCGTAAACCGGCAGCGGTGGCGGCGGGTCAGCGGCCAGCGCCCGCGCGCGCAGCAGTGGGTTCAGGTCAGCGCAATGGTCAGGATGCCCGTGACTGATGAAGACCGCATCGATCTCCCTGGCAGCTACCTGTTCCAGCAGCCGCGGCACCGTGGCATAGCCCAGGTCAATGACCAGCCGGAATCCATCGTGCTCGACCAGGAAGCCACTGCAGGCCTTACCCGGTTCCGGCCACGCCCCGCAACCACCCAGAACCACGAGCCGCATCATAGGATCCTAGCCAAAAGCCATAGGCGGCCTTGCGCACGGCTTGGCGTAAACATCCTCATTTGCCGCGATCCGCGCTTGATCAGCCGTGTTGCCTGTGAGTCAGTTGGGCGGAGGGCATGCCCGTGCGTGCGAGTTTGTCGGCGCGGCGCATCGCGTCGGGCAGCCGGTGCTGTCCGGCCATGCGCCGCATAGCCTGCATCTTTCGTGATCTTGGCTCAGTGGCCTGAGTCGTCGGCGGACCGCTATTTTCAGCGAGCGGTCGTGCCTGGCGGCCCGGCTGTCGCGCCGGGTGGGCGGGGTTCCACTAGCCCGAGGGTGTCCTTCTGATCGCTGGAATGGGTTCCGGCTGGTCAGCCCGGTGCGAGGGCCTGCAGGCGGGTGATCGCGGTAGTTATCTCCCGGGCCCAGGGCCAGCTGGCAGCGAGGCGGAGCCGCAGGCGGCGGCTGCCGCGGACGAGCCGCCCGGCGCAGGTGAAGATCCGCAGCCGCAGCCGTTTCGGTTCCCACCGGCGGGCAGGCCCGTCCAGGGCGAGCATCGCCATCCAGGCCAGCAGCTCGCAGGCCATGGCCACGATCTCGCACCACAGCTGGTTCTGCGTGAACCCCTGCAGGGGGAGGTTGCGCAGCCCGGTGTCCTTGGCGCAGCGGATCCTGTCCTCACACCGTGCTCGGCGCCGGTGGCGGAGTTCCAGGTCAGCGAGCTGGCCGCCCTTGGTGCCGGTGGCGAAGGCGGTGAACCGGTGCCCGTCGATGTCGGTGAACCGCAGCTGCGCGCCCGGATGCGGGCGTTCCTTGCGGACGATCACCCGCATCCCCTTCGGCCACTTCTCCAGGTCCAGCAGGCCGGTGATCTCCGCGACCCAGGCGCCGGGCCGGACCTGGCCGCCGGCGTCATAGGCGGGTTCCCAGACCCGGCCCGGGAGGGTAAGGATGGCCTGCTGGACGTCGTCGGTGATGGTGAACCCCACGGAGTAGCCCAGCCGCCGGCCCGGCGCGGTGACCCAGGCCAGGAAGTCCTGGGTGCCGCCACCGGAGTCAGCGCGGATCAGCACCCGCCGGCGCAGGCGCCGGGGCAGCTGCGCCAGCCCGAGCCGGGTGGCCTCGATGTGGTCGGCTGCGGTGTTCGAGCCCGCGTTGCCAGCCCGCAGCATGACAGCTAGCGGCTCCCCGCTGCCGCCGTCACCGTGATCAGCGAAGACGGTCAGCGGGTGATGCCCATAGGTTTTCTTCCACGTGGGCATGGCCTGCTCTTTCTCCGAGCACGAGGTCACGATCGTCGCGTCGATATCGACGGTGACCAGACCCCCTGCCGCGCCCGGCGCTGCGCCGCCAGCCAGGTCCCAGGCCCGCTGCCGGGCGGCGGCCCGGGCTGCGCGGATGGCTTTCAGTGCCCGCGGGGCGTCGGCGGCCAGGCGGGTGACCAGCCGGGAGATCACCGGGTCGGAGGCCACCGGCCCGGCCAGTTCCGGCTGCGCCCGCAGCATCGCCACGTCGGCGAGGCAGTCCCCGCCCAGCGCCACCGCGACCGCCAGGTCGGTGATGATCTTTCCTGGGCTGTGCACCGCGCGGGCGGGCCGCCACCGTTCCAGCGCCGCGTCCAGGCCGTGGTCCAGGCCGGTTGCCCGCAGTGTGCGGATCAGCAGCAGGCCGCCGGCCTGGGAGACGATTCCGGTGCCGTCAGCGGACACCATGATCTTGGAGTGGGAGGCGGTAGAATGCACGCGGAAAGTGCCTTTCGAACTGGTGCGGACAGGTCTCTAGACAAGCCCTATTCTTCCAGTTCAAAGGCACTTTCCGTGTCTAAACGATCAAGCCCTGGCCGGTGCCAGGCGAAAGCCCGAGGCTAGCTCCGCTGCCTCGTCGCGGGGCATCCCGGCTGCGGTGACGAACAACGGGCGCACCGAAGTTCCGCGCAACACCGGCACGGCATGGGTAGCCGTGCGAAGGCGGACTTGGCCACACCGATCACCGGGATGCCGAACTCAGCGTGCGCGTGCGCACCCAGGCCAGGCCGACCGCCGGGATCCAGGTCGGCGTAGCCGTCAACTACCAGGAGACCCAGCCCGCTCAACCCGCTCAGGACCGCGCGGATCGCCGGAAGTTCACGCAGATAGAACTCACCAGGCCGGTACGGCAGCGCCTCCCCCAGGACTTCAGTGCGTTCAGCCACCACCCCGCAGAAGCGGGCATCAGCAGCCACCACCGCTGCTGCCTGTGCACCCCGGGAACCCAGGTAGTGCACGTCCACGGCCACGAACGCGCGGCCACCCGTTTCCATGTCCTGGAGCTTGCCTGATCTGACGACGAAGGCCAACCGAGGACACGGACACTGGCCGAAGAAACACCAATGCCGCTAAGTTAGCGATCTTGCGCAGGTCAGGCAGGGTGCCTGGGCCGTCGATGTGCCTGGGACCGGTAGGTTGCGGCGGTGGCTGGAGCGCAGGAGCCGCCAGGCGGCCGTCTGACTGATCACATCTCGCTGGGCGTCCTGTCCGCGGCGTTCTCCCGGGATCTGATCGAGGAGGTCATCGGCGCGACCGGGAAGCGGGAGAAGCGGTCCCGGCTGCTGCCCGCTCACGTGATGGTCCGGTACGTGATCGCCTTGGGGTTGTTCTCCGGGCAGGCGTATGAGGAGGTCATGCGGCAGATGACCGGCACGCTGCGGAGCCTGGGCTCCTGGGACCAGGACTGGAGGGTGCCATCCACCTCAGCGATCACCCAGGCCCGGCAGCGGCTGGGCGCCGGGCCGCTCAGGGAGCTGTTTCACCGTGCGGCAGTGCCGGTCGCAGGCCTGGGCACCACGGGTGCGTGGCTGCGCGGGCGCAGGCTGATGGCCATCGACGGGACTAGCTTCGACGTGCCCGCCACCGCCGGGAACGTGGCCGCGTTTCACAAGATGGGTAGTGGCCCCAAAGAGTCAGCGTTCCCGAAACTGCAGGTCGTGTCCTTGTCGGAGTGCGGCACGCATGCCCAGGTCGCCGCCGCGATGGGGTCGTGCCGTGCTGGTGAGCGCGAGCTGGCCGCCCAGCTCACCGGCCCGGTGGATGAGGACATGCTGATCACCGCGGACTCAGGGTTCTACTCCTGGCATCTATGGGATCTATATGCCGCGACCGGGGCGGCGCTGTGCTGGCGGATCGGCGCGGCCGTGACCTTGCCGCTGGTCCGCCGCCTGCCGGACGGCTCCTATCTTGCGCTGATCTTCGCGCCGGGCACTGCGGCCAGGCGCAAGGCCGCCCTGCTGGCCGCCGCGCGCGCCGGGGGGCAGATTGATGAGGACCGGGCCCGCATCGTGCGGGCGGCGGAATACACCGTCTCGGACCGCGGCGGCGAGGACGGTGAGCTGATCTGCGTGATCACTAACCTCCTGGATCCGGCCGGGCTGACCGCGACCGAGATGGCGTTCGCCTACCACCAGCGGTGGGAGCACGAATCCGGGCTGGACGAGATCAAGACGCACCTGCGCGCAGCCGGCGGGATCCTCCGCTCCCAGTCCCCCGAACTCGTCGAGCAGGAGATGTGGGGAATCTTGCTGGCTCACTACGCGATCCGGGAGCTGATGTGCCGGGCCGCCGACGAAGCCGGGCACGACCCAGACCGGGTCAGCTTCATCCGCGCCGTCCGCATCATCCGCCGCCAGATCGATGAGCCGGCGGCCTTCCCCCCTGACCACCTGTCCGCGATCACCGCGGCGGCCGTCGCCGAGATGCTGGAACGGCTGAACCCGCAGCGCCGGATGCGGGCCTGCCCCCGCGTCATCAAACGCGCGCGCCACAATACCTACCGGGTCAAACGTCCCGGCGACGTCGGTATCACCTACACCAGCCCGCCAACGATCAAGGTCGAAGGCCTCCCGGTAGCGACTTAACTTAGCGGCATTGGAAGAAACACTCCTAGGCCGCTACGAATCGTGACCATTCGCCGCGATCACACATATGTATCCGCCTAATTGTGGGCAGGCGCGGCGGGCCTGGCCGGGATGGCAGTGAGCCGGGGTCGTTCTGGACGGCTGGCGCCTCTCCGGCGACCACCAGTTAAGGCGCGCAGATCATGTCGCTCTGCGCTCCCGCTGCGCCCGGATCTGCCGCAGTGCCGGTCGGTTGTGGTCCGGACTGGCTGCAGCGTCATCATCGCGGCCATCTGGGTAGTCGGCAGCGACGATCGGCCCACCCGGCCGGGAGGACAAGTCCGCGTCATCCGCAGCTTTCAGAAGACGTCGCAATGCCCGTTCATAAGGAAGGTTGGAAATTCGCTGCCATTGAGGGCGTCGGCCCCGCTCTACCGGCGAGATCTATCGAGTTGCCTGTGCTGCACCGGTTCCAGCAAGCGCCTGCCAGATTTCTAGCAGCCCCGACTTCTTCGTGATTGCGAGCCGGACCTGCCTGCCGCCGGCCTCTCCGGTGATGATTATCCAGTCGCGTTTAGCCAGCCGGAACCGTTCCTGGCTGAACGCGATGGATGATTCGCGCCCGGTGAATGCAAACTCACGAGAGGCCCCCGGCAAGGAGATCATGAATGCGTCAGCGCCGACGACCAGCCGCTTCGGGCCTTTAAAGCGGATCCACTGGCCGCGGGTGCCCTCGAATCCGCCCGTCCCGAGAATGCTGACATGGTCAAGCGGTGTTGAAAGACAGATCCGCGCCTGTATCTCGCCGCGCAGCGGAGCGTCCGTGAAGCGCTCACGGTTCCGCCGCATGACCAGATACATTATGCCACCGATGACGGCAAAGGACATAAGAGCCGAGAGCGCCTGCATGCTCATATCCTATCCCTCGGTGGACTTATTGCAGTTATTCCGCCTTACAAGCCCGCGCGGCAAACGCCGAGATCCTGGCCAGAAGCCAACCAGAGCCCCGGCGGCCTCCCCGACTGCGGCGCCGGGCTGACACGGTGCCATCGGCGCATGCGCTTGGCGTTCGGATCAGGGTACGCGTCGGACCCACCACCCCGGCCGACTGATCCGCCCAGCCAGGCAAGCGCATTCGCCGAGGAGGGTCTGGGATTGCGAGGAACTCGCTCGCCAGCTATCAGCCGGAACCGTACATGTCACCAGCAGGACCCGCGTCCGCGCCCCGAACCGCCCGGCTTCCCGGCGATCACCCGCACGTGGCGGCCGCGGACTTGTCCCGGTCCTGCCCCGGCCGGTGTGGACGGTGCTGGGCGGCGGTTTCATCTCCGCTATCGGCAGCGGCCTGACCCTGCCGTGCCTGTTCATCTACGCCCACGAGGTCCGGCATCTCAGCTACGGCCTCGCCGGCCTGGTCATCTCCACCGTCGCCCTGGCCTCACTCGCCGGCAACCCGGCCGGGGGTGCGGCCGCCGACCGGTGGACGCCGCGGCGGGCCCTGACGGCGGCCCTGATCGTGGCCGCGGCGGGCTCGATCGCGCTGGCCCTGGCGCACAGCGCCCCCGCCCTGTTCGCCTCCGCCGCGCTGCTCGGCCTGGGGATGGCTGTGATCTGGCCCGCCCAGGACGCGCTCCTGGCAGCCTCACCGGCCCGGCCGAGCGTTCGGCGGTGTTCTCGGTTCGCCACGCGACCCTGAACGCCGGACTGGGCCTGGGCGCGCTGGGCGCTGCGGGCGTCATCAGCGTCGCCCATCCCGGCACTTTCGCCGCCGTCTATGTGGTGGACGCTGTCTCGTTCCTTGCCTTCCTGCCGGTGCTGGCCCGCCTCAGCCCGGCGCCGCCGGACAGCCCACCGCCGCCGGCCCGGCCCCGGAAAAGCGGCTTCCGCGAGGCGCTCCGCGACCGTGCCTTCCTGCGAGTCTGGGCGCTCACCGCGCTGGTCGTGACCATCAGATTCGGCCAGTTCCAATCCAGCGTCGCCGGTTACGCCACCCAGCGCGGCGGAATCAGCGCCCGGGCCCTCAGCCTGGCCTTCGCGGCCAACACGCTCACCGTGGTGGGCGCGCAACTGTTCGTCCTGCGCCGACTGGGCGGCCACCGGCGCACCACCGCTGCCGCGCTGGCCGCAGCGGCCTGGGCAGTGACCTGGGCGGTGGTGCTCGCCGGCGGCCACCTCGGCGGCGGCGTGGCCGCCGACGTCGCCTTCGCCGCCGCCCTGGCCATCTTCGCCCTGGCTGAATGCCTACTCTCGCCGACACTGCCAGCGATCATCAATGACCTCGCCCCGCCGCACGCCGCCGGCCGGTACAACGGGCTCGGCGTCCTGGCCTTCACCACCGGCTTCCTGATCGGCCCCGCCGGGGTGGCGGCCCTCGGCGCCGGGTGGGGGACCGGCCTTTTCGCCGTGCTGATCCTGGCCTGCATCCTCGCGGGTGTCGCGGCCCTGCGCCTGGACCGCCATCTCCCGCGCAGCGCCAACCAGATCTCCGCACCGGCCAGCTCAGGACCGGCCGAGGCTCTCCTCATCGCTGAGTGAATCAGGCGGGTTAGCCGGTTTAAGGATTGATGGTGCCCGGCGATCGCGGAAGCGATTCAGCCCGCACGTATCACTCACGCGACGGTGCTTGGTGCAATCCTGCGCACTTGGCGCGACCACCTCTCCCCCGCAGCAGCCGGGCTGCCGAGCAGGCGCATGCGCCGGGGGAGGGGACTGCGCCGGGAGGAGCCTGCTGAACTCACCAGGATCTCGGTTGACTACGTCGTACGCCTGGAGCAGGGACGGTCCACAACCCCCTCGGCACAGGTGGTCGCCGCAGAAGCCAGCACAAACGAGTAAAGGCCGAGCCCTGGCGAGCGAGGCGCGCTCCCATCGTCACTCCCAAGCCAACGCGCCGGTCGCCCCAGCCGGAGCGCAGTCCATAGGCGTCGGCGGCTTTACAGAACGCCTGTCCTGATATAGCTATATGCCGCCTGACCTGCGACTACGTGGCTGTTGGCAATCTTCGCGGCAACCCTGTCCGTCATATCCGTGTGCGTGAGGACCGCAAGGGATGAACGGACGGAAACCACGGACAGCGTCCGCACATGCCCGCCACCAGCACGTTCAGCTCGGCCTTGGCGCCGGATTTCATGGAGCCACGGACCCGGACAGTGCGGTGTGGGCCAGCTCTTCGTTATGGGCCAGGTGGTCGTCCAAGGCCCGGGCGGCGACCTGGGGGTCGCGCTTGCGGAACTCGTCCACGAGCAGCTGGTGCGCCTCGCGCCGCCGGTCGTGCTCTCGGGGGTCCGGATCGAGCAGCCCGAAACCGATCCGGACATACCGTTCGCTCGCCCGCCAGGTCATCATCAGAATGCGGATGTCCCACGCCGAGGCGGCTGGCGCGAGCAATGCCAGGTGGAACGCCCGGTGGTCGTCGTAGATGTCATCCATGCTGCGCTCGGCGCCACCGAATTCTGCCGCAGCCTGGTAGAGCCGGTCGAGCTCGGCCTGCTCAAGCTGCGGCACCGAGCGGCGGGCAAGGTCGGGCTCGAGCGTCCGGCGGACACGGTAGATCGCGTGGAACTCCTCAAGATCCAGCGGGGCCACGCTCGCGCTGCGCCCTGGGGGATTCACGACAAGGCCCTCGGCCTCGAGCACCCGGAGCGCGTCGCGGACCGGAATGAAGCTGACGCCCAGCTGGTCGGCGAGCCGGCGCAAAGACAGGCTCTGCCCGGGTGGGAGGGCGCCGGCCAGGATCGAGCGACGAATCTCGTTGATCACCTGCTCCGACAGTGACCGGGCCTCGATGGGACGGACCGATCCGGAACTGGCCGACGCGATCGTCATGTCCGCTCCCGCTTGATGTCGAGGCTGCCTGGGCGACGATATCAAAAATATCAGAGCCTTGACTGTTATCACATATCAGGATTAGCGTGTGTCCTGCAACACGGCCGAGCTCAACGAGGGGACACAGCATGCGATTGGCCGTCGTCAGAAACCGCCTGGCCCTGGTCGACGAGCGTGGCGCCATCGACGTGGCTGCGGTGAGCGGGGGTAAGTTCTCGCCCGGCCCGCAGGCCATCTACGAGCAGTGGACCCAGTTCAGAGCCTGGCACGCCGCGAATTCCGAGACGATCAGGGCTGGCGAGGCCACCCGTTACGGCGCGGACGAACTGGGCGCACCGGTTCCGCAGCCGCGCCAGGTGTTCGCCATCGGCCTGAACTACCGGGCGCACGCGGCCGAGGCCGGCCTTGCCCTGCCCGAGTCCGACCCGGTCGTGTTCGCCAAGTTCGCGTCGTCGGTAACCGGTCCCGCGGCGGTTGTGGAGTTGCCATCCGAGGCAGTTGACTACGAGGCCGAGCTGGTGGTCGTGATCGGCGAGCGCGCCCACCGCATCGCACTCCAGGACGCGTGGGCACACGTCGCCGGCCTGACCCTCGGCCAGGACCTGTCCGAGCGGCTCGTACAGTTCCGCGGACCGACCCCCCAGTTCTCGCTGGGCAAGTCCTTCCCGGGCTTCTCCCCCATCGGGCCGGTGCTGGTCACCCCAGACGAGTTCGACGATCCCGACAACATCGGGATCGGCTGCACGCTCAACGGGCAGCAGATGCAAAAGGGGCGGACCGACGACCTTATCTTCAGCGTCCCGCACCTGATCGAATCGCTGTCCGCCGTCGTCCCGCTGCTGCCCGGCGATCTGATCTTCACCGGCACGCCCGCGGGGATCGGGTGGGCCCGTGTCCCCAAGGTCGTGCTCCGCCCGGGCGACCGCCTGGTCACCCACGCCGAGGTCATCGGAGAAATGACCACCACGTTCACCGCCGCCTGAGCCTGCCGCAGGAGCCAGAGGAGACCGAGATGTCCAAGCCCAAGTTCGCCCACAACGTCTTCCAGACCGCCAACCATGAGGCGATGCGGGACTGGTACTGCACCGTCCTCGACGCCCACGTCGTGTATGAGGACGCCACCTTGACGTTCCTGACCTTCGACGACGAGCACCACCGCGTCGCGCTGCTGCACCCGCCGATCGAGTTCCAGGCCAAGACGGCCACCACCGCTGCCCTGCACCACTCGGCCTACACCTTCGACAGTATTGACGCGCTGCTGGAGCGCTACAGCATGCTGCGTGATAAGGGCATCACCCCCGCCGTCTGCATAGCCCACGGCGTCACCACCTCGATGTACTACCAGGACCCAGACCGCAACTTCGTGGAGCTGCAGATCGACCGGTTCCCCGAACCCGATCAGGCCACCGCCTACATGCTCGGTCCCGAGTACGCCGCCGACTCGGTCGGCCCCGCCTTTAACCCCGAGGAGCTGCTGGCCGCCCGCCGCGCGGGCGCGAGCGCCGAGGAGCTGTCAGACCGGTCATGGGCACTCAAAGCAGAACTTCCCAACCCGCTCGGAGTGCTAATGGGCGGCTGAATCCACGCCACAGGCCGCCGCGATGACCAGATCACGGCGCTTATCTGGCATCGCCCGCATCGGGCGGCATTGCCCGCCATCCGCCGGTAAGTCAGCTCGCGAGCGCATCCCTGGAGCAAACATGCCCGATAGTGAATGCCTGATCTGCTCGATGGAGGGGTCCGATCCCGCCTCGCGGGTTTTCCTCGACGAGCTGTGGGCGGCCGAGGTGCCCCCCGGCTATGAGGTCCCCGGCTGGTTCTTCCTGCGCGCACGCCGCCACGCCGAGAAGCTCACCGGCCTCGACGACGCCGAAACCGCGACGTTGGGCCGTCATGCGCATGATCTGGTCAGCGCTGTCGAGCAGGTCGCCGGCGCACCCGCGGTCTACCTGCTCTCGTTCGGGGAGAACTACCGTCACTTCCACGCGCTCATCGCCGCGCGCGGCGAGCAGGTGCCGCCGGAGTTGCGAGGGTGGGCGCTTATTCAGCTACTGGCCGAGGGCCGCGATGTCCCGGCCGCGCAGGCCCTGGCCAGGGACGTCAGGCTCGCTTACGAAGAGATCGTCCGCGGGCGTAAGCACGCCGTAGTGAGCTGACCACGGCCGGCCGCTCGAGCGAAGGAACCTACATGATCACCAACGCAGGTCCCACCGCCGTCGAGGCCCCAATCCTGACGTACGACCAGGAGGTGCTGCGGGATATCGCCCGCCGTGTGCTGTGGCTGTCGGCGGCCATCGTCGATGCCGCCAACGCCGGCCGCCCCAACCACTCGGGTGTCAAGGTGGGAGGCCACCAGGCCTCGAGCGCCTCGATGGTCAACATCATGACCGCGCTCTGGTTCGCCGAACTCGCGCCCCTGGACCGGGTCTCGGTCAAGCCGCACGCCTCCCCGGTGCTGCATGCCATCAACTACCTCCTCGGCGACCTCGACGAGTCCTACCTGCCGACCTTGCGAACCAAGGGCGGCCTGCAGTCCTACCCCTCCCGGCTTAAGGACCCCGGCACCGTCGACTTCTCCACCGGTTCGGTCGGCATCGGCGCGACGGCCGCGCTCTGGGCGGCGGTGGCGCACCGTTACATCGCCTCTCAGTTTCCCAGCTCTCCCCCGGCGGGCCGCTTCATCAGCCTGCTCGGCGATGCCGAGCTTGACGAGGGCGCCATCTGGGAAGCGGTCGCCGACCCAGCGGTGGCCCACCTGGGGGAACTGCTCTGGGTGGTGGACCTGAACCGGCAGTCCCTGGACCGGGTCGTTCCCGACATCCAGATCGAGCGGCTGCAGGGCATGTTCGCCGCGGCCGGCTGGCAGGTCGTGACCATCAAGTGGGGACGCCTGATCAGCGGCCTCTTCCAGCGAAACGGCGGCGCGGAGCTGCGCGCCCGGCTGGAGACCATGCCGAACGAGGAGTACCAGCGGATGCTGCGGGTGCGCCCGGCCGAGATCACCGACCGCATCATCGCGACCAGCGGAAGCGACGAACTCCGCGCCCTGCTGTCCACGATCGACCCAACCGAGCTGGCCGCGGCAATCCGCGATCTGGGCGGCCATGACCTGGGCCTGCTGGTTGACACCTTCCGCGGCATCGACTCCCATCGCCCCACGATCGTGTTCGCGTACACGATCAAGGGCCGGGGGCTGCCGACGGAGGGACATCCCAGCAACCACTCCGCGCTGCTGACCCCCGCGCAGATGCAGACCCTGGCCGATGCCTGCAGGGTGGACACAGCCCGGCCCTGGCAGCGCTTCGACCCCGGCACACCCGCCGGCCAGCTGTGCGAGCGCAGAGCGCGGCAGCTGCACCGGCACCCGGTGACGCCGTCCCGCCCGGTCGCCATCCCGGCCTCGCTGGGTCATCCGCACCGTAAATCGGTCTCGACCCAGGCGGCCCTGGGCCGCTTCCTCGCCGACCTCGCACACGACGCCCCGGAAGCGGCTGCGCGCGTGGTCACCTGCAGCCCCGATGTCGCCTCCTCGACCAACCTCGGCGGCTGGATCAACAAAACTGGAGTCTGGTCGGTGCAGGACCGGCATGACTGGTTCGCCGATGACTCCGAACGCGTCCTGCGGTGGCGCGAGGTCAGCAACGGCCAGCACATCGAACTGGGCATCGCCGAGGTCAACCTGGTGTCGCTGCTCGGCGAGCTCGGCGCCACCTGGTCCCGGTGGGGTGAGCGGCTCATACCGCTCGCCACGCTGTATGACCCGTTCGTCTCCCGCGCGCTGGAGCCCTGGTCCTACGGCATCTACTCCGGCGGTCAGTCGATCCTCGTCGGCACGCCATCAGGCGTGACCCTGGCGCCGGAGGGCGGAGCGCACCAGTCGGTCACCACCCCCTCGATCGGGCTCGAACAGCCCGGCTGCATCGCCTGGGAACCCGCCTTCGCCCAGGATCTGGAATGGTGCGTGCTCTACGCCATGGAACGCGTCGGAGTGCCCGGCGGCACATCGTCGTACTTCCGGCTGAGCACCCGCCCGATCGACCCCGCCCTGGCCCAGGTACCCACCGAGCCCGCGTTGGCGGAACGCCGACGGCAGCAGGCACTAGCGGGCGGCTACCGCATGCCCGCCGAGCACCCCGCGGAGGAAGAGGACGTCACCCTGGTCGGCGTGGGCGCGATCATGCCAGAAACGATTGCCGCCGCCGCAGCGCTGGCGGCCGAAGGGGTCAACGCAGGGGTCATCTGCCTGACCAGCCCGGACCTTGTCTTCCGGTCCTTCCAGCAGCAAGGGCGCCGGGAGGCCGGTGTGGGCGGCAATATCGCCGACGAGCTCTTCCCCCTCGGCCATCCCGCGCCGCTGGTCACCGTGCTGGACGGTCATCCTCATACGCTCGCTTTCCTCGCCGGCGTGCGGGGTGACCGTATCCGCTGCCTCGGCGTGACGGAGTTCGGACAGTCCTCCAGTCTCGATGACGCCTATCGCATCCACCACATCGACACCGGCTCAATCGCCGACGCCGCACTGGCCATGGTGGGTCGTTAGCCCATCTCCAGGCCACGCTGATCTCCGGCTGACGCACAGACCGGCTGCGTGGCACCTTCGATTAACGTCCAGGAAGAAGGATCCATGGAACGCACACTGATAGATGCCGACGGTGGCAGGGCCGCCGTTTGCTACCACGCCCCGGCCGTCGTGATCCCGGGACTGCCGCTGCTGGTAGCCCTGCACGGCGGCACCTACACCAGCGCGTACTTCGGCGTCGCCGGCGGCCCGTCGGGTTCCTTCCTCGACATCGCCGCGCGCAACGGGTTCGCCGTACTCACCGTCGACCGCCCGGGATACGGCGAGAGCACCTTGCTCCCGGAGGAGGAGAACACCTTCGCCCGGCAGGCCGAGATCCTGGACCACGTCATCGCTGCGACACTCGATCTGTGGCCGGCGCCGGGCGTCGTGCTCGTCGGTCACTCCATCGGGGGCATGATCAGCCTCGAGATCGCGGCCCGGCACCCTCGCTGGCCGCTGGTCGCCGTGGCCACCAGCGGCAACGGCGCGCGGATCCCCGCTGGGGGCGCGGCCGAGGCGCTCGGCAGCCTTCCGCTGTCGGGTGTGGTCAACCTTCCGGTAGCCGAACGCGACGCGGTGATGTTCGGCCCCGCGGGTTCCTTCACCGAAGCCGGCCGAAACGCCGCGCACGGCTCCTACGCACCCACGCCGTTCGTCGAGCTGGTGCGCGCCCCGGTCTGGGCACGGGAACGGCTCAGCGCCGTCGCGGCGGCAGTGGAGGTGCCGGTGCAGACGGTTCTCGGAGCCCATGATGCGCTGTGGGATTCCTCGGCGGCGGCGCTGGCCGACTACGAAAGCCGCTTCACCGGTCCCGCATCCGCGACGGTCTTGCCCGCCACCGGCCATTCGATCGACCACCATCTGATGGGTGCTGCCCTGGACTTGGGGCAGCTGGCGTTCGCCCAGTCGGGCATGGCGTTGCGTGGTCAGGCTGCCCCCGTCGCATGACACTGCCACCGGGTATGCGCGACACGCCGGTGCTGATCGCAGGCGGAGGCCCGGTTGGTCTTGCGCTGGCCGTCGAGCTGGGCCTGCGGGGAGTCGGGTGCCTGCTCGTCGAGCCTCGGCCGCAGCCGACCCGGCTGCGGCCGCGGGCCAAGACGCTCAACGCGCGCACCATGGAGCATGCCCGGCGGTGGGGGCTGGCGGAACGGTTGCGCGCCGCGGCGCCGCTGCCAGTCTCCTGGTCGCAGGATGTCTCCTTCTGTACGAGCTTCCTGGGCGAGGAGATCACCAGATTCACCGGGGTTCTCGGACTCGCGGACGACGGCGACTCTCCAGAGCGCGGGCAACAGATGCCGCAGTACGTTCTCGAGGAGGTGCTGCGCGAGGTCGTGACCGGGCTTTCGGCGGTGGATCTGCGGCTGGGTTGGCGGCTGCAGACCCTTGACACGGCCGGGCCAGGCCCGGTCCTGGTCACACTGTGCGACCCGGCCGGGAAGACATGGCCGGTCGCGGCCGAGTACGTGGTCGGGGCCGATGGTGCGCGCAGCGTCGTCCGCGACCAGATCGGCGCCCGGTACGTCGGGTCAACGGCGCTGCGCGCCAATACCGGCGTGGTGTTCCGCAGCCGGGAACTCGTCACCGCGATGCCGCACCGGCCCGCCGTACAGACCTGGCTGCTCAACCGGCACACCCCGGGGATGATGGGACCGATCGACCGGGACGGTCTGTGGTGGCTGATCGCCTTCGGTGTCGATGGCCGCTCGGCCGATTTCGACCCCCACCGGCTGATCAGCGGAGCGCTCGGAGGTGACCTTCCGGCCGAGGTCGTCAGTACCGACCCGTGGACGGCGAGGATGGAACTGGTGGACAGGTGCCGGAACGGGCGCGTGTTCCTCGTCGGTGACGCCGCGCACCTCAACCCTCCGTTCGGTGGTCACGGCCTGAACACCGGGATCGGTGACGCCGTCGATCTGGGCTGGAAGCTCGCCGCCTGCCTGGCGGGATGGGGGGCTCCCGGGCTGCTGGACTCCTACGAGGCCGAACGCCGGCCGCTGCACCGGCGGGTGATCGACGAGGCGGCCTTGAACATGGCAACCCTGGCGCCGGAGCTGCTGTCCGACGGCCTCGACCGGCCCGGCCCGGAAGGCGACCGTGCCCGGTCAGACGCGGCCCGCCGCATCACGCAGACCAAGAGGGCGGAATACTTCAGCGCCGACCTGGTCCTGGGCCATCGCTACGAGGACTCCCCGGTGCTGCAGGCGTCGCCGCCTCGGCCGGGGCATTGGGCGAGCTGCGCAGCGCCCGGCCGCCGCCTGCCGCACCTTTGGATATCTGGCCAGGTATCCACGCTGGACCTGGTCACAGGCGCGCACCTGATCCTGACCGCCGACGGCGGCCTGGGGGCGCGAACAGGCCGCGCCGCGCAGGCCGCGGGCCTGCCGGCGACCGTAGTGCAGCTCGAGCAGCCGCTCATGCGCCGCCTTGGCGCGGAACTGCTCGTCATCCGGCCCGATCAGGTGGTCTCGGCCGTATGGCCGCTGCCCTCCTCCAGTCGTGAGGGCGAGACCGGCTTTCTTGACGCGACAATGGCCATGCTCTGTGGCCGACCCAGGAGCTGAGACGACATGGACAAAATCGCGCTGAGGAACGTGCGGGTGTTCGACGGTGAACGGCTGCTCGAACCGGCCACGGTCGTCATCGACGGCGACCGCATCGGAGGCGACCAGGCAGGCGCGCGGAGGTGGGACGGTGACGGCGGTGTGCTGCTGCCCGGCCTGATCGACTGCCACATCCATCTCACTGACGCCGCGACGCTGTCGGCGCTAGCCCGCCACGGTGTCACGACCGCGCTCGACATGGGAACCGACTCACCGGAGCTTGTCGCGTCGCTGCGCAATAGGCCCGGTGTCACCGACGTGCGCTCGAGCGGGGCCAGTGCTACCTCCCCGGCTAGCGCGCACGCCAGGCGGATGGGGCGCTCGGAGGGCCTGGTCGCCGATCCCGACGAGGCGAGGGCATACGTTTCCCAGCGCGTCGCCGAGGGCGTGGACTATATCAAGATCATCATCGATCTCCCCGGCTTCGACGAGCCCACCGTCAGGGCGCTCGTCGAAGCGGCACATGCGCAGGGCTTGCGCACGATCGCCCACGCCGCCACGCGTGAGGCTGTGCTGCTCGCGCAGGCAGCCAGCGTCGACGTACTCACTCACGCGCCCATTGACCGGCAACTGGAGGAGAGCGCCGTCCAGCACACACGCACATCCGGGCAGGTCGTCGTGCCCACCCTGACGATGATGGAGGCGACTGTCGAGAGGCTGGGCGGTATCGCGCCCGTCTCCTACGACGTCGCACGATCCACCGTAGGGCAGTGGTACCGGGCGGGCGTCACGATCCTCGCCGGGACTGACGCCAACCAGGCGCCGTCCGCGCCCGCATCCCCGCCGTACGGCACCAGCCTGCACCACGAACTGGAGTTGCTGGCCGACGCGGGCATGTCCGCGGTAGATGCCGTGCGATCGGCGACGGTCGTCGCGGCACAGCAATTCGGGCTGTCCGACCGGGGGGTCATCGCAGCGGGCAAGCGGGCCGACCTCGTGCTCATCGACGGTGACCCGTTGCGTGACATCAGCGCCGTCAGAAAGATCGCCGGGGTGTGGTGCGCCGGCGTGCCTGTCGCCGACGCGCACGGCACACCTGCGGCACACCGGGAGGCCGAACACTGGAGCACCGCATTGGGGAGGGGTGATTGTGAGCGCGGCAACAGCGATCACGAACGTCCGGGTCTTTGACGGGGAGCGGCTGGGTGAACTGATCACCGTCATGATCGACGACGGCGTGATCGTGGCCAGCAGGCCGGAAGACGCCGGCAGCAGTGGCGATAGGGTTGACGGCTGCGGGGGCACTTTGCTGCCGGGGCTGATCGATACGCATGTGCATGTGGACAAGGTCGCACAGCTCGACGTGTCGGCGTCGTGGGGCATCACCACCCTGCTCGACATGGGCAACAAGGATCTTGCCAACCTCGCGACCCTGAAAAAGGGCCAAGGGCATCCGACCCTGAAGAGCGCCGGCAATCCGGCGAGCGCGCCGAATTCCGTGTTCGTCAGGAAGATGGGATTCTCCGTCTCGACGACCGTCACCGGGCCCGGTGACGCGGCGCGATTCGTAGCGGAGCGGGTGGCTGAGGGCTCGGACTACATCAAGATCCTGGTCGAGGACCCCAAGATCCCCGGCACCAGGGCGCTGGCCGGGGAGACGGTTGCGGCGCTGGTCGTGGCGGCACACCAAGCCGGGCTGATGACGGTCGCTCATGTGGTGAGCGCCGACACCATGATGACGGCGGTGCGCGCGGGGGCGGACGTCGTCACCCACACGGCCCTGACCAGTGACCTGGATCCCGAACTCGGAGCGCTGCTGGCCGAGCGGCCGGCCGTCATCATCCCGACCCTGACGATGATGCAGGGAGTGGTGCACGCCATCGGCGGGAAGTTCGCCATGCGCGTGCTGGCACCGTTCGTGCCGGCGGTCCGGCTGAACTACAGGCACGCGAAGTCGACCGTCGCCACGTTTCACCGGGCCCGGGTGGTGATCCTGGCTGGCACCGACTCCAACGACGACCCCGCGGCCCCGTGCCAGATCCCGCACGGCGAGTCACTGCACGAGGAGTTGGCGCGACTGGTGGATGCCGGGCTGACGCCGGCCGAGGCGCTGCGCGGCGCAACCTCGCTCGCGGCTGGCACCTTCGGGCTGACGGACCGGGGCGTGATCGCGCCGGGACGCCGGGCGGACCTCGTGCTGATTGATGGCGACCCTACCCGGGACATCTCCGCTACCCGGAACATCCGCGCCGTGTGGATCGGTGGGGAGCGGGTGAGATGATTCTGGTCACTGCCGCCCATGGCAATCAGGGCCAGCTACTCGTCCCGAAGCTGCTCGCGGCCGGGCAGCCGGTCCGGGCCTGCGTCCGAACGCAAGCTTCCGCCAGGCACCTGCGTGCCCTGGGCGTGCACGAGATCGTGGTAGGCGACATCAGCGAACCGGCGGTGCTGGCCACGGCCATCCGGGGCGTGGAGAAGGTGTACCACGTCGGGCCGACCGTCCATCCCCGCGAACGCTCCATGGGCCTGGCCGTGGTCGATGCGGCCCGGGACGAGGGTGTGAAGCACCTGGTGTTCAGCTCGGTGCTGCATGCGATCACGACGGACCTGGTGCAGCACGAGATCAAGCGCGATATCGAGGAGCACCTGCTCTCGTCGGGCTTGGAGTTCACGATCCTCCAGCCGGCGAACTACATGCTGCCCCTGAAGCTCCGGCCCGTATTCGAGCAGGGCGTCTTTGAGCTGTCCTGGTCGCTTGAGCGCCACCAGTCGCTGGTGGACCTGGGCGACGTGACCGATGTGGCCTGCATGGCCCTGATCGAAAGCGAGCGGCATGCCGGTGCCACCTACGAGCTGGCGGCACCGGGCCGCTACACGGCACACGAGCTGGGCGACATCATCTCGCGCGTACTGGACCGGCCCATCGTGGTACGGCAGATCGATGCTGACACCTACCTCAAGGCGTGGGTGGGCGACGCGGATCCGCAGCAGGTCACCCACCAGATCAGGGTGTTGCGCGCGATCAGCGCGCGCTACAGCAGCCACGACTTCGTCGGCAACCCCAACGTGCTCACGTGGCTGCTTGGGCGCCCGCCGACCACCTTCGAGACCTATGTACGCGGCCAGCACGACGCCTTCCTGCGCAAGGGCGACCGGTGAGACTTAGCGGCAACACGATCCTGATTACCGGCGGGGGCTCCGGCATCGGGCGCGGGCTGGCCGAGGAACTGCACCACCGGGGCAACCAGGTCATCATCGCCGGGCGGCGGACTGCGGCGCTGACCGCTGTCATAGCGGCTAACCCCGGGATGCATGCGGTACAGCTGGATGTGGCCGACGCGGTGAGCATTGCGAGCGTCGTGCCCCGGGTGATCGCGGAGCATCCAGAACTGAACGTCGTCATCAACAACGCCGGGATCATGTTCGGCGATGACCCCAGCCAGCCGCTCGATGACGAGATGCTGACGTCCATCGTCGCCACGAACTTGCTCGGGCCCGTGCGGCTGACGTCCGCGCTCATCACTCATCTTCGGCAGCAGCCTTCGGCGACCATCATCAACGTGTCGTCGATGCTCGGCTATGCGCCGCTGGCCTCGTCGGCTCTGTACTCGGCAACTAAGGCCGCACTGCACTCGTACACGCTGTCGTTGCGCCACCGCCTGCAGGGTTCGCCAGTGAGCGTCCTGGAGATCGCGCCGCCGTACACCCAGACCGCGCTGATGGACGTCAACCTGACCGACCCGCGGGCGATGCCCCTGGCGGACTACCTGGCCGAGACGATGCAACTCCTGGCCACCGACGAAGTGGAGGTGTACGTACAGCGCGCCCGGGCGCGACGCGATGCCCTGCGGCCAGATGAGGTGGCGGCGACCAAGAGGTTCAACGACATGATGAACGGCGTCTAACCCCCTGGGTGGTCCCGGCGGAGCCTGGACGGGCGCAGTTACTTTTACAGCGTGATGTGGGACAGCACGGCCCCCTTCGGTACTCCGGTCGTCCCTGAGGTGTAGATGATCACCGCCGGGTCGCCCGGGCTGCGCACGGCCAGCTGCGGCCCGGGCTGGCCGCCGGCCAGCAGCGTGTCGAACGGCACGCCCGCCGCGAGGGGCGTGGTCCCGGCCGCGACATAGAGCGAGGCCACGGCCGCCGACGCGGCCGCCTTGGCCGCCTCGTCGAGGCAGCCCCCGAAGGTGATCAGCGCCCGGGCCCCGGAGTCCCGCAGCTGGAACTCAATCTCAGGGGCCTTGAGCAGCCGGCGGCCGTGAGCGAGGCCGCCATGCGGTCCGGCAGCGCGTCCAGCTGAGCGTAACTGATCTTGGTTTCGCCCAGGATCACGGCCGGCTTGCCGGACGGGCGGCGAGCCGACTCAGCCACCATGACGGCCAGGTTGAAATCCATCCGTGCTCCCTCAGTGCGCGGGGCGGACGGCCCAGGCCGCCTCAGGGGTTCCTTCTCAGATACCAGTAGGTCCCCGCCGACATGGCGCGGCCTGCAGGCGGGAACGCGCGCTTCAGCAGCCAGTGCGGCACGACCTGGTAGCGCGCGGTGTCGGGACAACCCTCCGGCCGTGCGTTACCGCGGTTAGGGCCTGCCGCGCGACAACGTCGGGTGATGTTCCCCTCCGCGAGTACAGGTCCACCGTCCGGGCCGCCGGTCGGCCCACTCACCGCGCATGATCGAGGCGCTGACGATCGCGGTGTTGATCACACCCGGGCACAGCGCGGAAACCCGGACCCGCGTACCGATGAGCTCCACATCGAGCGCCTCGCTGAGGCTAACCACGGCAGCCTTGGTCGCCGAGTAAGCGCCAAGTCCGCCGGCCGGCACGAGTCCGGCCATCGACGCGGTATTGACGATGTGCGCGGGCCTGTCCTGGGCGAGCAGCTGCGGGAGGAACGCATGCAGTCCGTGCACGACGCCCATCAGGTTGACGTCGATGAGCCGCCGCCAGTCACTGAGCGTGGTGTCGGCCACGGCTCCGGCGTGGCCGATGCCAGCGTTGTTGAACAGCAGATCGACAGCACCATCGGCGAACACGAGGTCGGCCAGGCGGGCGACTGCGCCAGCATCGGCGACATCGACCGTGTGCGCCGCCGCGCTGCCGCCCGCATCGCGGATCTGCTGGGCGACAGCCTCGGCGCTGTTCCCGTTGAGGTCGGCGGCGTGAACGGGAAGCGCCCCGCTGGGCGAGCAGTGTCGCGAGCGACCGGCCGATGCCTGAGCCTGCGCCGGTGACGACCGCTGTCTTGCCGGTCAGGTGGCGCGCGTCGATGCGCGTTCCGCGCAGTGTGCTCATCTGGCTGACGGGACAAGAGTGGACGCGGGCCGGAATTCCAGTTCCTTCGCGTTCACCGGCCCGCGGAACAGGGCTGCGTCCTTGAAGTAGTGCTGCTGCAGCCGCCAGGGCGCCCGGTCACCCTGCAGCGGCAAGGTGGCCCGCGCGCGCTCGAAGTAGCCGGAGGTCATGTCGATGAACGGCGAAGTGTCCATCGGGCCGTCCGGCCGCCGCGGGGTGACGATCGCCTGCCCGTTCTCCGTCATGAAACGCAGCAGACGGGTGACGTAGGAGGCGACCAGGTTGACTTTGAGGGTCCAGGAGGCGTTGGTGTATCCGATGGCGAACGCCATGTTGGGCACGCCCTCGAGCATCATGCCCTTGTAGGCGACACGCTGCGGAACGGCCACCGCCTCGCCGTTGACAGCCAGGTTGATGCCCCCCAGGGGAAGCAGGTTCAGCCCGGTCGCGGTGATGACCACGTCGGCCTCGAGCCGGGCGCCCGAGCGCAATCGCAGGCCGGTCTGGGTGAACCCCTCGATCTGGTCGGTCACCACGTCTGCCTTCCCGGACCGGATGGCCGCGAAGAAGTCCCCGTCAGGGACCAGGCACATGCGCTGGTCCCAGGGCTGGTAGGCCGGGGCGAAGTGCGTGTCCACGTCGTAGCCGTCCGGCAGGCGCTTCAGGACCCCCTTGCGCAGCACGGCCCGCGCGCGGTCGGGGTACTTGCGGCACAGGACGTAGAGCGCGGTCGCGATCCGCGTGTTCTTCCAGCGCACCGCCGCATACGCCTGGCGCTCGGGCAGCACCTTGCGGAGCAGGGTGGAGACCGGGTCCCGGGCCGGGATGGGCAGCACGAACGAGGGTGAGCGCTGCAGCATGGTCACCTGCGCGGCCGTCCCGGCGAGCGCCGGGACGATCGTGACGGCGGTGGCGCCGCTGCCGATGACCACAACCCGCTGGCCGGTGACGTCGAGGTCCTCCGGCCAGTGCTGCGGGTGCACCACCGTGCCCGCGAAGTCTTCCTGGCCGGGCCAGGACGGCGTGTAGCCCTGGTCGTAGCGGTAGTAGCCGGCACACAGGTACAGGAATCCGCAGGTCCGCCTGGTCCGATCTCCCGACCTGGTGTCCTCGACCGTCACGATCCAGCGGGCGTCCCGGCTGGACCACTCCGCCCGCACGACGCGGGAGTGGTAACTGATCTGGCGATCGACGCGGTAGGCCGCCGCGGTCTCCCGGAGGTAGCGCAGGATCTCCGCGCCGCCCACGATCGACCTGGAGTCTTTCCACGGGCGGAAGGGATAACCGAGGGTGAACATGTCCGAGTCTGACCGGACCCCCGGGAACCGGAACAGGTCCCATGTCCCGCCGCTGGCCCCGCGCGCCTCCACCAGGGCGTATGAGGTGCCGGGAGCCTCGCCCTGCAGGTGGCAGGCGGCACCGATGCCGGATAGGCCGGGCGCCCACGATGAGCACGTCCACGTGCCTGGGCGTGACCGGGTCCGGCGAGCTCGCGGGGGTTGTGCTCATGGTTCTCCCTGCCGCCGCCGCGTATGTCCTGATTGCGCCAGGATGACACCGGCGGCTATGCCATGCAACACTTCCGGCAGATGTATCACGCGCCCTCGTGGCGTGAGCGATGGTTACCTCGCCCGGCCCATCAAGGAGACCTCATGACCTCTCTGGTTCCCCCGTCAGCAGTCGATACCGACGACGCACAGGCGATCGCCGAGCTGTCCCGGCTGCACGACGTGCAGCGCCAGGCCTTCCTGGCCAGCCCGTACCCGGACGCAGCCGAGCGCAAAGGCCATCTCGGGACCCTGGCGGGGATGGTGCTCACCCACCGCGATGACATCCGGGCGGCGATGCGCGAAGACTTCGGGGCCCACCCGGACCTGTTCACTGACCTCGTCGAGGTCCTTGGCGTGGCCGGCCGCGCGGCCTTCGCCATCGAGCACCTCGACGGGTGGATGGCCGAGGAGGAACGCCCGGCTGACCCGGCGGTCTACGGAACTGCGCGGGCCGGCATCCGTTACCAGCCCAAAGGGGTCGTCGGGAACATCGTCCCGTGGAATTTCCCGTTCGACCTGTCGCTCGGGCCGCTGGTCGAGATGCTCGCCGCGGGCAACCGGGTGATCATCAAGCCCTCGGATTACACCCCCGCCTGCGCGGCACTGCTCCAGCAGATGGTGGCCGGGACGTTCCCCGAGGACCGGGTCGCAGTGTCGGTCGGTGGTCTGACCCTGGCTAAGGAATTCCCGACGTTGCGCTGGGACCACCTGCTGTATACCGGCAGCCCGTCGATAGGCCGGGAGGTAGCCAGGGCCGCGGCGGACAACCTGGTGCCGGTGACACTCGAACTCGGCGGCAAGTGCCCCGCCGTCCTGGCGACGGACAGCGTCGATGCCGCCGCCGTGCGCAGCGTCGTGGGCACCAAGCTCATCAAGAACGGCCAGATGTGCATCTCGGTCGACTACGTGCTGGTTCCGCGGCCGCAAGTTGACGCGTTCGTCGCGCACGCCGAGCAGTACGTGACGCAAGAACTGCCGGAGTACGCGTCGTCGGCGGACTGCACCGGCATCATCACCGAGCGGCACCTGGAGCGGATCACCGCGATGGCCGACGAGGCCCGGGCGTCCGGGGCGCGGGTCGTCGCGCTGGGCGGTGCGGGCAACCGGGAAACGCGCAGTCTGCCGCTGACGCTGGTGGTCGATCCGCCAGACCACCTGCGCATCATGCACGAGGAAATCTTCGGCCCCATCCTGCCGGTCATCCCCTACGACGACCTTCAGGAGGCGGTGACCCGGATCAACGCCGGCGAGCGGCCGCTCGGACTCTACGTGTACAGCCAGGACGCCCAAGTCGCGGACGACGTTCTGCAGCAAACCACGTCCGGCGGAGCGTGCGTCAACGTGTGCGCCGTCCAAGGCGCCCTGCCATCGCTCGGCTTCGGCGGGGTGGGACAGAGCGGCAGCGGGCGGCACCACGGCATCGAGGGATTCCGCGAGTTCTCTAACCCGCGGGGCGTGGTCGTCCGGGGGACGGGCGATCTGGCTGACGCGTTCCTGCCCCCGTACGGGCCGGTAGCGCAAGCCATCGTGGACAGCGTGTTCAGCGGTCCGGGAACCGCCGGGGCGGCCGCGCCGGGCAGTGTCTGAGCGCCGGATACCGTGAAGACGGCCAGCCTGACCCGCCCTCCGCGCCCGGGGACCAGCCCGGCCGGCACGCGTTCCGCTCGCTGCGTGGCGCTCGCCGCCCGGTGGATCCGCGACGGCAGGCGACTGGATATGCAGGGCCTCGCGGATGAGCTGAGCATGTCACGTGCGACTCTCTTCCGCCACGTGGGCAGCCGCGAGGCGCTGCTCGGCCAGGCCCTGCGGATACTCACCGACCGGACCCTGAGGGCGGCCGCGGCGCGCTGGGAGGCTGAGCGGCCGCAGGGCGAGCTGCACACGCCGGGCACTGGCCGGCACATCAACGCGCTCGTGTCCCAGTCGGAGGGTCTGCGCCGGCTGCTCGACGACGAGCCTGGCCTGGCCCTGCGGGTGCTCACCGATCCGCGCGGCCGGGTGCAGACGGCGGTCGTGGCCTTCGTCGGGGAACTCCTGGTCCGCGACATCGAGGAGTTCGGCCTGGTGACCCTGGCCGAGCCGGGCGCCCTCGCCTATGCGCTGGTGAGGCTGGGAGAATCGTTTCTTTACGCCGACATACTCGCCGCCCGGCGTCCCGATGTCGCGACCGCTGACCGTCTTCAGCAGGCGCTCGTCGAGGGCACCGGACCGTGGCGGCGGCCCCCCTGAACCCGGGCCCGGCGGCCGCCTGTCAGCTGCGCAACAGGGCGGCCAGGGTCAGCCGCAGTACGGACGCCGCGTCGGCGGCATCGAGTTCGAGCTCATCGCGCAGCGCGGACCAGGCCGGCCAGGCGCTGGCCGCGTGCAGGGCGTGCAGGAGCTGAACGCGGTCACGTTCGCGGTGCTGGGCGAGCTCGGGCCCGAAGGCCAAGCCCAGTTCGTGCTCGCTCTCCTCGACTAGCGCATTCCGCTGGCGGCGCAGTTCGGCGGACTCCTCATGGCGGCCCTGCGCAGACCTGGCGTAGGGCGCCAGCGTTTCGAGGAGTTGCACGCGGCCGCCGATGAACAGGTCAAGCCGCTGCTCTAGCGACGCGCCGCGGGGAACATCACGCAGCACGTACTGCTCGATTTGCGCCCGGACCAGCACGCCGGCCTCGGCCCGGACGTCCTCAAGGTCGCGGAACTGGTTGTACACCGTGCGTATGCCGACGCCCGCACGCCGGGCGATCTGCTCGGCGCGTGGTGCCCGCTCGCCGTGGCCGAGCAGCTCAATATAAGACTGGACGATCGCGCTGCGGGTCCGCGCCCCGCGCAGCAGCCTGCCGTCCGAGGGCTGCTCATCCTCGGACTGGGCCTGCGGAAGTGCTGGGGACACCTGCCCGATTTTAGACGCTCACTCAGGACCGCCCCGCAGACCACGCAGGCCTCGGGGAAGTACGGGAAAAGTTATGGCACAGGCATTGCCATAAGAAGCCCGGGAATCTACTGTGATACGCGTCTTGGCGCCACTTCGACGGTGATGGCGAGGTCAGCATGAGTGTGACCGCAGAGGACCCGGTTGCGCAGCGCCCCGGCGGGGCGGCGTGGCTGTGGAAACGCCAGCTCAGTGCGTATCCCGATACCGGGCCACGCACTGTCTACCTGGCCATCACGGTGCTGGCCACGATCACCCTCTATTACGAGCTGTACGTCGGCGCGTCGGTGTCCACGCTGCTGCTGACCGACCTGCACATGAGTTTCACGTTCTACGTGCTGATCCTGGCGTTCGGGAACCTTATCGGTGCGTTCGGCTCGCTGTTGGCCGGCCTCACTGACCGGCTGGGCCGCGCCAACCTGGTGGTCGGCGGGCTACTGCTGACCGGGATATTCGTGGCCTTCATACTTCCCGCCGCGACCAGCAAGTGGTTCTTCGGCATCTCCTTCTTCGTGGTCGGACTGATTGAGGGCATCTGCCTGGTCGCTACCCCCGCGCTGATCCGGGATTTCTCCCCGCAGGTGGGCCGGGCCACCGCCATGGGGTTCTGGACCAGCGGACCGGTGCTGGGCAGCCTGATTGTGGCCGTCGTGGGCAGCGCCACCATTCCCGCGATCGTGCATGATCCGCGGATCTGGACGCACCAATATCAGATCTGCGGCATCGCCGGGCTCGTCGTGTTCGTGATCGCGCTGATTGGCCTGCGCGAGCTGTCCCCGCAGCTGCGCGACCAGCTGATGGTGACCATGCGCGACCGCGCACTGATCGAGGCCCGGGCCAAGGGAATCGATGTCGAGGCGGCGCTGCGCCACCCGTTCCGGCAGCTGCTCAAGCCCAGCATCATCGTGTCGGCCATCGCCGTGTCGGTGATGCTGCTCATCTACTACACGTCCGTCGCCTTCAGCCTGATCTACCTGAACTCCGTGTTCGGCTTCTCGGTCAAGGACGCCAACGGCCTCGGCAACTGGCAGTGGGGCTTCAACGTCATCGCGGTGATCCTCATTGGCGTGATCTCCGACCGGTTCCGGGTGCGGAAACCTTTCATGGTGTTCGGCGGGATCGTGGCCGCCGTGATGACCGTGGTGTACCTGGAGCAGGCCGGCCACCATCCCGGCTATTACACGCTCGCGATCATCCTGGCCGTGCTGTCCCTCGGCCTCGGCATCGCCTACACCCCCTGGATGGCCAGCTTCACCGAGACCGTCGAGGCCCGTAATCCGGCGCTCACCGCCACTGGGCTCGCGATCTGGGGCTGGATCCTCCGGGTAGTTGTCTTCGCTTCCTTCCTGATCATCCCGGCCATCGTCAACTCGGTCACCCCCCTGGTCAATTACGGCGCTACCGTGTCGGCGTACTCGACCACTTACAAGAGCGAGCTCGCTTTCGCCAGTGCCCATCCGGCGGTCGTCGCCACCGCCCAGAAATACAAGACCCAGATCGCCGACGCGGCCAGGTTCGCGCCCGAGCTGAAGGTCATCCAGGCCAGCCCGGCCCTGTTCGCCAAGCTGGCCACTTAC
Organism: uncultured Actinomycetes bacterium; assembly: GCA_963723595.1. GTDB lineage: Bacteria > Actinomycetota > Actinomycetes > Streptosporangiales > Streptosporangiaceae > RYN-230. The sequence goes on from CAVRRQ010000002.1 coordinate 1,374,977, forward strand.
ACGAACCCCTCAGCGATACCGCCCAGGCTGGCCGCCCAGGCAGTCGCCGCCGCCGGTGGCGGCGCCCAGGGCACAGCCATCCTGGCCACCATCAGCGCCAACAAGGCCGCTATCAGCCGCGTGATCGCCGCTGGACCTAAACTCGCGACGATTGCGCCCTATGCGCCGCAGCTGACCGCCCTGTCCAAGGTCCCCCCGCAGGCAATCTCCTACCTGAAAGCCCACGGGGCCGCCGTGCAGAAAGCGGCTGCCACTGCCGCCGGGCAGTGGAAAACGTGGTACTGGGTGTGCTTCGGCGGGATCATCGTGTTCCTGCTCAGCATCCCGCTACTGCGCGGGCGCTGGAAGCCGTCCGACGCCCGCCGGGACGAGCAGGAGCACGAGGCGAAGGTGCAGGCCGAACTGGCCAGGCTCACTACCTGAACCCGCTGGCACCGATTTCAGTACAGCTCGGGCAGGAAGATGTCCTGCGGAATCTGGCCGCGAAGGTATTCGCCAGCCCGGGCCTTCTGGTGATCTCCTGGAAAGAAAGACCGCTCGCCCGCGCCTCGACCAGGTTCTCCGGGTCGGAGTACACACCGAGTGGATCTATTCTCGGGATCGTCCATCGTAGTTGACTGACTAGTCACTCTCTTATAGACTGGAGACATGCCACGACCTCGCAGCGCAGAGCGACGAAACGCCATCCTGTCTGCGGCGACTCGCGTCATCGCAGCGCAAGGGCTGGGCGCTCCGACCGCGACGATCGCGAAAGAAGCAGAAGTCTCTAACGGGACGCTCTTCGTGTACTTCGAAGCCAAGTCAAAGCTGCTCAACGATCTCTACTTCGAACTCAAAGCCGATATGGGTACGACTACTGCGGACCGCCTCCCGGTCAATGCCGGCATCCGAGAACAGTTCCATCATGTCTGGACTCAGTGGGTGGGGTGGGCGACGTCCTTCCCTGAGAAACGTCGAGCACTTGCGCAGCTTAGCGTGTCCGAGGATCTAACTACCGAGACGCACCAGCGCGCGGCCGAGGCTCTAAGTGATCTCGTTGAGATTCTGCGGCGAGCCCAAGCCGATGGGCCCATGGAGAATGAGCCGCTTGACTTCGTTGTGCAACTCATTACGGCACTTGCTGAGTCCACGATCGACGCGATTATCCGCGAACCCGCCAAAGCCGAGTCGCACAGCAAGGCCGCTTTCGAGGCGATGTGGCGTGTGCTTGCTGGGACCGACGCGTCGATCCTCAGCGTGTAGATCATTACCTAAACGAAAAGGGACCACTATGTCAAATAACACTTCTAAAGCTTGGGTCGTGACCGGACCGACGTCCGGCATGGGCCACCGAGCGGCGCTTGAACTCGCTGAGCACGGTACCGTCGTACTGGTCGGCCGCGACCCGAACAAGCTCGCCGACGTACAGGCCGAAATCCAGTCACATGGCGGTAACGCTGTGCCGGTGGTTGCTGATTTCTCAGACATCACCAGCGTTCGCCGGGCTGCCGCCGAGATCGCGGCAATGAACCTGCCGATCGGCGGCGTTCTGAATAACGCTGGCGTCATGCCGGTCAAGCCAAATACCGACGCGCAAGGGTGGGACCTTACTTTCACCACGAACCACGTCGGCCCGTTCGCTTTCACCGAGGCACTCATCCCTCACCTGGCCGACGGCACGAATGTCGTGTTCATTGTGTCGGCGGTCGAGGACATCGACCGTAAGCCCGCCTACCGTGCAGGCTATCGCGGTGGCCGCTATATATCGGCCGAAGCCAGCGTACGGGGCGAATGGAAGCCAGGCGGCGCAAAGTCGTACGCGAATAACGCTTATGCCACCTCGAAGCAGGGCGGCCTGGCCGCGGTCTTCTCACTGGCTCGCGAGTTCCCCAAGCTGCACTTTCGCGCGATCGAGCCTGGCGTCACCCCAGGCACGAACCTGGGACGCGACATGTCGCCGGCACTGCGTCTGATAGGAAACTCGATGCTGCCGTTCGCACGTTTCATGCCCTACTTCAGTACCCCCAAGATCGCGGGGCGGATGATCGCCGGCGTCATGACCGACACGTCGGATGCCACCGGCGTCTACTACGACGAGAAGGGGCATCCGATGAAGGCGTCGAAGCAGGTATCCGATCCGCAGTTCGCGGACCGCTACGTTGCTGAGACGCGTGCGCTGCTCGCGACCCTGCCCGAGAAGGCCAGGTAGCGGGGTTCGAGGCCATCTCGATACGATTCGAGGAGAAGCTAGCCGCGAGTGGTGTCTTGGCCTGCACCAACCGATGATGGACTCTCCCACCGAGTGGATCAGTTCTCGGGGTCTGGCCACGCCGGCCAGACAGTCCCCCTTCAGCCAGCCGCCTGACCCAACTTCTCAGCCGCCAACAGGATCGGCCACCGCCAGTCCTGTTCTCCGCCGACACGGCGACTTCAGCGGCACCGGCCACTTCGACCTTCCCGCCCTGCCCTGTCTGGCCATGCGTGGGTTACCGTGCCGAACCGGAGCCCTGGATCGGCTGGCGCTGATCACCCAGGTCCCCCGGTCACTCCAGCATCGCCGGGCGGGTAGTGCGCTCAGCCGGCCAGCCGGTTGAGCTTGCGGATCTGCCTGTCGAAGGCCCGTGCGGGGGCGATGCGGCGCAGCGTGCTGACGCGTCCGGCGGCGGCGCCGGCGGTATACCGCAGTTTCGGCTTCGGGTCAGTCGCTGCCACGACGATCACCCTGGCGACCGTGGCGGGATCGTCGCCGTCCTTGAGACCCGCCGCCACTACCTGGTCGGCGATGTGCCGCTGCTGCGCGTAGACCGGCAGAGGGGTGTCGGGCTGCACGACGTGCGCGTCGAACCCTGTGCTGGTGTAGGCGGGCTCGACGAGCAGCACCCGGACGCCATGCTCCCGGACCTCGTGGTCCACGGACTCGGAGTAGCCCTCGACCGCATGCTTGGAGGCGGCGTAGAGGGCCCCGTACGGCGCCGGGAGGAACCCGAGTACGGACGAGATGTTGATGATGCGCCCGCTGCCCTGGGCGCGCATGTGCGGCAGGACGGCCCTGGTCATGCGGATGAGGCCGAAGACGTTGACGTCGAAGACGCCCTGCGCCTGGACGGCCGAGTTTTCCTCGGCAGCGCCCGCCGAGCCTATACCGGCGTTGTTGACCAGCACGTCGAGCCGCCCGAACCGCTCGATCACCTGATGGACCACGGCGGCCACCGACTCATCGCTGGACACGTCGAGGTCGAGATAGGTCACCCGGCCGCGAGGGGTGATCCGGGCCGTGTTCCGGCCCGTTCCGATCACCTCGAAGCCTGCGTCGGCCAGTGCCAGAGCGGCCGCCTTCCCGATTCCTGAGGTCGCGCCCGTCACGAGCGCCACCGGCCGAGCTGCTGTCATCGCGTCCTCCTGGACTATTAGATTACGATCGTAATATAATCACGTTGAACCGCGGAGGGCAAGCTGTCCTTCCGAAACGAGTGGGAGGTACATGTGGCGCGGTACGGGAATGAGCACAAGCAGGCGACCCGGCGGCGGATCATCGAGACGTCCGGCCGCCGGTTCAAGCGGGACGGCATCGACAGCTCGGGGATCGCGACGCTGATGGCGGATGCAGGGCTGACCAACGGCGCTTTCTACGCCCACTTCGCATCCAAGGACGACCTCGTCGCCACCGCGGTCGCCGACCAGCTACGCGAACAGCGCGAGCGGTTCAGCGCCCTGGCCCCGGGCCGCGCGGGAGTCGAGCAGTTCGTGCGCGAGTACCTCTCGATTCAGCACCGCGACCATCCCGGCGAGGGGTGCCCGTCCGCCGCCCTGCTCGACGAGATCGGGCGTTGCACCGGTGCCGTCAAGCAGGCCTACACCGACGGCCTGCTGGCCATCATCGACGACTTCGGCGCTCGCCTGGCGCCGGACAATCCGCAGTCGGCACGCGTTCAGACGCTCAGCGTCTTCGCGATGATGACCGGCACACTGCAGCTGTCCCGCGCACTGGCCGACCGGCAAGTCGCCGACGCGGTTCTCGCGCAGGGCATCCAGAACGTCCTCGCGCTCCTGGGCGCCAGGCAACGAACCTGACGCTACCCATCTCGTGGTCTCGCTGACTTTCAATGGCTCACCGCAACGTAGTGGCACACGCCGATCAAGCCGGCCATTCACACCAGGTACGGAAGAGAGGGGCCAGCCCGCAGTCGGCGCCCGGGCCAGGCACATAACGGGTAATAGGGCGTCGCCAGCTACCCGCTTGGCAGGAAACGTCACGCGCGCCGAGTCGGCGATCTGGCCCATTCAGAAGGCGGGTACCAGTGCTCAGCCACATATCTCTCACTGCATTGCTGATCCCGAATGGAGATGCTGAACTCTGCATAGGAATGCATAGGCGGAACTCGCTCACATCGGCAGATCCGGACGACGTCAGCGCACAGTCGATCTGATCGGTGTGCCCTGGCTGATGATCGGCGAGGAGCCGTCAGCCGCACCCAACGACGGTTCCAGTGCGAATGGTTTCGCAACTGACTGCCACAGATCGTGACCGCCCATCGCTTGTAGCCCGATATAGCGCACCCGTGCTGGGGCCCGGTCGCATCTGGTGATGAAGGTGGCCGTCGCCGGCGGCGACGACCAGATTGGCTGGGCTAGGCAAGTCGCGGCCGCCGCTGAGGCAGGGTCGGCCTCGGTACGCTCTGTCGATGACTACCTCGTTGGTTCCCTGAGCGGTTTCATCCGGGCTGGCCGGGTGAGAGGAGCGCAACGTCAGAGGCAGGGAGGCCCCGCGCGTGAGATGGCGTGATCCAGTAGCTCGTCCTTGCGCGTGCGAAGGCCGACGGCCCGCATCGGTGTCGGCGTGAGTTCGCCCCGGCGCGACGATCCGGCCGCCGCCCTCAACCAGGTGCCCGGCGAGGTCATTGACGGGGTTCTGGACGTGAAGCAGGCTCACCGAAGAGTTCCCAAGGCGCACGCCCTCCACGCGGTGCTCGACCAGCCCTTCGACGATCTGACAACCTGGGCCCGGTTGGTCGCAGACCAGGACCGGGCGCTCGGCCATCGCCGCTGGCGAGCATGCCGACCGCGGCCGACCGAACGCCGCCGCACATCCGCAGCCTGGCGCTGGTGATGGCTGCCCTGGAGTCGAGCTAGAGGGGGCGACGGGTTCGGGCCGGGTGGTGACGTGTGGGCCAGGAGGGCAGCGGATGACAGTTCAGAGCCTACGGCGCCGGCATGACGGCAAGCGCGCCTTGGTGGTCCATGGCGGATGGGAGGGCCACGTGCCCGTTCCCGCGAGCGACCGATACATCCGGGTACTGAAGGAAGCGGGCTTCGGCGTGACGGTATCGGACTCCCTGGACAGCTATCTCGACGAGGCACTGCTTGCGGCGACCGGCCTGGTGGTGCAGTGCTGGACGATGGGCACGATCACCAGCTGGCAGGCGAACGGGCTGTCGCGCGCGGTCCGGTCCGGGACCGGCTCCGCCGGCTGGCAGGCGAACGGGCTGTCGCGCGCGGTCCGGTCCGGGACCGGCTCCGCCGGCTGGCACGGCGGCATTGTCGACGCGTTCCGCGCCGAACCCGCGTACAGCCTTATTACGGGTGGCCAGTTCGTGTACCACCCCCGCGGCTTCGTCGGCTACGAGGTGCGGCCGGTGGCCGAGCGCGCGGATCATCCGGTGCTGGCCGGAGTCGAGGCGTTCACCATCACCACGGAGCAGTACTACCTGCACGTTGATCCGGGCAACGACGTGCTGGCCGTCACCGATTTCGTCGCCGATCCGGACTACCCGGATCTAGCCGGCACCGTCATGCCGGTCACCTGGACCCGCCGCTGGGACGCGGGCCGGGTGTTCGTGACCGCGATCGGCCACTCGCTCGCGGATCTGGAAGTGCCGCAGGTGGATGCGATGATCCGGGCCGGGATGGCCTGGGCGGCGCGGTGACCGCGCTACGCATCGGCGTGGTGGGCGCCGGCCAGATCAGCGGCGCCTACCTGGGCACCCTGCGGCGGTTGTCCAACGTCCAGGTGGTGGCGGTCGCCGACCTCGACCAGGCACGGGCCAGGACCGCGGCTGCCGCGACGCCGCGCGCGCGCCCGCTGGCCGCCGCCGAGCTCCTCACAGCCGGCGACGTCGATCTCGTGCTCAACCTGACGATCCCGGCGGCACATGCCGAGGTCGCGCATGCGGCGATCGCGGCGGGCAAGCATGTCTACGGCGAGAAGCCACTCGCCGTCACGACCGGGCAGGCACGTGAGGTGCTGGCCGCCGCCGCGCACGCCGGGGTGCGGGTCGCCTGCGCGCCGGACACGGTGCTGGGCACCGGCGTGCAGACCGCACGTGCCTGCCTGGACGGCGGCCAGATCGGCGCGCCGGTCGCGGCGACCGCGTTCATGGTCACGCCCGGCCACGAGCGGTGGCATCCGGCCCCGGAGTTCTACTACCTGCCGGGCGGCGGCCCGCTGTTCGACATGGGCCCGTACTATCTCACCGCGCTGGTCACGTTGCTGGGCCCGGTGCAGCGCGTGGCTGGCATGGCGGCCACGCCGCGGGCTATCCGCGTCATCGGCAGCGGCCCTCGCGCCGGCGAAGAGATCGGGGTGGCGGTGGCCACGCACGTGACCGGGGTGCTGGAGCACGCCAACGGGGCGTTGTCGACGCTGGTGATGAGCTTTGACGTGTGGGCCGGGCACCTACCGCACATCGAGGTCTACGGCACGGGCGGGTCGCTATCGGTACCCGATCCCAACGGGTTCGGCGGGGCGGTGCAGATCTTCCGCGCCGGGGCGGAGGACTGGGCGCCGGTCGCCGAGGCAGGCGGCTACCACGGGGCCGCGCGGGGTTACGGCGTCTCGGACCTGGCCAGCGCGCTGACCACCGGCACCGCGCATCGCGCCAATGGCGAGGTCGCCTATCACGTGCTCGACATGATGGAAGGCCTGCTCGTGGCAGCCGACTCAGGTCACACCGTTGACGTCACGAGCAGCTGCGACCGGCCGCCGGCCGTCCCCTTCGGCGCGCGCCCGGACGACCCCAGGACCAGGCCGCGGCCAGCGGCGCAGAACACTCGGCACGCGCAAGCATGAGCCCCACGTCGTAGAGCACTCCGACCCGGAGTGGCACCTTTCGGTGGTTGCTGCCTGGCCCGATGCCCTCGATGAACCCGTGCGCCAGCTCGACGGGCCCTGGATCGCCAGGTTCATGCCCTTGCCGCCCGATCGCTGTCGGCTTCAGCAGAATGCGAATCTGCAGCAGCTCGAGGAGATTCGGGTCTCGCGAGAGGTCAACCGCCATGCCGGGGGGGTTACCCACGGGCGGAGGCAAGGCTGGCTCTCCGCCCTCCAGAACGATCCGCCTTTCGCGCACGGCCCGCGCGCTAGGGCGCCTTTGGTGCCCTAGCGGTTCTCCGCCACGAACTGGCTGGCGGTGAAGGACGCGCCAGCCGGATCGGCAAGGACGGCGAATCGCACCCACGGCGCATTCTGCGGCTCGGCGAGGACCGAGCCTCCGAGCTCGCGCGCTCGCGCAGCGATCGCGTCCACGTCGTCAACGGCGAAGGTCACGCTCCAGCGCGCTGGGCCACCTTCGCGGGGCAAGATCGTGGCCACGACGTTCTCGAAGCCTTCGGGTGCGCCCATCTGCTTCATCCCCGCGCGCATGCCGGGGTTGAGCTTCTCGAGATGGTCGCCGTAACCGGGCAGAGCCCACATCGGCGAGCCGGCGTCGATTGTCGTCCAGCCGAACACGGCGCCGTAGAAGGCCCGAGCGGCCTCGACATTGTCGGTGTGCAGGTTGTTGAAGTTCACAGCGCCATGTTCGTTGACTGCCGCCGAGCCGCGGTGCGATCCGGGCTGCCACACGCAAAAGACCGCGCCCTCGGGATCGGCGAACACGCCCATCCGCCCCGCGTCAAATACGTCGAAGGGCTCGGAGAGCACCCGCCCGCCCGCCTCGCGCACCCGGGCTGCAGCGTCGTCGGCGGACTCGACGCGGATGTAGGTGTTCCACATGGCCTGCGGCGGTGCGCCGGGGGGCTGCGAGGAGATCGCCGCCGCGTCCCGGCCGTCGATGCGGGCCATGTAGTAGTGAGTCCCAGCGTCGGGGGGCATCGCGTCCTCGGTCTGCCAGCCGAAGAGCCCGGAGTAGAACCGGGCAGCGTCTACAGGGTCGGGCTGGTTGGTGTCGACCCAGCACGGCACACCGGCTGGGTAATCCTCGCGCGTGCTCATCACCGCAGCCTACAGCGGCTCTCACCGAGCATCCGGGCAGCGAGCCGCCAGAACTGGACCGCGCGGATGTCATCGCGGCACCGGATGGCATCTCTCACCTGCGGTACCCGATCAAGCGATGACTCCACGAGCCACGCCGGCCTTACTGCACTTCAGCGCGCGTCGCGCAAGCGGATCGGCCCTCAACGTGGGCGAGCGCGCACTCCCGCCGTTATGCCTGCTTGCGGTGGTACGCATTGGTTGATTGCCGCGCCGAACTGGGTGTCCGGCGCGGCGAGAATAGGTCGGCGACATGACCGCCGCTGCGCTGGTTCTGTGCGCTTACCGCGGCTGAGATCTCCGGTAGCGGCGGCCGATCAGCCAGTAGCCGACCGAGCCGAGAGTGTTGACCGCGCTGGAGATCCGCCAGAAGGTTTTACTCCCCCGGACCTGCTGTGGCGGCTGCTGCCGGATGTCCCGCCATGTCCAGGCCGCGGCGAGGGCGTGCCCGGTCAGCACCAGCATCACGATCCGGCTGGACTTGCGTTCCATGGCTGGTCATTCCTTCCGTGAGCCAGCGTGCGGATGAACGCCATCACGCTGGACCGCGGCGATGAAGCCGTCCGGATCGACGAGGCTCACGATCAGTTCGGTGACCTTCATCCGGCGGAACAAGGTGCTGAGGCTGCGCTCGGTGTGGCAGGGCGGGTCGATCTCGATCTCTACGAGGCCGTCAGCCGAGCCGTTCGCCAGCCAGCTACCGCCCTTGGCATGCACGCCGATCGTTCCCCTCGTCTGATGTGAGGACCGGGCGGCCTGGCGGACGGAGGCGCGCGGCACGTCGACCTTGAAGTCGGCCATCCGGAGCCTGAGCTCGCCGGCGTCGACCTCGATCCGCCCTCCGGCCGGACCCCCGCCGAGCAGGGTGTCGGCCCAGGTGGAGATCGGGCCCATGTCCTTATAGCTGATCGCGAACCATTCCGGTTCCGCGGCGGGATCGCTGCTACTGGCTGCCCGGAACTCCCTGATGACCTCGCGCCGGGCGGCGGCGTAGGACTCGCCGGTCTCCGCCATGCGCCTGCGGGCAGCCGCCTTGATCTTGTCGTGCGCCATCGTTTCCTCGATCCGGTGGCTTCGTCCCGGCGTCCAGCCACCGCAGAGTGATCACGATGGGAAGGAAAGAACCCACACACGAGGGCTGCGCCGCTCTTGTCCTCAACCGCTACCGCCAGCGCCGGGCCAGGGTAACTCGGAAACGGGCAGGTGTGTTAACTGCCACTACAAACAAGCATAGCCCCGTGAAATGACAGCTGCCAGGTGCCCAGCCGTCCACCCACCGTCCCAGTCGTCCTGCCGGCGGCACGACTCCACCATGCGCGCCCCCACATGAGTCAAAGTCAGCCAGAGCTTCAGGACAGAAGCTGGCCGGAATAGTCCGTAGCGTCGGGCGCATGACGACACCAGCAAAGATCAGGCCGTTCCGTATCGACATCCCGCAGAGCGACCTGGACGACCTCGCCGCGCGACTGGCCGCCACCCGGTGGCCGGACGAGCTGACCGAGGCAGGCACCGACTATGGCATGCCGCTCGGCGTGGTGCAGCGGCTGGCCGACAGGTGGCGCACCGGGTACGACTGGCCCGCGCACGAGGCCCGGCTCAACCAGATCCCGCAGTACACCACGACCATCGACGGGCAGAACATCCACTTCCTGCACGTCCGTTCGCAAGAGCCAGCCGCGGTGCCGCTGCTGCTCCTGCACGGCTGGCCCGGCTCGGTGCTGGAGTTCGCCGAAATGATCGGTCCGCTGACCGATCCGCGGGCGCACGGCGGCGACCCGTCCCGCGCGTTCCACGTCGTGGTGCCGTCCCTGCCCGGGTACGGCTTCTCCGGCCCGACCACCGAGCCGGGCTGGGACAGCGCGCGGATGGCGAAGGCGTTCGCCGCGCTGATGTCACGGCTGGGGTACGCGCGGTGGGAGGCGGCCGGCGGCGACGCGGGCGCCCTGGTCGGCCGGGAGCTCGGCATCCTCGCGCCGGCCGGGCTGATCGGCGTGCACCTGCTGCAGATCTTCGCGTTCCCGTCCGGCGATCCGGAGATGGCCAGGGTGTCCAATGCGGACAGGCAGAGCCTGTCGGGGACCACCGCGGACTTCCAGAGGAAGGCGGGATACCAGAAGATCCAGCAGACCGGCCACAGACGCTGGGGTACGGTCTGACCGACTCGCCCGCCGGGCAGCTGGCCTGGAACGCCGAGCTGTGGACCGGCTGGGGCGACTACGCCGACGACCTCGACGTGGACACCTACCTGACCCACGTGAGCATCTACTGGTTCACCCGAACCGGCGTCTCCAGCGCCCGGCACTACTACGAGGACGCCCGCAGCGGGGCGGGCTACCGGGACGCGCCCAACAAGGTACCGACGGCGGTCGCGGTCTTCCCCCAGGACTTCCGGACGATCCGGACCTTCGCCGAGCGGGCCAACAACATCGTGCGGTACACCGAGTTCGACCGGGGCGGTCACTTCGCCTTTACCACCGACCCCTATCTGGTGGCCGGGGACCTGCGGGAGTTCTTCGCCGGCCCCGGCTGAGAGGCCATAACACCGCGAACTGCGCGCCGACCGCAGCTCATCCCCAGCTGCGGGCGAGCGCGCAGAGTCGGCGATCTATTGACGCGGATGACCCTTGGCCCAGGGCACTCGTCGCTCTCAGTAGACCCGCATGACATGAGGTAGCCCTACCTGCATGCGCCGAGCGCCGAGCCAACCCAAGACCTGCTTCCCAGGCGGGAGTCGCTCTGAGCGGCCCAACCCGCAGCAAATCGCCCTGGTCACAAGCACCCGTCCCACTTGGCGTTGCCACTCAAATGCCACTCGCCCGAAGGAGGTACTCGGTTTCATGTTCGAGAAATGCTAATAACGTGGAGCCCCCTTACGGAATCGAACCGTAGACCTTCTCCTTACCATGTATCACTGCGCAGTTCCGCAGCCCCAGGTAGAGCAGCTGACCTGCGTGGACACAAGCAGTCGCTCGCACTCACAAGCGCCGGACGAGCCCACGCGAGCGCCATTTGCCACTCAATCTGCCACTCACTTTGATCTTGCGGATGAAACCACCATATGAGATCACCGATATTCAGTTCGATGACCGGGCGGTATGCATTTACGGTCTCAGTCCGGGGTTTACGTCCGCAAATCGTTTACGGCCGGCACGCCAGCCGGGTGTGCCAGTGACGGTGGCGGTGGTGACCTCGCTGGAGCCAGCCCCAGCGCCAGCGCTGTGCCAGCCGCCACCGGGCCGGACCCGGCGTTCAGCTACCCAGGCGATCCCGAGTGCTCAATCACGTACGGCAGCAACCAGGCAGGGACGACGACCTGGGCCGCGACCGTGACCGAATCGGGCGAGCTGATCACCCACGCCTCGGGCAACCAGGGGGACATCAACCGGCGCGACGCCCAGGTGACGTCCGGCCCGAACTCCTTCACCGCGCCCGAGCCGCTGAACGACATCGGCGACGTTGGCGGCGTCCTGTACGTGGGTTCGTCGTCCTACGGTTGCTCAATCGCGCCAGCCAGATAGCTACGCCGGCCCCGACAGCCTGCGCGCCGCGCCCTCAGCGTCAGCGGCCGGCAAGTGACAGCGGCCCTCGCCCCCTGTCACTTGCCGGCCACGAGGCCAGACACGGGGTCGTACACGAGCCGCCCCTCGCTGAGTTCCCGCGCCCTCAACAGGCCCTCCTCCCGGTCGTCATACAGGGGAACCCGCAACTCCGCAGCGGCCTTCACCATGTCCGCCACGGTCCAGAGGTCCGAGATCTCCATCAGCGGCTGACCATCCGCCCCCCGGAAGGTGACCTGCCGCGGACGATAGTGAATCGAGCGGATCTCGCTGCGGACCGCCACCTTCTTGCCGATCGGCCCGGGTGACCATCCGTGACTGGCCCGCACCTCGGTCGCGGTGATCTCCAGCCGTGCCGTCCGCGTCCCGAGCCACACCATGACGGTCATGACCGCCAGAACCCCGAGCCCCGCCAGCTCGGGAAAGGCACCCGCCTGGAACACCACCGGGGAAAGGCAGAAGCCGCCAATGACCACCACCCAGAACACGTTGCCCGGCCGCCAGAACGTGGGCCTGATCGTGACCATCAGCAATTCCAGTTTTGCTGGCTATCCATGCCCCCGCACGCCAGGCCCTGGACTCCACTCAGCCCAGCACACCAGCCGTCACCCACCGTCGGGCTGCCCGCGGGGCTTGCGTTCGACATACCGATCTTCATCCCATTCTCCGCGGCTCCCAGAACGCCCCCACCAGTTACCCATGCAGCGTCGTCCCCCACGTTACCGTGCCATGGTTGATCGCGTCACTGACCCATGAATCGGCTGCCCCGCCGCAAAACCAGCAGCGAGCCCCAAGCGGCCACCCAGGTGGCCGGCCGCCGGTAAGGGCGCCCAGAAGAGTGTTACCGCGTCAGCGTCCGCGCCCGCACCGGCCAAGCCCAGACCCCAGTAACGTTCAGGCCGCCGGGCCGCCGTTTTCCAGGACCGCGACCGTCCCCGCGGCGACCGCCTCCAGGCAGGCCGCGATCCAGCGGCAGCAACGGCATCAACCCAACGGGCCACTTTCACCCGGCTCGTGAAGGCGAACCCCGCCAGCTCCCGTCCGCGAGCACAGCGCGCCGGTATCCGGCTTCCCCAGGCAGGAGCCGCTCTGCGTGGCCCATCCGCAGCAAATCGCCTGGTCACAAGCACCCGTCCTACTAGGCGCTTGCCACTCAAATGCCACTCGCCCGAAAGAGGTACTCGGTTTCATGTTCGAAAAGCGCCTATAACCTGGAGCCCCCTTACGGAATCGAACCGTAGACCTTCTCCTTACCATGGAGACGCTCTGCCGACTGAGCTAAGGGGGCCGGTCTTAAATTGTCTGACCTGCGGTTTGCGCCCGCAGGCGGCTAACTCAGGTCTGCACAGCGGTCCGACGGGTCCGCTCTGGGCTTTGGAGAGCCTACCGCACTCGGCGAGTCCTGCATCCTCCCCTCCTCCAGGTTCGGGACGCCCATGACCATCTGGGTGAGCCAGGGCGAGGGCATGGCGATAGTCCTTTTTCTTAGCGTGAGCGGCTCGGCTGAGCAGCCGACCGGCATTGCGCGTCGTCAGGGCGCGCCACGTGTCACCGTGGGGCTGGCCTGCGGAGTCGAGGGAGGCGGCCTGCTGCCCGACGCCAGCGGCCGGGGTCCAGCAGTAGTCGCTGCCGTACAGCAGGCGTTCGGCTCCGAACGCGTCAACCAGCGTCGGCACCTGGCGCGGAAACGGGGTACCGGCCATGTCGAACCACAGCCGGGCCACCTGTTCCGGCACGCTCGGTTCGTCGTGGGCCGCCCGGGCCAGAGCCCTGCGGAACAGCTCCATGCGGTCGGCCAGTAACGGGAGCGTCCCGCCGCCGTGGGTGAAACCCATTCGATGTTCGGGTAGCGGGACAGCGTCCCGGAGAACACCAGGTTGCTGACCGCGCGAGTGGAATCGAAGATGAACTCCAGCATCGGCCGGGGCCGGTCGAGCGACACCTCCTCCGCGCATGGCGGCGAGGTGGGATGGGCGAACACCACCGTGCGCCGCCGGTTCAGCTCCTCGTACAGCGGCGCGTACCGGGCGTCGCCGAGATAGATCCCGCCGGCGCTGGTCTCCACGGCGACGCCGTCGCTGCCTAGGTCGTCCAGGGCGCAGGCCAGCTCGGCCAGGGAGCCCTCGACGTCGGGCAGCGGCAGCGACGCAAAGTGACCGAAACGGTCCGGATGGGCGCGAGCTACAGTCGCCCCCGCGTCGTTGACGTGTCTGGTCAGCTCGCGGGCCGCCTGGTCGTCTCCGAAGTGGACGCCCGGCGAGGAGATCGACAGGATCGACCTGGCCACACCCACTGATCCATCAACTGCAGGTGCTGCCCAGCGGACCAGGACGGCCAGCCGGGCATCCCGTCGGGATGCTCTGGCCCGCCGCGCGGGCCGCGGACACGTAGGCGTCGGTGAGGAAGTGTGCGTGGACGTCAACCAGCGGCGCGGGCGCGCCCGTCATGCGTGGCTGTGGTTAGCCAGCACTGTGGGCGCCTGTCATCATGGCGGCAAGGTCCTCGGGGTGCAGGAACGACGGCGGCGGGGGCGGCCCCCAGGAGAACAGGCCCTGGGCCCCTTGCAGGTCCTGCGGCGTCCACAGCTGGTCATCGACGATGCAGTCCATATCGCTGTAGTACTCGCTGAAGTTGCCGGCCGGGTCCTTCAGGTACCAGAAGAAGTTCGACCCGCCGTAATGCTGGCCCAGCCCCCAGATGTGCCGCTCGGGGTGATCTTCGAGCATCGAGGAGGCGCCCCGGCCCACGTCGTCGACGTCGTCCACCTGCCACGACGTGTGATGCAGGAACGACGGGGGCGCCGAGCACCAAGACGTTGTGGTGGTCGGTGGAGCAGCGCATGAACGTGCCGGCGCCCTTGATGTGGTCGGACACCTTGAAGCCGAGCCCGTTGATGAAGAACGCCTGGGTCGCTTCGTAGTGGGTGGAGCCGAGCCCCGCGTGGCCGAGCTTGCGCGGCATGACGCGGTCGGTACGCTGAACGCCCGGCGCCCGGTCGTTAGAGCGTTCGTAACGTCCGGGTCCGTTGTACGGCGTCGGCGGGACCTCGTCCTGCTCGAAGCGGGCGGCGATCTCCAGGTAAGCGCGGGTGCCGGTCGCCTTGTCGACCGCGCTGATCCAGCCGGGGCCGCGCTCGACGCCAATCCCCATCCGCTCCAGGTTGCCCGCCGCCCGGGCCAGGTCGTCGGAGTCGTCCACACCCACGTGCAGGTCAATCAGCCGCCGGGTCGGCGCGGGAACGATGCGCAGCTCGCGGCCGGCGTTGCGGGTGGTGAACCAGCCGTCGCCGTCGGGCGCGAGCCCGAACTCGTCGTAGTAGGCGGCGGTTTCTTCAACGTTCGGCACGCCCATGGTGATGGACGTGAGGCGGTGCAGGGCCATCGTCGGCGACCTTTCGGGTGAAGCAGGGCTAGGCGATGCGCGGCGGGGCGGCGACGAAGCGGTGCCGCATCCCGCCGATGGATTCGATGTGACTGGTCAGGATGTCGCCGTCGGCGAGCCACCGCGGCGGGGTACGGCCGAGCCCGACGCCCGACGGGGTGCCGGTGAAGATGACGTCGCCGGGGAGCAGCGGCGTGCTGGCCGACAGGTTCGCGATGAGGGCGGCCACGGAGAAGATCAGCTGGCTGGTCCGGCTGAGCTGGACCGTCTCGCCGTTGATCTCGCATCCGAGCTCAAGGTCGTCAGGGTGGGCGACCTCGTCTAGCGTGACCACCCAGGGGCCGATCGGGCCGAAGCCCGGCAACGACTTGCCCATGCTGAACTGGGGCGGTTTGGCGGCCATCTGCAGCACGCGCTCGGAGACGTCCTGGCCCACCGCGTAGCCGGCCACGTGGTCCAAGGCCTGGTCGACGCCCACGTGGTGGGCACGGCGGCCGATGACGGCCACCAGCTCGACCTCCCAGTCGACGTGGCCGCCCTGCGGCATCTGGATGTCACCGTGCGGGCCGGTGATGCAGCTGGGGAACTTGGTGAACACCGGAGGTTCGCCGGTGGGTACGTCGTAGCCGGACTCGGCGGCGTGGTCGCGGTAGTTCAGCCCGATCCCGAACACCTGCCGCGGGGCGGGCACGGGCGGCCCGAGGGCCTCGGGCCGCAGCGTCACGCCGTCTCGCCACTGGGCGGTCGCCGCCCACGTGGTGAAGGCGTCCCAGTCCTCGTAGACGGCTTGCGGGTCGGCGGCGAACCGGCCGCCGCTGTTCTTCTCCACGTCGTAGGCGGCCTCGTGTCCGGCGTCGCCGGACACGACGACGAGCCGGCCTTCCAGGTTAGCCACGCGCATTTCAGGTTCTCCAGATCAATCAGAGGCGGGGTCAGACGAGGGGCGTGATGTGATCCTCACGTCCCAGCAACGCCTTGCCGTACACCTCATACCCGACCACAGGCAGGACGACCGCGTGGCGGGCGGCGACCGACGAGTCACGCCAGAGGCGCTGGAGCGGGTTGACGTCGGCGAAACTGGCGGCACCATGAGCCGACAACAGGATGTTGATGGCCCGCACGATGTGATCGATGACCCAGCCGGTATCGGCCCGGACCCGGGCGCGCGTCAGGAAGTCGGGATACTCGCCGCGCGCCGCGGCCTCATCGATGTCGGCGGCCGCACGGTAGGCGTGCAGGTGGGCGGTGTCGATCAGCATCGCCGCCTCGGCCAGCTGGAGCTGGAAGGCCACCGAGTCGGCCTGCGCGGTGTAGAAGGTGTACGAGATCGGCTTTTTAGCTGCCTTCTCCCGGACCATCTGTAGTGCCGCCCGGCCCATGCCGAGCTGCGGCCCGGCCAGGACCAGCGCCAGGATCGGCACGAACGCCGACTGGTACAGGGCCTCATCGGTGTGCTCGGTGGCATAGTGGCCCTCGATGGCGGCGGGACGGAGACGATCCGGTGATCCGGGACGAACACGTCCTTCGCGATCATGCAGTTGCTACCGGTCGACCTCATGCCGGCCACGAACCAGGTCTCCTCGTACTCAAGCTCGCGGCGCGGGATCAGGGCCAGCGCCTGATCGACGACCTCGCCCGACTCATCGGTGAGCGGGATGCCGAGTATCGCCCAGGTCGCGTGCCAGGATCCGGAGTTGTAGTACCAGCGGCCGCTGACCTGGTGCCCGCCCTCGACCTTGCGGGTCTCGGCGGTCGGGGCCAGCACCCCGCAGACGAGCGCGTCGGGGTCCTCGCCCCACACGTCGTCCTGGGCCCGCTGCGGGAACGTGCCCGTCATCCAGGCGCAGACGTTGAGCAGCGTGGCCACCCAGGCGGTGCCGCCGTCGGCCTCGCCGAGCGCCGCGGACACGTCCAGCATGGTGCGCATCGAGGTCTCGTAACCGCCGTAACGCTTCGGCGTGGCAATCTTGAGGACGCCGGCGGCGCGGAGCGCCTGGATAACGTCCTCGACCACGCGGCGATCCTGCTCGCCCTGGGCGGCGTGCTCGCGCAGCAGCGGCTGGAGTTCCTTGATGCGGGCGACGAGTTCGGTGGCGTCCGGGGTGGAGGCGGTGTCCGGATCAGCGGCGGACGGGTGGTCGGTCACAGCGGACATGGTCAGGTCTCCTTTGACAGGTCAAGCCGGGTCAGGGTCGGGCCGGGCAGTCAGCGGGCGCACGCAGCGATCAGGTCGGCGATGGCGGGGCGGGGCCGCTCGGCGAAGCGCGAGTGAGTCCCGAAGGTCCGGTGCGCGTACACCAGCGGCGCCAGGTCCACCCGGCTGCTGGCCGAGCGCACCAGCCCGAACAGCAGCAGATGGTCGCCGGCCTCGACTGTCTGGTGCAGGTCACACACCATCCAGCCCGGCGCGTCCGCCAGGCGGGGCAATCCGCCCTCCGCGAACCAGTCGGTGACCGCGAATCGGTCCACCCCGCGGCGGGCGAACACCACCGCGAGCTCGTCCTGGGACTGGCCGAGGATGTTGACGCCGAACCGGCCGGCGGCCTGGATCTGCCGCAGCAACTGCGAGCCGCGGTCAAACGCCACGCTGACCAGCGGCGGATCCAGCGACAGGGACGCGAACGAGCTGACCGTCGCCCCGTACGCCGTGCCGTTGACCGTCGTCGTGACGACCGTGACCGGGGCGCACACGCCCGACATCAGGTCCCGGAACTGCTGCGGGTCGATCATCGCGCACCTCGAATTCCGCATGAACATTTCTCATGATGCTGCGCGTGACGCTCATCACGTGTCAAGGCTTCCGTCCATAATGTTTATATGGAATTCTGGGCTACGGGCGAGGAGACTGGGCGCCTGAGCGAGAGGAGGCGGTGAGAACCGTGACCGGTGACGCCGGGTTCGACGCGCCCGCGCTGCGCCCTCAGGACTGGCGCCGACCCGCTGACGGCCTGCCTAGCCCCCGGGTGTCCCGCGGCGAATCGGCGGCCACGCAGCTCATCGCGATGGCCGAGGCTGCCGCACCTGGCGACCGGCTTGGGTCGAAGGAAGAACTCCGGGCCTGCTGCGCGGTGTCGGTCGGCACGTTCAACGAGGCGCTGCGCATCGCCCAGTCCCGCGGCGTGGTTTCGGTCCGGCCCGGGCCGGGCGGCGGCGTGTTCGCCGCAGCCCAGTCACCGATGGTGCGCCTGGGCAACTCCGTCCTGGCCCTGGACGGCGACCAGACGTCCGTGGCCGAAGCGGTCCGAATCCGCGACGCCCTGGATGCCCTGCTGATCGAGGACGCGCTCTGGCATGCCTCCCCCGCCGACATCGCCGAGATGCGTGAGATTCTCATCGAGATGGCCTCGGCGGCCGAGCGGCTCGACGCTATCGGGTTCGTGCACGCCAACTGGTCCCTGCACGCCCGCATCGCCGCGGTCAGCCCGCACGCGATGCTCCGGTCGCTGTACGTGAACCTGCTCGACCAGATCGAGTCGCACACTCTGGCGGTCCTGCCTTCCGGGGAAGGACCACTCCCGGACTACATGGCCGACCGCCACGCCCTGCACACCGCCATTATCGATGCCATCGAACACCGCGACCGTGACCCGCGCTAACACTGATCGCGCAGCACAACACCAGCGGTGCACCGCCAGCCGCCCTCATCCCGGCCCGGCCGGGGATTCATTCCTAACGAAAACCGTCCAGGGCTCGTGGTTGAGCCAGCGGTCTACTGCCCCATGCGACACCAACCTGGCGGCCGCTGCCATGCGAGCACGCGCGTCTCCGCAGCCGCAGCCACCTCTTGGAATTGATCATCTAGAGGAGATGAACCTCTCCACGGGTCACTTGATCTCGGTAACAACCGCCCAGCCTGCCGTGATGGACGGGCACGACCGAGCGCCGCCTGGTGAGCACAAGCCGGGTCAGCCTCGCCCTACGCCGAGCCGCCGTCGTCAGTTTTGGTTAGCAGGCCGGATGGTGATGTCGCCGATCTCGACGTCGTCGGGCTGCTCGATTGCGAATGCGACGGCACGCGCCACGGCGTCAGGGCCGATGCCGAGTGTCGCCATCCTGTGCTGCACCTCTTCCCGGACGTCGGGGTCGTCGATGTAGTCGGCGAGTTCGGTGCGCACGTAGCCGGGCGAGATCGAGGTCGTGCGCAGGACCCCGTCGGTGGACTCCTGGCGCAGTGCCTCCAGTAGCGTGCGGACCGCGTTCTTCGTGCCTGTGTAGACCGCCTGGGTCGGGACGATTTTCAGGCCGGAGGTCCACACGGTGGTCACGAAATGTCCGTG
>CAVRRQ010000003.1:0-615963 GCA_963723595.1 uncultured Actinomycetes bacterium
CCCAACCGCGGCCACCGAGGCTGCGGAGGCCGGCGGCGGCAACGTCGCGGTGCTGGTCCCGCCGGCCCTGGTCGGCGACGTTAGCGAGGCAGTGGCGGCGGCTCTGCGGGCCGGCGCGAACGGGCACCGCCCCGGCGGCCCGGGCCTGGACGGCGCCACCCCGGACAGCGCGGGACGCGGCGGCGCAGAAAAGGGCGGCGCGGCCGACCGGGACGGCCCGGATCTGGACGAGCAGGTGGTGGTGCTGACGGTCAGCCAGGCCAAGGGGCTGGAGTTCGACTCGGTGCTGATCGCCGACCCGGCCCAGATCCTGGGCGAGTCCCCGCGCGGCCTGAGTGACCTGTACGTCGCGATGACCAGGGCCACCCAGCGGCTCGGTGTGGTCCATCCCGGCCCGGCCCCCGAGGTGCTGCACCGCCTGGCCCCCCGGGCATGACCGCCCCGGTCCCGGGCGTACCGGGCCCTAACGAACCGCTTCCGGGTCCCTCAGCCCCGGGGGTGGCGGGCGGCGGGCTCCCCACGTTCTGGGACGCGGCGCAGATCCGCCAGGTCAGCCACCAGGTGGCCGACCTGGTCGCGGACTACCTGACCGGGCTGCCGGACGGCCCGGCCTACCGGCCGCCGCCCCGCGGCCTGGTCGAGGCCATGCGCGCCGCGGAGTGGGCCGAGAAGGGCGAGCCCGCCGGCGCGGTGCTGGCCGAGTTCGCTGCCCACGTCGCCCCGTACCCGTTCGGGAACGGGCATCCCGGCTTCGCGGCCTGGGTCAACTCTCCCCCGCATCCGCTCGGGGTGCTGGCCGAGGCGCTCGCCGCGGCCATGGACCCCAGCGTGGCGGGCGGCAACCACGCCGCCGTGCACCTGGAGCACCAGGTGATCCGGTGGTTCGCCGGGCTGCTCGGCTGGCCCGCCGGGTACTCCGGCCAGCTGGTCAGCGGCGGCTCCGCCGCGACCCTGACCGCGCTCGCAGCGGCCCGGCACCGGGCCGCGGCCCGGGCCGGGGCCGACGACCGGCGGGACGGGCTGCGCCGGCCTGGCGGGGCGCCTGGTGCTCTACGCGGGCACCGAAAGCCACAGCTGCATCACCAAGGCCGCCGAGGTGCTCGGCCTCGGCTCAGCCTGCATCCGGGTGGTGCCCTCGGACCCGGATCACCGGATGCGGCCGGACGAGCTCGAGCGGCTGGTGCGGGCCGACCAGGCGGCCGGGAAACTCGCGGTCGCGGTGGTGGCTACTGCGGGCACCACGAACACCGGCGCGATCGACCCCCTCGGCGAGATCGCCGCGGTGTGCGCCCGGCACGGCCTGTGGCTGCACGTGGACGGCGCCTACGGGGCCCCGCCGATCCTGCTGCTGGACGGGTACGAGGCGGCCCGCGACGGCCTGGCCCGCGCGGACAGCCTCGCGGTGGACGCGCATAAATGGCTGTACGCGCCGGTGGACGCCGGGCTGGTGCTGCTCCGGGACGGCGCCGCGGCCCGGGACACGTTCAGCCTGGTGCCCGCCTACCTGCGGACCGACGGTGACGAGGACGGGCCGGGCGGGCCCGTCTGGTTCTCGGAGTACGGGCTGGAGCAGACGCGCCCGTTCCGCGCGCTGAAGGTGTGGATGCAGCTACGTCACCTGGGCCGGGACGGCTACCGGCGGCTGATCGCCGCCGACCTGGCCACGGCGGCGGAACTGCGGCGGGCGGTCTGGGCGTCGGCCGACTTCGAGCTGCTGGCCAGCGGGCTCAGCGTGGTCTGCTTCCGGCACCGGCCCGCCGGGATGGACCCGGCCCGGCTGGACCGGCACAACCAGGCTGTCCTGAAGGCCGTCCAGCTGGGCGGCGTGGTGTTCCTGGCCGGCACCACCGTGGACGGCGCGTTCGCGCTGCGCGGCTGCATCGTGAACCCGGGCCTGACCACCGCCCGGGTCGCGAGCCTGCTCGACGACGTCCGCGGCCGGGCTGCGGAGCTGCTGGGTACTGGCTAAGTCAGAGCTGGCTAGATCAGTGCCGGCCGAGCAGGCGGCTGATCGCCTTCACCGCGCGGCCGAAGTCGGTGCCGAACGGGTTGTCCTGGACCACGTAGGTCCAGGTGGCGCTGGGCCGGGCCAGCCCGCCTGCGCCCAGGTCGGCCCCGTCCGCGGTGATCGTGACGGTCTGGAAGGCGTGCCCGGTCAGCGCGGTGACGTCGTCGAGGAACTGGCTGAACAGCCGGGTCATCTCGCGGTTGTACTCCTGAGCCGGGTTGAGGGAACCGCCGAAGGGGTTGGGGCCGTGCCCGAGCGCGCGCAGGTGGATGCCTTCCCGCAGGTCGGCCACCTGGGCCAGGTACTCGGCCCAGGCCTGGTCGAGCTGGGCCAGGCTGATCTGCCGGGCGGCCTCGGCGAGCACCTCCTCCGGGACGCGCTCGCGCAGTTCGGCGGCGCGCTCCGGGAAGGACGCCGCCAGCGTGCGCAGCGCGGTATCGGTGCGCAGCAGCTCGTCGCGGTGCTCCAGCACGCTGCGCCGCTGGTCCTCCAGGAGCGTGTTGTACCGCCAGGTGTCCCGGTGGATCTGCAGGTGCACGCCCTCGGCCACCCGCTGGGCATGGCCGACCGTCCAGTGCGCCTTCGGGTCGGTCACCTGGCCGTCCGGTCCGGTCGTCCGTCGACCGGCGGCGGCGTCCGGCACGCAGGTGGTGATCAGCTCGTCCTCCATGCTGAGGAAGAACACCGAGCCGCCCGGGTCGCCCTGGCGCCCGGACCGGCCGCGGAGCTGATCGTCGAGGCGGCTGCTGGCGTGCCGGCCCATGCCGATCACCAGCAGCCCGCCCAGCCCGGCCACCTCGTCGCGGTCCGCCCGCGAGTCCCCTGGCTGCCGCCGAGCCGGATGTCGGTGCCCCGGCCGGCCATCTGGGTGGAGACCGTGATCGCGGCCAGGGCGCCCGCCTCGGCCACGATCGCGGCCTCCTGCGCGTCGTTCTTGGCGTTCAGCACCACGCAGGACAGCCCGGCCTGGCTCATCTGCTCCGCGAGCCGCTCGGATTCCGCGACGTCGAGCGTGCCGATCAGGACCGGGCGGCCGGTGGCGTGCGTGTCAGCCACCTGGCGGACGACCGCGTCCTCCTTGTCCGCGGCGGTCCGGTAGAGCCGGTCCGGCTCGTCCTCGCGGACGCAGGGCAGGTTCGGCGGGATGACCGCGATCTCCAGCCCGTAGAACTCACGCAGCTGCTCGCCCACCGCCACCGCGGTGCCGGTCATCCCGCAGGCCAGCGGGTAGCGCCGGACCAGAGCCTGGATCGTGATGCTGTCCAGGATCTGGCCGCTCTCGCTGGCCCGCAGTCCCTCCTTGGCCTCGACCGCCGCGTGCAGGCCGTCCGGCCAGCGCTGCCGCCGGGCCACCCGGCCGCGCGAGGCGCTGATCAGCTGGATCCGGTCGTCCCGGACGAGGTAGTCCACGTCCCGCTGGAGCAGCGCCCGGGCGTGCAGCGCCACGTTGAGCTGGGTGAGGACGTCCAGGTTCTGCTCGGCGTAGAGGTTGATCCCGCCCAGGGCCTGCTCGGCGATGCGGGTGCCGGCGTCGGTCGAGGAACACGTTGCGGCGCTCGTCGTCCACCTCGTAGTGCAGCCGGGGCAGCAGGCGCCCGGCGATCTCGGCCATCTCCCGCCCGGAGTCGGCCGCCCCGGCCGACCCGGCCAGCACCAGCGGCACCAGCGCCTCGTCCACCATGACCGAGTCGGCCTCGTCGATGAGGATCACGTCCGGCTCCGTGGTGACCAGGTCGTCCAGGCTGGTGGCCAGCCGGTCGCGGAGCACGTCGAAGCCGATCTCGCTGGCCGACCCGTAGCAGACGTCCGCGGCGTAGGCCCGCCGGCGCTGCTCCGGGGTGGACACCTGGGTGACCCAGCCGACGCTGACGCCGAGCAGGTCGTAGACCGGGCCCATCCACTCCGCGTCCCGCCGGGCGAGGTAGTCGTTGACCGACATGACCTGGACCCGGTGCCCGCGCCGGACGTACCCGGCGGCGGCCAGCGCGCCGGACAGCGTCTTGCCCTCCCCGGTCGCCATCTCGGCGACCTGGCCGGAGAGCAGGGCCATGGTGCCGAGCAGCTGGACGTCGAAAGGCCGCTCCCCCAGCGCGCGGCGGGCCGCCTCCCGGCCCAGCGCGCAGATCCCGGCGTCGTCCGTGGCCTCGGCCGCCGCCGCGGTCAGCGCGGCGTCATCGAGCGCGCGCAGCCCCTCCTCCCGCGCGGCGATGTCCGGCAGGAGCTCCTCGTAGCGGTCCAGGCTGGCCGATCCCGGCTTCTGCAGGAAGCGCCGCATCCGCGAGCGCAGCCCGCTCACGCCCCGCTCCCGTCCCGGCGCCGCCGGCACCGGCCATCCCGGCCGCCGGACCCGCCACCCTGTCACCGGGGCGCGCCGTCCCAGCCGCCCCCCCGCCACCCGTCCCCGCGCAGCGCCCCGATGCCCTGGTCCAGGGCCACTTCGAGGTGCGAGATCTCCCCGGTGGCCAGCATGATCACCACTCCGCCCTGGATGCCGGCCAGCAGCGCGGCCGCCCGCTGGTCCGCGTCCACCGAGGGCCCGATCTCGCCGCTGGCCTGCATGCTGCGGATCCCGTCGGCGATCTTCTGCTGCCACCGGCGGAACAGCCCGACCACCACGTCCTGGTGCTCCGGCGAGCCCGGCCCGAGCTGGGAGGTGAGCACGGCCAGCGGGCAGGACTGGCCCTGGGCCCGGTAACGCTCGACGACCCGGTCCCGCCACGCCTGCCAGGAGGCCCAGGACGTCAGCTGGTCGAGCGCGGGCTGCTGGTCCTCGAGCACCCGGTCCGCCTCGTGCTGGGCCACCGCGGCGAGCAGCTGGGTGCGCCCGTCCGGGAAGTAGTGGAATAGCTGGCTCTTGCTGGTGCTGGTGGCGTCGCACACATCGTCCAGCGACGTGCCCGCCACCCCGCCCGCCCGGAACAGCTCCGCCGCCCCGGCCACGATCCGCTGCCGGGTGGCCAGCCCTTTCCGGGTCAGCGTCGTAGCCATCTGCCGTCCTCCACCTCCATGTCACCATGCCGGGCCGCACCAGGCGGCCCCTTCGATCCCCGCGAGCCCAGCCCCGGCCTCGCGGCCTCGTGAGCCAAGCCCGGGCCCCGCGAGCCAAGCCCCGGCCCCGCGCGAGCCAGAGCCCCGGCCCCGCGAGCCCAGCCCAGGCCCCGCGAGCCCAGCCCAGGCCCCGCCAGCCCAGCCCGGCCCCGCCGCCCAGCCCGGCCCGGCACCTCAGCCAGCCCGTCGACTAGTCCAGCCCCTCAGCCAGCCCGGCAACCGCGCCGCCCACCGGGGTCACGCGACCCGCCTGGCCAGCCACGGCTGCAGGTCTCCAATCTCGCATAACCCAGGAGTGGACTTGACGGTCCACTTTCGAGCCCGTAAGGTTCCTGCTGTTTGAACTATACAGTCCAATCCCTAGAGAGACCCGACATGACTGCTGTGCTCAAAGGCCGGACCGCGCTGGTCACCGGCTCCACCAACGGCATCGGCCAGGGCGTCGCGCAGGCCCTGGCGGCGGCCGGTGCGCACGTGATCGTCCATGGCCGGGATACCCGCCGCGGGGCCCGGGTGGCCGACGCCATCACCAGCGCGGCGGCGCAGCGCAAATCTCTAACGGTTAACCGACGGACCTTCCGCGGTGCGGTCAGGGCGATACCTGTGTGACTGGAGTGACTGATATGGTCCGGGGGCGGCCGCCCGGGACCTGCGCGGCCTTCAGGCCAGGCCGGGCCGGTGGCCGGCGTCAGGACGGGCTGGCGCTCGCGGGACGGCCGACGTCAGGGCGGGCTGGGGCTCGCGGGACGGCTGGCGTCAGGGCGGGCTGGGGCTGGCGTGGTGGCCGGCGTCCGCCGGGCCGGGCTCGCTGAGAGGGCCCGGGGCTGGCTCGGCGTGGGTGAGGGCGTCGCGGATGGCCTCGCCGAGGGCGCGGGCCACCGGCGGCGGGAAGGCGTTGCCGACCTGCCGGTACGCGGCGGTCTTCCGTCCCGAGAACTCCCACGTGTCGGGGAAGCCCTGCAGCCGGGCCACCATCCGGACGGTCAGCTTGGGCCGCTGGCCGGCCGGGAACAACGGCCCGGGCGCCTCGTCGCCGATGCCGAGCCCGTCCACGCCGAGCCCCTTCCACGCCTCGCGGGCCCGGGTCGGACCCAGGTCCGGGCCGCCATGCTTCTTGCTGCCGCCGACGATGGTGGGGGCGATCCCCTGGGCGCCCCGCCGCCCAGTCCGCCGCCCCGGGCCAGCCGCCCGCGGCCATCAGGTCGGCCAGCATGCCCCCCACCGTGGGCGGCGGCCCGGCGGCCGCCCCGGGCCACCGGAACCAGGAAGCCCACGGCTGCCGCACCGCGACCAGCACGAACCGGGGCCGCAGCTGCGGTACCCCGTGCTGGCTGGCCTGCACCACGTCCCACCAGGTCTGGTAGCCCAGCTCGTGCAGCCGCTCGAGGACCTGGGTCCGGTAGCCGTCGAACCGGCGGGCCGCGAGACCCCGCACGTTCTCCAGCAGGACCGCGCGCGGGCCGGTCTCCTCGACCAGCCTCAGCGCCTGCGGGAACAGGTCCCGCTCGTCGTCGCGGCCAAGCTGCTTCCCGGCGATGGAGAACGGCGGGCAGGGCACGCCGCCGGAGAACAGGTCGACGCCCTGCGAACCCGTGGCCGTCCACGTTGGCCACGTCGTCCTCGATGACCTTCCACGCGTCGCCCCGGTTGCGGCGCAGCGTCTCGCAGGCGGCGGCGTCCAGTTCGACCACGGCCTCGTGCCTGAACCCGGCCTGCTCCAGGCCCAGGGCCTGGCCGCCGGCCCCGGCGCAGATCTCCAGGGAGGTCAGCTCATCCACCGTCTGCCCCTCTTCCACCGTGCCACCAGAACCGTGCCACCAGACCGCGCCACCGACCGCGCCTCCAGCCCTCATCCTCCGGCCGATTGTGCCCGCAGGCACCGTCAGTTCGCTTTACCCACGCCGTTACCGCTGCATCGTCACCGCTCCATCGTCACCACGAGGCCAGCGTGTCCACCAGCAGCTCATAACTCAGCACCCGGCGCTGCCCGGTCACCTCATGCCACGCGTCCGCCTGCTCGGAGTTCGCGGCACCGGCCACGCTGGCCGCCATCGCGTCGTAGGCGATGTGGTACACCGCGTCCACTTCCCCGGTGCCCCGGGCGATGGACGCCAGCCGGGTCGGCAGCGGCTCCGCGGTGACCGTGACCAGGTGCGGCTGCCGGCCCCGGCGGTGCCGGATCATCTGCAGGCACTCGTGCCGGATGTTCTGCACCCGGTCAGAGCGGATCGTCCACTTGCAGGACACCGCCGCGTGCAGCACCGGCAGCCCGGACGCGGTCCGCACCCGGGCGAGCGACACGGTCACGTCCGGCCTGATCAGGTAGTCCGTGCCCACCGTGACCCGCAGCTGGGGGTTCGCCCGCACGAGCGCGTCCACCTCGGACAGGTGCGCGTACTGGTCGAACCGCGTGATCACCGCGCCCCGCTCGATACGCCAGCCACGCTCAGGATCCTTGCGCTGCAGCGCCCAGCCCAGGTGATCGCAGACCGCCTGCTCCAGCGGACCGCCCGGGTCCTTGGGAACGTCAGAAACGCTGTCCCGGGTCACGGCGAGCTGATCCAGCACTCCTGCCGCGATGCGCATCGACTCGGCGCTGTCGACGTCCGCGAAATTCGGCACCAGAGCCCAGCCAGGCTTGTTCTTCCCGCTCGGCTTCCAGCCGAGCAAGGCGGTCGCAAACGACGCAGTCACGTTCCCGCTCCCTGGGCCCGGCTCGGGGCCGCCCACTCCCGGGCCGGTCCTGCCCGCGGCGGGCCCGGCGCTGTCACCGTAGCGAGCGCCGCCGGGCCGGGCCATGAACTTCCCGCAACCGGCACGTACCGTGGACGCGGACACGGCAGCGGTCCTCGTGACCCGGGCCGGACCCGGGCCGGTCCCGGGCCGGTCCCGGGCCGGTCCGGCAGTCCCCCAGTACGGCGAGGAGGAACCCGTGCACACAGACCCGGCAGAGCTCGACGTACCGCGGCCAGACGGCACCCTGCGGGTGCTGCGCTGGGGCCGCGGCCCGCGCCACGCGGTGGCGCTGCACGGCATCACCGCGTCCGCCATGTCCTGGGAGCCGGTGGCCGAGGCCCTGCCCACCGAGTGGTCCCTGTTCGCGGTGGACCTGCGCGGCCGCGGGCACAGCGCGCACCTGCCCGGCCCGTACGGGTTCGGCCGCCACCTCGAGGATGCCCTGGCCGCGGTGGCCTGCCTGGAACTGGAGCAGCCGGTGCTGGCCGGGCACTCACTGGGCGCCTATCTCGCGCTGCTCATCGTCGACCGGGAGCCGGGCACGTTCGGCGGCCTGCTGCTGGTGGACGGGGGGCTGCCGTTGCCGGTCCCGGACGGCGCGGACCTGGACGCGCTGCTGGACGCGAGCCTGGGCCCGGCGCTGGCCCGGCTGCGCGAGACCTACCCCAGCGTCGAGGCGTACTTCGACTTCTGGCGGGCCCACCCGGCCCTGAAGGATGCCTGGAACGGCTACCTGGAGGACTACCTGCGCTACGACCTGACCGGCGAGGACGGGGTGCTGCGCTCCCGGGTGTCCGAGCAGGCGGCCCGCGCGGACGGCCGCGAACTGCTGGGCGCCGCGGAGCGGCTCGGTGCCGCGCTGCGCGGGCTGACCCGCCCGGCCCGGCTGCTCACCGCGCCCTCGGGCATGTTCGGCCAGCCGCCGGGGCTGCTCCCGCCGGAACTCTGCGAGTCGTGGGCGGCGCAGGCCCCCCTGCTCACCATGGAGACCGTGCCCGGCGCCAACCACTACACGATCATCCTGGATCCCGGCCACGCCGCGACCGTGGCCCGCCGCCTCACCGAAGCCTGACCCGTCCCCGGCCTGACCGGTCTACCCTGCCAGGGCGATTAGGCTGCTGAGAGTGGCTGGCCGGGCGACGGCACCGGCCCGGGGGGCGGCACGCGCACCCCGCTGACCATCACAAACGGGAAGGGTGTTGACGCTGGACCGCTCGGATGGGCACGGACGTGTCCTGCTGCTGGAGAACATTCACCCCGACGCCGCCACCCGGCTGGGCAAGGCCGGATACCAGGTGGAGACCCGGTCCGGGGCGCTAACCGAGGACGAGCTGGTCGCCGCGGCCGGCGACGTGCAGATCCTCGGCATCCGGTCCGGCACCAACGTCACCGAGCGGGTGCTGGACGCCGCGCCCGGCCTGCTCGCGGTCGGCGCGTTCTGCATCGGCGTCAACCAGATCGACCTGGCCGCGGCCTCCCAGCGCGGCATCGCGGTCTTCAACGCCCCGTTCTCGAACACCCGCAGCGTGGTCGAGCTGGTCCTGGCCGAGATCATCGCGCTGACCCGGCGGCTCACCGACAAGACCGCGCAGATGCACGCGGGCCTGTGGGACAAGTCCGCGACCGGCAGCCACGAGGTGCGCGGGCGCCGCCTGGGCATCATCGGCTACGGCAACATCGGCGGCCAGCTCTCGGTGCTGGCCGAGAGCCTCGGCATGACCGTCTACTTCTACGACACCGCGGACAAGCTGGCCCTGGGCAACGCGCAGCGCTGCGGCACCATGGAAGAGCTGCTGGAGATCTCCGACGCGGTCACCCTGCACGTGGACGGCCGGCCGGGGAACAGCGGCCTGTTCGGCGAGGCGGAGTTCGCGGCCATGCGGCCGGGCAGCCTGTTCCTGAACCTGTCCCGCGGCTTCGTGGTGGACCACGCGGCGCTGCGCCGCAACATCGAGTCCGGGCATCTGGCCGGCGCGGCCGTGGACGTGTTCCCGCAGGAGCCGCGCAGCCGCGGCGAGGAGTTCCACTCCGACCTGCGCGGCCTGCCCAACGTGATCCTCACCCCGCACGTGGGCGGCTCCACCGAGGAGGCGCAGCAGGACATCGGCGAGTTCGTGGCCGGGAAGCTGCACGACTACGTCAGCTGCGGCACGACCTCGCTGAGCGTCAACCTGCCGCGGGTCGCGCTGCCGCACACCCCGGGCACGCACCGCCTGGTCCACCTGCACCGCAACGTCCCCGGCGTGCTGGCCAGCATCAACCAGCTGCTCGCCGAGCACGGCGCGAACATCGAGGGCCAGCTGCTGGGCACCCGGGACGAGCTGGGCTACGTGCTGACCGACATCGGCACCGAGTACCCCGGCGACATGCTGGCCAGCCTGCGCAGCCTGGACGTCACGATCCGGCTGCGCACCGTCCGGCCCAGCTGACCGGGGTTACTCCGCGGGGGCCCCGGCTGGCGCTTCCGCCGGGCGGGCGGCAGCGGGCGGGCCGGAGTCCTGGGTGCGGCCCAGGCGCTCCTCCAGCCGCCACAGCATGTCCAGGTGCTCACTGGCCCACAGGACCAGCAGCGCGTTGCGGGCCACCGCGGGCTGACCGCCGCTGATCGCCTCCCGGGTGCAGTGCAGCAAGCGCTTGCGGGCCGCCGGGTCGCGCGTGCTCGGGCGGGGGCACCGCCGTGCCGTTGACCAACGAGTCGCCGAGCGTCACGTACCAGGCCCGCAAGGCCAGCACGTTCTGCTCCAGGTTCTCCGCGCAGGGTTTGCGGGACCCGTTGTCCGGGGCGCCCGCCGGGCTGACCGGCAACTGGGTCCGCGGCGGGCCGCGCGGGTTCCCGTCCTGCTCCTGAGGCTGGCCCGGCCCCGTCTGGCCCCGACCGTCTCGCCCGGCCCCGTCTGGCCCAGCACCGGGCGGGCCGTCGGCCAGCGTGTTCAGGGCGGCCAGCGACTGGCCCGCGCGCAGGACCTTGGCCACCCCGCCGACCATGCGGCTGACCCGCTCCGGGTCGACCCGCTGGGCGGACCGCTCGGCCAGGTACTGGCTGAAGGAGTCGTCGAGCCGGTGCACCGCCGTGGTCGCGGCCAGCTCGGCCCGGGATCCGGGTTCGCGCCGCCGTCCAGCCCGCTGAGCTGCTCCACCATGGCCGCCACGTAATCCGAGGTCCGTGAGTAGGCCGCGGCCAGGTTCTGCCGGAGCAGCGCGGCCGCGCCGCGGGGCCAGAACACCAGCCCGACCCCCAGGCTGATCGCGAAGCCCACCGCGACGTCCTCGATCCGCAGGATCCCGACCTTCCAGCCCGTGGGCTGGATGATGTTGAACAGGACCAGGACGACGACGGTGAACGCGGCCTGGCCCGGCCGCGAACGAGATGACCCGGGGCGCGTAGGCGCCCACCAGCACCGCGACCGGGAGGATCCCCCACAGCACGGTGGTGTTGCCCTTCAGCGGGATCAGGATCGCGGCCCCGATGACGATGCCCACCGCCGTCCCGGCCAGGGCACTGATCACCGACCGGCCGGTGCCCAGCGCGTTGGAGCGCAGCACCGACAGGGTGCCCAGCACGACCCAGAACGAGTGCTGGAGACCGGATTTCTGGGCGATGAACACCGCGATGGCCAGGCCGACCGCGCCGCGGACACTGTTGCGGAACCAGACCGAGCGGTAGTCGGCGTGGGTCGCGGTGAAGCCTTCCGCGCCGGTCAGCCAGGACCGCATCCAGCTGGTCCAGCGGCGGGAGGCCGGGACCACGCCGGTCAGCGGGTCGGCGCCCGGGTCCGCGGCGGTGGACCGGACGGCGGCCGCCTGCTCGGCCAGGTCGGGCAGCCCGTCGATGGGCGGCCCGGCGGACTGGGGGCTGGCCGCCCGCGCGTACGCGGCGATCTGCCGCGCGGTGTAGGAGATCGTGTGCACCCGGAACCCGCGGTCCACCTGGGTTTGCAGGGCCTGCTCGTCCGGGATGTGCGGCAGTTCGGCGACGCGCCGGGCCAGGAGCTGGGCCGCTGTCTCGCGGGCGCGCTCCAGCCGCTGGACCGGCTGCTTCCCGGCCTGGTCCCGGGCGGACAGCTCCGGCCGCCCGTCCAGTTCCGCCGCGCAGGCCCGGAGCACCGCGGCGACCGCGCGGATCGCGGCGGTGTTCTCGGCCACGCACAGCTCGCCCGCCGGGGATCCGGCCATGATCTCGAGCGACTGGAACAGCCAGCCGAGCTCGTCGATGAGCCCGGCCAGGGCGGCCGTGGGGCGGGTCGGCCCGGTGGGCCGGTGCGGGGTCGAGGTCAGCCGCCCGCGCAGGCCGCTGATCGACTTCCGCGCCGCGGCCAGGGCCGTGGCCTCGGCGGGCTGGTCACCGCAGATGGAGTCGGCCACGGCGGCGAGGTCCAGGCAGCCCCGCGCCGCGTCCGCCCGCAGCGTGGCGCGCTCCCGCGGCGGCCAGAGGAACATCACGGCCAGGATGCCCACGCCCGCGGCCAGGCCCCAGCCCGCCAGCCGCCACGGGATGGCCGAGACGGGCGCGGGCACCGTGACGGAGAGCACGAAGACCAGGACCGCGGCCGTCCCCCCGGCCGCGAAGTAGCCGTTGATCACGCCGGAGAACAGGATCAGGAACCCGGCCACCAGCATGGCCACGGCGGCGAGCCAGGCGTTACCGGAGCACAGCGTGCCCAGGGCGACCAGGACCGCACCGCCGGCCGCGAGCGACAGGTAGGCGAGGAAACGGCTCCGGGCCGACCCGCTGAACGAGGCGAACACCAGGATCGCCAGCGACCCGAACGCGGCGAACAGCGCGGTCTGCGGCTGGCCGATCACCTGGTCGGCGAATGCGAAGACCGCGGGCATCACGATCGCCGCCCGCGCCGCGCTCTTCAGCGAGACCAGGCCGGGATCGTTGATGAGGGGGCGGGGTATCTTCATCCGCTGCGGTCGTCCTCCAGGGCGGCCATCCTGCCACGGCCCGGCCGCCTGACCCGGCCGTGCGCGCCGCCGGGCAGCGGCCGTATGCGTCGCCGGGCCCGGGTTTCGTGCCGCCACTGCGCGGCATCCGGGCCTGGTTCGCACGATCGTATACCGGAAGCGGCCGGCGTGCCGTCCGGCGACAGCCGGTTCGGCCCTGCTCACGGCCCGTGCGGGGCGGCGTCATCTTTTTGCCCGCCCGCTGGGTCTTATTTGCCGGCCCGGGCCCCGTTATGCTGCGCTTCAGGCGGCGTGACGACACGTTATGGAGTGCTGGGTGGCAGGCCAATGGCTGCAAAGGTCGGCATCAGGCCGTGATAGGGCCGCCCAGATAGATGTGCGCCGCGCGCATTCGGCTCGCGTGTACGACTATTGGCTCGGCGGAAAGGATAACTTCGCCGCCGACCGGGAGGCCGCGGAGGAAGCGATCACGGCCAGTCCCGGGATCGTCGCGGACGTCCGGGCCAACCGGGCGTTCCTGGCCCGCGCGGTGCGCTTCCTGGCCCGTGAGCGCGGCGTCCGGCAGTTCCTGGACGTCGGCACCGGGCTGCCGGCCGGCCCCGGGCACGCACGAGGTCGCGCAGTCGGCTGACCCGGCCGCGCGTGTCGTCTACGTCGATAACGATCCGATCGTGATGGCTCACGCCCGCGCCATGATGGTCAGCGGGCCGGCCGGCAGCTGCGACTACGTGGACGCTGACGTGCGCGATCCGGCTGTCATCCTCAAGGCGGCCGGGCGGACCCTGGACCTGGGCCAGCCGGTCGCGCTGATGTTACTGCTCATCCTGCATCTCATTCCCGACGCGGACGGCCCGCATGAAGTGGTCCGCTCCCTGCTCGTCGGGCTGCCGGCGGGCAGCTACCTGGTCGTGTCCCATCCGGCCGCCGACATCCGGCCTGACTCGGTCGCCGAGATGACCCGCAGGATGAACCAGCGCCTGAAGGGGCCGAAGGCCACGGTGCGTGACCATGACCAGGTGAGCCGGTTCTTCGACGGACTCGAACTGCTGGAACCTGGCGTAGTCGAGCCGCCGCAGTGGCGTCCCGGTCCGGACGAGGCGGCCCCGCCGGACGTGACCATCTGGTGCGGTGCCGGCCGCAAGCCCTGAGTTCATCCGGGCAGAGCTCATCGAGGCAGTGCGGGAGCAGGCCGGCCTGGACCTGGTCTCGCTCGGGCCTGCCGGCGGGGAGTCCGGCGCCGCGTTCTGGGCCCGCGAGCGCGGGGGCGGCACCTGGATGCTGAAGATCGCCGCGGGCCGGCGGCCGGGGCGGTGGACTCGCTGCATGCGCTCTAGGCGGTCACGGGCCGCCTGCGTGACCGGGGATACCCGGCGCCGCGGGTACGGGCCATCGGGCAGGCGGCCGGGTCGGCGTTCTGGATCACCGAGCGCCTGCCCGGCCGGGTCCTGGGCGGGGCGGGCGGCGCACCCCGCTACGCGGCGGTGTCCAGATTGCTGCCGGAACTGTTCCGGCTCAATGACGCGCAGGCGGGACTGGGGGCCGGCGGCGCAGCTTTCGGCGACCTCATCACGCGGACGCTGGTGACCGGCGGCGACGGTTATTGCCTGCATTCGACTTTGGCGGCCCGGCCGGACACCCGGGGGTTGCTCGCGGCATTGCGCCGGATCGGCGAGAACTGCGGCCCGGCCGTTCCGCCAGGCGTTGATTTCACACATTTCGATTTTCAATTCATGAATCTGCTCAGCGATGGCCGCGGTCTTACCGGGGTCGTGGACGTCAATCCGCCGCCGGTGAGCGGCGACCGGGCGTTCGACCTGGCCACGGTGGCCTTCTACGTTTACGACGCCGGCGAGCTGCGCCGGCCGATCCTGGCCCGGCTGTCCAGCCTGGCCACCTGGGCCTCCGTCCGGGCGTACCTGGCCCACATGGCGCTTCGGCAGGTGGAGTGGTCGGTCCGCCACTATCCCGCCGCCCCGGCGACCCGGCACCATCTGCACCTCGCCCGGCTGGTCCTCGGCGACATCGGCGGAGGAGCCGGGAGGTGACCACGGCGTGCCCGGGTGACTACGTCCTCAGGTACGAGGCGCCGTTGAGGTCGAGGATCGCCCCGCTGGCCCACTCCGCCTGGGCGGACGCCAGATACACCACGGCGGCAGCGACCTCCCCGGTGGTGGCCACCCGGCCGAAGGGGCTCTGCCCGCGGATCTCGTCACCGCCGGGGCCGGCCAGGCTGGTGGCCGCCATGTCCGTGTCCACGAACCCCGGCGCCACGGTCGAGATCGCGATGCCGTGCTGGCCCAGGGCCCGGGCCAGCGACTGGCCGAGCGCGTTCAGCCCGGCCTTGCTCGCGGCATAGGCCGGATGCTCCGGCTCACCACGGAAGGCGCCGCGGGAGGAGACGTTGATGATCCGGCCGCCGCCGGCCGGGATCATGTGCCGGAGCGCGCACCAGGTCGCGTTCGCGGCACCGGTGAGGTTCACCGCCAGCGTGTGCTCCCACGCCGCCTGCCATTGCTCGTAGGTCCCCTCGGTGACCGGCTGCGCGGCGTAGACGCCCGCGTTGTTCACCAGCACGTCGAGGCCGCCGAGGCGCTGCGCCGCGCCGTCGACCAGGCGGCATACCGCGGCGGGGTCGGCCAGGTCGGCCTGCAGCATCACGTGCCCTTCGCCGGAAAGGGCGGCCAGCACCCCGGCGGCCGACCCGGCCGAGCGGCCGTAGTGCACCGCGACCCGGTCGCCCTGGGCCGCGAACGCCTGCGCCACGGCGGCCCCGATGCCCCGCCCGGCCCCGGTCACCAGGACCGCCCGCCCGTCCACCTGATCGCCTCATCCCTGGCCGTCCCGGCCACGCCCTCACCAGCCCGCACGACACGCCCGACACGGCGCGGACACTCCCGATACGGCCGGCGCGGCGCGCCCGAGGCCGGCCTGCGCGGCACGGTGATCCTGCCGCGTCTCACGGCACTGGTCCGGCACACTATCGGCATGGCGTCCACCACCGACCCGGCCTGCGTGTTCTGCGGGATCATCGCCGGGCGGGTGGAGGCGAGCCGGGTCTACGAGGACGATGACGTGGCCGCCTTCCTGGATGTCCGGCCGCTGACTCCCGGGCACCTGCTGGTCGTGCCCCGGGACCACGCCGCCAGCCTGGCGGAACTCGACGAGGAAGCCGGGATGCGCGTCTTCGCCGCGGCCAGCCGGCTGGCCCGGGCGCTGCGGAACAGCGCGGTGCCCTGCGAGGGCGTGAACTTCTTCCTCGCGGACGGCGTGGCCGCGGGCCAGGAGGTCTTCCACGTGCACCTGCACGTGATCCCGCGCACCCCCGGCGACGGGTTCCGGCTCAAGGGCCGGCCGCGCACTCCCGGGCGCGACGAACTGGACGCCACCGCGGAACGGGTCCGCCAGGGCATCGGTAATTCGTGACAAAACGCGCTCAATTTTACTAAGTAGTTTATTATTAGCGATATTCGCAAAATACGGGAATGCGGCAGAAACGATTAATTCACCGTAGCCGTGCAAATGCGGCATGAGTTCCCGTGACCCATTCCTTAGCCGGGAACGGGCCCCGTCTTCCCTGGTGAGGGCGTACAGCCCGGCCGGCCCGGTTACCAGCCGGCGTCAGGAACATAATCCCTTGCGCCGTATAGACGTCTGGCGCATTCTGGTGTCATGGGGTGGGTTCTGGGGCTGGGCGTAGTGGTTGCCATCGGCTATCTGATTTCGCTGCGCCTGCATCCGTTCACCCGCTGCCGGGCCTGCCGGGGTTTAGCCACGCCCGGCCGGCCCCGCGGATCCTTTTACACCTATGCGCACCGCCGGTGCCGCCGGTGCGGGGGAACCAACCGGCAGGAACGCCTGGGCACCCGGCTGGGCCTCGGGGGACACCGCGAGCGCCTGCCCGGGCGGGGCCGGGGCGGACAGTAAAAACCCCGGCGAGGGTGAATGCCGCGGGGGATGGTGAGCACCTCGGGGCGCAGAATGCCGCGGGGACCAGTGAGTACCGCGGGGCCGGTGAGCCTCACCCACACCCCGTAAAGGGGGCGATCACCTAACTCTGCCGATACCGGTCCCAGAACCCCGATTCCCGTATGCACCCGGTTAAAGGATGGCGCGCAAGGCCCGCGCGGTTCATACTCAATCAGGGGGTCTGGGTGGTATGTCTCCATCAGTACTTGTGGGCCGGGAACTTGAGGCCGCTGCCCTGGCTGGTTTTCTCGGCCGCGCCCCGCACACCCCCGGTGTCATGCTCGTCGAGGGCGAGATAGGCATCGGTAAAACAAGCGTCCTGGCGGCCGCGCAGGAGGCGGCCCGGGAGCGCGGGTGCCTGGTCCTGACGGCCAATCCCGCCGAACTCGAAATGCCGCTGGAGTACACCGGGATCGCCGATCTGCTCGATCCGCTGCCGGGTTCACTGACCGACGCGCTCCCGGTACCGCAACGCCGGGCCATCCGCGTGGCCCTGCTCCGTGAGGAAGCACCCGAACCGTCGGTTGATCTGCGGACCGTGGCCACGGCCGCGGTCAGCATGCTGCGCCGGGCCGCCGATTCGCAGCCCGTGCTCATGATCGTCGATGATCTCCACTGGCTGGATCTCTCGTCCGCCCGGGTGCTGGCGTTCGTCCTGCGCCTGCTGCCTCCCGCACCGGTCAGCTTCCTGGCCTCGGTCCGGACCGGCTGGGCCGGCGGCCAGCCGGTGCTCGCGACCGATGCCATCGCGCCCGGGCGGCTCGGCCGCCTGGTACTCGGCCCGCTCGGCCTCGCCGCCGCGCGTGAACTGGTCGCCTCCCGGACGCGCTGCCGGCCGGGCCGGCGGGCGCTGCTGAACCTGCTCCAGCTCACCGGGGGGAACCCGATGTTCCTGCTGGAACTGGCCGGCCGGCCCGGGGTCATGGAGTCGATCATCGCCGGGCGGGCGCCCGACATCCCGCCGTCATTGCGGCAACTGGTGGCCAGCCGGATCAGCTCGCTGCCGGCCGGTGCCCGTGACCTGCTCCTGGTCGCTGCGCTGGCGGACGGCCCGAGCCTGCCGGTCATCCTCGGTACCGCCCGGGATCCGTCCCGGGCGCAGGACGATCTGAGGCATTTGATGGCCGCCAATCTGCTCGCATCCGCGGATCACCGCATGCTGGTCACCCATCCGCTGGTCCGCTCGGTGATCGTCAGCACCGCGGATCCGGCGGACCGCCAGGCCGCCCACGCGCGGCTGGCGAGGGCCGCGGAACGGCCGGAGGAACGGGCCCGATATCTCGCGCTCAGCGCTCAGGGACCCGACGAGGTGATCGCGGCCGACCTGGAGGCCGCGGCCGTCGCGGCCTCCGGCCGCGGGGCCTGCGCGGTCGCCGCTGACCTGGGCGAGCTCGCCGCCGCTCTGACCCCGCTGGGCAAACCAGAGGCCCACCAGCGCCGGATCGTCCTCGCGGCCGCGCACCGGTTCGACGCCTCACAGCCGGCCCAGGCCCGCCTGCTCCTGGAACGGGTGATCGATTCCGCGCCAGCCGGCCCGCCGAGGGCCGAACTGCTCCGCCGGCTGGCCCGGTACCGCTCGCACAGCGGCCGGTCCCTGGCCGTATGGGCAGCCGACCTGGAACGCGCGCTGCACGAAGCCGCGGATCACCGCGGCACCCGCATCGTCATCAACCTGGACCGCTGTGTCGTGGCCCTGAACTCGGGTGATCTGCTGGAGGCGACGTTCCTCGCCGAGGCAGCGCTGGCCGACATCGAGCGGGGACACGGCAGCGCCGCGCTGGAAGCCCAGTGCTGTGCCGGGCTCGCGCTCCTGGACTTCATGCTGTGCCGGCCACCGCGGCCCGACCTCATCCGGCGGGCCCTGGCCGGCGCCCCGCATCAGCCGGTCCGGCTGGCCATGGAACTGCGCCCCAACGTGGCGATCGGCCACGTCCGGCACTGGAACGGCGACCTCGACGGCGCCCGGATCCTCTACGAGGAGGAGTACCGGCGTGCGAAGGAAGAAGGGATCGAGACGGAGCTTCCGCTCCTGCTCTGGGGGCTCGTCGAGACCGAGACCTGGGCCGGCCGGTGGGCCCGCGCCGAGGAGCTGGCCGAGCAGGGCTGCCGGGCCGCGGAAGAAGCGGAAAGCGCCGCTGGCGTCGCCCTCATGTTCGGGGCGCGCAGCCTGCTGCAGGTGTGCCGGGGCCGACTCGACGAGGGACGGCACGACGCCGCGAGGTCGATACGGGCCGGGAGAGAACTCGGCATGTCAGTCGTCCCCCGGATGTGCGCCCACGCCCTCGGCGTGGCCGGCTTGTCGCAGGGTGACGCGGCCGGGGTCCACGAGCTGCTTGGCCCGTTCGTGCTGCCCGCCGCCTGGAGCGGGGGGCTGGAGCCGGCGTTGTGGCGTTTCCTGCCCGACGAGATCGAGGCACTCGTGCGCCTGGGCCAGCTCGACGAGGCGCAGGACATCCTCGAACCGTACGAATCGTGGTCGGCCGAGCTGGGCCGGGAATTCGGGGTGGCTGGCGCGTCCCGCTGCCGCGGCCTGCTGAGGGCCGGGCACGGAGACCTGGCCGGCGCGGAAGCCGCCCTGGAAAACGCGATCAGCCAGAGCGGATCCGCCCGGCAGCCCTTCGAGGCGGCCCGGACCCTGCTCACGGCCGGTGAGGTTCACCGCCGGGCCCGGCACAAGCGCCTGGCCAAGATGCGCATCCTGGACGCGCTCGCGCTCTTCGAGCGCCTGGGCGCCCCGGCCTGGGCGGCCCGCGCGCGGCGTGAACTGGGCCGCGTGGGCTTGCGGCCGGCCGCGCCGCAGCCGTCGTCCCTGACGCCTGCCGAGCAGCGGGTCGCGGACCTGGTCGTGCTGGGACACACCAACGCGCAGGTCGCCACCGAGCTGTTCATGGGCCGGCGGACCGTCGAGTCCCACCTGACCAGGATCTACCAGAAGCTCGAGGTCCACTCGCGCACCGAGCTGTGCCGCCTTTTAAGCACCTCGGGCGCTCCTTAACGCGCTGAGCACGTTCGTATGTGCGCGATCTACGGATTCATGCCCCCGCGCCCCGGCCGTACCGTTCCCGTGGGGACGGCCGGCGGACCATGCCAGCCGGTCCGGAGGACCGCGGATCAGGGGGTTGGCGGGCCCTTCGGCACCATCGGCGGCCCTCCCATTCAGTCCTGGTCTTGGGCATTCATCCATCCAGAGGGGACCTGGTCACAATGCCGAGCAGAATTCCGTCCTTCCGTGTAGCCGCCCCAGTAGAGACGTTCTTCCAGCAACTCGGGCCCCTGAAGGAACTTCCGGGCACCTGGCGCGGGCACGGGTTCAATCTCATCGCGCGCCCCGACTTCGAGGGCGGCAATGACATCTTCCTGGAGCTGAACCCCACCGACGAGGAACTGCACTTCAGCAGCATCGGCGGCCCGATACCGAACCGCGGCTCGGTCCAGGACGACATCGAGATCTTCGGCATCCATTACCTGCAGCAGGTCAGCGATCACACCAATGAGGGCGCGATCCATCTCGAGCCAGGCATATGGCTGAACGTCCCGGAGACCACCAACCCGGCCGGGCCCGCGACCGTGGTGCGGATGGCCAGCATCCCGCACGGCACGGCCGCGCTCATCCAGGGCACCTCGTTCGACGTGGCCGGGCCACCGAAAATCGCGGCGGCCAACACCGTGCCCTTCCCCCTCGGGGGCGCCGTCCCGCCCGTGGGGACCGCGAACCCTTTCCCCGAGTACAACCTGGCCGCCCCCAACGACTTCCGGACCAACCCCACGCCCGCGGGCGTCACCCAGGCCATCGTCACTGACCCGAACTCGCGGCTGGTGGACGACATCGCGGCCCAGACGATCACCGAGACCACGGTGCTGGACATCTCGACGGTGGCGGGGGCGGCTCCCAACGCGTTCGGCGGCGCGAGGGACATTCCCTTCCTCGGGCCCAACGCGGATGTGGCGCAGGTCAGCGCGATCTTCTGGATCGAGAAGGTGCAGTACGCGGCGCCGCGCGAGGAGCACCTGTTCCTGCAGCTTCAGTACACCCAGACCGTGCTGCTGAATTTCGCCGGGCTCAGCTGGCCGCACGTGTCCGTGGCCACGCTGCGGAAGGTCACCTAGCCACCCGGCCGAAATCCTCATCGAAATGACCTAGCGCAGCGAGCGGGGGCGTCGTGGGCATCGCATCCTGGAGTACCGGCGATGGGCAGCCGCCCGGTCAGACCGTTAGGGCGCCTGGGGTAGGAGCCCTGGACGACCGGGGCATCGGGGTGAGTGAGACCACCCAGGAAGTCCGCTTCGCGGTGGCCATGTCGGGTGGGGTGAGCCTGGCGGTGTGGATGGGCGGGGTGGCCCGGGAGATCAACCTGCTCCAGCAGGCCAGCAATGTCCGGCTGCACGAGGCCGCCGCCGGCCCGGGCGGTCCCGTGCCGGGCCCGGGCGCGCCTGGCGCGGCACCGGGCGCTCCCGGCCGCACCGACTGGGACGTCCAGTCCCGCGACCTGTACCTGAGGCTGCTGCGCTGCCTGGACGTGTCCGTCACGGTGGACGTGCTGGCCGGGACCAGCGCGGGCGGGGTCAACGCCGCGCTGCTCGGGCTGTCCAGCGCGGCCGGGGCGGACCTGGCGATGCTCCGTGACCTGTGGCTCACCGCCGGCTCCATGGACCTGCTGCTGCGCGATCCCGGGGAGAAGAACCCGCCCTCGCTCATGCAGGGCGACAAGGTGCTGTTCACCCAGCTGACCCGGGGCATCGAGGGCTTGTACCGCGACCGCCCGCGCGATCTGCGGCTCGCGCCCGTCGCCTCACCCAGCCAGCCGGTGGACACGACCGTGTTCATCACCACGACGATGATGGCCGGTGAGGCCGGCCAGTTCACCGACGACTACGGCACGGTGGTTCCCGACGTGGACCACCACGGGCTGTTCACGTTCGGCCAGGAGGATCTCACGCCTGGCCGGGGAGCCCATGACCTCCCTGGCCGCCCTGGCCCTGGCCGCCCGGTGCAGCGCCTCGTTCCCGGGGGCGTTCGAGCCGTCTTATGTCCCGATCGGCACCGAGGTCCCCCCGCTCCCCGGGATCCCGCTCCGGCCGGACATGCGCCGCTTCGCCAACATGACCCGCAGCCACTGGGTCGCCGACGGCGGGCTGCTGGACAACCGGCCGCTCGCGCCGCTGCTGTCCACCGTCCTGGGCCGCCGCGCCAGCCGGGAGGTCCGGCGGGTGCTGGCGTTCGTCGTGCCCGACGGAGGCGGGGCGGCGGCCGGGGCGCCCGCGGCCCGCTGGGCGACACCACTGACCATGGCCAGCGCGCTCAAGATGGACCTGGACGCGCAGCTGAGCCAGTCGATCGCTGGCGAGCTGCAGCTCATCCGCGATCACAACGACCAGCTCAGCTCCACGAATGACCTGCGCCGCAGCCTCGCCGAGATGGGCGCCCGGCTGCAGCCGCGCGGTCTCGTCACCCCCGGGCTGCTGGCCGACTACCAGATTCAGCAAGGCCGGGGCCTGGCCCGCCCGCTGGCGGAGACCATGATGCGGGAGATCCCGGCCATGCAGCCGCCGCCCGCGGACTGGGCGGCCGGCTCTCACCGGCCCGGCCCGCGGCCACCGAGCCGGCGCAGGCCCAGCTGGCCACCAGGATGGCCGCCATCCTGGGCGGCGGCTGGCAGCCCGTCCCGCGCGAGGACCCGCTGGACGAGAACGCGGCCTGGGAAGCCTGGAATTCGGCGCCGGATCCGCTCAGCCGGGCGGCGTGGTTCGGCCTCCCGGCTTTCCGGGGCGCCCAGGCGACCGTGCTGCACCTGATCCGGCTGGGGTACCAGGGGGCCAGCAGCCTGTCCGCACGGCAGATGCTCGCCGGTCACCACGCGGCGGTCACCGCGGCCGCCGCGAACCTGCCCGGGGCGGCCAGCACCGGCGTACCCGTGGCCAGTCTCCTGACGGAGGCTGCGGGACCGGCCGGCGAGCATCCGCGGCCCAGCCTGCTGCAGGTGGCCGCCCACCTGGCCACCGAGCAGCGGAAGGTCCTGCTGATCGGGCCGGGGACCGCGGGGCCGCCCGCGGCCGCCCTCGCCGGCGCCTGGGAGCAACTCGCCGGCGTGGCGATCGGGCTGCTCCAGGACCTGGCCGGGCCACCAGCCGCGGACGGCCACGTTTCGGCCCGGAAATCACGGCGCGACGCGGCCCAGGCGCTGAAGACGTACCTCAGCTACCTGGGACCGGCCGCCGGGATCGCCGACCCTGCGCTGGTCGCCGGCCCGGCCGTGGCCGCCGATCCGGCCGTGATCGCCGATCCTGGGCTGACGGCCGAGCCCGCGCCGACGGCCGATCCCGTCCTGATGGCCGATCCCGTCCTGATGGCGGACCGGC
This sequence comes from uncultured Actinomycetes bacterium, assembly GCA_963723595.1. Lineage (GTDB taxonomy): Bacteria > Actinomycetota > Actinomycetes > Streptosporangiales > Streptosporangiaceae > RYN-230. Next base: position 23,024 of record CAVRRQ010000003.1, read on the forward strand.
TGCTCAACCTCACGATCGCCGAGCGCGCCCTGCAGCCCGCCGACCCCGGGATCGACCAGCCGGTGGAGTTCATCCAGGTCAGCGCCAACACCCGGACCGAACTGGCGCCGGAACAACACACCGCCAGCAAACTCCGCGGCATGGAGCTGCACCACTTCGCGGCGTTCTACAAGAGTTCCTGGCGGGCCTACGACTGGATGTGGGGGCGGCTGGACGGCAGCGGCTGGCTGGTGCACATCCTGCTCGACCCGCGCCGGATCCTGGCCGTCATCGAGGATCACTACCAGTGGCCGCACGGCCAGCGGGCGGGGGAATTCGCGTCGCTGCTGCGCCAGGTCACCGGCCTGCCTGAGGGCCTGGACGGTGACTGCCTGGAGACCGACCTGGCCTTCCTCGATCATCCGGACGCCCCGATCCCGGTGAGCCTGCCCAATTCGGCCCTGTTCCTGGCCCGCGCCTGGCAGGAACTCATATGCGCCAACGAATTGCCTGCTATCGCCGACCGCATGGTCGCGGACGGCCTGCGGCTGACCCCGCCGGCCGACCCGGGCCAGGCCCCCGATGGCCTGGCCAAGCCCGCCAGCACTGGGCCCGCCAGCACTGGGCCCGCCACCACTGGGCCCGCCACCACTGGGCCCGCCAGCACCCAGCGCGCCAGCACCGAGTCCCGGCCGTCCGGCCCGGCCCGGCTGGCGTCCCGGGTCCGGGCCGCCTGGCACCGGGCCACGGCCCGGCACCGCCAGCGGCAGCCCACGCCCGCCCCGGCGGACCCGTGGATCAGCACCGTGCGCGCCCTGCGGGAGCAGAACAAAGGGCCGCAGGAGTTCGCCGCCCAGCTGCCCAGATGCCCCGTCCAATGGCAGACGCTGGCCGGGGAAGAGCGCACTCCCGCCTTCCTGCTGCTGGCCACCAAAGCCGCGGCCGTGGCCACGGCCGCGCTGACCGCCGCGCCGGAGGCACCCAAGGCGATCCGGCCCATCCTGACCAGCGCCCGGAACGTCACCCGGACCGGTTACCTGGCCACGAAGGCCTTCGGGGGCAACGGCCGGAAGACCCTGCTGGGTGGGATCGCGCTGGCGATCGTCGGCATCGTCCTGGCGTCCACCGGAACCATGGTCATCGGCCTGACCGGCACGGTCATCGCCCTCGTGGGCCTGTACCTGATCGCGCTCGGCGCCTGGGGCATTCACCGCGGCCTGCTCGGTGCGCTCATCGTGTTCACCGCACTGCTGGCGGTGGGGGCGCTCACCCTGCCCTGGGTGCGGACCGAACTCTGGGGGCGGAACGGGTCGAGCAACGACGGCCTGATCCTGCGCCATACCCTGCGCTGGCTGCAGGGAACCTGGTGGGCCGGCCTGGTCCTGCTCGGCATCGTCTTCCTGCTCGCCGTGGTGATCAGCGTGCTGCCCCGGGGCCGGGCACCACGGAACCCGGGCACCGAACAGGCAACGGGCGGAGGGGGCACTGCGCCAGGCACCCCCTCCTCGGCGGGGACGAGCAGCCAGAACACGCTTTCCGCTGCTCCCGAGAAGGCGCCGGACCTCCAGCCGCAGCCATGACCACGCGGTAGCCCCGCCCCAGCCGGAGCCGGATCGCCGCCCCGGCGGCAGCGGCCATCCTTCCCGGTGAGTGACCAGATAGGGTTGTTTCGTGTCGCCAGCCGGGGGAACTGCTGGCGTGACAACCGTGCACCCCGATGGGCCCGGCCTGGCCAGGTCGGGCCCCTGGGATCAGGGCCCTACTGGATCAGGGCAGCACGGCCAGGGACGTACGGGCCAGCGCAGCACCGGCCCGGCCGCAGGGAGGATGGGACTACGGCTCCGTACGGCGACTACAACTTCGTGGTGGCGGCCAGCCGCCTTCCGGTGGACCGGGCCGAGGGCCCGGACGGCGAGACCGAATGGCGGGCGAGCCCCGGCGGACTGGTGACCGCGCTCGAGCCGGTGATGCGCGCCGCCGACGGCGCCTGGGTGGGCTGGCCGGGCGCGGCGGGAGAGGCGCCAGAACCGTTCGACACGAACGGGATGCACCTGGTCAGCATGGGCCTGTCGGAAGAAGAGGTCGCCGACTACTACGAGGGCTTCTGCAACGCCACGCTGTGGCCGCTCTATCACGACGTCATCGCCCAGCCCGAGTTCCGCCGACCCTGGTGGGACGCGTACGTGCGGGTGAACCGGCGGTACGCCGAGGTGGTCGCCGCCCAGGCCGCCCACGGCGCGACCGTGTGGGTGCACGACTACCAGCTCCAGCTCGTGCCCGGGATGGTGCGCGCACTGCGGGCCGACGTGCGCATCGGCTATTTCAACCACATTCCCTTTCCCGGTTACGAGATCTTCGCCCAGCTCCCCTGGCGGCAGCAGATCGTCCGCGGCCTGCTCGGCGCCGACCTGATCGGGTTCCAGCGTCACAGCGACGCCACCAACTTCCTCCGCGCCTGCCGCCGCTCGGCGGGCCTGGCCACCCGCGGTTCGCTGGTCCGGGTCCCGGATGCCGGGTTCGACGACACGCACGCCGACCACGCCACACGTGGCGCGCGACGCCAGCGCGTCGCCCAGGACGACTTCGTGAGCGGGCGGGACGTGCGCGCCGCGGCCTTCCCCATCTCCATCGATGCGCGGGGCTTCGAGGAGATCGCCCGGAGCCGGAGGTCCAGGACCGGGCCAAGGAGCTCCGCGAGGCGCTGGGCAAGCCGGACATCGTGCTGCTCGGCATCGACCGGCTCGACTACACCAAGGGCATCCTGCACCGCCTCAACGCCTACGGCGAGGTCCTCGACGAGGGACTCATGGGCCCGCCCGGTGCGGTGCTGGTCCAGGTGGCCAGCCCCAGCCGCGAGCGCGTGGAGTCGTACCGCCGGCTGCGGGACGAGGTCGAGGTCACGGTCGGCCGGATCAACGGTGAGCACGGTGAGGTCGGCGTCGCGCCCGTGCACTACCTGCATCAGTCGTACCCGCGCGAGGAGATGGCCGCGCTCTACCTGGCCGCCGACGTGATGCTGGTGACCCCGTTGCGGGACGGGATGAACCTGGTCGCCAAGGAGTACGTGGCCTGCCGTTTCGACGACACGGGCGCACTGGTGCTGAGCGAGTTCACCGGCGCCGCGGACGAGCTCAGCGGCGCGTTCATCGTGAACCCGCACGACATCGACGGGCTGAAGGAAGCCATCGTCCGGGCCGCGAACGTGTCCCCGGCCGAAGGCCAGGCGCCGGATGCGTTCGATGCGCCGCCGGGTCATGGAGCATGACGTGGCCTACTGGGCCGAGACCTACCTCGACGCCCTGAGCAAGGTCCCCATCCGCGACCACCCCGCCACCGACCCCGTCGCCTAGGCCGCTCAGTCAGCGGCTCCCGACTCGCCCGGCTGCCTCTCAGCGGGATCCCGAGTCGGCCGCAACCCGCCGGCCGGCTCCGACTTTGTTCATCATCTGTTGGGATCGACCTCCCGAAAATGGGGGTAGATCCCAACCGTTGACCAGCCGCTCCCCGGTCGTCGCCGGGACGACGTAAGTGCCGCGCTGCGGGATCGTCCGCACCAGTCCTTCTTCGCGAAGCACGGCCACCGCGCGGCGGGCCGTACCGCGGGACACGCCATAGTGCTGGACTAGATAGGTCTCCGAGGGCAGGGGCTGCCGCGAGACCAGTTCCCCGCGCTCGATCTGCCCCCGCAGGATGCCGGCGAACTGGGCGTAGACCGGCTCAGGATCCCACCGGTCGATCTCCGTTCGCATTCCGGCTCGATTCAGTCAGCGCTCGGACGTTCGTTCACGAAGGTGCCGCGCCCCTGCATGGTCACGATGAGGCCGCGCTCGCGGAGGATCTCCATCGACTTTCGGATCGTGTTGTAGGCGACGCCGTACTCCAGAGCGACGTCACGTTCCGGGGGCAGGCGCTGGCCGGGCTCTAGTTCTCCCGCCTCAATCCGGGACTGGATGTGCTCCGCCACCTGGACATACATCAGCCGCAGGGGGGTGGGACTGAACGGCGACACCTTGCTCATGGAAGCAGGCTAAAGGTCGCGTGACCAGCCTAAACGTTCAGTAGCCTTCCAATAGGCTTAGGAAGCTTCCTATACTTCTCTCAGACGAATCGGCGCGTGACACAGGGTCAGCGCCCAGCAGGCAGGAGCACGGAACCGTGAACTTAGAACCCATCACCAGCACCAACGAACTAGCCGGCCTGGAAGCCGCGCGGCGCGACTTCCCCCGCTACCAGATCGACGTGGAACTGGCTGTTGACCGGCGCCGCTACGTCGCCCGCCGGATCCAGCCCGGCCCCGGCCCGCACACCCTCATCACCAGCGACCTCGCCGAACTCCGCGCGGAACTCACTAGCGCCCCGGAGCGAGCCTTGCCCCAGCGCCACGCTCGGTCCAGTGGAATGACACGAATCAGGGACGTCCGCACCCAAATTGGTCACCACCTGATTACCCTGAGGTTCAAGGCGCCGAGCACACTCGGCCGCAACAGCCTGGGGACATCGATGACGGGGACGGCCTGGCAGCGACTGTCTGACCTCGATGCCTGCCGCGTGACCCAGATCCCCCGCCGCCTGCCCGAGGCGTCCCCGGATGGAAGGCCCGGCAGCGACCGCGACCCCGGCCGCCCCCAACGCGTCGCGGCCCTCTCCTCCGCCTATCACGCGGGAATCAGCCGCCAGACAGACGCGGGCCCCATCGCCCTGGGCTGGGTCCGCGTCGCGGCCGGCGGACCCGTGGACGTCCTGCTGGCCGGCTCGGCCCTCCGCGGCAGCGCCCGGCCGGCCGCGGGATCAGGATCCCAAGCCGCCACCAAGATCACGCTGGCCTTACCGGCGGGCGCCCAGGGCGAGCTCATCGCGCCGGGCGGCATGGCCGCCGCCATGAACGCGCTGCCCTGCTGGACCCGGATCGGCGGGATCGCCGACGGCCTCCTGGCCGCCGACACCAGCGACATCCATCTCGATCGCGCGTCGCTGGAGGAATGCCTGCTCGCCGCCTGGGACGGGCCCTTCGGCTGGCTGATCCTCGCCGATCCCCTGGCCCCGCCGGAGATCGCGGACTACGCCGGGCAGGTGGCCGGCAAGCAGCGGTTAGCGGCGGCCATGGCGGAGCGCGACCCGGAAAAAGCCGTCCAGGCCCAGCGCCTCGAACAGCGCCACACCGAGCTGCGCCAGGCCCTGTCCTCCGGCCTCTGGCAGCTCCACGTCCTGGCCGGCGCGCCCACCCCCGAGACGGCCGCGCGCGTCGCCGGCCTGTTCTGCGCCTCCGTGGACCTGGCCGGCCTTCCCTACACCCTCACCCCGTCCATTTCCGCAACGGAACCTATCGTCGAACTCCTCGGCGCCCAGCCCGATGTGCACACGCCAGCCCGGACAGATTCCACGACGGCGTTCCCCTTTCACGCCAGCACGGTGCTGCTGGCGACGCTGGCCCGGGTGCCCGAGGTCGAGGTACCCGGCGTGCGGCTGACCCTGCGCCCGGAATTCGACGTGACCCCCGAGCCCCCGCCAGGACAGGAGGGTCTGGTGTCCCCGCTGCGGCTGGGCACCGTGCTGGACCGTAACGGCATCCCGGCCGGGGATCTCTCGCTGTCGGCGGCCTCGCTGAACCGGCACGTATTCGTCTGCGGAGCCACGGGTGCGGGCAAGTCCCAGACGGTGCGGGCGCTGCTGGAAGCAGCGTCCGGCGCAGGCCTCCCGTGGCTGGTCGTCGAGCCGGCCAAGGCCGAGTACCGGCTGATGAGCGTGCGGCTGAATGGGTCGGCCGGCGGGGTGGTCCGGATCCGTCCCGGCGACGCCGACCAGATCGCGGCCGGGATCAACCCCCTCGCCCCGGCCACCGACGCCGAGGGGCGGCACTTCCCGCTGCAAACCCACGCCGACCTGGTCCGGGCCCTGTTCCTGGCGTCGTTCGCCGCCGACGAGCCGTTCCCGCAGGTGCTGTCGGCCGCGGTGACCAGGGTGTACGAGGAGGCCGGCTGGGATCTGGCCCTGGGCGAGCCGGTCACGCCCGGGGTCCGCCCCCGGTACCCGACCCTGGCTGACCTGCAGGCCGCCGCCGAGCGGATCGTGTCCGAGATCGGTTACGGCCGCGAGATCACCGACAACGTGCGCGGGTTCATCACGGTCCGCGTGTCGAGCCTGCGCCTGGGCACCACGGGCCGGTTCTTCGAGGGCGGTCACCCGATCGACTTCGGCAAGCTCATGGACCGCAACGTCGTGTTCGAGATCGAGGACGTCGGCGACGACCGCGACAAAGCGTTCCTGATGGGGACCGTGCTGATCCAGCTGACCGAGCATCTCCGGATGCAGGCCCGAGACAGTGGTCCGGGCGCCGCCCCGGGGCTGCGGCATGTGTCGGTGTTCGAGGAAGCCCACCGGCTGCTGCGCCGTCCGGAGGAGCACCGCAGCGGAACCGGGGCGACCGCGCACGCGGTGGAGATGTTCGCCGGGCTCCTCGCTGAGATCCGTGCTTACGGCGAGGGCCTGATCATCGCGGAGCAGATCCCCGCCAAGATCATCCCGGACGCGGTCAAGAACACCGCAGTCAAGATCGTGCATCGTCTCCCGGCGGCCGATGACCGGGAGACAGTTGGCGCGACCATGAATGTGACGGACGCCCAGTCCAGGTACCTGGTGACGTTGCCGCCGGGCCAGGCCGCGGTGTTTACCGACGGCATGGATTACCCCGTGCTCGCGGCCATGCCCGACGGCACCGCCCGGGAAGCCGCCGCCACCGCGGTCACTGCGTCCCCGGCCGACATCGTGTCACCGCGCTCGGGCACGTGCGGACCGGAGTGCCTGGCCAGTCCCTGCACCCTCCGCAACATGCGGGCCGCCCAACGTGTTCTGGCCGGCCACCCTGGTCTTGTCCTGTGGGCCGAGGTGGCGGTGCTGGCCCACCTGACCGGCTGGCTCATGCCATCCCCCGTCCCCGGCAGCGAACTGGCTGGCCAGATCGCCGCCCTGTCCGCCGACACGCGCGTCCGCGACTGCGCCGTGTCGCACGCGGTGGACGCCGCCGTCGCCGCCCGGGCCAGCACGTTCGCGGCGCGTGTCAGCCCGGACGCGCTGGCGTCTCACGTGGCGGCGGCCCTGCGCAGGTGGATCGCGGACGGCGGACAAGAATGCGTCTTCCCCGAGCCGCAATGGCTGGCCCCGGCCTTCCGCTGGGCCTTGATCCTGGACGACCTGAAAACCCTCGACCGCAAGACCCCGGGATCCGGGCGGCACCCGCGGACAGCCGACTGGGAAACAGCTACCGGCCGACGCATCCCCGGCGAGACCTGCGCCCGCCAGATCGGCGTCGTCCAGCGCTGGTACGACGCAGACCAGCGCAATCCGGCCGACGTACGCCGGATCGCGTTCGGGACCATGCGGCCCGCCGCCCTGGAGACGGCCGTCGGGGCGAAATCAGGTGACGAGGACTGGGACCAGCGCCTGTCCGAGGCGCTCACCCAGCTACACGACTGCCGCTGGCCCCTGGACTACCTACGCGGCGGCGCGGGCATCACCGCTTCTGGAGTCGGAAGGTGAGGCATGAGCGTTGACCGTATCCCCGACGGCCCCGACCCCGCCCCCGAGACCGCCCGCTTAACGGACTCCCCGCAGCCAGAAACTCCGCCCCGGCCCACCCCAGAACCAGAACACCCCTCGCCCCCAGACCAGCGACAACCCCCAGACCGGGAACCCAAGCCAGAACGGGAATCCCAGGATGAGCAGCAGGAGTCGGAGACCGAGCACCGGCCCGAGTCACCGGGGCCCGCCAATGAACCCGACACCCCCGCCCCTACCGACTCCCCCCGTCATCCCACCCGCGATACGCCCGACGCCGAAGACACCGCCGAACCCCGCAGCCGCCAAGAACACGCCGCCCCACCATCCACCAACGAACGCGCAATCCCGACAGAGGATGAGGTGGAAGACGAAGGAAACGGGTTTAACCGAAGACTCGCACGCAGAGCACGAACATGCCCTCAACGTCACTCAAGGAGGCCCATACAACGGATCCGAGGCGCCGATTCGGCCGAGGGCGCTCACTCGCGCACTGAACATGAGCGCGCCGAGCACATTGCGGATGTCTTTGCCCGTCTCGATAAGGCTGACGCCGAAGGCTCCACCACCAACGAACTACATACAGTTGATCCAAATGAGGAGATTTGGTCAAGCGACCGTACACTGCTTCACCACTCGCTTCTAGACGACATTTACTCACGCTCAGCCAGTGTGCCTTGTGATCGTGAAGCCATAGTTGCGGGAGGCTTGAGTGGAGCAGGGAAGACTACTGTCCTCGCAAACCATCCGGAGATCGACAGCTCAAAGTACCTGACAATTAATCCGGATAACATTAAAGAAGAAATGGCTCGCCGTGGCATGATACCGGAAGTAGAAGGTCTGTCTCCGATGGAGGCGTCGGACCTAGTACACGAAGAGTCGTCGTACCTCGCCCGGCAGTTGGCTATACGCGCTCAGGCAGATGGCAAGAATTTAATCTGGGACATAACAATGTCCGATCTGGCAAAGACAGAGCGGCGAATTACAGACTTGAGAGAAGCTGGCTACACCAGGATTGATGCACTCTTTGTTCAGATCCCCATAGAGACGAGCCTTGAGAGGACCGAGGCAAGATACTGGGCCGACCAGGACAAGTGGGTTGCAGGAGAAGGCCAGGGAGGAAGACTGATCCCTCCCCAAGTGATACTCCGCCAAGCCGACGAAGAGTGGGGCAGTGGCAACAGGAAGACGTTCGAAGCTATAAAAGGAATAGTTAACAACTGGGAAATAAAGGATAATTCGATAGACGGCCGTCCAGCTACGCTAGTTGATCGGAATTGGAACGATGAATCACACTCGAGCACCACAAGGAGCATAGATTATGAACAGTGAAGTGACCGAGCTTATTGATGCCTTGAAACAGGGCTCGATTAGCGTAAGTGAGGTTGCTCGGAGATTCCGCGAAAGAGCATGGCCTGCGACTCGCGGACCAAAGCCGGAGACGTACCTTGAGCGTGCAATAGCAGCCGAGGCCGATCCCGAGCCACTTGTTCCTGGGTCTTTCGACGAAGTAGCCGCCGCCTACCACCGAGGGGATATATCTATAGACGACTACCGTACACTTGCGGAAGCTGCAGCCGATTCAATGCGGACCGACCATGAACCAGACAGCTAGGGGGGACTGGACGGCGTGCACAGGGTCGCTGGCGGAATCTTTCCGCGACCCGCGGAGCGGACGGGCTTGGCGAGTCGCCTATAGGCTGACATCTCACTCTTTACACCACTGACGAAGGTCCGCCAGTCGGCTGGTGAGAAAATCAGCTTTGGCCCGTCCGGCTTCTTCGAGTCCCGTACGGCCACCACGCCCGCGAGGTGCCGAGCTACCTGGATGCACTGCTATAGCTGCTCTTGGACCACTGCGCATGCGCGAGGTCAAGCTCAGCCATGCGGTGCCGCCTCCCTCACCTTTTCACAATGGACGTCACCAGCGCCAGGGATGCTCCGGGGCGGTGACGACTGCACTGAGAATTCGAAGACGAGTTTATACCAGCAAACATCTGCCACTTCAGATGACAGATGACGGGTTGGTGGAGAGCGCCCCTGTAGCCGCACCCATTCTCGTCTTCGCGGCCGTGATTGGTGGCGGTGGTGACCTTGGCGGTCGACGGTGCCGAAGCTGGTACCCATCTCCCGCTGTCTGGCGGGATCATTCTGGGTCGTCATCCGGCGTGCTCGGCGGTGGGTATCCGGTGGTTGACGGTTGTTGGGCGTGATCATAGCGAGTGCGAGTCTCCGCAGATCTGCCGACTGTCGTCGCGGGCGAGGCCGGATCCTCGCCGCAGTCCCGGGTTATGACCACGATCACGACATTCGGTATCGATGAGCCGGTCATGACGTGGCGCGGACTACGCTGCGCCGGAGCATACTGGCAGCCCCGCCGCACTCCCTACCGAGAAGCCCCAGAATCGTGGGCACCTTGTCGATGCCGACCTGGGGTAAGACAAACCGATCCCCCGCCTCGGTCACGGCCGCGGCCCCGGCCGTCTCCGGGGCGCGTATCCGGAGCCTGCCGCACTGGTGCTGCCCCGCCAGCACCACCCCTTCCCCGTCACGGGGCATCACTGGTCGCCGATCACTGACCAGAAGTCATGCCCGGGGATGAGCCCGTACTCTCCGCCCCGGTCCCACGCCACGTGCACCGTGCCCAGGGAGTCCACCAGCGTCACTGACCCCTCGTCCCCAGGGGTCAGGTGGCATGGCGGATGACCAGGCACCGTCTCCACGCTCACTAACCTGATCCGCTGGCCATGGCACGCGACTGGTGAATCGGCGGTCTTGCCTGTCTCCATCTGCGCTCCCCTTGACCCGAAGGGCTATTGACCTTACTAGTCAACCATAGTCAACCAAGATCAAGTCGGGTTGATTCGAAAGGCACATGTACGGGCACGATCATGCATGGTGATCATGTGTCGATTGACCATGACGGGGAGACACCGCTCTGGCGGCAGCTGGCTGATCTCATCAGGGGGCAGATCGAGTCAGGCAAGCTGCCACGCGGTCGTCGCGTGCCCAGCGAGAACACCCTCGTGCAGGAGTACGGCGTGGCCCGGGGCACCGCCAAGAAAGCGCTGGACTCGCTCGTTGAGGCCGGGCTGGTGCGCCGGGTCCAAGGTCGCGGCACGTTCGTAGCCTGAAACGTGGCGCGGCCCCCGAGTCCAGGCATGCCCCCGACTCTCCTTTGGAAGGCACCGGCAGTTTCTCAGGTGGTACGGCCAAGATTAGGTGTTAGAGCTCAGGCAGCGCTTCGATGACAGGCCGGTGAGTCAGCGCAGCGTGAGCTGAGGTTGGCGCCGGGCGGCGCGGACGGAGTCGCCCGGCGCCACGTCTCAGCAGGGGCCGTCGTTGTTCCAGGCGCCCGATGCACCGCCTGGGACCTCGTCATAATTCCACTGGTTGGCAGTCCACTTGTTCCCGGAGTACGACACCACGTCCCCCGAAACGTACGCCTGGTTGGACACCCAGGCCGCCGCAGAGCAGCCGCCCGAACTGGACGTCGGAGTCGGCGTGGGCGTCGGAGTAGGCGAGGACGTCGTCGGGGTGGGCGTCGGTGTCGGAGTCGACGTCACTGACGTGTTCTTCGCGAACGCCACCGTATAAGCGGTGAAGTCCCACGGGTTCTGCGTCACGCTGCTGCATTCGCTGGATGTGTAGCCATTGTCCGGCGGGCTGCACTCGCGGTCCCGGTTGACCGACCAGAACGTGAACCGGCTCATCCCGGAGCTCTCCGCGAAGTTGAGCACGGTCTGGAAATCGCTCTGATAGAAGTACTCGGCCGTGTCGGTGCGGCCGTTCATGCCCGAGAAACCCTCGTGCGCGTAGGCCTGCGAGCTGGACCAGCCAAACGTGCTCATCAACTGGGCGTTGAAATCCTGCAGCGCCGTGACCTGCGATGATCCGCCACTGAACCCACCGTCGAACGGCATGATCGTGTAGTCGTTCGGGGTGAAGCCGAGGCTCTTGGCCTCGGTCAGCAGCAGCTGCCCGAAGTAGTTGGCGCCGGTGGTGGTGGACGGCATCGTGATCGAGATGAACAGCCCGGGATTGTTCTGCTGGAGGATCTGCGCGGCGCCGAGCTCGTAGGAGATGGCCGTCGTGTTCTCGATCTCCGGCTCCTCCAGGTCAAAGTCGATGGCATGCAGCCCGTACGTCGTGATGACCTGCTGGTACGCGGCGGCGGTCGCGGCCGCCGAGCTGCACACCTGGCCCAGCTTGGTGCCGTTGTAGCCGCCCGCGGAGACGATCACGTCACCGCCGCTGGCGCGGACCTCGTTGATGACGCTGGCTACCTGGGTGTCGGAGGAGACCGGGTCGGTCCCGTCCCAGGAGGGCGAGCACGAGCTCCCGTTGGCCAGGATGAAGGCCATGTCGAACGCCTTCTGGCCGGTTGCGGACATCACCGTGCCGACATCCGGCGCGCTCGAGTCCAGCGTGCTGTAATACGGAGCCGACTCGTACCAGTTGGCCGACAGCGCGGCGACGGAGGCGGCGGCCGGGGCGGCGGGCGCAGCCTGCGCCGTCGCGGTCAGCGTGGCGGCGGCGACACCGCTGGCCAGCAGGCCAGCCGCGACCGCCCCCAAGGCGGCGACCACGGGCCGCCGAGCGGAGCGCGCCCGGGCCAGGCGGCCGGGCGGGTGGAGCGGGGATGGGGGCACACTTCCTCCCTGAGCCGGGCAAGGAGATGAACTTAACTATTAGGAAACTTTCCTATTAGTTGCTGTTTACGGTAGACCTGTCCTGCGTGGTGGTCAACAGGAAAGGCAAAACACGCCGCAACGAAAACCGTCTCCGTCAATCCCCCCACCGCAGTACGCGATTGACGGGCTACTACGCGCGAGAGTTCCGCGTGAGCTGAGCTGAGCTGAGACGCCTGGCCTCCCGGCCATGGCAGCGACCGTGACCGGGGCCACGGCGCGGAGGCCTAGACGCCGTACTCCCTGAGGACGAGTTCGCCCATCTCGCGGGCGCGGCCAGCGGCCCCGGAATCACCCTCGTGAGCAGCCATGATGCTGCCCTTCATGAGGATGTGCCACTTCCGCGCGAAGGAGTCGGCGTCAGCGACGCCGGCTTCGGCCGCGAGCAGCCTGAGGTAATCCCGGATATTGGACAGGTGGCGGACGGCCGCCTGGCGGACCGGGTCCTCCTCGTCGCTGACCTCGATCATCGTGTTCAGGAACGAGCACCCCTCGAAATCGGGCCGCTCAAACCATTCGGCGAACACATCGAAGATCGCGAGAAGCTGCTGGCGCGGCGTCTCACCCCGGTGCCGGCTTTCCGTCTCCAGCCATTCGCGGGTCCACAGCCGTTCACGCCGCTGCAGGAAGTCGATAATGAGATCGTTCTTGGACGGGAAATTCCGGTAGAGCGTCATCTTGGCCGTACCGGCATGCGCGATGATCGCATCCACGCCGACCGCCCGGATTCCGTCCCGGCTGAACAACTCGTACGCCGCACGGCTCACGCGCTCGCGTCCGGTGTCACGCGGAGCGGGCGGGGACGAGGCTGGGTCGGTGTCGTCCGATATCGTCATGGCTGCCTTAGGGGGTGTCCCCCGGATGCAGTATACGGCCGGCCCGGCCGGGGCTCCCCGGGACCGTGCCGGGGACGGCCCTGGCATCCTGTCCCTGGCGCAGATAATCCCGTGACGGACCCGGCTGGAGGCGGCATGACGGTGCGCGTGGTGGCCCTGGACGACTACCAGGGGCTGGTGGAGCAGTACTCGCTGGCGGACCGCCCGGCCGGGGCGGAGTGGGTGGCTATCCGCGAGCATCTGGCGGGCGGCGAACTGGTCCGCGGCCTGGACGGCGCGGCCGTGATCGTGGCCATGCGGGAGCGGACGCGCTTCGACCGTGAACTGCTCGCCCAGCTGCCGGATCTGAAGCTGCTGATCACCACGGGCCTGCACAACGCCTCGATCGACCTGCGGGCCGCCGCCGAGCACGGCGTGATCGTGTCCGGGACCAGCGGGCCGCGCACCACGAATACCGCCGAGCTGGCCTGGGCGCTCATCCTCTCCCTGGTCCGCCACCTGCCTGAGGAGGCGACCTCGGTCCGCGAGGGCGGATGGCAGCACACCGTGGGCACCGACCTGCTTGGTTCCACCCTCGGCCTGGCCGGCCTGGGCCGCATCGGACGCCAGATGGCCCGTATCGCGCAGGCTTTCCAGATGGACGTGATCGCCTGGAGCCAGAACCTGGACCCGGGCGTCGCCGCCGAAGCGGGCGTGCGGGCGGTGAGCAAGGAGGACCTGTTCGCCGCGGCGGACGTGGTCAGCGTCCATCTCATGCTGTCCGACCGGACCCGCGGCCTCATCACCGAGCGCGAGCTGCGCAGCATGAAGCCGACCGCCTACCTGGTCAACACCTCGCGGGGACCGATCATCGATTCCGCGGCCCTGCTCCGGGCGCTGAACGAGGGCTGGATCGCGGGTGCGGGCCTGGACGTGTACGACACGGAGCCGCCGCCTGCGGACGACCCGCTCCGGCACGCACCGCGGACGGTGCTGACCCCGCACCTCGGGTACGTGACCACGCGCACCATGAGCCACTGGTACGAGGACGCGGTCGAGGACATCGCCGCCTGGCAGCGCGGGGAGCCAATCCGGCTGCTGACCGCCGGCTGAACCCCGGGCGTGCTTCCTGTCAGCGCACGGGCCGGTTCCTGTCAGCGCACGGGCCGGTTCCTGTCAGCGCACGGGCCGGTTCCTGTCAGTGAGCTGGCCGTGACCTGTCAGCGCCATCCGTGACAGTGACAGTGACAGTCACCTAACGGCTATCACGGGGAAGGCACATGACCAACACAATCGAGGCCCAGGGGCTGACCAAGCGCTTTGGCCGCACTGAGGCGCTGCGCGGCGTTGATCTGGCCGCCGGGCCGGGCACGGTCCTGGCCCTGCTGGGGCCGAATGGCGCCGGCAAGACCACGGCGGTCCGGGTGCTGGCCACCTTGCTGAAAGCGGACGCCGGGCAGGCCCGGATCTGCGGGTACGACGTGGTCGCCGACGCGGTGCAGGTCCGCCAGCTGATCGCGCTGACCGGCCAGTTCGCGTCGGTGGACGGCGAGCTGACCGGCACCGAGAACATAATCATGATCGGCCGCCTGCTGGGCTTCAGCCGGGCCAGGGCCCGCGCCCGCGCGGCGGAACTGCTGGAGAGTTTCGACCTGACCGGCGCCGCCGGCCGGGCGGCCAAGACCTATTCCGGCGGCATGAGGCGCCGGCTGGACCTGGCGGCCAGTTTGGTCGGTGAGCCCCGGGTGCTGTTCCTGGACGAGCCGACCACCGGGCTCGACCCCCGGGCGCGCATCCAGGTGTGGCAGACGATCCGCAGCGTGGTGGCCGGGGGCGCCACGGTGCTGCTCACCACGCAGTACCTGGAGGAGGCCGACGAACTGGCCGACCGGATCGCGGTGATCGACCACGGCCTGGTGGTGGCGGACGGCACGCCCGCGGAACTGAAGTCGAGGACCGGCGGCCAGACCCTGGTGGTCCGGGCAGCGGACCGCGCCGAGACCGGGCGGGTGGCGGCGATCGTCGCGGACGTGACCGGCACCGTGCCCGAGATCAGCGAGGAGACCGGCCTGGTCACCGCGCCCGCCAGCAATCCGGCGCTGCTGCCGGCCGTAGTGCGCCGGCTGGATGAGGCCGGCCTGATGGCTGCCGAGCTGGCGTTCCGGCTGCCCAGCTTGGACGAGGTCTTCCTGACCCTGACCGGCCACCCCGCCGAGGACTCCGCCGGAACCCGTGAGTCGCTGACCGGCGAGTCGCTGACTGACAACGAAGGGCAGGCGGCATGACTACGCTGCAGGTGCCGGCCCCGGCCGTGGCACCGCCAGAAACCCCCTTGCGCCGCCGCATCGGCGCCCGCCAGGCCCTGGCCCACTCGCTCACCCTGGCCTGGCGCAACGTGATCCAGCTCAAGCACTCTCCGGAGAAGCTGCTCGACGTCATCCTGATGCCGATCGTGTTCCTGGTGCTGTTCCTCTTCGTTTTCGGGGGCGCGGTGAGCGGCAGCACCCACGCCTACCTGGAACTGCTGCTCCCCGGCCTGGTCGCGCAGATGGCCGTGTTCGCGACCATGGGGCTCGGCACCGCGCTGTGCGAGGACATTCACAAGGGCGTGTTCGACCGGTTCCGCAGCCTGCCGATCGCGCGGTCCGCACCGCTGGTCGGCGCGGTGCTCGGCGACACGGCCCGGTTCTGCGTGGTGATGGTGGTGCTGACCGGGTTCGGCTCGCTGCTTGGGTTCCGGTTCCACACGGGGGTGCTCCCGGTGCTGGCCGCGTTCGCCCTGGCCTACGTGTTCTACCTGGCGGTGTGCTGGATCTCGGTGCTCATCGGGCTGGTCGCGCCTTCCCCGGAGACCGTGCAGGGGATCGCGTTCATCTTCATCATGCCGCTGGTGTTCGGCAGCAGCATCCTGATGCCCAGCACGCAGAGCATGCCAGGCTGGCTGCAGGCGTGGGTCAAGGTCAACCCGGTCACTTCCCTGGCCGACGCGGTGCGCGGGCTGACCGTGGGCGGCCCGGTGGCCAGCCACGCGATGTACGCGCTGGCCTGGGCGGCCGGCATCGTGGTGGTGGCCTTCCCGCTGGCCATGCGGATGTACCGCCGCCGGGTCTGACCACGCCGGACCGCCAGGATGGTCCGCCGATCCCGCCCCGCTGGCGCCGTGGCGCCGCCCTGGCCAGGAACCTCCTGGTCAGGGCGCCAGCGCCAGGGCGTCGCTGCGGGTGAGCCGCCGGCCACGCCCGTAGGCCTCGTCGAACGCGTGCGTACCGATCGCCGCGGTCACGGTGGCGGTGGTGCGGCTCACTTCGAGGCTCGCCTCGTCGAGGAACCCGTGCAGGGCGTGCACGAGCCCGAGGAGCTCGGCCGCGCGGACCGGCTGCCCCTGCGCGGCGGCGAGCGCGGCGAGTCCCTCGACCACCTCGGCCAGGGCTGGATGGCTGGGCAGGAAGACCTCCGCACTGCTGGCGGCGATGCCGATGGCCTGGGCGTGCCACCGGGCGGCCGCCGCCAGGTCGCCCTGCTGCTCGGACAGGCAGCCCAGCTTGCTGTAGGCGCTCATCACGAGCAGGCCCATGCCCGGCAGGCGCATCTTGGGCTCAGTGATCTCCCGGGCCCGCTCGACCAGGTACCGGGCCTGGTCCAGGTCCCCGGTCAGGCGGGCCAGTTCCCCCAGCGCCAGGTAGCCGCGGGCGCCGTCGTCGTGCTCGCCGATCCGTTCCGCGATCCGCACGCCGCGCTCCAGGTCCTCGCGCGCTCCGTCGAGGTCACCGCACCTGGCCCGGGCCCGTCCCATCGAGATCAGCATCATGTCGGAAAAGTTGCCGTGCAGCCCGCTGGCCGCGAGCCCGCGGGCCTCGGCCAGGATCCGCAGTGCCTCCTCCGGGTGGTCACGGGCCATCTCCACCTCGCCCAGCCCGGCCAGGCACAGGATGATCCCCCAGCGGTCCCCGATGACCTGGAATTCCGCGTAGCCCTGGGCCAGGTGGTCGCCCGCGTTGCCGATCTGCCCGAAGTTCAGGGCCAGGTGCCCAGCCATCGCGTGACGGGCGGCCCGGACCCACGGATCCCGGTGCTCCGCCAGGGCGTCCAGCTCCTGCATGGCCTGGTCCCGTTCCCCGGTGAAAAAGGCCAGCATGGGCTGGGCCAGCACCAGCAGCGGGTGGCCAGGATTGGGACCCGCCACGGACGCGGCCGTGCTCAGCGTGTCCATGAGCAAGGTGGGAGAGGCGTCCTCGGCCTGCGACGCCGCCGTCATCGCGGACACGATGTGGCAGATGGCGTAGGCGTCGCCCAGACCCGGCGGCACGGGCCCGGCGATGATGTCGCGGACCGCGCCCGCCCACTCCCCGGCCTCGGTCTCGTAGTCCCGCATGACCCAGAACCAGGACAGCGCCGCGATGAAACGCAGCCCGGCCTGCGCGTCCCGGGCCCCGATCACGTACCGCAGCGCGGCGGCGAAGTTGTCGTGCTCGGCGGACAGCCGGGCCAGCCAGGTGAGCTGGTCAGCGCTGCGCAGCCTCGGCTCGCCCTGCTCGGCCAGATCGAGGAAGTAGCGAGCGTGCGCCGCCCGGACCTGCTCCTCCTCCCCCGCCTCGGCCAGCCGCTCCGCGGCGTAGGCACGCACCGTCTCCAGCAGCCGGTACCGCACCTCGGCTTCGCCGGTCGCGGTGACCAGCGACTTGTCCACCAGGGAGGCGATCACGTCGAGAAGGCCGGCCGGGTCGTCGGCGGGCCCGCACACCTGCTCGGCCGCGCCGGGCGTAGCGCCGCCACTGAACACCGACAGGCGCCGCAAGATCCTGCGCTCCGCCTCGTCCAGCAGGTCCCAGCTCCAGTCCACGATGGCCCGCAGCGTCTGGTGGCGCGGCAGGGCGGTCCGGCTGCCCGCGGTGAGCAGGCTGAACCGGTCGTCAAGCCTGCTCGCCACCTGGGCCGGGGTCAGCGAACGGAGCCGCGCGGCCGCCAGCTCGATGGCCAGCGGGTTACCGTCCAGCGCCCGGCAGATCCGGATGACCGGCTCCGCGCTCACCTCATCGATGGTGAACCCGGGCCGGACCGCGGCGGCCCGCTCGGCGAGCAGCCGGACCGACCCGTACTCCAGGGCCTCCGCGGGGGTGGCGCCGTCCGGCGGGAGCGGCAGCGACGGCACCGGGCAGAGGGTCTCCCCCGTCACGCCGAGCGGTTCGCGGCTGGTGGCCAGGATGCGCACCCCAGGCGCCTCTCCCAGCACCCGGCCGGCCAGCCGGGCCACGGCACCGATCAGGTGCTCGCAGTTGTCCAGCACCAGGACCAGCTGCTGGGCGGCCAGAATGTCGGCCAGCCGGTCCAGGGGCGGGAGGACCGCACGGACGGGGTCCCCGTCCGCCATCCATACCGCCTCCGGCGCGCCGATCGCGGCCAGCACCGCCTGGGGCACGTCCAGCGAGTCCCCGACCGGCGCGAGCGGGACGAACCAGACACCGTCGGGCATCTGATCCGCGTGCCGGGCCGCGGCCTCGATGGCCAGGCGCGTCTTCCCCGTGCCGCCGGGCCCGGTCAGGATGACCAGCCGGGATTCGCCGAGCAGCTTGCTGACCCGGTTCAGCTCCTCGTCCCGGCCCACGAAGCTGGTCAGCTGCGCGGGCAGGTTGCTGGTGCGGGCGGGACGATACGCGCCTGGTGCCAGCGGGGTGGAGGTGGCTGAAGGGGCAGAAGGGTCAGAATGAGGTTGATGGTGCTGATGGGGTTGACGGTGCTGATGAGGCCGATGAGGTTGATGGGGCTGATGGGGTCCGAGTGGGTGGGGTGGGTGGGGTGGGCCCAGCCGTGCTGGACGGATCGGGGATGGGCGGAGCCGCGGTCGGCGGAACCGCAGGGGACGGAGCCGGGGCCGGCGGACGGACGGAGTCGGCGGATCCGCTGAGGACGGCGCCGCGGTCGGCGGAGCCGGGGTTGCGACGGAGCGAACGGGGTCGCCCCGGGCCGGGGTGACCGGCTGGGCCGCGGCTCCCCGATGGGCCGCCGCCTGGCCGAGACCCGGGTCGGCGCGGAGGATGGCCAGGTGCACGGCGGACAGCGCCGGGGACGGGTCCACGCCCAGCCGGTCAGCCAGCAGCCGCCGCGTGTCCTCGTACACCGCGAGCGCGTCGCCCTGCCGCCCGGCCAGGTACAGCACGCGCATCAGCTGGCCGCGCAGCCGCTCCCGGAGCGGGTGGGCGGTAGCGAGTTCCTCGGCTTCCGGGGCCAGTTCCGCGCCCCGGCCGAGGGCCAGGTCCGCCTCGATCCGGTCCTCGGTCGCGGCCAGCCGGAGTTCCTCCAGCCGGGCCACCGGCCCGGCCGCGAACGCGGCGTCCTCCACGTCCACCAGCGCGGGGCCGCGCCACAGGTCCAGGGCCTCGCGCAGCAGCGCTGCGCCGGCGGCGGGATTTCCGGCCGCCAGGGCCGTGCGGCCCTCGGCGACCAGCCGCTCGAAGCGGGCCGCGTCGACGTCACCGGCGTCCACGGCCAGCCGGTAGCCGCCCGCGCGGTGCTCGACGATGCCGGTCCCGGCCGCGTGCCGCAGCCGGGACACCAGGGCCTGGAGGGCGTTGCCGGAGTCGGCCGGGCCGGCCTGCCCCGGACCGTCGCCGGGCCATAGGTCACCAGCCAGCCGGTCCGCCGCGACCGTGCGCCCGGGGTCGAGGGCGAGCCGGATCAGCAGCGCACGCAGCCGCGGGCCGCCCAGCCGCACGGGCTGCCCGGCCTCGTCCCGCACCTCCAGCGGGCCCAGGATGCCGATCCGCACCGTCCACCTCCCGCTGCCATTGTCCCCGTTCCGGGTGGATGCGTGGGGTGGCGCAGGGACGGCGCGGGTGGTTTACCGGTCGCCGGTCCCTCCGGAGGGGGTGGGGGCGGCGCCGGGAGACCGTGGTTTACCGGTCCCCTGTCCCCGCCGCGGCCCGGGTGGCGGCCGGGCGCGAGCGATTTTCGTTGCGGAAAAAAGGGGCGGGATGGCAGGCGGGCAGGGGTGCTGCCGCCCAGCCCGCGGCGGCGGCCGGAATCAACGCCGGCGCCGGGGAGTTCACCCGGTATGGCTAAAGGGCACACGATCACCACGAACGAAGCGACCTCGCACGTCGTCGTCACCCTGGGCGGCGAGAAGATCGCCGAGACCAATCGGGCGGTACTGCTGGACGAGACGGGCCTGCCGACCCGGTACTACGTGCCGCGCGAGGACGTCCGCACCGACCTGCTGCGGCCCACTGACCTGCACACGACCTGCCCGTTCAAGGGCGAGGCGTCGTACTGGTCGGCTGAGGTCAGCGGCGAGGTCTACACCGACCTGGTGTGGAGTTACGAGAAGCCCATCCCGGAGGCCGCGCAGATCGCCGGCCTGATGAGCTTCTACCCGGACCGGGTGGAGCTGACCGTGGACGGGCAGCCCGTCTAGGCTGACGCCGGGTTCCCGGCCGGCCCGCGGTAGCGCTCGGGCCAGCCGATCCGGACGTCCACCCCTGGCGAGTAGTGGATCAGGGGTTCACCGCGGGGGGCGGGCAGCCCCGCCGAAGTGATGAGGCTGTCGTTCACGCTCACCGCCTCCGCGCGGTGCAGCGGCCACGGCGCGTGCTCGGCACGGGCGAAGAACTGGCGTCCGGCCAGCACGCTGAACAGCATCCACCGGGCGGTCAGGAAGTGATCCCGGTCCCCGAGTTCGGCGGGCTGGAAAGCCGCACCCACGCGGACGCGCACCTGGCTGCCCGCGGGGAGCGGGCCTGGGAGGCGGCGGCGGCAGGAATAGGCGACCTCCTGGCCGGCGGCCGGGCCGGCGACTGCGTCCGGGGCCTGCCCGGGTGACGGCCCGGGGAACGGGCTGGCGAGCGGGCCGGTCAGCCGCATCGAGGACCAGAAGTACGGCAGCTGGTAGCTGGCCCGGGCCACCGCGACCGCCCCGAGGCGCGCGGCGTCCAGCGACAGGAACCAGATGCCGGCCCGCCCCTCCTGGTCCCGGGCGTAGGTCCGGACATTGGTCTCGCAGAAGTTCGAGACCCAGGGGATGCCGCGGTCTCCCGGGGTGTGGACGCGCATGAAGAACGGGACCAGGCCGACCCAGGCGGCCCCGTCGAAGGTGTCCACCGTGAGGCCGCCGGGCAGGAGCCGCTGGACGTCGGCCGGGTCGTAGGGCCAGTGCAGGAACGTCAGCCGCTCCCACCGCTGCCGCATGACCGGCTTGTCCACGGTGAAGGGGCAGGCACCCGAGTACCCGGCGTGCCCTCCGGTGACCACATCCGCGGTATCCATAACTCCATCATGCGCCGGCCGGGCGCGCCTTGCCGTCTGGGGACGCCCCCCGGGCGGAGACGCGGGCCCGGGCGGGGACGGGCCCCGGGGCGGGACCGCGGCCCCGGCGGACACGGCGCGGGATGCGGCGCGGGGAACCCCGTTACTGCGGGGGCAGCCCGGACATGCGGCCGCGCAGGTGCCCGGCCTGGGGCTCGTTCATGCCGAGGGCGAGCGCCCGCTCGTAGGCCGCGCGGGCCTCGGCGGGCCGGCCCAGCCGCTGCAGCAGCTCCGCGCGGGTCGCGTGCCACCACGGGTACCCGGTCAGGCCGTCGATCGCGTCCACCAGGGCCAGGCCCGGCCCGGGACCGTCCCGTTCCGCCACCGCCGCGGCCCGGTTCAGCCGGGCCACGGGTGACCCGGCCAGGCCGGGCAGCACGTCATACCAGGAGATCACCGCGTCCCAGTTGGTCCCGGCGTAGGCCGGGGCCAGCGCGTGGCACGCGGCGATGGCCGCCTGCACCACGTACTGGTCGGGATGGTCCGGGGTCCGCCGCAGCGCGCGGCCGACCAGCTCCACGCCTTCCTTGATGGCTTCCGCGTCCCATCGGCTCCGGTCCTGGTCGGCCAGGAGCACCGGCAGGCCGTCCGGGTCCACCCGGGCTGAGCGCCGCGCGTCGGTCAGCAGCAGCAGGGCCAGCAGCCCGAGCACGGTCGGCTCGTCCGGCATCAGGCCGGCCAGCAGGCGGGCCAGGCGGAGCGCCTCCGCGGTCAGCGTGACCCGGACCAGGTCCGCCCCCGCCCCGGCCGCGTACCCCTCGTTGAAGATCAGGTAGACGGTGGCGGCCACACCCGCCAGCCGGCCGGGCAGCTCATCGGCGTCTGGGACCCGGTAGGGGATCCTGGCCTGCGCGATCTTCTGCCTGGCCCGGGACAGCCGCTTGGCCATGGTCGGCTCGGGCACCAGGAGGCTGCGGGCCACCTCCGCGGTGGACAGCCCGCCCAGGGTGCGCAGGGCCAGCGCCACCTGTGCTTCCAGGGCCAGCGCCGGGTGGCAGCAGGTGAACACCAGCCGGAGCAGGTCGTCCCGGATGATCTCGGGAGGCTCGGCGGAGCCGGGAACCGGATCGGCGAACATCATCGCCTCCGTCTCTTTCCCGGCCCGCCGCGCCTCCCGGCGGATGATGTCCACGGCCCGGCGTTTCGCGGTGACCAGCAGCCAGCCGCGCGGGTTGCCCGGCACGCCGTCGCGGGGCCAGGTTTCCAGGGCCCGGACCATGGCGTCCTGCGCCGCATCCTGGGCCAGGTCGACCTGGCCGAGGACGCGGATCAGGGTGGCCAGCACGCCGGTCCCCTCCTCGCGGACCAGGCGCGCCAGCGCGTCATCCGCCTGCACGGTCACCAGCCTGCACGGTCACCAGCCTGCACGGTCACCAGCCTGCACGGTCAGAATTGGATGACCGGCCGGACCTCCACCGCGCCGTTCCAGGCCGCCGGCATCTGCGCGGCCAGCTTGACCGCCTCGTCCAGGTCGGCGCACTCCAGCAGGTAGAAGCCGGTCAGCGCTTCCTTGGTCTCGGCGTACGGGCCGTCGGTGGTGATCACGTCACCGCCCTTGCCGCCCTGGGTCCGCACGGTGGTGGCGGTAGCGGTCGGGTAGAGCGCGTTCCCGCCCCGGATCACGGCCGCCGCACCCTGCCCGAACTCGTTCCACTCCTTCATCTCGCCCGCGAACTCCGGGTCCGTCCAGTCCACGTCCGGGGTGTAGGTCAGCGCGACGTACAGAGGCATGAGCTGCTCCCTTAGGTCCGGCCGGCGCGGTTCGCCGACTCCACTCTAAGGACGAACGGCTGGCCCCAGCATGGACACCTACCCGGCGGAGAAGTGGCCGGAGACGATATCGATGATCGCGGTCACGGTCGTTCCGGCCTTGGCGCAGGCGTCGCCGCGGCTGGTGACATCCGCCTGATCCCATTGCACCGACATCCCGGTCCGCAGGATCACACGGCCGCTTCTGCCCAGTATGTGCACCGTGCCGTCCCGTTCCACGACCGCCGAGTATCCCGGGGGCCATTCCAGCGCCTTCCCTCCGGCTGCGAAACACGCGTAGCCGGCGTGCACGGAAGGACGAAGCCCAAAGCCGGTCGTGGCGACCAGGGTCGAGGGGATGGGCTGGCCCGCCGTGGGGTGGTAGGCGACGAGCCGTAGCCCCGGCCCCGCGTGGGGGGCCGGGGCTACGGCTGACCCGCAACCTGCGGCGGCCAGCATGGCGCACGCCAGCAGCGCAGTCTTCGCGGTCAGTGGATGCATTTAATGATCCCTTAGTGGATGGCCGTCACGCCCCAGTCGCTCTCGACGTACCGCTCCGGCAGGTACCACCCGCAGTACTCGGACCCGACCACGTACGCGAGAATCTCGCCGCGCGCCGTGGCCTGACCGCTGCCGATCGTAGTCTCGACCGGGCCGCCGCTGTCGCCAGGAGAGAAGGCGTTCTTGTTACTTGTCTGGCACGCGTAGACGGTATTCGTCACCGTGGTGTTGACGCCATTTATCGAGTACGTGACGTTCTGGTTGGTCCTCTCGATCTTCACGCTGCATACTTCCCGGTTGGTATAACCATCCGTGCAGATAAGGCCGTTGACCGGGTCGGTCGAGGCGACGGCCGTGACCGTCCTGGTCACGCTGGTGGGATCTGACCAGATGACGCCGTTGGCTCCTGATGCCTGGATGAGCAGGGTGTCGTGGGTGGTCGTGTAGCCGACGAAGGTCCCGTACGAGCCGCCGCCAGGGTTGTAGAAGTCGCTGCTGAAATTCGATTCGATACAGTGGCCCGCGGTCGGGACGTAGTACGTGCTGCCACTTTGCAGGCCGAAGCCGCTGGTGCATATCGAATAGTAGTTCTTGCCACCGGAAGTGTAGAGGAAGTGCACGACTTCATCCCCTCCGAACCAGGGACTGTAGTCGTCGGTCCGGCCGTCGGAGGGCCTGGCCGTGATCGCGCCCGGTGACACCGCTACCCAGGATTCGCCGTATCGTGCGGTAATTTCTGCCGCGGCCCCGGCTGAATAGCTGGCCAGGGTGACGCTCACCTTATCTGAGGTGACGTCCGGCCCCCACGTGGTAATACGAATGCCGCGCCTTGACCAGTAGGCCAGATCATGCGTTATCTTCGCCTGAACGGCCTGGAGCTGGAGTTCGCTGTGCGCCACCGTCTGGATCGTCACGGGCACGCCGTCAGCCTCGGATCCGATGGCTCGCCGCAGTGCTGCCGTGGGTGCGCCGGCCACGCTGACCCTGAGCCCGGCCTTGGTGATAGAGACCCCGAGCAGGGAATGGTCGTGGACGGCTGCGAGCGGTCTCATCGTCGTGGACGGCCTGCCGGTGAGGGCAGACTGATCAGCGTTCATGATTTTGTCCGCGGCGAGCTGGGCGCGGACATTGGGCGGCAGGGCGGCAGCAGGCTTAGCGCGCGTGGTGGCCTGGTTACGCCCCGGATTGGCCGTAACGGCAGCGCCGGCCGATGCGGCCAAGGTGACGCAAAGACCGGCAGCTAAAGCCCCCGTGATGACGAATTTCCGTAACATGTGCTGGGTCCCCTTTCCCGTACATGGTGCATGGCACAAGCCACACTACGCAGGCACGGGACCGTTGCCTATAATGGCTCGGTGAAATGCTACTAACATGTATCGAAGAAGGAAGATCGACGCCGCTTTGCCTTACTGCCGCAAAACAGCGTAACCGTTGATACTACGAGTCAGGCCAGCTCAGCCTACAGACATTAAAAGGTTAGGTTTTGGTTACGGCCGATGGACCGGAATGTGGCTGCGTGGCGCCCCCACGTCCAGCGCTGCGCGGGCCGGTGGCGAGGGGGCCCCGCCATGGGCACTTCCACGGCAGGTTCCCCGCGTGACCGGGGCCGTGAAGTCAGGCGCTGGCCCGCAGATCCAGGACCCGGTCGCACTTCTCGGCCACCTCCGGGTCGTGCGTGGCCACCACCAGCGATCCGCCCTCCGTGACGATGCCGAAGATCCGGGCCAGCACCAGGGCCCGGGCCGCCGGATCAAGCTCGGCGGTCGGCTCGTCCGCGATCAGCAGCTTGGGCTTGAGGGCCAGCGCGCGGGCTACCGCGACGCGCTGCTGCTGCCCGCCGGACAACTCCTCGACCAGCTGGTCCGCGTGTGCCTCCAGGCCGAGCTGGGCCAGGGCGGCACGGGCGGTCACCGGGGCCGCGGCCGCCGGGCGGCCGCCCGCGCGGAGCGCGACCTCGATGTTCTCCGCCGCGGTGAGCAGGGAGACCAGCCCGTAGCCTTGCAGCACCAGGGCCACGCCGCTGGCGGGCCCGGCGAAGCCGGTGAGCGGCGCACCGTTCAGGGAAACCTGGCCGGCGGTCGGCCGCGCCAGGCCCGCGAGCACGGCCAGCAGGCTGGACTTGCCCGACCCGGACGGCCCCGTCACCGCGAGGCTCTGACCTGGATCCACTGCGACGTCCACCCCGGTCAGGATGGTCTGGCCGTCCCGGACGTACCGCAGGCCGCGCGCCTCGAGCATGTCAGCCCCGTTCCAGGTCGACGCGGCGCAGTTCGACGCCCTCGGCGGTCGGCACCGCGCGGGCCAGCGAGCCGGGCGGCAGAGTGCCCTGCAGGATCTCGTCGGGCAGCTGGACCGAGCCGTCGCGGGACACGACCAGGTAGTCCTCGCCCTGATGGCCCTCCGCGCCCACCCGCCCGTCGCGGATGGTCACGGTGCGGCCCAGGGCGCTCCCGACGTCCGGGTCGTGCGTCACCACCACCACTGTGGTGCCCAGGTCCTCGTTGGCCGCGCGGATCAGGTCCACGACGGCGCCCGCGGTGTCGTGATCGAGCTGGCTGGTCGGCTCGTCCGCGAGCAGCAGCCGGGGACCGTTGGCCAGGGCGACGGCGAGGGCGAGCCGCTGCTGTTCGCCGCCGGAGAGCCGCGGCGGTCCGGCGGGCGGCCGGGCTCAGGCCCACCGCGTCGAGCAGGCCCGCCGCGCGGCGCCGCTTGACCGCCCGGGACCGGCGGGTCGGGCCCTGGGCGAACAGCACGTTACCCAGGGCGGTTTCGTTGTGCAGCAGGTTGCGGCCCGGGTTCTGGAGCACCACGCCGACGTCGCGCAGCCGCATGTCCGCAGCGGACCGGCCAGTCAGCTCGCCCAGGCGCCGCCCGCACACCTCGACCACGCCGGCGGTGGGCCGCAGCAGGCCGGCGAGCAGCCACAGCAGCGTGGATTTCCCGGCTCCCGACGGGCCGAGGAGGGCCACGGTGTCCCCTTCGGCCACGGCGAGATCCACCCCGCGCAGCGCCGTGATCTCCTCCCCCGGCGACCCGTACACCTGGACCAGGCCTTCGCAGCGCACCAGCACCGTGGTCATGTCGGCGTCTCCCGCAGCTGATCCAGGCTGATCCCGCGGATGAGCAGCACGCTCGCCGTGACCGCGGCGGCCGCGAGCAACGCGATCGCCGCGCCGAGCAGCAGGACCAGCGGCCCCGCAGCCGGAACGTAGGACAGCGGGGCCACGGGCGTGGTCAGGAACTCCGGCACGGTGCGCAGGGCCAGCACCGCGGCGAGCAGCCCGCTGCCGATGCCGATAACGACGCCGAAGCCGAGCACCAGTGCCATCTCGCTCAGGACAGCCCGGCGGAGCGTGCCGGTGGCCACCCCGGAGGCCGAGAGCGCCGCATATTCGTAGCGGCGCCGGCGCGCGGACAGGTACAGGCCGAGCACGGCCGCCCCGGCGGCCAGCAGCGCCGCGGCCGCCGCGTCAGCCAGGAACAGCACGCTGGCCAGGGCGGGGCCCTGCCGGGCGAAGCCCGTGGCCACGGACGCCGTGGTGCGCACCGACAGCACCCGCAGCCCGGCGGCCTTCAGCCGCGGCTCGATGCTGGCCTGGGCCCCGGCGGCGAGCCACACCTGCTGGCTGGCGTCCGGGAAGTTTTCTCCCGCGGCGAGTTCCGCGTACCGGCGGTCAACCACCTCCCCGGCCTGCGGCGTTCCCGGGACGACGCTCGCGGCGCTGATCACCCGCAGTTCGAGCGGGCTGCCGTCGAGCCCCACCCCGGAGGCGAGCTGTTCCCCGTGGCTGAGCATGGCGCTGGACACCACCGCGGGCAGCGGATAGGGCCGGTTCGCGGAGACGAGAAGGGAGTCCTGGCGGGGGTGCCCGGCGAACGTCCAGTCCAGGCCGGCCGCGGATCCCGTGATCCGGTCCGGCGGGTTGTCGATACGCCCGGGACGCCACCGCGACGCGGCGGACAGCAGGCCGGCCGCGGCAGGCACCCACCCTGCTGCCCTCCGCACCTGCACCGCGCTAATCGTGACCGACCCCGTCACCGGGCTCTGCAGGAAGTTCCTCGGCGGGGTGAGGTCGAGATCCTGGAGTACGCATGGGCAGCCGACCAGCGGCGCGGTCAGGGTGACTGCGCCGCGGGCAGGCAGCGGGCCCAGGATCACCGGCGACGCCCCGGTGGTGACGTCCGCGGACAGCACCGATTTCGCCGGCGACAGCGCGTGGACGTCCACGGTGACCCGCAG
Source organism: uncultured Actinomycetes bacterium (assembly GCA_963723595.1). Classification (GTDB taxonomy): domain Bacteria; phylum Actinomycetota; class Actinomycetes; order Streptosporangiales; family Streptosporangiaceae; genus RYN-230. The sequence goes on from CAVRRQ010000003.1 coordinate 50,845, forward strand.
CGCGCTGCCGGTGAGGATGACCGGCGCCGGCGCCGGCCGGGCCAGCTGGCGGGCCAGGTCGGCAGGCGGCCGGGTCGTGAAGCCCGGACGCCACGCGGCGACCCGGGCGAACCGCTGCGGGTCCACGCCCAGCACGGTCAGGCCGGCGCTGCCGCTGGACGTGCTGGTGTAGCGGTCCACGGCGGCGGCCCGGCGGCCACTGGGGTCAGCGCGGTCCACGATGACCCCGAGATTCCTGCCCGCCGGGACCCCGACCGTGAGCACCACCGGCGCGCCGACCTCCGCCGCCGCGACGAGGTGCTCGTTGTTGCGGTCCACCGCCCACGCGGTGACCGCGAAGGTGCTCAGGGCGAACGCGGTCGCGAGCACGATCGTGGTCCGGGTCCCGCCCGGGCGCCGTGCGACGTGGCGGAGCGCGAGGAACAGGCCGAGGCCACCCCGGGTGCCGGTCCGGGCGAAGGCCGACCGGCAGGCCAGCGGGAGCAGCCGTGAGGCGATGACGGCGATGGCCAGCCCCAGCAAGCCCGGGACGAGCAGGCCCAGGGCGCCGTGCCGGGCCGACCCGATCTGCCCGGTGACGGCCAGGTCCAGCAGGCCCGCGGCAGCCCCGGTAGCCAGGACCGCGTCCGCCACCCAGCCCCGCGGGGCGGGTTTGCGGCCGGACCGGCGCCATTCCTCCACGACGGGCCGCCTCAGGGTCCGCCGGGCGGCGAGCACCACGGCCAGCAGGCCGCCCGCGGTCGCCAGGCCGGCCGCGGCCCAGGCCAGCGGGGGCAGCCCGACTGCGGTGCCCGGGCGCAGGAGGACCCGGCTGAGCGCCGCCGTCGCGGCCCACCCGGCCAGGATGCCGGCTGGCAGGGCCAGCGCCAGCAGCAGCACGGGTTCGGACATCCCGAACAGGATCGTCCGCCAGCCACCGCGGCCGCGCAGCTTGGCCAGGGACACCTCGTGCCCGCGCGCGTCGATCGCCTCGGTGACAGACAGGAACAGCAGCAGCAGGCACGCGGCCAGCAGCTGCGCCGTGATGAGGACCACCGGGATTTCCACAGCACGCCAGCTGGCCTGCACCGCCTGGAGGGTGGCCGGGATGGCGGTGGTCACCAGGACCTGCTGCTGCTGCAGCGCGGCGGAGGTGGTGAAGGCCGTCATGCTCGCCGCCAGCTGGGGGACCTCGCTGCCGGCCAGCCGGGCCTGGTTCAGCAGGTCGTCCGCCACCGCGGTGCCCTGCTGTTGCGGGGGCCCCTGCTCCAGCGTGAACCGCGCGGTGAACAGGGCATCGATGGGGCTGAGGGCCGAGAAATAGAGGGAACCGCGGCCGAACCAGTACCCGCGGCCCTGATCCGGCATCCGGTAGAGCCCGGTGATCGTGAAGGGCGGCCAGCCGGCGAACCGCACGCGCTGGCCGAGGTGCCAGCCAGTCAGGACCGCCATGCGGTGGCTGACCAGGACCTGGCCGCGGGCTGTGGGACAGCGGCCGCTGATCCGCAGCTGCGCGCACACGCGGCTCCGCCAGACCAGCGGGACCGACGTGTCGTACTGCGGGTAGAACATAGAGGTCTCCACCGCGTACACAGGCGCGGCGAACAGCCCGCGTCCCGACAGGGTGCCCAGGCTGTGGCGTAGCTGGCTGCGCACCGCCGGCTGCAGCTGCCCGAGCAGGCCGGGAATCGCGCCGGTCTCGTTGGCCTCGTAGCCGCGGCCGGCGAACCCCGTGCCCGCCACGGTGTCACGCAGGATGGAGGTCCGCGCCGCCTGGTAGTAGATGGGCCCCGTAGCCGCGGCCGCGGTGGCTACCAGGGCCACCGCCAGGATCATCACGGTGGTGCCGCCCCGTTGCACCATCCCGCGCAGGATTGCCGCCGTCCGGATCATCGCAGCCACGCCACCGGCAGCCCGGGCCCAGAGGCGGCCGCGGGCTGCCCCCCGCCCGCGGGGGTGACCAGCCATTCCGACCCGCCGCCCGCCGGGCAGAGGACTGACGTGCCGTCCGGCGACCAGACGCACGCGCCGTAACGGCCGGCCGACGAGGGAAGCGTGCTGGAGACGACAGCCGGCCGGCCCGCGGACCAGACGCTCAGCCGGGGAGCAGCGCTGCTGCTGGTGCCCAGGTAGGCCAGGGACGCCCCGGACGGGGACCAGACCGGGGCGCTGAGGGCCGGCCCGGCACCTCCGCGGACCGGGAGCGCGGCGAGCATCCGGCCGGACCGGCCAAGGATCACCATCCCCCCGCCTGATCCACCCCCGGCGGGCCGGGCCGTCACCGCGGCTTCGGCTCCGGTGGGACTGGGGTACACGGCAAGTGACAATGCCAGCCGGCGGGGCAGGCCGACGTCGTGGCCCAGCTCGCCGGCCGTGGCGAGCCGCACCGGCCGCCGGCCCGCGTCGCGCAGCACCACCGTGGCGTCCGCCGTGGTCTGCAGCGACACGGCGTGCGCCGGAAGGGGCGCGCTCACGGTGGTGAACACCCCCTTCGCCGCCGGGTCACCCGCCACCTGGTCCCCGCTGCCCAGCGAGACCGACCGGCCGGTGGCGATCGAGACCACCGAGATGGGGTTGGTGGACGAGTAGGCCGGATCCCCGAAGTCCTGCAGCATCGCCACGGCCTTCTCGTGGTCAGCGAAGGGGTACGGCAAGGTGACCGTGGTGTTGCTGCTGAGCTCGACCCTTCCCGGGTAGCTGGCCAGCGCCGGGCCGGGGCTGATGCTGATCATCTGCCCGTTGAGCAGCGCAATGTACTTGCCGTCCGGCGAGGCCGCCACCGCGTCCCCCACGTTCCCCAGGCCGGCCGCCTGGACCACATGAGTGCCGTCCGGATTCGCGAGAGCGAGGCTCCCGGACCCGGTGATGAAGACCACCCGGCCCGCCGCCCGGACGGGAGGGCCCGCCGGCCGTCGCCCTGGGCCCCCGGCGGCCGGTGCCCGGGAGGCGGGGGACCCCGCGAGCAGCGGGGGCACCACCCGCACCGCTGTCACCACCACCGCCACCCCGGCGAGCACGCACGCCGGCACGATCAGCCGCCGCCACCAGGGCAGGGGCGGCGGCTCGGGATCGAGGGCGGGGAAACGCCGCCGGGGCTCTTCGCCCTGCTGGAAACCCGCCACGCTGCCACGATAAAGGCCGTCCATCACGGTGAGATCAAGCGGCACTCACCGGCCGGCCAGCGCCCAGTCCCGCCCGGAGTTGCCCTCTCCCTGGCAGGTACAGCGGCGGCGTGCTCAGCCGGGCAGGGCGGCCGCGACGAAGCCCAGGCCTCCCTGGCCAGCGGCAGCCCGGCCAGCCGCGTCGGTCAGGGTGCTGACGGGAGCTACCGTCCGGCCCGGGCGAAGTCGAGCGCCTCACGGGCCAAGGGCAGCCAGGGCAGCCCGGACTCCGGATGCAGGCTGAGCCACTCCCTCATCGGTGTGCCCTTGTTCGCATCAAACCGCAGCCCGTCCCCATCGGCGACCAGTGCGTCAACCCGGGCCGCCGGGAGCTTCACGACCAGCCGCCCGCGGACCAGCATCGCGAAGATCTTCTTCTCCCAGCGCAGCGCGCTGCGGCCGAAGCCGCTCCCCCCGCGTGGCGGGGTCACGCCGGGGCAGCCGACCAGCTCATCGACGAGGTCCCCGAAACGGTCCTCCGCCGAGTGCTCGCCTGCCGCCTGCTCACCAGTCACGCGACCAGGCTAAGCCGCGGCCCCGACAATCCGCCCTCCGTCCGCGGGCCGCGGCCGGGTGGCGGACACTGGGACCATGCGCTATCTGGCCACCGGCACCGCCAAGCAGATTTCCAAGATCGGCCTGGGTACCTGGCAGTTCGGCTCCAAGGAGTGGGGGTACGGCGATCCCTACGCCGAGCAGGAGGCCCACGCCATCGTGCGCCGGGCCCTCGACCTGGGCGTGACGCTCTTCGACACCGCCGAGATCTACGGATTCGGGCGCAGCGAGCGGATCCTGGGCCAGGCCCTCGGTGAGGACCTGAACTCGGTGTTCCTGGCCACCAAGATCCTCCCGGTGCTGCCGCTCGCCCCGGTGGTCGAACAGCGCGCGGTGGCCAGCGCGAACCGGCTCGGCGCCCGCCACCTGGACCTGTACCAGATGCACCAGCAGAACCCGGTGGTCAGGGACGGCCCGGCCATGCGCGGGATGCGGGCCCTGCAGCGCGTCGGGCTGATCGGCGAGGTCGGGGTCAGCAATTACTCGCTAGACCGCTGGCGGGCTGCCGAGGCGGCGCTGGGCGGCCCGGTGCTCAGCAACCAGGTCCAGTACAGCCTCGTCGAACGGTCCCCCGAGCGGGACCTGCTGCCCTACGCCGAGGCCGAGGGCCGGGTGATCATCGCGTACAGCCCGCTGGCCCAGGGCCTGCTGTCCGGGCGCTACCACCGCGACAACCTGCCCGCCAACCGGGTCCGCGGGGCCAACCCGCTGTTCCTGCCGGACAACATCGAGCGGGCCAGCGAGCTGATCGGCGTGCTGCGTGACGTGGCCGACGCGCACGGAACCACTGCGTCCCAGATCGCGCTGGCCTGGGCGATCCGCAGCCCGGCTGTGACCGCGATCCCGGGGGCGTCCAGCGTCGAGCAGCTGGAGAGCAACGTGGCCGCGGCCGACATCGACCTCAGCGACGACGAGGACCAGGCCCTGCGATCGGCGTCCGACAGCTTCCAGCCCATCACCGGCCGGGCGGCCGTCCCCCGCTTGCTCCGGGCCCGGCTCCGCCGCTGAACCGGCCCGCTGACCCGGCTCGCTGACCCGGCCTCCTGAACTGGCCCGCTTGGGCACCGGGCTCAGCCCCGGCCGATGAACGGCATGGCTGTCGCGGTGATGGTGAGGAACTGCACGTTGGCGTCCAGCGGCAGCCCGGCCATGTAGAGCACGGCCGCGGCCACGTGCTCCGCGCCGAACGTCGGCTCCGGGGCCACCGACCCGTCGGCCTGCAGCACCCCCTGTTCCATCCGCCGGGTCATCTCGGTCGCCGCGTTCCCGATGTCGATCTGCCCGCAGGCGATGCCGGACGCCCGGCCATCCAGCGAGATCGACTTGGTCAGCCCGGTCATCGCGTGCTTGGTGGCGGTGTAGGCCACGCTCTTCGGCCGCGGCACGTGCGCGGAGATCGACCCGTTGTTGATGATCCGGCCGCCGCGCGGGTCCTGCGCCTTCATCATCCGCACCGCGTGCTGCGCGCACAGGAACGCGCCGGTGAGGTTGGTGTCCACCGCCTGCCGCCAGTCCTCCAGCGCGATCTCGTCCACCGCGCCGCCGGGGCCGAAGATCCCCGCGTTGTTCACCAGCAGGTCGACGCGTCCCCACCGGCCGCGCACGGTTTCGAAGAGCGCCGCAACGGAACCCGCATCGGTGACGTCGGTCGCCACCGGCAGGGCGGCGCGCGTGGCTGGTCCGGGGAGGTCTGGCCCGGCGACCGCCTCACGCAGCGCATCCTCCCGGCGGCCCGCGGCAGCCACCCGCCAGCCCGCCCCCAGCAGCGCCCGGGTGATCTCCCGGCCCAGCCCGGATCCGGCCCCGGTCACCACGGCCACCCCGGTCGCGGTCATGTGCCCGTCCCGGGGGCCCACTGGTAGGGGGTGGTGCGGGCCAGGCACCGGAAGCCCAGCCGGCCCAGGATCGGCTCGCTGTCGGCGGACGCGTCCACGGTCAGGTAGCGGTAGCCCCGGCGGGCGGCCAGCCCGGCCCGGTAGGCGATCAGGGCGCGGTAGATGCCGCGGCCGCGCCAGGCGGGCAGCGTCCCGCCGCCCCACAGCCCGGCGAACTCCGAGCCTGGCGGGAAGTCCGCCCGGGCCGAGCAGACCGGCTCGTCCCCGGCCATGGCCAGCACCATGGCCACGCTCTGCGGGGCCTCGCGCAGCTGGGCCAGCAGGTCCCGGTGGAGCCGGGACTTGTCCCGGCCGAAGACCCGTTCGTGGACCTGGACGAGCAGCCCCACGTCGGCCCCGGTGGTCACCGGCCGGAGGGTCACTCCGTCCGGGAGCGTGACGTCCGCCGGCACGTCCGAGACCTCCGCGACCATCACCGCCTCGTCCTCGTCCGGCACGAACCCGGCTGCCGCGAGCCGGCCGCCCAGGTCAGGAGGCTGATCGTAGTCGTAGAGCTTCCACTCGAACGGCCGCCCCAGCGCGGCGAAATACCGGACCTGCGCGGCGATGGCCTGCGCCGGCTCCGGACGGGCCGGCCAGGTCCGACCAGGTGATGCCGGACCATCCGTGCCCGTCCCTGGCGATCTGGCGGACGACCGGGCCGTCCGCTTCGGCGCGTCCGGCTGGCGTGTCGGCGCGGGCACGGCGGCGGACCTGCTCGTCGAACACGGCACGCAACGCGGCGTCATCCATCCCCGCAGATCACCACCTCCGGGCCGGCCCACGCAAGTGGTTTGCGGCTTGTGGTGCCCGGCCAGGGGCGCCCGGATATCACGGCCGGCAGACGGCAATGCAGTTCTGCGGCCGGGGCGAGTCCATGATCTCCACCTGCCCGAACCCGGCCGTGGCCAGCATCTGCCGGGCCAGCTCGGTGCCCCACATGGCCCCGAGCCCGGCACCGCCGCCCTCCAGGCCGACGGGGGTGCAATACAGGAGGCTGATCGCGTAGCAGAGGGAGGCCAGCGGGTGGCCCACGTTGCCCGCCAGGTGGCTGGAGAACTTCGCGTCGACCATCACGAAGACGCCCCCCGGGGCCAGGGCGTCCCGGACCTGGTGCAGCACGCCCTGCGGCGAGCGCTGGTCGTGCACGGCGTCGAACGCGGTGATCACGTCGAAGCGCGGGCGGGCCGGCAGCGCCGCCGCGTCGCCGGTCACGAACGCGGCATTGACCAGGCCGAGCCGGGCCCGCCGGGCTTCGGCCCGGGCCAGCACCTGCCCATCGAGGTCCAGGCCCAGGAAACGGGAGGCGGGGAAGGCGCGGGCCGCCACGGTGACCGCGTGCCCGGTCCCGCAGCCCAGGTCCAGCACGGTCGCCCCGGTCTCCAGCCGGGCGCGCAATCCGGGCACGGCGCCGAGGAAGCCGTCGACCAGTTGCTCGTCGTAGACCCGCCGCCACGTGTCACCGGGCTCCGCGCCGGCCGCGGCGAAGTGCGGGGCGAACGCCGCCGGGGCCAGCCCGCCGCCGGTCGTGAAGCACTGCTCCAGCGCGGGCAGCGCACCCGCGAACGCCTGCAGCATGGCGGCCATGGGGGCGGCGTTGGCCGCGCCCGAGCCGGTGAGGAAGCGGGCGTGCTCCGCGGGCAGGGTGTACTCCCCGGTCACCGGGTCGTAGCGGAAGAACCCCCCGGTGACCATGGCCCCCAGCCATTCGCGGACGTAACGCTCCTGCAGGCCGGCCCGGTCCGCCAGGCCGGCGCTGGTCGCGGGGCCGGCCGCCGCCGCCTCGAACAGGCCGGTGCGGTAGCCGAGGCTGATCAGCATGGTCAGCGCGCCGCCGGTCAGCGTGCGGACCAGGTGCCCGGCGAACGCGCCGGGCGGGTCAGGGTCACCGTCCACCGCCTCATCGTGCCACTGGGGGCCGGAGCACGGGTTGCCGGAGCACGCGGATTGCCGGAGCACGGGGTTGCCGGAGCACGGGACCGCCGGAGCACGGGTCATCGTGGCGCCGGGCGATTCCGGACCGCCTAGGCTGGGGAGATACCCGTCGCCGGGGAGGCGCCCGCGGCAGGTGTTGCTGGGCAGGTGTCACTGGATGGGGGCTGCGGGGCAGGTACCCGCCGGAGGCAGGAGGTCGGCATGGCTGAGGCCGGGTCGGGACCGGAGAGTCCCGAGGACGACGCGAAGCGCAAGTTCCGCGAGGCGCTGGACCGCAAGCGCGGTAAGCAGGCGGACCTGAACGCGCGGCAATCCGCGCGGGACGGCGGCAAGATCCAGAACGCGCACGGCCCCGCGCAGAGCAAGCGCTCGTTCCGCCGCAAGAGCGGTGGCTGAGAGCCTGGCGGGCCCGGCACCTACGGCCGCTCCTGCGGCCGCGACCGTCTGGTGACCGGGCGGCTGACCCCGCGGCCCGGCGGGCCCGCCCGGCTGCGGGCGCTGCTGGAGTCCGGCGAGACCATCGTGGCCCCGGGGGCGTTCGACCCGCTGGCCGCGCGGCTGGTCGAGGAGGCCGGCTTCCCGGCGGTGTACATGACCGGGTTCGGCACGTCGGCGGCACTACTCGGCCGCCCGGACGTGGGCCTGCTGACCATGACCGAGATGGTGGACAACGCCCGGCGCATCGCGGACTGCGTGGACATCCCGGTGATCGCCGACGCGGACACCGGGTACGGCAACCCGCTGAATGTGATCCGGACGGTCGGCGCCTACGAGGCGGCGGGCGTGGCCGCGATCCACCTCGAGGATCAGGTGGCCCCGAAGAAGTGCGGCCATATGGAAGGCAAGCAGGTCATCCCGGCCGGCGAGATGGCCCAGAAGATCCGGGCCGCGGTGGCGGCCCGGACCCGCCCGGACTTCGTGATCATCGCCCGCACCGACGCCCGGGCGGTGGAGGGCCTGGAGCAGGCTCTGGACCGGGCCCGGATGTACCGCGAGGCGGGTGCCGACGTCCTGTTCATCGAGGCCGTCGTGTCGGACGCCGAGGCCGCCGAGGCCGCCCGGGCGTTCCCGGGAGTGCCGCTGCTGTTCAACTGGGCCGAAGGCGGCAAGACCCCGCCGATCAGCCTGGACCGGCTGCGGGAGCTCGGCTACCGGATCGTCATCTTCCCGATCAGCACCCTGCTCGCGGCGACGGCAGGCATGCGCCAGGTGCTGGGCGAGATCGCCCGGGCAGGCACCCCCGCCGCGGCCATGGCCGGGCTGCCCGCGTTCGCGGAGTTCCTCGACTTCATCGGGCTGCCCGAAGTGCGCGAGGTGGAGCAGCGGTACGGGTCCTAGTCAGAAGCCGCGGCCGGGCCAGTCCAGCCGGGCCCAGGCCTCCCACCCGGTGAACACGCTGCCGGCCACGCCCGACTCACTGGCCAGCCGGCGCACGATCTCCAGGCCGTGCACCCGGCCGTCCGGCGCGGACGGGAGCCACGGGCCGCCCTCATCGGCGACTTCCAGCCAGACGTAGTCGCCGTTATGCAGCTCCACCCGGACGGTGAAGGTCCCGCCGGGGTACCCGCTCACCGAGTGGCTGACGCAGTTGCCGGCCAGCTCCGACACGCAGAGGACCGCGTCGTCGGCGACGGGAGCGCCCGCCAGGAGGCCGCCCACGAACCGCCGGGCCGCGCCGACCTGCTCGGGCCGCGCCGGGAACATCCGCTCGCAGGAGCGCGATGGCCCGGCCAGCGTGGCGCTTCCGGCACCGTATAGCCCGGCCCCCCCAGATGTCATCGTTCCTCCTCACATATCGGGCTATCGTTCCCCTGCTCCCAGATCCGGACCGCAAACCACCCCGGTGCTGGCCCGGCCGGGTTTGCCCCTCCTGCTGCGGGGGAGGCTGGGCGCGTGCAGACGGCATTCGTACTCGGCGGCGGCGGGATCCTGGGCGCGCACGAGGTCGGCATGCTCCGCGCCTTGTCGGAGGCGGGCATCCGGCCTGATGTGGTGGTGGGAACGTCGGTCGGCGCGATCAACGGCGCGCTGGTGGCGGCGGACCCGGACGGCGCGGCCACACGGCTGGCTGGCCTGTGGCAGGGCGACGAGCTCCGCCAGGCGTTCAGCGAGAGCGTCTGGGGGCGGCTGGCCCGGCTGGCCCGGTCCGGCACCCACCTGCATTCCATCGAGCCCCTCCGGCACATGCTGGAGGGGGTCCTGCCCGGGAAGGACTTCGCCGACCTCGAGGTGCCGTTCCACTGCGTCGCGGCCAGCATCGAACGGGCCTCGGCCCGCTGGTTCGCCGCCGGGCCGATCGTCCCGGCGGTGCTGGCCTCCTGCGCGGTACCCGGGCTGCTCCCCCCGGTGGAGGTGGACGGCGAGCATTACTTCGACGGCGGGCTGGTCGACTCCATCCCGGTCGGCCGGGCCGTCTCCCTGGGCGCCCGCACGGTCTACGTCCTGCACGTGGGGCGGATCGAGCGCCCGCTGACCGTGCCGCGCCGTCCCTGGGAGGTGGGCCTGGTGGCGTTCGAGATCGCCCGCCGGCACCGGTTCCACGAGGAGATGTCCGCGCTGCCCGGCCGGGTGACGGTGCACGTGCTGCCGTCCGGGGGCGATCCGCGCCCGCCAGATCTTTCCCAGCTCCGGTACCGCGACAGGACTAAGGTCGGGGTGCGGATCGAGCAGGCTTATCTCGCGTCCGCGAGCTATCTCGCCAAGCTGGCCGGGGGCTGACCCGGTCACCGGGGACGGGAGGAGCCGGCATGGTCCCACCCAGGCTGGTCCGCCGGATCGTGCTGGCGCCCGCTGCTGATCGTGATCGCGGTCGCGGTGGTCGTGCTGTTCCTCCCGCTCGCCCTGCTGGCCGTGCTGGCCGGGCTGGCCCGGGGCTCCCGGCCGGGCGTCGCGGTCCGGGCTCGCCGACCGGGCAGGCCCGGGCTCCCGGCTGGGCCGCCTGCGGGCCCTGCGGCTGCTCAGCTTCGCGCTCATCTGGCTGGTCGCGGAGACGGCCGCCCTGTTCATGTGCCTGGCCCTGTGGATCACCAGCGGTTTCGGGGGCCGGCTGCGGACCGAGCCGTACCAGAGCCGCCACTACGCGATCATGGAGCGGTACCTGGGGCGGCTGTACGGCGCGGCGGTGAGCACGCTGGGCCTGCGGATCGAGGTCCACGAGCCGGAGCTGACCGCCGGGGAGCAGGCCGCCCGGCTGGCCCGGCCCGTCATCGTGCTCAGCCGCCACGCCGGGCCCGGCGACTCCCTGCTGCTCGTGCACCACCTGCTCACCGTCTACCACCGGCGGCCCCGGATCGTCATGAAGGCCGCGCTGCAGCTGGACCCGGGGCTGGACGTGGTCACCAACCGGGTGCCCAACGTGTTCATCTCGCCCGCAGCGGACCGGCGAGAAGATCTACACCGAGCAGATCAGGCGGCTGGCCGCGGGCCTGGGCCAGGACGGCGCGCTGGTGATCTTCCCCGAGGGCGGCAACTGGACGCCGGGCCGGTGGCGGCGCGGCATCCGGCGGCTGGAACGGCAGGGCCGGGCGGACCTGGCGGCCCGCGCCCGGGACATGCCGCACCTGCTGCCGCCCCGCTCGGGCGGGGCCCTCGCGGCCCTCGCCGCCTGCCCCAGCGCCGACGTGATCTTCGTCGGGCACGCCGGGCTGGACCAGCTGGCCAGCGTGGCCGATGTCTGGCGGAGCCTGCCGATGGATCACGTCGTCGAGGCCCGGTGGTGGCGGGTGCCCGCCGAAGCGGTACCGCGCTCCGCCGATCATGAGGCCCAGGTGCGGTGGCTCTACGACTGGTGGGCCCGGATCGACGCGTGGATCTCGCAGAACACCCCGGAGCCCGGCCGCACCCCGGTGGACGAGACGCTCGCGTAGCCGGGCGGCCCCAGCGGCCCCGGGATGGGCGGGGCCTGGAAACAGCCCCGCCGTGGCCCGGCGGCAGCCGTCCCCGGCCACGGGGACGCACCGGGGCCTGCCGCGGCGGGTCCGCCAGGCCAGCATCGCCCCCCAGCTCCGCGACCAGCCCGGCGGCGAGCCGGCGGCCGCCGGCCGCCAGGCCGGCCCCGGCACCGAGGACCGCTCGCCGGAGGAGGCCCGGAACCTGTTCTCCTCGCTCCAGCAGGGCTGGCAGCGGGGGCGGGTGGATGACCTGGATTACCCCGACGATGACCCGCATGGGTGGCCGGGGGGCCGGCCAGCCCGGAGCCCGGAGCCCGGCGATGGTGAGGCTCAGTGATGGCGCAGGAAAGCACGGCCGGGCAACTGAGCTGGCTGCTGGACAACCTGGTCGGCCGGGTCGAGCATGTCCGCCAGGCGGTCATCCTGTCCCGGGACGGGCTCGTGGTGGCCACCTCGCAGAACATGACCCGCGAGGACGGCGATCACCTGTCCGCCCTCGCCGCCGGGGTGCAGAGCCTGGCCCGCGGGGCCGGCCGGCACTTCGAGGGCGGCGAGGTGCGGCAGACCATCATCGAGATGGAGTCGGCCTTCCTCTTCGTCATGGCCGCGGGACAGGGCACCTGCCTCGCGGTGGTCAGCTCCGCGGACGCCAACGTCGGCGTCATGGCCTACGAGATGGCCATGCTGGTCCGCCGGATGGGCAAGTACCTCACGGCACCGCCGAGATTTTCCCGCCACGAACCAGCCGCGGGGTGAATGGGCATGGCCGCCCCGAAGGACCGGTGGCTCGACCGGGAAGCAGGACCGGTCGTGCGGCCGTATGCCGTCACCAGGGGCCGGACCGCGCCCGCGGCCGGAACGTCGCTGGGGCTGATCGACGTCGTGGTCGCGGACGCTCGATCCGGAGCCCGCCGCCCGGCGTCCGGCTGGGCCCCGAGCACCGGCAGATACTGGCCCGGTGCCGCCGGCCTATTACCGTGGTCGACCTGGCGTCTGACATCGACCTCCCGGTCGGCGTGGTCCGGGTGCTGCTCAGCGACCTGAGCCAGCACGGCATGATCCGGGTCCTCGCGACGCCGAGGGGGCCAGTAACCAATGAGCGTCTACTGAGGGACGTGCTCGATGGACTACACGCACTCTGATCCCGGCGCCGACGGCCCGGTGCCGCCCACCACGGCCAAGATCCTCATCGCCGGGGGATTCGGCGTGGGCAAGACCACGCTGGTCAGCGCGATCAGTGAGATCCGGCCGCTGCGGACCGAGGAGACGCTCAGCGACCGGAGCGTCGGCGTCGACGACATCAGCGGCGTGCAGGGGAAGACCACGACCACCGTGGCGATGGACTTCGGCCGGATCACGTTCCGGTCCGACCTGGCCCTGTACCTGTTCGGCACGCCCGGCCAGGAACGGTTCTGGTTCATGTGGGACGAACTGGCCTACGGTGCGCTGGGTGCGGTGGTGCTGGCGGACACCCGGCGCCTGGCCGACTGCTTCGCCTCCGTGGACTACTTCGAGCGGCACGGCACCCCGTTCGTGGTGGCGGTCAACTGCTTCGACGACGCACCGCACTACGACACCGGACGACGTCCGGATCGCGCTCGACCTCGATCCGGGGGCGCCCGTGGTGCTCTGCGACGCGCGCGACAAGGAATCGGTCAAGAACGTGCTGATCACCCTGGTCCGGCACGTGCTCACGCGGAGCCAGCCCCGCCGCTGAGTACCAGAGCGCGCCCCTGCCCGCCAGCTAGCCCCGGCTGGCGTGGCGAGCGGGCGGGAAACGCCGGGCCGGGATTATCTGGCCACCCGGTGGCGTTGTGCTGTATGGTCGCAGTAGGCGATGTCAATTCCGCCTATACGGCGAGCGTGCATGACGAGCCCGGCTAGGTCTCTCGACTAGCCGTTCCGGGCTAATCAACAACCCGCGAAAGGGTTTCCCCGGCTCCGTCTTCCCGGGACAAGTCCAGGTCCAGGCGTAGAGCGAATCCGGCTCCAGCGTAGTGAACGCGGGTTCCCGGCTTGCTCCCAGCCACGCACGATCGCATTTCCGCGGCGCCATCCGGCGCTTATTCCGGCGTGCCCAATTCGGGCCGCCTCCGAAAGGAATTCTCTTTATGACCGCAACACAACCCTCCCCAGCCCGCGGCGCCGCCGCGGACCACGAAAAGCTCATCCAGCGCCCGCCCCGGAAGCAGTCCCCGGCGGCTGGGCAGGCGCGCTAACGTCCAGGCCGCAGACTCCTGCGGCCCCGGTCCACGAAGGCCCCCCGGAGCCGGTGTCGGGCCTGCTGGACATCACCGACGGCCGGGCCTTCCTGCGCCGGGCCGGCTACCAGCGCGGCCCGGACGATGTCTAGCTGTCCCAGGCCCAGGTCCAGCAGTACGGCCTGCGCCCGGGCGATGCCGTGGACGGCACCGCCCGGCCGCCCCAGCCCGGCAACGGCCAGGCGCAGGGTCTGGAACCGGACCGTCGCCGGGCCACGGGACCGGAGACAAGTACCCGGTGCTGGCCACCGTCACCGCCGTCAACGGGAGCGACCCGCAGCTCGGCGGCGCAGCGCCCCGAGTTCGCCAAGCTGACCCCGCTGCACCCGCAGGAGCGGCTCCGCCTGGAGAACAGCTCCGCTCCGGCGAACTCCGCGCACGGGCCGGATCATCGACCTGGTCGCCCCGATCGGCAAGGGGCAGCGCGGCCTCATCGTGTCGCCGCCGAAAGCCGGCAAGACCATGGTGCTGCAGGCCATCGCGGACGCGGTGGCCGCCAACCACCCCGAGGTGCACCTGATGGTGGTGCTGGTCGGCGAGCGCCCCGAGGAAGTCACCGACCTGCGCCGCTCGGTCCACGGCGAGGTCGTCTACTCCACCTTCGACCAGTCCGCCGAGGAGCACATCCAGGTCGCCGAGCTCGCCATCGAGCGGGCCAAGCGGCTGGTCGAGCAGGGCCGCGACGTGGTCGTGCTGCTCGACTCCATCACCCGCCTCGGCCGGGCCTACAACCTCGCCGCGCCCTCCAGCAGCCGCATCCTGGCCGGCGGCGTGGCCGTCGGCGCCCTGTACCCGCCGCGGAAGTTCCTCGGCGCCGCCCGCAACGTCGAGGACGGCGGCTCGCTGACCCTGCTGTGCACCGCCCTGGTGGAAACCGGGTCACGGATGGACGACGTGTTCTTCGAGGAGTTCAAGGGCACCGGGAACATGGAACTGCGGCTGCGCCGCGAACTCGCCGAGAAGCGCATCTTCCCCGCCATCGACGTCGGCCCCCTCCAGCACCCGCCGCGACGACCTGCTCATGACGGCGGAGGAGCACGACGTGACGGCCAGGCTGCGCCGGGTCCTCGCCGAGCTCGACCCGCAGCAGGGCATCGAGCTGCTGCTGGACCGGACCCGCGACACCGCCTCCAACGCGGAGTTCCTCCGCCAGATCCAGCTCAGCACCTGACCAACGGCCTCTTCACCTCCGTGCCCCCCTCACGGCGCTCAGGACCTCTTGACCCTGGACATAGAGGCCATTATCGTGGCCCAGGTTGTACACAAAATTGTCGCCGATCTTCGCGTTCCATCCAGGCTTCGATCAGCGTGCCGGGCTGGAAGCAAATCAACACTGGCCAGGTAGCCCATGCGTGATGACCCGCGGGTGACCGCGCCGTGCTGACCTCGACCAGGCCGAGCGAGTGGGCCCGCCTGCTGGTGCGCGGCGCCTACGACCTGCACGTGCACGTGGAGCCCGACGTGATGCGCCGCCGGGTCACCGACCTCCAGCTGGCCCGCCGGTGCTGGGACGTGGGCCTGGCCGGATTCGCCCTCAAGTCGCACTACGTGCCGACCGCGGAACGCGCCGCGGTGCTCAACGAGGCCCTGAACCAGACGATGCAGCCGGGCGAGGTCCGGGTGCTCGGGGCGCTGACCCTCAACGCCTCGGTGGGCGGGATGAACCCCGATCGCGGTGGAGATCGCCGCCCGCGAGGGCGCGCGGATCCTCTGGATGCCGACCCTGGACGCGGCCAATCACCGGGCCAAGCACGGCGACCTGCCGCCGGGCGCGACCCCGCCGATGTGGCTGGCCCTGCAGCGGGATCTGGACGCCCAGGGTGTCACCGTGCCGGTGGTGGACGTCCTCGACGAGGCCGGGCGGCCGCTGGCGGCCACCCGGGAGGTACTCCGGCTGGCCGCGCGCCACCAGCTGGTCGTGGCCACCGGGCACCTGTCCGCCTACGAGAGCCGGATGGTGGCCGAGGCCGCGTTCGAGGCCGGCGTCCGGCACGTCATCGCCACCCACCCCGAATTCCCCCAGCAGGACATGAGCCGGGACGACCAGCTCGCCCTGGCCGGGCAGGGGGCGTTCCTGGAACGCTGCTTCACCACCCCGTTCACCGGCAAGTACGACTGGGCCCGGATGGTGGACAACATCCGGGCCACCGGCCCGGAGCACACCATCATCACCACCGACCTCGGCCAGCCGCACAACCCCCCGGTGGAGGACGGGCTGCCGCTGATGGCGGACGCGCTGCAGGCCGCGGGATTCACCGACGAGGAGATCACCACCATGATCGTGTCCAACAGCCGGCTGCTCGCCGGCCCGGACCGCCAGAACGCCGGCCAGCCCCTCCCCCGCCAGCACGGTCCCCGCCAGCCCCTCCCCCGCCAGCCCGGGGACAGCGCGTGACCACCACGGACGGGTTCGGGCGGCTGCTCGTCGTGAGCGCCCACGCGGCCGACTTCGTGTGGCGGGCGGCCGGTTACATCGCCGTCGTCACCGCGGCCTTCGGTGAGGCTCACGTGGTGTGCCTGTCCTTCGGCGAGCACGGCGAGTCCCCGGGAGCCTGGAAGCAGCCGGGCATGACCCTGGACCGGGTCAAGGAGATCCGCCGGGCCGAGGCCGAGGCGGCCGGCCAGGTCCTGGGGGCCAGCATGCATTTCCTCGACCAGGGGGACTATCCGCTGCCGGACACCGATGCACTGGTGCTCGAGCTGGCGGACCTGATGCGCGAGCTGCAGCCCGGAGTCATCCTTACCCACTCCCGGGTCGACCCCTACAACTACGACCATCCGCGGGCCGCCGACCTGACCCTGCGGGCCCGGATGGTGGCCCAGGCGCAGGGCCGGCCATCGGCGCACCCGGTGCTCGGCGCACCGCCGGTGTTCCGGTTCGAGCCCCACCAGCCCGAGATGTGCGAGTTCCGCCCGGACGTGCTCGTCAACATCACGCCGGTGTTCGACCTGAAGCAGCAGGCCATGGCGGCGATGGGTTCCCAGGAGCACCTGGTCCGCTACTACGAGGACCTGGCTGAGCGGCGCGGGGTTCAGGCCAGGCGCAACGGCGGCCCGGCCGCGATCCGCTACGCCGAGGCCTACCAGCGCGTCTTTCCCCAGGTGAGCGGGGTGCTGTCGTGAAACCGGTGGTGATCGTGAACCCGCCCGCGCGCGGACGCGGCCGTGGTGGCCGAGCTGGGCGAGCTCGGCGTGGCCACCGTGCACGAGGCCGCGGGCAAGACCGGGCTGCTGGGCACCTTCCTCCGGCCGGCCTGGGCCGGCGCGCACGCCGCTGGCACCGCACTTACGGTGCTCTGCGGGCCGGGCGACAACCTGATGCTGCATGCGGCCATGGAGCAGGCCCGTCCGGGGGATCTGCTGGTCGTCACGACCATGTCGCCGTCGAGCGACGGGTTCGTCGGGGAGCTGATCACCACGTCGCTGGCCGCGCGCGGGGCACACGGGCTGGTCACCACCACCGGGGTGCGGGACGTCGCCGCGATCACCGCGGCAGGCTTCCCGGTCTGGTCCCAGTTCGTCAGCGCCCAGGGCACGCTGAAGGCCATCGCCGGCGCGGTGAACCTGCCGGTGAGCATCGGCGGCACCGTGATCAACCCCGGGGATGCGGTGGTCGCCGACGACGACGGCGTGGTCTGCGTCCCCCGCGAGTCGGCCGCGCAGGTGGCGGCGGACGGGCGGACCCGGGTCAGGCGCGAGGACGAGGCCCGGGAGGCGTTCGCCCGGGGTGAGCTCGGCCTGGACCGCTATGACCTGCGGTCGGTGCTCGAGCGCCTCGGCGTGACCTATGTGCGGGCGGACCGGGAAGAGGGGTAAGCGTGGCCGACGAGGGGGCCGTCCTGGATGCGCTGCGCGACGCCATCCTGGCGGGGGAATTCGCGGCCGGGCAGCGCCTGGTCGAGGTGGACCTGTGCGAGCGGTTCGGGTGCAGCCGGTTCGCGGTGCGCGCCGCGATCCCGGTGCTGGCCAGCGAGGGGCTGGTGGATGTGCAGCGGCACCGGGGGGCCCGGATACGGATCATCCCGATCAGCGAGGCCATCGAGATCACCGAGGTGCGGCGGCTGCTGGAGGGGCTCACCGCGGCCCGGGCCGCGGAGCGGGTCACCCCGGACGAGGCCGCCGAGCTGGAGGACATCGTCCGCGAGATGAGGATGGCCGTGGAAGCCGCTGAGCTGCTGCGCTACAGCGACTCCAACGCCCGGCTGCACGCCCGGATCCGCGCCATCGCTGCGCACGACACCGCGACCAGCATGATCGAGCGGCTCCGCGCCCAGCTGGTCCGCCACCAGTTCGCGCTGTCGCTGATCCCCGGGCGCCCCGCCGTGTCCCTGGCCCAGCACGAGCGGATCGTGGCGGCCATCGTGGCCCGCGATCCGGCCACGGCCGAGGCGGCCATGCGCGACCACATCACCAGCGTCATCGACTCACTCAGCAGCCTCGCCGGGGAGCAGTCCCGCAGCGACAGTGCCAGCAAGAGCGACAGTGCCAGCAAACACGTGGCTAGCCAGCGCCGTGGCTAGCCAACACCGTGCCAGGAGGTAGTTGCGTCATGTCCCCGCAGCGCTGCCGTGACATCGCCCACGTATCGGCGGTGGAACTCCGGACCCGGGTCCCGGCCGAGACGGTGGATTTCTTCGTCCGGCTGATGGGCCTGTCCGAGGTGAGCCGGGCCGGAGACCGCACCTACCTGCGCACCTGGGATGACTACGAGAGGTTCACGGTGTGCGTGGTGGACGCGCCCGAGTCGGGCATCGGCCGGACCTGGCTGCGCGCCGCCGGGCCGGAGGCCCTGGACCGCCGGGTGCAGGCCATCGAGGCGGCCGGGCTCGGCCTCGGCTGGGCCGGCGGTGCGGAGGGCATCGGGCCGGACCTACCGGTTCACCGACCCCGACGGGCACGAGTTCGGGATCTACTGGGAGAGCGACTGGTACGACCCGCCCGAGGGACAGCGGCCCGCGCTGAAGAACCAGGCCGCGCCGTTCCCCGGCCGCGGCGCCAACGTGCGGCGGCTGGACCATGTCAACTACCTGGCCGCGGACATCCCGGCGGTCACCGCGTTCCTGCCCGGCGTGCTCGGTGCCGAGCTGACCGAGCAGATCGTTATGGATGATGGGGTGCCGTCAGCGGTCTGGTATCACGTCGGGGACAAGAGTTACGACCTGGTGTACACGTCGGACTGGACGGGCAGCACCGGGCGGCTGCACCACGTGGCGTTCGCCACCGACCAGCGCGAAGACATCCTCCGGGCCGCGGACGTGATGCTGGAGGCGGGCATTCACATCGAGACCGGGCCGCACAAGCACGCCATCCAGCAGACGTTCTTCCTCTACGTGTACGAGCCGGGGGGGAACCGGATCGAGCTGTGCAACGCGGGCGCCCGGCTGGTGCTGGCCCCGGACTGGAAGCCGATCTCCTGGTCCCGCGCGGAGCGGGCCAAGGGCCAGGCGTGGGGGCTGAAGACCATCGACAGCTTCCACACCCACGGGACTCCCCCGGTGGACGTGCCCGGGAGCGCCGGGTGACGGCCGGACCGGCACCGGCGGCGCTGACCGTGGCGGTGCTCGGGCTGGGCGAGGCGGGCGGCACGATCGCCCGGGACCTGGTGGCCGCCGGGGCCCGGGTGCGCGGCTATGACCCGGCCGTGCCGGCGCCCCCCGGCGTGACGATGGCCACCAGCGACGCGGACGCCTGCCAGGGCGCCGACCTGGTGCTGAGCCTGACCACGGCGGCCGAGGCGGAGAAGGCACTGGCCCAGGCGCTGCCCGGGCTGAGCGAGGCGACCGTGTACGCCGACGCCAACACCGCGTCCGCCGGCCTCAAGCAGGACCTGGCCGCCACCGCCGGGCAGGCCGGGGTGCCGTTCGCGGACATCGCCATCATGGCCCCCGTGCCGGGGCGGGGACTGGGGGTCCCGATGACGGTGTCGGGTCCGGCCGCGCAGGCCGTCGCCCGGCTGCTCGGCGGCTGCGGGGCCACGGTGAGCGTGCTGCCCGGCCCGGCCGGGGCCGCGGCCACCCGGAAGCTGCTGCGCAGCGTGTTCTACAAGGGCATGGCCGCGGCGGCCATCGAGGCCCTGCACGCCGCCCGGTCGGCCGGCTGCGAGGACTGGCTCCGCGAGCACATCGCGGCCGAGCTGGCGGCGGCGGACGCCGGCACGCTGGCCCGGCTGGAGCAGGGCAGTTACCAGCACGCGCGGCGGCGCGAGCATGAGATGGCCGCGGCCACCGACCTGCTCAACGAGCTCTCGGTCCCGCCGCGGGTGACCCGGGCCAGCCAGCGGTGGCTTAATCAGCTGGCCACCGAAGGCTGACTGACGGTACAGTCCGGATCGGGGAGACCGGAGCCTGAGCTGCGGGCTCCGCGGAGGGCCACGGCGGCGGCCGCACTGGCGCGGCAGATCGGGTAGAGAGCGTGGGCACGGCGTGACGCGGGCATGACCTCTGCTCCGCCAACCCTCACCCGGCCGAAGCTGCCGACCCGGCTGCGGGTGCTGATCGGCTTCCTCTGCGCGCTGGTCCTGGTGGACACGGTGTTCTTCACCGCGCTGACCCCGCTGCTGCCGCACTACACCCACACGGCCGACCTTTCCAAGTCCGGCGCGGGGATCCTGGTCGCCGCCTACCCGCTGGGCACCCTGGTCGGCGCGCTGCCCAGCGGGGTGCTCACCGCGCGCTTCGGCGACCGGGCGGTGGCGCTGATCGGCCTGGCCCTGATGAGCGTGTCCACGCTGGTCTTCGGTTTCGCCACCGCCGCCCCGGTGCTGGACGCGGCGCGGTTCGTGCAGGGCCTGGGCGGCGCGTGCACCTGGACCGCAGCCATGGCCTGGATCGCCACCGCCGCCCCTGCCGAGCGGCGGGGTGAACTGCTGGGGACCGGCCTGGCCGCTGCGGTGGTCGGCGCGCTGTTCGGGCCGGTGGTCGGCGCGGTCGCCGGCCAGGTGGGCACGGGACCGGCCTTCGCCGCGGCCGCGGTAGCGGGGATCGGCCTGATGGTGGTGGCGTTCCTGGTCCCGGCCCCGGAGCGGTCCGAGCCACAGAGGCTGCGGGCCGCGCTGCCCGCGGTGCGCGACCGCCAGGTCGGCGCGGGCATGTGGCTGACCTTGCTGGCGGGCCTGGCCTTCGGCGTGGTGGACGTGCTGGTGCCGCTGCGGCTGGCCCAGCTGGGCGCGACCACGCTGATCATCGGGGGGACGTTCCTGGCCGCCGCCGCGATCGAGTCGGGGCTCTCGCCGCTGGCCGGGCGGCTGTCGGACCGGCGCGGCGCGATGGTGCCGATCCAGCTCTCGCTGTGCGTCGCCGTGGTGGTCAGCCTGCTGGTGCCGTGGCTGGCCCCCGCCCCCGTGCTGATCGTGGTGCTGATCCTGGGCATGCCGTCCTACGGGACGCTGTTCACCCCGGCCTCGGCGCTGCTTAGCGAGGGCGCGCACCGGCTGAACCTGAACCAGGGCCTGGCCTTCGGCCTGGCCAACCTGGCCTGGGCCGGCGGCCAGACGATCGGCGCGGCGGCCAGCGGGGCGCTGGCCCAGGCCACCTCCGACCTGGTCCCGTTCGCCCTGCTGGCCGCCGCCTGCCTGGGCACGCTCGTGGTGCTGCGCGTCCGGGGCGTCCGGTCCGCCCGGGAGGCCGGGGAGGCCCGGGGCGTCCGTTCCCGGTAGTCCCGGCCGACGTGCATTCCCTCACCGTGGACCGGGCCGGCACCCCCACCCCACCCCACGGCGACCTGAACTGGCGCTGGCGCCAGCGCTAACCCGTCCGCGCCAGCCCCACCCCGCTGGCTGGACCCGGATCAGCGCGGTGCTTTTTGTGCTGCCAGCAGCACAAAAAGCACCGCGCTGATGGCTGGTTGCGCCCGTCGTGGGGCCGCCCGGACTGTGCCAGCGCCTCGGCGCGGGGGCGCCCCGGCGCAGGGGCGCCCCGCAACCTCGGCTTGGCAAAATTGTATTAATCTACTAGTGTATTTGTACATGAGCTCAGGGCCGCTGATCCGGTTCCGGCTGGACCCCCGTTCCGGGGTCCCGGCCTACCGTCAGCTCATCGACCAGGTCCGGCAGGCGGTGCGCCTGGGCCTGCTGCGGCCCGGCGATCAGCTGCCCCCCGTGCGTGAGGTCGTGACCCAGATCACGATCAACCCGAACACGGTGCACCGCGCGTACCGGGACCTGGAGACCGAAGGGCTGGTCGAGGGGCAGCAAGGACGGGGAACGTTCGTGCGGGCGGTCCCGGTCCCCGCCACGGCGCCGGAGCGCGTGGCCGAACTGCATCAGGAGCTTGTGGCCTGGGTCACCAGGGCCCGCGCGGCCGGGCTGGACGACGAGGGGATCTCGGCCCTCGTCGCCCTGTCCGTCCGGCCGGGAGAGGCCAGCCCAGGACAGGGCAGCCCGGGACAGGGCAGCCCAAGACAGGCCGGCCCGGGAACGTCAGGCCCAGGGGAGATCGGGAGAGAGGAAATCGCGCGATGAGCACACCAGCCGCCGCGGTCGAGACCTTAGGGCTCGGAAAGCGGTACCGGCACACCTGGGGGTTGCAGGACTGCTCGTTCCGGCTGCCCCCGGGCCGGATCGCGGGTCTGGTCGGGCCGAACGGCGCGGGCAAGTCCACGCTGCTGCGGATGCTCGCCGGGATCAGCACCCCCACCGCCGGCGAGATGAACGTGCTCGGCCGGCCGCCGGGGACCTGCAGCCCCGACGTGCTGGCCCGCATCGCTTACCTCGACCAGGAGCGCCCGCTCTACCGGGGCTTCCGCGTGTCCGAGATGCTGCGCTTCGGGCGGGAGCTGAACCCGCGCTGGGATGACGCCCGGGCCCGCCGTTGCCTCGACGACCTCGCCATCTCCCCCGGGGCGCGGATCAGCAGGCTGTCCGGCGGGCAGCAGGCCCAGGTCGCGCTCACGATGTGCCTGGCCAAACGGCCCGAGTTGCTCCTGCTCGATGAGCCGGTGGCCGCACTCGACCCGCTGGCCCGCGACGACCTGATGCACGTCCTGCTCCAGTCGGTCGTCAACGACGGCGCCACGGTTCTGCTGTCCTCTCACGCCGTGGCGGATCTAGCCACGGTGTGTGACTACGTGATCATCCTGTCGGCGTCGCGCGTCCAGCTCGCCGGGGAGCTAGACGACGTGCTGGCCAGCCACTGGTTGCTGATCGGGCCGTCGGGAGCGGCCTCACCCGCTCCGGACGCGGCGGTGATCTCGTCGGTCACGGCCGGCCGGCAGACGACCATGCTCGTCCGCACGGGGTCCACCGCCACGGGACTGCCGGTCACCGATCCCGCCTGGGAGATGGCCCAGCCCTCACTGGAAGAGATCGTGCTGGCCTACCTGCGGCAGCGCGCCCCGGGTCTGCCGCAGCGGCAGAGGCGGCAGGCGCGGGCGGGACATGAGCCGGACAGCGCACCGATAGAGGCCCGGTGACCTGGGTCTCGTGGCGGGTCCAGCGTCCGCAGCTGCTCGCCGCGCTGGGTGCCGTGGCGATCCTCGGGGTATGGCTGGCGGCCACCGGCCTGGTCACGGGACACGACCAGACGTGGAAGTACTGGACCGATGCCGACGTCTACGTGCTCTACGCCCTGCCGGGGCTGCTCGGCCTGGCCCTCGGGGGCCCGCTGGTGGCGGGCGAGACCGACCACGGGACGCAGCGGCTCGCCTGGACCCAGAGCATCACCCGGACTCGCTGGCTCGGGTTCAAGCTGCTGTCCGGCGGGCTGGCCGCGGCCGCCCTCAGCGCCGGTCTCACCGTGCTGCTCGAATGGTGGACGACGGCAGTGTCCCTCGCCGCCAGCACGAACTCGGGTGGCTTCTCCGGCGTCCGCATCCAGCCCGCCGCGTTTGACCTGACTGGCATCGTGGTGGTCGGCTACACGCTGTTCGCGCTGGCGCTCGGTGCCGCCCTGGGGGCGGTCACTCGCCGTCCCGGCTGGGCGTTCGCCCTGGGGGTCCCCACCTTCGCATTCGTCCGGCTCGTGGTCGAGGACTGGGTGCGGCCCCATCTGGTGGCGCCGGCCACCTACGCCACCCTGAGCGGGATTCCTTCCCACGCCGTCCTGAACGGGTGGCTGCTGAACTCGGGCTTCGTGCCTGCGGGCCGGACCAGCCCGCCCCCCGGGCAGACCTGGCAGAGCTGGCAGGCCAGCCCGCCGGAAAGCTACGTCACCTGCTCGAACCAGGCCAGGTCGCCCGCGGCCGATGCCCGCTGCGCCGCCCTGGCCCACGTCCACGTCGTCTACCAGTTCCAGCCCGCCAGCCATTACTGGGAACTCCAGGCCGCAGAGACCGCCATCTTCGCCGGGCTCGGGCTGCTGCTGCTGGGGGCGACCGTGATCGCCGTCCGCAGGTGGTCATCGTGATGCCGGTCGTCGTCGTGGCGGATGCGGGGGCGGAACGCCTGACCAGATCGGCGGAACGCCTGGCCAGATCGACAGGGGCGCGGCGATGACCTGGGTCGCCTGGCGTGTGCAGCGCCCGCAGTATCTCGCCGCGGCCGGCCTGGTGGCGGTGCTGGCCGGGTGGCTGCTGGTGAGCGGCCTGGAGGGGCAGGCCCGCTGGTCGCAGATGTCCGACACCGGGGCCGTCTACGTTCTCTACGCCCTGCCGGGCGTCATCGGCCTGGCCCTCGGCGCCTCGCTGGTCGCCGTCGAGGCCGAGCGTGGAACCAACCGCATCGCCTGGACCCAGAGCATCACCCGGGGTCGCTGGCTGGCCCGCAAGCTGGTCGTCGGCGCCGTGGTCAGCGGTGGCCTCATCGCGGTACTCACGCCGCTGCCCGGCTGGTGGATCGGGGCGACCCGGTCGGGCCCCGCCGTAGTGGCCAGGAACTTCGGCATCACCGGTATCGCCGGCGTCGGCTACGTCCTGTTCGCCTACCTGCTCGGCACGGCTCTGGGGGCCGTGATCCGCCGCCCCGGGTGGGCGTTCGCCGCGGGGGTCCCGGTGTTCCTGGTGGTGCGGCTGCTGATTGACGGCCTGCGGCCGGCGCTCGTCCCCCCAGCCTTCGCCAGCTATCCCGCGCAACCGCTCAGCCAGCCGGCAGGCTGGGTGCTGAACAGCGGCTACCTGCCGCTCGGGCGGACCAGCCCTGCTGCCGGCCAGACCTGGGCCAGCGTGATGGGCCGGCTGAGCCCCTGCTTCTACCGGGCGCAGTCACAGACCGCCGTGCAGGGGTGCGCAGCCCGTGGCCGCCTGCACTTCGTGTTCGAATACCAGCCGGAGAGCCATTACTGGGCGCTGCAGGGGGTGGAGACAGCGATGTACGCGGCGCTGGCGCTGGCCCTGGCCGTCGCCACCGTGGCCGCCGTCCGCCGCTGGCCGCGAGGCCTGAGTTACCGCGGGGGCGGTGCCTGCTCGCTCATCCCCTCCAGAGCGCCGCCACCGAAGTTGCGGTCGTGGTCCATGGTCATCCGCATGAACGGGTAGACGTAGTCGCGCATCTCCTGCTCGAAGGCGCCGATCCCGGCCACGAGGCCGGTCTCGCCGCGTGACGCCGCGGTCAGCTGCTCCAGCAGGAGGCGGGCGTCCCGCAGGGCCAGGTTGGCGCCCATGCCGAGGGTGGGGAGCATGGCGTGCGCGGCGTCGCCGATCAGCGTCACCCGGGACGGTGCCCAGGCTGGCGCGGGGTCCAGGTACCCGAACGGGATCACGAAGATCGACTCCAGGTCGACCCGCTCGACGATGCCGCGCAGCGCGGGATGCCAGCCGTCGATAGCCACGAGCATGGCGTCCCGGAGCATGGCCGGGGTCCCGCCCGTCCACTCGGCCGGCGACGGGATGACCGTGCCCGGGGCGACACTGCAGCTGACCATCAGGTAGTCGCCGACCGGCTCCAGCATCACGTCCGGGGCCAGTTCCGCGGCGGCCTGGGCGGCCGGCCGCCGCGGCTGGAACGCGGCCAGCAGCATCCGGGAGCCGCGGCGGTCGGCCGCGATGATGACGCCCTGCAAAAGCAGCGCCGGCAGGCTGTCCCGCACCTCCGGGGTCAGCGGTGACCGGCCGTACACGCCGAGCCCGCGGACCCCGGCGTCGATCACGCGGACGTCCGGCAGGCGCTGGCCGCGGACGGCCGAGCGGATCCCGTCGGCACCGACCAGCACGTCCCCCTGGGCCGTGCCGCCGTCGTCCAGCCGCAGGACGACCCCGCTGTCGTGCTCCTCGCAGGAGACGGCGGCCTTCCCCGGCCGGAACGAGCCGCCGAGCCGGGCCAGCAGGATCTGCCGGAGCGTGCGGCGGTGCACGCCCGTGTGCGGGCGGGCGCCTTCGTTGGGCGGGCCGAGGTGCGGCTGGGAGCTCAGCACGGACAGCTGGTCATCGAGCACGATCGACTCCCGGCGGTCCGGGGTCAGGCGCGACGTCTCGGCGTAGAGCTCGAACAGGTCCTCAGGCAGGCAGCGGCGCAGGGCCTCGCCGCCGTCGCCGTTCATGTGGAGGTAGTAGCCCCGCTTGCGGCTGAGGTCGGCGTCGCGCTCGAACACCTCGCAGGTGTGGCCGTCCTTGATGAGCCCCTGGGCCAGGCAGAGGCCGCTCAGGCCTCCGCCCGCGATCAGTACGTGCAGCGGTCCCTGCGTCACCATCCACGGTCCCCTCGCCGCCGGGCCGCACGCCCGGTCATGCCCGTCCCTGGTACGCCGGTAAGACCGTTAGGGAACGTCTGGCGCATCCGTCTGTGAAAGTGCAGTTTGCATGCTGAAAGTGCCTTCTGGCAAGGGCTGGTCCGGTCAGCGGGGAGGCGGGGAGGTGAGGATCTGGGCCAGGTGCCGGCCTGTTACGCCGCCGAGCTGGCCGGCCTGGGTGCGGCAGGAGAACCCGTCGGCCAGGAAGACCGTACCCGGCCTGGCGTCCCGCAGCGCGGGCAGCAGGGCCAGCTCCGCGACGGCGGTGGAGACCTCGTAGTGGCCCTTTTCCATGCCGAAGTTGCCGGCCAGGCCGCAGCATCCGGCCAGCGTGGTGACCGTGGCCCCGGCCGCGGACAGCAGCGCCTGGTCCGGGCCGTAGCCCATCACCGAGTAGTGGTGGCAGTGCGGCTGGGCGATGATCTCCAGGCCGGCCAGGTCGGGCGGAGCCCACTGCGGTCCCGGGCCGAGCGGCGGCGGCGCGGTGAGCAGCTCGGCGAGCGTCCGGGTCGCCTCGGCCACGGCGACGGCCCGCGGGTCGCCCGGGAACAGGTCTCCCAGGTCAGAGCGGAGCACGGCCGTGCAGGAGGGTTCCAGGCCGACGACCGGGATCCCGGCCTCGGCGTACGGGCCGAGGACGTCAAGCAGCCTGCGCAGCCGGCGCCGGGCCCCGTCCAGCTGGCCGGTGCTGATCCAGGTCAGCCCGCAGCAGGCCGAACGTTCGGGGACGATCACCTGGTAACCGGCCTGGCTCAGCACCGTCAGGGCAGCCTGCGGCACCCCGGGGTCGAAGGCGTCGCTGAAGGAGTCGGCCCACAGCACCACCGGGCGCGGCGGGGCGCCGGCGGCCGCGGTCCCCGGCTGCGGGCGCCGCGGAGCCGGGCGCTGGACGGCAGAGCGCTGGACGGCAGAGCGGCGGAACGGCACCGGGGCGAAGGGCGGGATCGCCCGCCGGGTGTCCATCCCGCCCGCGGCGAGCAGCGCCGTGGCCAGCGGCCCGATCCGCAGCAGGGCGTTGACCAGCCGGGGTGCGGTCCCGGCCAGCCGGGACCAGCGGGGCAGCTGGCCCAGCGCGTAGTGCGAGCGCGGCCGCAGCCGCCGCCGGTAGGCCCGGTAGGCCACCTCGGACTTGTACCGGGCCATGTCTATCCCGGCCGGGCAGTCCGCCGAGCAGGCCTTGCAGGACAGGCAGAGGTCCAGGGAGTCCCGGACCTCGGGTGCGTTCCAGCCACCCGAGACCAGGGTCCCGTTGGCCATTTCCTGCAGCACCCGCGCGCGGCCCCGGGTGGAATCCTTCTCGTCCCGGGTGGCCAGGTAGGAGGGGCACATGAAGCCGCCCGACGCCGACGAGTCGGCCCGGCACTTACCCACCCCCACGCAGCGGTGCACGGCCGTGGTCAGGTCCCCGTCGTCCTCGGCGAACGCGAACCCCGCCTGCCGGGGCAGCGGCACGGCGGCCGGGCGGCGCAGGTCGGCGTCGAGGGGCCGGGGGCGGACCAGCACGCCGGGGTTGAGCAGGTCGGCCGGGTCCAGCAGGTGCTTGAACGCGCCGAACGCGGCCAGCGCGCCGGGTGAGTACATCACCGGCAGCAGCTCGCTGCGGGCCCGGCCGTCGCCGTGCTCGCCGGACAGCGACCCGCCGTGCGCGGCCACCAGGTGCGCCGCCTCGGTCAGGAACTCCCGCATGACCTGGGCACCCCCCGGCCGGTCCAGCGGGAAGTCGATCCGGACGTGGATGCAGCCGTCCCCGAAGTGCCCGTAGAGCAGCCCGTCCAGGTGGTGGGCGCCGAGGAGGGTGCGGAACTCCCGCAGGTAGCCGCCGAGCCGGTCCGGCTGGACCGCGGCGTCCTCCCAGCCGGGCCAGGCTTGCTTGTTGCCGGGGGTCCGGCCGGCCAGCCCGGCGCCGTCCTCCCGGATCCGCCAGATCGCCGAGGCCTCCGGGCCGGCCGGGATCACCGCGGCGGCCAGGGCGCCGGCGCCGGCCACCATGGCCCCGGCCAGGGACACCGCCTCGGCGGCGGATTCCGCGCCCATCTCCACCATCAGCCAGGCGTCACCGGGGGGCAGCTCCGGCACGCGGGACGACCCTTTGCGGCGGCGCACCACGTCCACCATCCGGGCATCCAGGCCCTCGATGGCCAGCGGGGCGTGAGCCAGGATCGCGGGCACGGCGTCGGCCGCATCGGCCACGTCCGGGTAGCCGAGCACGACCAGCGCATGGGCCCGCGCGACGGGCACCAGGCGGACCGTGGCGCCCAGCATGGTGACCACGGTGCCTTCCGTGCCGGCCAGCGCCCGGGCCAGGCTGGCCCCGTTCTCGGGGAGCAGGTGCTCCAGGGAGTAGCCGGACACCTGGCGGCGCAGCCGCCCGAACTCGGTGCGCAGCAGGGCGAGGTTGGCCGAGACCAGCTTGTCCAGGCCGGGCACCGGGTCCAGCCCCTGGCCGGCCGTGAGGCGGCGGCCGGTGCCGTCGATGACGTCGAGTTCGAGCACGTTGTCGGCGGTGCGGCCGTAGGCGAGGGCGTGGGCGCCGCACGCGTTGTTGCCGATCATCCCGCCCAGCGTGGCCCGGGACTGGGTGGACGGATCGGGGCCGAACCGCAGCCCGTGCGGGGCCGCGGCCGCCTGGAGGGTGGCCAGGATCACCCCGGGCTCGACCCGGGCGGTGCGGGCCTCCGGGTCGAGGTCCAGGATCCGGCCCAGGTGCCGGGAGGTGTCCAGGACGATCCCCGCGCCCACGGCGTTACCCGCGATGGACGTGCCGGCCCCCCGGGTCGTCAGCGGTGTCCCGGTCTGCCGGGACACCCCGGCCGCGGCCAGGATGTCGCTGGTGTCCCGGGGGAAGACCACGACCTGGGGCACGACGCGGTAGTTCGAGGCGTCGCTGGAGTACTCGGCGCGGCGGCGCGAGGACTCATCCACCTCGCCCTGCATGGCCGCGCGCAGGGCCTGGGCGATGTCTGCGGGATCCACGCCTGTCATCCTGCCGTGACCCGGACACTGCCCGGTACGGCACCCTGCCCGCTGCCCCGCACCGGGCCTGCTCTGCTGCCCCGCACCGGGCCCCGCCCCCGCGACCAGCGGCGGGCCCGGTGCCGGGCGACCGGCGCGCCGGCTGGCCGCGCCGGGGCGCCGGGCGGTGGGTCAGCGGCGGTATTTCCAGCCGGTACCCACCCCGGACAGGTGCAGGGCCAGGCAGACCAGGCCGAGCAGCATGAGGCTCGTCGGGGAGAAGATGGCGTTGCTGATGGACACGTTCGCGGCGTTGATGATGAAGGCGATGGCAAAGAGAATGGCTGCGACGAAACCCAGCATGAGGGCAGTCCTTCCGTCACTCTGGTGGTGACACTGTTGCGGCTGACACGTGCGGCTGACCAGGCTTCTGCCGCAAAGCCGGGCACACCACCCGGGCTCCGCCGCATCCGCCTGGAACGGCCGGCAGGTACCCAAGATCGGCGAACTAAACCGTGCGCCGTGCGCATCAGGCGTCACGATTTGGGCACTCTGGGCGCGTGGCTGTAACTCCCCCGCCCGACGGCCCCGCTCCTGGCGCCGGTGCCGGTGCCGCCGCCGGTGCCGCTGGTGCCGGTGCCGCCGCGCCGCGGCCGCCGTGGCGCGTCGCGGTATTCGTGCTCGCGGTCGTCGCCGTCGTCGTGCTCACGATCGTGCTGGCCGCGGCCGCCCGGAATCGGGGGCAGGGACCCAGCGACACGCGCACCGTCTCGGTCGCCGCGGACTCGGTCCGCACCGTTGACCTCGACGGACCGCCCGGGCAGCTCAATATCGCCGCCGTGCGGACCAGCCGGGTCACGCTCTCCGGGCCGGTGCACTGGACCGGCCATGTCGCGGTGATCGTGACCGGACCCCGGGTCGTCCACGGCGTGCTGCACCTGGCCTACCGCTGCGCAGCGCACAGCCCGTGCACCGGGCGCCTGCGGCTCGTGGTGCCCCGGCACTGCGGGATCGTGCTCGCGCAGCCGTCCGGCCACGTGACGGTGTTCGGCCTGGCCGCCCCGCTGCGGATCAGCGCGCGGAGTGTGGACATCAGCGCGGCCGGGCTGCGCTCACCGAGCCTGGTGGCGTCGATCACGTCCGGCCACCTGAGCGCCTGGTTCGTGTCCCCGCCCGGACAGGTCAGCCTCACGCTCGTCTCCGCGCAGGCCACCCTGCACCTGCCGGCCAGCGCCCCCTACCGGCTCAGCCAGCAGGTCACCTCGGGGTACGTCCACGCCGGGATCCCGCAGGCCAGCACGGCGACGCGGACGATCACCGCCCGGATCGATTCCGGTGAGCTGGAACTGCTCTCACGCTGAGCGCTGAGCATGGCGGGCGGGTACGGCCCGATCCAGCGGACGGCCTACGGACATAAGACCCTGACCGGCGTGCTGACGTTCCGGCACTCGTCATCACGACTCGAAGCAACTACAATGTAGTCATGGCCAAGCGTGCAGCGACACCGGTCCGGTTTGACATGGCCGTGGCCGAGCGGCTCTCGGCGTTCGTCGTCGCCAACCCCGGCATGTCCTTGTCATCGGCCGCGAACCGGCTGGTCGATGAAGCCCTCAGGATGAACGAGCACCCGGGCATCGTGTTCCGGCCCGGCCCTACCGGGCGGCGGGCCGGGCTGGTCGGGGGACCCGACGTATGGGAAGTGGTCCGCGCGGTCAAATCCGCCCGCGCCGCAGAGCCCGGCCTGGCTGAGGATGATCTGCTCGCCCTGGTGGCTGAGAACACGGGTATCCCGGTACGCCTCATCCGCGCCGCCGTCCGGTACTGGGCTTCCTACGCCGATGAGATCGATGCCGAGATAGCCGCCGCTGAGGCCGCCGAGGAGGCCGCCGAGGCCGCCTGGCGGCGGGAACGCCAGCTGCTCGCGGGCTAGAACCGTGAGCTACCCGCTGCTGCTGGATGAGATGTTCTCCGGTGCCATCGCCGAGCAACTCCGGGCCAAAGGTCACGACGTTCTCGCCGTCGTGGCTGACCCGGCCCTGATCGCGCTGCCCGACGAGCAGATCCTCGCCCACGCCGCCAGCACCGGGCGCGCTTTAGTCACCGCCAACATCAAGGACTTCATCCCGCTGGACGCCCGCTACCGGACAGCCAGCCAGGCACACGCCGGGCTGATCCTCGTCTCAGCCAAGACCTTCCTCCAGGACCGCAGCTACACCGCCGCCGTGACCAGTGCGCTTTTGACCCTCCTCGACCATCCAGGTCAGCTACAGCCTGGCCACGTCACCTTCCTGCCCCGGCGATAGGCCGCCTTGCCGTCACAGGACTCCAAAACGAGTAGGCGCTGACGACCTGTCATGCCGAATAGCGCGGATTGGGTATGTGCATGATCATGCGGTAGTCCGCATGGCTACTAGCGCCGCCGAGCACTAGTCGCCAGCTTGAAGGTCCGCCGGTCAGCACAGCCGTTCCCTTGTCGGCTTGCACGGAGCGCCGACTCGGCGCTGCGTCGGCGTGCCAATCACCGCAGTGAGCGTACGCAGATCATCCGGTTATGCGTCCCGCAGGTCTGTGGCATGCGGCGGCGTTCGGATAACTGGGCTGTCTCGGAGTTCGGTCTCGTCCGGGCAGCCCATGATTTGGGCAACCTATTCGTATCCATGAAGGCCCTTGCGGCAGCCCGTCGGGTTTCCACGATTGGAAGATGAAGTACCGATGCCTGCCCGGCATCCCAGCGGGTTGTCATCGGAGCTGGCTGTTGAGGAAGGAGTGCAGGTGGGCGCCGAGGGCTTCGGAGTCCGTGACTGCGCCGTGGATGTAGGTGGAGGCGCGGGTGCGGAGTACCGGCAGGCCGAGAATGTAGAGTCCGGGGGCGCTGGTGACCACCCCGCCGTCGTGGCGGATGTGGCCGGCGTGGTCACGGACGGGGATGTCCAGCCAGGAGTGGTCGGGCCGGAAGCCTGTCGCCCACAGCAGCGTGGTGATCTCTCCGCTGGTCAGGTCCAGCTCCAGGGGAGTGAGGGGATCGACCTGCGTGGGTGAGAGGCGGTGCGCTGCCGGGAGTTCGTCGTCAAGGCCGTGCGCATTTGCCCAGTTGTCGGCTCTGGCCAGGAAGCGGTTCATCTTCAGGTCGGCGAGGGTGCAGGTGTTGCGGAGCGACCCGGAGAACTGGGCGACCCCGTCGGTAATGCGGCCGAGGCGGCCGACGATGCGGATCCCCTGCGCGGTGAGCGTGTTGAGGTCGGTGGCGGCTGGCTCGGGGGTCCCGGTGAGCTGCGGCGAGGGCAGGTGGCGGGCCCGGGTGAGGTCATCGATCTGGTCGTAGCGTTCGGCGAGCACTCCCATGGTTTCCAGCCACCAGAAGATGTCGCGGCCGCGGTAGCGGCGGGGCAGCCGGACGTGTTCGCCGATGGCCAGGGTCACTGGGCGCCCGGACCGGTGGATCTCGCCGGCGAGCTGGACGCCGGTGGCTGACGCTCCGACGACGAGCACGCCGCCGTCGGGGAGCTGGCTGGGATCGTGGTAGGTGAGCGGGGTGAGCGTCGTGATCGACCGGGGGACGGCGCCGGTGACGGCAGGGATCGCTGGCCGGGCGCACGCCCCGGTCGCGAGCACCACGGCCCGGGCGTGAAGCATTTCGTCGTTGGCCTGGATCTCGAAGCCTCCCGGTGCGGTGCGCACCGTGTGCACCGTCGTGGCGGTGCGCACCGGTGCGGCGGCGAGGCGGGCGTAGCGGGTGAGAGTGGCCACGACGCCGGCGGCGGGCATGTAGCCGGCGGGGTCATCCCCGGCGTAGTCGTAGCCGGGCAGCCGGGTGAGCCAGTTGGGGGTGAGCAGCCGCAGGCTGGGCCAGCGCTGGGTCCGCCACGAGTTCGCCACCTCACCGCGCTCGAGGACGACGTGGTCGATGGAGCGTTCGGTGAGGCGGCGGCTCATGGCCAGGCCGGCGTGGCCGGCGCCGATGACGACTGCCGTGGTGTGCATCATGCGGGCGGCTGGGCCGTGGTCGTCATGCTCAGGCCAGTTCGACGAGCACTTTCGTCGGGTTGGTCACGACGTCGAAGACCGCCGAGCGTTTCTGCGACTGGGCGATCAGCGCCTCAAGGTCGTCACGGGAGGCATCGGCGTCGATGGCGAACCGGACGGTGATCGCTTCGAAGCCGTTGCGGACGTCAGGGTCGGCGCCGAGGATGCCCAGGATGTTCATCGCGCCCTCGATCGTGGCGGTGACCGAGCGGAGCTGGATGCTCCGGTGCTGGGCGACCGCGGCGACGCCTGCGGTCAGGCACCCGGCCAGGCCGACCAGGACGAACTCCACCGGGGTGGCGCCGTTGTCCTCGGACGCGAAGCACTCGGGGTGGTCGGTGTCGAACTCATATGTCGTGCGGTGCTGCTGCTCGGCGCCGAGGCCGGCAAAGCTGGCCACGGTGGAGTGGCTGTGGGTGCCGTTGCGCCAGGTGCAGCTGGCCCGCCAGGTGAACTGCGCTGCTTCCGGCGCGGCCGACAGCGCGTTGCGGGCATCGAGCAGGGCCTGGACGTTCACGCCGTTGTCGACGGGACGGTCGGTGATGGTCATCGGTGTCTCCTTTGATTCGGACTTGATCTCGGCGCGATGGGATGGTCATTCAGCCCGGTGCCGGGCCGGACCGAGGACGACGGGGAGTGAGACGAGGCCGCGCAGCACGAGGCCGTCGCCGTGCGCCCAGGCGAGCGCGTCACGGTCGACCGCGAGCCGCAGGCCGGGGTGACGCCCGAGCAGGGTTTCGAAAGCGACCCGGGCTTCCAGCCGGGCCAGGGGCGCGCCGAGGCAGTAATGAGCGCCGTGGCCGAAGCCGAGGTTCGGTCCGTCGTTGCGGCCGATGTCGAGGACGTCGGGGGCGGGGAAGCGGCCCGGGTCGCGGTTGGCCGAGCCAAGGCACACCAGTACCTGTTCGTGCCCGGCGACCGCCACGCCGCCGACCGTCAGCGGCTCGGCCGTGACCCGGAACGTGGCATGCGGGACTGGGGCGGTGAACCGGATGAGCTCGTCTACCGCGGCAGGAAGCTGCCCAGGGTCGGCCAGCAGCGCCTGCATCTGGTCAGGATGATCAAGCAGGGCCACCACCCCATTGCCGATGAGGCTGGCCGTGGTGTCGTGGCCGGCCACGACAAGCTGGAACAGGGTCGACAGCAACTCCTGGGTGGTGAGCCCGTCGTCGCCGGCGGCGACCAGCACGCTGACCAGGTCCTCGGCCGGGTTTCGCCGCTTGGTGTCGACGAGCTCGCGCAGGTAGGCCACGATCTTGTCGGATGCGTCGACGGCCTCGGCTGGCGGCTCGCCCGCCCATCCGGTCAGCAGCACCTGGAACCAGGCGTGCAGGTCCGGGCGGTCGGCTGGGGGGATGCCCAGCAGCTCGCCGATCACTCGAAAGGCAGCGGATGGGCGTAGCCCTGGACGAGATCGACCGTGGCGCCCGGACCGGCGTCGTCGAGCTCATCAAGGAGGTCGCCGGCGATATCCCGCACGGCCTGCTCGAGCGCGGCGACCCGGGATGGCACGAAGGCCCGGGACACCAGCCGCCGCAGCCGGGTGTGGTCGGGCGGGTCGACGTTGAGCATGTGCCGGGAGAACTCCGGCCCGGGCAGGCCCTCGGCCACCACATCGCCGTTGTCTTTGAGCGCGGCGAGCATGTCCTTGGAGATGCGGGGGTCGGCCAGCGCCTGGCGGGCTGCGTCGTAGCCGAGGACGACCCAGGCCGGGTGACCGTCGGCGAGCCGCATCCGCTGCACCGGGCAGCGGGCCCTGGCCTCGGCGAAGTGACCGAACGGATCGTCGCGGACCGCCGGTTCCCAGCCGCCCCAGGTGGCCAGGGTGTCAGTCATCGTCGCCCTCGGGCCGGTAGCCGGTGCAGAGCAGGTCGAGCTGGGCGATGCGGCCGCCCTCATCGGTATCGGCGTAGGCCTGCTGTTCGACGGTGAACCAGCCGGTGCCGAGCCGCTCTGCCCGCAGCCGCAGCCGCCAGTGCAGGTGCAGCCGGCCGCCGACCTCGCCGACGGTGGCCTCGACGAGGTCAAAGTCCTGAGTGTCGCCGAACCAGCCTTCGAACCGGTCGGCGATCTCCTGAGCGCCGGTCCACTCCCGCAGGCCCGGGGGCAGCAGGGCGCGGAGCCGGGCCCCGGCGGCGAGCGCGCCGCCGAGCTGAGCGAAGTCCTGGGCGGCAAGGCCCTCAAGCAGCGAACCGGCCCGGGCGAACTGCGGCACCACGCTGGCCGCGCTGTGGCCGTGGGTTGTGGTCATGAATCCGTTGTACGGGCCGGCCAGCGGCGGCGAATCGGGTAACTGCCCGATCTTTCTGTCAGGTTCCGGGCTCGCCCGCTGTCCCGGTCAGCCCGTGGCGCATGGCGAACAGGGCAGCCCCGGTCCGCGTCTTGACACCCAGCTTGGCGTAGATGTGCTCAAGGTGGGAGGAGACCGTCTTGCGGCTGACGTGCAGTTCGGCGGCGATCTCGGGGTTGGACCGGCCCTGGCCGAGCCGCACCAGCACCTCCACCTCGCGGGCGGTGAGCCCCGACGGCAGCCCGGCCCGGCGCCGGACACGGTGGCCGGCTGCTTCGAGCACCGCGTGGGCGCACTCGCCGTCCAGCCTCCCGGCGCGCACCTCTTCGCGCAGCACCCGCTCGGCCTCACCGGCACCGAGCGCCGGACGGTGCGGACGGGGCTGACGCAGCGCCTGGTAAACGTCGGCGGCACCGAGGATCCGCACCGGCAGCGAGATGGCGTCGCCACGCAGCCCGTGCGGGTAGCCAGACCCGTCAAGCCGTTCATGGTGCAGCGACGCGCAGCGCCCGACCTCGGCCAGCAGCGGGACGCGGGCCAGCATCCGTTCGGTCAGGTACGGGTGGGTGCGCGCCCGCTCGCGCTGGGCGAGGCTCCATTCGCCGGGCTCGTCCCAGACACCGCTCGGGATCCCGATCATGCCGATGTCCTTGACCAGCGCCGCCCGGCGCAGCATGAGGAGGTCGGCTGCTGGGAGCCCGAGCTTCGTGCCGGCCTGGGCGGCGAGATCGGCCACGCCGCGGGACTGCCCAAGGCGCAGCGGAGACTTCAGATCACTGAAATCAGCGAAGGCAGCGAGCGCCCGTTCCAGGTTGTCCTCGCTCAATCCCGTGCCCAGCCGGGGGTCGAGCGCGATCACTTCCTCCCACGCCGCGATTCCGCCGAGACCCTCCAGGATCTCGGCGGGCTGGGCGCAGAAGCAGTCGACCAGCTCCGGGTCGAACTGCGTGCCCCGCCGCTCCCGGGCCACATGCAGTGCGGCCTCGGCACCGCCGGTGTGGTGGAACGCCTCGATGGCGTCGGCCAGGTGAACCAGGCGGATGGCCGGGGCGAGATCACCGGCGCCGACCGACCCTGGCACCCCTTTCCCGTCCCATCGTTCGAACGTCTGCAGCAGCGGCTCGCATACGGCCGGGCCCAGCCCGAGCCGCTCGGCAAGATCGCTCGTCACGCGGCAGTGCGACTCCATGACCTGCTGCACCGAGCGGCCGGCGGTCGCCAGGAACTTCCCGACCAGCCCGATCCGCCGGAAACCGGCCTGACCGCGGCCAAGATGGCGGGCGACGAACACCGCCAGCGTGACACGCTCGAGGTCCTCATCGCGGGTATCGGCGTACAGCCCGATCTCATCACCGAACAGCGCCGCCAGCTCGGTGGTGTCGACGGCACAGCCCACCCACGCCAGCAGCGACGTGTAGTACGCAGACGTGCAGGCCGCCTGATCCACCCCCGCCGCCGCCCCCAGCCGCATCGCAACGACGGTCTGACGCAGCACCCGCTCCATCGGCCGCCCCATCCCAAGATCGGCGACAAGCGACAGCATCGCCACCAACTCGGCAAGAGTCACCCGCCTCGGGGAATCGGCAGCCATTACTCCAGTCTCCCCCTCATGCTGCGCCGACCGGTTCGCAGATCATAAGCAGCATGCCCGGTCACGCGCGACTGCCCCGAATCCGGTCAAACACCACCGCCAAAGGGTCCGCCGCCCCGCCGGTCCATGCCGCGCAGCTCCTGGGAGCCGCCGATGACGATCAGTGGCCGGCAGCTGTGCGACTGCGCAGAACACGCGTTCATGCGCACCGCCAGGGAGAAGCAGCCCGCCGTGGCCAGCGTGCAATTAGGCGGATAGTTCGTCGCACCTCCCTGATCGGGTAGTCACATGGAGTGGCTTCTGGCCGTCGGCAGGCATAGGTAGCCGCTGTCCGGGCGGCAGTAGGATCATGGGGCCCGGCCCCGCCCGCACGCGTGCTGCCTGCGGTGCCGGGTACTGGACCTGGGGAGGTCGCCATGCCGGGGGCGTTCGCGGATCTGCCCACGCCGCTGGTGGCTGATGCGTGCGTGCGCTGTAATGTTCCGCTGCGGGCCGCCCCCTCCGGGAATCCGGGCGGTCGTGTCCGGCCAGCAGATCGCCGGGCGGGCCCTGCCCGTGCGGCACTACGGCAGCGTGGACGTGTTCCTGGAGGCATTCGGCTCGGGCCGAAGCCGGCGATGTGCTGGCCATCGACAATGGCGGCCGCCTGGACGAGGCATGCGTTGGCGACCTGGCGGTACTGGAGGCCCGGGCCGCCGGGGTGGCGGCCCTGGTGGTGTGGGGCCTGCACCGGGACACGCCGGAACTCGCCGCGATCGGCCTTCCGGTCTTCAGCTACGGCAGCTACCCGGCCGGGCCGGTGCGGCTGGACGAGCGGGAGCCCGAGGCGCTGGTCACCGCGCGGTTCGGTTCGCACCTGGTCAGCGCCGGAGACATCGTCTTCGCCGATGACGACGGCGCGCTGTTCGTCGCGGCAGAGCGCGCCGAGCAGGTGTTGGTCACTGCGCACCAGATCTGGCAGACCGAGCGGGACCAGGCCCGACTGGATCCGGGAAGGCCAGACATGGCGCCAGCAGACCGCTTTCGATCGACTACCTGGCCCGGCGCGCCGCTGACCCGTCATACACCTTCCGGCGGCATCTACGCCGCATCGGCGGGGCCATCGAAGAATAGGATCTCCCGAGGCGCCGGGCCTCGACCCCGCTCAGGGCCTAGACACAGAGTCAATAGCCGCACCGGATCAACGCAGGCCGGATCCGGCGACGGCCATCTTCCGGCACCCCGCGATGTGCGGCAAACGGTCCGGGCAGATGCCAGCCGGGCGATCACGCACCGTCATCGCCACCCGGCCGCTGGCCGCCAAGATCACCGGATGCCATCGTCTTGGCCGCTACCCTCACACAGCCGCAGCACTGCAGCAACCAGGCTGCCGCTGACGGCCACCGGGGAAACCCGCCCGCCAGCGGACTCAGAATGACCACTTCGGGATCGCGTTGCTCGCCATTCCGACCAGTCCGACCCAGCGCCAGAACGGCGGCTCGGTGCGCGGTTATCGAGCGGAGCCTCGCGTTGCCGACGGCCGGTCAGAGTTCAGCGCACGATCGGTCCGACTGCATGTCTATGCAGGGCTGCCATCGGGGATGAACGTCCGGTCATGCCGCGGAGGGGAATCGGATCTACTTCCTGACTTTCCCCAACCCCGCGGGACGACAGATCCCGGGCCCTTACTGCCGAGGCCAGCCCTGCCTGGCCACTGTCAGCGCAGCGCGAGGCCCTGCCATTGCCACTGCCGAAGCTGGCGCAGATGCTTGCGGCACGACACGTTTGGTCGGGAGATGGAGCCCGGAAAGGCGCGGGGGACACGGCGCTGCGATGATAAGCGTCGTGCACGATGATCCAGGTGACCGGGGTGATGACCCTGACGCCTTCGATCGCAAGGTCGGCGAGGTACTCGATGCCGAGGCCGGGATGCTTCGCGAGAAGAGCGAACTGCTGCTGGCCACGGGGTCAGTCAGCATTCACAGGCCTGCCGGGGTGCTCAAGGCGTCCCTGCGGCCTCCCCGCTGGTGGCGGCCCGGGGTCTTCCGGGACTGGGCAGTCCGGGTAGACGGCGCTACTTCCAGCGGCGTTGTCCCACTCGGGAGGACCATGGACACAGCATCCGTGCTCAGCCAGATCACCCTGCAGCTGGCGGTCAACCTCGCCTGGCTGGATGAGTAGAGTTCCCGGCTCATCCGTGGGGCCTGCGCAGCGCGATCTTCCTCGCTGCCGCGGATCTCGCGGTGGAGTCCGCTGACTTAGTCGTCCGAATGTCCTGCATGGCTGTGCATCATGCAGGTCTGAGGAATGCTCGCTTCTGCCAATGGGTGGGCTGCGCTCGATGCTGCGTCTTGGCCGGCGGGTGCTTCCTGGTGGGTGCCTGTGACCGTATAGTGACGCCATGCCTGCTGCGGGGCCTGTTGCACGCGTGCCCGTAACGTCGGTCGCCGAAGCCATCGCGCGCATGGAAGCGATCGGGGCATCTGTCCCGGCCAGGGACGGGCTGGGCTGCTTCAACCGCATGTACCTCGAGGTCACCAGGCAAGTTGAGAGCAGTCTGGGCGCCGGGTTCTACGCCGATCCGGCGTTCATGACCCAGCTCGATGTCACCTTCGCGAACCTGTACTTCACGGCAGTGGATGCCGCAGCTAACCCGCCTGCGGTGCCGCTGGCCTGGCGACCGCTCATCGAGCAGCGCGCCCAACCCAGGATCGAGCCGATCCAGTTCGCGCTGGCTGGCATGAACGCCCACATCAACTACGACCTGCCCCTGGCAGTGACCGGCACCTGCACCGCTCTGGCCACCTCCCCGTCCGCGGACGCGCATCACGCCGACTACCAGAAGGTGGACCGGTTGCTGGACGCCGCGGAGCAGTCCGTGCGGCAGTCCTTTGAATCAGCACCCGAACTTGCCGTTGACCGCCACCTGCAGGCAGTGGACAATCTCATCGCCTCATGGACGATCAACTCCGCCCGCGACCTCGCTGGACGAACAGCCTCCTGCTATGGGAAGTCCGTGCTGACCCTCTTGCGCGCGGCCTGCTGAGCGACAGCCTGGCCGCTGCCACCGCCGCCGGCCAGCCGCATGCTGCTCATCGCTGTCTCGACTTCCCGCCAGTGGAACCTAGGCACAGCCGCCCAGCACTGGCCGCGGGCATATCTACCTTCGCTTCCGCAGACCGCTTGTGGCGCCATCGGCTGGATCGGCAGGCGACGCTGACAGTATGGCTGCGTGCCTGCAGATACCGGTCGGTCGCTGGCGCGGATCGAAGTAGCCTGCTGCTGCCGGCGAGGCCGAGCTCTCGGGCGGAATCCGAATGGCGAAGCGACTAAAGCAATAGCCGATAGCTCACCCTGCTCATGCCGTCCCGTCGTAGAGTTGCCCCCCGTTCGCGCACCCTACGAAGCTGAGCCACACCCACCGACATTCGCGCTCGCCCACTCATCTGACCCGTTGAGGCGGGGCTCGGAGTTCGACCTCATCTGCCGCGTGTAGTTCGTCTTGGGCCCGTGGGGCGCACTTTGAACTTGTGTTCCTGCCTTGCTACAGGGAAAGCAGCCGGCGGAGACCGCGGTTGACGTCGTCCATGAGGGAATCAGGCAGGTGGCCGTGGGTGCCCAGGTCAGTCCGGTCGAGGGTCACCAGGGCAGTGACGTTGACCACGGAGTCCCGCGGCAGGCCCGAGGCTGCTGCGGGGATGAAGACGTTGCCAGGCATCGTCGCGAGCCGCGTGTCCGAGGTGATCACCGCGGCCACCGTCGTGCTGAGCCGGCTGGCGTTGAAGAGCCTGGACTGGATCACCAGGACTGGCCGGCGTTTCGCCGGCTTGCTCCCGGCGGCTTCCCCGAGATCAGCCCAGTAGATCCCGCCACGGTGGATCACCAATCATCCTCGGCGAGACGGCGCCGTCCGGCGCTCACCGCAACTGGCCCGGACTCGTCTGTCCCGGCGGTCTCCAGCGCTTCGTCGATCTGGCGGGTTAGCGAGTGGCCTGCGAGTTCATCCAGATAGACCTCGGCGGCGCGGGCGAAGAACTCCGACCGGCTGATGCCAAGCTCTTTCGACTTCTCCGTGGCCCGCTCGAACGTGGCGTCCGGGAGTGATATCGCCGTCTTCATGCCTCTAGTATAACCGGGTATTACCTCGTGTTCGCAGACCGCC
Source organism: uncultured Actinomycetes bacterium (assembly GCA_963723595.1). GTDB lineage: Bacteria > Actinomycetota > Actinomycetes > Streptosporangiales > Streptosporangiaceae > RYN-230. The sequence continues at coordinate 92,093 of CAVRRQ010000003.1, forward strand.
TCCGGAGCAATCTGAGACCCGCAGGCCACCGAATCGGCGCCTGGCCAGCCCTGGAACCCACCGCACTCTTATGCCGCTGCGGGCGCTTCCGTCAGGTAGCTGGCCGGGCCTGGTCGGCGTACTGAAGGCCGGTGACGTCGTAAAGGTGATGGACCGGATCGTGGACGAAGTACCTCGCAAACGATTCAACCGTGAAATGCGCCCCGTCGCTGCGGCTCCCGGTGCGCTGCCATTGACCGGCCGAAAGCGCCTCGAAGTGTGCCGCGATAGTCCCGGCCGCCTGAACCAGCTCGGCGGCTACCGTGGCGGGATCCTGCTCGCCGTAGCGGTCGGCCACCGCCGTCGCATCCTGGTCCCAGTTCGGGTACTGCGGCCCTTCCTGGGTGAGCATCATCTCCAGCCGCCGGTCATACAGCCGCAGGACGTCCCGGACATGGCAGCCGTACTCCAGGGCTGACCACTTGCCGGGGGCTGGACGATGCCGGGCGCCAGCGGGCTGGGCCAGTGCATCGCGCCACGCAGAAGCGTTGGCCCGGATCATCCCCGCGACCGCGCCGCGGGCGAAGCTCTGCGCATCCAGGCCGCACTCCGGGCAGGGGCGCTGCAGTACCCAGGTCCAGTCCTTCGTGTCGGGCACGATCGCCATGCCTGAACGGTAGCGAACAGTCGCTCACGCAGGCAGCCACCAGGCGGGTCCCGCCCTAGCCGCGGCCGGCCAGCCACGCCCCGAAACCGGTGGCGACGATGCGCTCGTCATGCACGTCACGGGCCTGCGGCGAGGCCAGCCAGACGATCGGCGGTCCCATCACCGCCGGGTCGATCAGGGTCAGTCCTTCGGGACGGTCCCCGGCGGGGACCATCCCCGTCTCGGTGGCCCCGCCCGGCAGCAGCATGTTGACCCGGACCGGGGTGCGGGCCAGGTCAGCGGCCATGATCCGGGACAGCGCCTCCGCGCCCGCCCGGGACGGCCCGTAGGGCACGAAACCCTGCCGGGTCATCGTGGTGTGGTTCATCGAGATGTTGACGATCCGCCCGGACCCGGCCTCCAGCATCCGCGGGGTGAGCTCCCGGGCCATCAGGAAGTAGCCGGTCAGGTTGACGTCGATCACCGCCCGGAACCCCTCGGGCGGGACTTCCCAGAATCCCTGCGGCTCGGCCAGGAACCGCGGGTTGACCGTCCGCATCCCCAGGCCCGCGTTGTTGACCAGCAGGTCGATGCCGCCGAGCCGGGACCAGGCCTGGTCGGCCGCGCGGGCCACGGACAGCTCGTCACCGGCGTCCGCGGCCACGCCCAGGGCGCCAGGCAGCCGCGCGGCGGCCGCCGCGGCCCGTTCCGCCGACCGGCTGGTGAGCATGACCGTCGCACCGGCCCGGGCCAGCGCCTCGGCCATGGCCAGGCCGATACCGCTGGTCCCGCCGGTGACCAGGGCCCGGGTGCCGGCCAGGTCCACGCCGCTGTCGCCTGCCATCACGTCCCCAGGAAGGTCGCTACTCCTGGCCCCACGCTAGGCCACGCCCACCCGGCGCCCGTCCGCACCCGTGCCCTGGGACTCGACCCCACCCGGCCCCTGGGACTCGACCCCACCCGCGCCGTGCTCCTCATGCACGTACCGGCGGCCACGCAGCAGCGAAGCGAGCGCCGCGATGAGGCAGGCCGCGATGGCGAAGTCGAAGGCGAGGGCCAGGCCGTTCGAGAACGCCGGCGAGATCAGGGACGGGAAGAAGCTGCGCCCGGTCAGGTAGGCGGCGTGACTGGCCGGCAGCTTGGTCAGGGCATGGCCGAGCAGGGTCTGCACCGGGTTGTAGCCGAGCAGCGCCGCGAACATGATCGAGACTGGCGGCAGGGCCGCGATGCGGGCCGCGTCAGCGTGCGACACACCCTGGGCGACCAGGCCGTGGTTGAGCGCGGCGGGCAGCGAGGACGCCAGGCCCAGGATGATCAGCGTGAAGAAGATGCCGATGGACAGGACCATGGCCGAGTTCTGGAAGGTGGCGCTCATCCCGGCGCCCACCCCGCGGCTCTCCCGCGGCAGGCTGTTCATGATCCCGGCCCGGTTCGGCGAGGCGAACAGCCCCATGCCGAGCCCGTTGAGCAGCAGGATCAGCGCGAACTGCCAGTAGGTGAAGTTGATCGGCAGCAGCTCGAGGAGCAGGAACGAGGCCGCGGCCACCACCATGCCGCCGGTGGAGAACGGGCGGGCGCCGAAGCGGTCGGACAGCCAGCCGGACACCGGCCCGGCGACCAGGAAACCGACGGTCAGCGGCAGCATGTAAATCCCGGCCTTCAGCGGGGTCTGGCTGAAGCTGACGCCGTGCCGCGGCAGGTAGATGCCCTGCAGCCAGATGATCAGCACGAACATCAGGCCGCCCCGGCCGAGCGAGGACAGCAGGCTGGCCAGGTTCCCGGCGGTGAAGGCGCGGATCCTGAACAGCTTCAGCTGGAACATCGGCTCCTCGACCCGGGTCTCCACGAAGCAGAAGACGATCAGCACGGCCAGGCCGCCGAAGATGGCGGTCAGCACGAACGGGCTGGTCCAGCCCATCGTGTGGCCACCGTAGGGCTGGATGCCGTAGGTGATCCCGACCAGCACGGCGATCAGGCCGGCGGCGAAGGTGACGTTGCCCAGCCAGTCCAGCCGCGCGGGCCGGCGGACGCCGAGCTCGCGGAGCTTCAGGTAGGCCCAGAACGTGCCGAACACCCCGAACGGCACCGAGACCAGGAAGACCAGCCGCCAGTCGATGGGGCCGAGCAGGCCGCCGAGGACCAGCCCGATGAACGAGCCCGCGATGCCCGCGACCTGGTTCAGCCCGAGCGCCAGCCCGCGCTGGTTGGTCGGGAACGCGTCGGTGAGCAGCGCGCCGGAGTTGGCCATCAGCATGGCCCCGCCGACGCCCTGCAAGATGCGGCCCGCGATGATCCACCAGGCCGCGGCCGAGCCGTGCAGCCAGGTGAGCGCCAGCAGCACCGAGAACACGCTGAACACCGCGAAGCCCAGGTTGTAGATCCGGACCCGGCCGAACATGTCGCCGAGGCGGCCGAAACTCACCACCAGCACGGCGGTGACCACCAGGTAGCCCATGATCATCCACAGCAGCAGGCTGGTGTTGCCTGGCTGCAGCGGGTTGACCCCGATGCCGCGGAAGATGTCCGGCAGCGCGATCAGCATGATCGAGGCGTTGATGGTGGCCATCAGCACGCCCAGCGTGGTGTTCGACAGCGCGATCCACTTGTAGCCCGGGCCCGGGGGCTGGGCCGCCCGGCCGGCGCCGCGCTGCGCGATCCCGCGGCTGGCTACTTCGTGATGCCCGTGGTGGCCGTTGAGCTGCGCAGAGTTACCCGGCTCAGCAGAGGAGGCCCGCATGCCTACCCTTCCCTAACGGTCTTTTCCCGGCCATGTCCTGCGGCCGGGCAGTCCCGTCCCCTGAATTAATAGTTGCTTAATACAAACTAACATCAGGGAAGCGGCGATGTAATCCCGGGCTGAGCCGCCTACTCACCGTGGTAGACGGCCTCCACGTTGTGGCCGTCGGGGTCGCGCAGGAACACGCCGTAGTACCCCGGGTGGTACTCGGGCCACTCGCGCGGCGCGTTCAGGACCTCCGCCCCCGCCGCGACCGCGGCCTCGTGCACGGCGTCCACCTCGGGACGGCCGGCGGCCCGGAACGCGACATGCAGTTCCCTGGTCTCCCTGCCCTGGGCCGAGCTGAGCCAGAAATCGGGCGGCCCCTCCGGGCCAGCCAGGCCGACGACGAAGGACTCGCCGGCCGGGAAGCGCAGCGCCTCGCGCATCCCCATCGGGGCGAAAGCACGCAGGTAGAACGCGAGCGACAGCTCGACGTCGGCCACCTGGACAACCATGTGATCGATCATGAGCGCAGGCTACCGGCCAGGCACGCCGGTCCCCGTCAGCGGACCAGGTCGTCGAAGAGCCGGTCCAGTTCCGCGGCGGGGTCGGCGGTCAGGCCGCTGTGCACCGGCCCGGGCTGGACGATCGTGCTGCGCGTGGCGGTGAGCCAGCGGAACCTCGCCCCGGGCGGCTGCTCCGCCGGGGGGCCGCTGCGGCAGCCCTCCTCCAGAGCGCCGAGGGCCGCCGCCACCGCCGCCAGGTCCGTGGCAGGATCGAGCGCCCGGAGCCGGTCTTCGTTGAGGAGAATCCGGCAGCCGAGGTAGCGGTGCTGCTGGCAGTAGAGGATCACCCCGGCATTGATCGCCTCGCCGCGCTCGACCCTCGGCACGACGCGGATGAGCGCGTACTCGAAAGCCTCGGTGCCTGGCCCGGTTCCCATCAGCGGATCACCTCCAGCACCCGGGGAGCGCGTTCCAGCAGGTGCGCGGCGTAGCCGGCGGGCTGCCCGTCGCCGAACCAGCCGGCCGGAACCAGGGCCAGCACCTCGTCCAGCAGCGCGGGGGTGATCCGCGGGGCCAGGGCCTGGTGCGCGCCGGACACGTCGGTCGCGGCGTGACGCAGCACGTGGTCCTTCGTGCCGAACGGTGCCAGCGGCCGGGCGGCCGGCCAGTTGTGCTGGAAGTACAGCGCGGATCCGTGGTCGATCAGCCAGACGTCGCCGTGCCAGACCAGCAGGTTCGGGTTGCGCCAGGTCCGGTCCACGTTCTGGATCAGCGCGTCGAACCACAGCACCCGGCTGGCGAACTCCGCGTCTACCGCCCAGCCCGCGGGATCGAACCCGGCCGATCCGGGCAGGAAGTCCACCCCCAGGTTCAGCCCTTCGCTGGCCCGGAGCAGGTCCTGGATCTCCGGGTCGGGCTCGGCGGCGGCGATCCGCGGGTCGAGGCAGGCGAGCACCAGGTCGGGGGTGCGCAGGCCGAGCCGCCGGGCGAGCTCGCCGCCGACGATCTCCGCCACCAGGGCCTTCGGGCCCTGGCCGGCGCCACGGAACTTCAGCACGTAGGTGCCGAGGTTGTCCGCCTCGACCAGGGCAGGCAGCGAGCCCCCCTCGCGCAGCGGGGTCACGTAGCGGGTGACGCTCACCGGTTCCAGCACCCGGGACACGTTAGCCCGGTGTGGCGCGGAGGGCGGCGTACCAGGGCGGGAACTCGCGCAGGGAGTCCAGGACGATCCCGGCTCCGGCCTCCCGCAGGTCCGCGGCGCTGAACGATCCCGTCGTCACCCCGACCGCGTGCACTCCGGCCTCCGCCGCGGCCGCCATGTCGGCCGGGGCATCACCGACGTAGACCGCCGCCCCGATCCGGGTCAGCACGGCGGCCTTCTCCGGCCCGTACACGTGCGTGTAAAGGCCGTCAGGTTCCAGCCCGGCGGCGATCAGGCTGGGCCCGACCGAGACCGGGTGTTTCGCGGTGATGATGATGGCCCGCTCGCCCGCGTGCCGGACGGCGTCGAGTGCCTCGCCCGCCCCGGGCAGCGGCGTGGTCAGCCCGGGGGCGAGCCGGACGTAGTGGCGCCGGTAGATGCCGGCGGCCGCGTCCCGCTGCCCGGCCGGGAACCAGAACGCCGCCTCGTCCTCGAGCTTGATGCCCAGCCGCCGGGTGACGGAGTCCAGGTCGATGCGGGCCCCGGTCTCCCGGGCCACCTCCGCCCACGCGGCCAGGATCGCGGCCTGCGAGTCGATCAGCGTCAGGTCCAGATCGAACCCGACCGGCCCGGCCGAGTTCCGGATCAAGGAGGTCCCGTCAGACTGGATCAACACGCAACCCGGGGGGTAGTCACGTACCGGGACCGGGCCGGCATGGCTGAGCAAACCCGCGGAGGCAATTGGTGAGCACCCTGGAGCAGCCTGGGCACGCGCAGCACCCGCTCGACCCGCTGACCGAGGACGAGTTCCGGCAGGCCGTGGCCGTGCTGCGGCGGGACCGCGGGGTCGGGCCGACCTGGCGGATCGCCTCGGTCGAACTGCGCGAGCCGGCCAAGGACGCCCTGGGCGACCTCACCGAGGGCGGACCGGCCCGCGAAGCACCGGCCCCCCAAGCACCGGCCCGCGAAGCGCTGATCGTGTGCTGGAACCGGGACGACGGCCATGCCTACCGCGCGGTGGTGTCGCTGGACGCCGACGCCGTCACGGCCTGGGAGCCGCTCCCCGGGCAGCAGCCGAACATCACGCTGGACGAGTGGCACGAATGCGACGAGATGCTGCGCAGCGACCCGGCGCTGGCGGGGGCGCTCGCGCGGCGCGGCATCACTGACCGTTCACGCATCCTTACTGATCTCTGGGCGTTTGGCGCGGACCTGGTCCCGCCACGCTACCGTGGCCTGCGGCTGGGCTGGGCGGACGTCTGGCTACCGCGGCAGCGAGCAGGGTAATCCCTACGCGCACCACCTCAGCGGGCTGCACCCGATCGTGGACCTCAACCGGATGGCGCTGCTGGAGATCGAGCGACAGCGGGGACGCTGCCGCGCCGCCCGAGGTGATGGGCGAGTACCTGCCCAAGCTCATCCCGATGCCGCTGCGCGAGGTGGCGCCGCTGGAGATCAGCCAGACCGACGGGGTCTCGTTCCGCCTGGACGGCCACCGGCTGCGCTGGCAGAACTGGGAGATGCGGCTCGGCTTCAACTACCGGGAAGGCCTGGTCCTGCACACGGTCGGGTTCCGCGACGCCGGGCGGCTGCGCCCGGTCGCGCACCGGCTCTCGTTCGCGGAGATGGTGGTGCCCTACCGGGATCCGACCCCCGACCACTTCCGGCGGACCGCGTTCGACATCGGCGAGTGGGGACTCGGCTTCATGACCACGTCCCTCGAACGGGGCTGCGACTGCCTCGGCGAGATCACCTACCTCGACGCGGTCGTGCACGACTCGGCGGGCGAGCCGCAGCGCATCCCGCACGCCATCTGCATCCATGAAGAGGACAACGGCGTGCTGTGGAAGCACGTGGACCACGAGTTCGGCCCCGAGGTCCGCCGCGCCCGGCGGCTGGTGGTGTCCTTCCACGTCACGGTGGCGAACTACGAGTACCTCGTCTACTGGCGCTTCTACCAGGACGGCAACATCGAGTGCGAGGTCCGCGCGACCGGGATCATGGTCACCTCGAGCTTCCCGCCCGGCCAGCCGCCGCCGTACGGCACGGTCGTCGATAACCGCACTTACGCTCCGTTCCACCAGCACTTCATCGTCGCCCGACTGGACCTGGACGTCGATGGACGGGCGAACACGGTGTACGCCGTCGACTCGCAGCCGGCGGCCGCGGGGCCGGGCGACCCGTACGGGCTCGGCCTGCAGCTGCGCCAGACCCCGCTGCGCACCGAGGCCGAGGGCCAGCAGGATTACGACTGGGCGACCCAGCGCGGCTGGAAGGTCGTGAGCACGGGCACCTCCAACTCACTCGGCACCCCGACCGGATACAAGCTGGTGCCCGGCGGGTCGTTCCCGGCGTTGCTGGACCCGTCGTCGGCGGTGCTGCGGCGCGCCCGGGTGATCGAGCACACGCTCTGGGTCACCCCGTACCACCCGGACGAGCGATGGCCGTGCGGCGACTTTCCCACCCAGAGTGCGGCGGACACCGGGCTGCCCGCCTGGACCGCGCAGAACCGCCCGATCGAGAACGCCGACGTCGTGCTGTGGTACGTGTTCGGGATCCACCACATCACCCGGCCCGAGGACTGGCCGATCATGCCGGTGGACACGGTGTCGTTCTGGCTCAAGCCGTTCGGGTTCTTTGATCGTAATCCGGCCCTTGACGTGCCCCCGGACGCGAATTCCGGCTGCCACCCCGGCGGGGGTGCCGCCGGGCCCGGCTGAGCATGCTGGCCCGTGGCTAGTCTGTGACGATGCGCAGCAGCCCGGCGGTGCGGACGGCCGGATGGCTCGCTGGCCTGACCGCCGCGCTCTGGATGGCTGCGGCCGGATCCGCCGGCGCGGTCACCGCCACGACGACCAGCCCCAGCTCCTCCCCCAGCCCCAGTTCCCCGGCCAGCCCGGGCCCGTCCGCTGGCGCGGGCTCCTGGACCGTGTATCACGGCGACCTGGCGGGCCGCGGCGTGGCCGCGTCCCCGGGCGCCGGGTGGGCACCGCGGCGTCGGCGTGGAGCTCGCCCGCGCTGGACGGCGAGCTCTACGGTGAGCCGCTGGTCTCGGCGGGCCGGGTCTACGTGGCCACCGAAAACGACACCGTGTACGCGCTGTCCGCCGCCACCGGCAAGGTGGCCTGGTCGCGGCATCTGGCCACCCCGGTCCCGGCCGGCTCGCTGCCCTGCGGCGACATCCACCCCACGGTCGGGATCACCGGCACCCCGGTCATCGACCCGGCCCGGGCCGAGATCTTCGTGGTGGCCGACGAGGAGTCCAACGGCCACCCCGCTCACGTGCTGGCCGGCCTGAGCACGGCGACCGGCCGGGTCGAGATGACCCGGGACGTGGACCCGGCCGGGGCGGACACCGCGGCGCTGCTCCAGCGCACCGGCCTGACCCTGGCCGGCGGCCGGGTGGTGTTCGGCTTCGGCGGCAACGACGGGGACTGCGCCACCTACCGGGGGCGGGTCGTGTCGGTCCCCGAGACGGGCGGGCCACCCTCGATTTTCACCGTGGACGGGAAGGCCGGCCAGTCACAGGGCGCGGTCTGGATGGGCGGGGCCGCCCCGGCCGTGGACGCCGACGGCGACGTCTGGGTCACCGTCGGCAACGGGTCGGTGTACCAGGCCTCGCGCGGCTACGACGACAGCGATTCCGTGCTGGACCTGTCGCCCTCGATGAAGCTGCTGCAGTACTTCGCGCCGGCCAGCTGGGCCGCCAACAACTCCCGGGACCTCGACATGTCCGCCGAGCCCGCCCTGCTGAGCGGCGGCCGGGTGCTGATCGCCGGGAAGTCCGGGATCGCCTACCTGCTCAGCGGGGCACATCTCGGCGGCATCGGCGGGCAGCTGGCTTCGACACAGCCGGTGTGCGGCGCGAACATCGACGGCGGGCGTCGCGGTGACCGGCAGCACCGTCTACCTGCCCTGTTTCAGCGGGATTCTGGCGATCCGCGCGAGCGCCTCCCCGCCAGGCCTGCAGCTGCTGTGGAGTTCCCGGACCGGCGGCGCCCCGCCGATCGTGGCCGGCGGCCTGGTCTGGACCATCAGCCAGGCCGGGTGGCTGTACGGCCTCGACCCGCAGACCGGGCACGTCCGGCAGAAGGCCCCGCTCGGCGGCGCCCCGGCGAACCACTTCCCCACCCCGAGCGTGGGCGCGGCCTGCTGCTGGCCCCGGACGGGAACCGGGTGGTCGCGTTCCGGGTCGGCCACTCCGGGACGAGCCCGGCCACCACGCCGGCCAGCACCGCGCCGTCTGCGCACGTCACTCACCAGCAGGACACCGCCAGCGTCGCACCCTCGCCGGGTCTGTCCGGCGGGGCCATCGCGGGCATCGTCACCGGCAGCCTGGCCGTGCTGGCCGCGCTCGGCTGGCTGGTGTGGCGCCGGGCGCCGAACCGGCAGAACTAGCCCGGGGGTCCGAGCCCCCTGGTCAGCGAGCCGGGCTGGCGATGCCCCAGCCCTAAAGGTCGTCGTTCTCTTCCGCCCGGCTGGGAGCCTCCCGGCTGCCAGGCCCCCGGCCGTACAGGCGGGCGTCGCGCTCGATCTCCTCGACGTCCTCGAGGGCGGCCCGCTGGATCCGGCGGCTGTGCGCGGTCCGCAGCCGGGGCCGGCTGACCAAGAGCCGGGTTCGGCGGCCTACGAGGGCCACGCCGAGGATCAGCAGCACGATAGCCACCACGAAGATCACGACCGCGTCGGTCACGGTGAAGGACTTCGACGCGGATGCGGCGGCCGCCCCCGCTCCGACCAGGCTGATGCCGGACGTCATTGTTCCGCCTCCCGACCCACCGAGCCAGCTGCGCTGCTCTGCCGCCGCGCCACCGGCACCATCAGGCCGATGTCCTCCAGTGTAAAGCGCAGGCCAAATTCCGGCATCCCTGCCGGGCCCGGAAACTAACGCCGCAGGCCTCCCCGGCGGAGCGCGGCGCACACCGCAGGGACGGGCCGCCTTCCGGGGCGGCCGGGCCATTTACAAGGACCGGCCGGGCGTGTGGACTGGGTTACGGAGCAGCATTTCCGGCCTATTCCGCGCGCCTTTCCGTCCCGCCCGCAGAGGAGAGTCCCATCGTGCCCGAGAACGCCGCGCCGGACAGCACCGCCGCCGGGACCGGCAGCACCCCGCCCGCCAGCACCCCGCCTGCCAGCACCCCGCAGGCCAGCACGGGCCCCCCGCCCGCGGCGAGCAGCACCGGCCCCGCGCCCGACGCCCACCCGCCCGCTCCTCCTGCGGCTCCCCGGCCCGGGGAGATGTCGCTGTACGCCGCGATGCTCGGCGAGACCGGCGCCCCGCTCGGCCGGCTGCTCGAAGGCATGATGACCGCGCAGGTCACCGCGGTGCTGGCCCGGTTAGCAATCGCGGACGAGCTGGCCGGCGGCCCGCTCACCGCCGGCCAGCTCGCGGCCCGTACCGGAGCCGCGCCTGACGCCCTGGGCCGGCTGCTGTCCGCGGCGGCCGTCTACGGGCTGGTCCGCAAGGACGACGCGGGCCGGTACGTGCTGGCCCCGGCCGGCGACCTGCTGCGCACCGACGCCGAGGGCACCGCGCGGGGCGTGGCGGTGGGGTTCCTGGGCCCACCTCTCTGGCAGAGCGCGGGGCACCTGGAGGAGATCGTCCGCAGCCCCGACCCGGTGAACCCGGCCCGGCCCGGAGGGATTTACGAGTACTACGGCCAGCACCCGGACGAGGCGGCCTGGTTCGCCCGGGCCATGGGCATGGTCACCGGGATCATGGTGGACCAGCTGGCCCGCACCGGGTTCCGGCCGCTGGCCTCCGGGCGCATCGTGGACGTCGGCGGCAGTCGCGGGACGCTGCTGGCCTACCTGCTCCAGGCCCTCCCGTCCGCCCGCGGGGTGCTGCTGGACCGCGCCGAGGCCCTGGCCGGCGCCCCCGGGTACCTGGCCGGCGCGGGTGTCGGTGACCGGGTGGAGCTGGTGGTCGGCGACTTCCTCCGCGAGGTCCCGCCCGGTGGCGACCTGTACGTGCTGAGCCAGATCCTGCACAACTGGGACGACGAGAGCGTGCGCACGATCGTCCGCAACTGCCACCGGGCGAGCCTGCCCGGCGGCGGGCTCCTGGTGATCGACTACGTGCTCCCCGACGGGCCCGAGCCGTCCCTGGCCCACCTGATGGACCTGATCATGATGATGGCGCTGGGCGGCCGGGAGCGTACCCGGGCCGAGCACGAGGCGGTGCTGCGCCCGGAAGGCTACGAGCTCGTCCGGGACACCCCGCTGGCCGCGGTTCTGCCCTGGCGGATTCTGGAGTTCCAGCGGGTGTGAACGATCACCGGCGACGCCCGCGCTGGCCCGGCCCCGCGCTGGCCGGCCCCGGCGCTGGCCCCGGTGGTCAGCGGGGGCCCGCGGCGGTGAGCCAGGCGGAGGCCAGCCGCTGCGGGCCCTCCCGCAGCCAGGCCCGCAGTTCCGCGGGCTCCTGGCTGGTCACCAGCTCGGGCTCGGCGCCGGGCAGGATGGGCCGCTGGTATTCCAGCTCGGCGTGGCCGGGCAGCCAGTCCAGCCGGGCCAGCTCGTCCTCCACGGCGGCCCAGTGGATGCTGTTGTTGACGTGGCCTGCGGGGTCGAAGTCCGCGGCGCGCAGCGGCCACGGCCGGGCCGTCGCCGACTCGGGCGGCCCCGGATGGGAGAGCCGCGCCGAGACGTGCCGGCCCTCCGTCGAGGGCCCGTAGACCCGCTGGAACGACTCGCCCAGCGGGACGGGCCGCCCGTCGGCCGCCGAGACCGCGACCCAGATCGCGGTGGACTGGATAAGGTCCCCGCCCGCCCCGCTCACGACGGTGGTGCGCTCGGCCCACCGCGGGCCCGTGGCTGAGCAGTATGTCCGCAACGAAATTCGCTCCCGGTGCGCGGGATATCCGCGGAGGGCCAGAGCCACGCGGCGCAGCAGCCAAAGGTACGAGCCGTCCCAGCCAGCGTCGCCGACATCGTCTTCGGCGGCCTGCTGGAGGTAACGCGCGAGCGCATCGAGCCTCAGCCGGCCCGCGGGGCTCACGTCCGTGCTGCGCACCTGGCGGGTGGCGGTGAACACCCGGCCCTGCGGGGGATCGGGGCGGAATGCCGGGGCCGGGCGCTGCAGCTGGGAAGTCATCCCTGGCATTGTCGCTGATGCCGCCGCCCCCGCCGGGAGGGGCCTCCCGCGGCCAGCGCGTGGACCTTACGGCACGGGGACGCCGGGGCACCCGGGCGAACTGACGGACTACCCTCGCGAAGGAGGACGAGACTTTCCGAGGAGCCACGCATGACTCAGCAGGGCAGCGCAGACATCGGCGTGACCGGCCTGGCGGTGATGGGCCGTAACCTGGCCCGCAACCTGGCCCGCCACGGGCACGTCGTGTCGTTGCACAACCGCTCGCCGGAGCGGACCCGCAGCCTGGTCAAGGAGCATGGCGACGAGGGCACGTTCGTGCCCGCCGAGTCGATGAAGGAGTTCGTGGCCAGCCTCAGCCGGCCGCGGGCGATCATCATCATGGTGAAGGCCGGCGAGGCCACCGACGCGGTGATCGACGAACTGGTCCCGTTGCTGGACGAGGGTGACATCGTCATCGACTGCGGCAACGCGCACTTCATGGACACCCGGCAGCGCGAGGCCGCGCTGCGCGAGCACGGCCTGCACTTCGTCGGGTGCGGCGTGTCCGGCGGCGAGGAGGGGGCCCTGCTCGGCCCGAGCATCATGCCCGGCGGCTCAGCGGAGTCCTACCAGAAGCTCGGCCCGATCTTCGAGTCGATCGCCGCCCAGGTCGACGGCACGCCGTGCTGCACGCACGTGGGCCCGGACGGCGCCGGTCACTTCGTCAAGATGGTGCACAACGGCATCGAGTACGCGGACATGCAGCTCATCGCCGAGGCCTACGACCTGCTCCGGGCGGGCCTGGGGGCGTCGGCGCCCGAGATCGCCGAGATCTTCCGCACCTGGAACGAGGGGGACCTGGACTCGTTCCTCATCGAGATCACCGCGCAGGTGCTGGCGCACACCGACGCCGAGACCGGGAAGCCGTTCGTGGACATCGTGCTCGACCAGGCCGAGCAGAAGGGCACCGGCCGCTGGACGGTGCAGAGCGCGCTCGATCTGGGTATCCCGATCACCGGCATCGCCGAGGCCACCTTCGCCCGGGCCCTGTCCGGCCACGCCGACCAGCGCGCGGCAGCCAGGGAAGCGTTCGGCTCCTCGGTATCGCCGCAGATCAGCGACCGTGACGCATTCGTGGAGGACGTCCGCCGCGCGCTGTACGCCTCCAAGGTGGTCGCCTACGCCCAGGGCTTCGACCACATCGGGGCGGGCAGCGAGGAGTACGACTGGGGCATCGACCGGGGCATGATGGCGACGATCTGGCGCGGCGGCTGCATCATCCGGGCCCGGTTCCTGGACCGGATCCGGGAGGCCTACGACGAGAACGCGGAACTGCCCAGCCTGCTGGTCGCGCCGTACTTCGTCGCGGCCGTGCAGGACGGGGTGGACAGCTGGCGCCGGGTGGTGGCCCAGGCGGCGACGGCCGGCATCCCGTCCCCGGCGTTCTCCTCGTCGCTGGCCTACTACGACGGCCTGCGCCGGGACCGGCTGCCCGCCGCGCTCATTCAGGCCCTGCGGGACAACTTCGGCGCGCACACCTATCACCGGGTGGACAAGCCGGGCACGTTCCATACCGAGTGGGCCGGGGACGAGCAGGAGCACGAGGCCTGACCGGGCCGCGCCGCGTCAAGAATTCGCAACAGGCGCGCCGGAGGGGGCACGGATTCACGTTCCACTGCCCGCTCGCTCGTATTCTGTCGGGCATGCATTGGTCGGCTGCCCGAACGCGTCGTCGCGCGTGGCTCCCCGTAGCGTCATACTCACTCTTCGTGATTCTGGTCGTGTCAGGCTGCGGCATGCTCACGCCCGCCAGCCAGCGTTCGGCGGCCCTGCCCTCGGGCAGCACGTCCGGGCAGGCGACACCCTCGCCCAGCCCGAGCCCGACGCCCACGCCCAAGGTTTGTGCCCGGAACGCGCCCGGCTTCCCCTGCGAGATGCGGAACCGGATCAAGGAGATCCGGGGCTACATGCGGCACCTGCCCGGGTCCATCGGGATCGTGATCACCGACCGGGCGAACGGGGCGACCTGGCAGAACGCCAACGCTGACGTCGCGTACCCGGCCGCGTCCACGATGAAGCTGGCCATGATGACGGACATCCTGCTGCGCCAGCGACGCGGGCAGCATCACGCTGAGCCCCGCCGACCAGCAGGCCATGTACGAGGCGCTGTACACGAGCAACGACGACGACGCCAACTACCTGTGGGACAAGTACGAGGACGGCAGCTTCCTGAACCGGATCCAGAAATTCGGCATGACCAGCGCCCGGTTCACCTCGTCGGTGCCCAACTGGGGCTTCATGTACTGCACGCCCCAGGACCTGGACAACCTGATCAATTACGTGCTCAAGGACACCCCGGCCAACGTCCGCAACTACCTGGTCTACCGGCTCCAGCACGTCGCCGCGCTGGACCAGCAGTGGGGCGTGTGGGGCGCGGGCCCGGAGAACCACCCGGGCAACAAGGACGGCTGGGAGCAGGACGGCAGCATCTGGATCACCAACACCGTCGGCTTCGCCGGGCCGGCCCAGGAGTACACGATGGCGATCATGTACAACCTGGGGGGTTTCGGCGGCGTCGGGGACGCGGGGTTCAAGTACGGCAGTAACAAGCTGACCCAGATCTCGTCGATCCTGTTCCAGGGCCACCACACCGCGGCCCCCACCCCCCAGGCCTCCGCGGTCCCGTAACCACTCTCTGGCCGGGATCGGGGGCTTGCGCCCACCGTGCTCTTTTTGCCCACCTCAGTGCCGGAGCCGGTGGGCGTACAGCATGCGCGGGCTGGCCCTGCTCGGCGCACGGTTCCCTTGTCACGGCCGCCGCGCGGAGTGCGCTTCCGGCTGCGCGTATCGGTTACGCCCGCGCATACTGCACGCCCACCGGCCATGACGGTGCTGCACGTGCCAGGGCGGGGTCCGTGCCGTGTGCGCAGGCGTACCCGATGCGGAGGGACGGGAGAGGCACACCCGCGGCGGCCGTGGATGGCGGATGGGAGCACGAACGGGGGCCAGCCAGCGCACACGGTGCGGACCCCGCCCCCACACCGGCTGACGGGATCACGGCTTGCGGGCGACGGCTCCGTAGTTGGCCAGGTCGTGGGCAGGGTCGGGGCCAGCCGGGCCGGGGCGCCAGCGGTGCAGCTGGACCAGGCCGGGCGGTACGAGGTCCAGGCCGGTGAAGAACCGGGCGACGGCCTTGCGGCTGCGCAGCGTCACCCCGCCGGCCATGACCTCGTTGAGGCGGGTCGCGGCGGTTCCGACCTGCGCGGGCCGCACGTCGCTGGCCGGGTGGGCAACCACGAGGTAGCTGCCGGACGGGACGGCCGCGAGCAGCCGTGCCACCAGGCTGGCCGGGTCCTGGTCGTCCGGGATGCAGTGCAGCACCCCCATCAGCAGTAGTGCGACGGGAGCGGAGAAGTCGAGGGTGGCTGCGGCCTCCCGCAGGATCCGCGGGGTGTCACGCAGATCGGCGTCGAGGTACGCGCAGGCGCCTTCCGGCGTGCTGGTCAGCAGGGCCCGGGCGTGGGCCAGCACGATCGGATCGTTATCGGCGTAGACGATCCGGGCCTGCGGGTTGGCCCGCTGGGCCACCTCGTGCGTGTTGCCGCGAACGGCAGGCCGGTGCCGATGTCTAAGAACTGCCGGATGCCCGCCTCGGCGGCCAGGAAGTGAACGGCCCGGCCGAGAAAGGCCCGCTGGGCCCGGACGCTGACCCGGATGTCCGGGTAGGCCGCGATCACCCGCCCGGCCGCCTCCCGGTCCGCCGGGAAGTTATTGCTGCCGCCGAGCCAGAAGTCGTAGACCCGCGCGATGTGGGCGACCCCTGTGTCGATCGGGGTCCCGGAGTCGTCGGTCACCAATACCGTCCTAGATCCGCGCGGGATGCGCCACGGAGGTGTCGAACCCCAGCGTCGCCGCGGCGGGACCGCCGCCCGCCGGGCCGGGATCACCCCGGCCGGATCGGTCATCCGCCGCCATCGTGCCCCTCTCCGTGGCCTGCCCGGTCGCTGGCCCCGGCGGCCCTCAGCCGGCCAGCCGGAATAACCCTCACTGTGCTTGCAAACGCGCGCAGAGTGGTCAGGGCCAGACTATTACGGCGGGCACCGGCGAGAACCACGAGCACGCCCAAACCGGCATGCAGGCCGCCCGCAGCGGCCGGCCGGTCAGGACGCGGCGGCCTGCTCCGTCGGCCAGCTCCGGCGCATCACCGGCCGCGTCGCAGCAGCAGTCAGTTCGGCGCAGGACAGCACGAACAGGTGCAGTTCGGCGGCCAGCCGGCAGTCCGGGTCGTCCGCGCAGTCCGCGGCCCCGTCGACGTGCAGGATCGCGGTCCCGTGGCAGTGCTCCAGATCCTGCTGGCACTCGGCGCACACCTGGATGATCACAGCTGACTCGGGCATCACGGCTCCTTCCGAGACAGCTCTATCACCGCCAGCCGACAGTCGCAGCCCGCCGGGCCGGCCGGGTCCGGGATTCCCGGGAAACTTCCGCTGCCTAGGAAATCTTCCGGGTGCCCCGTTTGGGCCGGCTGGCCGCCTGGATCGCCTTGATCAGCTCGGGCTTGGACATCTTCGAGCGGCCGGGGATATCCAGCTCCGCGGCCCGGGCCAGCAGGTCCGCCTTGGACAGCGCATCCAGGTCCGGCGGGCCGGACTGGGCGGCCGAGGTCCGCCTGGGGGCCGCCGCGGGGCCACCGCCCGCACCCGGGCCCATGGCTGGCGACACGAGGCCTCGAGGGCCGCCATCAGGTCGATGACGTTCGACTTGGGCCGGGCCTCCTCGAACACCACCGACTCGCCTTCCCGCTTGCGGTCGATCAGCTCCTCGACCCGGGACCGGTAGGTGTTCTGGTAGTCCTCCGGTTCCCACGGGCACGGTGAGGGACTCGACCAGCCGCTTGGCCACCTCCAGCTCGCGGCCCGGCGAAGCTGGCGTCCTTCGGCAGCGTCTCCAGCTCCTCACCGGGCGAGCGGATCTCGTCGGCGAAGTACATGGTCTCCAGGATCAGCACATCGTCCCCGGGACGGACCGCGACCAGGTGTTCCTTGTCCCGCAGCATCATGGTGGCGATCCCGATCTTGCCCGTCTCGTGCATCGCCTGCCGGAGCAGCGCGTAGGCGCGGTCCGCACCCTTGCCGCGCGGGGCCAGGTAGTAGGTCTGCCGGAAATGCACCGGGTCGATCTCACCCAGATCCACGAAGTCGCTGATCTCGATGGTCTCCGACTTACCCGGCGCAGCTTCCTTCAGCTCGTCCCGGGTGACCACGACATACTCGCCGCCGCCGAGCGGGAACCCGCTCACGATGTCCTCGGTCGTGACCTCGTCCCCGGTGACCTCGTCAACCTTCTTGTACCGGATCCGGTGCGACGTGCCCTTGTGCAGCTGGTTGAAGTGGATCGTCTGGTCCGCGGTGGCCGGATACAGCCCCACCGGGACGTTCACCAGCCCGAAACTCAGGAAACCCGACCAGATGGAACGCGCCATGCTCTCTCCCCGGCTGAGCCGCGTCTGGATCTTGAGTCTATGCTGCGACCCCGCGGTGACCAGGGACTACCTACCCCGCAGACGGCACGAAGCACAGGGCGAGTGCACTCCGCGACCGGGGCGGGTGAGTGCGGGGAGTCCGGAAACGCAGCCGCCCCCGGGGCGGCGATCCACCCCGGGGGCTCGGCCTGCCTGGCGTACTGGCCGGTCAGACCGGAGGCTCGGTGTAGCGGCGCTCCTCGTACACCTCGGTCGGGTTCGGGGTCCTGGTCGTGGTGACGGTCCGGCGCCGGCGCCCGAACATCCACACCAGGGAAACGATCAGGCCGATCGCGCCCGCGATCATCAAGATCACCCCGACGAGCTGCAGGTTCACAGCCGAGGGCGAGTAGCTGATGGCAAATCTTAAAATCGCGCCGATCACGATGAGCGCGACGCTGCCGCCGTAGGTCATGGACAACTACCTCCTGTAACCGAGGGCCGGTTGCCCGCATGCTTCCCCGAAGCGGCCCGCACACACATGTCGCGGCCGGATTCCTGCGCGCGGTCACCCGGCGTGCAGCACCGGCTGCCCCGCTGGCGCCGGGAGCGGCTCGCCGGGCGCGAGCACCGGCACCTTCACGGCCACCAGATCCGGGTACTTCAGGCCGGCTCCCGTGTTCAGCACGACCACCTCGTCGCTTTCCGCGAGCCAGCCGGACTCGCGGAGCTGCCGGACGGCCGTGACGCACGCGGCGCCCTCGGGGCAGATCAGGCTGCCCTCCAGCCGGGCCGTCTCGCCCTGGTCCGCGAGCAGCGCGTCATCGTCCACGGCGACGGCGGTCCCCCCGGTCCCCCGCACCGCGTTAAGGACCAGGAAGTCGCCCAGCGCCTTGGGAACCGTGATGCCGAAGGCGACGGTCCGGGCGTCCGGCCAGGGCTCGCTCTCGGCGGCGCCGCTGGCGAACGCCGCCACGATCGGCGCGCAGCCGCTGGCCTGCACCGCGACCAGCCGGGGCAGCTTGCCGTCCACCCAGCCCAGGTCGCGCAGTTCCCGCAGCGCCTTGTGGATGCCGATAATCCCCACGCCGCCGCCGGCCGGGTAGACGATCACGTCCGGCAGGCGCCAGCCGAGCTGCTCGGCGATCTCGTACCCCATGGTCTTCTTGCCCTCCAGCCGGTACGGCTCCCGGAGGGTGGAGACGTCCTGGTAGCCGGGGCGGCCGGGCAGCGCGGCGGCGATCAGCGCGCCCGCGTCCCCGATGAGCCCGTCCACCAGGTAGAGCTCCGCGCCCGCCGCGGCACACTCGGCGTGGGTGATGGAGGGCGCCGCGGCGGGCATCACGACGAGGCAGCGCAGCCCGGCGCGGGCCGCGTACGACGCCCAGGCCGCGCCCGCGTTGCCGTTGGTGGGCATGGCCACGCCCGGTGACGCCGAGCTCGGCGGCCCGCGATACCCCGACCGCCGCCCCGCGGGCCTTGAAGGTGCCGGTCGGGGATGAGGCCTTCGTCCTTCATCCACAGCCTGGGCACGCCGAGGGACTGGCCGAGCCGGGGCATGGCCAGCAGCGGGGTCATGCCCTCACCCAGGCTCATCACCCGGCTGGCGTCCGAGACCGGCAGCAGCTCGTGATAGCGCCACAGATCGGGCGGCCGTCCCGCGACGTCATCGCGGCTGACCTGCGCGCTGACCGCGGCCATGTCGTAGCGCGCCAGCAGCGGGGATCCGCACGAGCAGGTGCCCTGGACCTGGCGGGCGTCGTACCGGGTGCTGCAGCGGGAGCATTCGAGGTGCGTGAGGGCTGAGTAGGGCACGAGCGTGATCATGCCCATCAGCCAGCGTTTCACCGCGGGCACCAGGAGAACCTGGAGCTGGCAGGCGAAGCCGTCCCGGGGCAGCGCGGAACGCCTAGAGGAAGTCGGCCACCTCGCGCAGCATCGCGGACTTCGACCGGGCCCCGACCAGCTGCCTGACCACCTCGCCGCCGGCGAACACGCTGACGGTGGGCACCAGCATCACGCCGTACTTCACGGTGGTCTGCGGATTCTCGTCCGCGTTGATCTTCACCACGTCGATCGCCCCGGCGTGCTCGGCGGCGATGGCCTCGAGTACCGGCCCGAGCTGGCGGCACGGGCCGCACCACTGCGCCCAGTACTCCACGATCACCGGCTTCGCGCTGCGCAGCACGTCAGCCTCGAAGCTGTCGTCGGTCACTGTCTTGACCATGCCCATGGCGCTACTTCCTTCCGTGACGCGCCGTCAGGCGCTGGTGGAGAGCTGGCCGCGCCCGTCGCCCAGCTGCCCGTCGTCAAACTGGCCGTCGCCAAACTGGCCGTCGCCAAACTGGCCGTCGCCAAACTGCAGGGCCAGGCAGTCGTCGCTGCTTCCGTGCGCGCAGACCTGGACCAGGCGGCGTAGCCGGCACTGAAGCCGGGCCAGCTCGGCGAGCTGGTCCGCGACCTCCGCGAGCTTCGCCTCGGCGGCCCGGACGATCTCGCTCGTGGAGCGGGCCTCGGCCGGGCCGAGCAGCTCACTGATCTCGGCCAGGGTGAAGCCGAGCCGCCGGGCCCGGCGGATGAACGCCAGCCGCCATCGGTCGTCGTCGGTGTACTCGGCGAATCCGGACCTGCCCCGCGCGGGCCGGGCCAGCAGGCCGCGCCGCTGGTAGAACCGGACGGTCTCGACGCCGACCCCTTCGGCCTCCGCGAATTTCCCGATCGTCAACCCAGCCATGGGCGCAAGCTAACAGCCGTACTCCGGTACGGAGTCAAGCGGCGCGGCATCCAGGCTGCCCCGATAGGTAGTGAGCAGCGACGATGCCGGCGAGAATGTACCTATGACCGTCCCCAGCCCTCCGCCGGTGAGCCCGTGCAGCCAGCGCCAGCCCCGCTAGCGCCGGGGCCGCGGGCTGCGGCGGACGCGGCAGCCCGTGCAGCTCGCGGTGTCCGGGCTCCGGGTCCGGTTCGGCCCGCTGACCGCCCTGGACGGGGTGGATCTCACCGTGCGGGCGGGTGAGCTCGTCGCGCTGGCCGGCGAGAACGGCGCAGGCAAGAGCACCCTGATCCGGTGCATCGCCGGGGACATCGCCCCGACTTCCGGCGTGATCGCGCTGGACGGCCGGCCGGTCCCGGCGGACCCGCAGGGCGCCAAGCGCCAGGGGGTCTCGGTGGTCTGGCAGGACCTGGCCCTGTGCGACAACCTCGACATCTCCTCCAACGTGATGCTCGGCCGCGAGCGCCGCCGCCAGCTGCTGTCCGACATCCAGATGCGCAGTGACGCCGCGGCCATCCTCGGGCGGCTGGGGGTGCCGCTGAACGACCCTGAGCGCTCGGTGCGGTCCCTGTCCGGCGGCCAGCGCCAGCTGGTCGCGGTGGCCCGGGCCATGGTGCACCGGCCCCGGCTGCTGCTCCTCGACGAGCCGACCGCCTCCCTGGGCGTGCAGGAATCAGCGCTGGTGGAAGAGCTGATCGCGCGGGTCCACGCGCAGGGCACCACGGTCCTGCTCGCGTGCCACGACATCAGCCAGATGTTCCGGCTGGCCGACCGGATCGGGGTGCTCCGGCACGGCCGGCTCATCGCCGAGGTGGAGCCGAGCGAGGTGCATCCCGGTGACGTCGTGGCCCTGCTATCCGGCCAGGAGGTGGACGCCTCCGCCCGGCGGCAGCTGACCCGGCTGCACGGCCTCACCGACCGGCTTGTGTCCGCGGATCCGTCGTCCAGCCTGTCCCTCATCCTGTCCGCGCTGGGCGCCGCGCTGGGCAGCGAGCGGCTCTGCATCCACCTGCTGGCGGAGTCCGGGCTGGTGTGCGCCGCCGCGCTGGGCCTGGCGCCGCCCCTGCTGTCCGCGTGGTCCGAGCTGCCGCTGGGCCCGGCCGGCGGCCCCGTCGGGCTGGCCGCGAGCGCACAATGCCCCGTCATCGAGGAAGACGTGCAGGTGGGGGCGGCCTGGACCGCCTTCGCCGAGCTGGCCAGGTCGGCTAAGGTCGCCAGTTCCTGGTCGGTTCCGGTACTCGGCCCGGGCGGGATCCTGGGCGTCATCACCGTGTTCCGCGCCACCGCGGGCAAGCCGCGGCGCGACGACCTCGACCTGGCCACGCTGTACGCCGGCGTACGCGGCCAGTGCTATCGAGCGGGACCGGCTGCTGGACGAGGTCACCTCCCGCAACCGGGTGCTGGAGACGATCAGGGAGATGCTCGAGACCCTGGCTGGCCCGACCCCGGTCGCCGACGGGCTGGGCATCGCCCTCCAGTTGCTCCGCCGCGGCCTGGAGGCCGATGAAGTAGCCCTGGTGGTCCAGAGGCCCGATGGGCCGCCTGCCTGCCGGGCGGCTGCCAGCCTGGCTGATCTGGCCGATCTGGCTGATCTGGCCGATCCGTCTGTTCCGGCCCCTTCCGCCCGGACCGGGCCGCAGGACGGCCCGCCCGCAGCCGCGAGCCCGGCTGCCCTGCAGGCCGCCGGTGCGGCCCTGGCCCGCGCGGGCCAGGATATGGCCGCGCGACCCAGCCGCGACGGCGATGACCGCCTGCTGACGCTGGCGTTCCCTGCCCCCGACGGCCTGGCCGCGCTGGTCGCCCGCTGGCATGACGGGCCGCTGCCCGCGGACTCCGCGGCCCTCCTGGAAGACGCGGCCCACTCGCTGCGGCTGGCACTGGAGCGGGAAGAGGCCTGGTTCGCCAACCAGGAGACCACCGCCCTGCGCCGGTCCCGGGAGCTGCAGCGCGGCTTCCTGTCCCGGCTGAGTCACGAGCTCCGCACCCCGCTCACCGCGATCAAGGGATACGCGTCCAGCCTGCTCCAGACCGACGTGACCTGGGACGAGGAATCCGAGCAGCGGTTCCTGACCCGGATCGCCGCCGAATCCTCCCGGCTCGGCCGTCTCGTGGACGACCTGCTGCGCTTTTCCGCGATCGAGTCCGGCATCCTCCAGTTGCAGCGGGACTGGTGCGACATCCCTCTGGTCCTCGACGCCGCGATCGCGTGCCTGCCCCCTTCCAGTGCGCTGCTGGTCGGCGTCCGCTGCGCGGCCGACCTGCCCGCCATCTGGGGGGACCACGATCGCCTGGAGCAGGTCTTCGTGAACCTGCTGGCCAATGCGGTCGGCCATAACCCGCCGGGCACCAGGGTCATGGTCACCGCGAGCCTCCACGGCCCGGACACCGTGCAGGTGAGCGTGGCCGACAACGGGCCCGGGATGCCGGCCGACGTCGCGCAGGCACCGTTCGAGCCGATGCGCCGGCGCCGGTCCCCCAGCTCGGGGTCGGGCCTGGGGCTGTCCATCGCCCGCGGCATCGTCGAGGCCCACGGCGGCCGGATGGAACTGGTCCAGCCGGGCCGGGGCACCTGCTTCCAGATCTCCCTGCCGGTGGAAAATCCCGAGAACCCGGCCGCCGACGCCCCGGCCCCCGACGGCGGGGACGAGGCCGGGATAGCCACGGGCACCGGGCCGGCCCCGGCGAGGGGAGCCAGCTGAGATGCCGAAGCCGGCCGGGAACACCCGGGCCCTGGTGGTCGAGGACGACCCGAACATCGTGGACCTGATCCGGTCCAACCTGGCCGTGCGGGGGTTCGACACCGTGGTGTCCGTCGATGGGCTCCGCGCGCTCAACCTGCTGGAGACCGAGGAGCCCGACATCGTGCTGCTCGATCTCACGCTCCCCGAGATCGACGGCTTCGAGCTGTGCCAGCTGATCCGCGAGCGCTCCCCGGTCGCCATCATCGTGGTCTCCGCCCGCGGCGGCGAACGGGACAAGGTCACCGCGCTCAACATGGGCGCGGATGACTACCTGACCAAGCCGTTCAGCATCGAGGAGCTGCTGGCCCGGATCACCGCGACCCTCCGCCGCACTCGGCCCGCCGACACCGCCCCGCAGAGCGCCCCGCCGGTGATCACCATCGGCCAGGTGGAGATCGATCTGGCCAGCCAGCAGGTCCGCCGGGACGGGGCCGCGGTCCATCTCACCCCGACGGAGTTCGCACTGCTGCGCGAGCTGGCCATCAACCGCGGGAAGCTGCTGACCCACGCGCACCTGCTGCGCCGGGTCTGGGGCCGCGGTTACGAGACCGAGACCGAGTACGTGCGGGTGTACGTCCGCCGACTGCGGGCCAAGCTGGAAACGGACGGCAGCGAACCGGTGATCCTGACCCAGCCGCGGGCGGGCTACCGCATCGCCGCCGAGTGACCCCGCCCAGCCACCCCGCCGGCGATTCCGCCGCCCTATTCCGCCGCCCTATTCCGTCGCCCCATTCCGCCGGGCGATTCCGGCCGCGTGAACCCTCCCGGTCTCAAGCGGGTCTCAGGCCAGTCTCAGGACGACCACAAGTTCGACTGTGAGCGCGAACATTATCGGACACCCGAACATTGTTAATGCTTTTTTCACGACGTTACGGAGATGTTTACGGCCCTGTTTATCGTCCTCGTCCTACTGTTTTCCCAGATAGAGGGGGGCCTGCGGCGTCTTGCGCCAAGTAGCCAGGCCACACGCTCCTACATGTACCCGCCCACAGCGAGGTGGTTCCTTTGCATTCAGTTACCAAGAAAGTGGCGCTGACGGCCGCGGCCGGCAGTGCGGCTCTCGTCATCGCCGCCTGCGGCAGCAGCTCACCGTCCGGGTCCTCGGGGAGCGGCAGCACCACCACGGTGCCGAAGCTGTCGCTCAGCCAGATCAACAACTCGTTCTCCGCCATGGCCACCCTCAAGCCGCTCGCGGCCAAGGGCAAGGGCAGTGTCGCGGTGATCCTGCCGGACACCGTGTCGTCCACCCGTTACGTCGAGTTCGACGCGCCGTACCTGAAGGAGTCGTTCCAGAAGGCCGGGCTGAAGTCGTCGCAGTACGTGGTGCAGAACGCGCTGGGCAGCGACGCGACCCAGTTCAGCGACGCCCAGACGGACATCACCAAGGGTGCCACCGTGCTGGTCGTGGACGCGCTGGACTCCGGGGTCGGCGCCCACATCGAGTCCTACGCCAAGGCCCACGGCGTGCCGGTCATCGACTACGACCGGCTGGTCCTCGGCGGCAGCCGCAAGTACTACGTCAGCTTCAACAACGTGCAGGTCGGCAAGCTGATCGGCCAGGGCATGGTCAGCTGCGTCGCCGCCTGGGGAGTCAAGAAGCCCCAGCTCATCGTCATGAAGGGCGCACCGACCGACAACAACGCGACCCTGTTCGCCCAGGGCTACGACGCGGTGCTCGCGCCTAAGTTCAGCTCGGGCTGGAAGGACGTCAGCAACCCGGCCGGCACCTGGGACCCGCCGACCGCGCTGAGCGAGTTCCAGCAGCAGTACACCGCCCACCCGAACATCAACGCCGCCCTCATCCCGAACGATGAGAACGGCGCGCCGATCATCCACTACCTGCAGAACAAGGGCATCAAGGCGAAGACCTTCCCGACCACGGGCCAGGACGCCACGCTGACCGGCCTGCAGAACATCCTGTCCGGCTACCAGTGCGGCACCGTGTACAAGCCCATCTACCTGGAGGCCCAGGCCGCCGCGGCCCTGGCCATGTACACCCGGGCCGGGATCGTGCCCCCGGCGAGCCTGGTCAACGGGACCACCGAGGACACGCAGGCCAAGGTGGCCGTGAAGTCCGCGCTGCTGGCTCCCACCTGGGTGACCACGACTAACATGAACTCGACCGTCATCGCGGACAAATTCGTGCCGGCCTCCCAGCTGTGCGCGGGCAAGTACGCCTCCGAGTGCAGTGCCGCGGGCATCTCGGGTTGACGTCGGGGTCGGTTAGCCGACCGGGACACCAGCAGTGACAGGTAGCTCGGCAGACGGAGCCCGGCCCGCCACCGCGGGCCGGGCTCCGTCCGGCATCAGTGAAGGAACTTACATGGACGGGCCGCTACTGCAGCTGCGCGGCATCGGGAAGAACTTCGGCCCGGTGCAGGCGCTCAGCGGGATCGACCTCGACGTCCCGGCCGGGCAGGTCACTGCCCTGGTCGGGGACAACGGGGCCGGCAAGTCAACTCTGATCAAGACCATCTCCGGGATCTGGGAACCCTCCCACGGCCAGATCATCTGGCAGGGCCAGCGCGTGAACTTCAAAGCCCCCCGGGACGCCACGGACGCCGGGATCGCCACCGTTTACCAGGACCTGGCGCTCTGTGACAACCTCGACATCGTGGAGAACATGCTCCTGGGTCACGAAGTGCGGCACGGCCTGCTGCTGGACGAGGTCTCGATGGAGACCACGGCCAAGCAGACGCTGAGCGACCTGCGGGTCACCACGGTCCGGAACATCCGCCAGCCGGTCGGCTCGCTGTCCGGCGGGCAGCGCCAGGCCGTGGCGGTGGCCAAGGCCGTGATGCTGGACGCGAAGCTCGTGATCATGGACGAGCCGACCGCCGCGCTCGGGGTGTCACAGACCGCCCTGGTGCTCGACCTCATCGGCCGCCTGGCCGGGCGGGGCATCGGGGTCGTCGTGGTCTCGCACAACCTGACCGACGTGTTCCAGGTCGCGGACCGGCTCGCCGTGCTGTACCTGGGCCGCCTGGTCTCTACCGGGCCCGCGTCGGACTACGACACGGCCTCCGCCGTGGACCTCATGACCACCGGCGCCTCGCACCGGAGCGGCCGAGCGGACAACCGGGCCCGCATCCCCGACAGCGGCCGGGAGGGCTGACCTGTGACTTCCACTAATCCAGGACCCGGGCAGGGTGAGATCACCGCCGATGCCGGGCCGGACACCCCCGAAGACATCGCGGTCCGCACCGGTGCCCCGCCGGAGCTGATGGCCAACTCGATCGGCGAGTACCTGCGGATCTGGGTCAAGCAGATCCGCAGCGGGGAGAGCGGCGCGCTGCCGGTCATCATCGGCCTGATCGTGATCGTGATCTTCTTCCAGATCAAGAGCTCGGTCTTCCTGTCCGCGGGCAACCTGGTCAACCTGATGACCCAGGCGGCCTTCATCATCACGCTGGGCATGGCCGAGGTGTTCGTGCTGCTGCTCGGCGAGATCGACCTGGCGGCCGGGTTCACCGCGGTCTGCGGCGCGGTCATCGCCCTGTACCTGGTGGCCAAGAACTATCCCTGGTGGGTGGCGATCCTGGCCGCGCTGGCGGCCACCGGGCCTACGGGGCGATCCAGGGGTTCATCATCACCCGGCTGCGATTGCCCTCGTTCGTGGTCACGCTGGCCGGCTACCTGTTCCTGTCCGGCGCCCTGCTGTTCCTGATCAACGCGACCGGGTCCATCGGCAACGGCGGCGTCATCCGGCTGAACAGCAACGTCCTCAACGACATCGAGGCCGGTGCGCTCAGCGCGACCGCCAGCTGGATCGTGATGATCGCGCTGGTGCTGCTGGCCGGCGTGATGATGTACCTGCGGGATCACCGCCGGCGCGCCAACGGGCTGGTCGCCCCGCCGCTATCCGTCACCCTGCTGAAGGTCGGCGCGATCGCGGTGGCCGGCATCGTGGTGGTGCTGGTGGGCAACTCCAACCGGGGCACGCTGTTCCTGGCCGTGCGCGGGCTGCCCTGGGTCGTGCTGGTCGTCCTGGCCGTCCTGGTCATCTACTCGACGCTGCTCAGCCGGACCCGGTTCGGCCGTTATATCTACGCGATCGGCGGCAACGCCGAGGCGGCCCGCCGGGCGGGCGTCAACGTCAACCGGATCAAGCGTGGCGGCGTTCGCGCTGTGCGGCCTGACCGCCGGCATCACCGGCATCATCTACTCCTCGTATCTGGGGTCGATCTCCAGCGGCGTCAACGGCGGGGCGAACGTGCTGAACGCCGTGGCGGCGGCGGTCATCGGCGGGACCAGCCTGTTCGGCGGCCGGGGCAAGATGCTGGACGCGGTGCTGGGCGGGCTCGTCGTCGGCGTGATCGCCAACGGGCTGCAACTGCTGGGCCTGACGGCGTCGGCCCAGCTGATGTGGACCGCGCTGGTGCTGGTCGCCGCGGTGACGGTGGACGCGCTGACCCGCCGGGGCCGGACCACCGTCTGACTCCCTGAGGGCATGCGGTCACGGCCGGGTGTTCCGCGGCAGCCACGCCGCGGAACACCCGGCACGTGGCCGCTACGCATGCCCGGCGTGCTTCACCGTGCCGGGCGCAGCGCCCTTAAACCTGCCCGGCGTTCTCCGTGGCGGCGACTCCCCAGGGGCTGACATGCTCGGCGGCCTGGGCGATGTTGGCGACCATGCCGCCGAAGACGATGCCGTGGAACGGGGAGATCGAGCGCCAGTACGCGATGCCGGCCGCGCCGCGAGGCTGGAAGATGGCCCGCTGGTGGTAAACGGTCCGGCCCTGGTCATCCTGCGCCGACCGAGAGTTCGAGCCAGGCCAGCCCCGGGAGCTTCATCTCGGCGCGCAGCCGGAGCAGGGACCCGTGCGTGATCGCCTCGACCCGCCAGAAGTCCAGGGCGTCCCCGACCAGCAGGTGCTTCGGGTCGCGGCGGCCGCGGCGCAGCCCGACCCCGCCGGCCAGCCGGTCCATCAGCCCGCGCACGGCCCAGGCGAGCGGGAACGAGTACCAGCCGGTCTCCCCGCCGATCCCCTCGATGACCTGCCACAGCGCCTCCGGCGACGCCTGCACCACGCTGCTCCGGTCGTCCACGAACAGGGAGCCCCCGGCCCAGGCCGGGTCGCTGGGCAGCGGGTCGCTCGGCGCGCCGGGAGTAGCCGCGGAGGACCAGCGGGTGGACACGTCCCCCTCGCGGGTATGCAGCAGGGCCAGGGTGAGGGCCTGGCCGATGGGCAGCAGGCCCTCCGGCGGGTCGGGCACGTACTCCGCGATGTCGTGCTCGGAGCAGACCACCTCGTTGCGCAGCGACTCCACCAGCGGCATGGCCAGCCCGGACGGCACCGGCGTGACCAGGCCGACCCACAGCGAAGACAGCCGCGGGGTGAGGAGCGGCACCGGGAGCAGCACCCGCGGCCGCAGGCCGGCCGCCTCGGTGTACCGCCGCATCATCTCCGCGTAGGTCATGATGTCCGGGCCGCCGATGTCGAACCGGCGGTTCACATCCGGCGGCAGTTCCGCGCAGCCGACCAGGTAACGCAGCACGTCGCTGACCGCGATCGGCTGGATCCGGGTCTCCACCCACTTCGGGGTGACCATGACCGGGAGCCGCTCGGTGAGGTAGCGGAGCATCTCGAACGACGCCGAGCCGCTGCCAATGATCACGGCGGCCTGCAGCGCGACGGTCGGCACCCCGCTGCGCAGCAGGATGTCGCCCACCTCGCCCCGGGAGCGCAGATGCGGAGACAGCTCCCCGGCCGGGCCGGACACGATCCCGCCCAGGTAGACGATGCGCCGTACCCCCGCCTCCGAGGCCGCCCGGGCGAACAGGCTGGCCGCGTCCCGGTCTTTCTGCTCGAACGAGGGGCCGGTGCCGAGGGAGTGGATCAGGTAGTAGGCGACGTCCACGTCCTGCAGCGCCTGCCGGACCGCCGCGGCGTCGGTGACGTCGGCCCGGGCGATCTCCACGTCGTCCGTCCAGGGCCGGTCGCTCAGCTTGGCGGGGTCCCGGGCCATGCACCGGACCTGGTGGCCGGCGGCGAGCAGCTCAGGCACCAGCCGGCCGCCGATGTAGCCGGAGGAGCCGGTGACCAGGCAGCGCAGTGAAGTGGGCATGTCCTCGAGTCTCACATAGGAGGTGGCACCTGTTATTCGGCGGATGGTGCCCCGCCGGTTGTTGAGCCGTGCGCCACACCGGGCAGGGGATCCCTGCCCGCCCGCCGCCCAGGAATTTTTGCGCAGTGTGTAATGTTCACCTGACCGCAACATTCGACGCGTTACCAGCTTTCAGTGAGCGCAACATGACTCTGGCCGATACCGCCCCCGTGGCGGAACCGCGCACCTCGCTGCGCGAGCGCAAGAAGCTCGCCACCCGCCGGTCCCTGCGCCGGCACGCCCTGGACCTCGTGGCCCAGCGCGGCTTCATGCACGTCACGGTGGAGGACATCGCCGAGGCGGCGGACGTCTCCCCGCGGACCTTCTTCAACTACTTCCCCTCCAAGGAAGCCGCCCTGTTCGGGGCGGATCCCGACCGGATCAGCGCGATGCGCGAGCGGATCCTGCACCAGGCCCCGGGCGAATCGGCCCTGGAGCGCGCTGCGCCAGGTCCTGGTCATCGAGGCCCGCCGAGGTCACCGACGAACTCGGCGAACTGGGCGGCGACCCGCAGGACATGCTGCGCCGGATGAAGGTGGTCCGGGCCGACCCGCACCTGCGGGCGGCCCAGTCCGCGCACATGGCGAGCATCGAAGGTGCCATGGCCGAGGCGGTCGCGGAGCGGCTCGGCACCGATCCCGCCCGCGACCCGTACCCGGCCCTGCTGGCCGGCATCGCCGGCGCGGTGATCCGCGCCAGCACGGTCTTCTGGGCCAGTTCCGGCGGCGCGGAGCCGCTGGATCAGATCACCGACCGGGCCTTCCAGGCCCTGGCCGACGGACTTCCCGAACACTGCTCACTGCGCCCCGTCACCCGGACGGCGGCGCCCGGAAAGGACAAGGAATGACTTCCCCAGACAGCACCGCGGTGGCTCCCGGCAGCGCACTGCCCGGGCTCAGCCAGCGCCGGATCTTCCTGATCATCGGCGCGCTGATGCTCGGCATGCTGCTGGCCGCCCTGGACCAGACCATCGTGTCCACCGCACTGCCGACGATCGTCGGTGACCTCAAGGGCGGATCCCACATCGCCTGGGTGATCACCGCGTACCTGCTCGCCACCACCGTGTCCACGCCGTTGTGGGGCAAGCTGGGCGACCAGTACGGCCGGAAGATCTTCTTCCAGGCCGCCATCGTGATCTTCCTGATCGGCTCGATCCTGTCCGGGCTCAGCCACTCGATGATCGAGCTCATCGCGTTCCGCGCGGTGCAGGGACTCGGCGCCGGCGGGCTCATGGTCGGCGCTCAGGCCATCGTGGGTGACATCGTCTCGCCCCGCGAGCGGGGCCGCTACGTGGGCCTGTTCGGGGCGGTCTTCGGCGTGTCCAGCGTGATCGGCCCGCTGCTCGGCGGGGTCTTCGTGGACAACCTGACCTGGCGCTGGATCTTCTACATCAACGTGCCGATCGGCCTGGTCGCGCTGGTCGTGGTGGCCATCCAGGTGCCCGGCGCGCTGACCAAGGTGCACCACGTCATCGACTACCTCGGCACCCTGATGCTGTCGCTGGCCGCGACGTCGCTGATCCTGCTGACCAGCCTGGGCGGCACCACCTACGCCTGGAAGTCCGCGCCCATCTACATCCTGGGCGTGGCCGGGGTCGTGTTCATCGGCCTGTTCGTGCTGGTCGAGCGCCGCGCCGCCGAGCCGGTCCTGCCGCTGCACCTGTTCAAGCTGCGCACGTTCTCGGTGACCAGCATCGTCGGCTTCATCATCGGCTTCGCGATGTTCGGCGCCATCACCTACCTGCCCGCCTTCTTCCAGGTGGTGCGGGGTATCTCGCCGACCATCTCCGGGGTGTACCTGCTGCCGCTGATGGCCGGGCTGCTGTTCGTGTCGATCGGCTCGGGCCAGATCATCTCCAGGACCGGCAAGTACCGGTTCTTCCCGATCGCCGGAACCGCGTTCACGACCGTCGGCCTGTACCTGCTGCATCTGATGGGCGTGCACACGCCCACGTATCTGGACGCCATCTACATGCTGGTGCTGGGCATGGGCCTCGGCGGCGTGATGCAGGTGCTCGTGATCATCGTCCAGAACGGGGTGCCGCACAGCGAGCTGGGCGTCGCCACCTCCGGGGCCACGTTCTTCCGGTCCATCGGCGGGTCCTTCGGCACCGCGATCTTCGGCGCGATCTTCGCCAACGTGCTCATCGGGAACCTGGCCAGGCACCTGCACGGCGTGACGCTGCCGTCCGGCTTCAGCAGCGCGGACGCCACCCCGGCCCTGCTGAGCAAGCTGCCGGCCGCGGTGCACGCGGGCTTCGTGGCGGGCTACGCGGAATCGATCGAGACCGTGTTCCTGGTGGCGGTGCCGATCGCCGCGCTGGCCTTCCTGGCCTCCTGGTTCATTCCCCAGGTGGAGCTGAAGCAGTGGCCGGAGCCCAACGCGGAGGAGGCGGCGATGGCGGTCCCGGGCGCCACGGTGCCCGCGGAGGTCCTGGACCAGCCGGGTCCGGCCCGGACCATGGGTCCGGCCCGGACCACGGTGTCCCCCGAATCCCTCGACCCCCAGGACGCCGCCACCGACACCTGATCCCTAACCCAGCCCCTCCCCGAAGGCCCCGGTCCGCCGCTCAGCGGCGCGCCGGGGCCTTTCGCATGCCCAGCGCGCCGGGGGGCCTCCCCATGCCCGCGCCGCACCGTCCCGCCTGGTCCACCCACCGTCACACTGGTCCTCCCCCGTCACACTGGTCCCTCCTGTCCACCTTTCCCGCGAACCGTGCGCCGGAACGGCCAAAACACCCGGAAAGGCGCACGGTTCGCGGGAAATGTCGGCACGCGGCGCGGCACGGTCCTGGGGGCACGGTCTGGGGGCAGGGTCCCGGGGGGCATGGTCCCGGGACGCGGCGCCTGCCATGCTGGCCGGATGGCCGATGTGCTCACGACGCGCGAGGTCCGGGTCACCCTGGCTGGGGACGCAGCCGCCGGCCTGCGGGAGCGGCTGCGGCGGACCCGGCTGCTGCCGGCGGACGGGGACGGCTGGGAACGGGGCGTGCCCCGGTCCTGGCTGGCCGCGCTGCTGGACGACTGGGAGTCGTTCGACACCGCCGCCTTCCAGGCCCGGCTGGACGGGCTGACCCACCGGGAAGCGGCCGTGGACGGGCAGCTGATCCACCTGGTGCACGTGCCCGGGCGCGGCCCGGATCCGCTGCCGCTGCTGCTGACCCACGGCTGGCCCGGCTCATTCTGCGAGTACCTGGACCTGATCCCGCTGCTGGCCGACCCGGGCGCGCACGGCGGCGATCCCGGGGACGCGTTCACCGTGGTGGTGCCGTCCCTGCCGGGGTTCGGCTTTTCCGCCGCCCCGCCACCGGGCGGCCTGACGCCCCGCGAAGGTCGCCCGCCTGTGGCACCGGCTGATGACCGAGGGCCTGGGGTATCCGCGGTTCGCGGCGCACGGCAGCGACCTCGGCGCGGGCGTGACCGCGTGGCTGGCCCGGGACTTTCCCGCCGCGGTTGCGGGCATCCACCTGGCCACGCCGGGGCTGGCCGCGCCGCCCCGGCCGTGGAGCCCGGCCGAGGAAGCGTTCCTGGCCGAGGCCGCAGCCTGGACCGCGGACGAGGGCGGGTACGCGCACGAGCACGCAACCAAGCCGTCCACGCTGGGCGCCGCGCTGCACGATTCCCCGGCCGGCCTGGCCGCCTGGATCGGGGAGAAGGTCACGGCCTGGAGCGCGGTCACCGGCGACGGGCAGCCCGCGTTCGGCCGGGAACTGCTGCTCGGCACGCTGACCCTGTACTGGGTCACCGGCACCATCACCTCGTCGCTGCTGCCCTACTGGGCTTACGCCCACGACCCCGCCGCCGCGATGCCGGCCGGGGAGCCGCCGGAGGTGCCCACGGCGATCAGCATCTTCGGCGGCGAGCGGGTCCCGTTCCCCAAGCCGCCCCGGGAGCTGGCCGAGCGGTACTTCCGCCTGGCCCACTGGGCCGAGCACGACCGGGGCGGCCACTTCCCGGCGGTGGCCGAGCCCGCGCTCCTGGCCCAGACACTGCGCGACGTGTTCCGGCCCGCGCGGAGCGCCTCATGAGAGGGACCTGATCCGTCATGGACCCGCAGGTGATCCGCTACAGCGAACGGCCTGAGCTGTGGGACAGCCTCGGCGACCTGTCGTCCCAGGTGTGGCCGGAGTACAACCTGCACGGCGACGTGCTCAATCAGTACTGGGATCAGCTGTACGAGGCCTTCCCGGAGTGGCAGTTCGTGCTGCTCGACGCCGGCGCGGGCCAGGTGCTCGCCGAGGGCCACACGATCCCGGTGGCCTGGGACGGCACCGACGCGGGACTCGGCCCGGGCATCGACGCGTCCCTTGAGGCCGGATTCCGCCTGCGGGCCGCGGGCGGGACCCCGTCGTCGCTGTGCGCGCTGGCCGCCGAGATCCTGCCACGTCACCAGGGCCACGGACTGTCGGCGGGGGTGTTGCGGGCCATGGCCGGGCTGGCCGGGGACGCCGGGCTGGCTCACCTGATCGCGCCGGTCCGGCCGAACCTGAAGGAGCGCTACCCGACGATCCCGATCGAGCGCTATACGCGCTGGACCCGGGAGGACGGGACCCCGTTCGACCCGTGGATCCGGGTGCACACCCGGCTCGGCGGGCGCCTGGGCCCGGCCCTCCCCCGCTCGATGTGCATCACCGGCAGCGTCTCGGAATGGGAGTCGTGGACCCGGATGCGGTTCCCGGAAAACGGCGACTACGTGTTCCCGGCGGGCCTGGCCACGGTGCACATCGACCGCGACCACGACACGGGCCGGTACTGGGAGCCCAACGTCTGGCTCGTCCACCGGAGCTGAACCGGGCCGCCACCCGCCCGGGCCACTGGCCCGGCCGGCTACTGGCCCCGGCCCGCCCTGCGGCCGGGACCAGCGGGGCCGCAGGGCGGGCCGGACCAGCCTGGACGGCTCAGGCCGTCGGCTCCAGGTCCCTGAGCAGGCCCACCTGCACCCCGGCCCCCTCAGCCAGGGCGGGGCAGCCCTTGGCCAGCGTGACCGCGGACTCCAGGTCCTCGGCGGAGATCAGCGAGTAACCGCCGAGCCGGGTGCCCGGCCCGCAGTGGCCGACCTCGGCGGTCTCCGACACCGGCTTACCGGCCTCCACCACGTGGTCACCCAGGCCCTGGAAGAACGCGACCCAGTTCGCGATGGCGTCCGGGCGGCCGGGCTGGTAGTCCGCTGGCATCCGGTAGGAAAACAAGAACGTGGCCATGGTCATCTCCTCCTGTCACGAAGCCACCCGTCGGCTCACGGGCCAGGATCCAGGGTGGGTCACGGGCCCGTGAGGGTGGCATTTCGTTTGCTGAACAAGCTGACCCGCGGCGGCCCGCAGACTGGGCGGCCGCGGGCGGAGGCGCGGCGCGGAATTTCCGTGCGCCGGCCGGGGGAGCGCCGGCCAGGACCCGGCCGCCCAGTTTCCGGGCGCCGCGGGGTCAATACGGGCAGCAGCGGGAAAGCAAGCGGGAAAGAGGTGATGCGGCGGTGACCACGGAGCTGATGGCCCGCGCCCGCTCCGGCGACGGCGAGGCGTTTCGCGAGCTCATCGCGCCGTACCGGCGGGAGCTGATGGTGCACTGTTACCGGATCCTCGGGTCCACGCAGGATGCGGAGGACGCGTTGCAGGAAGCCATGCTGTCCGCGTGGCAGGGGCTGCGCGGCTTCGAGGAGCGTTCCTCGGTCCGCACCTGGCTCTACCGGATCGCGACGAACCGCTGCCTGAACACGTTGCGGTCGGGCAGCCGCCGCCCGGGGACCAGGACACCGCCCCCGAGGCTGGCACCGCTGGAGCCCACCGGGCTGGGCGAGGTGACCTGGCTCGAGCCGCTCCCGGACGACCTGCTCGAGGGGTTCGCCGACCGTGCGCCCGGCCCCGAGGCCCGGTACGAGACGCGGGAGGCCATCTCGCTGGCGTTCGTGACCGCACTCCAGCTGCTGCCGCCACGCCAGCGCGCCGTGCTGATCCTCCGCGACGTGCTGGGCTTCCGGGCCCGCGAGGTGGCGGGCATGCTGGAGTCCACGGAGGAGTCGGTGACCAGCGCCCTGAAGCGGGCCCGCGCCGCGATGGGATCCCGGCTCGTCCCGGCGGGACAGCGGGAGCCGCCGCCGCTGCCCGGCTCCCCGGCCGAGCAGGACCTCGTGACCCGGCTGGTCCAGGCCTTCGAGCGGGGCGCGGTCGATGACCTGGTCGCGCTGCTCACCGAGGACGTGCTGCTGTCCATGCCGCCGCTGCCGCTGGAGTACCAGGGCCGTGAGCTAACCCGCCAGTTCTTCATCGCCGTGTGGGGGGACCGCAGCTACCGGCTGGTGCCGACACGGGCCAACGGCCAGCCGGCGTTCGCGATCTACGTACGCGACCGGCACACGGGGGTGGCGCACGCCAACGGGTTGCTGGTGGCCACCCTGGCCGGGCCGCAGATCTGCGCGCTGACCAGGTTCGACAACGGCGTGCTGCCCGGCTTCGGCCTGCCGCGCACGCTGCCGGACTGAGTACGGGCCGACCGCCCTGAGGCATGACATTTGTCATGGCCGGACCGGGACAGCGTGCCTATGGCGGCGCGGGCGGGGCGGTTTAGCGTGGCAGAGCACCGTGCACTACAGGGGGGTGCACGGTGCTTCTCTGGCCACCGATCCCAGTGTGCCGGAACCGATTCCGGCCACTAGGGGATGACCTGGATCTTGCGGCCGATCCCGCGCTTGAACCGGTCGAGCGCCCCGGCGTAGTCCTCCAGCGGGATCCGGTCGCTGATGAACACGTCCGGGTCGAGCACCCCGGCGGCGAACAGCTCCGCGGCCCGCTCGAAGCTGTGCAGCACGGCCATGGAGCCGGTGATCGTGATTTCCTTGTTGTAGATCCGGTAGGGCTCGATCGTGACCCTGGTGTCGTAGGACGCCACGCCGAACTGCAGGAACGTGCCGCCCGGGCTGACCCGGGGCAGCCCGTCCTGGATGGCCGGCCCGGCGCCGGTCGCGTCGATGACCAGCTCCCAGCCGCGGGGCTGGTCCAGCTGATCGGCGGAGGTCGCGGTCCGCGAGCAGCCCAGGGCCACCGCGGTGGCCAGCCGGTCCGGGTTGAGGTCGACCACGTCCACCGACGCGGCACCGGTCCGCTTGGCCAGCTCCAGCATCATCAGGCCCATGGTCCCCGACCCGTAGATGAGGATGTGCGCGCCGAGCTGCGAGCGGAGCACGTCGTAGCCCCGGATAGCGCAGGACAGCGGCTCGATCAGCGCGGCGTCCTCCAGCCGGACGTGGTCCGGCAGCGGCACGCAGTTGGCCACCGGGGCCACCGCGAACTCGGCAGCCCCGCCGGGCATGCTGACCCCAATCGCGTTCCACCGCTCGCACAGGTTGCCCCGCCCGAGGCGGCAGTAGTGGCACTCGAAGCAGTAGAGCGAGGGGTCCACGGCCACGCGCTGGCCCTCGGCCAGCTCGGTGACGTCGGTGCCGGTCGCCACCACCACCCCGGCGAACTCGTGCCCGGGGACGATAGGCAGCGACGGCGCGAACTCGCCCTCCAGGATGTGCAGGTCAGTGCCGCAGATCCCGCAGGCCGCGACGTCCACCACGACCTCGCGGGGACCGGGGGCGGGATCCTCCACGCTGACGACGCTGACCTCGTGGGCTTCCTTGATAACCGCGGCTCGCATGGTGGCATCACCTTCCCGGAATCTATTTCACCGCACCCATGGACAGGCCGCGCACCAGCTTGTCCTGCGCGGCCCAGCCGGCCAGCAGCACCGGCAGGCAGGCGAGGGTGGCGGCGGCCGGCAGGTGGGCCAGGAACGGACCTTCCGGCTGGACGAACCCGACCGAGGTGGCAGGAATCGGCCGGTATATGGCGTCCCTGCCACTGGCCTGAGGCCTGCCCGTCGGGCAGCGTGGCTGCGTGGTCAAAGCGCCGGAGGAGACGGGAGAACGGGGAGACGGGAAGACCCGGTCCGCCGGGCCTGGGGCAGGCCAGGCTGGACCGGGTGGGGCCGGGGGCCGCGCCCGGCAGGTCGGATGGCTCTCGCTGCTGGTGGTGTGGGTGCTGTGGGGCAGCACGTACTTCGCCATCCGGGTGGGCGTGGAGACTCTGCCGCCGCTGCTGATGGCAGGAATCCGCTACGTCGTGGCCGGGCTGCTCATGTTCCCGTTCGCGATCCGGTCCGGCGGTCCTGAGCTGCGCGCCGCCGACCGGCCCCGGGCCGCGGGGTGGTGGTCTGCACTCCTCATCGGCGCCCTGCTGCTGGCCGGCGGGAACGGCGGGGTGTCAGTCGGCGAGCGGAGTGTCCCCTCCGGGCTGGCCGCCTTGCTCGTGGCCACGGTCCCTCTGTGGCTGATCATCATCGACCGTGTCTTCAACGGAGCCCGGATCAGCATGCTGGCCCTGGCTGGGCTGGTCGCGGGCGTGATCGGCGTGGGGGTCCTGGCCGGGCCATTCGGCGGCAGCGCCGGGCACGCGACCGCCGGCCACGGGGGAACAGGCGGCTCGCCCGGGATCGGCATCGTGATCATCCTCCTGGCCAGCGTCAGCTGGGCATCCGGCACCATCGCCTCCCGCCGGGTACCGCTTCCGTCCCGGCCACTGCTGGCGACCTCGATGCAGATGCTCGCCGGCGGGGCGGTGCTGCTCGCGGTGGCCGCCGTGACCGGGGAATTCGGCCAGTTCGACCCGGCGCACATTTCAGCCGCCTCGTGGCTGGCCCTGGCGTACCTCATCGGACCGGGCTCGATCATCGCGTTCAGCGCCTACGTGGTGGCCGTGCGCCGCCTGCCCACCGCGACCGTCGCCACCTACGCTTACGTCAACCCGATCATCGCCGTGATCCTCGGCACGTCCCTGCTGGGCGAGACCCTGACGGCATCGATGCTGGTCGGCGGGGCCCTGATCGTCGTCGCCGTGGTACTCGTCGTGCGGCCCCAGGCTGCCGCGCGGCGCTGATTTGCCTATGCCTGCGGTTGGCCATAAAGTGAAGGCACACCGACGCGGGGTGGAGCAGTTCGGTAGCTCGCTGGGCTCATAACCCAGAGGTCGCAGGTTCAAATCCTGCCCCCGCTACCAAGTAGTTGCAGGTCAGGGGCCTGATCGCCGAAAGGCGGTCAGGCCTTTTTGACCTTTTGTCCGCGGTCCGTCCGCGAGACCAGGCCGCACCGGTCGGGCGCGAGAGGGCGCGACTGGTAGAGAACGGCATCAGAGGCGGATCTGCGCGCCACGCCGGAGACCCCATGCCGACGGCCCTGGGTTTGCGTCGGGCTTATGAGCATCCGGAAGCACAGGTCTCCGCAACGTGACGCTAACCGGAGTGAAGGCCGAGGCGTTGGCTGCTCCCGCCCTTCGTGGGGAACCCGGATCCGGTGCGTTGCGGGGTGCCCAGCCGTTACTCATCGTGAGCGCGATGGCTCTGTCCATTGGCCAGCAGTCGCAGGTAACCGAGGTCTGTGCCCTGCCCCCACGCAGCACCCGGCCACCGCGTGTTCAAGATCCGCGCACGCAGGTCGGTGAGCACCTCGTCGCTCACCCTGACATCGAACTGCTCTGCCCGGAAGGTCGTCACCCCGCTAGCTTCGCATGGTGCCGGCGCTGCAGCGCGACCGTGGCCGCCAGCCGACCCGACGGTGCCGCCACACGCCGGGCGCGCGCGGCCGCGCAAAGACCGACCACAGCGAGGCAACCGGCCGCGTACGCCTCGCCCGCGGCGCGACACGTTGACCGATCTGCGCGGCGACAGCCAGCTGTCGGTCACGCCATTTGAGAACACAGATCGGCGGGACTGTGCGTGTTCTTACTGAGTTGTCTCATCACTCAGGGCGGCGCCACAGGTCATCTACTCCACCATGGAGCACGGTCCGGCTGGT
Source organism: uncultured Actinomycetes bacterium (assembly GCA_963723595.1). Taxonomy (GTDB): domain Bacteria; phylum Actinomycetota; class Actinomycetes; order Streptosporangiales; family Streptosporangiaceae; genus RYN-230. The sequence goes on from CAVRRQ010000003.1 coordinate 131,064, forward strand.
ACCCATGATCGCCGCCAAAGCCACGGCAGCGGCAACTGCGCAGACCGTCCGATACTGTCCGCGCAGTCCCGCGGGCTTGATCCCCGGCCAAGACTGGTGGAGCCTCTGTGAGAGACGTGATAAACGGCCGCGCCGAAACCGGCGGAGTCCGCAGAGGCGGAGGCTGACCGTGACCAGCGAGGAACTGCCAGAGCCGCCAGAGCCGCCAGTTGAACGTCCGCCGCTCACCCGCCGGCAGGAGCGCATCCTGCAGGTCATCCGCGAGTCCGCGGCGAACCGGCGGTTCCCGCCCTCCCTGCGCGAGATCGCCCAGGCGGTTGGCCTGGCCAGCCCGTCCACCGTTTCCTACCACCTGCTCGCCCTGGAGAAAATGGGCTATCTCACCCGGAACGTCGGCCAGCCGCGGACCGCCGTCGAGATGTCAGATAATGACGGAAGCCAGCCGGAGACCGCACCGGCTGCTATGAGGGCCGAGGCCATCCTGGCTACCGCTGACCTCGATGACCCGGTCACGGTGCCACTGGTCGGTCGGATCGCCGCAGGCGTGCCCGTCATCGCCGAGGAAGAGATCGAAGACGAATTCCTGCTGCCACGGAAGATCGTGGGCCACGGAACCCTGTTCATGCTCAGGGTGGCTGGCGACTCCATGATGAACGCAGGCATCAGCGACGGCGACTTCGTGGTCGTCCGCCGGCAGGAAGATGTCATCAGCGGAGATATCGTGGCGGCACTGATCGAGGGCATTGAACCCGAGGCCACGATTAAGACATTCCAGCAGTCCACTGACGGCCAGTACTGGCTAATGCCACATAACCCGGCCTACGCACCGATCCCCGGGGGCGGAGCAGAGATCATGGGCAAAGTCGTCGCCGTACTCCGGGTTTTGTGACGCGACTGCACGCCGGTAGCCGAGTCTGTTGGCGGGACGAGGCCGGGCGGGACCGCCAGGTACCGGCCAGCCCGAACCACGCCAGCCTGGCAGCCGTAGATGCCCAGAAGCTCCCACGGCTTGCAGCGTACATCAGGGTCACCGCACCCACGGTCAACACGTTCAGCAGTGCGGAACGCTGTACCAACCACTCAGGAACCACCCACCAAGAGGCCTAGCGTCACCGCCCGGAACGCGGCAGAAGCGGCTATTTGTCCCACTCTCAGTAGGTGCTGGGGTGCTGGACTGCGCCGCGGAATTCGGCGACTGTGTCAGCGTCCGGTTCCGGTGACACCGATCGGCAGTTCCCAGCCCGGCGCGTGGTGCCTGGTGATCTGAGCTGGCATCCGGGAGGCGTGATCGGCGGAGAAGTGCTGGTGAGAGAGGTAGTCGCCTGGGTCCAGGACCAGGAGTGCTGCCAGCATCGCCATCAGCGCGGCCTGCCAGGCAGATGGACGCTGGATGGACACGGGCCTCCTCTCCGCCGCAAACGCCGCTGATCGTACCAGAACGAGTTATGAGCTCCGCTAGATCTACTTTCCGTGTACATGAGGTGGCACTTGTCCCTGCCAAATCCTTTTTGTATCTTCTAGCGCTGTATTCGATTGCGAGTGTCAAATGCTGCCACAAAAACTGTTACGATGACTGCCAAGAAAATGGCGATGAGTCCTCGGGATTCAGATGGAACCCTCGGAAACAAAGCGGCTAGCGTCTCCATAAGCGACGCCACCCCTAGCAGGAGAGTCAATCCATAAGCCACAGCGCGGCTCTTCAGAAGGTGTGGAATGTTGGGTAGAATCAGCACGGGCTGGCCAAGATAAGTACTTGCAGGCTCAGGCGGCCAGCCAAGGTGATTGCGTGCTGCAGCATCCAGGTAGACCTCGTGAACACCAGGATAGTTGCGCTGCTTCTTGTCAGACGGCGACTCAGAACCAGCAAAGACCCGCAGCGCGATTTGCCGGACTGTAATCCTGCGGCTGTCCTCTCTTGGAGGAACGCAGTAGAGGTTAACGCGTTCGCCCTCCTCAAGCCCCAAGAGCTTAATGTTGCGAGGATGCAGTACGCAGACATTCTTTTCAGCATCAAGCCAGTTCGGTTGATGCAAGGGAAGGTACAGGAATCGTGGATCGATCAGACGAATCTTTGGTCTTGGACCATTGGCCAACATCACATCCACAGTATAACCATAACAAAGCCTGCCGTTTATTCCGAGAGCACTGCGCAGGTTTTGGTCCATCTGGCAGACTCCGCGGGGAACATCCGAGCCCCGAGTTACACGCCCAATAGTCGCCATCCCTGCTCCAGAGACGATAGCCCATTGCTTACCAACCCCGGGTTCGTCGTGAGGGTTCAGGCAGATAGCATTAGGACCCAGGGAGAGCGTCCCGGTCGCCAGGAACCCCTCGGTCCTCAGTGGCTTCCCTGGACCAACTTTCGAAACTTCTTCCGCCAACCATTCCAGAAAACGCGTATAGTACTTGAGATTAAGGGGTTTTATCGCACTAATCATATTAGTCATATATTCATGCGATGGGGCAACCTCTTCGGGCTCCGGTTCCAAGACTCTGTAGGAGACCGCGAGACGCTCAATCCCACCAGCCAGGACGGGGATGTCGAACCGCTCGTAGGCAGGGGCAGGTAGAAGCAGACCTTCTTTTCGATCCAAGTCGAGAAGATCGTCATCTTCAATTGAGTAGAGCATTCCCCACGTAGAGAAGCCTGACGCCAACACAATGTCCGCTACTCCCGTGCCTGTTTTTATGGAGCGCCCGGCTAAACCGCAGTCTGCGCTCAGGAGCTCTAGCTTTGCCCAGCGCACGAGCCGATGAAAATCGAGCCTCCATCGCTTCGGATGAAAGGTTACTACCGTATGCGAAGTACAATTGCTCAGACACTGAGATCTCCCAGCTTATCGCACAGAGATCGACCATGACGTTGGCATCCAATACGACGGACCGTCATGGTAGAACCCTTCGGGCTGCCAAACCCCCCTACCCGCCACGGCGCGAAACTGGCCTTCAACGGACGATCTCCTCGTCCGATTCCACGTCTGCCTCGGCCATGGACAGCAACCTATCGGCTCTGAGCTTACGGGCCAGTGAAACCGCGCGGATGCCGAGCGAGACATCGTCCTCAGCCTGGAGAAGTCGCCGAAGCTGACACAAGCTGAGAGCCTGAGCGCGGCACACATCCGCTCATCGGGCATGTGCGGTAGGGGTGGTGACCGCCAACTCACGGAGGCGATCCGTTTGAGGGCTGATAGCAGCCAGGGCCGACGGGGACCGCGGACTCGTCAGTCGGATGGTTTTATGGGGAGTCGGCGGGCGCGGATGCGGGTGTCGCTGATCACGATAAGTGCACCTGCGGCGAGATCATCGGTGACTTGCCCGAGATTCGCGAGAACGACTGCGGTGAGGGATCGGGCTTGCTTGTCGGTGCGCCGGAGCAGGATGACACTCGGCGCCAGGACGGGCGCGTTGGCGAGGAGTTCTCCGAAGTCGGTATCGGCGGAGATGAGGATCCGGTTTTCCCGGTCTGCCGTGGCCATGACCTGCTCATCGGGCTGGCCGCCCAGGCCGAGTTCGTAGACATGCGTGCAGTCGTGACCTGCGGCGCGCAGCAACTCTGCCATCCGGGCTGGCAGGCACTCGTCGATCAGGAATCTCACGCGGTGAGCCGGACCGGAAGCTCGCGTTCATCGACGGCCCGCGCTGCATAGCCCAGGCAGGCTTGTACGTCTTCGGGGGTTAGCTGCGGGTACTCGGCAATGATCTCCTCGGTGGTGAGCCCGTTCGCGACCAGGCCGACGACCGTGGCGACGGGGATACGGGTACCGGCCACGCAGGGAACGCCGCCCATGATTTGGTGGTCGACCGTGATCCGCGCTAGGTCCATGTACTCATCGTGGGCGTCTGGCGGTCCAGCGTCAAACAGGCCCGCACAGATCGCGTGGGGGCAGCCCGGTCATGTCTCGACCGTGGGAGCGTGCCGGTCGTGCGCGTGAGATGCCGATTTGGGTTCAACGGTGCCTCGCTGGGCTCATAACCCAGAGGTCGCAGGTTCAAATCCTGCCCCCGCTACCAAGTAGTTGCAGGTCAGGGGCCTGATCACCGGAAGGCGGTCAGGCCTTTTCGATCTTCATGGCAGCGTGGTGGCAGCAGGATCGGGCCGCATCAAGTGGCAGTGGCAGGATGCGATCGTCAGTCATCGGCATCGCTAGCGCGCGTGTCGCCGACGGTTGCAGCGCCGGAGGCGTGAGGCTCCTGGCCGGCTGGGGCGGTTCTCTCAAGGCGGTAGCGCCGGTCCAAATCCGGTCGGGAATACTCATGGAGTGGTAGGTCGCAGGCGGTCACCGCTCTCTGTGCGATCCCGGTAGATGCTGGACATCTCGGTTCCTGGGTGACAGGTTGAGGACGCGGTTCCGGCTGCCGGGCGACAGTAGTTCCGGTAGGTAGGCGACACTCCGTGGTGGTTCCCGGCTTTTAGCCGTCCTGGGGGCTTGCCTGCAATCAAGCAGTGGTCGCAGGGAGGGATCCCGGTGTGCTGGTGGAGCTGGGCGTGGCAGAGCAGCGGTACCGGGCGGTGCGGGAGGTCCTGGACGAGGGCGCGTCGGTGACGGACGTGGCGCGGCGGTCTGGGCGGCACGACTCATCGTCAGCACGACGGCTGTGTCTGCCGGCCAGCAGTCACGCCGATCTCCGATTCCGGGCCGGGGGTGCTTTTGACGTAGATCAGGCGCTCAGGCGGCGCAGAATCCCCGTTCGGTACTTAGTCAGCTATCAGCTGACACACGCAAATGGCCGATCAGGTCTCGCAAGGCGTCCTAGACCAGTTCTGGCTCTGGAGCATGCAGTCCGGCCTCATGAACGCCTATATGAGCATCAGCGCATTCTCCGAACTGACCTCACCGAGGACCTGCGAAAGATCAACGTCCCGACCCCTGGTCCTGCACGGCGAAGACGACCCGATCGTTTCCGTCAAGGACTCAGCGCATAAATCGGCCCGGCTCATTAAGGAGCGGAGGAAATCTACTATCCGGGCGCGCTGCACGGCCTCACGGACACCACCAGAATCAGTTCAGCGCCGACCTGCTGACCTTCCTTCGAAGTTAGCCATCCAGGCCCGGCGCGCTAGCCTTCACGGTCGGCCAGGACAGGGCAGCAGCCGGATTACTCGGCGCCGACGGGGTCGCTGACCTCGCGGGCGGCCTCGCCGCTAGATCACCGCAGGATACCGGCCCAGCGGTCAGAAGACTGCGACCGACTGTAACCATGCACGCGAAGACACGTCCCTTCGCAGCCAACAGGCCTGCCCAGCCAGGGGAGGTTGTCACTCCGGGTGGCGACGCTGCCGTGAGCGCCGCAGGTAGGGGCTGCTGCCGAGCACATGATTCCGGATAATGGACGCGACCTGCTCCTCGTCCCGGTTCTTGAGCGCCTCCAGCAGGTGGGCGTGCTGTTCGACGGACTCCCTGTAGGGACGGCCGTGTTGCGGGCCCTGGGAGAACGACCGCCAAAGCAGCCGCATGAGCAGGAGGAGCATCGGCGACCGGGCACACTCATAGACGCGGAAATGGAAACGCCTGTTCAGCTCCGCGAGCTGGCCGTCGTCCGGATCGCAGGCCGCCACCTGCTGGTAGAGATCCTCGATCTCGGCCATATCCTCGTCCGTCATCTTCGTCACCGCGATACTGCCGGCCAGCGACTCCAGGGCGGCCAGGATCCGGAAGTTCTCTTCCAGCTCGTCCGATTCCGCCTGCGACACCGAAGCGCCGCGGTGCACGTCGGTCACCACCAGGCCCTCGGATTCGAGGCGGCGCAGCGCCTCACGCACCGGGGTGTAACTCACGTCGAACTGCTCCGCCAGCTGGCGCTGACGGAGCGGGGTTCCCGGCGAGATCTGGCCATCGGTGATGAGTTCCCTGAGCGCGTCGGTGACCATGTCGCTCTTACTGACATAGTTACGCGCGGTCCTCGGCGCCCCCTGCTCCTCGTTCCCGCCGTCCGCGGGGCCGGACCCCGCGTCCACGTGACTGGATCCGCCGTCCGCATGGCCGGATCCGCCACCCAACCGCGGCGCTGGGCCGACGTGGTCTGCCCCCTTGCTCATGACCACATCATCGCCCCTCGGCCGCCTCGTCAGCAGTCGAGGACCGGCCGAGGAAGACTTCTCGGATGTCGGGGCGCGCCAGGATGTCACTCGCAGGGCCGGCGATCTCGACCCGGCCGGCGACCAGGATGTACGCCCAGTCGGACACCCCCAGCGCCTCGAACGCCTTCTGCTCGACTAGGAGCACGGCCGTGCCTGCATCCGCGAGGCGCCGGACCTGATCCCGGAGGACCGACCGGGACAGGTCGGGGGACAAGTTCGAGGTCGGCTCATCCAGCACGAGTACGGACGGCTCGAGCATCAGGACGCGCCCCATCGCGAGCATCTTGCGCTCGCCCCCGCTGAGCTTGCTCGCGATCCGGGACTGCATGTCCGCCAGCGCCGGGAACGTGGACATCACGGTGTCGATCCGGGCGGCGAGCTGGGACTTGCCGAGCAGGTAGCCACCCATCTCCAGGTTCTCGGCCACGGTCAGGGTGTCGAACACGTCCCTGGTCTGCGGGACGAACCCCAGTCCCATCCGGGCAAGCGAGTGGCCCCGCATGTTCGTGACATCGCGATCACCAAAAGTGATCGTTCCGGCCATGACGGGAAGCCTGCCCGTCACCGTTTTGAGCAAGGTTGACTTGCCCGCCCCGTTGGGCCCGATGACCGAGACCACTTCCCCGGGCCCGACACTGATGCTCACGCCGGACACGATCGGCGCGGCCCCGTACCCCGCTGCGACGTTGTCGAGGCGAAGGACTGTATCCGGCCGCTGCGAGCCATCAGTCCGTACGCCAGCCGCCGGCACGCCAGGCACCGGGACGCCTGCCGCCGCCAGGCCCGGCGCCCCGTCCCCCACCGGCCTATCCGATGAGGTAGGCATCGAGCACCTCCCGGTCGTTGCGGACATCGGCCATGTTCCCCTGCGCGATGACGCGGCCCTGGGCCATCACGATGACCGGGTCACACAAGCGTTCCACCACCGCGAGTTCGTGCTCGATCATGAGCATGGTGAGCCCTTCTCCGCACAGGTCGAGGAGGTGCTGCTCGATCCGCCTGGCCAGGGACGGGTTCACCCCCGCCATCGGCTCGTCGAGCAGCAGGAGCGTGGGCTCGGCCATCAGCCCGCGCATCAGCTCGAGCAGGCGTTTCTGGCCACCGCTGAGGTTGCCCGCGTACTCGTCTTCTTTCGCGGTCATGTCAAAGCGGGCCATGAGTCCGCGGGCCCGCTCCACCACGGCGCGCTCCTGCGTCCGCCAGTACCGCTTGCCCAGCGCAGCCTGCCACAACGTCTCGCCACGCTGGCCGGGCGCGGCGACCAGCAGGTTCTCAAGGACGGTGAGCTGGGAGAATTCGCTGGATAGCTGGAAGGTGCGGATGATGCCGCGCCGGGCCAGCTTGTAGGTCGGGAGCCCGGTGATGTCCTGCTCCCGGTAGGCGATCTCCCCCGAACTCGGTTTGATCGAGCCCGCGATCACGTTGAGCGCCGTCGACTTTCCGGCGCCGTTCGGCCCGATCAGGCCGGTGATCCTCCCTGCTGATACCTCGAACGACGCGCCGTTGACCGCCTGTACCCCGCCGAACTCGCGACGCAAGTCCCGGACCGTGAGCAGCGGGCCGGCCGGCTCGCTCATCGGCCGGCCTTCGGGAACAGCGCGCGCCGGGACCCGCTGTCCGCCTCGCCCACGGCCGCCGGCGGGAAGCGGCGCCGGCGTTCGGGGATCACCCCGCGTGGCCAGAACCACAAGAAGACCAGGGCGAGCGCCCCAACGATGATCCATTGCAGGGCGTCGATAAGGCCAGGCGGCCCGAACTGGGGGAGGAAACGGGTCGCCTCCAGGAAGGCGACCGGCACCAGGAGTGCCCCGACCATGGCCCCCAGGTTGTTGCCGGATCCACCGACGATGACTGCGGTGAAGTAGACGAAGGTCTCCGGGTACAGCCAGGATCCCGGTGACCACGCGGAGATGAACTCGACCAGGATGGCGCCGCTGATGCCGGCGATCACCCCGCCCAGCACGAACGCCAGCATCCGCAGGGCGGCGACGTTCTTGCCCAGAGCCGCCGCTGCCTGCTCGTTGTCGCGGACCGCCCGGAGCGTCCGGCCCAGCGGCGAGCTCGTCACGATGTGCACGAGCCAGTAGACGCACACGCAGATCACCGCGGTGATGCCCACGAACAGCCACTGGTAGCCGATGGGCGAGAGATTGACCGTCGTGGCCAGCGGCTTCGGTACCAGGGCTAGCCCGTTCGAGCCGTTGACCAGCCCGGACTGGTTGGTGGCCACACTGGTCGCGATCAGTGACACGACGAGCATGACCATCGCCTCGTAGTCACTGCGCAGCCGCCGGATGGCCAGCCCGCCCACCACCGCCGCCAGCAGGCCGCCGACCAGCCCTGCCACCAGGATGGGCACCGGGAAGGGCAGGTGAGCACCCCCGACGTACTGCTGGAACCCGCCTCTGGTGGCGGGCCCGAGAGTGAGCACGGCCGCGGTGTACGCGCCGGCCGCCTGGAAGATGATGTAGGCGAAGTTGACGAGGCCCGCCACGCCAAACTGGAGATTCAGCCCCCAGCAGGCGATCACGTCGACACCGAGATAGATCAGCACCGTGGAGAGGTAGAACTGCCAGGCGACACTCACGCCGCGACCTCCTTGCGGGTGGCGATCTCCGACAGGATTCCCTGGGGCCGGACGAGCAGCACAATCACCAGGATCATGAAGGCCACGACGTCCTTGTAGTCAGGGTTGATCACCGCGGCAGCGACCTCGCTGACGATCCCGATGACCAGGGCGCCCAGCATGGCCCCGTACGGCTGGCCGATCCCACCGAGGACCGCCACCGCGATGATCGGGATCAGGAACTGGGAACCGGTCGTGTCGGTGAACGCGGTCACGTTCATGACCAGGATGACGCCGGCCAGGCCGCACAGCGTGCCCGAGATTGCCCACGCGAGGTCGATGACCCGGTCGGTGGCGATCCCGCAGTTGCGAGCTAGCTCAGGATCGCTGGCCGTCGCGCGCATCGCCTTGCCGAGCTTGGTGTAGCGCAGGAGCAGGTGGATGAGCAGCATGGCAGCGATGGCGATGCCGATAATGGCGAGCTGGACGGTGGTGAAGACCATCCCGGCAATGTGTATCGGCGCAGGCCGCGCCATCTTCAGGCTGAAGAAGCTGGCGCCGAAGATGGCCTGCAGGCCGTTCTGCACGATGAGGCTGACCGAGATGGTCACGATGATCATGCCGAACAGGCGTGTCCCGCGGCGGACGAACGGCGTGTACAGCGCACGGTTCAGCAGGACCGAGAAGACCCCTCCGAACGCCGCGCCGGCCACCAGCGCCAGCCACACGCTGACGCCCGCGCTGGTGACCAGGTAAGCGACGAACGCGGAGGCCGTCATGATGTCGCCATAGGCCAGGTTGAGGATGTTGGTGACGCCGAACTGGAGGGTGAACCCAACCCCGGCCACGGCCAGGATCGAGGCGGTGACCAGGCCGAATCCGATCGCAGGCACCAGAGTGCTCACGACGGCCACCACGTTGCCCGACGAGCGCGGGCCATCCCAACGCAGCTCGCCGTCACCAGCCAGGTCACGATCACCATGCAGCCCGCCTCACCGGCTGATCGTCGCGATCTGGGCCGCCGACACCGAGCCGACCAGCGTGAGATTGCCCTTCGTGTACTTCGCCGCCTCGAACGCACCGGTGGAGTTGTGCCAGTGGTTGAACACGACGGGGCCGCCCGCGCCGACGTACTGGATCTGATCGCCGGCCTTCAGCGCGGCCTTCCCCGCGGCGAAGGTGTTCACGACCTTCTTACCGGCGCCAGGCTCGGTGACCTTCACGACGTAGCGGTTGAAGACCGCCGGGCTGGCGCTCTTGGCCGCGATCATCGCCAGCGCCATCACGTTCACGCCGTCGTAGTAGGTCATCGAGTACGGGTCGCTGCTCCACTGGCTGGGCTTGGACACCTGCGCTCCCGACGCCAGTAGGGAACGGTCGTAGGCCTGCCAGGCCGGGCCAGTCGGTGGCGCGTAGGGCTGCATGCCCTGGAAGTACTTGGTCATCGCCGTTGCGCCGATCGCCCCGTTAACGGCCTTGAGCCATGGTGCCTGCAGGGTGACCTCGGTCCCGATCACCGGGATGAGCCCGTGCAACTGCTGCAGTTCGGACAGGAACGTGGACCCGGTCTGCGGGTCGACCTCAGTGAAGATGACCTGCGGATGCGCCGCCAGGACGTTTTCGATCTCGGTGCGGTAGGAACTCTGGTCGAGCGCGAAGGGCTTGTTGTAGACGATGGTCCCGCCGAGCCGGGTGAAGGCACGGACCAGCGTCGGCACGTCCGACTGGGCACCCGCGTCGTTGCCGAACACGGCCGCCGCCCGGGTGTAGCCCGCTTTGTGCGCCCACAGCGCCATCGCGTAGCCCTTGACGTCGTCCGCGGGGGTGATGCGCCAGAAGTACGCGTCGCTGGTGTGGTCGAAGGCCGCCTGGCCGGTGTCGACGAACATCGGGACGTGGCCCTGGTTCAGCAGCGGGGCCGTGGCCAGAGCCTCGTCGGAACTAGGACCGAGCACGCCGATCAGAGACGCCTCGGTGGCCATCATCTTCTGCGCGGCTGGCACGGCGTCAGCTGGATCGCCGCGGGTGTCCTCCTGCACGCAGCTCATCTGGTGACCGAGCACCCCTCCGCCGGCGTTGATCAGCCGGATGGCGGGAATGCAGCCCCCGGCCATTTCCAGCCCGAAGGAAGCGTCCGGGCCGCTGAACGGGTTGAACTCCCCCACCACCAGCGTCGACGACGCGGACGCACCGCCGCCGCCCGATGAGCCGCACGCCGCGACGGCGACCAGTGCCAGCGCCGCTCCCAGTGCTCTCACGGCGATTCTCATGATGTACCTCCGGATAAGGATGAGCCGCCACACTGCAGCGCAGGTCAGGGTTGGTTAACCGTCCTGGCGGGACAGGGGTTCGTTCCGGTCGGCCAGGAAGGCGACCGCCTCGATTTCCACCAAAGCGTCTGGGTGGGCAAGCGCGCTGACCTCCACCAGCGTGCTGGCCGGGCGGGAGTCGCCGAAGTAGCGGCGGCGCACCGTGTTGATGAGCTCGCGGTCGGCCATGTGCCGGACATATACGCCGACCCGCACGACATCGTCGAAGGAGGCACCCGCGGCAGTGAGTACGGCGCCCACGTTGTCGAGCACCTGTTCCGACTGCCTAATCACATCGCCGACACCCACCAGCTCGCCGGCGGCGTCCATGGGCAGCATCCCGGAGATGTACAAGAAGGCGCCGGCCTCGACCCCGTCGGTGTAGTGGCTGATCGGCTCGGCCAGCTGCCCGGCCAGCCGGATCCGCTTCATGAGGCATCCGCTGGGTCGAGGACGCGGATGAGGAGCGGGCTCGGGTGGAAGCCGTTGCAAGGGTTGAGGTCTTGCGGGCAGGCGGAAACAGCCACGATCGCGTCGAGCAGGGTCAGCAGCACCAGCTTGTCGCCCGGCTGGCCGGTGGGGATCTCGTTCCCGAACGTCCGGTCCGGATGGATAGGCGCGTTCTGGAAGAAGTTGAAGGGGTCCGGGATCTGCCACTCCGCGATCCCCCACGGCTCCAGCGCCTCCGTGAAGTTGGTCCGGCAGCTCCGGTGGCCTTCGACCTCATAGTCGAGCCGGTAGCGCCGGTCGTCGCACATCGACGTGATGATGTCGTTGCGGCCCACGTCGTCCCGGATGAGCTCGAACATCGGGTGCCGCCAGTTGCTGTCGAGACGGTCCCCCGGCTGCACGGTCAGCGTCAGCAGCGCTGAGCGGGTGTGGGTGGTGGACAGCCACTCGGTCCGGTTGCGCTCCGCGAAGGCGACGAAGTCGGCCACCTGCTGGCCCTCCACGTCGATGATCTCGATGAGCTGACCGCTCTTCGCAACGAAAGCGCTGCCGTAGCCACCCGGAACCAGTGTCTCCCACGGCCCGGTAGCCGGCTGGGACCTGCCAACCGCCTCGTCTGCGCTCACCCTCTCATTCATGGGGGAGATTGTGCGACATATATAATTCTGGTGGCAAGAGATCACTGTGGATCTTTACCCGACGCTAACGTTTCGCTCGGATCCTGAGCCGACGGTCGCCCTGCCGCAGACCCAGGGCCGTCCCCTGCCGACCGGAATCCGTATTCCGCTTGCGCGGCTACCGGAAGCACAATTCCGTTTTGGGAGGTCGCGGTCAGTAGCCGGCGCGTGCGTTATGAGGTCATGTTCGCGGTGCTGTCCGCAGGCGTAGGGGTGTTCGCACTGTTGTAGTCGCTGGTGATCCCGGTGCTGACGACGGCGCCGCACGAGTTACATACGACACAGGCCGCCGCGACGTGGGTCCTGACCGCCGCCTGCTGACCCACGCGGCTGGAGCGTGGCGAGTAACCGCCGCCGCTGGCAACGTTGGCCAAGGTCACGGCCGGGACCGGCATCGAGTTCCACCTTGATGTCCGGGATGGCGCTGTCGCGCTCACAGCCTGACTGAACGTGCCGGACAGGTAGGCCAGATACCGGACCGTGTTGAACAGTGACGGCTTGGCTCATAACCCAGAGGTCGCAGGTTCAAATCCTGCCCCCGCTACCAAGTAGTTGCAGGTCAGGGGCCCTTCTCGGAAACGAGGGGGGCCTCTTGCAGTGTCGTTGTAAACGGACTTGTGCATGGGCTCCACGGCCCTCGCCCAGCGGGTCCTGCCCGTCCGAGCGTTCCATGCCTGGCGACTACCCACGACCCGTGCGCTCAGTGTGGCTCCCTTACTCCGGAGTGGCTGCGGCTCGCTTGGCGGCGGTTACCTCCGTTCGCTTCGACACACCGAGCTTGGCCAGTACCGACGAGACGTGGTGGTCAACTGTTTTTGGTGAGATCACCAGCTTGATGGCGATGCTGGCGTTGGTGCGCCCCTCGCAGAGCAATTCGAGCACTTCCTGCTCTCGTTGGGTCAGGCCGAGTGGATTCTCGCGTGTCGCGGCTCGCTGCCCGGCCGGAACGGATCGAATGCCAAGCGAGCGCATCTTCTGGCGAACGATCCGCGCCGTCGCGACGCCCCCGAGCGCATTGCAGATGTCGAGCGCTCGTCGCAGCGCTAGCTCGTCAGGCGCATCGAAGAGCGTGAGCGCCGCGTCGTAGGAGCAGCCCAGCGCATCGAACAGTTCGGCTGCTCCGCGATGGTTCCCGGTGAGCTGCAGCCGGTAGGGCTCAGCCAGTTCGCGCTGACTCGTCCGGGGCGATCCGGTGCGTAGTAGCCACACCGCGATCTCGCCGTTGAGCCAGGGGTCGGTAAGGTTAGCGCACGCGTCGTCCGCGAGTTCGGCTTCTTGTCGCGCCCCGGTCAGATCGCTCTCGAGCCAGCGGGCCTCGGCCCGGGCCAATCGGACGGCGGCGATGTACATCTGCCCGGTCGATCCGTCCGCGGCCGTCATCGCGGCATCCAGGTGTGGCCACACATCTCCCTTGCCGCGGCGCGCCGCGACAAGGGCCAGGCTGGTCATCGGGATCATGCGATTCACGGGCGAGGCGACGGAGGCAACGACCGCCTCGGCGATTCCCACCGACTCGTCCCAGCGCCCCAGCCGCTCCAGAGTCGACGTCCGCACGCCGCGCAAGCAGGTGTAGTACGTGCCGAGATCGTGGTCCTCGCAATACGCGACGCCGTCGTGGAAGTAAGGGTCGGACTTGGCATAGTCGCGGTTGGCGCAATGCAGCTCGTGCAGGTTCGTGTACGCGAAGCCGGCTTCGTACTCGATTCCGTTCTCGAGGGCGATCGACAGCGCACGGCGCAGCACGGGCTCCCACTCGCCACCCGCGAGCCACATGGCCTGCGCTTCCGTCGTCGCGGCCCGGCTCTGTACCGCAGGCACGCCGAATCTGACCGCGAGTTCCTGGGCGCGCTGGGCGAGCGGGACGACGATGTCCAGACGCCCGGGCTCGTTCTGATGCGCGGCGAGGCGGCTGTATGCCGCCGCGAGTTCCGGCGTGGCGCCGAGCGGTTCCAGGATGGCGACGGCGGCCTCGGCTGCGGCGAGGATCTCGTCGCCGCGGCACAGCCGCCACAACGCGGCGGACATCCGCTGGAGCGTGTCGCCTTCGCCGAGGGGGTCTCCGGCCGCCCGCCAGTTCTCCAGCGCCCGCGTGTAGGCGGTCTCGGCATCGGGCCAGCGATCGATCATTGACAGCTCCGTCGCGAGCTCGATCCAGCGGGCCGCGATGCTGGCCGGCACCTCGCCGTCCGCGAAACGCAGCGCGCGTTCGAACTGCCCGGCAGCTTCGCGATGGGATGCCAGCGCGCGAGCGCGGCGACCCGCCGACGCAGCGTGCTCCAAGGCAGCCGGGCCGTCGCCGGCCTCTTCCGCGTGAAAGGCCAGCCGGGCATCGTCGTCACAGCCGAGATTGCGCAGCCCCTGCAGTATCCGAGCATGGAGTTCGGCGCGTTGGGCCGACAAGACCGCCTGCTCGATCGCCTGACGCGCGATCTCGTGCCGGAAACGCAGAACCGGATGGTCGACCACGAGTCCAGACGAGATGACCTCGGCCAGCGCGGGCCCGGCGACGACGTGGCGTAGCAGCCGCTCGTCGACGGTGCCGCCTATAAGGGCCGCGGCTTCGAGGGTCTCCCGTGCTTTCGGTCCGAGGCGGGCGGCGCGCGCCAGAACCACATCACGGGCCGAGCCCGGTACCTCGCCTAGGCCCGCTTCCAGCACCTCGTGGACGTAGAACGGATTGCCGCCGGTGATCCTGTACAACTCCTCTGGGTCGACCCCGCGGCCGGCTGAGAGCATCCGCACGGCTTGGGCACTGAGGGGAGCGAGCGGGAGGCGCCTCGCGCAGCGCTGGACGGCCAGATGGCCGAGAGCAATGCGCAGCGGATGGGTGTCGGCCACCTCGTCGTTGCGGTAGCTCACGATCAGTAGCACTGTGATCTCCCGGATCCGTCGCGCGAGAAAACCCAGCAGATCGAGGGTGGCCTCATCGGCCCAATGCACGTCCTCGATGACGACGACCGGTAGCGGCCCCGGCCCGCACAGCTCGGTCAGGAGCGCATCGAAGAGTTCCTCCCGGGACGCGTCTGCCCGGCACAGCGACTGCAGGCGGCCGTGTACCTGCTGCGCAATGTCGAAGAGCGGACCGAGCGGCCGGGGCGTGAACATGCCGTCGCAGGCGCCCGACAGAAGGCGCGAGTCGGGCAAGTCGTGCGTGAACTGCTCCAGCAGGGTCGACTTGCCCACGCCCGCCTCGCCTTCGAGGAGGACGAGCCGGCCTTCACCGCTACGCGCCTGCGCCGCAATCTCGGCCAGTGCATCCAGCGCCGTCTTCCGCTCGAGCAGTGTCACTCGGCCGGTGCGCTGTTGCGACGCGTGAGACTTGACAAGCGAGAGCGTGGTATCGGGCATATGGCCTCCTCAATCCCGGCGGCTCCGACACTACGATCGGCTCACCTCGGACTCCATAGGGAGTACCTCCCCATATTTCTGGTGAGCTGCGGTTTCCGGGGCGTTGCGGGCGCCGGCGAGACCAAGCCTGGGACGGGGCCACGGCCGTGCTGGCCAGGAAGCGTTACGCGATCCACTCGTGGTGCTTCACAGCGGAGCCGAGAAGCCTCAGGCGTCGAGGGCCAAGCCAGTACGCGGCGCTGCCTAAGCCTGGACACGGCGGCCACGGCCCAAGGGATGGCCGCGGAGAGGAACGGGGGAGAAGGGGGAAATCGCAGGTCAATCGCCTGTTCTGTAAACCGATTTGTAAACCGGACGCGGCGAAACAGGCTGAGAGGGGAAAGACGGGACGGAGCGAGCGGGACGTGTTTCGTTCCGTCCACCCTGGTCACCGCATTCGCGAGAGACTGCCCGAGGCGCCAGAGACGTGCGTCGTATGGCTCATAACCCAGAGGTCGCAGGTTCAAATCCTGCCCTGCTACCAAGTAGCAGATCAGCGGCGCGCAGGGCCTTTTGCCATGTCGTTCGTAAACGGATTTGTGTGCGGTACCTCTGCGCGGTACCTCCGACGCCTTTGCCACCACGAGCTTTTTTGGTCATACTTTTGACTATGACCGTGCTTCCGCTGGGGGACGTTAAGTCCCACCTGTCTGAGCTCGTCGGGCGTGTTCACGACCATCACGAGCGGGTGACCGTGACCGTGCACGGCAGGCCTTCGGCCATCCTCATCGCTCCAGAGGATCTGGAAGCCCTGGAGGAGACTCTTGAGATCATGCGCGACGCAGCGACGATGAACCGCCTGGCCGAGTCTGACGCAGAGCTGGCTCGGGGTGAGTATGTCTCCGCCGAGGAACTTGCCGAGACGCTGAGGCGGCGCCAGGCGCAGTGAGCGGTGAGCTCGAAGAAGAACCCTATGAGCTGCGGACGACTTCCATCGTCCGCCGCGCGCTGAGCGAGACACTTCCGGAGGCCGTTGCGACGGTTGCTTATGAGTTCATCACGGGGCCTCTGCTTGCCGATCCTCACCGGATCGGCAAGAGGCTGCTCCCGCCAATGGACGACAGGTTCAGTGCCCGCCGCGGTACTTATCGCGTGATCTACCGGATTGATGACAAGGATCGCGTAGTGACGGTCGTAGACGTGGCCCACCGTCGAGATGTCTACCGCACCTGAGCAGTCGTGGAGCCCGCGCCTGGCCGAACAGCCCTTAGGACTTCTATCAAGGCGCGCGCCCATCGAGGGAGCATTCCCGCTGAGCCGTCCTGGTCGTACTCGTCGGTGGCCTGCTCGGCCTGGCCATGCCTCCACGGTCCCGGCGGCCTAGCTGAGCTAGTAGACATTTACCTACCCCCGACGTGTGGAGGCTGGTCCATGGTGGCTGCCGGGCGGGTGAATCAGCATGGATGGCATGAGTACTCTCCTAGAGGCCCTGCCGCCGCGGCTGCGTGCCACGCGTTGGGCCGCCCTGTTTCCTGTTGCTCCACGCCTCAGGAAGGCCGCGATGGCCTCGGCTACCAGTTCCGGATCCTCGCGCTCAGGCGGTCGACTGACCCTGCGGCGCGGGAGGAGTTCTGGGCAGCGTCGGCAGTGCTGGAGACCTGTCGCCACAACGAGATGGTTACCGCTTCCGTCGAAGGTGGGCCAGTCGAAGGAACCGTCCCAGACCCGGTTGCTCATGGCGGCCAGGTGGATGCCTTCCCGGATGATCTGCGCCTCGGGACGCCGCGGCGGGCGGCGATCTCCTTGATCAGCGCCAGATCGTCGCTGTCGGCATAGACGTTGGTCCTCTTAAGCGACATGTACGCGCCGGACTCCTCCTGGATGCTCCAGGACGTACGGTCGCCGTCTTTCGGGGACGGCCCTTAATCGAGGCCAGGAACCCGGAGTCAGCAGCCTGTGCGCCGTGGTCGCCTGGCGTGAGGGCGGCTCTGTACGAACTCCAGATCGGCTTCCTCAAACCCGGGTGTCGAGCCTCCGGCGCCGCATGTGTTCACAGCCGGGCCGGCGCTCTAAAATGGGTGCTAAATCTCGCCCTACTCCGGCGGCCTCCCCGAGGCAAAGAAACGGTGATGTGCCTATGACCGATGATAATCCGACCTCGTCGGTTATTCGAGGTTCCCATCCCTCCCATCATTCTGGGCCCGGCTACGCGGAACATCCGATAGCACGCAAGTTCGAGCAGACCGATGAAGTTACGGTTGCCGTAGCACGGTGGCTCGACTATGTGCCCTCTGAACACCGCCATCGGTCCGCAGAGTCGGACAAGGGTGCTCTGGAGACGCTCCAGGAGCACATGCGTACCTGCAGCGAGCATCCCCTTCGGGCTCTGTGGACCGCGCATCGCCACCTGAAGGAGCCATCGACCCCGATCCGGGTCGCGTCGCTCGTGCTCGCCTCGGAGGCGCTCTGGTGGCTGGAGTATTTTGAGGATGCCCGGATTGCCGCCGAGGCAGCAGTCGAGGCCGACCCGAAGTCGGCCCAGGCGCAGTGGCGCCTTGCCGTCGCGCTCTTCCGACGGGGCCGATTCAGCGACTCAGCCAAGTGCCTCGACGACCTTCTCGGATTGGTCAATCGGTTCGGCCCTGCCTGGGCGCTACGCGGCCAGGTCAAGGTCTGGCTCGATCCGGATAACAGTGACGCAGGGCGGTCCGACTTCGCCGCTGCGGCGAAGCTGAATTCCGATTCCGGCACCTGGGTGGCGCCATACCGGATGGAGCGCGATGACTTCGAGGCGAAAGTTGAGGAAGAAATCAGGATCCGGAACTTGGAGGTAGCCGGTTCATCCGATGCCGCTGTCTTTACCGACGTGGAGTGGCTTCCAGAAAAGTCCTGGGTCGAAAACGGCCTGGACCCGGACACGCGGTGGTACTTGC
This sequence comes from uncultured Actinomycetes bacterium, assembly GCA_963723595.1. Classification (GTDB taxonomy): domain Bacteria; phylum Actinomycetota; class Actinomycetes; order Streptosporangiales; family Streptosporangiaceae; genus RYN-230. The sequence continues at coordinate 149,405 of CAVRRQ010000003.1, forward strand.
CCTCCGTTACAGGCAGCGGATCCAGCAACAGCGTGCTTCCGTTGGGCGGAGAATGGAATGCAGGGACACCCTCGCAGCTGCCGTTCGGCACGACATTCGTTCTTTATCAGCGGAACATTGAGAATCTCAGCGGGGACGAGGAAACCGTTCGCAAAGCGATCCGGGAAACAGTGGCCGAGGTCTTCGACAAGGCTTACAATCTACGAGCGAGGATCCCAGATAGGGTGCCCGAAGAACATGCCGATGCTGCGGACGTCCCGGAGGACGAGGACAGATAGGCGTCTTTGCTTCATCCTTGAGTCCTCGTGAGTAAGTGCCTGCTTGAAAACCCAGGCGGCTCGTGGTGGGCGTCGGCGGGCTGGCGGGCGAGGCGGCGGGTCATCACGACGATCATCGACCAGTAGATGCAGGTTTCGTGGCGGCCGGGCAGCCGTTCTTAGTCGCGGACGGTTCTGCGGTGGCGGGTGATCCACGAGAGTGTCCGTTCCGCGATCCCACCGGCGTCACCGTCGAACCCATCCAGCCACCACTCCCCCAAACCGCCTGACAAGGAACGGGCCGGCCACGGCAGGCACACTGGCTCACTCGCCGACGAGACGCAGAATGCCAGTCACGACATCGTGGAGCGGCATGGTTGTTGAGATCTCGTGATCCGCTGCCTGCCGTAGCAATGGCTCGATGTTCTGGGTGTCGCTGATGACGCGGTCAAGGTGGCCAGGTGCCTTGCCGTAAGGGTTGCTGGTCCGGGCTCCCAGCCGCTGCATCATGGTCGTGACTGGTGCGCTCAGCAGGATGATGCGATCGAACTGCGGATGGAACCGGACCTGGTTTTCCTCGCAGCCGGCCAGGAACAGCACGTCGGCATCTTCGGTGGCCAGGAGGGCGGCGACGGCGTCCTCCCGCCACCTCTGGCGTCCATCGGGCAGTTGCTCGCACCAGCCGTCGTCAGTGTCGATGGCCTTGTACCCGAGGTCTGCCAGGGCGCGGATAACGCTGGACTTGCCGGTTCCTGACATCCCGGTCAGCAGGATCCGCTTCATGCTCGGGATCCTACGAGCCGGAGCCACACGTCCGGCAAGTGCAATGGGCTAGCGTCCCCTGGGAGAGGAGTTGAGGATGCTGGGCGACGGTCCCGGGAGTGCTCCGTGCCGCGTCCCATGGCATGAGCGAAGAAGGCTGGCATTATTGGCGCCTGGCCTCACATAGAAAGGCTCCATGTCCGATGGCCGTCGTCGGGTGCAGGCTGCTGCGGCGGCCGTGTTTGCCGTCGGCCGCTTAACCGGTGTTGCCCGCCTCATAGGCCGGCCATGGGCTGACGGTCTCGCAGCCGAACTCCTCCGGTGCCACGTCCGCCACCGCCTCGGCCAGTTGCCAGCGGTGGCCGGCGAGGTCCTCCAGAGTGCAGTCCCGCTCGCCGTACTCCCGTTCGACCGGCGCCTCGAGCACGACGGCGCCATGGTCGCGGGCACGGGCGAACGCCGCGTATACGTCGGCGACCCGCACCCGGACGACGTGGGTGACCCCGCCTGGCTGCGGCGGGCGCCGCTCGCCGCCGACATCGGCGATGATCACGGCACCGTCGTCGCCGACGGCCAGTTGGGCCCGATGGCTCTCGCCGATCCGCGTGCGCTCGACAAAGCCGAAGGCAGCGCTCAGGAAGGCCACTGCGGCGCGCACGTCGGGGTAGACGAGTACCGGCACGACCGTCACCGGTGGCACCGAGCGGTTGTTCCTCATGGGCGTTCCTTTCCGTCTCCGTCGGCGGACGGCCACGGTCCGAGTGGCCGTCCGATCTCCCGGTGGTGGCCGAATGGGTCCACCACCCGGCCGAGCAGCCAGCCGTAGACCCCGGCCACCGGGTGGACCCCGCCCTCCACCCAGAACCGGGTCGAGCCGGCCTCGAGCTGCGCAACCCCCCCGGGGAGCTCGTCGGTCCCGCCGCGGCGGAAGCACGCCTGCACCCCGAACGCAGCCTCGTAGCATGTCACGGCCTCGCGGCCGTGGCGGACCGACAGCTGGGCCTCGGCGCACGGCGCTACAGGAGGATGGCCGCTCGCTACCACCATAGGGTCCTCCTCAGTGCTGGGCACGATTCGCTAGGGTAATAGCCTAGTGAACACGAGGGCCGGCTCAACTCCCGTGGCGCCCCAGTCCGGTCGCCGTCCGTATCGCTCGCCCCTGCGCCAGGCAAAGGCCCGCCGCACCCGGGCCCGGATCCTGGAGGCGGCAACCCAGCTGTTCCGCTCCCAGGGCTACGCCGGGACAACCGTCGCCGCGGTGGCCGCGGCGGCAGAGGTGTCAGTGGCCGCCGTCGAGCTCGCCTTCCCCACCAAGCCCGACCTGCTGAAGGCTGCGATCGACGTCGCCATCGCCGGCGACGACGAGCCGATGCCCGTGCTGGAGCGCCCGTGGGCGGCGGCGGCCCGGGCGGCGCCCGACGCCACGGCCTTCCTCGGTGCGGTCGCCACGATCCTCGTGCCGGCCGCCGAGCGGTCGGACGCGCTGGTGCTCGCCGCCCTCGAAGGGGCTCGCAGCGATGACCGCCTGGTCCCGCTCGCCGCGCAACTGAGCGCCCAGCGCGCCGTGACGGCCGGCTGGATCCTCGACGGCCTCACCGAGAAGACACCGCTGCGTGCCGGCCTCGACCGCTCCGAGGCCGCCGACATCGTGTGGCTGCTAATGGACCCGGCCGTCTTTGACCGCCTTACCACGGCACGCAGCTGGCCACCCGACCGCTTCGGGCGCTTCTTCGCCGACGCACTGCTCCGGCTCCTCACGGAGCCGGTTCCCAGCGGGGCAGGCAGGAGGATCAGCGCGCCGAGTTGACACGTCCCCCCGGCGCGATCCGCGCCCCGCGGCGGCATCGGCCGGTCGACGTCCCGCCGGGCCCGACCGGGAGGCCAGGAAGCGCAGATACCGACATCCACCCTTCGGCCGGTGGCTAGCACAGGTTGAACCACGACCTTGCCGCCCGGTTCGGCCATGGGGCGCGACCACTATTTAAACTAACAAGGCTCGAAGATCACGATTGGAATCTTCCGACCCTTCGCATTGCGCTGGAAGAAGTCGTATCCGGGATAGAAAGCGATAAACTTCGGCCATAGGCGATCGCGCTCCTCGTCGGTCGATACGCGGGCATGGACGGCGCGAACCACGGATCCAAGCTGGATCGTGGTATCGGGATTCGCCGTTAGATTGTGGAGCCACGCGGGATGCGTCAACTGGCCGCCCTTCGAGGCCATGACCGCGACGACGTCGCCCTGCTCGTGGTACATCAGCGGAGACGTCCGTTTCGTTCCGCTCTTTGGACGGGCCGAGTCGATCACTTGGCTTCATCGCCTGAGTGACGCTTTCGGCGGTCCCTGACGATATAGATCGGTGTACCGATGATGGCGACGAGTATAAGGATGGGCACGATGATCCAAGGGCCGATATGAAAGGAGTTGCTGTTCTTCGCGGTCGTCGCAACGAGGGAAGTGGCGATGATCAGCTGGTGATGCACGGTGGATCTCCCTGTGTGGGGGAAGCTTGGTCGGTGGGTCTGGCGGCGATGGTCAGGTGATATCGCGCCGTACGGTGGTCCGGGCGGCGAGAAAGAAGACGGCCGAAGCAATGGCGCCGATCACACCCACAGCCGCGATAAACGGCAGTGGCCCGCCGCCCTTTAGCCCGTGAGCCGGCCCGAAGGCAGCGTTCCCGAGCTTCGCGCCGGCCAGGGTGGCCGCCGCCGTATAGGGGAGATAGGGGCGGACCTGGGTGTAGAGGCCGCCGATGACCGACTCGACAATGATCGCCCACACGAAGACGCCAATGACGGTGGCGAGTTGCGAGCGGACGAGAGAGCCGATCCCGACGCCGAGAGCGGCGAGCAAACAGGCCCCGAGGACGGCTCCGGCGACATGCCCGACGAGGGTTACGGTGCTGAGCGCAACGTGGTAGCCATGCGCGGCGACGAAGATGAGCCCGACGCCGGTGGCGATGATCCCGGCGACGAGGCCGAACAGTGAGCCGACGCTGGCCGCGGCGACGGCCTTTGCGGCAAGCACCCTGGCCCGTTTTGGAGTGGCGAGATAGGTGAGAGTGGCGGTGGAGTGCCGGAATTCGCCGTTCGCGACTATGGAGCCCAAGACGGCGGCAAAAAGCATGGCGAAGCCAGTCACCGTAGTGACGGTGCGCAGCCCTTCCGCGGTCGATATGGGCGGCACGCCGCTGCCACTGGCACCGGCCTGGTTATTTTCAAGGAGGGCGAACAGTGCGCTGAGCGCGGCGGCTATGGCCAGCAGGCCGCAGGTAAGGCGCATAGTGGCCAGTTTGAGTAGTTCGGTACAGATGAGCCGGGTCATTGGGTCACCTCGGTTCACTCGGGGTTCCTGGTCAGGCGGAGGAAGATGTCTTCGAGACCGGCGGCCTCCGCCGATCGTCTAGCAACGATGCGGTTTGGCCTGCTCGGCGGCCAAGGGTTCCGCCATCTGCTCGCTGATGGCGCAGGGGCACCTCCGCCCAGTCGGGTGCGACGACCGGCGAAGGCGGCGCCCGGCCGGTTGAGAACGTCGCCCAGAGTCCTTGGCCCGGGAGGCCGGACACGCACGGATGTGGGTTCCCGGCGGTGAGTTCGCCGAGCGTCGATCGGGTGACGAGGCCGGCCGACGAGGATGACCACGCTGTCGGCGGTTGAGCGACCTCGGCGATGATGTGGCGGAGACGAGCACGGTTCGTCCTTCGGCGGCGAGCCGGCGGGGAAGCCGGCGTAGCCAGTGGCCGCCTCGGCGATCGAGGCTCAACTGGCGGGCGCGTCCGAGGACAGGACTCCGGGTCGCACAGCAACTGCCTGAGGCGAGGCCCGAGCCGCTGGCGCATACCGAGGGAGAACTGGCCGACCCGGCGTCGGCGGGGCGGGTGAGATCTACCCGCCGCGCCATTCCGCGTCCTGCTCGACGGGCAGCCGCCCGGCACCGCCCACGGAATCGATGTGGACGGCCAAGGCAACGGCACGGTCACCGAACCGCGGCTCTACCAGCTCATCCGGCAGTCCGGCTCGGTTACCGACCGCACCTTTGAGATCACCTTCCCCGGCCCTGGTGCCCAAGCTTTCGCGTTCACCTTCGGCTAGACCTGAACGGAGCAGGCCAGCTGCCGGCCACAACCGCCCAGGGGGGCACACTCCGCGTCTCCGGCCCCGGTTGCCCGGAATTCCAGCCGGCACTCAAGGGGTGCGGCCCAGCCCCCGGCTGGCCAGGTAAACCTCAGCACAGGCCTTCGCCTGGCGGCGAAGGCCTGGGAAAGCGAGGATGCTGGGACTGGACAGGTCCATCCCGGCGGCCCGAGGCCCGGACGTGCCGGCTTGGCCGTTCAGTCCGGATTTCCTGTTACGACCTGAATCGTGACGGCAGAATGGCTCGGAGTGCTTCGGATGCAACTGGCCCGCTGGAGTCAGTGAGCGCGGTGCTCGCTGGTCTGCGTCATGCCCGGGCCGGTGATAGGGGCAGGAGCTGGGATGGAGCCTCTGGCAGCGGATGACCCGCAGCAGGTTGGTGGGTATCGGCTGCACGCCCGGCTCGGGGCGGGCGGGATGGGCCAGGTCTTCCTGGGCTTCTCCCCGGCTGGCCGGGCAGTGGCCGTGAAGGTCATCCATCGGCAATTCGCCCGCGACCCGGAGTTCGTGCGGCGGTTCGGGCGCGAGGTAGAGGCAGCCGGGGCAGTCAGCGGGGCGTACACCGCACCCGTCGTGGCGGCAGGTCCCGGCGATGATCCCCCCTGGCTGGCCACAGTCTTCGTGCCCGGCCCGTCGCTGGCCGAAGTGATCGCCCACGCGGGGCCCCTGCCGGAGGCGGCGGTGTGGAGACTGGCCGGAGGTCTGATCGAAGCGCTGCAGGCTGTACATGCCTGCGGTCTGGTGCACCGGGACCTGAAACCAGCCAACGTGCTCCTTGCTGCCGATGGACCGCGGCTCATCGACTTCGGGATCTCCCGGGCGCTAGAAGCCGCCGGAACGACCGCGACCAGCCTGATCGTGGGGACGCCGGCGTTCATGTCGCCTGAGCAGGTCAGAGGGCTCCCAGTCGGGCCAGCCAGCGATGTGTTCGCCCTCGGCAGCCTGATCGCGTTCGCCGCGACCGGGGCCGCGCCATTCGGGGCCGGGACGAGCGGCCCGATCGCCATGGCCTACCGGGTCGTCCACGCCCAGCCCGACCTCAGCCACGTCCCCGTCCCGCTGATGAACCTAGTAGCCGCCTGCCTCGCCAAGGACCCCGCGGACCGGCCGCAGCTGGCACAGCTGATGGATGCCATCAGGGACGGATCGGCGCCTTACCAGGCCGGCTGGCAGGAGAGTTTCTGGCCAGAGCCGATCTCCGGGATGGTCAGCTCCCGTCAGGACAGCTTCCACCCGCCGTCCTGGGGCAGGGTGCTGCTCACGACCGTGCAGCTGTGGGCGCAGCGCCGCCTGCACCTGCGCTGGCCCGCTCAGGCCCGGTGGCGGGTGCTTACTGTGGCCGTCGTGACCGCGGCGCTGCTGGGGGCGGCCGCGATCGGCATCGCGCTGATCCGCAGCAGCCCGGCCAAAGCCGGGCACACCCGCGGCGGTACCCAGGCCGCGGCCGGCGGGGCGCCCGGGCCGGCCGCCATCCGGGCGGCTGCCGCGGCCCGCACGGCCGCCGCCCGCTGGATCGCCGCGCAGGTTTCCGCGGACGCGATCGTGTCCTGCGACCCGCAGATGTGCGCGCTCCTGCAGGCCCAGGGGATCCCGGCGGCGCGGCTGCTCACCCTGGGCGGGAGCAATCCCGCCCCGCTGGGCAGTGACCTGATCGTGTCCACCGCGGCCGTACGCAGCGAGTTCGGCGCCCGGCTGACCAGCGTGTACGCGCCGGTCGTGCTGGCCAGCTTCGGGACGGGCAGCGCCCAGACCGCGATCCGGGTGGTGGCGGCCGATGGGGCCGCGGCCTACCTGCGCAGCCTGCGGGCCGACGTGGCCGCGCGGGCATCCGCGGGCAGCGAGTTGCTGCACAACCCCCGGCTGCATCCGTCCGCCACCGCCCGCCGGGCCCTGGCCGCCGGGCAGGTCGATTCCCGGCTGCTGAGCGCGTTCGCCGCCCTGGCCACCATGTACACGGTGGATGTGATCGATTTTCCCGCGTCCGCCGCCGGGGCGAGCCCGGGCACGCCGTTGCGGGCCGCGGACATCGCGCCGGCCGGGCCGGGGACCCGGGGCCAGCCCAACACGATGGGGTCGCTGGCCCATTTCCTGCGGCACCAGCTGGCCCCGTACCAGGCCGCCCGCATCACCGTCGTCCGGCTGGCCAGCGGCCGGCAGGTACTGCGCGTCGAGTTCGGCGCGCCCAGCCCCCTCGGATTGCTCGGGAAGAACTGACCGGGAAGAGCAGACGTCAGTCCGGCGCTGGCGGTCGGTCCCAAGCTCACTGAGCGTGACGCCCTTCCGCAAGATTTCGCACCCTCCGGTGACTCGGCGTCGTCGCAGAGCGAACCTGGGGACCGTGCCAGCCGTACCTCAACTTCGGGTGGCCGCACGATGGATCTCCTGCTCTCGCGCGGCGAGCATCGAGATGTAGGTGACGGAGTGGCTGGCAGCGCAGGTCACACAGGGCATCCCGATGCACGCAGCGACTGGCAACCGTCACTCCTGTGCAATGGCGGCCGGTCAAGGAGATGAGTTGCATGAGTTATCGCGTTAACCGGCCCGCAGTGGCCAGCATCATCCTGACCATCGCCGCCGGCCTGAGTGTCGGCGGCTGTGCGAGCAGCGCCAAATCGAGTGTGGCGAGTTGCTCTGCTAGGCATGCGGCGGCAGGCCGGGCCAGCAGCGCGCCGGTCGGTTCGGCTAATCCGGCGGCCGCAGCGAGCTGGACTCTGCCCGGCGGTGACCTGGCGAACACGCGGGACGTCGCCAGCGCGATCACCAGTTCCGATGTCTCGACGCTGGGCGTGGCGTGGTGCGTGCCAGTCGAGTCGACGGGTGTAACCCGTGCCGCTGGTCTGGCGAATGGCTACGCGACGACGCCGGTCGTGGCGAATGGCGTGGTGTACACCCAGGATCTCGAGTCGAACGTGATGGCGATCAGGCTCGCCACCGGCAAGGTCTTGTGGACGCACACCTACAACTCGATCAACGGCGGCCCGGATGGCGTCAATGTCGTCGGCGGAACCGTGTACGCGGCCACGGACAAAGCCGCGGTCGCTCTCTCGGCGGCCACTGGCCGGCAGCTGTGGAGCCGGACCCTGATCGGCAACGACCACGAGGGCATCGACATGGCCCCTGGCTACAACCACGGCACCGTCTACGTGTCGACAGTGCCGGTGAACCCGAACAAGGGCCAGTATCTCGGCGGGGCCAGGTCAACCCTGTGGGCGCTGAATGCGGCCACGGGCGCACCCGAATGGTCCTGGGACGAGGTGCAGAACCTCTGGGGGAACCCGGGCATCAACTCTGGCGGCGGCCTGTGGGATCCGCCGTCGTTCGACCGCCAGGGCAACCTCTATATCGGAACAGCCAACCCCGGCCCGATCGGCCAGACCGGATGGCCCCGCGGCTACCCCTGGGGAACCAGCCGGCCCGGCCCGGACCTGTACACCGACTCGGTCGTCAAGCTCAGCCCGGCCGGCAAACTGCTGTGGTATTACCAGCTCACCCCCCACGACCTGTTCGACTGGGACCTCCAGAACTCGCCGGTGCTCACGACCGCCCACGGGACGCCGGTGGTGCTCGACGGTGGCAAGGCCGGCATCCTGATCGAGCTGAACGCGCAGACCGGCAAGCTGTTGTGGAAACTCCCGGTCGGCGTGCACAGCGGACCCGGCGACGCCGGGCTGCTTACCGAAAACGCCACGCCAGCCTCGCCCATCCCGCTGCCGGCCAGGTTCAGCCTCGAGCCCGGCGCCTTCGGCGGCGTCGAATCCCAGCTGGCGACCAACGGGACCACCACCTTCGCCGCCGTCAACGACCTCTCGGTGCCGCTGTCGGTGAAGGGCGTGACGGAAAGCACTAAGGCATTCGAAGCCTCGATCCCCAAGGCAACAGGCGAGATGATCGCCGTCAACCAGGACACCGGAAAGATCGAGTGGGACGACAAGCTTCCCTCGACGCCCTACGGCGCCGCCGCCGTCACCGGCAACGTTGTCTTCACCACCACCTACAGCGGTCACCTGTACGCGTTCAACGCGGCCACCGGCGCGATCCTGCTCAACACGCCCCTGTCCGCCGGCTCGAACGCTCCCGTCACCATCGATGGTGACTACGTCATCACCGGAGCAGCCGTGCCGCTATCGGGCCGGGCGCTGATCATCGCCTACAAGCTCGGGGCCAAGGGCAAACTGCCCCACACCGTGCGCTGATCCGGGAACCCGGCTGCCATCGGGAAGGCAGGGCACCATGCCGGGCGGCCCGGACTGGTGCCAGAATACGGAAAGGTGAACAGCACCCAGTTCGAGAAGATCAAGGCCGGCCGGGGTTTCTTCGCGGCCCTGGACCAGAGCGGCGGCAGCACGCCCAAGGCGCTCGCCGAGTACGGCGTCGGGGAGGGCCGCTACAGCTCCGACACCGAGATGTTCGACCTAGTCCACGCGATGCGGACCCGGGTGCTGACCAGCCCGGCGTTCGAAGGGTCGCGCGTCCTCGCGGCAATCCTGTTCGAGCAGACCATGGACCGGGACGTCAAGGGTGTCCCCACCGCCCGGTACCTGTGGGATGAGAAGAACGTGGTCCCGTTCCTGAAGGTTAACAAGGGACTCGCGGACCAGCAGGACGACGTGCAGCTCATGAAGCCCATCGACACCCTCGATGACCTGCTGGAGCGCGCGCAGCGGCACCAGATCTTCGGCACCAAGATGCGGTCGGTGATCAAGGACGCTAACGAGGCCGGGATCGCGGCCATCGTGGACCAGCAGTTCGGCTACGCAAGCCGGATCATGAGCGCTGGACTCGTCCCGATCATGGAGCCCGAGGTCAGCATCTCGTCCCCGCACAAGGAACAGGCCGAGACGATGCTGCGCGACGCCATCGCCAAGCACCTCAGGGCGCTCCCCCAGGACGCCACCGTGATGCTGAAGATCACGATCCCGGCCCGGCCTGGCCTGTACGGCGAGCTGGCGTCCGACCCGCGGGTGCTGCGGGTCGTGGCCCTGTCCGGGGGCTACAGCCGCGACGAGGCGTGCGCCCTCCTCGGGCGCGACCCCACCCTCATCGCCAGCTTCTCCCGCGCGCTCCTCGAAGGCCTGACCGAGAGCCAGACCGACGAGGAGTTCAACGCCCAGCTCGAACGGTCGATCGAGCAGATCTACCAGGCCTCGGTGACCAAGTCCGCGTGACGGCTCACGGCAGGGAGCCCGCCGTGACGTAGTACTCCTGCTCGCCGTGGCCATCCCAGCCTGGGGCAGGATTGCCCGGCCGGGGGGCCGGTGACTTCCGGGCACCCCGGTCGTCTTACTGACCGGGAACGGAAGGAGACGCAGATGGAGACCGTGAAGTCGGCTGATGGGACCGTCATCGCCTGCGACCGTGTGGGTGAGGGACCTCCCCTGATCGTCAGCGTCGGCGCGTTCTGCACCCGGCACACGTTTGCCGCCCCGAGTGAGCTGACGCAGCGCTTCACCGTCGTTACCTACGACCGCCGCGGCCGGGGCGACAGCGGCGACACCCAGCCGTTCACGCCGGAGAAGGAGTACCAGGACCTGGCGGCCGTCGCCGCGGCGACCGGGTCCCAGCCGCCGTTCGTGTTCGGTCACTCATCCGGCGCGGCCATCGCGCTGCGGGCCGCCGCGGCCGGCCTGCCGGTCGCGGGTCTCGTCGCGTACGAGGCGCCGTTCCTCAACGAGGACTCGCCCCGGCCGTCTGCCGACCCGGCGGAACGCATCCGCCAGCTGGTGGGCGAGGGCCGCAGGAGTGAGGCCGTGGCGTTCTGGATGTCGGACGTCGTCGGGATGCCGCCAGAGATGCTGGCCCAGATGGACGGCGCCCCGTGGGTCAAGGCTCTGGAGCCCCTGACCCCCACCCTCCCGTACGACATCGCTGTGACGTCCGGCGGAGTGCCCGCCGCCGAACTGGGGAAGATCACCGCCCCTGTCCTCATCGTGGGCGGCCGCAGCAGCCCGCCCTGGTTCCAGCGCTCCGTAGCCGAGCAGGCCGCGGCCACGCCCGGCGCACAGCTCCGGATGCTCGATGGCTTCGATCACAACGCTCCGATCGAGGTGATCACCCCGATCCTGACCGGCTTCTTCGGCGGATCACGCTGAGCTTGCTGGTTAAACTGTCCTGTCGAGGTCCGGGTGAGAACGCTCTGACATGCGCAGACGTCAGAGTCAGCCGCGTGCCGCGGCGCCCTCGCGCGGCCGGTATCTGGGTCGCGCCGCGGGTCTGGCGTGCGGCAGTATCAGCCACATGACCGAACTCACTGATGTTTCAGGCGCCTTCAGCTATGGGGACTCGATCCTCGCTGGCGAGCAGGTGCGGCTGCGCGGCGTGCGGGACGACGACCTGCCTGCGCTCGCGACGTGGGAGATGGATCCCGGGCGCATGGCCACGCTGTCGAGCTGGGTGGCCCCGCCGTCGCAGGCCGCGGCGAAGGAGCGCATCGCCAAGTGGAGTGCTAACGACAAGGACAACCTCGGCTTCGCCATCGAGACGATCGACGATCCACCAGTGCTGGTCGGCAACATCGGGTTGTGGGGGGCGCGCCCCAAGGACCGGTGCGCGACGATCGGGATCGCCCTCGGCCGTGAGTACATCGGTCGTGGCTACGGCACGGACGCGATGCGCGTCATCGTCAGCTACGGGTTCCGCGAGATGGGCCTGCACCGCATCCAGCTGGGCGTGGCCCCGTTCAACCCGGCCGGGATCCGCGCCTATGAGAAGGCGGGGTTCGTCGAGGAGGGCCGCCTTCGCGAGTCAGTGCTGCACGACGGGCGCTGGTATGACGAGGTGCTGATGTCCATCCTCGACCGCGAGTGGGCGGCCCACCGATCGTCTGTGGCATGACACGTCGCCGCGGCGCGCCCGGTGGCGGTGACCGCCTGAGCGGTCCGGCCACCGGGCGCTTGGCTGCCCCGGAAGTGGTTACTTCCCCAGCGTCTTCGGTGCCGGGCCGGTGACCTGGGCGCGGCCCGCCCGGGTGTAACCCGCCGGGATTTCCGGGCGCAGTTTCGCCCGGTTCCCGGGCGTGGGCGGGAGGAAGGTGTAATCGGTGACGTTCTGCTCGCCATTGGACATGCGCAGGAACTGCTGCATCGGCAGGTAGGTCGCGGCGTCCACCCACAGCCGCGCCGCCGTCACATGGGGCGGCGCCTCGTGGTTGGGCGGCAGGATGACCTGCAGCTCCACGGCCTTCTGTCCGTGCAGTTCGGTCGACCGAAGGATCTTGAGCTGGCCCTTAACGATCTCGGCACGGATACCGGCCGCGTCGAGGGGGAACCCGACGACGAACTTCGCCTGCCACTCACCCCACAGGTGCCTGCGGTGATTGACAGTCATGATCGTCCCGGTCACCGGCACGCCGCCCTGGTCGATGTCGGAAGGGTTGCTGGCGGCGTCGTATCCGGAGGGCATCGTGAAGCTGTCCTCGCCGTCCTTGAATATCGTCCCGGCCGACCCGAGGCCGAGGACACGCACATGTACTCTCTGCCCGGGCCGGGGATCCCACGGCCACTGCCACGTCGCCCCGCCGCCCGGCGCCGGTCCGCCGTGTGCGTACAGTATGTCGCCGCTGGCGGTGTCGATCGCCGCGAGCAGGCGGGTCCGCAGCGCGGGCACCCCCAGGGACGTGGCCTCGGTCGCCGGTCCATGGGCCACCACCGCGATCACCGCGCCTGCGGTCAGCGCCCCGGCAGCGCCCAGGGCCAGGCCCGCGCGCAGGACGCGGCGCCGCGGCCCCCGCGGCGACAGGCGCCCCGGCCGGGCCGATCGCCGGGGGTGATCGTAGACCGCGCGGAGGACGTCGGCGGTGTCCGGCGTGTGCCGCTCCAGGGCGCGGTACCCGATCCGCAGGTCGTCTTCGGTAGGCATCAGATTTTCTCCTCGATGAATGAAGGTGCCTGACCAGGCCGAACGTCCAACTCCACGCGCAGCGCGGCGAGCGCCCGGGTCGCGTAGCCGCGGACCGTTCCCGGCTTACAGCCGATCAGGTCCGCGATCTCGGTGTCGGAGAGCCCCTCGTAATAGCGGAGCGCGAGCACGGCGCGCTGCCGCGCGGGCAGCTTGCCGAGCTTGGCGAAAAGAGCGTCACGCTCGGCGTAGCCGACGGCGTGGTCGGGAGCACTGCGGTGATCCATGTCCGAACCGGCTCCCGATGGAATCAGCCGCCATTCCCGGCGACGCCAGTGCAGGAACTCATGCAGGATCATCTTGCGGACGTAGTACTCCGGCCGGTCCAGGCTCCCGATCTTGCTCCACCTGGAATGCGCCCGGATCAGCACCTCCTGGGCCAGATCCTCGGCGAGGGCGCGGTCGCCGGTCAGTATCGCGGTGAACCGGAGCAGGCTCGGCAGCCGGTCGGCCGCGAATTCCTCGAAGGTCATCACACCTCCACCGTTGGGGTTCCGCTCCTTACAGGCCACGAGTACGCCGATCTGCTGTAACGATGGCGTGAAAACTTTCCCAGGTCAGGCGAGCCTGCGGGTCTGCGCGCCGAAGTCAGCCTCAGGCCGCGGCGGTGGGGGCACCAGCCCGGGCGTCCTCGTCGGCGTGTGCGATGTGCAGCAGCGACCGCCAGATCACCACGAGAATGAGGGCCGACCCGGCGAAGGCGAACCAGAACGGCGCGGTGATGCCCCACACCGAAGCGACCAGCCCGCCGAGCGCGGACCCGATCACAATCCCGCCGACCACGCCGGTGAGGTAGACACTGCCGACGCGGCCCTGGAACTGGGCGGGCACAGCTCGCTGGCGCACGGTCGTCGATGTCGTTCCCCAGATAAACGCGTGCGCACCGAAGATCACGAAGACGATCAGCGCGAACCAGGCCCAGCGGGTCAGCGCGAGCGCCAGGTGGGTCAGCGTCTCGATGATCAGCCCGCCGCGCATGATGACGCCCAGCCGGACGTGCCGCTCCAGCCAGCCGTAGGATGCGGTGCCCAGCAGGCCGCCCACCGCTATCGCCGTGGTGATCAGCCCGAAGCCGAGCGCGCCCATGCCCAGCCGCTCGCGTGCGTAGAGCACCAGCACCGACCAGGCGGCGCCGAAGGTGACGTTGAAGGTGAAAATTGTGATGGCCAGCGTCCGCACCGCGGCGTGCGCCCACAGCCAGCGCCACCCCTCACGGATGTCATCGCGCACCCGGGCGTGATGCTCCCGCGCGCCGTGCGCCGGCAGCCGCACTTGCGAGATCAGCAGCACGCCGGCGAGCACGCACACGCACTCGCTGGCGAACGGCAACGCCATCCCGGCCGCGAACAGCACGGCGCCGAACGGCGGGCCGGCCATCTGGTTCCACACGATCACGCCCGTCAGGGCACGTGAGTTCGCGATACCCAGGTCAGTCCCGTTGACGAGCATCGGCAGCAGGGTGGCGGTCGTGGTGTCACCGAAGGTCTCGTTCACCCCGAACAGGAACAAGGCGGCCAGCACGACCGCGATATCGACGCGGTGAGTCAGGATGGACGCCGTGAGAAGCAGGAGGATCGCCGCCCGCACCAGGCCGGTGGTAATGACGATCACGCGCCGGTTGAGGCGGTCGGCGGCCACGCCGGCATACAGGCCGAACAACAGCCAGGGCAGCCGCTGCAGGAGCGCGGCCATCGCCACCGCCAGCGGATTGTGCGTCTGGGACGCGACCAGCAGCGGGCCGGCCGCGAGAGTGATCCCCTCGCCGAGATTCGTCACCCACGATGAAGCCAGCAACCAGCGGAAACTGCGGCCCAGGCGCGATGGCGCGATGAGTTCGGCGAGCCTCCGCTTCGATGACACGACACCACCCCGCTCCCCCGCTCGCCGCATCCCTGGGCCCGCCGCCAGGGTAGTGCCCGCCACGGCGCACGACCCGCCGGGACGGATTGCCGGGGCTTCTATGCTCGAAGGCCGAGCGTGGAGGTGTTCGCATGTCCCTGACGTTGCTCGACTGGCGTCGCCGGGTCGCCCGGCTGTATGCGGAGGTTCGCAGCGAGCCGGATCCTGCCGCCGCGCACGATCATTGGCGCAAGACCCGTGATGACCTGCTGCGCACGCATCCGGACTCGCCTATCCCCTGGCCAAACCGCGCGGACTACCCGGGCGCGCCGGTCGCGCCCTATGATCCGCGGCTGCGTTTCGACGTCACCGTGGATCTCGATGTGCCGCCCAAGCACATCGAGGTCCCCACCGGTTCCGACGGGGTCGCCCCGTTCGACCGCATCGGCGTTGCCCACCTGCCGGGAGGTGGTGACCTGGATGTATGGTGGCTCGACTCCTACGGGGGCGGGGTGTTCGTGCCCGTGAAGGATGGGACCGCGAGCACAGCCACCTACGGCGGGGGCCGGTACCTCATCGACACGGTCAAGGGCGCGGATCTCGGCGGCGACGAGGGCCAGCTCATCCTGGACTTCAACTTCGCCTACAACCCCTCCTGCGCCTACGACCCGGCCTGGGCCTGCCCGCTGGCCCCGGCAGGCAACACCGTCAGGCGGTCACTACTGGCCGGGGAGCTGCTGCCGCCGCCGGAACGGGAAGGCGGCCGCTGACCCCCGCGGGTGGGTGGCTTACCCGGGATCGGGCTGAAGCTCGTAGTGCATGGTCTGGTAGCGCATGAGGCGGTGGGCCAGCGGGACGAGGACCGCCTGCAGCAGCCGGTGGTGCCGGGCCAGGGCCCTCGCGGCTATGCGAGCCTGGTCGTCCCCCAGCAGCGTTGCGCGAGCATCGATAACTGGCCCGGTGCGCCGCCCCCGCAAGGTCGAGGCCGCGACCTGGACGCGGGGGTTGTTACGCAGCCGCCTGGTCTTCCAGGCCTGGTCATAGGAGCGGAAGAACGCGCGGTCGCCGTCGAAGGCGATACTCACTGGCGTCTCGACCGGTGTCCCATCGCGTTTGTAGGTGGTCAGCAGGATGGTCCGGGCATCCCTGACCGAGTCAAGGTCGCCGCTCATTGAGTCTCCCCTCGTTGCTGTGCCCCTCTCTATGACGAGTTACGCCTCCGTGCTGTGACAGCCGGCCAGGGCTAGTCTTCGCCGGGCTGATCCGCGCGCCCTGAGCCGAGCACGAGCACGTCGCGCGGCGCGAGCACCGCCCGCGGCCCGACCACAGCCGAGGTCAGCCGGTCCAGGCACCGGGTGCCGATCTCCACCTCGACCGGCCGGTCCAGGTGGTGGTGCTGGGCAAGCCGCTCGGGTTCGAGAACGCCTTCTCGTGGGTGGCCATCGACGACGAGAAGGCGGCGTTCACCGTCGTCAGCTACCTGGCCGGCAAAGTCGGGGGCGCCATTGGGACCGTGACCGGGCCCCTGCACACCAGCAGCGGCCGCGAGCGCCTCGATGGCTACCGGCGGGCTATCGGGAACCAGTTCCAGCCCAGCCTGGTCACCACCGGCGACTGGTCGCTGCGCAGCGGGCGGGACGGTGCCCGGCAACTGCTCGGCCGCCACCCCGGGCTGCGGGGGCTGTTCGTGGCGTCGGACCTGATGGCGGTGGGCGCGATCGGGGCGCTGCGCGAGGCCGGGCGGCGTGTCCCCGAGGACCTGGCCGTGGTCGGCTTCGACAACTCGGCGGCGGCCACCATGGTCGAGCCGCCTCTGACCACGATGCGCAACCCGATCGAGCAGACCGCCCTCGAGGCCCTGCAGATCCTGGACGACCAGATCGCCGGGCGGATCCACCAGCCCGTGCACGTCCTGCTCAGCAGCGAGCTGGTCGAGCGCTCGTCCGCCTGACCCGCCGTCGCCGGTCATCCACGCAGCAGAATTGGATGAGGTCAGAACAAGTGGCCCAGCAGGTCCACGTCCCCGCCGGGCCAGTCCCGCGGCCCTGTCGCCTTGACCATCAGCGCCTTCGTGTCCTGGGCCGTGGCCAGCCCCAGCGTGGTGTGATCGTCGATCTTCACCCAGGAACAGGTGTTCGCCGCGCGGGCCCACCCGTGCCGGCGGTAGAGCCGGCTGTCGTCGGCGAAGAGGATGACGAAATCCATGCCGCAGGCCCGCGCGAGTCCGGTCACTTCGGCCAGCAGCCTGCCCGCGAGGCCACGCGACCGCTCACCCGTCCGGACGCACAGGTCGGAGATCCCGAAGGTCCGCAGGACATGGGGGCCGATGCGGATCACCCGCAGTTCCACGCCCATCTGGCCGACCAGCACATCACCGGTGAGGGCCAGGTAGCGGAAGTGGGGCGGAAGCTTGAAGTAGCTCCGGCCGGGACAGCCCTCGAAGGAGGCCTGCAGCAGCGCCCGCAGCTGCTGCCTGAGATCCGGGGTGATCTCGGCTTCGGCCACCCGGACCACCGTGACCGCCGCGCCATCTGGATCCTGGCTCACGCCGCAGACTCTACCGTTCCGCCGCGCCGTTCCGCCGCGGCGTGAGCAGGCCCGCCACGAGCAGCGCGATCGTGCCGAGGACGACGGTCGCGCCGCGACGCCCGGGGCCGCTCCTCAGGCATGGCGGTGCCCGCGGCCCCGCGCGAGGCGCAGGGTGATGAGCGGGATGACGATGGCGGCGGCGATCAGGTGACCGAGCGCCAGGGTGAGCCTGGTCGTGACCGCGGTATGGCTGGCGGCCAGCGGGAAGACCAGTGACACCGCGACCAGGACCAGCGCGGTGCGCAGGAAGGCCCGGGCGGGGCCGGCGACGCGGGCGGCGAGGATCATGGCCAGGATCGTGCCGAGGACGGTGCAGAAGACGACGCCGGTGGCGAAGTTGAGCGGCGTGATGGCCTCAGCGTGGCGGGCGCCCGGTTCGCCGGCCCGCATCGGCACCGACAGGGCCCGGGCCAGCGCCCCGTAGCCGTACAGCACGATCGCGCCGGCCACGGCGGCGACAGCGCCGGTGGCCGGAACCGGCAGCGCGGCGAGGCGGGACGCGGCCCGGCGGCAGGCGGTCTCCTGGGTCCTGGTCTCCTGGGTCCTGGTCTCCCGGGCATCGTTGTGGCGGGTTGCTGCGGCCATGATGACGGCTCCTGTCCCTGGCCGGGGCCCCGATGGCCCCGCTCACCAAGGAGTCGGAACTGGCCGGCCGGGCTCGACACCGGCGCCCCCGGGCTAAGCGGCGCCCAGCTCGGCGTTGGCCCGGTCCAGGACGACGCTCAGGACGCGGCCCGCGGTCACCAGGTCCGCGGGGGGAAGATCGCCCCACATGCGCTCGGTGATCCCGGTGACCGCCGCGCGGATCCGGCCGTGCAACTGCTGCCCGGCGCCGGTCAGCGTGACCAGCGGCTCGTCGCCGCCGGTCTGCAGGAGCTGCGCGGCAGCCAGGCCGGTGATGCGGGCCTGCGCCATCGCCGGGCTGACCTTCAGCGCCCCGGCCACCTGGCTGGCCAGCTGGTCGCGGCCGAGGGCGCCACCGCTGGCGGCGGTCAGGGTCAGGGTGATCCAGTCCGGTTCGGTCAGGCCGGTCCCGGCCAGCTGCCGGTCCAGGATCGCGTTCAGGGCCTTCTCGGTCTGGCCGAGGATCTGGGCCCCGAATGCGGGAGTAGTGGACATGGGTTCGTCGCCTCCGATTTGATTGGCGCTACCAACATTGGTGCGACCAACACTAGCAATCGTTGGCCTGGCCAACAAGTGGCTTAGACTGGCGGGCATGACCACGGCCGACGACACCACGCCCGCCCGCCTGGCCGCGAAGCCGACCTGGCTGATCAGCCAGACCGCGGCGCACGCGCACCGGCTGCTGAGCGGGACGTTCGCCGCCGCGGACGCACGCGGATACCACTACCGCCTGCTGGCCGCGCTGCAGGAGTTCGGGCCGGCCAGCCAGGCCAGCCTGGGCCGCCGCAGCGGCATCGACCGCAGCGACGTCGTGGCCGCGCTCAACGAGCTCGGCGGCCGCGGCCTGGTCCAGCGCACTCCCGACCCGGCTGATCATCGCCGCAACATCGTCACCATCACGCCGGCCGGCGCCGCGTGCCTGCAGCGGCTCGAGGGCCTGGTGGCCGGCGTTCAGGACGAGCTGCTCACCCCGCTCTCCCGGCCCGAACGGGACCAGCTGACCCGCCTGCTCACCCGGGTCCTGGCCCACCACTCCGGCCCGGGGAAATTCGTAAAATAACGGTCTGTTCGCTGCCTCGCCGTCCCCTATGATCCAGCGGGCAGCGCGTGATCGCGGACCGCGGCATGCCGTAGTCGCGCATCCGATCCAGAACGGTGAGCAGCAGGCCGAGCGGGGCGACCCGCGAGGTGGCCGCCTATATTGCGGGTGCTTGGGTCAGGTGGCCGGTGAGGATCGCGGATCGCGGCGCAGTGGGTGATCGGCGGGGACTTCGACGATGACGATCCGGACGCCGTCGGGGTCTTCGATCCACATCTCGGTCAATCCCCAGGGCTCGGTCACCGGCTCACGCAGAATGCTGACGGCGGCTTCAGCCAGCCGGTCGTGCTCAGCGTTAATGTCGCGCACCTGAAGCCAGATCATCACCGACTGACTGGCAGCGGCGGCCGAGGGCCCGGAGACTTCCAGGAACCCGGGGCCGAGGAAGAAGACCACCCCCGGATCGGTCGGCGAACCGAACTCCCGGTAGACCGCCAATCCCAGCACATCCTGGTAGAAATGGCGGCTCCGGCCCAGGTCGGCAGGGCGCAGCAGGATCCGGCTGCTCAGAATCTCCACCCCACCATCCTGGCAGCCCTCACTGCCGGTGAGAGGACGGTGCGGACGGAAGTATCCCGGCCCCGCGCCGCGCCGCGGCTAGCTCAGCAGGCCTGTCGTCTGCCCGACCTCGATCAGGTGCCCGTCAGGATCACGAATGTAGGCCCGGATTTCGCGGCCGTGATCTTTCGGTTCGGTGAGGAACTGAGCGCCTCGCGACGACCATTGCGCGTAGGCCGCAGCGATGTCGGCCACCCTGATGTTGAGGAATGCACTCGCCTGGTCAGGGTCGGCAGGGGTGGTGAGCGTCACGGTGGGCTTGTCGTCGGTCGGGCCACCGCCCACGTTGAGGATGAGCCAGCTATTGGCCAGCTTCATGATGACCGGGTCGCGTTCGAGTACCACTGTTGCTCCGAACACGGACCGATAGAAATCGCGGGACCGGTCCTGGTCGGAGACCACGAGAAAATGGGTCAGCACAAAGCCGCTCTCCGGGTTGGGGAAATCACCGTCGCTCATCCTGGAACCTCCTTCGCTGTCCGGGAGCGCCAGCAACCGCTGCGATCCTGGGTGTTCAGGACACCCCTGTCACGACGGCTCAGCGCTCCGATCCGATCGTGAGCACGTGCCAGAAGATCCCCGTCGCGAGCCAGGGGACCGTGACTACGACGAGGATCTCCAGGGCGTGGGCGCTGCCGGTGATCAGCCCGATCAGGCCAGCGATGACCGCGATCGTGCCGAGCCCGGTGGCGATCCGCCTGAAGGCCTCGCCCAAACGTGGCTGAGGTCTCGTATACAGGTCACCGGACGCGATGACAGCGCAGCCGATGCCGAGGACCAGTACCACGGCGGATGTGGCCCACGCACTGGAGATCAGCAGCAGGCTCGACCCTCCCAGATACACGGCGTACGTGATGACGATCACTGTGATGGCGCAGGACGAGACCGCGTCCCGCCAGGTCAGTCCCATCGTCAGCACCTCCTGCGATGTCCGGTGACGGGCCACTGTCAAGTGTGCGCTCAGCTGGCCTGCACAGGTACCGGCAGCCGCCGGCCGTTTACCACAAGTCGCCCCCCGTGAATATGTACAGGAAAGGCACCAGCGGGATAAGACCGAAGATCCCCCACGCCAGTTTCCCGCTCCGCTTCAGGTCCGGCCGGTCAGTGGCCAGATCGATCCACATCAGGACCACGGCGAGGGGATGCAGAAAACAGACCAGGATCTCAAGAAGCTTCTTCATAACCTGAAGCTACCCAGGCCGGCGCGCTTCGCCACCATTGGTTCACGACGAGCACCGGCGCGGCATCCGTCCTCTCGAGCGGCAGGTGCTCCGGCTGATCGGCGTGGCCGGCTTCTCGCTCTACAGGCCGAGATGGACCCGGAGTGCTTGATCGAGTTCGGTGACCAGCGCGGCCGGCAACTGGCCCAGCCGTGTGCCGATCCGCTCGACCGCCACCGAACGGACCTGCTCGGCCTGGGCCTTCGAGTCACGGGGCAGCCCAGTCTGACCTGCTGGCAGCAGCACCTGGAATGGGTAGACGCGCGTGATGTTCGAGGTCACCGGGACGACCGTGATGACCCCTCGCCGCAGGCGGGTGGCGGTGGCGTTGGCGGCGTCATTACTGACGATCACGGCAGCGCGCGTCTTACTCGCTTCTGATCCCCGGGCAGGGTCAGGGCTGACGGTAACGATCTCTCCGCGGCGCATTCAGTCGTGCAAGCCGTCGGCGGTGACAGCCTCCCAGTCGCGGGCCTCATCGGAGGCTGCCCATGAAGCCCAGGCCTCCTCATAGGCGTCTCCCAGTTGGGTGGCCCGCAGCAGCCCGA
This sequence comes from uncultured Actinomycetes bacterium, assembly GCA_963723595.1. Classification (GTDB taxonomy): domain Bacteria; phylum Actinomycetota; class Actinomycetes; order Streptosporangiales; family Streptosporangiaceae; genus RYN-230. Next base: position 170,927 of record CAVRRQ010000003.1, read on the forward strand.
CCGCCTTGTGCAAGGCCGCGGACCGGGATTCGATCCCCTGAGCATGGGCGTAAGAGTCGAGAAACTCGACGTCCTCTGCTGGCAGGCTAACGCTTACCTTCACACTGCTGATACTACCCGTAGTCTTACCCCGGTAGCAATGCTGGTCATGATCTGCTTTCCCGGGCCCCGCCGCGCGGCGGTTCCTCATGCTGGAGGCCGGCGCCCCGGGCCAGCCTGTACTCCTCCAGCCAGCCGAAGGAGGCCTCTGGGCTGCCACCCGAGGGCCGGTATTCCAGTCCGACGTAGCCGTCGTAACCCTTCTGGTCCAGGTGGCCGAGCAGGAAGCGGTAATTGATCTCGCCGGTTCCCGGCTCACCCCGGCCGGGCACATCCGCGATCTGGATGTGGCTGATCAGGGCCCAGTAGGTATCCAGCGTCGTGCTGAGATCGCCTTCCATCCGCTGCATGTGGTAGGCGTCGTACTGCAGCCGGACGTTGGGCCGCCCCACCTGCTGGATGAAGGCGGCCGCCGCGGCGGTCGTGGTGAGCAGGTACGGGCCGTTCTCCAGGGAGTTGACCGCCTCGATCATCACCTCACGGCCCGACTCGGCGGCCCGGTCGGCGGCCCAGGCCACGGTGTCCCGGGCCAGCCGGAGCTGCTGGTCCAGTGGGTAACGCCCGTCGCGCAGCCCGGCCAGCAGGTTGAGCCGGGGGCAGCCGCAGTCCGCCGCGATCCGCAGGGCCCGCGGCACGTGGGCCCGCAGCCGGGCGGTGCGGTCCGGGTCTGCGGCCAGGCCGCGGTCGCCGGCGGGCATGTCCCCGGCGTCGAAGTTGAGCAGGGCCAGGTGCAGGCCCCAGCGCTGGGTCAGCTCTGGCAGCTTCGCGGCGTCGTCCTCCCCGGGCCACCACAGCTCGACGGCCTCGAACCCGGCCGCGGCGGCGCGGGCGAACCGCTCGGGCAGCGGCAGATCTGCCCAGAGCAGGGACAAGTTCGGCGAGAAGCGCAGCGTCATCCGGTACTCCCCCGGGTCAGTCAGCGGTCCAGCTGAGCCGCGGCCCGCGCCGCGATGTGCTTCCCGATGACGAGGGAGGCGGTGGCAGCGGGCGACGGCGCGTTCAGCACGTGGATGACGCCGTCGCCTTCCTCGATCAGGAAGTCGTCAACGAGGGCCCCGGACCGGCTCAGGCACTGAGCCCGGATCCCGGAGGGCCCGAACGTCACGTCCCGGGAGGTGATCCCCGGGATGTACCGCCGCATCTCGGCCAGGTAGGCCGGCTTGACCACGTCGCGCCAGATCTCCAGGGCCCCGGTGCCCGCGTAGCGCCGGGCCAGCCGGCCCAGCCCCGGGAAGCGCAGGCTGTCCAGCAGGTCGCGGCCGCTCACCGAGAGCCGGCCGTAGCCCTCCCGCGCCAGCGCCGGCACCGCGTTCGGCCCGGCGTGCAGCGTCCCGTCGATGCCCCGGGTGAAGTGCACCCCCAGGAACGGGAACGCCGGGTCGGGCACCGGGTAGACCAGGCCCCGGACCAGACCGGCGGCGGCCGCGCGGAACGTGTAGTAGTCACCGCGGAACGGGACGATCCGGTAGTCACGGCCACCCTGGCCGGTCATGGCGGCGATGCGGTCGGCCTGGAGCCCGGCACAGGCCACCACGGTCCGGCCCAGCAGCGGCCCCGCGGTGGTCTCGGCCACCCAGCCGTCCCGCCTGCGGGTGATACCCCGCACGCCGTGACCGCTCAGCACCTGACCGCCCGCCTTGGTGACGACCCCGGCGTACGCCGCGCTGACCTGCCGGTAGTCGATCACCCCGCTCTCCGGGATGTGCAGCGCCCGCAGGCCGCGCACCGAGGGCTCGATCTCGCCGATTTCCGCCGCGCCTATCTCCCGGACCGCGAGCCCGTTCGCCCGCCCGCGTGCGGCGAGATCGGCCAGCCGGGGCAGCTCACTGTCCCGGCTGGCCACCACGAGCTTGCCGGTCTGCCGGTACGGAATCTGGTGGGCCTCGGCGAACTCCATCATGGCCAGCCGCCCCGCGGTGCAGAACCGCGCCTTCAGGCTGCCCGGCTGGTAGTACAGGCCCGCGTGGATGACGCCGGAGTTGTGGCCGCTCTGATGGGTGCCGACCGCGGGCTCTTTCTCCAGCACCGCGAGCCGCAGCGCGGGGCGCTCGTCGAGCAGGGCCATCGCGGTGGCCAGGCCGACCAGCCCGGCGCCGATGACGACGACGTCGAAGGTGGCATCGGCTGGCGAGGGGGGGCGCGCCTGAGGATCTGCCACCAATCGAGCCTATTGGATAAGGCCGCACGTCAGGCTAGGCAGTCTTGCGGGCTACCCCGCCGAGCGTGCCGACCTGAGCCGGGGGAACGGGGCCGGGATCGGGCCGCCAGCGGGGTATCGGCACCACGCCCGGGGCGACCAGCTCGAGGTCGGCGAAGAAGCCGTGGATCTCGGCCGGGGTGCGGAGCTGGTACGGGACGGCGCCGGTCTGGGCGTACTGCTGCCCGGCCTCGCGGTGGGCCGGGCCGCTGCTGATGCTGTCGGCCAGGGCCAGGTAACTGCCCGGCGGCAGGCCTTCCAGCAGCCCGCTGACGATGGACCGCGCTTCGGCGTAGTCGCTGACGTGCCCCAGCACTCCTATCAGCAGCACGGCGGTGGGCTGGTCCAGGTCCAGCGTCCCGGCGGAGGCGGTCAGGATCGTGCGGGGCTCGCGCATGTCCGCGTGGACGTACGCGCAGGCGCCCTCCTCGGTGCTGGTGAGCAGGCCGCGGGCGTGGGCCAGGACGAGGGGGTCGTTGTCGGCGTACACGACCCGGCAGTCCGGCGCGGTCCGCTGGGCGACCTGATGGGTGTTGTCCGCGGCGGGCAGGCCGGCGCCGACGTCCAGGAACTGGCGGATGCCCGCCTGGGCGGCCAGGAAGCGGACCGCCCGGGCCATGAACTGCCGGGCGGCTAACGCGGTGTCAACGATGCCCGGGTAGACCTCCCGGTACCGGTCACCGGCCTCCCGGTCGACGGGATAGTTGTCCGTCCCGCCGAGCCAGTAGTTCCAGATCCTGGCCGAATGCGGCACCGCTGTGCTGATCACCGGCTCCGGATCCGCGCCATCCTCGGTCATGAAACCTTCTCCCGCCAGGCCCGGAGTGACAGTCACCGGACTATTACCCCCGGTCAGCCGCCTCATGTAACGGCGTTCTTCCGCCGCACACGGCCAGGATCCCAGCCGCCGGGTCCGGGACCGCCAACGCTGCAGGTAACGGCCTATTTCCCTAGCTCGACCGGACTGGCCGTATTTGATTTTGTGATCACTTGAATGCAGTCCGCGAGCTAATAATCGGATGACCTCAATGCCGTAGCAGGATCGGCACCCCACCGATCGCCCGATCCACCACGGAGGAGCGGCAGCGATGCAGACTCCCGTCCGCAGGGCCGGCCCCGGACGCGGCGGCGAGATCCGCCCCGGCCTCGGGCGGCGGGGATTTCTCTCGGCCGGCGGCGGCCTGCTGGCCGGCGCCGGGACGCTCAGCCTGCCCGGCACCGCGCCTGGGCTTACGACCGGGACGGGGACCGCGCCGCCCGCCATCCGCAGCCTCCCGCCGATCCGCCCGGCTGATCCGCGGTACGCCACCCTGCGCATGGGCTTCAACCGGCGGTGGGTCGGCTCCCCGGCGTATATCCAGGTGGTGCGGAACGCCAGCGAGACCGTGGCGGCCGTCCAGCGGGCGTACGACGCGGGCCTGCGCATCACCGTGCGCGGCGGGGGGCACTGCTACGAGAACTTCTCGTCCGGGAACCACGGTGGCGTCATCATCGACCTGAGCGGGATGCAGGGCGTGCACCTGGACCCAGCCGGGCGGGCGCGCGTCGAGGGCGGCGCCACCCTCTGGAACGTGTACGAGACCCTGTTCAATGACTACAACCTCAGCCTGCCCGGCGGGTCCTGTTACTCGGTCGGGGCGGGCGGCCACATCGTGGGTGGTGGCTACGGGCTCCTGTCGAGGCTGCACGGCCTGACCGTGGACTACCTGGCCGGCGTGGACGTGGTCTGCGTCAACCGGCGCGGCCGGGCCCGGCTGGTGCGGGCCAGGAAGGGTGATCCGGAGACCGGACGCCTGCTGTGGGCCCATACGGGCGGCGGCGGGGGCAACTTCGGCATCGTGACCGCCTACTACTTCGCCCGGCTGCCGAACCCGCCCGTCCAGGTGCGGCTGGCCACCACGACCTGGCCGTGGTCTTGCCTGACCGCCGAGGGCTTCGCCACCCTGCTGCGCAACTACGGCCGTTTCATGGAAGCCCACAGCTCGCCGGGCAGCCCCTTCGCGGGCCTGTTTTCCTTGCTCAAACTGTTCCACCACTCGGCAGGCCAGATCTCGATGATCACCCAGGCGGCCGGGCCCGCGTTCGGCCTGCTGCCGTCGTTCCTCGCTGACATCGGCCACGGCGTGCCGGGCGGCACGACGACGATGGAGACTCTTCCCTGGCTCCAGGCCACGCAGACCCTCAACGGGTCCGGGCCGAATCAGCGCGGCAAATATAAGTCGGCGTACCTGAAAACGGCGTTCCCCGAGGACCAGATCCGGGCCATCCACCGGGCGCTGACCGACGTTAATTTCGCCAATCCTCAGGCCTTGCTGCAGGTCGATTCCTACGGATGCCAGGTCAACGTGCCGCGGCCGGACGCCACGGCCGTCGCGCAGCGGTCCTCGATCATGAAGCTGCAGTACCAGACCTACTGGACCTCACCCGGGGACGACCAGGTCAACCTGCGCTGGATCAACCGTTTCTACGCCAGCGTGTACGCGGCGACCGGCGGCGTCCCCGTGTCCAACCGGGTCACCGACGGCTGCTTCATCAACTACCCCGATGTCGACCTGCCGCCGAGCTGGCCGACCCTCTACTACAAAGCCGGCTATCCGGCACTGCAGGCGGTCAAGGCCCGCTGGGATCCGCACAACGTCTTCAACCACGCCCAGTCGATCACTCCCGGGCCCTGACCAGGTTCAGTTCCCCACGGCAACGGCCGATGGTCACGGCTGGCCTCAGACGCCCTCATCGTGGCCCTCGGCGGCTCGCGATTTACCTGGGGAGGAGCTTCCCTGGCCGACCCGGGGGTCCTCCCCCGGGACTACATCGCGGCACTTCAGGCCGCAGACACCGACGGGACTTCCAGCCTCTGCTGGCGTTCTCACGCCGCTAGCACCACCCATACCGGCACGCGGCACAGTCAAGCGCTCCAACGGCCTGACCGGGCCGCCGGGCGCCCCTGGGTCTACCTTGATCCGCCCGGGGGCGGCAGCAGGTCCGTGCGGTATTGCGGAGCCAGGCTCTTGGACTTGGCGATGAACGCGGCCTGGGCCGCGTCGTCGAGCTTCGGCGGCGGCTCGGTCCGGGTGGCGACCGGTACGCCGACCTCGAGGAAGAACTCCTCCTGCCCGGACGGCGAGCACATGCACAGCAGCCGCACCGGCTGGCCGGAGGCGTTGGTGAAGGCGTGCGGCGCGTTGGCCGGCACGTTGACGGTCTCGCCGGCCCGGGCGACCAGGTGCTCGCCGCGGAAGGTGAGCTCGACCTCGCCCTCAAGCACGGTGAACATTTCCTCGAAGTCATGGCGGTGCGGCGGAGGTCCGCCCCCCGGCGGGACGTGCATGTCGATGAGCGTGTACCGGCCGGCCGTGTCTTCCCCGCTCAGCAGGATGGTGTAGGTGTCGCCCACCAGTCCTATGTGCGGAAGCGCCGCGTCCTCGTCCGGCCGGGCCACGGCCAGCGCCCGCCGCGGGTCGTCCGGCGGGAGAGCCGGGGGTGATGCGTCCTGGGGGTCGGTCATGACATTGCTCCTTGTCGCTGGCCGGATGTCTCCACCGCGCTGATCGTCACGTCACGCGGCGATGCTGAACGTGACCTCATGGCTGGTCTCCGACGCCCGCCGCGCCAGCGACTGTGCCGAGGATATCGGGACGGCGCTCACGCCCCCGGGCCGCGGCCCGGGGGCGGGGAACCCCCTCCCGTCGCCGATAATCCTTGATGGGCCGGTTATGACCAGCCGTCACCTGTCCGCTCACCCTGGGCCGACCGCGGCAGAAAGCAGGGCGCATGTCTCCTCTCGACGTGACCAAGCCGAACATCGCCCGGATATACGACTACTGGCTCGGCGGCAAGGACAACTTCGAGGCCGACCGGCAAGCGGCCGAGGCCATCCGGCAGCGCCGCCCCAACGTGGCGGACCAGGCCCTCGAGCAACAAGAAGTTCCAGACCCGGGCCATCAGCTATGTGGCCGGGCGGGGCGTAGGCCAGTTCCTGGACGTCGGCTCGGGCCTGCCCACCTCCCCGGTGCGGGGGGAAGGCGCGGCACCGCTGTGGCTGGCCACGCACGAGGCGGCCCGGGCCGTCATCCCGGATGCGATGGTGGCCTACGTCAACTACGACCCGGTGGCGGTGACCCATTCGCAGGCCCTGCTGGCCACGGGCAGCCGCCAGGTCGTGGCGGTCGGCGGGGATATGAATGACCCGGAGGCGATCCTCACTCACGAGGGCATCCGCCGGGCCGGGTTCAGCCTGGACGCCCCCGCCTGCGTGATCCTGTGCTGTGTGCTGCACTTCCTGGACCCCGCCACGGCGAAAGGCGTGATCGGCGGCTTCGCCCGGGCCCTGGCTCCCGGCTCGTACCTGATCATCTCCATCGGGTACGGCCAGGGCCGGGCCGGCCAGGAGTTCGCCAGCACCTACAACGCCCAGGACGGCAGCCGGATCTACGCCCACACCTGGGAGGACATCTCGGGCCTGTTCGACGGCCTGGACCTGGTGCCGCCGGGCATCGTGGACTGCGCGACCTGGGGAGTGCAGCCGCCGCCGGCCGCCCCGGCGGACCAGGCCTCGATGATCCTGGGCGCCGTCGCCCGCCGCCCCTGACCGGCCGGGCCGCCCACGCGGCCCGGAGCTGCAGCGATGATTTGGCGCGCGCTCGTCAGTCCTAACGGGAAAGAGCCCGCGGACATCCCGAGGAGAGCAGCCCGATGACCACGCCCGTGACCGTGCCCCAGACCACCCTGGACGAGCGCTTCAGCGATCCGGCCGCCGCCGCGGCCAGCTGGGAGGCGACCCGCCACGCGCTCGAGACCGCCGAGCTGTTCTGGATCTCCACGGTCCGCGCCGACGGCCGGCCGCACGTCACCCCGCTGGTCGCCGTGTGGGACGACGGGGCCCTGTACTTCTGCACCGGCGAAGCCGAGCAGAAGGCCCTCAACCTGGCCGCCAACCCGCACGTGGTGCTGACCACCGGATGCAACGGCTGGGAAGAGGGCCTCGACGTGATGGCCGAGGGCGACGCGGTCCGGGTCACCGACGAGGGCACACTCCAGCGGCTCGCCACCGCGTGGACCACCAGGTGGGACGGCCGGTGGCACTACCAGGCCCAGGACGGCGCATTCCATCACCCGGGCAGCGACGAGCCGGTCCTGGTGTTCGCGGTCGCCCCGGCCAAGGTCCTGGCCTTCACCAAAGGCACGTTCAGCCACACACGCCACCGCTTCTGAGGTCCGCTGGCCAGGGCACGAGTTTGGGTCCATGCTGGTCACGCAGATGCTGCTGGTACACCGGATACGCAGGGGGCACCTGAGATGGCCCGTTACCGTGGCACGCTCGCCGGAGCGACGAGTCTCGCCCTGATGCTGGGCGCCTTCGCGGGGGTCTCCCCCGCCGGGGCCAGCACCGCCGCGGCCAGCACCGCCGCCAGCAGCACCGGCACCGGCTGCACGGCCGGGGCGCACACCCTGGCCCCGCCGGGCTCACGCCTGTACCCGGACACCGGCAACGGCGGCTACACCAGCCTGCACACCGACGTGGGCCTGGTCTACGACGCCACCTCGAATCAGTTCCTGCCCGGGAACCACGTCACGCTGACCGACCGGGCCACCCAGTGCCTGACCAGCTTCAGCCTGGACTTCGAGCGCCGGTCGGTGAACACCACGGCCGGCCCGGACATGACGGTCACCTCGGTCCAGGTGAACGGCCGCCCGGCCTCGTTCACGTTCGTGCAGCCCACCTATCCCGGCGACCCGCGCGGCCAGAACGACCCGGACCCGCTGGCGCACCAGGCCTCGCAGACCAACCCGGTCGGCGGCCCGCATCACAATCCCCTCCCGCCGGCCTGCACCCCCGAGCTGACCTCCACCAACCCGGCCACCAAGGAATCCGGGAACGGCACCCCGTGCCCGGCCAGCAAGCTGGTCATCACCCCGGCCGCGCCGCTCCGCCGCGGGAGCACGTTCCAGGTCACCGTGGCCTACACCGGCCGGCCCGGCGTGCACAACGACGGGGACGGCACCACCGAGGGCTGGTTCCGGTCGGACCAGCCCCAGGGTGACGGCGGCTTCGTGACCACCGAGCCGGTCGGCACCGAGGACTGGATGCCGCTCAACGACTACCCGAGCGCCAAGCCGGCCTACGACTTCTACGACACCGTCAACGCGGGCAAGACCGTGCTGGCCAACGGCATTCTCGAGGGAACCCGCCGGCATCCGGCGGACGCCCGGTTCCCCCGCGGCTCGGTGACCTGGCACTGGCATTCGGCCGCGCCGGTGGCGAGCTACCTCGTGGAGGACAGCGTCGGGGGCTTCGACCTGACCGAACGGACCGTTGGGGGAACGAAGTTCTATCAGGCTCAGGCCAGCTCGCTGAGCGCGGCGCGGAAGGCGGCGAACCGCGCGATCATGGACAAGCAGCCGGACATCACCCGGTTCGAGAGCCAGTTCAGCGGGCCGTACCCGTTCTCCTCGGGCGGCGTGGTGGTCGGCCGGCCGTCGGCCTCCTTCGAGGAGGAGATGCAGACGATGATCACCTTCGCGGGCGGCACCATCGACACCGACACCCTCTACCACGAGAACATGCACCAGTGGTGGGGCGACCACGTCACCGAGTCCGGCTACCGGATGACGTTCTACAAGGAGGGGCTCGCCACCCTGGCCGAGTTCCTGTTCGCGGCCCGGAAGGCCCAGGGCAAGGCCGGCGGCCCGGGCACCTCGGCCGGCCGCCGCGCCTTCCAGGCCAGCCTGGACGCCACGTTCGCCAGCATCTACGCGAGCAAGGACGGCTTCTGGACCGTGGCGCCGTCCAACCCGACGGCCTGGGGGCTGTTCAGCGGCTCGTCCACGTACGACCGGCCCGGCATCGCCTACATCGCGCTGCGCCAGATCCTCGGCCACGCGAACTTCACCCGGGCGCTGGAGCAGATCCAGCGCCAGTACGGCGGGGCGTCGATCAGCGAGCCGCAGCTGGAGGCGGGCTTCGCCCGGTGGCTGCCGGCCCGCAGCGGCGCGTGCCGCCAGCGGCTGAGCCAGTTCTTCACCGAGTGGTTCGACACCGCGTACCCGCGCGGCGGCGGGTCACACCGGCCGCGCATCACCGGCCCCGGGCTGGCCGGCCCCGGGTTCTACGGCGGCAGCTGCACCCGGTAGGAGCGCGTAGCCGGGCAGCGTTCCGGCCGGCAACCGCACAACCGCACAACCTGCCCTTGGCGGCCTCTTGACCGCCCATTTCCCTGGGGTTAAATTACGAGATGAATTAAGGCTTATATCAAGCCACATGCCATCATTGGCTCTCAACCCCGGGCGCCCTTGACCTGGCATTTCCCCAGGAGCGGCTTCTCACAGGCAGGACAGGCAGGGACAGCCATGGGCGTGACGAACGTACCCTTCTACCGGCGGATCTCGATCATCGGACTGGTGCTGGCCCTGGTGGCCGCTTTAGCGCTGGTCGCGGGGCCGCCTGGCCGGGCCGCGGCCGCATCGACGCTGCTGTCCCAGGGGCAGCCCGCGACCGCGTCGTCTACCGAGAACGCAAGCTTCCCGGCCTCGAACGCCGTGGACGGCAACACCGGCACCCGCTGGTCCAGCGCCTTCTCCGACCCGCAGTGGCTGGAGGTCAACCTGGGCGCCAGCGCCTCCATCACCCAGGTGGTGCTGCAGTGGGAGGCGGCCTACGCGACCGCGTTCCAGATCCAGACGTCCAGTGACGGCACGAACTGGACCACGATCTACTCGACTACGACCGGCACCGGCGGCACGCAGACCCTCAACGTGACCGGCACCGGCCGGTACGTGCGCATGTACGGGACGGCCCGCGCCACGCAGTACGGGTACTCGTTGTGGGAGTTCCAGGTCTACGGCAGCCTGGGGAGCAGCAGCACCTGCAGCACCACGGACGCCGCGCTGAACCAGCCCGCCACCGCCTCGTCCCTGGAGAACGCGACGTTCCCCGCCTCGAACGCCGTGGACGGCAACACCGGCACCCGCTGGTCCAGCGCCTTCTCCGACCCGCAGTGGCTCGAAGTCAACCTGGGCTCCAGCCAGACCATCTGCCAGGTGACGCTGAACTGGGAGGCCGCCTACGCGACCGCGTTCCAGATCCAGACCTCGCCGGACGGCTCGACGTGGACCACGATCTACTCCACCACCACCGGCACCGGGGGCGTCCAGACCCTCAACGTGAGCGGCACCGGCCGGTACGTCCGGATGTACGGCACCACCCGGGCCACCCAGTACGGCTACTCGCTGTGGGAGTTCGGGGTCTATACCACCACCAGCGGGGGAGGCGGCACCGGTAACACCGTCACCGTCACCAACCCCGGCAGCCAGACCGCCACGGTCGGCACCGCGGTGAGCAAGCAGATCAGCGCCACCGACTCGGGCTCCGGCCAGACGCTGACCTACTCCGCCACCGGCCTGCCCGCGGGCCTGTCCATCAGCTCGTCCGGGCTGATCACCGGAACCCCCACGGCCGCGGGCTCGTCCACCACCACGGTCAACGCCAAGGACGGCACCGGCGCCACCGGGTCGGCCTCGTTCACCTGGACCGTGACGGCCACCGCCAGCTGCCCGGCGCAGTCCAACACGCCGAACTTCGGCCCCAACGTCAACATCTTCGACCCCAGCATGTCCAGCGCCTCCATCCAGTCCACCCTGGATTCGGTCTTCAACACCCAGAAGCTGAACCAGTTCGGGACCCAGCGCTACGCCCTGCTGTTCAAGCCGGGCACCTACAGCGCCGAGGCCAACATCGGCTACTACACCTCCATCCAGGGCCTCGGCCAGAACCCGGACGACGTGACCATCAACGGTGACGTCACCGTCAACTCGTTCGATGGCACCGGCAACGCCACGCAGAACTTCTGGCGGTCGGCGGAGAACATGGCGATCAACCCGTCCAACGGGTCGGACCGCTGGGCCGTGGCGCAGGCGGGCCCGTTCCGCCGGATGGACGTGCACGGCGGCCTGGAGCTGTACCCGGCCAGCTACGGCTACGCCAGCGGCGGCTACATCGCCGACACCAAGGTCTCCGGCCAGGTGTCCTCGGTGTCGCAGCAGCAGTGGTACTCACGGGACAGCAACTTCGGCAGCTGGAGCGGCTCGGTCTGGAACATGGTGTTCTCGGGCGTGAACGGCGCCCCGGCGCAGAGCTACCCGACCCCGCCGATGACCACGCTGGCCACCACCCCGGTGTCCCGCGATGTGCCGTACCTGTACATCGACTCGAGTGGTAACTACCACGTGTTCGAGCCGTCGCTGCGGACCAACGCGTCCGGTCCCAGCTGGGCCAACGGCCCGACGCCGGGCACCTCGGTCCCGATGAGCCAGTTCTTCGTCGCCGACCCGTCGATGAGCGCGGCCACCATCAACACCGCGCTGGCCGAGGGCTGCAACCTGCTCTTCACGCCGGGCGTCTACACCCTGAACCAGACGCTCAACGTGACCCACGCCGACACCACCATCCTGGGCCTCGGGTTCCCCACCCTGATCCCCCAGAACGGCGTGAACACCATGCAGGTCGCGGACGTGAACGGGGTCCGGCTCGACGGGCTGCTGTTCGACGCGGGCACGGTCAACTCGGCCGCGCTGCTGACGGTCGGCACCGCGGGCTCGACGGTGAGCCACGCCAGCGACCCGATCTCGGTCCAGGACACGTTCTTCCGGATCGGCGGCGACATCGCCGGGCAGGCCACCTCCAGCCTGGTGGTCAACGCCAACGACACCATCGTGGACGACATCTGGGCCTGGCGCGCCGACCACGGCAACTCCGGCACCGTCGGGTGGACGACCAACACCGCCGACAACGGGATGACCGTCAACGGCAACAACGTCGAGGCGACCGGCCTGTTCGTCGAGCACTACCAGAAGACCGAGGTCGCCTGGAACGGCCAGAACGGGAAGATCATCTTCTTCCAGAACGAGATGCCGTATGACCCGCCCAACCAGGCGGCCTGGATGGACGGCAGCTCCAACGGGTATCCCGCGATCGCGGTGGCCAGCAACGTCACCTCGTTCGGGGCGTGGGGCGTCGGCAGCTACTGCTACTTCAACGTCAATCCGGCCGTCAATTCGGCCATGGCGTTCCAGTCGCCTACCGGCTCGGGGATCGCCTGGCATGACCTGCTCACGGTGTCCCTCGGGAATGTCGGCACGATCAGCCACGTGATCAACACGACCGGGGCGGTCACGCCGACCAACACCACGCCGAGCACCGTGACCAGTTTCCCGTAACCGCTCTCTCCCCCTCGCCGCCGGCCGGTCCCGCCCCCTCCCGGGCCCGGCCGGCGGCCCCATCCGGAGGCTGGCCCGGCGGCCCGTCCCCGGAATTGGCTCTTGACGCCGATCTGGGCCGGGACTAGCCTCCCCAATCAATAGGAAACTTTCCTATTTGATTGGTCATTCCGAGTGGCCCGGGTGCAGCCCGCCGCGCAGGCCGCGGCACGAGCCAGAAGGATCCGCGCATGAGACGACGCTTCCGCATCCGGGCCGCCCTCACCGCGGCCGCGACGGCCACGGTCACGGCGGCCATCCTGGGGCTCACCGCGGCGGGCGCCAGCGCCGCGACCTCGGCCAGCTCCGGCGACCGGCCCGGCGGCCACGGCCTCCCGCAGCACGTGTTCGCGCCCTACTTCGAGACCTACGACACCACCGACGGGGGCCTGGCCGCCCTGTCCCAGGCCTCCGGCGCCAGGTACCTGACCCTGGCCTTCCTCCAGACCGCCCAGCCCGGCTCGTGCACGGCGGACTGGAACGGCGACCCGGCCGAGCCCATCGCGGCCACGGCCTTCGGCCAGGACATCGCCGCCATCCAGGCCCGGGGCGGCAACGTCATCCCGTCGTTCGGCGGCTACTCCGCGGACACCACCGGCACCGAGCTGGCCGACAGCTGCACCAGCGTCCCCGCGATCGCGCACGTCTTCGAGCAGCTGATCACGACCTACCACGTGCCGCGCATCGACCTGGACGTCGAGGCGACCTCGCTGACCAACGCCGCGGGCATCAACCGCCGGAACGAGGCGATCGCGCTGACCGAGGCCTGGGCCGCGGCGCAGCACCGGCGCATCCAGTTCTCCTACACGCTGCCCACGTTCGCGACCGGGCTGACGCCCGCGGGCCTGGCGGTCCTGCAGAACGCGGCCGCCGACGGCGCCCGGGTCAGCGTGGTCAACATCATGACGTTCGACTACTACTACGGCACCGCGCAGGAGATGGCGACGGATACCGAGACCGCCGCCGCGGGCCTGGTCAGCCAGCTCCAGACGCTCGACCCGGGCGCCAGCCCGGCCCGGCTCTGGCGCATGGTCGGCGTCACCGAGATGCCCGGCATCGACGACTTCGGGCCGGACGAGACGTTCACCCAGGCCGACGCGGTCACCGTGGCGCGATGGGCGCAGAGCAAGGGCATCGCGCTGCTGTCCTTCTGGGCGCTGCAACGCGACAACGGCGGCTGCCCGGGCACCAAGGGCGCGGGCAACTGCTCCGGGGTGGCCCAGCCCACCTGGTACTTCAGCCACACGTTCGAGCCGTTCACCCGCTGGTAGCCCCGGCTCACGCAGGCCTCCGCGGCCCGCCCGGCATGGCAGCATGGGGGTAACCCCGCTGACCCGCGGCGGGCGGGCGGAGGTCTGGGTGCCAGCGGACTACGAGCAGATCCGCGACGAGAACGTCGCCCGGTACGGCTGGGACACGGCCGTGCTGGACCTGCTCGGCCACCTGTACAGCGAGCGCACCCACTTCATCTTCGAGCTGATCCAGAACGCCGAGGACGCGGGGGCGACCACGCTGGCCTTCGAGCTGTTCGCGGACCGGCTGGAGGTCCGGCACGACGGACGGCCGTTCACCGGGGCCGACGTGCGCGGGGTGTCCGGGGTCGGGCAGAGCGGGAAGTCCGGCGACCTGACCAAGATCGGCCAGTTCGGCATCGGCTTCAAGTCGGTCTACGCGTACACCCGGAGCCCGCGCGTGCACAGCGGCACCGAGCACTTCCGGATCGACCACTACGTCCGGCCGTCCGCCGTGGATCCGGTGGACGGCGACTCCCCGGAGACCCTGTTCGTCTTCCCTTTCGACCACGACACGGTGCCCGCGGCCGCGGCGGTCCAGGAGATCGCCGCCGCCCTGGACCGCATCGAGCCCGCGACCCTGCTGTTCCTGCGGAACATCACCCGGCTGCGCGCTCACGGTGCCGGGCTCACCGGCGCGGGGGGCACCGGCACCGTCATCGAGCGCCGGACACAGCCCCCGGCGCCAGCCGGCCGTCACGTCACGCTGACCAGGAGCCAGGGCCGGGGCGCACGCGCCGAGGACTGGCTCGTCTGGGAGCGCCCGCTGGACGGCCTCGGCCACGCCGGCCAGCGGGTCGAGCTCGCCTTCCGGGCCGACACCACGCAGGGCGAACCCCGCCTCCTGGCCCGGGAGGGCTCCCCGCTGGTCGTGTTCTTCCCGACCGAGAAGGAGACGTTCCTCGGCTTCCTGATGCAGGGGCCGTACCGGACCACGCCCGCGCGCGACAACGTCCCCGGCGACGACCCCGCGAACCAGGCCCTGGTCCGCGAGACCGCCGTCCTGCTCGTCAACGTGCTGCGGGACCTGCGCGACACCGGGCTGCTCACCGTCGGGGTCCTGGCGGCCCTCCCGCTGGACCCGGCGCGCTTCCCGCCGGGCTCGATGCTGCGCCCCCTGTTCGACGCGGTGCGCGCGGCCCTCACCGGGGAGGACCTGATCCCCGCGGCCGGCGGCGGCTACGCCGCGGCGCGGAACCTGAAGCTGGCCGCCACCGGCGGGGTCCGCGAGCTCCTGGCCCCCGCCCAGCTCGGGGCGCTGTTCGAGACGGACAGCCCGCTCTCCTTCGCCCAGCTTCCCCGCAACGAGGACCAGGTCGCCCGGCTGCGTCACTACCTGCGTGAGGAGATCGGGGTCGGTGAGGTCACCCCCGCGGACCTGCTCGCCAGAACCACGCGCGGGTTCCTGGAGGCCCAGCCCGACGGGTGGATCATCCGGTTCTACACGTTCCTGCACGCCGAGCCTGACCTGTGGCGCGAACCACGGCTCCCGGGGGACACGCCCGGGCCGGCGCGGACCCGGCCGGTCATCCGGCTCGAGGACGGCCGCCAGGCCGGGCCGTTCGACGCGGACGGCCGCCCCGCCGCCTACCTGCCCGCGGACTACCAGCCGGGGCCGGCCGGGACCGGGTTCCCCACCGTGCGCCGCGCGGTGGCGGACGCACCGGCGGCCCGGGCGTTCCTGGAGGCGCTGGGGTTCACCGAGCCGGACATCGTCTCCGAGGTCCTGGAGATCATCCTGCCCCGGTACGCGCGGGGTGAGCTGGTCCCGGCGCCGCCCGGCTCCCCCGCCGGCGCCGTGGCGGCCCTGGACCGGGCCCAGCACGCCGCGGACCTCGACTGCATCATGCGGGCCATGGACGAGGCGGACCCGGGCCGCCACTCCCGGCTGCTGGACCAGCTGCGTGAGACCGCGTTCCTCATTGGGGAGAACGCCGCCACCGGGGACCAGCAGCTGATGCCGCCGCCCGCGCTGTATCAGCGCAGCCGGGACCTGGAGATCTACCTCGACGGGAACCCGGATTCCTGGTTCGCCGCCGACGTCTACGGGCCGTGGCTGGCCCAGTTGCGCGGCATGGGGGTCCGCGATCAGGTGGACGTGCAGGCCCGGGCGCCCGGGCCGCTCGGGCACGTCCTCATCGTCGCGGGGTTCGCCCGGCACGAGCGGGGCCTGGACGGGTTTGATCCGGAGGCGCGGATCGACGGGCTGGAGTTCGCGTTGCAGCATCCGGGCCACGCCCGGGCCGAGTTCGTGTGGAACGTCCTGCTGGCGCCGAACCGGCGGCTCATCGGCGGGGTGGTCGAGAAGTCGGTGCGCGAGGGGTTCGCCGACTCCAGCCGGGAGACGGTCCGGTCGGCGGCCGGCCAGGCCGCGGCGGGCGAAGCCTGGCTGCCCGGGCCGGACGGGGCGTTCCACCAGCCCGCCGACCTGTCGCTGGACGACCTGCCGCCCACGTTCGCCCGGGACGAGGGACTGGCCCAGGCGCTGGGCATGAGCCAGCCGGTGGTGTCGCAGGCCGGACGCCGGCTCGGGATCCCGCCGGAGGTGCTGTGGGGCCTGAGCGCCCACCCGGACCTGGTGGCCATGATCGAGGGTGAGCTCAAGCTGCGGGCCGCCGGGCGCAGTCCGCTCGGAGCGCTGCCCGGCGCGGACCCCGGCGACGAGCAGCCGCCTGGCCCGCTGTAACCGCCGTGGTCAGCGCAGCACCTCCATCAGCAGCGCCCAGGCGTTGATCGCGGCGATGACGATGGCCAGCACGAACGCGGCGGGCAGCCAGTAGAGACCGCCCCCGTGGCCGGTGGCGTACGTCACCCCGGCCAGGAGCAGGGTGACGGTCAGCCCGGCCGCGGTGACCAGGCGCAGCAGGAGCGGGCCATCCAGCGCGGCCCCGCGCCGGCTGGCCAGCAGGGCCCGGACCGGCAAGATGGCGCTGCCGGCCCCGGCCAGCAGGATGAACGTGGCCAGCGCCCCGCGCGGGATGGCCGGGACCAGCCCGACCAGGCTGATGACCAGGACGAGCAGCAGTGCGGCGAGCGCCTCGAGAGCCCGGCCGGTGAGGAAGTTCTGGCCCTCACGATTGTCGGCGGCCAGCAGGGTCCTGATGTTGACGCTGAGCCCGACGAAGATCAGGCCGCTGAGCGCGGCCGTGGCCCCGGCCGCGGCGAGGAAGAGATCACCCCATCCGCCGGTGGTGTACGCGGCGATCATCGCCGGTCCTGCTCGGCTGGAGACGGCTGAGGTGCGGCAGGCTGGGTCATGACTCTGCTTCCTGGTCGTTGACAGAGCTTCCTGGTCGTTGACAGGGCCCGGGGCGGAGTTTAACGTCGCCCCGTCCCCCACCGGAGGTCTGTTCGCATGCCGACGTCACCCGAGAGATTCCTCGTCACCGGCGCGGCCGGCTGCATCGGCGCGTGGGCGGTCCGGCTGCTGCTCGACGAGGGCGTCCCGGTGGTCGCCACCGACCTGAGCCCGGACCTGCGCCGGTTCGAGCTCATCTCCCACGGGCGGGGCGGCGGGCGGCCGGAATTCGCCGAGCTCGACGTGACCAGCAGCCAGGACGTCGCGGCCCTGGTGGCCGGCCGCGGCATCACCCACGTGATCCACCTGGCCGGCCTGCAGCTCCCGTTCTGCGCGGCGGACCCGCCGCTCGGGGCACTGGTCAACGTGGTCGGCACGGTCAACGTGTTCGAGGCGGTCCGGGCCGCGGGCGGGCACGCCGGGCTGGCCCTGGCCAGCTCCGCCGCGGTCTTCGGGAAGCCCGCCAGCCACCCGGCCGGCGTCGTGGCCGACAACTCCCCGCTGCTGCCGGACTCCTTCTACGGCGTGTACAAGGTGGCCAACGAGGGCACGGCGAAGGTCTACTCGACCGCACACGGGATCGGGTCGATCGCCCTCCGCCCGTTCATCGTCTACGGCCCCGGCCGGGACCAGGGCATGACGTCCGACCCGACGAAGGCCATGCTCGCCGCGGCCGCGGGGGTGCCATTCCGGATCAAATTCACCGGCAGCATGCTGCTCACCTACGCACCGGACTGCGCCCGGGCCTTCATCGCGTCGGCCCGGGCGGCCGCGGGGTCCGGTGAAGCGGTCAGCCTCAACGTGCCGGGGCACCGCATCGGGGTCCCGGCCCTGGCCGGCCTCATCGAGGAGGCCCTCCCCGGCTCCGGGCGCCTCATCACCTGGGACCGCAACCCTCTCCCGGTGCCCTCGGTGCTGGCCGGCCCGGCGATCCATGACGCGGTCGGCGACGTCCCCAGCATCCCGCTGGCCGACGGGGTACGCGAGACGATCAAGGCCTTCCAGGATGCGCTGAGCGCCGGGCTCATTTCCCCGCCGCAGGCCTGATCCCCGCGTGGCCAGGCCCCGGGTAGCAGCCAGGCCTCCCAGTGGCAGCCCTCACCGCCTGACGTCGAAGAGGTCCAGCGGCGGGGCGGGTGAGGCCTCGGCCTCCCCGTCCACGACCGGCCTGGCCCCGGCCGCGAAGCGGTCGAGTTCCCCGCCGCCGAGGACCCGGCCGGGGAACGGGTCGCCCGCCGCCCGGCCGGCCAGGGCCCCCAGCGGGAGTTCCTTCCGCGACGCGGCCAGCACCAGGTTGCCGAACCGGCGGCCGCGCATCACCCCGGGGTCCGCGATCAGGCAGGCGTGCGGGAAGACGGCGCGCACGGTCGCGACCCGGGCCCGGGCGTGCGCGAGCGGCGGGCCGTCCCCCATGTTGGCGGCGAAGATCCCCGCCGGGGCCAGCGCCGCCGCCGCATCCCTCGCGAATTCGACCGTGGTCACGTGGGCCGGGGTGCGGGCCCCGGTGAACAGGTCGGCGATCACCAGGTCGAACGAGCCGGCCGGCAGCTGACCCAGGACGGCCCGGGCGTCGCCGACCCGCACCCGGACGCGCCCCGCACCCGCCCGTCCCGGACTCGTGCTCCCGTGACCGGCCTGCCCGCCGCTGGGCTGCCCGCCACCGGGCTGCCTACTACTGGCCCGCCCGCCACTGGCCCGGCGGGACGGCTGGTCGAGCGGCAGCCGCCGCCGGACCAGGCCCACCAGGGCCCCGTCCGAGTCAACGGCCAGCTGGCTGGATCCGGGCCGGGACGCCGCCACGTACCGGGCCAGGGTCAGCCCTCCCCCGCCCAGGTGCAGGACCCGCAGCGGCTGGCCGGCGGGGGCGGCCAGGTCGGCCAGGTGACCGAACCGCCGCATGTACTCGAACTCCAGGTACAGCGGGTCGTCGAGGTCCACGTGGGATTGCGGGATGCCGTCCACCCGCAGCGTCCAGGCCCGCGGCCGGTCACCGTCGGCCACGAGCTCGGCCACGCCCGAATCGATGTCCTCCCGGACGGCCGGCCCGCTCCTGCTGTGCTGCCGGTGGGGCATAGCCCCAGTATCCCCTCACTTGCCCCCAAACCGCGCTGGCCCCCGCGGGACTCTCGCGCAGGGCGGCGGGGATCAGCCCAGATCATTACGTCCGGCAACCGGTCCGGCCCTGACCCGCGAAACCATGGATGTGAGGCCGCCCGTATCGTGGGCAGCGGCCTGCGCCTAACCTTTAAGCAGCCCTGATGCGTCACCAACCCCGGGGGAGCGTTCGTGACCGAAGCTCACGCTGACCTGTCCGGCCAGGAGCAGCACCGGAGTACCCCGCCAGGCCCGGGCGGCGGGGACACCGGGCAACGCGGGAACAAGTGGTGGACGCTGGTCGCGGTGTGCCTCGGCACCTTCATGCTGCTGCTGGACATCACGATCGTGAACGTCGCGCTGCCGGACATCCAGCGCGCGCTGCACTCCAGCTTCTCCGACCTGCAGTGGGTGGTGGACGCCTACGCGCTGACCCTGGCCGCGTTCCTGCTCACCGCGGGCAGCCTGGCCGACATGTACGGCCGGCGCCTGCTGTACCTGATCGGCCTGGTGGTGTTCACCGGCGCCTCGGTCCTGTGCGGCTTCGCGACCTCCACGCTGATGCTCCAGCTCTCCCGCGCGCTGCAGGGCATCGGCGGGGCGATCATGTTCGCGGTCTCCCTGGCGCTGCTCGCGGACGCGTTCCGCGGTAAGGACCGGGGCACGGCGTTCGGGGTCTGGGGCGCGGTGACCGGCCTGGCGGTGGCGATCGGCCCGCTGCTCGGCGGCCTGCTGACCTCCGGCCTGTCCTGGCGGTGGATCTTCTTCGTGAACGCCCCGATCGGCGTGATCGCCGTGGTCATCTCGGTGATGAGGGTCTCGGAGTCCCGCGCGCCGCAGGCCAGCCGGCCGGACTGGGCGGGCTTCGTGCTGTTCAGCGCGGCGCTGTCGCTGCTGGTTTACGCGCTGATCGAGTCCAACCAGCGGTCGTTCACCGACGGCCTGGTGCTGGGCTGCCTGGTGGCCGCGGCCGTCCTGCTGGTGGTCTTCATCCTGGTCGAGCGCCGGATGGCGCACCCCATGTTCGACCTGAGCCTGTTCCGGCTGCCGACGTTCACCGGCGGCAGCGTCGCGGCGTTCGGCCTGAGCGCGTCGATCTTCGCGATGCTCCTCTACCTCGTGCTGTACCTGCAGGACATCCTGGGCTACTCGCCGCTGGGCACCGGCGTGCGGCTCATGTTCCTGTCCGGGGCCATCCTGGTGGCGGCCACGGTGGCAGGCCGGCTGACGTCCCGGGTGCCGATCCGGCTGCTCATCGGGCCCGGGCTCATCCTGGTCGGGGTGGGCCTGCTGCTGATGCGCGGGCTCAGCGCCGGGTCGTCCTGGACCCATCTGATCCCGGGCATGATCGTGAGCGGCCTCGGCGTCGGCGTGGTCAACCCGCCCCTCGCCTCGACCGCGGTCGGCGTGGTCCCGCCGCAGCAGGCCGGCATGGCCTCGGGGATCAACTCCACGTTCCGCCAGGTCGGCATCGCCACCGGCATCGCCCTGCTGGGCACCCTGTTCTCCAACAAGGTGGCCAGCGAGGTCCGGTCCCGGATCGCCGCCGTCCCGCCCCTGTCCCACCAGGGGCCGAAGATCGCCTCCGCCGTGCAGTCCGGCGAGATCGGCCAGGTGATCGCGAAACTGCCTGCGCAGCTCCGGCCGGCCGTGGGCACGATCACCCGGGCCGCGTTCACCACCGGCCTGAACCACATCCTGCTGGTCGCGGCGATCATCGCGCTGGTCTCCGGCGTGATCTCCCTGGTCGCCATCCGCACCCGGGACTTCGCCCAGCAGAGCTAGGGCGTGTCGCTCAAGGCTCGCCGGCGTGTGTCCGGCGAGTCCTGAAAGGCGCCTGTCTCAGGCCGCGGAGCGCTCGCTGAGCGGGCGGCGGCGCAGTTCCGTCTTCTGGATCGCCGGCGGCACGTATGCCTGGTCGAGGAGGCCGATGTCGGTTCCGGGCGGGACGATCTCATCGATCCGGTCGAGGACATCGTCCGGGAGGACGGTGTCCATCCCCGCGAGCAGGTCGTCGAGTTGCCCCATGGTGCGGGCACCGAGCAGCGCACTGGTGACGCCCGGGTGCGAGATCGCGAACGCCATCGCGAGGTGGGGCATCGACAGTCCCGCTTCTCCGGCGAGCGGGATCAGCCGCTCCACACTGAGCCGGGCGCCCGGGGCCGCCAGCCAGATTGATCGTGGCTGACGAGCAGCTGCCCACCCCCGCCTGGTGGCATGGCGCGGGGCCGCGCCCCCCGGGCGCGGCCCCGCAATGGCTCAGCCGAGTCAGGACTTCGGCATGAGCACGCTGTTGATGATGTAGACGGTGGCGTTGGCGGTGGTCACGCCGCCGCACACCACCTTGGCGCCATTGACGGTGTAGGTGGAGCCCATCTTGGCCAGCGTCACCTTGCTGCCCTCGAGGGTCTTCGCGGACATCCCCGAGGCGAAGTCGCCGGTCGTGACCGTCGAGCCCACCACGTGGTAGGTGAGGATCTTGGTCAGCTCGGCCTTGTTGGCCAGCACCTTGCTCAGCGTGGCGGACGGGATCTTGGCGAACGCGCTGTTGGCCGGCGCGAACACGGTGATGCCCTTGGCCGAGTTGAGCGTGTCGACCAGGTTGGCCTTCTTGACCGCGGTGACCAGGGTGGACAGTACCGGGTTGTTCGACGCGGCGGTGGCCACCGGGGCGGTGGCCATGCCCGAGAAGCTGCCCGACCCGGAGGCCGGGACCGCCGAGCAGGCCGGGCCGAACGGCTTCGACGCGGTCTGCGCGGACTGGGTGGGCATGGCCGACGCGGAGGACGACGAGGACGACGGCGTGCTCGATCCTGAGCTGGCCGAGGTGCCGCTGGAGCCGCACGCGGCGGCACCGAACGCGAGACCGGCGGACATGAGGGCGATGGCCGGGACCTTGTACTTCATTTTCTGGATTCCTCTTTCATTGGGTTGGTGAACATCTCGGTGGGAGCAGGCGCCGGGGGCTAGGTGACGGTCACCGTGACCGTGTCCCAGCCGGTGGCGCCGTTGGGGAAGATGGGCACGCGGCGGGAGGGCTGCGTGACGTGGGTGCCGTCGGTCGCCCGGACCGCGAGCGTGTGCAGCCCGTGCGGGGCGTCCCACTCCCACACCCACTGCCGCCACGTGTCGATGCCGGGCACGGGCGCGAGCCGGGCCTCGTGCCACGGGCCGTTATCCGCCCGGACCTGCACCGCGTCGATGCCGCGGTGCGGCGCCCAGGCCACCCCGGCCACCGCGGTCCGGCCCGCCTTGACCTGGGCCAGGGGCCGGGGCACGTCGATCCGCGACTCGGTCTTGATCGGGGCGCGGGTGGAGTAGCCGCGCTGCACCCAGTAGGACTTCTGCGCGAAGGTGGTGATCTCCAGGTCGACCACCCACTTGGTGGCGGACACGTAGCCGTACAGGCCGGGGACCATCATCCGGGCCGGGAACCCGTGCGCGACCGGCAGCGGCTGCCCGTTCATGCCCACCGCGATCAGCGCGTCCCGGCCGTCCATGACCGTCTCGATCGGGGTGCCGCAGGTCCAGCCGTCGGCGGAGGTGCTGAGGATCTGGTCGGCACCACGCTTGACCCGGGCCTCCCGGAGCAGGGAGGCGAGGCTGGCCCCGAGCCACCGGGCGTTGCCCACGTACGGCCCGCCGACCTGGTTGGACACGCAGGCCAGGGTGATGTCGGCCTCGGTGAGCGGCCGCTTCAGCAGCTGGTCGAAGGTGATGTCCAGCTCCCGCTCGACCATGCCGTGCACCCGGAGGTGCCACCCCTCCGGCGGGACCTGGGGCAGGCTGAGCGCCGTGTCCACCCGGTAGAAGCTCCCGCTGGGCGTGGTGAACGGGCTGATCCCGGGGACGGCGAGGTCCGCGCCGCCCGGCGGCAGCGGCCCGGTGACCGCCGGGCGGGGAAGCGTGATCCCGGAGCGCGCCGCCGACACGTTGAACCGGGACAGCAGCGCCTGGCCGGCCCCGGCCCCGGCAACCGCGAGGGCGGCGGCCCCGGCCGCGGTGAGGAGGAACCTGCGGCGGTCTGGGGTACCCGGGACGTCACCGCCAGGGGTCTCAGCGCGCCGGGCGGGCGGGGCAGCCGCGGCGCGGACCAGCAGGAGCAGGACGACCGCGCCAGCGGCCACGCCCACGAGCGTGGGCACCGCGTCGGCCGGACCCGACACGGGCCTGGTCGCGACGGCCGCGATGCCGATAGCGGCGAAAACGGCCAGCCCGGCCAGCCCGTAAGCCAGCCGGCGCCGGCCCAGGATCCCGATAAGCATGGCGAAAAGCGCGAGCACGACGTAGATTCCGGCGAGCAGCACGGTCTTGTCGTGGCTGCCGAAATGCTGGATGGCGAAGTCCTTGACCGGAATGGGGGTCAGGTCGATAGCCGCGCTTCCGACCGCGATCACCGGCTCCCCCGCGGACCCGGTGATGCCGGCCACCAGCTGGGCCACGCCGATCGCAGCCGCCACGGCCAGGAGCCCGGTCAGGGCGCCGACCGCAGCGGCCCCGAGGAGGCCCCGCGTGCGCTGCGCTATGTGCTTCATCATCACGAGGAATTCGGGCCGGACGCGTTTTCAGATTGGGGGGCCCGGATAAAAGACCGCATTCCGCAGCGTTATTAGCATCACACCAATCCGCCCGCCGGAGTGCTCCGAATAACCCTCTTGAGCTTGGCTAATATGGTTCCGTGAAAACACGCAATCCTGGATATTCCGATCCCGGCCGGCTGGAGCGGTTCGTGGCCGCGCAGGACGCCGGCGGGACCTACGACCGGGCCATGGCGGAACTGCGGGCGGGCCGCAAGGTGAGCCACTGGATGTGGTTCGTGTTCCCCCAGATCGCAGGCCTGGGCCGGAGCGCGACGGCGCGGGAGTTCGCGATCTCCTCGCTGGACGAGGCCCGGGCCTACCTGCGCCATCCGGTGCTGGGCCCACGGCTGGCCGCCAGCGCCCGGGTCCTCACCGAGGTGGCGGGACGCAGCGCGGACCAGATCTTCGGCGGCCTGGACGCGCAGAAGCTGCGCTCGTCCATGACCCTGTTCCTCCGGGCCGACCCAGACGGCTCGGCCGGGTTCGGCCAGGTCCTCCGCCAGTACTTCGACGGCCAGCCGGACCCCGCGACCGACCAGCTTCTGGGCTGGCCCCCCGCGCCGGGCCAGGCCACGGCCGGGCGGCGGCCAGGCTAGACCTTGCGGGCCACGCCCACCCAGCCGGGCAGCGGCCGGGGGCTGACCCCCGCCCCGGGGCGCCACTGCGGGGTGGAGACCAGGCCCGGCTCGACCAGGTCCAGGCCGTCGAAGAACGTCGCGACCTGCGCGCGGCGGCGGAAGGTGATCGACCCGGTCATCGCCTGGTTCATCATCGCGGCCCCGGCGGCCATCTCCTCCGGGTGAATGTCGGCAGCCGGATGGGACAGCGCGAGATAACTCCCCGGCGGCACCGCCCGCATCAGCGTGGCCACGATCTCGGCGGGATAATCCTCATCCGGGATGCAGTGCAGCACGCCGATCAGCATCACCGCGATGGGCTGGGCGAAGTCCAGGGTCCGGGCCGCCGCAGCCAGGATCGCCCCGGTGTCGCGCAGGTCGGCGTCGACGTAGCCGGTCACGCCGGCCGGGTCGCTGGCCAGCAGCGCGCGGGCGTGGGTGAGCACGATCGGGTCGTTGTCGACGTAGACCACGCGGGCGGACGGGTCGGCGCGCTGGGCGACCTCGTGGGTGTTGTTCGCGGTCGGGATGCCGGTGCCGATGTCCAGGAACTGGCGGATGCCGGCCTCGGCGACCAGGTAGTGCACGGCGCGGCCGAGGAACGCGCGGTTGCTGCGCACCCCGGCGGTCACGGACGGGTCGGCGCGCATGAACTTCTCCGCCAGCTCCCGGTCCGCCGCGAAGTTGTCCTTCCCGCCGAGCCAGTAGTCGTAGACCCGGGCGATGTGCGGCAGGTTGGTGTCGAACGGGACGGCGGTACCGGGGGGGTCGGATCCGTCTGACGGCATGCAGACACCATGGCACCCCGGGTGGCCGCGCGGCCACCCGGATCACCAGTCCCGCCGGTGACCAGGCATCATGGTCCCCGTGCCGAACCGGATCCTCATCGATCTCGGTCCGTTGCGTGAATCCCGCGGCTTCCGCCTGCTGTTCACCGGCCAGCTCGTGGAGGTGTTCGGCAGCCAGCTCACCGCGGTGGCCATCCCGTTCCAGGTGTACGCGCTGACCCGGTCCTCGCTTCAGGTGGGGCTGGTCAGCCTGGCCCAGCTGGTGCCGCTGATCGTCGGGGCGCTGATCGGCGGCTCGCTCGGCGACGCGCTCGACCGGCGGCTCATCCTGCTGGCCGGGTCGGTGCTGCTCGCGCTGACCAGCGGAGGCCTGGCCGTGAACGCGCTGGCCGCGCACCCGTCGCTGATCGCGCTCTACCTGGTCAGCGCGGCCGCGGCCGGCGCTGGCCGGCGCCTCCTCCACGGCCGGCAACGCGGCGGTTCCCGCGCTCGTCGCCCCCCGGCACCTGGTCCCCGCGTACGCGGCCATCCAGGTCGTCGACCAGGTGGGGATGGTGGTCGGGCCCGCCCTGGCCGGCCTGCTGATCGGTGCCGTGCACCTGGAGTGGGTCTACGCGAGCACCGCCGTCATCTACCTGCTCACCGCGCTGGCCGCGGCCCGCATGCCGGCCATCCCGCCCGTCCCCGGAGCGGGTCGCCCCGGGCTCGGCGCCGTGGCCGACGGGTTGCGCTACCTGCGCGGGCGGCAGGCCATGCAGGGCGCCTACCTCATCGACCTCAACGCCATGGTGTTCGGCATGCCCCGGGCCCTGTTCCCGGCACTGGCCGTCTCGGTGTTCCACGGCGGGGCGGCCACGCTCGGCTGCCTGTACGCCGCGCCCGCCGCGGGCGCCCTGGTAGGCGCGCTCACCACCGGATGGCTGGAGCGGATCTACCGGCAGGCCTGGGCCGTGATCGTGGCCGTGTGCGTGTGGGGCGCGGCCATCGTGGCGTTCGGGCTGGTCCACGTGCTGTGGGCCGCGCTGGCGCTGCTCGCGGTGGCCGGCTGGGCTGACGTGATCTCGGCCGTGCTCCGCTCGGCGATCCTGCAGACCTCGACCTCGGAGGAGTTCCGGAGCCGCACCTCCGCGGTGCAGATCGCCGTGGTCACCGGCGGCCCGCGGCTCGGTGATCTGGAGGCCGGCGCGGTGGCCACCCTGGTGTCCACGGAGTTCTCGATCGTGACCGGCGGCCTGGCGTGCATCGCCGGCGCCGCCGCGCTGGCCGGGCTGCTGCCCGGCTTCCGCCGCTACGACCGGCGCGCCACCAGGCACGCCGGCCCGGGCGGCGGCCTGATTTCCCACCCAGATCCCGGGCACCAGGGCTAGCATGAGGCGCCATGCGCCCCATGGGTAGTTATGGCCGGGTCCTGGCCGCAATTCCGGCCGGAGCCGCGCTCGCCGTGAGCGGCCTGGGCCTGCTCGCCGCCCCCGCCTCGGCGGGCACCACCGCGGGCACGGGGGCAGGCACCTCAGCCGGCGCCGCCGCCCACCGGCTCCCGGACTTCGGCAACCCGTCCGGCCACGCTGCCGTCCCGCGGGCCGGCGCCGCGGTGAACACCAGCCAGCCGGACCACGTGGTCGGCACCGGCACCCCCGCCAGCTGCACCTCCGCGGCCGTGGTCAAGGCCGTGGCCCGCGGCGGCGTCATCACGTTCAGCTGCGGCCCGAAGCCGGTGACCATCACCATGACGGCCACCGCCAAGGTCGTGAACACCAGCCACCAGGTGGTGCTGGACGGTGGGGGCCTGGTCACGCTCAGCGGCGGCGGGAAGCGCCAGATCCTGTACATGAACACCTGCGACCCGAAGCAGAAGTGGACCACCTCGGACTGCTACGACCAGCAGTGGCCGCAGCTGACCGTGCAGAACATCACGCTGAAGAACGGCAACTCCCAGGTCCGGCAGAGCCAGGCCCAGTTCGGCGGCGGGGGTGGCGGCGCCCTGTTCGATGAGGGCGGCCAGCTCAAAGTGGTCAACTCGCGGTTCCTGAACAACCGCTGCTACCAGTCGGGACCCGACCTGGGCGGCGCCGCGATCCGCGCGCTGGCCCAGTACCGTAACCGGCCCGTCTACATCACCGGCGACACCTTCTCGGGCGGCCGGTGCTCCAACGGCGGGGCGCTCAGCAGCATCGGCGTGTCCTGGGTGGTCCTCAACAGCGTGATGACGAACAACAAGGCCATCGGCTACGGGGCGAACCCGGCCAACGCCGGCACTGCCGGCGGCGGCAGCGGCGGCGCCATCTACACCGACGGGAACAGATACAGCCTCAAGGTCGAGGGCACCGTCATCCGCGATAACCACGCCCGCGAAGGCGGCGGCGCCATCTTCTTCGTCAGCGATAACTACACCGGCTGGCTGACCATCAAGAACTCGACGCTGCACGGCAACCCGAGCGCGGTCTTCTGGACCCGGCCGTATCCCGGCATCTTCTTCCACAGCTCCGGGCACCCCCGGGTGGTCAACTCACACCTCGGCTGAGGGACCGGGCCGGCGCGGCTGGCGTGGCTGGCCGTCTGGCTCAGTCCTGGGTCACCACGTAGATGCCGTAGATCACGCCGGGGATGTGACCGAGCAACTGCAGCAAGAAGGCCCAGAGCACCCGGCGGGTCGGCCCCTCATGCAGGAGCACCGCCAGGAACGGCAGGAAGAAACACAGGATGATCAGGAGAACCTTGACCACAATCGGACCGACCTTCCGGGGACGCTGAACCGTCGCGTTCCCCCGAGGTACCCGCACAAGCCTCCGCAAACGGGGGCGCGGCGTGGCTCATGGTGCGGAGCCTGGGCCGCAGGCACCGTGACCCGCCAGCCGCCGATGCTCAGTGGCCGGTGGCCGTGGTCAGCCTGGCAGTAGCACGAGGCGGTGACCGGCACGTCGGCGCGCGCCGCGGCGATCGTGAGCTGCTGCCCGATGATCCCGGCCTGCTCCTGCTTGCCCAGCCTGGTCAGGCATTCGTGGTAGCCGTGCAGGCTCCACACGTTGCCGGGGTGCTGGCAGGCCCGGGCCAGCGTGCCGTCCAGCCCGAGATCGGCGCGGTACACCGCCTCGGCCTCCTGCACCCGGTCCTGTTCCAGCAGCAGGGCGCCGTAGGCGTGCCGGGCCGGCTGCATCCAGCCCCACGGCTCGTCGTAAGGCAGCCCGTCGTCCAGGTCGATGCTGCGGCGCAGCGCCGCGAAGGCCGCGTCGTGGTGGCCCCGGCGGTATTCCAGCTCGCCGTCCAGCATGGCCGCGGCGATCTGGAGGATGTCCTGGCAGGTGTTGTTGAACACCATGCGTGACGCGGGCACCCGGGTCACCGCGTCCGTGAACCGGCGGCGCTCGTCGTCCGCCTCGCCGACCTGGCCCGTCGCGGCCAGCGCGACCCCCCTGGCGTAGTGCGTCATCGCCGTGGTCACGCAGTACAGGTCCGGGTCCGCGGGCAGCGGCGCGGCGATGAGGTCCGCCCACCGCCCGAACCGGACCAGCACGTGCATCCTCATCGGCACGAACCCCTCGAGCCAGTCCGCCATCGGCGGGACCTGGACCCGCAGCAGGTCCTCGGGGATGGCCGCGGCCAGCTGGTCCGCCGTGTCCAGCGCGACCTTTGCCTGGCCCAGGAACATCGCTCCGTAGATCTTGAAGTGATAGTCGTGGGCCCGGTACAGCGTGTAGAAGTTCATCCCGCCCCGGCGGGCGCGGAACTTCTCGTCGGCCTCGATCGCGGCCGCGTTGGACGACACCACGCGCGCGTAGTCCCCGCACAGCACGTCGAGGTGCGTCGGCATGTGCCGCAGGTGGCCCGCGTCCGGTACCAGGTCGCGGAGCAGGTCACCGGCCTGGAGGGCGGCTTCCGGGGTGGGCGACATCTCCATCAGGTGGATGTACATGTGCAGGACGCCGGGGTGGGCCCGCCCGCCGGGGCGGCCCAGGGCCCGCTCCAGCACGGCGCGGGCCTCGGCCGTGGCCGCCCCGGTGGCCGGCTGCCCGGTCGCCTGGTCCCACAGGGCCCACGGGGTGAGGTTCATCAGCGCGTCGGCCAGCAGCGCCGCCACATCCAGGTCATCGGGGTGGGACCGGTACACCTCGCGCATGGCGCCGGCGTACGCCGTGTTCCACGGACCGCAGTCCGCGGCGGGCGCCGCGGCCGGGTACCGGGCGGCCAGGGCCCGCACCAGCGCGCGCTCGACGGGCGCCGCCCCGCCGGGTCCGGGGGTGGCGGCCTGCGCGGCGGCGGCCTGGTCACCGGCCTGGGCGGCGGTGAACGCCCGGGACACCGACGAGGCCAGCTCGGCCGGGCCGAACGCCTCCCAAGGCTTGTTGTAGTTAGGTCCCAGCGCGTAGGCCAGCCCCCAGTACCCGAGCGCGCATCCGGGATCGGCGTCGATCACCCGCTCGAAGCAGGCCACGGCCTCCTCGTGGTTGAACGCGTACGCCCAGACCAGGCCGCGGCTGAACCAGAGTTGCGCGGCGGGCGACGAGGTCGTCACCGGCCGGGTGTAGTCACCGAGATCGAAATACTCACTCATCAGCAACTCCCCCGGCCGCCCGGCCGGGGGCGCGCCACGCGTGCTGCCGAGTATGCCAGCCGGGGCCCCTAGCGCGGCGACACGAGACCGGCCACGCCGGGGACCCTGACCGGGGCGCGGGTGCCCGTGACCCGCGGCGCCGGCCTGGCGGGGACGCTGCTGTGGCCGGGCCGCGGCGCCGGGATCAGCGTGCCCGGTGCGCGGCCGCGGATGTAGATGGGCGTACCGCCCCCCTGGCTGATCCTGACCTGCTGGTACAGCACGTTGGCCACGTCCACCGGGACCCGCACGCAGCCGTGCGAGGCCGGCTTGAGCGGGATGGGGACGTCGCCGTGGATGGCGAAGTTCGTGCCGATGAAGAACACCGGGTTGTACATCCGCCCGAGCGCGACATTCAGCCATCCGGCCACGAACAGGCGCGCCCGGTAGTTCCCGTCCGGGGTGAGGGCCGGGCCGCAGGTCCCGCCGCCGGGGCAGCGGTAGTGGTACCCTCCGCCCGCCGAGATGTGGCTGATCAGCTGGACCTGGTCATGTGAGTACAGGACCAGCACTTCCGCCGGCAGGTTGACCTCGATGCGTGTGGCCCCGCCGCCGGGCACGAGCACCTGCGGCAGCCGGGGGCGGGCCAGGGCCTGCTGCATGGCCGCGTCAACGTCGTCGGCGCCGGCCGCGGTCGGCAGCCCCTGGACTTCCTTGAAAGCCCAGACGGCCTCGAGTGTGTCGGTCCCGAACCGGCCGTTGACCGGGCCCGGGTAGTAGTGCAGCCAGGCGAGTCGCTGCTGCAGCGAGCGGACCGCGGTCCCCGCCATCCCGGGGCGCAGCGTCCCGGTGAGCGGCGCGGCGATCCAGGCTTGCTCCCGGACCTGGGCCCCGTCGCCGGCCGGCCACGGGGTGGCCGCCTGGGCGGTCCCGGCCTGGCTGAGCAGGCCGGCCGCCAGGGCGAGGATCGTGCCCAGAGCCGCTGCGGCGGCCCTGATCGCGGGCCCCCGGGGATGACGGGACCGGGCAGGGGGGCCGGGCCACGGCGGCGGGCTCATGCGCGATGTCCTCCCTTGGTCGCGTGGCCCTCAGCCCGTCATGGCCGCACGCCGGGACATCGTCAGGCAGGATCAGCCCTGGATCGCGGGGGGTGGAGGGCGAGAGCTGGGGGCAGCTCGATAACCGAAAGTATCACTATGATTACACTCCGTCGACAGAATCGGCGGATCCCGCTGCCGGTTCCCGCCGCCCGCGCGAGCCTCAGCGGGGACCATGGGTGGATGAGCAGCGAGCGGGTGCTCGGCGTCAACGCGTGCCGGCAGGCTGGGTCGGGATCGCCCTGGCCGGCGGTGATCCGCGGGCCTACGCCGCGCCGACGATCCGGGAACTCACGGAGCAGGTGACCGCGGACGGGCCCCTCGGGGTCGTCGCGATCGACATCCCCATCGGCCTGGCCGATACCGGGCGGCGCCGCGCGGACCAGCTGGCGCGGGCGGCGCTGGGCCGGCGCTGGCCGTCGCTGTTCATCACCCCGGTCCGCGAGGCGGTGCTGGCCGGTGACTTCCCGGCTGCCCTGGCCGCCAGCTGGCGGCTGGCCGGCGAGGGCATCTCCCGCCAGGCGTTCGCGCTCGGGGCCAAGATCCTGGACGTCAACGGCTGGCTCCGGGGGGCGGCCCCGCCGGCTGCCCGGGTGGTGGAGACTCATCCCGAACTGAGCTTCGCTGACCTGGCCGGCGCACCGCTGGCGGCACGCAAGTCCACCTGGGCCGGGGCGCAGCGGCGCCGGGCCCTGCTCGCCCAGGCCGGCATCATCCTGGCCGGGGACCTCGGGCTGGCCGGGGAGCAGGCCGGCGTGGACGACGTGCTCGACGCGGCCGCCGCGGCCTGGACCGCCCGGCGGGTCAGCCTGGGCACCGCGCGCTGCCTGCCCGACCCGCCGGAGACGTTCAGCGATGGCCTCCCCAGTGCTATCTGGACGTGAGGGCCATCTGGACGTGAGGGCCATCTGGACGTGAGGGCCATCTGGACGTGAGGGCCATCTGGACGTGAGGGCCATCTGGACCTGAACTTACGTCTCCTCCCCGGCGCGGCGGCTCAGATGCTGCCACAACCGGGGCAGCAGCTCGTCCTGGACCGCCCGCCACGACGCGATCTCCCCGGCGGACAGCGGCTGCACCGGCCCGGCCGGCGGGCGGCCAGGAAGGCGTCGCAGGCGGCGGACAGCAGCCACATGCGGGCCACCGCGATCCCGGGTGTGGCGCCCAGGGTGAGCGCGCCGTTCCCGCGCAGGAGCAGCGCCTCACCTTCGCGCAGGCTGCTGGCGGCCCGGTCAGCCAGGTCAGGCGACCGCAGCAGGAGCGCGCTGTCGTGCACCGGAACGGACGCGCCGAGCCAGGCCGCTTGGCCGTGCAGCGCGGGCAGCGCCGCGGTCACGGCCGCCGCGGCGAAGGCCGCGGGCGGCTGGGCCCGGGCGATCGCGCCCGCGTCGCCACGAGCCCGGTAGAACGCCAGATGCGCCCAGGCCTCGGCAGGAACGCCGGGCGGCAGCGCCGCCGCGGTGAGCGGCACCTCGATCACCTCGGCCCCGGCCACGGTGGCCAGGTCTGCGGCCGGCGTGATCAGCATGGCCGGTCCGGCGCGGGCGGAGACGTGCCCGTACGCGGTCACGAGCCCGAGCGCGGACAGCACGCGCGCGGCCCGGGCCACCTCGGGCCGCAGGTCTTCCGGTCCTGGACTCACCGCAACCCACCCCCGCAGAGTGGAAGAGCGCGCCATGATCGAGCCCTCGCGTGCGCGGCACCCGGGCACCCTCAGCGATCTTGCCGGGACGCTGGACGGGAACGGCGCCGGGCCGGGCTAGCCAGCCAGGACGCGGCAGGAGCCGGCCTCGCACGTGGCGAGGGCGGCACCGATGTCGCCGCGCAGCCGGGCGAGGTCCGCGATCCGGGCCTCGATCCGGTCCAACGCGGCGCGCAGCCGCCAGCGCTCGGATTCACAGGTGGCCCGGCCCTCGTGCTGGGCGTGGAGCGCGCCGGTGATCTCGTCCAGGGTCAGGCCCAGTTCTTGCAGCCTGCGGGCGAGCTTGATCCTGGTCACGGTGGCCTCGGTGAAGATGCGGTAACCCGATGCGGTGCGTGGAGCGGGCGGGAGCACGCCACGGCGCTCGTAGAACCGGACAGTGTCGATGCTGACACCCGCCTCCGCGGCGACCTGTCCGATCTTCACGGCTGCCTCCTTGACTCTGGACCTGAGTCCAGACTCTACGTTGGTGATCGCAAGCCGCGGCGAGCGCGGTATGCCGCCTCAGGGAGCCTGCCCATGGACCTACCCGGTCGTTCCCAGCCACTGGCCTTCCATGACCAGCCACTGGCGGCCCGGCCCCAGCCGCTGCCGCCTGTGGTGTGTGAGCTGGATGGCACCCCGGGCGCAGTCGCAGAGCGGATGGCCGAATACCGGCGCCTGTTCGGCCAGCACCTGGCCGGGCGCAGCCGGACCGCCACCTCGATCAGCTTCCGCTTCCGCGCCGGCCCGGGCGTCGAGGACTGGGTCCGCGACCTGGCCCGCCGGGAGAAGGCCTGCTGCGCTTTCTTCGACTTCACCGTGACGGCCGGCGGCCATGAAGTCCGCTGGGACGTCACGGTCGCCGACGACGACGCCCGCCAGGTGCTGGACGGGTTCTACCGCCTGGGCGCACCTGGGCGTCACGGTTAGGCATTACTCCTGATCGAGGGCGTAGGAACCGTACCGGGGCGGCCCGGCCGGCTCGTAGCTGGCGATGATCACGCCGGTCCCGGTCGTCGCGGTGCTGAGGAGGCGCAGGGCGGCCGCCGGAGCGCCGTCGCGGAACAGCTTCTTCCCCGAGCCGAGATGGACGGGAAAGTACAGCAGGCGGTACTCGTCCACCAGGTCGTGCTCGATGAGCGTCTGGGCCAGCTGGCCGCTGCCGTGTACCTGCAGTTCACGGCCGGGCCGTTCCTTGAGCTTGGCTACCTCGGCGGCGACGTCCCCGCCGAGGAGTGACGAGTTGTGCCAGTCCGCAGCGTGCAGGGTCGTCGAGGCCACGTACTTCGGCAGCGTATTGAGCTTGGTGGCGATGGGATCGCCGGGGTCGGTGACGTGCGGCCAGTGTCCCGCGAAGATCTGGTAGGTCTTGCGGCCCAGCAGGAACGCGTCGGCCTGGTCGAACCAGCCGCTCATGGTCACGCCGAAGTCCTGGTCGCCGTACGGGTACGACCAGCCGCCGTGCTCGAACCGGCCGTCGGGGTCCTCGTCCGGGCCACCGGGCGCCTGCATGACGCCGTCGAGGGTCAGGAAGGTGTGCAGGGTCAGTCGCATCGTTCGCCTCCTCCAGTTATCCGCGTCTGGCCGCGGGCCGGCCCGGATCACAGGGCCCGCCCGGTAGACGGCGGACCCGCCCGGAACTCATCGCTGCCTCGCATGGATCCGCCGGCCGCTCTTGCCTGGATCAATCTCAGCGTGATGCCGTGGAGGTGGCGTGCATGATCTGTGGAAGCCAGCCGGAAGGGGCCGCGGATGCCCGGGGCAGACGAGGCCAGACCGCGCAGGTACGTGGTGGCCGGCGCCGGGGTGCTCGGCGTGTGCCTGACCGCGCGGCTGGCCGGGGCGGGAGCCGTGGTGACGCTCCTGGAACAGGACCAGCCCGGCCAGGCCGCGACCCGGTCCAGCTTCGCCTGGCTCAACTCCAACGACAAGGCTCCCCGGGCGTACCACGACCTGAATCACGCCGGGATACGCGCCTGGGACGAGCTGGCCCGGGACCTGGGCGGGGGCGCGTGGCACCGGCCGGTGGGGAACCTGGAGTGGGCGGTGAGCGCAGCCGGGCGCGCGGAGCTGGCCGTGCGGGTGCGCAGGCTCAGCGACTGGGGTTACCCCGCCCGGCTGATCGGGGCGGTGGAAGCGGCCGGACTCGAGCCGTCCCTGCGGCTGCCCCGCCCGGCACCCGAGGTGGCCTGGTTTCCCGGAGAGGGGTACCTGCTCACCGGCCCGGTGATCAGCCACCTGCTGGACCACGCCGTCCGCCACGGGGCCACGGTGATCACCGGGGAGCCGGGGCGCGTGACGGGCTTCGAGGCCGTCCGGGAATCCCCCGGCCCCGGGTGGGCGGTGCGGACCGCCGCGGGCCAGGTGATACCGGCGGACGTGGTGGTGTGCTGCGCGGGCACGCAGGTGCCCCGGCTGGCGGCGCTGGCCGGGGCGGCGCTGGCCGGGGCGGGCCGGCCAGCGGCCAGGACCGCGGCGGCGGTCCCGCTGATCCCGTGGGCCGGGCCAGGCGCCACGGCCCCCGGGCTCGTGGTGCAGGCCGGCCCCGCCGCGCCTGCCGGCCTGACCCGGATGGTCCACGCGCCCGGCGTGCACCTGCGGCCCCACGACGGCGGGCTGGTGCACCTGGAAGCGCCCGACGCGGCCGTGGACCTGCACACGTCCGAGGCGGAGCTGCGGCGCTGGGCCGGCGAGCTGCTGGACCGCGCGCGCCGGGTAACCGGCGGGCTCGACGACGCCACCGTGACCGGGTACCGGGTCTGCGTGCGCCCGATGCCCGCCGACGGCCAGTCCATCGTGGGCTGGCTGCCTGACGCCCCCGGGATATACGTGGCGGTGACCCACAGCGGCGTGACCCTCGGCGCGCACCTGGCCGCGCTCATCGCCTCCGAGTTGCTCGGTGCTGCCGAGCCTGGGGGCCCGGCCGGGGCGGAACTCGCGCCGTACCGTCCTGGGCGTTTTGCCGGGCGAGGCGTTCCGGCGGCCGGTGAGTGACGCCGTCCCCGCGCGTCATACCTTCTGACATCGAGGGAGAGGGAGCTGCCCGTGAGCTCGTTCGTGCTGATCCCCGGGGCCGGGGGCTCCGGGTCGTACTGGTACCGGGTCGCCCCGCTGCTGGAGGCCCGCGGCCACGAGGCCATCGCCGTCAACCTCCCCGGCGACGAGGCGTCCGCAGGATTGCCCGATTATGTCAGCCTGGTCACCGCGGCCGCCGACGGCCGGCGGGACGTCGTGCTGGTGGCCCAGTCGATGGGCGGCTTCACCGCGCCGATGGTGTGCGCCCACGTCCCGGTGAGGCTGCTGGTCCTGGTCAACGCCATGATCCCGTGTCCTGGTGAGACACCTGGAGCGTGGTGGGGGAACACCGGGTCGGAAGAGGCGCGTGTCACCGCCGCCCGCGACGGCGGGTACCCGGCCGAGTTCGACCTGGACACCTATTTCCTGCATGACCTGCCCGCCGAGGTCCTCGCCTCCGGGCAGGCCTCCGGCGCCCCGGAGGCCGATATCGCGTTCGGCCAGCCCTGCGCCATCGACCGGTGGCCCGACGTCCCGACCCGGGTGATCGCCGGGCGTGACGACCGGTTCTTCCCGCTGGAGTTCCAGCGCCGCGTGGCCAAGGACCGCCTCGGCCTGGACGTGGACGTGGTGCCCGGCGGCCACCTGGCCGCCCTGTCCCACCCCGCCGAACTGGCGGGGCAGCTGGCCGGCTACCTGACCGGGCCGGGAAGTTCTACCCTCACCGCTAGATGACGCCGCGGCCCGCATCCTGGGCACCTGCCGCCGCGCGGCTCCTGCGGGCGCCCGGCTGCTGATCGTGGAAGCGGTCCTCGGTGAGCAGCCCGGCCCGGTCATGCCGGAACTGCTGAACCTGCACCTGCTCGTGATGAGCGGCGGCCGTGAGCGCACCCGCGACCAGTACCGGCAGCTGCTGGACTCGGCCGGCTGGCAGTTCACCGGGGTCACCCCGCTGCCCAGTGGCCAGAGCATCCTGTCGGCCGCGGCCCGGCCGGGGACGGCCCAGCCGGGGGCCCGGGCCGGCCCCGGGCTCCTAGCGCAGGACCAGGGAGCCGGACTCCGGCCCGGAGTTGATGACCGCGACGGCGAGCTGGTGCGCATCGGGGTACCAGGACGCGACCTGGACCTCCGTGATGAAGCTGAGCTCGGCGACCAGGTCGTCTCCGCGCCCGGGCCAGCCGAAGCTGACCAGGGCGTCGCTGCTGACATTCATCCCCGGTACGGGCACGGGCCGGCTGCTCGCCACCCCGCGGCTGCTCGCCACCCCGCGGCTGCTCGCCACCCCGCGGCTGCTCGCCACCGGGCGGCTGCTCGCCACCGGGCGGCTGCTCGCCACCGGGCGGCTGCTCGCCACCGGGCGGCTGCTCGCCACCGGGCGGCTGCTGGACATGGGCGCGACATCGAGTTGCATGGCCAGTGCCCCGTCGTCGCCGCGGCTGTTGAAACTGACCTGCAGGGCGAGAAATTTCCCGTCCGGGCTGAACGCGCCGTTGACGGCCGAACTCGCCCCCGGGAGCGCGATGGCGGTCTGCCGGCCGGTGGCCAGGTCCAGCACCCGCACGTGGCACAGCGGGGCGCACCGCGTCGCCCAGGCGACCTGGGTCGCGCTGGCTGCTATGACCCCGGCGAAGGACCGGCTGGCCTGCGCGGCACCAGGCTTCCACAGCGAGTAGACGGGCGTTCCCGGCTGAGCCGTCGGGACCAGCAGCAGGCCGCGGTCGGTCGACTGGTCGATCGCATACCCGGCGGGCAGCCTGAACGAAGGCCCGGAGGGTGCGCCGGTGAGGCTGACCTCCTGCGCCGTGGCCGCGGTGGTCCTCATGTCGGTGCCGGGCGGATAACTCGTCAGCCACAGGGCCCGGGCCGAGGCACCCGGGGCGACCTGGTTCGCGGTCCCGAGCCGGGTCGCCGACCGCGCGCCGTCGGCGAGGAAGTAGACCGGCACCCGCGGTCCGGCGCAACTGCCGCACCGGACAGGACCGCCGGAACCGGCTTGGACCGCCCAGCCGCCGGGGACGCGGCTGAACTGGTACCCGGACTCGTCACGGGGCAGCCCGCCGATCGGCTGCTCGTGCCCCGTCCCCAGCCACAGCCACGCGGGCTGCGGTCCGGCGAGCGGCAGCCGGAGGCTGCGATCGCGGGACATGGGGAGCCCGCTGACTCCGCCGGGTTCCCGGACGTGAAGGCCCAGGGGTACCAGCGGCAGGGTGGTCTGGCTGGGGGAAACGGAGAGAGGGTGTGCCGGACCGTGCCGGTGGTGAAGGTGCTGGACGATCAGCACGGTCACCGCAGCCAGGACGGCGAGCGGGATCACCCAGCGCCACCACCGTCTGGGTTCGCGGTCGCCACCCTGACTGAGGATGTCACTCACGGGCCACCGCTCCAGCAGGCTGGTCTTCGGACATGACGCTACTCAGCCTGCGGGCCCGCGCGCGTGGCCGCAACCGGGACGGGCACCCCGGTGTCCGTCAAGACGGCTTGGACAGCCTGATGTACGACATTGCGGACGCCAATCTCAACCCATTTCTCCGGGTCTGATTCTGCCGGCATGACCCCGTTGTTTTACCGGGAAAGCCGCCGGGTATCAGCGATCACGGGGGCACGTACCGGCCGCACGGAAATAATTCCGTCGCAGGCTGCCGTACGGTGGCAAATCAGGGGAAAACAATGGGCATAAGCACAATAGCAGCCGTAAACGCGGCGAGCGCCGTTCCTAGCGAGTACGACGAAGCGGACGTCGATTATCTGGGCTACTGGGCGGGACGCAGCTACGAGCACCGCGCCGAGGTAATGGCGCTGTCCCGGCTGCTGCAGGGCCGCAGGTTCGGCCACGCGGTGGACGTGGGGGGCGGATACGGCCGGCTTTCGGTCGTGCTCCGCGGGTACGCCGACCGGGTGACCCTGGCCGACCCGAGTTACCGCCAGCTGGAGGTGGCCGAACGCTACCTGGAGCGGCACCCGGCGATCGAGACGCGGCTCACCGACGCAGCTCACCTGGACTTCGCGGCGGCCAGCGTGGATCTGGCCGTCATGGTCCGCGTCCTGCATCACCTGCCGGATCCGGAGCAGGAACTTTCCGAGATCGCCCGGATAATCAGGCCCGGCGGATACGCCATCGTCGAGGCCGCCAACGTCAAGCACGCGGTCAACCGGCTCCGTTACTGGCGGAGCGGCCAGAAAATCCCCTTTGTGCCGGTTGATATCCGGTCAGAGGCCAATAGGGCCAGTGACAGCATCCCGTTCGTCAACCATCATCCCGCCGCCGTGGCCCGGCAGCTGGCGGCCTGCGGATTGCTCGTCGAGCGGGTGCTGTCGGTGTCCAATCTCCGCCAGCCAGCGCTCAAGCGGATCATGCCCGAAAAGCTGATGCTCGCCGCCGAGTACGCCATGCAGGTCCCGTTCGCACCGCTGTCGTTCGGGCCCAGCCTGTTCTTCATGGCGAGGAAGCAGCCCGCCGTCTAGCGCCATCGGGCCGTGGCGTCCCGGCGGCGGATCTGACGGCACCGGTCCCCGCCTACCTGCATGAGCCCTAGCGGAGGAAGCTAGGCAGCATGGAGTGGACGGGACAGCTCTACGCCGACGGTCCGGCCGTGGCCGTGCAGACCTACATTGAGGCCCCGCCGGAGCGGGTGTGGGCCCTGGTGAGCGACATCTACCTGATGCCCAGGCTGAGCACGGAGCTACGGGAGGTGGAGTGGCTCGACGGGGCGGACGAGCCTGCGGTCGGCCGCCGTTTCCGCGGCCGCAACACCCACCGGGCCCTGGGGAGCTGGGAGACGGTCAGCACCATCGTCACCTGCGATGAGCCCCGCGAGTTTGGGTGGGCGGTCGGGGACGCCGGCCATCCCTCGGCCACCTGGCGGTTCAGCCTGCACCCGGATGGGCTGGGCACGTTGCTGGAGCAGCGGGCCCAGTTGGGCCCCGGCCGGTCCGGGCTGAACCTGGCCATCGATGCGATGCCCGGGAACGAGCAGAAGATCGTGTTCGTGCGAATGCGGGAGTTCGAGGCCGGACTCACGAGCAATCTCGCCGTCATCAAGGAACTGGCTGAGGGAGCGCCGTGATGCGGACCGCGACCACGATCGAAGGCTCGGCCGGGAACTGGCCGGAGATCATCCAGTTTGCCTGCGAGGCCGAGAAACTGGGCCTGGATATCTGCTGGGTCGCGGAGGCGTGGGGAACCGACGCACCCTCCCCGCTGGGCTATCTCGCGGCCCGCACCAAGACGATGCGGCTGGGCTCAGCGGTCATCCAGGTCGGCACCCGCTCGCCGGTCGTGATCGCACAGACCGCGATGACGCTGAACCAGCTGTCCGGCGGCCGGTTCCTGCTGGGCCTGGGAGTCTCCGGCCCGCAGGTCATGGAGGGATTGCACGGCGTCCCCTTCGCCCACCCGCTGGCCCGGATGCGGGAGACCGTCCAGATACTGCGGAGCGTGTTCGCCGGAGAGAAGGTCTCGTTCCAGGGGAGCCAGTACCGCATCCCGCTGCCCGGAGGTGAGGGCCGCCCCATGCGGGTGAGCCTGCCGCCCGTGTCCGTGCCGGTGTACCTGGCCGCGCTGTCACCGAAGATGCTGGAGCTGACCGGGGAACTCGCCGACGGCTGGCTGGGAACCAGCTTCGTCCCGGAAGGAGCCGAGGCCTATTTCGCGCCGCTGGACGCCGGCCTGGCCCGGGCCGGGCGCACCCGGGCGGATCTGGATATCTGCCAGGGAGCCGAAGTCGACTTCATCGACAAGGCCGGCCTGGCGCAGGCCGTAGCCAGCCGGAAGAAGGAGCTGGCCTTTTCCCTGGGCGGCATGGGCTCGGCCACCACCAACTTCTACAACGACGCCTACAGCCGCCAGGGCTGGGCGGAGACCGCCGCCGAGGTCCTCGGGCGATGGCAGGCCGGGGACCGCGACGGCGCCGCCAGCCTGATCACCGATGAGATGGTCCTGGCGACCACCCTGATCGGCACCGAGGACATGGTGCGCACCAGGCTAAGGACCTGGCGCGACACGGGAGTCGGCACCGTCCGCCTATACCCGGCCGGTGACACCCTCGCCGCCCGGCTGGACAACCTGGCCCGGGCCATCGAACTCGTCCACTCCCTGGACTCGTGAACAACCCCGGTCAGGTCGATGTAATCGCCCGAGCCGCCGTCCAGGCGCGGGCCCCACGGCCGAGGCTGCCTGGTCAGCGGGGGTCGGTCCGCAATTCGGCCGGCGGCGCGGACCCGGGCGAGCCGGCGGCCGTCCCGTATCGCCCTTGCAGCCAGCGCGTCAGTGCGCCCTGGTCCACTCGCCAGTTGGTGCCGACCCGGTTGCCGGGCAACTCCCCGCTGCTGATCGCCGCGACGATCACCTTCGCATCCACGCGCAACACTGCAGCGACTTCGTCTGCGGTGAGTACCCGCAGCCCGAGCGTCGCGGCGATTTCTCCGGTGGCCAGTTGCCCGGGGGTGGACTCAGGATCGGGATCGTGAGCGGCCGGCCTGGCCGCGTTCTCCGTCGTATCCGCCGAGCCGGCCGTACCGTCCCGCAGCCCACCGTCGCACACCCGCGGGTGTGGGCGGTGAAACCTCCGGTGACGTGCGGGCATCGTCCGAGCCGGACGGGTGCTCCGGCGCGCCTCGATCCTCGTCGGCCTCGCTCCGGCCACCTGACGTTTCGGCGTGCCGCCGCGCAAGCAGGACCGCGAGGGAGACGGTGGCGGCCCAGGCGGCGAGCAGGGCACCGGCACCGCGGACGAACGTCGCCAGCACGGCCAGCCAGCCAAGCGCCAGGCCGGGCGGCAGCCAGGCCGACATCCGGAGCCCCGGGCCGGTCTGCGCGCTCTTTCCGTTGGCCACGACTCGATCGTGCCGCAGATCAGGAACGAACCGGGGCAGACAGGCCGACGGGTGAGGCCTATCATGAGGGAACTTCCGGTGAGAAGGCTGAGCAGATGGCTGGTACCTCCCATCGCAAACGGGCGTTGATGCCCCTCACATTCCTCGTAATGCTTGGCGGGTTTGGTCGTTCCTGGGATGTCACCTTCCGTTCCGGCGCCAACCTTTGGCAATGCCGTTTTCCCGCGTGCCAGCGAGTCGAACAGTTCACGAAGAACCACCGGCCACAATGTTCTGGCCCACCGGACAGTTGGCATCCCCTCACCAACGCCCGGAAAGTCCGGGCTGGTGAAGATCTTACGGTAACCGACACGCGCCATCTGTTTAAGTAGAGAAGCAGGATAAGCCGTGGACGCGCTTACTAGCAGACTGGACACGCGGTTCCTGGTCGTCACCGTGATACCCAATATCTTGCTTTTCGGATACCTGGGCTTTCTGCTCGCCGCCGGGGCGCCGGGGCGCGCTCCGTCGCTGGCGCGGGCAGTCAAGGTGCTGGACGGCCTCACGATACGCCAGGGGATCATAATTCTTCTGGCCGTACTCGTCATTTCCGTTGCCATCCATCCTCTTCAGACTCCGCTTATTCAGCTCGTCGAGGGTTACTGGCAGGGGCTGCCTTTCGGCCGGCGGCTGCTGGCCTTTTTACGAACCGCCTCCGGGATGAGCTGCGCCAGGCGGCGGACCAGGAATGGCTGGACTCGCTATCAGAGCAGTCCGCCGCTGAAGCGCGGCAGCGGCAGTACTGGCTGCCCGCGAAGGACGGAGACTTGCTGCCCACAGACCTCGGCAACACACTGCGGACCGGCGAGACGAGAGCTGGTGACCGCTACGGGCTGGACATGGAGTTCGCGATGCCGCGCCTGAATCCGTTGCTGTCAGATGCGAGCCAGGCCGAACTCAGCGACCGGCGGAATCAGTTGGACGCGGCAGCACGATTGTGTGTAGTAGCCGGTCTCTCCACCGCGGGCGGCCTGTGCTTGCTTCTATGGCACGA
This sequence comes from uncultured Actinomycetes bacterium, assembly GCA_963723595.1. Lineage (GTDB taxonomy): Bacteria > Actinomycetota > Actinomycetes > Streptosporangiales > Streptosporangiaceae > RYN-230. The sequence goes on from CAVRRQ010000003.1 coordinate 213,332, forward strand.
GTCCTGGCTCTTCTTGCCGGTGGCAACATACGTGCTGTGCTGGGCATGCTATCGGGCCGCGGTAGCCGCAGCGCGCAGCTTTTCGGTCAGCCTGGCGGCGGCTATTGATCTGCATCATCTACAGCTCTTTGATGCTCTTCAGCTGGAACGCCCTGCGAGCCTGGCCGACGAGTATGAACTGAATACGGCGATAATCGGATTCCTGTTTCGTGACGGGCTATCCGACCAGGACATGAGTGGTCTGCGCTACATAGCCCCTAAGACGGATAAACCGTCAGCAGAGTGACTTGGGCGTTGCCGGAACTTCAGATTCCCGGCGCTATGCCTTGGCCGCGCCAGCGGGAAGGTCGCTGATGGCGGCTGCGGCGTCCTGCCGCGCGGTGGCCGCTTCCGCCGATCGCCCGGCATCCCGCAGGGCGTCCCCGAGGTTGGTCAGTGCCTTGCCCTCGCGGTGCCGGTCGCCCGTCTCCCGGAACATGGCCGCCGCGTCCTGGTGCGCGGTGACCGCTTCGTCCAGCCGGCCCAGGCCGTGCAGGGCGAGGCCCAGGTTGTTCAGCGCTTTGCCCTGGGCGTGCCGGTCTCCCATCTCCCGGAAGATGGCCGCCGCGTCCTGGTGCGCGGTGACCGCTTCGTCCAGCCGGCCCAGGCCGTGCAGGGCGAGGCCCAGGTTATTCAGCGCATCGGCCTCGCCATGCCGGTCGCCCGTCTCCCGGAACGTGGCTACCGCGTCCTGCTGCGCGGTGGCCGCCTCCTGGAACCTGCTCATTTCCAGCAGGACGCCCCCGAGGTTGGTCAGCGCGTCGCCCTCGCCCTCCTGGTCACCGAGCCGCCGGGCGGCAGCCAGGCTGATGGTCGTGGTGGCCAGCAACTCACCAAATCTCCCGCGCTGGGCAAAGTAATCCGCGAGAAGCAGAGGAAGGCTCACCGCCGTCTGGTCACGGCCGGTGTCCGCCGCCATCACGACCGCGGCGGTCAGGGTGCCCCCTTCCCGGTCCAGCCAGGCGAGCGCGCTGTCGCGGTTGGTGAACTCCTCGGGCTCATCCATCCCGGGCAGCAGGCGCAGGTAATCGTCGGCCGCCGCGGTCATGTTCAGGTAATAGCTGAGCAACCGATCCCGGCTTTGCTCGCGCCTGTCGGCTGTAGCGTGGGCGTCGGAGAGCTGCTGAGCGTATGCGCGAACGAGATCGTTCATGCGCCACCGGCCCTCGTCACCGGGAGCCGGCTCGATCAGGCTGACCCGGGCCAGGCCGACCAGTATCCGGTGCGCCTCGTAATCCTGCAGATCCGCCAGCACCGCAGCCGCGGCCGTGGACACATCGGGGCCAGGATTGACCGGGAGCAGACGGAACATCCGGGCCGCGGTCTCCGTCAGCCTGCGGTAAGAAAGCACCGGCCACTCACCCAGGCCGGCCACGCCCCAGGATGAGCCCGAATCCACCGCTGATCTGCCTCCGCAGCCATGTTGGGTCGTAGCCATTGCGAACCTGCCCATCCAAGAGGGTCATAGCAACCGCATCGCGGTCCTCCATGTGTTCATCCCTGGCCGTTCGGGCGTCCTGGAGTTTCCAGCAGGGAGGACCAGCTTGCGGCGGCGTTGGGGTGCCACATATTCGAACGTGCCGTCGAGACACGGTAACATGGGTAGAACGTATGTTCTATAGCTGTTGCGGAACAGGTCCCTAGCGATCCCGGTGCGCCCGCCCGGCCGCGCTCTCCGTCAGCAGGGCAGCAGGCCGGACCGCTGCTTGGCCGCGAGCACGTACCCCGCGGCCGCGTCGACCTGGCCGGCGAACGCCCGCGAGGCCCGGGCCCGGTCGAGTACTGCCCGGGCCATGGCCTCGGCCGGGCCGACGTACTTCGACGTCACCATGTCACCGCCCGCGGAGATGAACCGGACCGCCCGGGTGCCCGGCGGCACACTGGCCACGGCCTGGGCCGCCCCCAGGTCATCGGAGATGATCACGCCGCCGAAATGCATCCGGTCGCGCAGCATCGTCCGCATCACGACCGGGGAGAATACCGCGAGATGCCGCGGGTCGATGCGCGTGTAGGTGGCCAGGGCCACCATCACGAATGGCACGCCCGCGTCGATGGCCGCCTGGAAGGTCTGCAGGTAGGGGTCATCGATGGTGGTGAGGGTGTCGATCACGCCGGCGCTGAAGTCGGTGTTTCCCTGCACCCGGCCCAGCCCCGGGAAGTGCTTGGCCGTGGTGGCCTCGCCGGCCTGGGTCATGCCGCGGATAAACGCGACGCCATGGCTGGTCACCACGGCCGGGGTGTGGCCGAATTCCCGCATCAGCTGCCCGATGGGGGCGTTCTGGCTGATGTCCGCGGCCGGGACGACGTCCATGACGGGGGCGAAGTTGAGGTTGACGCCGGCGGCCCGCAGCTCGCTGCCCCAGGTCCGCGCCAGGCCCTGCAGCTCGGCGGGGGCCAGCATGCCCTGCGCGACGGCGCTCGGCATCGTCGAGAAACCCGGCGCCCTGCAGCGCCTGGACCTCGCCGCCTTCCTGGTTGGCGGCCACGAAGAACCGGGCTCCGCCGGTCGCCCGCGCCGAGGACAGCGACTGCACCGCCCGGGTGACCGCGGCCACCCCCGCCACACCCGCGGTATCCGTGGCGATGAAGCTGGCCGAGCCGAAGTGGTACGCCCTGATCGCCCGGGCCGTGGCGGAGTCCAGCACGCTGCCCGCCAGCCCCACGATGAACAGCTGCCCGACCCGCTGGGCCAGGGACATCCGGGCCAGCACCCGGTCCGCGCAGGACTGGGGCGTCCCCGCCGCCGCTGACGGGCTGGGCGCCGTCGAGCCCGCGGCCGCCCGGGTGGCCCGAGGGTGCGGGGTCGTGGCCGTGGCTCGCGCGCCTGCTCCCGGGGACGATCCGCCGCAGGCGGACACGGCCATCACGACCGCGGCCAGCAGGCCAGTGAGAACGCGGGAACACCACCGCGGTCTGGCGGCCTCCCGCACCGCACGAAGCCGTCGGGCGCAGGGGTGAGACCCGGGACGGCGCTGTCGCATCTGCGTGGTTCATTCCAGTCAGTACGTGGCCGGTGGCATATCGTCGCTGGCCATCGTAGTGAGGCGATCAGCACACCCGGGCCGTTCCGCCCTCCTGGCCGGCCACGGGCAGCCAGCCCTGCACCGTGGTGCCGTGCCCGGGCCGTGAATCGATGTGCAGCGTGCCGCCGAGCGCGGCCAGCCGGTCCGCCATCCCCTGCAGGCCGGTGCCCTTACGGGTCAGGCCCGGGTCAAACCCTGCGCCGTCGTCGGTCACCCTGAACTGCAGGCCCCCGCGGACGCACGACAGGCCGACCGTGACCTGGGCGGCGGCCGCGTACTTGGCCACGTTCTGCAGGGCTTCCAGCGCGCAGAAGTACACGGTGGACTCGGTGTCCTGGGGATAGCGTCCCACGCCATCCGCGTCAACCGAGACGGGCAGCGGAGCGCGGCGAACCTGGCCCAGCAGCGCCGCGGCCAGGCCCTGCTCGGCCAGCAGCGGTGGGTAGATGCCGCGGGCCAGGTCCCGCAGGTCGTCCACCGCGGCCCGGACCGCGCTCCTGAGCTGGGGCACCAGTTGCCTGACCGAGCCGGGATCCCCTGCGGACTCCTCGAGCAGGCCAAGCTGGATCGAGAGCGCCACGAGCTGCTGCTGCGCCCCGTCGTGCAGGTTCCGCTCGATCTTCCGCCGCTCCGCGTCCTGGGCTTCCACCAGCCGCCGGCGGGAGGCTGTCAGTTCCGCGATAGTCGCCCGCAGCTCAGCGGTAAGCCGGCGATTACGGAAGACCAGTCCCGCCTGCGAGGCGAGGTGCTGCAGGAGCTTGTCCTCGGCCGCGGTCAGTGGCTCGTTCCTGGGCTTCTGCAGGACCAGCGCACCCAGCAGCTCGTTGCCGTGCCGGACGGCGACGGCCCGGGTCGCCGCGTCGAAGGCGGGCAGGTCACCACCGGCCAGCGGGAGAGCGGCCAGCGGAGCGGATCCATCCGGCCAGATCACCATGGGCCGCAGTTCGGTGCCGACCCGGATCCAGGCCTCCGCCCGGGTGGCCCCCGTAGCGCCGGCCAGCACCGTCACCATGCGGTCCACGGCCCTGTCATAGTCCAGCTGCCCCGCCATGTCCTCGGCGAAGTCAGACAGCACCTGGTACGGCGTGGCCCGTTCCCCGTACACCAGCCGGTTGGCCACCCGGCGGGCCCGCTGCCGCGCGGGCTGGAACAGCAGGGCGACCGCGACGGCGGCGGCGATGGTCAGGACCGGGCTGCCCTGCTGGCCGGCGAGCGCCCCGATGCCCAGCACGATGCCGGCGTACACGGCGGTCAGCCCGGCCGAGACCAGGCCGTAGACGACGGCGCGGTTGATGATGATGTCGATGTCGTAGAGCCGGTACTTCAGGATCCCCACCGTGATCGCGGCCGGGAAGCCGAGCAGGCCGATGAAGGCGGAGGCGGCATAGGCGGCGCCAGAGATGGGCGGCTGCTTGCCGTGGTCAGCCACGATGCCCACGATCGCCACCAGCTGGACCAGGGCAAAGGCGGCGCCGGCCAGTGCCACCCAGTTGATCTGGCGCCGCAGCTCCCCGTCGCCCGCCCGGTAGCGCAGTATCAGCGACAGCGCTCCCGCGGCCAGGAACGGCAGGGACAGCAACGTCAGGGAATTCAGGTTGTTGACGGGAACCGCGGAAAGCGCGCGGCCGGCGGCCGGGATGCCGAACGGGTTCTGGTACTTGAGCGAGTAACCGCCGGGTGCCGGGAGAGCCACCGGCCTGGGCACCAGGATGAAGCCGATCATCGGCAGCCCGATGGCCAGGAAGTTCAGCACCAGGACCGGGCGCCAGCGCCACGAACGCAAGGTCCCGGTCGGGAAGAGGAGTAGCGCGGACGCCAGCACGGCCACGACCGGGAAGAAGAGCCACTCAGACACCGCGCCGGCCTGCCGGGGCGCGGGCACCGCGCCGGGATGCGTGGTGATCCCCAGCACGGCATAGCCGGAAAGAAGGGTCATCAGCCCGGTGCTGACTCCCGCGGCCAGCAGCAGCCAGCCAATCGGGTTGCGCACCCGGCGGACGATCAGCGCCCCCAGAGTGGCGTACGCCACCGTCGAGACCGCGGCTCCCGCCTGGGAGATGCTGTCGTTCGCCTTGTAGTCAGTCCAGGTCAGTGCGGTCAGGACGGCGCCCGCCACGGCGATCAGGACCGAGCCGGCCCACAAGGCGTCGATGAGGCGTAGGCCGGGCCGTCCGCCGCTGCCGGCCGCGGCCTGCACCGGCACGCCCGCCATCTGCTCGTCCGTGCCCGCCGTCATGCCGCGCAGCCCGTCACGACGGCCGCCGGCGCACTGCCACGTACAGGAACGCGGCGATGCCCAGGATGGCCAGCCCGTCCAGGGCGTGCAGGCCCCCGAACAGCACGGTGTTGTCCGCGAGGCTCGCGAGCAGGCTCTGGGCCAGGAACGCCAGGACGAACATCACGGCCGCGAGGACGGCCGCGCGGGTGCCGGGCCGGTCGATGAGGGCCAGGATCAGGATCACCAGCGCGACGCCACCCATCGTGAACCCGACCGCGCGGTGCGGGGCGAACGCGGTATCACCGGAGACGCCTGTGTTGTCGAGCCGGAACGCGCCCAGGCTGGCCAGGAAGATCTGGACCGCGCCGAGCAGCAGGAAGCCCAGCAGCAGCCAGCGGTAGGCGGCGAGCGTACCGCGGCGGACGCTGGTGAGCCCGGATCGGCTGTCCGTCTGGACGGTGGAAGGCATCGGGTTCCCCCTGAGGATGTAGGGATCAGATAACTGAGGGCGGCCTTACTGGCGAGGCCAGGCGAGCTGGTGCAGCACGGCGGGCAGATCCGCAGTTGACCAGTGCTCGGCGAACCTGCCGTCCGGCCCGGCCCGGCTGATATCGATGATCTGGAACGAGACCTGCCGGCCAGTCGGCCGGACACCGGAGAATTCGCCTTCATGAGTGCCGTAGCAGCTGATGCGCTGCACCACCCGGTCGCCCTCCGCGATCTCGTCCTCCACAATCGCGTGGAAATCAGGGAAGATACTCAGGGTCAGCGTCAGCCAGTCCCTGAGCGCCGTGAGGCCGTGGACCGGCGGGCCACCGGGGATGTGGTGCACGCAGTCGGGGGAGATGAGCTCATTGGCGACGGCCATGTCGCCCTGGTTGAGGAACTCCTCGACGACGCGGCGGGCGCGGGACTTCAGTTCATCTGGGGCCATGATCGTGCTCCCCGGGCATCTCGGCAGGCGGCCTGATCCCAGGGTCCGCGGGGACAGCGCGGGGCAACAGGATGAGCCCTCCCCGTTCCCTCCCCGTTTCCCGGCCGCCGGCCGGCGGGGCGAGCGGTGAGCGCGGGCGCCGGCGGCTTCGGCGCGCTGCTGAGGCACCACCGGCTGGCGGCCGGCCTGACCCAGGAAGCCCTGGCCGGGCGGGCCGGGCTCAGCGCCAAGGCCGTCAGTGACCTGGAGCGCGACCCGGCCCGTACGCCGCGCCTCGGCACGGTGACCCTGCTCGCCGACGCGCTGGGGGCAGATCCGGACGGGCGCGCGGAACTGCTCGCGGCGGCCCGGCCGCAGGACACCCGCGGGACGGGTGTGGCGGACCAGGCGGCGCCGGCCCGCCGGGGCCTGCCGCGGCCGCTCACCCCGCTGATCGGCCGGGCCGGCGTGACGGCGGCCGTGCTGAAACTGCTCCGCCGGGGCGACATCCAGCTGCTGGTCCTCACCGGGCCCGGCGGGGTGGGCAAGACACGGCTGGCCATCGAGGTGGCAGAGCAGCGGGGCGGCGACCTGGCCGACGGGGCCGTGTTCGTTGACCTGGCGCCCCTGCGCGACCCGGGGCTGGTGCTGAGCGCGATCGCCCAGCGGGTGGGGGTGGACGAGCGCGACTCGGCCCCGTTGCCCGCCCGGCTGGCCGCAGCGTTGCGGGGACGGCAGCTGCTGATCCTGCTGGACAACTTCGAGCACCTCCTGGCCGCGCGGGACAGCGTGCTCGCCCTGCTGGAGGCGTGCCCGCAGCTGGTCATGCTGGTCACCAGCCGGGTCGCCCTGGACGTGCGGGGTGGCCGCGAATACCCGGTCGCCCCGCTGGCCGTGCCCGAGGCCGCCGGGCCACGGGAAATCCTGGCCGGATCGCCGGCCGCACAGCTGTTCGCCGAGCGGGCCCGGGCCACGGGTGCAGACCTGACCCTGGACGCTGCGACCGCTCTGGCGGTGGCCGGGATCTGCCGGCGGCTGGACGGGCTGCCGCTGGCCATCGAGCTGGCCGCGGCCCGGACCCGCCTCCTGTCACCGGTGGCTCTGCTCGACCGGCTGGACCGCCGGCTGCCGGTGCTGGCCGGCGGGGCGCACGACCTGCCCGGCCGGCAGAAAACCATGCGGGACGCGATTGCCTGGAGTTACGAGCTGCTGGACGAGCCGCAGCAAGCGCTGTTCCGGCAGATGTGCGTGTTCGCCGGCGGCTGCACGCTGGACGCGGCCGAGCAGGTCTGCACGGCCGGCGGCGACGGGCCCCCGGTCCTGGACGGGCTGACGTCGCTCGCGGCCAGCAGCCTGCTCCAGCAGGACGCGCCGCCGGAGCCCGCTCAGCCAGGCCCTCCGCGGGGTGGCCCCCGGGTGAGCATGCTGGAGACGATCCGGGAGTACGGCAGCGAGCAGCTGTCGGCGCACTGCGAAGCCGCCGCGATCAGGCAGCGGCACGCCGCTTACTACCTGGCCCTGGCCGAGGAAGCAGCCACCGCGCTCACCGGCCCGGAGGTCGTGACCGGGCTGGCGCGGCTGGACGACGAGCATGACAACCTGCGGGCCGCCCTCCACTGGGCGCGGGAGCGGGGCGACCGGGTGTCGGCGTTGCGGCTAGCCGGCGCGCTGTGGCGGTTCTGGGCCCAGCGCGGTCACCTCAGCGAGGGCCGCCGGTGGTTCATCGAGGCATTCGCCCTGCCGGGCGACGCCGGCCCGGTTCCCGCGGCGACGCAGGTCAACTGGCTGGTCGGGGCGGCCCGGCTGGCCATGGACCAGGCCGCCTTCGCTGAGGCCATGGGGTACACCGACCAGGCTGTCGCTCTAGCTGGTGAGCAGGGAGCCCCGGCGGACCAGGCGACAGCCCTGAATACCCGGGGCCTGCTGGCCCGCGCGATGAACCACTACGCCGACTCGGTCCAGGCTCATGAGGCCGCGCTGCCGCTGGCGCGGGCCGCGGCCGACCCGAGCGCGGTGGCGACGGCCCTGCTCGGCCTGGCCTACGCGGCGATGTTCACCGGCGATGCCCCGCGGGCCGGAACCCTGGCGGAAGAAAGCCTGACGCCGGCCCGCGAATCCCGCGATCCGCTCATCCTGGCCCAGGTGCTGTTCTTCCTCAGCTGGGTGGCCAGCAACGGGGCCGGCTTCAAGCAGGCGGCGGTCCTCGCGACGGAGGCGCTGGACTTGTTCACCACCCTGGGCGATACCGGCGGCCGCGCCGAGGCCCTCTTCGTGCTCGGCACCGTGGAGCTGTACTCGGCCCGCTACGCGCAGGCGGCGCGGTTTTTCACCGACAGCGCGAACACGCACCGGGCTCACGGCGCCGAGCCCATCCTGGCCCGGGATCTCGGCGGGCTGGGCACCGCCCTGCTGAATCTGGGCGCCCTGCCGCGGGCCCGCGCCGTGCTCGACGAGAGCCTGGACGTGGCCCGGCGGTACGCGGATCCCTGGAGCTCGGCCATGTCGCTGATGCTGCTGGGCCACGTGGATCTGGCCGAGGGTGATGCCACCCGCGCCCAGGCCGTCCTGGCCGAGGCGGGGTCGCTGTTCCAGGCCACCGGCAACATGGTCTACCTGCCGTGGTGCCTGGAAGGCCTGGCCATTCTCGCGGCCGCGCAAGGCGAGTACGGGCGGGCCGCGGAACTCGGCGCGGCCCGGGACGCCCTGCGCACCCAGATCGGCGTGTTCCTACCCCCCGTATACCCGGCCGGGTATCACCAGGCCCTGGCGGCGGCCCGGGGCCATCTCACTCCGGCCGCCTTGGACGCGGCCTGGGCCCGGGCCGCGTCCAAGACACCGCCGCAGATCATCGCCGCCGTCAGCGACTGGAGTACCCCGCCGCCGGCGCTCAGGGGGCCGGGCTGAGGCCCGCGCCGGTCAGCAGGTAGGCGTCCAGGCCGGACTCGTCGCCGGCGGCCAGGTCCAGGACCGCCGTGGCCACCTGCTCAGCGGTCAGAGGCGGCCCGGCCCGTTCCGTGAACGCCGCCGTCCCGATCCCCTCGCGCGCCGCGTACGCCGCCACGGCCGCCGCCCCGAGGCCGGTGACCGGGGTCAGCTGGGGCAGCAGCGCCTCGCGGGTCCAGTGGAAGACCTGCCGTACATCGACCTCCCAGTTCCGGCTGAACGTCTCCCAGGTGTGCCGCTGGATCGGCCGGGCCAGCGGGGGGGCGCCCGCGTTGAGCACCAGCAGGCCGGGCCGGCAGGCGTCGATGAGCTGCCCGGCCACGACCGGGTCGGCGGCGTCCGCGGCCACCGGGATGAACGAGCTGCCCAGCTCGGCCCGCAGGTGGTCCAGCGCGGCCCGGTCCCGGGCCACCCCGGTGACCGGCACCCCGCGCGGCCAGGGCGGTGGCGATGGCCCGGCCGAATCCCCGGCTGGCCCCGGTGACCAGCGCCGGGCGGACCGTTATCTGTGCTGCGTCATGAGCTTGCCCCCCAGGAGTCCGCGGCCGCCTCATGCGGCCGGCTACCCAGGTAGACCAGCCGCGGGCCCCGCAGTCGCCGCCCCGGCGGCCACCGGCTCGCCCAGGTGCGCGGGCAGGCCGAACACCCGGAACAGGCCCGGGTCGAGGAAGACGTCCAGCCGCGCGATCCCGCCGGGCGTGACCGTCAGCACCTGCACCGCATGCGCCCGGTACGCCCCGTCCTCCCCGCGGAGGTAGGCGGCGAACGCCGGCTGGCCGTTGGCCCGGGCCGGCTGCACCCGGAACCGGCCGCGCGTGGTCAGGAATTTTTCCGCAACGAAGGTCAACACCGCCGCGCGGCCGCTGAACCAGGTCGTGACGGGGGGCATCTCCAGCACGACGTCGTCGCGGAGCAGCCTGGCCAGCGCGGGCACGTCGGCGTCCTCGAACGCGGCCGCGAAGCGGTCCAGCAGGACGCGCTCCGCGATCCGCCGGGCTCCGCGACGTCGTCCTGGGCGGGCAGGGCCCGCGCGACGAGGGCGCGGGCCCGGCGCAGCCCGCTGTTGACCGCGGTGGTGGGGCGCGCCGGGACCGGGAGCTCAGCAGCCGCCCGCCGGCCCCGGGACGCCGGGGCCGGTCGCGGGCGCGTCCACCACACCGCCGGTCCCGGCCCGCAACACCGCGCCGAAGTGCACCACGTACCAGCGGCCGCGCCAGGAGATGAGCGACGCGATCCCGATCGAGCGCAGCTGGCCGTGCTGCCGGTACACCAGCCGCGCGCCGCCCACGTGCCAGTAGCCGACGGCGTTGTAGCAGACGCCGGGGTTGATCCAGGCGGCCCCGGCCGAGGGCACGGTGACCCGGACCAGCGTGGCGTGCCGGGCGCCCGCGCCGAGGAACCGGTGGGCGGCGGACACGTCGAGCCGGAAGTCACCGAATAGCCGGCTGTGCCAGTCCGCGGCCGGGTCGGCGATGGCCTTGACCTGGGTATACGCGGCCAGCGGGAAGAACGCCTGGGCCGCCAGCCGGGCCTGGCCGGTCACCACGGCGGCCCACAGGTCCGTCATTTCCGCGCGGAACACCCGGGTCCCGGCGCTGGGCACGGTACGGGTCTGGTGCAGCGCCCCCGCGGGCGGCGGCACGGGGATCACGGTCGGCTGGCCGGTGCGCGCCGTCGCGGTGCTCGGCGACGGCGAGACCGGCGCCGCAGGCGACGAGGAAGCCGGGCCGGCCGTCGCCGCGGGACGCTGCTGCCCGGCGGGCGTGGCCACATGGCCGGAGCTCGCGCACCCGGCCGCGAGCAGGGTGATCCCGCTGGCCAGGATCCCGGCCAGCACCAGTGTCGGTCGCGGCCCTCGCAAGCCGGTCCCCGGGCGATTCACGCCGCCAGCCTAGCGGCGCAGTCCGCCCGCGTCCCATGACCCTGGGCGTTTACGGCACGGCGGAGGGTAGGGGGTGCGGGGCAGCGGTGGGCTGGCCCTGGAACAGCCGGGCCGCGATCTGGGTGAGCTTGTTGGTGCCGTACCTGAAGCCGGAATTGCCGTTCTCGTCGTAGTTCCCCAGGTCGTACATGATGGCCACCGTGTACTGCTGGTGCGGGCCCGCGAAGCCGACGGTGTTGGTGATCCACGTGCCGTAGGTAGGACCGGGGTCCTGTTCCCAGCCGTCCTTGTTGCCGGGATGGTTCCGGGGTCCGGCGCCCCAGACTCCCCACTGCTGGTCGAGAGCGCTGACGTGCTGGAGCCGGTAGACGAGGTAGTTCCGGACGCGGGCGGGGGTCCTGGTCAGGACGTAGTTGATCAGGTTGTCGAGGTTCTGCGCGGTGGTGTCGATGTTTCCCCAGTAGGCCGACGTGGTGAACCGGGTGCTGCGCATGCCGAACGCGCGGATGGCGCTGATGAAGCCGGCGTTCTCGTACGCGAACCACAGGTGGTCGGCGTCGTTGTCGTTGCTGGTGTAGAGGGCCTGGAACATCGCGGACCGGTCGGCCGGGGTGAGGTGGATGCTCCCGGCGCGGTTACGCAGCAGCAGGTCCGTCATCATGGCCAGCTTGATCGTGGACGCGGCCGGGTACTGGACGTGAGCGTTGGCGTTCCGCCAGATGGCCCCGGTGGCCCGGTCGTCGAGGACGATGCCGAGCGAGCCGGGCAGGTGCCGGATGTAGCGATTGACCTGCCGGATGCGGTCGCGCATGGCGCAGGGGAATCCGGGGGCGATCGCGGCGCAGGCCGTCGGGGTGGGGCTGGGCGTGGGCGCAGGGCTGGGGCTCGCCGCCGGCGAACTCCGGCGGGTCGCGGCCGCCTGGGCCGTGGTGCGCTGCGGGGCGGGGCTGCCCGTGCTGCACCCGGCCAGGGTGAGGGTGGCGGCCAGGCCGCAGGCTGCGGCGGCCAGCCGCGCGTGACGGTGCACGCCGCACAGGATACGAGTACGGGCGCGGCTGTGCTGGCGTTACCCCGCGCCGGTCACTTATCGCCCGGCTGAGTACCGGGCGGCCCGGGGTTGAGTACCCGGGCTCAGGCGGGACACAACTCCCGCGGCCGACGATGACGGCATGATTCCTCTCCCTGGTCTCCGCCTGGCGGGCGTGCGCCTGGCCAGTTCCGCGGCCACCCGCAGCGTTCCCGCATTCCGGGCGGCCGGGCGGGCCGGCCGGCTCGCCGAGCTGGTGTCCCCCCTGGCCGCCGCGGCGGCCGCCCGCCGGGCCCTCGCCACCGTCCCGGCCTTCGCCGACTTCGCCGGGCCGCCCCCGCCGCGGGCGCCTGGCCGCCGCGTGGCTGAGCCAGCTGCCGGTCGCCGACAAGAAGTCTTACATCGACGCGTACCCGCTGGCGGCCCGCTGCCGGCACGGCGCGCTGCCGGCGGCCGCCGAGCTGGACGAGTCGTCCGGGTCCACCGGCCAGCCCTACACCTGGATCCGGTCGGTGACCGAACTGGAGCAGGTCCGCCGCAAGCTCGCCGTCATGGTCCGTCACCTGATCCAGGACGAGACCGGGCCGGGCCGCCCGGTCGTCACCATCAACGCGTTCTCGATGGGCGCGTGGGCGACCGGTACCAACGTGTCCCGCGCCCTCGGCCGGCTCGGGCTGATCAAATCGCCTGGCCCGGAGCCGGGCAAGGTGCTGTCCGTCCTGGACCTGCTGGGCCCGGGCTACACCTACCTGATCACCGGCTATCCGCCGTTCCTGCGGGCGCTGCTGCAGCAGGCCGGGGACCTGTCCGGCTACCAGATCTTCGGCTTCACCGGCGGTGAGGGCATGAGCGAGACGCTGCGGGCCCGGCTGGAGCGCAGCTTCCGCGCGGTCTACTCGGCCTACGGTGCCAGTGACCTGGACATCGGCATCGCCGCCGAGTTCCCGCTCACCGTGTGGCTGCGCCAGCAGGCCGCGGCCTCCCCCGCGCTGGCCCAGGCCCTGTTCGGCCAGCACGGCCGGCTGCCGATGATCTTCCAGTACGACCCCGCCGACTACTACGCGGAGACCGTCGACGGCGAACTGGTCGTGACCGTGTCGCGGCCCGCCACGCTGTCCCCCCGGATCCGCTACAACGTGCACGACGCGGGCGGGATGCTGCCGTTCGGGACGATGGCGGAGATCTGCCGCGACTTCGGGCTCGATCCCGCGGCTGGCAGCCGCGACCGGTCGGCCGCGCCCGTGCTGCGCCTGCCGCTGCTGTACGTGCACGGGCGCAGCGATTCCACCGTGTCGGTGCACGGCGCGAACATCTACCCCGAAGACGTCGAGTGGGGCCTGGGTGAAGCGCCGGACGCGGCGGCCGTGGCCGGGTTCGCGCTGGACCTGGCCGAAGACGAGGCGGGCCTGACCCGGCCGCTGGTGCACGTCGAGACGTGGCGCGACCCGGCGGCGTACGACGGGGAACTGGCCGGCCGCCTGGCCGCCGCGGTGCGGGCCCGCCTGATGGCCAACAGCGCGGACTTCCGGGCCGCCGCGGCCGAGGACGCCCGCAGCACCGGCCTGGGCGTCGTCCTGCACGCCCACGGGACCGGGCCGTTCACGGTCCGCCCGGGCCAGATCAAGCGGAGGTACGTGCGATGAGGTCACCGTCCCAGCCGGAGACTCACCGCCTGCCCGAGACTCACCGCCTGGTCCTCTCCGAGGCGCTCCGCGCCCCCTCGGCGCACAACGCCCAGCCCTGGCGGCTGGCGGTGCGGCCGGACGGCGGCTACGAGCTGCACTACGACCACCTGGACTATCTGCCCTACGACCCCGATGACCGGGACGCCTACCTGGCCATCGGCGCGTTCCTGGAAACCCTGGACCTGGCCGCCCAGCGCCACGGCCAGCGGTCGGAGTTCGCCCCGCAGTTCAGGCGGGAGGGCACGGACCTGCTGGTCGGGGTGATCCGGTTGCGCGGCGCGCGGGCGGGCGAGGTGACCGATCCACTCGCGGCCGCGGCCGCGGACCGGCGGACCAACCGCCAGGCCTACGACCGGACGCCGCTGCCCGGAGACCTCCGGGCCGGGCTGGCCCGCCTGGGCTGCGTGCTGGTGCCGCCGCGGGACATGGCCAGGCTCGTGACCCGGGCCAGCGTCCTGTCCTGGAAGGACCCGCGGTTCGTGACCGACCTGGGCCGCTGGACCAGCGCGGACCCCGGCGCCCCGGCCGGGATGACCCCGGCCGGGCTGCCGCTGACCCGGCTCGAGTGGGCGGCGCTGCGCCTGGCGATCCGGGCCGGGCGGCTGCCCGCGCCGCTGGCCCTGGCCTACTCGGCCCGCGACGCGAGGCTGCTGGCCCGGGCCCGGGCGGTGGCCGTGCTGGGCGCGGCCGACCTGGACGCCGTCACCCTGGTCGCGGCGGGCCTGCGGCTGCTGCGGGCCTGGGTCACGATCACCGCGGCCGGATTCGCCTGCCATCCGATCTCGATCGCGGTGGACCGGCCCGAAACCGCGCCCGCGGTGGCGGCCCGGGCCGGGGTTCCGGTGCCCGTCGCGGTGTTCCGGATCGGCCATCCCCGCCGGTGCGCCCCGCGGTCCAACCGCCGGGAACTGCGCGACGTCGTCATCGGCCCGGGCTAGGCCGCCGCAGGCGGAACCCGGTTAGGGCGGGGTGGTCTTCGCGGCGCAGGAATCCAGGCCGTGCTCCAGCGCGTACCGGACGAGCTCCACGCGGTTGTGCAGGTGCAGTTTGGCCAGCGTGTTCTGCACGTGGTTCTGCACCGTCCGGTGGGACAGCACGAGCCGCCCGGCGATCTGCTTGTACGACAGCCCGGTGGCCACCATCCGCAGGATTTCGGCTTCGCGGTCGGTGAGCTGCGGGGTGTCCGCCGGGCCGGCGGCTGGCGCGGACGCGAGCCGCCGGAACTCGCCGAGGACCATCCCGGCCAGGCCCGGGGTGAACACGGCATCCCCGGCCGCGGTGCGCCGCACCGCGTCGAGGAACTCGGTCCGGGCGGCCGACTTGAGCAGGTACCCGGCGGCGCCGGCCTTGACCGCGTCGAGCACGTCCTGCTGCTCACCACTGGCCGACAGGATGAGGATCCGGGCGCCCGGGCAAGCGGCCAGCAGGCCGCGGGTCACGTCCACGCCCGGGGCGTCGGGCAGGCCCAGGTCGAGCACGACGACGTCAGGCCGCGCCGCCCCGGCCACGCGCAGCGCCTGCGCCCCGTCGGCCGCGGTCGCGGCCACCTCGAAGCCTGCCTCGGTGAGATCCCGCGCCACCGCGTCCCGCCACATCGGGTGATCGTCCACGATCATGACGCGGACCGGGGCCACGGGCTCACGCACCTCGCTCACCGGGCGCAGCCTAGGCCATCTCACGCGAGCGCGGCACGTGCAGCCGCACCTCGGTGCCGCTGCCGGGCTCGGAGGCGATGTGGACCGAGCCGCCCAGATCACGGATCCGGCCCCGGATCGCGTGACTGATGCCCAGCCGCCCGTCCCCGGCGGCCTCGTCGAGCCGTCCCGGTGGTATCCCGGGCCCGTCGTCGCGGATGGTCACGGTGACCAGGTTCCCTTCGTCTTCGACCAGCACCCAGGCTTTGGCCGTGTCGCCGCAGTGCCGCCGCACGTTGTCGAGCGCGGCCCGGACCGCCGACGCGGCCTCGCGGGCGGCCTCGCTGGGCAGGCGCACCGGCTCGGCCGGGGTGACCACGGACACCGCCGCGGTCGTCTCCCGGGCCAGCAGGGTCCGCAGGTCGAGCTCGCCGAACGGGTACTCCTGCCTGGCCGCCGAGCCGATCAGGGTGCGCAGCGCGGTCTCCTGCTCGCCGGCCAGGCGGCCGATCTCGGCGGCTTCGCCGCCAGCCTCGGCTCCCCGGCGGTGCACGAGGGCCAGGACCTGCAGGACGGAGTCGTGGATGCCGCGGGCGATGCGGTCACGTTCCCGGCTGGCCGCCTCGGTCTGGGCGGCCTGCTGCATCGCGAGTTCGGCCGCTGCGGCGAGCCGGGACACGTACCCGACCACCCAGCCGGCCAGCAGCAGGAGGATCGGGCCGTTCAGCGCGGAGGCGTTGAACGCGCCGGAGATGGGCTGGTGCCGCGCGATATCGCAGGCGCCCAGCACGGCTCCCGCGGCCAGCCCGGCGCGCCGCCCCGCGGCCACCGCCCAGGCCAGCACCGGCCCGGCCGCCCAGGTCGCGGTGACCGGCATGACCGGTCCGGTCACGGGCGCGCCGTTCTGCAGCCAGATCGTGGACAGCAGCGCGGCCGCCGTGACCGCCACGTCCGCGGTGAGCAGGCCGCGGGTCCGCCCGGCGGGCCGGGCGTAGGCGTACGTGGTGACCACAGTCCAGGCGGCCATCCCGGCCAGCACAACCCAGGCGAAAGGAAGCCGCCGGTATTCACCGCTGTCGACCACCAGCAGGACGGCCGCGTACCCGAGTGAGGCGAAGCGGAACGCCGCGATCGCCCGCCATAGCTGCGCCTGCAGGCCCACCGGATCAGTGTGGCAGCGGGAGCGGCAGTTCGCCTGGGTGCACGTACTCAGTTTCCGGCTGAGTAGCTACTGGGTGCAGTCGTTACGCGGTGCAGTATCTACTTACCCGGAATCTACGTACCCGGCGCGAGCTACCTGCCCGGCCCGGCGCTGGCCGGGCTGGCCGCCCACCGCAGCGTGAACTGGTCCAGGGTGTACCCCAGCGCGTTCAGCGTCGGCTGGATGAAGCTGCCGCGGATGGTCTGCGCGGCCTCGTGCTCGGCACTGCCGATCAGCGGGCGGGTGACCCCCGGCAGGTGAGTGGCCTTGTAGAAGGCGATCTGCTGCGCCTGGGGGTAGAGAACGGACGGCGCGAACTGGGGCCGCAGCACCATCCCGCAGCCGAACCCCGGATACGTCCAGCTGTGCTGGGTGTCGATGGGCCGGGACGGGATGTTGTCGATCGTGATGTCGTGCACGGTCTGCGGCAGCCGCGGCTGCGGCAGCACCATCGTGACCGAGACGTGGCCGGGCTTTCCGGCCGCCGGGCGGCTCAGCACCTGGAGCCGGTAGTGCCCGGCCGCCGGCTTCCACCAGGCCGGGCCCGGGTTGAGGTTCACCGTGGCGGACGCGTGCCCGACCGCGTAGAACGTGCTGGCGTACCAGCACGGCCAGGGCCCGATGTTCTTGGACACCTTCCGGGTGAAGTAGAAATCGAAGTTCGCCTGGCCGAGCGCGGGCTGGGAGATGCCCTCGATCTTCTGCAGCACCCACGGACCTAGATCGGTGTGGGTGGTGGTCCCGGCCGTGATGACCTGCCACGGCCACGCGAACCGCACGCTCGGCAGGTGCACGTTGAGGCCCACCAGGTGCAGCGCCGCGGACAGCACGGCCAGGACCACGGACGCGATCGCCTTGCGGAAGATCAGGCCGCTGAGCACCAGCACCGCGGTCACGATGATCCGGGTGCGCAGCCGGTGCGGGGCCGGCCGGGAGGGACCGGGGGGCCCGGCGGGCCCGGGGGCGCCATCCCCGCTCCGGCCGCTGGCGAGCCGGCCGGTGGCCAGCCGCCGGTGGCCAGCCGGCCGGTGCTTGCGAGCCGGTCGGCGCCGGCGCCGGGGCCATCGGTCCCCCGGGACCGGCGAGCACGGCCCGGCCCGATCCGTGCGCGGTGAGCAGGCTCACCAGGGCGAGCAGGATCCGGACCACAGGGTCCACCTTCTTTCCAGGGCAGCGGCGAATCGGGGCATGACGGCGGCCGCTCGCTAGACGGTTGCCGGGTAGTCGAGGCTCAGCACGATCGGCACGGCCCCGAACCGGCCGTGGAACCGGCCGCCCGGCCGGTCGCCGGTTCCGGGGGCGGTGATTCGGGGCCAGTGCATGCCGAGGTGATGCTCGGTCAGGCCCGCCACCGAGTACGGGAACTCCATGGCGGAGCAGTCCTGCGCTTTGAGCAGGCCCCCCCAGCGGAAGGCCGCGAACGCGTTGGCCAGGTCCCGCACGGACAGGTCCCCGCCCCGGGTCAGGTCGATTCCGTATACGGTGCGGGCCAGCTGGACCAGGTCGGCTGCGCAGCGCGCCAGCGCCGCGGACCGCTGGGTGTAACTGGTGCCGTCCGCGTTGACGGTGCCTAGCCTCTCGCCGTACACGGGCGAGCGCCGCGTCCGGGCTTCACACTGCATCCAGTCGCAGGCGGCCAGGAGCTGCCAGCTGATGCCGCGGAAGCTGGCCACGTCCCGGTACGTGGTCTCCTGGGCCAGCAGCGGGGCCTTGGCCGTTTCCACGAACGAGTTCAGGACGGCTCGGGGAATCCGCGGCTGGTAACGGCGCGCGCTGACCAGCGTGGCGCGGGCCGGGGCCGGCCCCGACCGCCCCGTGGCCGCGCGGCCGGCCGGCGGGCGGGCGGCCGGTACGGAGCGCACCCCCGGCGCGGGGCGGGCTGGCGCAGAGCGCACCTCTGGCGCGGGCCGGGCCACGGGCACGAATGGGGACTCCGGCCCGAAGCGGACCGCGGACGTCACCGGGCTCTCGGAGCCGGACTGGGTCACGGGCACGAAAGGGGCCGCCCGGCCCGAAGCGCACCGCAGAAGTCGTCGCGCTTTCGGCTTGCGCCTGCGTGGTCACACCCGGGATGTCCGCCTGCGCGGATGATGCGGACGGAGCGACCGCCGGTCCGGGGCTCGATGGCGTCGCGCCCGGCCGAGGGCTGGAGGTCCGCCTCGGCTGCGGGCTCGCCGTCCCGGTCGGCCGAGGGCTGCGGCTGCGGGTGGGCTCCGCGCGGCCGGTCCCGGTGGTCCGGGGGCTAGCCGTCCGTGTCGGCTGCGGGCTGCTGGTCGCCGTCGGCTGGGGGCTAGCGGTCCGGGAAGGCTCCGGGCCCGCGGACCGGGTGGGCCGGGGGCTAGCCGTCCGTGTCGGCTGCGGGCTGCTGGTCGCCGTCGGCTGGGGGCTGGCGGTCCGGCTGGGCTGCGGGCTGGCCGTCCTGGTCGGCTCAGGCGAGGCCGTCCGGGTCGGCTCAGGCGAGGCCGTCCGGGTCGGCGCGGGCCTGGGCTTCCGGGTCGGGGCCGGCTGGCGCTGCGCGGACCAGCGGACCCCGTGCGCTCCGCGGGTGCCGAGCGAGCGTCGCCCACCCCAGGGATGGTGGCGCTGCCGGGCTCCGCCGTGACGGCTCGCTGGGTCGCCTGGCCCTGCTCCGCCGCACCGTAGTGGTACAGGTCGTAGCGCAGCATGAGGGTGATCAGGTTCGACCCGTAGTTGGGGTCGGTGGCGTACACGCCCGTGAGCGCCTTGGCGAACTCATTGGGGCTCTGGCGGTGCGCCATGGCCTGCTGGTAGTAGCCGCTCTGAGCCAGCAGCCGGCCGTGATCGTCGATGCTCTCGGCGAGGTCGTGATAGACGCGGAAGGACGCTGAGGTGCTGACCGGCTGCCCGTTCACGTACTCCTGGGTGGGCAGCGGCACGCTGCCCGCCGGGCCGGTGCCCTTGATGCCGAACAGGTTGTGGTCCTGGGCGGCCAGCTGGCTCTGGCCCCACCCGGACTCGTCGATGGCCTGGGCGATCGTGACCGCGGCCGGGACCCCGTACCGGTGCTGGGCCGCTATCGCCCCCGGGGCAACTTCGCTGATGAACGCCCGCTGCGCCTGGGTCTGCGTCGGCGGCTTGTGCACCGGCGACGGGTGGTGCCTGCGGTACGCGGACCCCGTCTTCCCCGGGACCAGGTCGGCCGCGTCGAGCCCGGGAATCGCCGCACCGCCCGGGGCAATTTTGTCCTTCTTCCCGGCCCGCACCGCCCTCCTGGCCGGCGCCATCGTCCCCGCGGCCGCCGCCGGCCCCGACCGGGGCGCCGGGACCAGGCCGGGGATAGCTGGGTCCGGGGCACCCGTGGCCGCCGGGGTGGCTGGCTCACTGCTGGCCGGCGACGCGGTGGCGGCGGGCGCCGCCGTGCTGGCGGGCTGAGTCGCCGTGGGTGCCGCTCCCGGAATGTCGGCCAGGGCGCCGTGGCCAGCGGTAACGCCGGGGTGCGACGTGCGGTGAGGTGCCCTGGAGGCCGGGGCCGGAGCCTGCGTGGCGTCGGACTGAGTCGCGCTGGGGACCGAGCCGTTGTTGACGAACCCGACCACGCCCGCGGCGGACAGTGGCTGCGGGTATTCGTGGGCGTTGACGGAGAAGTTGGGCAGCGAGTCCCCGCCGACGGTGCGCAGCACACCGCCCGCATCCTTGGTGACCACCTCCACGTGGCCGTTGAACAGCACCCAGTCGCCCGGCAGCGGCTGGTAGCCGTCGCCCAGCGGGTGCCACCGGTGATTGGCCTCAGCGTCCTGCTGGACCGAGATGATCCCCAGGGAGGCGGGGTTCGGCTCGACGCGCACATCCGCCCAGCTGTGCAGGGGCCACGGATACGAACCCCCGCCGGAGACCCAGCTCTCCCGGCCCACCACCTGGGCGCCCAGCTCCAGGGTGAGGCTGGCGAAAGCCGCACACGATTCGCCATGGTCAGCCCCGTCGGCACTGTCGTGCTGCCAGATGATCGCCTCCATCTCGGCCGGGCTCTTGGTCTGGGCCATCCGCAGGTAGTAGTCGGCGACGTGGACGATGGCGGCCCGCAGCATCGCGTCATGGCTGGGCGCCGCCTGCGGGGTCTGCGGGGACTGCGCCGCCCGGGCCGACTGCCGGAGCGCGACCAGGTTCAGCGGCATGCTGGACGGCGAGCTGATATCGGCGGCCGCCTTCGGGACGAAGGCGAACCCGGTGACGGCTCCGCCCACGCTGAGGCTCACCAGCGCCGTCATCTGCTGCCACCGTGGCCGGCCTGCCGAAGGCAACGAGTTCACCTCTTCCGTGCGAACAGGGGATCCTGGCGGATATCCGGGGCGGCGTTTCTGGGGCCGCTGCTAATTTCGTGAACGCCAATGCGGGGCGCGTGGCCTTGAGAGTGGTCACGTCAGGCCGCCAGGGTCTCGTTTCCCAGGCGCCTGAGAATGGCCTGAACTTGCGGATTACCGGGGTTATCCGCATTCGAGAACAGCACCGCAGCGTCGTGAGCCTCCGCGGCCGACGCGCCGACGATCCATTTCCGGTACACGTCAGAAACCAGGTTCGCCTGGCCCCGCGGACCGCTCACCGGGCGGCCGCACAGACCCGGGAATCCCTGGCGGGACGTGACCACCCCGGAACCGGTGTAGCGCAGGCAGTTCCCGGAATTGCTCTCCAGACCCGACTGGACCACGGGATTGCCATTGGTGCCGGTCACCGTGGCGCCGCCGATGATGTCGTTGATGGCGCGCGCGGCCACCGCGATGCTGTCGACCGGGTTGGCGGGGTCGTACGGGTGGTGCAGGTTCAGCGATGCGGCCACCGCCCCGCCCTGGCTGGGCGTAATGGGCTCGAGGCCCTGCCGGCCGGTCTTGGTGTCCGCAAAATTGGGATTGTCGTTGCTGGTCAGCAGCGCGAAGACCCACAGGATCTGCCGTGAGGCCTTGGCGCAGGCGAAATTCACCTGGCCGGGTTCGGAGACCACATCAGGGTTCTGGCAGGCTTTGGTGATCTCCACCTGGACGCTGGCCACACTGGCCGGCCAGGACGCCCCGCCACTGGTGATGATGACGGCCAGGACGGTGACCAGGACAACCGCGGCGCCGGAGATGGCGAGGGTACTGCGCCGGGAAAGCCGGCGCCGGTACGCGCTCTGCCGTCCATGACTGGCTATTCCCAGGGTCGGATCCGGCGCGTGAACCTGGTCATCCGGTGCGCCATCCAGGCCATCCCCGTCCTCCGGTGCGCTATCCGGAACATAGGCCTCGTCTGCCGGATACCTGATGCCGAATCGGGGTCCGTCGCCCACGAAAGGCGGCTCATCGGCGGAGTAATAGGGCAGCGCGTCCGGCTCGTAATGAGCATGCGCCGGGACACCGCCGCGGCGGGGAATGAGCTCCTCCGCCGGCCCGGGATACACGGGAATCTGGTCAGCCAGGGCGGCGCGGCGATGGGCGGCCCGGGTGAGCTGGCGCTCTAGTGACACGCGGGCTTCCGAAAGCTCCCTTTCGAGTTCCTCCGTGGTTTTCTTCAGGTCGGCGAGCCGCTGGCTGTTCTGGCGGATCATGTCTTCGAATTGTGTGGTCACTGTCTCACCTCTAGCGTGCGGCCGTACCGGTTGAGGCCCCGGTGCCCGGCCGGGGATCCGTCCATCAGTTCAGTGATCGTCGGGTAGCCGAGAGCGACGACGGGGCCCCGGCCGCTGGCAGCGGCCGGGACTGCGGCGGACCCTGAGCTGCCCCCGTGCAGCTCCAGCCCGGCGGGCCGAAGGTCTGGCGGCTATTAGAACACATGTGCGATGCTGATGTGAAGTCACAATCTGTTCGAACGCATGTTCTAGAACGGAGGCGGGGTCCTCGTGCGCCGGATCGTGAGAGGTGGGTCGTCATGCCCGGGCTCAGGGTAGGGCGGTGGATCGGCGCGGGGCTGGGCCGCACGGCGGCGGCGGGCCTGCTAGGCGCCCGGTACCGAGGTGGTCTGCGCCGTCATCCACAGCTGGTAGCTGATCGGCCAGGTCGTCGAGGGCGGCTGGGTCAGATCGTGCGCGTCCTGCGTGGTGACCAGGTCCACGACGCGGCGCGGGGTCGCTCCGTAGGGGATGAGCTCGGCGGGCCGGGTGGCCATCAGGACCGGCTCCCGGGCCGCGCCCGCGATGCCGCGGATCACCGACTGCACCTGCGCCACCGGAGCCCCGGCCATCACGGCGGCCGGGACGCCGCACATCCCCCTGATCGCCTGGGCGAACTCGCTGGCGGCCACCCGGTCGAGGATGACCACCGACATCCGGGCACTCATCGCGCCGCACAGCCCCTGGACGGCGGCCGCCTGACCCGCGCCGGTCCGCGTCACGCCGACCCCGGTGGCGGTGGGCCCGGAATGCCCGGTCCCGGTCCGGGAGAGGCTGATGCCCAGCGTGGTCACGACGGTCGGCACCGCCATGGCCACCACGAAGAACGCCGCCGCCAGGGCCACGGCCACCCGCCCGGCGCCGCGTTCCCTGGCCCGGCGGTCCAGCCACGCGGCGACCCAGATCCCGCACAGAATGAACCCGGGCAGGACCACCGGCGCCAGGGTCTGGCTCGCCCACGGCTGGTCCGGGACCGTGTGCGGATCCCAGAGCACGATCACCGTGGTCCAGGCGAAGATCGCGAGCGGCAGCCCCCAGGCCCGGGCCACGCCGCCGTCGTCGGCCCACCGGAGCAGCGCGCGCACGCACCGCCGGGTGAGCAGGGCCATCCCGAAGCCGCCCAGCAGCAGCGCCGGGATGCCGATGTACCAGATGACCCAGTACAGGCTGTCTTCCGCGTACGAGCGCGTCGGCTGGACCGGCAGGCCCAGCAGCTTCTGCAGCGCGCCGACATACCCGGCGGTGCCCGCCCCCGGGTTCCAGTGCGCGGTCTGCAGCGAAGGGCGGACCAGGAAGGCGATCAGCACCGCGGCCACGAGCCCGGCGGCCACGTCGGGCACGCGCCATCGCAGCGCACCCTGGGCCGCCCGGCGGATCCAGGCCCGGGCCGGCGTCCAGGCCGTCACCGCCACGGCGGCCACGGTGGCCAAGGCGGCGGCCAGCGCGATCAGGCTGGCCGGCCGCACCGCGAAGCCCGGGGCGGACAGCGCGGCCGGCGCCACCACCGCGCTGACCGCGACCCCGTACCCGGCCCCGGCGAGCACGCCGAGCGCCAGCGGCAGGGCCTGCGGCCGCCGGGCGGCGACCAGCAGTCCGGTGAAGGGGATGAGGGGGATCAGGTCGGGCAGCACGCTGAGCGAGGCCAGCGTGGCCAGCCCCAGGGCCAGCCCGCCCAGCGCCGCGGCGGCCGTGCTGGGCGACAGCCAGTCCGGCCACCGCAACCGTCCGGGAAAGCTGGTGAGCCAGTCCCGCCCGGGGCTCACCGTCAGCGAGTCAGCCACCAGGCAGAGCCCCCCGAGCAGCAGCAGCTGGGCCAGCGGCTGGGTGAACGCCGACCGGCTCACGTACTGCTCAGGGAGGGTGACGGCGAGGACCAGGGCCGCGGGAGGCGCCCACTGCGGGCCCGCGAGCCGCCCGGCCAGGCCGCCGAAGGTCAGCACGGCCAGCGCCCCGAGTACCGGGCTGACCAGGGCGGCGGTGGACATGGCGTGAATCCACCAGCCGCCGGCCACCACGATGGCCAGCCCCGGCGGAAACTGGGGGGCCAGGCCGCCGTGCGTGGCGGCCAGCCCGGTGCTCGCGAAGGCGAGCCCGGGGTGCGCGCCGCCGAAGTCGCGCAGCGAGCCGGGGATGGGCAGCGACCCATGGCCCGCGATCCAGTAACCGAGCTGGAAGACCGCGCCCGGCTGCCGCAGCACGATGATCTGCGGCGAGTTGAACCGCATCTGCCACGCCCCGAACCCGGCCGCGACGACTATCGTGCCCGCCAGTCCCCACCAGCCGGTCCACGCGGGGGCCGTCCGGCCCGGCCGGCCGGCGCCGGGCGCCGGGACCAGCCGCTGCCCGGGTACCCGGCGCAGTGCGGCGGCGATCAGGATCACGGTCAGCGGCGCGGAGATCAGCAGCGCGGGGGCGGGCCGCAGCCGGCCGGCCATCAGCAGCGCCGCGCCGGGAATGAGCCAGGCCAGGGCGAGCAGCACGGGCAGCAGGGTGAACTGGGTGAAGCACCATCCGGCCCAGGGCACCCGCCGGCCCAGCTTCAGCGTGGTGTCAGGCTCGCGGCTCTCGGCGACTGGGCCGGCCTGACGGGCTCCCGGATGCACGCGTTCCACTCTAAGCCGGGGCACCGACATTCCAGCGGAAGGCGAGGTGACCGATTCATCCCATTGACGCCACATGCGGTAGCCGTTCGGGGAACAATGGGTGTCATACCCCCCGCACACCCGCGCAAGCCACGGCCCACGCCACGAGGAGCGATGACCCGCTACGACGACATGGACGAGTCCGGGGGCGGTATCTCAGTATCCGGGCACGCACCCGGACCGCCGCGGCCGGCACCATCGGACTCCCGCGGGGACACGGACTGGGAGCTGGCCCTCTACGCTCCCGGTCCAGAGGATCAGGGGCCACGAACGGACCGTTATAGCGGTTCGGGCGGCGGCTCCGGCGGCGCTCAGCAGGCCGGGGGACGGCCGCGGCCGGCCGCGGCCCAGCTGGCGTGCGATGCTCGGGGTCGCGGCGATCATCGCCACGTTCGCGGTCGTCGCGACGTCCCTCGTGGCCTACGCCAAGTACCGCGGCGTGGTGGGCAGCATCCACCGGGAGAACGTCACCGCGGCGATGCTGGGCAAGCGGCCGCCGTACACCGCGGGCCTCAACATCCTGATCATCGGCTCGGACTCACGTCAGGGCCTGGGCACCAAGTTCGGGGCAGATGTCGTCGGCGCCCGCTCGGACACCTCGATGCTGCTGCACATCGCCCCGGGGCACACCCGGGCCGACATCATCAGCTTCCCGCGCGACTCGATGGTCCCGGTTCTGGCCTGCGCCGACGACAAGCAGGGCCACCCCGGCCAGAGCGCACAGCCCGGAGTGGTCGAGCGGCTCAACGCCACGTTCTCCGCGGGGGGCGCGCCGTGCCTGTGGAAGACCCTCGAGCAGGAAACCGGCATCCGCATCCAGCACTTCGTGGAAGTGAACTTCGCCGGCTTCCAGTCGATCGTCAACGACGTCGGCGGCGTGCCGGTCTGCCTGCCGTTCGCCATCAACAATCCCCAGTCCCGGCTGCACCTGGCGGCGGGCAAGCGCGTGGTCAACGGGGCCCAGGCGCTGGCGTTCGTCCGGCTCCGGGAGAACATCGGCGAGGGCTCCGACACCCAGCGCATCCAGCGCCAGCAGTACTTCCTGGCCGCGGTCATGCAGAAGCTCAAGTCGACCAACCTGCTCTCCCAGCCCTCCCGGATCTTCAACGTCGTGCGGGACGTGGCCAAGTCCCTGACCACCGACAGCGGGCTGGACCTCTCCACGATGCTGCGCATCGCGAACAGCATGAAGAGCCTGAGCTCGAGTTCGGTGCAGCTGGTCACCGTCCCCGTCGTGCCGTACGCCGGGGATCCCGCCGCCGAGCTGTCCTGGGAGCAGCCGCAGGCGGCCCGGATGTTCCGGGCCATCGAGGCCGATAAGAATCTGCCCGCCTCGGCCAGATCGAAGGCCAAGGCCAAGGGCAAGGCCAACGCCCAGGCCAAGGCAGCCACCGTGCAGCCCACGGCCAGCCCGGCCACGGTGCACGTCCAGGTGCTGAACGGATCCGGCGTCACCGGCGTGGCGGGCACCACGGCCTCGGCCCTGACCGCCAAGGGCTTCACCGTCACCGGCACCGGGCCAGCGGCCAACTACAACTTCACCAGCAGCGTGATCCAGTACTCCTCGGCGGCCCAGCTGCCGGAGGTCAACACGCTCAAGGCCCTGATCGGCCCGGTCGTCGTGCAGCAGGACCCGGCGCTGGGCACGGGGTCCCTCAACCTGATCGTCGGGTCGAGTTTCAACGGCCTCGCCGCAGCCGGGGCCGGGCCGGGGTCGAAGTCGTCCGCCAAGGCCCTGGGCAACCTGGCCAAGAGCTACGGCGGCATCACCGCGAGCACGAACATCTGCAAGGACTCGGCCGCGTTCGCCGGCCCGGACAACCCGCTGCCCGGGGGCTGATCCGGGGCGCTCAGCCGGAGGCGTCAGGCTGGACTGGGCTGCGCTACGCCGCCATGGGGAGGCGGCCCCCCAGGAGCGTCCTCATCGAGGCGGCCCGGGGAGTGCACCCGCCGCGCGCCCAGCTGCGACACGATCAGCCACGCCCACAGGCCCAGCGGGTACATGAAGTAACCGAACCGGGTCGCCGGGGCCAGCACGAACATGAGCACCAGCCCGATGATCAGCCGCCAGGTCGCGGAGGGCACGTTCCGCGGCGGGCGGACCACCAGGGAGATCAGCACCCCGAGGCCCGCCAGGCAGAGCAAGGCCACGGCGATGGTGTGCCCGGTGGGCCCGGTGTCCGCCAGCACGTGCCCGGGCAGCGGGCTGACGGCCGCGGACTTGATCTTGGCCAGGCCGAGCGGGAACAGGATCGTGTTCTCGACCAGGGCGTGCGGCCAGACCGCCGCGACCGGCCCGATGATGACGGCCGCGGCGGCGATGGCGGCCAGCATGAACCGCACCACCGCGCGCCTGCCGTCCCGCACGGTGAGCATGGTCGCGGCCACGATCAGGGCCGGCCAGGCGGTCGCTTTCGTGGCCGCCGCGACGCCCAGGACCAGCCCGGCCACCACCGGCTGCGGGCGGCGCCAGAGCAGCGCCAGGCCGAGGCACAGCAGGGCGAGGACGGGGACGTCGGTACCCCCCACCGTCAGCGAGAAAGCGATCACCGGGGTCGCCGTGACGAGGGCGGTCCAGCGCAGCACGTCGCGGGCCCCGGCGACCGCCAGCGCCGCCGCGAACACGGCCACGAAGCCCAGCGTGAACCAGATCCTCGGGTCGGTGACGATCCCCGGGCCCAGCAGCGCCCGCGGCAGCCCGAAAATCGCCATGACCGGCAGGTACGGGTTGTAGATGTTGGGGTCGTGCGAGGCGCTGACCACCGCCTGGCTCTCGTACGGGGACCCGTGCTCGACCAGCAGCCGGGCGCCCCGGGCGATCACGCCCACCTCAGGCTGCCACCGGCCCTGCTCGGCCAGCAGCATCAGCGGGGCGACCAGCGCGCCGCCGACCCCCAGGACCAGGGCCAGGTCCACGGCACGGGACGATCTCCAGGCCAGGACCAGCCCGGCGGCCAGTACATACGCGATGGCGGCGAACAGTCCCCACAGCCGGTGCAGGGAGTCCGTGCTGAACACGCCCATGCCCGCGGCGAACAGGGCGCAGGCAGCGAAAATCGCGGCCAGCCACAGGCGGGGGATGGTTACTGGCGACCGCCATCCCAGGCCGGGCTGGCCGCAGCGCGGCAGCTCTCGTCTGAGCAGGAGCATAGAGATAAACCCTCCACGGGGTGATCCTAGCCTTCGGCCCCTGCGGCGCTGCGCCGGCACCCCGGAGCTCAGCCGCCCAGACTAGGCCGGTGAACACCCCGGGGCCGCGCCCGGGTCACCAGCCAGCTGGCCAGGCTGCCCGAGCAGACCAGCCACAGCAGGTACACGGTGAGGGCCAGATAGATGAGCGTGCCCACGCCGAGCATGGCGCCCACCCCGGCCGCCAGCATCCGGCCTTCCCAGCCGATCCCGCCGCGGGGATCGCCCGCGGGCATCGGAATCCGGGCCCGGTAAGCGGCGTCCAGCTGGCGCACGGCGACCAGCCCGATCAGGGCGAAGACCAGCGGCCCGGGCACCCCCTTGGCGAAGCCGAGCGCGGCCAGGTAGGCGTACTGCCCGGCCTGGATGACCAGGGGCGTCAGCCAGTCCAGCGGTCCGTCGTGCGGATGCGCGGAGCCCGGTGCGGCGAGCAGCATCGCGGCCACCGGGGTGAGCAGGACCAGGCCGGCCAGGCCGTGCAGGCCCAGCGTGGCCAGCAGGACGGTCGCAGTCAGCCCGGCCACGGCCGGGGGCAGCGGGACCAGCTGCCCGCGGACGACCGCGCCGGCGAACCGGGCGATCGGGCCGTCATCGCGGGCGGCCGCCAGGCCGGCCGGGGACAGCCGCTCCGGCGCATCGCGCTGGGTATCGCGCTCGGTATCGCCCTGGGCGCGGGATGGCCTGCTCCCCAGCCGGGGCCCGGCCACCGCCCACGCCAGCGCGACCGCGCCCCACCAGGTGAGGACGAGCAGGGACATGCGGGTCCCGTAGACCGCCGCGGTCACGGTGATGACGACGGCCCGCTCCCCCGCGGGCAGCGCGGGGACGCGCGTGGCCAGGACGGCCAGGGCCCGGCCCGGCCGCCTGGGCTCCTCCCCCGGCGGGTCCCCTGGGCGCGCGGAGGCCGCCGGGCGGGCCGGGCGGATCAGCCGGGTCGCCTTCCGCATGCCGAGCAGCACCGCCGCCGCGGTGGCCAGGGCCCAGACCCGCCGCTCCCCGGGCGCCGCGCCCGCCGCCAGTCCCGCGTACACGGCGAGCTCACCCGCCAGGGCGCAGATGCTGGCCAGCCAGCCGTCGAACGCACCGACGGCCAGCTGCCCGCCCACCCGCCGGGCCAGGTACCCGCCGCCCAGGGCGGCGCCACCGGCCAGCGCGGTGAGCGGCGTGCCCGCGCTGAACCACACCGCGGCGCACAGGGCGCAGGCCAGTTCGATGCCGGTCACGGAGGTGCGGGCCACGGCCCGGCGGCTGGCCCAGACGGCCACGCGCCGGGGCAGCACCACCACGGCCGTGGCTACCGTCATGTCCGTCTCCGGTGCTCAGGGTGTCGGGTGGCTCATGAGCAAGTGCCGCGACTGCGCGGGGAACCCCTGCCTGTCGTACCCGGGTAGAGTCCGCTCATGCGAACGGTGGCTGTGGTGCTGGCGGCCGGGTCGGGGGCGCGTTTCGGCGCCGCGCTCCCCAAGCAGCTGCTCCCGCTGGCCGGGCGGGCCCTGCTGGAGCATTCGGTCGCCGCGTTCGACCAGGCCCCGGGCGTGGACGCCACCCTGGTCGTGATGGCCCCCGGGCACGCGGCGCACGTCCGTGAACTGCTGGCCGCGGGCGGCTACCGCAAGGTGACCGGGATCATCGAGGGCGGGGCGACCCGGCCCGAGTCGACCCGCCGGGCGATCGCCGCGCTGGGGCCGGCCGAGGGCAACGTGCTGTTCCACGACGCGGCCCGCCCGCTGCTGGACCAGGCCACGATCGCCGGCTGCCTGCGCGCCCTGGAGACGTACGAGGCCGTCGGGGTGGCGGTGCCGGCCTCCGACACGATCGTGGTGGTCGAGGACGGCCTGATGACCGGGATGCCGCACCGTGAGACGCTGCGCCGCTGCCAGACCCCGCAGGGGTTCCGGCTGTCGGTCATCCGCAAGGCTCACGAGCTGGCGCTGGCCGACCCCGCGTTCGCGGACCTGACCGCGACCGACGACTGCGGCGTGGTCCTGCGGTACCTGCCCGGCGTGCCGGTCGCCGTGGTCCCCGGCAGCGAGCGCAACATCAAGATCACGTATCCAGGGGATCTCAGCATCGCCGAAGTCCTGCTCAGCGTCACCGAAGATCAGTGACGCCGGGCACATCAGTGACGGCGCGCACTGACCGCCTGCTTCACGAGGGTCTGGCCGAAGTCCCAGATCAGCCCGCTGCCCCGGCTGGCGTCGTCCATGACCTCCACGAACGCGTCCCGGAACAGGTCCACTTCCTTCTCGCCGATGGTCAGCGGGGGCAGCAGCTTGATCACTTCCACGTTGTCCGCCGCGACCTGGGTCAGGATGTGGTGCCGCTGGAACAGCGCGACCACCACCGTCTGCGCGAACAGTCCGTGCCGGGCCGCCTGGAGCACGTTCCACGCCGCCCGTGACCGCATGGCCTTCGGCCGCCCGAACTCCAGCCCGATCATCAGCCCGCGCCCCCGCACCTCGGCCAGCAGCTCGTACTTGTCCACCAGCAGCTGCAGCGCCTCCCGGAGCAGGGCGCCGGTCTGCTCGGCGTTCTCCACCAGCTTCTCGTCGTCGATGACCGCGAGCGACGCCAGGCCGGCCGTCATCGCGGCCGCGTTGGAGCCGAACGTGGAATCGTGCACCAGCACCCGGTCGATCGAGGAGTAGACCTTGTCGAAGATCCAGCCCTTGGCCAGCGTGGCCCCGACGGGGATGAACCCGCCGGACAGGGCCTTGGCCACGGTCACGATGTCCGGCTCGGCGTCATCGTGCTGGTAGGCGAAGAACCGGCCGGTCCTTCCCACTCCGCACTGCACCTCGTCACAGATCAGCAGGGCGCCGTGCTCGTGCAGCAGGGCCTGGGCCGCGGCCAGGAAGCCCGGCGGGGCCACCGCGACGCCCTTGCCCTGCACCGGCTCGATGAGGAAGCCGGCCACGTCGCCTTTCCGGAGCTCGGCTTCGAGGGCCTCCAGGTCACCGAACGGGATCATCGTGTCCGGGAGCAGCGGGCCGAAGCCCTTGCGGAACTCCGCTGACCCGTTCGCGGACAGCGAGCCGATCGTGAGCCCGTGGTAAGCGTGGTCGCAGTAGATGATCCGCTGCCGCCCGGTCGCGTACCGGGCGAACTTCAGCGCCGCTTCCACTGCCTCGGTGCCGCTGTTGCAGAAGTAGACCCGGTCCAGTCCGGGGGCCTTGGCCAGCAGCCGCTCCGCGAGCAGACCGGGCAGCAGCGGGGTGTCGAACTGGACCAGGTCGGCGAGCTCGGCGTCCAGCATGTCGTGCAGGGCGTTGCGCACCACGGGGTGGTTGCGGCCGAGGCTGAACACCCCGAATCCGGACAGGAAGTCGGCGTAGGCCGTGCCATCGGCGTCGTAGAGGTAGGCGCCTTCCGCGCGCTCGTACAGGCGGTCGAAGCCGATGGCGTGCAGCATCCGGGGCAGCTGGGGGTTCAGGTGCTGGCCGGCGAGGGCGTAGCCCTCCCCGTGCCGGGCAGCGAGAAGCTCCGACAAGTCGAAAACCATGTGGAGTAGTCTGCCGACTTGCCGGGGCCTCCCGCTACCCGGGGCTGTTACAAACGTGAGTCCGCCGCGCCCGTCACAGCCCTGAGTCCTCCAGCATCTCGGTGACGAGAGCCGCGATCGGGGAGCGTTCCGACCGGACCAGCGTCGTGTGGGCGAACAGCGGATGCCCCTTGAGCTTCTCGATGACCGCGACCACGCCATCGTGCCGCCCTACCCGCAGGTTGTCGCGCTGGGCGATGTCGTGGGTGAGGACGACCCGGGACCCCGAGCCGATCCGGGACAGCACGGTCAGCAGGACGCTCTGCTCCAGGGACTGGGCCTCGTCCACGATCACGAACGAGTCGTGCAGGGACCGGCCCCGGATGTGGGTCAGGGGCAGCACCTCGAACATGTCCCGGGCCAGCACCTCGTTGATCACGTCCTGGGAGGTGACGGCGGACAGCGTGTCGTAGACCGCCTGGGCCCACGGGTTCATCTTGTCCGCCTCCGAGCCCGGCAGGTAGCCGAGCTCCTGGCCGCCCACCGCGTACAGCGGCCGGAACACCACGACCTTGCGGTGCTGGCGGCGTTCCATGGCGGCCTCCAGGCCCGCGCACAGCGCGAGCGCGGACTTGCCGGTGCCGGCCCGGCCGCCGAGCGAGACGATCCCGACATCGGGGTCGAGCAGCAGGTCGAGCGCCACGCGCTGCTCGGCGCTGCGGCCGTGCAGGCCGAACGCCTCCCGGTCGCCGCGCACCAGCCGGACCGACTTGTCGGGCAGCACCCGGCCGAGTGCGCTGCACCCGCCGTGGCCGCCCGCCGCGGCCAGCACCAGCCCGGTGTGGCAGGGCAGATCGCGGGCCTGCTCGCAGTCCAGCTTGCCGGTGTCGTAGAGCTCCTGGATGTCGTCCGCGCTCACGTCGAGCTCGGTCATGCCGGTCCAGCCGGAGTCCGCCGGCAGCTCGGCCCGGTACTCCTGGGCGGTCAGGCCGATAGAGGCCGCCTTGACCCGCAGCGGCAGATCCTTGCTGACCAGGACCACGTCTTCGCCCTCAGCCTCGAGGCTGCGCGCGACCGACAGGATCCGCGTGTCGTTGTCGCCGAGCCGGAACCCCGGGGGAAGCACCCGGGGATCGCTGTGGTTCAGCTCGACCCGGACGGTTCCGCCCTCGTCACCGATCGGCAGGTCGGCGTCCAGCCGGCCGAACTCGATCCGCAGGTCATCCAGGTGCCGGAGGGCCTGACGGGCGAAGTAGCCCAGTTCGGGGTGATGACGCTTGGCCTCCAGCTCGGTGATGACGACGATGGGCAGGATCACGCGGTGTTCGGCGAACCGGCTGATCGCGGCCGGGTCGGCGAGCAGGACGCTGGTGTCCAGCACGTAGCTGAACCGGCGGCTTCCGGATACGCCGGGAGCCCCACCGTCCTTGTCAGTGCGGGCGTTGCTGGGCCGCGATTCGCGGCGGGCAGAAGAACTGGCCACTCGTTCTCCCCTGGGCACCTGACGTGGCGCCACGCTCGGACACAGATGTGTCTCCAGGACCGGGATAGGCCCTTCGAAGGGCCAGGTCCCGGCCCTTCGCTCGTCTCGCCTGCGTGTCAGGACACGAAGCTCGAGGATGTCGAGGGCCTTCCCGGGGGGACGGCTAGGCACCGCCCACCTGATTGAAAGGTACCTGGGCCGCGCCATCCCCGGAAGACCCAGACGGGGTGTCGCATACCACGCCGGACCAGGTTTAGGACCCGGACCGGCGCTAAGACCCGAACCGGCGCTGGCGGGCCGCGTAGGAGCGCAGCGCGCGGAGGAAGTCCACCCGGCGGAAGTCCGGCCAGTAGGCGTCGCAGAAGTAGAACTCCGAATGGGCGCTCTGCCAGAGCAGGAAGCCGCTCAGCCGCTGTTCTCCCGAGGTCCTGATGACCAGGTCCGGATCGGGCTGCCCGGCGGTGTAGAGGTGCTCGGCGATGTGCTCCACGTCCAGGACCTCGGCGAGTTCCTCGATGGTGGTGCCCTTGGTCGCGTGATCCTGCAGCAGGGACCGGACCGCGTCCGCGATCTCCCGGCGGCCGCCGTAGCCGATGGCCACGTTGACCAGCAGCCCGGGATTGGAGGAGGTGGCCTCCCCGGCGTCCTTGAGCACCTGCGCGGTCTCCGCCGGGAGCAGGTCGAGGGCGCCCACGGGTTTCACGTGCCAGCCGGCGTCGGCCAGCGCGCGGACGGTGCCCTCAATGATCTTCAGCAGCGGTTCCAGCTCGGCGGCGGGCCGGGACAGGTTGTCCGTGGCCAGCAGCCAGAGGGTGACGACTTCGACCCGCGCCTGGCTGCACCAGCCGAGCAGCTCGAAGATGTGGTCGGCGCCCCGCTGGTGGCCGTTGCTGACGTCGGTGAACCCCGCCAGGCGGGCCCAGCGGCGGTTGCCGTCGAGGATGACCCCGACGTGCCGCGGCCCGGAGTGCCCGGCCAGGGACGCTTCCAGCCGGCGCTCATACATCCGGTACGCGAGATCGCGGAGTCCTACCCGAAACTCGCGCAGCCCCATCCGAACCTACTCCCGCCGCTCGCCACCGGCCGATGGGCATGGCTTGCCCGTATTAAGGATGTCACCACCGCGGCGGGCTCGTGACACGACCAGCCCGCCCGGGGACACACCGGGGCGCCAAAACCATCTAAACAGAAAGTGTCGGAGTTACGACGGTTCGTTACGCTTATTCACCAAAGTGAGCGAACGACGTGGTGAAGGCCGGTGAAACCCGGGGCAGGCCGGGCCGGCCACGGAAGCGCGGGGAAGGCCGCGCGCCCCCGGTCAGTTCTGGGGTCCCCCGGCGCGGACCTCCTCGACCCGGCGCAGAGCCTCACGCAACTGGCCGAGCCAGGACTCCTCATGCTCGCCGACCAGCCGCACGCACCAGGCGAGCGCGTCACTGCGGCTGCGGGCCACGCCCGCGTCCACCAGCGTGTCCAGCACCCGGCGCTCGGACTGCCGCAGGCGGGTCATCACGGGGACCGACAATGTGGTGAACATCACCTTCCGGTCGCCGCAGATCACTCCCCAGGACACCGTGCGGCTGAACTTGAGCTCGGCCTCGCGGGCGATCTCGATCCGGTGATCGCGTGTTTCCTCCCGGAACCGGCGCGCCCGCCCGTCCGCCGCGGCCGCCTGGGCGGCCGGCGACGCGTCCGTGGCCGCGTCCAGCGCCGAGGGGGCCGACGACCGTGATCTCTTCCCGGTCCACGAGGACCTCGGGTGCCTCGGTGAACCAGCCGTCCGGCAGCCGGCCCGCGAACCAGCCCCGTACTTCGTCGCCCGGTACGGCGTCTTCGCCGTGTTTCTCAGTACTCATGTAATGATGTAATCACGACGTTCGGACGCGGGCAAGTACCCGGGCGGCCCGGCCCGGATCTGCATGGTGAAATCGTCAGCCGACCGGCGAGGCGGCCACCTGGGCGGCGATGGCCGGGGAGACCCGGACCACGCCCGCGAACTCGCTGCCAAGCGCCACGGGGACGATCTGCACGTTCTCCCCTGGCTCGGGTGCCTGGATCATCAGCCCCTTGCCCAGGTAGATCGCCACGTGGGAGATGTAGTCCGGGAGCGGTGGGGTCGGTGCGGTAGAACAGCAGGTCACCCGCCTGGGCCTGGCTGAACGGGATCGCGGGCCCGGTCCGGGCCTGGTCCGCGGCGACCCGCGGCATGACCACCCCGGCCTGGCGGAACGACCACTGCACCAGCCCGGAGCAGTCGAACGTGGTCGGCCCGGAGCCGCCCCACACGTACGGGTAGCCGACCCGGCTGGCCGCCGCCTTGAGCATGGCGATCAGCTCGGCCATGGTCAGCGCGGCCTGCCCGTTGGCCGCGGCGCTGGCCGCGGTCCCGGCGGCCACCGACGCCCCGGCCACGCCGGCCGCGGCGGGCGTGCCCGACGCTGAGGTGGTGACCAGCGGCTCGACCATGGCCCCGTGCGGCATCCGGGCCTTGATCTCGTGCACCAGCGCGGCGACCCGGTCGTGCGGGGCGCTGACCACGATCGCGTTGCCCTCCGGGAAGCCGAGCGAGCGGGCCTGGGTCCGCGAGATCACGGCGTCCACCCCGCCGATCCCGACCGTGCCGAACCCGGCGACGCGCAGCGACCGCAGCGTCCGGCCGGCCACCTGGACCGTCCCGCCCAGCGGCAGCTTGTCCTGCTTGCCCATGGTGTAGGAGACGGCGATCGCGCCGTTCGCCACGTTGCGCCACAAGGGGCTGGCCGAGGCGGTCGGCCCCGCGGCGAACGCGCGGAACGTCGCCGGGTCCACCCCCAGCACCGCCGCGAACGTCCCGTTCACCCGGATCCGGGCCGCGTCGACCGCCCGGGCGGCCTGGACGCCGCGCAGCCGGGCCACGCGGGCCACGTCCCGGGCCGGCAGGGCGTGCTGGGCCACCACCATGACGTCGGCCCGGAGCAACTTGTGAGGCGCCGCCGGTCCCGCGGGCGCCGCTGTTCCCGCGGCGGAGG
Organism: uncultured Actinomycetes bacterium; assembly: GCA_963723595.1. Classification (GTDB taxonomy): domain Bacteria; phylum Actinomycetota; class Actinomycetes; order Streptosporangiales; family Streptosporangiaceae; genus RYN-230. Next base: position 249,296 of record CAVRRQ010000003.1, read on the forward strand.
CGTATTCCGTCCCGCTCCCGGGCACCGGCACCCGCCCCGCGGCGGTGCCGGCCAGCGCCACGAGGGCGAGGGCGATGGCACCCCAGCGGGGCGCGAGCGCACGCAGGCGGGCAGGGCCTCGCGCCGCCGCCGCCGGAGCAGGAGTCACGAGGGCCCTATACCCAGGCGCCGCCGCGCATACCAGGCCGCGGCCAACGGCCTCGCCACCGTTCCGCGTCCCGGGCGGACGCCCAGGTCAGCGCGGGGTCGCCGGATCGGCGACGACAAATTTTATGGAGCTATTTACGTATTGCTGGCGAAACGTACACGATGGCTGACCGGTCAGGCGGCCGGGCCAGACAAGGCCGCGCGCAGCGCCTCCGGCTCGGTCACCGGGGCGAGGCAGGTGAAGCCCCGGCAGACGTAGGCGGCCGGCGCCCCGCCGACCAGCCCGCGTCCCTCGAGCAGCGGGATCCCGCCGCCGGATCCCCCGGCCCGGGCGGTGCCGTCCCCCAGGGCGAGCACCGCTCCCGGGGGGGCCGCGTGCAGCGCTGCCACCTGCAGCCCGGCCGTCCGCGGATCGTCCGCCGGGCCGACCACCGCGATCTCGGCGGGCCCGGAGATCAGCGCCTCGGCCACCGCCAGACCCGACCCGGCGGCCCGGGGGAACCGGGCCGCGATCGGCGCCACGACGCCCAGCGCGGCCGCCGCGGCCTCCCGGTGCGGGATCGACCCGGTCAGCGCGGAGTAGCTGAGCAGGGCCCCGGCCACGGCGAAGGCGCCGGACGGGGTGGGTCCGTCGGTGGGATCAGCCGGCCGGTAGACCAGCGCCTCCCCGTCGTCCGCGGTGTCGTAGAAGCCGCCGCTGCCGTCACCGAACCGGGCCAGCGCGGTCCCGAGCAGTTCCCCCGCGAGGGACACCCAGCGCGCCTCGCCGGTCACCCCGGACAGGGCGAGCAGGCCCTCGGCCACGCACGCGTAATCCTCCAGCACCCCGGCGCTGCCCGAGGCCACCCCGTCCCGGGACGTCCGGGCCAGCCGCCCGGCTGAGACGTGCAGCCGGGCCATCAGTTCCGCGGCGCGCTGGGCCGCGCTCACGAAGGCCGGCTCGCCGAGCAGCAGCCCGGTCTCGGCCAGCGCCGCGATGGCCAGCCCGTTCCACGCCGCGACCACCTTGTCGTCGCGGCCGGGGCGGACCCGCTCCCCGCGCGCGGCCAGCAGGGCGGCCCGGGCCCGCTCGAAACGATCGGGGTCACCGGGGTCGGCGCGGCGCTGCAGCACCGACCGGCCGTGCTCGAAGGTCCCGGCCGCCGTCACCCCGAAGGCGGCCGCGGCGTACTCCCCGTCCCCGGGCCCGAGGGCCCGGGCCAGCTCGTCCGGCGTCCAGGTATAGAAGAGGCCTTCCGCGCCGTCGCTGTCCGCGTCCAGCGCCGACGCGAACCCGCCTTCCGGGGTGCCGAGCTCGGCGATCATCCACGCGCAGGTCTCCCGGGCCACCCGGCGGGCCAGCGCTGACCCGGTGCGCCGCCACAGGTGCGCGTAGACCCGGGCCAGCAGCGCGTTGTCATAGAGCATCTTCTCGAAATGCGGCACCACCCAGCCGGCGTCCACGGAGTACCGGGCAAAGCCCCCCGCGAGCTGGTCGTACAGGCCCCCGCGGGCCATCCCGCCCGCGGTCCCCTCCACCATCTCCAACGCCATCGAGGGCGGCTCGCCGTTGCGCTGTCGCGCGCTCTCCGACTGCCGGAGCAGGAATTCGAGCACCATCGACGGCGGGAACTTAGGTGCCCCGCCGAACCCGCCGGCCCGGTGGTCGTAGTCCCCGGCCAGCGCGGCGGCGGCCTGGTCGCAGACTCCGGCCAGGACGTCCCCGGTGTCGTCACCGGGCTACCGCGGCCAGGCTCGATCCCCATGCCCCGCAACGGCGCGGCCCGCTCGGCCAGCGCCGCGGAGATCTCCCGGGCCTGGGTGGTGACGTTGTCCCGGTCCTCCCGCCACGCCTTGGCCACCCCGAGGACCAGGCGCTGGAAGTGCTCCCGGGGGAAGTAGGTGCCGCAGAAGAACGGGATCACGGTCCGGGGTCATGAACACGGTCATCGGCCAGCCGCCCTGGCCGGTCATGGCCTGGGTGGCGGTCATGTAGACCGCGTCCACGTCCGGGCGTTCCTCCCGGTTGACCTTGATCGCGACCAGGTTCTCGTTCATCAGCGCGGCGGTCTGCGGGTCCTCGAACGACTCGTGCGCCATCACGTGGCACCAGTGGCACGCCGAGTACCCCACGGACAGCAGGACCGGCACGTCACGGGCCCGGGCGGCGGCGAAGGCCTCCTCCGACCACGGCCACCAGTCGACCGGGTTGTCCGCGTGCTGCAGCAGGTACGGGCTGGTCGCATTCTTCAGTCGGGTGGCCATGACCCCATCTTCGCGCGCGGCGGCCGCTGGCCGGTTCGCCGGGCGGCACGTTGGCAGCGCGCCCGCCATGGCCCGTTCGCGTTGCGAGCGGGACTCATAACGGTTATCGTTTTCATCAACGGGGCCCGAAGACCATCCGAACCGGCCCGCGCGACCCGGGAGACCAGCCACACCATGACCCTGCGCAACCCCAGGCCTGTCCTGCTGGCGGTGGCCGTTCTCGCGACGGCGGCGCTGGCCGCGGCGTGCTCATCCGGGACCGGGACGGCCCCGGCGGCCAACTCGAGCGCCACCATCACCGCGGTCGGCGCCGAGAACCAGTACGCCAACGTGATCAGCCAGGTCGGCGGCAAGTACGTGCACGTCAGCGCCATCGAGAGCAACCCGAACACCGACCCGCACACGTTCGAGGCCAGCGCGAGCGTGGCTCAGCTGATCAGCAGCGCGCGCCTGGTCGTGCAGAACGGCCTCGGCTACGACACGTACATGAACAAGATCGAGGCTGCCGCCCCGAGCAGCAGCCGCAAGGTCATCGACGTGCAGCACCTGCTCGGCCTGCCGGACAGCACGCCCAACCCGCACCTGTGGTACAAGCCGGCCACGATGCCGGCCGTGGCCAGGACAGTCGCCGCGGACCTGTCGGCCATCCAGCCCGCGCACCAGGCCTACTTCGCCGCCCGGGCCGCCACCTTCGACCGGTCCCTGCAGCCCTGGTACCGCCTGATCGCGTCGCTGCGGGCGCAGTACCCAGGGACCCCGGTGGCCACCACCGAGCCGGTCGGGGACTACCTGCTGCAGGCCGCGGGCACCCGCAACCTCACCCCGTTCGCCTTCCAGGCCGACGTGATGAACGGCGTGGACCCGGCCCCCCAGTACGTCTCACTCCAGCAAGGCCTGTTCTCCGGGCACAAGGTCAAGGTGTTCCTGTACAACCAGCAGGTGACCGACTCGCTGACCGCCTCGTTCCTGGCCGCCGCGCACCAGGCGGGGATCCCGGTGGTCGGGGTCTACGAGACCATGCCGGAACCGGGCTACACCTACCAGTCCTGGATGGTGGCTGAGACGACCGCGCTGCAGCGGGCGGTGCAGCACGGGATCTCCACCGAGAGGCTGCGGTGAAGCGCCGGCCGCCGGGCCCGGGCAGCTCAGGCGGACTCCTCGACGTGGACGGCGTCAGCCTCTGGCTGTCCGGCCGGAAGGTCCTCGACGACGTCCGCTTCAGCCTGGCCCCGGGCGAGTTCGCGGGCCTGATCGGCTCGAACGGGGCGGGCAAGACCACCCTGCTGCGGGTCATCCTGGGCCTGCAGGCCCCGTCGGCAGGCACGGTCCGCGTGGCAGGCCAGCCCCGGACCCGGCGCGGTTCGCTGATCGGCTACGTCCCGCAGAAGATCCTGCTCGACCCGGACATGCCGCTGCGCGCCCGCGACCTGGTCGGGCTGGGGCTGGACGGGCAGCGGCTGGGCATCCCGCTGCCGTCGGCCCGGCGCAGGCAGCAGGTCGACGACATGCTGCAGGCCGTGGGCGCGGCCCGGTTCGCGGACACGAGGGTGGGCCTGCTGTCCGGCGGCGAGCAGCAGCGGGTGCTCGATCGCGCACGCGCTGATCAGCCGTCCCCGGCTCCTGCTGCTCGACGAGCCGCTGGCCAACCTGGACATCGCCAGCGAGCAGGACGTGGTGGAACTGCTCGGCCGGGTCGCCCGGGAGCAGCAGGTCGCGGTGCTCATCTCGGCCCACGACATGAACCCGCTGCTGCCGGTCATGGACCGGATCGTGTACATGGCCGCGGGCCGCGCGGCCAGCGGGACCACCGCGGAGGTGGTGCGGCCCGAGGTCCTCAGCGACCTGTACGGCCAGCACGTGGACGTGATCAGGGTGCACAACCGGATCCTGGTGGTCGCCGCCCAGCGCGGGGAAGGACTGGATGTCCCCGCCTCCGAACCCGAGCCCGTGGTGCACGAGGGCGCGTGATGCTGGCACGCGGTCTTCGAGCCCGGCTTCTTCTCCAGCGGCCCGGTGCACGTCGCCCTGGCCGCCGGCGGGGTCGTCGCGCTGGTGTCCGGGATCGTCGGCTCGTTCGCCGTGATCCGCGGCCAGTCCTACGCGGGCCACGCGCTGGCCGACATCAGCGTGACCGGCGGCTCCGCCTCGTTCCTGGTCGGGATCAGCCCGCTGTGGGGGTTCGTCGGCGTTGGCGTGCTGGCCGCCGGGGTGATGGACATGATCGGGGTCCAGCGGCCCCGGGGCCGTGACCTGGCCACCGGCATCGTCCGCGGGGCCGGGCTCGGCCTGGCCGCACTGTTCCTCTACTGGGACACGACGCACAGCAACGTCACCGGGGCCACGATCACCATCCTGTTCGGCTCCCTGTTCACGGTCAGCAGCTCCATCCTGCCGGCCATCGTGGCGCTGAGCGTGGCGGCGGTGGCCATCGTGGCCGTGCTGTACCGGCCGCTGCTGCTCAGCACGGTGGCCGCGGACCTGGCCGCGGCGCGCGGAGTAAGCGTGCGCCTGGTCGGCCTGGCGTGCCTGGTCGCGATCGCGCTGGCGGTCTCGCTGTCCGCGATGACGATCGGCACCATCCTGTCCACCGCGCTGCTGATCGGGCCCGCGGCGATCGGGCTCCGGCTGAGCCGCCGCCCGGGCCTGGCCATGGCCTGGTCGGCGCTGGCCGGCCTGGCCGCCACCTGGCTGGGCGTGCTGCTCGCCTACGACAGCTTCTACTGGCCACCGGCCCGGCATGGCTGGCCGGTCAGCTTCTTCGTGGTGACGCTGATCTTCCTGGGCTACGTGGCCGTGCAGACGATCACCAGCCGGGTGCGGCGGGCCTGAGCCGATGTTCACCGGGTTCATGACCAACGCCTGGCTGGTGGCCACGTTCGTGGCCATCGTCGCGGGCGTCGTCGGGTTCTTCATCGTGCTGCGCGGCCAGGCGTTCGTCGCGGACGCCGTGCCGCAGGGCGCGTTCGCGGGCGCGGCCGGGGCCAGCCTGCTGGGGATCAACACGCTCATCGGGGTGGCGGCGGCCGCCCTGCTCGGCGCGCTCGGGATCGGCTGGCTCGGCCGCCGCGGGCGGCGGGACGTGGCCACCGCCCTGGCCCTGGTGGTCCTGCTTGGCCTGGGTGCGCTGTTCCTGAGCTTCAGCACGGAGTACGCGCCGGAGATCTACGCCCTGCTGTTCGGCGAGGTGCTCGGGGTGAGCGCCAACGAGGTACTCCCGATCGCGGTCCTCGCCGTGGCGAGCGTCGCGGCCATCGCCGCGCTGTACCGGCCGCTGCTGCTGTCCTCGGTGATGCCGGAGCTGGCCGAGGCGCGCGGCATCCGGCCCGCCCGGGTGGAGACCCTGTTCCTCGTGGTGGTGGCGCTGGCCACCAGCATGTGCCTGCCGGTCGTGGGGGCGCTGCTGATCTTCAGCCTGATGATCGGCCCGCCCGCCGCGGCCCGGTCGGTGACCAGCAGGCCGCTGCCCGCGCTGGCGCTGTCCGCCGTGATCGCGGTCGTGGTGGTCTGGGCGTCGATCGCCGCGGCCTACGAGACGAACTGGCCGGTCGGCTTCTTCGTGGGCACGTTCGGGGCGCTCTGCTACGCCGCCGGGCGGGGCTGGGCCGCGCTCCGCGGGAGGCGCCCGGCCCGTCCCGGCGGGCGGGCCGCCGGGGAGCACGGACCTGGGGAGCACGGTGTACCGGCTGCTAATGTGCGTATGTGATGACGCCGCTGCCTGCTAAGCGTCCGCTGGGCGGCACCCGGGTGCGCGGGACCCGGCAGGCCGAGGCGCTGTCGGCGGTCCTGGGCGGGCTGCCCGGCTTCTGCAGCGCCCAGCAGATCCATGCCGAGCTGCGGCAGCGCGGCGAGCACATCGGCCTGACCACCGTCTACCGGCACCTGCAGGTGCTCAGCGAGGACGGCCAGGTCGACACGATCCGGGACGCGGGCGGCGAGACGCTGTACCGGCGCTGCGAGAGCAACGCCCACCACCATCACCTCATCTGCCGCACCTGCGGGACCAGCGTCGAGGTCGAGGGCCGCGCGGTGGAGCGCTGGGCCGAGCAGGTCGCGGCCGAGGCCGGCTTCACGGCGGTGGACCATACCGTGGAACTCTTCGGGCTGTGCCCCGTGTGCAGCCAGGGAGCGCCCCGGGGAACCTGATCCCGGGCCGCAGCCGGCTTCTACGGGCGCAGCACCGCCAGGGCCAGGCGGACTAGTTCGGCGTTGCCGCTGACCGGCTCGCCGTCCGGGCCGGTGATGGTGTCCTCCAGGCCGATCCGGGTGGGCAGTCGTTCCCGGGCCGCCTGGGCCACGAGCGGCCAGCAGCCCTCCCCTTCGCCGTGCAGCAGCCGCGGGACCCCGCGGAGCGCCGTTTCATCGAGGGCGCGCAGGATGTCTGCGGCTACCCGGGGCGCCGCGTCGGCCGCCTCGCCGGAGACCTCGATCAGGATCCGCAGCGGCAGCGGCGCCAGCGCGCCGCCGTCGACCGCGCGGGCCAGCACCTGGACGTCAGCGACCGACCACACACCCGCCTCGACGGCGATCCCGGCCACGCCGAGCGAGCGGGCCACGCCAGCCCACCCGTCCTCGCTGACGTTGACGGAGGCGAAATCGGGCCGGGCCCCGGCGGCCAGGGCCGCCCAGTCCGCGACCGCGGCCTGCCGGGCCGCCGCGTCCCCGCGCGTGATCCACAGCCCGGTGGACACCCCCACCGGGGTGCCCGGGCAGGCCGCGCGGACCGCGGCCACCGCCGCGCCGACGTCGTCGGCCCGCACCGACTCAGCGCCGTCCCGCGCGCGTGCGTGCAGGTGAATGGCCTCGGCCCCGGCCGCGACGCAGGCCGCCGCGTCCGTGGCGAGCTCGTCCGGCGTGACCGGCACGGTGCGGAACTCGGCCTGGCTGCGCTTCCCGTTGAGGCACGCTTTGAGCAGCGTGATGTCGCCGTTCATGCGGCCATGCTCCCAGGCGAGCCTGGTCCATGCGACCCTGGTCGCGGGCGATCGCACGGCCGGGATGGTCGGTACCTCAGCAGGTACGTGCCTCCCGCGCCGGTGTTCTCGTCCCGGATGGTCACCGTGGCCCCGCCGGTCCGCAGCTGGATGCGCACGAACACCGTGTCTCCTGACGCGGTATCCACGCTGATCCGCTGCTCGTTCGGCCGCTGCGGGACCACCCGCCACCACAGGTAAGGCCCGAAGTAACCGCCCGCGGAGGAGCCGGCCTGGATGAGCGGGTCACCGCCCCGGCCGAGCCCGATGCCGGCCCACGAGGACGCGGCGGCGGTCGGATCGTTCCTGGGCCGGGTGACCCGCCAGGTGCCGTAGACGACGGTCCGGGTGGCGGCCTGGGCCCGGTTGCCGCCGGGGCTGGGCCGCGGCGCGGTGGCCGGGGGGTTCAGGGTGCCGAGGGCAGGGCTGGTGCCGTCCGCGGAGGACAGGCCCGGCTGAGCGTCCCCGACCACGGATCCGGGCTGAGCGTCCCCACCACGGACCGGCTGGCGTCCCCGACCACGGACCCGGCTTGGCGTCCCCCACCACGGACCCAGGCTGAGCGTCCCCGACCATGGATCCGGGCTTGGCGTCCCCCACCACGGACCCGGCTGAGCGTCGCCCACCACGGATCCAGGCTGGGCGTCGCCCACCACCGATCCAGGCTGAGCGTCCCCGACCATGGATCCAGGCTGAGCGTCGCCCACCATGGATCCGGGCTTGGCGTCCCCCACCACGGACTGGGGTGCGCTGGACGGGGTCACGGGGGCGAAGACGCACGAAGCCGGGGCCGCTCGAACTCTCCCGGTGACGAACTTCCGCCACGCGGCCAGCTGGACCCGGCCGGCAGGCCGGAGCGGCAGGTCGTTCGCGGCCAGCTGGGCCGGGGTCGCGGTCAGCGGGTCGAAGCCAGCGGGCAGCCGCACTGTGACGACGGACACGCCGCCTCCGCAGGAGGTCACCACCCGGGTGCCACTCACGGGTACCGCCAGGGCGGGGGTCGACAGGACGAGGGGGGCGGCAGCCACCCCGGCGATCGCTAGGGGCCAGATCGGCCTGCGCGCTAGGGCGCGCATTAACCCGGCAGCGATCATCAGCGACCTCCTCGGGCCACAGGAACAAAGCCTTTGGCGCGCGCCACCAAGCGCACGCTCGACCGCAGGGCGGGGGGCTGCCGTCAGGTCCGGTACGTGCAGCATAGCGAAAAAAGACGTCCCTTGGCCCCGCTGGTGGTCGAGTGACAGTTCATGACCTGTATGTCTGCGGTCCTGCCCCCGGAGTCCGCCCGGTCGGCCACCCGGCTGCGCTAGGCGGTCGACTAGGCGGTCGACCAGAGATCGGATGAATGCTTCTGGCCCCGCGAGACGCTGTAACCCCTCCGATTCGGGCGAAAGCTCAGGAGATGTGGTTATATCTCAGTTCGATGACGGTCCCATTGCGCGGCCCGGCACGCGTTGACAGCACCTAGACATCCGATCTATTTTCCTGGCACACGACCAGCGGTGCCGTTCCAACCGCGGCGGGCAAGGATGCCCGCCGCAGGCCCGAGGGAGTGGACACAGGAGGACCGATGGATCTTCACAAACGTTTCGGTGTGTCCGCCTCGGCCGCGATCGCGGCCGTGGCCCTGCTGGCCGGATGCGGCTCCAGCAGCGGAAACACCTCAGACAGCGCCAGCAGTTCGGGCGGTTCCGGCGCGGCCACCAGCTCCGCGCCGGTCAAGGTCGGCGTGGATCTCACCTACAACAACACGGCGTTCTGGTCCGCGTACATCAACTACCAGAGCCAGTACGCCAAGCAGTTGCACATCAAGCTCCTCGGGCCGCTGCTGTCGGCGGCCAGCGCCAGCCTGCAGAACCAGCAGGTGGAAGAGCTGGTCAACGAGGGTGCCAAAGCGGTCATCGTGAACCCAGAGACCGCGACCAGCCTCGGCCCGGCCATCTCCTACGCGGCCGCTCACCACGTGAAGCTGATCTCGGTTAACACGATCGTGGGCGTCGGCAAGGTGTACATGGTTGTCCGGGCCTCCAACCTCCTCTACGGCCTGGACGCGTGCGCCTACATCAGCTCGTTCGCGAAGTCCGGCTACGTCCTCGACCTGGAGGGCGACCTGACCTCGTCGAACGGCGCGGACCGGGCCAACGCGTTCGACGCCTGCATGGCCGCCAACGATCCAGGGGTCAAGGTCCTTAAGGACCCCACCGTCTGGACCGACGCGACCGCGGTCACCGACGCGCAGAACGCGGTGAACGCGTACGGCAGCAAGCTCAGGGCCATCTACTCGGCGTGGAGCAGCCCGGACACCGGGATCATCCCGCTGCTCAAGTCCAAGGGGCTGACCGGCAAGGTCGCGGTGGTCAGCGACGACGGGGTGCCGTTCGAGATGTGTGACATTTCCAAGGGCCTGACCAACGCCTCACAGTCGCAGCCCGCGAACCTCTACGCCTACTGGGCCCTCAAGTACGCCATGGACGCCGCTCAGGGCGTCGTGCTGAAAGCGGGCCAGCCCGGCGGCGGCGCGCCGACCCTGCAGCCCGTCAGCTACCAGGGAGATAGCAACCTGGCCGACCCGGTCGTGGCCCCGTTCGTGACCAAGACCGCCACGACCTACAAGCTCAAGCCGGTCAACGGCCTGCCGTCCACGGTGACGACCACGCCCGTCACCAACGCGCAGCTGTGGGGCAACGTGTACGGCAAGGCCCACGGCGGAGTGTGCAACGCCGCGGCCTCAGTTGGATGACCGCGAATCTGGCGCCTGCTGCCCCGGCGGCCGAGGCAGCGGGAATCTACAAGCAGTTCGGCAGCACGCAGGCCCTGCGCGGAGTCGATCTCACCCTGTGGCCCGGCCGCTGCCTGGGCCTGGTCGGCCGGAACGGGGCCGGCAAGTCCACCCTGGTCTCCATCCTGAGCGGCATCTACCCCGCCGACCGCGGTGAGGTGCGCTTCGACGGCGCCGCGGCTCCCGCCCTGGGCGCGGTCGGCGCCTGGCGCCGCCAGATCGCCACGGTGTTCCAGCACTCCATGGTGGTGCCCGGCCTGACCGTCGCGGAGAACGTGTTCCTGGGGCAGCAGCCACGGCGCGCCGGCCTGGTGGACTGGCGGCAGATGCGGGACCAGGCGGCGCAGATCATGTCCGAATGGGGCTTCTCCATCGATGTGAACCTGGCCTGCGCGGACCTCACCGTGGAGCAGCGGCAGATCGTGGAGATCGCCCGCGCCCTCGCCTCCGGAACCCGCTGCCTGCTGCTCGACGAGCCGACCGCGGCCCTGGAACGGGCAGGCATCGAACGGCTCTTCGCCCGGGTCAGGCAGCTCACCGCCAATGGCGTCGCGATCCTGTATATCTCGCATCATCTGGAGGAAGTCTTCGAGATCTGCCAGGACGCCGCCGTCATCAGGGACGGTGAGCTGGTGCTCAGCGGCGCCACCGCCGGGCTGTCCAAGGACCAGCTGGTCTCCGCGATGGTCGGTCCCGCGGGTGTCCCCCAGGTCGTGCCCGAGCCTTCGCGGGCGAGCGCCAGCTCGCCCGCGGGCGGCGCCCCCTGCCTGGTCGTCGACCATGTGTCGTCCGGCTCACCCGGCGGCCGGGTCACCGACGTCTCACTGGAGGTCCGCCCGGGCGAGAGGGTCGGGGTCACCGGCCTGCTCAGCGCGGGAGTCGCCACCCTGGCCCGGATAGTCGCGGGCGCCGCCCCCTATGAGGCCGGCCGCGTGCTGGTCGCAGGCACCGAGCTCACCGCGGGACGCCGTGATCTCAACCTGAAGGCCGGCGTCGGCTACATCCCCGAGGACCGCCAGGCCGAGGGGTTCGTCGCGGCGCTCAGCGTGGCCGAGAACGCCACCATGACCATCACCGACTGGCTGGCGCGGGTAGCTGGATTCCTGCGCCCGTCGGCCCGGGCCGCGGCCGCCGCGCCGCTCGCCCGGCGGCTGTCCATCGTCTCAGCGGGTCTCGGGCAGATCTCCGGCGAATTGTCGGGCGGAAACCAGCAGAAGGTGACCGTGGCCCGGGCCCTGGCCCGCAAGCCACGGCTCATCGTGGCCATCACCCCGACCCGGGGCGTGGACGTGGCCTCCAAGTCACTGCTCCTGGCCGAACTGGCCCGGGTAACCGACGAGACCGGGGCCGCCCTGCTACTGGCCAGCGACGAACTCGATGACCTGGTCATCTGTGACCGGGTGATCGTCCTGGTGCGCGGCGAGCGGTTCACCGAGTTCACCGAGCCGCCCTTCGATCGCGAAGCTCTCATCGCGGCGGGTGAGGGGATGGCCCGGGGCACCGGCCTGCCGCCCGATTCCAACCCAGAGAGGCCACGATGAGCGAAACTCCCGACCCGGCCGGCACCGCGGTCGCGGACCGCGGCCGCGCCGCCGTGGAGGCGATCCTCCAGGGACGGAGCCGGAGCGCGGTCGCCATCTCGCTGCTCCGCGAAGCGGCGCTGCTCCCCGTCCTCGCCATCCTGATCGTGGTCGGCACGTTCGTGAACCCCGCGTTCCTCACCGTGTCCAACATCTCCGGGATCGGGCAGCAGATCTCGGCCCTCGGAGTGGTGGTGGTCGGCGAGAGCCTCATCCTGCTCATCGGCGGGATGGACCTGTCACTGGAAGGCACCTTCGGGCTGGCGCCGATGGTCGCGGCCTGGCTCATCGTGCCGGTCGCGGCGTTCGGCTCAGGCACGCTCCTGAACCCTTACCTCGGGATCCTGATCGTGGTCGCGGTCGGCGCGGCGGTCGGCCTGCTGAACGGCATGCTGATCGTCAAGGGACGGCTGAACGGGTTCATCGTCACGCTGGGCATGACGATCGTCCTCGCGGGCCTGCAGAACGGCATCGTGAAGGGCAACACGCTGTTCAATCTGCCGGCCGCGTTCAGTTATCTCGGGTCGGCCTACGTGGGCAAAGTGCCGGTCTCGCTCATCGTCACCGTGATCATCTTCGTGGCCACCGGGCTGTTCCTCCGCTATCACCGGATCGGCCGGGCGATCTACGCGGTGGGCGGGAACCGGGAGGCGGCCCGGGCGGCCGGGATCAAGGTGGACCGGATCCGCCTGGGCGTCTACGTCGCGGGCAGCATCCTGGCCGCCATCGGCGGCCTGATGGAGGCCGGGCGCGTCTCTGCCGTTACCGGCCAGCAGGGCTACCAGGAGGGGATCATCTTCGCGGTGTTCGCCGCCGCGGTGATCGGCGGCGTGAGCCTGCAGGGCGGCCGGGGCAACATGGTCGGCGCGGCATCCGGCGTCATCCTCCTCGGCCTGGTGCAGAACATTCTCGACCTGGCCAATGCGCCGAACTACTGGATCGAGGCCATCGACGGCGCGGTCATCCTGGTCGCCCTGCTCCTGGCCCGGCTGATCGGCGGCGAGGCCAGCGCCGAATGAGCGCCACCCGGATAAACGCCACCCGGATAAACGCCAGCCGGATAAGCACGAGCCGGATACACGCGTGCCGGATGAACGCGAGCCGGACGGGCGCGAGCGCACCCACGGAGACCCATTCATGACGAAGATCCTTGGCTTCGAGACTCACGACGTCCGCTTCCCGACCTCCCGGATGCTGGACGGCTCGGACGCCATGAACCCCGATCCGGACTACTCGGCCGCGGCGCTGATCCTGCGCACCGACGCGCCGGACGGGCTGGCCGGGCACGCGCACGTGTTCACGATCGGCCGGGGCAACGAGATCCAGCTCAGCGCGATCCGGGCGTTCGAGCCGTTCCTGGCCGGGCTCGATCTCGACGAGGTCCTGTCCGACCTGGGCGGCCTGGCCCGGCGCCTGGCCGGGGACAGCCCGCTGCGCTGGCTGGGCCCGGAGCGCGGGGTGGTGCACATGGCCCTCGGCGCGGTGCTCAACGCGTGCTGGGACCTGGCCGCCCGGCGGGCGGGCAAGCCGCTCTGGCTGCTGCTGGCCGGGCTGTCCCCGGAGGAGATCGTGGGCCTGGTCGACTTCCGGTACCTGACCGACGTGCTCACCCCGGACGACGCCCTGGAACTGCTGGAGGAGGGGGCCGCCGGGCGGGACGCGCGGATCCTGGCCCTGCTGGACCAGGGGTACCCGGCCTACACCACCACCCCCGGCTGGCTGGGCTACTCTGACGACCGGCTGGCCCGGCTCTGCGCGGAGGCCGTCCAGGACGGCTTTGGCCAGGTCAAGCTCAAGGTGGGAGCCCGGCTCCCGGACGACAAGAGGCGCATCGCGGTGGCCCGGGCGACGGTGGGCGAGGACATCGGGATCGCCCTGGACGCAAACCAGGTGTGGGATGTGGGCGACGCGATCGCCTGGGTGCGGGAGCTGGCCCCGGCCCGCCCCGAGTGGATCGAGGAGCCGACCAGCCCGGACGACATCCTGGGCACCGCGGCGATCCGCCGGGCGGTGCATCCGGTCCGGGTGGCCACCGGGGAGCACGTCTCCAACCGGATCATCTTCAAGCAGCTGCTCCAGGCCGGGGCCATCGACATCATGCAGATCGACGCATGCCGGGTCGGCGGGGTCAACGAGAACATCGCCAACCTGCTGCTCGCGGCCAAGTTCGGCGTGCCGGTGTGCCCGCACGCGGGCGGCGTGGGCCTGTGCGAGATGGTCCAGCACCTGTCGATGTTCGACTACGTCGCGGTGTCTGCCTCCGTCACGGGGCGCCAGATCGAGTGGATCGACCACCTGCACGAGCACTTCACCGCGCCGGCCCGGGTGCAACGCGGCCGGTACGTCGCGCCCACCGCGCCGGGGGGGTCGGCGGAGCTGCGGCCCGAGTCGGTGAAGGAGTTCAGCTATCCCGAGGGCTCCGCGTGGTTCCCCGCTACCCGCCGTACATGAAGGCCGTCCCGCTCGCCGCCACCGGGCTGGAGATCACCCGGATGGTTTTCGGCGGTGCGCCCCTCGGCGGCTTGTTCGCACCGGTCAGCGAGGCCACCGCGCGGGCCACCCTCGTGACCGCGTGGGCCTGCGGCGTGCGGGCCTTCGACACCGCGCCGCACTACGGGGCCGGGCTTTCCGAGCGGCGGCTCGGCGAGTTCCTGGCCGGGAAGCCACGGACGGAATTCGTTATTTCGACGAAAGTGGGCCGGCGGCTGGTCGCGGCGGATGCGGGCGCGGACCTGGAGGGTGCGGAGGGGTTCTACGGCACGCCGGCGCTCACCCGGGTCCGTGATTACAGCCGGGACGGGGTCCTGGCGTCGCTGGAGGACAGCCTCACCCGGCTGGGCCTGGACCGGATCGACGTCGTGCTCATCCACGACCCGGACGACCACGCACGGGTCGCGCTGGACGGCGCGTTCCCCGCCCTGGCGGAGTTGCGGGCGGCCGGGGTGGTGGGGGCGGTCGGGGTCGGGATGAACCAGGCGCCGCTCCTGCAGTGGTTCGTCGAACGGGCCGATCTCGACTGTGTCCTGGTCGCCGGGCGGTACTCGCTGCTGGACGGCCAGGCCGCCGGCACCCTGTTCCCGGCCTGCCAGCGCCGCGGGGTGGCGGTGCTGGCCGGCGGGGTCTTCAACAGCGGGCTGCTGGCCCGCCCGGTGCCCGGCGCGACCTACGATTACGCCCCGGCTGCGCCCCCGCAGCTGGACCGGGCCCGCCGGATCGCGGCGGTGTGCGCGCGGCACGGGACCGACATCGGCGCGGCCGCGCTCCAGTTCGTGCTGGCCCACCCGGCCGTGACCGCGGCCGTGGTCGGGGCGCGCAGCCCGGCCGAGATGACCCAGGACGCCGGGTTCCAGTGCTGTGAAATCCCTGGTCAGGTGTGGGCTGACCTGGCCCAGGAGGGCCTGCTGCCCGAGGGCGGCGTGGTCCCCGCATGATCATCGACGCGCACCATCACCTGTGGGATCCGGGCCGCCGGCGGCACGCCTGGCTCGACCCGCTGCCCGCGCTGCGCCGGCCCTTCACCCTGGAGGAGTTCACCGGGCTCGCCGCCGCGCAGGGGGTGACCAGCAGCATCCTGGTCCAGGTGCTGCCCAGCGCGGCGGAGACCGCGGAGTTCCTGGGCGTGGCGGGGACCGGGACGCTGGTGGCGGGCGTCGTGGGCTGGGCCGACCTGACCGGGCGCGACGTGGCCGGCCAGATCGCCCGGCTGCGCGGGCTGCCTGGCGGGGACCGGCTGAGCGGGGTCCGTCACCTGGTCCAGGACGAGCCGGATCCGGACTGGCTGGACCGGCAGGACGTGCGCCGCGGGCTGCGCGCCGTCAGCGAGGCGGGGCTTGCCTACGATCTGCTGGTCCGCCCGGCGCAGCTGCCCGCGGCGATCCGCACGGCCCGCGAGCTGCCGGGGGTGCGCTTCGTACTGGATCACGGCGGCAAACCGGATATCGCGCACGGCCGCCTGGAACCCTGGGCCACCCTCGTGGCCGAGCTGGCCTTGCAACCCAACGTCGCCTGCAAACTGTCCGGGCTGGTCACCGAGGCCGCGCCCCGGTGGTACGGCACAGCGGTTACGGCACAGCGGTCGACGGCACAGCGGTCGACGGCACAGCGGTCGACGGCACAGCGGTCAACTGGCACAGCGGTCGATGGCACGGTACTCCGCCCGGATCGGCCCGTACGCCGCCCGGCTGATCGATTCGTTCGGGCCGGACCGCCTGATGTTCGGGTCGGACTGGCCGGTGTGCACGCTGGCCGCCAGCTACGGCGAGGTACTAGACCTGGCCGTCGCCCTGCTGGCCGGCCGCCTCGGTCCAGCCGGGGTGGACGCGGTGCTGGCCGGGAACGCCGCGCGGTTCTACAGGCTGGGCGGCGCGGTCAGCCCGGGATCACAAGACTGACGCCAGCCACTGCTGAACGCTGGCGACGTGCACGGTGGACCAGGACCGGGCCACCACCGGATCGTGAGAGTCCAGCGCGTCCAGGATGGCCCGGTGCTCGGCCAGCGTCCGCTGGGTCGACCCCTCCTGGGTCAGGCCGCGCCAGACCCGCGCCCGCGACGTCGGCCCGGACAGCGAATCGAGCAGGGAGGTGAGCACGCTGTTCCCCGAGCAGGCCGTGATCCGGCGGTGGAATTCCAGGTCGTTGGCGACCAGGTCCTCGACCTCGGGATCCGGGCCCAGGCTGTCCAGGAGTTCGCGGAGCGCGGCGATCTCGGCCGCCGTGATCCGCTCGGCGGCCATCGCCGCGGCCTCCGGCTCCAGGATCCGCCGCACCTGAAGGAACTCCAGCACGGTCCCGTCCCGGTGGAAGTCCACGATGAAGCTGAGCGCCTCGAGCAGCAGCGGGGGCTGCAGGCTGGTCACGTAGGTGCCGTCGCCGCGCCGCACGTCCAGGATGTTCATCAGCGACAGCGCCTTGACCGCCTCGCGCAGCGAGCTGCGCGATAGCCCCAGGTCGGCGGCCAGGTCCGCTTCCCGGGGCAGCCGGTCCCCGGCCCGCAGGGTGCCCGAGACGATCATGGATTTAACCTTCTCGATGGCCTCGTCCGTCAGCGCCACAGCTGTCCTCCGAACCCGCCGTGCTCTCTGCGTCGCTGCCGGGCCCCGCTCACCGACATCCACGAACATCCGATGTCTACCGCCGAGTATCCCACAGTACGAGGGATGCGGTGCACAAACTGCCTGGCCAGTGTGCACGTGGCGGGCGTCGCGGGAGGGACTGCCCCCCGGCGGCGGGTGCGATGCGCCCCGGCTGTCGCTGGCGCCTGATACCAAGGACTCATGGTTTCCGACTCTGGCCTGCTGGCTTCCGACCCGGCCCTGCACGAGGAGGCGGAGCGCTGCCTGCGCGCGCTGGCCGGGCCGTCCGCCCAGCTTCGCGAGGATCAGTGGACCGCGATCCAGGCCCTGGCCCGCGACCGGCGCCGGGCGCTGGTGGTGCAGCGCACCGGCTGGGGCAAGTCGGCCGTGTACTTCGTGACCACCGCGCTGCTGCGGGCCCGGGACATGGGGCCGACGATCATCATCTCCCCGCTGCTCGCCCTGATGCGCAACCAGATCGAGGCGGCCGGCCGGGCCGGGCTGCAGGCCCGGACGGTGAACTCGGCCAACATGGCCGACTGGGACGAGATCTACGCGGAGATCGCCGCGGGCACCGTGGACCTGCTGCTGGTCAGCCCGGAACGGCTGAACAACCCGGGCTTCCGCGACCTGGTCCTGCCCAAGCTCGCCGCCACCGCCGGGATGCTGGTCGTGGACGAGGCGCACTGTATCTCCGACTGGGGCCACGACTTCCGGCCCGATTACCGCCGGCTCCGCACGGTGCTGGAGAACCTGCCGCCCGGCGTGCCGGTGCTGGCCACCACGGCCACCGCGAACGCGCGGGTGACCCGGGACGTGGCCGAGCAGCTGGCCAGCGGGGCGGACGCGGAGGCTCTGGTGCTGCGCGGCCCGCTGGACCGGGAGAGCCTCTGCCTGGGGGTCGTGGAACTGCCGGCGGCTCAGCAGCGCCTGGGCTGGCTGGCCGAGCACCTGGACCAGCTCCCCGGGTCCGGCATCATCTACACGCTGACCGTGGCCGCGGCCCACGAGACCGCGGCCTTCCTGCGCGAACGGGGCCACGAGGTGCTGCCCTACACCGGCCGGGACGAGCAGGAGCAGCGGCTGGCCGCTGAGCGCTCGCTGCTCGACGGTGAGCTCAAGGCGCTGGTGGCGACCAGCGCCCTGGGCATGGGCTTCGACAAGCCGGACCTGGGTTTCGTGGTGCACCTGGGCGCCCCGCAGTCTCCCGTCGCGTACTACCAGCAGATCGGCCGGGCAGGCCGGGCCGTGCCCCGGGCCGAGGTGGTCCTGCTGCCCGGCCGGGAGGACCGCGATATCTGGGCCTATTTCGCGTCGCTGGCGTTCCCGCCCGAGTCGCTGGTCCGGGCGACGCTCGGCGCGCTCGGCGAGGCGTCCGGGCCCATGTCGTCCGGCGCGCTGGAAACCCAGGTGGACCTGAGCCGCGCCCGGCTGGAAATGATGCTCAAGGTCCTCGACGTGGATGGCGCCGTCCGCAAGGTCAGCGGCGGCTGGGCCGCCACCGGGCAGCCCTGGGCCTACGACGCCGAGCGCTACGCGACGGTGGCGGCGGAGCGCCGCCGGGAGCAGCAGGCCATGCTCGACTACCTGCGCACCCCTGGCTGCCGGATGGAGTACCTGCGCCAGCAGCTGGACGACCCCGCGGCGCAGCCGTGCGGGCGGTGTGACAACTGCACCGGGCACCCCTGGACCGCGGAGGTGTCGGCGGAGGGGACCGCGCTGGCGCAGGCCCGGCTGCTCCGTCCCGGAGTCGATATCAGCCCGCGGCGGATGTGGCCGCCGGGGATGAAGCGGCTCGGGGTGGACGTGACGGGCAAGATCCCGGCGCAGTTGTCGGCAGACACCGGCCGGGCGCTGGGCCGCCTCACCGGCCTGGGCTGGGGCCCGCGGCTGCGTGAGCTCCTCGACCCGGATGCCGGCGGCCCGGTCCCCGACGGGCCGGTCCCCGACGGGCCCGTCCCCGATGACCTGGTCGCCGCCCTGGTCCAGGTGCTGGCCGCGTGGGACTGGGAGCAGCGCCCGGCCGGCGTGGTCACCCTGCCCAGCCGGACCCGGCCCCAGCTCGTCGCCAGCCTGGGCGAGCGGATCGCCGAGATCGGCCGGCTCCCGCTGCTGGGCTCGCTCAGCTACGACGGTTCCGGGCCGCGCGGCGCGCACTCCCCCGGCCAGGCACCCGCCCAGCAGTTCAACAGCCCGCAGCGGCTCCAGGCGATCTGGCGGGAACTGCGGCTCCCCGCGCCGCTGGCCGGGCGCGGTGGCCTCGCTCGGCGGCCCGGTGCTGGTCATCGACGACCGGATCGACAGCGGCTGGACGATGACGGTCGCGGCCAGGCTGCTCCGCGAGGCTGGCGCGCCCCGGGTGCTGCCCCTGGTGCTCGCCGCGACCACCGGCTGACGTCACGCCCGGGGCGCCGCAGACCTCAGGCCCGCGCGGGCTCGACCTCGGGCGGCGCGGTCTCTTCCTCCCGGATGCCGTACTTCCGGTAGACACGGCGCAGCGGCCCCGGCACCCACCAGTTCGCCCGGCCCAGCAGCCGCATGGTTGCGGGCACCAGGAGGATCCGGACGACGATGGCGTCCACCACCAGGGCCACGATCATGCCCACGCCCATCAGCTTGATGAACGTGATCCCCGACGCGGAGAACGCGCCCACCACGATCACCAGCAAGAACGCGAGGCTGGTGATGAGACCCCCGGTACGCTGCATCCCGCTGGCCATGCTGGGCGGCCTCTCGAAGGTCACGTCACGAAGGTCAAGGCCAGGTAGGTCACGGTCACCCCTCCCGGGTCCGTGTGCGGGTCAGGCCAGGCCCTCCGGGCCATACCGTATTGGGTCTATCCCCAGTACTCCGCCGGGGTGGTGGTGTGGGTGCGGTTTCCGGGGGTGGTCCAGGTGAGGGTGCCGGGGGCGGGGCTGGTGACGGTCCAGCCGGGAACTTGCTTGGTGTGGTGATTGTGCCTGCAGGCGGGATGAAGATTGCACTCGCAGGTCCGGCCGCCCTGGTGGTAGGGGGTCACGTGGTCGAGGTCGCAGCGGGCGGCGGCGCGGCGGCAGCCGGGGCCGGTGCAGGTGGGGTTGCGGATGCAGATGAGGTGGCGCAGAGCGGGGCTGGGCTGATACCCGCGGGATTGGCGCGGGTGAGTGCAGGTCCCCGTTTCGAGGGTGCTGAAGGTCAGACCGTGCAGCCAGTCCGGGACCGGGGAGGCGGAGGCGGGGGCGGAAGCGGCTGTGGTGGGTCCCCGGGGGTGTGCTATGGCGGGTCCACGATGGTGTGGGGGTGGCGCACCGGGTGGGCTGGGTGTACCCGGGTCCGGGTAGGCGAGGCCGGCTCTGTCCCCGGGGCCGTCCGGGCCGGGACCGACCAGGCTGGGACCACCCCGACTGCCCTTTTCCCCCGGCCCGTGGCGGGCGCAGGCGTGGGCGACGGGGTGTCCGGCGGTGTCGGTGAGGGTGACGCACCAGCGATTGCCGGGCCTAGCGAGCAGGCCGGCGAGGATGCGGGAGTCCTCGGCATCCACCGGGCCGTAGCCGGGCACCTCGCCGGGGGCCTCAGTCCAGCCCAGCCACGCCGACAGCGGCATGGTCAGGTTGACCGTGCCGCGTAGCCCCATAGAGGCAGGAATACCGTCCGGGCCGGGCCAGGGAGCATCGCAGGCCTGAGAACCCGATGCCGCGGGGAAGTTCGTTCCGGCATCGGGACCGCTGGGCATCTCGAGCGGGCCTGTCCCGCCAGACGGTTCGCTGTGCGGGCCTGTCCCGCCGGATGGTTCGCTGTGCCGGCCGGCGCCGCGATGCCCGGTGCGCCGGCCGTAGCGCCACCCTGCGTCCCCCCGGGCGTACCGGGGACGCCCGGGGCGGCGGCGCCGGGGGTGGCGTTTTGCTGGGCGGCGGGGATGAGGGTGGCGGCGGGTTTGCCGGACAGCAGGTGCAGGTAGGCCCAGGCGCGCAGGATGTCCAGGGTGCCGGGCTGCCCGGCGGCTTTCATCGCCTGGGCCAGCGCGGTCAGGTGCTTGTCGGCAGCCAGCACCGCAGCCGGGGGCAGGTCCCGCCCGGCCAGCGCCGCGGTTCCGGCGCTCTCAGGGAACATCTCCACCCGCGCGTCCTGCAGCGCCTTTTCCTTGCGGCGGCGGGCGGCCCTGGGGTCGGCGGCCAGGACCGCGCGGCGGACCAGGGCCCGCAACTGCCCGCTGGTCAGTTCCGGGGCCCGACCGATGATCAGCTTTTCCACCGCGGCGGCGTGCGTGTCATCCAGGCCGGCGAGTTCCTCCGCGATGACCTCCGCGCGCCGCTCATCGAGCAGGCCCGCGGCCAGCGCGGCGCGGGTCAGCGGGAGGCGGTCCAGTTCGAGGGCCAGGTCCAGCAGCCGCCCGGCGCTGCGCCGGGTCAGGGTCAGCGCGACCGCGATCTCGTCATCGGCGTGGTCGAACGGCCGCCAGTCCCCCGACGCCCGCCCAGCCGCCTCACGGCGGGCGGCCAGCGCGGAGACGGCGGTCAGTTTCGCCGCGGCGGACCAGGCGGTCAGCCGGTTCGCGGCCTGCAGCACGCCGGTCAGCTGATCATCATCCAGCTTCCCCAGCCCATCACGCTGCACCAGATCCACCAGCGTGGCCAGCACCGGATCAGGCGCGAGTGCATCGGCCCATGCTCCGTCCGCGAACGCGGCACCCTGGGGCGGATCATCATCGCACGGGTCATGAAGGTCCGGGGTCTCCGAGACAGGATCGTCAGGGTCCGGGGTTTCCCACGCGGGAACGGCCAGCTCTGGGGCGTCGTCCTCGTACCAGCCGGGCTCGTCCGCACCGGGTAAGGCGCTCATCTCGGGGTCGGGGATCCCGTCCGGGCCGTCCGGGCCACCTGGATGCTTCGGGCCAGCTGACACCTGATCACCTCCGGCAAGCCCAGGATTCGACCTGACTCGATCATAGTATCGAGGAATGCTACAACGATCCAACCGTTATTCGAACTTATGGCCGAAAGGTAAGCACGGCGGCGTCACGCAAGCGGGCCCGGCCAGATGGCCGGGCCCGGTTCGGGCGAGATCGCCCTGGTCAGCCGTGACCGCGGACGTCGTGCGGTACGTACGGCTCCTCCAGCCGCGCCATCTCCTCCGGGCTGAGCTCGAGCTGCTCGGCGGCCAGCGCATCCTGCAGGTGGCTGACCTTGGTCGCCCCGACGATCGGTGCGGTCACCCCCGGGCGGTGCAGCAGCCAGGCCAGCGCCACCTGGGCGGCGGGCACGCCCCGGGCCGCGGCCACCTCGTTCACCCCGTCGGCCACGTCGAAGTCGGCCGACTCGGTGTACAGCATGTCCCCGAACGCGTCCGAGTTGGCCCGCACCGTGTGCTTGGCGCCGTCGCGGGTCCGGGTCCCGGTCAGGAACCCGCGCGCCAGGGGGCTCCACGGGATCACCCCGACGCCCATGGCGATGCACTGCGGGATCATCTCCCGCTCCTCCTCGCGGTACACCAGGTTGTAGTGGTTCTGCATGGACACGAACCGGGTCCAGCCGTGCCCCGACGCGGTGTACTGGGCCTTGGCGAACTGCCAGGCGAACATGCTGCTCGCGCCGATGTAGCGGGCCTTGCCGGCCCGGACCACGTCGTGCAGCGCCTCCATGGTCTCCTCGATCGGCGTCCGGTTGTCCCAGCGGTGGATCTGGTACAGGTCCACGTAGTCCATGTCGAGGCGCTCGAGCGATGCGTCGATAGAGGCCATGATGTGCTTGCGGGACAGCCCGCGGCCGTTCGGGCCGGGCATGGTCTCGCCGTGCACCTTGGTGGCGACCACGACCTCCTCGCGGGTGAACATCTTGCCGAGGAGGCGGCCGGTCGCCGTCTCGCTGGCCCCCGCGGAGTAGACGTCGGCGGTGTCGTAGAAGTTGATGCCGCCGTCCGCCGCGGCGCGGACGATGGGCTCCGCCGCGTCCTCATCCAGCACCCACTGGCGCTCCGAGTTGTTGCCGTAGCTCATCATGCCGAGGCAGATGCGGGACACCTGCAGACCCGTCGCGCCGAGGTTGACGTAGTCCATGAATCCTCTCCAGGGAGTGGGAAAGTCGTGTTCTTTTACCCTACGAGCGCGCGGGGCTGCGGCTGGGCCCGGGTCACGTCCGGAGCAATCTCCAACGCGACCATCGGCCAGATCGACACCGCCCAGCGGATCCTGGGCGACGGCCACCTGGCCAGCGTCCAGAACCAGTTCTCGCCGGCCTTCCGTTCCAGCGAAGCCGAACTGCGGCACTGTGCGGACCTGGGGATCGCGTTCCTGCCCTGGAGCCCGCTCGGCGGAATCGGCCGGGCCGGCGAGCTCGGCGCCGAGCACTCGGCCTTCCAGGAGATCGCGGACGCCCACGGCGTCTCGCCGCAGCAGGTCACCCTGGCCTGGATGCTGGCTCTGGCCCCGGTGCTGATCCCGATCCCCGGGGCGGGCCGGCCCGCATCGATCACCGACTCGGCCCAGGCGGCGGGCCTGGCGCTGACCGGCGCCGAAGTCGAGCGCCTCAGCCAGGCCTGACCCCGCCTGACCGGAACCCGGCCGCCAGGAACCCGACACGATGGAACAAGTCTGGACACGTTGTAACAGCGATGCTAGATATCAGACGTATCGGGCTTTCCGGGACCGGCTGCGGAGACTAAGACGCCATGGACAACACAGACCCTCTGCCCCGCCGCTTACTATCCCGCCGCGGGCTGCTGTCCGGGGCCGCACTAGGCGCTGCCGGGCTCGCCGCTGCCCGGCCCGGAAGCGCCTCGGCGAGCGTCGCTCATCCGCAGGCCCGCGCGCGCCCCGGCGTCCCCGGCACGCCCGCGGCCGCCAGCCCCGGGCACCAGATCACCTTTGACGCGTACTCGCTCATGGTCGACGGCCGCCGGCTGTTCGTCTGGTCCGGGGAGTTCCACCCGTTCCGGCTGCCCAGCCCGTCGCTGTGGCTGGACATCCTGCAGAAGATGAAGGCCGCGGGCTTCAACGCGGTCTGCATGTACTTCAACTGGAGCTACCACTCGCCCGCTCCCGGGGAGTACGACTTCTCCGGCGTCCGGGACATGGACCTGGTCATGCGGATGGCCGCGGACACCGGGCTGTACGTCCTGTCCCGGCCGGGCCCGTACATCAACGGCGAGCTGAACGCGGGCGGGTTCCCGGGCTGGCTGACCCGCACCGCGGCGGTGGCCCGGACCGATGACCCCGTCTATCTGGGCTACGCCGACGAGTGGCTCACCGCCATCGACGCCGTCCTGGCCCGGCACCAGCTCACCGACGGCGGCGGCACGCTCCTGCTCTACCAGATCGAGAACGAGTACGCGTCCTACGTGACCAGCGCGACCGGCATCAACTACATGGCGCACCTGTACGCGAAGGTCCGGGCCGACGGCATCACGGTGCCTATCTACCACAACGACAAGGGCCGCAACGGCTACTGGGTACCCGGCAGCTTCCCGGCCCCGGACAGCAACTACCTGTACGCGTTCGACGGCTACCCGTCGGCCAGCGGCGCACCGCCGGACTGGGGCTACTACGGCCCGGGCGGGGCCAAGGGCGGCGCCAGCGCCAGCCCGCAGACGCCCGGTTTCGAGGCGGAGTTCGGCGGCGGCTACTTCGACCCCTGGGGCGGCGCTCCCTGGCAGGGCCAGGGGTACGGCTACGAGCGCACCGTGGACGGTCCCGCCTACGAGCGGCAGTTCTACCTGACCAACGTGGCCAACGGGATCAAGCTGCAGAACGTGTACATGACGTTCGGCGGGACGTCCTGGGGCTGGCTGCCCGCCCCGGTGGTGTACACCTCCTACGACTACGGCGCGGCCATCAGCGAGCCGCGCCAGCTCACCGCCAAGATCCCGGCCATGAAGGAGATGGGCTACTTCCTGCAGTCGGTGCCCGACATCAACAAGATCGATAAGGCCAGCCCGGTCACCTCGTCGAACTCGCTGCTGGTCACCTATCACCTGGCCAACCCGGACACCGGCACCCAGTTCTACTTCGTGCGCAACGACCACACCGCGGACCTGACCTGCACCCTGCCGGTCACCGCGGCGGGCGGCTCGTACACCGTGCCGCAGTCCGGGTCGCTGCAGCTGGACGGCAAGGACCTGAAGGTGATCGTCGCGGACTACCAGATGGACTCCGCGCACCTGGTGTACTCCACCTCGCCGCTGATGACGCACGCCCCGATCGGCGGCCAGGACGTCGCGGTGCTGGCCAGCCGGGCCGGCGACGGCGGCGAGACGGTGCTCCGCTACCCGGCGGGCGGTCCCGGACCGAACGTCAGCGTGGCGGGCACCCCGGCCGTGACCAGCTCGTGGGACGCCAGCACCGGGGATCTGCGGCTCGACTACACCCACCAGGGCCTGACCCGGATCCTGGTCACCCCGGCGCAGGGCCGCCCGCTGCTCCTGCTGGCCGCGGACGACAGCGCCGCCGCGGTGATCTGGCGGACCGACACCGCCGCGGGCCCGGTGCTGGCCAGCGGCCCCGCACTGGTCCGTACCGGCACGGTACAGGGACCAGTGCTGGCGCTCACCGGGGACACCAGCGCCGCCACGCCGCTGGAGGTCTGGGCGCCCCGGCCGGTTGCCGCGGTGTGGTGGAACGGCCGCCCGGTCCCGGTGACCCGGACCGCCTCCGGCAGCCTGGCTAGCCGCGCCCCGCTCGGCGGCCCGCCTGCCGTTGCGCTGCCCGCGCTGGCCAGCTGGAAATACGCCACCGAAAACCCGGAAGCCGGGCCCGGCTTCGACGACAGCGGGTGGGCCGTGGCCAGCCTGACCACCTCGGCCAGCGCCACCCCGGTGCCCGCCGGGCAGCCGGTGCTGTTCATGGACGACTACGGCTTCCACTACGGCGACGTGTGGTACCGCGGCTCCTGGTCCGCCGCGCCCGGCGTCAGCTCGGTGACCCTGACCTACCAGACCGGCCAGGTCGGCATGGTCCTGGCCTGGCTGGACGGGCAGTTCCTGGGCGCCGGGGAGATGCCGGTCCCGGCGTCCAGCCAGTCCACCACCCAGGGCTGGTCGGCGGCGGTGCCGCTGCCGATCCCGGCGGCCGGCCAGGACGACGGCCCGCACGTGCTGGCCGTGCTGGTCCGGCCCATGTCTCATCAGGAGGACGGCGGCGCCAACAACGCCTTCAAGCAGGCCCTCGGCCTCACCGGGGTCACGTTCACCGGCGCGGCACCCAGCGTCACCTGGCGCATCCAGGGCACGCTCGGCGGTGAGGCGCTGGCCGACCGGGTCCGCGGCCCGGTCAACAACGGCGGCCTCTACGGCGAGCGCTCCGGCTGGTACCTGCCGGGGTTCGATGACCGGGGCTGGGCGGAGGTGACGCTTCCCTACGCCGACCCGCGGCCCGGCGTGTCCTGGTACCGGACGACGTTCCGGCTCTCGGTGCCACCTGGCGTGGACGCCTCACTCGGCCTGGCCATCAGCGATCCGCCCGCGAAGTCCTACCGGGCGCAGATCTTCCTGAACGGCTGGAACGTCGGGCAGTACATCAGCAACGTCGGCCCGCAGTCCACGTTCGTCCTGCCGGACGGCCTACTCCGGTCGCAGGGTGAAAACACGCTGGCCATCGCCGTCCTCGCGGACGGCACCACCCCGGGCGGCCTAGGCAGCGTAACCCTGGCCAGCCTGGGCACGGTGTCCGGCGGAGTCCCGGTGCGGCCGGTGTTCTCCCCCGGTCACGCCACGTAGGGCGGGCTGCCGCTCTCGTTCGTCATCGGGCGCCCCGCGGCGGCCCAGCCGGTCATCCCGTCGCTCACGTTGACCACGTTCCAGCCCGCCCCGGCCAGCGCGTGCGCGGCCTGGTTGGAGCGGCTGCCGGCCCGGCAGATCACGTACACCGGGCCTTCCTGGGGGATCTCCGTGTACCGGGCCCCGATCTGGCCGAGCGGGATGTGCATCGCCCCGGGCGCGTGGCCCGCCGTCCACTCGTCCGGTTCCCGGACGTCGACCAGGAAGGCATCCGCGGGCACGTCCGCCGCGGGCATCTGGCCCGGACCCGCCTCCCCGGTCATGCTGGTCTTCCGTTCATCTGGCACCCTCCCCGCAAACGGCCACCGATCAACCCATTGTGGCGCGACGGACACACTCGTGTATATCGATTGCGTGGCCTACTCGGGGCCCGCGACCTCCTGGCCCTCACCGGCAAGTTCCTCCTGCCCGGCCAGCCGCAGGTAGGCGGGGGTAAGCAGGGCGGTCAGGTCCCGCCCCCGGATCTCGGTCCCGGGCGGCTCGAACGAACGGAGCACCAGGTCGGGCACGGTGGCCGGGACGGCCTGGGCCGCGCGCAGCCGGGCCCGGGTCAGTCCCGGGGACCAGAATCTGTCCAGGGACTCGGCCAGCGGTGCCGCGCTTATTTTCCGCAACGGATCCTGTTCCGGGCCGGTCGCCCCGGCTGGACCGGGGTCCTGGGCGGCAGGCCGGCGTCGCAGCGCGCCGAGCAGGTCTTCCCGGCCGCGGCCGCGCCAGGCCAGCATCGCGAACGGGTCGTCGTCGAACTTCTCGGCCAGCACGTAGCAGACGGCGGCCAGGTGCTTGCACGGCACGCCCCAGTCCGGGCAGGAGCAGGACATCTCCAGGTCGCGGGCGGACCGCGGGAACAGCGGGGTGCCGCAGGCCGCGAACACGTCCTCGATCTCGTGCGGCATCTCCCCGGCCAGCAGCTTGGCCCGGAACAGCGCCTGCGCGCCGAGCGCCTCGGTGACGGAGCGCCACTGCGCGGTGGTCAGCGGCATCACGCCGATCCGGACCTGGTACGGGGCGGGCCGGGAACCCTGGACCCGGGCCCGGACCTTGCCCGTGCCCAGCTTGAACTCCATGACCTGCCCGCGCCGGGCGTAGTTCCGGCCGCGGGCCAGCCGGCCGCTCATCCCGAACGACTCCAGCACCTCGACGAACCGCCGGGACCACCACTGCTCGCCGATCGCGCCGCGCTTGCTGCGGGCCTTGATGCCGTTCTCGACCTGGCGCGGCGCGGATGCCTCGGCCCACCAGGAGGTGTCCCGGGGCGGCCCACCCTGCTCACTCATTCCGGCACCCCTCTCTGCTGGTCATTCCGGCACCGCCTCTGTCCCCAAAGCCAGCACCTGGCGCAAGTCCGCGCTGGACAGCTCGGTGAGCCAGCCCTCCCCCGTGCCGACGATCCGCTCGGCCAGCGCCTTCTTGTCCTCGATCATGGCGTCGATCCGCTCCTCCAGCGTGCCCACGCAGACGAACTTGCGGACCTGCACGTCGTTGTGCTGCCCGATGCGGTACGCCCGGTCCGTCGCCTGATCCTCGACGGCCGGGTTCCACCACCGGTCGAAGTGGATGACGTGGCTGGCCGCGGTGAGGTTCAGCCCGGTGCCGCCGGCTTTCAGCGAGAGCAGGAAGACGGCCGGCCCGGCCCCCTCCTGGAACTCCGCGACCAGGGCGTCACGGGCCTTCTTGGCCGTGCCGCCGTGCAGGTAGAGCACCGGGCAGCCGAGCCGGGCGGCCAGGTAGGGCTGGAGCACCCGGCCGAACTCGGCGTACTGGGTGAAGCAGAGCGCCTTGTCCCCGGCGGCGACGATCTCGTCGCAGATCTCCTCCAGCCGGGCCAGCTTGCCCGAGCGGCCAGGCAGCCGGGAGCCGTCCCCGAGCAGGTGAGCCGGGTGGTTGCAGACCTGCTTGAGCTTGGCCATGGTGGCCAGGACCAGGCCGCGGCGCTCGATGTCGCCCTCGGCGGCGTCGATCCGGGCCAGCATGTCGGTCACGGTGGCCTGGTAGAGGGAGGCCTGCTCCGGGGTGAGCGTGCACCAGATCTTCATCTCGATCTTGTCGGGCAGGTCCGAGATGATCGACCGGTCGGTCTTGACCCGGCGCAGGATGAACGGGCCGGTCAGGCGCTTCAGCCGGGCCGCGGCCTCCTCGTCGCCGTGCCGCTGCACCGGGACCGCGAAGCTCTCCCGGAACTTCTCGGCCGGGCCGAGCAACCCCGGGCTGGTGAACTCCATGATCGACCACAGCTCGCCGAGGTGGTTCTCGACCGGGGTGCCGGTCAGCGCCAGCCTCGACCGGGCGGGCAGGCCGCGGACCGCGCGCGCCTGCCGGGTGCCCGCGTTCTTGATGTTCTGCGCCTCGTCGCAGACCACCCGGTACCACGGCACCCCGGCCAGCGCCTCGCGGTCCCGGGCGGCCAGGGCGTAGGTGGTAATGACCAGGTCCGCGCCGGTGAGCGCGGCGTGCAACTCGGCGCCGGACAGGCGGTCCGACCCGTGGTGCACGTGCACGGTCAGGTCCGGGGTGAACCGCTCCGCTTCCCGCTGCCAGTTGCCGACCAGCGACATGGGGCAGATGAGGAGCGTGGCGCCGGTCTGCCCCGGTGCCCCGCCCGTCTCCGGCGACTCCCCTGGTGCGCACCGTGCCGCCCGCTCGTGATCCAGCAACGCCAGCGTCTGCACGCTCTTGCCCAGCCCCATGTCGTCGGCCAGGATCCCGCCCAGGCCCAGGTCGCTCAGGAAGGCCAGCCAGGCCAGGCCGCGCTCCTGGTACGGGCGCAGGTCGCCGTGGAACGAGGCGGGCGCGGTCACCGGCGCCAGTGAGCGGTCGGCCTGCCCGGAGAGCAGGTCGCCCAGCCAGCCGTCCGCCGCGACCGCCGTGATCTCGAGGTCCTCTTCCGGGCCGCGCAGCCCGGCGACCAGGACGTCACCGGCCCGCATGACGCCCTCGCGGCCGCGCTCCATGAACGTCAGCGCCGCCTTCAGGTTGCGGTCGTCCAGCTCCACCCACTGGCCGCGGACCCGGACCAGGGGGATCTTGAGCTGGGCCAGCTCGGCGAGCTCATCGGCGTCCAGGGTGGTGTCGCCGACGGCCAGGTCGTAGCGGAAGTCGACCAGGTCGTTCAGGCCGAAGCCGTTCCCGCCGGCGCCGCTGGCCGGGGCGGACGGGGTGGCGCCGGGGGCGGACCGCGACCGCGAGGTCAGCTTGAGGCCGAGCCGGGCCTTGCGGGCCCAGTCCGGCAGCAGCACGCCGAACCCGGCGCCGGACAGCAGCGGCCCGGTTTCCTTCAGGAACCGGAACGCCCCCGCGGTATCGAGGGCGACCGCCGCGGGCTCGGGCTCCCGCAGCGCGTCCTCCAGCTCACCGAACAGCCGCGTGGCCCCGCCCAGCCCGGCCAGCAGTTCCTCGTCGGGGCGGGTGATCCCGCCCGGAGCCCAGCCGCCGGTGCCCGCCCAGACGTCGCCGGCGGCCAGCATCAGGCTGGGATCCTCGGAGGACTGCAGGGCGAACTCGACGTGCCACGGCCCTCGGTGTTTGGGCGGTCGCTCGACGGTGTCCGGAGGTGGCTGGTCTTGGGCTGCACTGGCTCCACCAGGCGGAAGCAGGTGCGCACGGGACCGGCCGGGGCCTGGCTGGCCGCGTGCCAGGCGTCCAGGCTGGTGGCCAGCGCGGCCGCTTCCGCCTCGTCCTCGGCGGTGGCCACCTCGACCTCGGCGTCAGGGCCGGTCAGCGCGGCCGCCCAGCGCTCCGGCACCGGAACCCGGGCGGGCCGCCGGCCGCGCCGGGGCGGGAGCAGGGCCCAGCCGGGCGCGCCTGCCGCGGCGGGGGCATCGAGCTGGCCGCGGGCCGCCGCGTCGGCCAGCGCGTCCAGCGCCGCGGCCAGCAGCGGCCCGGGCGGCTCGCCGCCCGGCTCACCGGACCGGCACAGCGGCGGCATGGCCGCGGCCAGCTCGGCGGCCCGCGGGGCGTCGGGGCCGGTCAGCACGGTCCGCCAGGTCGCGGACCAGCCGTCGCCGGCGCGGCCGTCGCCCCGCCGGGCCAACCCAGGCAGAACCCTCCCCCGGACGCACAGGTCGGCCGCGAACCGGGCCACGGCGGCCCAGTAGACCGCCGACCCTCCGGCGATCACCTCGGGGTGAAGGGCGGCGCCGGCCAGCGTGTCCACCGGATCCAGGCTGGCCAGGATGGTGCGGGCGGCAGCCGCCCCGAAGGCCAGCGCGGGGACCCGCCAGCAGCCGAGCGCGGGCCGGCTGCCGCGGCGCGGGCTGGGCCCGGCCTCGCCTGCGTCCGGGCCGGGCGGCCTGGTCAGCTCCGGGGAAGGCCCTGGGCCCGGGCCCGCCGAAGGCAGCCAGAGGGTCAGCTCGTCCGCGGCGGCCTTGCCGGCCAGGTCGCGGAGGCCGTCGCCCAGGACGCCGAGCGCGCCGGCCAGCGCGTCCGGGTCGGCCGCGAACGGGTGCGGCCGGGCCACCCGGGAAGGCCGGCCGCCGGCCGGGGCCGGGGGGACGGCCGGGAGCGTGGAGTCCTCGGCCCACAGGCAGAGCGCATCCCGCGCCCAGATCCCGTGGATGACCAGCATGCCCGCTCCCTGCCCGCGGGCCGGCCGGGCCGCCCCGTGCTGTCCAATGCCCCGTGCTGTCCAGTGCTGTGCTCCCGACTGACGGTAGCAACGACCAGGGACACCCTGGCCCCGGACCAGCGTGGCAGGCTGGCGTCATGCCGGACGACAGCGTGTGGATAGACCGGGCCCGGGAGCTGGGCGCACGGGTATTCGCCCCGGCGGCGATGGAGGTGGAGGCTGCGCACCGGGTGCCGCCGGAGCACCTGGACCTGCTGGCCGCCGAGGGTTTCTACGGGCTGGCCGGGCCGCGTGAGGCCGGCGGCCTGGATGTGCCGTTCCCGGCCGCCTGCCGGATCATCGAGATCCTGGCCGGGGCCTGCCTGTCCACCACGTTCGTGTGGATGCAGCACCACGGCGTGGTGCGCGCGGTGGCCGGGACGGGCAACGCCGCGCTGCGGCACCGGATGCTCGGGCCGCTATGCCGGGGCGAGCGCCGGGCCGGGGTGGCCCTGGCCGGCCTGCTGCCGGGTCCGCCCCGGCTGCGGGCCCGGGTCACCGAGGGCGGGTACGTGCTCGACGGGGTCTCGCCGTGGGTCACCGGCTGGGAGTACCTCGACACGCTGTACGTCGCCGCCCGCCAGGACGATGACACGATCGTCTGGGCCGTGCTGGACGCCGGGGGCCGCCCCGGGGGCAGATCCTCGCTCACGGCGGAGCCGCTGTCCATTACCCCGGAACCACTGCCCATGGTGGCGGTGATGGCCAGTTCCACCGTGCAGCTCCGCTTCGCCGGCCACCCCGTGCCGCAGGACCGGGTGACCGGCACGCTGCCGCTGGAGCAGTGGGGCAGCCGGGACGCGGCCGGCCTGCGGATGAACGGCTCGCTCGCGCTCGGCCTGACCGCGCGGTGCGGCGAGCTGGTCGGCCCCGGCCCGCTGGACGAGCAGCTGGCCCGGTGCCGGACCGCGCTCGACAGCGCGGACCCTGACGCCATGCCCGGGGCCCGCGCGGCCGCCTGCGAGCTGGCCCTGCGCGCCACGGCGGCCCTGGTCGTAACCCAGGGCTCCGGGGCCATCCTGGCCGATCACGACGCACAGCGGCTGGCCCGGGAAGCCCTGTTCCTGCTGGTGTTCGGGTCCCGGCCGCCGATCCGGGAGGCGCTGGCCGGGCTGCTCATGAGGTCTGGGTAGAGTGCGGAGGTTGTCTCACAGGACGGTGTCCCCCGTGCCAGATACTCCGGTGCCAGATACTCCGGTGCCAGATACTCCGGTGCCAGATACTCCGGTGCCAGACGCCCCGGGGCCAGAGAACCCGGTGATCGTGCGCGACGCCCGGCCCGACGAGCTGGCCGGGATCGGCGAGCTGCGGGTGGCGGCCTACGAGGCGGGCGGGTTCCTGTCCGACGCCTCCCATTACGGCGAGACGCTCCGCACGCTGGGCCACGACGGGATAGGCCAGATACTCGTGGCGGTCAGTAACGACGGTGAAGGCCGGGCCCTGGGCACCGTCATGCTGCAACTATGGCCAGACGCCGGGCACGTGGTGCGAGGTCCGGGCGAGGCCGAGATCAGGGCACTCGCGGTCGCCCCGGAGGCGCGCGGCCGCGGGGTGGGCCGGGCCCTGCTCCAGGCCATCGCGGGCCAGGCCCGGGCCGTCGGCGTGCACCATCTGCTGCTGTGTACCCAGGCCACCATGCTGGCCGCGCAGCACCTCTACACCCAGGCCGGGTTCCGCCGCCTCCCCGAGCGCGACTGGGACCCGGTGCCCGGATTCACCCTGCTGGCTTATGGCTTGGAGCTGCCGGCCTGATCTGGCTCACCGGGCTGGCCTGACGCACCGGGCTGGCCTGAGGCACCGGGCTGGCCTGACGCACCGGGCTGGCCTGACGCACCGGCCTGCGCTTGCCTCGCGCTCTCCGCCTGCATAGCGCGGAAGGTCGCGAGCCCGGCCCGCGGCGGCCGCCGGGACTGGCCCGGCGGCGCACTGGAGGGCTGACCGGGCGCGACCTTGTGCAGTTGCTTGTTCAGCGAGCGGAACAGGAAGAACAGGGCCAGGCCCATGCCCGCGACCACCAGGAACCCGGCCAGCCCCGGGTAGACCTGGCTGGCGGTGCTCGAAGCGGCCAGGACGCTCACCGGCTCACCCTCTCCCGCACCCCGGCGAACAAGTCGTCCTCGGGGAATTCGGTGTCCACTACCGACCTGGCTAGATGGTAGTCCTCGGTCGGCCAGGCCACGCGCTGCACCTCCACCGGGCAGGCGAACCACGAGCTGTCCGGGTCGATCTGGGTGGCGTGGGCCAGCAGCGCCTGATCCCGGACACCGAAGTAGTCGGCGCACTGCACCCGGCTGGTGATCTCCACCGGCTTGCGGTCCGACGCCCGCTCGTCCCAGCGCTTGAACCACTCGGCGTACGGCGACTCCAGGCCCCGCGCCAGCATCTCCTCGTGCAGCGCGGTGATCCGGTCCCGGTGGAACGTGGCGAAGTAGTAGAGCTTGAGCGGCTGCCAGGGATCCCCGGTTCCGGGATAGCGGTCCGGGTCCGCGGCGGCCTCGAACGCCTCCACCGCCACCTCGTGGGTCTTGATGTGATCCGGGTGCGGATAGCCGCCTTCTTCGTCGTAGGTCAGGATCACGTGCGGCCGGAATTCGCGGACCGCTCGGACCAGCGGCCCGGCCGCTACCTCGAGGGGCTGCAGCGCGAAACAGCCGTCCGGGAGCGGGGGCAGCGGATCGCCCTCGGGGAGCCCGGAATCGACGAATCCGAGGAATTGCTGGTGCACCCCGAGGATCTCGCGGGCCCGGGCCATCTCCTCACGCCGGATCTGGGGCAGGTTTTCCCGGACGTCGGGCCGCTCCATGGCCTTATTCAGGATGTCCCCGCGCTCACCACCGGTCAGCGTGGCCACCATGACCTCTGCGCCTTCGCGGACGTAGCGGGCCATGGTGGCGGCGCCCTTGCTCGATTCGTCATCCGGGTGCGCGTGCACGGCCATCAGCCGCAACGGCTCGGACGGCGGAACCACCGGATCATTCGTGGCGGCAGACAAGCGAATTCCCCTCGGCACCATGAAGGAGGTCAATAGGAACCGGCGCTCTACTTACCCGGGCTGGGCTTCCCGGCCGGTGCATCCGGGGCAGTACCTCGCCGACAGAACATTGTGCAGGACAACGCGCTGGCCCCGCGACGACATTCCCGTATAGTGGCGGGCTCTGATGACGCCGCGGCGTCAGGCCTGGCGCACCCGGAACTCCTCAGGGGCGACGTACTTGTCAGGCCTTGTTAGCCTCGAAGGATTACCCCCGAGGAGCCGCGCACGGCTCAAAGCGGATGCGAGTGTCCGCACTGCAGGCAAGGAGTACCCGTGACCGAGACGAATAACGACAGCCTCACCTGGCTCACCCAGGAGGCGTACGACCGGCTCAAGTCGGAGCATGACTACCTCTCGGGGCCGGGGCGGGTCAACATCGCGAAAAAGATCGAGGCCGCCCGGGACGAGGGCGACCTGCGGGAGAACGGCGGCTACCACGCCGCCAAGGAGGAGCAGGGCAAGATCGAGGGGCGCATCATCCAGCTCGCGCACATCATCCAGCATGCCCGCGTGGGTGAGCCACCGCGGACCGACGGGGTGGTCGGGCCGGGGATGACGGTGACGATCCGGTTCGCCGGCGACGACGATGAGGTGACCTTCCTGCTCGCCTCCCGCGAGGAGAGCGGCGCGCCGATCGACGTCTACTCGCCGCGCTCGCCGCTGGGCAGCGCCATCAACGGCAAGAAGATCGGTGACAGCGCCACCTACCAGCTGCCGAACGGCCGGTCGGCCAAGGTCGAGATCCTCGAGGCGGTCCCCTACCTCGGCGGCTGACGCCGCGGGCCCTCATCAGCGCGGTGCATTGTGCGTGTCATGACGCGCACAATGCACCGCGCTGTTGTTACGCACCGCCCACGAGTTCGGGGGCGGGGGTTTCCGCGTCGCCTGGTGCGGTGCGGCCGCGCAGCGGCACCTCCTTGATGAACCAGGCCAGGACGAAGGCCAGCGCCGCCGCCGGGATGGCCCACAGGAACACCCCGTGGATCGCGTACGCGACGGCGGAGTACACGTCGTGCTGGATGGCCGCGGGCAGCGACCGGACCGTAGCCGGGTCGAACTGGCCGCCGCTGGTGGACAGGTGCACGCCGGGCGACACCGTGGTCAGCGCGTCGGTCAGCCGGCGGGCAAAGATGGCCCCGAACGCCGACACCCCGATCGACCCGCCGATCTGCTGGAAGAACAGCCGGGAGCTGCTGGCCACCCCGATGTCGCGGAGCTCCACGCTGTTCTGCGCGACCAGCGTGGTCATCTGCATGAGGAAGCCCATGCCGAGGCCCAGCACCACCATGTAGAGACTGGAGGTCACCCGGCTGGTGTCCACCCCCAGCATGGACAGCAGCCACATGCCGATGGTCATGCCCGCCGCGCCGAGGATCGGCAGCGCCTTGTACCGGCCGGTCCGGGTGGTGATCTGGCCCGCGATCAGCGAGGTGATCATCACGCCGACCATCATGGGCGTGAGCAGCAGGCCGCTGACGGTCGGCGAGGCACCCTGCACGGTCTGCTGGTACAGCGGCAGGAACGTGATCGCGCCGAACATGGCCAGGCCGGCCAGGAAGCTGAGCCCGCCCACCACCGCGAAGTTCCGGTTCCGGAACAGGTGCAGCGGCAGGATCGGCTCGGCCGCCCGCGCCTCGATCATGATGAACAGGGCCACGCTCACCACGGCCACCGCGCCCAGGGCGAGGATCTGCGACGACCCCCAGGCATACTGGCTGCCGCCCCAGGTGGAGACGAGCACGATCGCGGTGGTGGCCACGGCCAGGACCAGCGCGCCCAGGTAGTCCACCCGGTGCTCGACCCTGCGCCGCGGCAGGTGCAGGGTCGCGGCCAGGTAGGCCAGGGCCACGCCGCCGAGCGGCAGGTTGATGTAGAAGATCCAGCGCCAGGAGAAGCTGTCG
The DNA here is from genome assembly GCA_963723595.1 of uncultured Actinomycetes bacterium. Taxonomy (GTDB): domain Bacteria; phylum Actinomycetota; class Actinomycetes; order Streptosporangiales; family Streptosporangiaceae; genus RYN-230. The sequence continues at coordinate 285,370 of CAVRRQ010000003.1, forward strand.
GTGATCCACCCGCCCAGCAGCGGGCCGCCGATGGTGGCGACCATCATCACGGCCATGATGTAGCCCATGTACTGGCCCCGCTCGCGGGGCGAGACCAGGTCCCCGATGATCGCGATGGCGCTGACCATCAGGCCGCCCGCGCCGAGTCCCTGGATGGCCCGGAACGTGATGAGCTCGGCCATGGACTGGGACAGCCCGGCCGCCGCGGAACCGGCCAGGAAAATCACGATGGCCGTCATGAACAACTTCTTGCGGCCGTACATGTCGCCGAGCTTCCCGTACAGCGGGGTGGTGATGGTCAACGCGAGCACGTAGGCCGTGACCACCCAGGACAGGTGCGCGACGCCGCCCAGGCTGCCCACGATGCGGGGCAGCGCGGTGCCCACGATGAGCTGGTCGAGCATGGCCAGCATGATGGCCAGGAGCAGGCCCGGCAGCACCACGAGCACCTCGCGGCGCATCTTCATGCTGGACCCGGGGCTGGCGCCCGGTGCCGTCGCGGCGGCTTGCGTATCTGTCATGCCGTCCCCATGGATAAATGGCTACTCGATGCCGACCGAGCCGTCTCACTACTTACCTGCCGGCCGGACTTACTTGCCGACCGGCTAGGATAGGGCCCAGGCTAAGACGCCAACTAACCGGGCGTCAAGTAAGTTTGGCGAGAGGAAGGCCCGTGAGTGCGGAGCCGGGCCAGGTGAAGGCGCCCCGGGGTGACACCCGGGGGCGGATTCAGTCCGTGGCCCTCGAACTGTTCGCGGAGCAGGGCTACGAGAAGACCTCGCTGCGGGAGATCGCCGAGCGCCTCGACGTGACCAAGGCCGCGCTGTACTACCACTTCAAGTCCAAAGAGGACATCGTCGCCAGCTTCACCGAGGACTACGTCACCGAGCTGGACGAGCTGATCGCCTGGGGCACCGCCCAGCCGCGCACCGGCGAGACCCGGGCGCTCCTGCTCGAGCGCTATAGCGTCATCGTCGGCCATCGCCTGCCCGTGATGAGGTTCCTGGAGCAGAACCAGGCCGCCGTGCACCAGCTGCTGAGCGAGGGCCGGCGTGACCGCCAGAAGCTGTTCCGGACCCAGTTCGAGCGCCTGCGCGATCTGCTGGCCGGCCCGGACGCCCCGCTGCGGGACCGGGTCCGGGCGTCGGTGGCCGTGGCCTCGGTGGGGATCTCGTGCATGCTGTTCGACAAGGACGCCGGCGCCCCGGGTGAACTGCACGACATCGCGCTGGAGACCGCGTGTGAGCTGGCCGGGGTCGAGCGGCCGGTGGGTTAGGCCGACGCGGCAGGGTGGGCACTCAGTGCTACTGATTGCACGAGGGGCAGCACCCGGTAGGGCAGCGGGGTGGCCAGCGCGATCAGCGTGGAGGCCCGCTCCACCCCGGCCACGTCCACGATCGCGTCGATGACCCGCTGCAGGTCGGCGTTGGTGCGGGCCACCACCCGGCACAGCATGTCGCTGGACCCGGTGATCGTGTGCGCCTCCAGTACCTCCGGGATCGCGGCCAGCCGCCCGGCCACCGGATCGTGCCCGCCCGGCTGGCGGATCTCCAGCGTGACGAAGGCGGTCACGCCATGCCCCAGGGCCACCGGGTCCACGTCCGGGCCGTACCCGGTGATCACCCCGCGGGCGTGCAGCCGGTCCAGCCGGGCCTGGGCCGTGCCGCGGGCCACGCCGAGCCGGCGCGAGGCCTCCAGCATTCCGACCCGGGGTTCGGCGGCCAGCAGGCCGATGAGCCGGGCATCCAGGCTGTCGATCAGCACACCGCACCTCCTGGGTCGCCAGCCGCGGAGAACTCCGGGCATGGTGTACAGCTTTACACGAGATGACCGTTAGAGAGTATACAAAGTGTCTAGTAAATAAAGAGACTATTGCACAGTCTGCAATGCCCGGCGGATGCTGCTGACATCAGCAGCCAACGCACGGGGAGCATGCCATGAGTGCCACAGATGAGTTCCCGGTCACCGGCATGGACGCGGTGGTCTTCGCCGTGGGCAACGCGCGGCAGGCCGCGCACTACTACTCGACCGCGTTCGGGATGCGCTGCGTGGCCTACCGCGGCCCCGAGACCGGGTGCCGCGATGAGACCACGTACGTGCTCGAATCCGGCCAGGCGCGGTTCGTGCTGCGCGGCCCGGTGCGGCCCGGCACGCCGCTGGCCCGCCATCAGGCCCGGCACGGTGACGGGGTGATCGACCTGGCCCTCGGCGTGCAGTCCGCGGAAGCGGCCTACGAGTACGCCACCATTCACGGCGCGCGCGGCCTGGCTGAGCCGCGGATCGTGGAGGACGAGCAGGGCAAGGTGGTACTGGCCACCATCGCGGCCTACGGGGACACCCAGCACACGCTGGTGGAACGGTCCTCCTACAGCGGCCCGTACCTGCCCGGGTACCGGGCGGCCCGGCCCATCGTGGCCCCGCCGGCCCGGCCGCTGTTCACCTCGATCGACCACTGCGTCGGCAACGTGGAGCTCGGCCGGATGGACGAGTGGGTGGGCTTCTACCAGCGGGTGATGGGCTTCACCAACATGAAGGAGTTCGTCGGCGACGACATCGCCACCGAGTACTCCGCGCTGATGAGCAAGGTGGTCGCGGACGGCTCCCGGACGGTCAAGTTCCCCATCAACGAGCCGGCCGCGGGCAAGAAGAAGTCCCAGATCGACGAGTACCTGGAGTTCTACGGCGGCCCCGGCGTCCAGCACATCGCGCTGGCCTGCGACGACATCGTGGACACGGTGCGGGCCATGAAGGCCGCGGGGGTGGAGTTCCTGGACACCCCGGACAGCTACTACGACACGCTCGGGGCCTGGGCCGGGGAGACCCGGGTTGCCGTCGAGACCCTCCGTGAGCTGCGCATCCTGGCCGACCGCGACGAGGACGGCTACCTGCTGCAGATCTTCACCAAGCCGGTGCAGGACCGGCCCACGGTGTTCTTCGAGCTGATCGAGCGGCACGGCTCGGACGGTTTCGGCAAGGGCAACTTCAAGGCGCTGTTCGAGGCGATCGAGCGGGAGCAGGAGCGGCGCGGGAACCTCTGAGCCTGGCCGGGCCTCACCGGAACATCAGGTGGTAGCCCGCCTGGCGGAGCTCGCTGATCACCTCGTCGCAGTGCGCCGGGCCGCGCGTCTCGACCTGGAGCAGCACCTCGACCTCGTCGACGCGCAGCCGCGGCGTGATCCGTTCGTGCATCACGTCGAGCACGTTCGCGCCCAGGCCGGCCACCGTGCCCAGCAGGGTGGCCAGCGCGCCGGGGCGGTCCGGGATCCGGCACCGGAAGGTCAGGTAACGGCCGGCCGCGGCCAGGCCGTGCCGCAGCACCTTGGCCAGCAGCAGCGGGTCGATGTTGCCGCCGGACAGCACGGCCACCACCGGCGGCTGGAACATGCCCGGGTTGTCCATCAGCGCGGCCACCGCGGCCGCGCCGGCCGGCTCGACCACCTGCTTGGCCCGCTCCAGGCAGAGCAGCAGCCCCCGGGACAGGCTCTCCTCCGACACCGTGACCATGTGGTCCACGTGCCCGGAGATGATCCCGAACGGGATGTCGCCGGGCAGGCAGACCGCGATGCCGTCGGCCATGGTCGCGGTGGGCTGCACCCGGACCGGCTGCGCCGGCCGCCAGCGACGCCGGGTAGGCCGCGACCGCCTCGGCCTGGACGCCGACCACGGCCACCGGCGGGTCCGCGGACTTGACCGCGACCGCGACCCCGGCGATCAGGCCGCCCCCGCCGACCGGGACCGCGATCGTGCGCACCTGCGGGCACTGCTCCAGGATCTCCAGGCCGAGGGTGCCCTGGCCCGCGACGATGTCCGGGTGATCGAACGGGTGGATGAGCACCGCGCCGGTTTCGGCCGCGTACTCGCGGGCGTACTCCACCGCGTCGTCCACCGTCGCGCCGCGCATGATGATGTCCGCGCCGTAGCCGCGGGTCGCCTCGATCTTGGGCAGCTGGGCACCCTCCGGCATGATCACGGTGGCCTTCACGCCGAGCAGCGCGGCCGCGAACGCCACCCCCTGGGCGTGGTTGCCGGCGCTGGCCGCCACCACGCCGCGGGCCCGTTCCTCCTCGCTGAGCCGGGAGATCCTCAGGTACCCGCCGCGAGCCTTGAACGACCCGGTGCGCTGCAGGTTCTCGCACTTGAGGAACACGGGACCGCCGACCCGCTCGGACAGCACCCGGGAGTGCAGCAGCGGGGTCGGCGGCAGGATGTCGCGCAGCACCTCACGGGCGGTGGCCACGTCGGCGGCGCTCACGGGGGGGGAGGTCATCGCCATGCCTTGCAGTCTCGCATCCAGGGGGAGATGCGAGCGCTGCCGACTGGGACGTAGTGTCGAAAGGGTGCAGCCAGACAACGAAACTCATGCAGCCGACGGAACCCCGCCCCGCCCCGCCGCCACCACCCTGGGCGAGCTGCGCGCCAGCGGGCACGAGTTCGAGACCGTAAAAGAGGAGATCCGGCGCAACCTGCTGGCCAGGATGCGCGCCGGTGAGAACAGATTTCCCGGGATCGTCGGGTTCGACCAGACCGTGCTCCCGCACGTGGAGCGGGCCCTGCTGGCCGGCCACGACACGATCCTGCTGGGCGAGCGCGGCCAGGGGAAGACGCGCCTGATCAGGACGCTGTCTGTCCTGCTCGACGACTGGACGCCCGCGGTCGCGGGCTGTGAGATCAACGACCACCCCTACCAGCCGGTCTGCGCGCGGTGCCAGCGCCTGGCCGCGGAGCAGGGCGACGATCTGCCGGTCACGTGGCGGCACCGCAGCGAGCGGTACGGCGAGAAGCTCGCCACCCCGGACACCAGCGTGGGTGACCTGATCGGTGACATCGACCCGGTGAAGGTAGCCGAGGGCCGGACCCTGGGCGACCCGGAGACGATTCACTTCGGCCTGGTCCCGCGGACCAACCGCGGCATCTTCTGCCTCAACGAGCTTCCTGACCTGGCCGAGCGGATCCAGGTCGCGCTGCTCAACGTGCTGGAGGAACGGGACATCGGGGTCCGCGGCTACGCGCTGCGGCTGCCGCTGGACCTGGTCCTGGTGGCCAGCGCCAACCCGGAGGACTACACCAACCGGGGCCGGATCATCACCCCGCTGAAGGACCGCTTCGGCGCGGAGATCCGCACCCACTACCCGCTCACGCTGGACGAGGAACTCACGCTGACCCAGCAGGAGGCGCTGGTCGCCTGGGACGGCACCGACCCCGGCGCGGACCTGCCCGAGCACCTGGTGGAGGTCATCGCCCGGTTCACCCGGCTGGTGCGGTCCTCGCCCGCGGTGGACTCGCGGTCCGGGGTCTCGGCCCGGTTCGCGATCGCCGCGGCCGAGTCGGTGGCCGCCTCCGCGGTCCGCCGGGCCGCGCTGACCGGGGAGGCGCAGCCGGTGGCCCGGATCTGCGACCTGCCGCCGGTGGTCAGCAGCCTGCGCGGCAAGGTCGAGTTCGAGGTCAGCGAGGAAGGCCGCGAGACGGAGGTGCTCGACCACCTGCTCCGCCGGGCCATCGCGGACACGTTCCGGTCCCGGCTGGGCAGCGCCGACCTGAGCGGGCTGCTGGCCACGTTCGAGGAAGGCGGCTCGGTGGAGACCGGGGACATGGTCCCCGCGGCCACGCTGCTGAACCGGATCGGCGAGGTTCCGGGCCTGGCCCGGATCATGGACCGGCTGGGCATGGACGGCGGCGAGTCGTTCGGCGAGGCGGCCGCGGCGCTGGAGTTCGCGCTGGAGGGCCTGTACCTGATGCGGCGGCTGTCCAAGGACGTGATCGACGGCAATGCGGTCTACCGCACATGAGTGGTTACCGGTACGGCGAGTATCACGACGGGCCTGACCCGCTGGCGGCGCCGTTCGACGCCCGCGGCGCCCTGGACGAGATGGGCGACGCGGTGCTGGACGGGGCGGACCCGTCCAGTGCCCTGCGGGACCTGCTGCGCCGCGGGGTGAACGGCCGCCGCGGCCTGGACGACCTGCTGCGCCGGGTCCGCGACCGGCAGCGGGAGATCCGCGGCCGCGGCCGGCTGGACGGGATCCTCGAGGAAGCGCGGGCGCTGCTGGACACGGCGGTGGGCCAGGAGCGGGCCGAGCTGTTCCCCGACCCGGGCGACGAGGCCCGGCTGCGCGAGGACGAGCTGGACGCGCTGCCCTCGGACACCGCGCAGGCCATCCGCACGCTGGCCGACTACAACTGGCGCAGCCAGGCCGCCCGGGAGACGTTCGAGCGGCTCAAGGACCTGCTCCGCAGCGAGGTCCTGGACAGCCAGTTCCGCGGCATGAAGGAGGTCCTCCAGCAGCCCGACCCGGAGGCCATGCAGCGGGTCAAGGACATGATGGCCGACCTCAACCAGATGCTGGAGGCCGACGCCCGGGGCGAGCACACTCAAGGCGACTTCGACGGTTTCATGGACCGCTACGGCGACATGTTCCCGGAGAACCCCTCCGACCTGGAGGAACTCGTCGACTCGCTGGTCCGCCGGGCCACCGCGGCGCAGCGGCTGCTCGGCTCGCTCACCGACGGGCAGCGCGACGAGCTGGCCGCGCTGATGGAGCAGACGCTGCAGGACGCCGGGCTGGCCGCGGAGATGTCCCGGCTGTCCGACTCGCTGCGCGCCCGGCGCCCGGAGATGGACATGGCGGCCTGGTCGGGCGACCCGATGACCGGCGATGAGCCGCTCGGCCTCAGCGACGCCACCAGCGCCCTGGCCGACCTCGCCGACCTGGCCGACCTGGAGTCCGAGCTGCGCCAGGACTACCCCGGAGCCCGCCTCGACGACATCGACGAGGCCGCGGTCCGGCGGGCCCTGGGCCGCCAGGCCGTGGACGACATGGAGGCGCTCCAGCAGACCGAGCGCGAGCTGGAGAAGCAGGGCTACCTCCAGCGCAACGCGGGCCAGCTGGAGCTGACCCCGAAGGCGGTGCGGAGGCTGGGCGAGACCGCGCTGCGCCGGGTGTTCGCGGACCTGCCCGAGGGCGGGTACGGGGACCACGAGCAGCGGGACGCGGGGCAGGCCGGCGAGTACACCGGCGCCACCCGCCGCTGGCAGTTCGGTGACGAGCAGGCCATCGACGCCCCCGCCACGGTGCGCAACGCGCTCTTGCGGGAGGCCGGGACGGCCCGGGATGGCCAGTCCCCCGGCGTCCGGCTGTCCGGCCGCGACTTCGAGGTCGGGGAGACGCAGCGGCGCGCGTCCGCGGCCGTGTGCCTGCTGGTCAACCTGTCCTACTCGATGGCGCTGCGCGGCACCTGGGGCGCGGCCAAGCAGACCGCGCTGGCCCTGCACGCCCTGGTGCGCAGCCGGTTCCCGCAGGACTCCATCCAGGTCATCGGGTTCTCCAACTACGCACGCGAGCTGCGCGAGACCGACCTGGCCGGGCTCGGCTGGGACATGGTGCAGGGCACCAACCTGCACCACGCGCTGGTGCTGGCCGGCCGTTACCTGGACCGGCGTCCCGAGCACGACCCGGTGGTGCTGATCGTGACCGACGGCGAGCCCACCGCGCACCTGCGCCGGGACGGGCGGTCCTGGTTCGACTGGCCGCCCGCGCCGGAGACGATCCAGCTCACCCTGGCCGAGGTGGACAAGATGACCCGGCGGCACGCCTCACTGAACGTGTTCATGCTGGCCGAGGACGAGCGGCTGACCGACTTCGTGAACGAGGTGGCCCGGCGCAACGGCGGCCGGGTCCTGAACGCGGTGCCGGAACGGCTCGGCGAGTTCGTGGTCCGCGACTTCCTGCGGACCCGGCGGGAAGGGCGGCGCTAGCTTCCCGGGCGTAGCCTCGGGAAGCGCAGGGCCGCCGGCACGGGCCGCTCCGGAAACCAGGGATAGATTTTGCTTTAGGGCTTTTCGGACACGCCGCAGGCGCTGGGATCTCGTAGTAGCGTTCGGCCGTTACAGCTATGGGCGGGCCGAAGGGGTGGCAGCTGGCCGGGCCTGCATATCTCTAGGAGGATCTCTCGTGAGTACTGTCACCGAAGCGGGCACGCGGTCGTCGGGGAAGCGTATCGGCGCCCTGATTCTCGGCATCGTCGGCATTCTGCTGATCATCCTGGCCCTGATCTACGTGACGACCAAGGCTAGTTCCCTGCCGAGCTTCATCCCGGGCCACCTTAACCACTCGTCCGGACATCACCCGCTGCGTGCCGGCGTGGCTCTCATCGTGGGCCTGGTCCTGCTGGGCGGGGCCTGGTGGCTGGGCTTCGGCGGCCGGAAGGCGCGTAGCTAGAACCTGGTCACGATTTGCTCACTGGGCCGCCCCCGACTCATCCGGGGGCGGCCTCAGCCCTAGGATCATGGCATGTCTTTTACCGACCGGCTGCTGCTGTGGTTCCATATCGCCTTTGTCATTTTCGCCATTGGCCCGGTCACGATCGCGACCATGTCCACGCCGCGTTATATCCGGGCCCGCAACGTGGGCGTGCTCCGCTACCTGTCCCGGATGACCCGGATCTTCGGCGCGGCGTCGCTCGGCGTGCTGCTCTTCGGCATCATCGCCGGCCAGTCCCTGCACGACATGACCAAGACGTGGGTGACCGCGTCCATGACGCTGTTCGTGGTGGCCCTGGTCCTGCTGCTGCTCATCATGCGGGACCAGCACAAGGCCATCATCGCCGTCGAGGGCAGCCTCGCGGCGGCGAGTGAGGCGCCCGCAGTGGCCCCTGCCGCTGCGGCCGCGCCCCCCGCGGCGGCCGGCGGCGCCGAGCCCACGGCGGCGGACGTCGAGCCCGCCCCGGCCGAAGCGCAGACGGCCACCGCTACCGCCCCGTCCCGGGTCCACGTGGCCACGGTGGAACGGGGCCGGATCGCCTCGCTGGCCGGCGTGGTCAGCCTCATCTGGCTGGTCATCCTGGTGCTGATGGTCTGGAGACCCTGAGCGGCCGCCCGGCCGCCGGCTCCGGGGCTCCCGGGGCTCCCGGGCTCCCGGGCTAGAGACCCGCGAGCGCCTGGCGGAGGTCCTCGACCAGGTCCTCCGCCGTCTCGATGCCGACGGACAGCCTGATCAGGTCGTCCGGCACCTCCAGCGGCGAGCCGGCCACCGAGGCGTGCGTCATCCGGGCCGGATGCTCGACGAGGGACTCCACCCCGCCCAGCGACTCCCCCAGCGTGAACAGCCGGGTCCGGCCGCAGGCCGCGACCGCGGCCCCGCCGCCGCCGCGGACCCGGAACGAGACCATCCCGCCGAAGTCCCGCATCTGCTTGGCCGCGATTTCGTGGCCGGGGTGCCCGGGCAGGCCCGGGTAGCGCACCTCGGTCACCGCCGGGTGCCTGGTCAGCATCTCCGCCACCCGCGCCGCGTTCCGCGAGTGCTGGTCCATCCGGACGGCCAGCGTCTTCACGCCGCGCAGCGTCAGCCAGGCGTCGAACGGGCCGGGCACCGCGCCGGTCGCGTTCTGCAGGAACGCCAGCCGCTCGCCGAGCGCCGGGTCCGCCACCACCACCGCGCCGCCGATCACGTCCGAGTGGCCGCCGAGGTACTTGGTGGTGGAGTGAATCACCGCGTCGGCCCCGAGCGCGAGCGGCTGCTGCAGGTACGGGGAGGCGAACGTGTTGTCCACCACCAGCAGGGCGCCCGCCTGGTGCGCGACGTCCGCGAGCGCGGCGATGTCCGCGATGGCCAGCAGCGGGTTGGTGGGCGTCTCGGCCCACAGCACCCGGGCCGGCCGCTCGGCCAGCGCCTCCCGCACCGCGGCCACGTCGCTGACCGGCACCGCCCGGTAGCTCACTCCCCACCCGGCGAACACCCGGGCCATCAGCCGGAACGTCCCGCCGTACGCGTCGTCGGGGATGATCACGTGGTCCCCGGGGGTGCAGACGGTCCGCAGCAGGGCGTCCTCGGCCGCCATCCCGGACGCGAACGCCAGCGCCCGGCGGCCGCCCTCCAGGGCGGCCAGGCACTCCTCGAGGGCGTGCCGGGTGGGGTTCGCGGTCCGCGAGTACTCGTAGCCGTCCCGCAGGCCGCCCACGCCGTCCTGCTTGTAGGTGGACACCTGGTAGATGGGCGGGACCACGGCGCCGGTCCGCGGGTCAGGCTCCTGACCCGCGTGGATGGCCAGCGTCTCGAAGCCGCCGGAGTTGATCGTCACGCCCCTAACTCTGCCACGTGCAAGGGCGTGGTCAGGTGCTAGCCGCCAGGAAGGTCAGCACGTCCTGCCGGGTGATCAGGCCGGCCGGGCGGCCGTCCACCAGGACCACCGCGGCGCCCGCCTTCTCCAGCGCGCCCACCGCCCGGCTGACCGGCTCTCCCGAGCCCACCGTGGGCAGCGGTGCCGACATGAGCCCCCCGATCGGGTCGTGCGACCGGGCCCGGCCGGACACCAGCGCGTCCAGCAGGTCGCTCTCCACGATGGAACCGACCACCTCCGCGGCCATCACCGGCGGCTCTTCCTTCATCACCGGCAGCTGGGAGACGTTGTACTCGCGCAGCAGCCCGATCGCGGCCGACACGGTCTCCTCCGGGTGGGCGTGCACGAACTCCGGCAGCCCGGGGCGCTTGCGGCCCAGCACGTCGGCCACCCGGGGCTCCTTGGTCTCGGAGGTGAGGAAGCCGTAGTCGGCCATCCATTCGTCGTTGAAGATCTTCGCCAGGTAGCCGCGCCCGGTGTCGGGGAGCAGCACCACGATCACATCGCCGGGCGCGGCGGCCTCCGCCACGCGCAGCGCGGCCACCACGGCCAGCCCGCAGGATCCGCCGGTGAGCAGGGCCTCCTCCCGCGCGAGCCTGCGGGTCATCAGGAACGACTCGGCGTCGCTGACCGCCTGCACGTCGTCGCACACGGCCGGGTCGTAGTTGGCCGGCCACATGTCCTCGCCCACCCCCTCGACCAGGTAGGGGCGCCCGGTGCCGCCGGAGTACACCGACCCCTCCGGGTCGGCCCCGATCACCTGGACCCGCCCGCCGGAGATCTCCTTGAGGTAGCGGCCGGTGCCGGTGATGGTGCCGCCCGTGCCGATGCCCGCCACGAAGTGGGTGACCCGGCCGTCGGTCTGGGCCCAGATCTCGGGGCCGGTGGAGTGATAGTGCGAGGCCGGGTTCTCCGGGTTGGCGTACTGGTCGGGCTTCCAGCCATCGGGGACCTCGGTGGCCAGCCGGCTGGACACCGAGTAATAGGAGTCAGGGTGTTCCGGGGACACGGTGCCCGGGCAGACCACGACCTCGGCGCCGTAGGCCCGCAGCACGCTGATCTTGTCCTGGCCGACCTTGTCCGGGCAGACGAACACGCACCGGTAGCCCTTCTGCGCGGCCACGATGGCCAGGCCCACCCCGGTGTTGCCGGAGGTGGGCTCCACGATGGTGCCGCCCGGGCGCAGCGCGCCGGACTTCTCCGCCGCCTCCACCATCCGCAGCGCGATCCGGTCCTTGACCGAGCCGCCCGGGTTGAAGTACTCGACCTTGGCCAGCACGGCCGGGGCCTCGCCCCCGCCCACCGCCTTCGTCACCGCCCGCAGCCTGACCAGCGGGGTGTTCCCCACCAGCTCAATCAGGGATTCATGGACCTGCATCGCCAACCATCCTTTGCCGACCGGATCATTGACGCTATCCCACGGGCGTGCACCCTGGGATTAGGCACACCCGCTCACTGGTTTAAGCTACTGGTCAGTAATCTGACCGGTCCTGTCCAGTTCGCCGCGGCAGCAAGGGAGCCCGCCATGCCCGAGGCAGTCATCGTCGCCACCGCACGCTCACCCATCGGCCGCGCCTTCAAGGGATCGCTGACGTCGATCCGCCCCGACGACCTCACCGTGCAGCTGGTCTCCGCGGCGCTGGCCAAGGTCCCGCAGCTCAGCCCGGACGACATCGACGACCTCATGCTCGGCTGCGGCCTGCCCGGCGGCGAGCAGGGCTTCAACCTGGCGCGCGTGGTGGCGGTGCTGCTCGGCTACGACGGGTTGCCCGGCACCACCGTGACCAGGTACTGCTCGTCCTCGCTGCAGACCACCCGGATGGCGTACCACGCCATCAAGGCCGGCGAGGGCGACGCGTTCATCTCGGCGGGGGTGGAGTGCGTCAGCCGGTTCGCGAAGGGCAGCAGCGACAGCTGGCCCGACACGCACAACCCCCGGTTCGCGGACGCGGAGGCCCGGTCCGGGGCGCTCGGGGCCGGGGGCGCGCCAGCCTGGCACGACCCGCGGGAGGACGCCGGGATCCCGGACGTCTACATCGCGATGGGCCAGACCGCGGAGAACGTGGCCCAGCTGCGCGGGATCACCCGGGCGGCCCAGGACGAGTTCGGCGTCCGGTCGCAGAACCTGGCCGAGAAGGCCCTCGCCAACGGGTTCTGGCAGCGGGACATCACGCCGGTGACCCTGCCGGACGGGACCGTGGTGAGCGCCGACGACGGCCCGCGGCCCGGGACCACCCTGGAGAAGGTGGCCAGCCTGCAGCCGGTGTTCCGCCCGGACGGGACCGTCACCGCGGGGAACTGCTGCCCGCTCAACGACGGCGCGGCCGCGGTCGTGGTGATGAGCGACGTCAAGGCGGCCCAGCTCGGGATCACCCCGCTGGCCCGGATCGTGTCGACCGGCGTGACCGGGCTGTCCCCGGAGATCATGGGCCTGGGACCGGTGGAGGCCTCACGCCAGGCCCTGAAGCGCGCCGGGATGACGATCGGCGACATCGACCTGGTGGAGATCAACGAGGCGTTCGCCGCGCAGGTCATCCCCTCCTACACCGAGCTCGGCATCGACCCCGACCATCTGAACGTGAACGGCGGGGCGATCGCGGTCGGCCACCCGTTCGGCATGACCGGGGCCCGGATCACCTCCACCCTGCTGAACAGCCTCCAGTTCCACGACAAGACCTACGGCCTGGAGACCATGTGCGTGGGCGGCGGCCAGGGCATGGCCATGATCGTGGAGCGGCTCTCCTAGGCTGTGCTGGCTGGCCCGGGCGGGCAACGCCCAGGTGAAGGCGGACTATCCGGGGCATTGCGGAAGGCTTACGCCAGGGGGTTGTCAGGGGCTCATCGGTGGTGCAGTCTCGAACGAAGAGACCAGCCTGCCCCTGGAGGTGGCCATGTCGCTAAATCACTCGCCGGAGATGCACCAGAACATCATCGCCCGGATCCCCGCGGTGACCGGGCGCGAACTCCGCGAGTGGTTCATGCGACTGGAATCCGGGCCCCCGTTCTCCCGATGTGAGGAACGGGCTCACTGGCTGTCCGACGAGCATGGCCTGTCGCACGGCTATGCCTCCGCGATCGTGCACGAGTACGAGTTCCGCCGCCGCCTCAGGCTGAACAGCGCCTGAGCTGTTAGCTAGCACAGAGCTGTTAGCTAGCACGGAGCTGTTAGGGAGCACAGTGCCGCCAGACCAGGCCCGGGACTTCCTGCGCGCGAACCACCGGGCCGTGCTGGCGACCGCCCGCGCCGACGGGCGTCCCCAGCTGTCCCCGGTGACCTGCGGTCTCGATGAGGCCGGGCGGGTGATCATCAGCACCCGGGAGACGGCGGTCAAGACCCGGAACCTGCGGCGTAACCCGCTGGCCTCCCTGTGCGTGTTTTCCGACGCCTTCTTCGGCCCGTGGGTCCAGGTGGAAGGCCAAGCGGAGATCATCTCGCTGCCGGAGGCCATGGAGTTGCTGGTCGGGTACTACCGGCTCCTGTCCGGCGAGCACCCCGACTGGGAGGAATACCGGGCCACCATGGTGCGGGACCGGCGGTGCCTGGTCCGGATCGAGATCACCCGGGCCGGCCCGGACATCAGCGGCTAGGTTCTTCGCGGCACCTACGGCACGGGCGGCACGACAACTTCTTGCCTGGGACCGCAACTGCTTTTCCCGGTACGCAATCGACGGCCACGGGCTGCACCCGCCGCGTTCTCCCGGCTCCCCGGCCTGGTGCCGCCGCGGGCCTCCCCCAGCACGCTCGGTCAGCGCCGTGAACGCGATCTTTAGCCTGCGCACCGTCGGTCCGCCGGTCCGCCTGCCGGGCCGCTGGGCCGAATGGGGCAACTGTGGCCAAAATCGATTCTGCACTGGTTGCTCTCGCTGCGACCAGAGTTCCTGTGGAACAACCGTCCTGCTCATGACAGGTTTGGCCAGATTTTCCTGAGTGGCGATTTAGGACGTGAAGATGATCGGTAGCACCGTGAATGGCGGCCATTATCGCACTCAGTGCCGCGATACTGCGCCGATACCCTCGCGATACCGGGTGTCGTGTGCGACTAGCGAACTGCGGGTATGCCTTGACCAGCAGGCCTTCCCGGGCAGATCAGGGCAGCTCGGGGACCACTTGGGGAATGCGTGCCCCCGGTCGGAGTCGAACCGACACTGGGGACCCTTTTAGGGGGCCGGCCTCTTCCCTTGGGCTACGGGGGCTGGGTAATAATACCCCGGAGCGTCTGAGCGACTCTCGGGCAGCCGAATTGATACAGATTGTTTCGCCCGGGGGGAGTTATCTATTTTCACTTGGACGCCGAATGCAAAGCGTAACCATTTCGATTACGTTCGACGCTTTTTGCTTACGGAGCGTTACCGGACGCTTGTTGACCCCGGGACCGCGCCCAAGCCGGCCAACCCGCGAGCTCGCTGGAAGACCGCATCCAGCATGCCAGGGGTGACCCGGCCAGTGAACGTGTTCTGCTGACTCGGGTGATAACAGCCCATCAGCACCACCTCCTGGCCCGGGACCACCGAGCCCAGGGTGACCTCCACGCCGTGGCCGAAGCGCGGCCGGGGCCGCGGCACCGCGAAACCGGCGTCGCCCAGCACGGGCCACAGCGCCTGCCAGGCGTAGCCGCCCAGGCAGACGACGACGCGCATCGACCCGGCCAGGAAACCGATCTCCCTGGCCAGCCACGGCGCACACGTGTCGCGCTCGGTGACGGCCGGCTTGTTGGCCGGCGGGGCACAGCGGACCACGGCGGCCATCCACGTGTGCAGCAGCCGCTGCCCGTCACCGGCCCGGACGCTGTCCGGCCGGGCGGCCAGGCCGCAGCGGTACAGCGAGCCGAACAGCACGTCGCCACTCCGGTCCCCGGTGAAAACCCGGCCGGTCCGGTTCCCGCCGTGCGCCGCCGGGGCCAGCCCGACGATCAGGATCAGCGGCTGGTCGTCTCCCCAGCCCCCGATCGGCCGTCCCCAGTACGGCTCGGTGAGATGTGCCCGGCGCTTGACCCGGGCCACCTGCTCGCGCCACTCCACCAGCCGGGGACAGGCCCGGCAGACCGATTCCCGGGCCAGCAGCTCGGCGAGGGTCCCGGCTCCGGCGGCGAGCGCCCGGACCCCGGCCGGGTCGGGCGCCACCGGGGTGTCCGGGGTCGCCGGATCACCCGGCCAGCCTGAACCCGGCTGGGCCGGACCGGCCTCTGCCGGACCTGGAACGTTCACCGCGGCAGGCCAGCGCCCAGAGCCCAGGCGATGCCGTCCAGGATGTCGTGCTCGCTGGCCAGGACCTCCCCGAACCCGAACCGCCGCATGATCTGGTCCAGCACCATGGCCCCGCCCGCGATCACATCGGCCCGGCCCGGGTGCATCACCCCGAGCGCGGCCCGCTCCGCGCGGGTCTGGCCCAGCAGCCTGCGGGCCTGGGCGGCGACCTGGTCCGCGGTCACCCTGGCGTGATGGATCCGGGCCGGGTCGTACTCCCCGAGCCCCAGGGCCAGGCCGGCCACCGTGGTCACCGAGCCGGCCAGGCCGACCAGGGTCCGGGCGTCGGCGACCGGGATCGCCCCGGCCACCACGTCCAGGGCGGCGCCGATGTCCGCGGCCGCCGCCTGGACCTCCTCCGGGCGGGGCGGGTCGGAGTGCAGGTGGCGCTCGGTCAGCCGGACGCAGCCGATGTCCACCGACACCGCGCTGACCCCGCCAGGTCCCCCGGCCCCCGCCTCGCGGGCGCTGGTGGCCCGCCCCTCGCCGACCACGAATTCCGTGGAGCCGCCGCCGATGTCCACCACCAGGTAAGGGCCGCTCCCGGGCCCCCCGGGCCCCCCGGGCCCCCCGGTCCCCCGGACGCGCCGAACTCGGCGGTGGCACCGGTGAACGACAGGTACGCCTCGTCCGTCCCGCTGAGCACCTCGGGCTCCAGGCCCAGGATGCCCTGCACGCCCCGGACGAAGTCGGCGGCGTTGGCGGCATCCCGGGTGGCACTGGTCGCCACCATCCGGACGGACCCGGCCGAGAGGTCCCCGATGATCCTGGCGTATCCGGCCAGCGCCTGCAGCGTGCGCTCCAGCGCCTCGGGAGCCAGCCGTCCCGTCGCATCCACGCCCTGGCCCAGCCGGACGATCTCCATCCGCCGGTCCACGTCGGTGAGCCGGCCCGCGGCCGGATCGACGTCCGCCACCAGCAGCCGCAGCGAGTTGGTACCGCAGTCGATGGCCGCGACCCGGGCCGTGCTCATGAGACGCACCGGACGCACGGGCCCGCCGCCCACCATGCCCCGGCCTCGTCGGCCGCCTCCCGGCCCAGCGGGTTGGCGCCCGGCACGGCGAGTTCGTGCGCGACCAGGGCGTGCAGGCATTTCACCCGGTCCGGCATCCCGCCCGCACTCTGCGTCCCGGGCGGGAGCGGCTCCACCCCGGCGGCCGCCGCGGCGGCCGTCCGCCGGCCGGTGTAGTCGCGGTGCGCGGCCTCCTGCGCGGCCCGCAGCTCCGGGTCGGTGGCCAGCCGCTGCTGCATGTCCCGCATCAGGCCGCCCGATTCGAGCCTGCTCACCGCGGCGGCCGCCCGGGGGCAGGTGAGGTAGTACAACGTGGGGAAGGGGGTGCCGTCGTCCAGCCGGGGCGCCGTCTCCACCACGTCCGGCCGCCCGCACGGGCAGCGGTGCGCCACCCCCCGCAGTCCCCGGGGCGGCCGGCCGAGTTGCTCGGCGACCACCTGTTCGTAGCCCATGGGGACGTCGTCACCCACGAACTGGGCCCTGGTCCGCCTGGCGGACCGAATGCCACAGCCGCTCGTACCAGGGGGTGCCCGCGGCCGCGCTCCCGGCGGGGCTGCGTCCGGCCGCCTGGCCGCCGATGATCACGTAGCAGTTGGCCCCGGGCAGGCACATGTGCAGCCGGTCCTGGGCCTGCTGCTCGATGTAGGCGGGCTCGCCCAGCCGCAGCGCCTCGGCCCGCAGCCGCGCCAGCTCGGCCGTGGTGGCCTGGCTCTGCGCCTGGAGCTGGTCGATCTGGCGGCGCTGGGCGATGTACTCGCGCACCGGGTAGGCCAGGCTCAGGGCGATCGCGCAGACGACCACCGCCAGGACGGCCGCCCGGCTGGTGAACCGGGCCCGCTGCGGCGGCGGCCGTTCACCAGCCGGGCGCCGGGGCTGCGCGCCGGACATCACTCAGCCGCGGTCCAGCGGGGGAACGCCGCGGCGCCTGCGTAGCTGGCGGCGTCGTCGAGGAGTTCCTCGATGCGCATCAGCTGGTTGTACTTGGCGACCCGCTCACCCCGGGCCGGCGCACCCGCCTTGATCTGGCCCGCGTTGACCGCCACCGCGAGGTCGGCGATGGTCGTGTCGTCCGTCTCCCCCGACCGGTGCGAGATCATGCAGCTGAACCCGCTGCGCTGGGCCATGGCCACCGCGTCGAGCGTCTCGGTGATCGACCCGATCTGGTTCACCTTGACCAGCAGCGAGTTCGCGGCCCGCTCGGCGATGCCCCGGCGCAGCCGTTCCGGGTTGGTGACGAACAGGTCGTCCCCGACGATCTGCACCCGGTCACCCACGGCCCCGGTCAGCGTCGTCCAGCCGTCCCAGTCCTCCTCGGACAGCGGGTCCTCGAGCGACACGATCGGGTAGGCGCCCAGCCATTCCGTGTAGATGCGGGTCATCCCGGCCGCGTCCTGGGCGGAGCCCTCGAACTGGTAGGCACCGTCGGAGTAGAACTCGGTGGCCGCGGCGTCGATGGCCAGCGCGACGTCGAGGCCCGGGCTGAACCCGGCCTTGCCGATCGCCTCGACGATCAGGTCCAGCGCGGCCCGGTTGTTGTCCAGGTCCGGGGCGAAGCCTCCCTCGTCCCCGACCCCGGTGGCCAGGCCATGCTGCTTCAGCACCGACTTCAGCGCCTGATAGGTCTCCGCACCCCACTGGACGGCCTCGGTGAACGTGGCCGCGCCGATCGGCGCGATCATGAACTCCTGGATGTCCACGCTGTTGTCCGCGTGGGCCCCGCCGTTGAGGATGTTCATCATGGGCACCGGCAGCAGGTGCGCGTTCGGGCCGCCCAGGTACCGGAACAGGGGCAGCCGCGCGGACTGCGCGGCGGCCTTGGCCACCGCCATGCTGGTGCCGGTGATGGCGTTCGCGCCCACCCGCGACTTGTCCGGGGTCCGGTCCAGGTCGATCATGGCCTGGTCGATCAGGCGCTGGTCATCGGCGTCGTAGCCGAGCAGCTCGGGCTGGATCTCGTCGATGACGGCCTGGACGGCCTTGGTCACCGACTTGCCGCCGTACTCGTCACCGCCGTCCCGGAGTTCCACCGCCTCGAAGGCACCGGTCAACGCGCCACTGGGGGCCGCGGCGCGGCCCAGCGAGCCATCGTCGAGGGCGACCTCGACTTCCAGGGTGGGGTTTCCGCGGGAATCCAGAATCTGCCTGGCGTGTACCGCCTCGATCGAGGCCACGACGACTCCTGAAGCTCGGTGACTTTTGTCAGTAATGGAGCCTAGTGGAGTCACGGCAGGGGTCGGCACCGGCCACGCCGACCTTGACGTCTCAGTCCGTATCCGCCTCGTGACGGCGCTCGTCCTCTTCCCAGCGGCGCACCGCGTCAGCGTAGCGCCGGGCGGCGGCGCGCAGCTCAAGCTCGGGGTCGAGGCCCGCCCGGCGGGCCTCGGCCACCATCTCGAACAGCTCCGACCCCAGGCGGCTGCCCTCGTCCGGGCCCCCGGGGACGGCCAGATCCGGGGCAGGCCGGCCCGTTCGGCGCGGCCCTGCAGCTGGGCGGCCAGGGCCAGCGCGGGCTGGCCGGGCGGTACCCCGTCCAGGGCGGAGGCGGGCCGGTCACCGGCGGCCCGCTCGGCCCGCTCGGCCGCCTTGATCGCGTCCCAGTTGCGGGTCACGTCGTCCGCGCCGGACACGGTCACGTCGCCGAACACGTGCGGATGCCGCCGGACCAGCTTGGTCACGATGCCGTCCGCCACGTCGTCCACGGTGAACCCGGTGCCGTCGGTACGCTCGGCGGCCACCCGGGCGTGGAACATGACCTGGAGCAGGACGTCACCGAGTTCCTCGCGCAGCGCCGCCCGGTCGCCGCTTTCCAGCGCGTCCAGCGCCTCGTAGGACTCCTCGAGCAGGTAGGGCGCCAGCGACTCGTGGGTCTGCCGGGCATCCCACGGGCAGTTGCGGCGCAGCGTGTCCATCACCGAGACCAGGGTGAGCAACTCCCCGCCGGGCAGCGGCGAGGAGCCGTAGAGGACCTCGACCGCGGTGTCACGCGGCCCCTCGCGCCCGCCCAGCGCGCCGGCCAGCGCCAGCGCGCCCGGCGGCTCTCCCGCGGGACGGCCCGGAGGATCTGGCGGGCTCAGCCACACGACGGTCCCATCAGGCACGGGACCCTCCGTCCCGGCCACCGCACCGGTGAGCAGGCGGGCCAGTTCCGGGGGCGCTGCCCCGGCGCTCCCGGCCAGGACCTCCCAGGCGATCCCGGCCTCGTCCAGCGCGGGCAGCAGCGGGTGACCGGCCGAAGGGGCCAGCACCCGCGCGGCGCCGCCCAGGACCTGCCAGGCCTGCCAGCTGAGCAGGCCCCCCCGGACCGTGGGCGCGGTCACCAGCAGCACCAGACGCCGGCTCTCGCCAGGGTCTGGAGCGGTATGACCGTTAGCGGCCTGGTCTGTCACTCCGATCGCGTCCGGCCGCCCTAGCAGGCGGGGGTCAGCTGCGGGGTCGACGTCGGGGACGCGCTGGGGCTGGGCGATGCGGACTTAGCCGCGGCCGCGAGCTTGTTCGGCGCCGGGACCACCGAGACCTGGCTGTAGTCCAGCTGCCCGAACTGCGGGTTCACGTGGATCTCCATGCTCTTGGCCGCCCGGCACTGGTACGTGTTGAACTGGCTGCCCAGCGTCTGCAGGGCCGCGGAGGCGGTGGGCAGCTTGCCGCCGTCGATCCGGTTCAGCAGCTGGTTCTGGATGGCCACGTACCGGCCGAGCTCGGTGATCTGGTCCGGCGGCACCCCGTTGGCCACGGCCAGGTCGGTCAGCGTGACCCCGCTCTGCTTGGCCTGCGCGGACGCGGACGCGAGGGCCTGCTGCACGTCCGCCTGGGTGATGGTCAGGTGGTTGCGCACCGCCATCTGCTCCCGGACCTGGAAGCGGAGCAGCCAGCTGAGCACCTGCTGCGGCATCTGGGACGCCGCGAACTGGAGCTGGACCTTGGCCTTGTGCGCCTTGTACGCGGCGTCCAGGTTTTTCACCTCGGCCGACACGGTCGCCGTGGGGATCCGCGACGTGTTCGTGACGGCCGCCGCGCCCAGCCGGACGGTCCCGCAGGCGGACAGCGTGAGCGCAGCGGCCAGCGCCGCGGCGGTCAGGGTGATGGGGGTGCGGAGCACGACGGCGTCCCTTCCTATCCCTCAGGTGTCACCGGTGCGTCAGGCTCGAAGACAGCCTCGATGAGCTGGCCGCACCAGGTCAGGAGTTCGGTGTCCCGGAGCAGCGGGGCGCCCGGCGGGGCGGGCTGTCCCGGGCGCCGGCCTGATCCTGCCCTGGGCACCGGTACGAGCATGCTACGGGTGGCCGGCTTGAGCACGGTCTTCGGGTACAGCCGCTGGACCCGGACCTGGCGTGAGTCGGGCAGCTCGGCCGGGGAGAACCGGATGAACGTGCCCTGCTGGACGATGTCGGTCAGCCCGGCCCGCCGCGCCCGGGACCGCAGCCGGGCCACGTCGAGCAGGTTGGCCACCGGCTCCGGCGGCGGCCCGTAGCGGTCCACGAGCTCGTCCCGCACCTCGGCGACATCCTCCGGGGAATCGATGGCCGCGATCCGGGTGTACGCCTCCAGGCGCAGCCGCTCGCCGGCCACATAGTCGTGCGGGATGTGCGCGTTGACCGGCAGCTCCACCCGGACCTCGGGCCGCTCGGCCGGCCCGTCACCCTTCAGCTCGTTGACCGCCTCGCCGATCATCCGCACGTACAGGTCGAAGCCGACCCCGGCGATGTGCCCGGACTGCTCCCCGCCGAGCAGGTTGCCCGCCCCGCGGATCTCCAGGTCCTTGAGGGCCACGTACATGCCCGCCCCGGCCTCGGTGTGCTGGGCGATCGTGGCCAGCCGCTCGTGCGCGGTCTCGGTCAGCGGCACTTCCGGCGGGTACAGGAAGTAGGCGTACCCGCGCTCGGTGCTGCGCCCGACCCGGCCGCGCAGCTGGTGCAGCTGGGGCAGCCCGTAGGTGTCGGCGCGGTCCACGATCAGCGTGTTGGCGTTGGGGATGTCCAGCCCGGATTCGATGATCGTCGTGGACACCAGCACGTCGAACTTGCGGTCCACGAAGTCGGTCATGATCCGCTCGAGCGTGTGCTCGTTCATCTGGCCGTGCGCGACCGCGACCCGGGCCTCCGGGACCAGCTCGCCGAGCCGGGCGGCTACCCGGCTGATCGAGCTCACCCGGTTGTGCACGAAGAAGACCTGGCCGTCGCGGAGCAGCTCGCGCCGGATGGCCGCGCCGATCTGCTTCTCGTCGTAGGCCCCGACCAGGGTGAGCACCGGATGGCGTTCCTCCGGCGGGGTCAGGATGGTGGACATCTCCCGGATGCCGGCGATGCCCATCTCCAGCGTGCGCGGGATCGGCGTGGCCGACATGGCCAGCACGTCAACCTCGGTGCGCATCCGCTTGAGGTACTCCTTGTGCTCCACCCCGAACCGCTGTTCCTCGTCCAGGATGACCAGCCCGAGCCGGGAAAAGTGGGTGTCCGGGGACAGCAGCCGGTGCGTGCCGACCACCACGTCCACCTTGCCCTCGGTCATGTCCTCCCGGACCCGGGCCGCCTCGGCGTCGCTGGAGAACCGGGACAGGCTCGCGACCGTGACCGGGAACGGCGCGAACCGCTCGCTGAACGTCGCGTAGTGCTGCTGCGCGAGCAGCGTGGTCGGCACCAGCACCGCGACCTGCTGGCCGTCCTGGACGGCCTTGAACGCGGCCCGCACCGCGATCTCCGTCTTGCCGTACCCGACGTCCCCGCAGATCAGCCGGTCCATCGGGACCGGGCGTTCCATGTCCCGCTTGACCTCGTCGATGGCTTCCAGCTGGTCGGGGGTTTCCACGTACGGGAACGCGTCCTCCAGCTCCCGCTGCCACGGGGTGTCCGGGCTGAACGCGTGCCCGGGCGAGGCCATCCGCGCCGAGTACAGCCGGATCAGCTCGCCCGCGATCTGCCGGACCGCCTTGCGCGCCCGGCCCTTGGTCTTGGCCCAGTCCGCCCCGCCCAGCCGGTGCAGGCTCGGCGCCTCCCCGCCGACGTAGCGGGTGACCTGGTCGAGCTGGTCGGTGGGCACGTAGAGCCGGTCCGGCGGCTGGCCGCGCTTGCTGGGCGCGTACTCGATGAGCAGGTACTCCCGGGTGGCGCCCTGGATGTTGCGGCTGGTCATCTCCAGGTAACGGCCCACGCCGTGCTGCTCGTGCACGACGTAGTCACCCGTCTGGAGCTGCAGCGGGTCGATGCCGGGACGCCGGCGGGTCGGCATCCGCATGTCCTTGCTGGCGGTCCGCTGCCCGGCCAGATCCTCTTCGGTGAGCACCGCGAGCTTGATCGACGGCCAGGTGAACCCCGACCCGATCAGCCCGGTGCTGACGTAGGGCACGGACGGCTCGGGCGGCTGGTCCAGGTCGCCGAGCCGGGCCCCGATTTCCTCGCCGCGCAGCATCTCGGCCAGCCGCTGGGCGGGCCCGTGGCCCTCGGTGACCAGCACCACCCGCCAGCCGTCGGCCAGCCACTGGCGCACGTCCGCGAGGGCGCGCGCCGTCTCGCCCCGGTAGCCGGGCACGGGTGCGGCTTGCATCTGCAACGAAACGCGTTCCCCCTGGCCGGGGTCGGCCTCATCGGTGCCTTCCGCGCCGCTCGTCTCAGCACTGCTGAACGGGGTCACCGTCCACCAGGCGATGCCCAGGTGCTGGGCGGCCGCCCGGACCGCGGGCAGCGGCTGGAACGCGGCCGCACCCAGGTCGATGGGGGCCTGGCCGCCCGCGGCCGCGGTCACCCAGGAAGCCTCCAGGAATTCCTGGCTGGTCCGGACCAGGTCGTCGGCCCGGGCCCGGATCCGCTCGGGATCACAGGCCAGCACCAGACCGCCCGGGGGCACGTGGTCGAGCAGGAGTTCCATCCGGTCCGCCAGGACCGGCGCGAACGCCTCCATGCCCTCGACCGCGATACCGTCGGCCAGCTGACCCAGAATTTCGGCCAGCCCGGGATGATCCTCCGCGAGTCGCCTGGCCCGCTCCCGCACCTCCGGGGTGAGCAGCAGCTCCCGGCAGGGCGGCGCCCACAGCCCGTCGGTGGCGGCGTGCAGGCTGCGCTGGTCGGCGGCCCGGAAGTACCGGACCTCCTCTACCGTGTCCCCCCAGAACTCCACCCGGAGGGGGTGCTCCTCGGTCGGCGGGAACACGTCCAGGATGCCGCCGCGGACCGCGATTTCGCCGCGGTGCTCGACCAGGTCGGTGCGCGCGTAGCCGATCTCCACCAGGTGCGCGATGACCTCCTCGAAGCCGGCCGCCTGGCCGGTCCGCAGCGCCACCGGCTCCAGGTCGCCGAGCCCGCTCACCATCGGCTGGAGCAGGCTGCGCACCGGGGAGACCAGCACGGTGATGGCCCCCGACCGGGCGCTGCCGGAGTCCGGGTGCGCCATCCTGCGCAGCACGGCGAGCCGCCGTCCCGAAGTGTCCGAGCGGGGTGACAGCCGCTCGTGCGGGAGGGTCTCCCAGGCCGGGAAGCAGGCCACCGTCCCTTCGGGCAGCAGCGACCCGAGCGCGCTGGTCAGGTCCTCGGCCTCGCGGGCCGTCGCCGTCACCGCGAGCACGAACCGGGGCTGGCCCGGGGCGGCAGTGCCGGCGTCAGCGGGGCTGGCCACAGCGGGGCTGGCTATGCCCGGGCTGGCTGCGCCTGGGCTGGCGATCGAGGCGGCCAGGAAGGGGCGCAGCGCGGGCGGCGCCACGAGGTCGGTGTCCGCGTCGCCCTGGCTCAGGGCGCGCTGCAGCTGGGGATCCGCGGCGATGACGCTGAGCAGTCCGGCGAGGCTCATGGTCTCCTTGAGGTCAGCAGAAGAGCTGGGGTAGGCAGCACGAAAGGCCCGCGCTGGCGGGCAGCGGGGGCCCGGAGCCCTCACGCGGGATACCCCTAGTTTACGTTCCGGGCCAGGCCACTCGGGCCCTTAGTCTCTACTGGCCCGGCCTCTCCTACGGGCTCGGCCGTACTCTCTCGGCCTCTCCTACGGGCTCGGCTGTACTCTCTCGGCCTCTCCTACGGGCTCGGCTGTACTCTCTCGGCCTCTCCTACGGGCTCGGCTGTACTCTCTCGGCCTCTCCTACGGGCTCGGCCGTACTCTCTCGGCCTCTCCTACGGGCTCGGCCTGGCCTCACTCGGTCTCTCGGCCTCTCCTACGGGCTCGGCCGTACTCTCTCGGCCTCTCCTACGGGCTCGGACGCAGTTCCCCCGGCCCAGTTGGCGACTATTTGAATGCACGGGACTACGCTGTGTGTTTGTGACATCGGTGAGCGGTGTTCCGGGGAGCGGCACTGCCGGCCACGATGTTGCCCGCGGCCAGGGGCGTCATGCCCAGGCCAGGCAGCCGCGGGCGCAGGCCGGTGACGCACCGGATGATGCCCCGGAGACGGCGTTGTTCTGCCGCTGGGCGCGGGGGTACGCGGGCGAGCGGTTCGGGCAGCCCATCGCCGTGCTGCTGGCGGGCGCGGTCACGGCCGCGGGTGACCTGGGCGCGGCCAGCTTGCGCGCGGCCGGCGCCGACCTGACCGTCGGCCTGGTCGACGACGACCAGCCGGTCACCCAGGCCGCGCTGGGCAGCCACCCGGGCCTGGCCCGGTGCCTGCTCGGGGACCTGCGGACGGTGCCGCTGCCCCAGCGCTCCTTCGACATCGTGCAAGCCACCCTGCTGCTGGAGCGGATCGAGCACGCGGAGCTGGTTCTGGACCGGCTGGTCGGCGCGCTCAAGCCCGGCGGCCTGCTGTGCCTGCAGGTCCGTGACCGGGACTGCGCGGCCGGCTTCCTGGACCGGGTGCTGCCCGGCTGGACCCGGCGGATGATCTGGCGCAAGCACCGTCCTGGCCGCCCGGGGCCGCATCCGGCCGTGTACGAGCGGGTCGCCTCGGCCCGCGGCGTCCAGTCCTACGCGCTGATGCGCGGCCTGGTGATCGCCGAGCAGCAGCCGCTGGGCGGGCTGGCCGGCGGCCTGCGCCCCGCGCCCCGGGGCTATCTGGCCGCCCAGAAGGCGGTCGCGGCGCTTTCCCGGGGGCGGCTGACCGCCGCGCATGAGGAACTGCTCTACGTCATGCGCAAGCCGGAGAACCGGTTCGCCCGTATCCTCTGAGCGGGGCGCCTGCCCGGGGCGCGGCGCCGGACGGAGGGTGAACGTGACCGCTGAGGCACCTGCCGGGCTGTCTGCGGACATAACGGGCCTGCCGGCCTGGACCCTGGACGAAGGCCAGCTGGGGGACCTGGAGCTGCTGCTGTCCGGCGCGCTGCTGCCGTTGCACCGGTTCATGACGGCCGCGGAGGCGGACTCGGTCACGGCGGGCGGGCGGCTGCCGGACGGCACGCCCTGGCCGGTCCCGGTGACGCTCGAGGTGCCGGCCAGCGGCATCAAGCCCGACGCGGGCAGGCTGCTGCTGCAGGACCCCGAGGGCACCCCGCTGGCCGTGCTCGATATCACGGACCGGACGCCGGCCGCCCCGGACCTGGTCCGGCTGGGCGGCCCGGTCACCGGGCTCCGTCCGCCGGAGCACGGGCCGTTCCGGCACCTGCGGCGGTCGCCCGCCGAGGTGCGGGACGAGCTCGCGGGCGGCCCGGTCCTCGCCTATGTCACCAGCGCGCCGCTGCACGGCCACCAGATCGGCCAGCTCCGGCACGCCGCCGGCCAGCTGAAGGCCCGGCTGCTGCTGCTGCCCATGGTGGCCGGCCCCGCGGAGATCGTGAGCCGCCCGGACGCCCTGGTGCGCACGGTGCAGGCCGCCGCCCGGCACCTGCCGCCGGGCACCCAGGTCATCCCGGTCCCGCTGCGGCCCTACCATGCCGCGGTCCACGACGAGCTGGCCCTGCGGGCGATCGTCGCGGCCTCGTACGGGGCGACCCATCTGCTGGCCGAGAAGCCGGTGGAGCCCGCCGGCCTCCCGGCCGGCGGGGGCGACGGCGGGACCCGCCCGGATCCGGTTATCCCGGTGCTCTCCCCCGGCGACTGGGCGTACGACCCGGCCGCCGAGGTCTGGCGGCCGCTGTCCCTGATCGAGGCGGGCACCGAGCGCACCGATCTGGCGTCCGGCGAGCTCGAGGACATGCTGGACCACGGGGTGGAGGTGCCCGCGTGGTTCACCCCGCCCGCGGTGGCCCAGGAACTGCGCCGGGCCCGGCCGCCCCGCCGCGAGCGGGGCCTGGTCATCTTCCTGACCGGCCTGTCGGGTTCCGGCAAGTCCACGCTGGCCCGCGCGCTCCGCGACGCGCTGAGCGAGCGGGGCGACCGGACCGTGTCCCTGCTGGACGGAGACCTGGTCCGGGCACTGCTGTCCGCCGGGCTGACGTTCTCCCGGGAGGACCGGGACCTGAACATCGCCCGGATCGGGTTCGTGGCCACCGAGGTCGCACGGCACGGCGGCATCGCGATCTGCGCGCCGATCGCCCCTTACGCCCAGGCCCGGCAGGAGGTCCGGCGCGCGGTCCAGGAAGTCGGCGATTTCCTGCTGATCCACGTGGCCACACCCGCCGAGGTGTGCGAGGCGCGGGACCGCAAGGGCCTGTACGCCAAGGCGCGGGCCGGCCTGATCGACCACTTCACCGGGGTGTCGGACCCCTACGAGGAGCCGGACGACGCCGACCTGGTGCTCGACACGTCGGTGCTCACCCGCCAGGAAGCGCTGGACTCGGTGCTGCGCCTGCTGACCGACGGCGGCTGGCTGCCTCCCGCACAGCCCCCGGCGCAGCGTTAGCAGCCCTAGTCGTCGTCCTCGGCCCGGGTACCCGCGTCGAGCCGCCCGCGGAACCCCTGGATGCGTGACGTGATCGCGCTGGACATGGCGTCCCGCTGCCGGGACAGCACCACGTAGCTGACGACGCCGCTGATCAGCAGGGCGGCACCGAGCAGCAGGATGCCCCGGGCGCCGGCCAGGTACAGGAGGGCGGTGACGGCGACGAAGAGCAGGATCCGCGCCGTGGTGTAGGCGATGGCAGAACGCATAGCGGTTCCAGCCTACTCGCCGCTGTCCGGCCCGGCGGACGGCTCGTTCCCCAGCATGTCCAGCAGCATCCCGGGGTCGATGTTGCCCCCCGACAACACGGCCACGGTGGTCCCGGCGGCAGGCAGATCCTTGCGGCGCAGCAGGCAGGCGGCCACCGCCACCGCGCCGCCGGGCTCGGCGATCAGCCTGGCCTCCAGGGCGAGCCGCCGGACCGCCGCGCGGATCTCGTCCTCGGTCACGGTGACGATGGCGTCCACATACTCCAGCATGTGCCGCAGCGGCAGCGCGCCGACCTGGTCGGCGCGGAGCGCGTCGGCGATGGTCCGCTGGGTGAACTCCGGCGGCCACGCCACCTGCTGCCCCTCCCGCAGCGAGTCACGCGCGTCCGCGGCGAGCTCGGGCTCCACGCCGATCACGGTCGCGCCCGGGCAGAGCGTGCGGACCGCGGTGGCGACCCCGGAAATCAGCCCGCCGCCGCCCACCGGGACGACGACCAGGTCGACCCCGGGGCAGTCGGCGGCGATCTCCAGGCCGATCGTGCCCTGCCCCGCGATCACCCGCCGGTCGTCGAACGGCGGGATCGGCACCGCCCCGCGCTGCGTGGCGATGTCCCGGGTGGCCGCCAGCCGGGCGGCCAGGCTGGGCGCCGAGACCACGATCTCCGCGCCCAGCTCGCGGATGGCCGTCACCTTCACGGCCGGGGCGTTGTCCGGGACCACGACCACCGCGGGCATGCCCAGCAGCGCCGCGGCGTAGGCCACGGCCTGGCCGTGGTTGCCACTGGAGTGGGTGACCACTCCGATCTGCCGGGCCGCCGCGGGTAGCGCGCTCATCGCCGCGTAGGCGCCGCGCAGCTTGAACGCCCCGACTGGCTGCAGTGATTCGGGCTTGATCAGCAGCGGCGGGTCGGCCCGGGGGAACGGGACCAGGGGGGTCCGGACGGTCACGCCGGCCAGGGCCGCCGCCGCGGTCCGGATCTCGTCGATCGACACGAGCGGCTGCACGCGATCACCCTAGATGAGCGGCACGGTTTTACGGAAACTAGGGAGAAAACCATCGTTTGTCGCCACACTTGGGACGGGGCACGATCATGAGCCCGGACGGCGGGTCAGGAGGGGACGTGCGTGGACGGCAGCAATGAGCGCCTCCTGACACCCGGCGAGGTCGCTGCCCTGTTCCGGGTTGACCCGAAGACCGTCACCCGGTGGGCGGCATCGGGACGCATCAGCAGCATCCGGACGCCCGGAGGGCACCGCCGCTTCCGCGAATCCGAGGTCCGCGCCCTGCTCCGCGGCGAAGGCCCGGGCGGCCAGCTCGAGGACCCGTCCGACTAATCCGAGTCCGGACGTTGCACCGGGCCGGGCGCCACGCCCAGGCTGGCCCGGTACTCCGCGAACTGCTGCTGCAGCTCCGCGTCGCCTTCCTGCCAGCGGCGGTGGCGTTCCTCGAGTTGCTCCTCGGTCAGCGCGCGCTCGGCCAGCCGGTTGTACTCGGCGTCGGCCGGGCCGATCTCCACGTACCCGTCGCCGATCAGCTGCCCGTCGTCAGCCAGCGCTGACTCGGGAACCAGCAGGTTCCCGTTCGGCAGCTGGATAACGTCCATCACCGATCACTCTAAAGCCCGTAGCGCAAATTGAAGTAGAGCATTACATCAAGAGCGGTCCTGATGTTGCCGCCGAGCATGTCCACGAGGGCCGGGCGCTGCCGGGATGCGATGGCCGCGAACGCGTCCGCGAAGAACTCCCGGCGGCCCAGATCGCCGGCCTGCCTGTGGAAGTCACTGACCAGGGATCCCTCACAGCGGTCGTAGAGCCGCCGGAACTCGGCCGAGTCGGACTGCCAGCGGCCCTTCTCCCGGTCGATGTCGTCCAGGGCGTGCCCGACCTCGTGGCACATGACGTCGGGCGCGGACGAGGGCCGCGAGCCCACGATGATCTTCTTCTCGCCGTAGGCGCCCGCACACGCGTCCCAGGTCGCGCGGCCGGACGGCAGCGGGACGCCGCGCAGCCGGGACATGTCGTCCAGTTCCGGGACGCCGCCCTCGCCCACGTGGATCGCGTCCACCCCAGCGGCGAGGATCTGCTTGATGATCAGGGGCAGCTCGGCGAGGCGGTTGACCGCGCGCACCACCGGGGCGGAGGGCACCTTGCTGGGCGGCCATTCCCGGCGCAGGACCCGTTCCAGCGGCCCGCAGTTCTGGTAGCCCTCGGCGACCCGCTTGGCGTGCGCGACCTCATACCAGGGCAGCCTGGCCGCGTCCGCCTCGGCCGCCCGTGGGGCGCGGCCGGCGCGGCGGCCGGCGCGGCGGCCGCCCGGGCGTGTGCCGGTGAGGGACGGATCGCGGCGCGGTCCGGGCCGTATGGCCGCGCGAGCCCGGCCGCGTTCCCGCTGGCCCCGCTCCCGCTGGCCCCGTTCCCGCTGGCCCCGTTCCCGCTGGCCCCGTTCCCGCTTGCTCTGTTCCCCCTGGCTCTGTTCCCGCTGGCCCCGCTCCCGGTGGCCCCGGTCCCGGTGCTCCCGGGCCTGGCCTTCCGGGTGCGGGCGCTCCCCGTCCCCGCGCTGCCCGACCTCCTGCTCCCGGTCCTGGTCGTCTCCGGGCCGGCGGAGCCGGTACCGGTGGTCTGGGTACCGGCGGAGCCGGTCCGGGGGGTTTCTGTGCCGGTCCCGGTGGTTCCCGGGCCGCCGGATGCGGTCCACGGGATTTCCCGCCGGGCCGGGCCGGGCGGGGTCTCCGCGGCGCCGGCCGCACCGGGCTGGGTTGCGGCGTTCCCGGGAAGCCCCGGGTGGACCCGGCGCGGCAACCCCGCCTGGGGGGACGCCCCCTGGGGGGAGGCCGCCTGAGGGGATGCCGCCGTGGGTCTCCCGCTGTCCGCGGCAGGCCCGTGTCCTTCGTCCGTCCGGGTGCTCGCCGGTGCGACCGGCCCTGGAAGGCCGGGCCCGTGGTCGCGGCGATGCCGGCCGGCTGGCGGCACCAGGGCAGCGCCGCCCACCGCCGGGGGCGCCGGCCTGGTGCTACCGCGTGATCGCGATCGGCCCGGGCGGGGCCGGATGTACCGGCGAACGCGATCGAAAAGCCGCAGCCGCATAAGTCGCACTCCCAGCGATCGCGTGCCAGGCTGCCAGGGTATGACGAAACAGCGCGAACGTCATCTGCCGTTACCTGCTGTTACCGGTTATGGATGCCATGCCGTAACCGAATGACTCCTCTTATTCACTGACGAACCGGGCTCAGCTCCGGCTAAGCTGCGCGCATGTGGCTGGCCGGTGCCCTATCTGCGCTGCTCACCTTGGCTTTCTGGGTGTGCTGGTCCCGGTGGCCGCGGCGGCTGGCCAGGCCCGAGGGTTCAGCGGCCGAGGCCGCCTACCGCCGGCACCCAGCGGGCCGCGGGCGATACGCCTCCGCCGATGACCGTGTGTCACCAGCCGGGACGCCTGTGTCCGAAGACTGGGCTCCGCCCCTGGGCCCGGACGACGATCCGGACTTCCTCAGCGAGCTCGACCGGGTTATCCGGCGCGGCCGCGAGCCAGGCGGAGACGACTGAAGGTTCCCCCGGCCAGTCACCCCGGGCTTAACTCAGGCCGGCGTATGAGTGCAGGCCGGTGATGAACAAGCTCACGCCCAGCAGGTTGAACAGCAGGCAGGCGAAGCCGAGCAGCTGGATGAACGCCGCCCGGCGGCCCCGCCAGCCGGCCGTGACCCGGGCGTGCAGGAAGCACGCGTACACCACCCAGGTGATGAAGGCCCAGGTCTCGGTGGGGTCCCAGCCCCAGTACCGGCCCCAGGCCTGGTCGGCCCAGATGGCTCCGGCCATGATGCCGAAGGTCCAGATCGGGAACGCGAACACCACGGTCCGGTAGGCGATCTGGTCGAGCCGCTCCGCGCTGGGCAGCAGCCGGAACACCTCGCCGTAGCTGGTGCTTAGCCCGGCCGCCACGCGCCTGGCGTGCCGCTCCGCGAACAGGTACACGATCGCGAGTACCGCGCCCACCATGAACGTCCCGCTGGCCAGGGTCATCGCGGTCACGTGAATGGCGAGCCAGTAGGAGTTCAGCGCGGGCACCAGCGGCCCGGCCGGGGTGTAGATGACGGTCTGGGCCAGGCCCATGATGATCACGATGGGGGCCATGAAGAACAGGCCGAGGTGGTACGGATGGTACTTGATCATGAGCCCGATGAAGAACAGGACCGCCACGCACGAGACCGAGATGACGAACTCGTACATGTCACCCCAGGGGACCCGGTGCACGGCCAGGCCACGGGTGATCACCCCGGCGATGTGCAGGGCCAGGCCGGCCGTGGTGAAGATGAGCGCGATCCGGACCAGACGGCCTGGCGCGGCCGGGTTCCCCGGGCGGCCGCCGCCGGGCCCCGCCGGGCCTTCCGGCCCCGTGGTGCCTCGCCCCGTGGTGGCCGGCTGGGTGCCGGCTGGTCCGCTCTCGGCGCCGTCCGCCGCACCGGCGCCGGCGGCGACACCCGCGGGCACCCGGCCTGGGACGCCGGCCTGGGCGCGGGTCACCACGGGGCTGCGCCGCCCGAAGGCGAAGTCGGCCGCGAACGCGATCACCGCCAGCGAGTACAGCACGACGGCAACAATCAGGAAGTGATCGCTGAGATGGGACAGGCCCTGGTTGTCGGGCATCAGTCTGACTTCCCCTCGGAGGTCGTGGAGAGGGACGGGGGCTGCGTGCCGGTGCCCTGGGTGGCCGTTTCCGGCACGCTTCCCCCCGTGCTGGCTTTTTCGAGGGCCCGGGCCAGCCCGGTGAACTCCTCGTCGAAGCCGCCCGCAGGGTCGGACCGGGCCAGGCCGCCCACGTCCACGACGGTCTGGCCGTCTGGACCCGGGTACGCCCGCACGAACACCCGGCGGCGGCGGACGAAGAAGGACAGGAGCAGGCCGGCCAGCGCCGCCAGTCCGCAGATCAGCGCGGGCAGCTGCCCGGGATCGTAGGTGATGGCCAGGCTGATCCACTGCCGGTAGCCGGTGAAGGTGAGCGTTCCGGCCCCACCGGGCAGCTTGATCGACTGGCCGGCCGCGAGCGGGCGGGGCGCGACCGGCAGCTGGGTCAGGCCGGCCGTGTTCAGCGTGTAGACCGACTGCGGCGGGCCGCTGTCCATGCCCAGGTTGCCCTGATAGGAGATCAGGCTCACCCGGGGGTTCAGCGGGCCCGGGAATTCCGACTCCAGCACGCCCCCTACGTCCACCGCGGTGGGCAGGAACACGCCGGCGAACCCGAGCTGGTCAGGATGCGCGTCCGGGACCTTGACCACGCCCTGGGAGGTGAGGCCGGAGGTGTTCACCGCGATGAACGGGACGGGCTGGTCGAAGACCACCTTCCCGGTGCCGTCGGTGACCTTGAAGACTGGCGCGTACCCGTGGCCGATGATGAAGACCCGCACGCCATCCACGTTGATCGGGATGATTGACCCGCAGGTTGTCGTGGCGGACCGGGGCACCCGGCTGCGCGGAGTAGCTCATGTACGCGTTGAACGACAGCGGCTGGCCGCGGGTCGGGCCGGAGGTGACGTAGGAGGCGGTGAAGCGGTTCAGCGTCATCGTGAACGGCTGGAGGTCCGACGACGACACCAGC
The DNA here is from genome assembly GCA_963723595.1 of uncultured Actinomycetes bacterium. Lineage (GTDB taxonomy): Bacteria > Actinomycetota > Actinomycetes > Streptosporangiales > Streptosporangiaceae > RYN-230. The sequence continues at coordinate 318,258 of CAVRRQ010000003.1, forward strand.
CGCCCGGGGTGGAACTCGTCCAGCGCGGTCACCGTGTTCGCGAACGAGGTCCCGCTGACCAGCAGCCGGTTGGCCTTGTAACCGAACAGGCCGCCCAGGGCCACCGAGCACAGCAGGGCCAGCAACGCCAGGTGGAACACCAGGTTGCCCAGTTCCCGGCGGTAGCCCTTCTCGGCCGACACCCAGCCGTCCCCGGTGCGCAGCCGGAACTTGCGGCGGCGCAGGACACCGGCCGCCGCGCCGAGCGCGGCCGCCGGGTCGAGCGGGCTCTCGTGCTGGGCGGACTGGGGCAGCCGGGCCAGGTTGCGCGGGGCGGGCGGCGGCGGCGTCCGGGCCGAGCGGGCCAGCCGGACGCTGCGCGGTATCACGCACCCCGCCAGGGACAGGAACAGCAGCAGGTAGATCGCGGCGAACCAGGGTGCCGCGAACACGTTGAACAGCGACAGCCGGGCCAGCCAGGGCGCGAGCGCCGGGTGCGAGAGGTAGTACTGCTGCACGGCGGCGGGGTCGATACCCTGCTGCGGCAGCAGCGAGCCGGGCACGCTGCCCACGGCCAGCAGGAACAGCAGGACCAGCGCGGTGCGCATCGAGGTCAGCTGGCGCCAGCCCCAGCGCGCCCAGCCCACCAGCCCGAACGGGCTGGGGTTCCTGGGCGGCTGCGCCGGGGCACCCTCATCGGGCCCGGCGGCCTGCTCCGCCCCGGGCGGGACGCGCAGTCCGGTCATCGGGTCACCACCCCGGGCAGGTGCGCTGCGGTCACGGTCATCCTGGCTCCGCCGCCGCCCGCCGGATCAGGCTCTTCAGCCCGTTGTAGGAGGCCTCGCCGATCACCCGCGCGCTGATCCGGCCACTGGGTGAGATCACCAGTGTGGTCGGGATCCCGGCGGGCGGCACCGTAGTGCGGAAATCGAGGGCCAGGTTGTCGCTGGGGTCGTTCAGGCTGGGATAGGTGATCCGGAAGTCGCTCATGAAGGCCTCGGCACTGGCCGGGCTGTCCCGGATGTCGATGCCCAGGAACCGGACCCCGGACGCCTTGAAGCGCGTGGCCAGCGCGGAAAGGCCGGGGGCTTCCTCCCGGCACGGCGTGCACCACGAGCCCCAGAAGTTCAGCACCACGACGTGACCGCGGTAGGCGGTCAGCGCGAGCGTCCCGCCGCCGACCGCGGGGCCGCGGACCGAGGGGGCGACCGGCCCCGTCCCGGCCTTGAACACCGTGGTTCCCGGGCTCCCGGCCACGAAACTCTGCCCGTTGCTGGCCGGGGTGCTCGCGGCGATGCCCGTGGCGCAGCCCGCCACTCCCAGCGCCGAGGTGAGAGCCAGGGCGGCCGCCGCAGCGCCGCGCCCCGCCCTGGCGGGGCGGAAGGTCCGGCGGGTGGGAGGGGGCACGGGAACAGATTCTCCTACAGGCAGTAGTACCAGGCCCCATTGTGCCCGACCGGCCTCAGCCGGGTCACGGCGGGCCGGCCTGGGAGAGGGCAGGAGGTCACCAGCTCACGCCCCGGGCGTCTGCTGCGCAGGCCCCGACCCGGCCGGCTCGGAGTAGCTGACGCTGCTGATCGTGTCCCCGGTGTAGCGGAAGCTGGTCACGCTGGCCAGCGCGCACTGCCGGTGCCGGGGGTCGTGCCACAGGCGCTGCCCCTCGACGGCCCGGCGGGCGATCCAGATCGGCAGCTGGTGGCTGACGCAGACCACCTCGTGGCCGCGCGCGGCCCGGGCGGCGTCCGCCATCGCGGCGAGCATCCGCGCGGCGATGGACTTGTACGGCTCGCCCCAGGACGGCCGGAACGGGTTGTACAGGTACCGCCAGTCCGCGGGGTGGCGCATGACCCCGGAGCCGACGCCGAACGTGGTTCCCTCGTAGACGTTGGTCGGCTCGATCAGCCGCTCGTCGATCTCTGGCTCCAGGCCGAACTGCGCGGCCAGCGGGGCCGCGGTCTCCCGGGCCCGGTCCAGCGGCGAGGAGCGCAGCAGCACCACGTCCCGGCCGGCCAGGAACCCGGTGGCGGCCTTGGCCATCAGGCGCCCCTCTTCGGAGAGGTGGAAGCCGGGCAGCCGGCCGTAGAGGATCCCGCCCGGGTTGTAGACCTCACCGTGGCGCAGCAGGTGCACCACGGTGCTCGCGGACGGCCCGGAGGATGCTCCGCCGTCTCCCGCATTCGCCCCGCTCGTGTCAGTCATGGCCGGCCCAGCCTACCGGGACATCTGCGCTGATCCCGGCCCGGGACGGGCGCCCAGCAGGTCGGCGGGCACAGATGAACACCGGGTAAACTGGGGCCAGCTCGTGGCTGCGCCTAGGGTTCCGCGCCCCGTCCGCTGCCGGTGGGCACCACCGGACCACACAATCAGGGCGGGGCGGGCTGGACCGAGCGGCGCCAGGCGCCTTCCGCGCCCACACCTGACGGGATAGAAACCTCGAGGGCTCTCAGTTCGCCATGCCCGGGGCACCGTCCAGCCGGTTCCCGGAGCCCGGACCTGGAGCCGCCCCGTGAGCGCCACCGCTCTCGCCCTCATCCTCGTCGCCGCCGTCGCCCACGCCACCTGGAACCTGTTCAGCAAGCAGGCGTCGGCGGCGGGCGCGTCCTCATTCGTCTGGCTGATGTCCCTGACCGCCACGGTGCTGTACGCCCCGGTGGTGGCGGTGAGCGTGCTGCTCAGCCCGCCCCGGCTCACCCCGCTGGACTGGGTATTCATGACCGGGACCGGACTGCTCCAGGTCGGCTACTTCCTGTTTCTCCAGTCCGGGTACCGGCTCGGGGATCTGTCCCTGGTCTACCCGCTGGGCCGGGGCAGCGGCGCGCTGCTGGCCGCGCTGGCCGGGATCACCCTGCTCGGCGAGCGGCCCGGCGCGGCGGGCATCACCGGGATAGTCCTGGTCGTGCTCGGCGTGCTGGTGCTGGGCGTCCCGGGGCGGCGCGCGTCGGCCCCGGCCACGCCGGCCGCGGCCACGCAGGCGGCCCCGGCCACGCGGGCCGCACCGGCCTCCCGCGCGGTCATCTTCGCGCTCGTGACCGGCACCTTCATCGCGTCGTACACGCTCTGGGACAAGTACGCGGTGAGCACCCTCAACGTGCCTCCGCTCCTCCAGGGCTACGCCTCGCTCCCGGTGATGGCCCTGGTCCTCGCCCCCTCCGCGCTGCGCCAGCGGGACCGCACCACACGGGTCTGGCGCCAGTACCGCCGCCAGGTGACGGGCGCCGCGGTGCTCTCGCCGCTGGCCTACATCCTGGTGCTGATCGCGATGAGCTTCACCGCGGTCAGCGCGGTCGCCCCGGCCCGTGAGGTGAGCGTGCTGGCCGGCGTGGTGCTCGGGCGCCGGCTGCTCGGCGAGGGCGGCCTGGCCCGCCGCCTCACCGCGGCGGCCGCGATCGCGGCCGGCATCATCTGCATCGCCGTCGGCTGACATCCCCGGCGAATCCGGGCCGCCTCCGCCACCCGCGCCGCCCGGGTGCGGCCGACCTTTCCCGCGGATCGTTCGCCTGATCCGGACAAAACACCCCGCCAGCGCACCGTTCACGGGAAACGTCGCCGGCCAGCATGATCAATGTGACTAGTGATACTGGCGGGACGCGAGGGGGACGGGTCTGGCCCCGTGCCCGCTTAGCCCAGGGCTACGGCGGCGGCACGGGCCGCGGCGGGCAGGGCGGCGGCGATCCGCTCCACGGCCTCGTCGTCGTGCGCCGCGGACACGAACCACGCCTCGAACGGGGACGGCGGCAGGTAGACGCCGCCTTCCAGCATCGCGTGGAAGAACGCGGCGTAGGCCGGCACGGACTGGCTGCGCGCCTCGGTGAAATCCCGGACCGGCTGCTCGGTGCCCAGGAACACCGAGAACAGGCTGCCCGCCTGCTGCAGCCGGAACGGCACGCCCGCGGCCGACAGCGTGTCACTGGCCAGCTTGGCGACGGCGGCGGAGACCTCGTCCACCCGGGCGTACACCTCGGGCGTGCAGGCGTGCAGGGTGGCCAGCCCGGCCGCGGTGGCCAGCGGGTTACCGGACAGGGTGCCCGCCTGGTAGACGGGGCCGGTCGGGGCCAGCCGGTCCATGATCTCGGTCCGGCCGCCGAACCCGGCGGCGGGCAGCCCGCCGCCCATCACCTTGCCGAACGTGGTCAGGTCGCCGGCCACGCCTTCCAGCCCGAACCAGCCGGAGGCGGTGATCCGGAACCCGGTGAGCACCTCGTCCATGATCAGCAGCGCGCCGTTTTCCCGGCAGAGCGCGGCCAGCATCTCGTTGAAGCCGCCGACCGGCGGCACGACGCCCATGTTGGCCGGGCAGGCCTCGGTGATCACGCAGGCGATCCGGGGCCCGTGCTCGACGAACGCCTGCCGGACCGCGAGCGCGTCGTTGTACGGGAGCACCAGGGTGTCGGCGGCGGCCGCACCGGTCACGCCGGGCGAGTCGGGCAGCGCGAACGTCGCCACCCCGGAGCCCGCCGCGGCGAGCAGCGCGTCCACGTGCCCGTGGTAGCAGCCGGCGAACTTCACCACGACGCGGCGCCCGGTGAAGGCCCGGGCCAGCCGGACCGCGGTCATGGTGGCCTCGGTGCCCGAGTTGACCAGGCGGACCTTTTCCACCGGCGTGCGCGCCACGATCTCCTCAGCCAGCGCCACCTCACCGGCGGTCGCGGTGCCGAACGAGGTGCCCTTGGCCGCTGCGGCGGTGACCGCCTCGGTCACCGCGGGGTAGGCGTGCCCGAGGATCATCGGGCCCCAGGAGCAGACCAGGTCCACGTAGGTCCGGCCGTCCGCGTCGGTGAGGTAGGGGCCCCGGCCGGAATCCATGAACACCGGGACCCCGCCGACCGTCCCGAACGCCCGGACGGGCGAGTTCACCCCGCCGGGGATGACCGCGCAGGCACGGCTGAACAACTCGGCGGACCGGCCGGGACCACTCACCTGATCTCCTCGTCGCACGCGTCGGCCAGCACCTCGAGCAGCCGCACCGCATCGGGCAGGGCACGGCCGCCCGGCTCGTCCGGGGCCTGCAGCCAGCGCCCGGCCGGACCGGCACCGTCCCGCGACGGCGGGGCCAGCACGTAGCTGTTCCGGCAGTGCCAGCGCAGGCTGACCACCTCGCCCACGTCCTCGGGTGCGCAGTCCAGGTGGCAGGACCACCACTCGTCCTCGTTGTCGGGAGCGCCGCGGGTCGCCACGAAGAACAGGGTGCGGCCGCCGCCGGTGGCCACGGGTCCCGTGGCCACCCCCCTGTCATGCATCATCTCCAGCGCGGCCAGGCCCGCGGCGGCCGGCACGTCGAGCACGTCGAACACCCGGCCCGTGGGCAGGATGACGTTCGCCTCGGGATGGTGCGCCCACCGCTGCCCGGCCTTGCCCGGGTCGCTGGTGGCCTGGATCTGCCAGGCCGGCGAGATGGGGTGCGCGGCCGGGTTCGGGCAGCCGACCCGGTCACACGAGCAGGCCCGGCCCGTGCTCCGGGCGTTGCCGCGCGGGTACGCACCCAGGACCACCGGCCAGCCCATGGCCGCGTACGTCACGGCCGCGGCGGCCAGCCGCCCGCTTTCCCTGCGCCGGCTCCGGCGCAGTACCGGTGCGACCATTCAGTGCTCCAACTCCACAGCGCTCCACATCGAGCAGGGGCTCCAGATTGAGCGGAGGCTCCACACTGAGCCGGGATTGCTCTCCTTACTGATAATGACGGGTCCGGTGCGCTCCGCGCAGGCTACCGGCCACGCAGATGCCGACATGTTGCCGAACACACATGCTCAGGTCAGCCGCCGGGCCAGTTCGGCCGCCCAGTAGGTCAGGATGATGCTGGCCCCGGCGCGGCGGATCGCGGTCACCGTCTCGTCGATGACCCGGTCCCGGTCCAGCCAGCCGTGCGCGGCGGCCGCCTCCACCATCGAGTACTCCCCGCTGACCTGGTAGGCCGCCACCGGCACCGGGGACACCGCGCTCACCTGGGCGATGACGTCCAGGTAGGCCAGCGCGGGCTTGACCATCACGATGTCGGCGCCCTCAGCCAGGTCCAGGGCCACCTCGCGGAGCGCGTCGGCGGAGCGCGGGTCCTGCTGGTAGGAGGCCCGGTCACCGAACTGGGGGGCGCATTCGGCGGCGTCCCGGAACGGCCCGTAGAAGGCCGAGGCGAACTTGGCCGAGTACGCGCAGATGGCCACGTCCGGGTAGCCGCCGGCGTCGAGGGCCGCGCGGATCGCGCCGACCTGGCCGTCCATCATCCCGCTGGGCGCGACCACGTGAACGCCCGCCGCCGCCTGGGCGACCGCGATGGACCCGTAGCGTTCCAGCGTCGCGTCGTTGTCCACCTCGCCGGAGCCGGTCAGCACCCCGCAGTGGCCGTGATCGGTGTACTCGTCCAGGCACAGGTCCGCCATCAGCACGGTCGCGTCGCCCACCTCGGCGGCAAGGTCGCGGAGGGCGAGGGCGAGGATCCCGTCCGGGTCGTCCGCCGCTGACCCCCGGGCGTCCTTCACCGCGGGCACCCCGAACAGCACCAGCCCGCCCACCCCGGCCTCCACGGCCTCGGCCGCCGCCTTGCGCAGGCTGTCCCGGGTGTGCTGGACCACGCCCGGCATGGAGACCACCGGCTGCGGCTCGCTGATCCCCTCCTTGATGAACATCGGCAGCAGCAGGTCCGACGGCTGGACGCTGGTCTGCGCGACCAGCCGGCGCAGTGCAGCGGTCCGGCGCAGCCTCCGCGGGCGGGCGGTGGGGAACTCAGCCGTCAATTCTTCCTGCCTCCCTCGCGGGCGCCCCGGTGGCTCCGGTCACGCATTTCCTGCCTCATCTCACCGCAGCCGGCGCCGGGCGCCCCGGCGCCGCTCACTGGGCTTGCGCACCGGCTCCCCGGCGGTAATGGCTGCCTCACGGATCCCGGCCGCGTACTCGGCCAGCGCGTTGACCAGGCCGGTGGCGGAAGGCTTGGGCGCCTTGACGTCCACCCGGAGGCCGAACTCCGCGGCGGTCTTGGCGGTCTGCGGCCCGATCACCGCGATCACCGTCACCGCGTGCGGCTTGCCGGCGATGCCGATCAGGTTCCGCACCGTCGAGGACGACGTGAACAGCACCGCGTCGAACCCGCCACCCTTGATCGCCTCACGGATCGGGGCGGGCGGCGGCGCCGCGCGCACGGTCCGGTACGCGGTGACGTCCTCGGTCTCCCAGCCCAGCTCGTTGAGCCGGGCCACCAGCGTCTCGGTGGCGATGTCGGCCCGGGGCAGCAGCACCCGGTTGATCGGGTCAGACACGCTGTCATAGGGCTGCCAGGCGGCGGCCAGGCCTTCGCCGGACTGCTCACCCTCGGGCACCAGGTCCGGCTTGATGCCGAAGTCCAGCAGCGCCCGCCCGGTCTGCTCGCCGACCGCGGCGATCTTCACGCCGGCGAAGGCCCGCGCGTCCAGCCCGTATTCCTCGAGCTTCTCGCGGACCGCGCGGACCGCGTTGACCGAGGTGAAGGCCACCCACTGGTACCGGCCGGTGACCAGGCCCTTGACCGCTCGCTCCATCTGCTGCGGGGTGCGGGGCGGCTCGACCGCGATGGTCGGCACCTCCTCCGGCACCGCGCCGTAGGCACGCAGCCGCTCCGAGACCGACCCGGCCTGGTCCTTGGTCCGCGGGACCAGGACCCGCCAGCCGAACAGCGGCTTGCTCTCGTACCAGGACAGCTCCTGCTGCGCCCCGGCGGCCTCGCCCACCACGCCGACGGCTGGCCCGGTCTCGGTGAGCAGGCTGACCCCGGCCGCCTTGAGGTCGGCGGTCACCGAGCCCAGCGCGCAGCGGATGGTCAGCTGCTCGGTGGTCGTCCCGTTCCAGGTGATGGTGAACGGGGTGCGCTCCGGCCACCCTGCGGCCATCAGCATCTTGGCCAGGTCGGCCGGACCCGCCTCCACCCCCAGGATGACCAGGCTGCGGGACGGCTGGGTCTCGGCCGCCAGGCGGCTGACCTCGGCGGCGTGCAGAATCCGGATATCCCCGCCCGCCTCGGAGGTCAGCGGGATACCCGCGTAAGCCGGCACCGCGGTCGCCGCGGGCATGCCCGGCGCGATCTCGAACCGGACCCGGGCCCTGGCGCACGCCGCCGCGGCCGCGGCGGCCGAGCCGAACACCAGCGGGTCGCCGTCGTAGGCGACCACCGCCAGCTGCCCGGCCTTGACCGCCTTGACCAGTACCCGCGGGTCGGCGTCCAGCTCAGCCACGTCGCGGAGGTCCGCCGTGGCCGGCAGCAGATGCCTGACCCGGTCGGTGACCTCGGCGCTGGCGAACATCAGGTCGGCCTGGCCGAGCAGCCCGGCGGCGCGCACCGTGAGCAGCTCGGGGCTGCCGGGCCCGGTGCCCACGAACGCCGCCAGGCCCGGCTGGGCCGCGCGCTTCGCCGCGGCGGGGTCCTGCTCGGAACGCCCCGGCGTGTCCTTCTTCGACGTGGTTGTCACACTCACGATGCATCGTCCCCGTTGCTGATGTATTCCGAAGACACGGCCGCGTAGGCCGCTGCGCCCTGGCGCAGCAACTCAGCGGCGACGTCGCGGCCGAGGCGTCCGGCCTCGCCCGCGGGGGCGGTCGCGCTGGCCCGCAACGCCGACCCCCCGTCAAGCGCCGCGACGACCGCTCTCAGCTGCAGTATCTCCGTTCCGGCAGCATACGCACCTACCGGCGCGCTGCAGCCGGCCGCCAATCCGGCCAGCACGGCCCGTTCCGCGGTGACCGCGGCCCGGCTGGCCGGGTGATCCACCTGGGCCAGCAGCCCGGCCAGGTCGGTGTCGCCGGCCCGGCATTCCACGGCCAGCGCACCCTGCCCCGGCGCGGGCAGCATCTCCTCCGGCTCGAAGATCTGGGTCACGGCGTCCAGCCGGCCGATCCGGGCCAGCCCGGCGCTGGCCAGCAGCACCGCATCCACCTCGCCCGATTCGACCTTGCCCAGCCGGGTGCCCGCGTTACCGCGGACGGGCACCGGGTGGACGTCGGGGCGCAGCAGCCGAAGCTGCGCCGCCCGGCGCGGCGACCCGGTGCCGACCGTGGCCCCGGGCGGCAGGTCCGCGAACTTAGCGCCGTCCCGGGCGGCCAGCGCGTCGCGCGGGTCTTCCCGGGGCGGCACCGCGGCCAGCACCAGCCCGGGCGCGGGGGCCACCGGCAGGTCCTTGAGGGAGTGCACCGCCAGGTCGACCAGGCCGGCCAGCAGGTTCTCCCGCAGCGCACTGGCGAATACGCCGGTACCGCCGATCTGGGCCAGGTCGGCCCGGGTCACGTCGCCGAACGTGGTTACGCCGACCAGTTCCACGCTGAGCCCGGTGCGCTCGGTGATGAGCCGGGCCACCTGGCCCGACTGGGCCATGGCCATCGGGCTCTTGCGGGTGCCGAGCCGCAGCGGCCTGCTCACGTGGCGTCCTCCTGCCTGGTGCCTGGCGCATCGGGGACCGGCGCCGGGCCGGGCCCGCTGGCGTCCGCCAGGGTGACCGCGGCGACAACCGCGGGGTCGAGATCGAACAGGACCCGCAGGGCGTCCTCGTAAGCGTCGCCGCCCGGGGAGCCGGCCAGTTCCTTGACCCGCACCGTCGGGGCGTGCAGCAACTTGTCCACTACCCGCCGCATGGCCCGTTCCACCTCGCCGAGGGTGCGGTGGTCGGCGGGCAGCCGGCCCGCCAGCCGGGCCAGTTCGGCGTCCACGACCTGGGCCGCCTTGGCCCGCAGGGCGACCACGGTCGGCGCGACCCGGGCCGCGTGCACCGCGGACACGCGGGCCGCGAACTCCTGGGCGACGATCACCCGGACCGCCTCGACGTCCGCGTCCCGGGTGGCCAGGCCGGCCAGCTCCGGCGCGCCCGCGGCCCCGGCGGGCCGGTCCCCGAGCGTGTCCAGGCCGACCACGTCCACGCCGGGCAGCGCGGCCACGGCCGGGTCGACGTCGCGGGGCATGGCCAGGTCCAGCAGGACCAGCGGCCGGCCGGGCTGGCCGCGGCGCGCGAGGGCCTCAGTCACCAGGTCCGCGCCGATCACCACGCCCGCGGCGCCGGTGCAGGAGATGACCAGGTCCGCCTGGCCCACCGGCCCGGCCAGATCGCTGAGGTCGGCGGGGCTTCCGCCGACCGCCTCGGCCAGCCGGGCGGCCCGGTCGGCGGTGCGGTTGGCCACCACGATGTGCTCCGCGCCCATCCGCGCCGCGGTGGTGGCGGCCAGTGAGCTCATCGAGCCCGCCCCGACGACCAGCACCCGCAGCCCGGCCAGCGGCCGGGACGGATCCGCGGCCGCGGCGGGTGCCGAGGGAGCCAGTCCCGCGGCGAGCCGGGCGCGCGCGACCGCGATGCCGATGCTGACCAGGTTCGCGCCGGCCTGGTCGATCCCGGTCTCGGCGTGGGCCCGCTTGGCCGTGCGCAGCGCGAGCGCGCCCAGCTCACCCAGGCCGCGGCCGAGCGTGCCGTGCTCACGGGCCACGGACAGCGCCTGCCGGACCTGGCCGAGGATCTGGCTCTCGCCGACGACCATGGACTCGAGCCCGCAGGCCACCGCGAGCAGGTGCTGGACCGCCCGGTCCTCGTAGTGCACGTACAGGTTCGGGGTCAGCTCGCTGAGCGGGATACCGGAATGCCGGGCGAGCAGGTCACAGATGGACGACACGCCGCCGTGGAACTTGTCCACCTCGGCGTAGACCTCCACCCGGTTGCAGGTGGACACCACGAACGTGCCGCCCACGTTCGGGGCCTGCGACACGTCCCGGATCAGCTTGCTGAGCGTGTCGCCGCTGACGACCGCCCGCTCCAGGACCGGGAGCGAGGCGCTCTGGTGGCTCAGGCCGACCACGAGAACACTCATCGGACGGCTGCCTGGGCATCCTGCGGAACGCGCACCACCGACCTCCGCTGCGCGTGGAAGGCGAGAATCTGCAACTCAATGGACAGGTTGACCTTACGCACGTCTACGCCACTGGGCACATTAAGGACCACGGGCGCGAAGTTGAGGATGCTGGTCACCCCCGTCGCGACCAGCCGGTCGCAGACGGCCTGCGCGGTGCCCGCGGGGGTGGCGATGACCCCGATGGACACCCGGTGCCGGGCGACCACCTGCTCCATCTGCGCGGCATCCAGCACGCCGTGCCCGGCGATCTGGGTCCCGACCACCTCCGGGTCGCTGTCCAGGACGGCCGCGATACGGAACCCGCGGGAGGCGAACCCGCCGTAGTTGGCCAGCGCCCGGCCCAGGTTCCCGGCCCCGACGATGACCACGGGCCAGTCCTGGGTCAGCCCCAGTTCCCGGGATACCTGGTAGACGAGATAGTCCACGTCGTACCCGACACCCCGGGTGCCGTAGGACCCCAGGTGCGAAAGATCCTTGCGGAGCTTGGCCGAGTTGACCCCGGCCGCGGCCGCGAGTTCCTCGCTGGACACGGTCGGGATGTCCTGCTCCGCGAAAGCGTACAGAACCCGCAGGTAGACGGGGAGGCGGGCGATGGTGGCCTCCGGGATGCCCGGCCCGCCGTTCGCGGGATTGCCGGGCCCTGACCTGCCGTTCGCGGATACTGCACGCCGTGACATGCGCCGACGCTCCTGAGGGATCGACCTGCACTGATCAAGCTGCACGCACTGGGCAACCCGCATTGGGGCGGCCCAGACGCCCGCCAAAGGGTTGCGGTTCTCAACCGTACGCTCTTGTGAACGTTTGCACAAAGTCAGCCGCCGCCGCCCCCGGCCCGGGCATAACGGATCACCAGGTCAGCATCACGTGCTGAGGGCCGCCCGCAGCCGATCCTCGCTGACCCGCCAGAAATCGTGCTGGACCCCGTCAACAAGGGTGACCGGGATCTTGTCCCAGTACTCCTGCATATCCGCCTCGGACCTGGTGATGTCGCGCTCCTCCCAGGGCACGCCGAGGTCCGCGGCGACTCTGGTAATCACCTCCCGGGCGGTGTCACACAGGTGACAGCCAGGCCGGGAGAGCAGGGTGATGGCGTGCGCGCCGGGGGCCACCGGGCCCGTCCCGCTCAGGGGACCCGGCGCGGCGTCACCGCCGCCACCTTGGCCTGCCGGACCCCCAGCTCGATGACGTTGGTGGCCAGGACCAGCGGCCGCCGCCGGGACTCGAACTCGGCCACGTAGGGCCGCTCCTGGTGCCGGTCGTACGCCGCCCGGTCCGCATAGAGCTGGTAGAGAATTCTCTGCAACGGCGCGGACGGCACGCCGTGGACCACGTAGGCGAGCGTGTCCGGCTCCCCGGTCCGCACCTGGTTGACCACCTGCTCGGCCAGCCGGTCGAACTCGTCCGCGCCGGCGTCCAGCAGCGTGTAGATGGCGATCCGGCCGTAGAGCCGGTCGGTGTCCACCGGGCCCGCGCCGGCGACGGCGGCGTCGAGCACGTCGCCCAGGGCGGGCAGTTGCATGCCGGTGGCGAACTCGATGTCCTCCCCCGGAATCAGGCCTGCAGCGGCGCCGTGGCCAGCCGCCCCGCGGCCCGCAGCCGGGTCCCGCACCGGAGCCGCGGACCCGTTCGGCCGGAAGAGCGGGTCGAAGGCCCCGGTGACGGGCTCGACCGGGTCAGGGTGAAAATCCCCCGCCGCGGCGGGCCCGGACTTCCCGGTACCCGGGTAGCCGACCGCGGGGAAGCCGCCCGTGTCCTCGTACTGCCCCGCGCCGTGCGGCGGCCCCGGATGGCCGTAAGCCGGGCCCTGGTAGCTTCCGGTCTCGCCGTACCCGCTGTTGGCGTAGGCGGCGAACGCCGCGCTGTCCTCGAAGCGGCGGTAGCCGTCGCGGTACGGGTCCAGCGAGTCGTCGCCGCCGTAGCCGGGATCGTCCCCGCCGCCCCGCGGCGGCCGCCCGGCGGAGGCGCTGGCCGCACCCCGCAGCCGGCTGACGCTCACCCCCGCGGCACGGCGTGCGGCCAGCCAGGCCAGCACCGCGGCGATGGCGGTCAGCGCCGGGTACCCGGCGTTCGCGGGCAGCCCGGCCTGGAGGCCCTGGGTGGCCAGCGCGGCCACGCTGGCCAGCGCGACCGCGGCCAGGGCGCCCCGCCAGGCGGGGTCGCCGCGGCTGCGCAGCCCGGTCGTGGCCAGCGCGGTGATCATGGTCACCACCACGACCACGGCGACCAGGGCGAGCAGCCCGAGGGGGAGGAACTCGAAGTGGTTCCGGGCGGCCGGCCAGGTCTGGCTGAACGCCTGCGCGCTGAGGACGTCGGTGGCCAGGATCACGCCGGCCACCACGAACAGCCCGGCCAGGGCGAGCCGCGCGGCGAAGCGCGCGGCGAGCCCCTTGGCGGCCAGCTCGGCCATGCCCCAGGCCAGCGCGAGCGGCGCGATCAGCGCCGCGCCCAGCTGGGTGGCGCGGAACGTGGTGGGCACGAAACCACGCCGGTAGCCGGCGGCCTGCGCCGCCAGCGCGACGGTCAGGCCGGCCAGGGCGATCACCCAGGCCACCATGTCCGTCCTGGGTTTTCGCACGCAGAGCCGGATGGCCAGGCCGCTACCGACCGCGGCGAGCACGGTCCCGGCCAGGGCAGCGGCGAACGAAATAGACATTGCAGCCTATGGTGCACGACGGGCGGCGATGATGCGGACCAGATCGATGAGCAGCCCGGCCGGCGGCAGGTCGGGTTTGTAGACTCGGCAGGCATGAGGCAGCTGCGGGAACAGCGTCCCGACGGCGCCAGGTCCCTCCGGCTGCGCAGGTCCGCCCGCGTGCGCAGGGAACAGGCGGCGCTGGCGGGGGCCGCTTCCGCGGCGGTGGCCACGGTCACCCAGGCCCCGCCCCAGGCCGACCCCACGGCCGGCGCCTTCTTCGACGTGGACAACACGCTGATCCGCGGCGCGTCCATCTACTACTTCGCCCGCGGGCTGGCCGCGCGCAGCATGTTCGGCCCGCGGGACCTGGCCCGGATCGCCTGGGGCCAGGTGTACTTCCGGCTCCGCGGTGCGGAGAACAGCGAGCACATCGACGCGGCCCGCCAGGCCGCGCTCGCGTTCGTGGCCGGGCACAAGGTGGCCGACATCGTCAGCCTGAGCGAGGAGATCTTCGACGAGACCATGGCCGACCGGGTCTGGGAGGGCGCCCGCAAGCTCGCCCAGGGCCACCTGCGGGCCGGCCAGCGGGTCTGGCTGGTCACCGCGACCCCGGTGGAGCTGGCCTCGGTCATCTCGCAGCGGCTCGGGCTGACCGGCGCGCTGGGCACGGTGGCGGAGTCGGCGGACGGCGTCTACACCGGCCGGCTGGTCGGCGGCCTGCTGCACGGTGAGGCCAAGGCCGCCGCGGTCGCGTCCCTCGCCGAGCGGGAAGGGCTGGACCTGGCCCGCTGCTCGGCCTACTCCGACTCCAGCAACGACCTGCCCATGCTCCAGATGGTCGGCCACCCCAACGCGGTCAACCCGGACGCCGAGCTGCGCGCCGAGGCCCGCCGCCGGGGCTGGCCGGTGCACGATTTCCGGTCCGGCCGCAAGGTGACCCTGGTCGCCCTCCCGACCGCGGCGGGGGTCGGCGCGGTGGCCGGCGGCATCGCAGCCGGGCTGGCCCTGCACCGGCGGCACCAGCGGAACACGCCCGGCTGAGCCGCGGGGACGCGATGGCGCCGGAGCTCATCCGGCCAGATAACTAGCCGAACGCCGGGCCGCGCTCCTCCACCAGCTCGTCCAGCCTGGCCTGGATGCTGCCCCGGACCGAGGCGGTCAGCTCCTCCACCGCGGCCGGGTCCCGCCAGGCGCCGTCGGGGTACCCGGAGGTATCCACCGGGCGCCCGAAGCCGATGATCCACTTGGACGGCAGCGGGACCGCGCCCAGCGGGCCGAACCACGGGAACAGCGGCGTGAGCGGGAAGTAGGGCAGCCGGAGCAGCCGGGCGAGCGGCTTGGCGTTGCCGACCATCGGGTAGATCTCCTCGGCCCCGACGATCGCGCACGGGACGATCGGCACCCGGGCCCGCAGCGCGGTGACCGCGAACCCGCCCCGGCCGAACCGGCGCAGCTGGTAACGGTCGCTGAACGGCTTGCCGATGCCCTTGAATCCCTCGGGGAACACGCCCACCAGCTCCCCGTCGCGCAGCAGCCGGTCGGCGTTCGCGGGGCAGGCCGGAGTGTGCCCGGCCCGCCGGGCCAGGTACCCCAGGCCGGGGAGCTCGTAGACCAGGTCCGCGCCGAGCAGGCGGAGGTTCCGGTGGCGGGGATGCTCGTCGTGCAGGCCGGTCTGCAGCATGATCGCGTCGAGCGGGAGCACCCCGGAGTGGTTGGCGACCACCAGCGCCGCCCCGGTGCCGGGCACGTGACCCAGCCCGCGCATCTCGACGCGGAACCACTGCTGGTACAGCAGCCGGGCCAGCGGGATCAGCAGCCGGGAGTTGAATTCGGGGTCGAAGCCGAACTCGTCGACCTCACCCTCACCGGTGACCTGGCGCCGGGCGAACCGGAGCGCGTCGCTGAGCCGCCCGCGCCAGTCATCCCCGGCGCTCTCCGGAGGAGGGGCGCCGGGAAACGCACCGGACGAAAGCTGCCCCGTGCTTCCCTCCCAGCCCACCTGTGTCCCCCTCCCGCAGCGCCCCGGCAGCCTCCAGGCGGCTCCAGATACCCGGCCTCCAGATACCCGGGGCGCCAGCGCGGCGCTACTTCTTGTTGCGCCGCTGTACGCGCGTCTTCCGCAGCAGCTTGCGATGCTTCTTCTTCGCCATCCGCTTACGGCGCTTCTTGATGACAGAGCCCACGACACCACCCTCACTCGGGAATCAGGCCAACTGGCTTGCGACGTATTCGCCCGATGCCAGCCGGCTGGGCCCACGCCAACGCCCCAGGGTACCTGCCCCGCGCCCGCCCCGGTGATGTCCCCTCGGGGAACGGCCTCAGCTGGCCGCGACGAACGACCCCTTCAGATACCGGTTCACCGCCTGCTCGGGAACACGGAATGACCGGCCCACCCGGATCGCCTCCAGCTCCCCCGAGTGCACCAGCCGGTAGACGGTCATTTTCGACACGCGCATGATCGAGGCCACTTCGGCCACGGTCAGGAACCTCACGTCACTGAGCGGAGTTTCGCCTGCAGCCATCTGTTTTCCCTCTTCCGCACGGAGCCGAGTGCGCCTGGCCGGATTCAGCGCATCAGTCACCTCCGTCCCCAGCGTAAGTCTTGTGTGGAAAAGGGCAACCCTTGCGCGGGACGCACTCTGGGTCACAGGCCCGGGAAAAGCCCGTGAGCGGGAAAGACGGCGCTGCGGGTGGCCATGATGGCCCGGTCGACGGCATTACCCGGGTCGAATCCGGAGTCGAACGGGGTGAAATCCGCGGCGCTGCCGTCGGTCATCTGCCGGGGGGCGGGCACGCCGGTGCGGGCCTGGGTGTACTCCTGCCACGAGCCGGGCGTGGGCAGGGCCGGGTCCAGCGGGCGGCCCGCCGCGACCGCGAGCAGGTGGGTCCAGGTCCGCGGCACGACCTGGACCAGCTCGTATCCGCCGCCGCCGGTGAAAAGCCAGCGGCCATCCGCCACCTCGTGCGCGAGCTCGTGCAGGGCCTGGTGGGCGGCCCGCTGCCCGTCGATGGTCAGTTCCAGGTGGGCCAGCGGGTCGAGCCGGTGCGTGTCGCAGCCATGCTGGCTGACCAGGATCTCGGGGCGGAAGGCGCGCAGCAGCGGCGGGACCACCGCGTGGAACGCGCGCAGCCACCCGGCGTCCCCGGTCCCGGCGGGGAGCGCCACGTTGACCGCCGCGCCCTCGGCCTGCGGCCCCCCGGTGTCGCCGGGCAGGCCGGTCCCGGGGAACAGCGTCATCGGATGCTCGTGCAGGCTGATGGTGAGGACCCGCGGATCGTCGTAGAACGCGGCCTGGACCCCGTCCCCGTGGTGCACGTCGATGTCCACGTAGCCGATCCGCGCCGCACCCTGATCCAGCAGCCAGCGGATCGCGATGGCCGGGTCGTTGTAGACGCAGAAGCCGCTGGCCGCCCGGCGCATGGCGTGATGCAGGCCGCCGGCCACGTTGGCGCCGTGCGTGGCCTGCCCGGACCACATCGCTTCGGCCGCGGCCAGCGTGGCCCCGGCCACCAGCGCCGACGCCTCGTGCATCCCGGGGAAGACCGGGTCGTCCGTGGTACCCAGCCCGAACGACGGGTCGGGGGCCGCGCGGCGCACCGCGCCGATGTACTCAGGGTCGTGCACCAGCTCGAGCTGGTCCTGCGTGGCGGGCTCGGGTGCGGCCAGGGTGACCCCGTCCGCGTCGAGCACCCCCATGGCCCGGGCCAGGGCCATGGTGAGCTCCACCCGGACCGGCGCGAGCGGGTGCGCGGGCCCGAAGTCGTAGCTGGTCAGCCGGTCATCCCAGGCCACATGCAGCGTGCAGGTCATGCGCTCCCCAGTTCACGTCCCCGGTCCCGGGCCGCCTCGATCGCGGCCAGGATCGCGGCCCGGACGCCGTGCCGTTCCAGCTCGCGGATCGCGGCGATCGTGGTCCCGCCCGGCGAGGTCACGGCCTCGCGCAGGATCACCGGGTGCTCGCCGGTCTCCCGGAGCATGGTGGCCGCGCCGAACACGGCCTGGGTGACCATCTCCATGGCCGTGCCGCGGGGCATGCCGAGCAGGATGCCCGCGTCCACCATCGCCTCGACCAGGAAGTAGACGTAGGCGGGGCCACTGCCGGACAGGGCCGTGGCCGCGTCCTGCTGGGACTCCGGGATGCGCAGCACCTTGCCGACCGGGCGGAGCAGCTCCTCGGCCCGGGCCAGGTGCTCGGGCCGGGCGAACGCCCCGGGCGAGATGACGCTCATCGCCTCGTCCACCAGCACGGGCGTGTTGGACATGACCCGGACCACCGGCACGTCCACGCCCAGCCGGCGCTCGATCACGGCGGTGGTGATGCCCGCCGCCACCGAGATGACCAGCTTGTCCGCGGGCACGTGCGGCGCGATCTCGTCCAGCATCGCCAGCATGTCCTGCGGCTTGACCGTGATGATCAGCGTGTCCGCGCTCTTGGCCGCCTCGGCCGCGCTCGCGACCGTGATCCCGTACCCCTCGCGGAGCTGCGCGGCGCGTTCCGGCCGCCGCACCACCGCGACCACCCCGGACGGCGCGCGGCCGGCCCGCAGCAGCCCGGAGATGAGCGCCTCGCCCATTTTCCCGGCCCCGAAGATCCCGATCACGGGGTGGAGCCTACGCTCACCGGGACGACACCAGCGAGCGGGCGAAGAACGCGAGGTTCGCCGGCCGCTCAGCCAGCCGGCGGACCAGGTAGCGGTACCAGTCCTGGCCGTACGGCAGGTAGACCCGGAGCCGGGCCCCGGCCGCGGCCAGCCGGCGCTGCTCGGCCGGGCGGACCCCGTGCAGCATCTGGTACTCGTAGCTGTCCGGCGGGCGGGCGCCCAGCTGCGCCTGGGCCGCGGCGATGCGGAGCAGCCGCGGGTCGTGGGTGGCGACCATCGGGTAGCCGGGCCCGTCCATCAGCACCCGCAGCGCGCGGGCGTAACTGCGGTCCACGTCGCGGCGGGCCGGGTAGGCCACCGCGTCCGGGGCGTCGTACGCCCCCTTGCACAGCCGGACCCGCGAGCCCGGCTGCGTGAGCGCGGCGCAGTCCGCCACCGAGCGGCGCAGCGAGGACTGGATAACCACGCCCAGGTCCGGGTGGTCAGGCCGGAGATCCCGGACGATCCGCAACGTCTGGTCCACGCGGGTGTGGTCCTCCATGTCTACGGTGACCGTGGTCCCCGCAGCCCGGGCGGCGGAGCAGATCCGCGCGATGTTCTCGGCCGCGGTCTTCTCCCCGT
Source organism: uncultured Actinomycetes bacterium (assembly GCA_963723595.1). Classification (GTDB taxonomy): domain Bacteria; phylum Actinomycetota; class Actinomycetes; order Streptosporangiales; family Streptosporangiaceae; genus RYN-230. Next base: position 336,937 of record CAVRRQ010000003.1, read on the forward strand.
GCTCGGCCAGGCCCAGGCCGACCGCCGTGGGCTTGACCGAGACCTCCGCCCGGCCCTCCTGGGCCAGCCCGGCCTCGGCCAGCTGGGCCAGCAGCGCCGAGTACTCGGCGGTCACCGCGGCCGCCTGCTCGGGGTCGGTGGTGTCCTCACCCAGGTAGTCCAGGCTGACCAGCAGGCCGCGCTCGAGCAGCTCCCGGCTGACCCGCACCGCGTCCGCGGTGGTGTCCCCCGCTACATAACGCGCCACGACGTCCCGGGTGAGGGGAGCCGAGGTGATCAGATGCCGCGCTCGGTCACTGCCCGAGGCGGCCAGCAACGTGCGCCTCAGCACCGTTGACGACCTCCCGTTACTCACTCAGCTACTAGCAGGGCCAGGGACCGGCCCGCTACCGGACCAGCCCGGGCCGGCGTTTCAGCGTCACGGTGACGTTCGCGCCGGCGTCCGGCGGCACCACGACCTCCTGCGCCGCCGGCAGGCCAGCCGCCTGCAGGGTCGCGTCCACCGGGGTGGTCCGCTTGATCAGCGCGAGCCCGATGGGCCCCAGCTCGTAGTGCCGCGCGGCCGAGCCTACAAACCCGACGACCGCGTCTCCCAGCTGGACCGGGTCACCGTGCCCCGGCAGCCGGTCCTCACTCCCGTCCAGGTGCAGGAAGACCAGCCGCCGCGGCGGATGGCCGAGGTTGTGCACCCGGGCCACGGTCTCCTGGCCCCGGTAGCAGCCCTTGTTCAGGTGCACGGCGGACTCGATCCAGCCGACCTCGTGCGGCAGGGTCCGGTGGTCGGTGTCCAGTCCCAGCCGCGGGCGGCGGGCGGCGATCCTGAGCGCCTCATAGGCCTGCATCCCGGCCAGGGTGAGTCCGGCGTCAGCGAATTTCGTTGCGGCGGCTTGGAGGTGGGGACGCGCGACCAGCAGGTCGGTGCCGACCGTACCCTGCAGGGCGGCCGCGGTGTTGCCCGGGAGCGCGCCGTCCGGAAGCGCACCGGTCACCGTGAGCACCGCGTAGTCGTCGGTGACGTCGGCGGGCTCGACCCGGAGCATGAAGCGCATCGACTCCAGGAAGGCCAGCAGCGGCCCGGCCGTGCCCGGCTCGACGTGAGCCCACAGCGCGTCCCCGTCGTCGGTGAGCGTCAGGTGGTGCTCGATGTGGCCCTGCGGGCTGAGGATCAGCGCCTCGGCGGTCTGGCCGGGCCCGAGGTGCTCGAGATGCTGGGTGGTCAGGCTGTGCAGCCAGGACAGCCGGTCCGGGCCGGTGATCCGGACCACGCCGCGGTGCGAGCGGTCTGTCATCCCCGTGCCGGCGGCCAGCGCCCGCTGTTCGGCGTAAGGGTCTCCCGTAGTGTGCGGCGACCCCCGCGTCGGGGGCCTCGCCGGGCACGGCGCCAGGGGCGTTCAGCAGCGGACTGTCCATGACGTCAATCTATGCCGTGTGCTCCGGGGCTCCGGCGTCCCGCGGCCCGGCAGTCGGCGCAGCGGCCGAACACGGTCAGGTGGCCGACGTCGGTCTCGAACCCGTGGTGGTCGGCCAGCGCGGTCACCAGCGGCTGCACCGCTTCCGGGCTGACCTCGGTGATCCGGCCGCACCCGGCGCAGACCAGGTGCACATGCTCGGCCTCGGCGGCCAGGTGGTAACGCGGCGCGCCGTGCCCCAGATGGGTGTGGGTGACCAGCCCGAGCTGCTCGAGGAGCTCGAGCGCCCGGTAGATGGTGGAGATGTTCACCCCGCGCGCGGTCTGCTGCACATCGGCGCAGATCTCCTCGGGGGTGGCGTGCTCCAGCTTGGTGACCGCCTCCAGCACGAGCTGGCGTTGCGGGGTGACCCGATAGCCGCGGGCCCGCAACTCCTCGTCCCACGCCTGCCTCATGCGCCGAGACTAACTCCGCGCCGGCGTGACCGCGAACAAACTCATTTGCCTGCTTCCCGGAGGCTGGCATAGCCTCGTCTCAACGCGGGAGAGGAGGTGGTCCAACAGCATGCATAGCAGTAGGACTCGCGAGGTGGCTGTCCGCTAGCCGCCGTCCCGCCGATGCACTGGCGTGGCCCGGCCCGTTATGGCAGAGCCCGCGGTGCGATCACCGGCCCGTGCGTAGGGCTTCACTCACGGTATGCCGCCACGTGCCGCGCGCGAAGGCGGCGGCCGGCGAATACTCGGCAGACACCGGGCCCCCGGGCTGACTGGTCTGTCCAACCAGTCCCCTGGTTTACGGCGCAGTGCTCGAGCACCAGGGAGCCGCCCGGGGGTTTTAATTTGCCTTTTTCCCGGATTTCCGTGCCACGGGCCGGTTCACATTATTCCGCATGACATTCCGCCTTTTAGCGCAGCACTAAACGCTTGGCGCTCCGATGCCGGACATAAAATAATTCACCGGCGCGGCGTGAGTAATTACTTCTGGAATCCGCAGCGGTTACCGATGCGTTTGCTTCCTATCCTGCGCGCCCCCGCGTAATGTTCGGGGTTCACCGCACAGGAAAGGACGATAGATGCGGAAGCTCCGTCGCGCCGGCACCGCCGTCGCGGTCATGTCCCTCGTGCTCACGCTCAGCGCGTTCACCCGGGGAGGGACGCGGGGCACCGTGACGGTCGTGCCCGGCGGCCCGCTCGTCGCCGCAGCCGGCCAGGTCCTGCCGGCCAGCACCTCCCGGCCGGGACACGTCGTCATCCAGTCGCTGAACTGGGCGGGGTACGCGGCCAACCGGGCGCGGACCACGTTCCGCCACGTGAGCGCCTCGTTCCCCGTCCCGTACCTGAACTGCCAGGGCACCACCCCGTCGTACTCGTCGCACTGGGTGGGCCTGGACGGGCTGGGCTCGTCCAGCGTGGAGCAGGTGGGCATCGAGGCCGACTGCTCCGGATCGACGGCGCAGTATTACGCGTGGTACGAGATGTACCCCAAGCTGGTAACCGTCGTTTTCCCGGTGCGCGCCGGTAATGCGGTCCAGGCCAGTGTCACCTATAAGCGGCCGGCCCGGAAATTCGTGCTGATGCTGCGCGATATGACTAATGGACGGCATCTCACCCGCATCCTGAAATGCGCCGCTAAAGCATGCCTGCGCTCCTCCGCCGAGGTGATCAGCGAGGCGCCCTCCAACGCCACGGGTGGCATTTTGCCGCTGGCGGACTACCGGGCGGAAGGTTTCTCCAGCATCACGCTGACCACGTCGAGGGGGCGCCGCAGCGGCCTCAGTTCCCGGTACTGGAACACCTACCAGATCGTCGCGGTGGGTGACTCCAGCCACGAACTGGAGGCCCAGCCCACCTCGCTGTTCCAGGGGCAGGCGTTCAGCACCTACTGGTTCCGGGCCAGCTGATTCCGGCCAGCTGATTCCGGCGTCCGGCTGAATCAGCGTCCGGCGGTCAGCGTCCCGGCCCGCTTGAGCTGGGCGGACAGATGCGGCTGCAGCGGCTGGCCCATGGCGGCCATGTCGTACGCCCAGCCCAGGTCCAGGTCCGGCCCGACCAGGCCGTAGAGCCGGTGGCCGGCCGTCACTTCCTTGGCCGACGTGGTCCGGGCCACCACGTCCGTGCGCAGCTCGATCTTGCTGCCGGTGACCTCGCCCACGTAGATCTCGGCGATCCCGGTCGGGTGGGCCAGGATCAGCTCGACCTGGCCGCCGGGCTGCGGCCGCCAGTAGCCGGTCTCGGTGGCCAGCGGGCCGGACCAGGTTCCCGTCCTCGTCCAGCAGCCAGCTCCGGCTGGCGTAGATGAGGAACGGCTTGCCGTTGTGGCTGAACGTGATCTCCTGGCCGAACCGGAAACTTTCAATGGTCGGGTAGCCGCCCACCCCGGCGCCCTCCCACCGGCCGAGCAGGAAACTCAGCGGGGCCAGGTCCGGGTGCAGCTCCGGGTGCAGTTCGGGGGCCTGGCCAGCGTCGCTAGACATGCGGCTTCTTCCTCCCGGGTGACCCGCAGCAGCCGCACCGACAGCAGCGCGGCCGCCACCATCACCGCCGCGAACGCGGCGACGAGGAGGATCCCGCTGACGATTCCCTGCATGACCAGCCTCCCAACCAGAGCAGTGTACGGACCCGCCGGAATGGCGGGCGTCCGCCATGCCGGCGATGCCACGTCGCGTTAAGGTGCGTGCATGACCGCGCGGAGCCTCGTCATCAAGATCACTGCGGGGAAGGACGACCCGGAGCGATGCAACCAGGCCTTCAACGTGGCCGCGGCCGCCGACCGTGAGCGGCGTGCCGGTGTCGCTGTGGCTGACCGGGGAAGCGTCCTGGTTCTCGCTGCCCGGCCGGGCCGGCGACTTCGCCCTGCCGCACGCTCCTCCCCTGGCCGACCTGCTGGCCACGGTCCTGGCCGGGGGCACGGTGTCGCTGTGCACGCAGTGTGCGGCGCGGCGGGACATCGCCCCCGAGGACGTGATCAAGGGGGTGCGCATCGCGGGCGCGTCCACCTTCGTGGCCGAGATCATGGCGGACGGCGCCCAGGCGCTCGTGTACTAGGCCGAGCCCACCGGCACGGCGGCCAGCCGCTGGTCGCGGAACTGGGTGGTCCACGCCTCGTACTCGGCGTCCAGCGGCGGCAGCGCACCCACCGCCCAGCTCAGCAGCAGGTCGGCCAGGGCGGGGTTGCGGACCAGGGCCGGGCCGTGCAGGTAGGTGCCCAGCACCCGGCCCGCGTAGGCGCCCTCGGTCCCGTCGCCGTTGCCCACCCCGGTCAGCACCCGGGCCAGCGGCCTGGCCCCGGGCCCGATCCGGGTGACGCCCTGATGGTTCTCGAACCCGGTCAGCCGGGGCACGCCCAGCGCCGGGATCGACGTCGGCCAGGATTTCCCCGACCCCCCGGCGGTCGCCCCGCCCGCTGCGGATGTCCAGGATCTCCAGGCCCCCGCACGGGCTGGCCCTGGTCCCCGCCGAATTCCGCGCCGACCAGCTGGTAGCCCGCGCAGACCGCGAAGACCACCGAGCCCTGGGCGGCCGCGGCGGCCAGTCCCCCGTCCGTGCCCAGCCGGCGGGCGGCCAGCACCTGCGGGAGGTCCTCGCCGCCGCCCAGCAGGTAGATGTCGCCCTGCCGCGGGCACGGGCTGATCCGAGTTCACCTGGATGGCCTCGACCCCGATGCCGCGCAGCCGGGCCCGCCGTTCCAGGACCAGCAGGTTGCCCCGGTCCCCGTAGGTGCTGAGCAGGTCCGGGTAGACCCAGACCAGGCGCAGGTTGCCGGGTCCGCGGGCGTGTGCTCCGCGGCCTCCGCTGGTCGGGCCCTTACCGTGATGTGCGCCATATCGCGGTGCGGGCCTGGCCGTGGTCACGCCGCCCGGCCGACGGCCGTGCGGATCTGCTGGAACGCGGTGTAGTTGGCGATGACGTCCAGGGTCCCGCCCGGGCCGCACCCGGCTCACCGCGTCGTCGATCCCGCCGACCATCTCGAACGCCACCCCGTCGGCTTCCAGCCGGACGGCCAGGTCCAGCCCGCGCTCCCCGGACACCAGCACCGGGCGGTCGCGGACCACGCGGTAGTCCACGTCCCACAGCCACGAGGTGTCCCGGCCGTCGGGAACCTGCGCGTTGACCGACAGCAGCACCGGCACCGGCGCGGGCTCCAGCACGTCGAACGCCTCGAGCCAGCCCGCCGGGTTCTTGGCCAGCAGCAGCCGCACCTGGCGGCCGTTGCGTTCCACCTGGGTGTACCGGCCGGCCACCGAGGTCACCGACCGCATCTTCTGCAGGGCCGCCGCCGGGCTGACCCCGAACACCTCGGCGACCGCGAGCGCCATCACGGCGTTGGACCGGTTGGCCCGGCCGGGCAGGGCCAGCGACAGCTCGGTCACCTGGCCCGCCGAGTCGATGACCGAGGAACCCGTCCAGCACCCAGCGCGCCGCGGGACGGCTGAACTCGCACTCGCCGCACCGCCAGCCCAGCTCGTCACGCCGCAGGTGCGATCCGCAGCGCGGGCAGCACCAGGAGTCCTCGTGCCAGCGCTGGCCCGCCGCGACCCAGGTGACCTGGTGGGCGCCGCTGGCCGCCCAGGCGATCAGCGGGTCATCCGCGTTGGCCACCACCCGGCAGTCCGGGGCCGCCTCGAACGCTTCCCGCCAGCGCCGCGCGACGAGCCAGATCTCCGCGGCCCGGTCCATCTGGTCGCGGCTCAGGTTGAGCAGCGTCACCACCCGGGCGTTGGTGGCCCGCAGGACGGCGGGGACGTACTTCTCGTCCGTCTCCAGGACCGCGTACGGCGCCTCGGGGGCCTGGCCCAGCGCGGCGGCCAGCCCGGCCTCCATGTTGGCGCCGAACGCGTTGGAGGCCACCTCCTGGCCCATCGCGCTCAGCGCCGCGGTGATCAGGCGCGTGGTCGTGGTCTTGCCGTTCGTCCCGGTGACCAGGACGATCTCCCGGTCGGCTGCGAGCAGCGCCAGCAGGCCCGGCTCCACGCGCAGGCCGATGACCCCGCCGATCACGGATCCGTCGCCCCGGCCCGCGAGGCGTGACATCCGGCCGGCGGCCCCGCCCAGCGTGGTCGCGACGCGCGCCCGCATCGGAAGCTTGCCCATGGCCGACGATGCTATCCGGCCCGCGGCCCGCGGCGGCACCCGTCCGGTCCACCGGAAGCTCAGAGGAGGCTCAGAAGACAGACACACGGCGGGGAGAGGGCCGGGCGGCACAGTGAAGGCATACGAGGACGAGATAAGCGCCGGCGGGACCACCGCGGGCGCGCAGATAAGGAGCCCTACTCATGAACGCCCTGGTCCTGGCCAACTTCCCGATCGCAGCGCTGATTTTCGCGGCCATCGTCGGCATCCCGCTGTGGCTGACTTTCAAGCGCCCTGACCGCGCCCCCCGCGGCACCGGGGTCCGCGCCTACTCCGGCGCCACGGCCGTCCCGGCTCGCGCCCTCCGGGTCCGCACTCCCGACTCCGCCGCGGCCGGATACGACCGCATGGCCGCCTGACCGTCAGTCATTCCCCCGGCGGCGCCAGTCGAGCGGCTCGGGCGGCGGCCCCAGGTTTGGCGGCGGCGCGCCCTCGTCCCGCCAGCTGAGCGGCGCTTCGGCCGGATCGCGGGCCGGCGGCGCCACCGGGCCGGGCCAGGACGTCTTCGCCGGCCGGGACGGTGCGCCGGAGTTCGCCGGCCGGGACGGTGCGCCGGACTTCGGGGCGCTGGACTTCGGGACGCTGGACTTCGGGGTACTGGCTCCAGGGGCGCTGGCGCCCGGCGGACCGGCTTCCAGCACACTGGCTTCGGCCAGGCTGCTCAGCGTGGCGGTGGGCAGCGTCAGGATGGCGGGGTTGGCGTCGGCGAACACCACCCGCCGCCCGGCCGCCGAGGCATAGCTGACGATCATCCCGCTCGGCGGGAGCTGCTGCAGCTCGTGCTGCTCGACGAGGAACTCGCGGGACCGCTGGGCGGTCCGGGCCGCCGACGTGCTGGCCGCGACGGCCCGCGCGGTCTGCACCCCCCACGCGCGTGCTCGCGTTGCGGCCGCCGGTCCTGCGACCACGATTCGCTGACCCCCTCCGACCAGTTGCGTTCCTGGTGCCCGGACCCGGTGCGCGGCGCGAAGGCCGCGAACCCGGACCAGCTCTGGCCCTGCCCGCGGCCGTGCCCGCGGCCCTGGCTGGCCGAGGCCGAGACGGCCACGGAATCCGCCGTGCCCACGGTGCTCGTGTAGGAGTAACTGGCCGTGTCGCTGACCGAGTCGCCCACGGTGTCGGTGAGCTGGGACACCACGAAACGGTGCGCGGTGCCGATCTGCTCGCTGGCGGCCCTCGCGTCGTCGGCGTTGCCCAGCCGCATGAACGCGACCGCGGCGTTGCCGCGGCCCAGCCGGTCCCGGACGTGGGCCGGAAGCGAGCGGTAGGCCAGCACCAGCCCGGTGCCGCTGGCCTCGCAGGCGTCGGACAGCCGGTCCAGCAGGTCGCCGCGGAGCTTCTCGCCGCCGGCGACCAGCAGCGTGTGCTGCCAGGCCTGCGCCGCGCGGCTGGCGGCGCAGCAGATGGGTCAGCGCCGCCGTGACGTACGCGCCGAGGACCTGGGTGCCCGCTACCTCCGCCGCGCGGTCCAGAGCCACCACGCGCAGCGGGCCCGGCGGCAGCGGGGCGGGCGCCGACCCCAGCGTCTCGAGCGTGCGCAGCCTGGCTTCGAGACCGAGGGCCCGCTCGATGATGACCCGGTCGCTGGCCGCCCGGCCGTAGAGCCCGGCGATCGCCTCGGCCTGCGCCGCGGTGAGCGACCCGCGCTGCGTGTCGTCGCGCGGGTCGCCGATCCCGGCCAGGACCCGCAGGCCCGCGGTCACCTGGCCGATGCCCGGCTGCCCGCCGAGGACCTGGGCGACGCGCTCCAGGATCGCGCGGTCCGGGACCGGGTCCGGCGGGGTGGCCAGGTCACCGCCGGCCGTCGCCGCCACGGCCAGCACGTCGGCCAGCGCCGCCCCGGGCAGCCCGGCCCCGAGGTCGAGCCGCGGCAGGTCCCCCGGCAGCACCCAGACCAGCGGGTCCACCCCCGCGTGGCGGGCCAGGGCCAGCAGGTCCTGCGCCACCGCCCCCTCGGACAGGTCCAGCACGGTGACCTGGCCGCCCGCGGCCAGCCGTAGGCCGCCCAGCATGGCCGTCAGCGCGGACCAGCCCGCGAGCGTGCCGCCCGCCACGTCAACCCGGTCGATCCCGGTGGGCAGCGCCACCCCGTACCACTGCCGCTGCGCCTGGAAGGCCCGCCCGCGGGCCTCCCAGTCCCGGAACCGCCGGGCGTGCTCTTCCTGCCAGCTGGACAGCCGGCTGTTCCTGGGCCGCGCGGGCCCGGGCCACGCGCCGCTCCTCGTCGGCCAGCCGCGTGCGGAGGTCCCGGGCGCCCGCCTGGATGCCGCGCACGCACGCCGCCGTAATGACCAGGAACACCACGATCCCGGTCGCGGTCAGCGCCGGGTTCAGACGCTCCGGCCGCGCCCAGCGCCCCGGTCAGGCCGGCCAGCGCGGCGCCAGCCGCCGCGGTGGCCTTCAGCGGCAGGCTGAGCCGGCGTTCCTCCCGGTGCTGGGCCGCAGCCCAGCCCGGGTTCAGCCGTTCCTGGCCGGGCGGGATGGGCCGCCGCGGCGCTGGGCCGGGATCCGGGTGCACCAGCGCGTACTCCCAGCCGAGGTACACCCGGTCCGCCTGCCGCGCCGTCATGGGATCCGGCCCGGCACGAACCGGGCCCGCGGCACCACCTGCCGCTCCGGGCCCTTGACCACGAGGGCGAACTCGTCACTGTCGCAGGGGGACCCCCGGCGGCACGTCGTCCAGCCCGGGATCCCCGGGGCCCCGGATCACCAGGACGTTGGCCTGGCGCCGCGATCTGCCCGGCGGCCGCGGCCGACCCGGTGCTGACCACCGTGGCCAGCCCCGCCCCGGCTCCGGTGCTCATCAGCTGGGCCAGGGCCGGCACGGCCCTCGCATCGCCGTCCCCGAACCAGGCCAGGCCGTCACCGTCCACGCCCAGGCGCCGCGATTCTGCGAACACCGCGGTGAGGTCGAGGGCCACCAGGTTCGCGATCATCCGCGCGGAACGGCCGTACCGCGCCTGGTCGAGCGGGAAGAACGCGACCGCGCGCTCGCGGACCACCGCGCTCAGGCTGATCTGGGCCAGCAGGCCTGGGCGGCACATGGGCGCACCGGCCGCACCGGCCTGGGCAGCACCGGCCTGGGCAGCACCGGGCCGCAGCCAGCGGCCCAGCGTGGAGGCCCGCAGCCCGGTCAGCTCCCCGGCGAGGAAGGAGGCCGTGGCCGGGTCGGCCTCCAGCAGGCTCGCGGAGACCCTGACCCGCTCGCCTAACGGGCCGCGCCGGGGGTGATACGGGGGGACCTGCCTCATCCGGGCCCGCAACGCGGCCGGGCCGAGCAGGGCGGCCACATCGTCCAGCACGGGGACCCGCGGATCAGCCGGTGCTGCGGCCGCCACCGCGAACAGGTCGTTCAGGTAGGCGCCGCAGGTCCGCCGGGCGTGATCGGCCACCGGGGCCCAGTCGATCATCCCCATGACCAGGGCAGCCTTGCGGGCCGGGTCGCCGCCGCGCAGCGGCTCGTAACAGCCCTGGCCGTCCGGGCCGAAGACGTGCAGCGGGGCACCGGCGTCCGCGCAGATCCCGGCGAGTTCGCCGGGCAGGCCGCCGGGCCCGCACAGGTCCACGACCAGGACCGGCTTGCGGCGGCGGATCGCCGCGTGGACCAGCTGGACACTGGCCGCGGACACCCGAGGCCGCCCTGCGGACACCCCCGCGGCCGCCGCGCCCGTGACGAGAACCCCTCCCTCCGCGGCCTGCCAGCTGATCCCGGCGGCCCGCCCGGTCTCCCGGTCCGACCCCCAGCCGGGCACCCGGTCCGGCTGACCACGCCGCCCGACCGGACCTGGGCCGCGGTGAACTGGCGCCGGGCCGCCACGATGAGGCCCGGGCGCGGCGGCGGTAAGCCCTGGGCCCCCGCGCGCCGCCCGCGCAGCCACCACGCGGCCAGCGCCTCGGCCGGGGCGAGGATCAGCGCGAGCGGGGCCTGCCGGGGCAGCCAGTGCCTGATCCCGGCGAAGGCCCGGGCCGGGTGCAGGACACGGGCCGGGTGCCCGGCCGCCCCGGCCAGGTAGCCCAGCACCTGGTGCGGGCCGGCGGTGAAGCCGGCCAGGGCCCGGCCGGGGCCGATGGCCAGGATCCACAGGAACCCGGCCACCGCCGGTCCGGCCAGCCACAGCGGCCGCCACCGGGCGGCCCGGCCGGTCAGGTCCAGGGCGATGGCCAGCAGCAGGGTCAGCTGGGCCAGGGCTAAGTGGGCGAGGAGTCCGAGCAGCGCGAGCCCAGCGATCAGCTCACCGCGCCGTGGGGTGTCCCCGGGGGTGAGGTAGCGGGCTCGCCGCGGGTCGCGCTCCGCCGTCGTCGTCGCAGAGGCAGGCATCTCGGGTCAAGGTTCCCAGTCCCCGGCCTCTTGTGTCCAGGCGCCCGGGAAACCGTCCGGGCCCACGGTGGGCTTGGGGATCCCCGGCGACTCCACCACGATCCGGAACATGTCCGGCCGCAGCACGGCCACGGCCAGCACGATCACGCCGAGCTGGGCGGGGTCCTCGAAGCTGACCGTGACCGTGGCCGCAGCCTCGCCAGCCGCCAGGCGCAGGCTCCGCGCCACGGACGGGCGCGGGGGGCTGGAACTCCACCTGGAAGGCGCACGCGCGGCCGTAGCGCACGGCCGGGTCCGGGGGCGCGGGCGGGCTGGCGAAGTCACCGGCCAGCGCTTCCAGCTGCGGGGGCAGGTAGCTGGCCGAGTAGGCGGCCGGCTCGCCGCCCACCGTCCACAGGCACCGGATCGTGAGCAGATCCTCCCCGGGCGCCACCCCGATGGCCCGCGCGATGTCCTCGGCCGGGCGCCGCTTCGCGACGTTGCGCGTCTTGCAGACGAGCTCGCCGCCCATCGGGTCAACCTGGGTCCCGAACCCGGGCATGCCCTCGAGGGACAGGCGGTACTCGGCCGGGCTGGCCCGGAACACCTGGCCGTCGGGCAGCCTGCTGAGCAGGTGCCGGGCGGCGAGCAGTTCAATCGCCGCCTCGATCTCCGCGGTGGTCACGTTGTAACGGCGCGCCAGTGCGGTGTGCCGGGGCAGCCGCCAGCCGGGCTCGTGGTGCAGCAACGCTGCCGCCATCCGCTCCGCGAGCACGCTCGCCGAGATAGGACGGGCTGGCGCCAGCGCCCGGCCCTCCCCCTCTCCGCGAGTGGCCTTCATTCCGCATTTCGACGCGAAATCGCGATGACCACCCGGCCCAGGATGATGATGACCAGCACGAAGATGAACAGCAGGAAGGCCGCGTCGTAGGCCAGGTACTGCTGAGCCGGGTAGGGCGAGGTGTAGAACGTCCAGACCGGATAGGTCAGGAAGCCGACCGGGGAGTTGGTGAGCTTGCCGCTCGGGTCGAAGAAGGACCAGCCGGCGGTGAGCAGCAGCGGCGCGGTCTCCGAGATCGAGATCGCGATCGCGACGAGCAGGCCGGTGACCATGCCCGGCACCGCGGACTTCACCACGATCTTGCGCAGGGTCCACATGGTGGGCAGGCCGAGGGCCTCGGCGCCCTCCCGGTAGGAACTCGGCACCTGGGACAGCGCCGTTTCCGTCGCCTTGGTGAGGTAAGGGATAACGATCACCGACAGCACGAGGACGGCGGGCAGCAGGCCGAACCCCCAGTGCAGGCCGAGCACCAGCGCGATGAAGCCGACGTAACCCATCACGATCGAGGGGATGCCGGCCAGCACCTCGTAACACCCGCGCAGGAACCCGCGGTGCCGGCCGGTGGCGAATTCAGCCAGGTAGACACCGGTCAGCAGGCTGACGACACCGGCGACGATCACCACCCCCACGGTGATGTAGAACGTGCCGAGGATGGCGTTCTTCAGGCCCCCGCCCGTGCCCGTGGTGTTGGTCGTGATCACGCTGAACTGGAAGTGCGGCACGGCCCGGGCAATGATGCCGCCCGCCAGCCACACCAGGGGCACGACGATCGCGGCCAGGCCGACGAAGCACAGCGCCCAGAAGATCGCATTCCAGATCTTCCTGGCCCGCGGCACGGCGGGCCAGTCGCCGGACCGGTACCGCGACGGTGTCGCAGATCCCGGTGTCGGCGCCGACGCCGACGGGCCGCCCATTCTGCCGAGACTGCTCATGGCTTCACAGCCCTCTTCCGACTGGCAGCGCGGTGCCCGACACCCGCCGGACCATCAGCCGCGCGGCCACGTTGGTCAGCAGGGTGATGACCAGCAGGACCAGCGCGAGTTCGGCGTAGGTGCGCACACCCAGCTGGTCCGTGATCACGGTGTCGAGATTCTGCACGATGTTGGCCGCGATGGTGATCATCGCCGCGTAGAGGTTGGTCGCCACCGAGCCGAGGGCCACCCCGCAGACCATGGCCACCGCGATGGTCTCGCCGAGGGCCCGGCCCAGCCCGAGCACCACCGCACCGACCAGGCCCGCGCCGACCCAGGGCAGCGTGACCCTGCGAGCCGTCTCGGCATCGGACATGCCGAGCGCCACCGCGCCCTCCCGGGGCAGGATCGGGACCTGGCGGATGAGATCCCGGGCGGTGGAGGCGATGATCGGGATCACCATCACGGCCAGCACGAGGCCCGAGACGAGCAGCCCCTGACCGTGGCCGACATCGCCCTGGAAGAACGGAATCGGGATGTGCGTGAGGGCCGGGGCGATGTAATCGGCGATGAACGGGCCGAAGGTCAGCACCCCCCACAGGCCGATGACCACGCTTGGGATGCCCGCCAGCAGCTCGAGGAACATCCCGACGGTGCTGGCCAGCCGCCTGGGCAGCCGTTCCACGACCACCAGCGCGGCGCCGATGGACACCGGCACGGCGATGAGCAGCGCGATCGCGGAGGTCTCCAGCGTCCCGACGATCTGCGGCACCGCCCCGTACTGCTGCCCGGACAGGTAGGTGATGCCGTGCGAGTGGACCGAGGTGCCGTACTGCGCGCCGGTGTGCCACACGCTCGTGGTGAAGAAGCCCCAGCCGTTGATCAGGATGGCTGGCCACGCCTTCAGGATCAGGACAACCAGGATGAAGGCCAGCATCAGCATCGGGATCAGCGCGCCGCCCAGGCCGATCCAGCGGATGAAGGAGCCGTTACGGGCCCAGCGGCGGAACGCGGACCCCGCGGGGCGGGGAGACGGCGACGCCGGCTCCCCGCCCTGCGCCAGAGGTGAAGACGCCATGCGTCAGTGGATCTTGGCGATCAGCGCTTTCGCGATGGTCACCACGTTGGACGGCATCGGCTCGAAGTTCACCGGAGTCAGGAACTTCGTTGAGCTTCCCGAGGTGATGCCCCAGGTCAGGAAGGCCTTCACCGCGGACGCCTCGGCCGACGAGGACTGGGCCGACTTCACGATCGCGTACTCGTAGTTGATGATCGGGTAACCCGCGGTGCCGTTGATCAGCGACTGGCCGCCGGACGCCGGGGTCTTGCTGGAGAAGGTCGCCAGGGCGGCGTTGATGTTCGCCGGGCTGGCCGGCTCGAACTTGCCGCTCTTGTTGGCCAGGTCGGCCTCGCCCAGACCGGCTGCCGCTGCCTGCGTGCGGTAGCTGATGCCGATGTAGGCGATGCAGCCCTTGATGGCCCCGCAGCCCTTCACCATGGCGCCGCTGCCGGTCTCGGCGGTGGCCCCGGGCACGCTCGGCCAGCTGACCGTGGTGCCCACGTTCGAGGTGCTCCACGCGCTGGGCGCCTGGGCGTTCAGGTACGAGGTGAACAGGAACGTGCTGCCCGAGCTGTCCGCGCGGTGCAGCGTGACGATCTTCAGGCTGGGCAGTGACACACCCGGGTTGAGCTTGGCGATGGCCGGGTCATTCCAGGTCTTGATCTTCCCGGAGTAGATATCGGCCAGCACCGTGGCGTTCAGGTCGAGCGGCTTCTTGACGCCGGTCACGTTGTAGTTGATCACCAGCGCCGCCACGGACAGCGGGATGTTCAGCAGGCCGGGGTACTGGCTGATGTCAGCCGGTGACAGGTAGGCGTCCGATCCGCCGATGTTGACCGTGCCGGCGGCGGCGTCCGCGATGCCGGTACCGGACCCGGTCCCCGAGGTAGTGATGAGAACCTTGGGGTTGGCCGTCCCGTAGGTCACCTGCCAGGCGCTGATCAGGGGCAGCAGCAGCGTGCTGCCGGTCTCCGACACCGTGCTGCCGTTCGAGCCAGCGGACGACGATGCGGAGGACGAGGACGACGCTGACGAAGACGATGACGGCGACCCTGAACTACCGCAGGCCGCCAGAAGGGCGAGCGGGGCCAGGGCGGCCGCAGCAAATACCACGCGAATCGGTTTGCCCACCGGGGGTTGCTCCTTTACATACCGCATGCTGGGCATGCGTCTCATTACCGTCCGCACGCAAATGCGTGCTTATAGTGACCAGGCAGGGCGGGCGTGCATGGTTCCTCCCCGCACGCTCGCGCGTGCTTCGTGCTCCGCGCTCTACCGCGCGGTCCCTCCCGGGTGACTTGCTGCCGTCTCCCCGGGAGAAGCCATGTCTTAGCCGAAGCGCCCGGTGACGTACTCCCGGGTTTCCTCGTTCACTGGGTTCTCGAAGATCTGCTGGGTCGCCCCGTGCTCCACGAGGCGCCCCTTGTTCAGGAAGATGGTGCTGTCCGAGACCCGGCGCGCCTGGGCCAGGTTGTGCGTCACGATGATCACCGTGATGCCCGGCACCAGGGTGCGCACCAGCGCCTCGATGGACTCCGTGGCCATCGGGTCCAGCGACGAGGTGGGCTCGTCGAGGAGCAGCACGTCGGGGTCGACCGCCAGCGTCCTGGCCAGGCAGAGCAGCTGCTGCTGGCCGCCCGACAGCCGGAACGGGGAGTCCTTGAGCCGGCCGGACACGGCGTCCCAGAGCCCTACTTCGCGCAGCCGCCGCTCAGCGATCTCCCGGAACTGGCCCCGGCCGGCCATCTTGTGGGCCCTCACCCCGGACACCACGTTGTCCATGATCGACATGGGGAAGGGGTTGGGCCGCTGGAAGAGCATGCCGACCTTGCGCCGCAGGGTCATGAGCTCAATCCCGTGAGCCCAGATGCTGCGGCCGTCGAGCAGCACGTCGCCCTGGTGCCCGTAGCCGGTCACCTTGTCGTTCAGCCGGTTGATCGTGCGCAGCAGGGTGCTCTTGCCCGAGCCGGTCGGGCCCAGAATCGCCGTCACCTGCCCGGCGGCGATATCTATCTGCAGATCGGACAGGACCGCCCGCTGGCCGAAGCTCAGCGTCAGGTCCACCACGTTGACCGCGATGCCGCCGTTCGCCGACGGCGTGCCCTGCAGGCCAGCCGTGTCCGTCCCCGTGGCCGTGGCAGCCGGAGATTGCGCTGCAACCTGCTCTGGCGTGAGTCCCGGAGGACCTGCCTCGATCGACACTATGTGTGCCCGCCCTTGATCGCCCGTAATGACGTGGCCAGGCAGCGCCTGCCCGAGGCCACTCCCATTCCTAGGGATTCAAGATGAAGCGCCGGTGAACGGAAGGGGACGGGTAAACGGACAGGCAGATGAACAAGCCGTGGCGCGGCCGGGAACGGGCCGGCCGGGATCGTCCGCACAGGGCTGAGGGGCAGGCGGGTTCCCGCCTGCCCCTCAGCCCTGCTTGGTGCGGCGCCCGCTCAGACGCTGACCTCCAGCTCGGCCACCTGGCCGGTGGCCGCGGTCACCGGCCGGTCGGTGTTCACCCCGCCGGGGGCGAGGACGCGCACCGTCCAGCTGCCCGGGGCCGCGAAAAAGCGGAACCCGCCGTCGGCACCCAGCGGCACCTCCGCCACGAACTCGCCGCCCTCGTTGAGCAGCCGGGCGTAGCCCACGGGGACCGCCTCGCCGCCGCGGGTCACGCGCCCCTCGACCACGGCCTGGTTGCCCACGTTCGCCGGGCGGGCGGCGCCGCCTGCGGGTGCCCCGCACCCGTCCGCGCTTCCCTGTCCACTCACCTCTGCGCCGCTCACTGGCCATCACCAATCTCGATCGGGACCCCTACCAGGGAGCCGTACTCGGTCCAGGAGCCGTCGTAGTTCTTCACGTTCGGCTGGTCGAGCAGCTCGTGCAGGACGAACCAGGTGTGCGCGGACCGCTCGCCGATCCGGCAGTAGGCGATCGTGTCCTTGGCGAAGTCCAGGCCGGCCTCGTCCCCGTAGAGGGTGCGCAGCTCGTCGTCCGACTTGAACGTGCCGTTGTCGTTGGCCGCCTTGGACCAGGGCACGTTCTTCGCGGTCGGGATGTGACCGCCGCGCTGGGCCTGCTCCTGCGGCAGGTGCGCCGGGGCGAGCAGGCGGCCGGAGAACTCGTCCGGCGAGCGCACGTCGACCAGGTTGCGCTTGCCGATGGCCGCCACCACCTCGTCGCGCAGGGCCCGGATCGCCGCGTCCTGTTCCTGGGCGGTGTAGGACGTCTTGGGCCGGTCCGGGATGTCCTTGACCAGCTCACGGGAGTCCAGCTCCCACTTCTTGCGGCCGCCGTCGAGCAGCTTCACGTTCTGGTGGCCGTAGAGCCGGAAATACCAGTAGGCGTACGCGGCGAACCAGTTGTTGTTGCCGCCGTACAGGATCACCGTGTCGTCGTTGGAGATCCCGCGCTCGGACAGCAGTGCCTCGAAGCCGGCCTTGTCCACGAAGTCCCGGCGCACCGGGTCCTGGAGGTCCTTCTTCCAGTCGATCTTGATGGCGTTCGGGATATGCCCGGTGTCGTACGCGCTGGTGTCCTCGTCGACCTCGACGATGGCCACCCCCGGGTCATTCTGGTGCGCCTCCACCCAGTCTGCGTCCACCAGGACGTCTGGACGGCTCATACAGCAACCTCCTTGTCGGACTCCGGGCCGGCCATCTCCTGGCGGCCAGGCCGGAGTCGTTTGATAAGCAGATACATTTCGCAGCCCAGGCAGAACCCGAAGGCTGCGTTGAGGAACGCGGCGGCGAGCGCCGCCGCCGCGGCGGCCATGCCCAGCGGGATTATCCCGGCTGCGTACCCGATCACCCCGATAACGCTGATGACCAGGCCCACCGCCTGGGAGAAGCGCGGCGGCGCCTCGGCCTCCAGCTCAGCCGGCGGTCCCAGGCGCGGCCGGACTGCGAACCGGTAGATGAGGCCGTACGGCGCGTACCGGAGCCCGAACACGGCCCCGATCCCGAAGACCACTGCCTGGAACCCGAGCAGCCATGCGCTCCCGGTGATCAGGACAATCACCAGGACGATGGCGGATAGCGCGGCGCTGAAACGCTGACCCCTGGGATCGACGTTCATGAGTGGTATCTCCCCCTTGCGGGATCGGCAGGATAGGGCCAGGACGCGGGGTACGGCCTGCGAGTCGTGCCCTTCCGGCGGCACGGACGTGCGGCATGCGGCCCGTGCTGGGCTCAGGAACGGCCCTGCGGGCAGGGCTCACCCGGACACAGCGCGGCCGTGACGTGGCAGTAGTCCACCACGCGCCGCCTGGTCAGCAGCGGCCGCGACCGGCCGCGATCCGCCATGGCATCCGGGATGGCCAGGGAAAGCACGTCCCTGATGGTATGCGCCAGCCGCCCCGGTGTCACTCCCCACCTGTTTGGTAGGTTATTCGCTGGCCCGCGATCTCGTCCAGGGCACCCAGCACGTCCGCCTTGCTCATCAGCCCGCTTCCCCGCCGGGCGACCTGCCCCTGGGGTCCTAGCACGAACACCGTGGGGGTGCGCCGCACGTCCAGGAGGCGGACCAGGTCCATCCGCTCACCCGCGTCTACTTCGACGTGCCGGACGCCCTCGGCGCCGCTGGCCACCTCGGCCAGGATCCGCTGGGTGGCCCGGCAGGGAGCGCAGAACTCCGACGAAAACTGCAGCAACGTGGCCCGCGGGCCCAGGGGCTGGCCCAGCTCCGCGGCACCGAGCCGCAGGCCGCCGGCGGCGGCCCGCGGGCCGGCCAGCCTGCCGTCCCGGCGGCGCCAGGCCACCCCGAACGCCGTCGCCCCGGCCAGGACGGCCAGGGCCGCGATAAGTCCGCCTATCACGGGACCTACAGCATGCCCGCGGCCCATCCCATTCCCGGCCGGCACCAGCGAAACCGTAACGGTCAGTGCGCCTGCACGGTCAGTGCGCCTGCACGGTGACCAGGACCTTGCCCTTCGAGGTGATCTCGAAGCTGCGCACGCTGTCCAGCGCGACCGGGGACGAGCCGGGATACCAGACGGACTCCTCGTCGTAGGTGGTCGTCCAGCCGCCGACCACCGTGCTGTGCCCGCTGGAGTCGGTGACCACGAGCTGGCACCGGGCCCCGGTGGGAACGTTCTTCACCTGGGTGTCCAGAATCGTGCCCCAGCCCTTGGCCGCGTACCGGACGGTCGCGGCCACGTGAGTGGCCGGGTTGGTCGCGGTGGCCGACGTGAAGTGCGCGGGCAGCGCGGACCCGCCGGCTCCTCCGGCGGTGTGGTGCACGGCACTCCACCCCGCTGCCCCGGCTGCCCCGGCCACCAGGACCACGGCCGCGGCGGCGGCCAGGCCGCGCCACCGGCGGGCCTGGCGGACCCGCGTCGTGCGGGCCAGCAGCGAGCGCAGCATCTCCTCGGAGGGCATCTCGGCCCTGGGCAGGCCAGCACCGGGCAGGCCAGCACCGGGCAGATCGTCCACGTCATCCTCGGCCAGCTCCTGGGCCTCCGCGACCGGGATCCGGCGCAGCAGGGCCGGCAGGCCGGCCAGCCCGGCCAGTTCCTCGCGGCAGTCCGGGCAGGTGCTGAGGTGGACGTCCACCATCGTGCGCTCGGCGGGATCGATGGCCCCGAGCACGTAGACACCGAGCGCGTGCCGGATGTCGCGGCAGTCCGCTGAGCCGTTCATGGCGCGAGCCCCCGTTCCTCAAGCGCCAGTTTGAGCGCCTTGAGCGCGTAGAACGTCCGAGATTTCACTGTCCCGCCCGGGATTCCGAGTTCCGCGGCGGCCTCGGCGACTGAGCGCCCAAGGTAATAGGTCTGCACGAGCACCTGCCGGTGTTCTGGCCGCAGGTCACGCAGGGCGTCGGCCACCGCCCACGATTCGAGCACGCGATCCGCCTCGTCGGCCACGGGTACCAGTTCCAGCGCTGCCTCGCCGACTTCCCGGGGCCGCGCGTTGCGGGCCCGGTGCGAGTCCACCGCGAGGTTCCTCGCCACGGCGAACAGCCAGGGCCGGGCCGGGCGCTCCGCGATGGCCTCGGGATGGAGCCAGGCCCGGAGCAGCGTTTCCTGCACGATATCTTCCGCCCGTTGCCGGTCGCCGCTGGTGAGCCGGAGCGCATAGCGCAGCAGCGGCGCCGCGTGCTCGGCATAGAGCGCGCGGACCAGCGCCTCGTCACAGGCGCGCTCACGGGGCTCGTGGCCCTGGGTTCCGCGGTGATGTGCCACGACCTAGGTAACGCGCCTTCTGGCCAGCCGGTTCACCGGGCGGCCGGGATTGCGGGGTTCATCCCCCGGCGAACGGGGGCAGCACCTCCACCACCGCCGCCTCCGGGAGCGTCACGGTCTCGGGCGCGCGGCTCCCCACCGGGCTGCCGTCGAACGAGGAACGAGGATCTGGCCAGGACCGCGCGAAGGTCGCAATCCGCGCCAGCGGCAGGATTCCGCTCACGGGCGGACAGCGCCGCGTCGAGCGCGGCGGCGAGTGTCCCGGCGCTGATCGTCTCCTCGGCGACCCCCGCAGCCTGCTTCGCCGCAGCCCAGTAGCGCAACGTCACTGTGCTCATGTCCGCTATTCTCGCTGACATCGGATCCCGGCAGTGCTGCCGACGGGTCCTTGTGTGCATTGATGGGTAGTTTCTCCCGCAAGAGACCCATAGTTCCCTCACAAGAGACCATAGGGGCGGAGGTGGCAGCACCGTGAGTGACCTGCTGCTGCTGACCGGCGCCCTGGAACCGGCCCCGGAGATTCTTCCTTCCCTGGGATTGCTGCTGCATACCGTGCGGGTCGCGCCGCCTGAGCTGTCGGTCCTGGCGGACGCGCCGCCCGCGGACGCCATCCTGGTGGACGCCCGGCGGGACCTGGCTCAGGCCCGGAGCCTGTGCCTGCTGCTGCGCACGGCGACCCTGGATGCCCCGCTACTGGCCGTAGTCACCGAGGGCGGGCTGGCCGCGGTGACCGCCGAATGGGGCGCGGACGATGTGATTTTGCACACCGCCGGGCCCGCCGAGGTGGAGGCCAGGCTGCGGCTGGCCATCGGCCGCAAGGCCAGCCTGGCCCCGGCCGCCCCGGATGAGATCCGCTCGGGCGACCTGGCGATCGACGAGGCCACCTACACGGCCCGGCTGCGCGCCCGCGCGCTCGACCTGACGTTCAAGGAATTCGAGCTGCTTAAGTTCCTGGCCCAGCACCCGGGACGGGTATTCACCCGGGCCCACCTGCTCCAGGAGGTCTGGGGCTACGACTACTTCGGCGGCACCCGCACGGTGGACGTGCACGTGCGCCGGCTCCGCGCCAAACTCGGCGTCGAGTACGAGGCGCTGATCGGGACCGTCCGCAACGTGGGCTACCGGTTCGTGCCGGCCAAGGGCGCTGACGAGGGACGGCTTCCGCGGTCCGGCCGCCCGGCGGACCAGGATCTCGCCCACGGGGGCGTCACTGAGGCGGATGGCCTGCCCGCGGACAGCCTGCCCGCGGGCGACCTGCCTGCGGACAGCCCGCAGGGGCAGGCCGCGGCCGCGCAGAAGCCTGGGTCCCAGAAGGAGACCAGTGCCGCACCCGCCGACCGGCGATGAAGTCCCGCTGGCCGCTGATGGGGCACCGCCGGCCACCAGCGATGAGGCTCCCCTCGTCACGGTGACCGGGCCGCTGGCGGAGGCGGAAGCCCGCGGTGTCCTGGGCCTGGCCGAGAAAGCCGCCGGCCGCGACGGGGTCGCCCCGCTGTCGGAGCATGTGCTGCTGCACGCCCGGTACGGCGGCGACGCGAGAGCCCGCAACCTGCTGCTGACCGCCGGCCCCGGACCTGGCCCCGCGCTGACCGCCGGCACCGGACCGGCTAGCACCGGACCGGCCAGCACCGGACCGGGCGACCAGGTGCTAGCCGGATACGGCCACCTGGATCCGGCCGGTCAGGCCGATCCTGCCGAGGGGCCGGCCGCGGAAATGGTCATCCACCCGGACTACCGCGGCCGCGGTTTCGGGCTCGCCCTCGCCCGGGCCCTGCTGGCCGAGGCGGCCCCCCGGCCGCTGCGCGTGTGGGCCCACGGTGACCTGCCCGCCGCGCGCGCCCTGGCGGCCCGGGCCGGGTTCGCGCGGATCCGCTCGCTGTGGACGATGCACCGCCCGCTGGCGGACCCGCTCCCGGACCCGGTGTTCCCCCCGGGGGTCACGGTGCGCACGTTCCGGGTCGGCGCGGACGAGGCGGCCTGGCTGGACCTCAACCGGAAGGCGTTCGCCAGCCATCCGGAGCAGGGGGCCTGGACCGCGGAGGACCTGTCGCTGCGGGAACGCGAGCCCTGGTTCGATCCGGACGGATTCTTCCTGGCCGAGCGGGACGGCAAGCTGGCGGGTTTCCACTGGACCAAAATCCACGGCTCGCCCCCGGCGGCCGGCGAGGTGTACGTGGTGGGCGTGGACCCCGCCGGGCAGGGCGGCGGCCTGGGCCGGGCGCTGACCCTGGCCGGCCTGCATTACCTGCGCTCGAAGGGGCTGCCTGAGGTCATGCTCTACGTGGACGAGGACAACACGCCGGCCATCCGGCTGTATGAGTCACTCGGCTTTACCCACCGGGGCACGGACGTGATGTTCCGTCATCCACCGGGATAACTAGTCACGCCAGCGTCAGCTCTGGCTGTGGACCCCTACGGCTGCGGCCCCGATGCCCAGCACCTCGTCGAGTTCGGCGTCGGTCAGCGGCCGGTCGCAGACCGCCACCGCACTGAGAACCTCGGCGTAGAGCTCGATCTCATCGAGTGCCACGCGATCGGGGACGCGAAGATCGAGAGTCTCTCGCATCGCGCCCACCTCCATCGCCAAGCGGATTCGCGGAAGCCTGACCACAAGGTTACGACGCGGCCCTATGCCCCCGCATGACCCATCAGGGTCATTTCTGGACCACCCTCAAGTGGGATTTTACCCAGAACCCCAGTAACAATTCCAAGAAGGCAGAGGCGATGAGTCTCTCGATACGGTAAAGGACTATCGCGCCTCAGCGTGTCTTGAGTGACTGGTGACACGAGTCCCGCCACAAGTCCCGCAACTAGTTCGCCACGAGTCCCGCCACAAGTCCCGCCGTGAGTTACCGGGGATTGGCGGGGAGATCCCGCCAACTCGCCTCGCGGTGCAGCACGGCGCGGGCCCGGTAGCTCTCGGGGGTGTCCGCGAACGTGGCCCGGTCGGCGTCGGTCAGCTCCCGGACGACCCGGCCGGGCACCCCCGCCACCAGCACCCCGGCCGGGATCTTCTGGCCCGGCCGGATGACCGTGCCCGCCGCCACCAGGGAGCCCGCGCCGATCCAGGCCCGGCCGAGCACGATCGCCCCGATGCCGATCAGTGCCCCGTCGCCCACCAGTGCCCCGTGCACGGTAGCCCGGTGCCCCAGGCTGACCCGCTCGCCCAGGATGGCCGGTTCACCCCGGTCCACGTGCAGGCAGCACTGATCCTGGATGTTGCAGTCCGCGCCCACGATGATCTCGTCATCGTCGGCGCGCAGCACGGACCCGTACCAGACGCTCACCCCGCGATCCAGCGTGACCCGTCCGACCAGGATGGCCCCGGGAGCCACCCAGGCCTCCGCGTGCACCTGCGGGGTGTTACCGTCGAGTGAGCCGAGTCGGCCCATGACCCCTCCTCTGCTGCCACTGCGGACGGTCTACAGACCGTATTTAAACGGGGCAAAACGGGATACTCGTTCGTTTCGGTTGCGCGCGAGGGACTTACGGGTAAGAGTCTTCCCTGCTGCACCAGATCTTCCTGCCACGAACCCGCTCCCATCTCAGGTGAAGCCCGACCGAGCCGCCGCGCCGGGCCGGACGGAGCCTGGTCCTGACCCACCTGACGGGTGACACCATGACTGAGCAAAGCGACCTTATCCCCGACCTCGACTCCGAAGACGCGTTCGAAGTGCAGATGCGCGGCTACAGTCGCCGTCAGGTCAATGAATTCGTAGCCCGCTCCCGCAGCCAGACCCGCGATCTGGAAGAACGGCTGTCCCGGTCCATCGACGAGGTCGAGCGGATGCGGTCCGAGGTGAGTGCGGCGCGCCAGCGGGAGATGGAAGACAAGCCTGCCCATCAGGAGCTCAGCGAGCGGATGGCGCAGATCCTCAGCCTGGCTGACGACGAGGCCAAGGCGCAGAAGGCCCGCGCCCTCGACGAGATCACCCAGCAGCGCAACGACGCCAAGCAGGAGATCGACCGGCTCAAGGCCGAGGCCCGCGAGCAGACCGAGCGGATGCTGGCCGCCGCGCAGGAGCAGGCCGAGAACACCATCGCCACCGCCCGGGCCGAGGCGGAGAAGGCCCGCACCTCCGCCCGCACCGAGGCCGAGCGCACGGTCGGCGACGCGCAGAAGAAGTCGGAGAACGCGGTGGCGGCCGCGCAGGCCCAGGCCAAGCAGATGCTCGATGAGGCCACCGCGCGGGCGACGGCCATCCACGACGGGGCGGAGCGCCGCCTGAACCTGCTGGTGGCCAGGCACACCGAGACCGTGCGCCGGCTGACCGAGGTGCGCGACGTGGTGACCAACCTGGTGGCCGGCGAGGCGGCCCGGGGCTCCCTGGAGGAAGAGGTGGCCCGGTCCGTGGCCAGCGCCGTGTCCGGCAACGGCGGCGGCAACGGTGCCCCGGCCGGGGCCCGGGCGGGCGGCGGGCCCGAGGGCCGCCACGCGCCCGGGGCGGCTCCCGCGGCCGGCTCCCGTCCCGCGGACGGCCCCGGTAACGGCCCTGGTAACGGCGCGGCGGACGCCGCCGCGGCCCGCAGCCACCGGGGCAGCCCCGTGCCTGCCGAGCGGCCCGCAGCCGCCCCGGCCGGCGCCGCACCGTCCAGCGGCTCCCCTTCCGGCAGCACGGGCTCCGGCAGCAGCGGCCCGGGCAGCAGTCCAGCACGGTTCCGGCAGCACAGGTTCCGGCAGCACGGGTTCCGGCAGCACGGGCCCGGGCAGCACGGCACCCGGCGGCGCGGGCCCGCGCTCTGTTCCGTCCGAGCGGCCCGCCCCGGCCGGTACGGACCGCACCCCCGGCCGCGAGCCGGCCAAGCCCGTCCGGCCCACCGCGGGCCGCGGCACACCGGGCAGCCTGGGCGACCGCGCCGACAACGCGCCGGGCGACGGTGCACGCATGTCTGAGTAGCCGTCCGCATCAGTCACGCCAACGGCCCCGGGGCTCGCACCCCGGGGCCGTTGGCGTGTCAGCGCCCCGGCAGGCCCGTGGTAAGGGCGTCCAGCCGCCGCAGGATCACGCCCTCGCGCAGCGCCCAGGGGCAGATGAACAGCTCTTCCAGGTCGAACAGGTCCATGGCCGCGTCGGCCACGATGGCGCCCGCGGCGAGCTGGCCGGCCCGGCCGCGGGACACCCCGGGCATCTGCGCCCGCTCCCCCGCGGACATGGTGGCCAGCTTGTCGGACAGCTTGGTCAGGTCGGTGTGGCTGAGCCGCCGCGGGGTGTAGGGACCCTCGCTCGAGGGCGCGGCCCCCGCGGCGCGGGCCAGCTGCCGGAAGGTCTTGGAGGTGGCCACCGCGCGGTCGGGCCGTCCGTCCCGCATGACCTGGCCGGCCTGCCGCCCGATCTCGGCCCGCACGTGCCGGCGCAGCTGGCGCACCTGCTCGCCGGAGGGCGGGTCGCTGGTGAGCCAGTCCCGGGTCAGCCGGCTCGCGCCGAGCGGCAGTGAGATGGCCACGTCGGGCTCCTCGTCCACCCCCTCGGCGATCTCCAGTGATCCGCCGCCGATGTCCAGGCCGAGCAGCTTGCCCGAGGACCAGCCGAACCAGCGCCGGGCGGCCAGGAAGGTGAGCCGCGCCTCGTCCTGGCCGGACAGGACCTGGATGTGCGCGTCGCTCTCCTCGCGGATCTGGGCCAGCACCTCGTCGGCGTTGGCCGCGTCGCGGACCGCCGAGGTGGCAAACGCCAGCAGCTCCTCGACCCCCTTGTCCTCCGCGATGTGGAGCGCTTCGCGGACGAAGGCGCGCAGCTGCTGGGCACCCTCGTCGGACAGGCGCGTGCCGTCTTCGAGATGGTCACCGAGCCGCAACTCGCCCTTATGGGAGTAAGCCGGGGTGGGCCGGGCACCGCGGTACGCGTCGACCACCAGGAAATGCACCGTGTTGGAGCCCACGTCCAGGACACCGAGTCGCATACATTGACGCTACTGGGCCGCAAGCGTAATCAGCACCACGATCCACGGACGGGACGCCGCTCCATGACCAAGACCACGGGAACCAAGACCGCGGGCCGGGTCCGCACCGAGACCGGCCGCAAGCGGGTCCGCGCCTACCTCGGCGGCGAACTCGTCGCCGACACCAGGACGCCGGTGCTGGTCTGGGAGTGGCCCTATTTCCCCGTGTACTACATCCCGGCCGCGGACGTCCAGGCCAAGCTGGTCCCGGCCGGCGAGACCGAGCACTCCCCGAGCCGGGGCGACGCGGAGATCTACCACGTGCAGGTGGCCGGCGCCACCGCGGAGCGTGCGGCCCTCCGTTATCCGGAGTCCCCGCTGGAGGACCTCCGCGACCTGGTCAGGCTGGACTGGGGCGCGATGAGCGAGTGGTTCGAAGAGGACGAGCCGGTCTACACCCACCCGCGTGACCCCTACACCCGGGTCGACATCCTGGCCAGCTCGCGGCACCTCCGGGTGGAGGTGGACGGGGTGACGGTGGCCGAGTCCCGGCAGCCGCGCATCCTGTTCGAGACCGGCCTGCCGCCGCGCTACTACGTGCCGCTGACCGACGTGCGGATGGACCTGCTGCGGCCCTCGGCCACCCAGAGCCACTGCCCGTACAAGGGAACGGCGAGCTACTGGTCGGTGCAGGCCGGCGAGCAGCTGCACACCGACATCGTGTGGATCTACCGGACCCCGCTGCCGGAGAGCCAGAAGGTCGCGGGCCTGGCCTGTTTTTACGACGAGAAGGTGGACGTCTACCTGGACGGCGAGCTTCAGGAACGGCCGAGCACCCACTTCAGCTAACGGTCATATCGGCGGAGGGCCGCTGGGAATGCGGATCGGCGATGAGGCTGGACACCCCGGACGGCGCATCCTGGCCACCGGGGTCCCGATCGACTGCGTCAGCGCGGCTGACCCCGGCAGCCCGCCGTTCGGCACGGAACGGGCCCCGGCCGCCCTGCGGGACGCGGGACTGGCCGGCGCGGCCGGCGCGGCGGACGCCGGCGACCTGGATGTCCGCCTGGTCGGCCGGGACCGGGACGCCGCCACCGGGGTGCTCGGCTGGCCGTCCGTCCTGGCCACCACCCGGGCGCTCCGGTCCCTGGTCCGGGACCACATCGACGACGGCGCCGTGCCCTTCCTGGTGGGTGGCTGCTGCACGCTGCTGCCCGGCGCCCTCGGCGGGGCCCGCGACGCCCTCGGCGTGATCGGCCTGGCCTACCTGGACGGCCACCTGGACCTCTACGACGGCCGGACGTCGCCGACCGGGGAGCCCGCGGACATGGGGATGTCGGTGATCACCGGCCGCGGGCCCGCGGCGTGGTCCTCCGAACTCGGCGCGCCGCTCGTCGGCCGCGGCGAACTGGCCCTGCTCGGCCCGCGCGACCGCGACGAGGCGGCCGACTACGGCTCCGTGCTGCCAGAACAGGCCGGGCTGGACCGGGAGCTCGACCCTGAGGTGCTGAGGGAGCGGGGCCTGGCCACGGCCGGGCAGGCCGCCCGGGACCAGCTCACGGCGGCGGCGGGCCGGTACTGGGTGCACCTCGACGTGGACGTGCTGGACGAGCGGGCCTTCCCGGCCACGGACTACCTGATGCCCGGCGGCCTGTCGCTGGCCGAGCTCGGCGAGCTGATCCGGCCGCTGCTGGCCGGGCCCGCGCTGGCCGGGGTGTCGCTGGCCTGCTACAACCCCGAGAAGGACTCCGGGGGCCGGGGCGCGCGTGACCTGGTCACGCTGTTCCGGGATGCGTTCTAGGCCCAGCCGCCCTCAAGCCCCCGGACCGGGGCCGTCCAGGTCCTCGATCCGGGCGGTGGACGGCGGCCGCCGCGCGGACAGCTCACGGGCCGCCACCTCCGCCTCACGCATGACCCGCAGGATGTTGCCGCCGGCCAGCTTGGCGCAGTCCTCCCCGGTCCATCCGCGGCTGAGCAGCTCGGCGAGCAGTGCCGGGTAGCAGGAGACGTCCGCCAACCCGTCGGGCAGCTGGTCGGTACCGTCGAAATCGCCACCCAGCCCCACGTGATCGACGCCCGCCACCGCGCGCACGTGCTCGATGTGCCCGGCCACCTGGGCCAGCGTCGCCTGCGGCAGTGCCGCCCCGGACTGGGGGCTCCCCGCGGCCAGCTCCCGCCGGACGCGGTCCCGCGCGGACAGCTCCCAGGGATCGGCGCCGCGCCGCTCCATCTCGGCGGTCAGCTCACGTTCCCAGGCCCAGCACTCGGGCGAGACGAACGAGGACACGAAGGTGACCATGCAGACCCCGCGGTTACCCGGGAGCCGGGCCAGGATGTCGTCGGGTACGTTGCGCGGGTGGTCGCACAGGGCCCGGGCACTGGAGTGGGAGAAGATGACCGGCGCCTCCGCGACGTCCAGCGCGTCCCTCATCGTGGCCGGGGACACGTGGGACAGGTCCGCGAGCATGCCCAGCCGCTGCATCTCGCGGACCACCGCGCGGCCGAACTCGGTCAGCCCCCCGGCCCGCGGCTGGTCGGTGGCCGAGTCGGCCCACGGGACGTTAGCGTTGTGGGTCAGGGTCAGGTACCGGACGCCGAGCGCGTACAGCGCGCGGAGCACCCCCATCGAGGACGCGATGCTGTGCCCGCCCTCCGCGCCGAGCAGCGATGCGACCCGCCCGGCCGCGAAGACCCGCTGCACGTCGTCCGCGGTCAGCGCCAGCTCCAGCTGGCCGGGGTAGAGCCGGATCATCCGCCGCACCAGGTCGATCTGCTCCAGGGTGGCTGCCACGGCCGCCTCGCCCGCCAGCGACGACGGCACGTACACCGACCAGAACTGGGCGCCAACCCCGCCCGTGGCGAGCCGCGGCAGGTCGGTCTGGGTGAAGCTGACCGGCTGGCTCAGGTCCGTGCCGTCCAGCCCGGCGCACCCGGCGTCGCGCAGCGCCCAGGGCAGGTCGTTGTGCCCGTCCACCAGCGGGACCTTGGCCAGCAGCTCGCGTGCCGCGAGCAGCCCCGGATCGCTCATGCCATGGAAAGTACCGCAGCGCCGTGCACCCGTTCCCCGGCCAGGTCGATCAGCGCCTGGTCGGCCTGGTCGAAGCGGTACGGGGTGGTGGTGACCTTGATCCGCAGCCGCTCGGCCAGGGTCAGGAACTCGGTCGCGTCCGCCCGGGTGTTGGAGGTGACGCTGCGCACCTGGCGTTCCTGGAAAAGGTGCCGCTCGTAGTTCAGCTCCGGGATGTCGGTCAGGTAGATCCCGGCGATCGCGAGCGTCCCGCCCCGGTCCAGGGCGCTCAGCGCGGCCGGCACCAGCGTGCCGACCGGGGCGAACAGGATCGCGGAATCCAGCGGTACCGGCGGCGGGTCGAAGGAGTCCTGGGCCGACGCGACGCCGAGCGACCGGGCCAGCTCGCGGGCGGCCTCACCCCGGGTGAAGACGTGCACCTGCGGCGCCCTGGGCCATCGCGACCTGGGCCGCGAGGTGCGCGGAACCACCGAACCCCCAGATGCCCAGCGTTCCGCCCGGCGGCACCTCGGCCCGGCGCAGCGCCCGGTAGCCGATGATCCCGGCGCACAGCAGGGGGGCCAGCTCCGCGTCGCTGAAGCCGTGCGGCAGCGGGTGGGCGAAGGCCTCCGCGGCCACCATGTACTCGGCGTACCCGCCGTGGAAGTCCCAGCCGGTGTAGGCCGAGGCCGGGCACAGGTTCTCCCGGCCCCGGCGGCAGAACACGCAGGACCCGTCGGTCCCGCCCAGCCAGGCCGCCCCGACCCGGTCCCCGGTGCGTGAACCGGCGGGTGCCCGGCCCGGTCGACACGACCTCGGCGACCACCTCGTGGCCGGGCGTGGTGTCCGGCCGCTTAGCCGGCAGGTCCCCCTCGGCCAGGTGCAGGTCGGTCCGGCACACGCCGCAGCAGCGGATCCGCAGCAGCAGCTGGCCGGGACCGGGCTCCGGGACCGGGCGCTCGACCAGCCGCAGCGGGCCGGACGCGACCGGCCCGGGCTGATGCACTACCCATGCACGCACAGCGTCACCATAAGGGCTCACCGTACGCGCCGGCCGCCCGGCGCCGGCCCGCGGGCGACTCCCCGGCCCTCAGGACCGGGTGAAGCGGGCCACCACGTCGACGGTCGATGGGCCGGTCAGCATGCCCATCTGGTTCCAGATCAGGCCGAAGTCGGCCCGGTCCACCACGACGCCCTCGGCCCGCAGCGTGAACGCCGCGGGCGTGACGTCCGCCAGCGTCGCGGTGAAGCTGAGCGGCCGGGTCTGCCCCGCGACCGTGAGGGTGCCCTGCACGGCCACGCGGTCACCGGTCCGGGTGGCGCTGGCCAGGTCGGCCACGATCGACGGGTGCTCCGCGGCGTGGAAGAAGTCCGCCGAGGCCAGATGCCGGTCCCGCTTGGCGTTCTTGGTGTTCAGCGAGCCCGCGCCGATCTCGAGCCGGCCGCGGGCCGCGCCGCCGGGGAGGATCTCGGCGTTCCCGGCCAGCTCCCCGAACGCGCCGCGCACCGTGACCAGTCCCCACATCGACTTGGAGCGCAGCGACACCGAGGAGCTGCGCCGGGTCCAGCGTCCAGGTGCTCGGGCCGGCCAGCACGCTGTCCGGCGTGGCCCCCGCCGGTACGCCGGTGGCTTCGGCTTGCCCGTCGGCTTGGGTCATGGCTCGGCTCTCCCTCAAGATCGTCATATTACGCCGGTGAAATTTACTCTGGATATAGTACCCCGCGTAATAATAGTGTCAACGAAGCACCCCAGGTAGGCTGGCCTCGTGTCGGTTGATCAGGTACCCGCGGAGGACATACCGCTCGGGCCACGCGCCCAGGCCGTGTCCCTGGCCGGCCTGCCCGAGGCGGAACGCCGCCGCACCCTGGTCGCCGAGACCGCGCGCTTCACGTCCGCGTTCCTGCGCTGGATGGAGGGACGGGCCTGCGGCGGCCTCACCTACGCCCGGCTCCGGCTGCTCCAGGCGCTGCACTGCGGCGGCCCGGCGATCATGCGGGACCTCGGCGTCCAGCTGGGCGTGAGCCCGCGGAACATGACCGCGATGGTGGATGCGCTCGAGGACGCCCAGCTCGTCGTGCGCCGCCCGCATCCCACCGACCGCCGGGCCACGCTGGTCGAGCTGTCCCCGGACGGGGCCCGGGAGGCGGAACAGGCCCTGGAGCCCCGGCTGGACGCCATGGCCGAGCTGTTCGAGGGCTTCTCGGCCGCGGAGCAGCAGGCGTTCGCCGACGCGCTGGCCCGGCTGGGCCGGGCCATGCAGGCCCGCCAGGGCGACTGCTGAGCACGTCCGGCCCCCGGGTCACCACCCGCCCCAGCCGTAGCAGCCCGCCGCCCGCCCAGAATTCCGGGTGCGCTTCGGTACCCATTCCGGCCACCTGGGCACATCCGTCCCACACCGCCCCGCGCGCTCTTACGAGGTTCTTACCGTCCGGTACGAAACCGCGCCTACCTGCGCTGATGTGCATACCGTCGAATCATGGCCGGGGCCGGAACCAGGGGACCGAGGCAGCGCGCCGAGCGTTTGCGGCGCGCCGCCCAGAGACGACACGACGAACGCAAGCGCCCGGGCGCCGACCGGCGGCGCGCCCTCGCGGCGTCGGCGGGGGCCGAGTACCGCCGCGCGGCCGGGCTGGCCCGGCGGGCGGCGGACACGGCCCGGCATCCGGCCGATCATCCGCCGCCGCCCGGCCCGTTCCAGCCGCGGGTCTGGCGCAGCCCGCTGCGCGGGCTGTGGCTCACCTCGGTCCTGGCCGTGGTGCTGCTCGGCGGCCTGATCATCCTCGCGGTGACCGGCCTGCTGTCCTACGCGGCCTACGATCCGCTGCTGCCCGGCAACGACCAGACACCCGGTGCGGGCCTGCTGCACTTCTACCTGTTCTCCTGGCCGACCCACCCATCCTGGTTGTACCGGGTGGACCAGGGCGTGCACATCACGCTGGGCCTCGCGCTGCTGCCGGTGGTGCTGGCCAAGCTGTGGTCGGTGCTCCCGCGCCTGTTCGCCTGGCCCCCGGTCCGCTCGCTGGCCCAGATCCTGGAGCGGGTCAGCCTGATCATGCTGGTCGGCGGCGTCCTGTTCGAGTTCGCCACCGGCATCCTGAACATCCAGAACTACTACGTCTTCCCGTTCTCCTTCTACACCGCGCATCTCTACGGCGCGTGGGTGTTCATCGCCGGATTCGTCATCCACGTGACCCTGAAGTTCCCGCGGATGGTGAGAGGCCTGCGGTCCCGCAGCCTGCGCCGGGAACTGCGCACCCCACTGGCGCAGACCAGGCCCGAGGAGCCGGACCCCACGGCCCCGGAGGGCGAGAGCCTGCGCCCCGCCCACCCGCGCGCCCCGACCCTCTCCCGCCGGGGCCTGCTCGTCGGTATCGGCGGCGCCTCGGTGACCCTGGCCGGGCTGGTCATCGGCCAGTCCATCGGCGGCCTGGCCCGCCGCACGTCCCTGTTCGGGCCGCGCGGGCTGTCCGCGACCGCCCCGCACTACCTGCCGGTCAACCGGACCGCGGCGTCGATCGGCCTGACCGCCAAGGACGTCGGCCCCGCATACCGGCTGACGCTGACCGGCGCCCGGACCGTCACCCTGACCCGGGACCAGGTCCTTGCCCTGCCGCAGCACGCCGTGGAGCTCCCGATCGCCTGCGTGGAGGGCTGGTCAGTGTCCGCCCGGTGGACCGGGGTGCGGCTGGCCGACCTGGCCCGGCTGGCCGGGATGCCGGAACCCGCCGGGGCGCGGGTCGAATCGATCCAGCAGGTCGGCCCCTTCAAGGAGGCCGTGCTGTCCGGGGGCCAGGTGGCTGACCCGCAGTCCCTGCTGGCCGTCACGATCAACGGCAGCGCCCTGCCGTGGGACCACGGCTACCCGGCGCGGACGATCATCCCGAACGCACCCGGCGTGCACAACACCAAATGGGTCAGCAAGATCACTTTCCTGAAGCAGGTGTGACCGGCGTGACGACCCGCGGCGGCACCCTTCCCGGCCGGATCCGGCACTGGTACGGCGCTAACCCGCTGCACCTGCTGGCCCTGCTGGCCTCGTTCGCGCTGGCCGGTTACGCGGTGCGGGCGGTGATCGAGGCGGGGCAGTTCCGCGGCTTCGCGATCTGGTTCGCGGTCGCGATCATCGGCCACGACCTGCTGCTGTTCCCGCTGTACTCGCTGGCCGACCTGTCCGTGCAGCGGCTGCTGCCCCGGTGGGCGAGCCGGAGACCCGCCGGCGCCACCCCGCCTCACCCACCCCCCGGACCGCCGCTGATCAACTACGTGCGGATCCCGGTGGCGTTCTCGCTGCTGCTCCTGCTGGTGTTCTTCCCGCTGATCCTGGGCTTGTCCGAGCCCGAATACCACCGGGCCAGCGGGCTGACCACGCAGCCGTACCTGTGGCGCTGGCTGGCGGTAACCGGGGTCCTGTTCGCCGGATCCGCCGTCGTCTACGCCCTGCGCTGGCGCCGGGCCGCGTCCCGGGCCCGGAAGCAGCAGGCGGCCGCCGCAGCAGCCCGCGCCCGGCCGGCACCCCCAGCCCCGCAGGCGGCCCAGGCCCGGCAGGCACCTCCCGCCTCGAAGGCGCCCCCCGCCCTCCCGGAAGCCCCGTCGCCGGCCCCTCCCCGTCCCCCCTTCGACGTCTGGCATCCGGCCCAGCCGACTCCGGATCCGGACTCCCCCGACCCCCGCTGAACGCCTGCTGTTGTTGTGCGGTCGGGACTGGGTTGGGGCTCACGGGTCTAGCGTTGCGGTATGAGCGTCTGCCCGTTTGAGGTCGTGTGTGAGATCGAGCCCCCGACTCGGCCGGACCTTAGGCATGTGCGTCACCAGATCGGCGTGCTGAGCCCGGTGGCTGACAGATTCCTGATCCCTGACAATCACATTGGGCGCGCGACGGTGTCGAGTATCGCGGTGGCACACGAGGTCGGCGCGATGGGTGGGCGGAGCATCGCGTGCCTGAACTCGCGGGACCGTAATCTGCTGGGATTCCGGCGGGATCTGCTTACTGCTGCTGCGTATGGGGTGAGTGAGTTCTTGTTCGTCTATGGCGATAAGCCGGGTTCTGGTGGGCGGACGAGTGATCTGACGGTCCGGTCGATGATCGAGGAGGCTCGGGGGTGCGCGCAGGATGGCGTGTTCGCCGGGTCGCCGGCGTGGCGGGTGGGTGTGGCGGCGGCGCTGCGTCCGTTGCCGGCGTGGAAGCGGGCCGCTGATTTCGTGTTCACGCAGGTCAGTTATTCGGTGGAGGAACAGCTCCGGTGGCGGGATGCGAATCCAGTGGATGCTCCGGTGTATGCCGGGGTGATGGTCCTGGCCAGTGCGGGCATGGCGCGGCGGCTGGCGGCATCGATTCCGGATATTGAGATTCCGGGGTCGCTGGTTGAGCGGGTTGCTGAGGACCCGATGGCGGGTGTGGATGCCGCGTGCGAGCAGATTGCCCGGCTGCGTGATAGCCGCGCTTTCAATGGTGTGCATCTGGTGCCGGTTCAGCGTTACCGCGAGGTCGCGGCACACCTGGAAGCGTCCCGCCGTCGGACTTGACACTGGCGGCCATGGCCCGCACTCCCCCGCCGTCGCCCGCAAACCCGGCCGGGGCTGGGCTCTCACTGAGACACGGGGACGGCCTCCGGGGCCGGCGCTGAGATGGCAGGCGCCGGGAGGGCGGGCGCCAGGGCCGGGACCGGCTGGACCGTGGTGCGGGCCCGCCGCCAGCGGATCAGCGCCACGGCCACGACCACGGCCAGCGCCAGGCCGTAAGCGGCCCGGAGGGCGTCCAGGACAGGAACCCGGACCCCGGGCAGCGGGTCGCTGACCGCCAGGTAGCGGACCATGGCGAAGCCGAGCCACTCGACGCGGCCGTCGAAGGCGACCAGCATGACCAGGAGCATGGCGTACCAGGGGAACGGGGGCGTGGTGACGGCGAGGGCCACGCCGGTCATCACCACCGCGCCGCGCCAGGGCCGGTCGGGATCACCGCGCAGCAGCACGACCAGGGCGACCGTGGCGAGGATCGCGAAGGCCGCCAGGAAGCCCCACTTCCCCGGCACCAGCATGCCGACCAGCAGGAACCGGGAGCCGTTCGCGTACCCCTCCTGCTGCAGGTAGCCGGGCAGGAACCCGATCACCCCGCTGCCCACGGCCAGCAGGTGCGGCAGGTACACGATGACGGTGGCGGCGACGCCCGCGCTGATGACCGCGACCGGCCGGCGGCGCAGCACGGCCGGGGCGATCAGCACGGGGGTGACCTTGGTCCAGATGGCCAGGGCCAGCAGCGCGCCCCCGGCCATGGTCCGGCGCAAGGGCCGCGGCGAAGCCCGCCCCCGCGGCCGGCCCAGCGCCCCGGGCCGGGCCAGCAGGATCAGCGCGGCCGCGGTGAGGCCCGCGGCGAGCACGTCCACGTGCCCGTTGTTGCCCGCCTCCAGGGCGACGGTGGGACACCACGCCCACAGCACCGCCAGCCGGCGGTCCCGGCCCACCTTCGGCAGCCCGTACAGCAGCAGCAGGGTGACCAGGACGGCACAGAGCGCCGCGGCCGCCTGGATCGGGGTGGTCCCGCTGCCCGCCGGCGACACGTAGTGCACGCCGAGGAAGTAGGCCTCGGCCACCGGCGGGTAGATCGTGTGCACGATGGGGCGGTTGATCCTGGTGCAGCCGGGGTCCGCGAGCTGGGTCGAGCCGTCCAGCCGCATCCCGGCGGAAACGCAGTGCGGGGCGTGGGCGGCCCAGAGGAACGGGTCGCGGAGCGAGGCGAGCTGGGGCGCGGCCGGAGCGTACTGATACGGGTCGATGCCCGCGGCCTGGACCCGCCCGTCCCAGATGTAGCGGTACAGGTCGTCGCTGCCCTGCGGCCCGGCGGACAGGGCCGCCAGCTGGACCGCGATGCCGCCGATCACGATCAGGGCCACCGCCCAGCGGCCCGGCAGCCGGAACACCAGCCAGGCACCGGCGGCGAAGAGCGCCCAGAGGCCGAGCGGCCACCGGGAGCGTGCCGATCCGCGCGAACAGCACCGAGTGGACCGTGAGGACGATCAGCGCGGTGAGAGCCGCCGCGACCGCCGCCGCGGCCGCGATCCTGACTTTCGTGGTCACGAATCAATCCCCCGGGACAGCGCGGCGAACCAGCGGCCGGCGTCGGTCCACACCTCGGTCACGGCCAGCCCGGCGCTGAGGCCGAGCTCGCTGATCTGGTCGGCGCCGATCGACGCCCAGGGGAACCAGGAGCTGCACTGGCCCGCGTGGCTCAGCCGGACCATGTCCTTGGCCAGCGGCGCGCCGGGCGGCTCCACCTCGACCAGCGCCTGGCCGAGCGGCTTCAGCAGCTCGGCCACCCGGCTGAGCAGGGCATCCGGGTCTCCGCCGATACCGATGTTGCCGTCGGCGAGCAGGACCCGCGCCCACCGCCCGGTCCCCGGGACCGTGGCGAACACGTCCCGGTGCAGCGCCAGCGCGCCGCACGACCGGGCCAGCTGCACGGCCGACGGCGTGATGTCGATGCCGAGGGCCGGCACGCCCCGCTCGGCCAGGGCCACGGTGAGCCGCCCGGGACCGGACCCGACGTCCAGCGTGTGACCCTGGCAGCGGTCCAGTATCGAGGCATCACCCGGGATGACGTGCAGCCAGTCATCGATCCGCAGCGGGGTCCGGCGGCCGTCCTCGTACTCGATTTCCGGCCGCGCGAGGCCAGTAAGAGCATCTTCATACAGCGCACCGAGCACGCGGTCCCCTCCTTCCGGGTTCTGGCCGGGACAGCGGCCCGGTCCGCGGCGACGAGCCTAACGGCGGGGACAGCCGGATGACCCTTACAGACCGATGACGGATCTCGCGCCGGTCAGAGGCACAAAGGCAATTCGCCATCTACGGTGTAAGAGTGAATACCAACCCCGACCGGCCGGGGCGGATCATCGTGGTCGACGATGACGCGACCCTGGCTGATGTCGTCGGGCGTTACCTGACGCGCGATGGGCACCACGTGGAATGCGTTGGCGACGGCTACGAGGCCCTGCGCCGGGTCGCCGCCGAACCGCCTGACCTGGTCGTCCTGGACCTGATGCTGCCCGGCATCGACGGCCTGGAGGTCTGCCGGAGACTGCGCGCGCAGTGGCCCATCCCGGTGGTCATGCTGACCGCGCTGGGCGAGGAGACCGACCGCGTGGTCGGCTTCGAGACCGGGGCCGACGACTACGTCACCAAGCCGTTCAGCCCCCGCGAGCTGGCCCTGCGGGTCCGGTCGGTGCTGCGCCGCGCCCGCGGCGGCGGCCTGCCCGACCCGCCCGCGCTCGGCGTGATCAAGGACGGCAACCTCGTGGTTCAACCTGGGCGCGCACTCGGTCATGCTGGCCGAGAGCACGCTGTCCCTGACCTCCCGGGAATACGACCTCCTGGTGCACCTCATGCGCCGGCCCCGCCAGGCGTTCAGCCGCGAGCAGCTGCTGGCGCACGTGTGGGGCTGGACCTTCGGCGACACCTCGACCGTGACCGTGCACATCCGGCGGCTGCGGGAAAAGATCGAGCCGGACCCGACCGCACCCCGGCGGATCGTCACCGTCTGGGGCGTCGGCTACCGCTACGAACCGGGAGAAGCATGACAGGCATCGACGCGCCCACCCTGTGGCAGGTGACGTACACCGTCGCCGGGGTCGCCGTCGCCTCCGCCGCGGCCGGGCTGCTCTGCGTCCGGCTGCTCGCGCGGCGCTCACTGGCCACGCTCCTGTTCGTGGTGGCCGCGGTGGTCATCGTCAGCACCAGCGCCGGGGTCGGGGTCATCGCCTACAAGATGATGATCTCCACCGAGGACCGCAACGTCGTGCTGGCCGTCGTGGTCATCGCGGGCCTGGCCGGGTTCGCGGTCGCGCTGCTGGTCGGCCACCGGGTCACCGCGGCCAGCCGGGTCCTGCTCGGCGCGGTCCGCAACGTCGGCAGCGCCGGCTACTACGAGCCGCCCAAGGGCAGCCTGCCTGCCGAGTTCGCCGCCCTGTCCGACGAGCTGGCCACGGCGCACGAGAAGCTCGCCGAGTCCCACACCCGGGAGCGGGCGCTGGAAGCCAGCCGCCGGGAGCTGGTCGCCTGGGTCAGCCACGACCTGCGCACCCCGCTGGCCGGCCTGCGCGCCATGGCGGAGGCGCTGGAGGACGGCGTGGTGGTCGACTTCGAGACGGTGACCACGTACCACACGCAGATCCGCCGGGAGGCCGACCGGCTGTCCGCCATGATCGACGACCTGTTCGAGCTGGCCCGCATCCACGCGGGCGCGCTGCGGCTGTCGCGCCGCCTGGTCGGGCTGGACGACCTGGTGGCCGAGGCCCTGGCCAGCACCGAGCCGCTGGCCCGGGCCAAGGGGGTGCGGCTGCGCGGCTCCTCGGTGCGCGGGCTGCCGGTCCTGGTCGACGCCGACGAGTTCGGCCGGGCGCTGCGCAACCTGGTCACCAACGCGATCCGGCACACCCCGTCCGAGGGCATGGTCGAGGTCCAGGGTGACCTGCACCGCGGCATGGCCTGCGTGAGCGTGGTGGACGCGTGCGGCGGGATCCCGCCCGAGGCGCTGCCCAGGGTCTTCGACGTGGCGTTCCGCGCGGAGACGGCCCGCACCCCGGGCCCGGACAACAACGCCGGCCTCGGGCTCAGCATCGCCCGGGGCATCGTGGAGGCGCACGCGGGCCAGATCGCGGTGCAGAACATCGCCCGGGGCTGCCAGTTCGTGATCCGGCTCCCGCTGGCCCGGACGGCGCCCCAGCACACCTCCCCGATCGCGCAGCCGGGCTACGCCCGGCGGCTGGACTCGCCGCTGCGCGGGCTATCGCTGACTGGGCCGCGCTGGCTCACCCCGGCCGGGCGGCGCAGCGGGGCGTGGGCGAACTCGGTCATCCCGTCGGCGAACCTGGTCTCGGCGCGGAACCCGAGACCGCGGGTGGCCGCCTCGGGGGAGGCCACGATGTGCCGCACGTCGCCCAGCCGGTACCGTCCGGTCACCGTGGGCGCCGGGCCGCCGAACGCGCCGGCCAGCGCCGACGCCATCTCGCCGACCGTGTGCGGCTCCCCGCTGGCCACGTTGAAGGCCCGCAGTGAGCCCGGCACCCCCGCCTCCAGCGCGGCCAGGTTGGCCCGGGCCACGTCGTGCACGTGCACGAAGTCGCGCCGCTGCTGGCCGTCCTCGTACACCTGCGGCGACCGGCCCCCTTCCAGCGCGGACCGGAAGATCGCCGCCACGCCGGAGTACGGCGTGTCCCGCGGCATCCGCGGCCCGTACACGTTGTGGTAGCGCAGCGCGACCGCGGACCCGCCGGTCATCCTGGCCCAGGTGGCGGCGAGATGCTCCTGGGCGAGCTTGCTGGCCGCGTAGGCGTTGCGGGGATCCAGCGGGGCGTCCTCGGTGACGGTGGCCACGGTGAGCGGCGCCGAGCACTGCGGGCAGCGGGGCTCGAAGCGGCCCGCCTCCAGATCGCTCACGTCCCGCGGGGCGGGCCGGACCCGGCCGTGCTCCGGGCAGTCGTACGCGCCTTCCCCGTAGACCACCATGGACGAGGCCAGCACCAGGCGGGGCACGCCGCTGCGGCCCATGGCCTCGAGCAGCACCGCGGTGCCCGGTCACGTTCACGTCGGAGTAGGCGGGCAGGTCGGCCAGGTCCACCCCGAGGCCGACCAGTGCGGCCTGGTGGCACACCACGTCCGCGCCCGGCCACCGCCCGGCGGACCGCGTCCGGGTCGCGGACGTCCCCCACGGCCAGGTCGAAGTTGTCCGGCAGGTAATCGGGCCGCCCGGTGTGCACGGCCGGGGTCAGCGAGTCCAGGCCCTGGACCTCATGGCCCGCCGCCCGCAGGCAATCGACTGCGTGGGAGCCGATGAAACCCGCGGCCCCGGTCACCAGTATTCGCATGGCAGCAGCGAATCACGGCGCCCACCTGGGCTCATACGGCGGGCGTCCATACGTCACAGCTCCGTAAGGGTCAATAACGGTCTGTCCGGGCTACTGTCGCGCCATGAGGATCGACGTCATCCTGCCCTGCCTGAACGAGGCGGAGGCGCTGCCCTGGGTCCTGTCCCGGATGCCGGCCGGCTTTCACGCCATCGTGGCCGATAACGGCTCGACCGACGGGTCGGGCAGCATCGCGGTGGACCACGGGGCCACGGTGGTCCGGGTACCGCAGCGCGGATTCGGCGCGGCCTGCCACGCCGGTCTGGTCGCGGCGACCAGCGACATCGTCTGCTTCATGGATGCGGACGCCTCGCTCAACCCCCATGACCTGCCCCAGGTGGCCGACCCGGTCCGCAGCGGCTCCGCCGACCTGGTGCTGGGCCGCCGGGTGACCCGCACCCTGGGCAGCTGGCCCGTGCACGCCCGGGTGGCCAACAAGGTCCTCGCCGCGGAGCTTCGCCGCCGTACCGGGGTGCGCCTGCGCGACCTCGGGCCGATGCGCTGCGCCCGCCGCGCCCGGCTCCTGGAGCTGGGGCTGACCGACCGGCGCTTCGGCTACCCGCTGGAGATGGTGATGGCCGCGGCCGTCGCCGATTGGAGGATCGACGAGGTGGATATCCCCTACCTGCCCCGGTCCGGGCGGTCCAAGGTCACCGGGACGGTGGGCGGGACGGTGCGCACCGTCCGCGACATGCGGCGGGTGCTCGCCTCATGAACCACTCCAGCTCATCGGAGACCATCCAGGCCCAGCTCATCGTCCTGGCCAAGGCGCCCGTGCCGGGCCGGGTCAAGACGCGGCTCACCCCGCCGTTCACCCCGCAGGAAGCCGCGATGCTGGCCGAGGCGGCGCTCGTCGACACGCTGGAGGCCGGGGCCAGCGCCTCCTTCGCCCGGCACACGCTGGCCCTGGATGACCAGCGGGCCGCGCCGGGCGCGCTGCGGGCCGAGCTGCCGGCCCGCTTCGAGGTGTCTCCGCAGCGCGGGCAGGGGCTGGACGAGCGGATCGCCGCGGCCTTCGACGACGCCTACGCGAGCCTGGCCGTGCCCGTCGTCCTGATCGGCATGGACACCCCCCAGGTCACTCCCGGGCTGCTCGAAACGGTGGCGCAACCGCTGGCCGCCGGGGAGGCGGACGCGGTCTTCGGGCCGGCCGAGGACGGCGGGTTCTGGCTCCTGGGCCTGCGCAGGCCGGATCCGGCGCTGATCCTGGGCGTGCCGATGTCAGCCGATCACACCGGGCGGGTCCAGCTGGACCGGCTGCGGGACGCCGGCCTGCGGGTCCGCCAGGTGCCGGAACTGCTGGACGTGGACACGGCCGCGGACGCGGAACGCGTCGCACGGCAGGCCCCCGGCAGCCGGTTCGCGGCCACGCTGGCCAGCCTGCTCCCGGCCGACCGCGCGCAGCCGGCTCTCACCGGGCGCCACCACCAGGTGCGGCCGGCCCGGCGCCGGCGATCGGGTAGCCGCCCCGGGACGCCCCGGGCCGCGGCGCGATCGGCGGCGATCAGCCGGTAGCACAGCTCCACGAGCAGCAGGCCGACCACGGATTCGAGGATGCCCTCGCCGGCCGACCGGACGACCAGGGTGGTCACGACGTCGGCGGTACCCGACGGATCGGGCAGGAAGGCCACGATCCCGTTGGTCAGCAGCAGGGGCAGGGTGGCGAACGCGGCGACCCGCCAGAAGTGCGGCCGGACCAGGTGCACGCAGCGGCGCAGGCCGGCCAGGGCGGCCCGGTGCTCGATCTCGATGACCGGCCCGACCACGGCCAGCAGGGTGATGGCCACCAGCCCGGGAACGATCAGG
Organism: uncultured Actinomycetes bacterium; assembly: GCA_963723595.1. GTDB lineage: Bacteria > Actinomycetota > Actinomycetes > Streptosporangiales > Streptosporangiaceae > RYN-230. The sequence goes on from CAVRRQ010000003.1 coordinate 378,339, forward strand.
GCCAGCAGGCCGACCACGATCACCAGGGTGGCCAGCAGGTCGGCCAGGACCAGCGAGCCCCAGGGCAGGGACCGCAGCACGTCGCGAATCCGGGTGCCGTGCCCCGTCCTTCCCCGTGCCCGGTGATCCCCGTGCCCGTGTCCCCGTGCTCGGTATCACTGACCAGCCGGCAGAGGAAGCCGGACAGGAACACCGCGCCGAGCAGGCTGACCGTCGAGGTGGACAGGGAGCCGAGCAGCGCCGTGGTCACGTCGGCCCGGTCGAGAAGGTGATCGGCGATGAGTTCCGCCGCCACGGTCACGGCGGACACCGCGATCGAGACGACCAGGATCCGCCAGGCATGCCGCCGGGCGGTGCGGGCGACGGCGGTGGCGATCGGCCGGAACTCCAGCGTCGGATCGCGTGCCGTCATGAAACGTCACGCTACGTGATGAGCGCTCCGTCAGTGTCCGCCGGGGCGCCCAGCCTCGCGGCGGCGACCTGGAGGTTGGCCAGGAAGCCCACGGTCGTCACGTCGGCCCCGCGGGTCCCGGCGAGTAGCTCTGACAGCCAGCCAGGGTCCACCATCCCGGTCCCGGCCACGCCGTCCAGCTGGCCGGGGTCGCGGCGCCAGCAGGCCAGCACCGCGGCGGCCAGCGCCGGCGCCCCGGCCGCGGGCCGGCCGGTGCGCCGCAGCCGCTGCCGCACCTTGCTCGCCACCTTCCGCCTGGTCACCCGCTGCGACTGCAGCCGGGCCCCCGCGCCCGCCGAGGCCAGGGCGGCCGGGACGTAGCCGGACTCCAGCGGCAGCCGGGCCAGGGCGGGATCGAGCTCAGCCAGGACCATGGCCATGAACCGGGAGCCCCGCTTGCCCTCAGGCGGGCAGGCCCGGGCCTGGGCGACGAACCCCGGGTGCAGCAGCGAGCCGAGCAGGGTCTGCTCGGTGCCGGCCACGGTCAGCCGCAGTCCCGCCCAGCGAGCCAGCCGCTCGCGCAGGTAGAACTCGTCCGTGGCCGTCAGCCAGTCGCAGCCGTACCCGGTGATGATCTCCCGCAGCCGGGCGACGGCCCGCTCCCGGGCCCAGGCGGCCAGGTCCGGGCCGAGGCATCCGGAGCAGACCGCCTCGTTGGTCAGCAGCCGCCACCGGGCCAGCCGGTCCACCAGGGCCGGGTCGGCGGCCGCCTGCTGCCGCTGGCCCGGGTAGTAGAAGCCGCGGGCGACCTCGCCGCCCATGCCGTGGATCCGGGGCCCGCGGTCCAGCCCCCCTTCGGCCCAGTCGAGGACGGCGTGCGCGACCGGGTTCCCCGAGCAGTCGTGCCTGAGCGCCGCCCGGCGGACGAGCTGGGCCGCCTCGGCCGGGTCGAGGCGGGCCAGGCCCTCCAGGGGGACGATCTCGTGGTCGAGCCCGTCCGCCGCGGCCAGCTGCCGCGCGATCACGGTGTCCGGGCTGCCGGACTCATCCAGGGTCACGGCCCGGAGCCCCGCGCGCCGCTCCGGCGGGATCGCGGCCAGCTGGATCCGGGAATCGAGCCCGCCGGACAGCTGGAGAACGAGGTCAGGATGCTGGTCCAGGTAGTCGCGGCCGACCCCGCGCAGCAGCCCGGCGGCGGACCGGGCCAGGTCCGGCCAGGCCGGTGACCGCCGCGCCTGCGGCGGCTGCCCCGCGGGCCTGGCGGGGCGGCAGGTACCGGCGTACTGGCCCAGGCGGACGGTCCCGGCGACCAGCGCGCACAACCCGCCCGGGCCGAGCTTATGGACGTCCCCGAACGGCGTGGCGCAGCCGAGGTGGAACCCGAGCTGGCCGTGCACGGCCAGCGCTTCCCGGTCGAGCCCGGCCGCGGCCAGGTAGGCCAGGGCGAGGCTGGAGGTCCCCATCGCGGCCCAGCCGTCGCCCTGGCACCAGTACAGGTGGCGGTGGCCGAGCTGGTCGGTGGCGGCGAGCACGGGCCGGTCCGGGCCGGCGCAGCTGACCACCGCGAACGGCGGGGTGAGGCTGGCCAGGACCCTGGCGGCGGCCGGCCCGGCGGACAGCGGATCCTGCCGTGGGTCGGGCAGGATCCGGCCGAGTTCCTCCGGGCCCGGGGCGCCGTGAGGCAGCCGGGAGAGCAGGGCCGTGAAACCGGCGCCAGGGCGGGCCCCAGGGCCCCAGGGACCGGCCAGCCAGACCCTGGTGTCCCCGCCCCCGGCCGCGACGGGGCAGGCGTCAGTGAGCATCGCAGCGGCCGCGCGGACCCTGAATTCCCCGCCCGGACCACGGGGATCCGATGCGGCACCGGCGGCTGAGGAGAAGGCCAGGAAGGCTTGGGGAAGGCGGGCGGGAGGCTCAGCAAGAGCCATCGGCGCTCCGGATGCGGACAGCCCTCACTACTTCCCCCTTCGTGCCGCCGACGGCACTTCCGAGACAGTAGTGCGCGGCAGGCCGGGAATCAGGGGCGATTGACAAGAAGGTTATGAGTTTCCTCTGAATTTTCCGGACATGATTCCCGGGCGGGCATGATTCGCCCGGGAAGGCGGAGCCGGGCGCGCACAGCACCGCGCGGTGGCACCGGGGATCCGGTGCCACCGCGCGGCGGCCGGGCTCAAGCGCCCAGGTGGTTACTCCTGGCCGGGCAGCTCGGTCATCAGGTCGTCGGCGGTCTCCATGCCGGCCTTCCAGACCGAGCGGGCGATGATCTTGGAGGGGTCCGCCCGGTGCGCGTAGTGCTTCGCGATCTCGGTGCCCTCGCCGAGCAGGCCCTCCGACAGCGTGGTCGGCTGCAGGCCCAGCGCCAGGAACTGGTCGTTCCGGACGATCAGGTCGTTCTCCTCGGCCTCCCGCCGCGGGTTGGGCAGGTAGGCGATCTCCACGCCCATCACGTCGCCCACCATCTTGGCCAGGTCCAGCACCCGGTGGGTCTCGGTGATCTGGTTCAGCACCCGCGGCCGGTCCCCGGCCTCGGGCGGGTTGCTGATGGCCAGCTCGATGCACCGCACGGTGTCGCGGATGTGGATGAACGCGCGGGTCTGGCCGCCGGTGCCGTGCACGGTCAGCGGGTGCCCGATCGCGGCCTGCATCAGGAACCGGTTGAGCACGGTGCCGTAGTCACCGTCGTAGTCGAACCGGTTGATCAGCCGCTCGTCCTGGCTGGTCTGATCGGTCTGGGTGCCCCACACGATGCCCTGGTGCAGGTCGGTGATCCGCAGCCCGTCGTTCTTGGCGTAGAACGCGAACATGAGCTGGTCGAGGGTCTTGGTCATGTGGTACACCGACCCGGGGTTGGCCGGGTGCAGGATCTCCCGCTCCAGCTCACCGTCGGGCGTGGGCACCTTCACGGTCAGGTAGCCCTCGGGAATCGGGGCGCTGCCCGACCAGCCGTAGCCGTAGACGCCCATCGTGCCCAGGTGCGCCAGCGCGGCGTCGATCCCGGTCTCGACCAGCGCGGTCAGCAGGTTGTGCGTGGCCCGGACGTTGTTGTCCACCGTGTACCGCTTGGTGGCCGTGGTCCGCATCGAGTACGGGCGCGGCCCGCTGCTCGGCGAAGTGCACGATCGCGTCCGGCCGCAGCTCCGGCAGCACCGCGACCAGCCGGTCGTACTCGCGTGGCCAGGTCCAGGCTGATGAAGCCGATCTCCTTGCCGGAGACCTCTTCCCAGACCCGGATCCGCTCGCCGATCGGCCTGATCGGCGTCAGCGACTCGACCTCCAGGTCGATGTCGATCTTGCGGCGGCTCAGATTGTCGATGATGGTCACATCGTGGCCGCGGTCCGACAAGTAGAGCGAGGTCGGCCAGCCACAGAAACCATCGCCGCCTAGAACCAGAACGCGCATTCCGACTCCCATCACCGTTCCGCAGTTGCCAGGGACGCCCTTCGGCCACTGCCGTTGGGGCCGGGAACTATTAAGGCGGACAGCCATGCTACGCAGGCCATGGCGGCCCGTGGCGGGCCAGTCTACCTGGCGGCGCTCTGCGCGCCCGCCTGCCCGCCCGATCTACCCACATGCGGCAGATCGCCATGCCCGCTGCCCGCCAGCGATGGCATCTTAGCCAGGCTCAGGGGCCCGGCACCAGCGAACGCCGAAGCCGGATGGCCAGCGTTCACGCAATACGATACCCCTGATCACGGCGCTTTGACCAGTCTCGCACCGGCCGTGATCTGGGCCGGCAGCTGCGGGTGAGATGAGTCACACGGCGCAAGGTCGGCCCGGCGTGGCTGGACCCGCCGTAACGGGGCAGAAACATCCGCCGTGGAAGATTGGGCATATGGGACGGCGCCGGATCGAGCTGGGATGTGACTTCACCTACCTGGCCCGATCGACACGCCGGTCGTCTTCCAGGTCCAGCCCCGCGCGTCCGCACACGTGGTCCTGGACGGCGAGCGGTGGTCGGTGCAGCCGCCGATGAAACTGCGCAGCTATACCGACCTGTACGGCAACCCGTGTGCCCGGGCCGTGCTCCCGGCGGGCCGGTCCAGCTTCGGCTATCACGCGGTGGCCGACGTTCCTGACGCCACCGAGGACGCGGATTCCGGCGCCGCGGAAGCCCCGCCCGACGCGCTGCCGGACGACACGCTGATCTACACCCTGCCCAGCCGGTACTGCCTGCCCGACGTGCTGGGGGACGAGGCGTGGTCCCGGTTCGGCGCGCTGGCCCCGGGCTACGGCCGGGTCCAGGCCATCTGCGACCACGTGCACAGCCACCTGGAGTTCAGCTACGGCAGCAGCACCCCGCTGTCCACCGCCGCGGACGTGAACGCGGCGGGCCGGGGCGTGTGCCGCGACTTCACCCACCTGGCCATCTCGTTCTGCCGGGCGCTGAACATCCCGGCCCGCTACGTGTTCGGGTACCTGCCCGACATGGACGTGCCCCCGGACCCGGCGCCGATGGACTTCGCGGCCTGGATGGAAGTCTGGCTGGGCCAGCGCTGGTGGACCTTTGATCCCCGGAACAACATGCGCCGCAAGGGCCGGGTGGTCATCGGCCGGGGACGTGACGCGTCGGACGTGGCCATGGCCACGACGTTCGGCGGCCCGATCCTGGAATCGATGGTGGTTCAGGCTGAGGAGGCGCCCGGATGACACTCGATCCCCAGCTGCAGCAGTTCCAGGAGCACGGGTCACAGCTGCTCGACCACCGGGGCCTGGACCTGGACGCCGCCCGGCGGGTGACCTACATCATCGAGCAGAGCTTCCGCTACGAGTACGACGCCCCGGTGCGGGCGCTGCGTCAGCGCCTGGTCATCGTGCCGCCTGACCGGCACGGCGGCCAGCACCGGCGGGCGCACCAGCTGGAGGTCGCGGGGGCCCAGGCCCGGCGCAGGGTGGCCCGGGATTCCCGCGGCAACGTGGTCACCTGGCTGCGCGCCGAGCACGTGGCCCAGGCCGTGGAGTTCCGGCTGACCGCCATCGTCGAGCGGATCCGCCGCGACGGCTACGCCGTGCTGCCGCGCGAGGCAACCCGCAGCCCGGCGCTGCTGGCCCCGACCCGGCTGACCGCCGCTGACGACCGGCTCCGCGACCTCGCCGCCCGCCTGCCGGCCAGCGCCGTGAGCCCGCTGGCCCAGGCGGAATGGATCTGCGACCTGGTGCATACCTCGCTGGAGTACGCCGACGGGGTCACCTCGGTGCGGACCACGGCCGCCGAGGCGCTCGCGGGCGGCCGCGGCGTCTGCCAGGACATGGCCCACGTGATGCTGTCCCTCTGCCACCTGGCCGGGGTCCCCGCCCGGTACGTATCCGGGCACCTGATCGGCCAGGGCGGCACGCACGCCTGGGTCGAGGTGGTGGTGCCCCGGGCCCGGGACGCGATCGCGGTGCCCTTCGATCCCTGCCACGGCCGGCGTGCGGGCAGCAGCTACGTCACGGTCGCCACCGGCCGCGATTACAGCGACGTGGCGCCGGCCTCGGGCAGCTACGTCGGCACCTCCCGCAGCCGGCTGACGGCCCAGCGCCGGGTGGGGGTGCTGGCCGCCGCCTGAGGCAGCGCGCCCGCCTGACGCACGGGCGGCCGCCCCAGGCCCCTGCGCTCTGGCTCAGGTCCGGTTGCCCCGGATGATGTTGCCCCGGCCGTAGTCCACGATCGGGCGCCCGGTGTTCGGCAGCCGCCGGCCCAGGCGGTCCAGCCCGATGTAGTTATTGAGGATCAGGTTCCGGGTCGTGCCGGCCCGCAGCAGCACGCCGGTACCGCTGTTGCCGCTGATCAGGTTGGCCGGCCGCATCCTGAGGGCGCCGATCACGTTGGCGTACGCGTTCCCGCTGAGCAGCACGCCGCCCTTCTGGTTGGCCAGCGCCGCCAGGCCCTGAATGTTGGTGCCGATGAAGCTGCTGAACACCTGGTTGTTATGCGCCTGGCCGGAGATGGCCACGCCGTACCCGGCGTTCCCGGAGAACGTGTCCTGCGGGATCACCGACCGCAGCGAGCCGCCGATCGTGTTGCCGTGCGCGGTGCCGTCGATCCGCAGGCCGTCCCCGCCGTTGGGCAGCACCGCGTTGCCCTTGGTGGTCAGGCCGGCGATGTCCGGGTCCACGGTGACCCCGGACGCGTTGCCGCCCAGCTCGATGCCGTTGCCGCGGTTCCCGGAGAACACGTTGGTGCGGACCAGGTTGTCACCCCCGGTGGCGGTGATCAGCAGGCCGTCCCGGCCGTTCGGCGCGGCGCCCTTGAAGGCCAGCAGCCCGCCGAAGGTGTTGAACGTGGTGAACCCGCTGACCTGGCCGGTGACCTCGATGCCGTTGCGGCCGTTGCCGGCGGACACGTTCCCCAGCGGGATCACCCCGCCCACCTGGGTGCCGGTCGAGCGTTCCGTCGACCAGGATGCCGTCCAGCCGGTTGGCCACCAGGGCGGTGTTGTTGGCGCCGGTGCCGAAGAAGTTGCCCTGCACGACCGTGCCGTGGGCGTCGGTGACGCGCAGCCCGTTCTGCCTGTTGCCGCTGACGACGTTGTAGTACACGAACGGGTTGTTCACGAACTTGCAGCCGGCCAGCGAGTTGTCAGTTGCGCCCCGTCGATCCACACCCCGTTGGCCCCGTTCCCGAGGGCGGCGTCGCCGTTGGCCGTGGTGCCGATGAAGTTCCCGTTGAGCTCGTTGTGGCCGGCGCCGCCCGTCGATGATCACGCCGTTAAGACCGTTAGAGGAAATCAGGTTGCCGAGCGGCGGGACCACGAATACCGGGGTCACGGTGCCCTTGCTGCCGGTCGGGTTGTTGGCCTGGCCGGTGGCCGAGTCGACGAACGCGGTGCCGCCGATCTCGTTGGCGTACGAGAGCCCGGCGATCGCGAGGCCGTTGAGGCGGTTGGGCACGGCCGACGTGCCGGCCGGGTTGGTGCCGATCCGGTTGTCCTGGATGGTGTTGAGCGAGGACCCGAACAGCGTGATGCCGTTCCCGCCGTTCCCGGAAATCACGTTGGAGACCGCACCGGATTTGCCGGACGGATTCTCCCCGATCGTGCTCGCGTACGACCCGCCGCCACGTAAACCCCGTCCCCGTGGTTGCCGGCCGCGGCACCGGAGAGATTGAGGCCGATGTAATTGGCGTCGAGGGTGATGTTGCTGGCCCCCAGCCTGACCCCGGCGCCGCTCGCGCCGTCCACGGCGAGGGCCAGCAGCCGTGATCCGGCTGAGCCGGGGTCGAACTCCAGGCCGGCCTGCCCGTTGGCGTTGATTCCCACCACCGGCGCGCCGCCGGCGTACCCGGGGGCCGTCGCTCCCGCTGATGGTCACGTTGCGGGACACCGGGGGCAGCGGGCTGGACAGGGTGATCATGCCGCGGACCGTGAACCTGATCAGCGCCGGGCGACCCGGCAGGCTGGTGTTCACCGTGGTGATCGCCGCCCGCAGCGATCCCGGCCCGGCGTCGCTGAGCCGGCTGACGGTCAGGGTCCGCGCGTAGGCGGGCGGGGGATTTGAGTGGCCTGGCCGGGTGGCTGCGGCGGCGGCGGCCGCGCTCCCGCACATCACCCCGGACGCGGCCAGGCCGGCCGTGACCAGGGCCACGCCCGCGGCGCGCCCTGGAACCCGTGGCCCGGAATGGCCTTTACGGACAATTGCCCCGCGCCCCGGGCGCACCTGGGTGACGATACTGAACACGATTATCCCGCTCCCCCGTAGACGGCATTACGCAGGGAATAATGCGCAGGCAGATCACCCGGCAAACTCCCGGGAAACCTTTCGGGAGGCTCACCCGCATTCAGTACGGGAAATCCGCTTAATTAGTCCGGTGGCCGGATAGAGCGGGCCGCGCCGCGCCCGTTGGGCTCCGCGGCTGGTGCCGCCGGTGCGGCTGGTGCGGCCGGTGCGGCTGGTGCGGCCGGTTCCGGGTCGGGCCCGGGGGCGGGCGGGGCGACTTCCTGAGGCGTCTGCGGGGTGCTGTCCGGGACGTGGTCGCCCGGCGGCCGGTCGCTGAAGGACACCTCGATGTGCTGCTCCTCGCGCCGCTGGTTCTGCAGCGCCTGGAGCGCCAGGCTGGCCCTATCGGCTTCGGTGAGGGGCGGCTGGACGATGGAGCGCGGCCACAGCCGCCGGGCCAGCACCACGTTGAGCTCGGCCGCGTACACGGTGATCTCGACGGCCAGGTAGATGTAGGCCACCAGGCCGAGGACGGTCCCGAAGACGCCGTAGGCCGAGCCGCTGCGCATGTAGTGATGCACCAGGTACGTGCCGAGGATCTGCAGCAGGGTCCAGGCGATCCCCCCGGCCACCGTCCCCGGGATCAGCTTCCGGGTGGGCACCCCCTTCGGGGTCAGGACCCGGAACAAGACCAGGTACATGGCCACGTTGAGCAGCCCCGCCGCCACCTCGGCCAGGATCACGAAGATGACGGCCTTCTTGCCGTAGGTGTTGAGGCTGGCCAGCAGCGTGGTGAGGATCACCCCCACGCCGAGCAGGCCGAGGAACTCCAGGGCCCGGCCGAGCCGCTGCACGTACCCGGGCCGGGCGGGCCCCGGCAGGTTCCACACCTGCTCCATCGTGAACAGGCCCGCCTGAGCGAGCCCCGTCGCTCCCCAGACCAGGCCGATCAGGCCCACGACGAGGCCGATGACGCTGGAACGCCGCAGTTGATGCACGTTCCCGGTCACCTGTCTGCCGACCTCTGGGATCTGCCTGGCGACGGCATCGATGACGTCCTGCCGGAACCCCGCGTCAATCGAGGCCGCCAGGCCCAGCACAGTCACCAGGATCAGCAGCAGGGGAAACAGCGCGCGGAAAGTTGAGAAGGCCAGGTTCGAGACCAGGACGCCGCCGTTGTCGTCGCCGTACTTCTTGATCACGCCGAACCCGAAGGCGGCCGGTGTGGAGCGCTGCTGAGTCGCGTCTACCTTGCGGATCACCCGCTCGACTGGATTCACCGCGACCACCCGCCTCCGACGGGCCATGAACTGCCCCGGGCCGGCCTGGCCAAACCCGGGGCACCGCCGTGATCCGGGCCAGCCCGGGCCGTCCCGGGACGGCCTGGCGAGCCACCCGGCGGGTTACGCGGCGAGCTACCCGGCGGGGAGGAGGTCTCCGGTTTCGAGCAGCGTCTTGAGGCCGGACACGATGCGCGGCCAGCCCTCGCTGACGCCGGGCAGCACGGCACTCCCGGGCCCGAAGCCGTCATGGACGACGGTCAGCTTGACCATCTCCCCGAGCGGCTCGAGGTCGAAGGTCACCTTCGAGCGGGGCTCGCTGGCGACCTTGGCGAGGTGCTCGTCGCTGACGTCGTAGGCGGCTGCCCATTCCGGCGTGAACGTGTGCCAGGTATACGACAGCCGCCGGTACGGGTCGGATTCGAGCACGACCTGCGCCGGATCGGCGATCTTCACGTCGCCCTGGTCCAGCCGGAGCGTCCAGGCCGACCCGGGTTTCCAGTCGGAGTCGAAGGCGACCCGCCAGTAGCGCCGGGTGAAAGCCGGGTCGGTCAGCCCGCGCCACAGCTGCTCTGGCGTGGTGCGGATATACGTGGTGTAGACGAACTCAGGCTTGTCCATCGTGGTGTCCTCGAGAGCTCTTTTCAGATCCGACAATGCGGCCACACGCGGCTGGTCGTAGCGGTTGACCCAGCGTTCTGCGATGTCGTTGATGGGGGCGGCGTTGAGATAGTGGAATTTCTCCCGGCCGCGGCGGACCGTGGTGACGAGATTGGCGCCTTCCAGGATCGCCAGGTGCTTGCTGACGGACTGCCGGGCCATATCCAGCCCGGCGCACAGCTCACGGAGCGTCTGCCCGTTGCGCTGGTTCAGGCTGTCGAGCAGGCGCCGCCGGCTCGGGTCGGACAGGGCCCGGAACACGTCATCCACTCGTCGGTATCCGCTCCTGGGCAAGCCCCGTCCGCCGGTCAGCCCCACCTGCTGATCGCCATGTCACCGGGATAGGGCGTGGCCGAACCGCCCTCGAGCCCGGCCTTCAGGCTTAGCAGAAAGTACGCCCACTTCGTGCTGCAGTGGTACATGAACTCGACCGGCTCACGCCAGTCCCCGTGGGTGAACAGCAGCACGGTCTCGCCGTCCGACTCCGCCAGGCCGAACGTGAGGACGGTCCCCACCCACTCGTCCGGCCCCTGCACGCAGCGCCAGGCCACCCGCTGGCCGGGAACGACCTCGGTGACCTCCATGACCGCGCCCGGCTCGGCCTGGCCGAAGAAGAACTCCAGCTTGCCCCCGGCGGCAGGGTCCCCGGTGGTGTCCCGGGTCCACCAGCCGGACAGCCCCTCGATCGTGGCCAGGGCCTTGTAGACCTGGTCTTTCGGTGCGGTGATCCCCACCCGGTGCCGGATGTCAGCCATGTCGGTCCTCCTCAGGAATATGCAGCTTCTTGGCTGCCTAAATATAGGCAGCCTTTCGGCTGCATGTCAACCGCCGGAGGAGGGCGTCCGGGGGCGGGCGGCCAGGGCGCTGGCTGTGGCCTGGCGGATGCCCCCCACGCCGCTCATCTGGGCCCGGCGCCACGGCGCGACACCCTCGATCTCGGTTTCCAGGGAGAAGCTCAGCACCGTCCTGATCAGCACGATCAGGCCCAGGACCAGGACGTTATCGATGGTGGGGGCGACGGCGACCGTGCGGACCAGGTCGGCCGCCACGAGGACCTCCAGCCCGAGGAGCAGCGTCCCGCCGAAGGCCGAGCGCAGCGCCACATAGCCGGTGGCGGGCCGGCCTGACCGCCGCCACGCCACCACGGCCAGCACGAACGACCACACAATGCCGGCGACCAGGACCGCTGCACCCAGCGCCTCGAAGCCCTGGGCGACATGGTCCATGACCCGGCTGAACGTCTCGCCGGACGCCTGGGCGATGACCGAGTCACTGTCTCCCAATCCGGCCATGCCATCACGGTCACGGACCTGGCCAGCTGGTACATCACCCGCCGGAGATGAGGGCCGCCGGGGGGATGAGGCCCGCAGGGGCGCGGAGGCGCGCTCATTCCGTCCAGGAGGCGGTGATCGCCAGGCGGTCCTGCCACTGGCGGGCCAGTTCCCCACCGGGCCCGGACCGCCGGGACATCCCGAGCAGCTCGCGGCACCGGGCCAGCATCGCCTGATGACGGTCTGGCCACGGGGGTTCATCCTGGTAGGCACCGAAGAACGCGCCGAGCGATCCGGTCTGCTCCGGATGGTGCATCCGGATGATCCACTCACACCAGGCCAGATCCTCGACGGCGTGGCCAGCGTGCACCCACTCCCAGTCCAGCAGGGCGCTGACCTGACGGCCGTCCGGGTCCAGGAGCGTGTTGTTGGGGCCGTAATCACCGTGGACCAGTACCGCTCCCGGCCGGGAGGGCGCGGCGCGCAGTCCGGGCCGGGACGGCGCGGCGCGCAGTCCGGGCCGGGAGGGCGCGGCGCGCAGGACCAGCCCGGGATCGATCGTGTGCACCCGCCGCAGCATCCGGCCGCAGGCGGCCAGCACCGGCTCCGCCAACCCGGCCACGATCAGGTCCTGGCCGTGCCGCCCGGGCATGAACCCGATGGTCAGCCGGGTGCCGTGGCCGCCGAGGACGGGCGGAACCGGCAGCCGGCCGGCCAGGGCGGTCAGCGCGCGGGCCTCCGTCTCACGCCGGAGTGCCGCATCCGGCCCGAGGTAGTCCTTGACTACCGTGGGGCCGTCCCTGGTCGTGTTGTTCGTGTAGCCGTGCGGCATGGGTGCTGGCGGGCACACGGGAATCCTCTCCAGTACCGTGACTGTCATTCTGCTGGCCGCACCGGGGCCGGGACCGGGGGACTCAGTGCCTGACGTGCACCAGCTCGGCGTTCGATGGCCTGACTACGAGTTTTCCGCCCCGGCCGCCCCGTTTCCCGGGGACGCGGCACCTCCCCCGCCTTCCTATCCGGACCCGGTGTACCTGCGCATCCCCGGCCGTGGCACAGCCCTGGTCAGCGACCCGATCGACCAGGCACTCCCCGGCCCGGGACTGGTAACCGAGCTGGCCCGGGAGCCCTATCGCCTGCCCGGGTCGCTCGAAGCCGCCGCGCCCTACGTCCTGCGGGCGTGCCATCACGGGCGCCTGGTCTTCAACGGCGAGGTGGTCGGGATGCGCGGCGACCCGCTGCCGCCGGTTTCCGGCCGGGTCACCCCGATCAGGCTGCACACAGCGCGTTTCTTCGACTCCGAGTGCTCGAACGACCTGTGCGCACTGCGGATCACGCACCGGGACACCGGTGCGGAATGTGACCCGCGGCCGAGCCTGCTCGTCACCCCGGAGGGCCATCTGCGCACCCTCGCCGAGAGCGCGCTGGCCAACGCCATCGGCGTCTCCACCCTGGCCGTGACCGCCGATGGCGCGCTCGTGATGGTCCGCCAGTCCCGGCTCAACCTGGCCAGCCCGATGCTGCTGGCCCCCTCCGGCAGTGGCTCAGCTCGAGCCACGGGATCTCGGCCGCCGCACGACCGCGACCCTGCAGGACATCCTGCGCCGGGGCATGCATCGTGAACTGTGCGAGGAGACAGCCATCCGGCCGGAGGAGATCAGCAGCACCACGGTCGCCGGGTTCGCCCGCTGGCTGGACCGGGGCGCCAAGCCGGAGTTCTTCGGCCTGACGCGGCTGTCGGTGACCGCGGACGACCTGGCTGGCCGCCGCGCCCTTGCTCCCGGGGAAAGGCGCTACAGCGAGGGGACGCTCACGGCCCGGCTAGATCTGGACGCGCTCGGCCGCGAGCTAGAGAACGGCGCGGACCTGCTGGCCGCGCCGAGCCTGCCCGGGCAGATCCGGGAGGACGGCTCGCTGCCGCTGCTCCTCGGCCTGCGCGCCGTCGCGTTGCGGCGAGCCAGGAGCGTCGCGGCGAGCCAGGAGCGTCGCGGCGAGCCAGGGACGTTGCGGGAGCCAGGACGTTGCGGCGGCCAGGGACGTTGCGGCGAGCCAGGGACGTTGCGGCGAGCCAGGGGCACGGATAGTGCTCAGGCACGGGGGTGAGCCGCGAGCTGGTTGAGTTCGAGAGCCCGGGCCGCTTTCGCCCGTTGCCGCCCGGCACCGCGGGCGTACTGGTACCAGCCGAGGATGCAGAACAACGCACCCTCGGGAATCAGGATCATCGCGGTCATCGTGTCCTTGCCCCGCAGCAGGCCGCCAATTCCTAAAGTGGCCAGGCCGAGTCCCAGCACGACGTTCACCCCTGGGGCCAGGCGCAGCAGCCACACACCGGGCACTTTCCCGGCCAGCGTGGCGGCGGCCAGCCGGTGCGCGGCGTCTTCCAGTGCCGGATCGGCTACCCGGCGGCCCTGGGCGACGGCCCTGAGGATGAGGGAGCACTGCGGCCAGTCCAGGGTGTACTGCTGGTGAACCCAGGACTCGGCCCGTCCGTGATACGGCCTGAGCGGCGCCGGGGGCCGGCGGGCGAGACCCCGCGTCGCCGCCCACGCGATCACCGGCAGGCCCACGACGATGACCAGCAGAGCGCTGAGAGCCCAGACCACGGGGTCCAGCTACCCAGGCTGGTGGGTTTATGCCCGCCAGCCTGGGCGCCGGGGCGCAGCTCCTAGGTTCCGACCCGCGGGCCGCGGCCGCTCCGGTCCGGCCGCCACACCCGCGCCGCGATCCGCGCCCGCCGGCGGCGCCTCAGCGTCAGGACCAGGAACACGATCAGGGCGATCGTCACGCACCACAGAACGATCAATAACCAGACCACGAGCCTCGCTCCTCAAAGTGACAGGGCAGGTACACGGAGTGGACCTCCGATCGGCCCGGCTGTCAACCACGGACCTGGGCAGGCCCCGGGAGCCCGCCTGGGCGGTAACGGGCCCGGAGCCAAAACGCCGCAGGGATCTGGCCATTCCGGTAAGCCATTGACCTGGGCAGCATCTATGGGCAGCCGTCTCCTTGCGGTGCGCTATCGTGCCAAATATGAAACGTGCCGTCTCCGGACCGGAGCAGTAGTGGCTGACCAGCCTGACTGGGCCCCGCCCGGGATAGACACCCGAAGGGCGAACACGGCCCGGGTCTATGACTACCTGCTGGGCGGCAGCCACAACTTCCTCGCCGACCAGGATGCTGGCCGGGCACTGGCTGCGGTGGACCCCAACGCCCGCGTGTTCACCCGCGCGAACCGGGCGTTCATCGGCCGTGCCGTGCGGTTTCTGGCCGGGGCCGGTATCCGGCAGTTCCTCGACATCGGCTCCGGGATCCCGACCGAGGGAAACGTGCACGAGGTCGCCCAGCAAGCCGCCCCGGACAGCCGGGTGGCCTATGTCGAGGTCAACCCGGTCGCGATCGCGCACAGCAAAGCCATCCTGGCCGGCCACGAGCAGACCGCCATCATCGAGGCCGACCTCCGCGAACCGGAAAAAATCCTCACCCATCCGGCCACCGGGCGGATGATCGACTTCAGCCGGCCGGTCGGGCTGCTGCTCGTCGCCGTCCTGCACTTCATTGCGGATGCCGAGGATCCGTGGCGGATTGTGGCCACCCTCCGTGACGCACTGGCCCCCGGCAGCTACCTCGTGGTGGGCCAGGCCACCAACGAGGACCACACGGCGGCCAACGAGGCCTTCGAGAAGATGTACAACCGGAGCGTCTCCATGCGCATCAACCTGCGCCGCCGCGCGGAGATCCTGCGTTTCTTCGACGGCTTCACCCTCGTGGACCCGGGGCTGGTGTACGTGTCCCTGTGGCGGCCCGACTCAGCCGCCGACGTGCCCGACGATCCCAGCCGGTACGGGAACCTGGTGGGCGTGGCCCGGAAACCCCCGTAGGCACCGGCGCGGACCACCCCTTCCTTCCCCCGGCCGGGGGACGCGCTCCCGGGCGGCCCTGCATAAGTTCGCGCTACACGCCCGCCGCAGCAGCGGCCCGTGTCCCGCACCTTTATGCGTAAGGGGACCGCCGTGGCCATCAACTCGACAGCGGACCGGATGGCCGTCCCGGATCCCCGGGACGGCCATCCGGCCGAGCTGGAATTAAGTAACCCAAACGGTCCGATCGGCGCGCTCATCGAGGCTACCTACGAGGGAGCCGTGGGATGCCGCGACGGCGCGCCGGTGTGGGGTTACCGGGCGGTGGCGAGATTGAGTGGGCACCTGGCCGCCATGCAGCGGATCGTGTACCCGGACGCCAGCCGGCGTCTCGGCGAGGACCAGCACCTCCTCCGGCGCTGCCGTGCGGAGGCCCGCGAGACCGCGTGGGCGCTCCGCGTCCTCCAGTCCCATCTGTCCGGGGATGGAGGGCGCGCCGCCCGCCTGCCCGGTACCGAACAGCTGTGGCTGGAAGAGTGCCTGGATGAGTACCGCTCGGCGGAACAGGCGCTGCTGGCCTGGATGCAGGAGCGGCTGACCGCCCTGGAGGGCGAGCAGCTGGCCCTCGGCTACCGTGCCGCCCTCCGGCGCGCACCTACGCGGCCGCACCCGCGCGGGCCGCATAGGGGCTGGCCGGGCCGGACGGCCTTCTGGCTGCACGTCGTGTGGGACGGGGTGCTCGACGGGGTGGACTCACGCCCCGGGGTGCGCCGCCCTGACTGAGACGTCCCGGCTGAGACGGCCCGGCCTGGCGCTACCAGCTGAGCTGGGAGATCTTGTCGTAGTCCGCGGCGGCGTAGCTGGCCAGGCCGTCCGACAGCGCGAAGATCCACTCCGCGACCCCCAGGGAGAGCGCGGTGCGGCTGCAGCGGGCACAGAAATGCGGGTCCTCCAGCCGGACCGAGTCGTCCGCCTCCAGCCGCACGTAGATCAGCTTCGATCCCTGCAGCCGCTGCCAGCCGTCCCCTTCACGGGCCAGCATGAGGGCCCGTTGCTCCGCGTGCGTACGGCACTGGTCATGCTGGCCGAGTTCCCCGGCCTTGCAGTAGCAATGGTCTTCGCCGGGAAAGGGCACGCCGTTGGTTCCCCAGGCCAGCATGCTCCCGTCTTTCACCAGCACCGCCGCATGGCGGGTCCGGGCGTGGGAATCGCGGGCCAGTTCGGCGGCGCGCTCCACCATCTGCTCCGCCGCGTGACTGTCCTGACGTGTCAGTGGCCGCCGCTGAGGGCCCGGCTCTAGCTCCACACCCACCCCTTTCGCCGTGCACGCCTGATCAGCACGGCCAGCCCTTACTGTACTGGCCAGACCCGGAGCGGCATATGGACGAGGTCCGGTGAAGGCGGTAGGCGTCCCGGCGGGGCCGTGGCGCCAGGGTGGCGTGGTTACGGGGCCCGCAGCGCCGCCGCGTGTACCTGCCCGGCCGAGATGGCTACGCTCCCGGTGAATTTGCCGGCCCCATCGGCGCCTTTCACCTGGACCGGCACCAGGCTGCAGGGTGTGCGGTCGGAAGTGCAGACACTGGGACCGGTCGCGTTGCCGATCCCCAGCTGGCCGCTGCTGTTCTCGCCCCAGGTCCAGATGCTGCCGTCGGCCAGCCTGGCCATGCTGAACCCGCCGCCCGCTGCGATCGACACGACGTGCTGCAGGTGCCCCTGGCCCTTCGGGCCGACCACCTGACTCGGCAGGTTGTCGAACTCTTCCGACTTCCCATTGCCGAGTTGCCCGAGGTCATCCACACCCCAGGACCAGACGGTGCCGTCCGAGCGCAGCGCCATCACGTGCAGTCCGTTGGCGGACGGTTCAGCCGAGATGGCCGTGATATGGCTCAGGTGCCCAGCACCATTGGGCCCGGTGACCTGCACCGGGACGGTGCTGCAGGGAAGAGAGTCGCCGGCGAACGGGCTGTAGCACCGCTCGGGCGAGGGCGAGGCCTGGCCCAGGTCGGCGAAGGCGTCGGACCCCCAGGCCCAGACGGTCCCATCGGCCCGCAGCGCCACGTCATAGTCGGCGCCGCCGGCGACGGCGACGACGTGGCTGAGCACGCCCTTGCCACCCGGCCCGGCCACCTGGACCGGTTTCGTGCTGCAGCCGACGGCCGCGTAATGGCTGTACGGCTTGCACTCCTGGGGACCTGAATGAGTCCCGATGCCCAGCTGCCCGGAGACGTTGATCCCCCAGGTCCACACCGTTCCGTCGGACCGCAGCGCCAGGTCGTCGTCGTTCGAGCCGGCGATGGCCACGACCCCCGACAGCGTCCCCTGGCCCGAGGGGCCCACGACCGAGACGGGCAGTTTGCTGCAGACGTCGCCCGGGCCCGGTGGCTGGCTCATCGAGGTCGGGCAGTGGTCCGGGCCGTCCACGGTCCCGTTGCCCAGCTGCCCCCAGATGTTGTCGCCCCAGGTAAGGACGTGGCCGTCGGCGTTCAGCGCCGCACTGGCCACGTTGGTGGAAGAGACCGCCGTGATGCGCGACAGATAGCCCAGGCCACCAGGCCCTTTGACCATCACCGGCGCGTTGTGGTCCTGCTGGCTGCCGATGCCCAGCTGGCCCTGGTCGTTCCCGCCCCAGGCCCAGACCCGTCCCCTGCGGGTGAGCGCGAGACTGCCGTCGGTTCCCGTCGAGATAGCCGAGATCGGCCAGTTCAGTGTCGGGATGGCGAGAGGTACCGAAGAGTCCTTATCGTTCCCCTGGCCGAGCTCCCCCGTCCCGTTATTCCCCCAGGTAAAAGCGAGGCCGGACTGGATAGGCGGCTGATGCGGCGCAGAGGTCGGATGCCATTGCGCCGAGGCTTCAGTGGCCGGCCACACTGCGCCGATCGAAGCAACTGCCACCACGGCATAGGCCATTTTAGCCCGGGTGCACCATATGCCCTGGCTCCCCGGTATAAACGTTCTCATCATCTCGCCCCCCGTATTGCCCCAGCTCAGCCTGCCCCTGACGTCAGCAAGTGAAACTCGGGGGAGGAAATATCACGGCCGATACGTCAAGGATCCGCGCCCGGACACCCTGGCCGGCGGGAATTCGCCGTGGGGCCTTTCCGTATATGTAGCACGATCGCCGGAGGAATGTTTATCACGTCGCGGGCATGCCTCACTCAAAATCAGCGAACCAGCCGAAGTAAAATCGCGTCGCTTCCATTCCGGAGTTACCGTGCACCCGGCGGGCCGGTCAGGTCGGTGAGCCTGGAGCGCCCCGGATTGGTCATAGCGCCTCATGGGGCGCGTCGGTACGATCGCCAGATGGGACCCTTGCGGCGCTTTGCCGTCCTGGCCGTCGCGCTGGCCGCCAGCGTCGCGCTGGCCGCCAGTCCCGCGGCCGCGATGGCGGTACTCCCCGCCGGCCTTCCGGCATCCGCGGCGGCCACGACAGCCATGGCGGCAGCGGCCCCCACCGGGGCGGCCGGGCTGCGGGTGGGCACGATCACCCTGCGCCGCTGCGCCGTGAAACCGCTCACCTTCTGCGGGGGGCTGGCGGTGCCACTGGACTACTCCTCAGCGGTCAGCCCCCGGATCCATCTGGGCTTCCGCTGGCTGCCGGCCACCGGTCACGCCGCTGGGACCATCCTCGCCGTGGAAGGTGGCCCCGGGTACGCCTCCACCGGCTCGGAAGCTCAGTACCTGGCCATGACGGGCGGCCTGCTGGCCACTCGCAACCTGCTGCTGATCGACCTGCGCGGCACCGGCACGTCCACCCCGGTGAACTGCCCAGGGCTCGAGCATGCGGGCGCGAAGCAGTACGGCCGCCACTTCGGCCAGCTGGTGGCGGCCTGCGGCGCGCTGCTGAATCACACCTGGCGTTACCGGGACGGCGGCTGGGTGCACGCTTCCGACCTGTTCAACACCGCCTACTCGGCCCGGGATGTAGCGGGCGTGCTGCGCGCCCTCCGGCTGGGCCGGGTGGACCTGTACGGGGATTCCTATGGCAGCTGGTTCGCCCAGGTCTTCGCGTCCCGGTACCCCGGGCAGCTGCGTTCGGTAACGCTGGACTCCACGTACCAGGTCCTCGGGCTAGATCCCTGGTACACCACGACGGTGCTGACCGCCCGGCGCGCCTTCGCCCAGGCGTGCGAGCGGTCAGCGGCCTGCGCCGCGGCGACCCGCGGCGGCCGCGCCTGGGCGCGGATCGGCGCGCTGGCCCGGCGGCTGGCCCGGCGGCCCGTCAGCGGCCCGGCCACCACGGCGTCCGGTACCCGCGGGCGCCTGACGGTGACCCCGCTGACCCTGGTCAACCTGGTCAACAACGCCGGCTTCGACCCAGTCGTGTACCAGGATCTGGACGCGGCCGCCCGGGCGCTGCTGCAGCATGACGACGCCGCGCCGCTGCTGCGGCTCGCCGCGCTGTCGCTGGGCTTCGACGACACGAACGAATCG
This sequence comes from uncultured Actinomycetes bacterium, assembly GCA_963723595.1. Taxonomy (GTDB): domain Bacteria; phylum Actinomycetota; class Actinomycetes; order Streptosporangiales; family Streptosporangiaceae; genus RYN-230. The sequence goes on from CAVRRQ010000003.1 coordinate 397,862, forward strand.
CTGCCCGGGTTCAGCGACGGGCTGTATTTCGCCGTGTCATGCACCGACTATGTGCAGCTCTTCGACCGGTCCGCACCGCCTGCGGTCCGGCACCGGCAGTACCTCGCGGCGCTGCGCCGCGAGCCAGCCGGGACCTTCGCCCCGTTCAGCCTGAGGCAGTGGACGTCGATGGACCAGTACACCGAGGCCTACAGCGCCTGCCTGGACTGGCCCGCCCCCGTACACCACAATCCGCCGATCACCGGGCGGCCGCCACTCGTCCCGCCCCGGCTGCCCGTGCTCATCCTGTCCGGCAGCCTCGATTCGCTGACTCCCCGGCTGCACGGCGCCACCCTGGTCGCGCGGCAGATGGGCCCCTCGGCCCGGCTGGTGACGCTGGCTAACCTGACCCACGTCACCGAGCAGGACGGCAATAGCGGCTGCGCTATGTCGATCTACCAGCGTTTCGTGCAGGATCCCGGCGGCCTGCCTGGCGAGAACACCTCGTGCGCGGGCCGGGTGGCCCCGATCCACACCGTGGGCAGCTATCCGCGGCTGCTGGCGGACGCGATCCCGGCGAGCCCCCTGCCCGGCAACCATGCCGGCCGCCAGGCCCTCCGCGCCGCCACCGTGGCCCTGGCCAGCGTGGGGGACGAGGTAAGCCGCTGGCCGCTGCTCAGCGGCGACCGGGACCTGGGACTGCGCGGCGGCCGGGTCACCTTCTCCGGCGGAAATAACCTGAAGATCACTCTGCGCGGCGTGCGGTGGGTGAGCGACGCCGTCATCGACGGCACCGCTCTCTGGAATCAGTCGTCCGGCCGGGTAACCGCCCGGCTTACCGTGCACCCGGGCAGCGGCGCCGTGGTCCGGCTGACGGGCCGGTGGCGAGCCTTCGGCACGCAACGGCAGCCCGCGGTAATCCGCGGCACCCAGGGTGGCCGCCACCTGGCCGCCGAATGCCCGGCACCCTGAGCGCACGCCAGGCTCCACGGGACGGTTCAGCCGTCATCCTCAGCTCGGCCGTCATCCCCAGCCTGGTCCTCGCGCCTTGGCCGACCTGATTTTCCCGGACAACGCAGTTGAGGCCGCCCCGGGTGGGGGCGGCCTCAGCTGAAGATGTCCGGCGGCGTCCTACTCTCCCACGCGGTCCCCCGCGCAGTACCATCGGCGCTGAAGGGCTTAACTTCCGGGTTCGGAATGGAACCGGGTGTTTCCCCTTCGCCATGGCCACCGAAACACTATGGAGATGTGCGGTCCGCTCCGGCCAGGAGGTTCGTCCTGGCTGGTTTGCGGGACCGGCCGCATCCCGGGAACCGCACAGTGGACGCGAAACATGACAAAGAATGCAGAAGCCAAGCCACTCGGCCTATTAGTACCGGTCAGCTCCACGCCTTGCAGCGCTTCCACCTCCGGCCTATCAACCCAGTCGTCTAGCTGGGGGCCTTACCGGGTTAACCCCGAGGGAGATCTCATCTTAAGGCGAGCTTCCCGCTTAGATGCTTTCAGCGGTTATCCCTTCCGAACGTAGCCAACCAGCCGTGCCCTTGGCAGGACAACTGGCACACCAGAGGTTCGTCCGTCCCGGTCCTCTCGTACTAGGGACAGCCCCTTTCAAATCTCCTGCGCGCGCAGCGGATAGGGACCGAACTGTCTCACGACGTTCTAAACCCAGCTCGCGTACCGCTTTAATGGGCGAACAGCCCAACCCTTGGGACCTGCTCCAGCCCCAGGATGCGACGAGCCGACATCGAGGTGCCAAACCATCCCGTCGATATGGACTCTTGGGGAAGATCAGCCTGTTATCCCCGGGGTACCTTTTAGCCGTTAAGCGACGGCGCTTCCACATGCCACCGCCGGATCACTAGTCCCAGCTTTCGCTCCTGCTCGACATGTCTGTCTCACAGTCAAGCACCCTTGTGCACTTACACTCGACACCTGATTGCCAACCAGGCTGAGGGTACCTTTGGGCGCCTCCGTTACCTTTTAGGAGGCAACCGCCCCAGTTAAACTACCCACCAGACACTGTCCCTGACCCGGATCACGGGCCCAGGTTAGACATCCAGAACGACCAGAGTGGTATTTCACCGATGACTCCACGAGGACTGGCGTCCCCGCTTCACAGTCTCCCACCTATCCTACACAAGACGTCCCAAACACCAATGTCAAGCTGCAGTGAAGGTCCCGGGGTCTTTCCGTCCTGCTGCGCGTAACGAGCATCTTTACTCGTAGTGCAATTTCGCCGGGTCTGTGGTTGAGACAGTGGGAAAGTCGTTACGCCATTCGTGCAGGTCGGAACTTACCCGACAAGGAATTTCGCTACCTTAGGATGGTTATAGTTACCACCGCCGTTTACTGGCGCTTAAGTTCAGAGCTTCGCGGCCAAAGCCGCTAACCCTTCCCCTTAACGTTCCAGCACCGGGCAGGCGTCAGTCCGTATACGTCGTCTTGCGACTTAGCACGGACCTGTGTTTTTAGTAAACAGTCGCTTTCCCCTGCTATCTGCGACCGCACCTGGCTCTGAGGGCAAGCCTCGTCACCGGGCACGGCTCCCCTTCTCCCAAAGTTACGGGGACAATTTGCCTAGTTCCTTAACCACAGTTCACCCGATCGCCTTGGTATTCTCTACCTGACCACCTGAGTCGGTTTGGGGTACGGGCCGCTTACATGCTCGCCGCGGGGTTTTTCTTGGCAGCATGGGATCACTCACTTCGCCTAAATCGGCTCGGCATCAGGTCTCAGGCACATGGTGCGCGGATTTGCCTGCGCACCGCCCTACACCTTTACTCCGGGACAACCATCGCCCGGTAGAGCTGCCCTCCTGCGTCGCCCCTACGGCTTGCCTACTACCAGTCTGGGCCGCATCCGCGGCCGGGTCATCCCGAAGGATCGCCGGCGTTGGCTGCTTAGCATCGCCAGATTCAGCATGGGCGCGTATAAGCGGGTACGGGAATATCAACCCGTTGTCCATCGACTACGCCTGTCGGCCTCGCCTTAGGTCCCGACTTACCCTGGGCGGATTAGCCTGCCCCAGGAACCCTTGGTCATTCGGCGGAGGGGTTTCTCACCCCTCTTTCGCTACTCATGCCTGCATTCTCACTCGAGTGGCGTCCACGGCTGGATCACTCCGCCGCTTCTCCCGCCACCCGACGCTCCCCTACCCATCCGCGCACCTGGACCCTGGAAGACTAAGGCAGCCGCAGCCAAGACAACCACGGCCGAAACCGCAGCGGTCAGGACCGCCATCCACCCTCGCCGCAAAAGGGCCGGGTTAACACGCGAATGCCACAGCTTCGGCGGTGTGCTTGAGCCCCGCTAAATTGTCGGCGCAGAATCACTTGACCAGTGAGCTATTACGCACTCTTTCAAGGGTGGCTGCTTCTAAGCCAACCTCCTGGTTGTCTGGGCAACTCTACATCCTTTCCCACTTAGCACACGCTTAGGGGCCTTAGCTGGTGATCTGGGTTGTTTCCCTCTCGACTACGAACCTTATCGCCCGCAGTCTCACTGCCGCGCTCTCACTTACCGGCATTCGGAGTTTGGCTGACTTCGGTAAGCTTGTAGGCCCCCTAGGCCATCCAGTAGCTCTACCTCCGGCAAGAAACACGCAACGCTGCACCTAAATGCATTTCGGGGAGAACCAGCTATCACGGAGTTTGATTGGCCTTTCACCCCTACCCACAGGTCATCCCCCAGGTTTTCAACCCTGGTGGGTTCGGTCCTCCACGCGGTCTTACCCGCGCTTCAACCTGCCCATGGGTAGATCACTCCGCTTCGGGTCTATGACATGCGACTGGAACGCCCTATTAAGACTCGCTTTCGCTACGGCTCCCCCACACGGGTTAACCTTGCCACATACCATAACTCGCAGGCTCATTCTTCAAAAGGCACGCGGTCACTTCACGCCAGCCCGAAGACTGGCACGCTCCCACGGCTTGTAGGCGCACGGTTTCAGGTACTATTTCACGACCCCTCACCGGGGCACTTTTCACCTTTCCCTCACGGTACTTGTGCACTATCGGTCACCAGGGAGTATTTAGGCTTAGGGGGTGGTCCCCCCAGATTCACACGGGATTTCTCGGGCCCCGTGCTACTTGGGATCCCGCCCGGAAGTCGCTTAGGTTTCACCTACGGGGGTGTCACCCTCTGTGCCGGTCCTTTCCAGAACCTTCGATTACCAAAGCGATTTCTTACTTCCTGCCGGTTCAGCAGCCCCGGCGGGGCGGTCCCTCAACCCCGGTCACGCAACGCCTGCTGGCTATGACACGTGACTGGTTTAGCCTGATCCCATTTCGCTCACCACTACTCAGGGAATCGCGGTTGCTTTCTCTTCCTGTGGGTACTGAGATGTTTCACTTCCCCACGTTACCTCCACCTGCCCTATGTGTTCAGGCAGGGGCGACGGGCCATTACACCCGCCAGGTTTCCCCATTCGGAAATCCCCGGATCGAAGTCTGGTTGCCGACTCCCCGGGGCTTATCGCAGGCTCCTACGTCCTTCATCGGCTCCTGGTGCCAAGGCATCCACCGTGCGCCCTTAATAACTTGGCACTACTGATGTGATGCTCGCGTCCACTGTGCAGTTCTCAAGATACGGAAGGCCCCGGCACCCCGCCCGTCACCAGGCGGGGCCACCGGCCCAAAAGAAGAAAAGACCCCCACAAGGCGGCCGTTCCCTCAGGACCCAACAGCGTGCCCGGCCCGGCCAGCCCCCCAGGCCGGCGTTCCTCCCGCCCGAAGACAGGTGTACTAGCCAGCCCAGGCAAACCGCCCGGACCGAATAACCAGTGCTCCACTAACGAGCAGCCACCCCGGGGCACATGCCCGGGATATGGCTCTGGACGCCGCGCAGTGACGAATCACTGGGCAGGCGCCAGGTGCTCCTTAGAAAGGAGGTGATCCAGCCGCACCTTCCGGTACGGCTACCTTGTTACGACTTCGTCCCAATCGCCGGCCCCACCTTCGACGGCTCCTCCCCTTACGGGTTAGGCCACCGGCTTCGGGTGTTGCCGACTTTCGTGACGTGACGGGCGGTGTGTACAAGGCCCGGGAACGTATTCACCGCAGCGTTGCTGATCTGCGATTACTAGCGACTCCGACTTCATGGGGTCGAGTTGCAGACCCCAATCCGAACTGAGACCGGCTTTTTGAGATTCGCTCCACCTTGCGGTATCGCAGCCCTCTGTACCGGCCATTGTAGCATGTTTGCAGCCCAAGACATAAGGGGCATGATGACTTGACGTCATCCCCACCTTCCTCCGAGTTGACCCCGGCAGTCTCCTATGAGTCCCCGGCATTACCCGCTGGCAACATAGAACGAGGGTTGCGCTCGTTGCGGGACTTAACCCAACATCTCACGACACGAGCTGACGACAGCCATGCACCACCTGTGCAGGGCCCTTGCGGACACCGTGTCTCCACGGCTTTTCCCTGCATGTCAAACCTTGGTAAGGTTCTTCGCGTTGCGTCGAATTAAGCAACATGCTCCGCCGCTTGTGCGGGCCCCCGTCAATTCCTTTGAGTTTTAGCCTTGCGGCCGTACTCCCCAGGCGGGGCGCTTAATGCGTTAGCTGCGGCACGGAATCCGTGGAAGGACCCCACACCTAGCGCCCAACGTTTACAGCGTGGACTACCAGGGTATCTAATCCTGTTCGCTCCCCACGCTTTCGCTCCTCAGCGTCAGGTAAGGCCCAGAGAACCGCCTTCGCCACCGGTGTTCCTCCCGATATCTGCGCATTTCACCGCTACACCGGGAATTCCATTCTCCCCTACCTACCTCTAGTCTGCCCGTATCCACTGCAAGGCCAGGGTTAAGCCCCAGCTTTTCACAGCGGACGCAACAGTCCGCCTACGAGCTCTTTACGCCCAATAATTCCGGACAACGCTTGCGCCCTACGTGTTACCGCGGCTGCTGGCACGTAGTTAGCCGGCGCTTCTTCTGCAGGTACCGTCACTTTCGCTTCGTCCCTGCTGAAAGGGGTTTACAACCCGAAGGCCTTCATCCCCCACGCGGCGTCGCTGCGTCAGGCTTTCGCCCATTGCGCAAGATTCCCCACTGCTGCCTCCCGTAGGAGTCTGGGCCGTGTCTCAGTCCCAGTGTGGCCGGTCGCCCTCTCAGGCCGGCTACCCGTCGTCGCCTTGGTAGGCCACTACCCCACCAACAAGCTGATAGGCCGCGAGTCCATCCTTAGCCGATAAATCTTTCCACACCAGCCGATGTCAGCCGGTGTAATATCCGGTATTAATTCCGGTTTCCCGGAGCTATCCCAGAGCTAAGGGCAGGTTGCTCACGTGTTACTCACCCGTTCGCCGCTCGAGTACCCCGAAGGGCCTTTCCGCTCGACTTGCATGTGTTAAGCACGCCGCCAGCGTTCGTCCTGAGCCAGGATCAAACTCTCCGTTGATGTCTATATGCAACCGCTGACCAGGCCGGACACCGAAAAACGGCATCACCCGGCATCGCGGGAGCTGACAAAGGAGTGCTCCGTCCGGCTGGCTCACGCCACCCATAGAAGCGATCTGGCTGAATATCCGTAAACAGGGACACGACCAAAAACGGCCGCACCCCCGCAGACGGGGGTTTTAGTGCATGTGCACTGGCTTTTAGCACGCTGTTGAGTTCTCAAGAAACGGACGCACACCACCACCAGGCTCACACCTGACTCCGGGGCAACCCTTCTAACTTACCAGCACGCCCCCGGGCCGTCAAATCGGCCCATTTTCCAGGGTTTCAGCTTGACCCTGCCACCCGCTGAGTACCGATCGGGGTTGCCTGCACAGGGCGCACTCTGCGTGCTAGTCGATGCGCGGCCTACGGTGCGCTCGGGAAAATCCCGTTCCCTCGGCCTCGCCTTGGCATCCTATCCCGGCGGACAGGGTGCCTGGGCACTGTCGTTGATCCAGGGTCGGCCGGGGCCGGGTTCCACCGCCGCACGGCCGTCTCTCCGCCACACAGCCGTCTGCGCGGGTGCGTTTCACGTGATCTTGGGTGCGCTAGCGCTGGGGGATTGCACGAGGCCAGGCCCCGGTGGCTCGCCGGTGGTGACGGCCATGCGTTCGCCCTTCTTCTTCTGGCGCGCGCCGTAGCCGACCGTCCAGGCCGACAAGATCGCCGCCCAGAGAAATGGCGTGACCTTGGAGCTGGCCAGGGCTGTTCCAGTCGAGGTGTTATACACGACGACGACCCGCAGGGCGGCTTCGAGGAGAAAGCTGACGCCCCATACGACCGTGATGATCCGGAACACACGCCGGTAGCCATCATGCTGCCAGAGCCTGGTCATCTCGCGGCCCTTAGCGGTGCCCGGCCCGGTGGATTCCAGGGCGAAGCTGAACATCAGCGGCTGCCGTGCCCAGAGCGAGCCCAGGCACGCCACGCCGAATATGGCGGTGGGCACCGACCCTTCGACCAGCAGCAGCCTGGTGCTGTGGGTGACCAAGCCGAGCACGCTGCCCACGACGATCCCGGCCAGGACCAGGACGCCGACGACGTCGAGCCGACGATTCTGGATGGCACCTACGGTCACGCCCAGAGCGGGGAACACCCCGCTCAGCAGCAGAGCCGTCACGGCTGTCAGGCCGGCGGAGCGCAGCAAGCTGTAGGCCGCCAGCGGGGCGGCGACGTCGAGGATCACGATCATCGCGATCGAGCGAAGCCTGCCGCCCCTGGCCGGGGCATGTCCGGCGGCCCGCCCAGCATCATTGCTCGTGTCCACGACGACGAGGACCTTTCGTGATGTTGCGAGAACCTCAGCCCGATGTCCCACCAGCATAGGTCGCTTCGACCTATGCGGCAAGGGTAGATTAACCGTCATGGCCGGACGGCAGCTCACCTCGTTCGAGCACATCCTGCTCGGCATGATCTGTGCGGCGCCGTCGTCTGGCTACGACCTGAAGCGGATCTTCGCTGCCACGCCGATGGGCGTCTATCAGCCCAGCTCGGGTGCGCTGTACCCGGCGTTGCGCCGCCTGGAGGTAAACGGCCTCGTCCGGGCCCAGACTTCGGTGGGTCCGGCTGGCGAGTCTGCCCGGCGCCGCCGCGTGTATGAGCCAACGCAGGCCGGCCGGGCAGCCCACCTGAGCTGGCTTCGCGTACCCGTAGACCCAGCCACGGTCTCGGGGGACCTGGGCCTGCACCTCATGCGCTTCGTGATGATGGAGCACCTGTTCCCTCGAGAAGAGGTGCTCAAATTCCTGCAGAATCTCGCAGACGCGCTTGCCGCGTTCACCGCGGAGCTGGAGCGGTACACAGCCGGCACCGATCTCAACGCCCGCCACCCGGGCCTTGCTCTCGACCACGGACTGGCCGTCCACCGCGCCAGCCTTCGATGGGCCGAGCACGCCATCGCGGCACTCTCCGCCGCCCCCGCACCCTCCCCGTAGCCAGCCGGGGTCCGTCAGCTGTGGGCTGGGAGCCGCGGGTCAGCCGGCCGTCCAGGGCCGGAGCTTGCCGGGATTGCGTACGGCCCAGATGCGGGTGATCCGGTCGCCTGCGACCTCGAACGCGAACACCGTCACGGTAACGCCGTCGTGCTGGGCCACCAGGCCGGGCTGGCCGTTGACCGTCCGCTCCAGGAACGTCATGGTGCCGGGTGCCCGGCCGGCGATATCGGCGAGGTAGCGGGCGATCTGCTCGCCGCCTTCGATCGGGCGGAGCGCGGCGCTGACCAGGCCGCCGCCGTCGGCGATCACCGTGGCGCCGGGGTCCAGCAGGCCGATGATGGCGTCGATGTCCCTGGCTTCCCACGCCCGCTTGAAGTCCCTGACGAGGCCGGCCTGCCGGCCCGTGGGGGCCGCGGGAGGCTGCGACGTGCGGATGCGGCGGCGGGCTGAGGAGGCCAGCTGGCGGCAGGCCGCCGGCGTGCGGCCGGTGATCTCGGCCACTTCGGCGAAGGGATAGCCGAAGACGTCGTGCAGGATGAACGCGACCCGCTGGGCCGGGGTCATCGATTCGAGCACGACGAGGAAGGCCATGCTGACCGACTCATCCAGGGTGATCCGGTCGGCCGGGTCGGCCGTGGTGCCGCCCGGCCGCCCGCTGATCCACTCGGCGGGGTCGGGCAGCGGCTCGGGGATCCACTCACCCACGTAGCGCTCCCGCCGGGCCCGCGCCGAGCCGAGCAGGTCCAGGCAGATGCGGCTGGCGACCGTGGTCAGCCAGCCGCCGGGAGATTCGATGCCTTCCTGCTGCTGGCGGGACATGGCGTACCAGCGCGCGTAGGTCTCTTGCACCGCATCCTCAGCCTCGGCCAGCGAGCCGAGGAGCCGGTACGCGAGATTGATCAGCTGACGCCGCTCGCTCATGACCGCGCTGAGGCCCGGGTCGGGCCCGCCGCCTCCTGGACCGGACTGGGTGCTCATGGTGCCGTCGGCCTCCGTTGGTCCGCATCTGCCCTCACCAGGTCGACGAGGCAGCGCACCGGAATGTGAGGCTGGCACGTCGCCTGACATTCCGGAGGGCTGCGTCGTCAACCTGGAGACAAGAACACAGCATCCAGCAAGCAAGGGGCAGCAAGCCGATGAGCGACTTTCAGGAAAGAACCACCATGGAACCGCGACTCAACCTGCTCGGCAACACCCTCATGACCAGGTTCGCCAAGCGCCTCGTCTCGGCGGGCAAGGTGGTGACCGATTCGGCCCTGCCGGCCGCCACCCAGGAGCTGGTGAAGCTCCGGGCCAGCCAGATCAACGGCTGCGCCTTCTGCACCGACATGCACACCAAGGAGGCCAGGCACGCCGGGGAAACCCAGCTGCGGCTGAACCTGGTCGCGGTGTGGCGGGAGGCGACGGTCTTCACGGAGCCCGAGCGGGCCGCCCTGGAACTCACCGAGCAGGGCACCCGCATCGCCGACGCCGCCACCGGCGTCACCGATGAGGCCTGGGCGAAGGCGGCCAAGCATTACGACGATGACCAGCTCGCCGCGCTGGTGGCGCTCATCGCCGAGATCAACGCCTGGAACCGGCTGAACGTCATCACCCGCCAGCCCGCCGGTGACTACCAGCCCGGCCAGTGGGGATAGCCTCCCGCCCTGGACGCTGCGCGCCGGGCTCACATGATCAACCACCAACCCTTCTGGACGCACAGGGAGGAAACTGATGAGTGACTTTCAGGCTATTGCTGACCGCGTCGAGATCGAGGGCCTGCGCGGCGAGTTCACCGACGCGGCGATGATGCGCGACTACGACCGCCTCGCGGCGCTGTTCACGCCGGAAGGCGCGCTGCGGATGCCCAACATCCCTGCCGATCTCGCCGGCCGGGACGAGATCCGCGCCTGGGGCGAGCGGGTACCGACTCTCGTGGACTACCTGGTGCAAACCACGCATCCGGGCTCGATCCGGCTCGATGGTGACACCGCGACCGGCCGTGCCTACATCCAAGAGCTCCTCCGCGGGCGCGACGGCCGCACGGAGCTGAACTACGCCATCTACCACGACCGCTACCGGCGCACCGAGGACGGCTGGAAATTCGCCGAGCGCGTTTTTGAGGTCAGGTACCTCGACACCACTCCGCTGGCAGGCTCGGCCCCCGGGCGAATGCGGTGAGCACCGCGGGTTACCGCGTGCGCAGGGTCGGGCTTGTCGGACCGGCCGGTTAATGTGTCGGCGATCAATCCGCAAGCTGGTTGCGACGATGCGGGAGGGCGATGGTGGACACCGCAGCGGATGTCAGTGCGGCTCGCTCAGCCAGACCGCGGCTGGTGGTATCGGTGACGGCTTCGGTTGATGGCCGGGTGACGCTCAACCGCGCTAGCCGGTTGCTGGACGACGCCGCGGGAATGCTGTGGCGCTCCATTCACCCCGACAGCGCGGACGGAATGTTCGCAGCACGCCACGCGGAGATCGAACGGCGGCACGCGCCCCAGGTGGTTCTGGAGGGAAGCGGAACATTCGTCGCTGACGCAGACGGGCCGATTACGGGCTTGCCCGCCCCCGGCGGCGACGTGGCGACCCTCTATGAGGACTTCCTGCCCGGCGGGGCCGACTGCCGGTGGTTCGCGGTCGTCAACGGCCGCGGCCGGATCAGATGGACGGACAAGGGAGACGCGGACAGGCGACTGCTGGTCATCGTGTCGCACGCGACACCGGCGCCGTACCTGGCCCACCTGCAAAGCGAGGATGTCCCCTACCTCGTCGCCGGCGACGGCCCGGTCAACCTGGGGGTCGCCCTGCGCTCGATGAAGGATCAGCTCGGTGTCACGTGTGTCGTCTCGGAAGCCGGCGGCGGCCTCAACGGTGCGTTGTTGCGCTCCGGGCTCGTTGACGAGCTTCACCTGATGCTGCTGCCGTCACTGGTCGGCGGCCTCGGAACGCCGACCACCTTCGACGGCGTTCCCCTTCAGCTGGGCCAGCTCCCGGCTCGGCTGCGGCTGTTGGACGCACGTGTCACGACCGACGGCATCGTCTCGATGCACTACGAGATCGATCGTCGGCCAGCCTCCGCCGCGGCGGTCAGCCGCGGGGGGTGAGGCGCATTCTGACCGGGGCGGCCGGGCGGAGTGTGACGAAGCCGCGGGGCTGCGGCAGTCCGGGGTCGGCCAGGTCGAGCCGGAAATGGCGGCAGAGCCTGGCGAGGACCAGGACCGTCTCCATGCGCGCGAACCCTGCGCCTATACAGCCGCGCTTCCCGCCGCCGAAGGGGATCCAGGCGTAGCGATGCCGCTGCGGTGCGCCTGGCAGGAAGCGGCCCGGATCGAAACCGGCCGGGTTCGGCCACACGGCGGGGTTGCGGTGGATCAGGTACGGCAGCACGGCGACCATGCTGCCCGCTGGCACCCGCGTGCCGCACACGTCATCGGGGGCGACGGCGGTCCGCTCGATCGTCCACGCGGGAGGGTACAGCCGCATCGCCTCGCTGACCACCGCGGTCGTCCAGGGCAGCTTCTCCGGGTCGGCGGGGCCGTCCCCCACCACCGCGTCGACCTCGTCCTCAAGCCGCTGCCGCGCCTGCGGGTAGGCCGACAGCAGCGCCAGGCTCCACGTCAAGGCCACGGCCGTGGTCTCGTGCCCGGCGACCAGGAAGGTGCTGATCTCGTCCCGGATCTCTAGGTCGCTCAACCCACGGCCGTCGGAGTCGCGGGCCGCCATCAGCAGCTCCAGCAGGTCGCGTGGTCCTGCGCCCTCTCCCGCTGCAGCCGACATCCAGGACGCGGTCCCCGGGCCCGGCACCACTGAGGGCCACGATGCGCCCGTACGTCCGGCGGCGGCGGCCGCCGAACGCGATCGTGCTGACCGTCTCGTACATGCGGACGCGGCCGATGATCTCCCCCTGGGGGCCTGTATCTCCAGGCCGAACCTGCTGGCACATGAGCGCTCTCCTTTCTTAGTCACGACTAAGGTTCCACTAACTTAGTCATGACTAAGTGGATTGGCAAGAGAGCTCACCTCACACCCCGAACGAGGACCTACCGGGTCCGCCAGGTTCCGGAAGTCAGCCTTCGTGCCCCACGGACGCGGCTGGCGGGACTATGGCACCGAGGGCGAGCGCGGCCACCAGGGGTTCAAGGTGGGCAGCGCTGGACATGCCGGCCGCGCGGAACGACCGCGTGGACAGGACCGACAGCAGCAGCCAGGCCGCCGCTTCGGGGTCGGCGTCGTCCCGGATGTGCCCGTCAGCCTGGCCCCGCCGGACCAGGTCAGCGAGGTGCCCGGCGATCACCCCGGCCACGCGACTGGCCGCCTCGCCTGCACCGGGATCGGCGAGCAAGGAGGCCGCGTCGGCGAAGAGCACGCGGTGCGGCCCAGGCCCGTGCGGCTCCCCGGTCTGGGACGGGCTGAGAATGTGGGCCAGCAGGCCGGCGGCCGGACCCTCATGCCCCGGCAGTGCGTGCAGCTCCGCATGGAGATCACTGGCCACGCGGTCAAGCACGGCGGCGAACAGGGCCGCCTTGGAGCCGAAGTTCTGGAAGATCACCGGCTCGGTCACCCCGACCCGGTCGGCCACGTCGGACACCTTCCCGGCGCGGTAGCCAACCTCAGCGAACACCTCGGTGGCGGCCTCGAGAATCGACTCCCGACGCTGGGCGGCGGTCAGCCGGGTACGCCTCGTCGGCACGGTCTGGCCTGCCCTCGGCATAGCAGCCCCCTCGGCAGTTAACGAAGGCATAGGTGAGCCACCCTAGCTTAGTCACCACTAAGCAAACTGGTCACGCGGTGGCGTGAAACGTGGGGTAAGTGTCGTTGACGCCATCGCCCGGCGCGCAGCAGGGTGAAGGCGTGGAACAGCGCAGGATCGTCTTCGTCATCTTCGATGGCTTCCAGCCGCTCGACATGGTCGGCCCGCACGAGGTGTTCAGCTGTGCGGCCGGGCTCGGTGGCGGTTACGTCTGCGAAGTCGTGGCCGCCCGCGCGGGCCTGGTCCGGTCCGCCAGCGGCCTGCCGGTTCACGCGGCCGGCGGCGTCCAGGACAGCCACTCTGACGGCGTCGACACGCTGGTCATTGCCGGGGGAGCCGGCGTCGATCAGGCGTGTCACGATGAGCGGCTGGTCAGCTGGATCGCGGCGGCCGGGACGGGCGCCCGGCGCGTCACCTCGGTCTGCAGCGGAGTGTTCCTGCTGGCCGAGGCCGGCCTCGTTACCGGGCACACGGTCACCACCCACTGGGGCCGCGCCGGGCAGCTCACCCGCCAGCATCCCGGGCTGCGCGTCGACTGCGATCCGATCTTCATCCGTGACGGCAGGGTCTGGACATCGGCCGGCGTAACGGCCGGGATGGACCTCTCGCTGGCGCTGATCGAGGAGGACCTGGGCCGCGACATCGCTCACACAGTGGCCCAGGAGATGGTGATGTTCCTGCGCCGCCCTGGCAGCCAGTCCCAGTTCAGCGTGCCGTTGTGGTCGGTGCAGCCGCGAACCGACCCGATCCGCGCGGCCGTATCGGCAATTCACGCCGATCCTGGTGCCAGGCACGGCATCGAGGACCTGGCCGGCCAGGCTGGCCTGAGCCCGCGGCACCTGCAGCGCCGGTTCACCGCCGAGGTCGGCACCCCGCCTGCGGCCTATGTCGAGCGCGTCCGGATAGAGGCGGCGCAGCGCGCCCTCACCGGCACCGACGACCCAGTCGACACCATCGCGCGGCGCTGCGGCTTCGGCACGGCGGAGACACTTCGCCGGGCCTTCCACCGGCACACCAGGATCGCACCAGCGGACTACCGGACCCGATTCCGGTCAACCAGGGAGCTCATATGCCAACGTACGGACTGCTGATTTTCGATGGCGCGGAGGAGCTGGACTTCATCGGGCCGTGGGAGGTGTTTACCACCTCCCGCATGCTGCGCGACGACGCCGACACCGCGGTGCTCATCGCCGAAGGCAGCGACCCGGTCCGGTGTGCCAAGGGCCTGCGCGTGCTGCCCGACCACACCCTCAGCGATCATCCGGCACTGGACGTACTGCTGGTGCCGGGCGGCATGGGCACCCGCCGCGAGGTATCCAACCCGGCGATCACCGGCTGGATCCGCGCAATCTCCGCGACTGCCGCCTGGACCACCAGTGTCTGCACCGGTGCCCTGCTCCTGCACGAGGCCGGTCCCGCCCGCGGCCGACGCGTGGCCACCCACTTCGCTTTCGAAGACACGTTGCAGGAACGTGGCGACATCACCGTGATCCGCGACGCCCGCTATGTCGTCGACGGGAGCCTGGTCACCAGCCAGGGCGTCTCGGCCGGCATCGACATGGCGCTGTGGCTCGTGGGGGCCCTGCACGGCCGCGATCACGCGCGCCAGGTCCGCCGGTACATCCAGTACGAGCCCGCCCCGCCGTACCTGGCCGACGAGCCGGTCAGCGACGCGGTCATGGCAGCCAGCGGCGGATGATGCTAGCGGTCGGCAAGGGCGCGGAGCCCGAAGGGTCTGGTCAGCGGGGCTGAATCTCGCCCATCGGGCCGAAGCCGTCATGCGGCGTGTCGATGTAGATGATCTGCGGCTGCGCGGACACCAAGTCGGGCGCGGTGTCGAAGAATTTCTTCACGTACGGCTGCTTAACGTGGGCGGCGCCTGCATCAGCATCCGTAAAGCCTTCGATGCAGACGAACTCATGCTCATCGGCAAGGCTTCGGGCGAACTTGAAGAACAGGGAGCCGTCCTCGGAGTTGACGTCCTTGGCGTAGGAATCGGCCAGTGCCAGCCACTCGTCCATCTTGTCGGGCCGGATCGGCATCGTGATGTTGATCAGGATCATGCGACCGCTCCTTTGAGGTGACTGTCGTTATAAGCGTGGTGCGGTCGCCGGCGACCGTCAACCGCAGCGATGACCTCCCGGCCGACCACCAGCGGGGCATCACTCCGCTCCGTCCCCGGCGGTCAGGCGTCCCGGCGGATCAGCACGGCGGCGGTCACGGTCAGCAGGATGGCCGCGAGGACGACGAAGAGGCCGGTCTCGATGCCCTGGAAGGCCCAGAACCGGCTGACGGGCTGGTAGGTAACGAAGGAGCGGAATCCGGTCAGCGCCGCCCGGCAGGATGAGGTGAGGCTCCCGGTGGGGGATGAGGTCAGGCCTCCTGCGGACTTGGCCAGCCCCGCGCAGGCCTTAGGCAGGGAGCTGACCGGCACCCCGAAGGGCGCCGGCTGGTCCTGCAGCCCCGCCATCAGCTGGCCGGCCGGGTTGCGCGTGCCCTGGCTGATCAGCCAGTACGAGCCGGTCAGCCGAGGCTGGGCGGGCAGGCTGCGGGTGACCGTGACCGCGGTCAGGTAATGCGGGCGCAGCCAGAGCGTCACCGCGACACGGGCCGCGATGAACCCGCCCAGGGTGACCGCCATCGCGGGCACGGTGCGGCGGAGCAGCGCGCCCGCGCAGATGCCCAGCGCCATCGCGAACACCGCGTAGGCCACCGGCACGAGGTACAGGACGTCGAACCGGCCCGGGTAGAACTCGCTGAGGTGCTCGGCGTTGGTCGGGCTGGCCCACCAGGTGGTCAGGCCGGCGATGACAGCGCCCCAGGCCGCCGCGGCGAGCAGCAGCCAGCCGGCCTTGACCGCGAGCCAGCGGGCACGCGTGATGCCCTGCATCCAGGCGAACTGGGTCGTGCCGGCCTCGAACTCGGCGGCCACCATGGGGGCGCCCAGGAACAGCCCGGCGAGGACCGGCGTGGCCAGCAGGATGAGGCTCACGAAACCAACCGTGGGGCCGCCGGTGAACAACCCGCCTCCGGTTGAGCAGTTCACGCCGTTCTGGCCGTTATTGATGCCTGACGCGCATTGCGTGATGACGGTGTGGTACTGGGAGAGGAGCTGCAGGCCGGTGAGCACCAGCAGCAGGCAGAGCGCGGCCATTACGGCGGTGCCCACGGCGAGCTGGGCCCGGTACTGCCGCCAGGTGAGCCAGGTCATTGTTCCTCTCCAACCGAGGTCAGGTGGGATATCGCGGGTGCGGCGTCCTGGCCCATGTAGGCCAGCACCATCTCTTCGAGCCCGACTTCGGACCTTTCCCACGCCGGGTCGATGACTGGGGCGTTGCCGCGGACGAGCAGCGTGGTCTGCCGGGCGGTGTGCACGGCCTGCACGATGGTGTGCGTCCTGGCGATCGCGGCGGTGTCCCTGTGCGGCCCGACCAGTACGCGGTGCTCGGCCAGCAGCGCGTCGATGTCGCCGTCAAGCTGCACGCGGGAAGCTGACAGCAGGATGAGGTGGTCAACGACCCGCTCCATGTCCGCGACCAGGTGCGAGGACAGCACGACGGTCAGCCCGTCGCCGGCGACGGCGTCGGCCATGGTGGCCAGGAAATGCCGCCGGGCCAGCGGGTCCAGCGCGGCGACGGGTTCGTCCAGCAGCACCAGCCTGGGCTTCTTGGCCAGCGTGAGCGTCAGCGCGAGCTGGGCTCGCTGGCCCCCGGACAGCGAGCCGGCCGCGCGGTCCAGCGGGATGTTCAGCGACTTCAGCCGGTCGCGCACCAGCGCCGCGTCCCAGCGGCGGTTCAGGTGCGCGCCGATGCTGATGTGCTCCTCGGCGGTGAACCGCCGGTACAGCGGGATCTCCTGGGCCAGGTAGCCGACCTCGGCCAGGAAAGCGGGGTCCTGGCGGGGCGTGCTGCCCAGCACCGACATCTCGCCCGCGGTCGGCCGGGCCAGCCCGGACAGCAGCCTCAGCAACGTGGTCTTGCCCGCCCCGTTCGGGCCGATCAGCGCGCAGATGCGGCCCTCGGGCACGGTGACGTCGCAGTCACTCAGAGCCGTGACCCGGCGGAACTGCTTGACCAGTCCCCAGGTCTGGATGATCGTGCTCATGCGATCTCCTCCTCGGGTGCTGCCTGCAGCGTGACGCGCAGCAGCGATTCGATCGACTCATCGTCGAGTCCGGCCTCGCGGGCTTCCCGCACCCACCGGGCCAGGCTGCGGCCGAGCCGGGAGTGCGTGCCGGGCGGGGGTCCCGGCGGGCGGTTCAGCACGAACGTGCCGTGCCCGGCCCGGGCGTGCACCAGGCCCTCGCGTTCCAGGTCGCGGTAGGCCTTGAGCACCGTGTTGGGATTGACGGCTGTCGCCGCCACGACCTCGCGCACCGTGGGCAGCTGGTCGCCCACGTCCAGCACGCCCATCCGCAGCGCCTGCCGTACCTGCTGCACGATCTGCAGGTAGGGCGGTGCTGTCGACCGTCCCTCAATACGGAAATTGATCATGTCCGGTGTCCTTAAAGTCTTAAGGTATTAAGACATTAAATCTTAACGGGCCAGCCGTCAACCCGCGGGTACCTGGTGGCCCCCGGGCAACAGGAACAAGCCCAGCTGGGCTGGGTGAGATGCCCAACTGCACCGACAATGCCGTGCGGCAGATCGTGGATCTCGTCGGGCGGCCGGGGCCCGGCCGCCCTGGGTACAGCTCGGCTGGCCTGGGGGAAGCGTTACCGCATCCGACATGCACGCCAGGCTGCTGGCCGCCGCCCCGCGTGTACTCCCCGCGGCTGGCAACGCTTGAGGAACGACCAGTGGTGGCAGTCTGCGAAAGACCTCCCCAGGTAGCGGCAGATCCGTGCGTTTCCGCAGAGTGCAGAGGCTGGCTAAAGATCTCTAATGGTGGGGGTTACAGAAGGGTGTGAGGTCCAGGCCCGTTCCGGCGAGGAACCCCTCGAGGAGGCCGGGCCGGTACTGCATCCGTTTCAGCCGGGTCTTCACCAGCGTGGCCAGCTCGGCGAGGTTGCGCTTGGCCAGGCCGGCCAGGGACCGTTTCAGGTGCGACCACACCGGCTCGACCGGGTTCAGCTTGTGGGCGTAAGGCGGGAGCTGGCAGACCGTCAGCCAGTCCCGGGCGGCGATCAGGTCCTGCATGGTGCGGCTGACGTGGGTGTTCAGGTTGTCCCAGACGACCACGAGCGGGCCGGCGAGCTGCTGGTGCGCGGCGTCCAGCAGCCGGGCATAGTCCGCCTCGGTGAAACCCTTCCGCTGGTCCCTGCCACGGCGGTCTTGTGCACGCGGTAGATCAGCCGGGGCCGGCACCCGGGCCTGACCGCGATGAGCGCGGCCAGCGATACCCGCTTGTTGCTGCCGCCGGTCACTGTCACCACCGGGGTGGTGCCCCGCCGTCCCCAGGTACGGCCCCTGGGCGGCCTTAAGCCCTGGCCAGACTCGTCCTCGAAGACGATCCAGCCGCCCAGGTCCGCCGCCGTCCTTTTACTGCCGGCCACGTCTCCTCCCGCCACGCAGCGATCCGGGCCTCGTCACGCTCAGCGGCCCGCCGGGCGGGGACCTGCACGCTCCAGCCGATCCGGTGCAGCAGCAGATCCATCCCCGCCAGCGTGTAGTCGGCGCGGACAAACGCCTCAAGATCACGGCGCGATGGGGTCACAGCGTGCAGCCAAGCCACTCCGCGAGCTGCTGCTGCTTCGAGCTGATCTCCACTAGTAGCACCAAGCCCCAGTTTTCTCGGTGGTTCGGCGCCTCGAACAGTTCCTCCCTCCACTCTGCCGCGTACTCTCGCAACTCGCTGATCATGGCGTCGATTACTGCCTCGTAAGTAGGGCCTCAGCCCAGAGCGGCACGCCTGGCAGAGAAGCCGACTATAGCCCGCTGTCCTCGAGATTCACGTGGGCACGAGAGGGCACAACAACCTCCAGGTAGTGCCGGAGGCCGTCGCTGGCATGCAGTTCCTCGCTGAACACTTTCCGTGCCCGCTCGATCTCCTGCGCCGTCATGAAAGTTTCCTTCCCAGGCTGACAGCCTGTGCCTACCATCCAGGCTAGCAAGCAAGCTTGTAACTCGCTCCTGTGGAACGATCGTGCCCTCCAGGAGCGGTCCTGCACCTGGCCAACGGCCAGGCCACCATCAACGGGCGGGCATTACCCCCATAGGCGGTTACTCATGGGCATCGGCACGGCCGTCGTCCATGGTGAAGATCATGCTGCGTACCGGGGCGAGTTCGGCGAGGCGTGCTGCGTCGGCGGCGGTGGTGCGGCCCTCGGGCGAGGCGAACGCGGCGCGCAGCTCGTCCATGGTGTCCCAGTCCAGCTCGGCGACCAGGTAGTACGGCGCGCCGCGGACGGCGGCGACGTCACGGCTGACCGCGTACCGGCGCAGCCCGGGCAGCCGGCGCCCGAGCGGAATGTGGATCTCGCGGTAGTGCCGGTCGAACGCCCCGGGGTCGGCTGGGGTCTCGTAGAGGGCCAGGAAGCGGGCCGTCATCGTGCTGCCCTCCGGTACTGCGTGAGGACGGCGGCGCCGGCCCGCTCGGCCGACAGGCACTCGAGGTACGCGGGCGGGCCGCCGGCGGGAAACAGCCGCTCGCCGGTGCCGAGGATGGCAGGGAAGGTCAGCAGCCGGTACTCCTCGATCAGGTCCCCGGCCATCAGGGCGTGCACGACGCTCAGGCTGCCGGTGATGATCACATCGCGCTGCTCGCGCTTGACGGTGTCAGTGACGTCGCCGTCGATGACCCGGGAGTTCGCCCACGCCGACACGTCGGCCAGCGTGCGGGAAGCGACCAGTTTCGGTACGGCGTTCATCCGCGCGGAGAACGGGTCGTCGCGTCCCGGCCACAGCCGCGAGAACAACTGCCAGGTCGTCCGGCCCAGCAGCATGACCCCGTTGTCCAGCGTGCTGCCCAGCCGGAACTTGTCCCCGGCGACGGTCGCCGGGCCGTGCCGGAAGGCCCAGCCGCCGGCTGGCGTGCCGCCGGACCCGTCCGGGTCGGACACGATCCCGTCCAGGGTGATGAACTCGATGACGATGACGCTCACGATAGGTCTCTCCTTCGGCCGGTGCTCACCGGTACATACCGGCGGGACCGGCCCGGCTCATCGCGGCCGGCGAGAATCTCCGGAGGAAATCTGCGAGGGCAGGCTGGTGGGCAGGTCAAACGCCTCGAACACGCGCGGGTCGGCGAACACGACGTTGCACGCGACCCGGCCGCCGGTGACCGTGAAGACCTGCAGCGTGTGCAGCCGGTGGCCGCCGCCAGGCTCCGGCGCGTACGCGGCCAGCGCGGGCTGCCCGTTGGCGGTGAGCTGCCGCATGCTCCAGCCGGCCCCGCGCATCCCGAACACCCGGCGCATGAACAAGCCATAGTCGCGGCGGCCCCGGAACCACAGCGGCACCGGCGGCATCTCCAGGACCGCGTCGTCGGTGAGCAGCCGGACGAGCGCAGGAACGTCAGCCGCCTCGAACGCCTCCACGTACCGTCCGATCACCGCGCGCACCCCGGGATCATCCGGTTCGGTGACCCCGCCCGCATCGCCCGCCTCCGCGAGGCCAGCGCGGGCCCGCTGCAGGGCGCTGTTGACGGCCGGGACCGTGGTCCCGAGCTGCCCGGCGACCTCGGCGGCGCTGAACTCCAGGACCTCGCGGAGCACGAGCACGGCCCGCTGCCGCGGCGGCAGCAGCTGCATCGCCGCCACCAGCGCGAGCCGCATGTCCGCCCGCAGCTCCGTGTCGTATCGCGCATCGGGAAACGGCTGCAGCCACGGAATATCGACCGCCGGCGTCAGCGGCACCCCGGGATCCTCGCCCGGGGCGCCCAGCCCGGACGGCAACGGCCGCCGCGCCCGCCCCTCCAGCGCGGACAGGCACACATTGGCCGCGATCCGGTACAACCAGGTCCGTATCGACGCCCGCGTGCGGTCGTAGCGGTCGCGGGCCTTCCACGCCCGCAGCATCGTCTCCTGCACCAGGTCCTCAGCCTCGTGGAACGAGCCCACCATCCGGTAGCAATACGCCACCAGCTCACCCCGGTACGGCTCGAACTCCACGCAGCCCATCATCGCGTACCCCGCGGCCCGGCACGGCGCGGGCGACGTTCCGCAACGCGGCGCTGTGGTCGTACGCTCCAGCGCTGGCCGGTTTATCCGGCAGCCACCAGGTACTCGAAGTTCCCGCGGCCGACGGTGCGTTCCAGCGTGCGCATGACCGGGCGCGGATCGTCATAAGGACCGGAGATGTACAGCGGCTTGCCGTCCTTGCCGAAGGTGATGGCGCCCGGACCGGTCCACGGGCCGAGATGCCCCTCGGCGGCTGCGAAGTCGGGGTGCGGGTCAAAGCCGAGGCTGCGCGCGTACCCCGCCGAACCCAGCACCACCTCGCGGGCCAGCTCGATGGGCACCTCGACCGGATCACCGTCGTATCCGGAATTCCCGGCGCACCGGCATAGGGAATGGCCCACGCGCCGTATAGCAGGAGCTGAAGCCGGCCCGGGCGGTCTCAGTGGCGGACAGTCAATGATGGCCGCCCAGCCGCGCGGCGCACGTCCTCGGCGATGCGTGCGGCGATGTCGGGGGTGAGCCGGGTCCCCTCGGCCAGCCTGATGTCATCCCGGTCAAGATCAACGTTCGGGCCGATGGGGCTATCGTCGCTAACCCGCGGCGGCTGCCGCTCAGGCATCACGGTTCCCCTTCCGCAGGCTGGTGGGCATGACGTGGATGACTAAAGATCTTTAATGCCGGAGGTCACAGGCTCTGTTGACGGTGGTGGACTGTGTGGCCTGCAGGTATCGCCCGCCAGGACTAGTCCGCTGGGGCGACGACGCCACCGGCATCGGCCGGCGACAATCAGCCGTGCAACCAGGAATACGACCCCAAATGACGTGGCGATGCCGGCCGGGAAGGATCGCGAACAGTGCCTGTGCCGGATGAGTTCCCATCGCGCCGTGCGCTGCTGCAAGGGTCCGCCGCGGCGGCAATGCTCGCCTCAGCCGGCGTACCGCTGAGCGCGCCCGCCAGCGCCAGCGCCAGGCTTTCGGCCGTGGCTGGGCCGGAGAACGTCAGGGTGAGCCGCGACGGCTTCACCATGCACGCCGAGCCATCCGTGGCCGCGAATCCCCGTGATCACCGTAACCTGCTGGGGGCCTGCATGGTCTGGCAGGCAGGCAAGCGTGGTCTGGCCAGCTATGCGTCGTTTGACGGTGGCCAGACCTGGCGGAGCAACGGGCTGTTGCCGGGGGTGGTACCCGCATACGACGGTGATGTGACTGTGTCCTTCGACGGGCAGGGGGCTGGGTTCGTCTGCGGCTGGGTGGGGAGCCAGGGGGCAAAGGAGCGGGGCCGGGTACACGTCTGGCGCACTGAGGACGGGGGCCGGCGTTTCCTGTCCCCGGTCACGGCAGTGACCGGGCTGGTGGACCACCCGTGGCTGGCTGCTGACAGGTGGGCACGCACCTCGCCGGGCACCCTGTACCTGGCGGGCGACTATTTCGGCCGTGGCGGGCTGGTATTCACCCGCTCCACCGATGGGGGCTGCACGTTCGGGAAGTTGCGTTTCCTCGACCCGCGTAGTGGCTCTAAAGGTGGCCGCGCTCCCATGGTTGCCGCTGGCCCGGGTGGGCTGGCCGCGATTGCCTACTTCGTGGAGATGCCGGATGCCAGCCAGTTGATCAAGGTGGTGTCGTCGGCCGATTACGGCCGGACCTTCGCATCGCCGGTGCTCGTGACCCGTGTGATACCGCCCCCGATCGTCAGCGGGGTGAACACCACGACCGGCGGCCCGGCGATCGCGGCACTTGCTGATGGCAGGACCCTGTGCGTGGCTGTGGCCACGGTCGATGTCGCCGCGCAGGTGTCAGAGCTCCGGCTGTTCTCCTCTCAGGACCAAGGGCACAGCTGGGGCCCTCCCGTCACCGTGGCCCGCAGCGGCCGGGCCGTCTACTTCCAGCCGCAGCTTGCCTCAGATGACGCTGGGCGGGCGGCTCTGTCGGTCTTCGCGCTGCCCGTGGCAACTGGCCGGGTCAACGTGCTGATGTTCGTCTCCGAACCCGGTGGCACTCGATTCGGCCGGCCCGCGCGCGTCACCTCCCGGGCGTTTGACCCGCACGCAGGCACCCAGCAAGGCTGGATCGGTGACTATCAGGGACTCACTGCCACCCCCGGTGCTTTCCACCCGTTCTGGAACGACACCCGCACAGGGCGCATGCAAGTCTTTACCGCGACGGTCCGGCCAGGACGCGCGGGCTAAAAGGCCTCGGTATAGCACTGTCCGGCGGGGCCGTGACCAGCCTGGTAACCCCCGAGATTAAAGATCTTTAGTTTTTCGTGGCGAATTCGGCCAAGAGAGGGGTCCCGAGCACCAACACAGCTCCGCGTTCCCGTTCCGAGGTCGTTACGCTGATCGTCCGGGCGAGAAAATTCAGGGGATGCAGGCTAAAAAAGGCGAACCTGCCGTAAAGGCTGGCTGCCGCATAAGCGGCATCGCCGGGCGAAAGTGGCCGATTCCGGCGCCCCATCCCGCGGTCTTGAATCCTCAGTGACCGAGTCCAGCAGTGTCATGATTGCCTCCGGGTCGGACATCGCCCCTCCGGCGTCAGCTTGAGGTACGGTCCGGTCCAGAAGGTACTCGGCTGAACCGCTGAGCAGCAGACGGAGTCCAGGCAATCGGCAATGAAGACTGCCGCCCCTACCCCCGATTCCGGGTTCATGACCTGGACTCCGTAGGCCATCTCCATGGCGTCGGCAGGGATCCAGTCACCAGCTGCAAGCTCCGGGCCGGCCACGTCACGGACCAGGTACTCCTTGTAGATAGCCTGCTCAACTTCGATCACAGCGGCCACCGCAGTGTCCGCCGGACGATCCGCGAGGGCCATGCCTGCGCCGACCGGACCCGCGTTGAACCTCAACTCCTTAAGCCGCCGTGCGACACGAGCCAGATGGCTATGCATCCCGCCGATGCCCTTGACTCAAGCCCGATGGCTACCTTCTCGGCTCGTACCGCATCGCCACTGCCCCCGAGTCGAACTCCAGCCGGCTCACGAGCTCCAAGTCGACATGCTTCGATAGCCCCGCGAACAACGTCGGCCCGTGGCCCGCGAGCCTGGGCTGCACCACGAACTCGTACTCATCGATCAATCCCAGCTCCGTCAACGCCAGTGCGAGCTTCACACCTCCCACGAACAGTCCCTTGCCCGACTCCCGCTTGAGCTGCTGAACGGCCTCGCCCAGATCCCCGTGCACGAGTTCCGCGTTCCAATCGACCTGCTCCAGGGTGCTCGACACGACGTACTTCTTTGCCGCGTTGATCGTCTGGGCGAAGGGTTCCATCCAATCAGGTCTCGCTCCCGGCGGCGCCGGCGGCCGCCACGCTGATTCCATCATTTCGTAAGTCACTCGGCCAAAGAGAAGCGCATCGGCCTGGTTGAGGTTCTCGGCCGCGTGGCGATGCAAGTCTTCGTCGGGGAGGATTGCACGATGATCGCAGCACCCGTCCAATGTGACGTTGATGGAATACCGAAGAGGTCGCATTTCGCAAGGGTACCGCCGATGGGCAGACCGTTTAGGCCAGGCCGGGTGTCCCGGCGGCCACGGGCTCATCGGAGGAGGGCGCCTTGGGTGGTTCCATCTGGAGCTGCGGCAACCAGTCCAGCCAGCGGGGCAGGTACCAGCTGCGTTGACCGAGCAAGCTCAGGGTGCTCGGCAGGATGACCAGACGGATCAGCGTGGCATCCAGGATCAGGGCTACCGCCACGCCGAAGCCCATCTCCTGGAACTGGAGGAGCTGCCCCCGGGCGAAACCGGCGAACACCGCCACGATGATCAGCGCCGCACCGGTGATGATCTTGGCCGTGGATGCGACACCACCTGCCACCGCCTCCCGCGTCGAGCCGTACTGGTCATAGCGCTCCTTGATCCGGCTCATCAGGAAGACCTGATAGTCCATGGAGAGGGCAAAGAGCACCGAGAACATGAACAGCGGGACCCACGCATCGATGACGGGAACCTTCTGGAATCCGAAGATGCCCGCGCCGGCCCCGTGAATAAACACGAGTGTGAGCAGGCCGAAGGCGGCCCCGGCAGACAACAGGTTGAGCAGGATCGAGACGGCCGCGATGGTTAGTGACCGGAAGGCCAGCAGCAGCAGAAGGAAGCTGAGTCCCAGCACGAAGGCCAGCACGTACGGAGTCGGGGTCGTAACGGCATGAAAGTAGTCGGCCTCATCGGCGGTCTTTCCTCCAACGTAGACCCGTGCGCCGGAACCGGCGAACGCCGACGGGATCAGCTGCTGGCGCAAATTCAGTACGGCCGCCACGTCCTGGCTGGAGACGGCGTCACCCCGGATGGGAACGGTCAGTGTGCGGATCTTGCCGTCAGGCGAGGCCTGAACGATGCCGGGCCCGAAGCGCGCGTCGCCGGCGAGCACGGCTTCGAGCTTTGAGAGGTCTGCCCGGGCAGTGCCGGTCCCTCCCACCGAGACAATCTCGACCGGGTCCTGGCTCTGACCCGGGAAGTAATGCTGGACGGCCAGGTAGCCCCGTTTGGACGGCAGGTTGCCCGGCAGCGTGGTTACTCCACTCTGGCCGATGTGCAGGCCGAGCACCGGTACCGCCGCCAGGACCATGAATCCTCCCGCCAGCGCCAGGCTCACGGCTGGACGGCGCATCACCCTTCCGGTCACGGCTCTCCAGATCCGGCCGCTCGGCCGCGTCGGAGCGCCCGAGGTTCTTGCCCACGATGGGCAGGGGCAGCGAGTTCACCCGATCACCGATCAGGCTGAGCATCGCCGGCAGGAGGGTCAGCGCGGCGGCGACGGATACGACTCCGACGATCACCGCGCCGGCGGCCAGGCTGCGAAGGATGGTGACCGGTACCAGGAACATGCCGAGCAGGGCGACGACGAAAGTACTCCCGCTGAAGAGCACGGCACGGCTAGCGGTGGCTCCCGTCATCCGGATCGCCGCCTCCTTGCCGCGGCCGAGGCCGCGTTCCTCCCGGAAACGAGAGATCATGAACAGCGAGTAGTCGATGCCGAGCGCCAGGCCCATTCCGGTCATCATGTTGACGATGAAGACCGACAGGCTGAACTCCTGGGCGAGGAGCGCAGCGATGCCCAGGCCCACGATGATGGAGAGCAGAGCCATCAGCGCCGGCATCAAGCCGGCGACCACGGCGCCGAACACCAGCAGCAGGATCACGATGGAGATCGGCAGCCCGAAGTCCAGTTCCCCGTGCTGGAGGTCGCTCGCCGACAGGGTCGTGAAATCGTTCCCGACCGTGTGGTCGCCGGTGACGGCCACCGAGAATCCGCCGCCGCCGTTTGCTGCTTGGACGTCTTTCACCACCGGCTTGATGTCAGCGTCGCTCGCGGCCCGCAGTGCGATCAGGGCAGCGTGATGGTCGGACGACACGAACCGGCTTCCAGCGCTCAGATCAGTCGCCACGTGCGTGACCCCAGGAGCCGTCCGGACCTGAGCCGCCAGCCGGGCCACGAACTGCTGGAAGCTGCCGTCACTAACGGTGGAGCTCTTCGAGCTGACCACAAT
This sequence comes from uncultured Actinomycetes bacterium, assembly GCA_963723595.1. Lineage (GTDB taxonomy): Bacteria > Actinomycetota > Actinomycetes > Streptosporangiales > Streptosporangiaceae > RYN-230. Next base: position 424,484 of record CAVRRQ010000003.1, read on the forward strand.
CACGTCGGTCGGCCTTTGGCCGGCCGACGCACCCAGCGCCTGGCGGTACAGGGCTTCGGCCTGGCTGGATTGCGTCGTCCCCACCACATGGGCACTGGTCGTCAGGCCGCGCAGCGAGGTGCCGACGAGAATCAGCGCGACCACCACGGCGATCCCCCAGATGGCCAGCACGCGGCGCGCCCGCCTCGCGCTAGCCGCCGCCAGCCTTTCGGTCAGGCCGGCCGGACCGCGGCCTTCCGGTGGCAACGCGGCGACGCCCGTTTCGTGGGCCGCATCGGGGCCAGCGGCCTGCGCCGCCAGCGGGCGGACTCGCAGCCCCCGGCCTGGTGGGCCATGGCCTAGCTCATCCGGATTCCGGGAAGAATCGTTGCGCATCGTGGTCTCCTTGGTTGTGTCCTGACGGTCCGGCGCCAGCGTGCGCCGGACCGCTACCCGACCGGGCCGATCTCGGCGCCGGCGAGCTCGGCGTAGATGAGGAACTTGAACGGGTCGAACTGCTGGTACTGCTCCATGAGGCGGTGCAGCGCAGTACGGCGCAGCCCGGCCAGGGTGCTGCTGGCGGGATGGCGCAGCAGGCCCGGCTGGATGATCTGCAGGGCGAGGGCGTAATCGCCCTGGCCGATCAGGGTGGCAGCGGCGGCGGCGAACTGCTCTTCCCTGCCTCCGGCCAGCAGGTCGAGCGCGGCGGCGTGCTCGGCCGCGGTCGCCGGCTCGAGTCCCCGCCCGTCTGGCTGCCAGTAACCGGTGCGCTGGTGGTAGAGCCGCTCGGTGAAGTGGTCGCGGATCACCAGGTAAGGCACGACCGCCGCGGGGTGGTCGCGGAGCACAGCCGGGAGGCTGGCCTCCGCCAGGATGTCCGGCAGGGTGCGGCCGCCGCGGATGGCGTCCAGCACCTCGCCGTGCAGCTGGGTCAGTGCCGCCTGCGAGGCCGGGGACCGCCTCGGCGGTGAACTGCTCGGTCAGCGTGGTGTGGCCGTGGATGAGCAGGCGGGGCCGCAGGCTGGCGATGAAGGCGAGAGTCTCCAGGAGTCCTTCCGGGGAGCCTTCGCTGGCGAATGGCTGCCCCAGGTAGGGCATGAGCACGTCGCCGGCGAACAGCACGCCGCTGGCCGGAAGGCAGACCATCAGCGCGTCTGGGGTTTCCCCGCCCGGCGTCGGATACAGGACAAGCTCGGTGCCCCCAATGGTCAGTGGCGTCGGCTCGCTGATCAGCTGGTCGGGGACGACGGCCGGGGGGACACTCCCGGCGGCTCCGGCGAAGTAGCGGAACAGTGGCCGCTCCCCCTGCTCACGGTCCAGCCCGGCGGGGAAGCCGGCCTGGGCGATCACCCGGGTGCCGGGCCCGCGCAGCGCGCCCGCGCCGCCGATGTGGTCCCAGTGCGCGTGGGTGAGGATCAGGTGGCTGATCGCACCGTCAGCAGGCGGGTCAAGGTCGCCGAGCGCGGCCTTGACCCGGTCCTGGGTGGTTCCGGCGTCGATCGCGACGACGCCGTCGCTGGTCGTGATGAACGCGAGGTCGCCGAAGTCGTAGCCCTGGGCGACCTGGATACCGGGTTCCGGGCGGAGGATCCTGGGCGAGGTGAAGCGGAACCCGTCGGCGGCGGTGGCCCAGAAGCCGCCGAACATCAGTTGCGTGCCGGCCGGGGCGGCGCCGAGCCCTGACTTGCGTTCGGCCTCGGCGGCCTGATCATCGTGGCCCAGCACGGCATGGGCGGCGGCCAGGCCGTGGTACGCGGCGCGCAGCAGCATGGCCGGGAACTGGTCCCGGACGGCCAGGACGAACTCCAGGTCGGCCACGGCCTGTTCGGCCCGCTGCCGGTCCGGCGGCAGCCCGGCCAGGGCCAGCCCGCGGAAGTACTGCGGCGGGCCGAGATCGGCGGCCGCGGCCTGGTCCAGCTTGGCCAGCGCGGCGTCCGCATCGTCGCCCAGCCGGGCCTGGAAGAACCCGGCGAGCGTGAGCGGCAGCGCCTCGCCTGGCTGGGCGTCGGAGAGCTCGGAGAAGTAGCGGTAACCCTCGGCGTCCGCGCGGGCAGCCGCGAGCTTGATGGCGAGGGTGACCGTGGTGTTCCGGTCGGCGCCAGGCCAGCGGGCCGCTGCCTTAAGTGATTCGATGCTGCGGTCGTGGGTGATCGGTCCGGTCATGACGATTGGTTCCCTTCGGTGCTGATCGGGTGGGCGGCGACCCGCTGCGGGGCCGGGCGAGCCGCGGTTGCGCGAGCGCGGACGAGGTGGGCGAGGTCCCAGCGGGATTACCGGGCTGCTGGGGCGGGACGCGCCTGGGGCCCGGTTCCGGGTGCGCCGCCGGCTGTTTCGGCTTGGTCGGCCGGCGGGGCTGCTGGCCGGGCGGGCTGAGCGGGCAGGAACAAGACAGCCAGGAGGGCACCCGCCGCGGCAACACCTGCGGCGACGAGGCAGCTGATGGTCAGGCCGCGCAGGAAGGCGTCTGCGGCAGTGTGCTGCAGCGCCTGCCCGAGGCCCGGATGGCCAAGGACGGCGATCTTGCCGGCGGCCACGTACGCCGCGCCGACGGACTGGTGTGCGATCGCTGCGACCCGGCCGGGCACGCTGGCTGGCAGGGTGGCGGTCAGCCGCGATCCGTACACCGATGCGGAGACGCTGCCGATCACGGCCACGCCGAGCGTGCCGCCGATCAGCCGGGTGGAGTCGTTGACCGCCGAGCCGACGCCGGCCTTGGCCCGCGAAATAGCGCCCATGATCGACTCGGTGGCGGGCGCCGAGGTCAGGCCCAGGCCGAGCCCGTACAGCACCATCTGGACCGCGATAATGCCGTAACTGAGTCGTCGCGCTGGTCGTCGCCGCCACCCAGCCGTAGAACGCGGCCATCGCGACCAGCCCGATGGTGACGATGAGCTTGGTCCCGGCCCGCACCGCGAGCTGGGTCCCGGCGACCGACCCGGCGCCGACCGACAGCGCCACCGGGAGCAGGCGAACACCAGTCGACAGCGGGCCGTAGCCGCGGACGAACTGGAAATACTGGGTCATCAGGAAGATGAAGCCGAACAGGGTGAAGAACGACACCGTGACCGCGCCGCTGGCCGCGCTGAACCGCATGATTGCGGAACAGCCGCACATCGAGCATCGGGTGCGCGGTACGCCGCTCAGCCGCGATGAACGAGGCGAGCAAGACCGCCGAGGCGGCAAAGCCGGCCACGCTGCGCGCCGCTGCCCACCCGTAGTCCGGCGCCTCAATGATGGTGAAGACCAGCAGCGCCATGGTTGCCGACGACAGCACCAGGCCGGGGATGTCCAGAGCCGCCGCGTCCGGGTCCTTCGACGTGGGAACGACCAGCGCCACCAGGACTGCGGCGGCCGCCGCGACCGGCGCCATGGCTATGAAGATGGACGCCCAGCTGAAGTGCCCCAGCAGCCAGCCGCCGACGATCGGCCCCATCGCGATGGCCACGCCCGCGACCGCGCCCCACAAGCCGATGGCGCGAGCCCGTTCCCTTCTCGCAGTGAAGACGTTGGAGATCAGTGAGAGCGTCGCCGGGAAGGTCATGGCGGCGCCCAGCCCCATCACCGACCTGGCCACGATGAGTTGCGCCGGGTCGGTGGTGAAGCCACCGGCCAGGCTCGCGGTCCCGAACACGGCCAGCCCCGCCAGCAGCATTCCCTTGCGGCCGAACCGGTCGGACAGGCTGCCGAAGGTGAGCAGCAGCGCGGCGAACACGAGGTTGAAAGAGTCGACGACCCACTGCAGCTGAGTAGTGGTGGCGTGCAGCTCGCGCACCATGGCGGGAAGCGCCACGTTCACCAGGGTCGTGTCCAGGTTGACGAGGAACGCTGCGAGCAGCAGCGCAACGAGGATCATTGGTTTGGATCGCATGGTTTCGCCTTCAGCCCTCGGTCTCGGCAGGTCTTGGGGAATGTGACTGGCTCGCTGTTCTCCGGCCGGCGCGATCAGCGGCACGGGCGAGTGCCTTGACCCGGACCACATCGGGAGCTCGCGGGTCAGGTGGAAGGACTTCATGCCAGGCAGGCTCGTGCCGGACTCCCGGCTGGTGGATACGGATGCGTTTCACTGTCATCTCCTCGCCAGTCACCGTGTCCGGGTCCGTCTACGAACCCGGCCTTCTTCGGGGACTGTTCTGCGAGGAACGCTATGAATTCCCGCCCGCGCAGGGCGTCACCCAAAGGTGCATGCCGGGTGGAATATCGCTGCGCGGCGAGCTCTCACACGAAGGTGCTACAGGGGGCTGCCTGGGTGCAGTGTCAGGGGATCAGGCCGAGCTGCCGGGCCCGTGCGACGGCCTCGGTGCGGTTGGCGGCCCCGAGCTTGCCCAGGATGTGTGTCACGTGCTTTTTGACCGTGTCGAGCGCCACCACCAGTTCGTGGGCGATGCGCTGATTAGACCTGCCCGCGGCGAGCAGCCGCAGCACCTCCACCTCGCGGTCGGTCAGCGGCTCGGCCATGCCCGGTAGCGCGGCGGCCCCTCGCCTCGATGGCGGCACGGCGCCTGCCCCACCGCAGGCGCGCAGGAGCACAGCCAGGTAATCGGGGTCGATGTCGCGGGCTGGGGCTCGCTGGTCCTTCCGGGCGGCGGAGAGCCGGGTCAGCAGCACGCGCATCGGAGCGCCCTCGTCGGCGAAGACCCGGACGTAGCCCTGCGGGCAGGCCAGCGTGACCGCCTCGGCCAGGGCGCCGAGGGCGCCGGCGTGATCGCCGCGCGCGGCCAGCGCCAGCGCCCGCAGCGCCTGAATCTCGATGATGTTGCCGGTGCGGGCCTGGCTCGCCGCAGTGGCCAACAGCCGCTGCAGCAGCGTGAGAGCCGGGCCGGGCCGGTCCTGGGCGATCAGCACGCGCGCCAGCAGCAGATACGCGGGCTCCCGGGGGTAATCCGGCTCGTCCTCCGGGCTGAGGCCAGCCGCCTTGGCCCACTGGCTGGCCGCCGTGACATCGCCCTGGGCCAGCAGCAGCCGCGCCCGCTGCGAGGGCACCGGGTTGAGCAGGGCGACCACTTGCGGGCTCAGCTCGGCCTGCCCGGCCTCGCCCATCGCCGCCATGGCGGCGGCCGCATCACCGTGCGCTTGCCGGATCCGGGCCAGGATGGCCAGGCCGGCGGCCAGCGGCGGGGTGAAGGCCAGCTGCCGGCATAGCGTGACCCCGCGGGTGGCGTGGTCAAGGGCGGCGGCCAGCTCGTCCCGCTCGTACAACACCTCGGCCAGTCCTACGTGCGCTATGCCCAGGTGGGGTGGCTGGCTGCTGACCTGACCGGGGATGTCCAGCGCTTGCCGGTAGGTCGCGAACGCCGCATCCAAGTCGCCCTGGGCGCGCTGCACCTGGCCCAGGTCGTGGCAGACCCGCGTGGCGAGGTAGCCCTCGCCAGCCGCCCGCCGCTCGGCGAGGGCCTCGGCCAGGCTGCGTTCAGCCTGCCCGAGCTGGCCGCGTAGCCAGTCCGCCGCGGCCAGGTTGGCGCTGACGAGGGTGCGCAGGTAGAAATCACTTTCGCCCAGCTCGGCGCGGGCCTGCCGGTCCCAATCGACCGCGCGTGCTGCGTCACCGCGAAGACGCGCGAGCTCGGCACGCAGGAATGCGATCCCCGCGGGGACATTGGCCAGCACGCCCCCCGCCGGCCCGACCGGCGGCTCAGAGGGCTGGCTGCCGGTAGCGGCGAAGGCGCGCTCAGCGTCGTCCAGGAGTGGCTCGATCGCTTCCACCTGGCCGCTGACGACGGCGTTGAACCCCTGGGCGAGGCACAGGCGCGGCCGGGCGCGCAGCACCTCTGCAGGCAGCGTGCCAAGCCAGCGGCGCAGAGTCACGCCCTCGCTGCGGCGAAGCAGCGCATCGACGTACCGCTCGACCAGCTGGGCCGCCCAGGCCGCGTCCCCGGCCGCCAGCGCGTGCCGCACCGCATCGTCGCCCAGATCGTGCTCATCGGACCAGGCGGCCGCGGCCCGGTGCAGCTCTTGTACCCGGCTGGGCTGCTCCTGCTCCAGGCGGGCGCGGAGCAGATCGGCGAACAGATGGTGGTACCGCCACCAGCCGCGCACCTCATCCAGCGGCACCAGGAACAGGCCCGCACGCTCGATGTGGTGCAGCATCGCCTGGCTACCAGACCGGCCGGTGACCGCGTCACACAGCTCGCCGGACAGCCGCTCCAGCACCGAGGTCTCCAGCAAGAACGTCCGCACCGGCCCGGGCTGGCCATCCAGGACCTCATCAGCCAGGTAGTCCAGCACGAAGCGGTGGCTCCCGCTGAACGCCGTGACAAACCCGGCCGCATCCGTGCGCCCCCGCAGCGACAGCGCGGCCAGTTGCAGCCCCGCTGCCCAGCCCTCGGTCCGGGCCGTCAGCGCCGCCACCGCAGTGTCAGGCAGCACCGGCCCCTCCGCCGCGCCCAGTAGCGCCGCCGCCTCCTCAGTGGTGAAGCGGAGCTCGGCGGCGCGCAGCTCAGCCAGCTGGCCGCGGGCCCGCAGCCGCGCCAGCGGCAGCGGCGGGTCAGCCCGGCCGGACACCACCAGCAGCAGGCCCGGCGGCAGATTCTCCAGCAAGAACGCGACCGACTCGTGCACCGGGCCAGCGTCGACCAGGTGGTAGTCGTCCAGGATCAGCAGCACCCCATCGCGGCCGGGCTGGGCAGCGAGCTCGTTGATCAGGGCCGTCACAAGCCCCTCAAACGAACGCGGGGCCGGCGGCCCGAGCAGCGGGCCCAGCCGCTCGGCGATCCCGGGTTGTGCCCGGTCCAGCGCAGCGACCACGTAGCGCCAGAACCGGGCCGGGTCGTTGTCGCTGGCATCCAGGCCCAGCCACGCTACCGGCCGCGCGCCACTGCGCGCCCAGTCGGCCAGCAGCGACGTTTTGCCGAATCCCGCCGGAGCGCAGATCAGCACTCTTCCCCGCACCAGCCCCTGGCTGAGCGCCTGCACCAGGCGCGGGCGCGGCACAAAGCCCGGCTGCGGCCGGGGCATGTACAGCTTGGTCGCCAGCAGGGCATCCTGCCCGGACATGGCAGCCCCGGCAGGGGCCGCCGCAGGCGGGTCAGCCATCAGGGACCTACCGCTCAGCCGGCCAGCGAGCCTCGGTCCGGCCGCTGGACGGGGCCATTCTACGGTCTGACTCTCCCAACGGGCGGGCCCGGATGGACGCGCACATCACCGCAAGATTCCACCCGCATGCCACCTTCGGGTGACGCCCAGGCCCCGCGTCCGCTCCTAGCGTGCTGGGAGAAGGCAACACACATACGGCGGCAGGACAGGAACCGCTGCCCTCGGGGCCGCCCGGTGCGACAGGTCACGCCGGCCCGCGCCCACACCCACTGCCTGCCGGCCCTCGCCGGCAGGCCTCTCAGGACGAACGAGATGATCTTGATGACAGCTACCCAGTCCACCCAGCGCCACGGCGCGACCTGGTGGCGGGCCGCTTGCGGCGCCGCGGCGGCCCTGCGGGCCATCCACGACGAGCAGGTCCTGATGTGGGAACGTGTCTGGCAGTCCAGCCGGGTGGCCGTGGACCGGGCCGGGCCGCTGGCCTGGACCCCGAGCCTGGACGGGCCCCGGCTGACCGGCCGCCACCTGCCCAGCCCCGACGAACCCCAGGCCACGCGCAGGCCATGACCGGCACACCCTGCCCCAGACCGGCGGCAGCTGCGGCGGCAGCCGGTCAGCCCGGGCAACGGCTGGAGCGCAAGTGAGCACCTCCGGCGGCCCTGCCCATTACGAGATCCGCGTCGAGGGCATTCTCGACAGCCGGTGGGCTGCCTGGTTCGGCGGCCTGCACATCGAAAGAGACGACACGCAGACCGTCATCTCAGGCTCGCTGGCCGATCAGCCCGCGCTGCATGGTCTGCTGACCAAAATCAGAGACCTCGGGCTTTGCCTGATCTCGGTCCGCCGGCTGGACCCTGATTAACATCCACCGCCGGAGGGCAGTGACGCCACGTCACCCGGCATGGGCCGTCCAATCCGGCGGTTCGGGGCCGCTCAGTCGAGATCGAACTCGTTGCCCTCGATGTCCTGCATCACGAGGCACGACTCGTTGTCGCCATCGGCAAGCAGCAGTCGCACGCGTACCGCGCCGAGCGCGACCAGCCGTGCGCATTCGGCCTCAAGTGCGGCCAGGCGCTCTTCACCCACGAGCCCGGTGCCGACCCGCACGTCAAGATGCAGCCGGTTCTTGACGACCTTGCCTTCGGGAACGCGCTGGAAGTACAGCCGCGGGCCTGCACCTGAGGGATCCGTGCATGCGAACCATGAACCCTGATCCTCAGGCGGCAGCGTGCGATTGAAATCGCCCCACGTAGCAAACCCGTCCGGTGGCGGCGGTACGACGTACCCCAGCACCTCGCACCAGAAACGGGCGACGCGCTCAGGTTCTGCGCAGTCGAAGGTGACCTGGACCTGCTTGACCGACGCCATCGGTCCACCCTAGAGGCGGGGTAGGCCCGGCGGCCAGATGGAGCCGGAATGAGCTGATCGTCCCCTGGAACACTCCTGCGGCGAGCGGCTTCGGCTGCCGGGAGCGGGTCGCCTCTGCTACGTGTGGCACCTGACGACCACGGCGGCGCCGTTCAGTTGGCCGATGCCCAACCTCGTGTCACCTTCGCCAGAACAGGTGGTGGGTCACGCCGCTCGGGCTGGGCACGACCTCAAGGTGGAATTGGTCAAGCAGCTCATCGGGTGATTCCCAGAGTCGCGACCCGGACCCGAGTTCCACCTGCGAGACGGCCACGTGCATCGCGTCGACGAGGTCGGCGTCGAGAAATTGCCGGATGGTGGTGGCGCCGCCGCCGAGCCGGACGTCCTTGCCCTGCGCCGCGTCTCGCGCCCGATCGAGGACCGACGCAGGATCGGTGTCGACGAAGTGGAACGTGGTGTCTCCAAGGGTGAACGAAGGACGTGTGTGGTGGGTCAGCACGAATACTGGGGTGTGGAATGGAGGCTCGTCGCCCCACCAGCCGCGCCAGGCGTGGTCGTGCCAGGGGCCGCGCTGTGGGCCGAATTTGTTGCGGCCCATGATCTCGGCGCCGATGTTGCGGGCGTAGTCTCGCGTGAAATAGTCGTCGAGACCGCGGCTTCCGCCTGGGTCTGTGCGCATGGGCCAGCTCGCCGTGGCGCCAGCCCAGGCGAACATGTCGCCAGGGTCGGCGTGGCCGAACGGCCTGTCGATGCTCTGGTTCTCACCAGCACCGAACCCGTCATGCGAGACGTTGAAGTTCTGGACTCTCAGCAGCTGATGCACGCAGTGCCTCCTCCGCTCTTGATAATGGTGAGACTGCGCGAACCAGACAGACTCATCGGCGGGACTGGCCAATCGTAGGAGACACCGATCGCACCGAGAGATGCCGAGAGGCACATCGGAGGTCCAGATGGCGATTCCTTGAGGCGACCGCCAGGCGTCATACGGCAGGACTTAGCGGGCGGGAACCGGCTCGGACGACGGCCGCCACTCCCGCCTGATCAGCCCGTAGACCCACGAGTCAGAGACCTCGCCGTTCACGACGCAGTCTTCCCGCAACGTCCCTTCACGCACGAAGCCGAGCTTCTCCAGCACGCGGGCAGATGCCACGTTGCGCGTATCGGTCTCAGCCTGGACGCGATTCAGGTCCAGCGTGCCGAATGCCCACCGCAGCAGGACGCGCGCGGCCTCCGTCGCGTAGCCGTGGCCCCACGCTGCATCGTCGAAGCAGTAGCCCAGCGACGCGCTGCGGTAGTCCGGATTCCACCGGTTCAGGCTGCACCAGCCGATGAACGCCCCGCCGGAGACACGATCCACGGCCAGCCGCGCCCCGGTGCCCTCCTGTGCCATCCGCCGGCAAGCCGTGATGAACCGCTCGGCGCGCACGCGTTCGCTCCACGGCGGCGCGTCCCAGTAGCGCAGCACGTAAGCGCTGCTGTGCAGCGCGAAGAGGTCGTTCGCATCCGCGTCGTCGAAGGGACGCAGCCGGAGGCGAGCAGTGTGCAGCGTGGGGGTGGGCAGCGACGTGCCCGTCATGTTCCCTCCCGTGATTGGCAGCCGGTCAATCAGACATCCGATGCCGGCCACTCGCAACGGGATTTCCCGGCGGGCGGGGAGAACGACGTGTCCGCTCATTGGCTAGAAGCGGTCGGTTTCGACAGCGGTGTACCGAATACGGTTCTACATGTCTTCGGACACTACAGGCCGGTATCTGTCTGCGCGTAACGGCGACCGTGGGTGCTGGCGGGTCGCTGCCGCTGTCACGGGGCTGCCGGCCATGATGCGGTCGTGGGTGCGGCGGGCCTGGGCACTGCGGGCGCTGGCGCCGTAGCGGCGCACCATCGGTTGCTGGCATACGCGTCGCTGTACCGGGCCAGCAGATGGACCAGCCACCTCTGCACATCGTGGGCGTCCACCTGCTCCCACGTGGTCCGGGAGGTGCGGGGGATCAGGTGGGCGGCGGCGAACCATGCCACTGCGTCCGGGTAGGTCCGCACCGTCTTGGCCGCCTTGCCCTCGGCCGCCAGGTGCAGCCGGAACGAGCCGATCTCAGGCTGGAACACCCCGGCGCCAAGCGGCTTGCGCCGCCGGGGCCACGGTTGCGGGACCGTCGCCCTCCGCGAGGCACGGACTGGACCGCAGAGGTTGAGCCAGATGTGAAAGCTGAGGCAGGCAGCCCGAAACCAGCTGGCACATCTAGCCGACCGAGTCTGCTTGGACTGCTTCTATCGGGCCGGTCCAGGAGTCGTCACGCAAGGTGAGCAAGTGGCCTTCAGCTCGTGCTGAGCGCAGATCGCTCTGTACGCCGAGGTGCTTCAGATCTGAAACGGTGTTCTGGACCCGCCGACTTCGCTGCTTTGCTCATCAGGCACCGATGAGACGGTCACGCTCCCGAGCTGGGAGGCCAGCGCGCCCGCGAGCCGCCAGGTCCCGGTTAACATACGCACACGTGTGGTCGATGAGGAGGTCGGCATGGCCAACCTGGAGAAGGTTGACCACATCGTCGTTTTGATGCTGGAGAACCGCTCGTTTGATCACATGCTCGGGTACCTGTCCCTTGAGGGTGGCCGCGGCGATGTCGACGGTTTGCGGAGGGAGTTCGCCAACGAGTACGGCGGGCGCAGCTATCCCGTCCACCATCTCGGCAGCACGGCGATCGCGGATGATCCCGATCATTCCGCCAACTCGGTCGACCTGCAGGCCGGCGGCGGCGCGATGAACGGCTTCGTCACGAGCTTCGCCGATACGCTCGCGCGCCGCGGTGTCCAGGATGGGGATCCGGGCCGGGTGATGGGTTACTACAACGCCGCCGATGTCCCGGTCTACGATCACCTGGCGCGCGAGTTCGCGGTGTGCGATCGGTGGTTCAGCTCGGTTCCCGGGGCGACCTGGCCGAACCGGCTGTACGCGATTTGCGGCCGCGCCGCGGGCAGCCGCGATGACCTGCCGCACAACCTTCCCCCGCTGTACGACCAGCCGTCGTTTGTGCGGCATCTGGACGCCCACGGCATCTCGTGGCGCTGGTATTCGTTCGAAGCGGCGGGCACCTTGCGTTTCGCCGACGCCCACTATGCGCTCGGCCACCACGACAGGTTCGCGTTCTTCAGCAGGACCAAAATGAACTGGAAAACCAGGCTCGAGAGGGTCGACGCTGATGCGGCGAGCTTTCTCGAGGACGCCGCCCGGGGCACACTGCCGTCGGTGGCCTGGATCGATCCGAACTTCAGCAACTTCAACCCCGTCGGCTTCCAGCCCAATGACGACCATGCACCGGCAGACATCAAGGATGGCCAGGAGCTGGTGCTTGCCGTCTACCATGCGCTGGCCGCCAGCCCGCAGTGGGAGAAAACGCTGCTGGTCATCTCCTATGACGAGCATGGCGGCTTCTTCGATCACGTCGCGCCGCCCGGCGCGCCGGACGACGACCCGCAGGTGTTCGGCCGCTACGGGCCGCGGGTACCGGCGCTGGTCGTCTCGCCGTGGGTCGAGCCAGGCGCGGTATCACATACGGTCTTGGATCACACATCGATTATCAAGACGATCCTGCTGCGGTTCTGCCCCGAAGCGCTCAACGACCCCGAGCGGCATCACGGGCTGCTCGCGCGGGTCACGAGCGCCGGGCGCCCGCATCCCGTGGGAGCGCGCGTGGCGCACGCCCATGATCTGGGGGAGCTGCTCACCCGCACCGTGCCACGGCCAGCTCCGGCCCGGTACGCGCTGATCCACGACGCCGCGGCGCGCGCGGCAACCAGAACGCGAGGCGAGCCAATCGATGGGGACCCCCTCGTCCTCTACCCAGCGACCGATCTCCAGATCCGCATCGCCGCGGCGATACGCGAGCTGAGAAGACGAGGGCACCCGGCAAACAGGCCGTAAGTCCGCCTTCGGAGCGCCCTGGTCATCCGAGCACGTTCCGGCCCGGAATCTCTGCATGGTGGCCGACGGCGACGGCCTCGCGGTCAGATACTCGGGTTGCTCTGGTGAGGAAGCGTCGAGTGCCCGTACCGCTCGCTGAGCGTAGATCGTCGAATCCGGCGTCGATCGAGGCTCAGATTCGGGTGCGAAAGTCGAGGCGCGGATCGGCAGTTATGTTCGGTCCGGCCAATGCCGCATCGACCCGCGGACGCCGGGGTGTATCCATGGCGCGCACGCGCAGCCGCCGATCTGGCGCAAGTTTCTCCACCGGGCGCTGCTGGCTGCGGTGCGCATATAAGAGTCGTCTGCGGGCTCGTCGGCGTAGTCGGACAGGCTGGCCTGCACCTGGTCCTGTCGGTGTCCGGATATCGGGCCGGGCTCGGCAGCACCGGGCGCTGGGGTAGGCGGCGTCACCGCGTCCAGGCGTCATCCGCCGGGCCCGTCCCCATCGTCGTGTTCATGCTGCCGTTTGCGTAGCCCCGGTCTTGCTGGCGGCCCGGATCTGGCCGGAGGCTGTCCCGCCAACCAGCCACGCAGGCTGCGGCCGCCGCGCTGATGTCCCCGACGGTGGACCTGACCAGCTCGGGGGCCTCGATGACCGAGCGCGCCGATCAGGATCCGGTCTCCACCCCCGCCATGCTCCGCCAGTTCGCCTCCGGCTAGCTGGCCGGGGCTGACCCTAAGACGCCCCTGGCGTCGCCGCTGTTCGCCTCACTGGCCGGGCTCTCGCCGCTGCTTATCCAGGTCGGCACGGCCGACCTGCTGCTCAGCGATTCCGAACGCCTGGCCGCAGCAGCAGCCCAAGCCGGCGTCGACGTCAACCTGGAGATCGGCCAGGGCCTGCCCCACGTCTACCAGCTCCTGCTCGGCACCCCCGAGGCAGCCGAGGCCACCGGGCAAATCGGGAAGTTCCTGCGCGCCCGCGTTCGCTAACCAGAGTCCACAGACAGCAGGCTTACCGGCGCCCGGTCCCTCACTTACCACACATCCGCGCCTGAGCGTTTCCGCAGGTCAGAGACGTTAAGAGAAAGCGCATCACGCGCCATGAGGATCCCCCTCTCCCTGCGATTAGAGCAGGTGAGAGGGCTGGCAGATGCTACGAGAAGAGGTGGTCAGGGGCGGGGTCGAACCGCCGACCTTCCGCTTTTCAGGCGGACGCTCATACCAACTGAGCTACCTGACCGTGACCGACCGCCCGTCACGCACACCACTACGAACGGTCTTAGCCAAGCGGTCCTGACGGGACTTGAACCCGCGACCTCCACCTTGACAGGGTGGCGAGCTAACCGGCTGCTCTACAGGACCATCGGTGCCGGCCACTGGCCGACGGTGCCCCCAACGGGATTCGAACCCGTGCCGCCGCCTTGAAAGGGCGGTGTCCTAGGCCACTAGACGATGGGGGCCGATGACGGCCGCCACCGCCGTGGACCCTTGGCGCCCGCCGTCGGGGACTGCCCCAGCATAGGGGACAACCGGCGTGCGCGCCAAAGCGTTCCCCCGAGGACCCCTCCAGACGCTCCGCAGATCCCGCCATCCCGCCATCCCGGGCCGCCCGGACCGGCCACCCAGACCTGTCCCCACAGGAATCCATACCTGTCCCCGCAAACCCTCCCGCCACCCCCGTCAGGACGTCATCGCTGGTCACGGCCTCCCTGGCTGTAGACCGACGACAAGTGCGACCACCCGAACCAAGACGATCATGCAGGAACCCCTTGCGCATTTGCCAAAAATTCGACACGGTAAGCAATCAACTCACGACTCCAAGTCACTACTGCCGGTCACAGAACCGGGCGCCTTGTGCCCGTATTCGATGACGCAAAGTGAGAGAAGGATTGCGATCCGCTCAGGTGACCCCCCGGCGCCTGAGGCAAGACGCAGGTAACAGCAGAGGAAGAGCCGCCCGTGCACAACGGAGAGCACCCCCCGCTTTCCCGGAGGCCGGCGAACGCACCGCGGCAGGGCCGGCACCGGCAGCCCGGCGACCAGCCGGTCGCCTACCGCGACGTGTTCGCTGTCACGGAGTTCCGCGCGTTGTGGTCCGCCCAGGCGCTGTCCTGCGCGGGCGACCAGTTCGCGCAGGTGGCCATCGCGTTCGTGGTGTTCACCCGGACCGGGTCGGCGTTCCTGACCGCGGCGGCATACGCGCTGACCTACCTGCCGCCGGTGATCGGCGGCCCGCTCCTCTCGGGGCTGGCCGACCGGCTCCCCCGCCAGCAGATGATGATCACGCTCGACCTGGTCCGGGCCGGCCTGGTCGCCCTGATGGCCCTGCCGGGACTGCCGTTCGCCGGCCTGTGCACGCTGCTGTTCTGCACCGTGCTGCTGGGGACGCCGTTCTCGGCGGCCCGGGCGGCGCTCCTGCCCGACGTCCTGCGCGGGGAAAAGTACCCGCTGGGCTCGGTGATCGGGAGCCACACCACCCAGCTGAGCCAGGTCGGCGGTTTCCTGGCCGGCGGCGCCCTGGTCGCGGGGCTCGGGCCGTACCGGGTGCTCGCCCTGGACTCGCTGTCGTTCAGCCTGTCGGCCGGCATCCTGGCCGGCTGGGTCCGGTCCCGGCCGGCCCCGCCGCGCAACGCCGCCCAGCCCTCACCGTGGGAGATCACCTGGGAAGGCGTGGCCGCCGTGTTCGGCAGCCCGGTGCTGCGCACCCTGGTCCTCTTCGGCTGGCTGGCCGGTTTCACCGTGGTGCCCGAGGCCCTGGCCGCGCCGTACGCCCACGTGCTCGGCGGCGGCGCCCCGGCTATCGGGCTGCTCATGGCGGCCATGCCCGCCGGCACGGTGATCGGCGGGTTCGTGGTCGGCCGCCTGCTGCGCCCCTCGGACCGGATGCGGCCGATGGGCTGGCTGGCCATGCTGTCGTGCGCCCCGCTGATCTTCAGCCTGGCCCACCCGCCGCTGGCGGTGCTGGTCCTGCTCTGGGCCCTGGCCGGGGCGGGCGGCGCCTACCAGCTGGCGGCGGCCGCGGCGTTCGTGACGGCGCTCCCGGCCGCCCGGCGGGTCCGCGCGTTCGCCGTCGCCGAGAGCGGCCTGCTCGCCGCGCAGGGCCTGGGCATCCTGACCGGCGGGGCGGTCGCGCAGCGGGTCGGGGCACCCGGGGCGGTCGCCCTGGCCGGGCTGATGGGCCTGCTGGCCGCGGCGGCCCTGGCCACCGACTGGAGCCGCCGGCACACCGAGCTGATCAGCATGCTCAATAGCGGCCGGGTGACCGTCCTCGCCGGAGCCGGGACCGGGACCGGCCCGGCCGCCGCACCCCCCGCCCCGCCGGCCCCCATCCCGCCGGCGCCCGCCCCCGCAGCGCCCGTCCCGGCGGCACCGGCTTCGGCCGGGCCAGCCCTGGCACCGCTCCCCCCGGACCCCGCGCCACAGCCAGCCGAGCTGCCGGTGCTCAACCTGCCGGTGGCCGAGCGGGGCACCGGCCTGTCCGCACCGCCGCCGGGTGCCGCACCGCCGCCGGGAGCCGGCCGGGCCTCCGGAGCCGCCGGCCCCCAGAGCCGACCGCTGCCCTGGAGCTGACCGCTGCCCTGGAGCTGACCGCTGCCCTGGAGCTGACCGGTCCCGCGGCAGGAACGCCCGCCGCTCAGCCCACCGGGCGCCCCGTGACCTGTCCCAGCGCACCCGGCTAGCGGCTACCCGTCTTCTTGATCAGGTTCTCGGCGATCGACGTGCCCTCCCCTTCCTCTGGGATGACGATCCACGCCGCCAGGTACACCAGCACGAAGACGCCGGCCGTCACCAGGGTCAGGGCGACGAAGATCAGCCGGATCACGGTGGCGTCGATGCTGGCGTACTCACCGATCCCGGAGCAGACGCCAGCCACGAGCCGACCTTCCCGTGTCCGGATTAGCCTCTTCTTCCCATGGGCCTCGTTCATGGCCCGATCATCCCCGGTCCGGCTGGGTCCAGACAGCCGAACGCGGCACGCATACGCTGGGCGCGGGAGTTAGTGATGACCGGAAGGACCCGCCATGCCCACGCACGCCGCCGGCCAGCCTGGCCACGACCTCGACCTGCTGCGCGTTGACCAGCAGCTAACCGCCGACGAGGTACTGGTCCGTGACACCGTGCGGGCGTTCACGGCCGAGCGGGTCATGCCGCACGTCGCCGACTGGTTCGAGGCGGGCACGCTGCCCCGCGAGCTCGCCCCGGAGCTCGGCAAGCTGGGCCTGCTCGGCATGCACCTGACCGGCTACGGCTGCGCGGGGATGGGCCCGGTGGCCTACGGGGTCGCCTGCCGCGAGCTGGAAGCGGCCGACTCCGGGCTGCGCAGCCTGGTCTCCGTCCAGGGCTCGCTGGCCATGTTCCCGATCTGGAAATACGGCTCGCCGGAACAGAAGGAGGAATGGCTGCCCCGGATGGCGGCGGGTGACGCCATTGGCTGCTTCGGGCTGACCGAGCCCGACGCCGGCAGCGATCCGTCCAGCATGACAACCAAAGCCATCCGCAACGGAAGTGACTGGGTGCTGTCGGGGTCCAAAATGTGGATCACCAACGGGTCGGTGGCAGATATCGCGGTGGTGTGGGCCCAGACGCAAGAAGGGATCCGGGGCTTCCTCGTGCCCCGCGCGGCGCGCGGGTTCACCTCCCGGTCCATTCACAAGAAAATGTCGCTGCGCGCCTCGATCACGGCCGAACTGCACTTCGACGACGTGAAGCTGCCCGCGGAGGCCATGCTGCCGGGGGTGGTGGGGCTGAAGGGGCCGCTGTCCTGCCTGAGCGAGGCCCGGTTCGGCATCGTCTGGGGGGTGACCGGGGCCGCCCGGTCCTGCCTGGAGTCCGCGGTGGACTACGCCAAGACCCGGGAGCAGTTCGGCCAGCCGATCGGCGGTTTCCAGCTCACCCAGGGCAAGCTGGCCTGGATGCTGGCCGACCTGTCCCGGGCCCAGCTGATGGCTCTGCACCTGGGACGGCTCAAGGAGGCCGGGGAGCTGACCCCCCAGCAGGTCAGCCTGGGCAAGATGAGCAACGTGCGGGCGGCCCTCGAGATCGCGCGGCAGGCCCGGACCATCCTGGGCGCCAACGGGATCACGCTGGAGTACCCGGTGATCCGGCACGCCAACAACCTGGAGTCGGTCCTCACCTACGAGGGCACCGAGGAAGTCCACGCCCTGACCCTGGGCCAGGTCCTCACCGGCATCAGCGCCTTCCGCTGATCCAGGCGGCAGGCCCTGAGGGCCGGGGTTTACCTCAGGGACAGGGCGGCCAGGGCGGCGTTGACGATGGAGCCGGAGTCCAGGTCGTGCGCCCGGTACAGGTCGCTGACCGACCCGGACTGGCCGAAGCTGTCCACGCCGAGGCTGACCGCGGGCACTCCCAGGGCGGAGCCGAGCCAGCTCAGCGTGTGCGAGGCGGCGTCGTGCACGGTGACGATCGGCGCCCGGTCACCGAAGGCCCCGTCCAGGAAAGCACTGCGCAGCGCGCCGGGGATGGACGGCACCGTGGCGGTGCGCACTCCCTGGCGCAGCGTCCGCTGCCACGCCCGGTAGAGCCGGTCCGCCGAGGTGACGTCCACCACGTTCACGGCGATGCCCTCGTCCGCCAGTTCGGCCGCGGCGGCCAGGACTTCGGGCAGCACGGCACCGCTGGCCGCGACATGGACCATCGGCGTGCCATCCTGCGGCGGTCCCGCGTCCACCAGCCGGTAGGCGCCCGCCAGGACCTGGCGGCGCAGCACCGCGTCGCCCAGCCGGTCCCGGGCCGCCTGGAACGGCTGCTGGTCGAGGCCCCGGGTGGTGAGCCGGAAGTAGTACGAGCCGTCCTCCATGACCGGCGTCCCGTCCCGGGTCGGGCCGAGCGCGGCGGCGTTGGCCGTGGCGATGCCCTGCAGCGCGCCGCACAGCAGCCAGTCCAGCGCGGTCGCGTAGGCGGGCTCGATGAACGTGACACCGGGCAGCTCCAGGCCGACCGAGGGGGTGATCGTGGACTGGTGCGCGCCGCCCTCCGGGGCCAGGGTGACCCCGGACGGAGTCCCGGCCACGATGAACCGGGCGCCGGAGTACACCGAGTAGATGAACGCGTCCAGGCCGCGCAGCACGAACGGGTCGTAGACCGTGCCGACCGGCAGCAGCGGCTGGTCGGACAGGTCCCAGGCCAGGCCGAGCTGGCCGAGCAGCAGGAACAGGTTCATCTCGCTGATGCCCAGCTCGATGTGGTGCCCGTCGGGGCCCTCGGCCCACTTCAGCACGGCGTCCTCACTCCAGGACCGGCGCGCGTCCGGGCTGAACACCTTGGTGCGGTTGATGAAGCCGGCCAGGTTGGTGGAGGTGGCCACGTCGGGTGCCGCGGTGACCAGGTAGGGCGCTACGGCCTCGTCGCGGGACAGGTCCACGAGGATCCGGCCGAAGGCCTCCTGGGTCGAGAGCGGGCGCCCGGTGCGCAGGCCGGTGGAATCGGGCACGGTCACGGCGGGCCGCGCCGGCCGCGGCGGCCGGGTCAGGTGCTCGCGCCGCGCGGCCGCCCACTGGCCCGCCGGGGTCATCGGGTCGAGGCGATCCCATTCGGTGTCCCCGGTCAGCCCCGCCCGGGCCCGCATCTCGTCCACCTGGGCGGTGGTGAGAAGCGCCGAATGGTTGCGGGGGTGGCCGGCGATCGGCAGGCCCCAGCCCTTGACCGTGTACGCGAACACCACGCTGGGCCGGTCCTTCTCCGCGTCGCACGCGGCGAACGCGTCGAGCAGGGAGCGCAGGTCATGCCCGGCCAGGTCGGTGACCAGGGCGGCCAGCTCGCCGTCGGCCAGGCCGGCGCAGAACCCGCGCACGTCCTCCGGGGCGCCGTCCAGGAAGCGCTCCCGGACATCGGCCGGGGCCAGGCCGAACAGCGACTGGTAGTGCTCGTTGGGCAGGGCGTCGATCCAGTCCCGGAGCGCGGTACCGCCGGGCCGGGCGAAGGCCTGCTGGAGCGCCGCCCCGTACTTGGCCTCCACCACATGCCACCCGGCCGCGGTGAACTGATGCTCCCACTGGGCGATGCGCACCCCGGGCACCACCCGGTCCAGCGACTGCCGGTTCAGGTCCACGATCCACATGACGTTGCCGAGCCCGTCGGTGGCGGACTCGGCGACCGCTTCCCAGATGTTGCCCTCGTCCAGCTCGGCGTCGCCGATCAGGGAGATGAACCGGCTGCGCGGCCGCGGGCCGAAGTGGGCGTCCACGTAGCGGCGGGCCGCCGCGGCGAACAGCGGCGCGGCCGCGCCCAGCCCGACGGACCCGGTGGAGAAGTCCGGGTGGTCCGGGTCCTTGGTCCGGCTCGGGTAGGCCTGCAGGCCGCCGAACGCCCGGAGCGACGGGAGGTAGCCGCGGTCCAGATGGCCGAGGAGATACTGGATCGCGTGGTACACCGGGGAAGCGTGCGGCTTCACGCTCACCTTGTCCGGGGCGTCCAGGTACGCGAAGTACAGCGCGGTCATCACGCTGACCAGGCTCGCGCTGGAGGCCTGGTGGCCGCCGACCTTGACCCCGTCCCCGGTGTCGCGGTCGTGGTTGGCCGCATCCACGATCCGGGTGGCCAGCCACAGGACGCGTTGCTGGATCGCGGCCAGGACGTCCAGATCGACCTGCTCGGCACTGCTCACGGTCATGACTCCACCCCGGGTGACGTGCTGATCTGGCCAGCTTCGCATTCCGGTGACGCACCGGCCAGTCCCGTCCTGAGACGATGGACCGCGTGATCGACTCACCACAGGTAACTCACGACCCAGGCCGGTCGGTGTTCGAGTACCGCGCGGGCGGTTCCGTTGCGGAGCTTGCGTACCGGAAGAACGGCGAGCGGATGGTCCTGGTGCATACCGGCGTTCCCGCGGCCCTGGAAGGCCACGGCGTCGGCGGCCAGCTGGTCCGCGCGGCGGTCGGGTACGCGGCCGGCCAGGGCCTGACCGTCGTGCCGGCCTGCCCGTTCGCGCGGGGCTGGCTGGCGCGGCACCCGGACGTCGCCGCCCTGGTCCCGATCGACGCGCCGGCGTAGCGGGGCTGATGTGATGGTGCCGCTGTACGTGCGTTATATCGCCGCCGCCGCCGGGCTGTTCCTGGTCATCATCGACTGCATCAGCCTGGTCGGGACGCTGATCGTGCCGCGCCCGGTCGGCGGGCGGCTGATGATCTGGGTGGACCGGCTGGTGCACACCGGGTTCCAGCTGGGCACCGCCCCGTTCCAGGACTATCACCGGCGGGACCGGATCCTGGCCGCGGAAGCCGCCACGCTGCTGGTCTGCCAGCTGCTGGCCTGGCTGTTCGTGGCCTACATCGGGTTCGGGCTGCTGCTGTGGCCGTTCATCCCGGGCGGCGTCACGCTGTCCTTCGACAGCGCCGGGCCGGCCTTCTGGTTCATCGGGAGCAGCGTGGAGCACGGGGCGGCCGAGCGCCTGATCCTGTACGCCGCCGCGCTGATCGGGCTGGTCACGGTGACCCTGCAGATCGCGTACCTGCCCACCCTGTACTCGGCGTTCAACCGGCGGGAGACAGACGTCGCGCTGCTGAACGCGCGGGCCGGGGTGCCGTCCTGGGGCCCGGAACTGCTGGCCCGCACCCATTACGCGCTGGGCTCGGGTGCGTCCACCATCAACACCCTGCCCGACCTGTACGACCAGTGGGAGCGCTGGGCCGCCGACATCGCCGAGAGCCACACCACCTACCTGCCGCTGGTCCGGTTCCGCTCCCCCCGGCCGC
The DNA here is from genome assembly GCA_963723595.1 of uncultured Actinomycetes bacterium. Lineage (GTDB taxonomy): Bacteria > Actinomycetota > Actinomycetes > Streptosporangiales > Streptosporangiaceae > RYN-230. The sequence continues at coordinate 445,472 of CAVRRQ010000003.1, forward strand.
TGTCGTCCTGGGTGACCGCGCTGCTCGCGGTGCTGGATTCCGCCGCGATGTACCTGGCGCTGTCCCCCGAGTCCGCGCCGACCGTGGCGGCCCGGCTGTGCCTGCGCGGCGGCTTCCAGTGCTTCACCGAGGTCGCCCGGGCCATGGGCCTGCCGGTGCCGGAGATGGCCGATCCCGCCCAGGGCATCACCCTGACGTACCAGGAGTTCCTGGAAGGCATCGCCACCCTGGAGAAGGTGAACTTCCCGATCGAGCGGAAACCCGCCGACGCGTGGCCGGACTACGTGGGCTGGCGGGTCAACTACGAGCAGGCCGCCTACGCCGTGGCCAGGGCCGTGGACGCGGTCCCGGCGCTGTGGTCGGGCCCGCGGCGGCATCCGCAGGAGCCGATCCCGCCCATCCGCCCGCGCGCCTGACCAGTTCCGGGGCACCCGCCGCTACGCGGATAAGCCGTCCAGTCGGTACGCTTCCTCAGAGGTGCCGGCGTGGCCGGCTCATCGGCGCGTTAGCTCAATGGTAGAGCAGCGGACTTTTAATCCGTCGGTTCTGGGTTCGAGCCCCAGGCGCGCCACCAGCAGCTTCCCAGGTCAACGGACGAAGGACAACCGGGTTGCCAGCCACCAGGCCAGCCAAGAGCAACGCGAGCAGCAGCGGCCGTCATTCGTCGTCCTCCTGCCCGTCGTTTGAGTACATCCTCTTGCTGACCGCGAAATTAGTAGCTCCGAGGTCCGTCCGCGCAGGCGATTCGTTCGTACGTGTCAGCGCCTAAAGGCCGACGAGGCGGCGCCAGGCCGGTCAACACGGTAGATGTAATGCAGCGCATCATCAATCGGGTTGTCGGGCGACATCGGGCCTTCAGCGACCCGCTTCAAGCCAGCCTTCTCCAGCGCACGCCAGGAGGCCATATTGGCGGCCACCACGGCGGCAAGCACCGCGGGCGCATCAGAATACGAGTTCCAGGTGTCCTCAACGGCCGCAGCGATCATGCGGGATCCGAGACCGCGACCGCGCAGCGCTGGGTCCGCGATGAGGTAGTCAAGCTCGACGGCACCGACTGGCACCTCGATAACTGCCGAGAATTCCGTGAGATCCTGGGGGTAGTCGCAAATCGCCGAGCGCTGCAGCAGGCCGATTGGCCGGCCGTCGAGGAGAACGAGGAGGTCTTCCCCCGGCTCCTCGCCTCGCGTACTCGCGCCGAAGTCGCGCTCGACCGCCTCAAGGGTCGTCTCATGATTCCACCACCGGGCGACCTGGGGCTCTCGCAACCACTCGGCCAGCATGGGAAGGTCCCCGGCAATCAACGGCCGCCACGACAAGAAACCATCGCTAATTCTCTCCACCGTCACAGCGTAGATCCCGGAAGGGAATCGTCCTACGCGATGGTCTGACACTAGCCCAGCCCGGACAAATGGTGATCCGGAACATGCGCGGAATGACGTCCGCTGCTGCCGCCACCACCACCACCATTCGTGCAGTCGGCGCAGGTCAGCGCCCATGCGGTCCGCTGCCTCGCGGGAGCCTGGCGTGTGCTTTGGGTGCAGCCGATCCGGGGCGCCGGTGCGGACCCCGTAGAGCACCTGCCGGGACGGTCGGTACGGCAAGCCAGGTCCTTGACTTCAATCACCGGGGCTTCCAGACTTCCGGTATGCGTGTGCCAGGGCAGGCCCGGGACTACGTAAGGACCTGCATCGAGTGTGGTTACGCATGGCGGGTTCCCAGGTCGGCAGCACGGCGGCGGATCCGGCCGATCTTCATGTTCTCGGTAGCGCCGCGCGGACAGACCGTCGATCGCGCGGAACTAAGGAGGGAGGTCGGCGCGATCTCGGCGGAAAACCGGGTGGCCGAGACGTTCCGGCACTGTCCCAAATGCGGTGCCGAGCATTTCACCCAGTCCCCATCGCGCGGAACCCTCTCCTGAACGCCCTAGCCGCACGGGTCGCTGGCGGGGCTGGAGGATCGGTCGCACCGGCCGGCGGGCTGCCCGCATCAGAGATGGATCCGGTGACCGAGGCGCGGGTGCTGCCTGTCTGATTCAGGCTGCGGCCGCACCGTGACGTCCGGTAGGTCGTGCGCGGCCATGAACACCTCAATGACGGCAGCATCGTCTTGGTCTCCGCCTTATTGCCCTCAAAACGCGGACACCATCAGCGGGAACCCCGAGGCGTCAGTGAGACCGTCTTACCCCGGCTCGCGGTCTGGACCGCCCGGTCGTTCAACGCTATGTTTAGGCCGCGGTTGACGAGGTCGCCAGGCACTTCGCCGCATTAAGGAACACGAAAAACGCTCTGGAGGATATTCATGACCAGCCCTTACCAGCCATACCCGCAGGACCCGCCAGGCGGTTACGGGCAGCCGCCGCAGGGCGGCTGGGACCCCAGCCAGCGGGGCTACCTGCAGGGCGGGCCCGTCGGCTTCGGGGAGGCGATCTCCGAGGGTTTCAAGAACATCGTCACCTTCAGCGGCCGCGCCTCACGATCCGCGTTCTGGTGGTTCTTCCTCGGCGCCATCATCATCGATGTGATAGGCGCCGTCATCGGGAACGTGGCCCATGCCCACGCGATCCAGTACATCATCTATGTGATCGTCGCCATCGTGACTATCAGCCTGTCGGTCCGGCGGCTGCACGACTCCGGCAAGAGCGGGTTCTGGTGGTTCATCGGCCTCATCCCTGTCATTGGCACCATCACGCTGATCGTGTTCTACTGCCTTCCCGGGACGCCTGGGCCGAATAAGTACGACGCATAGCGGGACAGTGAGCACGCCGATGGTGATCTGCGGCCCTCATCAGACATGAAATACAACGTGGTGACGTCACACAAGACCAGCTAAGCAGCAGGTCAAGACCCATGCGGACCACACCAGCAGAGTGCAGTCAATGAGGGGCGGGTGGGCTGGCTGCGCGTTCCATGGAGATGGGGTCAGCGGATCTGCCGTATTCGCCCGCTAGTTCCCCAGGCCTGGTCGGCTGTCCATATGTCGGCGTCCAGTCGGCTGCCGAGCGCCATGCACAACCGGTCGGCCAGGGAGAGTCCTTCGCCCCGGACCCATCTCGCAGCCGCCCATTCGGCGTCGGTGATCGTCACGGATTCGACCTGCACTCCGTAGCTGGCCAGCAATGATCTGGACAGGTCCCAATTTCGGCCATGCGCGCGAATCTTCTGGGCGACCTCCGACCAGTTGGCAGCGCCGCAGACGCCACCCTCCTGAAGTGCCTCCTCAACGGGCGCTGCGCCGTTCTCGCCCTGCAGGAAAGTGAGGAGCGCGGATGCGTCGAAGACGTTCACGCCGCGTCTTCGGTGGTGGCCGATGTCCGGCGCTCGGCGAGGAGCTCGCCCACCAGGTCTAGGCCAGTGAGATCTGCCCGCACGAGGTCTTGGAGTTGCGGGCGGGTCAGGAGCACGAGCCCCCCGGGTGCCTCCAGCAGAATGAGCGCCGTTCCCTCTTTAAGCCCGGCACGCTCTCTCAAGTCGGCCGGTATGACTAGCCGTCCCCGGTCACCCATCGATACCTGATACGTCCCACTCATGACCTGACCGTACCACTTACGAAGGTCACGTGGTACGCAAGCCTTCGGCTGATCAGGCGGGGCCAGCACCCTCGTCGGGAGGCTGGCGCTCCAGATCCGCGACCGAGCCTGCAGGAGGGGTGTGCTTAGGGCGCGGGTCGGTCATGGCGCCCTCATGCCAGTCAAGCGTGATGCCTGGCTCGTCAGGATCCGGCTCGCCTGGCCGCCCGCGCCGACGCGAGCGAAGGGCGACGGCCAGGATAAGAATGATGATCACCACGACCGCGAGGATGATTCCCCGGACGATAAGCGAAAACACGCCAGTAGTTACCCTCCCCCGCGGGGCCAGACCGCCGCGGCCAATCCTCCGCTGCGGTGGCTGCCCGAGTGCTCAGGCTGACCGGCCGGCTGAGGCTGTGTTACCACCAGGGACGGCAGCACAGTCTCGGCCGCCGGCTGGTCACGCCTGGTCCGCTCCGGTCTTCATGTCCTTCAGCTCTTCCAGGACTTCCTCGGTCACCTCGGCCAGCTGCTTCGCCTGCTCGGCCGCAGCCTCAGCCTGGGCTTCGGCGGCGCGGTCCGCCTCCTTCAGGGCCTGGTTCTCGGCCTTGATCTCCTCGACCGTGGCCTTCGCCTCGTCCGACTGCAGGCTCATGCCGGCCGGGGCTGCCTGAGCCGAAGGTTCCGCGTGCTCGCTCGATGTCGTCATGGCCCGACAGGTGTCCCGGGATCGGCTGTCTACTCGCGGCCGGGGGCCTCAATTCCGGCCGGTATGGGCGGCTCGGGCCCGGCGGCCGGGCCCGGCGACCGGGTTTCCGGGGCGAAGAACCCGAGGACGGCGGCCACGCCCAGGACCCCGGCGGCCAGGCCGAAGGCGGCAGCGTAGGAGACGGTGTCCACGAGGAACCCCGCCGTGACCGGCCCGGCCACGGTGCCCGCGTCCCCGGCCATCTGGTAGGAGGCGACCACGGTGCCCTCCTGGCCGCCCTGACCGCCCTGACCGGCCAGGAGGTCGCCAATCATGGCCGCCGGCGCGACGTCAAGCAGCCCGGATCCGAGGCCGAGTACGGCCAGCGCGGCCAGGTAACCCCACAATCCTGGGAGGACAGCCAGCATGACCAGGCCGGCGGCCGACACTGAGCAGCCGGCCACGATGACCGGCCGCCGGCCCAGCCGGTCGGCCGCCCAGCCGGCGGGGAAGAGCGCCGCCGCGTTCAGCACGGCCACCACGAGGAATCCGATGCCCGTCCACACCGCCGATCGGTGCAGGGAGTCGCGGACGAACAACGGCACGATGGCGCTGCGCACCCCCACCGCCGCGAACCCGTCCGCCAGGTTGGCCGACGCCGCCGCACGGAAGGCCCGGCTCCGCAGCGCACGCCCGATCCCGGCGAACGGCGACGCCCCCCGCCGACCATTGCGCGGTTCACGCCGGGGCGGGTCCCGCAGGACCACCGCGGCGATGACCGCAGGAACGACGAGCATGCCGCCGTAGACGAAAAACGGGGCCCGCAGGGACCAGGCCGCCAGGAGCCCGCCAATCGCGGGACCGCTGATGCTGCCGACCAGGAACCCGCCCGAGAACAAGCCGCTGGCCCGGCCCCGCTGACCGGCGGGAACGCTCATGAGCAGCAGGGTCTGGGCGCTGACGCTGAACATCGCCGATCCCAGGCCGCCGATCCCGCGCAGCACGATGAGCTCCGTGAACGATCCGGAGATCCCGGCCAGGATGCTGCTGGCCGCGACGACCGCGATGCCGGCCGCCATGACCCGGCGCTCGCCGAAGCGGTCCACCAGACGGCCGGCGGGCAGGGCCCCGAGCACCCGCAGCAGGGCAAAGGCACTGACCACGCTGGCCGCCGAAGCGGTGCTGACCCCGAAGTGCCGGGCGAACGCCGGGATATCCGGGGCCACGATCCCGAACCCGAGCGCGACGGTGAAGGAGACCGCCGTGAGGATGGTCACCTCGGCTGGCATGTCGTGGAAAGGCCCACGATTAAGGCGAGGCACGCCGACATTCTCCCAGGTGGTCCCGGCAGTCACCGGATGGGCGGACATACCCCGGATTCAGCAAGGCTGGCGGGAGCCGTTCCATGCTCGATCCGCGGCCCGGTAGGCGGTGTACTGCGGGCATGGCTACCCTCCACCACACCCCCTATCAGTACCGGGACTTCGCCTCCCACCCCACGGACACGCCCGTGTTTCACGCCGTCGAGCAGAAACTGCACGCCGGATGGCTGTTCGACTCGCGGCTCCCGGCGCCGAGCCCGGCGATCAGCAGGCCGGGCCGGCGTCGGCGCCATGCCAGAAACAGCCACCCGGCGCAGACCGGGTCGTAGGGTGGCCGGCTCCCGCGTTTTCCGGGTCACCGTTCCGGCTAGCTGAGCTTTCGCAGCGCGTCCAGCACGCGGTCCAGGACCTCGGGGGGCGGCGGGAATTCGGTCTCCCCGGCCAGCTCCGGTCCTTCCAGGCGGATGTACTCCAGGTAGGGCGGGTGGCTGGCTGGCTCGGCCCACCCGGGACTGCTGGCCCCCGGCGTACGGTGCGGCAGGGACTGGAGTGGCAAGGTCTGATGCGGCAGGGACTCCCGCGGCCCGGCCGCACGACGGTGCGGCCACGGCGCCCGATGTCTCATGTTCTCCTCCGGTACGGCAGGCTCCTCTGCTCGGCTTAGGCAAACCATGCCCGCAGTGGTCCAGGGCGGCACACCATGGCCGGGTCTTGATCTTGATCAAGACCCGGCTACCCGGCGCGATTCGGGTCAAACCGTACCGGGCCGGGCGCTCCGACCGGGTGAGCCGAGCCGGTCAGCGCCCAGGCGTGTCGCTCTCCCTCAGGATCCGGAAGAACGGCGAGTGCAGCACGAATCGCGCGATAGCCAGCATGACCAGGCCGAGCAGCACCCCCCGGATCAGCGACCAGATCTGCGCGGCGGGCGCCGCTTGCAGCGACCGGACGATGATCCACGCGAGGGGCCCGGGCAGGAGGCTGGCCACGCGGCGGTGAGTCCGGCCGACGGGGATCGTCTCACCATGGAGTCCATCCACGAGGGGAGCGGCATGGCCATGTTCGCGAACACCAGGGCCTTCAGCGGGTTCGCCGTGGGCGACCTGCCGGCGGCGCAGAAGTTCTACGGCGAGGTACTCGGCATCGCCACCTCGGAGCACAACGGGCTGATGACGCTGCACCTGGCGGGCGGCCGGGACACGCTCGTCTACCCGAAGGCCGGCCACGTCCCGGCGGACTACACGATCCTCAACTTCCCGGTCGACGACATCGACGCCGCCGTGGACGAGCTGGGCGCGCGGGGTGTGATGTTCGAGCGCTATGACGGGGCGGCGCAGGACAGCAAGGGGATCAGCCGCGGCTACGGGCCCGACATCGCCTGGTTCCGGGACCCGGCCGGCAACATCCTGGCCGTCCTGCACGAGAGCGCCGGCTAGCCCGGCACCCTTGGACTCCGGGCTAGCCGAGGGCCAGCCGGCTCTGCAGGCCGCCGGCCGGGGGCTCTAGGGTGGCGGGCATGGAATTTCAGGACGTGATCCGGAGACGGCGGATGGTGCGGTCCTACGACCCGGACCGCCCGGTCCCCCCGGACGTGGTGGACCGCATCCTGCAGAACGGCCTGCGCGCCCCGTCCGCGGGATTCTCGCAGGGCTGGGCCTTCCTGGTGCTGGACGATCCGGCCGATGTGGCCCGGTTCCGGACCGCGTCCCGGTCCGAGGAGGACCCGGACGGGTACTTCGCGGCGCAGGTGGAGGCCCCGCTGGTCATCGTGCCGCTGTCCAATAAGGACGCCTACCTCGACCGCTACGCCCTGCCGGACAAGGGGCGCACGGATCGCAACGACGCCTGGTGGCCGGCCCCGTACTGGGATATCGACACCGGGTTCGCGGCCCTGCAGATGCTGCTGACCGTGGTGGACGCCGGGCTCGGCGCGTGCTTTTTCGGGCTCCCGGCCGACCGGGTCGGCGCCTTCCGCGCGGAGTTCGGCGTGCCGACGGAGTTCACCCCGATCGGGGCCATCTCCGTCGGCTACAGCGAGGAGCCGCCCCGCGACCTGCGTGACCGGCGCCGCCCCGCCGCGGAGGTCCTGCACCGCGGCCAGTGGGGCCAGCCGTACGCCCCGGGCTGAGCCCGCGCTAGGCGTGGGCGCTGAACAGGTGCTCGCCGGCCGCGCCGGGGACCCAGCTCAGGACCTTCTCGAAGTGCACCGTGGTCCCGGGCCGGCCGTCGCCGGTCAGCTGGAGGTTGTCGGTCAGCGCGTCGATGATCTTCAGGCCGCGGCCGTGCTCGGCGGTCGCCGGAACCGGCTCGGCCGAGGGCGGCCCCAGTTCCGCGTCCGCGGACTCTGCCGCCCGGTCCTCAGGCACCGGGTCCCCGGCCACCGGGTCGCCGCTCTCCACCGTGTTGACCACCTCGATGACGCACCGCCCGTTCCTGGTCGTGGCGAGCACCTCGATCTCCACTCCGGGCCCGGCGTGCTGGACGACGTTGGCGCACGCCTCGCCGAGGGCCAGCGCGATGTCGGTCCGGGTGTCGGGAGTCACGCCGAGGGTCTCCAGGCAGCCATCGAGGACCTGGCGGCTGACCGGCACGCTCGCGGCGTCGCGGGGCAGGAACAGCGCCATCTTGATCTCCACGTCATTTACCTCCGGGGGAAGGCGCACCGGCCATCGGCATGCTCCCCGCGCACTTCCCTGCCTAGGCCATCTCTAACTCACCAGTCCCAGGGGCGTACGCGGGCACCCTGACCAGCAGCGCGCCCGGGCGGAGGGTGACCGTCAGGGACCGGCCCACCGCGATGACCTCCCCGTCAACCTCGCGCGGCAGCTTCACGTCGGCCTCGATCTCGATCCGGCGCGCCCGGTACCGTTCCAGGTTCAGGTCGTCGTGGCGGCTGCCGGTGATCACGCGCCAGGCCACCAGGCCCCAGCCGGCCGGCCCCGCCGGGGCGAGGATCCCGACGTCGAGCAGGCCGTCGTCGAGCCGGGCGTCCGGCAGCAGCGCGAAGCCGCCCGGCAGCAGCCCGGCGTTGCCGACCACCACCGACCTGGCCCGCCGGGTCAGCGGCGGGCCCCCGTCCAGGTGCACGGTGAACATGCGGGGGTGCCCGGCCAGCCGGGTCACCCCGCCCGCCGCGTAGGCCGCCCAGCCGAGGTGACGTTTGAGCAGGTCAGGGGTACCGTCCACGACCGCGGCGTCGAGCCCGATCCCGGCCATGGCGGCGAACAGCATCCCGTCGGCCTCCGCCAGGTCGACCGCCCGGTCCCGGCCTCCGAAACCGGCCGCGAGGGCCGCGTCCAGGCGGGACGGGATCCCCAGCGCCCGGGCGGCCAGGTTGGCCGTGCCGCGCGGCACGATAGCCAGCGGCACCCCGGTACCGGCCAGCGCGTGCGCGCAGGCCCGGACGGTGCCGTCGCCGCCAGCCGCGACGACCAGGCGGGCTCCGGCGGTGAGCGCGTCCCGGGCCAGGCCCAGGCCGTGATCGCGGGGACTGGTCTCGGCGAAGGCGGGCTCCCAGCCCGCCGCGCGGGCCGCCAGGCAGCACTGACGCCGGAACCGGGGCAGGTCCCGGACCCGGGTGCGGTTGACGATGATCGCGACGGTGGCCATAGGGGCGGGCTCAGGCTAAACCATGCCGGCCGCCGGGGCGCCGACCGCCGGGCGCCGGCCGCGGCCCTGGCGTGCGCACGGCCCGCCCGGCGCTGGGGCGCTGGGCGGGCCGTGGTCGCGGGCGGGTGGTGCCGTTACTGGCTGGCTGGCGACGCCACCTGGCGGAAGCCGGGCGGGATGGTGAGCGTCGCCCTGGCGACGTTGGCTGGCGTCGGCTTCAGCCACTGCACGTCGGTCGCGGACGCGTCCTTCGTGCTGGCCCGCGGGCCGCCGAAGGCCGCCGTCGAGCCGGTGATCCGCACCGGCAGGTACGTCCGGGGGTTCACGTAGAGGGTCCACTCGACCCGCGCCCGCTTCTCCCCGACGGCCTTGGCGTACCCCGGCTGGAGTCGGATCGTGACCGGCTTCCCGGTGATTCTCGTGGTCTGCTGGCCGTTGATCCACACGTGCCCGGTCACCGCGGCGCCCCCGCAGGCCAGGGTGGCGTTGATGAACGCGGACCAGTGACTGGTGGCGAGCGGCGGGCCTCCCATCTCCAGCCGGGCCGAGGCCGAGCAGGCGCTGGCCGCCACGGTCTGCGGCGACAGGCTCCACTCCCGGTTGTAGTAGGTGAGGTAGACGCCGGTCAGTTTGCCACCGACCCGCGCGGTGCCCTGGGCCAGATAGCGCTCGGACCCGCCCTGGTGGGTGCAGTCCCCGTTGGGCAGGGCGTGGCCGCAACTGGCTCCGGTGAGTTCCTCCCACCGGCTGCGAGGACCGTACGCCCAGGTGACGCTCGGCCCGGAGGTGCTGCTGGTCTGCCCGTAGAACACCTGGTGCTCGCCGGCCAGGGCCTGCTTCACCCGGGTGACCACGTAGGCGACCGTCCTGGCCTGGGCCCCGGTGGTCCCCGTGGCTGCCGGGGCTCCCCCGGCCGGCAGGCTGACCACGGCCAGCGCGGCCGCCGCGGCGACCGCGGCCACGCCGCCGCAGGCCGCCGAGGCCCGGACCGCTACCCGCCGCCGGTGCCGCCGGCGCCTCGGCGGCCAGCCCGGCGGGCGCCCGCACGCCCTCGGTGAACCGCCCCATGCCGTCACGGAGCAGTTCCTCCACGTCTGTCTTCATGTCCATTGCTTCTCAGCCCCGTTTCGTTTCGTGAAGTTCGGTGTGCTGCCACCCGTCGGCCAGCTCGCGCAGCCGCCGCAGCCCCCGGGACGCGGCGGATTTGACTGTGCCTTCGGGCCAGCCGAGCACCGCCGCCGTCTCGGCCTCGCTCAGCTGCTCCCAGTACCGCAGGACCAGGACCGCCCGCTGCCGCGGCGGCAGCCGGACCAGCATCCGGACCAGCGCGTCGCGCAGGTCCACCTGTGCGGTCACGTCCGGCGGCGGCCGGGTGTCCGCACGGAGCAGCTGCAGCTTGCGCTGCAGCCGGCCCTGGCGGCGGAACCCGTCCGCGGCCAGGTTGCAGAGCGTGCGGCGCAGGTACCCCTCGGGGTCACCGCTCAGCGTGCGCCAGTGCCGCAGCAGCCGTTCTAATGCGGTCTGCAGCAGGTCCTGGCCCGCCTCGCGGCTGCCGGTAAGCAGCACTGCCGTGCGCAGGAGCCGGTCCGCGCGTTCGGCCAGAAACTGCTCCAGTTCCGCGACCGCCCGGTCATTCGTCATTGGCCGTCCTCCTTTCGCCCATCAAGCACGAAGGAGCCGGCCAGCACGTTCCGCCGGGACGGCAGTGTTCTCCGGCGAAGGTGGCCGCCGGTGGATCAGCGGCGGCGGATGAGCATCTCCTCGTCCAGCCGCCAGGTCCGGCGGCCGTCCGTGGAGACCTCCCCGGCCCACCGGAAGGACTCCGGGGCGGCCCCGGGGGTGATGTCCCGGAAGGACCAGCGCTCGGCTGGGTCGTCATCCAGCCCGTCGAGGACGATGTCATCGCCTTCGGCCGGCCGATGAACCGGCGGACCCGGCCGTTGAGCGGGTCGATCCAGGTCAACCGCCACGCCCCCAGCGCCGGGTCGTAGAACCGGAGCGTGGTGCCGTGAAACGGCCGCAGCCCTGGGGGCGCCTCGCCGGACGCGGGCACCCGCCACACGTCCTGGACGGCCCGGCCGTCCAGCACCCAGCCGAAGTGCAGGTCGCCGTGCATGGTAGCCGGGTTCCCGTGCTGGTCAGTGCCGCGCCATTCGATGTCCCAGGCCCCGATGAACCGCCCGAACAGGGTCAGCGGACCGGCCAGATCCGGATCCGGGCCCGCGGCGTGCAGCACGCCGGGCAACTCCATCATGCCGCCACGGTATCCAGGGCCCGCGGGCCGGTCGAGCCCTTTACCAGGTGGGCCGGAGCGGGCCGTGCGGGGCGATGCGGAGCAGGTCGTCCTGGAGCGCGCGCAGCCGCTGCTCGCCCAGGACGGCGGCCCACGGCCGCACCGTGTCGGCCATGGCCGCCTCCGCGGCGCGGGTACAGGCCCAGCCCCGGTCGGTCAGCGTGATCAGCCGGGCCCGGGCGTCGTCCGGGTGGCGGCTGCGCCGCACGTAGCCCTTGGCGATGAGCTCGTCCACGAGCTGGGCCGCGGCCTGCCGGGTGACGTCGAGGTGCTCGGCGAGCTGGGTGATAGTCGCGCCGTCCGGGGCGAGCCGGGCGAACGCGAAGCCGTGCGCGGGACGCACGTCGTCGAAGCCGCGGGCGCCTACCCCGGCCGAGATCCCGTCCACCAGGGCGCGGCTCACCGACAGGAGGCCGACGGCCAGGGCCTCAGGATCGTGATGCTGCATGATCCTAGCTTGACAGATTAGGCAAGTAGCTTGAGCATATGAGCAACCTACTTGCCTATATCGGAGAGGAACATCCCATGCCCGTCATCCACGCCGCCGAGTCGGTCGTGCACCAGATGCACGGCACCAGCTTCACCTCGTACGCCAGCCCGGCCCGCGGCAGCCGGGAACTGTGTGCCTGGCGGATCGAGATTCCGGGTGGCACGGAGGGCGTGCCGCATCACGTGTCCCGCGAGGAGGTGCTGTACGTGCTCGGCGGCACCCTGCGGGTCACCCTCGACGGTGAGGCCGGGGACGCCGGGCCCGGGGACGTGGTCCTGGTGCCGGCCGGCACCCGGTTCGGGGCCAGCAACCTCGCCACGGTTCCGGTGACCGCCTGGGTGACCACGACGGCCGGGTTCGCCGGCGTCCTGCCCGACGGATCCTGGTTCATTCCCCCCTGGACCCGCTGACCGGCCCGTTGCAGCACCGGGCCGCTGCCCACCGGCCCGCTGGAACAGGACGCAGCGGGTACCCTCACGGTGAGTGGACAAGGCCAGCGAGGACCAGGTCAGCGTGGATGTGGCGGGCGAGGCGCCAGCCACGCCGCGCCGCCGGGCGATCCCGGATCCTGCCCGGCTCATCCCGGGCGCCCTGCTCCTGATCCTGGCCGTCCTCACCGTGAACGTGCTGGTGCACGGCCCGCTGACCGGCCTGGACGAGCGAATCCGTGCGGCCGTGCAGGCCCGGTGGGATTCGCCCGGCTGGCGGTGGCTCGGCACCCCCGTGCACGGGCCCGCCCTGCTGGTCACCGACCTCGGGATCACCACCGTGGCCGTGCCGGTGCTCGCGGCGGTGGCGCTGGCCCTGGCCATCCGGCGGCACACGATCCGCCCCCTGCTCATCGCCGTGACCGGCGTGGCGCTGCTGCTCGGCACCGTCATCCCGGCGAAGATCATCATCGCCCGCCCGGGGCCCGGCCTGCCCGCGGTCATCCCGGGCCAGCTGGGCGCCTTCCCGTCCGGTCACACCAGCACCGCGTGCGTCTGCTTCTCGCTCGCGGTGATGATGATGGTGGCGGCCCAGCCTGCCCGGGTCCGATCGCTGGCGCTGGCCGGCCTGGCGGTGCTGTGGCTGGCGGTCGGGGCCGCCCTCGTCTGGTGTGACTACCACTGGTTCACCGACGTGGTCGCCGGCTGGGCCCTGGCCGGGCTCCTCCTCCAGCTCACGTTCTGGGTCAACCGGCCGCGAAAGATCCGCGCCGCCCGCTGACGGTACGCCGCGCGTCCAGCTACCGGCGGCCCCCGCCTGGCCAGGGCAGCCGGTACGCGCGGTAGGTGTTGACCCCGGCCGGGAACTCGGCGTTGAACAGCAGCTGCCCGGATGGGCTGAACTCCGAGATGTAGGGCAGGATCCCCCAGCCGACGAACAGGTCCCGGTTGCGGGTGGTCTGCACGTTGCCCTGGGACGCGGCGGACAGGCCCCTCCGGCTGGTCGTCCGAGGCGACCAGGGTGGCGGTCCGGGCCCGCTCGTCAAGCCGGACCGTGATGGCCCGGCTGTAGGGCAGCTCCGGGGTGCCGGACGACTCGTTGTCGAAGAAGGTGTAGGTGTCGTGCCCGACCGCCTCGGGGTCGTGCTGCCAGGCGAACGCCTCGCCCGCGCTGTCCAGCACCTGCCCGGGCGCGGCCTTGATGGCGAACGAGCTGTCCTTGCCGCCCAGCTGCCAGATGATCCTGCCGGTGCGCGGGCTCACCTTGTAGGTGGTCCAGGTGTCCCGGGCGTCGATCAGCAGGTTGCCGTCGGTGTCCAGGTGCACCGCGTTGACGTGGAACCAGTCCCACGGGGTGCTGGCCGAGGCGGGCAGGGGCTGCTCGCTCTGGCTGTACGGGACGTGGTCCGCGCTGTTCCACTGGAACAGCACCTTGCCGGTGCGGATGTCGATCTCCTGGACGATCCCGTCGATGACCTCCTGGTCCGCCGGGCCGCCGATGGAGGTCAGGTTGGCCGTCGCGGTCGTATAGCTCAGGATGAGCGCGGTGTTCCAGGGCGTGATGAGGAACTCGTGCCCGTCCGCGGAGTAGCCGTTGCCCGCCTGGACGGTGGCGATCTGCTGGTAATGGTCGTTGTAGATGTAGTCGGCCCCGCTGGACAGGCCGCCCAGGCCGGTGCCCTGCCACCAGGTGAGGACGGGGTGCCCCAGGTAGGTCTGGGTGCGGAAGTCGGCCGCTTCCTGCCCGGCCGGCACCGGGTGGAACCAGATCACGTGACCGGCGTTGTTGATGATCTCCGCGCCATTGGCGTAGCTGGATGTGTCACCGAACGGGGAGATGAAGATGTCCCCGTTCCCGTTGTCCGCGCCGGGGGTGAGCACGGTGACCGGGGGCGGGGCCGTCGGGGCCGCCGCCGGGGCCGCCGCCGAGGCCGGACCGGCCACGCCCAGGGAGACGGGGAGCGCCGCCGCGAGGACGGCGGCCGCCATGGCCCGCCCGGGCCGCCGGGAACGCCAGGGCCGCGCCGGGCGGGTGCCGCGAGTTAATGACCTGGTGTGCATGGGCGTCTGCCTTCCTAGGAGGGTGACCAGCGGGCCCGGGTCATGATCGGCACGAGCCAATGGGCACGGTACCCGATTTTCCTAGGAATTAGATCTGTTAGATAGGTATATGCGACGGGATGTGGGTTACACCGCGGGCCCGGATCAGCCCAGCGGCCGGCGTGGCCGGGTCTGCGCGGCGCCTCCCTGGAGGCACCGCACCCGGCCAGCCGGCCGCTGGGCTCACTGGCTACGGCTGGGCCGCGTCATCCATCGCGGCGCGGCCGGTCAGCGCATGAGACCGGCCAGCATGTCGCGGTAGCGGTCGGTACCCGGCGCGGCGGGCGTGCCGTTTCCCGGCTGCGAGCCAGCCGGGCTGACGGCCGGGATCCCCGGACGGGCCATGGCGGGCCGTGATGAGGCGGGCCGGGTCAGGCCCGGCTTCGCCGCCGTGCCCGCCTTCTTGGCCAGACCCGGCTTCCCGGACAGGCCGGGGCGGGCCACCGTCCGCGGCTTCACCGCGGTCCGCGGCTTCGCCGCCGTGGTGGGCCTGGGCTTGGCGGCGGCCCGGGACGGCGCGGCCGTCTTCGGCTTGGCTATCGACTTTGGCTTCGCGGCGGCCCGGCTCGTGGCCGGACGCGACGCGGCGGGCCGGGACGACGCCGTCCGCGGCTTGGCGGCCGTCCCCGGCCGGGTGGCCGTGACCGGCTTCCGCGCCGTGGACGTGACGGTGCGGGTGGCACTGGTGCGGGTGGCACTGGTGCGGGTGGCAGCGGTCCGGGGACGCGCGGGCGCCTTGGGCCTGGTGGCCGCCCGGCTGGTGGCCGCCCGGCTGGCCGGCCGCCCGGCTGCGCCGTCGTCCTCGGCTTGCGCGGCCGTCCTCGGCTTCGCGGCGGTCTTCGGCTTCGCGGCCGTCCTGGAGCTCGCGGTGCTCTTGGGCTTGGCGGTAGCCCGCGGCTTCGCCGCCGTCCTGGGCTTGGCCGTGCTCCTGGTCTTGGCCGTGGACTTCGGCCTGGCCGCGGTCTTCGGCCTGGCCGTGGCCCGGCTCCGCGTCCCCGCCGAGGCGGGCGCGGGCGCCGCCGAGATCGTCATGGCCGCCCCGGTCAGGGCCTTGGCCGCGGACGACATGGCCTTGGTCGCGATGTTCATGGCCTGCATGGCGCTGGACATCGTCTTAGTCGCGGTGTTCATCGCCTGCATGGCGGTGGACATGGTCTTCGCCGACGAGGTGGCCTTGGTGGCCGCCGCCGCCATCTGGGTCGCCGACGAGGCGACCTTCACGGCCGCGGAGGACACAGTCCTCGCGGCAGCTCCTGTGGTCCGCATGCTCCTCGCCCCCGTGGCCGCGCCGCGCATTGGCGTGGCGGCGGTCGCCTTCGTGCTGGTCCTGGATTTCCGATTGCTGGCGGCATTCTTGGCCACACTGCTGCGAATCGCGCCGGTACGCGCGGTCGCCGCCGATTTGCGGCGAACGGCCTTGCGTGCCGTGGGTTTGCACAGGCATTGATCTCCCCCCGTAATTGATCAATTACGCAGTGCTCTATTCCACGATTGGCGCGTTCTTACACCACCGCAGAGAAAGTGTTCATCGCACCGTGTTCCTCGCTGATCGCACAACGTGTTCATCGCGCCCGGGAAAGGAACCGTTCCAGTTCAGTGGCGTTAGGCGCGGTGGCCGGCCCGCGCCGGGTCACCGAAATCGCCGCCGCGGCATTGGCCCGCCGGGCCGCCTCCGCGGCATTCGCCCCCGTGGCCAGGGCCGCGATGAAGGCACCCGTGTGCGTGTCGCCCGCTCCGTTGGAGTCCAGTTCGGTGACCGGGAAGCCTGGCACCGCGAGCGGTTCCGTTGCGGAGAAAGAAGACAGCAGGCAGCCGTCCGGTCCGGTGCGGACCAGCACGCCCGCACCGGGGCGGCCGCGGGTGGCGCGCGGTCCGGCCAGCGCGCGCAGCGCCGCGGCCGGGCGGGCCTCTCCGGTCAGCAGCGGCCGCCTCGCGCGCGTTGCAGGTCAGCCAGTCGGCCCGGCCGAGCACCTCGTCCAGCGCGCCGCGCGGGATGGACGTGACCAGCGGGCCGGGATCGAACACGACCGTGTTCCCCGCGGGCAGCCGGGCCAGCCAGGCGAGCAGCGCGCCGCGGTTGCTGGGGTGCACCAGGCCGTAGCCGGACAGGCCGGCCGCGTCGCCGGGGCGGGCGAGTCACGCCGGCCAGGTCGGCCGCGGTCAGCGTGGCCTCGGCGCCGCGGCTGGTCACGAACGTCCGCTCGGCCGCGTCGTCCACCAGGGCGACCACGAAGCCGGTGTCGGTGTCCGGCTTGGCCGGCAGGAGCACCTCGATGCCCTCGGCGGCCAGCCCGGCGCGGGCCAGGTCGGCGAACGGCCCGGTGCCGTGCGCCCCCGCGTAGGCCACGGGCAGGCCCTGCCGGGCCGCCGCGGCCATCACGTTGAACCCGCCGCCCGGGGTCAGCTGGGACCCGCGGGCCAGCACGTCGCCGCCGCGGCGCGGGCAGCGCCGGCACGTCCAGCACGATGTCCACGACGACGTTGCCGAGATACAGCAGCCGCTCGGATCGTCATGAGCCGCGGACCGCGAGCAGCCCGGCCGCCACCTCGTCCAGGTGCAGCCCGTTGACCGCGCTCACCGGACCCGGGCCTGCTCCGGGAAGGCCGCCGCCCCGTGGCAGGCGCCGCCGATCGCGCCGGTGATGGCCGCGATCGTGTCGGTGTCCCCGCCGGCCGACGCCGCCATCCGGCAGGCCAGCCACGGATCGTCCGGCGCGGCGGCCAGCACGCGCGAACGCGGCGGGCACCGACTCCTGGGTGGCCAGGCTGGTGCCGACCAGCGTGTACACGAGGTCCAGGACCTCGCCGGCGGGCCGCCCGGCGGTCAGCCCGGTGGCCCAGGTGATCCGGGCCGCCACGTCGGCGGCCGCGACCCAGCGGCCGTGCCCGGCGGCGCGCCGGGCGGCGGTCACGGCCGCGCCGGCCGCCTCCGGCACCGTCGCCCCGGCCACCCCCGCGCTGACCGCCGCGGCGACCGCGGCCGCCCCGGCCAGCGCGACGCCGGTGTTGTGGGTGACCCGGCTGGCCGTCACCACCCGCCCGACGAGCAGCGCCGGGATCCCCGGCCGGGGTGGCCACGCCGACGGGCGTGATCCGCATGGCGGCGCCGTTGGTGGTGCCGCTGCGTCCGGTCTCCGCGAGGGGGGTCCCGGCCAGCAGCGCGGACAGCGCCCGCTTGGTGGACGGGCCGAGCAGGCCCAGCGAGCCGCGGGCCCGCATGTCCTCTTCCCAGGCGAGCAGGCGCCGGGCGAACTCCGCCTCGTCAACCGCGCCGCCCCCCTCGATGATCAGCTGCGCGAGCAGCAGCGCCTGCTCGGTGTCGTCGGTGACGGTCCCGGCGGGCAGGCCCGGGGCGAGCGGCTGGTCAGGCGCGCCGGGCTGGAACTCCTCCAGCAGCGGGCCGTACCGGGCCACGATCTCCGGCCGGGGCAGCGACTCGGTGGGCATGCCGAGCGCGTCGCCCACGGCCAGCCCGTACAGCGCGCCAGCCGCCGCGGTCCTGGAGCCTGGTCCTGAGTCATCCGCCCAGGACAGCATCCAGGCTGGTCACCTCGACCAGCGGGGCATACAGCCGGAGGATGTCCAGCGCCTTGCGGTGGCTGTCGTCGTCTACCCCGGCGCACGCGTCCGCGACGACCCGGACCGCGACGCCCGCGTCGGCCGCGGCCACCGCGGTGGACAGCACGCAGCAGTCGGTGGACACCCCGGCCAGCACCAGCTCGCTGGCCGGGCCGACGCGGGCGGCCAGCTCCGGGCCCCACTTGCTGAACGTGGTCGCGTCCACGGTCGGCCCGGCGCCCGCGGCGAACTCGTCCACCAGCTCGTAGATCCGCGCGTCCGGCGGCTGGAGCGCGAACGGCCACGCCTCGTAGTAGCGCCGCCAGGCCCCCGCCGGGGTGGCGGGCGCGATGAACCGGGTGAACACCACGTCCGGACCGAACGCCGCCACCAGGTCGCGGACGGGCTTGACGATCTCGCCGAACCGCGGGGCGAGCCAGGGGCTGCCCGGCTCGCCGAACACCCGCTGCATGTCGATGACCGCCAGGCAGCCCGCGGGTTTACTCAACTGCCCGTGGTCGTGGCCGGGGCGAGCACGGGCCGGGACTCCTGGGCCCGGACCGGCGCGACGTCGAGCGCCCAGGCCGCGACGAAGCCGATGACCAGCGCGACCAGCACGCCCAGGTTGGCGAAGGCCCACGCGCCGGCCTTGCCACCCAGGCCCAGCGGGCCGAGCAGGAAGCCCTGCCAGGTGAGCCAGCTGGCGTAGGCGTTGGTGACCAGGCCCCAGCCCACCACGGTGGCGACCACGATGATGGCCAGCGGGGCGAGCCGGACGTCGCCGTAGCGGCCGCGCGGGTCGTACAGCTCGGGCTCGGCGTAGTCCTTGTGGCGCAGCATGATGTCGGCCAGCATGATCCCGCACCAGGCGGCGATGGGCACGCCCAGCGTGATCAGGAAGCCCTCGAACTGGTTCAGGAAGTTCTGGGCCACGAACACCACGTAGATGGTGCCCAGCACCATCACGGTCCCGTCGATGAGGGCGGCGGCGTACCGCGGGATGCGCAGCCCCAGGGTGAGCAGGGCCAGGCCGGAGGAGTAGATGTCCAGCACCGAGCCGCCGACCAGGCCGAGCACGGCCACGATCGCGAACGGGACCAGGAACCAGGTGGGCAGCAGGGTGGTCAGCGCCCCGACCGGGTCCGCGCCGATCGCGGCTGCTCAGCTTCGCGGAGGAGCCCGCCAGCAGCAGCCCGAACAACAGCAGGACGATGGGCGCGATAGAGGAGCCGAACGTGGTCCAGCCGATCACGCCCCGGCCCGAGGACCGGCGCGGCAGGTAGCGCGAGTAGTCCGCGGCCGCGTTCACCCAGCCCAGCCCGAAGCCGGTCATCACGAACACCAGCGCGCCGATGAACTTCTGCGGCGAGCCGGCCGGGATCGCGGACACCGTGTGCCAGTGGATGTGGTTGGCCACCAGGGCGATGAACACCAGGGTGAGGATGCCGGTGACCCAGGTGATCACCGACTGCATCCGCATGATCAAGTCGAAGCCCATCACGCCGCCGGCCACGGTCAGCGCGCTCACCACGATCAGCGCGATGACCTTGACCACGGTGCCGCCGCCCCAGCCCAGCCGCTCGAACACGGTCGCCGTGGCCAGCGTGGCCAGGATGATCAGCACGGTCTCCCAGCCCACCGTGAGCAGCCAGGAGATGAGCGACGGGAGCTTGTTGCCGCGGACCCCGAAGGCGGCCCGGCCCAGCACCATGGTCGGCGCCGAGCCCCGCTTGCCGGCCACCGCGATGAACCCGCAGAGCAGGAAGGAGACGATGATGCCGATCAGCCCGAGCGCGACGGCCTGCCAGAACGAGACGCCGAAGTCGAGCACGAAGGCGCCGTAGCCCAGGCCGAGGACCGAGATATTGGCCGCGAACCAGGGCCAGAACAGGTCGCGCGGGTGGCCCTTGCGCTCGGCATCGGTGATGACGTTGATGCCGTTGGCCTCGATCTGGAGCGGTTTCAGCTCCGGCTGAGCACCTTGGGTCGTCGGGTTAGCCATGGCGGGCCCCTTCGTGCGAGAAGTACCACGGGGTATCGGGGAGTGAGAACAGTTCCGGGTGGCGGCGGCGCCACACCGCCACCGCGGCCAGCGCACCGGCCGCCAGCGCCCCGCCGGCCAGCACCAGCGCCGAGGCGGCGAGCAGCCTCCGGTCAACCCGGGGCGGCCACGGGCTGGAAGGGGCGGGGGTGCCGGGCGCCGCGCTCCCATGCGCCGCGCTGCCGGGCGCGGCGCTGCCGGGCGCGGCGCTGCCGGGGCCCGCCCCGGCCTGGGTCTCGAGCAGCTGCTCGACGTTGCCCGCGAACTGCTCGACCAGGCGCTGGCCCACATGGCCGATGGCGCCCGGGGCGTACTCCGCGACCCGCCCCCGGATCATCAGGTCGGCGCTGATCAGTACCCGGGTGCTGGCCCCGCGGGATTCCACCCGCAGCGTCACGCTCGCGTCCGCCCGGCCCTGGCCGCCGCGTTCCCACCCGGACGCGTGCAGCGTGGCGGTGCCCGCGTCGCGGTCGGCGTTGTCCAGGTGCACGGTCCCGGCGTACACCGCCTGCATCGGGCCGATCCGCAGGTGCAGTTCCCCGGCGTAGGTGCTGTCCGCGACCTCGCCGATGAGCCGGCTGCCGGGCAGGCAGGCGGCCACCGTCCCGGCGTCCAGGAGGGCGTCGAGCACCTCCGGGGCGGGCCGGCCGATCCGGATCGCGCTGGTCAGCTGCACAGCCCGGGCCCCTAGTGGTCCATGATCGCTTTGCGCTGGGCCCCGTCCACCGGGACGTGGGCCCCGTTGACGAAGCTGGCCCGGGGCGAGGCGAGGAACGTCACCAGCGCGGCGACCTCGGCCGGCTCGCAGATCCGGCCGAACGGGATCGACTCCTGGGCGAGCTGGTGGGCCCGGTCCTGGGTCACCCCCTTGTCCCGGGCGAACGCCTTCTCCAGCGTGTCCCACCGGTCGGTGTTCACCGGACCCGGGTTCACCGTGTTGATCCGCACCCCGTAGCGCCCGTACTGCTCGGCGACCGAGGACGCGAAGTTGATGTCCGCCGCGTTCGCCACGCCCGCGGTCATCTCCCAGTAGCTGGGCTTGAGGCCGTCGTTGCCGACGACCAGGACGATCGACCCGGTGCCCCGCTCCCGCATCTGCCCGATGACGGCGCGCACCGAGCGGACGTAGCCCATGAACTTGAGGTTCAGGCTGGACATCCACTGCTCTTCGGTCAGGTCCTCCAGCAGGCCGCCGGGCGAGCTGCCCGCGCAGGTCACCAGGATGTCGATGGGGCCGAGACGCTCCTCGGCAGCGGCCACGCAGCGCTCCACGTCGGTGGTCACGCTCATGTCGCCGGCCAGCGGCAATACCGGCCGCCCGGTGGCGGCCTGGATTTCCTTGGCCGTCACTTCCAGCGGTGCGGCCGTCCGCGCGGTAATGGCCACATTGGCGCCTTCGGCGGCCAGATGCTCAGCGACGTGCCGGCCAATGCCTTTGCTGGCCCCGGTGACCAGGGCCACCTTTCCGCCCAGCTGAAGATCCACCGCAGCCCCTTCGATGCCCTGGGTGGCCGGTTCAGGTAGCGTGCTGGCAGGATGGTATACCAAATATCAGTTTGGCGGAAGGCTCGTGGCCTGGCCGTATATAACGGACCTATCACTGCACGCCCCCGGGACGCCGACTTCGGTGCCGGGCGGCATCACCTCCCACAATGATTACCGGCCATGCCGACGTATCACGTATCTGGTGCACTCTGGCGCCCGATTTGTCCGGCTTCCGTGCACCAGATACGTGATATGTCGGCGGATCACGGCCAGCAGGGACCGGGGGCCGGGCCGGAGATCACTCTGCGGGCGGGAATCCCTCGCTGATCGGGGTGCCGGACTCCGAGACGATCCAGGCGTCACCTGCTGCTCACCCCAGCGCGGGTGGGGCAGGCCCGCCACGGCCGCCTCGGCCACTGACGGTGGCGTTCGCGTCCCGGCTCCGTCACGCTCCGCTCCACGCGGCCCGGTTCGCCTCCCGCTCGGCCCGCAACATGTCCAGCAGCCCGCCCGCCGCCGCGATCTGCTTGACGCGGCCGGCCACCCCGGGCCCCCGGGCCAGCAGGTCACCGGCCAGCCCCGCGGCGACCTTGCCCGGCTCGTCCTCGACCCGGTTCACCAGGCCCAGCCGCAGCGCCTCCGCGGCCTCCACCCACCGGCCGGTCATGGTCAGCTCCAGGGCGGCGCCCCGGCCGATCAGCCCGGGCAGCAGCCAGGCCCCTACGGCGAGGCCACGGCCGGGCGGCCCGGCCCAGCGGAAGCGGGCCCCGGGCCCGGCGATGCGCAGGTCGGCGGCCCCGGCCAGCTGGGCGCCCCCGCCCACGGCTGGCCCTTCGACCACGGCTACGACCGGCCCGGGCCGGGTGATCATGGCTTCGTAGCACTGGTAGAGCAGGTCGGAGACCACGGCCCGCTCGCTGTCCGGCAGGCTCAGGTCGGCGCCCGCACAGAACGCTCCCGGGGCGGCGCTCTCGATCAGCACCGGGACGGCGGGGTCGCCGCGGACAATGTCCAGGAGGGCGCGGGTCATGGCGGCGTCGAGGGCGTTGCGGCGATCCGGGCGGGCCAGCCGGACTGAGAGCCAGCCGGGCGGCGCCGACCCGGCCGGGCCCGGTCCGGCCAGGACAGACGGGTGCGGCATCGGCAACTCCAGGCAAAGCGCCACCAGCGACGTCCTTGACATATGGTATACCAAATCGGAGTGACTCCCCGGGAGGAGGCCGGTTGAAGCCCGCCCCGTTCAGCTACCACCGCACCGCCTCCGTGCCGGAAACCGTGGCGCTGCTGGCCGAGCTCGGGGACGGGGCGAAGCTCCTGGCGGGCGGGCAGAGCCTGGTCCCGATGATGAACTTCCGGCTGGCCCGGCCCGACGCGCTGGTGGACGTGACCCGGGTGCCCGGGCTGGAGTACCTCCGGGCCGGCCCGGACGGCCTGCGGATCGGGGCGCTGACCCGGCACCGCACCGTGGAACTGTGCCGTGACCCGGCGGTGCTGGACGGCTTCGGGGTGCTGCCCCGGTCGGCCCGGTGGATCGGGCACTACCCGATCCGGGCCCGGGGCACGTTCGGCGGCAGCATCGCGCACGCCGACCCGGCCGCCGAGTGGTGCCTGCTGGCCGTGCTGCTCGAGGCGAACGTCGTGCTGGCCGGCCCGGCCGGAACGCGCACCGTCCCGGTCAGCGAGTTCTTCGAGGGCTTCTACACCACTACCGCGGAGCCCGACGAGATGATCACGGAGCTGCACTTCCCCCGGCCCGCGCCGCACGCCGCCCTGGCCGAGTTCTCCCCGCGCCAGGGGGACTTCGCCGTGGTCGCCGCGGCCGTGTCCGTGCATATGGAAGAGCCGCCCGGCCCAGCCGCCCGGCCCAGCCCAGCAGGCCGACCTGGCTCAGCCCAGCCCGGCCCAGCAGGCCGGCCCGGCCCAGCCCCGGCCTGCCAGGCGGTCCGGGTCGTCCTCGGCGGCGTCGGCCCGCTGCCGTTCGTGGTGGACACCGCCGGCCTGGCCGGGCAGCCCGCGACCGCCGGAACCTGGCGCGCCGCGGGTGAACTGGCCGCGGACCAGATCGACCCGCCCGCGGACGGGCACGGCAGCGCCGCCTACCGCAGGAAGCTGGCCACCACGATGGTGGCGCGCGCCCTCCCGAAGCGACCGAAGCGGCGCGACACCCCGCGCACAGACGCCACGCGCACAGACGCGACGGGCACAGAGCGACGGCCAGGTGCGCCCGTGACCTGGGTCGGCGCGCCGGTGCCGCGCACCCAGGACCGGCGGATGCTGCTGGGCCGGGGCAAGTTCACCGGCGACCTGGACCGCACCGGCACGCTGCACGCGGCGTTCGTGCGCAGCCCGTTCGCGGCCGCGGCGGTCCGCTCCATCGACACCTCCCCCGCCCTGGCGCTGCCCGGGGTGGCGGCCGCGTTCACCGCCGCGGACCTGGGCGACCCGGCCCTGCTGGCCGTGCTGGAACGGCCGGAGTTCGTCCCGACCCCGCTGCCGTTGCTGGCCATCGGCCAGGTCCGGCACGTCGGCGAGCCGGTGGCCGTGGTGCTCGCCGAGGATCCGTACACCGCCGAGGACGCGATCGAGCTGGTCAACGTGGACTGGTCCGCGCAGCCCGTGGTGGCCAGCCTGGACGCCGCCACCGCGGCGGGTGCCGCCCAGGTCCAGGAGCAGGCGCCCGGGCAACTGCCTGGTCGACCTGACCATGTTCGACGACGAGCGGCTGGACGGCATCTTCGCCGCCGCCCCGGCGGTCATCACGGCGACCGTGCGCAGCGGCCGCCTGGCCGCGCTGCCGATGGAGGGCCGGGCCGCCCTGGCCGAGTGGGACGAACGGGACCAGCAGGTCGTGATGCACGTCTCGACCCAGGTCCCGCACCAGGTCCGGTCGGCGGTAGCCCAGGCGTTCGGGATCGCCGAGCAGCAGGTCCGGGTGATCGCCCCGGACGTGGGCGGGGGGTTCGGGCTGAAGTGCGTGGCGGGCCGGGAGGAGGTCGCGCTGGCCGGGATCGCGCTGCGGCTGCGCCGCCCGGTGCGCTGGGTGGAGGACCGGCAGGAGAACCTGACCGCCTCGTTCCACGGCCACGAGCAGCGCTACCAGGTCCGGGCCGCGTTCGGCCAGGATGGCGGGATCCTGGGCCTGGCCGCCGAGATCGACTGCGACGTGGGCGCGTACTCCGCGTTCCCGTTCACCTGCGCGGTGGAGCCGCTGATGGCCGCGACCGAGCTGCCCGGCATCTACAAGGTGCCCGCCTACCGGGCCAGGGGCCGCGCGATCGCCACCCACAAGGCGCCCACCGCGCCCTACCGCGGCGTGTCCCGGCCGCAGCTGGTCCTGGTCATGGAGCGGATCATGGAGAAGGCCGCCCGGGAGCTGGGCCTGGACCCGCTGGCCGTCCGCCGCCGGAACATGATCGGCCCCGGCGAGTTCCCCTACACCGGCGCCAACGGCATCACCTACGACGAGGGCAGCTACGCCGAGTCCCTCGACCTGGCCGAGAAACGGGTCACCGAGGCAGGCTGGCCCGGCGAGCGGGATCAGCTGCGGGCCGCGGGACTGCTGGCCGGGATCGGTTACTCCTGTTTCTCCGAGCGGACCGCTTACGGCACCCCCACCATGTCGCAGCGGCGGATGCGGATGACCCCCGGCTACGACACCGCCACGGTCCGGATGGATCCCTCCGGCGAGGTCATCGTGACCACCGGGACCTGCGGGCACGGCCAGGGCCACGAGACCACGTTCGCCCAGATCGTGGCCGACCGGCTCGGCGTGCATCCCCGCCAGGTCCGGCTCCGCCAGGGCGACACCGACCTGGCCTCCTACGGCTGGGGCACCTGGGGCAGCCGCTCGATCGTGATCGGCGGCGGCGCGGCCCGCCGGGCCGCGGACGGCGTGGCCGCCCAGCTCCGCCAGGTCGCGGCGCACCTCCTGGAAGCCAGCCCCGCCGATATCGAGCTGCACGGCGGCCTGGCCGGGGTCCGGGGGGACCAGGGCGCCGCCGTCCCCCTCAGCGAGCTGGCCCGGATCGTGTACTTCCAGGCGCACCGGCTGCCGGAAGGGCTGCGGTACGGGCTGGAGGCGCGCGAGTCGTTCGACCCGCCGGGCACGTTCTCCAACGCCTGCCACGCGGTCCTGGTCGCCATCGACGCGGGTACCGGCGAGATCCGGGTCCGCCGCTACCTGGTGGTGGAGGACTGCGGGGTGGTGATCAACCCAGTGATCGTGGACGGGCAGGTCCGCGGCGGGGTGACCCAGGGCGTGGCCGCCGCGCTGCTGGAGCAGGTCTGCTACGACCCGGACGGCCAGCCGGGCAGCGCCACCCTGATGGACTACCTGGCCCCGACCGCGGCGGAGATCTGCCCCATCGAGATCGTCCACCTGGAGACGCCGTCCGCGTTCAGCGAGACCGGGGCCAAGGGGATGGGCGAGGGCGGCACCATCGGCGCCCCGGCCGCCGTGCTCAACGCGGTCAACGACGCTCTCCGGGAGGCCCGGCCCGCCGCGGAGATCGACCACATCCCGGTCCGCCCCTGGGACGTGCACGAGGCACTATCCGCCCCCGAACCACCGGCCGCCCCCGAACCACCGGCCGCCCCCGAACCACCTGCCGCCCCCGAACCACCGGCCGAACGGAGCACCGGATGAAGGACACCCACCTGATCCGGGTCCGGGTCAACGGCCGCGAGCATGAGCTGGCGGTGGAATCCCGGCGGACCCTGGCCGACATGCTCCGGCACGACCTCGGCTACACCGGTACCCACCTGGGCTGCGAGCACGGCATCTGCGGCGCGTGCACGGTGCTGGTGAACGGCGAGCCCGCCCGGGCCTGCCTGATGTTCGGGGTGCAGGCGGACGGCCAGGACGTCGCCACGGTCGAGGGCCTGGCGGACGGGGAGGACCTGTCCGACCTGCAGCAGGCGTTCAGCGACCGGCACGGCCTCCAGTGCGGGTTCTGCACGCCGGGGTTCCTGATGCTGGCCGAGGGCTACCTGGCCGAGCGCCAGGCCCGGGGCGGGGCCGCAGGCGCCGAGCCCACCGAGCAGGAGATCCGCGAGGTGGTCGCGGCTAACCTGTGCCGGTGCACCGGTTACCAGGGCATCGTCGAGGCGGTCCTGGACATCGCCCGGCGGCGGGCCATGGAGACGCCGTGACCGCCGGGACGGGCACCTCGCCCGGGGTCATCGGCGTGAGCATCCCCCGCAAGGAAGACCCGCGGCTGCTGCGCGGCCTGGGCCGGTTCGGCGCCGACTTCGCCCGGCCAGGCCAGCTGTGGGCCCGGGTGGTCCGCTCCCCCGTGGCCCGCGGCCGGCTCCGCTCGGTGGACACCGCGCGGGCCGCTGGGGCCGAGGGCGTGGTGACGGTGGTGACCGCGGCCAGCCTGCCGCCCGGGCTGGCCATCCCGGTCCGGCTCCAGGTCCAGGACGCCGACCTGCGCGCGTACCTGCAGCCGGTGCTGGCCGCGGACACGGTGCGGTACGTGGGCGAGCCGGTGGCGGTGGTGGTCGCCCGGGACCCGTACGCGGCCGAGGACGCCGCCGATCTGGTGGACACCGACATCGACGAGGCACCCGCGGTGCTGGACGCCGCGGCAGCCGCCGCACCGGGCGCCCCGGCGCTGTTCCCGGGCGGCAACGTGGCCGCCGACTTCACCCTCGGCTACGGGGACGTGGCCGGGGCGTTCGCCCGCGCCGACCGGATCGTGGAGATCGAGGTAGAGATCGGGCGGCACGGCGCGGTCCCGCTGGAGCCCCGGGCCCTGCTCGCCGACCCCGACCCGGCCACCGGCGCGCTGTCGATCTTCGGGATGACCAAGGTGCCGGTGTTCAACCGGGACCTGCTGGGCTCGCTGCTGGGCATGGACGAGACCCTGATCCACGTGCACGCGGTGGACGCGGGCGGCGGGTTCGGCGCGCGCGGTGAGTTCTACCCGGAGGACTTCCTGGTCCCGTGGCTGGCCCGGACGCTGCGGCAGCCGGTGATCTGGGTGGAGGACCGGGCCGAGCACCTGGTCGCGGTGAACCACTCCCGGCAGCAGACCCACCGGATCGCGGCCGCGTTCGACACCGGCGGCCGGATCCTCGGGCTGCGCGACGACGTGCTGCACGACAACGGGGCCTACTGCCGCACCCACGGGATCATCGTGCCCGAGCTGACCGTGGCCATGCTGCCCGGCCCGTACCGGGTCCCCGCCTACCGGGGCCGGATCCGCGTGGTGCTGACCAGCAAGACTCCCTGCGGCACGTACCGGGCGCCCGGCCGGTTCGAGGGCAGCACCGCGCGCGAGCAGCTGCTCGACGTGGCCGCGCACAAGCTAAAAATCAGCCGCAACGAAATTCGCTCGCGGAACCTCCTTCGCGCCGACGAACTGCCGTGCCAGCGCTCGATGAGCACCCTGGGCACGGAGGTGATCCTCGACGCCGGCGACTACCCCGCGCTGCTGGCCGCGGCCCAGGCCGAAGCCGGCCGGCTCGGCTACGGCGCCGCGGTCGAGGAGGGCCGCCGGGCGGGCCGGCTGCGCGGGCTGGGCGTGGCCGCGTTCCTGGAGAAGAGCGGGCTCGGCCCGCAGGAGACCGCCGACGTGGTGGTCAGCCGGACCGGGGCGGTGCACGTGTACTCCGGCGGCACGTCGCTGGGCCAGGGCATCGAGACGGTGCTGGCCCAGATCGCCGCGGACGCGCTGGGGGTGGACCCCGGCCAGGTGAGCGTGGTCAACGGGGACACCGACCGGCAGCCGTTCGGCGGCGGGTCGTGGGCGTCGCGGTCCACGGTGGTGGCGGGCAGCGCGGTGCACGCGGCGGCGGGCGCGGTCCGGGACCGGGCCGCCGTGGTCGCCGCGCGGATGCTCGAGGCCGCCCCGGGTGACCTGGTCAGCGAGGACGGCCGGATCAGTGTCCGCGGCGATCCCGGTGCGGCCGTCACCCTGGCCGAGGTGGCCCGGGCCACCGCCCCGGGCGGACCGTACCTGCGGCCCGGGGAGCCGGCCGGGCTGTCCGCGCGGCGCCGCTTCGAGGTGGCCCACATGACCTACCCGTACGGGGTGCACCTGGCCGTGGTGGACGTGGACCCGGGCACCGGCGGGGTCCAGGTGCTGCGCTACCTGGTCGCCTACGAGGTGGGGCGGGCGGTCAACCCGGCGCTGGTGGCCGGCCAGCTGCGCGGCGGCGCCGCGCAGGGCATCGGCGGCGCGCTGCTCGAGGAGTTCCGCTACGACGAGAACGGGCAGCCGCAGTCGGCCACGTTCATGGACTACCGGATGCCGACCGCGGCCGAGGTGCCGCCGATCGACGTGCTGATCACCCAGGACTCACCGGCCCCGGGCAACCCCCTGGGCGTGCGCGGGGCGGGCGAGGGCGGGGTGTCCGCGGCCGGCGCCGTGCTGGCCAGCGCGGTGCGGGACGCGCTGGGCCTGGCGGGCAGCGTCGGGCGGCTGCCGCTCACCCCGGCCCGGGTGCAGGAACTCGCCACTAACGGAGGCGGCAGATGACCACGGCCAGCACGGGCAGCCAGAGTGAGACCAGCCGGCCGGGCCAGATCATCCCCGGGCCCCGGTACGTGAGCAAGACGGACATGGTGGCGGCGCTGATCCGGGAGCAGATCATCACCGGGCAGCTGCCCGCGGGCGAGCAGCTGCGGCAGCGGGACCTGGCCCAGCGGTTCCAGGTCAGCCAGACCCCGGTCCGCGAGGCGATGCGGCGGCTGGAGTCCGAGGGCCTGGTCATCGGCGACACGCACCGCGGGTTCACGGTGGTGGAGCCGGACGACGGCCCGGTCGAGGAGAACTTCCAGATCCGCGCGGCGCTGGAGTCGCTCGGCGCGTCGCTCGCCGCCCGCAAGATCGACGCGGCCGGCCTGGCCCGGCTGAAGGAGCTGAACGACGAGATGCGGGCGCTCGGTGCCGAACCCGACGGGCAGGGCGACCCGCGGTACGCCGGCCTGAACCGGGAGTTCCATTTCACCGTGTACGAGTACGCCCGCAGCCCGCTGCTGCTGTCGCTGATGCGGCTGCTGTGGGCGTCGCTGCAGGCGGTTCCTGCGCACCGGGGGCCGAAGGTGGCCCGCACGCACGCGGAGTCGGCCCGCCAGCACGACGAGATCCTGGCCGCGCTCCGGGCCGGCGATCCCGCGGCCGCGGCGGCGGGCACGTACCAGCACATCATGGGGAGTCCATGACGACCATCACCGGCACGGGTACCGTCACCACGGGCATCACCACCGAAGACGGGGTCAGCCTGCACGCCGAGAGCACCGGCCGCGGCACGCCGCTGCTGTTCCTGCACGAGTTCGCCGGTGATCACCGGAGCTGGGAGCCGCAGGTCCGGTTCTTCTCGGCCCGCTACCGCTGCGTGACCTACGCGGCGCGCGGCTACCCGCCGTCCGGGGTGCCCGCGGATCCCGCGGCCTACTCCCAGGAACGCGCGGTGGCGGACGCGGTCGCCGTGCTGGACGGGCTGGGTATCCCATCCGCGCACGTGATCGGCCTGTCCATGGGCGGCTTCGCCGCGCTGCACCTGACGATGCGGCACCCGGACCGGGTGCTGTCCACGGTGGCGGCCGGGGCGGGCTACGGCGCGGCCCCGGACCGCCAGGCCGCGTTCCGCGCGGAGTGCGAGGCGATCGCGGCGGCGTTCGAGGCCGACGGGGCCGCCGAGGTCGCGCGGTGGTACGCCCTCGGGCCGGCCCGGGTGCAGTTCCAGAACAAGAACCCGCGCGGCTGGGCCGAGTTCGCGGACGCGCTGGCCGGGCACTCGGCGCTGGGGTCCGCGCTGACCATGCGCGGCGTGCAGGCAGGCCGCCCGTCGCTGTACGCGCTGCGCGGCGAGCTGGCCCGGATCGCCACCCCGCTGCTGGTGCTGGCCGGCGACGAGGACGACAGCTGCCTGGACGTGGCGCTCATGCTCAAGCGGACCATCCCGGCCGCGGGCCTGGCCGTGCTGCCCCGCACCGGGCACACCGCCAACCTGGAGGAACCGCACCGGTTCAACGAGGCCGTGGACCGTTTCCTCGGCGCCGCCGAGCGGGGCGCCTGGCCGGCGCGGGATCCGCGGTCGCTGTCCGCCTCGACCACGGGAGCACCGGCGGGCCGGGCCACCGCGGACTGAGACGTACCGTGTCAGCTATGCGCTCCTCGCCGCGTCAGCCAGGCCGCCCGGGCGGGACCGCATGACGCTCGGCCTGCGCAGCCTCTCCCCGCGGCGCCGGCTCTTCGTGGCCGGACTCATCGCCGCCGTGGCCGTGGTCATCGTGGTGGCGGTGATCAGCGTGATCGCGTCCGGCGGCACGGCCAGCCAGAATCCTCCGGCGGCGGGAACCCCGGCGCAGGACCGGCCCGGGCCGGTGCTGCTGGTTCCCGGGTACGGCGGCAGCACCGGGTCGCTGTCGGTGCTGGCCCGCCGGATCCGGGCGTCCGGGCGGGTGGCGACCGTGCTGCACCTGCCGGGCCAGGGCACCGGCAGCCTGATCACCGACGCCGGCGTGCTGAACGCCGCGGTCAACCAGGCCCTGCGCGGCGGCGCGCCGTCGGTGGACGTGATCGGCTACTCGGCGGGCGGGGTCGCCGCCCTGGTGTGGGCCCGGCAGGACGGCGGCGCGCACAAAGCCCGGCGGGTCATCACCCTGGGCTCCCCGTTCCACGGCACCCAGCTGGCTTCCGCGGCCGTGGCGTTCCTGCCCGGCGCCTGCCCGGTGGCGTGCCGCCAGCTGGTGCCGGGGAGCAGCCTGCTCGCGCAGCTGGACGCGGCCGCCGTGCCCGCCCGCCCGCGCTGGCTGTCCCTCTGGACCACCGACGACCAGACGGTCACCCCGCCGGACTCCGCACGGCTGGCCGGGGCGCTCAACGTGCCCATCCAGTCGGTATGCCCGGCCGTCCAGGTCAGCCACTCCCAGCTGCCGACCAACCCGGCGGTCACCGCGATGGTCCTGCAGGCGCTGCGTTCCGGCCCGGTCCGGACGCCGACGGCGTCGGACTGCGGTGGCTGACCCGCGGGGGCTGACCCGCGGGGGCTGACCCGCCCGGGCCCGGCGGCTGAGCCTAAGCCTCCCGTTCCCCGGCCCGGCGGCCGGTCGCCATCCAGGCGCCGCTGGCCCGCAGCGGCTGGATCTCATACCCCAGGACGGCCAGCATCTCGGCGAGCGCCATGTTCATGACCTCGTGGGTCGCCTCGCCCTCCGCTTCGCGGGCGGGGTCCAGCTCCAGCAGGTCGTGCACCGCCCAGCTCACCATGACCCCGCCCGCGCCCGCCGGATCGGCCCGGGCAGGGACCGGCTGCACGCAGACGCCGCCGACCCGGGGCTGCGGGTCCCAGCCGGCACACTGGTGCACCGCGAAACCCGCCTCGACCAGCGCCCGCGCTATCTCCCGGGCCAGTTCCCCGGCCGGCCCGGGCGGGAGCGGCCCGCCGTCCGGGCCGGTCAGCGCGGAGACCGCCGACGCCAGCTCGCCGCACTCGGCCAGCGCGCGCAGCGCGGCCAGATCCTGGGCCTCCTGGAGACCCGCGGGCCCCCGCTCCGCGGCTCCCCTCCCGGCCGTGGATCCAGGCGCAATCACCCTCAGATGCCGCTGCAATCATCACGCTCGCCGCCTCCCGCCCCGGAGGAATTAATCACTAACGTGCTTTCTTTACCGTTTTCTACACCCGGTTTACGGCCAGCTTCAACAGGCGCCCCATGCGCACATCCGGGTACCATCACCCGCACTTTCCGGTGCGTTACGCGGGATCCGGGTGGCCTTCCGGGAGCATGGCGACCAGGAGCGAAAGCCGGGCGGACAGCGCCGTGAAGACCACGCTCACCTCCGCCACCCGCCCGGGTGCCTCGCGTATCCGCAGGCGGTAAAGCTTCCGCGGGATATCCACGTCGTGGCGTTTCCACATGTCCCGGGCCTCCGGGCCGGTGGCCAGGAGCCGGTCAACCAGCACCGCGAACCGCGGGCTGGCGACGTTCCGCGCGTACTGGTACCTCAGCCCGGCCATGGCCGCCTGCCGGTCGCCGTCCACGTCGGCCAGGACGTGCCGGGCCTCCGGGCTGAACAGGTACAGGATGAGGTTCTGCTGATCGGGAGGCACCCGGTCGAAGTACTCGCCGACCCAGTGGGTCATGGCCGCGTTGCGGACCAGGATGGTCCACATCTCGTCGGTGATCGCGGCCGGCGTGGGCTCCAGCCGCCGGACGAGTTCGCGCAGCGCCAGCGGGACCACGCGGCGGCGCTCCCCGGGAAGCCGCGGCAGCCGGGCCGGCATGGGCGGGTCGTGGCTGAGGGCCAGCACATGCAGGGCTGAGCGCTGGGCCTCGCTCATGCGCAGCGCGCCGGCGATGGCCTCGACGAGGTGGACGCTCGGGTTATCGATCTCGCCGCGCTCGAACGAGGCGTAGTAGCGGACGCTGATGCCGACCAGATCCGCGACGTCCTGCTGCCGCAGGCTCCGCTCGTGGCCGTCCGCGTCCGGCCGGATCAGCCGCGAGCGGACGCTCAGCAGCAGGTCGCTGAGCTCGCTCCGTCGTCCGCCACGCGGCCTCGGGAGGATCGTGATCGGAACTCACAGTTCCAGTCAGCTCCCGGCGCCTGTGCTTACCTGGACGACTATGAGTCGCTCCCAGCCCCGCGATGACCCTTTTCCTGCCTGGCTACCGAGAGTGCTGAACCGGACCCATCCGTCACATTACCGGCCGGTGCTGTGCTGCGGGAGGGGGGTCAGCAGGGACATCGCGCAGACCGGCGGGGATATCGCCGGGAGGCCCGCCGTGAACTGGCAGCGTTTCATGCGCTTCCTGGGCAGCATCAGGGGCCGGTGGGATCTGGCCATCCTGGCCAACCTGGCCGAGGGGGGCGCCCGCCCCACCGATCTGCTGGACGCCATCAACGAGCAGGCCTCAGACGGGCACCGGCTGACCTGGAAGGTCATGCGTGACCGGCTCCGTCACCTGGAGGACGCGGGCTACGTGAACCGCCGCGAGGTGCGGCGGTTCCCGCGGGAGACGCACTACTGGGCCACCGAGTTCGCGCGCCAGCTCGTCGCCGAGCTGGACTCGCTGGACGCGTGGTACGCCGCGCACGCGCCCGCGAAGGAAGGCGCCGGCTGCGCCGAGAGCCAGTAGCGAGCCGCCGGGACCCCTTCCGCCACTGCGGGCCCACCGGACGGTCAGCCGGCCGCCAAATACTCATACGCACTTCAAAGTAATATCAGGACGAGTCACGGCAAACCGGCTAGCCAGAATGGTTCTGGCTGGTGACATATTCGCCACTGTTCATTACCTTATGAGGATAGCCCCGGGGGAAGAGTGCAGTGTGCGATACGGCGGGACACGCGCGTGGTTAATGCCGCGGCGCGCCCGCCGCCGCGCCTGTCGGTCACGTCCAGCCTTCGCCGCGCATGCGAGTCACCCCTCCCTCACGGAAGTTACCCCCCCGGCCAGGAGTTCGGATACATCTATGCGTAGAGCGTAACAAATGGTCTCTTATGCCATTACTGTGAGAAAGCGGATAATCGCTTACAGTCATCAGTCGCGGGTCGGGGACCTGCCCGCCTGGTTAGCTGTGTTTCATCGCGGCCGTGATCGCTGCGGACCTGGCCGTGATCGGCGCTGTGCGCCGCGGTCACCCGGTTCCGGGGCGCGGACCTGGAGCTGGCCGCGGTCCTGCTCGCCTGCAACCTGCTGACGGTGGAGCTGACCCACCGCGCTGGCGAGCCCGCGGGCCTGGTCAAGGACGTGCACGCGATCTGGGAGCTGCCGCTCGCCCTCCTGCTGCCGCCGCTCTACGGGCTCCTGGTGCCGATTCCCCGGATGGCCCTGGTGCAGTGGCGCGTCCGGCCCACCCTGGTGTACCGCCGCGTGTTCACCGCCGCGGCGGTGGGCCTGTCCTACGGGGCGGCCTCGGCGGCGTTCCACGTGATCGAACCGGAGATCGCCCGGGCCGCCCCCGGCGTCCAGGCCCGGGTGCTGGCCTGGGCCCTGGCCGCGGCCGGGTGCGGCGTGCTGAAGTCGGGGGTCAACAAGGTCCTGGTGATGACCGCGGTCAAGGGGGCGGACCCGGCCGCCAGCGTGCGCGAGGACCTGTTCACCCGCGAGCCGCTGTTCCACGACGCGGCCGAGCTGTCGGTGGGCATCATGGTCGCCCACGCGGCCATCGCCAGCCCGTTCCTGGCGCTGGGCGCCCTGCCGTTAGTGGCGCTGCTGCATCGTTCCTTCCGGCACGCCCAGCTGGTCGACGCCTCCCGGATCGACGCCAAGACCGGGCCTGCTCAACGCCGGCACCTGGCTGCGGGAAGCCCGGCTGGAGACCGCCCGGGCGGCCCGGACCCGGACCCCGCTGGCGGTGGCGATCGCCGACATCGACCACTTCAAGAACGTCAACGACACGTTCGGGCACCTGGCCGGGGACGCCGTGCTGGCCGCCCTGGCCAGCGCCCTGAACGCGCTGCTGCGCGAGGGGGATCTCACCGGCCGGTTCGGCGGCGAGGAGTTCTGCATCCTGCTGCCCGGCACCGACGCCGCGGAGGCCCGCCAGATCACCGAGCGGCTGCGGGAGAAGATCTCCCGCATCGCCACCCCGCGTCACCGGCGGCTCGAGCAGGCCGGGTCACGATCTCGATCGGCGTGGCCGCGCTCGGATCCTCCCGCCGCGACCTCGAGGAGCTGCTGGCCGCCGCCGACCACGCCCTGTACCAGGCCAAGGAGACCGGCCGGAACCAGGTGTGCGTGCTGGCCGCCAGCCCCGGCTGAGCCCCTGGGCACTGGTCAGCCGGGCACCCCAGCGTCAGCTGGTGATGTCCTTGGTGGCGAAGTGCGCCCAGGACGCGGCGAGGAACACCACCACGTAGACGCCCTGCACGGCGAAGCCCCGCTCGATGTTCCGCCAGACGATCGGGTCGCGGAAGAAGTCGATCCAGGCCAGCCAGTACCGGGTGGGCAGGTAGGGGTTGACCGCCGAGGCGGCGTTCAGGGTGACCAGGACCTCGCTGGTGATCAGCGCGGCCAGCGCGCCCAGGGCGGCGCCGAGGGCCGAGTCGGTGATGGTGGACAGGAACAGCGCGATCGCGCCCACGCCCAGCATGGACACCGCGATGAAGGCGACCGCCCCGATCGTGCGCAGCGCGATGTCGGCCGGGCTCAGCCCGCTACCGGACAGCGACGTCGCCGCGATGTTGGAGGTGGTCAGGCCGCCGGGCGTGGCGGCGACCGGCTGCGCGCCGAACAGCGCGATCCCGGTCAGGTAGGCGGTGACCGCGACCAGGATCACCGCGGACAGCGTGTACACGATGAGCGCGACCAGCTTGGCGGCCAGCAGCCTGGTCCGGCCGACCGGCCGGGCCAGCAGGTAGCGCAGCGTGCCCGAGCCCGGCCTCGCCCGCGATGGAGTCGCCGGCCACCACCGCGACGGCCACCGGCAGGAAGATGGGCAGCACGATGGCCAGCGCCGCGGCCGGGTAGAGCGACCCGCTGGACAGCACCGCGGACAGCAGGGCCGGGCCCTGGCCCGGGGGCGGGGCGAGGTGGGTGACCGCGACGAACACCGCCACGAGCACGGGCAGGCCGCAGAGCAGCAGGAGGCTCACCCAGCTGCGCGGGCGGCGCACCAGCTTCACCAGCTCGACGCGGATCACCGGCGCTCCCCTTCCAGGAGGTCGACGCGGTCAGAGCCGGAGCCGGTCACCGAGAGCACCACGTCCTCCAGCGACCGCCGTTCGGCGGCGATCTCGGTGACCCGCACGCCGTGGGCGACCAGCCGGGAGTTGAGCGCCGCGGTGTCCGCGTCGGTGACCACCAGCCGGCCGCCTGCGGCCAGCTCGATCTGGCCGTCCAGCAGCTCACGGGCCCGGTCGGTGTCGGGCGTGCGGACGATCGAGCGCCCGGTCAGCGCGCGCAGTGTCTCCAGGTCGTCCTGGCGGACCAGCCGGCCCCGGTCCACGATGCCGACCCGGGTACACAGCTGCTCGACCTCGCTGAGCTGGTGGCTGGACAGGAAGACGGTGGTGCCGGCGGCGTTCAGCTCGATCAGCAGGTCGCGGATCTCCCGGATGCCCTGCGGGTCCAGGCCGTTGGTCGGCTCGTCGAGGATCAGCAGCTTCGGGGTGCGCAGCAGGGCGGCGGCCAGGCCGAGCCGCTGGCGCATGCCGAGGGAGTACCGCTTGACCGGGCGGTTGTCGATGCCGCCCAGGCCGACCCGGTCCAGGGTGGCGGCGATCC
The DNA here is from genome assembly GCA_963723595.1 of uncultured Actinomycetes bacterium. Classification (GTDB taxonomy): domain Bacteria; phylum Actinomycetota; class Actinomycetes; order Streptosporangiales; family Streptosporangiaceae; genus RYN-230. The sequence continues at coordinate 482,169 of CAVRRQ010000003.1, forward strand.
GGCTGCGCCGGGTGCGGCGGCTGCCCGACTTCCCCGCCGCGTCGATCAGGGCCAGGTTGGCCCGCCCGGACAGGTGCCCGTACGCGGACGGGCCCTCCACCAGCGAGCCGATCGAGGGCAGCACCTCGCCGACCCGTTTCGGTACCGGCTGGCCCAGCACGGTGATCTCGCCGCTGGTCGCGTAGACCAGGCCGAGCAGCATCCGGACCACGGTGGTCTTCCCGGACCCGTTGGGCCCGAGAAACCCGTACCGGTCGCCCTCCCGGACGTCCAGGTCAACCTGGTCCACCACGAGCAGGTGGCCGTACCGCTTGGTGAGGCCGCGCGTAACGATCATCGATGGAACCTGAACCTGAAGTGCGACAAGTCGGTGACCAGGGCGCTGGCCGACTTCTCCAGCACGGCCGGGGTCACCGCACCGGTGAACAGGAAGACGGCGTGGTGGAACCCGGCCCTGACCATCACCACGGATAGCAGCGGGGTCCGGATCAGCACGGCGGGCGGCGGCGCGGGCGCGGTCTTTCCGCCTCCGGTCCCGGCTGCGGTCCCAGCCCCTGCGCCGCTCCCGGGCCCGGGCCCCGCCCCGGCCAGGTTCAGGCCTGCCGCCCCGGCCTGGATCGCCGCGTTGAGCGCGCTGGTTCCCACCCCGCGCGGCAGCGGGAGCAGCACGAACCGGTCGAACCCGGTGCCGTAGACCGCCACCCCCGGCGGGCTGTCCGGGATGGCCACCTGGCGCAGGCCCCCGAGCTGGGCCGGGAACGGGTCACCGTCGCTGTCGCCGTCACCGTCGCCGTTCAGCACGCCGTCCACATCAGGCAGCCGGGTCGTGGTGAGCCCGATGTCCGGGGCCGGGTGCGGGGTCACCGCGGCGAGGTTGGGCCGGGTCCGGCTCAGCTCGAGGAACGTGCTGATCAGCACGGGCTGGCCAGGCTGACGACCGGTGCCGCGGCCGGAGATCTGGACCTCGACGGGGAGCCCGCTGGCCGGGTCGGCCCAGATCTCCACCGCCCCGATCGTGGTGCCGGTCCCGGTCCGGGACCAGCCGCAGGCCGGCCGCGTCCACCCCGGCGATCCGCCGGGCGGGCAGCCGGGAGATCCGGTCCGCGCGGCCCGCGGTGTCCAGCAGCCGCCGGGCCAGCGCCGGGCGGCAGCAGGTCCGGGGCCCGGGGCAGCCGGACCGGCTCGGCGCCGGTGACCTGCGTGAGCAGGGTGCTCCCGTAGTTCCACAGGTAGGTGACCCCGCCGTCGCCGTAGGTGTCGCTCTCGCCGGTGCCGGTCACGTCGTCGGCCCGCCAGTATGCCGGGGAGCGGTACCACACGTACTGGTCGGTGGTGCCGTCCAGCAGTGTGCTCACGTTGTTCAGGTCAGGGAGCTGTGGCAGGCCCAGGTTCACCGTGCTTTCCGCGTACCCCTCGTACGGCACGCCGGCCGAGGCCAGGATGCGGGCCTGCAGGGCCGGCGCACTGATCGCGGAGGCCGGCACCGGGCAGCGCCGCGATCACCGCCGGGAGCGCGCACAGCAGGGCGGTCCCGGCGGCCACCATGGACCATCTGCGCCACGCACCCCGGCTCACGGAACCAACGTACGTCGGGACGCCGCCCGGTGCACCGGGCCGGGCCTCCCGTAAGGTGCCCATAAGGACAGCGCCGCAGAACCGCCACGACATCGGAGGCACCCCGTGATCCTGGTGACCGGAGCGACCGGAAGGGTCGGCTACCGCGTGCTGGAGGCCCTGGCGGACGCCCGGGCCGAGGCGATCGCCATGGTGCGGGTGGAAGCCAAGGGCCTCGACCTGCCCGGCCCCGGTGAGAACCTGGTGGCCGCGTTCGACGATCCGCCGGCCGCGGAACAGCTTCAGGACTTCGACCGGGTCTTCCTGCTGAGCCCGTCCAGCGAGGCGCAGGCGGAGCTGGAAATCGCCTTCATCGACGCGCTGGTGGCGGCGGGGCACCGGCCGCATGTAGTCAAGGTGGCTGCGGAGGGCTTCCTGGACCCTGGCTGCGACGTGCGCTTCATGCGCAGTCACCGCGAGATCGCCCGGCACCTGGACGCGACCGGGCTGCCGGTCAGCTACCTGGCCCCCGCGCCGTTCATGGAGATGCTGCTGCCCGCCGCCCCGGCCATCCGCCGGGAGGCCACGCTGTACGCCCCGGCCGGTCACGCCCGGGTGGGCTTCGTCGCGGCCGCGGACGTGGCCGACGCCGCCGCGCAGCTGCTGACCGGCCCGGTCCCCGCGGACGGCGGCGAGCCGGGCGTGTTCACGCTGACCGGCCCGGACTCCCTCAGCTACTCGAAGGTGGCCACCCGGATCTCCGCCGTGTTCGCACGCCAGGTGCGCTACGCAAGACCTGCCGGAGGAGCGGGCCCGGGAGGAACTGCTGGGTTCGGGCATGGCGCCCTGGGAGGCCGAGGGGATGCTGGAGCTGTTCGCGTGGATCCGCGCGGGCGGGGCTGGCCAGCTCACCCCGGACGTGCGGGAGGTCACCCGGCACGCGCCCCGCGGGCTGGACGACTGGCTCGAAGGGGCTCGCGCCGCGTTCCTGGAGCCCGTGCTGGACGATCCGCCCCCGGCGTACTAGAGGTCGGCTACCCCGGTGGGTGGCCCGCCCCAGCTGCCGCTCTTGTCGGGGCCCATCGCCGCGGCGCGGGCCCCCAGCCGCGGTGACGCAGGAGCCGCGGCGGCCAGGGCCAGGCCCAGCATCGTGATGGCCACCGCGAGTAGTGCGCTGAGCCGCACCCAGACAGTCCGGTGATCTCTGCGGTGCATACGGCACCCCCATGACTTCCGTAGACAGGACAGTCTCGTATCACACTACTCTTCGAGGTGGATCAGTGACCAGGTGTCCAGACGGGTCTGGCCAGGCGGCTTGATCCAGGGCGGATCTGGAACCAGCGCGGCGGCTCCGAGCAGACCTGGCAGGTCCTCGACGCGGTCCGCAAGGTCGCCGGGAGCCACGGCGTCTCGATGGCCCAGGTGGCCATCGCCTGGGTGCTGGCCCGGCCCGCGGTCTCCTCGGTCATCCTCGGCGCCCGCTCCCTGGAGCAGTTCACCGGCAACCTGGCCGCCGCCGGCCTCCAGCTGAGCACCGAGGAGATGCAGCTGCTGGACGAGGCGAGCGAGCCGCCTGCCCCCGCCTACCCCTACGGGGAACCCGGCCGGTCCCAGCGCACCCGCCGCATCCAGGGCGGACGGTTCTGAGCGGCCTGACCGGGCCGCGGGCGGCAGTTCAGTGGCCCGGCGCGGCGGGGAGGGGCTCGTGGCTCCTCAGCATGCTCAGGCCGGGCACCATGAGGCGCTCCATCTCCCGGGGCTCGAACTTGGTCAGGCCGCCCGCGTAGACACGGCCCTGGCCGAGGACCGTTCCGGTCCGCAACGCCCCGGCCAGCCGGGAAAGGGTATGGCGGTCCAGCTCCTGGCGCGGGTAGAGGCCGTGCGCGATGTTGATGTGCCGGGCCTGGGCGGCGTTGATGACGAACGCCGGCGGCCGCCGGGCCATGTAGGTGGCCAGGATCGGCGCGGGTGCCGCCAGGCCAACTGACCACCAGGCGCGCCGGTGGGCCGCGATATAACCCTGGTCCACTCCGGCCTTCCTGGCGGCCGTGATGAACCGGTCCACCGTGGCCCGGTCACGGGCGCCGAGCTGGTCCAGCTCGGCCGGGATGTCCACGACCAGCCGGAGGTGCTCCCGGTCCGCCAGGACCGCTCCGGCGGCGAACAGTTCACGGGCCCTGGTGACCGACGGGTACAGCACCGCGGCCGGCAGGCCGGCCTGGTGGCGGACGACCCAGAACGCGTTCGCCCCGGTGACGGCGCCCCGGTGGACCCGGCACAGCTCGCCGAGCTCGATGAAACCCGCCGGTGCCATCGCCGCGGGCCGGAGCAGGCCGCTCCACCGGGAGGACTCCCGGAGCCGTTGCCGCGGGACAGGCCGCCCGGCGGTGGCCAGCGCGCTGAGCTGGCCGGGTGACTCCACATCCTGGAGCCTGACCGGATCGTCCTGGCTGCCGATCTCGAAGGCCGTGATGACGGCCGTGGTCTGCACGCCGTCGAACGGCAGCGCCTTCGGCTCGATGATGTGCAGGGACCGCCCGCCCAGGGGACCCAGCACCAGGGACCGCATGATGGAGCCGTAGTTGACGTCCAGCCATTCCGCGGACGTCACGAAACAGCCGACGTCGCCCGGCCGTCCCAGGAGTGCTGTGGCCAGGAAGAAATAGGCGTGCAGGCCGGCCAGGCCGCTGATGCGGTGACCGATGCTCCCGGCCGCCTGCTGCGCCCAGTCCTTGGCGGCGGCACTCAGCTGATGGTGGCGGACGTACGGCGGGTTGCCGAGGAACGCAGTGCGGCCGGCGGTTCCCGGCAGCGTCACCGTGGTGTAGTCGGCCTGGATGACCCGGGCCCGGGTCGCTTTCAGTACGGCGAGCATCGCCCTGGTCATCAGGGTGGCGAGGGGATCGCGGTCCACGGCGATGGCCTCGAGGCCGGGCTCGCGGCGCAAGACCGCGGCGAGGAAACGCCCCGAGCCTGCGCCGGCATCGACGATGCGGGCCGGCTGCTGAGCGAGCGTCCAGTCCACCATCGGGTCGATCAGGTGACCCGGCGTGTACACCGCTCCGTCACGGCGCCGGGCCGCGGCGTCGCGCACCCGGCTGAACGCCGCACCGAGCGGGTCTTCACCCGCCTGGATGGCCGACCTGGCCTCAGCGACCTGGACCGGGTCAGGGTCCGGGAGGTCAGCAACGGCTCCGGCCAGCCGGCCCTCGTCCGGGAACAGCGAGCCACCCGCCTGGGCCGCACCGAGGGCGAGGGCCAGGCGGACCAGCGAAGCTTCGGGATGGGCGGACGCGGTCACGAGACGAAACTAGCGGCCGGCGCGTACGCCGACTGCCCGAAATTAGCGGGCGGCGCACGCCAGCCGCCGGGGACTAGCGGGCGGCGCGTATGCGCCGCCCGCTAGGTCACTCAGTACCAGCCGTAGGCCAGCTCGTGATCCCAGGCCACGCGCGGGCGGCCGTACCGGCTCTTGATGTAGCCGAGGCCCCAGCGGATCTGGGTGGTGGCGTTGCTGCGCCAGTGCTTTCCGGCGCTGGCCATCTTGCTGCCCGGCACGGCCTGCGGGATGCCGTAAGCGCCCGAGGACGGGTTCTCGGCGTACTTGTTCCAGCCGCTTTCCCGGTTCCACAGCTTGTACAGCGGCGTCCACTGCCGCTTGCCCCAGCCGAAGTGCGCGAGCATCTTCTGGGCGGTGCGCTCGGCGGCCGCGCGCTGGGACAGCGCGGCGGCGTCCAGGGTGGCGTTAGGCCGGGAGGTGGCCGGGGCCGCGGCGGCGGCGGCCGGGCGGGCCGCCTGAGCGGCGGCGGCCTGGGCGCTGGCGAGCTGGCCCGCGGAGGCGCCGCTGAGGGTGATGACCGCCGCGGTGACGGCGCTGCCCGCCGCGGTCAGGGTCAGGAGGAGCTTCGGATACGTGCGGAGAGATGTCCTAATCCTGGACAAGGGGCACCTTTGGTCGGCGCGAGATTACGCGCTCGGCTGTCACCCGGGCACATGCCAGCAACCGGCGGAAAAGCAGGAAGGGCAGCGGCGTACGGACGTGACGCAGGGGCAGGGCGCCGGGCGGCTCACAGGCGGCCATCTCGCACGCAGGGTGCTTGCGGCTACCACCATGCCGGAGACGCGCCCTTAATGTGACCTAAACTACGAATTAAGGTCATGTGACGTGCGTCACCCGAGGGTCGCGGGGCCGGCGTGACGGGAGTGGCGCGACCCGGGGGTGAGGCGGCGGGACGGCCCGGGATCGCCGGGCCGTCCCGCCTGCCGGGCCTGCGGCGGGCTAGTACCAGCCGTAGGCCTGCTCGTGCGACCAGGCCCCGCACGGCGAGCCGTACACCGACCGGATGTACCCCAGGCCCCAGCGGATCTGGGTGGCCGCGTCGGTCTGCCAGTCCGCGCCGGCGCTCGCCATCTTGCTCCCCGGCAGCGCCTGCGGGATGCCGTAGGCGCCCGACGACGTGTTGGCGGCCGAGACGTTCCAGCCGCTCTCCGCGTTCCACAGCGGCTGCAGGCAGCTGAACTGCGACGCAGCCCAGCCGTAGGACCCGAGCATGCCCCGTGCGATCTGCTGCGGGGAGCCCGTGGGCGTGGCCGGCTGGGCCGCGGCGGCAGGCGTGGCTGCCGCCTGCTTCTGCTGGGCGGCGGCCCGGGCCGCCGCCGGGCCGCCGTCCGGGCCGCGGCCTGGGCGGCGGCCGCCGCCGCGCGGGCCCGCGCTGCTTTCCGCGCCTCCTGGCGGGCGACGGCCTGGCGCAGGGCGCCCACCCGGGCCGCGGCCTCACGGGCCTTGAGGTCCTGCGCCGACTTGGCCAGCCCATTGTCCCGGGCCGCCGCGCCGGTCAGGGCGCGGGCCTGTACGGCTGACCCGGCGGCAGACCCGGCGGCCGGCCCGGCGAGGGAGGCGCCGGCGACGCTGGCCGACGCGGCCGGTGAGTTCCCCGGCCAGGCCGCCACGGTGCCCGCGGCGATGCCCGCGAGGGCCAGGGCCGAGCCGGCGGCGATGAGCGTGATCTTGGGGGTGTTGCGATAGAGGGTCTTGCGATAGGGAGTCTTGCGGTGGGGAGCCCGTCTGCTAGCAGACAACGTCAACCTTTGATCGGGCGCGGGCGCGCCGTGGGTCTCCACCCGGGCACAGACCGGCCACCGGGCTGGGGGGCGGGTCAGCGGCGTCGGACGGGGCACGGGGGCAGGGCGCCCGGCCGCCTGGAAGGGCGGCCGTCATCACGTACGCGGGGTGCTTGCGGCATCCCACAATGCCCGAAACCACCCTGGATGGGACTGGAACGGCGATCAGGGCCTTATGAAAAGGATCACATCAAAAAAACCGTTTGTGCAATAAAACTTGCCGTCAAAGTCCTCGCTGGCGGGCGATAGGGGTCGGCGGAAGGGTCAGCTCAGAGCGGGGATGATCTCCCGGCCGTAGGCGGCGAGCGTCTCGCCGGGCTGGTCGTGCATCAGGTACACGGCGAACTGGTCCACGCCGATCCCGGCCAGCTCGCGCAGCCGCTCGAGGTGCGCCTCAGCCGGCCCGAGCAGGCAGAACCGGTCCACGATGGTGTCCGGCACGAAGTCCGTGGACGGGTTCCCGGCCCGCCCGTGATGGGCGTAGTCGTATCCCTCGCGGCCCTTGATGTAGTCGGTCAGCACGCGGGGCACCGGCCCGTCCTCGCCGTACCGGGCGACCAGGTCGGCGACGTGATTGCCGACCATCCCGCCGAACCAGCGCAGCTGGTCCCGCTGGTGCGCCACCTCGGTGCCGACGTAGGCGGGCGCGGCCACGCAGATCGTGAGGTCGTCCGGGTCCCGCCCGGCCGCGCGGGCCGCGGCCCGCACCGACCCCACCGTCCAGCGGGCGATGTCCGGGTCGGCGGTCTGCAGGATGAAGCCGTCGGCCTGCTGGCCGACCAGGGCCAGCGCCTTCGGGCCGTAGGCGGCCATCCAGATCTCCAGCTCGCCGTCGCGCACCCAGGGGATGCGGATCGGCGCGCCGTGCAGCATCACCTCGCGCCCCTCGGCCAGCTCCTTGATCACGTGCATGGCCTCGGACATGGTGGCCAGGGTGACCGGGCTCTGGCCGATGACCCGGCGGGCCGAGTCGCCGCGGCCGATGCCGCACACGGTCCGGTTGCCGAACATGTCGTTCAGCGTGGCGAACAGGGACGCGGTGACCGACCAGTGCCGGGTGCCGGGGTTCGTCACCATCGGGCCGACCTTCAGGTCCGAGGTGGCCGCGAGGATCTGCGAGTAGATGACGAACGGTTCCTGCCACAGCACGTGCGAGTCGAACGTCCAGCCGTAGCGGAACCCCTCCCCCTCGGCCCGGCGCATGGTGTCCACCACGCCGCTGGCCGGCGGGTCGGTCTGCAGGACCACCCCGAAGTCCATATGTTCCCCCGTCAGATCAGGTACTGCGACAGGTCGCGGCGCAGGAACTGGCCGTGGCCGGTGCGGCCGTGGTACTCGCCGCCGTCGATCACCAGCTCACCCCGGGACAGCACGGTCCGCACCTGCCCGGTGATGGCTCAAGCCCTCGTAGGCCGAGTAGTCCACGTTCATGTGGTGCGTGGCGGCCGACAGGACCTGGGTGGCCCGCGGGTCGTACAGGACGATGTCGGCGTCCGAGCCGGGCGCGATGATGCCCTTGCGGGGGTAGAGCCCGAACATCCGGGCGGGCGTGGTCGCGGCCACCTCGACCCAGCGGGCCAGCGACAGCTCCCCGGCCACCACCCCCTGGTGCAGCAGGTCCATCCGGTGCTCGACTCCGGGGATCCCGTTGGGGATCTTGGAGAAGTCGCCGCGGCCCAGTTCCTTCTGCTCCTTGAAGCAGAACGGGCAGTGGTCGGTGGAAACCACGGACAGGTCGTTGGTGCGCAGCCCGCGCCACAGCGACCCCTGGTGCTCGCGGGGCCGCAGCGGCGGCGACGCCACGTACTTGGCCCCCTCGAAGTCCGGCCGGGCCAGGTCGTCCAGGGACAGGTAGAGGTACTGCGGGCAGGTCTCGGCGAACACGTTCTGGCCGGTGTCCCGGGCCTCGGCGACGGCCTGGAGCGCCTGGGCCGCCGACAGGTGCACGATGTACAGCGGCGCGCCCGGTCACCCCGGCCAGCGTGATGGCCCGGTGGGTGGCCTCCGCCTCCAGCTCCGGCGGGCGGGTCAGGCCGTGCTGCACCGGATCGGTCTTCCCCGCCGCGAGGGCCTGCGCGACCAGCTGGTCGATGGCGATGCCGTTCTCGGCGTGCATCATGATCACGGCGCCGGTCGCGGCCGCCTTGGTCATGGCCCGGACGATCTCCCCGTCGGTCGCGTAGAACACGCCCGGGTAGGCCATGAACATCTTGAAGCTGTTCACGCCCGCCCCGATGCACGACTCCATCTCCTTGAGGCTGGTGTCGTTGACGTCGGAGACGATCATGTGGAAGCCGTAGTCGATCACGCAGTGGCCGTCCGCCTTCTCGTGCCACTTGTCCAGCGTGGCCAGCAGCGAGGTGCCTTTGGCCTGGACCGCGAAGTCCACGATCGTGGTGGTGCCGCCCCAGGCCGCGGCCCGGGTCCCGGTCTCGAACGTGTCCACCGAGAAGGTGCCGCCGAACGGCATCTCCATGTGGGTGTGCGCGTCGATGCCGCCGGGCAGCACGTACAGCCCGTCCGCGTCGATGACCTGGCCGGCGGCAGCGGCCCAGGCCACCGCGGTCTCGCTGCCGGGGGCAGCCAGCGCGCTGATCTTTTCGCCCTCGACCAGCACGTCCGCGGCTACGGCGCCCGTGGGCGACACCACGGTGCCGCCCTGGATGAGCAGGCTCATGGTTGCACTCCCTTGCCCGGCCGCAGCCGGTTCACGGCTGCACTCCCTTGCCCGGCCGCAGCCGGTTCACGGCTGCACCAGCGGGCCGTACTGGTCGGGGCGGCGGTCGCGGTAGAACTGCCACAGGTCCCGGACCTCGGCCAGCTGGTCCATGTCGAGGTCGCGGACGATCACCTCGTCGTCGGTGTCGGACGCGGCCTCGCCGACCAGCTGGCCGCGCGGGTCGGCGAAGTAGGTCTGGCCGTAGAAGTCGTTGTCGCCCAGAGGTTCCACGCCGACCCGGTTGATCGCGCCGATGAAGTACTCGTTGGCCACCGCGGCGGCGGGCTGCTCCAGCCGCCACAGGTACTGCGACAGGCCGCGGCTGGTCGCGGACGGGTTGAAGACGATCCTGGCCCCGGCCAGCCCGAGCGCCCGCCAGCCCTCCGGGAAGTGCCGGTCGTAGCAGATGTACACGCCGATCCGGCCGACCGCGGTGTCGAAGACCGGGTAGCCCAGGTTCCCGGGCCGGAAGTAGAACTTCTCCCAGAACCCCTTGACCTGCGGCAGGTGGGTCTTGCGGTACTTGCCCAGGTAGGTGCCGTCCGCGTCGATCACCGCCGCGGTGTTGTAGTACAGGCCCGGGTGCTCCTCCTCGTACATGGGCACGACCAGGACCACCGAGTGCTGCCGGGCCAGTTCGCACATGAGATCGGTGGTCGGGCCGGCGGGGATGGCCTCGGTGTAGGAGTAGTACTCGGCGTCCTGTACCTGGCAGAAGTACGGCCCGTAGAACAGTTCCTGCAGGCAGACGACCTGGGCCCCGGCGGATGCCGCCCGGCCGATCGCGTCGGCCGACGCCCTGATCATCGACTCCTTGTCACCCGTCCACTGCTGCTGGATCAGTCCGGCCCTGACGATTTCGGCCACTGCGCGCTCCCCTCGACGGCGGGACAACCACGGTTGTCAACAGATACACCAGGAAGGCCGAGGCGAAACCGACCACCCAGCTGTAGTCGTACAGGGGTTTGAGGAACGGGATCAAGCCCCCGGCCGGGAACGGGCCCTGGCCGGGCGCCGAATGCGCACCGCCCACGGCCAGCACCGCGCCGATCACGGTGGCCACGACGGCCCGCCAGTTCCATCCCGCTGCGTACCAGTACCGTCCCCCGGCCTGGTAGAGCGCGGCCAGGTCGAGCTGGGTCCGGTTGATGATCCAGTACCCCGCGACGAGCACGCCAGCCACCGCACCGAGCAGTCCGCCGTAAAACCCGAGCCAGACGAAGATGTAGATGTGCGGGTTGGCCAGCAGCCGCCAGGGCTGGAGGGCGATCGCGAGCACCCCGGTGATCAGCCCCCCGATCCGGAAGGACACCAGCCGGGGCGCCGCGTTGGAGAAGTCGTAGGACGGGCTGACCGCGTTCGCGGCCACGTTCACCGACACGGTGGCGACCAGCACGGTGACCAGCCCGAGGATGACCACCACCGGGCTGGAGAACTTGGTGGCCAGCTCGATCGGGTCCCAGATCGCCCGGCCGTACAGCAGCACCGTGCCCGAGGTGATGAGCACCGCAAGCAGCGAGAAGAACGTCATCGTGGTGGGCAGCCCCAGCACCTGGCCGATCTCCTGGCTGCGCTGGCTGCGGCTGAACCGGGTGAAGTCGGGGATGTTCAGCGACAGCGTGGACCAGAACGCGATCATGCCCATCAGCGAGGCCGGGAAGATCGCCCAGAACTTGTGGCCCCAGCCGAGGGAGGACGGCTGGTCAAGCAGGTTGCCGAGGCCGCCCGCCTTGACCGCGATCCAGATCAGCAGGGCCACGAACACCACCAGCACGAACGGCGCGGCCCAGTTCTCGAACCGGCGCAGGGTGTCCATGCCGCGCTCGATGATGGCCATCTGGATGACCCAGAACGCGGCGAAGGACAGCCACAGGGTCCACGGCTGGCCGCCGATCTTTGCCGCGTCCAGCCAGCCGTGGCCGGCCAGCTTGCCCGCGATCACGTAGATCCCCTGGCCGCCGATCCAGGTCTGGATGCCGAACCAGCCGCAGGCGATGACGGCGCGCAGCAGGGCGGGGAAGTTAGCCCCGCGCACCCCGTAGAAAGCCCGCGCGAACACGGGGAACGGGATGCCGTACTTGGTGCCCGCGTGGCTGTTCAGCAGGATCGGCCCCAGCACGATGAGGTTGCCGATCGCGATGGTCAGCAGGGCCTGGGGCGCGTTCATGCCCAGCGCGATCAGCCCGGCCGCCAGGGCGTAGGTCGGCAGGTTGTGCGACATCGCGACCCACAGCGCGGTGTAGTTGTAGGTGCCCCAGGTGCGCTGGGCGACCGGGACCGGGACCAGCGCGGCGTTCGCGTACCGGGATTCTTCTACCCCCGCCGGGTCGGCCAGCTCGACGCGGCCATCAGGCAGGGCGACCTCGGCGGCGGGATTGGCGGAGGCAGCAGCGTGTGCCAATGGACGGCCCCCTTCCGGGCGGTACCCCCCAGCTACAGAAGGTTTCGTTCCCGCGGGAGCCGCACTTTAAAGGCCGGGGCAAGTCGCGGCTAAGCCTCCGGCGGCGGCAGGGGCTGCGAGCGGCTGGCGCTGGGCCCGGATCACGTGGATGACCGCGTTGATCAGGGCCAGGTGGGTGAACGCCTGGGGGAAGTTGCCCAGATGGCGGCCGGTCCGCGGGTCGATCTCCTCCGCGTACAGGTCGAGCGAGCTGGCCAGCGACAGCAGCCGCTCGCACAGCTGCTGGGCCCGGTCCTTCTCGCCGATCTCCGAGAACGCCGAGACCAGCAGGAACGAGCAGATCGTGAACGTGCCCTCGTCCCCGGGCAGCCCGTCGTCGGTCTCCTCGGGCCGGTACCGCACGACCAGGCCGTCCACGGTCAGCTCGTCGGCGATGGCCAGGATCGTGGCCCGGACGCGCGGATCCTCGCGGGGCAGGAATCCCGTCATCGGGAGCAGCAGCAGCGAGGCGTCGAGCGCCTAAGCGCCGTAGTGCTGGGTGAACACGCCGCGCTCGTCCACACCGTGGGCCAGGATGTCGTCCCGGATCTCGTCGGCCGCCTCGCCCCAGGTCTTGGCCAGGGCGGCCTCACCCCGGGCCAGCGCGGCCTGCGCCGCCGCGCTGCACCGCGGACCAGCACATCAGCTTGGAGAACGTGAAGTGCTTCGGCTCGCCGCGGACCTCCCAGATGCCCAGGTCAGGCTCGCGCCAGTACTTCAGCGCGGACTCCACCTGGCGGCGGACCACCCGCCACATCCGGTCGTCCAGCCGCTGCCAGCTGCCCAGCCGGATGTGGATGGCCTGCAGCATCGTGCCCCACACGTCGTGCTGGCGCTGGGTGTAAGCCTCGTTGCCCACCCGGACCGGCCGGGCGCCGTCGTACCCGCTGAGATGATCAAGAATCTGCTCGCTCAGGTCCCGCTCCCCGTCCACCCCGTAGACCACCTGGACCTCGTCGTCGCGCTGGGCCAGGTCGGCGAGGAACCAGAAGAAGTCGTCGGCCTCCCAGTCGAAGCCGAGCGCGTACAGGCTCCACAGGGTGAACGCGGAGTCGCGCAGCCAGCAGTAGCGGTAATCCCAGTTGCGCTCGCCGTGCGGCACCTCGGGCAGGGACGTGGTGGCCGCCGCCACCATGGCCCCGCTGGGCGCGAACGTGAGGCCCTTCAGCGTCAGCGCGCTGCGCTGCAGGTAGCGGCTCCACGGATGGTCCGGGAAACGGCCCCGGGCCAGCCAGTGCTGCCAGTGGTGCGCGGTCCACAGCAGCCGCTGGCGCGCCTCCTGATAGGTGAACGGGGGCGCGTGATCGGTCCAGGACAGGGCGCAGAAGTGGACCTCACCCTCCTGCATCCGGGTCCGGGCCATGGCCCGGCCGCCCTCGAACCCCAGCCGCATGTCGGTGGTCAGGCTCAGCGGGACGCCGGGGGCGTCCCGGGCCGGGCGGCAGATCGCCCTGCGCGTAGCCCCGGTCGGTATAGGACCAGGTGCCCTGGTAGCGGCCGTAATCGAAGACCGGCTCGCACTCGAATGTGACCTGGACCTCGCCGGTAACGCAGCGGATCGTGCGCAGCAGCACGTGGTCGGCGTCGTAGTCGGTCGGCGTGCGGCGGTGCGTGTGGGACAGCTCGTTCTCGTGGTGCCAGGGCCCCATGATCAGCGCGTCGCGCACCACCAGCCACCCGGTCGGGGTGGCCCAGCTGGTCTCCAGCACCATCGTCCCGGGCAGGTACCGGCGGGCGGCCGGGACGTTGATCCCTTCCGGGCCGAGCCGGAAGCCGCCGGCCGACCGGTCCAGGATCGAGCCGAACACGCTCGGCGAGTCCATCCGGGGCAGGCACAGCCATTCCACGTTCCCGCTCGGCGCGATCAGGGCGGTGGTCTCGCAATCGGACAGGAAGCCGAACTCACCGATCGGCGGGAACGGCGAATCGTCCGGCGGCCACGTCCACCGGGCCCGGGGTCGCCATGTCCAGGCCATACCAGTCCTCGACCGCGGTACCCCTGGATCCGCGGTCACCCAACGCGCTCATCTGATCGGTATACCCTCCGAGCCGGGATCCTCGCAGGTGACCCGGGAGTTAGGGACGCGCGCCGTGGAGGCGGGCCACGTAACGGTCCGCGGAGCGGCGGACCGCGGCGGCGCCGTCGGCCACGACGACCCGGCCCCACCAGCCACCGTAAATCCGGTCAAAGCTGAACCGCTCCGCCCGGCTCGCGATCTCGAGCACGGTCGCCTCGTCCAGCGGGATGAGGTTGGGGTAGCTCCACATGAAGCTGACCCAGTCGCGGTCCGGGACGACGGTGATGGTGTCGCCGGTCAGCAGGGCGCCGCGGCCGCCGGACCCGGCCGGCCAGTGCAGCACGGCCGCGCCGTCGAAGTGACCGCCGATCCGCGCCACGGTGATCGCCGGGGACCGGCTCGGCGTCGTCGTCGAACAGCTCGATCCGCGGCGAGGGCCGCTGGATCCACTCCTGGTCGGCCCGCGGGATGAAGACCCGGGCGTCGAAGGCGTCCGCGAATCCACGTGCGCGGCGTAGAAGTGCGGGTGCGACAGGCAGATCGCGTCGATGCCGCCCAGCTCGGTGATCCGGGCCCGGGCCTGCGTCATCCAGCAGCGGGACGCAGTCCCACAGGACGTTGCCGCTGCGGGGTGCGGACTAGCAGGGCCCGCTGCCCGATGCCGACCGCCGGTTCCACCCCGATGCCGGTCAGGCCTGGTTCTTCCTCGCGCAGGACGACCGCGTGGTCCCGGGCGATCTCGGCCATCGTGGTCCACTGCTGGCCCTCCCAGCCCACGTACTGGCGCTCGTCGCTGCAGATCGGGCACTCCCCGGGCGGCTCCGGCGTGTCGGGTTGCTGGACCGCGCAGGTACGGCAGATCCAGGCGGGCATCGGTGCCTCCTCGTGTCGTGACCGCTCCTCGTTTCGTGACAGCCTCCACAGTAAGGTGATCGCATGCGGCGGATCATGATCACCGCGGTGGGGGCGGCCCTGGGGCCGGGCCTGGCCGCGTGCGGGAGCCCAGCGCGGCAGCGGGCCAGCGGCGGGAGCAGCAGCGCCAGCGCCACGAGCTGCACCAACGCCGCGATCCAGAAGGACCTGTACGCCAAGGGCTCGCTGACCGTGGCCACCGACAAGCCGGCCTACCCGCCGTGGTTCAGCCGGCAACGACCCGGCGAACGGCAAGGGCTACGAGAGCGCCGTGGCCTACGCGGTGGCCACCCAGCTCGGCTTCAAGAAGTCACAGGTCAAGTGGGCCTACGAGCCGTTCAACGACTCCTACGCGCCGGGCCCGAAGAAGTTCGACTTCGACATCAACGAGGTCTCGGTGACCCCGGCGCGGGCCCAGGCGGTGACGTTCTCGACCAGCTACTACAACGTGGACCAGGCGCTGGTCGCGCTGAAGGGCACCCCGATCGTGACCAAGCACGCGCCGGCCGACCTGAAGAAGTACGTGTTCGGCGACCAGATCGGCACGACCAGCCTGGCCTTCATCAACAGCCAGATCCAGCCGACGCAGACGCCCAAGGTCTACGAGACGCTGAACGACGTGAAGCAGGGGCTGCAGACGCACCAGATCGCGGCGCTGGTGGCGGACACGCCGACGGCCCAGTACATCTCCTCCTCGGAGATCAAGAACTCGGTCCTGGTGGGCCAGTTCCCGTCCAGCGGCGAGCACTTCGGGCTGCTGTTCCACAAGGGCAATCCGCTGGTGGGCTGCGTGGACAAGGCGCTGTCCACGCTGAACCGCAACGGCACGCTGGCCGCGCTGGAAAAGAAGTACCTGCAGGTCTACCTGAGCGTGCCGACCCTCAAGCCCTGATGGTCGGGCCGCCCCAGACCTCGGTCGGCGACCCGGGCTCGTTCGGCGGCCCCGGGCGCGGGTCGCGCCTGCTGGGCGGCAGCGGCGGCCGCGGGGCGGTGGCCGTGTCCACGGCCAGCACGATCGTGGTGCTGGCCGCGCTGGCCGCGCTGTTCCTGCTGGCCCCGGGCAGCGCCGCGGTCCGGCACACGTTCTTCAACCCCGCCGACATGTGGAAGTCGCTGATCGGCGATCCCCGGGCAGGGCTACTACTCGGTGGGCGAGGCGCTCTGGCTGAACATCCGGATGTTCCTGGCCGCCGAGGTGCTCATCCTCATCGTGGCCCTGGTCATCGCCGTCGTCCGGCAGTCGGACAGCCCGGTGATGTTCCCGCTGCGGCTGGTCAGCACCATCTACGTGGACGTGTTCCGCGGTGTCCCGCTGATCCTGGTCATCTTCGCGATCGGGTTCGGGATGCCCGCGCTCAACCTGCCGTTCGTGTCCACCCAGTCGGCCCCGGTCTACGGGGTCGCCGCGCTGGTCCTGTCCTACTCGGCGTACGTGTCCGAGGTGTACCGGGCGGGCCTGAACTCGGTGCACCAGAGCCAGGTCGCGGCGGCCCGGTCCCTCGGCCTGTCGCATACCGGCCGCGCTGCGCTACGTGATCCTGCCGCAGGCGGTGCGCAACATCATCCCGCCGCTGCTGAACGACTTCATCAGCCTGCAGAAGGACACCGCGCTGGTCGGCATCCTCGGCGCGATCGAGGCCAACAAGGCCGCCGAGATCTTCAGCGACACCGTGTTCAACTACTCCAGCTACGTGGTGGCGGCCATCCTGTTCCTCATCCTGACGATCCCGCTGGCCCGGTTCACCGACCACCTGATCGCCCGGGACCGGCGCCGCCGCCTGGCCGGGGGGACCACGTGACCGGCGGACCGCAGGCGGGCACCGGGACCCCCGATCCGGCGGGCCCTGACGCGGTTCGGATCGAGGGCCTGCGCAAGTCGTTCGGCGCCAACCTGGTGCTGGACGGGATCGACCTCAGCGTGGCCTCGCACGAGGTGATCTGCCTCATCGGGGCGTCCGGCTCGGGCAAGTCCACGCTGCTGCGCTGCATCAACCTGCTGGAGTCCATCGACGCGCGGCCGGATACTGCTGTGGGGGCAGGACGTCGCCCGGCCGGGCATCGACCAGAACTGGGTCCGCCGCAGCGTGGGCATCGTGTTCCAGGCCTTCAACCTGTTCCCGCACATGACCGTGCTGCGCAACGTGACCCTCGCCCCGGTCAAGGCGCTCGGCGCATCCCGGCGGGAGGCCGAGCAGGAGGCCCGGGCGCTGCTGGAGCGGTTCGGGCTGCTGGACAAGCAGGCCGACTACCCCGACCGGCTCTCCGGCGGGCAGCAGCAGCGGGTCGCGATCGTCCGGGCCCTGGCCATGCGGCCGCGGCTGATGCTGCTCGACGAGGTGACCAGCGCCCTGGACCCGGAACTGGTGGCCGAGGTCCTGGACGTCATCCGGGAGCTGGCGGCCAGCGGCATGACCATGCTGATCGCCACGCACGAGATGAGCTTCGCCCGGGACATCGCGAACCGGGTGTGCTTCCTGTCCGGCGGCCGGATCGTGGAGCAGGGGCCGCCACGGGAGTTGTTCACCAGCCCCAGAGATGAGCGCACCCAGCGGTTCCTCCGGAGAATCACCGACGCCGGCCGACTTTCAGCGCTAGTTCATCACCCAGCCGCCGTCCACCACCAGCAGCTGCCCGGTGATGAACGACGTCTGCGGGGCGGCCAGGAACAGCGCCGCGTTCGCGATGTCGGCGGGCGTCCCGCGCCGCTTGACGGCCTGCTGCTCCAGGATGAACGCGTTGTAGGACTCCAGGTCCGGGTGGATCGCCTCGGCGGCCGTGGGGAAGGCGCCCGGGGCGATCGCGTTGACGGTGATCCCGTGCTCGCCGAGTTCCCGGGCCAGCGCCCGGGTCAGCCCGACCAGGGCGCCCTTGGAGGCCACATACGGGACCAGGAACGGGGTGTGCCCGAAAAAAGTGATGCTGGACACGTTGATGATGCGGCCCGACCCGGCGGCCCGCATCGCCGGCAGCGCGGCCTGGGCGCAGACGAAGGCGGCGTCCACGTTGACCCGCTGGACCGCCTGCCAGTCCTCGGTGGTGTACTCCGCGACTTCCTTCCTCGGGTAGATCGCGGCGTTGTTGATCAGCACGTCCAGCCCGCCCTGGCGGGCGGCGAGGCCGGTGATCAGCTGCCGGGTGGCGGTCAGGTCGGCCAGGTCACAGGGGGCGAAGAAGGCCTGGCCAGGGGAGCCGCCGGTCGCGCCGCCTGGCTCACCGCCGGTCTCGCCGCCTGCCTCACCGGCGTTGATGCGGGCCGCCAGCTCCTCCCCCGGGCTGCCCGGCAGGTCCACCAGGGCGACGGCCGCGCCCTCGGCCGCGAATGCGGCCGCCATGCCCGAGCCGAGCCCGCCAGCGGCTCCCGTGATCACGACCGTGCGGCCGGCGTAACGCATCCAGGGCCCTCCCGTCAGCGATTCCCTGAGGACGTTCTTAGGATTGTGATCACGGTAGTCCCCCGGACGCGCACCAAGGGGGCCGCACAAACGTTCAGGAAGCGGAACGCGGGATCGTGGCCGGGCCGGGAATTCCTGGCCCACCGGGGCCTGATCACGCTGTCAGCCGGGGCCGCGATGGCCGAAGCCGCGGTCCTCTGCTGGCTCGCGCCGCCGGCCCGCTCGCTCGCCGGGCAGGTCACCGCGGTGGCCCCGCTGGCCGTCTTCCACGATCTGCGCTGGATATACGGATATGACCGGTCCTGGCCCGGGTTCGCGGGGCTGCTCATCGCGGTGCTGGGCGTCCGTTCCGGCCTGAACACGGCATTGGCCCGGCTGGCCTGGCCGCGGGACCGGCCCGTGCCCGGCCTGCGGGAGATGTACCGGTCCGCGACCGGGCTGACCGTCGTGACCTGCCTGCTGCTGTCCCCGGTCGCCGCGCTGACCCTGGGGGTGGCCATCCTCCCGTTCTCCTGGCCTTTCCTGGCCACGGTCCCGGTGCTGCTGCTGATCTCGCTCCCGCTGAGTCACGGCGGCATCCTGGGGTCCTGGTGGCGGACCCTGCCGCCGGCCCGGGCGATGTGCTGGCTGCTGGCCGACTTCGTCACACTGTCGGTGGTGGCCGCGGCTATCGGGCGCCTTCCGGTGACCGCCGCCATCGGTGTCTGCGGCCTGGCGGGCGTGGCCAACGCGCGAGCCTGGTTCGGCGTGACCAGGGCGACCGTCCGCCGGGAGGCCAGCCGCCGGCGGCTGGTCGGGGTGGTGGCCCGCCATCCGGCGCCGCTGCTGTCGGTCCCGCTGGCCCCGGTGGCCATGGTCCTCGCCATCACCATGGTGGTCGGCCTGACCCGGCTCGCCTTCGTGATCGGCAACCCGCCGGACCCCACCAGCCTGGCCGCCGCCGCGACCGCCGGGACGGCCGGGACGGATGCGGCCCTGGGGAACACCCCGTCCGCCGCGTCCCGGGACGCGAGCGGCTCTGCCAGCAGCGTCGCACCCGGCCCCGCCGCCCGGGACCCGGTGCTGGAGATCCGGGGCTTCGGGTCGGTGTGCTGCGCCTCGCCAAGGTCCCTGCGGCCGGTCGCCCCCGGAGCCCTGGTCCAGCAGTTCTCCTACCGGGGCATGACCGCGTCCGGCCGTCCCCTCCCCCAGGGCAGCGCGGCCAGCGACCTGCCGCTGACCGAGCTGGGGGGCCGTATTGCCGCCCAGGTCCTGCGGCTGCACCGGGATACCGGCCGGCCGGTGGACATCATCGCGGAGAGCGAGGGCACCCTCGGCGTGGACGCGATGCTGGCCGGCCACCCGGGCCTGCCGCTCGGCTCGGTGGTCATGATGAGCCCGATCGTCGCGCCCGGTCAGGTGACCTACCCGGGCGGCGATGGCCGGGCCCTCATGCCCGCGGACGAACTGCGGGCGCTGGTCTGGTTCGTGGGCGGCCTGTCCCCGTTCGGGGCGTACGGGGCGCAGCGGCTGATCGACTCGGTGGACGAGGTGGGGGCCAGGTTCGCGGCCTCGGCGGCCCGGCATCATCCGCTCCGCTGGCTGCTGCTCGTGCCGCTGGCCGACGCGGTCACGCTGCCCGTCTGCCCGCTGCCCCCGGACGTCTGGGTGGTGCCCGCGCTGCACGGTGATCTGCTCGGCACCCCCGGGGTCACGGGGATGGTGCGCGGTTTCCTGGCCCACCGGCGGGTCGCGAAGCCGGATGGGTATAAGGCCACCGCCGAGATCGTCGCCGCGGCCGCCGCGGCCTGGCGGATGCCGGTCACCACGGCGCCCCGGCACGCGTGCGGCCACTAGCCCTGGAAGGGGCCCGATGAGCAGTCACGGGGCGGGCATCCGTGCCCAGAGCCAGGTTGTCTACGCCGCCGCGCTGGTTCAGGGCATCGTGCTGGTCACCTTCCCCGCGGCCAGCGCTATCTTCACGTCGGCCAGCTCCTACGGCCTGTCCAGCAGCCAGTACGGCGCCATGTTCCTGCCGCAGGCGATCACCGCGGTCGGCCTGGTGATTGCGTTTTACCAGGTGGGCTACGGGATTGCCGCGTTCGGCGTGAGGCCGTTGCGGCGCGCCGGGCTCACGCTGCCCGGCCTGTACGGCGCGAGCGCGCTGGTGGCCGTGGCCCTGGGGTGCTCTCGCTGGCCGTGGCCCACGGCCGCCCGTCACCCCGGTCCCTGCACCCCCGGCCGGTGCTCATGGCGACCTCAGCGCCTCCTGCGACCGAACTGATCAGCTAGGCACCGCTGAGTCCGGCCCCCTCCCAGTTCGGCCCTGCTCAGTTCGGCACCACTCAGTTGGGCACCACGGGCAGGAGCCCGATGCTGTGGCACTCCTCGCAGAGGTGGGTGAAGCACAGGACGTCACCGGCGACCCAGGCCGCGAGGGCCGTGGCCGGGCCGGTGCAGATCTGGCAGCGCGCGGCCCGGTCCCCGGCCGCCTGCAGCAGCGCGCCGGTACAGGCGCCGCAGGTGAGTGACCCCGCCGGGAGGTACCAGAGCGGAGGCTGGTCCGGGTGCGGGCACCGGGGGAGAGTGCCCGCGGCCAGGATCTCGGCCGCCGCGTCCTGGAGCCTCCCGGCGGGGGAGCCCCTCAGCGGCCGGCCCTGGTAGGCGCGCGCGCCGGAAAGGTCCTCAGGCACGCCGGTCACAGGGTCACCTCCAGCCGCGCATCCGGGCAGGAACGCTGTGAAAGTACCGCAAACCACGCGGCCCTGACCGGCGAATCAGTGGCTTCGCGCCCGGCTGGTCACCCCGCTGGCGCCTCGGCCTTCAGTTCCCGGCGGGCCTGCTGCAGTTCCTTCCGGGCGGCCGGGTCCGGGGCCGGATACTGCGGGTCGATGTCGATCAGCGTCTGGGCGATGACCGCGGCCGCGCACAGGCGGGTGAACCACTTGTGGTCGGCGGGCAGCACGTACCACGGCGCCCATTCCGTGCTGGTGTGGCTCAGCATCGCGGAGTATGCGCACTGGTAGTCATCCCAGTACCGGCGTTCGCGCACGTCGCTGGCGGAGAATTTCCAGTTTTTCCCGGGGTGGTCGATCCGGCGCAGGAAACGCCTCCGCTGCTCCTCCCTGGACACGTTGAGGAACAGCTTGACCACGCGGATGCCCTGGCCGGCCAGGTAGCGCTCCCAGTCGTTGATCTCCCGGTAGCGGCGTTTCCAGATGTCGCCGGAGCGGCTTTCCGGCGGGAGTTTCTCGGCGTCGAGCAGTTCGCGGTGGACGCGGGCGATGAGCACCTCTTCGTAGTGCGAGCGGTTGAAGATGCCGATCTCACCGCGCGCAGGCAGTTGCCGGGCGTGCCGCCACAGGTAGTCGTGCCGGAGTTCCCCGGCGGACGGCTGCTTGAAGCTGGACACCCGGACTCCCTGCGGGTTCACCCCGCTCATCACGTGCCGGATCGTGCTGTCCTTGCCCGCTGCGTCGAGGGCCTGCAGCACGACCAGCACCCCGTAGGTGTCCTGGGCGGCCAGCCGGTCCTGGTATTCGGCCAGCAATTCCACGCCCTGGCGGAGCAGTTCCTGCCCGTCGTCTTTCTTATGCACGCCGAACCGCGCCCCGGGATCGAACTCCCGGGGCAGGTCAACCGCCGAGCCCGGCTTCACCCGCAACGGCCCGACCAGGCCCTTGATCCAGCCCGCCTGCTGATGACTCATCCGCGGTCCTTCCGCTCATCCTGCCCGGTACGCCGATGGTGCCAGCCCAGGTAGATCATGGTGACTGTGGTTGATCCGATCCAGGTCCGGGGCAAGGTGATCCCGGCTGACGAGTTGTCCTGGCGATTCTCCCGGTCATCGGGGCCCGGAGGGCAGTCGGTCAACACCAGCGACAGCCGGGTGGAATTGTCCTATGACGTGGCGGCCTCGTCCGCGCTGGGCCCGGTCCTCAGGGAGCGCGCCCTGACGGCGCTGGCCGACCGGCTGGTCAACGGGGTCCTGACGGTCAGCGCGTCCGAGCAGCGGTCCCAGCTGCGCAACCGGGAGGCGGCGAGCCGGCGGCTGGCCAGCGTGCTGACCGCCGCGACCGCCCCGCCGCCCGCGGTCCGCAGGCCGACCAGGCGAACCCGCGGTTCGCAGGAACGCAGGCTCGCGGCCAAGCAGCGCCGGTCCCAGATCAAGCGGCTCCGGCGTTCTACGGATGACTGACTGCGGGTGCCGGGGACGGCGGCGGGGCAGGGACGGCGGCGGGTGACTAGTTAGTCCGGCGCAGGCCGGTCACGATCACGGCGAGCCCGCCCAGCGCGATCAGCGGCCCGATCAACGCCCACAGCGTCACCCCGGTCATGACGCTGCCCCTGATGTACCCAAGGCCTTGCAGCGTCCAGACGACTCCGGCGATGGCGATGAGGGCGCCCGCGATCGAGAGAGCGATCCTCCACATGACCGGCCCCCTTTGCTGAGCGCTGCTCCGCTCAGTGCCACCGTCGCTCGTCGCTGCGTTCGCATCACATGGCGGCGGGCGGCGTCACCCGGGCCCAGGAACTTTTTCTCTCAAATTATTCTGGGCTAAAGGCCATCGCAACGTAAATAAGTTGCAGGTTTCAGGTTGGTGTAGGCCGGGCTGGTGTACGTCAGGCGGCCAGCGGTTCGAGTGCGGCCGAGTACGTCAGCCCAGCCGGCGTGGTCCACCCGGTTACTCGGGGCCGGGGCTGCTCAAGGACGCCACGCTCCGGTGCCCTTCAGCCGATGGTGCCTGCGGCACTGTGGACTCTGGTGTCGCAGGCACACGAATGGCACGGTGATCTTGTTGTCCGTACTCCAAACGGCCGTCGATCATGGTGGGGTCTTCGCAGCTGGCGGTCCGGCTGTTGCGTGGAGCGCAGGTGCCGGGAGACGCTGGGCTCTGGTGTGTGCCTGTGACGATTACCTGCGAAGGAGGGCTCGTGGCTGACCTGTCTTTGCCGGGACGGCTGGCGGATGTCCGGATGGAAGGGGAGCTGCCGCGCCGCGAGGATGTTCCGCTGGTGTTCGGTGAGCTGGACTACCAGCTCGCCTGCCAGGCCTATCTCTGGTCCCTGCCACTCGTCTCGTACGCGCAGTGGCAGGCGCAGCACCGCGTGGTGTTCGGCGCCACCGACTACGATCTGGTGCACTACGTGACCTACCGGGACCGGCTCGGGCTGATCACGGCGAACGCCACGACGCCGTACATCCTGAACTTCATCGACCTCAGCCAGACCGGCCCGCTAGTGGTCGAGCTGCCGCCAGGGCCGACGGCGGGCGGCCTGTCGGACTTCTGGCAGCGCGAGTGCGGGATCCTGGGTGAGATGGGGCCGGACCAGGGCCGCGGCGGCAAGCACCTGATCGTCCCGCCCGGCCAGGATCCGCCGGATGTTGACAGCAGCTTCTATGTGCACCAGGCCACCGGCATGAACGTAATGTTCGGGTTCCGCACCCTGGACCCGGACCCGCAGCGCTCGCAGGCCCTGGTCGACGGGATCCGGATCACGCCGTTCGACGGCCGTCCAGCCCCTGCGACCAGGATCGTCTCCCCGGCCGGGCGGCCGTGGAATGGTGACCAGCCCCGAGGCCTGGACTACTGGGTCCGGCTGCACGACATCTACCAGCGGGAGCTCGTCGACGAGCGTGACCGGTTCTACCTCGCGATGCTCAGGCAGCTCGGCATCGAGAAGGACAAGCCCTTCGACCCCGATACGCGGCTAACTCGCATCCTCACCACGGCAACCGCCGCGGGGGAATTGATGGCCCAGGCAAACTCGTTCGCCAAGCGCTTCCCGGACGCGCTGTACTGGCCAGACCGGCGGTGGGATCTGGTCGTCCAGCTCGACCACTCCGACCAGCGCGGTCCCTACTACGACCAGCTACTGGAACGCGCCGCCTGGTTCTATGAGGCGGTCAGCTTCTCCGAGGCGATGAAGAGCCAGACCCCCGGGGCGGGCCAGGCCTACCTCGGGACCTACACGGACGCCGCCGGGGACTGGCTCGACGGCGCCAGGAATTACACGCTGCACGTGCCGGCAGACCCGCCGGCGAAACTGTTCTGGTCGGTCACCGTCTACGACATCGATACCCGCTGCCTGATCGACAACGAGCAGCAACGCGGCGACCGCGGCTCCCGCGATGCCGACCTGGCCCGCAACCCGGACGGCTCGGTCGATGTCTACTTCGGCCCGGCAGCCCCTGAAGGAAGAGAATCCAACTGGATCCAGACCATCGCCGGCCGCCACTGGTTCTCCTACTTCCGGTGCTACGGCCCGCTGGAAAGCTACTTCGACCGCACGTGGAAGCTAGGCGACATCACAATCGTCGTCCCCCAGGCAGCGTAGCGGCCGGATGGCGCCCGCCTGGCGGAACATCGGCTGCCGGATTTGGCGGCCGGCACGATGAGACTGCCGGTATTCATATCGCTGGGTGGGTACCGGCCGGGGTGGCTGCGCGGTGACCTGATCGCGGGACTGACGGTCTGGGCGGTCCTGGTCCCCGAAGCGCTGGCGTATGCCTCCATCGCCGGAGTGTCGCCGGTCGTCGGCCTGTATGCGGCACCGGGCGCGCTGATCTTCTACGCGGCGTTCGGCAGCTCCCGGCATCTTGTCGTGGGCCCGATGGCCGCCACAGCGGCACTCTCGGCGGCTGCGGTGGGTGATATCGCGGCGGGCAAGGCAGGGGTGTTCACGGCGCTGACGGTGACGCTCGCGCTGACCACTGGCGTGCTGGCGCTGGCCGCGGGTCTGGCGCGGCTCGGGTTCGTGGCCAACTTTATTTCCGAGCCGGTGCTGAAGGGCTTCATCGTCGGCCTGGCGCTGACCATCATCGCCGGGCAGCTGCCCAAGCTGGCGGGCGTGGAGAAGGGGTCCGGGGACTTCTTCCGGCAGCTGTGGGTTTTCCTGACCCGGCTCGGCCAGGCCAGCTGGCTGACGCTGCTGGTGGGCCTGGTCTCGCTGGCGATCGTGCTGGGCCTGCGCAGATTCGCGCCGGTCGTGCCCGCGCCGCTGGTAGCGGTAGCCTTCGGCATCCTGGCCGTGTACCTGTTTCACCTCCAGCACCATGGCGTGAAGATCGTCGGCCACATCAGTAGCGGCCTCCCGTCGTTCGGCCTGCCCGCCGTCCCGTCCGCGGACTACCTAAAGCTCGCCGGGCCGGCCGTCGGGGTGATGCTGGTCGGGTTCGCCGAGGGTCTGGGCGCGGCGCAAACCTATGCCGCCAGGAACGGGTATGAGATCAGCCCGAACCGCGAGCTGATCGGCCTGGGCACCGCCAATATCGCCAGCGGCCTGTCCAGTGGCATGGTGGTCAACGGGTCCCTGTCGAAAACGGCGGTGAACGGCTCGGCGGGTGCCCGGACCCAGGTCTCCGGGCTTTTCGTCGCAGCCCTGACCATCGTCACCCTGCTGTTCCTGACCGGCCTGTTCCAGGACCTCCCCGAGGCAACCCTCGGCGCTGTCGTGATCGCCGCGCTGGTCGAGCTGGTGGATATCGCATCGCTGCGTGTCCTGTACCGGACCTATACGTCGCGTCTCGGCCAGATCTACGGTCTCGCCGCCCGCGCCGACTTCATCGCCGCGCTCGCCGCGCTGCTCGGCGTCCTGGTCTTCGGCACCCTGCCGGGACTGTTCATCGGGATCGCCGACTCGCTGCTGCTGCTGCTCTACCGGGTATCGCGCCCGCACGTCGCGGTCCTGGGGCAGGTGCCCGGCAGCGATGGCCGGTGGGCGGATGTGACTGGTCACGCCGAGGATCAGACCGTGCCGGGGGTGACGGTGCTGCGGGTCGAATCCGGGCTGTTCTTCGCCAACGCCGACCACATCCGTGCCGCCATTCAGCATGCCGCCACAGCCGATCACGCCCGCGCGATCGTCCTGGACTGCGAGACCATCCCGTTCATCGACGTCACCGCAGCCCGCATGCTCAACCAGCTGACCGCCGAGATGAAAAGCCGTGGAGTACGGCTCGTGGCCGCCCGCGACATCGGCCAGGTCCGCGACATGCTCGCCCTCGCCGACCAGGCCAGCAGCGCGCCTCAGTACTTCGGCTCCGTGCAGGAAGCCGTCAACACGGTCCGGCCGGGACAACCCGGCCTGCCCGGGAAGGAGGCCTGATGGGCCAGGCCATCGGCGGGTCGCTGCCGCTAGCGATCGGCATCGCGATCAGCCCCATTCCGATCATCGCGGTCGTGCTGATGCTCACCACCCCCAGGGCCAGGACAAACGGCCCGGCGTTCCTGCTCGGATGGCTGCTCGGCCTCGGCGTCGTCGGCGCAATCGTCCTGGCGCTCGCGGGGCCGGCGGGAGCGAGCCAGTCGGGAGCGCCGGCCACCTGGGTGAGCTGGGTCAAGATCGCCCTCGGGGTCCTGCTGCTCCTCGTCGCGCTGCGGCAGTTCCGCGGCCGCCCTCGCGGGGATGACCAGGCGTCGATGCCGAAGTGGATGGGCACCATCGACAAGTTCAGGCCGCTGACCGCACTCGGGTTCGCCGCCGTCCTCGCCGGAGCCAACCCGAAGAACCTGCTCCTTGCCGTGGCCGGTGCGGCAGCGATCGCCCAGACCGGCATCCCCGGCGGCCAGCAGGCCATCGCCTACCTGATCTTCGCGCTGATCGCCACCACGGGAGTGGCCGCCCCGGTGGGGGTCTACTTCGCGATGGGCGAACGATCCCAGGACATGCTTACAAAACTGAAGGACTGGATGGGCCGCAACAATGCCGTGATCATGTCCATCCTCTGCCTCATCATCGGCGCCAAGCTCATCGGCGACGCGATCGGCGGACTCACCGGGTAACGAGGTCATTCTGCGTGCCCGGGACATCCGTAACCGCATCACAGAGTGCCAGCGGGCGTACCGGGCAGGGGCACGAGCAGGGCCAGCAGCTCCCTGGCCCAGGGTAGCGAGGAGGACTGATGACTGATCAAGGCCTGACGGCGCTGGTGGTAATGCGAGTCGCCGGCTGGTCTGCTGAAGCGGCTCAGTTACCCGGTGCACTGCTGGCCGGAGTGCACCAGGCCGAAGGCCAGCGGGCCGGTGAGGCCTGCTGGCGGCGGGTTCCCGGCGCCTTGCGCAGACGGGCTCGCGGGCGGCACGCCGCCCCCGGGGTTGTCGTAGATGGCCACGCCGGTGCCGCTGGGAAGGGCCGACGGGTCGATGACGAAGTGAGCGCTCTTGCCGCTCGAACTGAGCTGGACGACAGCGCTCAGCACGGTCTTGCTTACATTGTTATAGGGCTTGCACGACGCGCTCAGCGGAGCACCGGAGAAGCTGACGTTGACCGGCAGGCCGTCCGCGCGCAGCGTGGTCTGCAGCCCGGCTGGATTCTTCAGCTGATTGATGGTGACATCGATGTTTCCGCTAGCCTGCTTGGTTACCGTCCAGGCCGCCAGCCGGGCGCTCACGGGATGGCCAGGCTGGTGGCCAGAGGGCACCAGCGCGGTCACGGCCAGGGCTGCCCCGCCGGCCACGGCCAGCGCTCCGGCCACGGCAGGAATCCGGCGCCGGGCGCGTATCGCGGCGCTGCGGCTCATGATCTGCTCTTCGGGGATGGTCATGTGCACGCCGGTGACGGACTCCCGGACCGTTGTGATCAGCTCGTCGTCGTTCATGATGGGCTCTCCTTCTGTCGTTCGGGCATGAGGTCGCTGCGCAGTGCGGCCAGGGCGCGGGCCATGTGGGCCATGACCGTGTTTGGCGTGATACCAAGCACTTCCGCGGTGCCGTTGGTGTCGAGGTCGAGGATCAGCCGCAAAGCGACGACCTGCCGCTGCCGGGCAGGCAGCCGCCTCAGGGCCGCCATGATCCGCGGATCGACGGGACCGGCAGATGCCGCGCTGGCTGTGGGGGGGTCTGCGACCATGCCTGGGTCGGGCACTGAGACCTCCCGGCGGCGCCGCCGCCACCGGGAGACGTTCGCGTTCAGCGCGGTGCGGACGACCCAGGCTGCCGGGGCCGGATGCCTGCCGACGGTCCGCCATGAGGCGCACGCCCGCGCGAAAGCCTCGGCTACAAGCTCCTGCGCGGTGTCCTGGTCACCGACGCTGACCAGGACCGTGCGCAGGCACTCATTCCTGGACCTGCGGTAGAAGTCGGCGAAGTCTGGTCGTTGTGTTCCCACACTCCATCAACGCACAACCGGCGCACCCGGGATTACCCGTCCTGGGGCCGGACCGGCTGAGGCACAGCACCAGCCCGCGGTCTGGCTGGATATGCGCGGGATCATCTCCGGGGGCTGAAGCGCATCTGAGGTATTGGCTCTGATCAACGAGCCTGACCGGCCGTTCAGGTTCTCTAGCCCTGTGGGCCAGATCCTGAGCGCGGGGCCGGCAGCGTGGGGAGGCCGCCGGCGGAGCCCTACGATGCGTCGGACAGTGCCCGCCAGCGACTTGACCGCGCCCTGCAGCACCTTCGCTCGCTGGGCATTCGCGCGGCTGGCGAGGTCGCCACGGGTGATGCCTATCCCCTGGTGCGCCGCCCGGGCCGGGGCGGCTCCTACGATCGCGTGCTGCTCGTGCTGACCGACCGGGACTCCCCGCTGGCCCGGCTCGCCCGGCACCTCCTCGAGGCCCGGCTTCGGTGGGTCCTGCGCGTACCCGTGCAAGCCGTCGGTCATCAAGAGTTCGCCCTGCCGGTCGTGCCCCGCCAGTAGGCGCCGCCCTCGCGTCATGGAGTCGCACGGCACACCCGACGGCCAGCCAGCCTGCCGTCGGTCTTGCCCTTGGCCCGGCGGCGCTGGACGTGGGCAAGGGGGGTGCCTGCGCATGCGGCACCGCAATCGGGGCGCGGGCGATGACACCTCGGCGATCATCAATTGCGCTGCGCAGAGCCCTCGAATACCTCGCAGCGGTCCAGCGCTGTCGGCCGTCAAGAGTGGCTGGGCGAGGGCTTGGCTGTGCTGTTGTGACCGCCATGGCGGCCGCCCAGGGGCCCGGGCAGGTTGAGTGTGGCCGATGTGGTCCTCAGCAGGGCGGGCATCATCTTGAGTGCCTTGGCGAACGCGGCCTTGTACTCCCGGACCCCGGCATTGAGTGCCTGCTGGTTGGCGCTGACGAACTGCTGCTCGTAGCTCGCCTGGACGGCGAAGTAGATCCCGGATAGGTCGCTGCTCAGCGTGCAGTCCGCGTCGGCCACGGCCATCGCGATCTGCGCCTGGTTCTGCGCGGCGGTCGGCTGGCCGGGCGGGCCGAGCGGGCCGGAGTTCTTCCCGGGGGATGGCCGCAGCCCAAGGGTCACCTCTGCCTGCTGTGAGAACGTGTTCGCATTGGAGGTGCTGTACCCGTCCTTGGCCATGCAGGCCGACCAGTTGGCCATCGCCTTCTTGATCGAGCCGTCCGCGACCTCGGCGTTGCCGATGTCGTTGTTGAGCGTCTCGATGATGGCCATGGAATGGGCGAACTGGGCGTTATTGAAGTTCTCCAGGATGTTGAAGCACTTGCCCGCGGCCGCTTGCGCCCCGGCGGGCATACCGGCGAACGGCGCGCCGGGCTGGCCTGGGCCGCCTGCCACCCCCCCGCCACCTGGCGCCAGCGGGGTTCCGGCCAGGAAGCCTTGCTGTGCCGCCAGCGCGGTGCCGATATAGCCCTGCCACCCGTATGGCGACGCGAACGTGAAGCCGCTGTTCGTGCGTATGCTGTACGGCGCCTGGGCCGCGTACTGGCCGTAGCCCGCGTCGTTCATGCACGCGGTGTGCAGAGCGTCGTAGGTGTCGCCGGGTGCCAGCCCGTCGTTGTTGACGGCGCCGAGCCCGGCGTAGGGCGTGAACGCCTCCGACGACAGGGCGGCCTGGGCGGACGCCGGGGCGGGCGGGCGGCCGACGGCGGGCGCCGTCACCTCCGTGTCCGGTCCCTTGGGCGTGGCTGCGCAGGCCGCGAGGACGGCGCAGGACACGGTCGCCGCGCATGACACGAGGGCCGCGCGGCGGAGCAGGGAACGCCGGCCGGTGTGGGTGCGCATCATCGTTCCTTTCCGGGCGTGCCTGGGCAGATCGGGTGTGCCGCGGTTCACCCGGTCCGCAGGGCCGCCAGCGGGCTGGTCTGTGCCGCCCGTAGCGCCGGGTAGGCGCCCGCGAGCAGGCCGACGACGCTGCCGATGAGGGGGGCGGGCAGGGTGTAGACCGGGTTCAGCAGGGCGGTCCAGTTCTGAACGGCGGCGAAGATCACCACGATCCCGACGCCGATGCACGTGCCGATCAGCCCGCCGAGCGTGCCGAGCGCCGTTGATTCCGCGAGGAACTGCGCGGCGATATGCCGGGGCCGGGCACCGACGGCGCGGCGCACCCCGATCTCCCCGGTACGCTCCAGCACGGCGACCAGCGTCGTGTTCGCGATCCCCACCGCTCCGATCAGCAGGCTGATCAGCGCCAGGATCAGGAACAGGCCGGCCAGGTCACCGTTCACCTCGCCCTGCAGCTTCAGCGGGTTGGGCGGCGCAGTCACCACCAGCCGGTGCGGGTCGGTCGGCAGTTCCGCGGCGGCGATCTGCCGTGCCACCGCCTGCGCGGCGCCCGTCCTGGTGGCCACGACCATCTGGGCTTCTTCCTGGGTCCCGATGCCCGGCTGCGGGTTGCCGTAGTCGGCCAGAGCCGTCTTCTCCGGGATCAGCATCCCGCTGCCGCCGTTGACCACGCGCTGCGCGGAGCTGTAGACGCCGACGACGGTGTAGGCAATCCCGTTGACGAACACGGCGGGGTGGCTGGGTAGGCGGGCCGGGGAGATGCCGATTGTGGCGGCTGTGGTGGAGTCGAGCATCGCCACGTGCTGCGCGGTGTCGTTCTCATACGTGCTCAGCGGCGAGCCTGCGACCATCGCCGGAACCATCGCCTTCACCGCCCCGGGCGAGGCGGCAATCAGATCGACCGTCTGGGAGGTTGTCCCCGACAGCGCGAGCGAGGCGCTGAAGTTCGTCCCTTCGGGGAGCTGGACTGGCCACCAGACCCCCGCGGCGACCACCCCCTTGATGTGGTCGGCGACCTGGTCCGCGTCGGCCGGGAACCCGGGCGCGGGGTTGGTGCCGGGCGCCGCGACATTGTTGGCGGGGCCGTTGTCTGCCACCGTGATCGTGGTGTCCTCGAGCACCGTGAACTGACGCGAGATCTGCCCGGCTCCGGTCGCGGTCAGGCCGAGCACGGCGACGAACGCACCCACGCCGAGGACGGTGCCGAGCATGGTCAGCCCGGACCGGCCGGGCCGCTGCACGATTCCCGCGACCGCCTCGGCCGCCGCGTCCCGTGCGGTCAGCCGGGGTGACGGCAGGCCAGCGCCCGGCCTAGCCATGACCGGTGCCGATCTGCTCGGACAGTATCCCGTCGCTGATCGCCACGGTCCGGGTCGCATGGGCGGCCACGCTCGCGTCGTGCGTGATGATCACGATCGTGAGGCCGTCGGAGTTGAGCTGGTCGAGCAGTTCCATGAGCGTGGCGGCGTTGCGCGAGTCCAGGTTTCCCGTCGGCTCATCGCACAGCAGCAGGCTCGGCCGGTTGACCAGCGCCCTCGCGATCGCGACCCGCTGGCGCTCCCCGCCGGACAGCGTGGTGGGCAGTGCGTCGAGCCGGTGCCCCAGCCCGACCGCATCGAGCGCGCCGGCCGCCGCCTGGAGCCGGGTGTCTCGCGATGTCTGGTTGTACAGTTCGGCGAGGAGCACGTTCTCCAGCGCCGTCCGGTAGGCCAGCAGGTGGAAGGCCTGGAAGACGATCCCGATCCGCCTGCCGCGCAGCGCTGACCGGTCCCGGTCGGGCAAGGCGCTCGTGTCCAGGCCGTCCAGCAGGTAGCTGCCGGAGGTGGGGGAGTCGAGCAGCGCAAGCAGGTGCAGCAGCGTGGACTTGCCCGAGCCGGACGGCCCGGTCACCGCGACGTAGTCGCCCGCCCCGATCACCAGGTCAGCCGGCCGCAGCGCCCGGACCGGCGGCGGGCCCGGATAGGTGCGGGCCAGGCCGTGCAGTTCGATCACCGGCGCGGTCATCATCCGCTCACCACCACGCTGTCGCCGGCCACGAGCCTGCCTCCCCGCGCCGGCGTCACCTGGACATAGCCGTTCTCGGAGATGCCCGGCGTGACCGCGACCTGGGTCTGCTGGCCGTGTCCGCCGGCCACGGTGACGTAACTGGTGCCCGACCCGGTGGTGACGATCGCGGCGACCGGCACCGTGAGCACCGGCCCCTCGGTCCGCCCGGTATCCACCGTGACCAGGACGTTCTCGCCATTCAGTGCCGCAGGAAGCGGCTTGGACGGGGCCACCGCCAGCGGGATGAACGGCGTCGCGCCCGGGTTCGCAGCGCTCCCAGGATTGCTCGACCCCGCCGCCGCCCCGGTAGCTCCGGTACCGGTGGACCCGGAACCGGCAGCCTCCGCGGCGCTCGCCGCCGCCGAGCCGCCGCCGACGTTCACAATCGCGCCTACCGGCGTTATCGTCGTCGCCGTCCCCACCTCGGCGATGATCCCGGCGGCGCGGATGCCGGTCACCTCATCGAAGATCTTCACTTTCAGGCCGGTCTTGACCTGCCCGGCGTAAGCGGGCGGCAGTTCGCCGGTCAGCGCCAGTGACCCGCGCGCGGCAAGCTCAAGGAACGGCTGGCCGGGCTGCTGGCCTTGGGCGCCGTTCACCGCGATCACCTTCGCGGGCAGCGACGGCAGGAAGATCGCATCCGTCATCGGCACGCCGCCCGCCGCCGGTGGGCTATAGCCAAGGTGCTCGTAGTACGCAGACACCGCGTCCTGGGTTGCCGTGCCGAAGAACCCGGGCGTGTCGCCGCCCTGGTAGTACCCGAGCGCAGCCAGGGCCTTCTGCAGTTCCATCACGTCGGGCCCGCTCTCACCTGATGTTATGTCCCGCCACGCGGGCACCCGGCCGACGAGTGCGAACAGCGGCTCACCGTCTATCCCGGCGAGTTGCTCGCCGTTGGAGATCGTCTGGCGGGCTGCCACATCCAGCCTCGATATGTACACCGCCGCCCCCGACGAGCCCCCGCCGGTAGCCGAACTGCCGGCCGCAGATCCGGTACCGGTCCCTGCCGCATCCGCTTCCGGGGCGGATGGGTACACGTCGTACTGCGTCCCCGGGTACACCACCCCGCGCATCTGGACCGACGAGGTAAGGACCTGGGAGACAACCTTCGCCGTGGTCACCGTCGGTGGCGGCGCCGCGGTATCCGCCGCAATCTGCTGCGGCGACTTCACGAACGAGGAGCCGATCAGCCCGCCGATGGCCAGCAGGGCCGCCGCGCCCGCCAACCACAACAGGGCCCGGCGGCGCCGGGCCAGCCGCGACCCGCGTACCGCCGGCCGACCCTGGTCACTGGGATCGCTGTCCGTTGCCGGGGAGCCAAGCTGTGTCACGAGATCCTCCCTGCACCGCGCGCACCACCGGGGCTTTCGAAAAGGTGGATGACGCCGGAGTCCGGCACGTCACATCTTCTCGTGCAGGCCGGCCTCAGGCTTCTGCGTGCCTATGGGCGAGTTCCGCACGGGAAGGTTGTGATCACCTGCCGGCAATCCTGACTTGCCCCGCGACGCCGCGCCATGGGTTGGCACCTACAACCGCGGTGGGCCTGGGCCTACTTGCGCCCCTAGGGCCAGCGTTTCGTGGCCGAGGCCGCCGCCTGCGAGTGCCCAGAGTGTGGAGCCTCCGGCCAGCCCGGCATGAGAGCGTTGCGTCCCTGACGTTGAACCCTCAGGTTGCCACCGGGGTACATGGCAGCCAGCAGGTGACTCGAGCCGAGCCGATCGAGAACATCGAGGTCACCAGCCAGCGGATCGCCGCGCGGCGGGTTCGGCTGCGGGATGACTATCGGATCTTTAGGAATGAGCGAGGCTCACCTGAGCCTGGCCTTTGCCATCGCGTAAGCATTAGCGTGGCCTGTGACCGGAGGGTCGCAGAGCAGCTACCGATCAGCCCTCATGACTGACAGCCGCATGGTATGCCACCAAGATCGGCGTGTCCCGGGCAGGCACGGATGAGAGGGCTCACGTGACCGAGACGACCGCGCCGAAGGCGGGTGCTGGGGCACGGGCGATGGTGCTGCCGCTGGCGCTGGCCCAGTTCATTGCGAGCTACGCCGCCACCAACATGAACGTGGCGATCAGCGCGATCGCCAAGGACCTGGGCACCACGGTGTCCGGGGTGCAGACGGCGATCACGTTGTTCACGCTGACCATGGCGGCGCTGATGATCCCGGGCAGCAAGCTGACCGATATCTGGGGCCGGAAGCGCTGTTTCGTGCTGGGCCTGGCCGTCTACGCGGTCGGCGGCCTGCTGGCCGCGTTGTCGCAGGGGCTGCCGGTGCTGATCGTGGGGTACTCGCTGCTGGAGGGCGTGGGCTCGGCGCTGATGATCCCGCCTATCTACATCCTGATCACGGTGGGTTTCCCGGACGTCAAGTCACGGGCGAAGTACTTCGGCGTGGTCAGCGGCGCGGCCGGTCTGGGTTCTGCCGCCGGGCCGCTGATCGGCGGGCTGGTCACCAGCGCGATCAGCTGGCGTGTGTCATTCGGGTTGCAGGTCCTGGTGGTGGCGTGGATCGCGTTGCTGGCCCGCAAGATCACTGACCCGGGGCGTCCGGGGCCGAAGCCTCGGTTTGACCTGACCGGGGCGATCTTGTCGGCCGCCGGGCTGTTCTTCGTGGTTCTCGGGCTGCTGCAGTCGCGGACTTACGGCTTCCTGGTCTCGCGGCAATCCTTCAAGATCGGGAACACCGTCGTGATACCGAAGGGCTCGATCTCCCCGGTGTGGCTGTTCGTGGCCATCGGTGCCCTGTTCCTGCTGTGGTTCTTCCTGCACGTCCGGTCCAGGGAAAAGAAGGGCAGGGATGTGCTGCTGCCGCTGCGGCTGTTCCGCAGCAAGATCGCCAACCTGGGGCTGGGCACCCAGACCATCCAGTGGCTGATCCTGCAAGGGTCGTTCTTCGTGGTCTCGGTCTACCTGCAGGAGGTCAATCACTACAACGCCGTCCAGACCGGCCTGATGCTCACCCCGGCCACCGTCGGGATCCTGGCCGCCTCCGCCGGTGCTGGCAGGCTCGCCCGGCGCTACCCGCAGCGCCTGCTGATCATCGCCGGGTTCCTGGTCACCGCCATCGGCATGATCCTGCTGCTGGTCCTGGTCCGGGCGCATTCGGGCGTCATCACCTGGATACCAGGGCTGCTGCTGTTCGGCGCCGGGATCGGGGTCATGCTGACCTCCTCGGTCAACGTGGTTCAGTCCAGCTTCCCCGATGCCGACCAGGGCGATATCTCCGGCCTGTCCCGCAGCGTCTCCAACCTGGGATCCTCGTTTGGCACCGCCCTGGTCGGCTCGGTGCTGGTGGCGGTCAAAATGCCAGCCGGCGCCCCCTTCGCCGCCGCCCTGGCGATGATGCTCGTGATCACGCTCATCGGTCTCGTCCTCGCTGTCCTCATCCCCCGCCAGGCAGGCCAGCCCAGCGAACCAGCAGGTTCGGGAACGATAAGCAACGCATAGGCGCGGCCACGCCCTTTTTTTACCTGTGCGGTCATGACGGCCGCCCGCCGAATTGCCAGTTGCGCACCTCGACGCCGGCGTACTGGTCTGGGGTCAGGATGGCGCGTGCCGTGTCCGGGTCCCGCGCCCGGACCAGCGCCGCCGTACCCAGCCAGGTGGCGCCGTCGTCGGACAGCAGCGGCCCGTACGCGATCAGCTCGTCCCGGTCCGGCGGCACGGCAAGGTCGGCGGCCTGCCCGGCGCCGAGGCCGAGCACCAGGTAGCGGTGACCACCGGCCCGGCCGCCGGGGAAGTCCCACATGGTGCGCCCCAGTAGGTTGCGCCACCGGCGCAGCAGCACGTCCCGGTACACACCGGCCTGGTAGCCGGGCTCCTCAAAGGCGAACGCGCGGGCGGCAGCGGGATCGGGCAGGTCGACGATGTGCACGCTGCCGGTGGGCGTTTCGCCGTCGCCGGCGAGGGTCGGGCCACGGGCGATCAACTCCGCCTCGTACCGGTCCATGTAGGACCAGTGCTGTTCTAGCAACTTGTCGCGCAAGGTCACAGAACCGGGCCGGTCGCGGTGGTAGCAGAAGAACTCCACGCCCGTAGTCTCGACCATCACGCCGGTGACGGGCACGCCACCTAGCACAATCGGGAACATGAACGCGCTGGACTGGGATCACAACGCCTACTACCACCGCCTGCTCCTGCGGCACCTGCCACGTCCATGCAACCGGGTCCTTGATGTCGGCTGTGGCGCCGGGGCTTTCGCCGTGGAACTGGCCAAGCGAGCGGGACAGGTCAACGCCCTTGACCGCTCCCCGGCCATGATCGAAGAGGCCAAGCGGGTAGCACCGCCCAATGTCACATGCATCCTCGCTGACGTACTGCAAGAGCCACTGCCAGATGCCGGGTATGACGCCATCGTGTCGATCAGCGCCTTGCATCACACGCCACTTGAAGCGGTGCTGCCCCGTCTGGCCGGTGCGTTGCGGCCAGGCGGGGTCCTAGCGGCCGCAGCTCTACCCCGACGCGATCTGCTGCACGAGCTGCCCGCCGAGGCCACCGCGGTGATCGGTCACCGGCTGCTCGGGGCCGCATTTGCCATCCTCAGAGCCTCTGGCCGAGGACGCTGGTACGCGAAGGAACTCAATCACATAATCATGCCGGTCGTTCTTGATCCTTCCCTGACTACCCGCCAGGTGCGGCAGCAGGTCTCGGCACTTCTGCCCGGCGCGCAGGTGAGGCGGCTGGTCTTCTGGCGCTACTTCCTGCTGTGGCGCAAGCCGATCGAGACCTGACAAACATCGTCGGCCGTCCGTCAGGCCCGGTCCTAAGTGTGGTTATGACTTGCACGCGGGCGTGTGGCTGCCCTCAGCTACACCTACTTCGTGCCGGAAGGCGAAAGCGGTTTAGCCGCTGGCTGGGACAGCCTGACGAGTCATGGCCCGTGCCAGCGGGAACGCGGTGGCGAAGATGAAAATGCCGAACGCGGTGATGAGCCAGGGTGCGTTCGCGGCCAGGTGGGCGGGGTAGTCGGCGATCCGCTGCCAGTTCCCGGCCCAGTTGGCGCCGAGGTCAGCGACCATCACCGCGCATGCCAGCCAGACCGCCTCCCGCCGTACCAGGGCAGCCAGCACGACGACCAGCGGGTCGAGAACGATCAGGCTGACGAAGAACACCTGGTAGGGAACCTGCGGGTAGGACGAGGCATAAGCGTGGATGCCGCCGTGCGTCATCCACCGCACGTGATCACCTATGCCCTCGGCGAAACCCGCCATGTACAGCGCGAGCACCCATCGGGCCCACCGGGGCAACGCCGCCCATCTCCGCCGCAGCCAGCCCAGCACCGGCCCAGGCTACGCCCGGCGTCACTGGATAGCCCAGGTCCCGCGGCCAGCCCCGGGCGCCGGTCAAGCTGCCCGGGACGCGCGATAGTCGTTTACTGCGAACGGTCACGCAGCCAGGTGATGAGGTTCTCGCGCTGGGTGCCGGGGTCGGCAGCGATCTGAGCGGCGGTCTGGTCGCTGTAGCCGGGGGTGGCGTGCGGGTCAGCTCCGCTGGCCAGCAGGTGCTCGGCGGTCCGCCGCTGTCCGCCGTGGCAGGCTTGCCAGAAGGCCTCGGTGATGTCGTCTGGTGACGGGGCCGGAGAGGCGGCAAGGAGTTCCTCGACCTGCGGCATGAGGCCCAGGGCGGCGGCGTGCCAGAGCTTGGTGACCCGGGCGCCGCGCTGCACCAGGAGTCGGGCGACGTTCCAGCACCCGTACCCGATGGCGTTGCCGAGCGGGGTGCCGATCGTTCCTCCGGGCGTCTCGATGTCGGCGCCGTCGTTGATCAGGGCCTCGGCTACGTCAGCGTCGTCGCTGCTGGCCGCCCAGTGCAGCGGGGTCTCAGCCTGCGTTCCATCCGTGACCACCGCGTTGGGGTCGGCTCCTGCCTCGATGAGCAGCCGGACGGTAGCGGGACCGGCGGGAAAGTAGCCGGGCCAGTCTGCGACCACGTACAGCGGTGTCCGGGTGTCGTGGATTTGCTCGGACACCAGGCCGGGATGCTGGCTCAGCAGGCTCGCCAGGGACTCGGTGTCACCGGTCCGGATGGCCCGTACTGTGGCGATGGCCACGGGATCCTGGCTGTCCACCGTGTCGTCTCCCTCACGGGCGCATTCTGCGGCTCCAGATCAGCAGGCTAGCGCGCCACTACGACACAGCCGCTTCGTCAACCTGGTCCTGGGCCGCGCCGGGGTGCTGGCAGAGCTTGCACCTACATGTTGCTACGCTCCGCGAGATCACGACGGTCCGTGGTCGGGGGCCTGCCAGGTGCTGTGCCCGGCCAACGCGTAGCCGACGAGTGCGGTGGCGTGGCCGTGACCGATGCCGTACTCGGTTTTGAGCCAGTCAACGAGTTCTTTGTGCTTGGTCAATTTGCAGGAGCGGATGAGGTCGATCCATTCGTTGATCGGCCGGCCGTACTTCTTCTCGATTGAGGGGAAGTAATACGCGGGACCTTGCACGGGCTGCGTCATGTCGGTCTCCTGATTGAGTGGTGGGGTGGCCGTGATAGCGGTGCCGCGTCACGCGGCTTCATAGCGGAGAAGCAGTGCACCGGTGTCGAATGTTTTCATCTCGGCGAGGGTGAGGTGAGTCGGGACCGAGGCGGCGGTGAACAGTCGCTGCCCGCTGCCCAAGACGAGGGGGCAGACAAGGAGGCGGTACTCGTCAACAAGCCGGTGCTGTGTCAGCATCCGAACGACGGAGGCGCTGCCCGCGACGAGAATGTCGGTGCCGTCCTGGTTCTTGAGCGATGACACCGCCGCGACCGGGTCACCGGTGATCACCTGGGAGTTGTGCCAGGCGAGTTCCGCGGCCCTCGTTGAGATGACGTGTTTCCGGATGCCGTTCATATGGTCGGCGAGCTCGCCGGACATGGACGGCCAACTGCTCGCGAAGATTTTGTAGGTGTTCTTGCCGAGCACAAGCGCATCGGCGTGGAGCATTTCGTCGAGCTTGAATTTCGCAGTTTCGTCGGTGTGGAATTCGAAGACCCATTGCTCGGGGGCTTCCATGATGCCGTCGAGGGTCACGAACTCGGTCACGGCCAGTTTCCGCATGACGGGCTCCTTTGCGCTGATCAGCCGCCGAAGAATTCCGTGAGGGTGGCTGCGATGACCTTCGGTGTCAGCTTCTTGGCGTGGCCGAGTCCCTTGCGGACGACGAGTTCAGCGTTTGGCAACGCCTTGGCGACGGCTGCCGCGCCGTGGCACAGGAAGGCGGGGCTTTCTCCCTCCGTGCCTGACATGACCACCGTCGGCATCGTTACCGAGTCCCATTCGCCGGCGGGCAGCGGCTGGCCGCTCTGGTAGCCCTCGCAAAGGAGGGCGTCGTAGGGCAGGGTGTGGGCGACGGCAGCCAGCTTGGCCCAGGCGCCGGGCATCAGCTTCAGCATGGGGACAACGAACGAAGGCGCACCCATCCCGTCGGTCATGTAGTACCTGACCGCCGCGCTGCGTTGATCCGAGGCGATCAATTCGCTGACCCGGGCGCAGAGGTCGGCTGGAGGCCGGCGGTCGCCCGCTTCGACGACGAAGGGCGGCTCCTGAAGGGCCAGCTTCTTGATCGCCACTCCTGCGGCGGCCGCCCGCAGGCACAGGGCCGCGCCGGAGGACAGACCCCACACGCAGGCGGGTTCGCCGGCCGCGCCGATGAGAGCACTGAGATCCTCGATCTCGCGTTCAACGCGGTAGGGCGGGGTGTCACCGCTGTCACCGCGGCCCCGCCGGTCGTAGCTGAACACCGTGAAGTGCCGCGAGAGGAGTCCGGCCAGCTTCACCTGCCCGGAGTATTTGCGATAGCTGAACGCTCCTGCGACCAGGATGACGGGCTCGCCTCGGCCAGTCCTGTCATAGGCGATGCGGGTGCCATCTTTCGAACTCACGGTTTCCATCTGACTGCTCCTGTTCTGTGCAGGCGGGTGCCGCACCTGCTGTGCCGAAGTGAGGACGCAACCGCCCGTATCGCTCTCGATGTGCGATGAAGGCGCGGATGGGCTCAGCGCTGCGGCTGGTAGGTGAGGCGGACGACGCCGCCGGAGAAGAGGCGGGAATCGAGCAGGGTGAGCGGCAGTCGCTCGGTGACTCCATCGAACAGGCGCTTTCCGGAACCGACGGCCACCGGGAACAGCAGCAGCCGGAGTTCGTCCAGCAGTCCCTGTCCCAGCAGCGATCTCACGAGGGCGGCGCTGCCACTGATCGTGATGTTCCGGCCGGGCTGCCGCGTGTAGTTGGCGAGCTCAGACGGCGACGCGATCAGGGTCGAGTTGTGCCAGTCGGCCGCTTCCAGGGTGGTGGAGACCACGATCTTCGGGATGGTGTTCATCTGGTCGGCCATTCCGCCAGCCTGGCTCGCGAAGGAGGCGGCGAAGGTCTGGTAGGTGACGCGTCCGAGCAGCATCGTGTCGGCCTGAGCCATCTCCGAGCCGATCATCTGCCCGATGTCGTCGGTGAAGTATGGGCCCGTCCATTGCTCGGGCGACTCCACGACACCGTCGAGGGACACGAACAGGTTTGCGACGATCTTTCTCATCAGAACTCCTTCAGCGGGCTTGGTGAGCCCGTTCAGCGCCGGGAGGCCACTGCTGTGCCGGTCCGCCGGGCTGATTGCCCGGCCTCACTCACCCTTCGACCGGGAAGAGCCTGGATCGACATTCAGGAGAAAATCTCTTCGTCGCAGCCACAGGCCCAGCGGGCAGGTCCGGTTGGGTCGCGTGGCATGGAGCCTGAGCCCGCACGTGGTTACCGCCCCGGCGATGGCCGTGCTGCACTCGTGCACGCGGCGGCGCGTCGGAGAAGCACTGCGCGTTCTCGCTCGTTGCTGGCGAGGGTGGCCGCACGTTCGAACTCTTGCCGTGCCTCGTCGTGGCGGCTGAGCCGGACCAGCAGGTCCCCGCGCACACTCGGCAGAAGGTGGTAGCCCTTGAACGCCGGCTCGCCGGTGAGCGCGTCAACACGTTCCAGGCCCATTGCCGGCCCGTCGGTCATGGCGACCGCGATCGCCTGATTGAGCCGGACCACGGGAGAAGGCATGATCTGGGCGAGTACCTCGTAAAGCGCCGCGATCTGTACCCAGTCGGTGTCCTGGCCGGTCCGCGCTCGCGCGTGGCACGCGGCGATCGCGGCTTGCAGCACGTACGGGCCGGTCGAGGCGGCGCGGTTCTGCGAGCGCAGGAGTGCCGCGAAACCACGGTGGATGAGGAGCTGATCCCAGCGACCGCGATTCTGCTCAAGCAGCGGGATGGGCTCGCCGGACGGCCCGGTCCGCGCGGCCAGACGCGACGCCTGAATCTCCATCAGAGCGACGAGACCGTGCACCTCGGGTTCATCGGGTGCCAGTTCGGCCAGTACACGGCCCAGGCGAAGCGCCTCCTGGCACAGCGCAGGCCGCATCCAGTCCTCACCGGCCGTCGCCGCGTAGCCCTCGTTGAACACCAGGTAGATGGCCTCGAGCACCGATGACAGCCGAGCGGCCCGCTCGGCCTCCGCGGGAACCTCGAACGGAATGTGCTTGTCGGCCAGAGTCCGCTTAGCGCGGACAATTCTCTGCGCGATGGTGGATTCGGAGGTAAGGAACGCCCTCGCGATCTCCTCGGTGGTCAGGCCGCCGAGGAGACGCAGGGTGAGCGCAACCCGCGCCTCAGTTGAGAGTACGGGGTGGCACGCGATGAACATCAGGCGCAGCAAATCGTCGCCTACCTCGTCGTCGAGTGCAGCGTCGAGGTCGTCGTCGGCTATTTCCTGACGGATCTGGAACTCATGGCCGATCAGCTGATGTTTGCCCTCGAGCCGCTCCAGGCGCCGCACCCGGTCGATCGCGCGGCGTTTCGCGACGACCATGAGCCAGGCGCCCGGGTTCGGCGGGACACCGGACTCCGGCCACTGTTCGAGCGCGGCGACGAGAGCATCCTGCGCGAACTCCTCGGCTAGGCCGACATCACCCACCATCCGGGTGAGCCCCGCGATGATCTGGGGCGCCTCGAGCCTCCACACCGCCTCGATCGTGCGATGTGCATCAGCGGCCGTCACCCATCCGATCAGAGCATCGTCGCCAGTCGCCGGTCAAGGCAGCGCCGGGCGCACCTACCCGAGATTTTCCGGGCCGAATACCTGGCGGACGTCACCCTCGCCGTCACCGGCGATCTGCCAGAACCGCTTCGACAGCTCGAGCGCCTCCTCCCTCGACCGCACATCGATCAGCGCGAAGCTGACAATCACCTCTTTGGCCTCGGTGAACGGACCGTCGGTAATAGTGACCTTGCCCCCAGCGGACTTGATGTGCGCGCCCTGATCCAGCCCCCCGGTCGCAAGCAGCACGCCGGCCCTGGCCAACTCCTCCACCAACTTGCCCATCTCGGCGAACATCGCCTCATCTGGCGGCGTACCGCCGCCGTTAGTCGTCAACAGGAACCTCATCGCGCTGTCTCCTTTGCTGTCGGATCAACTTGCTGACACTGTGCCTTCGAATGAGGGTCCGCGAAATCGACATGGCGAAGGATCGCAACGGTCGGGTCAGGCGCGATCACCCAGCCCGGATGTCGGGCCCCCCGTGCTATGCACTGGAAGCGACTTCGCCGCGACGGATATCGCCGTGCTGCGCCCTAAGCGGGCGTTAGGCCGCCGCCCGGCGATCGGGCCGCCAACTCAGGGCAGCGCGCGCCGGTACCGGACCTCGTTCAGCACGAAACCCCTTGTGGCATCGTGCTTCACAGCACCGTCCGCGTGCCAGCCGACCGCCTCGTAAAACCGTCGCGCCCGGCTGTTCGTGTCCAGCACCCACAAAGTCGCCTCATCGAAGCCCGCGTCGCTGAGCGCCGACAGCACGGAAACCATCAGCTCCCGCCCCAGCCCCTTGCCCCAGGCCCCGGGCAGAAGGTAGATCGCCGCCAGTTCCCCGGCACTCGCCGGCTGCTCATCGTCATCCCGGGCCGGGCAGATGCTCGCGAAGCCGACCACATTCCCACCGTATTCCGTGACGAACGTCCCCGCACGCGGCCATCCCGCCTCGCCGAGGATGCGCTCCCAGACGGGATATCGCTGCTCCACCTCCAGGTTGTCGAGATACTCCTGAGGCACCAGGCCGCGGTAGGCCGCCTGCCACGACCGGACATGCACGATCGCG
Source organism: uncultured Actinomycetes bacterium (assembly GCA_963723595.1). Lineage (GTDB taxonomy): Bacteria > Actinomycetota > Actinomycetes > Streptosporangiales > Streptosporangiaceae > RYN-230. The sequence goes on from CAVRRQ010000003.1 coordinate 525,394, forward strand.
ATCCCCATCGCATCCTCAGCACCTGCCCGGCGGACGTTCACGCCGTAAGGGTGGCGCCGGGAGCCAGCGCCCGCAATGGTTTTGGCCCCGGCACCCGGGACCCGGGCCACCACGACGGCGGCCCGGACGGCCCCTTGCACACAGACGGATTACCAAAATAGACGTCCAGTCCCATCCCCCTTGTCGGGACAAACTCGCGCTCATCGGCAGACCCGGCAAGAGCGCTGCGGGCTGGGTGCTGGCGCCGGTGTCAGGCGGCGTGGGGCGCGATTTCGACGATGAGGTCAGCGTCGAGGGCTGCGCTGATTCGCTCCTGCCCGCCTCTTCAACCTCCAGCGTGACCACGTCGGGATCGAGACGTCAATGACGTGGCCGGGCAGATCGCGTGGGCGTCTCATAAGATCGGCGTTCGTGTCGTCGGCCAGTTACCCGAACTTCGCGGGCAAGCACGCCGAGGAAGCGATGTTCACGCCCGCTGATTTCGCCGCCTACTTGCGGCGGGGCGGCGCCCTCGAGAGTTACCAGCCCCCCGCCGGTGTGGTGCTGTGTTATCAGCGGTCCCTCTATACCCATGTGCTGCGGGCCGAAGGGCTGAAGTCACCAGAGCGCCAGGGCGCCCTACACGGGCTCCTGCTCCTGCCGAGTACCGGCGGCAGAGTGGGGCTGCTCGGCCAGTTCGGGATCGGAGCACCGGCGGCGGCTGCGGCGCTGGAGGAGCTGGCGGCGCTGGGCACATCGGCCTTTGTCTCCGTTGGCACGGCTGGGAGCCTGCAGCGTGACCTGGATATCGGCGATCTGGTGCTGTGTGAGGCCGCCATCCGCGACGAGGGTGTCTCTCACCACTACCTGCCACCAGCGAAGCTGGCCACGGCGGCGGCGGCCATGAACGCTGCGCTGGGAGCGGCGATGAGACAGGCCGGTGTTCCGTTCCGGGCCGGGACTTCCTGGACGATCGACACTCCCTACCGGGAAACTGTCGCCGAGGCTCGCCGCTACCAGGCAGAAGGAGTGCTGTGCGTAGAAATGGAAGCCGCTGCCCTGTTCGCGGTCGCTGAGGTCAGGGGCCTGCAAGTCTCCTCGACCTTCGCCATCAGCGACTCCCTGGCCGATCTGGCCTGGAATCCTCAATTCCACGGACCACAGGTCCGAGCCGGCCTCATCACGCTGTACGAGGCGGCAGTGAGCGCCCTGCAAGCATCTACCGGGACACCGTGAACCTGGTGCCGTGGTCAGGGTGGGCTTCTCCGCCACCAAGGCCGCCCTGTGCCGTCCCTTAGCCCGGGCAAGCCAGCGCGGGACGAGGGCTTGATGAGCGCTGTGACCAGACCGTCACAGAATCCTCATGACACCGCAAAGCAGATCGGCGGAAGGACTTGCGCCCCGCCATGATCACCGGAATCGTACGGCTTGTCTGGTCACCCGCGCCAGATGCGCCCCAGACCCACGGTGCGGCAAACCAGAAGGAGTCACGATCGGGGGACAACACCAGTCACGGCACTGGCGCGCGAGTAATCTCGCCGCGGTGACTGTTTTGTTCCGGCAACCGGGCGGCCAAAGCCCGGGCACCGCTCCCGCCATCCCGGGGACCGTTCGTGATCGTGAATCGGAGGAAGAGCATGAAGGGCTTTAAGAACTTTCTCATGCGTGGCGACGTCATCGTTGTCGCCGTCGGACTGGTCGTCGCCTTGGCGTTCAGCGGTCTCATCCTTGCCTTCACGACTGACATCATCAATCCGATCGTGTCGCGCTTCCAGGGCGGCAAGTCCGTCGGCCTGGGCGTGCAACTCGGCCAAGCCCATAACACAAAAACTTTCGTAGATATCGGCTCCTTTATCTCCGCAATTATCTATTTCGTCATCTTCATCGCCGTGGTCTACTTCCTGATCGTGGTGCCTTACAAGCACGTCCAGGCCCGCCGCGGCCAGGTGGTCTTCGGTGACCCCCCGCCGGTCAAGACCTGCCCGGCCTGCCTGTCCAGCGATCTGCCCGCCGCGGCCAGCAAATGCAAGTACTGCGGCACGGACCAGCCGGCCACCAGCGCCGCCGCGTGAACTAACGCAGGGCTCACCGGCTGGTCATTTCGCGTCCGCGTAGCAGTCGACGACGGCCGTGGTCACCGGGAACCGCACCGGAGTCGCACCGAACAGCAGGCGTCCGGCTTCTTCGGCCGCCTCACCCACGGCGGCGACCACGGCCGGGGTCATGGCCTTCGGGCAGTGCACGATGACCTCGTCGTGCTGGAAGAACACCAGGCCGGGTCCCTCCAGGGCCCAGGCCGGCCCGGCCGTGCCCGGCGGACCCGTCTGGCCCGGCCGATCCCAGGGCCGCGAGCCGGCGGCGCAGGCCGGCCAGCAGCACCAGCGCCCAGTCGGCCGCGCTGGCCTGCACCACGAAGTTCCGGGTGAACCGGCCGCGGGCCCGCAACGAGCGCCGGGCCCGCTGGTCCTCGGCGCCCGGCTCGTCCGGGGACGCGGTGAGGCCCCGCCACTCGGCGGACGGCGGCGGGCAGGACCGGCCGAGCCGGGACCGGACCACCCGGCCTTCCTCCCCCGCCCGCGCGGCCGCCTCCACGTAGGCGTCAGCCCGGGGGAAACGCCGCCGGAGCACCGCCAGCAACTGCGAGGCCTCACCACCGGCCCCGCCGTACATGGCGGACAGCAACGCCACCTTGGCCTTGGCCCGGTCCCCGCCGAACGCCCCGGCCAGCGCCTGGTACAGGTCGCCGGACCCGGCCGCCTCCGCGAACGCGTGATCGCCGGCGAGCGCGGCGAGGACCCGCGGCTCGAGTTGGGCCGCGTCCGCGACCACGAGCGCCCAGCCGGGATCCGCGACCACCGCCCGGCGGACCACCCGCGGAATCTGCAGCGCACCGCCGCCGCGGCTCGCCCACCGGCCCGACACCACTCCCCCGACCACGTACTCCGGGTGGAACCGGCCGTCGCGCACCCATTCGTCCAGCCAGGACCAGCCATGGGCCCCATGCAGCCGGGCCAGCTCCTTATATTCGAGCAACAACGGAACCGCGGGGTGGTCGATGCCGCGCAGCACGCCGGACCGGGTGGACGAGACCGGGACCCCCTCAGTGGCGAACGCCTTCAGCACCTGAGCCGGAGAATCGGGGTTGACCGGCCGGCCGCCGAACGCGGCGGAGATCTGGGCGGCCAGCCCGGCCAGCCTGGGTGGCCGGAAGCCAGGCCCGGGACGGGGGCCGAGCAGGCCGGCCAGCAGGGCATCGTGCACGTCGGCCCGCCAGGGCATCCCCCGGGCACGCATCTCCGCTGCGGACAGACCGCCGGCCGACTCCACCGCGGCCAGCAACCCGAACCTGGCCGGGTAGGCGTCCGCGGCGATCCGGCGCAGCTGGTCCGCGTGCACGCCGACGAGGGCGCTGAGGATCTCGCGGGCTTCGTCGATCCCGGGCTCAGGCCAGGGCGGCCTGCCCGAACAGGGTGGCCTGCCCGAACAGAGCGGCCTGCCCGGCTAGGCAGGGGCCTGGCGGCGGGCAGCACCGCGGCTGGGCGCTCCCCAGACGGCAGTGACGTTCCACCGGAAGCACGCAACAGCGCCTCGGTGAGCGCGATGTCATGGCAGCGGTTGACCCGTACCCCGGAACGCAGCAGGGAGGGATAGATCGCGGACGTGTCCGCCCAGACCCAGCGCACAGGCTCACCGCGCACAGTCTCACCGCGCACGGTCTCACCGCGCACGGTCCCACCGCGAGCAGGCCCGGCGCGCTCGTAGTCCGCTACCGCAGCCGGAAGATCGTTGACGAGGGTAGGCGCGGCATAGCCGGTGCCGTCCTCGGCGAGTTCCTGCAGGAGGGCCGTGCGCCCGGGCCCGGCAACCACCGCAACCCGCACGCCCCAGATTCTCCGCCGGCCCGCCGACAGTGTGCGGGGCGGGTCACGGATTCCCTGGTGTCTGAGCCCGGCCCGGTCCCTGGGCAGGCCGGGCCGGACCCAGACGTCTTCACCCTCAGCCCGAGGGTTGTCCCTGGCTGCCACCGCGCGGGCCGAAGCCCCCGTTACTGAGGCGGGACAGGTCGATGAGGCTGGTGACGCCGGCCTTGGAGCCGTGCACGATAGCGGTGACGCTGACCTGGTCGCCGACCTTGACGGTGCTGAGGCCTGCGTTTCCGGCGTTCACCGAGGCGGACCCGGTCACCTGGTAGGTCTTCGTGTACTTGTCCGGGCTGACCACTGTGACGGACGAACTGCTGATCGCGGTGACCTTGCCGCGCTGGATGTCCTCGGTCTCGTAGCCACCGCCGGACGCGGGCACGACGAGCGTGCCGTGCACAGGGGCGCCGGAGAAGCCGCCGCCGAACAAGCCGCCGCCTCTTCCGGGGCCCTGGGCTGCGGGGCCGCGCGCGGAGGGCGGCCTGGCCGGGACAGACGCGGAGGGGGACGGGCTGGCCTGGCTAGACGCGGAGTCTGCGGTCGCGGGCGAGGAACTGCCGGAGGTCGCGATGGCCGCGCCTCCCGCACCAGCGAGCAGGGCCACGGCCGTCACGGCCAGCAGGGTCAGCGGGTGCCCGTACCGTCGCCTGGGCGGAGGCCCGCTCGCGGGTGTCACAGGAAGCATGTAAGCGCCCGGACCTTAGCGATGGCTGAGTACGTCCTCAAGGATGCCTGCTGAGGAAGGCGGTGAACCCGGCCGCCAGGGCCAGCGCGATGCGTTCCCGGAACCGCGGGCTGGTCAGCCGGGCCGCATCAGCGGAGTTGCGCATGTTGCCGCACTCGATGAAGACCTTGGGGACGGTGGACAGGTTCAGGCCGCCGAGGTCGGTGCGGACGTCCAGGCCTCTCACGCCGACGTAGTCGGAGTAAGGCTCCCCGGTGATCCGGTGGTAAGCGTTCCTGATGTCCACGGCGAGCCGGGCGGACCGGCCGAGGACCGGGCCGTCGGGGGCTCCGGCGACCCGGCCCGGGGTGATCACCTCGAATCCCGTGCCCGTGGGCGGCCCGCCGTCCGCGTGAATGGAGATGGCCGCGTCCGCGTGGGCCCGGTTGCCGATCGCCGCGCGCTGGGTCACGCACGGGCCGACCCCATGGTCGTTGTGGCGGGTGAGAACCACGGTGGCGCCCTCCGCCCGGAGCAGCCGGGCCAGCCGCATGGCGACGTCGAACGTGAAGGCATGCTCGGCATAACCCGCCTCCGTCTGCGCCCCGGCCGTGTCGCAGGCCTTCAATTCGGAGATCACGTTGACCAGCCGGTTGATGATCGCGGGATGCGACCAGTTGGCGCCGTTGTGCCCAGGGTCCAGGGCGATGACCTGGCCGGCCAGGGGCTGGGACGTGCCGGTCGGTGCGGGCACGGCGGTGCTCAGCGGGGCATTGCCGTGGTGCTGCCCGGCGGGCGAGGCGCCGGCCGGTCCCGCGGCTGCACCCGCGCTGCTGGTCGCGGCCCCGGCACTGTCTCCGGCCCCAGCACCGGCGCCGCTGGACCGGGACGCGCCCGCCGTGGGCAACGCGGTGCCGCCCGCCCCGGCGCAGCCGGCCAGCCCGGCACTGGTCAGCAGGAGCAGGGCACCGGCCAGGATCGCGGTGGGCACGCTCGCGACAGGAGCTAACCCGGGCCGGGCACGACGGCGCATCATCCGGAACTCCCGCCAGCTGGGTACCAGGCCGCCGGTGCGGCCAGGGGCCGATCCAGCACGAGAGTACTCCGCTAGCTCACCCGCTCCGCAGCGGTTCCGCCGCCGCCCACGCGGGTCTGCTGCCGCCCGCGGGCCACCGCGCCGCCGGCCGCGGCCCAGCTGGCCAGCCGGGCCGCGGCCTGGCCCGGGAGCTCACCGGCGGCCCATCCGGCCAGCTCCGCGGCCATGGTGTCGGTGATGCTGCCCCGGCTGGCGGGATCCGCCGGGCGGTCCGCGGACGCCGCCGGTCCCCCGGGGACATCCTCGGCGGGCTGGGCAGCGGCCGGCGGCTCCTGCCCGGGACCGAGCCGCGGCCAGCCGGGCCGAGCCCGGCGTGGGCCAGCCGGGGCCGTCCGGCGCGGAACCGTGCCGGGGTCCCGGCACCGGCCCGTCATGGGACGCGGGGCCTGGTCCGGCTGGGCGTCCCCGGTCAGCGGGTCACCACCGCCGTCGTCCTTCCGCTCAGGCCCGCCGCCGGCGAGCATGTGCTTGCCGGGCGGCCCGTTCCGGTCGGGCGTTTCGTCGCCCGGCCGCGCGTCCCCGCCTCGCGTGTCCCCGCCTCGCGCGTCCCCGCCTCGCGTGTCCCCGCCTCGCGTGTCCGCCGGCGCGCAGGTCGGCCGCGGGCAGGTCTTCGTCATCCCCGGGCTCATCCCGCTCGCCCTCATCCGGCCCGGACTCTCCGGCCCGGACTCATCCGCCACGTCCTCATTCCGCCCGGCCTCATCGCGCACGTCTGCATCGCGGCCAGACCCGTCCGGCCCTGACCCGTCCCGCCCGGACACATCACGCCCGGACATGGTCCACCCGGGGGCATCACCCGATACGTCCTCGGCGGGCCCGGCTTCCGCGGGGACTTCAGCGGCGGCGTCCTGCGGGCCGGTCCGCAGGACCTCCCGGGCCGCGGCCCGGCCGGCTGGCCGGGCTGGCTGTCGCGTCCGGGCCACTCGCCGGGGTCAGGCCACCGTCAGGCCCGGGCCCGGCTGCCTCTTCGCGTTCGCCCGCGAGGTCGTCCGCGGGGCGGTACGGTCCGGCCGCCGTATCCGCCCGCCGCGGGCGTCCCCCCGCGCCGTGCCGCGTCCGATCCGGCCCTGCCGGCCGTACCCGCCCGCCGCGGGCGTACCCGCCGCGCCGGGCCGTAGGGCCCCGCCGGACCGTACGCGCCGTCCGGGTCGTAGGGCTCTCCGGTGTAGGGAACCCCATACGGGGCCTCCCCGGTGTAGGGCACGCCGTACGGTGCGGCCAGGCCGGACGCACGCGATCCGTTGTCCCGGAAACCATCCGCCCGCGAATCATCCGCCGGGAACTCGTCCGCATCCAGGAAATCGTCCGCCGGGCGGAACTCGTCGGAGAGCCCCAGCTCCACCGGCGGCTTCAGGCTGTGGACGCGCCCGGGCTCCTCGTCCGGCACGGGCCCCAGGTCCAGGGGCAGCTCAGGCTCGTCCGGGCGGCTCGGCCCGGCGCTGTTCAGCTGCTCCCGGCTGTCACTGAACTCCGGCGGCCAGCCCTGCACGGGAATCCGTCCGCGCACGTCATCGAGCAGGCTCTGGTCATACCCGCGGTCCGGCATGGCCGGCCGGTCGGCCACGAACGCGCCCCGGACCGGCGGCCGGTAGCCGGCGTCGTCGGGCCGGGGCAGCTCATCCGGCCCGTACCCGGCGCTCTCCTGGAGCAGCGCGGCGAGGCGTTCGGCGTCCTCGGCATCCACCCCGAAGACGACCCGGGGCCGCCCCCACGGCTCCTCGATCGAGTAGCCGACGTAACTGGAGACGGGCGGCATGGGCTCGGCCTCCAGGCCCTGCGTGGCACGCCAGCGCTCCCATGCCCGCTCCAACATTGTCGCGGCGCGTTGCGCGCGAGATACCAGCCTTGGGTCAGGCATTGTGCGATCCTCCCCTATGAAGCGGCGCCGCGCCGGGCCCCGCGGATCCCCGGCGGGCGGCGGCATCGCGCCCCGCCGCGGAACGTGCCCCCGCACGCACCGCGGCATCGGGTACGCGGATGCCGAGCGTGCCGCCCACCCCCCCTGGCTGGCGGCCGTGCCTGCTAGCTGAAGTGCTGGCCAGCAGCAGTCCTGGCTAGTTAGCAGGGACCAGTATGGCGGACCTGGGCTCTGAGCAAGGGGAGTTACAAGAAGTTAGGCCGTGACTACGTTTAGTAGTCACGGCCTTGCCACTCGCCCCCGGGAAGATTGTGGTTCCCCGTCTGGGAGATGACCCAGGATCGACCCCGGCAGTTCTCCCGAACCCCAGCGAGCGACCTGCGTCTGCCGCTCGCCGGCCCAGCTGTCCGCCGGGGCCGACCCCCCCTCGTGTATTGCGTGAACTTCGGTACTGCGCGAAGTCCGGTACTGCCTGTCTTCCGGTACTGCATGAAATCCGGTACTGCGTTTACTGCGGGTGGTGCTGTCGTGCGGGTGATGCCTCGTTGCGGGCCTACTCCGAGCGCTGCTGCGGGATTCCCGCGAGGAGCGCGCGCACCTCGGTCTCCCGGTAGCGGCGGTGCCCGCCAAGCGTCCGGATGGAGGTCAGCTTCCCCGCCTTCGCCCAGCGTGTCACCGTCTTGGGGTCAACGCGGAACATGGTCGCGACCTCTGCCGGAGTCAACAGCGGCTCAGCCTCGGGTGTACGTGCAGACATGTCTACGGCCTCTCCTCTTGGACCAGTTTTGCGATCCTGCGGTTGTTGCTTTGCCTGGCTCCTGGTGGAGCCTGCCGTGGATGTCCCATATGGCCCACTGAGACCATATTGCCATCACCAGCGGTGACAAGTCGACCACCAGGAGCAAAGATTCTGTGACAGGTCGCCCCCGTTGCTCCACTGTTATGCGTCACGCTGCGTGATTCTAGCGACACGTATCGTTGCAACGGGTGGAATCTGGAAAGTCGTCCTCTGATAGTCAGTTGGCGGCTTCGAGTGACTCCAGCGCCCTGCCACCTGCTGCGGAGCCGCTGATACAGCACGCTGGCCAGGTCCGGCTGGCCTTCCCGGCTGGCACTGATCGCGGCCGACACCTCCGCCACCGACTGGTCAGCGCGCAGCGAATCGTCGTCGAGGAGGTGCACGAGACCGCCATAATCCAGCTCTACGACCGAATGGGGATGGAACTCCTCCAGCCACCGGCCGATCTGCGCGATCTCCACGGTGGCCTGCCACGGGCCCAGGGCATTGCGGCCCCCGGACTCGGGCGTGTCTTCCCCGCTCGCCGCCGCGCCCGCGGGCGGGCTCGTTAAGGCGTCGCCGCTGGTGCGCCGGAGGGCGTTCAGGGCGCGGGCGATCCGCCGCCGGGCCTGGGACATGGCGGTGGCGTAGATCAGCGTCCGGGTGGCCGCGGCGGTGGCCGGGCCCCGGCCGTCGGTCTCGCTGGCCCCGCCGAGGACGAGCCAGCGCTCCTCGGGGGCGAACGGCACGAACCACCCCGGGGGCACCGCCCAGGTGCATGACTGGATGAACACCCGCAGCGATGACGACTGGCCCTGCCAGCAGGCGAAGTCACGCAACGCGTCGTCGGCCTGGCCCGCCGCGAACGCGGTGGCCAGCAGCGGGCCGGGCGGTGGAGCGCAGCCGGGCCAGCTCGAGCCAGGACCGCAGCCGGGTCTGCCAGGGGCAGATGTAGGTGACGCCGTCGGCCCAGCGGACATAGGCGTGGCCGCTCTCCCGCTGCGGGGCCGCGATCGGCGGCGTGGCGATCAGCCTGCCGAGCGCCTCAGCCTGCTCTGCATCCAGCGCGGCCGCCCGCCGCGGCCGCTGCGCGGATGCGGCGTATTCAGCCCAGTACCGGCCCTCGGCGTCGCTGAACGCGGAGAGGGGTTCATAGACGCGCAGATAGGCCGCGTAGGGTCGCACGTTCGCATCGTGGCACGCCCGGGTACCGGGGTACATGTCCTGCGGATAACGAGATCGTCACTGGTCCCCCGCAGCGATAGTGTCGGATCCGGGCTGTCTTCGCCCCAGGCCGCCTGACCTGCCGTTTGTGCAGGTCACGCGCACCTACCAGAACGCGAAGGGTGTCACTACCGTGACGAACGTGTTCCCTCCTCCGACCGCCCTCGACCCCAGCGCCAACCACGGTCACGAGCAGGTCGCCTTCTGCCAGGACCGGCAGAGCGGGCTGCGGGCCATCATCGCGATCTACTCGACCGCGCTCGGTCCGGCGCTCGGCGGGACCCGCTTCTACCCCTACACCGGACGAGGACGCGGCCCTGGCCGACGCGCTCAACCTGTCCCGGGCCATGGCCTACAAGAACGCCCTGGCGGGCCTGGACCACGGCGGCGGCAAGGCCGTGATCATCGGGGACCCGGGCACGCTCAAGTCCGAGGCGCTGCTCCGCGCGTACGGCCGCTTCATCGAGTCGCTGGGCGGGCGCTACATCACCGCGTGTGACATCGGCACCTACAGCGAGGACATGGACATCATCGCCCGGGAGTCCCGCCACGTGACCGGGCGGACGGTGCCGAACGGCGGCGCGGGCGACTCCTCCGTGCTCACCGCGTTCGGGGTGTTCCAGGGCATGCGGGCGGCTGCCGGGCACCGCTGGGGCAGTCCCAGCCTGGACGGGCGCCTGGTGGGCGTGGAAGGCGTGGGCAAGGTCGGGCGGCGGCTGGCCGGCCTGCTGGCCCAGGCCGGCGCGTCCGTGGTCGTCTGTGACGTGGACCCGGCGGCGGTCAGCCGGGTCGTGACGGCGCATCCGGGTGTGCAGGTGGCGGCGAGCCGGGGCGAACTCCTGGCCCGCGACATCGACGTGTACGCCCCCTGCGCGCTCGGCGGCGCGCTGGACGATGACACCGCGGCGACCCTGCGGGCCAGCATCGTCTGCGGCGGGGCGAACAACCAGCTGGCTCATCCCGGGATCGAGAAACTCCTCGCCGACCGCGGCGTCCTGTACGCCCCCGACTACGTGGTCAACGCCGGCGGGGTGATCCAGGTCTCCGACGAGCTCGGCGGGTTCAACTTCGAGCGGGCCCAGGCCCGGGCAGAACAGATCTTCGGCACGACCAGGCAGATCTTCACCCTCGCCGATACCGAGGGAGTGCCGCCCGCGGTCGCGGCCGACCGCCTGGCCGAGCGCCGGATGTCCGAGGTAGGAAGGCTGCGGGGCATCTGGCTGGGCCGCTGAGGCGTCGCCCTGGCCCGTCCGCCGGCCATCCGCACCCCGGCCGCCGGGCAGGAATTGATGAGGGTCAATCAGTCCTGCTCGCGTCCTGCAGAGGCGCGTACGGCACAAAGCAGGTACGGTTGCATCTGTACGCAAGCTGGAGGCGCGTCGCACTTCAAGCGGTGGAGAGGCGACGGGCGGTTCCGCATGCGTAAGCCGCAAGTCATCAGCGCAGGGAGCAGGGGCCCGAGAGTGGCTCCGCATGTTCGAGGGGGTCGAGCCAATGGGGCGCGGCCGAGCCAAGGCCAAGCAGGTAAAGGTGGCACGCCAGCTGAAGTACAACAGCGGCGGCACGGACCTTGACCGGCTGCGGACTGAGCTGGGTGTCGGCAGGGACGAAGGGGATGCGAATGGCGACCCTTACGTCACGGACAGTTACGCGGATGACGCGGACTCCGATGATGCCGACGACGAGGACGACGATGAGGACGAGGACGACGACCTCGGCCATGGGCAACGGCAACGGGTCCGACATGAGCAGGTCGAAGTGGGCCTGACCGGGTCGCGGCCTTAGCCCTGCGATGGATGCCGCCCGGTCAGCCGGGCGGTTCCCGAGCCGGGCACGATCTCTCCCGAGTACCCACGCCGGGACGCCGCGGCCGGCCAGCGTGCCGAGAGCCTGGTCGGCGTCGGCACGGGCAACCACGGCAGCCATGCCGACGCCCATGTTGAAGACTCGTTCCATCTCGCCTGCGGGCACTCCGCCACGGTGCGCGAGCAGGTCGAACACGCCCGGTGGCCGCCAGCTGCCCCGGTCCAGGACCGCATCGCCGCCCTCCGGCAGCACCCGGGCCAGGTTGGCGGCCAGCCCGCCGCCCGTCACGTGCGCGTAGGCATGCACGTCGCAGGCGGCCGCCAGGGCCAGGCAGTCGCGGGCGTAGATCCGGGTCGGGGTGAGCAGCTCGGCGCCCAGCGGGCCGGCCGATCTCGCCGAATTCGCCGGCCAGGTCCAGCCCGGCCCGCTCCAGCACCCGCCGGACCAGCGAGAAACCGTTGGAATGCAGGCCTGAGGACGCCAGCGCGAGCACTATGTCGCCGGGCTGCACCCGGTGCGGGCCGAGCATGTCGTCGTGCTCGACCACACCGGTGGCCGCGCCGGCCAGGTCGAAGTCGTCCGGCCCGAAATGGCCGGGATGCTCCGCCGTCTCCCCCCCGATGAGGGCGCACCCGGCCTGCACGCAGCCCTCGGCCACGCCGGACAGGATGGCCGCCGCGCGCTCCGGCTGGAGGGCGCCGAAGACCATGTAGTCGGTCATGAACAGGGGTTCCGCCCCGCAGACGACCAGGTCGTCCACGACCATCCCGACCAGGTCGATGCCGACCGTGTCGTAGATCCCCAGCCTGCTGGCGATCAGCACCTTGGTGCCGACACCGTCGGTCGAGGTGGCCAGCAGCGGCCGCCGCATGGTGGTCAGCCGGGAGGCGTCGAACAGCCCGGCGAACCCGCCCAGGCCGCCGATCACTTCCGGGCCGCCGGTGCGGGCGATCGAGGCACGCATCAGGTCCACGGCGCGCTCGCCCGCGCCGATGTCCACGCCCGCCTCACGATAAGAGCTCGTCATGAGAGGACCGGGGGCTCCAGCAGATGCTTGCCGCGCTCGGCCTCGGCGACCGGGATCGGGTACTTCCCGTCGAAGCAGGCCCGGCACAGCTGCCCGGCCGGGATCGTCGTCGCCTCGGTGAGGCCCGCCAGCGAGATGAAGCCGAGCGAGTCGGCCCCGATCTCGTCGCGGATCTCCTCCACCGAGGCACTGCCCGCGATCAGCTCGGCCCGGGTCGCGAAGTCGATGCCGTAGAAGCACGGCCAGGCCACCGGCGGGCTGGAGATGCGCACGTGCACCTCCGCGGCGCCCGCCTCACGGAGCATGGCCACGATGGCCTGCTGGGTGTTGCCGCGCACGATGGAGTCGTCGACCACGACGACCCGCTGCCCGGCGATGACCTCGCGCAGCGGGTTCAGCTTGAGCCGGATGCCGCGCTGCCGGATCGTCTGGCTGGGCTGGATGAACGTCCGCCCGACGTAGGAGTTCTTGACCAGCCCCTGGCCGTACGGGATGCCGCTGGCCTGGGCGTACCCGATGGCGGCCGGGGTGCCGGACTCCGGCACCGGGATAACCAGGTCCGCCTCGACCGGATGCTCGGCGGCCAGCATCTGGCCGACCTGGACCCGGGTGGACTGGACGCTGCGCCCCGCGATGGCGGTGTCCGGGCGGGCCAGGTAGACGTACTCGAACAGGCAGCCCGCCGGATGCGGCCGGGCGAAGTGCCGCGACCTGACCCCGCGCTCGTCGATGGTGACCAGCTCACCCGGCTCGATCTCCCGGACGAACGAGGCGCCGACGATGTCCAGGGCCGCGGTCTCGCTGGCCACTACCCAGCCGGCGGCCAGTTTGCCCAGCACCAGCGGGCGGAAGCCCTGCGGGTCACGGGCCGCGTACAGGGTGTGCTCATCCATGAACACCAGCGAGTAGGCCCCGCGCACCAGCGGCAGCGCGGCCAGGGCGCTCTCCTCGACGCTGGCCATCCGCGGATCGGCGAACAGCGCGGTGAGCACGTCGGTGTCGGTGGTGGCCCGCTGGCCGGGGAAGCCGCGCTCGCCGTCGGCGGCGCCGCTGGCGATGGCCGCAAGCTCCAGGGTGTTGATCAGGTTGCCGTTGTGGCCGAGGGCCAGGCTGGCGACCGGGGTGGACCGGAACGTGGGCTGGGCGTTCTCCCACGTCGAGGCGCCGCTGGTCGAGTACCGGCAGTGCCCGACCGCGATGTAGCCGCGCAGCGCGGACAGCGCCGCCTCGTCGAAGACCTGGGCCACCAGGCCCATGTCCTTGTACACCACGATCCGGTCACCGTCGCTGACGGCGATGCCCGCCGACTCCTGGCCCCGGTGCTGCAGGGCGTACAGGCCGAAGTAGGCGAGCTTGGCGACCTCCTCACCGGGGGACCACACGCCGAAGACTCCGCATGCGTCCCGGGGAGGCCGGTCATCGGGGTTAATGTCGTCCGTCAGTCGGCCATCGGGGTTGACCACGCGGTCAGTCTAATGATGGCGAGGCGCTGGTCGTACCGCGCAGCAGCGGCAGCCAGCCGGACAGATCCGCCCGCGGGCCGCTCGCGCTGATCAGCCCGGCCTCCCGCGCCTCGGCCCAGGGCAGCCGGCCCAGGGCCAGCCTGACCCAGGTCACGGGGTCGGTCTCCACCACGTTCGGCGGGGTGCCCCGGGTGTGCCGTGGCCCGGCGACGGCTTGCACCGCGGCATACGGCGGCACCCGGACCTCCACCGCGCGGCCGGGCGCGTCGGCGGCGAGCAGGCCGAGCAGGTGGGTGACCGCGGCCCGGAGGGCCTCCCGCGGCGGCTCCGCGCCCGCGTCGAGCGCCTCGAGCACCGCGAAGGCCAGCGCCCGGCCGAGCACCGCGGGCTCGGCGGGGCCCGTCCAGGACGGCTGGCCCAGCGCCGAGCGCTGCGCGTCCAGGGCGGCGCGCAGGCGCTGGGGATCGGGGCGGCGGGGGGGCATCAGCCCTTAACGTACCGTCACCCGAATCACCATGATCCGGGACACCGCGTAGACACCCGGGCCCGCTGGGTGACGACATATATCGTGATTTAAGCGATTTCCGGATATAGCTGGCCTAACCGGCCAGTAGCAAGTAATCGTCATGCCTATGGCAGGGATTCGCGGTCCAGGGCGACGAGGCAAGGACAGATCGCGGGCCACCGCTGCCGTACTGATCAGCGCGACGGCCGTGCTGGCGGTGCTGGTCGGGGTGGGTGTGGTGGCCTTCCTCCACTCCAGGAGCACGACCACCGCGCAGGGAGGGCAGCTCGGGCTGTCCAACAAGATCAGCAACCAGCAGTCGGTGGGCCTGGCCAACCTGGGCCTCACCGGCCAACCCGGTTCTCCGGGCTCCTCCGCCACGCTGCTGTCCGGCGGGGCGGGCGGGCTCATCTTCACGCCGGCTGGTGGCGGCGGCGAGACCGTCCCGTCCAGCCAGCAGTGGCAGGCCGACCAGATGGGCGGCGGCGGGTACGTCCTGCTGTTCTCCCCGACCGGGCGGTGCCTGACCGCGGAGGGCAGCGGCAGCCAGGCGAGCACCCAGCTGGCACCCTGCGACACCGGCCTCGACCAGCGCTGGTATCACCCGTTCGAGGGGACCGACTCGCAGGGCCGCGACTACTATGCGCTCCGCAGCGCGTCCAACGGCCGCTGCCTGGGGCTGGGCACCGCGTCGTCGGGCGGGTCGGTGGTGGCGGAACTGCAGAAGTGCGGGTCAGGCAAGCCGTGGGCGCAGCTGGTCATGTTCTGGTCGGCGTACTGAGCTAGCCGAAGATCCCTGGGAGCGTCCCGGTGTGCGCGGCCGCCAGCTCGCCCACCGGGATGTCGAAGCTGTCCTTCCCGGCCAGACCCTGCACGACCAGGCGGTCTCCGCCGGCCACGCCCAGCTCAGCGGCGGGCACGCCGTGCCGGGCGGCCAGCGTGGCGAAGGCCCGCTCGGAGCCGGGGCGGACCGCGACGACGGCGCGCGCCGCCGACTCGCTGAACAGCTGGGTGAACAGGTCGCCCGGCAGCGCGACCCGGCAGCCGAGGCCCTGGTCCAGGCAGCATTCGGCCAGCGCGATGGCCAGGCCGCCCTCGGAGAGGTCGTGAGCCGCCTCCAGCAGGCCGTCCGCGGCCGCCTCGGTCAGGGCTTCCGCCAGGGCCCGCTCGGCGTCCAGATCGACCTCAGGTGGCCGCCCGCCGCAGTGCCCGTGGCTGACCTGGGCCCAGGCCGAGCCGCCGAACTCGGCCGCGGTCCGGCCCAGGAGCACGATCGGCGCCCCCTCGGTGCGCAGCCCGACCGGCACCCGCCGGGTCACGTCGGCATGCACGCCGAGCACCCCGACGACTGGCGTGGGATGGATGGGCGCCTCGTCGGTCTGGTTGTAGAAGCTGACGTTGCCGCCGGTGACCGGCACCCCGAGGGCGGCGCACCCGTCGGCCAGGCCGCGCACCGCCTCGCTGAACTGCCACATGACGCCGGGGTCCTCGGGCGAGCCGAAGTTCAGGCAGTTGGTCACCGCGAGCGGCACCGCCCCGGTGGCGGCCACGTTGCGGTACGCCTCGGCCAGCGCGAGCTGGGCGCCCGCGTAGGGGTCGAGCAGGCCGAACCGGCCGTTCCCGTCCGTGGCCAGCGCGATCCCCAGGCTCGTCTGCTCGTCGATCCGGATGACCCCGGCGTCCTGTCCCATGGCGAGCACGGTATTGCCGCGTACGTGCCGGTCGTACTGCTCGGTGACCCAGCTCGTGTCGGCCAGCCCGGGCGAGGCGAGCAGGGACAGCAGGGTGGCCCGAAGCTCCGGGCCGCTGGCCGGGCGCGGCAGCGCGGCCGGGTCGTCGGCCTGCAGCGCGTCCTGGCCGGCCGGCCGCTGGATGGGCCGCTGGTAGACCGGGCCCTCGTCGGCGGCGCTGGCGGGCGGGATGTCCACCACCTGCTCACCCCGCCAGGTCATCTCCAGCCGGCCGGTGCCGGTGACCTCGCCGATCACCGTGGCCAGCACGCCCCAGCGGTCGCAGACCTCCAGGAAGCGGTCCACGTGGCCGGGTTCGACCACGGCCATCATGCGTTCCTGCGACTCGCTCATCAGGATCTCGGCCGGGCCGAGCGCCGGGTCGCGCAGCGGCACCGCGTCCAGGTCGACCCGCATGCCGCTGCCGCCGCCCGCGGCCAGCTCGGTGGTGGCGCACGCGACGCCGGCCGCGCCCAGGTCCTGGATGCCGGTGACCAGGCCCGCCGCGTACAGGTCCAGGCAGCACTCGATCAGCAGCTTCTCCATGAACGGGTCGCCGACCTGGACGCTGGGCCGCTTCGCGGACTCGCTTCCACCAAAGGTCGCGCTGGCCAGCACAGACGCCCCGCCGATGCCGTCCGGGCCGGTCCGGGAGCCGAACAGGATCACCTTGCTGCCGGTCCCGCGGGCCGCGGCCAGCTTGAGGTCCTCGTGCCGCATGACCCCGACACACAGCGCGTTGACCAGCGGGTTCCCGCGGTAGCAGGGGTCAAAGGCCAGTTCGCCCCCGATGTTGGGCAGGCCCAGGCAGTTCCCGTAGAACGAGATGCCGGCCACCACCCCGGGCAGCACCCGGTGGGTATCCGGCGCTTCCGCGGGCCCGAACCGCAGCGAGTCCATCACCGCCACCGGGCGGGCCCCCATGGCCAGGATGTCGCGCACGATCCCGCCCACGCCGGTCGCGGCGCCCTGGAACGGCTCCACGTACGAGGGGTGGTTGTGCGACTCGACCTTGAACGTGACCGCGTACCCCTGGCCGATGTCCACCACGCCCGCGTTCTGGCCGATCCCGGCGAGCAGGGCCTCCGACGGCGGCGCGGACTCCGCGAACCGGCGCAGGTGGACCTTGGACGACTTGTAGGAGCAGTGCTCGCTCCACATCACCGAGTAGATGGCCAGCTCCGCGTCGGTCGGCCGGCGGCCCAGCACCCCGCCGATCCGCGCGTACTCGTCGCTGGTCAGGCCCAGCTCGGCGTAGGGCTGCGGCTGGCCCGGGGTGCCCGCGGCGCGGCCGACAGTGTCCGCGCCGCTCACTGGCCCGCTCACTGTGCTTCCCGAGACGTTCGCGCCGCCCGGCAAGAAGCACACCGGCCACTCGGCCGGGCCTGGCGGCCCGCCCTCGCGAGCCGGTACCGGACGGCGCTCACTGGTCCACCATGGCCCGCAGGACCGACGTGAAGAACCCGAGACCATCCGTACCGGGCCCGGTCAGCGCGTCGATCGCATGCTCCGGGTGCGGCATCAGCCCCACCACGTTGCCGGCTTCGTTCCGCACGCCCGCAATATCTCCAACGGATCCGTTCGGATTGGCCCCCGCGTAGCGCGCGACGACCTGGCCGGCCGCCGCCAGCCGGGCCAGGGTGGCCGGGTCGGCCACGTAAGCGCCCTCGCCGCTCTTGAGCACCACGCTGATCTCCTGATCCTGGGCGTAGTCCGCGGTCCACGGGGTGCGGGTGTCCTCGATGCGGACCCGGACGACCCGGTCGATGAACCGCAGGCCCGCGTTCCGGGTCAGCGCGCCCGGCAGCAGGTGCGCCTCGCAGAGGATCTGGAAGCCGTTGCAGATGCCCAGGACCGGCAGCCCGGCCCGGGCGGCCGGCACGAGCCCGGTCATGACCGGAGCGAACCGGGCGATGGCCCCGCAGCGCAGGTAGTCGCCGTAGGAGAAGCCGCCGGGCAGGATGACCGCGGCCAGGCCGCGCAGGTCGGTGTCGCCGTGCCAGAGCGGGACCGGCTCGGCGCCGGCCCGGGCCACGGCGCGTGCGGCATCGGCGTCGTCCAGCGATCCAGGGAAAGTGATGACGCCCACGCGGGCTGTCATGAGCATCCTCGCAGCAGGGAGAGCGGGGGTATCTGCCTGCAGGTTACCGTGCCGCCCGAGTACCCGAGAGCCCGCGCAGGAGCCGCCGTGAGAGGGAGGCGGGGGTAGTGGCGGGCTCAGCCCGCGTTCCGGAGCTCGCCCTCCAGGAGCGGCGCGTCGTCCCGCCACGCCATCCGCTTCTCCAGGGAGACGACGGTGCCCAGTCCGGGCCCGCTGCTCAGCGTCACATCGTCCACGCAGGCCCGCATGATGGCCAGGCCGCGGCCGGACTCGGGCAGCAGCGCGATCATCTGGTCCTCGGTGAGCGGCTGCCCGGCCGGGCGCCACCGCCCGCCGGAGCGAGGGGCCCGCCGGGGCGAGGGGCCACCGGACCGGCGGCGGAATCGCGACGGCGCGTGCACGGCATCCCACATGGGCCGCCGCGGGGCCGGCACCAGGAGTGAGTCGGGGCCGCGCTCATCGTTCAGGACCTGGATCAGGCAGCCACGCTGGCCGATCCGGGCCACGATCTCGTAGCGGGGTCCCGGTGCGCCGTGCTTGAGCACGTTCGTGCAGGCTTCGGTCACCGCAAGGAGGAGGTCACTGACCCCTTCCTCATCGGCACCGAGCCGGCGTAGGGTGTCGCCCAGGACCCTCCGCATGACGGGCACGCTGAGTGCCTCATGCGGGAACACCAGGCAGAACTCAACGTCCACAATCGACTCCTCGGCGCGTCTCATGTGAGCCCGCATCCGCCCCTCAGGTCCCTCATCCCGTGTTGGTGCTGGCCACTTGTGACCTTTCCCGGCCCTGGCGCGGATAATCGTGAACTCTTAGTGTTATGTAGTTGTGCTCAATCGTCTGGTCGACTGATCAGCCGGCTCCGGGTCAGCTCTCGTGCAGCGTGAACTCCTCGATCACCGGGTTGGCCAGCAGCTCCCCGGCCAGCTCCGCTACCCGGGCCATCGCCGCCTGGTCCGCGGGCCCGCTCAGTTCCACCTCGAACCGCTTGCCCTGGCGCACCCCGAGCACCTCGCCGAACCCGAGCCGGTGGGCCGCGCTCGCGATCGCCTCCCCCTGCGGATCATGGATCTCCTTGCGGAGCATCACCTCGACGACGATTCGGGCCACGGGATTCCTGCCTCTCTGTGCGCGGCTGGGCGGCAGTCTGCTCTTGTGTACCAGGGTTGCCAGGGGCGGTACCCGGTCTGCCACGATGGCCCTAGTGAACCCCACCACCATGGGGCATCGTGAACCCCACCACCATGGGGGATCCTGAGCCCCACCACCAGAGGGAGTGGCACGTGACCGTCGACGCCGACGGTGCGGTCACCGCACCGGGAGGCCCGGCAGGCCTGGACCGGCCGCCGGGGACGCGCACCGAAACCATCCAGCTGCTCACGCCCGAGGGTGAGCGGGTCGAGCATCCGGACTACCCCCTGGAGCTCACCGACGACGAGGTGAAAGACCTCTACCGGGACCTGGTCCTGGTCCGCCGGATCGACACCGAGGCCATCGCCCTGCAGCGGCAGGGTGAGCTCGGTATCTGGGCCTCGCTGCTCGGGCAGGAAGCGGCGCAGGTCGGCTCGGGCCGCGCGCTCGGGCCGCGGGACATGGCCTTCCCCACCTACCGCGAGCACGGCGTGGCCTGGTGCCGCGGGCTGGACCCGAGCCGGCTGCTGGAGCTGTTCCGCGGGGTCAGCCACGGCGGCTGGGACCCGAACGCACACCGGTTCCACCTCTACACGATCGTGATCGGCGCCCAGACGCTGCACGCCACCGGGTACGCCATGGGCGTCCAGCGGGACGGCGCGGTCGGCGAGGACGGCGAGGCGGTCATCGTCTACTTCGGCGACGGCGCGACCAGCCAGGGAGACGTCAACGAGGCGTTCATCTGGGCGTCGGTGTTCAACGCGCCGGTCGTGTTCTTCTGCCAGAACAACCAGTGGGCCATCTCCGAGCCGCTGGAACGCCAGAGCCGCATCCCGCTGTACCAGCGGGCCAGCGGCTTCGGCTTCCCCGGGGTCCGGGTGGACGGCAACGACGTGTTCGCCTGCCTGGCGGTGACCAGGAAGGCTATGCAGGCGGCCCGGGAGGGCCAGGGCCCCACGTTCATCGAGGCGTTCACCTACCGGATGGGCGCGCACACCACCACCGACGACCCGACCCGGTACCGGCTGGCCAGCGAGCTGGAGGCGTGGAAGCTGAAGGACCCGATCGAGCGGGTCAAGGCGTACCTGGTGCGCACCGGCGCCGCCCGCGCCGCGTTCCTGGAGGGGGTGGACGCCGAGGCTGACCAGATGGGCGCCCGGGTCCGCCAGGCCTGCCTGGAGATGCCCGACCCGCAGCCGCTGGCCATCTTCGAGAACGTGTACGCCGGGCCGAACGCGCTGCTGGACGCGGAGCGCGAGCAGTACGCGGCCTACCTCGACTCGTTCGCCGGGGAGGAGGCCCGATGACGGTCATGACGCTGTCCAAGGCGATCAACGCGGGCCTGCGCAAGGCGCTCGAGGACGACCCCCGGGTGCTCGTGATGGGCGAGGACGTCGGCAAGCTGGGCGGCGTGTTCCGGGTCACCGACGGCCTGCAGAAGGACTTCGGGGAAGACCGGGTCGTCGACACCCCGCTGGCCGAGTCCGGCATCATCGGCACGGCGATCGGGCTGGCACTCCGCGGGTACCGGCCGGTCTGCGAGATCCAGTTCGACGGGTTCGTGTTCCCGGCCTTCGACCAGATCGTCAGCCAGCTGGCCAAGATGCGGCTCCGCTCGCTGGGCCAGGTGACCATGCCGGTCACGATCCGGATCCCGTGCGGCGGCGGCATCGGCGCGGTCGAGCACCACAGCGAGTCCCCGGAGGCGCTGTTCGTGCACACCGCGGGACTGCGCGTGGTGGCCTGCGCCAACTCCACGGACGCCCACACGATGATCCAGCAGTCGATCCGCTGCGACGACCCGGTCATCTTCTTCGAGCCGAAGCGCCGGTACTGGGACAAGGCCGAGGTGGACCCGGCGGCCGGCCTGGACGGCGCCCTGCCGCTGGACCAGGCCAGGATCGTGCTGGACGGCACCGACGTGACCCTGCTGTGCTACGGCCCGATGGTCCGGACCTGCGTGGAGTCGGCCGTGGCGGCCCGGGCCGAAGGACGCTCGGTGGAGGTCATCGACCTGCGCTCCCTGTCCCCGCTGGACATGGAGACCATCTGCGGCTCGGTGCGGCGCACCGGCCGGTGCGTGGTGGCCCACGAGGCCGCGGTCACCGGCGGCCTGGGCGCGGAGATCGCCGCCCGGATCACCGAGGAGTGCTTCTACCAGCTGGAATCGCCGGTGCTGCGGGTGGGCGGCTTCTCCACCCCGTACCCGCCGTCGCGGCTGGAGGATCATTACCTGCCGGACCTCGACCGGGTGCTGGACGCCGTGGACCGCACCTTCACCGTCTGAAAGGGGGCTGGCATGAGCGAATCTGTAACCACGCAGCGCCGGGAATTCCGGCTCCCCGACGTGGGCGAGGGACTGACCGAGGCGGACATCGTCACCTGGCGGGTGAAGCCCGGTGACCCGGTGACCGTGAACCAGATCATCGTGGACATCGAGACGGCCAAGGCCGTAGTCGAGCTGCCCAGCCCGTACGCCGGCGTGGTGGCCGCGCTGCTGGTGCCCGAGGGCCAGACCGTGGACGTGGGCACGCCGATCATCGCGGTGGACGTGCCCGGCCCGGCAGGCGGGACACCAGTTCCCGTCCCGCCAGTTCCGGTCCCGCCAGTTCCCGGGCCGCCCGCCAGGCCGGAGCCGGGGCATACCGACCCGGCCGCCATCGCTGCCGAAGGCCCGCGGCCCTCCTCGGAGGACCTGGTCCCCCCGGTCCCCCCGCCCGCGGAGCGGCAGGCGGTCCTGGTCGGCTACGGGGTCAAGGCCGGCGCGACCACCCGGCGGCCACGCAGGGCACCGGCCGGGATCGGCTCCGTTGCGGAGGCCAGGCCGGCCCCCGCCAACGGTGCGGCGGGCGCCCACGTCAGCGTGCTGGCGAAGCCCCCGGTGCGCAAGCTGGCCCGGGAACTGGGCGTGGACCTGGGCGGGCTGGCCGGCACCGGGCCGGGCGGATCCATCACCCGGGACGACGTGCAGCAGGCCGCGGGGGCGCCGGCCCCCCGGGTCGCGGCGGCAGCGTCCGGTCTCCGCGAGGAGCGGATCCCCATCCGGGGGGTTCGCAAGCACACCGCGGCGGCGGTCGCGGCCAGCGCGCGGCAGGCCCCGCACGTGACCGAGTTCCTGCAGATTGACGTGGACGCCACGGTCGAGGCGGTGCGGACGCTGCGCGAGCTGCCGGAGTTCGCCGGGGTGCGGGTGTCGCCGCTGCTGCTGGTGGCCCGGGCGCTGCTGACCGCGGCGGCGCGGCATCCGATGATCAATTCAACCTGGGACGAGGACGCGCAGGAGATCGTGGTCAAGCACTACGTGAACCTGGGCATCGCCGCCGCCACCGAGCGCGGGCTGGTCGTGCCGAACATCAAGGGCGCGGACGGCCTGGACCTGCCCGCGCTGGCCGGGGCCCTGGCCGATCTGGCCGCCACGGCCCGGGCGGGGCGGGCGTCACCGGCCGACCTGTCCGGCGGCACGATCACCATCACCAACGTCGGCGTGTTCGGGGTGGACGCGGGGACGCCGATCATCACGCCGCCGGAAGCGGCCATCCTGGCCTTCGGGCAGATCAAGGACGCGCCGTGGGTGGTGGACGGCCAGCTCGCGGTGCGCAAGGTCACGACCCTGTCGCTGTCGTTCGATCACCGCATCGTGGACGGCGACCTGGGCTCGGCCGTGCTCCGCGACATCGGGGCCATGCTGCATGACCCGCTGCACATGCTGGCGTGGGCCTGACCTGGCGCACGCTGACCAAACCGGAGGGATCGCCGATGTTCCGGCACGTCGTGCTGTTCACGTTCACGCCCCAGACCACGCTGGAGCAGCAGGAGGAACTGGGCCGCCAGCTGCGCACCCTGCCCGGGGCCATCGGGGAGATCAGGGACTACCACGTCGGCCTGGACGCGGGGATGAACCCGGGCAACCACCAGTTCGCGGTGGTGGCGGACTTCGACAACGTCGAGGACTACCTGGTCTACCGGGACCACCCGGTGCACCGGGACATCATCGGGACGTACGTGACGCCGATCGTGGCCGACCGGGCCGCCGTGCAGTACGACCTCTAGAAGGCTTCTTCAGGGAGCTCCATCAGGTCCAGCGTGGTGGACTCGGCGATCTGGCGCTCCACGGCCAGGCGGGGCAGCACGGTCTCGGCGAAGAACCGCGCGGTGGCCACCTTGCCCTGGTAGAAAGCCTCGTCCCGGCCGGGTCCCTCGTCCAGGGCGCGGAGCGCGATCTCGGCCTGCCGGGCGAGCAGCCAGCCGATCAGCAGGTCACCCAGGGCCATCAGCAGCCGGGTGCTGTTCAGCCCGGCCTTGTAGACCTCGGCGGGCTGCTCCAGCGAGGCCAGCGCGTACCCGGACATGGTCGCGACCATGGCCTCGACGTCGGCGATCGCGGCGGACAGCGCGGCGCGCTCGGTCTTGAGCCGCCCGTTGCCGGCCTCGCTGGCCGCGAACTCCTTGATCTCGCTGAGCACCCGGCCCAGGGCCACCCCCTGGTCGCGCAGGGTCTTGCGGAAGAACAGGTCCATGCCCTGGATCGCGGTGGTGCCCTCGTACAGGCTGTCGATCTTGGCGTCCCGGATGTACTGCTCGACCGGGAAGTCCTGGATGAAGCCGGAGCCGCCATAGGTCTGCAGGGACAGCGTGAGCAGCTCGTAGGCCCGCTCGGAGCCGACGCCCTTGACCACCGGCAGCAGCAGGTCGTTCACGCGGACCGCGAGGTCGCCCGTGGTGCCCGGCTCGGTCCGGCCCTCGGCCTTGGCGATCTGCACCGCGTCCTGCCAGGACGCGGTGTACAGCACCAGCGCCCGCATGCCCTCGGCGTACGCCTTCTGCATCATCAGCATCCGGCGGACGTCGGGGTGATGGATGATCGTGACCCGCGGTGCGGTCTTGTCCCCCATCTGGGTCATGTCCGCGCCCTGGACCCGTTCGCGGGCGTACCCCAGCGCGTTCAGGTAGCCGGTGGACAGCGTGGCGATGGCCTTGGTCCCGACCATCATCCGGGCGTGCTCGATGATCAGGAACATCTGGCGGATGCCGTCGTGCACCCCGCCGACCAGGGTGCCGACCGCCGGGCGCTCGCCGCCGAAGGTGAGCTCGCAGGTGGTGGAGGCCTTGAGCCCCATCTTGTGCTCGACCCCGGTGACGCGGACGCCGTTGCGCTCGCCGAGCTCACCGTCCGGGCCGACCAGGTACTTGGGGACCAGGAACATGGACAGGCCCTTGGTGCCGGGCCCGGCACCCTCGGGGCGGGCCAGCACCAGGTGGAAGATGTTCTCGGCCATGTCGTGCTCGGCGCTGGTGATGAACCGCTTGACGCCCTCGATGTGCCAGGTGCCGTCGGGCTGCTCGATCGCCTTGGTCCGGCCGGCCCCCACGTCCGAGCCGGCTTCCGGCTCGGTCAGCACCATGGTGCTGCCCCACTTGCGGTCGATGGCCTGCTGCGCGAACTCCTGCTGCTCCGGGGTGCCGATGGCCCACAGCACCTGGGCGAAGTTCGGGCCGCCGGAGTACATCCAGACCGCGGGATTGGCGCCCAGGATGAGCTCGGCCACCGACCAGGCCAGCGTCCGGGGCGCGGCGATGCCGCCCAGCTCGGCGGGCAGGTCGAGGCGGAACCACTCGGCGTCCATGAACGCGGCGAACGACTTCTTGAAGCCCTCCGGCATCCGCACCGACGCGGTCTCCGGGTCGAACACGGGCGGGTTCCGGTCGGCGTCGGTGAAGGACGCGGCGATCGGGCCGGTGGCCAGCCGGTTCACCTCGTCGAGGATGCCGCGGGCGGTCTCCTCGTCCACATCCGGGTAAGGCTCACGGCCGAGCAGGTCCTGGCGGCGCAGCACCTCGAACAGGTTGAACTCGATGTCGCGAAGGTTGCTCTTGTAGTGACCCATGGCCGCCCCCATTCCTCAGCAGCTCTGGTGCTTCCATGACTGCTACTGGTGAGTAACAAGGCTCCATAATACCCGTTAGTAACCAGGATGGCTATCGGTGGCCCAGCTCTGCCGGGGACCAGCTAGAGAATGTTCACCGCGCGGGCGATCACCAGCGCGCCCAGCGACAGTGACACCGCCGACTGGACCAGCATGGTGAGCTTCGCCCAGCGGGCCAGCGGCATCACGTCGGTCGGGCTGAACGCGGTCGCGTTCGTGAACGACAGGTAGAGGTAGTCCACGAAGATCGGCTCCCAGTCCGGCGGCGTCAGGTCATCCACGGTCATCTGCGGGAACAGGAAGTCCAGGTACTGGAACGTGCCGTGGGCGCGATGCACCGGGCCGCCCCGGTCGAACTCCCAGTACCAGAGGGCGAACGCGATCACGTTGGTGGCCCAGATGGCGGCGCCGGAGGCGAGCAGGGGTCCGGCGACACTGGTGGCGTGGCCGCCCCGGAGGATCTCCCGGATGAGCAGGATCGCGGACGCCGCGTTGGCCGCGGTGATCAGCAGGATCAGCACGATGCTGACCCAGCGCACGAACACGCCGCGCCGCTCGATCCGGACCGGGTTGGCGATGGCCAGGGCGAGCACCAGCCCGCCCTCCAGGACCGGCAGCAGGAACGTCGGAAGCGGGCGCATCGACAGCTGATCCGGCAGCAGGACCTGCAGGACGATCGCGGCGATGATGCTGATGGAGACCGGCCAGCGCAACTCGCCCCGGGTGCTGCGCCGCCAGGCGGGCAGGTTGTGCACATCCCTCGCGGCCTCATGCTCGACGCGCTCGGCCCTGGTCACCAGCGCGTACCAGACCGGGTTGCGGACCCGGCCGGGACGCGGCGGGCGGAGCGGCCGGTACCCGCGGGGCGGGCGCCGCGGACCATGGTCATCCGCGCCTTCCGGCGGTGCACCGGCCGGCCCTGGATGGGCGCCATCCCGCTCGGGCGGGACAGCGGGCCCGGCGGGGCCCAGCTGTGCGGACGGGCTTCCCGGCTCGCCGGTCCCGGCAGGCGGCTCTGGCTCCATCTACCCATTGTTGACCTGGTCCGGCCGTGCTTGGGTGTTCGTTACCGCGGCATTACGCACGGGCCTGCTCTCACAGCGAGGTGAACCATGGCGCTCGGGGTCAGCGAAGAGCATCTGGAACTGGCCGCGTCGGTCCGCGGCTGGGCCGGGCGGCCCGATAGCCCGATGCCGGGGCTGCTGGGGCTGCACCTGCCGGAGGAGTCCGGCGGGCAGGGGTACGGCCTCGGCGAGCTGGCGGTGGCCCTGGAGGAGCTGGGGGACGCCCTGGTCCCGGGCGGGTTCCTGCCCACGGTGCTGGCCAGTGCGGCGCTGGCCCGTGCAGGCGCAGCCAGTGGGGAGGCAGCCCACGCGGGGGCAGCCAGTGCTGGGGCAGCCCGGAGCGGCATGCCCGGCGAGATCCAGAAGCTGCTGGCCGGGCTGGCGGACGGGTCCCGGTCCGGGGCCGTGGCCCTGGGCGCCGCGCTGACCGGCACGCCCGCCGCCGACGGCGGCCTGATCCTCGACGGCGAGTCGGGGCCGGTTCTCGGGGGCAGCCTGGCCGACCTGGTGGTGCTGCCGGTGCTGTGCGGGCCGGGCGGGGCCGGGACGCAGGAGCGCTGGGCCGTGGTGGACGCCGCGGACCTGGCCGTCACCGGGCTGGACAGCCTGGACCTGACCCGGCCGCTGGCCACGGTCCGCGCTGACCGGCTGCCGGTGCCGGCCGGGCGGGTCCTGCCCGGCCTGGGCCGCAGCGAGGTCACCAGCCTGGCGGCCACGCTGTTCGCCGCGGAAGCGTCCGGCATCGCCGGCTGGGCGGTGCGGACCGCGGCGGAGTACGCGAAGATCCGGCACCAGTTCGGCCGGCCGATCGGCCAGTTCCAGGCGGTCAAGCACCGGTGCGCCCGGATGCTCACCGCGGCCGAGCAGGCCGCCGGCGGCCGCGTGGGACGCCGCGGCCGCGTGGGACGAGGTGCCCGCGCCGGATCAGGTGAGGGCGCCCCAAGTTCACTATGCCGCCGCGGTGGCCGCGGTCGTGGCGCTCGACGCGGCGGTCAGCTGCACCCACGAGTGCATCCAGGTCCTCGGCGGGATCGGCTACACCTGGGAGCACCCGGCGCACCGGTACTACCGGCGCGCGCTGTCGCTGCGCGCGCTGCTCGGCCCGGCCGCGGACTGGGCCCGCCAGGTCGCGGAGCTGGCCCTCGGCGGCGTCCGCCGGCCGGTCCGGGTCGATCTGCCCGCGGACGCCGGGCCGCTGCGCGCGCAGATCCGCGCGGACCTGGCCGCCGTCGCGGCGCTGGAGCGCCGGGAGCAGACCGCGCGGACTGGCGGCCGGCGGCTGGGTGGTCCCGCATCTGCCCGCGCCCTGGGGCCGGGCGGCCGGCCCGCTGGAGCAGCTGGTCATCGCGGAGGAGATGAAGCACGCCGGGCTGCGCGCCCCGGGCCTGCTGATCGGCGCCTGGGTCGTCCCGGCCCTGGTCAGCTACGGCACCCCGGCCCAGCAGGAGCGGTTCCTGCCCGCCACGCTGCGCGGCGAGATCACCTGGTGCCAGCTGTTCAGCGAACCCGGGGCCGGGTCGGACCTGGCCGGGCTGACCACCCGCGCTGAGCGCGATGGAGAAGGCCGGGGGTGGCGGCTGACCGGCCAGAAGGTCTGGACGTCGCTCGCCAAGGAGGCGGACTGGGCCATCTGCGTGGCCCGCACGGATCCGTCCACCCGGCGCCACGCGGGCATCACCTATTTCCTGGTGGACATGAAATCGCCGGGGGTGACCGTGCGCCCGCTGCGCGAGATGACCGGGGACGCCCTGTTCAACGAGGTCTTCCTGGACGGCGTGCTGGTGCCGGACGACCTGGTGGTGGGCGAGGTCGGCGACGGCTGGCGGGTGGCCCGGACCACGCTGGCCAACGAGCGCGTGTCGCTGTCCCGGACCTGGACGTTCGGCTGCGGCACGCCGGAACTGCTGGAGGTGCTGAGCGGGCTGGGCGAGGAGGCCCGGCAGAGCCAGCTCGGGACGGCCGGGCGGCTGGTGGCCGAGGGGCACGCGATCGACGTCCTCGGCATGCGGGTCACGCTGAAGCAGCTGTCCGGGACCGAGCCGGGAGCCACCGGCAGCGTCCGCAAGCTGCTCGGCATGCGCCACGCCCAGGAGATCGCGGAGTTGTGCTGGTCGATGGAGGGCCCCGGGGCAGCGGTGCCGGAGTCGTGCTCCATGGGCCCGGCAGGTCCTGCTGACCAGGGCCCTGACGATCGGCGGGGGGACCACCGACATCCAGCTGAACATCATCGGCGAGCGCATCCTCGGCCTGCCGCGCGACCCCGAGCCGCCCACCGGATAGCCCGCCGGGCTGCGCGCCCGCCCGCTGCCGGGGACATCACCGGCAATCCACCCCGGACACGCCTCGCCTCCCGGCCAATCCGTGCTGGCCGCGCTAGCCTACTGAAAGCCGGCATCTGGGGGGCCGATGGCCGACAGCGACGACGCCGCGATGGGTGGATACCGTGAACCTGGCTGGATGGCCGGTTCCGGTTCCCGTCCTGCGGCCAGCGGCCCGGGCGGGCCCGGCGGGCCGCCCGGCGCGCCGGAAGAGCCGATGACCGGACCGGGCCAGCGCGGGGATCTGCCTGCGCCCCCGCCCCGTGGCGGGCGGCGGCGGCCCGCACCGTCCGCCGCGCAGCAGCGGCTGATGACCCACATCGCGGCCGGGCGCAAGGCCCGGCGGCGCCGCCTCATGCTGGCCGTGAGCGCCGCCCTGTCCGCGGTGGTGCTGTTCGCCGCCGGGACGGCCTGGGGATTCACCAGCTACATCAACGACACCATCGGCCGGGTCAACGCGGGCACCGCGGGCACCCCGGCGAGCGGGCCGCTGAACGTGCTGCTGGCCGGGGTGGACCAGCGCTCCGGGCTGACCCGCCACCAGGAACTCGCGCTGCACGTCGGCAACGACGTCAGCTCCAACTCCGACACGATGATGCTGATCCACGTGTCCGGCGACCGGAGCCGGGTCACCGTGATCAGCATTCCCCGCGACTCCTGGGTGAGCATCCCCGGGCACGGCATGAACAAGATCAACGCGGCCTACGGCCTGGGCGGCCCGAAGCTCGTGGTCCAGACCGTGGAGCAGAACACCGGGCTGACCATCAACGACTTCGTCCAGGTCAACTTCCTCGGCTTCGTCAAGGTCATCGACGCCCTGGGCGGCGTCAGCATCTGCCTGCCGTTCGCGGTGGATGACCCCTACAGCGGGCTGCACCTGTCCAAGGGGCGCCACCACGTCAGCGGGATCACGGCGCTGGAGTACGCCCGGGACCGCCACTCGTTCGCCACCTCGGACCTGGCCCGGATCCAGGACCAGCAGCGCCTGCTGTCCTCGATGCTCAGCGAGGCGATCAGCTCCGGGACGCTGGGCAACCCGGTCAAGCTGGACCGGTTCCTGCGGGCCGCGCTGGCCGCGATCAAGGTGGACCAGGGCCTCAACGTGGCGGCGCTCGCGGACCAGATGCGCGGCATCTCCCCTGGCGACGTCCGGTTCATGACCGTGCCGCTGTCCAACTACAACTACCAGACCCCGACCGGCCAGCTGGCGGTGCTGTGGGACGCCAAGGAGTCGCAGGCCCTGTTCGGCGAGCTGAAGAACGACAAGCCCGCCACGAAGCCCAGGCCCGCGCCCGCCCGGACGGCCAGCCGGAAGCTGCACCGGAGCCAGGTGCCGGTCGAGGTGTGGAACGGCACGCTGATCAGCGGCCTGTCCGCCACCACCGGCGCCGACCTGACCCGGCTGGGCTTCCCGGTCAAGGCCGGGCTGACCTGGCCCGTTCACGACATCAGCCAGACCCTGATCGAGTACCCGCCCGGGGACGCCGCCGGGGCCAGGCTGGTCCGGAAGGACATCCCCGGCGGCTCACTGAGGCAGATGAAGGGCCTGGCCAGGGTGCGGGTCATCCTGGGCACGAACGGCTACTCCGTGACCTCCCCGACGGCCACGCCGAATCCGGGGGCGTCCTCCAGCGGCGTCCCGTCCGCCACCGCCGCCCAGGACGCCTGCCACTAGCCGGGCTAACCGGCGACATGACCCTCAGCTAAATCCCTGTTCCCGGCGGGCCGTAAGCACTTCGCGCCATCGCATGGAATCGGGATAAAGTACGCGATTCGGTCGACCTTCGTTCGGCCGCGCCTGCAATTCCCTGCAATAGGCGTGCCACCCCTGCAATCCCGCGGTCAACTCGAGCAAATTCTTCAGAGCGGGCGCCGGTCGATGGTTAATTTAATTGTCTATGGGACGGATGGTGTGCGATGCACCTATAGTTCCATACTTGCGGATCTGTAAGCCGTGTGAACGGGGTGACATTACTCGCCCATGACGCGTCACAACCGGGGTGTGCGCGCGCGCCAGGCGATCCCTGGGCGCCATCAGCTGATTCTTGCCACGTGCTGCCTGAGCCTGTTCATCGTGGGCCTTGACAACACGATCGTCAATGTCGCGCTGCCGACGATCGCCAGAGGGCTGAGTGCCTCCGTATCCGGCCTGCAGTGGATCGTCGATGGTTACACGATGGTCCTGGCCAGTCTGGTGATGCTCGCGGGGGCCACGGCCGACCGCTTCGGCCGCCGGCGCGTTTTCCAGATCGGGCTGACCGTGTTCACCGTCAGCTCGGCACTGTGCTCCGTGGCGCCCAGCCTTAGGTGGCTGGTCGCATTCCGCGTGCTGCAGGCGATCGGCGGATCGATGCTCAACCCCGTCGCGGTATCCATTATCGCCAGTGTCTTCAAGGGAAGGGCCGAGCGGGCCTGGGCGATCGGGGTCTGGATAAGCATGTTCGGCGTGAGCATGGCGCTCGGGCCGCTCCTCGGGGGAATACTGACCAGCACGGTCGGCTGGCGGAGCATTTTCTGGGTCAACGTGCCGGTCGGGCTGGTCGCCATCGCCCTGGCCGCCAGGTACATCCCGGAATCGCGGCCCGGCGCCCAGCGCAGGCCCGACCTGGTCGCCCAGATCCTGGTCATTGTCATGGTCGGGTCCCTGATCTACGCAATCATCGAGGGCGCGCGGACGGACTGGCGTGAACCCGCGATCCGCGGTCTCTTCGGGCTGGCCGGGCTGGCGCTGGTGGTTCTCGTCCTGTGGGATCTGCGCCGGAAGGACCCCCTGATCGATCCCCGCTTCTTCCGCAACCTGCCGTTCACCGGGGCGGTGCTGACCGGCATCTGCGCGTTCGGCTGCCTGGGCGGTTTCCTCTTCCTGGTCACGCTCTACCTGCAGGACGCGCGGGGCCTGTCGGCGCTGGACGCGGGCCTGCACATGCTGCCCGCGGCCGCGGCGATGGCCGTCTGCCCGCTGCTGGCGGCCCGGCTGGCGGCCCGCAACGGCCTGCGGGTCCCGCTGACGCTGGGCGGCGGCGCCCTGGCCCTGAGCATGGCCGCGATGTCGCGGCTGACCGCGTTTTCCGGAGAGTTCTACCTCATCGCGGCCTTCATGGTGTTCGGCATCGGCCTGGGCATGGTCAACGGCCAGATCAGCACCGCAGCCGTCTCGGCCATGCCGCCCAGCCAGGCGGGCCTGGCCTCCGGCATTGCTTCCGCCAGCCGCCAGCTGGGTCAGGCCCTCGGCGTGGCGATCAGCGGCGCGTTGCTGAACACGAACCTGCACGGGCCGATACAAACGGAGTTTGCTTCCGCGAGCCGCCCGGCCTGGCTGTTGCTGACCGGGTGCGGGTGCGCCGTGCTGGTGCTCGGCCTGACGACCACGCGCCCCCTGCCTCCGCACGGCGCGGCGGAGGTGGCCGGCGGTAGCCCGGCGGAGAGCGTCGCCGGTAGCCCGGCGGAGCGGGTCGCCGGCGTTCCGGCGGGGAAGCAGGAGACGCTCCTGCGCCCGGCGAGGGTGCCAGCGCAGACTGTCCAGGACCTGGAAAGGCCTCCGGAGAACCTGGAACCACTGACGGAGCCGATCTGGGTCCGGCGCGAGCCGGTTACCCGGCAGCCCGGCTATCCCGGGCCAGCATCCGGGAACCCGTCCGTACTCACGCGGCGTGACCAGGTCTATTACCGCCGGCGCTGGCGGGCGGATGACGAGGGGGACTAGCCCGCCGGCGGGGCGCTCTCTCCCTGGCCGCTTGCTCCCGGGCCGCTTGCTCCCGGGCCGCTTGCTCCCGGGCCGCTTGCTCCCGGGGTGCTTGCTCCCGGGGTGCTCTCTCCGGGGGTGCTCTCTCCCGGAGAACTGCCCCCCGGGGCACCGTCTCCGGGGGCACTGGCGTCCGGATCACCGAGCCCCTGGGACGCCTCCTGCCGGGACAGCGCATCCACCAGCCGGTCGATCTTGTCCTGGCTGTCCGGGGTCCCCCGCCCGGTGCGCTCCGCGTACACGGTCGCGCCCAGGTCGCGGAACATCGCATCCGCCCGCCGCTTGGCCTGGGCCTGATCCAGCTTGACCTTGCCCTCGCGCGCCGTGTCCTGGGCCATCTGGGCGATTTGCGTGCCCTGCGCCCGGACCTTGTCCATAAGTCCCATGACCGCCTCCGCCGTAGCTCTCGCAGGTTGACGCTCTCTGCAGAGCAGGATATGCCGCCTCACGTGTCCCTCAGATGTGACCGAGGGTAACCGCACTAAACCACTGCGGAGAGTAGTCGTAAGGTAATGGATTGTCCGGATGGACCGGGCTAATTCGGTTGTTCTCACCGCACCGGCGGACAACCCGACATTACAATCCTGTGAAGCCCCGCCCGGTTCGTTTCGTTCGTGCCTTACGTCCGGGTGCCCGCCACTGGCTTCTGGATGGAGAAAGGGTCGACGATGGCCGGTGTCATCGAACGCAGGGGGGGTTCCAGGGCAGCACCACGGCATCGCAAGGGCCGGGCCCTGCTTCCCCCGCCTTCCCGCGACTCGGTGCCCCCGGTGCTCCCGACCCCGCCGCTGGACAGTGAGAAGTTCTCCTACGTCCGCCGGCACATCTGGGTGCTCACCCTCTGCTCGGTGCTCAGCTTCCCGCCCCTGGTGTACAGCCAGATCCGGATGGTCGAGAACTCCCACTGGTTCATCCTCTACGCGCCGTTCGCGGTGTTCGGCGCGTTCTGCTTCCTGCTGTCCATGATCGTGGACGGGATGAGCCGCAGCTTCGACCTGGATGAGCACAAGCGCATCGTGGCCGCCTGGGCACCCCGGCGCTACCCGTCGGTGGACATCTTCCTGCCGGTCTGCGGCGAGCCGATCGAGGTGCTGCGCAACGCCTGGTCCCACGTGGCCGTGCTGCGCAACCACTACCCGGGCCGGGTCACCCCCTACGTGCTGGACGACTCGGCCAGCCCGACCCTGAAGGCCATGGCCCGCCACTACGGGTTCGCCTACGCCACCCGCCCGGACCGGGGCTGGTTCAAGAAGGCCGGCAACCTGCGGTTCGGGTTCCAGATCTCCGACGGCGAGTACATCCTGCTGCTGGACGCCGACTTCGCCCCGCGCCAGGACACGCTCGACGAGACCCTGCCCTACCTGGACATGTACCCCGACGTGGGGATTGTCCAGACCCCGCAGTTCTTCCATGTCCTGGATCAGCAGACCTGGGTCGAGCGTGGCGCGGGCGCCATTCAGGAGCTCTTTTACCGGTCCATTCAGACGGCCCGGGCCAAGAAAGGCGGCGCGATCTGCGTCGGGAGCTGCGCGGTCTACCGGCGCACGGCCCTGGAGCCCAACGGCGGCATGTCCCTCGCGGAGCACTCCGAGGACCTGTGGACCGGCTTCGACCTGCACCGGCTGGGCTGGCGGCTGCACTACCTGCCGGTCGCCCTGTCCACCGGCAACTGCCCCGACAACATCCTCGCGTTCGTGAACCAGCAGTACCGCTGGTGCTCGGGGACCATGAGCCTGCTGAAGGACCGGATCTTCTGGTCGACCAAGCTGCCGCTCTACACCCGGCTGTGCTACCTGACCGGCTTCATCGGGTACGTCTACACCGCCGTCTTCACGTTCGTGGCGCCCGCGCTGGCCGTCGGCATGATGCTGTTCGTGCCGGGCAGCCTGCTGCTGCGCAACCTGATCTTCGTCGCGCCGGTGCTGTTCTACGCGGGCGTGATCTACCCGATGTGGCACCGGGCCCCGTACCGGCTCGAGGCCTGGTCGGTCCGGGTCATCTCGGGCTGGGCCCACGTCTTCGCGCTCTGGGACATGCTGCGCGGGACGGCTGCGGGGCTGGCAGCCCTCCGGCAGCGGCTCGATGCGGCAGGACGGGCGGCGGCGCTTCTGGGCCGGCCTGATCCTGTGGAGCGGCGGGTCCGCGGCACTGTGGGCCGGCCTGGCCCTGTGGCGCATGATGACCATGGACCCGTACAACTTCTTCCTCCTCTTCGTGCTCGGCGTGTTCCAGCTCGTGGTGGTGGGCCGGATCCTCATCCAGCCCCGGGCGGGGTACGTCTCGTGAAGGCCACTGCGAGCATCAGGAACTCCGGGGCCCGCCTGGCCGGGCTGGCGGTACTGGGCATCGTGCTCAGCGGCTGCGGCCTGCTCGCCGCGCCGCACACCACCGCGACCACCAGCGGCCAGGACGCCACGGCCGGCTCCGCCCCCAGCGCCCGGCCCAGCAGCCCGCCCTACAACGTCTCCGCGCTCCTGCACCCGGCCAGCGGGAAGTACTTCGGCCTCGAGGCCGACGGCGCGCCCGACTCGCTGGCCCCGGTGGACAGCTTCGCGGCCAACACCGGCCGCAAGCCCAACCTCATCGGCCAGTACGTGGCGTGGGGCAAGCCGTTCGACACCCAGGCGGTGACCAACGCCTGGTCCTACGGCGCGCTGTACTACATGGCCTGGGAACCGTTCGGGGTGAGCGTGCAGTCCATCGCCGCGGGCCGCAGCGACGGCTACATCACCCGCTTCGCCAAGGCTGTCCGGGCCCTGAACCTGCCCGTCGCGATCAGCTTCGGGCACGAGATGAACGGCAACTGGTACCCGTGGGGAACCAGCCAGACCACCCCGGCCCAGTTCGTGGCGGCCTGGCGGCACATCCACGACCTGTTCGCCCGGGCCGGGGCGGCCAACGTGATCTGGATCTGGAACCCCAACGTCATCAACCCGGTGCCGCAGGTCCAGCTCAGGTCGTACTGGCCGGGCCGGGCCTACGTCAGCTGGGTCGGGCTGACCGGGTACTTCGCCACGACCGGCCCGCACACGTTCGCCACGCTGTACCAGCCCACGGTGACCGAGATCAGGCAGTTCACCGGCAAGCCGTTTCTCATCGCCGAGACGGCCATCGAGACCGGCCCGGCCGTAGCGGAGTGCGCCAGAGAGCTGGTCGACTCGGTGACCCAGCATCCGGACGTGCTCGGCTTCGTCTGGTTCGACTACAACAAGCAGGGCATCGACTGGCGCGTCGAATCGCGCCCGCCCGTGCGCGCGGCGCTCGCCGGTGACGTCTCCGGGCTGCCCCTCGTCAATCCGCGGAAATGAGCAGGCGGCCCCATAACCCGGCGCCCCCCGGGCGCCCGGGGCCGGTCCGCCGGGACCGTCCCGCCCAAGGGGACCAGCGCCAGCATTCAGGCGGCCAGCGCCCGCCGGTCTGGCCGGACGTGGTCGACACGGTGATGCTGGCCAAGTTCACCCGGCCGGCCGACGCGCGGCCCACGGGCCCCGGGGAACCTGACGCGGCCCCGGAGGTCCCGGGGGAAAGCACCCGGGTACTCCGGCTGCCGGGCGGCAAGCACGGCTCGGGCCCGATGCGGTTCACCACGTCGAGCCGCCGCCGGACGTGGGTGAGCCGCGCCGTCCTGTTCGCGATCCTGTGCGTGCAGGCGGCCCTGACCCTCCGGATGGGCAACACGGCGTTCGAGGACGAGGCCCTGTACCTCTACAGCGGCCACCTGGAGATCGCCCACCTGCTGCACGGGACCCCGCTCCAGGGCAGCTACGCCTCGTACTTCTCCGGGGCGCCGGTCCTGTATCCCGTGCTCGGCGCGCTCGCCGACGACGTCGGCGGCCTGGCCGCCGCCCGGGCCGTCAGCCTGATCGCGATGCTGGGCACCACAGCCCTGCTCTACTCCATGACCCGGCGGCTGTTCAACGAGCGGGTCGGCCTGTGCGCGGCGGTGATCTTCTCGGTCACCGAGTCGGCCCTCTTCCTCGGCCACCTGGCCACCTACGACGCCCCGTCACTGTTCCTGCTCGCGCTGGCGTCCTGGATCGTCGTCCGGACCGCGCCGTTCCGCTGGCCCGGGTACCTGCTGGCCGCGCCGCCGATCGCGCTCGCGGTGGCCACCAAGTACGCCGCGGGGCTGTTCGTGCCGACCATCGTGGTGCTCAGCGCGCTCGCCGCCTGGCCGTACCGCGGGCGCAAGGCGCTGATCGCGCCGCCCGCGCTGACCGCGGCGATCGCCGCGCTGCTCGGCGGCGCGCTGTACCTGGCCGGCCCGGTCTACCTGGCGGGCATCAGGTTCACCACCACGGCGCGGTTCCAGGGCACCACGGCCACCTCGGTCCTGCTCCGGGACAGCCTGGTGTGGGGCGGGCTGCCCTTCGCGCTGGCCGTGATCGGCGCCGTCGCGTACACGCTCCGGGCCCGCACCGAGCCCGGGGAGCTGATCGCCGAGTCCGGGGGCCAGCTGTGGCGGCTCACCCTGGGCGCCGTCCTGACCGGGACCGCGCTCCTGGCGCCCGCGGACCAGATCCACATCCACACCGCGACGTCGCTGTGGAAGCACATCGGCTTCGGCCTGTTCTTCGCCGCCCCGTTCGCCGGGATCGGGCTGGCCCGCATCGTCGGCGACCATTTCCGCCGGGCCCAGGTCGGCATCGCGATCTGGGGGGCGGCGCTGGTCATCGGGATGACCCAGGCCAACGACCTGTTCAACGCCTGGCCCGACTCCAGCGGGTTCGTCGCGACGATGAGCCGCTACCTCCAGCCCGGCGCGCACTACCTGGTCGAGGTGGACGAGGTACCGATCTATTACCTGCGCAGCCACCGCGACGCGCAGCCCAGCCAGTTCACCTCGACCTACTTCATCGGCTACCGCGGCCGGAAGGGCCAGTACCTGACCGGGAACGCCGGCTATATCGCCGCGATCAAGGCGGGCTACTTCCGGGTCGTCGCCTACAACGGCCAGGTCACCCCGGCCCTGGATAACGTCCTGGCCACCACCCTGCGGGCCGATCCGGACTACCGGCTGGCGGCGACGATCAGCAACGGGGACCACAGCGTCAACTACTACGTCTGGGTCCGGCGCTAGCTCAGGCCACGTCCCTCAGACCAGGGCCGACTCGCTGATGCCGGCCTCGCGCATGATGGCGGCCAGCATCCGCTGGTGCTCCGGGATCAGCGTGCCCTGGTGCTTGACGGTCAGCTGGGCGGCCCGGGCCAGCACCGGCTGGTCCACGGCGCTGAGGGTCGCGTCGAGCAGGGCCCAGGACAGCTGGTCCAGGGCCGGGCGCAGCACCGCGGGGTCCTCGGTGCGCTGGCACGCCTCGGCCAGTTCGCGCAGCCGCTGGTCCAGCTCCGGACCGGGCGTCACGGCCAGCGGGAACGCGTCCACCATGCCGCCCGGCATGGGTTCCGCCGTGGCCGCCTCGAAGGCGCTGAGCAGCGGGCTCACCTCGCCGGCGGTCAGCGGGTCGTACAGCCCGGGGAACGGGATGGGCTCGTAGCCGCGGTCGTAGCCGCTGATGTAGATCGGTGTCGCGGAACCGGTCCGGGCCAGCACGCCCAGGGCCACGTCGAGCAGGGTGACCGGCCAGCCCAGGTCGGTGATGGCGTGCACGCGCAGCTCGCCGGGCCGCGCGCCCAGCCCGGCCGCCAGGCACAGCTGGGCCGATTCGAGCGCGGACTCCCCGTAGAACCCGATCTCCCCGCTGTGCAGCCGGATGACCCCGCCCCGGCACCAGTCGAGCAGGCGGCCGTGGATGATCGAGTTGTCGACCACGTGGGTGAACCGCGCGGTCGAGTAGGTGGTGCCGCTGCCGGCCGTGGCGGCCGCCGCCACGAGCCACTCGGCCACCCGCTTGGACGCCGTGTAGACGTCCGGGGAGTAGGGCCGCAGGGCCTTGCCGGTAGACGCGCACACGACCTGCGGGACACCCAGCTCCGCCGCGACCGTGACCACGTTCTGGGTGCCGAGCACGTTGGTGCTCAGGGTCCGGTGCACCTCGTGCTCGGCCAGGCCCGGGTCACGCTGGGCGGCGACGTGGAAGATCACGTCCGGCCGGACCTCGCTGATCACCGCCGCGAACCGCCACCGGTCCCGGATGTCGGCCTGCAGGTACTCGGCGCCGGGCAGCCGCGGGTACCCGTCCGTCACCCCCCGGCCCACGCTGATCAGCCGCTTGGGACATCGGAGCTCCACCTGCTGCATCAGCCTGGAGCCGATGCAGCCGGTCCCGCCCACCACGACCACGGTCTTGCCGCGCAGCCAGGCGTCCAGCTCGCCATCCGGGAGCGGCAGCGCCCGCTCGCTGATGGCCAGGAACCGCGCGTACTCCTGCTGGGCATCGGGCTTGGCCTCGAGCAGCGCCCGGGTCAGCTCCTGCAGGCGGGTCAGGGACGCGTCGTCCAGAGTCTCCCGGCCCGGCGGTACCGCCTGACGCATCAACGCAACGATTTCGGGCGCACTTAGCACCGCTGGCCTCCACTCAGCGTTCCTGGGCTGGTCGCGGGGTATTCGGGGCAGACGCCGGACCGCAGCAGCATGCCAGACGTATCGGGGCCACTGCGTACGTAACAGAAATCGTTAGCCAACACGAAACACGCCATCGCCCCCCAACCGTCGACCCGGCCGCCTCCACCACCTCAGGCCGCCAGGTCACGCACCCCAGGACGACCCACGCGAGCTAGGTGTTTCCTTGCAGTGAGTAATCAGGTGTCTTTAGTGACACACAGGAATAGTACGGCAATATGGTCCTTATCGCCCTACTGGGTCATATCGGGCCATGCCGTAAACGGCCGTTCAGCCGGGCAGGTTCGCCTCGATCGCGGCGACGATGGCCGGATCCTCGGGGTCGGTGCGCGGGCGGAACCGGGCCACGACCGCCCCGTCCGGGCCGACCAGGAACTTCTCGAAGTTCCACTGGATGTCGCCCGCCTCGCCGTCCGCGTCGGGCGCCGCGGTCAGCTCCTCGTACACCGGGTGCCGTCCCGGGCCGTTGACCTCGACCTTCTGCAGCAGCGGGAAGCTCACGCCGTACGTGGCCGAGCAGAACTCCTGGATCTCCCCGGCGGTGCCGGGCTCCTGGCCGCCGAACTGGTTGCAGGGGAAGCCGACGACCGAGAACCCGCGGTCGCGGTACGTCTCGTGCAGCCGCTCCAGCCCCTCGTACTGCGGCGTGAGGCCGCACTTGGAAGCGACGTTGACCACGAGGAGGGTGGGCCGGCAGGTCGCCGAGTGAGGCAGGCTGGCCGGCCAGGTTGGTGAGCGGGATATCGCGCACGGTCACGTTACAATTCCTTTACTGTCAGCGGGGAAGATGAGGGCCTGATATACAACACCACGAACACCATGCGCGCCGGGCTCATGCCCGCCCCGGGACGGGCGAGGTACACGGTGAAACCAGCCCCCGATGCCCAGGACCCGCTCACCCGCCTCGACCACCTGGTCGGGGCGGCCCCCGAGCCGGAGAACGCGGTCCTGACCGACAACGCGCCGCTCGTGCGCTGGGCCGGCCCGGCGTTCGTTCTGTTCTCGCTGCTCCTGCTGCCGTGGATCGGGTACATCGCCGTCTCGCTGCCGGCCCGCCAGCTGTCGCCGAACTACGACATCGCCTGGGCCGGGTTCGACGTCTTCCTGCTCGCCGGGCTCGCGACCACGGCCTACTTCGCGCTGCGCCGGTCGCGGTACCTGACCACCGCGGCCTCGGCGACCGCGACGCTGCTCATCGTGGACGCGTGGTTCGACTGCATGACCACCCCCGCGAGCGAGCGCTGGGAGTCGTTCGTGCTGTGTGGCGTGGTGGAACTCCCGCTGGCCGCGGTGTGCCTGTGGCTCAGCTACCACACGCACCAGATCGCCGAGCAGCGGATCCGGCTCCTGCTCCGGCGAGCGCCCGCTCGCTGCGGCCGCGGACACCGCCCGCGAACCCGTGCATGAAGCGCGGACGCCGGGGCACATGGTGGGCGGTTCTTCCGGTTTCCGAGAGCGGAGACAGTGATGTCGTCATCATCAGCGCGCATGTCCACGAAGGCCCGCCGGGCCACGGACAGCCGCCCGGCCCAGCTCCTGGCCCGGGCGGGCCTGACCGCCCGCGGCGTGATCTACATCCTCATCGGCATCGTCGCCTTCCTGATCGCGGTCGGCCAGGGCGGCCACCAGGCTGACCAGCAGGGCGCCCTGCAGCTGCTGGCGGCCCAGCCGTTTGGCCTGGTCCTGCTCTGGCTGCTCGCCATCGGCTTCGTCGGCTACGCCCTGTGGCGCTTCAGCGAGGCCGCGTTCGGCGTCCCCGGCGAGGGCAACGGCGCGGGCCCGCGGCTCAAGTCGCTGGTGCGGGGGCTGGTCTACGCCAGCTTCGCGGTGCTCACCTTCAAGGTCATCACGGGCAAGAAGTCCAACCAGGCGGGCCAGGAGAAGGACTTCACCGCCAGCGTCATGCACCACACCGGCGGCCGCTTCGCGGTCGGGATCGTCGGGCTGATCATCGTGATCGTCGGCCTGGCGCTGGTGGTCGAGGGGGCCAGGCACAAGTTCATGAAGCACCTGCGGACCGGGGAGATGAGCCCGCAGACCCGGAAGATGGTGAAGCGGCTGGGCACCATCGGGACCATCGCCCGGGGGCTGGTGTTCGCGCTGGCCGGAGTGCTGGTGATCGACGCGGCCATCACCTTCAACGCGTCCAAGGCGGGCGGCCTGGACACGTCCCTGCATACCCTGCGCAACGCGCCGTTCGGGGAGTTCCTGCTGATCATCGCGGCGCTCGGCCTGATCGCGTTCGGCATCTACGGGCTGGCCGAGGCCCGCTGGCGCCGGGTCTGAACCTCACGACGGCAGCCCCGCGGTGACTGCGGTCACCGCGGGCTTTGCCGTCCCGGGGACAGCGCCGCCAGGCAGTGCGGGCGTGTCCCGTGGCGCCGGTCAGACCGTTAGATAGAGTTCCGGCTATCGCCACCGGTAATGAGCAGGAGCGAGCGTGACCAACCCATCAGTGGGGCGCTTCCCATTGAATGAGGTCACCGAGGGCGACTGCCGGAAACTGATCGCCGATCTGCCGGACAATTGCATCGACGTCGCGGTGACGAGCCCGCCGTACTGGGGCCAGCGGATATCCGGCGGCAATGGCGTCGAGGCGGATCCGCGGGCTTACCTCGCCGAACTCACCGCAATTTTCGGCTCGCTGCTGGCCAAGCTCAAGCCGGATGGCCTGCTGTGGCTGAACGTCGGCGACGCGTACAACACGCCGGTGAACTGGCGTACCGAGGACCACTCGTACAGCACCCTCGGGCCGGGCCGGGCCGGCCTCGACCCGGCCAACTCCGCTTACGTCAAGCCCAGGTACCGGCGGAAAGCGTTCCTGGACTCCAGTGAGCCGTGGCTCCGGTACGGGAATCTGCTGGCCCTGCCCTACCGCCTCGTCCTGGCGATGTGCGACGCGGGCTGGCTGCTGCGCGGCGAGGTGATCTGGCGCAAGCGCAATCCGATGCCGGAAGGAAAATGCCGCCGGCCGCACCGGCAGCACGAGACCATCTACCTGTTCGCCCGCGAGGAGCGGCATCCGTTCCGCACCGCTCCCCCGGTCGGCTCCATCTGGGAATTCAGCAACGAAAAGCTGCCGGGGCTGAAGCACTTTTCCCGGTTTCCCGAGGAGCTGCCGCGCCGGTGTATCCAGGCCTACGGGAGGCTGGGCGGGGACGTTGTCGTCCTCGATCCGTTCAGCGGGTCGGGCACGACCGGCGTGGCGGCCCGCCTGCTCGGCTGCTCGTACCTCGGGTTCGAGATCGATCATGAGCAGGTCGTGGCGGCCAACGAGCGCCTCGCCCGCATCTGAGGGAGGGCCCCCGGGACGTGACCCGGGGGCCCCCGCGGGCTACGGCGCCGCGCTGACGGTGTTCCGGCCGCCTGCCCCGGCCGCGGGTGACGGCACGGAATCGGTGGTGTAGTCGGCGGGCCTGGTCTCGTCGTAGCCGTCCGTCAGCCCGGTGGCGCGGAAGATGAGCGTGAGCCCGGTCGCCACGGCCAGGTTGATGATCAGCGCGGCGACCGCGATGTACGTGGCGTGCCCGAAGATCGGAGCCGTGGACGCGCCGAAGTGCTGCTGGCCGCCCCCGGGCGTCTGGTACGCCTGGATCGTGCCGTACGCCATCCCCACGGCCCAGCCGATGACCAGCGCGGTGCGATGGAACCAGCGCGTGTACAGGCCGATCACGACGGCCGGGAAGGTCTGCAGGATCCAGATCCCGCCCAGTAGCTGCAGGTTGATCGAGAACGTCTTGTTCAGCTCGAGCGCGAAGCCCAGCGCGCCGACCTTCATGAAGAGCGAGGCCAGCCGCGCGACCCGCGTCTCCTGGGCCGGCGTGGCCTGGGGCCGGAAGAACTCTTTGTAGATGTTGCGGGTGAACAGGTTCGCCGCGGCGATCGACATGATGGCCGCTGGGACGAGCGCCCCGATGACGATCGCCGCGTAGCCGATCCCCGCGAGCCAGCTGGGGAACATGTGCTGGAGCAGCAGCGGCACGGAGAGCTGCGCGTTGCCGCCCCCCGCCGCGACCCCCGCGTTCACGGCCGGCGTCGCCCGCGCCATGTAGCCGAGCAGCCCGATCAGGCCCAGCACCAGCGTGTAGGCGGGCAGCATGGCCGCGTTGCGCCTGATCACGTCGCGCCCCCGGGCGGCGAACACCCCGGTGGCGGCGTGCGGGTAGATGAACAGGGCCAGCGCGGAGCCCAGCGCGAGCGTGGCGTAGGCCCACTCCCCGGCGGGCAGCACGACGAGGCTGCCGAACGGCTTGCCGGTCGCCGGGTTGACGGCTGCGAGGTGCGCCGACGCGGCGCCGAAGATGTGCGACCAGCCGCCCAGCCGGCCCGGGATGTAGATGATCGCGACGATGACCGTCACGTAGATGAGGGTGTCCTTGACGAACGCGATGAGCGCCGGGGCGCGCAGCCCGGCCAGGTAGGTGTAGGCGGCCAGGATGACGAAGGCGATCACGAGCGGCAAGTTGGCGACGAACGCGTTGCCCGAGCTGGTCCCTATGCCCATGACGGCCAGCACCGATTCGATGCCCACGAGCTGCAGCGCGATGTAGGGCATGGTGGCCAGGATCCCGGTCAGCGTGACCGCGAGCCCGAGGCCCTGCGAGCCGTACCGGCCCCGGACGAATTCGCCGGGGGTGACGTAGCCCCGGGCCCGGGCGACCGACCAGAGCCGCGGGCCGAAGACGAAGACGATCGGGAAGACCATGATGGTGTACGACAGCGCGTAGAACCCGGCGGCGCCGACCGCATACACCAGCGCCGGCACGGCGATGAACGTGTACGCGGTGTAAAGGTCACCGCCGAGCAGGAACCAGCTGACAAACGTCCCGAATCCGCGCCCGCCCAGGCCCCACTCGTTCAGCTGCATCGGGTCCTCTGCCGGGCGCCATCGGGCCGCGGCGAAGCCGATCAGGGTCACGGCCAGGAACGAGGCGGCCAGGACGGCGAACGACACCGTGTTCACGTGACTCACCTCTGCCGCCCTCCGCCATTCCCGGGCCTGCCCTGGACGGGGCCGCCATTGATGGGGCCGGGCGCCGGAGCGGGCTTCGTTCGCAGCAGGACGTAGCAGAGCCAGCACGCAATGGCGACCACGGGGACCCAGGCGAGCTGGTACCAGTAGAAGAAGGGGAAGGCTCCGAGCTTAGGCAGGGAGCGGGCGTAGATCGGCACCACCAGGGCGCCGCCGATGGAGATGAGCAGGAGAATCGTGACGACGCCCCGCGCGACAGGTCTCCTGTCCGGGGGAGCGGGCTGGGCCATGACAACCTTCCAGGGTGGGTGCAGCGCGCCGCGGCCCGGCCCGCTCCCC
Organism: uncultured Actinomycetes bacterium; assembly: GCA_963723595.1. Lineage (GTDB taxonomy): Bacteria > Actinomycetota > Actinomycetes > Streptosporangiales > Streptosporangiaceae > RYN-230. The sequence goes on from CAVRRQ010000003.1 coordinate 569,555, forward strand.
CGGCCTCAGCGTGTGAACGTTTGCGTCATGAGGTGGTCCCGGGCTAATCGTGCACCGTAGCCGCCCGGGTAATGGGGTTTTCTGCCGTAAAATGCCTATACCTCTCTGTAACCCTCAGTCCTTAACCCTCAGTCCTTACGATGGCTGCATGGCCGATGAGGTGACGGCGGTCCCGGGCACGCGCCGGATCGTCGGCAAGGACTGGAGCCTGCGCGCCGAGCGCATCGAGACGACCGAGCAGACCGGCCATGACTGGTGTGCGCTCGTCGGCATCCGGCGTGGGCTCAACCTGCTCGTCACCTGCACCAACCAGGAGCTCAGGGCGGAAGCCTGGGCTGGCGAGCCAGAGCAGAGCGCGGGCGTCGCTGTCATCGACCTGGGTGACGGCGACGTCCGGCTAGCCCGGGTGCCGTTGTGCTCGTGCGGTGAGCGCGGCTGCGGCAACGCCGGGGTCCAGTTGTACAAATGGCTGGACGGTCAGGAACTGCCCGCGCTGGTCGAGTTGCTCAGGGAGCTGCCCTGGACCCACACCGTTCCTGACCGGGGCAACGTTCTGCGCGGCCGCGGCCTGGCCGCGATACCGGGGCCGGAGGACGGCTAGTCCCGGTCACTTCAGCGGCCGCAGCCGCGTCCGCTCGACGCGGGCGAGCTTGCGCTTCAGCCGCTTGTACTCCCGCTCTTGCCCGGGAGTACGCCGGTAGTGCTTGTAAGCCAGGTTGGTGCGCTCCAGCGGGTCGGTCTTGAGGTCATACATCTCCCACTGGGGCGGCACCTTCCCGTTGGCGTCGTAGTAACGGGCGATCTTGTAGCGGTGCTCGCGGATGCTGACGATGTGGTTCGGCGGCTTCGGGTAAGGGCCGCTGGCCTGCCCGGACTGCCAGTCGTCGTAGGTAAAGACGGTGTAGGCCTGGGGAGGCCTGGCTGACCGGCACAGGATCTGGTCGGAGTAATCGACTCCCTGCCAGCTGGCCCGGGGTACAGCAGCACGTCGTGCGGGTTGACCAGTGAGACGACCATGAAGAACGGCTGGCTCTGCGCGGCTGTGTCGCGCAGGTACTGGACCGCGCCTTCGGTACCGGCCTGCGGTGTGCCCACCGAGTTCATGAACCGGCCGTCATTGTCGTAGATGCCTCCCCCCTCCTCGGGGATGCTCTGGTCAGCGCCGGCGTCCGGCGGGTTCCACCGGGTGAAGCCGTACTTGTTGACGTCCTCGGGCACCCAGTCCGAGCCGTTCGCGGGCTTGTTGCAGTGGAACTTCCCCTTGTAGACCGGCGTGTAGCCGGCCGCCCGGGAGACGCTGGCCAGGTTCTTGAAGCTGGTGGCCAGCTCGACCTGCGGGTACTGCGGCGCGGGCATGTCCGTCTCCAGCGTGTACTTCACGCCGTGCTGGGCCGGGAAGTAGCCGGACATCAGCGTCGAGCGGGCCGGTGAGCACATGCACGCGTTCGTGAAGGCATGCTCGAACAGCATCCCGTGGTCCTGCAGCCGGGTCAGGCCCGGCAAATTGCGCCTGCCCCAGCCGCGCGGGAAATGCTGGATGGCGCGCTGCTGATCAGTCAGGAAGAGCAGCACGTTCATGCCCCCGAGACCGCGAGTCCGCGGCAGGCGCGGCGATGGGCTCGTCCGCGTCGAGGCTGCGGCGGCCGCGGTCCGGCCGAGCAGGAGTCCTGGCGCAGCGACCGCGGCGGCCTTCAGCAGCTCAGCGCGGGTAATCCCGCCCCCGCTTGCATCAGATTCGTCCATTAACGTTCCTTTCGTATCAATGCCGCCACCGCCGAAAGGATTCCATGGGGTTCTGCCATACCTTTGCGGAAGACTCCGAGACGATGATCGCGGGCGAGCATGCCCAGCGCGCGCATCGACACCCTCGCCAGCGCAAATCATTTCGCAGAGGGGAGGTGTTCCTGGCCGTCCTGTCCCGCAATTATCTGGCAATCAGGTAAAGTCACCAGCCGCCGGGTTCTGCGGAACATTGCCCAGATCTGCGCCTACTCAGGCAGCAAATCCCGGTGCAGCGGATCGATACCTGCCCGCCGCAGCACCACCGCATGCGGATGCCCATCCTCGATCACATGCAGGTGATGTGTCCGGGCCTCAGGCGAAGGCCGGAGAAACCACAGCCGGTAATGACGGCATGGGTCCGGGGGCCAGAGTAGCCAGCCCGCCCGGCCAGCACCGGAACCGCGGCCTGCGCGCTGGCCAGCGAGCCCACCGGAGCGAGCATGTCGATGACCCGCTTGGCGCGCAACACCGTCATGATTCACGGACCGCGCTGGCGGCGGGCAGGCCGCGGCGGGGCATACCGCCCGCTCGGCACCTCCCGGACCTGTTGCCCTCTACGTGGGCCGAGTGATTTTCGGCGCAGGCAGATCGGCAGGTGGCTGCCACCATCCTTGAGTATTTCGCCGGGCTATACGTGCCGCGTAGGAATTACGGAGCGTCTGCTGACCGTACACATAGGGCACGCGCTGAGGCAGCCCATTCTGTGGCGAGGTGCGCTGACGAGCAGCGGGGCGCGTTGCCTTGATCGCGGTCATGATCTTGTCTCTTCCCCTGCGGTGCTGCCCGCCGCTGACCGCATGAGCACTATCACGCGAGTCCCTGCGAGTCGTGACCCTGGCCTTGGTGAGTACCTCCGGGCGGGCCTCTGGTGACTCGGAGTGGGGTGTTTTCGAGTCTACATCAGCACACGCTCGCTGCCGCGGTTGCTCATGACGATCACCTGCGTGGAGTCAGCCTCCGAGGTGCTCGAGATAGACGGCTAGGCCCTCCTTGAGCCGGTGAGGGCCGCGAAGACGTTGAAGCCAGGGCGGGACCTCGGAGTAGTCCAACTCGGGATTGTCGCCGCAGCCGGGGCAGATGACCTCGAATACGTCGGTGTAGCCGCCTTCGACCCGGCCGTCCACGAGGCGGGACGGCTGACGCCGCAGCCTTGCCATCCGGCCGTGACCCGGCTGGCCCGGGGAAGGGAGTGTCACGACGCTCCCGGCGCCTGCGGGCAGCCATGCATTACCTGCGTCGTCCGGGTGGCGAGGTGCGGGCACGGCACTGGGAGGGGTAGCCGGTCGGGGACGAGAGGCGATGTCCGGGTCCCCAGGGCCGGGATTCATCGCTGCCTCGGCAGCGCCGGGCCGGCCGGGCGCAGCCTCGGACAGCCCGACATGCTCGGCGTATGCCTCCAGGCCCGCCTGCAGGGTGTACGGCCCGCGGATTCGCTGGAGCCGGGATGGGATCCCCTCGTAATCCAGGAACGGATGATCACCGCAGTCGGGGCAGATGATCTCGAACAGGCCGGTGCGGTGGCCTTCGCGGTCATACACGACCCAGGCCGATTGCCGCCGCAGGGTGGCCGTCCTGCCATGTCCGCGCTGGCCGGCCAGCGGGAGCGGCCCCGGGGGGTCGATGCGGAGCCATGACCCGGGTGCAGCACGCAGCCCGCCTGTGGTGGGGACGGCACTCAGACGAGAAGGCGGGCTGGTATTCGTCCCGATATCTGGCTGTTCGGCGCTACTGATTTTGCCCCCCGGTGCTAGGCAGTGCTACTGCCGGGGTCTGGAGCAGCGTAATCGTCGGGCACCACGATACTCACCAGTCCCTACCGGGCAAACCCAACTGAGCTGGGCAGACTGCCTGCCCGGCGATATCGAGCAGCCTTTTGCTTCTTATCTCGGTGCGGCCGCGTTTCCTGATTCCGGTGCATTTCGCATGCAGTTCGCCCATGACTCGCCGGCCGCCGTGGGGGTGTGATGTACGTCGCCGTGACTGTAGCGACGTGTCAGTGCGACGCTACGGCGATCGGGCACCCGGCTGCGGTCAGGCTTTCGGGGCAGGCGTTACCTCCACGAAGACGCCAGGCCTCATAACGTCGGCAGGCAGGCTCGCGACCGGCCCGACGACAGAGCCTTGTACAGGCCCAGTTACCGTGAGCGCCGCTTCGACCAGGTCTAAGGCATGTTCCCGGGAATCTGCCCAGGCCATGAAGTGCCGTCCGCCGGTCGCGGACTTGACCGTGCCGTAGTACAGGTTGAGCTTTCTCTTTCTCATGGCAGCAGATGATTCCCTCCGGCAGCTGGTCAGCACGCGCCTCGGCAGCATAGTTCCGGTACCGTCCGGCGCCCACCCGCAACGGGGCAGGGGGATCTTCCCGGGGGCCCACCCGGCCAGCGTGGCCCCATCCCTGCAGCACCAAGGGCGCAGCAGGAAGCAGCATAACGGCAAGCTGCTTAAGTCGCCAATTCAGGGCGCATGACACTAGCGGCGGACCCCGTAACATCGGTCAGAATGGCTTGACTCTTGCTGGAATCCATTGTTGATTCGAGCTATGGAGAACAATGAGGCTCAGCGTCGATGAGGCGCTCGAAGGTGGCGTCGATGGATTCGGGCAGGCCGAAGCCGCCTGCCATCTCGAGCGAGGCCAGGCCATGGCAGGCCGCCCGCCACATGCGGATCGCGTGGATGAGGTCGGCGCCGTCGAGGTGATAGCCCTTGAGGGCAGCCCTGATGACCGCCAGGGCCTGGCTGGTTACGTCGGCATACTCCTGGTCGCCTGGCGTGGGCGCGCGGACGCTGGCGGCGTAGCGTCCGGGGGTGGCCTGGGCGTACTGGCGGTAGGCGGCCGAGATGGCGCCGAGCGCTTCCCGGCCACTGACTCCGGCGGCGGCCGCCGCCGCGCTGGCGGTCAGCTCGCGTATCGCGACGATGGAGATGCCGCGCTTGACTTCCTCGAGCCCGCTGACGTGCTTGTACAGCCCGGGCAGGGACACGCCGCAGCGTTGCGCGACGGCGGCCAGCGTCAGCCGGTCCAGGCCGACCTCGTCCGCGACGGTGGCGGCCTCGGTGATGACCCGCTGCCTGGTCAGTCCCGCGCGCGGCATGGCTACCTGCCCCTGACGCTGCCGCCGAGCCAGATCCCGGCCCCGGTGATGAAGATCAGCAGCAGCACGAGCGCGGGTCCGGCCAGCAGCGCAAGACCCTGCAGGAGCAGCAGGTAGGCGACACCGGAAGCCGCGATCGCGATGGCGAGCGCGGCGCCGGTGTAGCGCAGCCACCGGGGCAGCACCAGCCCACGCGATAAACCTGTGGCGACGTCGGTGGTCATCCGTCGATAATCGCCGGCGTGGAGGAAGTCGAGGTCGTAGTCGCCCATAACGAGCGCGCGACCCTGCGCGTCGGCGACGTGTTCCTGAAGATCGACGCTGATCAGACGCGCACCGACGTCGAGGTCGAGGCGATGGCTATCGCGCCGGTCCCGACTCCGGAGGTCTTGTGGCGAAAGCCGCCCGCGCTCGCGCTCGCCGCCCTCCCAGGGACGGCACTCGGCCGCCTCGGCGAGCCGTCGACCGCGTCGTCGGCGGCGTGGGCCGCGGCGGGGGCCGCCGCACGGATGCTGCACGACGCGCCGCTGCCGCCATGGCCCGGTCAGAGTCCCGACGAGTTGGCATCGCACCTCGACGGCGAATGCGAGTGGCTCGTCACCAACGGCGTCCTTCCCGCCGACGTGGTCAGGCGCAACCGCCAGCTCGCCGAGACTGCGCTCCGGCCGTGGACACCGGTGTTCATCCACGGCGACCTGCAGGTCGACCACGTGTTCGTCAACAGTGATGAGGTCACGGGCGTGGTCGACTGGTCCGAGGCGGCCCAGGGCGATGCGCTCTTCGACCTCGCCACCCTCACGCTCGGACACAAGGAGCGCCTTGGCGACGTCGTCGCCGGCTACGGCACCGACGTCGAGCGCGACCTCATCCGCGCATGGTGGTCATTGCGATGCCTGACTAACGTCCGCTGGCTGGCCGAGCACGGCTACGGCTCGCCCGAGGAGTTCCCCGAGGTCGCCGCGCTGAGATCCCAGCTATGAGGCTGCACGACCAGCGCGCGTAACGGACGCACCGCTCGCGCTCCGTGCCAGCGCCAAGCCAGCACGTTGCGTGTCATCGCCGTCGGCCACGCCAGGTCAGACCAGACAACGTGACCGGCGTCAACCCGCGGGGGCAACCGAGCCGTAGCCGGATAGCCGGGCCACCGCGCCCGGCAGATCATGGGTCTGGGCTAGTCGCAATCGGCAGCTCACCGGTCGCAACGAACTGGGCGGCAAGTGCAGCGAGTTTCGTGTTCTCAGCCTGCGATACGCGGGTCAGGTAAGCGAAGGCGGCGTCGGCAGTGATGCGGTGCCGCTCCATCAGGATGCCCTTGGCCTGACCGATGACGTCGCGGTTAGTAAGTGCGGCGGTCAGCTGGTCAGCGCGCTGCGCCTCCGCGAGTGCGAGCGCCGCGAACGTGGCGAGCAGGGTCGTGACACGCCCATGAAGGTCAGTGAAAGCCGCGGCCTGGTCGGCGTAGAGGCTGAGCGCTCCCAGGCATCGCTCATCTACCCATAGCGGCACGCAGAGCATGCTGCGCACTCCGAGACTCGCCGCGTCCGCTGCGAAGTCTGGCCAGCGTCCGTCCTGGAGGGTGTCGTCAATCCGGACGATGGACTGGCGCTGGGCGGCATTGACGCACGGGCCGTCCCCGATTTTTTGCTGAAGATGGTCCAGGAGCAGGGGCACACGGTCAGTGGAGGCCTGCGGAATGAGCTCGCCACGCGAAAAAATGATCAGGCCGGCATACCGGGCGGGGCTGAGCATCCTCACCGCCGTGGACACAATGGCCTGGAGGGTGGGCTCCAGCTCCGCGCTCTTGACGTGCAGCGCGCGGGCCAGGATATCGAGGGACCTTATGTTGAGGTCGCTGATTTCAGTCAGGTGTTCCTGGTCGCTGGTGGGCACTGCTTCTGCTCCTCTCGGCGACGATCGTGTTCCGGCACGGCCGACAGTAGCCGGGACCGCTGTCCCTGCAGGCCAGGGGACAGTCAGAGAGTCCCGGGCTAAATTCGGAACGACCTTCTCCCCCTAGGGAACGGAGCCAAACGCGCGCCCGGGCGCTGCCCGCGTCGCAGGCGTGCCCTGCCGACGGCCCGACGACCGGCCATGAGCCGGAGCGGGCTGGCCCTGCTAATGAGCGGCTTGTGCCTAGCAGCCATGAACCCGTTTACGCCGACCGGCTGTGCCGAGGACGTGCTGGAGGTCCCCGGCTCGGGATACGGCGCGCCACCTGAACGACGACCCGGCCTGCTGCGCGCCCGTCGCAGCATGGAACGTATGGTCCGGGCAGCGGCCGGCTAGGCGATCTGCTTGCACCAGGCCCGATGGCCAGGAAGATCCAGCTGGATTGATAGCCGTGCCTGCTCTCCGCCGACCGTCTTCGCCGCACCGCCGACAGGGCGGCGTCACCTGTGGCGCAAGCGGATCCCGGCTTCTTCTTCCAGCAGGGCCACGGCCAGGAGCTCCCCGCTGGCGGGTCCGTAGCGGCGGAGGGCCCGCTGGTAGGTCTGCTCGACTAGCTGTGTCAGCCCGCTGGGCAGGTTCAGGTCACGGGCAAGCGCGGCGACTGTCGCCAGCTCCTCGCAGACGCGGTCCAACTCGAAGGACGCCAGATAGTCCCCATCCAGCAGCGCGCCAAGATCCTTCACGATGAAGGCACTGGACGCGGCGCTGCCCGCCAGCGCCCCGCGCAGGACGTCCAGGTCAATCCCGGATGCCCGGGCCAGCAGCAGAGCCTCGGCCGTCGCCACGGCCTGGCCGAACCACAGCAGGTTGACCAGCAGCTTGGTCAGATAGCCGGAACCATTGCCGCCGGCGTGCGTGATGCGCTGGGGGTCAGCAATCACCTCCAGCACGGGACGGCACCGGTCCAGCAGCGCACTGTCGCCGCCCACGAACAGCTGCAGCATCCCGGCCCGGGCGGCAGGGACGCCGCCTCCAGCAGGCGCGTCGAGCACACCGATCCCGCGAGCACGCGCAGCGGCGGTCAGCGGCCGCGCCGCGTCCGGCGAGTTACTGGTCATGTCGATCCACGTAGCTGCCGGCGGCAGCGCCGCCAGCACGCCGTCGGCACCCGTCATCACGTCAGTCACCGCGGCCGGCCCAGGAAGCATCGTGATGAGGATGTCGGCACGGGAGGCCACTCCCCGGACAGTGCCGGCCCACGCCGCCCCGCTCTCCAGCACCGCTCCTTCGGCCTCCGCGCGTGCGTCTCCAGCAACTACGGGGTATCCGGCGGCCACCAGATTCGCGCACATGGGCAGGCCCATCCGGCCGACGCCGATGAAACCGATGTCCATCACCACACCACCCTAGCCATGGCCCCGGCCGCAGCCAGCCAGCAAGAAAGGCAGGCATCGCAGCTGATCGGGCCTTCGCAGCGGCAGACCAGGCAAGCACCGGACTCGCACGGCGATCCCGGACGGCCCGCCAGAATCGCCTGCGGGAAGAAAGCAAATGATGCAGGTGTGCAACTCCTGATTACGGGGAGAGGCGGCCCTGCGGGTTAAGCAGCGAGCTCGTGCGTGCTACCCGCGGCGGCCCAGAGATGGCGCGAGCGTGGGCGGGCGCGTTCTGGACCCACGCGAGGAGCTGTTTCATGTTCCATCACACCGCTTACCTGCAATTCGATGCGCAGCCCGAGAAGCCCGATCCGGTGTATGCGCACAAGCTCCAAGAGCTGATCGGCGGCGCCTACGGCGAGATGACCGTCACCATGCAGTACCTGTTTCAGGGCTGGAACTGCCGGATGCCCGGCAAGTACAAAGACCTGATCATGGACGTCGCGACCGAGGAAATGGGCCACGTCGAGATGATCGCCACCATGGTCGCCCGGCTGCTGGAGGGAGCCCCGGCCACCGCCACCACCAAGGCCGCCGCGGCGGACCCGGTGGTCGGTGCCGTGCTGGGCGGGATGGACCCGCAGCAGGCCATCGTCGCCGGCGGGGGCGCCCTGCTGGCCGACAGCAACGGCTACCCGTGGAACGGCCGCTACATCGTGGCCAGCGGGAACCTGCTGGCGGACTTCCGCGCCAATGTCGCCGCCGAGGCTCAGGGCCGGGTGCAGACCGCCCGGCTGTACAACATGACCGACGACCCCGGCGTGAAGAACATGCTCAAGTTCAACCTGGCCCGCGACACCCTGCACCAGAACCTGTGGCTCAAGGCCATCGAGGAACTCCAGGCCGACGGCCTGGAAACCACGGTCGCCCCGAACGCGCTGTTCGACGAGGAATACGCCGAGCACGCCACCTCCGTGTGGCACCTGTCTGACGGGACCGCCGGCCAGGACGGTAGCTGGGCCAGGGGCCCGCAGCCCGACGGAACCCACGAGTTCGGCTACCTGACCGACCCGCAGCCCCTGGGCGGCGTCGGCTCGGTCCCGGCGCCCGACCCTGCGCTCTACGCGACCTACGACGGTGCGATGGGGGAGCCGAGCGGCCCGGCGATGGGCACTGAGACCGGCATCGCCGGGAAGATCAAGGACGTCCTGAGCTAGCCCGGCCTGACGGGGGCCGACACGCCTAGCGGGGCGGCCCCCGTACCGCCGCTTTCAGCCAGCGCCTCATGGCCATGCGCTGAGCTTTAGCAGCGCACCGCCCCGGCCAGTCATAGGCGGCTTGGGATGGGTGCTGGCCGCGGGCACGCAAGCCGCCAACAAGAGAGAGCTGAACAGGAGATAGAGCAGGGTGTACCCACCACCAGAACTCAGAACATCACAAGTGGAGCTCCTGGGCACGACGACCGGGATGATACTGACGGCTGTCGTGGCGATCCTGGGTCTCGCCGTCTTGCTCGGCATGGTCTTCCTGGCCGACGGCCTCCCTCCAACCGTGCGCTCAAAGATACGGCGGGGAGATGCCAGCGACGACGGCCAGGCCGGGGAGATCCCAGACGGTCAAGGTGACCGGCCGTGGGAACAGCTTGAGGGTCGGCACGTCCCCGAAGGGGGCTACCCCCATGGCAAGCCCGCATCCTGGGTACTCGTGGCCGTGGTCACGGCCGCTGCCGTCACCGGCGGGATATCGATCATCACGCACGCCTGGGTGCTGCTGTGGGCGTGCATCGCCATTGTGGTACTGGCCATCCCGGCCGGGAAGATGATCGGGATCATGGAGGACACCGTCGACTGGGCCAGTACTCCTGCGGCGACCTCCGATCCGCAACCTTCCGGCCTCGAGGCTCATCGTGGGCGGGACGAGTCAGCGCAGATCAGATGAGCCCGGTGGCTGAGCCGTCACCACCTCCGCGACAGTCATCCGCACATTCACGGCGCCAATCTCGGGATACGCGGGGATGCCTATGCCCGGCCACGTGTTCGGGCCCGTCGCTGGCTTCCTGCGAGCGGTCATGGTCAACGGTCGAGCGCATCGAGCAGGTAGCGGCAATGAAGATGGACCCCCCGCTGCCTACCAGACCGGGAGATCGGGCCCCGGCCAAAGTCCACACCTGCTGCGGTATGTCCGGAAGGAGCCCGGCGTGGCCCGGCCCGGCTCAGGACCAGGCAGGATCGTAGTCCGGGTGGTGAGAGTAGACGGCGCTCAGGGCTTTGAGGGTGTCCTCGACGGCGCTGCGCCCGGGTAGGTCGCCGAGGGCGTCGCGCCGCAGGAAGTCGGCGATGATCGCGCGTTTCGCCTCACATTCCCGTAGGGCGCGGGCCGGGCTGTGCCGCGCGATGTGCGCGGCCTGCGCGGTTGTCGGGTGGCGGCTGTCGGCCTGAACGACGAAGTGCCCTTCGAGGTCCTTGACGTCGCGGTAGTCGTAGTAGGGCCGCCAGTCAGCTGAGGCCTCGGTGGCGGCGTGCGCGGTCAGCTCATCCTCCGCGAGCCGGGCTTCCAGGAATTCCACGATCGTCATGGCCTGCTCCTCCACTGGCCATCCCGGGCCGGACAGGGCCGTTGCGGCGTTACTGCGTTACTGCGACCTCGCAGCGCAGCTATGGCCGGTTACCGCGAGTTCTGCTCCTGGCTCGCTCGGCAGCGAGCTGGCGCCGCAGCTCGCTCACCTCGGATTGGAGCTCCAGCACGCGCCGGATTGCTGGCAGCGTGAATCCTTCGCCAGCCAGGCTGGTTACCTGCTGGATGCGGTCGATCTCAGTGCGGCTGTAGCGCCGCTGCCCGCCCTGCGACCGGGTCGGCTTGACAACTCCCTGGGTGTCCAGCCGGCGCAGGAACGCCGGCTGGACACCCAGGAGCTGTGCGACCTGGCCGACGGTGTAAACCGGCCAGGCCGCGTCGTCGAGTCCGGCTGGCGGAATGACTTGCATCGCGACCTGTCCCGCCCGCCGGGGGACTAGGCGCTGATGGAGACGGGATCGCGGTTTTCGCTGCTCACCGCCACCTTGCGGGGCTTGGCCCGCTCGGTGACCGGGATCTTCAGGGTGAGCACGCCGTCGCTGTAGTTGGCGTCGATGTGCTCGGTGTCGAGGGTCTCGCCGAGGAACAGCTGGCGGCTGAACGTGCCGTGCGGCCGCTCGGCAGCCAGCATCTCCACCTTGTCAGCCGAAGGCCGGGCGCGGGTGGCGTGCACGGTGAGGACGTTCTGTTCGACGGTCAGCTCGATCGAGTCGGTCGCGACGCCGGGCAGGTCGAAGAGCACCAGGAAGGCCTCACCGGAGCGGTAGGCGTCCATCGGCATCGCGGTGGGCCGGGCAGCGGTGCCGGCGAGCTGCTGGGCGAGAGCGTCCAGTTCACGGAATGGGTCAGAGCGCATCAGCATCGAGGGATCCTCCCTTCACGGCTACTTACAAGTGATGTTTTACTGCACCTATCACTAACCTGCAAGTCAATCTAGAAGTTTTTTTGGAGGTGCCGCCGCCGATGTGCTGGCGGGAAAGGGAGTATGGCAGGGTCGGCGACCTCCGCGGCCGGGCCCCGGCCGCCCGTGCGCGCCGAGTTGACCGGCTGGATCAGCTGGCAAGAGATTTGAGCGCGCCGTTGCGCGGGGCGCCACCGCCCGGGATCAGGATCGGCGCATGGCCGGGGCGGCCTCCCGGCCGTGCGGGTCGAGGGCCGAGGGTTCGCCGGGGTGGCGGGCGGCCAGCTGGTGGTCTGGTGCGGGTCAGGTCGGCGCGGGGCCGCCGGTGTCCTGGAGCTCTGTGTTGAGGCGCTGGGCTTCGGCGAGCTGATCTTCGAGGATGATGATGCGGCAGGCAGCCTCCAGCGGCGTGCCGTGGCCGATGAGCTCGTGGGCCCGGGCAGCGAGGCGGAGCTGGTAGCGGGAGTAGCGGCGGTGCCCCCCGCCAGAGCGTTGCGGTGCGATCAGCCCGGCCATGTCCAGGCTGCGGAGGAAGGCCGGCGCGACGCCCAGGATTTCCGCGGCGCGGCCCATGCTGTAAGCGGGGTAGTCGTCGTCATCGAGCTTCTCCTCAGGGGTATGGCCGTGCGAGCCGGCCGGGGCAGCGCCGGGTCGCGTCATGAGACCTTCCGGGAATGCGACAGGGGTCCCGGTGCCAGAAGGCACCGGGACCCGATGAGGTTCAACACCATCTACCGGCCCGCATGGCCGGTTTCATGTTTCGCGACACCCGCCGTACAGGCGGGTCGCGGAGATCGCGTATACGTGACCGTAAACCACCGTCCTGTCTGTGGGGCTGCGTACCCGAGCGGCAAGATCCAGCCGCTGCGGGCGATATCAATGGCGTCCAACTCTCCTTCCGGCAATCGCTAAGTTCCCTGTTCCAAGTCCCGGTGCTCCGGCGAACCGCATGGCCGCCCTGTGTCAGGACTTGTGCTTTGCGATGACAGGAAGACTAGCGCAGTCGATGCCGGATGTCTACACCGGCCACTACAGATTTCCTGGCGGGTCGGTGTACGCGCTGAGAACCCCAATCCACGGCTCTGACCAGCAGAGTTGCCCAAGCGCGCCTGCACCGCTCGAATACTCGATTGGGTGGTGGACCTGCCCTGTTGCCAGCATGATGAACGCAGTGATGTTGGCTTGCCAGGTACTGCTCAAGATCGTCTACCTGCTGACGTGCCGGGTAGCCGGCCTGGCCGTCCTGGTGGCCCGCCCGCGACCGGGCCAAGGATGCCGAGCATCTTCCGCGTGACGCCAGCGACGCTGCTGGCCTGGCACCGCAAACTGGCCGGCAACAAATTCGACACGAGCAAGCGGCGTAAGCCCGGCCGCCCGCCGACGGTCCCGGGCGTGGACGCGACGAGACGGGGCGTGCGCCGGTACGTTTCTTCCTGTGACAACTCTTCCTCATGCTGTGGACGTGCGGCGCCGCGCTGGCTGGCTTCCCGAAGACCAGGACGACCTGGAGGCATGGCTGGCCGGTCACCGTGAGCGGGTGGAGGCCCGGGGCGGGCAGATGGTGCTCCATCCTGTGCTCACCGAGTTCCAGGAGCTGATCGACACCGATCCCGTGGTGCGCATGTACATCAACCAGATGATCGCCCAGGTGCCGAAGGCCAAGCCGTACACCAAGCGGCACCTGGAGAGCCCGGCGCAGTTGCTCCGCCTGGTCAACGAGGTGCTGACCATGGCGCCTGAGTTCGGTGGCTCGATGGTGGCCACGCCGCTCGGCGCGATCCTCGACTGGACGATGGGGACACCGGCCGGCTTCGCCGCGTTCCGCGACTCACGGGTCAACGCGATGCTTAAGAAGATCCTGAACGCCTGGTGTGAGTTCCTCGATAGCGGCGACTCGCTCTACGTGCTCAACGACTCGCCGTCCGGCTGGAAATCCGCCGAGGCCCAGCGCACGGTCGGCATCGAGCAGTACCAGCACGATCCGCAGGACGAGCGCTGGGGCTTTGCCTCGTGGAACGACTTCTTCACCCGGCGCTTCAAGGACGGCGAGCGTCCGGTGGCCTCCCCGGACGACGACAAGGTGATCGTCAGCGCCTGCGAGTCCACGCCCTACGGCCTCAGCACCGACGTCAAACGCCAGGATCGCTTCTGGATCAAGAGCCAGCCCTATTCGCTCCAGGACATGCTGGCCAATGACGACTCGGCCGAGCAGTTCGTCGGCGGGACCGTCTACCAGGCCTTTTTGAGCGCGACCAACTACCACCGGTGGCACAGCCCGGTGGCCGGGACGATCGTGCGGGCCTTCGTCCAGGAGGGCACCTACTACTCAGAGGCCGACTCCGAAGGCGCCGACGCGGTCGAGCCCATGAACTCGCAGTCCTACCTGGCTCACGTCGCGGCCCGGGCGGTCATCCTCATCGAGGCCGACGACCCCGTCATCGGGCTGATGGCGTTCGTGCCGGTCGGCATGTCAGAGGTTTCCTCGTGCATGATCGACTCGAAGGTGACGCCCGGCTACCACGTCGGGAAGGGCGAGGAACTCGGGTACTTCCAGTACGGCGGCTCGACTCACTGCCTCGTCTTCCGCCCGGGCGCGATCGCCGAGTTCACCCTCAGCGCGATTCCCCAACCCCACGACCCCCAGGCGCCGCTGATGCACGTCCGGTCGAAGCTCGCCACCGCCAATAAGGCCGTCTGAGGCGCAGCGCCCTTTCGGGTCAAGGTCAGAAGGCTCCGCTGCCCGGGTGCGCGAGTCCGCGCGAGTCCTCCGTGGGCAGCAAGCGCTCATCTGCCAATAGCGGAACCGACTGCTCGCGGAACTGCTCTGATGCACACCCCGGCGGCGGCCGTCCCCCACGCGCTGACCGGGCCAAGATCTTGTAGCCCTGGCTGCTGCGGACCAGCGGCACGGCGACCGGTGGGTGCCGAAAACCCGTGCCACCTGACCGGATGCTCTGTAAGGGAGTGGCGACCGGGACAACGCTCAACCGACAGCTTGACTGTCACGCCGTATCGGAACTATGGTCAAGTATGTGCTTGACCGTTCGGATGCTCTCGACCGCGCCTTCCATGCGCTGTCCGATCCCAGCCGCCGGCAGATGATCGACCGGCTCGCTCAGGGGGCGGCCTCCGTCAGCGAACTGGCCCGACCGTTGCAGATGACGCTCGCCGCGGTCGTGCAGCACGTGCAGGTGCTCGAATCGAGCGGGTTGATCGAATCGCGCAAGACCGGCCGGGTGCGCACGTGCTCGATCAACCAGGCCGCGCTGCGCTCGACCGAGCAGTGGCTCACCGACCGTCGCACCGTCTGGCAGCGCCGCCTCGACCGCCTCGGCGTGGTATTGGACGAGCAGGGACCGCGGGACACCAGCAGCGACACGGAAGCGAGTACTTAGCAGATGAGCGTCGACAACAGCAGCTGGAGCATCGAACGCGACTACCCGCACCCACCCGAGCGGGTGTTCACCGCCTGGGCCGACCCGAGCGTCAAGGTGCGCTGGTTCGACCTGTCTGGCCACGACCACCCCGACTATCACTGTGACTTCCGCGTGGGCGGCATGGAACGCTTCCGCACTCCCGCCGGCGCGCGCCCGGCCTTCACCTACGATGCGCAGTACCGCGACATCGTCGAGAACGAGCGGATCGTCACGACCTACGAGATGTCGATGGACGTTCAGCGGACGTCGGTGTCGGTGGCCACCGTCGAACTGCACGCCACGCCGGCCGGTACCCACCTGGTATACACCGAGCAGGGCGCCTACCTCGACGGGCTGGACAACTCGGACTCGCGCCGAACCGGCACAACCTCTCAGCTCGACAACCTCGCCACCGTACTGAAGGAGCAGGCTTGAGCGCCGAGCAAGAGTTGCGCGACCTGGTCAACGAGCGGGTGCGCGCGGTCCGTGGGCGGGATAGTGCCACGCTGGCCGCCCGGCCAGCCGGGGATGTCATCACCTTCGACGTGCTGCCGCCCCTGAACTCGCGCGGCAGCCAAGCCACCGTCGACCACCTGCAGGCCTGGTTCGACGGCTACGACGGCCCGATCGACTACTCCGCGCATGATGTGCAGGTCAGCGCCCAGGGCGACCTCGGCTTCTGCTCGTTCCTCTACCACGTCGGCGGAACGCTCAGGACCGGCGACAAGGTGAACATGTGGGTGCGCGCGACGCTGTGCTGCCGTCGCATCGACGGACGCTGGCGAATCGTGCACGACCACGAGTCGGTGCCCTTCGATCCCGCCACCGGACAGGCCCTGATCAGCCTCGAGCCGCAATAGACCGCCCGGCCGAACCGGCCTGTCGGGCAAGCCTGGCGCTCAGTGAACCGCACGCGGCACCACCGCCACGACGCCGGGAGCCTCGCTCCGGTAGTGGATCCCCTGCGGGCACCGCTGGCGAATCGCGAGGGCAGTCCCGGCCGCCACACGCGGTTCGGCTACCGCTGGGAGATGGGACTGCTGGATGGGCGGGCTGGAGTCAGTCGTGCAGCACGGGCGCGTAGGAGATGCCGATGATCGCGCCCTCAGGGGACTGCAGCCGGGCGACCGTCTGGCCCCCTGGCTCCTCGCGAGCTCCATGCAGCAGCTCATAGCCGGCCTGTGAGTACGGACTGGACCTTCGACAAGCCCTATCCTCCCGGCTCAAAGGCACCTTTTGCTTGAACGACGCACCTCAGCCATTAACTGACGACGTGGTCATGCGTCTGACTTGCCCGCTCACGCCGGGCTTTGGGGTTTCCTCGTCGCAGGTGCTGGCGGGCGATGGCTATAAACGCGCGAAGGCGCGGGTCGGAGTCCCGACGACGCCAGGCGAGCGCAGCACGTGACGGCGGCAGGTCCGAGATTGGTATACAGACGATGTTCGGGTGGGCGAATCGGGAGGCAGCGCTAGCGACGATGGGCTGGACGATCCGGCCGCGGGCGATGAGGATGACCAGTTCGCTAACGTCGGCGACGTCGAGGCGGGCCCGGTGAAGTGGGTGCCCGGTGGGCGTCGTGGTTGGGACGTAGGCTTCGGCGGTATGGCGAGGGTAGATGTCTGCCAGGTCGAGGATAGGGTATTTCGCGATCTCATCCAGCGTCGTGGTGGCGCTGGCGGCGAGGGCATGATCCTTAGCTACGGCCAGCACCCTTCGGTCGATGCTGACGACGGGCCCAAGGACGATCTGAGGCTCGTCGAGCGGCAGCCTGGCGACCATCAGTTCGATCTCGCAGCGTCGAAGAGGGCTGAGCCGGTCGCGAAACGGCAGCTCGACGGTCTCAACACGGCAGCGTGGGTGTTCAACCTCGAAGATCTCGATGACGTCAAGGAGCGACGGGTGCACCGCCGATGCTGAGGTCACGCCAAGGTGAAGAACTCCCTCGAGCCGTTGACTTGCCCGCCAGCAATGTTCGAGCGCGCTGAGCACATCGTTGTAGGCGGGGGCCAGTTCGCGCAGCAGGCGAGCACCCGCCGGGGTGAGCGAGACCTGTCGGCTCGTGCGCCGCACCAACGGTTCACCCAGCTTGGTCTCTAGCGAGCGTAGGAGCTGACTGACGCGCGACTGGGTGAGACCGAGCCGATCTGCGGTATGCCCGAAGTGCAACTCGTCCGCCAGGGCGAGGAACACCCTGATCTCACCCATCTCCACCGTGGACCGCATCGATTAGCAATCCTACTCGATCCGATCCGAGACTCGGCCTTGATCCGCCGGCCGGTACAGGAGAGCCTGAGATAGGTAAGCAGTTGCTGCCGATATGCGGAAGGTTATTTATATAGGGTTTGGAACCCTGAGATCGAAGGTCACACGAGAAAGGGAGGAAGGACATGAGGAAGCTAATCGAACAAACACACGTTTCCCTGGGCGGGGAAATTGGGTCAATTAATGACTGGGTGTTCCCGTACCTGGACGAGGAACACAAAGCTTACGCCATGCGGGAACTATCGGAAGCGGACGCACTGCTTCTCGGCCGCTCGACGTACGAGGTGTTTTCGGCGGTATACCCCGCCATGAGTGGCGGTGATTCCGAAGTTTTCAGCCAATTCATCGCGCGGATGAACAGCATCCCTAAGTACGTGGCATCGACCACCCTTCACGAGACCACTTGGAATGCCACCGTTATCGACGGGGATGTGGCTTCGTTCGTGACCGATCTAAAGCAACTTCCCGGCGGGAACATCATCAAGTACGGGAACGGTCCGCTAGATGTCACGCTGATGGAGCATGGGCTCATAGACGAGTTCCACCTGCTGCTCACGCCCGTCGCCGTTGGAAAGGGTCAACATCTATTCGAGGACATTAAGTCAGCCCCGTCGTTGAACCTGGTCAACGTCACACGGCACAACAACGGTGTCGTGATACTCACCTACACCCCAACGTGACCCAACAGTCGGTGCCTAGTCTCACTTGATCTTTTACACGCCCTAGACGTTTTCCCGTCACACGGGCTGCTGGGGCGGTGGCTTCCTGTCCGGGGTGCCAGGGATTGATGCCAGTCGATGGTGGCGTGAGCGGGAGTCAATCTGTCGATCTGGCCGGGCCACGTTCGTAATGAGACTGCGCAACCAGTTCACGGCCTGGGTTCGGCTGGCCGATGAGTACTGTCGCCAGGCAGGGTCTTTAGCACGTTGAAACCAGGCTGGATCAAGACCACAGGAGAACGACGTGTCTGCATCAGTGCTCTACATGTCGATGTCAGTCAACGGGTACATCGCGGGACCGAACGACGAACCGGACAACCCCGGCGGCGATCGCTTCATGCGGCTGCACGAGTGGTACGGCGACTTCACCCCGCTGTCCGGCCCGGGGCCGTCCGGGCCGTCCGGGGACTTCCTCGACGAGCTCAAAGCGACCGGCGCAGTTCTG
The DNA here is from genome assembly GCA_963723595.1 of uncultured Actinomycetes bacterium. GTDB lineage: Bacteria > Actinomycetota > Actinomycetes > Streptosporangiales > Streptosporangiaceae > RYN-230. The sequence continues at coordinate 588,013 of CAVRRQ010000003.1, forward strand.
GCGGGTCGCCGCACCGTGGAGCAGGTCGATCACTGGAGCGGCGACCACCACGGTGTGCCGATCTTTGTGCCCAGCCACCGGCCGCCCGGCCCGCCCGTCGCCAACTATCCGCTGGTGACGTACGTGACCGACGGAATCGCCAGCGCGATGGCTCAGGCGAAGGCCGCCGCCGGGGACCGGAACGTGATGGTGCATGGCGCGTACACCGCGCAGCGGGCGCTCGAGGCCGGGGTGCTGGATGAATTGCAGATCCACCAGATCCCGGTGCTGTTCGGTGGCGGCCGCCGACTGTTCGAGGTCCTGCCGTCACGCGTCGAGCTGGAGATCGTCCGAGTGATCGACACACCGGAGGCCACCCACATCCGCTACCGCGTCCGGCGCTGAGCCGGTCCGGCCGAGAGCATCAAGCGAAGCCGATCTGTCAAGAGGCGACACGCCGCGCCGTCACTAGAACGTGACGAACCCACCACTATCAGGATGAAAAAGGCTCGGTGCGCCTCGATCGCCGCAGGTAGATCGACCAGATGACGGCGGCCTGGGGGAAGGAGCGTTAGTGAAATGCCTGGTGACTATGTCAACACGATGGCACTCCCCTGCTCCAACAACATCTGACCTGGGATATTTTCCGAGGCATTCAACCGCTGCGCCTGGTCTATCCCACGTATGTCCCGCGCTCGGGAAGCTCGATAACTGCTTGGCGGGTATTCCGATTGCTGTTTGACTCCTTTGTTGCTGACCGAGCGAGTACTGAGGTCGAGCTTGGGGAGATATTGGAAACTCGACGATGTCAGCATCGCTGTCCACAACGGTGGCATGGGCTCGGCCACCTGGTTCATCGGCCACGGCAGCGGCCGGTGGGTAGCTAAGGCAGTACCCGCTGAGGCGGGTAGCCAGTTCAGGGGCGAACCGGACAGGGTGGGGATGACCAGCAGCCCGGGCGGGGCCAGCCGTCGGCTTCCCTAGTTGACCTTGGCTGCCAGGAGCTCGTAGGCGGGGAAAAGCTCGCCCATCCGCGCACCGGCGTCGCAGCGCTCCCGCCCCGCGAGGTAAGCGCCGAGATCTTCAACATGGACCTGGATTCCCGCCCCGTAACCGGCGAGGTAGGCCACGGGCATGCCCCGCTCTTCCCAGACCACAGTGGTCTGGCCGCCGTCGGCGGTCAGCGTGACCTCGATGGACTGGTCCTCAGACTGGTCCGGTTCCCTGTGCAGCACCAGCAGCCGCCGCGGAGCCTCACAGGCTTCCACCCGCCCTGTGCCTTCCCATCCGCTGGCAAAAACCCGCTCGCGATACTCGCCGCCCAGTCGCAGGTCTCCCTCAACCTCGCCCCACCAGCTGGCCAGACGCGAGGGATCGGTGAGCGCTGACCATACGGTTTCGATATCAGCATCAAAGCGGTCCTCCACGCGCACGACGCCCTTGCCATCTGCGGTTCCCAGGGTGCCCAGGAGCCGGGCGCCCGTGCTTGCATCACCAGTCATCTCGTATCCCTTCGTGAATTCCGATCCTTTGATCAGCGAGCGTCCACTGCGGTCGCGGGACCGTAGCGGCACGCCGCGGTGTCCCGCCCGCACAGCGCTCCAGGCGGCTACTGCACAATCTCCAAGCTGGGCAATCCGGTTGTGACCTAACCCTCATCAAGCTAGTGCGCAGCCGAGCCGACCTAGTTGATTTGGCTCGGTCAGGCTGGGGGGACCGGCCTCGATCTACCGGGCTTGTAGAAGGGATGGCATCAGGCCGGTCAGCGCCTCCCGAGCCCGCTCTGGCCGTCGAGGAGTTCCCGGGCGATGTCCAGGTGACCGGCATGTCGCGCGGTCTCCTCGATCATGTGCAGCACGACCCAGCGCACATCCGGCGGTTCGTCTTGGCCGGGGACACCGTGCCTGCCGCGCGGCCGCGCCGATAGCGGTGTCACCGCCAGCACCGCATCCGAGCTCGCGCACTGGTCGCGGTAGAAACTGACGATCTCCGCGGAGGGCTGGTCACAGACGAATGCTGCCGTCGGATCATAGGGAGTCAGGTCCTCATCCCCAGGCGCTGGCTCGGGGTGCTTGCCGGCCACGACCCCCTGGAACCAGTGCCACTCTGCCCCGCCCAGGTGCTCGACCAGCCCGGCCGGCGTCCAGCCCGACGGCACAACCGACCGGTGCCACGAGTCCTCGTCCAGCCCCGCCACGATGGACAGCACCGCGTCACGCTGGGCGGCGAGGAAGGCCAGCAGCGCCTGGTCCTCGGCGTCCTCATTCCGATTACTTGTCATGGCCACCTTCCGGGGATTTCTCGTGTTACAGCAACTTGACGTACTTGTGCTAGCGCCCAGTGTCGTCAGCGATCTGCCGTGGAGCGCGTACCGCCTCCTCCTCGGTGGCCTGCAGCTCCTTGCGCGCGGGCGCCCACTCGGAGGCCGAGACAACTCACGGACTCAAGGCAACCTCCTGGGCATAGCGGTGGGCGATGCTCCCCCAGACGCTCCCCCGAGGTCTATGGCGCGCGGGCCGAAGCGGAGCAGGCGCTATGGAGGATGGCCGACGACGGCCGGGCCGACTGCCACCATGACCGACGCTACCTAGCGCTCGTCCTGCTGGCCACCTTCGCCAGCCTGCGCTGGGGCGAAGTGACCGCGCTGCGGCGCTGCGATATCGACTTGCAGGCGCGCATGGTGCGGGTCCGGGCAGCACTGGTGGAGCGGTCTACGGCGAGATCCTGCTCGGCCCGCCCAAGTCCGGGCCGGGCGGCGCGTGGTGGGCATCCCCAGGTGATCACCCCGGTACTCCGCAAGCACCTGTCGATCTATGCGAAGGACGAGCCGGGAGCCCTGGCGTTCCCGGGGTTGATGGGCGGCCCGCTGCGCCGGGGCAACTTCAACAAGATGTCGGCCTGGCCGTACGCGGTGCGGTCGATCGGTGCGGAAGATCTGCGTTTCCACGATCTGCGGCATACGGGCAACACCTTCGCGGCGGCCAGCGGCGCGCACCTGCGGGATCTGATGGCCCGGATGGGGCACGACAGCGAGCGGGCGGCCATGATCTACCAGCAGGAGGCACGCGGCGCGGACCAGGCCATCACGAGCGCGATCGACTCCCATGTCCAGGCCGAGCAGCGCAGCGATGAGGACGACGACGGTCAGGCGGGCGTGCTTGCCCCCGTGGCTAATGGCACGCTAATGGCACGGAAGATCAACAACTATCCCAGAGGGAACGGGCTGCGCTCGGGATACCGACGCTGACCTGCAAAGGGCTTCTGGAGCGGGTGACGAGAATCGAACTCGCACTATCAGCTTGGGAATCCGACCGATCCGGGCTGGTAGGGCTGCTGACCAGCCAGGACCGGGCACCGCCAGTACCCGTGGCTGACCCCTCGTTACCGGGGCTAATTGCACGCTAGTTGCACGGCGATCTTGGTATAGCTCGGAGCAGTCGCGGCAGCTCAGCTCGCCCGTGCCGTGAGCTGAGAGACGCGCTGGGGACTGATTCCGAGCAGGGCGGCGACATCGCGGACTGACAGTCCCCTGGCAACCAGTTCGGCGACGGCCCGGCCGGTGCGAGTGGCAGCAGTAGCGGCGAGTTCGTCGGCCTCGCGTCGTAGCTGACGAACCTCCTGCGCGGTGACGTCGAGGCTGGCATCGCCGGTGTGGTACTCGTAGTCCAGCACGAGAGCGGGCATAGCCTCATCGGGCAGGTCGGCAGCCAGAACCACGACCTCTCGCACCGCCTGGTCCAACGTCGGCAGACTGCGAGCGAAGGTGTGAGCACCCTCCAGGGAAGGAACGTCAGCGAGCCAGTGGCCGTCTTCACGGGTGACGACTACGCGATACGTATCGCCGCTCATCGCAGCCATCCCTTTCCTAACGCAGCCTCTAAATCTCGCTCGATGGCACGCAGGGTACCGATGGGGATGTCGCCCGCGTGCTGCGGGACCGTGGTCGCCGCCTTCGCTTCCGTCCCAGTGCCATCAGTGAAGGCCACCACATAACGTCGATGCGACCCGACCTGGCGGATCATGACACCGTCCAGTCGCTCGATCTTCCGGTTCACCTCGCGCGCCTTCATCAGAATATATCTAGCGGCTAGACACTACAACCGTCAAGCGGTTAGACACTTACGCCGGAAGGGCGGCCGACCAGGCGTGATCAAGACAGCACGGCGGCTGGTCCAGCCGGGTGGGCGATGGCATCATCCGCATATCCTGCGTCCCGGCTGCTCCGCGCGGATCTGGCCGCCGCATCTTGTTAGCGGAGCGCGGCGCGGGCTACCTGCGGCAAGTGATCTGGGGTGCGGTGCTGCTTCTGGTTATCCTGGTCTGGTCGGGAGCGGTGGGCTAGTATTCCTCCCGGCGTCAGGCTGCGGCCACGACCGAAGATCAGCGAAGGCGGTTTCTGCACCAGGCATTCGCTTTCTCGGCGATAGTCCGGGGTGGCGATCCTGATCAGCGGTGTCGTTGTTTTTGTCGTGACGGGCTATAACTGGCTGGTTCTTGCGCTGGTCTGGGCGTTTGGCCTGCTGCATCTCGGTCTACTGGCTAGTTCAGCCCGCAGGGTGCGGAAGCGGACCGGAGGGCTATAGCAATGATTCCTGTTCTGCTGCGTCGTCCTCGCAGGCGCCAAGATCCTGGTGAGTGGTCGCCGTGTCTACGTTTCGGCGGAGCCGATCGCGTGCGCTGCCCGAAGGGCAAGCTCGACGCGGCGGCCGCGAGCTGGACAATCGGGAGCGACGGAAGCAGCCCGCGCTGAACCTGAGCAGCGTAGCTTGGCCAGTAAGCGGACTGCCCCGCGGGTGACCGCCGATGGCCGTTGTTCCTCGGCTGTTTTCAGGCACGAATATGGCATGGCCGTGGCCCCGTTGCGGCCATGGGTGAGCGGCCGCTGCTAGAATGAGGGCGGGCTTTCCCCTCCTACCGGCCGGAGCTGGCGATGACGTCCGAGGCTGTGGTGTTCGAGACTGTGCTGGCGGTTGCCTGCATTGTCAGCGGGACTGCCAATGCCGCGCTGTGGGCGTTCCGGCCGGGCCCTTACCGGCCGGGTCCTCGGGCGCGTCGGGGTATGGGGGTCCTCACGGTAGTGTGGGCGATCTTGTTGCCAGTGGGTGGTGCCGTGTCCCTGGGCTTTGGTACTGATGCCCTCGCCACTGGCCAGGGGGGTGCATGGCAAGGCATCGTGACGGGTGCCGTCGCTTTGGCCTGCTGGCCTGTGGTTATCCTGGCGCTAAGAAAGCGCCGCGCGATGAACCAGACTCTCTAACCGTGGTCCTGCTCCTCTCCCTTCTTCCTCGATAGATCGCGTGCGACGCCCGAAGGGCGACCTAGACGCGGTGGTCGCGAGCTGGACAATGGGGACGCGAGGAAGACGGCCCCTTCGCTAAAACGTCGGCATGCCGGTAGGAGCCGTCTGGATCTGTGTGACGTGCTAAAGGGCGGCCCGGCGTGCGGCAGGCGGGCCGCCAAGGCAGAGCCTGCCGCTGACGCCGGGCCCGCGGCGCCGCGAGGCGCCGCCTTGATATCGCGATGCGCGAGGTGTCCCGGCCGAGCTGCGCCAGGTGCTCGCCGCTACCAACAACCAGGTGTGGTGGCCAGACACGTCGGTCGTCCGCGACACCGACGTCTGCCCGTGTAGCACGAAGCTAGCGGCAACTTCCTCGACCCCGTGACCGGGGAAGTCCTGCCGAGCTGGGATGACGCGCTGGACGCGATCAAGCCGGAGGACGAGCCGCAGCACGTGGCCCGGTTCGGCGAGCGGGTCGACGCCCAGGGCGTGCTGGGCGGGTCTCGGGACGCTAAGCGGTGCATCGGCTACCTCACCAAGTACCTGACCAAGCACGGCTGCACGTTCATGATCTCCGGCACACCGGGAACACGTTCGCCGCGTCTGGCGGGGCAGGGATCAAGGATCTGATGGCGCGGATGGGCCACGACAGCGAACGGGCAGCGATGATCTATCAGCACGAAGCGCGCGGCGCGGACCAGACGATCACGAGCGCGATCGACCGGCACGTCCAGACCGAGCAGCGCGGCGACGATGACGACGGCGCGGCCGGCACCCTGTAACCGGGGGCTCATTGCACGTTAATTGCACGGAAGATCATCCAGTGCCTAGAAACGATCAAGACCCAAGGTCGGAAAACCTGCCCTGGCCTGGACTCGTATATTGGAGCGGGTGACGAGAATCGAACTCGCACTATCAGCTTGGGAAGCTGACGTTCTACCATTGAACTACACCCGCGTCGTCCGCCAAGGCCCATGACGGGCGCTGACGTCGCCCCGACATAGTACCGGAAGCGCTGGCCGCAAAAGTGCGGCCAGCCGGTAGGTTGCCAGGGTGCTGCTCTCCGACCGTGATATCCGTGCCGAGGTCGATTCCGGCCGGGTCCGGCTCGATCCCTACTCCCCCGACCTGATCCAGCCGTCAAGCATCGACGTGCGCCTGGACCGCTACTTCCGCGTCTTCGAGAACCATCGCTACCCGCACATCGATCCCGCGGTGGAGCAGCCCGACCTGACCCGGCTGGTCGAGACGGAGGGCAAGGATCCTTTCGTGCTGCACCCCGGGGAGTTCGTGCTCGCCTCCACCTACGAGGTGGTGTCGCTGCCCGATGACGTGGCCGGGCGCCTCGAAGGCAAGAGCTCGCTGGGCCGGCTGGGGCTGCTGACCCACTCGACGGCGGGCTGGATCGATCCGGGCTTCTCCGGCCACGTCACGCTGGAACTCTCGAACGTGGCCACGCTGCCGATCAAGCTCTGGCCCGGGATGAAGATCGGCCAGCTGTGCCTGTTCCGGACGAGCTCACCGGCGGAGCACCCGTACGGTTCCACCAAGTACGGGTCGCGCTACCAGGACCAGCGCGGCCCCACGCCGTCCCGCTCCTACCTCAACTTCTACCGCGCTGACGTCTAGCGCGTCGGAGGCTGATCTGCCCCCAGCCGCTGGCGCGTTTCGTGCAGGGCCTCGCGCAGCGCGTCGCACTCCGCCTCAAGCTCCCTGACCCGCTGCTCCAGCTGAAGGATCCGGCGGACCGCAGGCAGCGTCATTCCCGCGCCAGTCAGCCGGACGACGTACTGGACCACCGCGATCTCGTTGCGGGTGTACCGGCGCTGGCGGCCGGACGATCGGGACGGCCGCACCACGTCGAAGTCGTCGAGACGGCGCAGGAAAGCCTGCTGGATCTCGAGCATGGCGGAAACCTGCCCGACGGTGAACAGCGGCAGGTTCTCGTCCTCGAACGGCAGCGACGGCATGACTCTCTCCATACTGACCGCGGGCCCGGACAGCTGGCTGTCCGGGCCCGGCGATGTGAATCCTAGAGGTACTCGATCAGGCGGTGAGACCCTTCGGCGCCTCGGCCTGGATCTCGACCTTGTGCGGCTTGGCCGCCTCGGCCAGCGGGACCCGCACGGTCAGCACGCCGTGCTCGTATCCGGCCTCGACCGCGGCGGAGTCGATCGCGTCACCGAGCCGGATCCGGCGCGAGAACGTGCCAGTCACCCGCTCGCGGACGTACGGCTTCTCGCCCTCGGCCAGCTCCTCGCCCCGCGTGGCGCTGACGGTGAGAACACCGCGGTCCACGGTGACGTCGAGGCTGGCGGGGTCGATGCCCGGCAGGTCGAAGCGCAGCACCAGGCCGCCCTCGGTGCGGGTGGCGTCCATCGGCATGCCGGCCGCGGCGCCCGGACGGAAAGCGGACCAGGCGGGGCCGAACGCCCGCTCGATCCTGCGGTCGAACTCCCTGGTGAAGGGGTCGAAAGTAGTCAGCAGCATAAAGCTCGCCTCCAGATGACAACGTGGGCTCATCTCTGAGTCCCAGATTACCGCATTCCCTACCTACAAAGAACTTCATAGTTGAGTTGCATATTCTTGTCACGCTGAGATTCACCGCCTGTCCCGTCACGGGCTTGACCTGGGAATCACCCTCTGGGCCAGCCGTAATCGCTACTATCCGTGATTAGTGATTACTGAACGCATCCGAACGCGTGGCCGGGGGATGGCCTGCGCGAGGGGCAGACCCGGGGGAACGCAGCACCATGGACACCATCGATGACGTCGCGGGCCTGGTCAGCATCGGCCAGCTGGCCAAGGCCGCGGGCGTGAGCAGCCGGACCATCCGCTACTACGAGGAACTCGGGATCCTGCCCGAGCCGCGCCGGACCAGCGGCGGCACCCGCAAATACCCGCGCGAGTACTGCGGGTACATCGAGACCGCGCTGGCCCTCAAGGACCTGGGCTTCCGGCTGGAGGAGGTCAAGCCGCTGGCCAGGCTGGCCCTGGGCCGGACCATCGCGCCCGGTCAGCGGGCCCGCGCCGCGCAGCTGGTGGAGGACCGGATCCAGGCGCTGGACCGGCAGGTGGCCGTGTTGCGCAAGCTCCGCGAGTGCGTGGATCAGCCGGACGGGACAGCCGGCCTGGACCTGCTGGATCTGCGGACGGGATCGGTGGCCTGGCCGGCCTTATGCTCGTTACCAGTGGCCGACCCGGCAACCCCCCGGCCGGTCACGGGAACGCGAGCCTGGGAGGCCGGGATGGCGGACGGCATTATCCTGCTGGTGCTCATCGGCGCCGTGGTGGCGTTCGGCGTGACCCGGGCCCGGCGCCGGATGGGCATGGGCAGCGCGGCCGGCCGGACCTGGGTCGTCATCATCGCCGCCGTGGCCCTGGCCCTTCTCGTCCTGTGGGTCACCCAGACCCACAGCGGGTAAGCCAGCGCTGACGCACGTCAGCACCGCCGTACGTCAGCACCCGCCGCGCGTCAGCCGGCCGACTCGCCGCGCAGCGGCATCTCGAACCAGACCGCCTTGCCGTCCCGGGTCGGGCGGGAGCCCCACCGGGTGGCGAGCTGGTCAACGAGGTAGAGCCCGCGGCCGCCCTCGTCGGTCTCGCCCGCGCTGCGGATCCGGGGCAGCCGCAGGTCGTTGTCGAACACCTCGACCCACACGGCCTCACCGCCGCGGCGCAGCCGCAGGGTGAACGTCTTGCCCTCCGCGGCCGCGCCCTCGTCGCTGAACGGGACGGGCGCCCAGCCGGCGGCCAGCCCGGATGGCCGCTGGGCGGCCGCGCCCGCCACCTCCAGGGTCATGGCCCGGCGCGGAGCCCGCGACGCGGCCGTGTGCAGGACGACGTTGGTGACCACCTCGGACACCAGCAGGCAGGTCAGCTCGACCTGCTCACCCTCCATGCCCCACGACCGGAACGTGGCCTCGGCCAGCCGGCGCGCCTCGGAGACCTTGATCGGCTCGGCGGGGAAGGTGCAGTCCCAGGAGGCCAGGTCCACCGCTGATGTGCGGATCGCGACGATGGCCATGTCGTCGTCGATGTCACCGGGCACCGCCTCCTGCGCGGCCTGCGCGATGAGCTCGACGTCGCCATGCGCCACCCGGTGCACCGCCTGGTGCAGCATCAGCCGGGCGTCGTCCTCGGAATAGGTGCCGACGCCGTCGAGCCGGTGCCGCCGGTCGGTGAGCCCGTCGGTGAAGAGCACCAGCCCGGACCCGGCCGGGAGATAACGGGTCTCCTCCCGGTAGGTCGGCAGCGCGGGGAGGCCCTTGCCGCGCACTCCGAGCAGCACGCCCTTGTGCTCCATCTCCAGCTCGCCGACCTCGCCGCCGACGATGAGCAGCGGCGCGTCGTGACCCGCGTTCGCGAACGACAGCGTGCGGGACCACGCGTCATAGACCAGGTACGTGCAGCTGACCGTGGGCGGGTCGGGCGCATCGACGTCGCCGGCGTGACCCTTGGCCAGGCTGAGCGTCCGGCACCACTCGTCGAGCTTGCGCAGGATCTCGGCGGGCGGCTTGTCGTCCTGGGCGAAGGCACGCAGCGCCGCGCGGAGCTGGCCCATGACCGCGGCTGCCCGGGCGCCGCGGCCCTCGACGTCGCCGATGACGATGCCGACCCGGCCGGCGGACAGCGGGATGATGTCGTACCAGTCCCCGCCCACCTGGGTCTGGATGCCCTGGCCGTGGGTCACCAGCGGCTTGGCGGGCACGTAGCGGCAGGCCACCTCCAGGCCGTCCAGCTGGGGCAGCTGCTGGGGCAGCAGGCTGGTCTGGAAGGCCAGGGCGGTCCTCCGCTCCTCCTCGAACAGCAGCGCGTTGTCGATGGCCACCGCCACCCGGCTGGCCAGCGCGCTGAGGAATTCGCGGTCGTCCGCGTCGTAGTACTGCTCGTGCCGCCGGGTCAGCCCGGACAGGGCGAGGCTTATCACGCCGAGCAGCTCGCCCCGGGCGATCAGCGGGGCGGCCACGACCGACCGCAGGCCAACGTCCTGGGCGGCAGCCAGGCTGGGCGAGCTGGGCGCCGCGGGCTGTATGTCGGCGAGGTTCTCGACCAGGACCGCCTCCAGGCGGGTCATGGCCTGCCGGCAGAAATGACCCTCGGGGTACCTGATCGGTTCGCCGACCCGGGTCCAGCTGCCGGACGGCGGGACCCAGCCGCCCGCGTTCATCTGCGACTGGCGGATCAGCTTGTTGCCCTGGAACAAGTCGATGGTGCAGTGGTCCGCGAACTGCGGGACCAGGATCTCGGCCACGTGCCGCAGGGTCGTGCCGAACTCCAGCGACCCGGCCAGCTGCTCGCCGATGCGCTCGAGCAGCGAGACCCGGTCGCGTTCCCTCCGGCTGCTGCGCCGGCTGGCCTCGCGGGCCAGGATCACGATGCCGTCGATCGACCCGGAGGGGTGGCGTAGGGGCATGGCCTGGGCCCGGACGAACACGCGCGAGCCGTCGGCGCGCAGGACCGCGAACGTGCCGTCCCCGCCGCGGCCGCGGAGCACCTGCTTGGCCAGTTCGGCGGCTTTCCCGGCGTCGGCGCCGCTGAACGCGAGGGACAGCACCGGGCGGCCGAGCAGCTTGCCGCGGGCCGGGAAGCCGAACAGCGCGACCGCGAAGGGGTTGGCGTACAGCAGGTTGCCCTGCCGGTCGGTGACCACCACTGCCGCGGAGATCTGGGCCAGGATGGTCCGGGCCGGCAGGTAGGCGTCATACGCGGGGCTGGGCTCGGTAAGCGGCCGGTCAGTCACCGGACGCACCCCCTGGACACGGCGGGCGGCGTGAGAGGGCAGGCGGGCACGGAAGGCCGGGGACACGGTCAGCGCCTGGCGACGAAGACATGGTCGGCCACCAGGCGGGGCAAATCCGCCGTGACACTGCCGACCCTGTCGTCACTGGTCACCCGCACACCCTCGTCGCTTACCGCGAGCGTGACCTCGCGTCCGGGTTGTATCCCGATCCGCTTGAGTTTAAGCATCAGGGACGGGTCGCTTTGGACTTGTTCGCTGATCCTCAGGATCGTTACCGGGGCGGCGAGCTTGGCCGCAACGGCCGTCATCGCCTCGGCCGGTTCTCCCCCGGCCGCCACGGCCCGCTCATGCGCGTCCGGCGGCACGCCGAGCTCGTCCAGCCCGGGGATGATGTTGCCGTGCGGGCAGGCGACCGGGTAGTCGAGCAGTTCCACCAGCCGGCGCTCGACGTTTTCCGAGATCACGTGCTCCCAGCGGCAGGCCTCGACGTGCACCTCTTCCCAGGGCAGCCCGATGACCCCGACCAGCAGGCACTCGGCCAGGCGGTGCTTGCGCATCACCCGCATGGCCAGGGTCGCGCCCGCGTGCGTCAGGGCGAGCTGACGATCGCCCTCCACCTTGACCAGCCCGTCCCGCTCCATCCGGGCCACGGTCTGGCTGACCGTCGGCCCGCTCTGCGACAGCCGCTCGGCGATGCGCGCCCGCAGCGGGACGATGCCCTCCTCTTCCAGTTCGAAGATCGTGCGGAGGTACATCTCGGTGGTGTCGATGAGCCCATGCACCGTTTCCAGGCCTCCCTCCTCACCTGATGCTATGCCGGCCAGGCGCAACCGCGACCCGTCAAGCAGAGGAAGGCCTGGCGGCCCCGTGCATCAGGCGGCCGCAGATCACGGGCGGGAGCTCTAGGGCGCCAGGCGCTCGAGCACCCAGTCCTGGCCCTCGCGGCGGTAGCGGAGCCGGTCATGCAGGCGGCTCGGGCGGCCCTGCCAGAACTCCATCACCTCGGGCACCACGCGGTAGCCGCCCCAGAACTCCGGCATGGGCACGGCCGTCCCCTCCGGCCAGCGTTCCTCCAGGTCCTGGTAGCGCGCTTCCAGTTCCGCGCGGGACGCCAGCACGGACGACTGCCGGCTGGCCCACGCGCCGAGCTGCGAGCCGCGCGGCCGGGAATGGAAGTACGGCTCGCTCTCGCCGGTGGACAGGGCCTGCACCGGCCCCTCGATGATCACCTGCCGCTGGATGGGATGCCAGGGGAAGACCAGGCAGGCGTAGGGGTTCGCGGCCAGGTGCTGCCCCTTGGCCGAACTCCGGTTGGTATAGAAAACGAGGCCCTCCGGGCTGTACTCCTTCAGCAGCACGGTACGGGCCCGGGGGCGGCCAGCCGGGGACACGGTGGCCAGCACCATAGCCGTGGGCTCGGGCAGCCCCGCGCTGACCACGTCGTCCATCCAGCGGGTGAACAGCGCCACCGGGTCGGCCGGGGCCTCGGCTTCATCCAGGGGATGACGGGAGGGTTCCACGGGAATGATCATCACACACCCCTGCCCGGCCGGCGGAACCCCCCATTCCAGCGTGCCCAGTGTCACGGTCTGCCGATCTACCGGATTATTGTGCCAGCAGGGTTGAATTAACCCGGCTGACACGTAGGGCCAGCCACCGGGGGCACCCCATCCCGGGTACGCGCTCCACAGCTCACGAGGACACACGAGGACCACGGAGGACCAGCACATGTCCGATTTCGTGCCTGGCCTCGAAGGCGTCGTCGCCTTCGAGACAACGATCGCCGAGCCGGACCGGGAGGGCGGGGCACTCCGCTACCGGGGCGTGGACATCGAGGAACTCGTTGGCCACGTGTCGTTCGGCCACGTGTGGGGCCTGCTGGTGGACAACAAGTTCGCCCCCGGCCTGCCCCCGGCCGAGCCGTACCCGATCCCGGTGCACTCCGGTGACATCCGGGTGGACGTGCAGAGCGCGCTCGCCATGCTGGCCCCCGCCTGGGGCATGCGCCAGCTCCTGGACATCGACGACGAGCAGGCCCGTGACGATCTGGCCCGCGCCTCGGTCATGGCGCTGTCCTTCGTGGCCCAGTCCGCCCGCGGCCCCGGGCTGCCCCCCGTCCCGCAGGAGCGGGTGGACGAGGCGCGCAACGTCGTCGAGCGGTTCATGATCCGGTGGCGGGGCGAGCCCGACCCGCAGCACGTCAAGGCGGTCGACGCGTACTGGGTCTCCGCGGCGGAGCACGGCATGAACGCGTCGACGTTCACCGCCCGCGTGATCGCTTCGACCGGAGCCGACGTCGCCGCCGCCCTGTCGGGCGCGGTCGGTGCGATGTCCGGGCCGCTGCACGGTGGCGCACCCGCGCGGGTGCTGTCCATGATTGAGGAAGTCGAGCGGACCGGCGACGCGGTCAAGTTCGTCAAGGCCTCCCTGGACCGCGGGGACCGGCTGATGGGCTTCGGCCACCGGGTGTACCGCGCCGAGGATCCCCGGGCGCGGGTGCTGCGCCGGACGGCCAAGGAACTCGGCGCGCCGCGGGCCGAGGTGGCCGAGGCCCTGGAGGAGGCGGCCCTGGCCGAACTGCACGCCCGCTGGCCGGACCGGGTGCTGGCCACGAACGTGGAGTTCTGGGCGGCCATCGTGCTGGACTTCGCGGAGGTCCCGCCGCACATGTTCACGTCCATGTTCACCTGCGCGCGGACCGCGGGCTGGGCGGCGCACATCCTGGAGCAGAAGGAGACCGGGCGGCTGGTCCGGCCGAGTGCCCGTTACGTGGGCCCGCCGTCCCGGCCGGTCACTGACGTCCCCGGCGCGGACCAGGTGCTGGGCGAGGTCTGACGGTCCCGGGAGCGGGCCGGGAGCCATCCCGCCCGCCCCCGGGGCCTGGATAGGCTGGCAGCGTGACCGACATCGCCATCCCTGCGGGCCTGAAGCCGGCCGACGGACGTTTCGGCTGCGGGCCCTCCAAGATCCGCCCCGAGCAGCTCACGGCGCTGGCCGCGTCGTCCGCCACCTACCTGGGCACCTCCCACCGCCAGGCGCCGGTCCGCTCGCTGGTGCGGCGGGTCCGTGAGGGCCTGGCCGGGCTGTTCTCCCTGCCCGACGGGTACCAGGTCGTGCTGGGCAACGGCGGCACCACGGCGTTCTGGGAGATCGCCGCCTTCGGGCTGATCCAGCAGAAGTCACAGCACCTCACGTTCGGCGAGTTCTCCGCCAAGTTCAGCAAGGTGGCCCAGGCGGCCCCGTGGCTGGACGACCCGACCGTGATCGCCTCCCCGCCCGGCGGCCATCCGGCGCCGCGCGGCGAGACCGGGGTGGATACCTACGCGCTGACCCACAACGAGACCTCTACCGGCGTGGCCATGCCCGTCTCCCGGGTGCCGGGGGCCGACCCCGGGGCGCTGGTGATCGTGGACGCGACGAGCGGCGCGGGCGGCCTCCCGGTGGACGTCAGTGACTGCGACGTGTACTACTTCGCGCCGCAGAAGTGCTTCGGTTCCGACGGCGGGCTGTGGCTCGCGCTGATGTCACCGGCGGCCCTGGACCGGGCGGCCGGGATCGCGGCCAGCGGCCGCTACATCCCCGAGTTCTTCTCGCTGCCGGTGGCCATCGACAACTCCGCGAAGCAGCAGACCTACAACACCCCGTCGGTGGCGACCCTGCTGCTGCTGGCGGACCAGGTGGAGTGGATGCTCGGCCAGGGTGGTCTCGGCTGGGCCGTGGAGCGGACCGCCGACTCCTCCTCCCGGCTGTACACCTGGGCTGAGAAGGCGCCCTACGCCACCCCGTTCGTGACCGACCCGGCGCAGCGGTCCCAGGTGGTGGGCACCGTCGACTTCACCGGCAGCGTGGACGCCGCGGCCGTGGCGGCGGCGCTGCGGTCGAACGGGATCGTGGATACCGAGCCGTACCGCAAGCTTGGCCGCAACCAGCTGCGGATCGGGATGTTCCCGGCCGTGGACCCGGCCGACGTAGAAGCGCTGACCGCCTGCATCGACTACGTCATCGAGCGGCTCTAGGGCCCGCAGCCAGGTCAGCGGACCGCCGCGCCGATGAGCGCGCCTGCGACCAGGATCGCGAGCACCAGGGGGAGCAGCCAGCGGGGCATGCGGTTCACCTCAGGCAGCCTATGTGCCGGATGCTACGTGCCGGGTACGGCGGACACGCGCAGCGGCCAGCGGCCCAGGGTCTCGTAGCGCGGCCGGTCGTGCGGGCGGCCGCCGGGCAGGTGGCTGCGGATGAGGTAGATCTCCCCCGCGGTCCACTGGGTGCCGGCGTAGCCGGACAGGCTGTCCACCAGCGGCCGCGCGTTGACCGGCTCCCGGCACCGGGCCAGGGTCAGGTGCGGCTGGAAGCGTCTTCCCTCCTCCGCCGGGGGTGCGCCTGCCCGCCGTGCCCCCGCCGCGACCGACGCGGCCAGGGCCGCGAGGCTGCGCGGCTCGCCCTGCACGCCGGTCCACAGCACCCGGGCGCGGCCGGCGCCGGGGAAGGCGCCTGCCCCGCCCAGGGACACCGCCAGGCAGGGATGACGGGCCGCGGCGCGCTCCAGCCGCGGTTCAAGCCGGGCGCTGACCGTCTCGTTCACCTCACCGAGGAAGGCCAGCGTGACATGCCACGCATCGCGCCCTGTCCAGCGCAGCGCGGGCCACGACTGCCGCAACGGCGCCACCGCGCCGTCCAGCTCGTCGGCCGCGTGCCCCGGCACGGCAACCGCGACGAACAGCCTCATAGCCCATTCGTAGCACCAGCCCGCCGGGGGATGCCCGTGCACCGGGCTAAGAACGTGCACCCGGGCCAGGAACGGCACCCAGGTTAAGAAACCTGTTCAGGCCATCATCCGGGCCAGCGCCGCCGGCCGCAGGTACTCCCGGGCCCGCACGCCGCGCCGCCGGGCCAGCAGCAGGCCGATGGCGGCCGCCGCGGCTGCGGAGATGGCGCCGCCGGCCAGCAGGCTCATCCGCGGGCCGAACTGCTCCGCGACCCAGCCGACCAGCGGCGACCCGAGCGGAGCGCCGCCCAGGAACACCAGCATGTACAGGCCCATGACCCGGCCCCGCATGTCCGGCGCCGAGCCCAGCTGGACCGTGGAGTTGGCCGCCGTGTTCAGGGTCAGCAGGATCAGCCCGGTTGGCACCAGCATGGCCAGGAACAGCCAGAACGAGGGCATCAGGGCCGTGAGCACCTCCAGCAGGCCGAACGTGAACGCCGCGGTGACCAGCAGCCGCAGCCCGGGCTTGCTGCGCCGGGCGGCGAGCAGGGCCCCGGCCAGCGCCCCGGCCGCGAACACCGCGGAGGCGACGCCGAACGCGGTGGCCCCGGTGTGGAACACCTGCCGGGACATCAGCGCGTTGGTCACCGCGAAGTTCATGCCGAAGGTGGCCACGAAGAAGATCAGCACCATCGGCATCAGCAGCTGGGGCCGGGCGCGCACGTAGGCGAAGCCCTCACGGAGCTGCCCCTTATACCGGGGCACCCGCTCCACGGGGTGCAGCTCGGAGGGCCGCATCAGCTTGAGGCTGGTCAGCACGGCGCCGTAGGAGGCCGCATTGAGGAAGAATGCGGCGGGGGTGCCCACCGCGCCGATCACCAGACCCGCGGCGGCCGGCCCGGCGATGCGGGCCAGGTTGAAGATCGCGCTGTTCAGGGCGATGGCGTTGGGCATGTCGGCCGTACCGACCATTTCGGTCACGAACGCCTGCCGGGTGGGGTTGTCCACCACCGTGGCCAGGCCGAGGCCGAAGGCCAGCGCGAACACCTGCCAGATCCGGACCGTCCCGGTGACCGCCAGCACGCCCAGCAGCAGCGCGAGCAGCCCCATCGCGGTCTGGGTCAGCATCAGGATGCGCCGCTTGGGGTAGCGGTCCGCGATCGCCCCGCCCCACGGGCTGGCCAGCATGGGCAGGAACTGCAGCCCGGTCGCGATGCCCAGCGCGGTGCCGCTGCCGTGGGTCAGCTGGAGCACCAGCCAGTCCTGGGCTACGCGCTGCATCCAGGTGCCGCTGTTGGAAACGACCTGGCCGATCGCGAACAGCCGGTAGTTGCGGGTACCCAGGGACCGGAACGTCCGCAGCCGGGACCACCGGTCCTGAGCGGGCTCCGCAGTGACCGGCTCCGCAGTGACCGGCTCCGCAGGACGGTCGCAGGCCGGCTCCGTCAGGCCTGGCTGAGCTTCTCCAGGATCGGCGCGGCCGCCCGGAGCGTCGCCCGCTCCTGGGGAGTCAGCTCGTTCAGCCGCATGGCCAGCCAGGCGTCCCGGCGCCGGCGCGCCTTCGCCACCAGTTCCCGGCCCGCCGGGGTCACGGTCAGGACTACCTGCCGCCGGTCGGAGGCATGCGCCGCCCGCGTGACGAGTTGCCACTGCTCCAGGGCCGCGATGACGCGGGTCATCGACGGCGGTTGCACCCGCTCGTGCCCGGCGAGTTCGCCCGGGCTCATCGCGCCGTGCTTCTCCAGCGTCGCCAGCGCGGCGAACTGCGTGTCCGAGAGCACGGGCTCCGCCTGGCCGGGCGCGGTCCGCTCGACCCGCAGCCGGCGGGCCAGACGGCTCACGGAGATCCGTAGCGTTGTTGCCAGGCCCGCGTCGGACCTGGTCCCCGAGGATGTCATTATCTTTAGCCTGAGTCATTACTTTTGCTAACGGTATGCGGGCCTGCAGCATTCCGTCAAACCGTTAGCACGGCGAACGGGTCGCACCCCAGCGGGGCGTGAACCAAGTACACCATGCGCAGGCCCGTTAACCTGGGTCAGGTGAGCAGGAAACTTCGGCCCGCGCCGCCGCCGCTCGAGGCCAATGACCAGCTCGTGACCGCGGTTATCACCGCCGCGTGGGCAATCGGCCTGATCAGCCTCCTGGTGCTGCGCGACGACCTGTCCCCGGGCGACCGCTGGTGGGTCTGGACGTGCGCGGTCGGGTTGTGCCTGGGCCTGTTCGGCCTGTGGTACACGCCCCGGCTGAAGCGCACCCGGGCGCGGCAGGCGCAGCGCCGGTCGCAGGCCCGCGGCTGACCGCTGCTTCAGCCCTTGACGGCCCCGCTCATCAGGCCCTGGACGTAGTAGCGCTGCAGCGCCAGGTACAGGACCACGCAGGGGATCATCGCGATCACCGCGCCGGCCACCAGGTAGCCGAAGTTGACCGCGCCGAACGTGCCTGTCTCGACGTTGAGCAGCGCCACGGGGAACGTGTACGAGCCCTGCTGGGTCAGGAAGGTGAGGGCGGCCAGGAACTCGGTCCAGGCGAACAGGAACGCGTACAGCACGGTGGTGGCGATCCCTGGCGTCACCAGCGGGCGCATCACCCGCCACAGGGTGGCGAGCGGGCCGGCCCCGTCGACCTGCGCTGATTCCTCAAGCTCCGCAGGGATCTGGCTGAACGTGTTGCGCATGACGAAGACGCCGAAGGGCAGGTTGAACGTGGAATAGAACAGGATCAGGCCCAGCAGGCTGTTCGTGAGGTGCAGGAAGTTCAGTTCCAGGAAGGCCGGGGTCAGGATGGCCTGGTACGGGACCATCAGGGCCAGCAGCGTGACCGCGAAGATTAGGGCGCGCCCGCGGAAACGGTAGCGGCCGAAGCCGAACCCGGCCGCGGTGGACAGGATCCCGGTGAGCAGCGCGGTGCCGAACGCTACGATCAGGCTGTTCCCCACGTAGTGCAGGATGTGGATGGATCCGCCGATCAGCTGCTGGTAGTTGCTGATCGTCAGGTGGGTGAAGTCGCTGACGCCGGGCGCACTGGTGATCGCGGCCTCGGTCTGGAATGAGCGGAGCACAGCCCACACCAGCGGGGCTACGAACAGGATGGCCAGCACGGTTCCGGTCACGGCGTACACCGTCCGCGCCGTCCTGCTCTCCGGGTTTTCCTGGGTTCCGCGCGTCGGTGCGGCCCGGCGCGCCGCGGATGTCACCGCCACGTTCGGCTCCCCTCGCTGGCTGCCGCCCAGGTCATGCGTCGCGCTCCCGGAGGGCGTAGAACTGGATGAAGCTGATGGCCCCGACCAGGATCACCAGCGCGAGCGACATGGCGGTGGCCCGGCCCAGGTGCAGCTGCACGAAGGCCACCTGGTAGATCCACATCACGACGGTGTCGGTGCTGGTCCCCGGGCCGCCCTGGGTCAGGATGTAGAACTGGTTGAAGGCCAGGAACGAGCCGACCACCGAGATGATGAGGCTCAGCGCGATGGTCCGCCGCAGCAGCGGCATCCGGATCCTGAGTTCCTGCTCCAGCCACGAAGCACCGTCGATTTCCGCCGCCTCGAGCACGTCACCGGGAATGCCCTGCATCCCGGCCATCATCAGGACCATGGTCAGCCCGGACGCGAACCAGACGACGAGAACGCAGACCGCGGCCAGGGCCAGGTTGGTGTGCACCAGCCACGCGGTCTGCCCGTTGGTGATGTGCAGGGCGTGCAGGACGGCGTTGACCCCGCCGGAACCCGGCTGCAGTTCCAGGAGAAGGATGAAGCTCGCGGTGACCAGGCCCACCACGTAGGGCAGGAAGAACAGGGTGCGCAGTAGCGTCGAGCCCCGCCGCCGGCGCCGGACCAGCACGGCCAGCCCGTAGCCGACGATGAAGATAGCCGGGGTGACGATGACCGTGTACAGCAAGGTGAACAGGACCGCATGCACAAAGGTTGCGTCCTGCCCTACAGCAGCCCAGTTCTGCAGGCCGGTCCAGTGGTACGGGCCGATCAGCGGATAGTTGGTGAAGGACAGGTACACGGCGAAGCCGACCGGGATCAGCACGAACACGATGACGAACAGCAACGCCGGCGTCACTAGCAGGAGGCCGGTGCGGGCCCTGGCTTTCCCTAGGCCGCCGCGCCCGCGCCGGGCTTCGGCGGCCCGCTGCCGGCCCGCGGTCCGGGCCGCGTCCGTTCTGACCACATCGGCCATGGGAACTGCCCTCCTTCCCTAGCTCGCTTCGTCCTTCAGCAACTGGTCAAACCCCTGCTGGGCGGCGCTCATCGCGGACCGGATCCGGCCGTTGATCACGGCGGTGTCGAACAGGCTCAGCCATGGTCCGCCCGCCTGGTTGAAGATGCTGTTGTACGCCGTCGTGTCCGGGGCGACGCCGTGTCCCAGCGCCCGCAGGGCCACGGCATCGAGGGGGTTGGCCTTCTGGAAGGCCGGGGTCAGGACGTCCGAGCGGACCGGGGTATAACCGAACGCGGGCAGCTGGTCCTGCTCCTTCGTCGCCAGGATCCACTTCGTGAACTCCCACGCACCCGAGGCGTTCGCCGCGCCGACCGGGATGGCCAGGTCGTCGCCGCCATCGAAGGTCGCGTAGCCGCCCTTGGCGCCGGGCAGGGGCACATCCTCGAACCGGGACCGCCCGGACGGCGGTACCTGGGTGATGACCGTCCCGTCGCCGGCCGGGAAGATGCCCACCTGCCCGGCCGTGAAGTCGCGCCCCCAGGTGGCGCCGGTGTCGGTGAGATCGGACTGCGGTGCGAGATGCTGGCTCCAGATGGTCCGGTAGAACTGCAGGACCGAGCGGACCGAGCGGTTTCCCTGGACGCTGGCGGTCTGGTGGTCAACAGCGCCGCGGATGACGTTCGAGCCGTCGGCCCAGATGTCGGGCAGCACGGTGAAGCCCAGGCAGCCGGAGCAGTCGCCCGCGAAGGAGAAGCCGCTGATCCCATGGCCCAGGGACTGGATCTTCCGGGCGTCGGTGAGAATCTGGGCGTAGGTCCGGGGCGGCTGAGCCGGGTTCAGCCCGGCCCGCCTGAACAGCGTCTTGTTGATCCACAGCACGGACAGGTCGGCTAGGTAGGGGACACCGTAGATCTTCTTGCCGTACGTGGCGAGAGACAGGTGCCCCGCGCTGAGCGCCTTGGCGTAGGGCAGCTTCCCGACCGCCCCGGTCAGGTTCTGGAACGCATCCAGCTGCGTGAAGATCGGCATGTAGATGTCGTTGAGGTCGACCAGGTCCGGAGGCGCGTGGCCACGGATCGCGGTGGCCAGCTCGGTCACCGCCTGCGTGTCCTGGATCGAGTCCATCACCACCTTCAGGTGCGGGTGGGTGGCATTGAACTCCCTGACCAGCGGGGTGGCCGCCGTGATCGTGTTGCTGCGGGCCCAGAACACCACGGTTCCCGTCGCGTTCTCGCCGAAGCCGGGGGCGCTCGTGTTGACGGAGGGCACAGCACTCCCGCAGCCGGCCATGAGGGCGGCGGCCAGCGACGTCAGCGCGGTCAGGCGGGCCATGCGACGCCATGGGCGCCCCGGCAGAGTCCCCATGACTCAGCCCCCTTCCGGGCCTGGCGTGACCGGCAGCCAGACCCGCATGGCCGACCCTCCGCGGCTGGCCCACTGGTAGTAGGGCCGGGCCACCCACTGGACTGGTGCCGGGGGTGCGGCCGGCCCTTCCCGCGCGGTGCCGGCCGGGCGGTACAGGTCACCCGCCCAACCGGGAGCCGGGCCGCTGCGGGCCTGGCCGGTCAGGACGACCGGCCCGTCCCCGGCTGGCTCGGCCGTCACCGGCGCGGCCAGGTCGATGGTGAGATCAGCCAGGGACAGCCCGGGGGGCTGGTCCGCCTGCTCGAGGCAGTAGACGATCGGGCCGCGCTGGAGGGCGACACAGCCCCGCACAGCGTCTGCGGCGGGGTGGGCGGCGAGGGCCCGGACCGGCATCGCGAAGTCGGCCGTGACCTCATCGCCGGGTGCCCACACGCGGCGGCTGGTCAGATAGCCTTCCGCGTCCTCGGTAAGGTCCGCCCCGCTGGCCGAGACCGACTCGCACCATCCGGGACGGCGCAGGGCCAGTTGCCAGGGGATCGCGGGCGACCTCAGCACGGTCACCGTGACCTTGCCCTGCCAGGGGTAGTCCGTGGCCACGTCGAGTTCGACCGGCCCGGACTCCAGCCCGACCCGGATCCGGCCGGCGGAGTACAGGTGCAGCTGGATACCGTCACCGCCACCGGTGGCCACGTAGTGGTGCAGGCTCGCCCCGAGACGCGCCAGGTTCGGCGGGCAGCAGGCGCACCTGTACCACGGCAGCCGGGCGGACGGGCTGTCCTCCTCGGCGCCGTCGTGGCCGTCCCGCAGCTGCAGCGGGTTGGAGTAGAAGAAGTGGGTGCCGTCCGCGGACAGGCCGACGGCGACCGCGTTGTACAGGGCCCGTTCCAGCTCGTCCGCGTAGCGCCGGCGACCTGTGGCCAGCAGCAGCCGCCAGTTCCACATGACGCTGGCGATGGCCGCGCACGTCTCGTTGTAGGCCCGGTCCGGCGGCAGCTCGTAAGGGTCCCCGAACGCCTCGTCCCGATGCCGGGACCCGTGACCACCGGTCACGTAGGTCTTCGTCCCGTGAAGGTCGGCCCACAGCCGCTGAGCGACGTCCAGCAGCGCGTCGTCGCCGGTCTCGACGGCGACATCGGTGACCCCGCAGAGCAGGTACAGCTGGCGGACGGCGTGCCCGGTCACCGCGGTGGCCTCCCGTACCGGGACATGATCGAGGTAGTACGCCGACCCGAAGGAACCGCGACCGAGCGTCCGGTGACCGCGGCGTTCGATCATCCGCGTCGCGAGGTCCAGGTAGTCGCGGTGACCGGTCTGCCGCCAGAGCTCGACCAGGGCCATCTCGATCTCCGGGTGCCCATCGATTGCCGCCGGGCCGCCGTCGAAAGAGCGCCCGCCGGGCCCGTCGTCGCGGCCGAACCGCTCGACCAGCAGGTCCGCGAACCGCCGGGCCACGGTGAGGAGACGCCCGTCACCGCCGCGGGCGGCGGCCACCCCCGCCTGGATCAGGTGACCGGCACAGTACATCTCGTGCCCGTTGGTCAGGTCCGTCCAGCGCTCGCGCCCGTCGATGCCGAACCAGGAGTGCAGGTACCCATCGCCGTCCTGGGCGCTCCCCAGCAACTCGGTGAGGGCGTTGTAGGCCGACTCCAGGCCAGCGTCCGCGCCGCGCTCCCAGCCCAAGCCCTCCAGCGTCTTGTACAGGTCGGAGTCGGTGAACCACAGGCCGCGCCGCGGCCCGTCGAAGTCGCCGGCCTTGCGGCGCAGATTGTCCAACGTCCCGGCCGTGGCCAGTTGCCGGACACAGTGCGGCAGGGTGGCCGTGCGGTTAAGGACCTGCCAGTCCCCGAGCCAGCCGCCGGGACTGAGGCGCACAGCGTCGTGGCCGAGCGGACGCCGGGCGCTGCGGGCCGCAGGGGTGGGCAGGACCGCGCCTGCCCGGGGAGACACGATGGCCGGAGCTGACACAAGCGACCCTTCGCGGGCGTGCGCCGCGGGTCCCCCTCCCGCAGCAGCCCTGATACGGAAATCGGTTTCCGGGGCAGTATTAACCGGGTAGACCCGGACGGTCAACCTCGCAAGTTCCCGGACACGGGCCTCCGGGAGCTGGCCTCCGGCCGCTTCCCGCCTTAACGTCGGCGTTCTGGACCGACACCGGAGGGATAAAATGTCGGGGATTTTCCCGGAGGACTGCCATTCGTGACGACGGCCCCCCGACCACCAACGGGCCTGCCGCATGGCCGCACCCGACCGTCATCGACGTCGCGAAGCGGGCCGGCGTATCCCGGGGGACCGTCTCCAAGGCCCTGAACGACACCGGCCAGCTCCGGCCCGAGACCCGGCGCCGGGTCCTGGCGGCCGCCGCGGAACTGGGCTTCGAGCCGAACCTGCAGGCCCGCAGCCTCACCAAGGGCCGGACCTACACGGTCGGCCTGATCACCAGCGACAGCATCGGCCGGTTCAGCATCCCGCTGCTGCAGGGCGTTGAGGACGCGCTCGGGGCGGGCTCTATCTCGGTCCTGCTCTGCGACGCGCGCGGCGATCCCGAGCGCGAGCGGCAGTACGTGCGCACGCTGCTCACCCGGCGGGTGGACGGCATCATCGTCACGGGCAGGAAGACCGATGTGCGGCCCAGCATCGGGTCGCTGCCGGTTCCCGTCATCTACGCCTACTCACAATCGGACCGGCCCGAGGACCGTGCAGTCATCTCCGACGACGACGAGGCCGGGCGGCTGGCGGTGGGGCACCTCGTGGCCACTGGGCGGCGCCGGGTGGCCTACGTGAGCGGACCGGTCCGCATGCTGGCCGTCCAGCTGCGCGAGAGGGGCGCACGGGCGATCCTGCAGCAGTCTGGACTGGAACTGCCGTCCGCCCGGGTGCGCCACGGGGAGTGGTCGGAGGAATGGGGACGCGAAGCCGCGGCAGCGCTGGCCCGCGGTGAGCTCGGGACCGGGATCGACGCCGTGTTCTGCGGCAGCGATGAGATCGGCCGGGGCGTCGCCGATGGCCTGCGCGACCTCGGGGTGCGGGTCCCGGACGATGTGGCTCTGGTCGGCGTGGACAACTGGCGACCGCTGGCTACCTCCTGCCGTCCCCCGCTCACCACGGTTGACCTGCGGCTCGAGGAGATCGGCCGGGCCGCCGCCGACGAACTGCTCGGCCGCATCGCCGGCCGACTCGATGCGGGTGTCCGGCTCGTCTCCTGCAAGCTGGTCGTGCGCGCCTCGTCCGGGGCCCGGTCCCCGGTGTCCGGCTAGTTGTGGTCGAGCGGCTCGAAGACCGTCTCCTCGATCGAGACACCGGGCATGTCCACCAGGTCGTAACCGAGTTCGTCGATGACGGGCCGGAGCGACTGGCCCACGGTCGCCGCGGTCACCCCTTCGGAATGCGCACCGCAGCCGTGATCCAGGGAAACCACCCGGCCGTCGTCGGGCGCGTACTCGTTCGCGCACACGCCGAACACCCGCCCCAGCGGGCCGCCCAGCCGCACGAAGAATCCGCATCCCGAGCACAGCCCGGGGGCCGCGCTGGCCAGCGGCGTCTTGGGACCGTGCTCACTGGTGTACCAGCGCAGCGCGGTGTCGTCCCGGCCGATCGCCGAGAGCACCCGGGCCCGGGGCGGCCGGTCCGCGAGACCGCCGGCGGCGGTGCCGTCAGCCCCCGTGGCCACCACGACGGCAGCAGCGCCGGTCGGATCCGTTGCGGCGTCTATGGTGCTTTCCGGGCCTTCGGCAGGGTCATCCAGGTCGTCGGCGAACGGCTCCGCGGACGGGACCGGGACCAGATCCTCGGGTTCCGTCCCGGGCATGGCCCAGGCCGTCTCGCCCCAGTCGGCGACCCCGTCGTCCCCTTCCAGCGAGGCCGCCGGAACCAGCCGGGCGTCGTCCAGGGGCGCCGGGAGCAGGTCCCCCACTCCCAGGTCGCCGGGCAGCACCCGCTCCCGCCACGGCACCCAGTCCGGGGCGAGAATCGCCTCGTCCCCGGGGACCAGCACACTCTCGTCGACAGTCACGTTCTTGGCCCGGGAGGCCCGGGTTACGGTGACCGCCCAGCACCAGCCGCGGTAGGCGGGATCAAGGCAGCGGAACCTGTGCGTAACCAGACGGTCGCCGTCGGCAGTAACGCCCAGGTGCTCGCCGACGCGGTCGGCGCCGGCCATCTCCTCGGCCGCACCGCGCGCCAGCTCGACCGCCTGCGCACAGGCGTCATCCGGTTCTTTGCTCCGTGCACGCCCAGGGCTCACGGTGAGCAATTGTCCCCCATTCACGCACCCGCTGTGCGTCAGAAAACATACTGGCCAGACGAAGTCCGGCCCGGCAGGGCTTAACGCCTCCGAGAACGCAGAATACTGGGAGCATGGGACTGTCCGGTGCGCGGCCGCGGGCGAGGCGGGCGGCCGGGGGTTTCGCGTCCGGGCTGCGCTCGACCGGGCGGGCCGGCGCGTCCACGGCGCGGGGCACCGGCCGGGTCATCCGCCGGATGACGCAGGCCTCCGGCGCCGGGCGGACCGGCCTGGACCGGGTCATCGAGCTGACCGCGGCGGGCGCTGCGGCCGATGCGTTCGTGGCAGTAGCGCTGGCCGGGACGCTGTTCTTCAGCACCTCGGTGGACCAGGCGCGGGGCCGGATCGCGCTGACCCTGCTCATCACGATGGCGCCGTTCGCGGTGCTGGCCCCGTTCATCGGGCCGATGCTGGACCGGGTCCGGGACGGGCGCCGGTACATCATGATCGGCACCCTGCTGGCCCGCGGCCTGCTCTGCTGGGGAATGGCGGGCGCGGTCCAGCACAGCGACACCGTGACCCTGCTGCCGGCCGCGTTCGGCGTGCTGGTCCTGCAGAAGGCCTACGGGGTGACCCGCAGCTCGGTCACCCCGCGGGTGCTCCCGGCGAAGATCACCCTGGTGTCCGCCAACGCGCGGATCTCGCTGGCGGCGCTGATCGCGTCCACCGTCGGGGTCGGCGTGGCGGGCGGGGTCTCGTTCCTGGCCGGCGGCGGCACCACCGGGGCGACCTGGGCACTGCGCGTTGGCACCCTGGTCTACCTGGCCGCGATCGCGCTGGGCATCAGGCTGCCGACCCAGGTGGACCAGCAGGATCCGCAGCCGGCCGGGGCGGCCGGGGCCGCTGGGACGGCTGGGGGTGCTGCCCCGGGGCCCGCGGCGGGCGGGGCCACCCTCCCGCAGGCTGCCACGCCGAGGGGCGCGGGGCCCTCCGCGGCCGGGCCCTCCGCCGCCGGGCCATCCGCGGCCGGGCCCTCGGTGGCCACCGCCGCAGCCCCGCGGCGCGCCGGGTGGGCCGCCACCCTGCGCAGCGTGGGCCCGATCGTGGGCGAGGCCATGCGCGGCAACGCGGCGCTGCGCGCCTTTTCCGGCTACATGATCTTTTTCCTCGCGTTCCTCCTGCGTACCGTGCATTTCCCCGGGGTCAGCGACAAGCTCGCGCTGGGCGCGATGATCGGCGCCGCCGGAGCGGGCGGGTTCATCGGGACCGGGATCGGGGCGCTGCTGAAGGCCCGGACCCCGCACCTGATCCTTTTCGTGCTGCTCTGCATGTCCACCGTGATCACCGCGGTCTGCGCGGTGTTCTTCGGCCTGTGGGCGGCGCTCGTCGTGGCCCTGGTCGCGGCGTTCGGCCAGGTGCTAGCCAAGCTCGCCCTCGACTCCATCGTGCAGCGGGAGGTCCCGGAAGAGGTCCGCTCCTCCACCCTGGCCGCGTCGGAAACCATCCACCAGCTGGCCTGGGTGGCTGGCGGGCTGGCCGGGCTGGCCATGTCCATCACGGACAGCGGGGTGGCCGGGCTGGCCGTGCCCGCCGCCGGCCTGGCCGTCACCACAGCGCTGCTCGTGGCGGCCAGGCGCCGCCGGATCCTCGCGGCCCGGGTCGCGGGCGCCCGCCCGCCGCATCCCCGGACCGGGTAGCCCGGGACGGGCGGGGCGGACTCCTTACGCCATCGAGCGCAAGGCCTCAGCCGGAGGAAGCCGGGCGGCGCGCACAGCGGGGTAGACCCCGGCCACGACGCCTACGACGATCGCCACGGCCAGGCCACCGGCGGCGGCCTCGGGCGGGACGACCACCGCCTGACCGGTACTGACCGCGTACCCGACGGTGGCCCCTGCGCCGAGGAGGACACCTCCGAGGCCGCCGAACGCCGACAGCAGGGCCGACTCGGTCAGGAACTGGGCGGCCACGTGGCGGCGCGTCGCCCCGAGCGCCCGGCGCAGGCCGATCTCGGCCCGGCGTTCCAGCACGGAGATCACCATGATGTTGGCGATGCCGATCCCGCCGACTCCTACCGCAACCCCGCCCAGGGCGAGAAACAGGCCGGTGAGAGCCGACCCGGCCTGCGCCCGCGCGGCGAGCACCTGGGACGGCAGGCTGACCTGGACCCCCTCGGGCAGGGCCGGGTTCGCGGTGAACGGCAGCACCTCAGCCACCGCCTGGACCTGATCCGGCTGGGCGCGCAGGTAGATCTCGGTGGCGTGACCGCCCAGGCCGAGCTGGGCGTCCGCGACGGGGAAGCCGACCAGCGCGGCCTCGTCGATCTCCGGCGCGAGCGGCACCGGACGCAGGATGCCGACCACCAGAAGTACTGGCCGCCCAGGTAGACCAGCGTGCCGGGCGGTACCCGGGTGATGCCCAGGGTCCGGGCGGCGACCGCGCCGAGCACGACCGCGGGGTAGTGGATGGTGGCGGCGTTGAGGAACGCGCCGCGGGCCATCT
>CAVRRQ010000004.1:0-73633 GCA_963723595.1 uncultured Actinomycetes bacterium
GGCCGCCCAGCGTGTGCAGCAGGCTGGTCTGGGTGGCCAGCACCGAGATGCCGCCGCTGTCCAGGGCGGGCACCGCGGCGGTCCGCCGGACCAGCACGCCGGGCACGTAGCCCACCGCGGTGACGGTCTGGACCGGCGGAATCCGGGCGATCATGCCTGGGGCGGCCCCCGGCAGCGGCGCGGGCGCCCCGGTGACGTCCTGCCCGGCGGACACGGTCAGCAGGTTGCCTTCCGCGCCCAGCTCGGCGAGGAGGGCGGCCCGGGAGGAGGCGGAGACGCCGAGCACGGCCACCCCGGCGCCGATGCCGATCGCGATCCCGAGCGCGGACAGCGCGGCGCGCCAGGACCGTGACCGCAGCGACCCGGCCGCGGTGCGGAGGGCGTCACCCGGGCGGAGGCGGGAGCGGGGCATGGCCGGGGCTTCGGCGGGAGCGCTCCGGGCGGGAGCTGCGGCCCGGGTCACGACGCCCCCCGGACGATCCGGCCGTCGCGCATTTCCACCCGCCGCTGCATCGCGGCGGCGACCCCCGGATCGTGGGTGATCACGACCACGGCCGTGCCGTCCCGGGCCAGCCCGGTGAGCAGGGCGATGATCCCGGCCCCGGTCGCGGAGTCGAGGTTGCCGGTGGGCTCGTCGGCGAGCACCACGGCGGCCTGCCCGGCCACGGCCCGGGCGATGGCCACCCGCTGCCGCTCGCCTCCGGACAGCTCGCCGGGCCGGTGCCGGAGCCGGTGCCCGAGGCCGACCCGCTCCAGGGCATCCTGGGCGGCGGCCCGCCGCCCGGCCGTCCCGCCGCCGCGGTACAGCAGGCCGAGCGCCACGTTGCTGAGCGCATCCAGGTGATCGAGGAGAAAGAACTGCTGGAACACGAAGCCCAGGCGGTGGCCGCGGACCGCGGACAGCTCAGCGTCGGACAGGCCGGACACGTCCTGGCCCGCGACCCGCGTCACCCCGGTGCTGGGCCGTTCCAGCGTGCCGAGGATGTGCAGCAGGGTGGACTTGCCTGAGCCGGACGGCCCGAGCACGGCCAGCCGCTCCCCCGGGCTGATCCGCAGGTCCACTCCGGCCAGGGCGGTCACCGGCGGAGAGCCGGGGTAGGTCTTCGTCACCCCGGCCAGCTCCAGCACGGGCTGGCCGGTCCCGATCTGGCCGGTGCCTGCCTGGCCGGTCATGGCGCGGGCACCTCGACCTTCAGCCCGGCCCGCAGCCCGGGGGCCGTCACCTGGACCAGGCTGCTGCTGAACAGCCCGGTGTGCACCCCGGTCAGGTGCGCGGTCCCGCCGGTGATCACCTGCACGGCGTAACCGCCGCCCGCCAGCGCGACCAGGGCACTGACCGGCACCGCGAGCACGCCGCGGGCCCGGTCGCTGACGATGTTCACCGTGACGGGGGCCTGGTCCAGGCCGCCGGCGGCGCGCGGATGCGCGAGCCGGATGGTCAGCTGCACCGTGTCACCGCCGCCTGACCCGGATCCCCCGGACCCGGAGACCCCGGACCCGGATCCGGACCCGCCGGCCGGGGACGGACCCGGGGACGGCGCACCCGGGCCGCCCGATCCGCCGCTGGCCACCCGGGAGATCGCGGTGATGACGCCGGGCACGGTGCTGGTGCCGTCCGGCAGCGTGACGCTGACCTGGTCGCCCCGGCGGACCAGGTACTCCTGGCCGACCGGCACTTCCGCGGTGACCACCGGCCGGGCCGACGTGGCGGCCAGCACGGCCACCCCGGGCTGCGCTGCCGCGCCCAGGGTGACGTCCAGCGAGGCCACCCGCAGCGGGCCGGGCGCGTAGGCGACCTGCCCGGCCGGGACCACGCCGGTCACGGTCACGCCCAGCGCGGCCTGCCACCGCTGCACCGCGAAGGAGGTCGCGGCCGTGAACGTGTCGCTCACGGTCAGCGTGGCGGGGGTCGCGTAGCCGAGCGCGATCAGGTTGGCGTCGAGCTGCGCCACGTCCGGCCCGGGGGTGACCCCCAGGAACAGGTCCCGCCATTCTGGCCTGGGCCCGTAGAGCAGGATGACCGGGCTCCCGTCCACCTCGTACAGGCGGTGGCCCCGGCGCACCACCTGCCCGGCTGGGGGCAGCGCCGTGTAGGCGGCGCCCTGCACCTGGTTGGCGACGGTGTACGAGCCCGCGAACCCGAGCGCCCCGCTCACCTGGACCGTGTTGGTCAGGTCGGTGCGGACCACCGGCGCGGTGGCCACGCGGGAGCCGCCCCCGGCCCCGCTGGTCTGCCCCGTGCCGCCGGACCCGGACGTCGCGTGTCCCGACCCGGCCGCGCTGGCCACCCCGCCCGCCCCGGACGTGGCGGCGATCAGCCCCGCCGCCGCCCCGCCGGCCACGACCGTCCCGGCTGCGGCGAGCCATCTGGCCCGCATGTCAGCCGTCCTGGCCCAGGCTGGACAGGGTCGACGCGCGGATCTCCGCGGCGTCCAGCCGCTGGCAGGCGCGGATGGCCTGCTGGAAGCTGTGGCTCAGCTTCCCGCCGGCCGGGACCTCGCCGGCGCTGAGGCCGAAACCGTGGCCCGGTGTGTACGGGGTGTTCGCGGTCGGATCGGCGTCGTCCGGCAGCCCGTGCCCCCGATTGCACCGGGCCGCCCGGACCCCGGCCTGGACCAGCTGCGGCGGTGCGGGCGGCTCATGCATGGGGTTGAGCTGGGCCTGGGCCAGCACGCTGCCGCACGCCGCCTGGACCGCGCTCAGAACGGACTGGGACGCGTCCTGGATGCTGCGCCGGTCGCTGTAGACCGCGCCGCCGGAGGTAAGCACGGGGTCGGCGTAGCCCGGGACGCCGTGCTGGCGTATGCACTGCGCGGCCGCGTGCAACTCCGCGGCCCGGTTGCCGCCCGCGGAATGGCCGCCGCCGGCGCTGCTCAGGCTGGGTACCGCAGCGGGGCTGGCGCCGCTGCTGCACCCGGCGCCGAGCAGGCCCAGCACGGCCAGCATGATGGCCGCCGGCGCTCCCGCCGTCAGCACACGGCCACTGCTGGCCGCTGGAACTCTCATCGCGTCCTCCCTGACGTTCGCCCTTCGGCACTGGGCGGCCGGCGGGTCCGCCCCCCGGCGGGGACGGGCGCCGGCCTGTCACCGAGAGATCTACGCGGGCCGCCCTAACACCAGCCCTACGCAACGAGCCTCGCCGGCCCACTCCCGTCGTGGCCACGCGCAGCTCGGCGCGGCCCGGGCGGGGCACCGGGAGCTCCTTCGTGTTATGTCCCTGTCATCTCGGCTGGGGCACCATGGACTCGTGCGCGTGCTGGTAGTGGAGGATCAGGAAACGCTGGCCAACCGGATTGCGGAGGGTCTCCGAGACCAGGGCATGGCGGTGGATGTGGCTTACGACGGCGCCGCTGCCGTGGAGATCACCGCGGTGAACCGCTACGACGTCGTGGTGCTGGACCGCGACCTGCCCCGGGTGCACGGGGACGCGGTCTGTGCCAGCCTGGTCGCCGGACCCTCGCCTGCCCGGATCCTGATGCTGACCGCGGCCGCCGCGGTGGAGGACCGGGTGGACGGGCTCAACCTGGGCGCCGACGACTACCTGCCCAAGCCGTTCGCGTTCACCGAACTCGTCGCCCGGGTCCGGGCCTTGTCCAGGCGGGCCCCGTCCACCCCGCCGGTCATCACCCGGGGTGACCTGACCATGGACCGGGCCCGGCGCCGGGTCAGCCGAGACGGCCGGCCGGTGCCGCTGACCCGGAAGGAGTTCGGCGTGCTGGAAGCGGTGCTCGGCGCGGACGGCGCGGTGGTGAGCGCGGAGGAACTCCTGGAGAGCGTGTGGGACGAGCACGCCGACCCGTTCACCAACACGGTCTCGGTCACCATGGCTCGGCTACGCCGCAAGCTGGGAGACCCGCCGCTGATCGAGACGGTGATCGGCAGCGGCTACCGGCTGCGGGTCCGGTGAAGCGCCCGGCCTGGGCGGCCCGGGTCGCCGGGCGGCGGACGATCCGGCTGCGGCTCACCCTGACCTACAGCGGGTTGTTCCTGCTGGCCGCAGCCATGCTGCTGGCTTTCACCTACGTGTTCGTGGTGCGCGGGCTCAGCACCACCAGCGCCCTGAGCAAGACAGGCCAGCCGTCGACCGTGGCCGAGGAGTCGTTCAGGAAGGCCTGCGGCAAGGTGATGGCCGCCCAGAAGAATAAATATCCCCTCTCGGCTGCGGACCAGGGCCTGATCAGCAAGTGCGGGCAGACCTTCAGCAGCGGCGTGGTGGCCGGCGCGCAGAGCCAGCGCGCCGAGGCCGTACACCAGCTGCTGCTCTACTCGCTGGTCGGGCTGGGGATCATGGGCGCGGTGTCCGGGGCGGTGGGCTGGCTGGTCGCGGGCCGGGCACTGCGGCCGGTGCACGCCATCACCGGGGCGGCGCGCCGGGCGTCCGAGGAGAACCTGGGCGAGCGTCTCGCGCTGGCCGGGCCGCCCGACGAGCTGAAGGAACTCGCCGACACCTACGACGCGATGCTGGCCCGGCTGGACGCGGCCTTCGCCAGCCAGCGCCGTTTCATCGCGAACGCCTCGCACGAGCTGCGCACCCCGCTGACCGTGATGCGGACCGCCATCGACGTCACTCTGGCCAAGCCGGGCCGGACTCCCGCCCAGCTCGAGGATATGGCCACCGAGGTGCGGGCGGCTGTGGACCGGGCGGAGGCGCTCATCGAGGCGCTGCTGACCCTGGCCCGCAGCGACCGGGGCACGAGCGCGGTGGAGTTCGCCGACCTGGCCGTGCTGGCCGAGGATGCGCTCGACGCGGCGGGGCCCGCCATCCGGGCCGGTTCGCTGGGCGTGGAGACGGCCCTGCGGCCCGCCCCCGCCCGCGGTGATCTCGTCCTCCTGGACCGGCTCGTGGCCAACCTGGTGGACAACGCGGTCCGGCACAACACCGCGGGCGGCTGGATCCAGGTGGCCACCGGGACGCGGGACGGCCAGGCCTGCCTGACGGTCACCAACGGCGGGCCGGTCATCGGGGAGGACATGGCCCCGTTGCTGTTCGAGCCCTTCCGGCGGCTGGACGGCCCGGCGGGCAGCGGTCCCGGGCCCGGGACCGGGCTGGGCCTGTCGATCGTGCGCTCGGTGGCCACGGCCCATCACGGCACCGTCACGGCGCACAGCCAGCCCGCGGGTGGCCTCGAGGTGGCGGTGCTGCTGCCCGGCGCCCAGGCAGAAACGCCCAGGGAAACCACCGAGGTGGCTACGGCGGGTCAGGCCTAGACTTCGACGTCGTCGGCAACGGCCCGCAGCACGGCCGCGATCTTCTTGCCGTCGCGCGCATCCGGGTGGCGGCCCCGCCGGTAGGCGGCGCTGACCCCGTCCAGCAGCTTGATCAGGTCCTCGACGATCACGACCATCTCGTCCGGGCTCTTGCGGCTGACCTTGGCTACCGTCGGCGGGGGCTCGAGCAGCCGCACCTGGAGGGCCTGGACCCCCCGGCGCCCCTCGGCCACGCCGAACTCCACCCGCTGGCCGGGCCGCAGGGCGGCGCTGCCCGCGGGCAGCGCCGTGGAGTGCACGAAGACCTCACCCCCATCGTCGCGGGTGAGAAAGCCGAACCCTTTGTCGGCGTCATACCATTTGACCTTGCCAGTGGGCACGGACCTGACCTCACGCAGTAGAGCGGGCGGGCGAGCGCAGGGAACAGCAACTCTAGGCTATCGGTCCCGCCGGGTGGGTGTTAGCGGGGACGCTGCCAGGGAGGAAGCGACCGCAGGCGCGGGCCGCGCCGCAGCCGCCAGATGAGGTAGGCCGCGCACAGCACGCAACCTGCCCGGATGCTCAGCCCGACGTCGTGGTGTGCGGCCTGGTAGAAGGCCGAGAAGAAATTACCCGGCGAGGTGGCCGCGCGGATGATCAGTACCGCCAACGTGATCAGGGGCGGCCCGGCCAGGGCCATCCACTTGTCGCGGGCGTCCCAGCGCCGGGACCGCAGCGCGACCAGCCCGCCGATCAGCCAGAACGGGAACGGCAGGATCAGCCCGCCGACGCCCAGCAGGACGACGGCGACGGCTTCCAGCGGATGCTTGCGGGCCAGGGCCCACGCTTCCGCGAGCGGCGCCGCGACCGGCGAGCGGCGCGGGGGCAGCGCCGGTTCGTCCGCCTCGGCGGGCTGCCCCATGCCGGGGACGATCGACAGCGGCCCGGTCTCGCCGGGCGGCGGGGCGGGGCGCGGGCGCATCCAGCCCGGCGGCGTTCCCCCGGGGTCGTGGCCGTTCAGTCCGGGATCAGCCTGGTCCGCGCCGGGCACGCCGGCTGCGGGCCCCTCAGGCATGGGGACGTCCGCCGGGGAGACGTCGGCTGCGGGCCGCTCAGGCATGGGGACGTCCGCTGGGGGGACGCCGGCTGCCGGCCCCTGCGGCGGGGCGACGCCGGCCGCAGGCACGTCGGCCGTAGGCACGTCCGCCGTGGCCGGGTCCGCCATGGCTTCCTCGGCTCCGGGTGATCCTGCTGTGGGCGACTCCTCCGCATCACGCGTTTCGGGTCCGGGCGCCACGGGTCCAGGCGCCACGGGTCCAGGCGCCACGGGTCCGGGCGTTACGGGTGCGGGCGTTTCGGCGGGGGCCGGCGTCGCCTCGGGTGAGTCGGCCTGACGCGGCACAGCCGGAGCCGGAGCCGGCGGCGACGCGGGCGACGCTGACCCCGCGGGCGGCGGCACTTCCCGGCCGGTCAGCCCGCGGCGAGGCCACGGCCTGGGCTTGCGCGCCTGGCCCAGCTCCGGGCGCCGGGCCGGCGGCGGGGGCGGGACCGCACCCCGGCGGGGCTCCTTGGCCGGTTTCCAGAGCGCGGGCGGCCCGGCGGCCGCTCCGCGCCGCCGGGCACTGTACAGGCGCTCACGCTCCTGCTTGGCGAGTGCTTCCGGGTCACCCAGGTTGACCAGCGCGGTCTGCACGTCGTCGGCGTCGGCCGACACGAGGGGGCCGACCTGGGCCTCGATGGCCGCGCGGGTCCGGCCGACGAACAGCAGCCGGTCGCCCTTGGGCAGCACCTTCGTCGCCGCGACCGACACGCGGCCGAGGTACTCCCGGATCATCTGCTGAGCCGATGGGGGCGGAGCGGAGCGGCGCCTCATGCTTCGATAATCCCCCGGAACCGGGCCATTGTGGAGTGGGCACGCTATCAGGCCCGCAGGGGTACCAAAAACTCAGGCGTGATCAAGGCCCCAGGAATCGTCCTCGAGGACCCGCAGCGCCCTAAGGCGGCACGCGAAAGGGCGGCCCCGGTGATCCCGGGACCGCCCCTTCCACTTCCAGCCGGTGCGGGCGGCCGGCAGTATTACCGCCCGCCCGCGAGGACTTGCCGCTATCCGGGGGCTAGGCCCCCGGCTGCGTCAGAAGTCCATGTCACCGCCGCCGCCTGGGGCGGCCGGCGCCTGAGCCTTCTCCGGCTTCTCCGCCACGACTGCCTCAGTGGTGAGGAACAGCCCGGCGATGGAGGCCGCGTTCTGCAGTGCGGAACGGGTCACCTTAGCCGGGTCAATGATCCCGGCCTTGAACATGTTGACGTACTCGCCGGTCGCGGCGTTGAGCCCCTCACCGGCAGGCAGCGTCTTGACCTTCTCCGCCACGACGCCGCCCTCAAGGCCGGCGTTGATCGCGATCTGCTTGAGCGGCTCCTCGACGGCGCGGCGCACGATGGTCGCGCCGGTCGCCTCGTCGCCGGTGAGCTCGAGCTTCTTGAAGGCATTGGCCCCAGCCTGGATCAGGGCCACGCCACCGCCAGGGACAACGCCCTCTTCGACGGCGGCCTTCGCGTTGCGCACCGCGTCCTCGATGCGGTGCTTGCGCTCCTTCAGCTCGACCTCGGTCGCCGCGCCGGCCTTGATGACGGCCACGCCGCCAGCCAGCTTGGCCAGCCGCTCCTGCAGCTTCTCCCGGTCGTAGTCCGAGTCGGTGTTCTCGATCTCGGCGCGGATCTGGTTGACCCGGCCGGAGATCTGCTCGGAGTCGCCGGCGCCGTCCACGATGGTCGTCTCGTCCTTGGTGACGACGACCTTGCGGGCCCGGCCGAGCAGGTCGAGGTCGGCGTTCTCCAGCTTGAGACCGACTTCCTCGCTGATGACCTGCGCTCCGGTCAGGATCGCGATGTCACCGAGCATGGCCTTGCGCCGGTCACCGAAACCGGGCGCCTTCACCGCGACGGACTTGAACAGGCCGCGGATCTTGTTGACGACCAGGGTCGCGAGGGCTTCGCCCTCGACGTCCTCGGCGATGATGGCGAGCGGCTTGCCCGACTGGACGACCTTGTCGAGCAGCGGCAGCAGGTCCTTGTTCGCCGAGATCTTGGAGTTCGTGACCAAGATGTACGGGTCGTCGAGGACTGCTTCCATCCGCTCCGGGTCGGTGACGAAGTACGGCGAGATGTACCCCTTGTCGAAGCGCATGCCCTCGGTGAGCTCAAGCTCGAGGCCGAAGGTGTTGCTCTCCTCGACGGTGATGACGCCTTCCTTGCCGACCTTGTCCATCGCCTCGGCGATCATCTCGCCGATCGCAGGGTCGCCAGCAGAGATGGAGGCGGTCGAAGCGATCTGCTCCTTGGTCTCCACATCCTTGGCGAGCTTGGACAGTTCCTCGCTCACCCGCTCGACCGCGGCCTCGATGCCGCGCTTGAGCGACATCGGGTTCGCGCCCGCCGCGACGTTACGCAGGCCCTCACGGACCAGCGCCTGCGCCAGCACGGTAGCCGTGGTGGTGCCGTCGCCCGCGACGTCGTCGGTCTTCTTTGCTACTTCCTTGACCAGCTCAGCGCCGATCTTCTCCCACGGGTCCTCGAGCTCGATCTCCTTGGCGATGGACACGCCATCGTTGGTGATCGTGGGGGCTCCCCACTTCTTCTCGAGCACCACGTTCCGGCCCTTCGGGCCGAGGGTTACCTTCACGGCGTCAGCGAGCTGGTTCATACCGCGCTCGAGGCCGCGCCTCGCGTCCTCATCGAACGCGATCATCTTGGCTGCCATAGGCTCCAGTCCTCCCGGGACTTGGTGGCTTTTCGTGTGAACCGGGCCGACGCCCGCGACGGCCGGCCCCCCGGCGGGCAGTCCCATCCTGCCGCCGGCGAGGCCTCATCGCCCCGATTCCCGCCCTGGAGTTGTCACTCTCATGCCGAGAGTGCCAACGCCTTGTTTAGCACTCTACCAAGGAGAGTGCAAGCTAAGGACCGGCCGTGCGTGGACGTCCGCGGATGGCCAGAAAGGTCCAATGGACCTGGTCATACAGGGATGACCAGGGAACGGGCCCGTGCGCGGGCACCTGGAACAGCGGAACGCTGTCAGCGAACATGCCAGCGGCGAAGGTGGCTTTGATCCCGGAGGCGCTACTGGTGATCCGCCAGGTACTCAGTACCTGGCGGGTGGGACCTGGAAGTGGACCCCGGGGCCCCTGATGGCCCGGCACCCGTTCCCGGGCACCGGGCCATCAACCGAACTGAGAGGCAGAGCTAACTCACAGCCCGGACGGCCTCCGCCTGCGGGCCTCGGTCACTCTGCGTGATCTCGAATTCGACCCGCTGCCCCTCTTCGAGGCTGCGGTAGCCATCCATCTGGATGGCGGAGAAGTGCACGAACACGTCCCTGCCACCGTCAACCGCGATGAAGCCGTAGCCCTTGTCCGCGTTGAACCACTTGACGGTGCCCTGAGCCATTACCCAACAACTCCCTAACTCCGCTCGGGCCTCGGGTTCCCCCCTTGCCTTTGGGGAACCCGTCGATCGCGGCGCGGGTTAGGCGCGGGCAAGCCTGGCTTACCGTTTGCCCCGACCGACTGCGACCGGACACGACCTTACCCGGTGCGGTGGTCGTTGGGGACCTCTAACTTCCCGAACGCAGCCGGGCCCCTTTCCCCTCCTGACCAGGCCTCGCGGACGCTTATGCAGATCCTGGGCGGAACCAGGCGGGGCCGGAAGGGCCTGATCATCCCCCTGCGACGGCCGGGATGACGGACACGTGCGCACCGGCCGGGACCGGTGTATCGAGCCCCTGCGCGAACCGGACATCCTCCTCGCCGACGTACACGTTGACGAACCGGCGCAGCTGGCCGGAGTCATCCACGATCCGGCCCTGGATGCCCGGATAGCTGGCGTCCAGGCCCGCCAGGACCTCGCGCAAGGTGCCCGAGTCGGCGGTGACCTCCGCCGCGCCGCGCGGTGAAGGTACGCAAGATGGTGGGGATACGGACGGACACGGTCATGCCGGGACCTGCCTTTCCAGAGAGCGTGAGACCAGCTCAACGGGGGTGAACGGGTCCTATAGTGCCGGGTGATCGCGGCCCGCTCAAAGAGCGGGCGCTTCCTCCGGCCAGGTCAGGGCGGCGGCCAGTTCGGATCGGCTGACCACTACTGGTCGCCCAGCGAGGCCTCGAAGGCCAGGAAAGCGTCCAGCGTCGGGCGGATGGCCGGCGAGGTGTTCAGCCCGTCGGCGACAGCGTCCAGCGTCTTGAGCCCGTCACCGGAGTTGATGATCACCGTCTCGGCGTCCGGGTCCAGCTGGCCCGAGGCCAGCAGGCTGCGCAGCACGCCCAGGGTCACCCCGCCGGCCGTCTCGCCGAAGATGCCCTCGGTTGCGGCCAGCAGCCGCATGGCCGACACCACTGTGTCGTCGTCCACGTCGGCCACTACACCCCCGGTGCGTCGCACCACGTCCAGCACGTAAGGCCCGTCGGCGGGGTTCCCGATGGCCAGCGACTTGGCGATGGTGGACGGCCGGACGGGCTGGACCACGTCGTGCCCCTGCCGGAACGCCTCCGCTACCGGCGAGCAGCCGGTGGCCTGGGCCCCGAACACCTTGTAGGGGGTGTCTTCGACCAGGCCGAGGCTCACCAGCTCACGGAACGCCTTGTCGATCTTCACGAGCTGGGCGCCGGAAGCCACCGGCACGACGATCTGCTCGGGCAGCCGCCAGCCGAGCTGCTCCGCGATCTCGAACCCGATGGTCTTAGAGCCCTCCGCGTAGTAGGGCCGGACGTTGACGTTGACAAACGCCCAGTCCTCGCGGTCATCGGCCAGCTCGGAAGCCAGCCGGTTCACGTCGTCGTAGCTGCCCTGCACCGGGACCATCGTGCCGCCGTAGACGGCGGTGGCGATGATCTTCTGTGGTTCCAGGTCCGACGGGATGAGCACGACCGACCGGATTCCCGCCCGGGCGGCCGCGGCCGCGACCGCGTTCGCGAGGTTGCCTGTGGACGGGCAGGCGAGCACCTTGAAGCCCAGTTCGACCGCGGCCGCGAGCGCGACGGCCACCACCCGGTCCTTGAAGGAGTGGGTGGGGTTGGCCCGCTCGTCCTTCACCCACAGGCTGCGCAGCCCGAGCTCGCGGCCCAGCTGCTCGGCGTGCACCAGGCGGGTCCAGCCCGGCTCGGTGTTGGGCGTGGACGCGATGTCGCGGGGCACCGGCAGCAGGCTGGCGTACCGCCAGATGCTGGCCGGGCCGGCCTCGATGCCGGCGCGGTCCAGCTTCGGGTAGTTGTAGCGGACCTCGAGCGGGCCGAAGCATTCGGCGCAGGCGTGGGTCGAGCCCAGCGGATAGGTCTGGCCGCATTCCCGGCAGCTCAGGCCGGTGGCGTAGCCGAACCGGGAGGACGTGGGCGAAGCGGGGGTAGTTGCGGGTGGTGTGCTCACGTGGCGAGGCCTTTCTCCTCATCTGCCCCAGCGGCCGGATAGCCGAGGGCCGGACTTGGCACCTGTCACGTGAATGGCCTCGCGGGCACACCTCACGTGATGGTTGCCGGGGCTTCACCGGGCCGTATCCCTCCACCCCTCTGGATGAGCGTTATGAAGTTGTGCTGGCTACTCTAACCGATCCCGCACCGGTGCTCTCCGGCTGATCCCGTCCGGCTAGCCTCGCCTGCATGGACCAGAGCGGCGGTCGGCCTCGGCGCGCAGCGGCGAGGGGAGGCCGGGGGCTCCGGGGATGGTTTCCCGGGAAAACGGAGCGGAGGGCTCTGCTAGCCGGGCCGGGCCCCCCGGGCCAGCAGAGCGGCGGCCGGGTGCTCATCGCTTCCAACCGGGGACCGGTCTCCTTCGCTGTAGGCGACGACGGCTCCCTCGTCGCCCGCCGGGGCGCTGGTGGCCTGGTCTCCGGCCTGTCCTCGGTCAAGGACCACGCCGACGTCCTCTGGGTCTGCGCGGCGCTGAGCGACGCGGACCGGGCTGCGGCGCGGTCGGCCCCGGACGGGCGCCTCGACGCCGAGCTGACTCCGGGGAAGTCAGTGGTCCGGATGCTGGACATCCCGGCGGCCACCTTCCAGCGGGCCTACAACTCAGTGGCCAACTCCACGCTCTGGTTCGTGCATCACATGCTCTTCGACACGCCCAACCAGCCCGGTTTCGGGCTCGCCTTCCGCCGCGAGTGGGAGTCGTTCCGCT
Organism: uncultured Actinomycetes bacterium; assembly: GCA_963723595.1. Classification (GTDB taxonomy): domain Bacteria; phylum Actinomycetota; class Actinomycetes; order Streptosporangiales; family Streptosporangiaceae; genus RYN-230. Next base: position 12,346 of record CAVRRQ010000004.1, read on the forward strand.
CCTACAACGCCGCGTTCGCGGAGGCGCTGGCCGAAGGGGCCGGGACGAGCCCGGGCCGCGGCCAGGCCGGCGCTGGCCAGGTTAGGGCGATGGTCCAGGACTATCACCTGCCGCTGGTCCCGCGGATGCTCGCCGAGCAGCGCCCTGACGTCAGGATCGCGCATTTCTCGCACACCCCCTGGGCTCCCCCGGACTACTACCGGCTGCTGCCGGACGATGTCGGCCGGGAAGTGCTGGACGGGATCCTCGGCGCGGATCACGCCGGCTTCCTCTCCCAGCGCTGGGCTGACGGCCTTCCTGAGCTGCTGCGCCGAGTTCCTCGGCGCATCGGTGGACCATGCGGCCGGCACCGTCCGGTACAAGGGCAAACTGACCTCGGTAGCCGTGCACCCGCTCGGCGTCGACGCCGACGGGCTGCGGCAGCGGGCCGCGGCCCCGGACGTGGAGGGCCAGGTCACGACCCTGATGTCGCTCACCGCGGGGCAGCGCCTGATCGTCCGCGTGGACCGTACTGAGCTGTCCAAGAACATCGTCCGCGGCCTGGCCGCCTACCGCGAGCTGCTCATCACCCATCCGGAATGGCGCGGCCAGGTGACCCATCTGGCCTTCGCCTACCCGTCCCGGCACGATCTGCCCGAGTACCGCGAGTACACGGCGCGGGTGCAGCGGATGGCCGCGGAAATCGAGGACGAGTTCGGCACCGACGACTGGAACCCGCTGATCCTCCAGGTGAACGACGACTACCCACGCTCGCTGGCCGCCTACCGTCTCGCGGACGTGCTGCTGGTCAACCCGATCCGCGACGGGATGAACCTGGTCGCCAAGGAAGGGCCGATCCTCTCGGAGCGCGCCTGCGCCCTGGTCCTGTCCACGGAAGCCGGGGCGGCCGCCGAACTGGGCGGCGACGCGCTCCTGGTGAACCCGTTCGACGTCACGCAGACGGCGGAGGCACTGCACCAGGCACTCACCATGCCGGAACCCGAGCGGGCCCGCCGGGCCGCGGCCCTCGCCTCGGCGGGCGCCGCGTTCCCGCCCAGCGCCTGGCTGCAGGCCCAGCTCGACGCGCTGACGGGTTAATTTCCCGAAGCCAGGCGGCCCGCATTTCCGGGATAATGAGGTGCCTGCCGCCGATCACGGTCGCCGGTCCTGAAGAATTGAGGTGGTGTGCCCCCGTGAGCGTGGTGGTGGCCGTAGCGCTCACTCTGGTGGCCCTGCCATTCCTGGTCGCACGGGTGGCGGGCGGGCAGCCGCCCAATCCGGGACCCAAGCTGGCCGCGCTAGCCCCCGCGGGCACCGTGCCCGCCGTCGCCGGGGTCGCGCTGGCGGCCTTGTCCTCGTGGTGGCTCGCGCTGATCCTGGCCCTGCCCGCGGCGCTCATGGTGTCCTGGCAGCTGCCCCCGGTCAGGTCAGCCCGGCGGCTCCCTGGAGCTTCCGGCTCCGGCGGCGAGGGTGGGCCGCTGCGGGTCCTGACCCTGAACGTCAAGGGCGGCGCGGCGGACGCGGAGGCCATCACGGCCACCGTGGCCGCTCTCGACGTGGACATCCTCGCGGTCCAGGAACTGACCAGCGGGCTGGTAGGGCGACTGGCCCTGACCGGGCTGGCGGACCTGCTGCCCCAGTCCCAGCTCGAGCCGCGGGAGGGCTCGCGCGGCACCGGGCTGTGGACCCGCTGGCCGCTGACCCCCCTCCCCTCGGTGGCTGGCCTGACCGCGGCGACTCTCCGGGTCCGCATCGACCCACCCGGCGGCCCGGCCGTGACCGTCACCGCCGTACACCCGGTTGCCCCGGTAGCGGACCGCGAGCACCGCTGGCGTGATGAGCTCGGGCTGATCCAGGCGGCCCTGGGCGGCACCAGCGGCCCGCAATTGGCGGCCGGGGACTTCAACGCCAGCCGGGACCACCGCCCGTTCCGCGCCCTCCTCCGGTCCGGGTTCGTGGACTGCGCCGATGCCGCCCGCCGACGGCCCTGGCCTGGTTTCACCTGGCCCGCGGACCGCCGGTTCCCGCCCCTGATGCGGCTGGATCACGTGCTGGTCTCGCGCGGCGCGGCCGTCGTGCACGAAGCCCGGACCGTCCCGGTGCCCGGCAGCGACCACGAGGGCGTGCTGGCCGTCCTGGAATTCCGCTCCGCTGGCTGAGACCCGGCCGAGACGCCTTTATTCCGCGGCGGCCGTCAGCCCGGCGGACCGGCGACGGCGCTGGCCAGGGCGCAGAGCAGCGCCACGACGCCATCCGGGCCATCCACCACCAGGTCGGCCGGCTGAGCCAGCGCGGTTACCTCCGCCGAGCCGCTGAACACGGTGAGCCCGGGCACGCCCTCGCGCCGCAGCTCCCGGACGGCGTCGAAGGCGGCCACGTCACCCAGATCGTCTCCGCAGAACATCACCGCGGACGGTTTTCGTTGCTGAACGAGAGTGCGCAGGGCCTGCCCCTTGTCCATGCCCTGCGGCCGCAGCTCGATCACCATGCGGCCGGGCTCGACGGCCAGCCCGTGTTCGGCGGCCAGGCCGGCCAGCGGGTCGCGGAGCCGGTCCAGGGCGGCCTGCGGATCGGCCGCCTGCCGGGTGTGCACCGCGACCGCGTGACCCTTGTCCTCGATCCGGGTGCCGTCCGGGGCACCGGCCCGGGCCAGCACTCCGGGCAGCCCGGCGCGGGCCGCCTCCACCCCCGGCAGTGACCCCGGCGAGTCCAGCGTCCCCCCAGCCCAGCGCTCGAGGCCGTAGTGGCCGAGCACGATGAGGCCCGGGACCGCCTCGAACCCGCCCAGGTCCACCGCGGACGCGGCAGGCCGGCCGGTGATCACCGCGAGGGTGCCGGCCACGGCGGCCACCTGGCGCAGGGCCGGGACCGCACCGGGATGCGCCCGGGCCGCGGCCGGGTCGGCCACGATCGGGGACAGCGTGCCGTCAAAGTCCAGCGCGACCAGCGCGCGGCCCGGGTCGTCCAGGAGTGCTGCCAGCCCGGCGCGACCCCTCGGGGGTGACCGGCACGGGCAGCGACGCGGTCCCGGTCACCAGGCTGTGCTGACCACGACGGGGCTTACCAGGACGGGGCTCACCACAATGGGCCGTCGCGCCGGTCGGGGCCGGCCGACCGCATCCGGTGCCGCCTGGCCCGCTGCCGGCGCAGCCGGGTCACCAGGGCCGGGTCGAACACGAGCGCCTCCGGACGGTCGATCAGGTCGTTCAGCAGCTGGTAGTAACTGGTCGCGGTCATGCCAAGAGCATCGCGGATCTCCTGCTCCTTGGCCCCGGGCGACCGCCACCAGCCACGCTCGAAGACGAGCACCCGCATCTCGCGTTCGGACAGCGCCGCCATCTGCCCTCCAGTACCGCGCCCGCTGCTTCATCCTAGGGCGGCTCTAGCCGGTGTGCCCACGCTCCCGTACGCTCAGCCTTCGTGGCTTCATTCGACTGCATTACGTTCCTTACTGACTACGGCCTGGAGGACGGGTTCGTGGCGGCCTGCCACGGGGTGGCGTCGCGCATCTCCCCGCAGACCAGGCTGATCGACATCACCCATCTCGTGCCGCCCGGCGATGTGCGCCGTGGCGCCGCCGTGCTGGCCCAGACCATCCCCTACCTGCCGCCGGGCGTCCACGTCGCGGTGGTGGACCCGGGAGTCGGGACCGCGCGCCGCGGGATCGCCGTGGCCGCCGGGGATTGCCTCCTGGTCGGCCCGGACAACGGCCTGCTGTCCTGGGCGGTGGCCGCGCAGGGCGGGGCCACCGCGGCCTGCCAGCTGACCAACGGCGAGCTGTGGCTGCACCCGGTGTCCCCCACTTTCCACGGCCGGGACATCTTCACCCCCGTCGCCGCGCACCTGGCGGCCGGGGCCGACCTGGCCTCGGTCGGCACGCCGATCGACCTGGCGGACCTGGTGACGCTGCCCGCGCCCACCAGCCGGGTGCACGACGGCGAGGCCGAGGGCGAGGTGATGTCGGTGGACCGGTTCGGCAACGTCCAGCTGTCCATCGCGGCCTCGGACGCCGACCGGCTGGGACTGGGTTTCGGCTCTCCGGTCGTGGTGCGCTGCGGGCGGCGGCAGCTGACCGTCCCGTACCTGGAGACGTTCGCCGCGGTGGCTCCCGGGGAGATCGTCGCCTACACCGACAGCGCCGGGCTGATTTCACTCGCCGTTAACGGCGGGGACGCCGCGGAGCAGCTCGGGCTGCCGCCCGGGGCCCACGTCCGGCTGTCCGCGGCCATGCCTGCCTGAGCCCGCTCCGGCTCCGCTGGGCCAGTCGCGCCCAGCGGCATGGCCGGGCCGTCTGCTCCCGCCTCCGAACCGTCCCGAACGTGGCAGAATGCCCGGGGGATGATGGGAGGGTCAGCGCATGGCGCAGCGGCTCCGGAGCCGGGCGACGGCGGCTGTCGCCGCAGGTCTCACGGTGACCTGCATCGGGGTGGCAGCCTCGCCTGCGTTCGCGGACACGGTCCGTAACCAGGAGTGGTGGCTCACCTCTCTGCACGTGACCAAGGCCTGGCTTTCCAGCCGTGGTGCTGGGGTGAAGGTGGCCGTGCTGGACACGGGCGTGGACACCAACCAGCCCGACCTGGCCGGCTCGGTGACCACCGGGCGGGACTACACCGGTTCGGGACGGACCGCGGGCGGCCCGTTCTGGGGCGTCCACGGCACGGCGGTGGCCAGCATCATCGCCGGGCACGGGCACGGCCCGCACCACGCCGACGGCATTATCGGAGTCGCGCCGCAGGCGACGATCCTGTCCGTGCGGGTCACGCTGGAGAACAAGGACCCGCTGCTGGCCAACCCGACCGTGGTGGCCGGGCTGCCCACCGCCATCGCCCGCGGGATCAGGTACGCGGTCCGGCACGGCGCACAAGTCATTGACCTGCCCCTCGACCCGGCCGCGCAGGCTGGCGCGACCACCCAGGGCGGCAGCCCCGCCGAGCGCAGCGCGGTGGCGGAGGCCCTGGCCAAGGGCGTCGTCCTGGTCGCCCCCTCCGGCGATAACGGCGCCGGGAGCGACACGGTCAACTACCCGGCCGCCTATCCGGGCGTGATCTCCGTCGGCGCGTTCAGCCAGGGCTTCGTCAAGGCGCCGTTCACCAACCACCAGTCCTACGCGACGCTGACCGCGGCCGGTAACGGCGTCATCGCGGCCAACGGGCCCACCGCGTACGCCAAGCTGAAGAGCACCAGTGCGGCCAGCGCGGTCGTGGCCGGCATGGCCGCGCTGATCCGGTCCCAGTTCCCCACGCTCACCCCGGCGCAGGTCGAGCAGGCCCTGACCAGCAGCACGGCCTTCCGCCACAAGGGCGGCCACAAGGACGGCTCCGGGTTCGGTACCGCGGACGCGGCCGCTGCGCTGCTCGCGGCGGCCACGATCAACGCGACGCCGACCAGTTCGGCGTCGCCAGGATCGGCCGGTCAACCCCACTCCCCCGACCGCGCCGGTGGTCAAGGTACACACCAAGAGCCTGTGGCAGGCCGTGCGCATCCCGGTGCTCGGTCTCGCCGCCCTGGTGCTGCTCGCACTCATCATCCTGATCAGCGTGCGGGTCCGGCAGCGCCGGGCGCTCGACGCGCAGCTGGCCCCGTTGCAGGCCGCGGCCCGGGCTTCCCGGACACAGTCCGCGGCCGGGATGACCGGCATGGGCAGCCCCGGACCGGGGTACGGGCCACCCGCGCGCGCCGGAGCAGGCAGCCGGGCCCCGGCGAGCAGCGAGCCCGCGGGCAGCGGCCCGGCGAATTTCGGTCTGGGCGGCCCCGAGCCTGGCCGGCTCTGGCCGGGCTGGCCAGAGAATGGCCGGCCCCGACTCCGCCGACGGTGATTTCGGCGATCCCGAGCTGGCCGGGCCCGGACTGGCGGGCGCAGGACTGGCGGGCGCAGGACTGGCGGGCGCAGGACTGGCGGGCGCAGGACTGGCCGGCGCAGGACTGGCGGGGGCGGGCTCGGCCGGCGTAGGCCCCGGGGGCAGCGGGTTCGCCAGCAGCGGTACGGCCAGCGGGGGGCGCCCAGGGTCAGGATCGGTCGGGCGCCCGGTGGTCAGCGGCAGGCCACCCTGGGAAGAAGAAGACGACGACTTGCGGGCGCCTCCGGCGCCCGCCCCGGCACCGCCCGCGCCACAACCATCCCGGCCCTCGGCCAGGTTCCTGCTGCCCGGCCGCGGGCTGGGCAGCTCCGGCACCGCGGGCGGCAGGCCCGGCCAGGGCGACCCTGCTGGCAGCGTTCCTGGTCACGGGGACCCCGGAAACGGCGGTCCGGCGGGCAGTGCCCCGGGAGGCGGGAATCCGTCCGCAGGAGGTTCCGGGTCCGGGCGAGAAGGCGCGAGCAGCCTGAATCTGGGCGGCTGGAGCCTGGGCAAGCCCAGCGGTGGCGCGGGCCGGTCAGGCGCACGTAACGGCGCTCCGGACGCAGGTAACAGCACCCCCGGCAGCAGCACCCCCGGCAGCGGCACTCCGGGCAGCCGCACCCCCGGCAGCGGCACTCCGGGCAGCCGCACCCCCGGCAGCAGCACCCCCGGCAATGGGACTCCTGGCCCCGGCCCCACGGGCCCCGGCGGCACGGGCCCCGGCGGCACGGGCGCAGGGTCCCCAGGGCCGCTGTCCGGGATCGGCGGCGGCACCGGCTCGAACGGGGCCGCGGCCGCGGCCCGGGCCCGGTTCGGCCCGTCGCCGTTCGATGATCCGTCGTTCAGTCCTCCCGCGCCCGGCGACTCACCCATCGACGACCGCGCATTCGGCGCGCCCGCGGGGACCTCGACCCCGGGCGCGGGCACACCAGGTGCAGCCGCGCCAGGTGCAGCCGCGCCGCCTGCTTCCATGCCGGGTGCAGCCGCGGCCGGTTCCCCGGCGCCAGGTTTCCCCGCGCCAGATTCCCTGGCGGACGCCGGGCATCCGGCCCCGGCCGGCCCCACCGCCTCCCGTGGGCAGGGCCGCCACGGTGCCGCCCACGGTGCCGCCCGCGGTGCTTCAGGCGGTAGCTCCCCGGCGCCCGGCGGAGCCGGCCCGGACGGTCCCGCCCCGGGCCGCGCCGGCGAATCCCCCGTCCCCCCGATCCGGACGCTCGGCTCCGTGCACCGGCTCAACCCCGTCCGCGGCCCCAAGCCGAACGGGCAGCCGCCCTGGGAACCAGCCGAGAAACCGGTCAGCGAGCTGCCGTGGATGGATGCGCCCGGCTCCGGCCAGAGCCGGATGGCCCCGCCGCGGCGCGCCTTCCCGGTGGGCGCAGAAGGGCCGGCCACGGGTGCGGCACCCGGCGGTGCGGGTGCGGGCGGGAGCGGCGCCGGCCATCCGGCCGCCGGCAGGCCCGCCGACCCGGAACCGCCGCCCATGACCGCAGCCGGGCTGGAGCGGCGCCGGCCTAGCAGCCGGAGCCCGTTCCCTGACCTGGACGGCCCGCCGCCTGGGCTGGACGGGACTCCCGGCAGCGAGTCCGGCGAGGACGAGGACGCCAGCAGGCCCATGTATTCGTGGAATCCGTCCGACACCACGGAGGCCTTCCCCGCCCTCCCACCGCGGGGAGACTCTCACCCGGGCTAGCCGCATAGTCGCCCCGCACCTGCCTAGCGTCTGGCCAGCGACCCGCTGCCGCACCACCCCAACCCCCAGACGGCCCGCCCCCCGCGCGAACGACCACCACCGACTCATCAGTCACATGATCATGGCCAGCGCCGACATTTCCCGTGCGGCGTGCGTGCCACCGGGGTGTTTTGACCGTTTGCCCGAACTTTTGCGGAATGTCGGCTGAGCCCCTGCCTGTCGCCCGCCTGGCCTGGGGTCAGACGGTGCCGGGGTTAGTCCAGGGCTAATCCGGGGGGCGCGACGCCTGGCCGTTCAGTTCCGCCTTGCGGTCCGACGCGTACATGGGCACGTATTCCTGGCTGGACAGGTCCTGGATCGCCTGGATGACCTCGTCCGTGATACCGCGCCGGGCCTTGCCCGGGGCGGTCCCCTGGTACGCCTCGAACGTGAGCGGCTTGCCGATCCGCATCGACACCTGGTGCAGCCGGGGCACCACGTGCCCCGGCGGGAGGATGCGGTCGGTGCCGATCATCGCCACCGGGATCACGGGCAGCCCGGAGTTCAGCGCGAGCCAGGCCACGCCGGTGCGGCCGCGGTACAGCCGCCCGTCCGGCGAGCGGGTGCCCTCCGGGTAAATGCCGAACAACTGGCCGCGGCGCAGCAGCGCCAGCGCCGCCTCGAGCATGTCCTGCGCCGCCCGGGCCTGCGCCCGGTCCACGGACAGCTGCTTGGTGGCGCGCAGGTAGGTGCCGGCCAGCCGCTGCGTCACACTCCGGCCGGTGAAGTACTCCGACTTCGCGGCGAAGGTGAGCGGGCGGTCGAGCATCAGCGGGAGAAAAATCGAGTCCACGACGGACAGGTGGTTGGAGGCCAGGATCGCGCCGCCCTCGGGCGGGATGTACTCCAGGCCGGTGATCCGCGGCCGCCAGAGAAGATGCAAGAGCGGGCCGGCCACAACCCTGGACAGCTGGTACTGCACCCGAAAACTCCTGGAATGTCGATCCGCATGGCTGCTCAAAGATATCCGGCCCCGGCCCCGGCGGGCACGATCATGCATTCTGCCGGAGCGACGACCCGGTTCCGCGCGGCGGGTCACCCGCGTCCGCGGCTCAGCTGGCGCAGATGTTCTGGCTGGCGGTCCGCGAGGAGAAGCTGGGCGACGGGGTCGGCGTGACGCTCTGGGCCGTGCCGGCGGTCTCGGTCGTAGTCCCGTAGTTACTGCCCAGCACGAGGATGAGCCGGTCGCTGGTCCCCGGAACCTCCTGGATCGCGGAGCCCGGCACCTTAGCCTCCAGCAGCCGGGCCTGGGTCCCGTGACCCGCGTGGTACTTGATCACCGTTTCGGTGACGTCCTGCGCGGCCTCCTGGGTCATGCTGATCACATTGAAGCCCTTTTGCTGCAGCAGGCTGCCGACCGAGTCCTGCAAGCCGTACTGCGCGGTCCCGTTGCGGACCGAGACCGAGACCGTGTGCGCCGACATCGTGGGCTTCTTGGCCTGCCGGATCGTCGCGTTGCTGACCGGGATGTCGTCGCGGAAGTCCTGGAAGATCGTGCTGTCCTCAGGCTGCGTCCACAGCACGTTGGCGGTGTCGGTCGGCACCACCAGCTGGCGAGGGTACGTCGGCAGGGTGAAGAAGGTGACCTGGCTGGCGGGCAGGTTCCGGACGCTCATGGCCAGGTCATAGAGGCCGTGGATACCGCCGAGCTGGCTGTCGATCGTGAGCGACTTCGTGGCCGCGTCGAGGAAGTGGTAGATGGCGATGGGGTTCAGCAGCTTGCTCTTCACCCGCTGGGTGAGCGAGGACATGAAGGCCTGCTGGCGGCCGATCCGCTCGAGGTCGCTGCCGTTGCCCAGGGTGTAGCGGGCCCGCACGTAGGCCAGCGCGCCCAGGCCATGGAGCAGATGATGCCCGGGCTTGAGATGCAGACCGGATTTCGGGTCGTCGATCGCCTTGGTGTTGCACTCCTCGACCCCGCCGAGCGCGTTCACCATGTCCCGGAAGCCCTGGAAATTGATCGCCACAAAATGGTCGATGTGGATGCCGGTGTCCTGCTCCAGCGTCTTGATCGTGCAGGCCACGCCCAGGTCGGTGTGGTTGCCGTCCAGGTTGCCCAGGGCGAAGGCCTCGTTGATCTTGAAGGTGGTCGGCGAGGACGTCTGGCCGTTGCCCATCATGCACGCCGGGATGTTCACCCACGAGTCGCGCGGGATCGACATCACGTTGACCCACTTCCGGTCGGCCGCCAGATGCAGGATCAGCAGCGTGTCGGACTGGGCCGTGTTCAGGCCCTGGCCGAAGCCCCCGCCCTGGCCGTTTCGGGTGTCCGAGCCGATGACCATGATGTTCTCGGCGTGCGGGTGGGTGTCGACCGGCTGGCTGCCCAGTTCCCCGGAGATGTTGACCTGGTGGATGTTGCCGTTCAGGTGCCGGTAGACGGCGTAGGCGCCGCCGAGGGCCAGCAGCACCACGACCGCGACACCCCCGGCCGTCCAGGCCAGGATCTTCTTCTTGCGGCTGGGACGGTGGGCCAGCTCGGCCGGAGCGGCCAGCGCGGCACCCGGCGGGATAACTGGGGCGGCTGCGGTATCGCCGGGGCCAGGACTCGCCGCATCTGCAGTGGCAGCCCCGGCGGTGTCGGGCGCCTCACTGCCGCCATCCGGCGCTCCGCTGCCGGCGTCGGCCGCCTCGCTGCCGGTGTCCGGGGCGTCGCTGGCGGCCTCCGGGTCAGCACTGCCCGGTTCGGCCCCGGGCGGATCCTCGCTTCCCGGCGCATGCCCGTGGCCCGGACCAGGCTCGTCCATGTCAGCGGGCCCCATGCGTTCTCACCCCATACCCAGATCCGGCGGGGGCTCGTGCGGTGTCCACGTAAGACGCGCGGTCGTCGCGGAGCGTCACACCTGGATGCACAAACCATCCCACTCGGCGCAACGTTGTACCCACGTGGATAGTTTCACCGTCTACTACGTACCCAGCTGCGGGCAAATAGTCGCGTTGAGGGAAGTCACGGCGAGTAACTACCCTGATGATCAGGGTACACGTCGTGGCTTCTGGTGCTCTGGGTGGCACGACACCATTTAATGGGATTGAGGTCCCCGTGAGGCCCTCGTGAGATCTGGGTCAGGCTACGGCTGCCCCCATCCCTGGGCCCGGGTCCTGCGGCCCTCCGCCATGCCTGGCTCCTTTCCGGTGCTCTCCGTTCCTATAAGTCTATAAAAACGATCGACATAGACAAGTATGAGAGAGTGATGCCCAGCTCGCGGCTATCTGCCAGGCTCAGGACGCCAATCTGGCCACCCGCAACGTCAGGGACTTCCGGGAAATCAGCGTCGTCCTGATCGATCCGTGGCAGCCAGCGTCGTAACCCCAGAAGGGATTCCAGTGACCGCAGCACCCGACCCCGGGTCACTCCCGGTTCTCGATGCCCTGCACTCGACACCGGCCCGCCGCTACCTGTCCCCCGAGCCGATCCCGGATGAGGTCATCTGGGCCATCCTCGACGCGGCGGTGCGCGGCCCGACCGGCGGCAACCAGCAGGGGTGGGGCTGGGTGGTGGTCACCGATCCAGCGATCAAGCAGCAGGTAGCCGGCTGGTACCTGGAGGGCTGGGACCGGGCGTACGGCAGCCGGCGCGAAGAGATCCTGGCCACGCCGCCCGGCGCGGACGGGCTGAGCCCCCGCTCGTTCCTGGCCGCCGAGCACCTGGCCCACCACCTGGCCGAGGCGCCGGTGTGGATCTTCCCGGTGCTGCGGAACGCAGCCGGCGCCCGGAGCCCCCGGCTGGGCAGCTCGATCTACGGCGCGGTGCAGCAGCTCATCCTGGCCGCCCGGGCCCACGGCGTGGGGACCACTCTGACCACGCTGTACTCCGGCCACGAGGATGAGGTGCGCGAACTGCTGGGGCTGCCCGAGGATGCGCTGACCATGGGTCTGCTCCCGCTGGGCTACCCCGCTCGCGGCCGCTGGGCCCAGCCGAAACGCCGCCCGGTGGAAGAAGTGACGCACTGGGACCAGTGGGGCGCCACCCGCCCCCGCCCGTGAGCACACTCACCCGGGCGGGAGACGTGGTTTCGGGCGTCACCGCCAGATTTCGGCGAGCAGCTCCACGAGGGCTCGGCCTTGGTCGTAGCCTCCTCGCGCGGCCCGCAGACGCGTTGACGGATCCAGCGCATTGGCGTCGAACACGTCACCCGCGCCGCCATCCGGAAAGACGGTCTCGACCCTGCTGCCCCCTGCACGCAGTTCGCCGACTTGGGTTGCGAGATCCATGCCCCACTCCAGCGGCATCCGCGACCTGCCGCCGAACGGTGACAGGACCAGCACCCGCCCGTAGCCAGCCGCCAGGTCGGCGTTCTCACTGCGCCGGTAGCCGCCGTTGATGTATCGATTCTCGCCGATGCGGTAGGGAGGGAAGGGACCGAAGCCGTTGCTGGTGCTGGCGGCGACGGCGTCCACCAGATCGATTCCGCTGTGGCGGTCGAACACGACCGGTTCCCCGGTATGCGCATCGACAGCCGGGATAAGCACAGGCTGTTGCGGCCAGTGCTGGCTGGGAAGCCGAGCCGCGACGATGTCGCGCCAGCGCGTCTGGCTAGAGCCGTCGGAAGCATCCATTTCGAGCGCCGCGGCGCCCATCCTGCGGCGCATGTCGGACGCATCCTCAGCGGAACCGATGATCCCGTTCGACCACTCCATGTAGGTCGGCTCCGGGAAATTCGGGGCGCGTCCCCTGTCCGAGCCGGCGTCGCCAGCCTGTGGCTGAGGCACCTCGGTGAGGATGGCAGCGTACAGTTCGGCCCGCCGTGTCCCGCTGGTGATCTGGGCAGCCACCGTCGATCCTGCCGACGTCCCGATGATGAGATCGGCCTCGGTTACATCAACCCCGGAATCGGACAGGCCGGCGATGAGACCGAGCTCCCACGCATTTCCTGCCGCTCCGCCGCCAGCGAGAACCAAGGCTCGCTTGTTTGAGTTGCCCGCCTGTCTTGTGGCGTCGACCTGCTGGTCGGGCATCGGCCAATTCCCGTGCCGTGACGGCAGCGTCAATGCGATGCCATCGGAAGTGGTCGTCGAGCTGATGCGCGGAGTCGAAGAAGGTGTTGTGTTCATGGGAGTCGCCTTTCGCGGATTGCCTGTCAGGCGCTCCCGGTGGCGACTAGCTCAGTCGCGCGAACGTGCCCTGCAGGGGAGCACCCATTACGGATACTGCGTACATGGGTCTCACCTCCTGCCGATGGATCACGAACACGGGAAATGATCGCACACCCGCGACGCGGTGCACCATCAGAATGGAGCGGATCGCTATCCGGGCGCGCCATCTGGCCTGGCCCTCTGCGGCGTCCGCCGGGGCGGCGATTGCAGACGGCGGACCGCTTGCTCATAACGGTCGATCCGGGCGGCCACATCGGGGGTGCTTGCCAGCCGCCGGTTGTTGGCGAGGTTATCGGCAAGATCGGCCAGCTTGACCTCCCGCGCGAGGTCATCGCAGGCCACCTTCTCGATGTACTGCTCGTAGCTCTCGTCCGGCCGGTGCGTCAAGGCGACCACGGTGGCGACGACATCTTCCGGAAGGCCCGCCTCCCGCAGCCGGCCGGGACCCACCTCCGTGTCCTCGATCACGTCATGGAGCACAGCAGCCATCTGGGCCCTGGAACCCTGGACTGCCAGCATCACCCGCAGCGGGTGGAGAATGTAGGGCTCTGCCTCCGGTGATGGATACCGCTGCCCCCGATGTGCCCAGCAGGCCAGCGTGATCGCCCGCTCCAGGGCGTCGGCATCCTGGCTCATCTTCCAATGCTCGCATGAAGGCCGCGCCGCTACCCCCGCGGTCGCGCTAACCCACTCGGGACGGCCCGCAGACCGTCGTGCGCCGCTACGGCCGCGGTGCATCGGCTCCTACCGGAGCATCGCTCGATCACCCCCGCAGACGGCAGCGGCTGCCAGGACCCTGAGTGCTGCCGCCGAGCCCGCTGGCTTACCGTCCCGGGCGACATGACGGCCCGCCCTGGCGCCGGGCGCGTGATCGGCTCCTACCGGAGCGTCGTCGATCTCCTCACGACCGGGGTCGACATGACCCTGATGCTGCCGCGGCCCGCTGGTTACCGTCCGGGCGACAACGCCCGCCGGGCGGGGGCGCAGAACTCCTCGAACGCGTCCCGCAGATCCCCGGCCGCGGCTACGTCCTGCTCGCGGATAGCCGTGATGACCTCCTCCGCGCGCCAGGAGTTCGACGGGACGAGCAGGCCGGACGTGACCGCGGTCAGCACCATCCCGGCCGCCTCGTCGAGCTCCCCCGACGCCGTCAGCGCGAGCGCGAGATCCAGGCGGGCGAACTCGACCCGCCGGGGCCGCCGGGGCCCCACCGGAGGGTCCTCCAAGCGGCCGAGCACATCCCGGGCGTACCCGGCCGCCGCCGGGTCCCCAACCCAGGCGAGGGTGGTCGCGATGTACGTCTCGGCCTTCCCCGGGTCGTAACGGTAGTGATGCTCCGGCCGGCCGGGCTGCGGGAGCGGCGACGCCAGCGTCTCGGCCCGGGCCAGCGCCGCGCGGGTTTCCCGGCCGGAGCCGAGTCGCGCCCACGCCCGCGCCTCTTGCGCGGTCGCCTGGATGACCGCGCTCCCCTCACGCGGCGCCGTCCTCTGCGCAGCCTGCGAGAGCGCTACGGCCCGCTCGTACTCCCCGTCGGTGACTAGCTGCCACGCTTTCGTTTCGAGGACCCAGGCGGCGATCTCCGCGTGGCCGGTCTCCCAGGCGAGCTCCGCGGCAGTGCGGAGGTAGGCCGCCGCGGCGGGGAACTTCCGGAGGTCGATCAGGCACGTTGCCGACAGCAGCGACAGCCACCCCGTGGTGACGAGGAGCCGCTTGTGCTCCCCGAGGGTCACCTTCCTGTCGAGCAGTCCGGTCGTGTAATCGAGGTAGCCGCGGACCCGCTGGAGGAGGACCGCCGGAGCCAACTGGGAATAGCACACCGCCAGGTCGTCGACGGCTTGCTCCAGGCGTCCGACAGTTACCTCGCCGACGCTGGTCGAGGACGCGCGGCGGCTTATCTCGATCGCGGCGAGCTCGTCGTCGAGGCCAGGCTCGGGCCGGGCCGCGGCCGGGGGCGTCGAGCGCGGGCTTCTGATGAGCGTCCCGCCAGCCCTGAGCTCCTCGTCGAGGAGGGCCGCGATCTTCGGCGACGGGTTCTGCTTCCCGGCGGCGAGCCGGGAGATCAGCGCCGGGTCGCAATGCACGCGGCGGGCCAGGGCGCGTACCCCCATCCCGCGGGCCGCCATGGCCGCGGCGAGTCTCCCGGCGAAGTCGTCCATCGCGTAAACCATTGCCCGTCGAAGGTGCTGTTGACCGCCGTTGACGAGGAGGTTGTCAACACTCCCACCGTAACGGGCCGGGCGCGCAGAGTTGGATCATGTTCCCTGTCGAGAACCCGCCACTCCCGGATCCAGGCCAGGTCATCGCCGCCGAGCGCGAGGTCCGCGTATTACGGCGAGACTTCTCCGGCTACCGCTTCGAGCTTGATTACACCCCCGCGGGCGCACGGTTTACCGCCCGGCGCCACGGGCCCGGCCCGGGCCCGTGGCTGCTGATCACGAAAGACCCAGTCGAGCTCCGGTCGGAGCTATCCGGCCGGGCGACGCCGGACCACTAGCGAGCGGTTACCCGCGGAGGCGAGAGCTTGTTCTCGGACCTCTGTCGTTGCCGCGCGGACGATCCGCGGGTCTTGGCGCTGTATGGGATGGACTCCGAATGGACTCTCCCGACCCCTCCGACCCCTCCGACCCGGGGACCGGGAGACCGGCGGAGACGGAGATCGAGGTCAGAGGCTTACGGAGGGGAGCCGGTGACCAGGATCGAACTGGTGACCTGCCGTTTACAAGACGGCTGCTCTGCCAACTGAGCTACACCGGCGGGGCTGGCTGAATCGTAGCCGACCGCCAGGCTGGCGGGCGCGGCAGGCGCACGGCCCGCCGTCCGCCGCCCGGGCTGGCCCCTTGGGACTTCTGGTCACCCAGGGGGAGCAATCCGCGAATCTTCGTCCCCCCGGGGGGAACCAAAAGTTCGCTTAACGACGTACTATCCGGCTAGGTCACAAGGTCACAAGGTGGGTGGGGCGAATGACCGGACCAGTGCCCAGTGGTATCGACGAGATCGGGCTGGATCCCGGCAGTCACGTCTGCGCGTTCTACCGCGGTAATGCCGACCGTGACCGGCTGCTCAGCGGTTACCTCGGCGCGGGGCTGACCGCCGGGGACAAGTGCGTCTGCGTGGTGGACTCCGCGGACACCGCGCAGCAGCTGGGGACGCTGCCGGGGGCCTGCGGCGAGCCCGGGCCCTACACCGGTCAGCTGGACATCCACCTGCCCGAATCGACCTACCTGGCCGGCGGCGAGTTCACCACCGGCGACATGCTCACGTTCTGGACCGAGAGCATGGCCAAGGCGGAAATCGATGGCTACTCCTTCTGCCGCCTGGTGGGCGAGATGACCTGGGCCCTGCGCGATGCGCCCGGGGTCGAGCACCTGGTCAGCTACGAGTCGGAGCTGAACAGGGTGACCGCCAGCTACCCGGTCGTCGTGCTGTGCCTGTACGACCTGGACCGCTTCAGCGGCGAGGTCGTGGTCAACATCGTCAAGACCCATCCCCAGGTGCTGATCCAGGGCATCCTCGTGGAGAACCCGTACTACGTCGGGCCCGATGAGTTCCTGGCCTCCGTCAGCCCCGTGTCCGCAGGCGCCAGGTCCGCGAGCGCCTGACCGGCCGCCTGATGACCGCCGGCCAGAGGACCAGGACCAGCGGGTCACGCGACAGCGCGGCCGTGGTGCGGCTGCCCCGGCGGCCCGGCCGGCCTGCCGACCCGGACCTGCGCGAGCGGCTGGGCGAGTTCCGGGCCCTGCTGGTGATCTCGCTGCTGATGACCGAGTCGGTCAACGAGGAGCAGATCCTGGAGCTGGCCGCCTCCAGCGCGCCGGGGCTCGGCCCCTGGCGGGTCGAAGGGTACGGCTTCACCGACGGCCAGTGGCGGCCCGGGCCGGACCAGCCCACGGCCGCGTCCGGCGGCCTGACCAGGCAGCTGGCCGGGCTGGGCAGCGCGGGCGGCCCGGTGGACCTGCCCGGCCGCCCCTGGGCGCAGGCCTACCCGCTGCGCGGCGTCGGCGGCCTGCTCGGCCACCTGGTCGCCTCCTGCGAGGAGGAACCCTCGCCCGAGCAGCGGTTCCTGATCCAGGTCATCGCGCAGCAGACCGGCGTGGCCGTGTCCAACGCGCGGCTGCACGCCCGGGAGCGCGCCACCGCCGCCGAGCTGGCCGCCACCAACACGGCGCTGGCCGAGACCGTCGCCAGCCTGCAGCGCAGCATGGACATCCACCAGCGGCTGACCCGGGTGGCGGTCTCCGGCGAGGGCCAGCCGGGCATCGCCAGGGCCCTGCACGAGCTGACCGGGATGACGGTCGCGATCGAGGACCGTTACGGCAACCTGACCGCCTGGGGCGGCCCTGGCCGCCCGGACCCGTACCCGAAGGAGTCGTTCGCCCAGCGCGAGCACCTGCTGCGCCGGCTGATGCGGGCCGGCTCACCGACCCGGGACGGGGAGCGGCTCATCCTGCTGGCCTCGCCGCGTACCGACGTGATGGGCGTCCTGGCCCTGATCGACCCGGGGCAGCGCGCCGACGCCGCCGATCTGGTGGCGCTGGAACACGGCGCGACCGTGCTGGCCATGGAACTGGCCCGGCTGCGCGGCATCGCCGACACGGAACTGCGGCTGCGCCGCGACCTGGTGCACGACCTGCTGGCCGGGACCGACGACGACAGCGCGCTGACCCGGGGCGAGGCCCTCGACTACGACCTGCGGCGGCCGCACCGGGTCGTGATCGTCGAGGGCAAGGGCCGGGCCCGGGCCCACGACGCGCTGCTCAGCGCGGTCCGGCGGGCCATGCGCCAGGCCCGGCAGGACGGGCTGTTCGAGAACTGGTCCGGCAACGTCGCGGTGATCACCGCCGGGCAGACCGACTGGGAGCAGCTGCGCCGCGCGATCATGTCCGACCTGGGCGGCCAGGTCTGCGTGGGGGTGGGCGGTCCCGCGGCCCGGCCGTCCGAGCTGCCCCGCTCGCTGCGCGAGGCAGGCCTCGCGCTGCGGCTGCAGAAGACGCTGCTGCCCGGCGACAGCGCGTGCGAGTACCCCAAGCTCGGCATCTTCCGGATGCTGGCCGCCATCCCGGACCTGAGCGACGTGGAGTCGTTCGTGCGGGAGTGGCTGGGCAGCCTGCTCGACTACGACGCGCGGCGCAAGGCCGATCTGGTCCACACGCTCACCCAGTACCTGGAGCACGGCGGCAACTACGACGCGACAGCCGCCGAGCTGTCCGTGCACAAGAGCACGCTGAAGTACCGGCTGCAGCGGATCCGCGAGCTCACCGGCCTGGAACTCAACGACCCCGACGTGCACTTCAACCTGCAGCTCGCCACCCGGGCCTGGGGCACGCTGCAGGCCCTGCACGACGAGCGCTGACCGTTCGATCCGGGGGGACGACCCCCTGGACCGGCGCGATAACCCGGCGAGGGTGACGTCCAGCCTGTTCTTCGTCCCCCGGTGACCTGCCCCGCCCGTACCCGGCTGGCGATGCTGAACAGGCAGGCACGGTGCCGGCAGAACGGTGCCGGCCCAGTAGGGCGAGGGGTCACAGATGATCGACGTACGCAACCCGGGCGACGGATTCAGGTCACTGCGGGCGCGGATCGCCGCGCTCGGGACGCTCGGCCCCGGAGACCGCGGCGCGGACGGCGCCCCGCTGACCGTGGGCGAGTGGGCGCTGCTGATCGACGACATCGTGGACCACCCGGAGGCCAACCCCGAGGGCCTGTGGAACGTGGCCGGCCCGGATGAGGACGACCGCGAGTACGACGCGATCTTCGTGGGCGGCGGCGCGAGCGGCCGGTTCGGCTCGGCGTTCCTGAAGGCCCGGGGCGGCCGCCAGCTCACCATCGACGCGTGGCCCTTCCTCGGCGGTTCCTGCCCGCACCAGGCCTGCGTGCCGCATCACCTGTTCTCCGAGGCCGCCCGGGAGATGGACCTGGCCCGGCACATGTCGGGGCGGCTGTGGTACCCGCCGTTCGACGAGAAGCGGGCCAGCATCCAGGAGATCGTCAACCTGTTCAAGGCCGGGCGGATGTACCCGCACGCCATCATGAACTGGCAGTCCAAAGAGCAGCTGGACATGGAGTTCATCCTCAACACCCCGGCGACGATCATCGACGAGCACACGGTCGAGGTCGAGGGGCGGCGGTTCTCCGCGCGCAACCTGGTCCTGTGCACCGGTGCGCGGACCCGGCTCCCGGACATCCCCGGGATCGGGATCAAGGGCGTGTACGACTTCGCGACCCTGATCGAGGACCTCGACTACGAGCCGAACCGCTGCGTGATCATCGGCGGGTCCAAGGTGGCCCTGGAGTACGGCTCGTTCTTCCAGGCCACCGGCTGCCAGACCACGATCCTGACCCGCAGCCCCCTGATGGAGACGGCCAGCCTGCACCACGTGGACGCGGGGCTGCGCGAGTACGTGGTCGCGATGATGGCCGACCGGGGCATCGAGATCATCGAGGGCGCGGAACCGCTCGAGGTGCTGGGCAACGGCAAGGTCACCGGGGTCCGCTACCGGGAGCCGGGCGGCGCGGTCCGGCAGATCGACACGGACTTCGTGTTCGTCGGCACCGGGGAGCGTCCCGACCTGAGCATGTACGCGCCGCTGGGGCTGGCCACCGACGAGCGCGGGTTCGTGATCGCGGACACCCACATGCGCACCTCGGTTCCCGGCGTGTACGCGGCCGGCGACCTGGTCGGCCCGCCGATGGAGATGTTCAAGGCGCGCAAGTGCGGGGTCGGCGCGGCCCGCAACATCATGGGCGAGGACTACGAGTTCGACTTCACCGAGTACCCGGACTTCCTGCACACCACCTACGAGGTGACCTGGTGCGGGCTGTCCGAGGCCGAGGCGAAGGCGAAGTACCGCAACGTCATCAAGATCCAGATGCCGCCGGACGACGCCGACCCGGAGACGTTCGCGCTGCCGGCCGCCGAGGGCTCGATGCTGTACGCGTTCACCCGCCCGGTCCTGTCCGGCTGGCTCAAGCTCGTCATCGACGCGGACAGCCGCAAGGTCCTGGGCGCGCACCACGTCGGCTACGGGGCCAAGGACGCGTTCCAGTACATCGACTACCTGATCCGCCGCCCCGAGGGCTTCACCATGGACGAGATGGCCGAGCTGAACGAGCTGTTCCTCAACCCGGAGCACTTCATCCAGCTGTGCCGGCTCCGGGCCGGGCAGAGCAGTCCGGTGAACCTGTGACGGCGCCGCCTGTGACCCCGCGGGTGGCCGTGGTCACCGGCGGCGCGTCCGGGATCGGGCTGGCCACCTGCGGCCGGCTGCGTGACGAGGGGTTCGCGGTGGCCGCGCTGGACATGAAGCCGGACGGCGCGGAGGGCGCGGCGGCGATGACGCTGCGCTGCGACGTCACCGGCGAAGCCGACGTGGACAGCGCGATGGCCGAGGTCGCCGCCCGGCTCGGCCCCATCGACGTGCTGGTCAACAACGCGGGCATCACCGGCTCCCAGGCCGCGGCCCGCTGCCACGAGACCCCGGTCGCGGAGTGGGACCGGGTCCAGGCGGTCAACGTGCGCGGCCCGTTCCTGTGCAGCCGCGCCGTGCTGCCGTCCATGATCGAACGCGGGTCGGGGCACATCATCACGATCGCGTCCATCGCCGGGCTGGTCGCCTTCCCCGGCCGGTGTGCCTACACCGCGTCCAAGGGCGCGGCGCTGATGCTCACCCGGTCGATCGCGGTGGACTACGCCGCCGCCGGGATCCGCGCCAACGCCATCTGCCCCGGCATGGTGTACACCCCGATGACCAGCTGGCGGCTGGACCAGCCGGACCTGCGCGCCGCGGTGGAGGACCGGATCCCCATCGGGCGGGTGGCCGAGCCCGCCGAGATCGCGGACGCGGTCGCCCTGCTGGCTTCCGGCCGGCTGGGCTACATGACCGGCCACCCGCTGGTCCTGGACGGCGGGATGTCGGCGCTGTGAGCGTGACCCAGACCGGCGAGCGAGCCTGGGCCGTCAGGCCCGGGCGAGCGGTCGGTGCGGGCTTGTTCTGGGTCACGCGAACTCCGGAGCCAGCACTGTGAGGCACGAAGGAAGCACTGTGAGCGCAGGGAGCACGGCGGACGGTTTTCGTTGCGGAAAAAAGGACGGGACGCGATGACAGGCAAGCTGGCCGGCAAGACAGCCGTGGTGACCGGGGCGGGCTCGGGCATCGGCCGGGCCGCCGCGGCCCTCTTCGCGCGGGAGGGGGCCTCGGTCGCGGTGCTGGACCTGAACGCGGACGCGGCCAAGGAGGCGGCGGAGGAGATCGCCGCCTCCGGCGGCACGGCGCTCGCCGTCGCGGCCAACGTCGCCGACCGGCTGCAGGTCACCAGTGCTTTCGAACAGATCCGCAACGAGTACCGCCGCGTGGACGTGTTGTACAACAACGCCGGCGTGAACAGCAGCGGGTCGGTCGTCGACGCCACGGAAGATGACTGGGACCTGAGCTTCGCGGTCAACGCCAAGGGCACGTTCCTGTGCTCCCAGGCCGCCGCGCCCCTGATGGTGGCGGCCGGCGGCGGGTCGATCATCAACCAGGGCTCGGTCGCCGCGCTGGTCGGCATCGCGAACTTCGCCTCGTACTGCGCCTCCAAGGGCGCGGTGGTCGCGCTGACCCGGTCGATGTCCGTGGACCTGGCGCCGCGCGGGGTGCGGGTCAACGTGATCTGCCCGGGCACCGTCTACACCCCGCTGATGGAGCCCATGCTGCGGGCCCGCGGCGGCGGGGACATGGAGGCCGGGCTGGCGCTGACCGTGGCCAAGTACCCGATCGGCCGGCTCGGCACGCCGGAGGAGATCGCCGCGGTGGCGCTGTTCCTGGCCAGCGACGACTCGTCGTTCATGACCGGCTCCGTGGTCACTGCGGACGGCGGCATGACCTCGCAGTGACCACGGCCGGCTGAGCGCCGTGCTCAGTTGCCAATCCACCATTCCGTGAGGCAGGTCGCGGCGGGCAAGCGTGCCACGTCGGCCGCGGTGTCGTCGCCGTGGCCACACACGGCGATGGCCAAACGTTAGATACACCGGATCTTCCCCGGGCGCTGGTGGTGAGCGCGGCTGCTCCCCCGGCCCTGGCCCTGTCCCGCCAGGACAGGGTCAGGCGCGGGCTTTGTCCCTGAGCCTGGTTAGTTGTGCCCCGGAATTGATCTACGCTCCTGGTGACCTGATCCACGGGGCGGTGGAAGCGTGGGCACAGTTGAGTCGGCCGCAGGCCGGTCATCCGCGAGCCCGTACCGGCAGGATCTGGGCCGCGACGAGCTGGGCCTGCTCCGCGGCCAGCTGACCAACCTGCGGGCCCTGCTGGTGCTGTCCATCCTGATGACGGAGAGCGCGGACGACCGGCAGATCCTGCGGCTGGCCACGTCCGCGGCCAGCTCGCTGGGCACCTGGCAGATCGCGGGCTTCGTGATCGGGGATGCGTGGTGGGCGGGCAGAGACGGCTGAGCAGATCGAGGTGCGGATCCGGCGCGCACTGGAGGTCATGCCGGCCGACCGGCTGCTGGTCGCGCCGGACTGCGGGCTCGGGTACTTCAGCCGGACCGCCGCCTACGCCAAGCTCCGCAACATGGGCCAGGCCGCCGCGGCGGTGCGCAGCACACTCTAGGGCCCTCCGTGCGGGCCGGAACGCCAGCAGCGTTCCGGCCCGCCCGGTGTTAGATTCACCAGGGGAGGGCGTATATGACCGCAGAGATGGCCCGTGAGGCTGGGCGCACCGCGACGAGTCGGTGGTCAGCGACCTGATGAGCTACGAATCCGAGCTTAACCGGATCATGTCGAACTTCCCCCAGGTCAACCTCTGCCTCTACGACCTGACCCGCTGCTCCGGCGACCTGATCATGGACGTGCTGAAGACCCACCCCAAGGCGCTCCTCGGCGGCATGGTCATCGACAACCCGTACTACCTGGACCCGGACGAGTTCCTGGCCAGCAGGCTGGACCGTGACAGCTGAGCCCGGCGTGGCGGCTCCCCCGGCCGCCGCGCGGATCCCGGCCGAACGGACGCATCACGGCGACACCGTGACCGACGAGTACTCCTGGCTGGCCGGTAAGGAGAACCCGGAGACGATCGCGTTCCTGGACGCCGAGAACGCTTACACGCAGGCGATGACGGCGGGCCAGGCCCCCCTGCGCGATGCGATCTTCGGCGAGATCAGGGCCCGCACCCAGGAAACCGACCTGTCCGTGCCCGCCCGCAAGGGCGGCTGGTGGTACTACACCCGGACGGTCGAGGGGCAGCAGTACGCGCTGCACTGCCGGCGGCCCGTCCGGCCGGACGACACCGGGCCGCCGGGGACCGGGGACGGCGGGGCGCGGGACGGGGATGTGCGGGACGGGGGCTCGCTGGACAGGGGCTCGCTGGACGGCGAGGAGATCCTGCTCGACGGGAACGAGCTGGCCGGCGACGGGGAGTTCTTCTCGCTGGGGGCCTTCAGCGTGAGCCCCGACGGGCGGCTGCTCGCCTACTCCACCGACTTCGCCGGGAGTGAGCGGTTCACCCTGCGGGTCAAGGACCTGGTCTCGGGGGAGACCGCGGCCGACGAGATCCCTGGCACGTTCTACGGCGGCGCGTGGTCGGCCGACGGCTCGGCGCTGTTCTACGTGACCGTGGACGAGGCGTGGCGGCCCTACCGGGTGTGGCGGCACGTCGTCGGCACCCCGGCGGCGGACGACGTGATCGTGTTCGAGGAGCCCGACGAGCGCTTCTGGGTCGGCGTCGTGCTGACGCGCAGCGAGCGCTTCCTGGTCATCTCGGCCTCGAGCAAGCTGACCAGCGAGGTATGGCTGCTGGACGCGGCGCACCCCGCCGGGGAGTTCAGGGTCGTGGCCCCGCGGCGCCACGGCGTCGAGTACGAGGTCGAGCACCAGGTGACGGCGGACGGCACCGACCGGCTGCTGATCCTGCACAACGACCACGCGGAGAACTTCGAGCTGGCCCAGGCACCGCTGGCCGACCCGGCGGCCTGGACGCCGGTCGTGCGCCACCGCGCCGGCACCCGGCTGCTCGGGGTGGAGCGCGTTCGCCGGCCACCTCGTCATCCACCTGCGCAAGGACGGGCTGACCGGGCTGCGGGTGCTGCGGGCCGACGGCAGCCAGCACGAGATCGCCTTCCCCGAGCCGGTCTACCGGGTCTCGCCGGGGGCGAACCCCGAGTACCACGCGCGGGCCTACCGGCTGGGCTACGGCTCGCTGGTGACGCCGGACTCCGTGTACGACTGCGACACCGAGACGGGCGAGCTGACCCTGCTGCGGCGCCGCCCGGTGCTGCCCCTGCCGGGCGGGGCCGGGTACGACCCGGCCGGCTATGAGCAGCACCGGGTGTGGGCGACCGCACCGGACGGCACCCAGGTCCCGATCTCCCTGGTCTGCCGCGCGGGACTGCCCCGCGACGGAAGCGCGCCGTTCGTGCTGTACGGGTACGGCAGCTACGAGGCCTCGATCGACCCGGGATTCTCCATCGCGCGCCTGTCGCTGCTGGACCGGGGGTTCGGCTACGCGATCGCGCACGTCCGCGGCGGTGGTGAGCTGGGCCGCCGGTGGTACGACGACGGCAAGATGCTGCACAAGATCAACACGTTCACCGACTTCGTGGCCTGTGCGCGGCATCTGGCCAGCGAGGGCTGGACGTCGCCGGAGCGCCTGGTCGCGCGGGGCGGCTCAGCGGGCGGGCTGCTGGTGGGCGCGGCGCTGAACCTCGCGCCGGACGCGTTCGGCGCGGTGGTCGCCCAGGTCCCGTTCGTGGACGCGCTGACCAGCATCCTGGATCCATCCCTGCCCCTCACCGTGACCGAGTGGGAAGAGTGGGGCGACCCGCTGCACGACCCCGAGGTCTACCGCTACATGAAGTCCTACTCGCCGTACGAGAACATCGCCGCCGGCCAGGCCTACCCGCCCGTGCTGGCGGTCACCAGCCTGAACGACACCAGAGTGCTCTACACCGAGCCCGCGAAATGGATCGCACGGCTCCAGGCGGAGGCGGCGGGCGGCCCGTTCCTGCTGAGGACGGAGATGGCCGCCGGGCACGGCGGGCGCAGCGGCCGGTACGACGCGTGGCACGAGGAGGCCCTGGTGCTGGCCTGGATCGTGACCGCCGCCGTTTAACGCCCGTAGGCGTGCCAGTGCGCGCCGAACAGGGCTTCCTCGCTGATGGCCTTCGGCTCGATGGGCCGGGACACCCAGGTCAGGTTGATGAAGTGCCGGGCGTTGACGTTCTCGGTGGTGATGTTGCCGCCCCACGTCCCGCAGCTCAGGCTCAGCGTGAACGGCAGGCCGTTGCGCGGGCTGCCCGCTCCCTCGTTGAGGTTCTGGTTGACCAGCACCCGGGCCGTCCGGGTCGCCATGGCCAGCCGGTCCACGTTCGCGTCGGAACTGGTGTGGATGCCGCAGGTGTGGCCGAGCCCCTGGTAGGCGGTGATCGCGTTGACCAGTTCCGCCGCGGCGCCGATGTCGCCCTCGTAGCGGTACAGGGCCAGGACCACGGAGAGCTTCTCGCCGGAGAACGGGTAATCCGGGCCGGCGCCGGTCTCCTCGACCAGGATCATCGGGCAGGCCTCACCGACCTCGAACCCGGCCAGGCCCGCGATGCGGGCCGCGGACTTCGCCACGACGGCGACCGCGGGCACCGGGCCGCCGTCCGGCCACATCAGCGTGCGCAGCGCCTCCTTCTGCCGCGCGTCGCACAGGTGCGCCCCGGCCTGGGTCAGCCGCCCGAGCAGTTCGTCGTACACGTCGGCGTGAATGACCAGCGCGTTGTCGGCCAGGCAGCTGGTGGCGTAGTCGAAGGTCTTCGCGGTGATGATGGCGGAGGCGGCGTCGGCCAGGTCGGCGGTCTCGTCCACCACGTGCACGGCGTTGCCCACCCCCACCCCGTAAGCCGGGGTGCCGGAGCTGTACGCGGCGTGCACCATGCCCGCGCCGCCGGTCGCGACGATCAGGTCGGCCTGCCGCATCAGCTCCTGGGTCTTGGCGAGCGACGGGGCGGGCAGTGACTGGACCAGGTCCGCGGGCGCGCCGACCTGCTCGCACGCGGCCCGCATGAACCCGACCACGGCCTCGGTGGCCCCGGTGGTCCGCGGGTGCGGCGCGCAGATGATCGCGTTGCGGCCCTTGAGCGCGAACAAGGCCTTGACCGGCGGGGTCGCGTCCGGGCCGGTGGTCGGGATGAGCGCGGCCACCACCCCGACCGGCTTGGCGATCTTCACCAGCCCGGCGGCGGGCAGTTCCTCGACGACCCCGACGGTGCGCAGCCCGGTCATGTCGGCCAGCACGCCGGTCACCCGCTTGCTGATCTTCGCGACCTTGTCGGGGTAGTTGCCGAATCCGCCCTCGTCCACCGCGAGCCGGGCCAGCGCCTCGGCGTGGTCCTTGCGCACCACGGCCCAGGCCACCGCGGTGACCAGCTCGTCCACCTGTTCCTGGGTGTAGGACTCGATGGCCTGCGCGGCGGCGCGGGCCCGGGCCACGACCGCCGCGACCTGGCTGGCCGCCGGGTCGGCCACCACCGGATCAGCCACCACGGGGTCGGCCACCACCGGGTCAGCCACCACCGGGTCAGCCACCACGGGGCCGTGCTTGCTGCTGGTGCGCTCCGTCATGTAGCCCAGCGTGACGCCCCAGAGCGCCGATTCCATTGTTCTGGCGGGTCGAGCCTGCCCCGCTTCTTTGTCCCGGCAAGACCTGACTGCGGTGGCGCCCCGGCCCGCATGCTCGGATGACCGGGCGTCGAGGCGATGGGAGCACGGGTGGCACGGCTCGTGGTGATCGGCGGCGGTGCCGCCGGGATGTCGGCCGCCTCGGCGGCCCGGCGCGTTGACCCCGGCCTCGAGGTGACGGTCTGCGAAGCGGGTGGCTTCGCCGGCTACGGCATGTGCGGGATTCCGTACTACCTGGGCGGCATCGTGCCGGAGCCGGAGAACCTGCTGGCCTATCCCCCGTCGGTCTTCCGCGAGAAGCGGGGCATCGACCTGCGGCTGCACACCAGGGTCGCCGGGATCGACCCGGCCGCCCGGCAGGTGCGGGTGGTCACCGGGAACGGCGCGGCGCAGGCTCCCCCGGGGGACTCCCTGGCCTACGACGCGCTGGTGGTGACGACCGGCGCCGACCCGGTCCGCCCGCCGGTGCCCGGTCTCGACGAGCGCCGCGTGTTCACGATCCGGTCCCTGGACGAGGCGATCGGGCTCCGGCGGCTGCTGGCCAGCGGCACGGTGCGCCGCGCGGTCGTGGTGGGCGCCGGGTATGTCGGCCTGGAGACCGCGGAGGCACTGGTCTGCGCGGGCGTGCAGGTGGACGTGGTCGAGGCGCTGCCCGGCGTGCTGGGCACCGTGGACCAGCCGATCGCCGCGCTGGCCCAGGCTGAGGTCGAACGGCACGCCACGCTGCGGCTCGGTACACGGCTGGAGGCGGTGGACCGGGGCAGCAGCCCGGCCGGCTGCCTGACCGCGGTGGTGGACGGTGAGGAGATCCCGGCCGACCTGGTGGTCATCGCGGTCGGCGTCCGCCCGGCCACGGACCTGCTGATCCAGGCGGGCGCCACGCACCTGCCGGATGGCTCGGTGGTGGTGGACGCGCAGATGCGCACCTCGCTGCCGGACGTGTTCGCGGCCGGCGACGCGGTCGCGCTCCCGCACCTGGTGCTGGGCCGCCCGGCCTGGATCCCGCTCGGGCCGGCGGCCAACAAGACCGGCCGGGTGGCCGGGATGGTGGCCGCCGGCGGCACCGCGTCGTTCCGCGGCGTGGTCGGCACCGCCGTGGTGAAGGTGTTCGACCTGGAGGTGGCCCGGACCGGGCTGGGGCTCGCCGAGGCGCAGGCGGCCGGGCTGGACGCGGTGGCCACGGATGAGGTCTCGCGGTCCCGGGCCAAGTACTACCCGGGCGGCTCGCCGCTGCATATCCGGCTGGTGCATACCCGGGACGGGCGGCTGCTCGGCGGGCAGATCGCGGGCCGCGAGGGCGCGGCCAAGCGCGTGGACGTGCTGGCCACCGCGCTGCACGCCGGGTTCACGGTGGACGACCTGGCCGGCCTGGACCTCAGCTACGCCCCGCCGTTCGCGCCGGTGTACGACCCGGTGCTGGCCGCCGCGATCAAGGCCGCCCGCGGGCGGGCCGCGCTCACCGCTGGAGGAGCCCCATGAGCCTGCACCCACCGGCCGACAAGCGGGCCAGCCTGGCCGGCGCGGCCGCCCTGGTTGCCGACGGCGCCCTGGTCGCGCTGGGCGGCGGCCTGTCCGCCCGGCTGCCCATGGCCCTGGTCCGGGAGCTGGTCCGGCAGCGCCGGACCGGCCTGCACCTGGTCGGGTCGGCCCACAGCATCGACGTGGACATGCTGGTGGGGGCGGGGGCGGTCCGCCGCTGCGAGGAAAGCTACGTGGGTTTCGAGCAGGATCTAGGGCTGGCCCCCGCGTACCGCCGCGCCGCCGAGGAAGGCGCGATCGAGGTGGCGGAGAGCTGCTGCGCGACGATCCTGGCCCAGCTGCGCGCGGCCGAGATGGGGGTGCCGTTCCTGCCCGTCCGCGGGGTCCGCGGCTCCGACATCGTCCGGCTGCACCCGGAGTACGCGGAAGTGACCTGCCCGTTCACCGGCGAGACGCTGGTCGCGGTGCCGCCGCTGCGTCCCGACGTGGCCCTGCTGCACGCGCCGTCCGGGGACCGCTACGGCAACCTGCACCTGGAGCAGCCGTACGTGCTGGACGAGCGGTTCGCGTCCGCGTCGCGGATGGTCGTCGCGACCGTGGACGAGCTGGTGTCCACCGAGCAGGTGACCTCGGCCGGTGTCACCATCCCGGCGCACCTGGTGGCGGCCGTGGCCCACGTCCCGTTCGGGGCGCATCCGTCGTCCTGCTACCCGCGCTACGCCTACGACCGCAGCCACCTGCAGGAGTACGTGGCGGCGGCTCAGTCCGGGCCGGAGGACCTGGACAAGTACCTGGCCACGTACGTGCAGGACAGCGAGGAGAGCTACCGGGGCGCGATCGGCGCCGACCGGCTCGCCCGGCTGGCCGGCTGGTCCCGGTCCACCGCGGCCTGGCAGGAGCTCTTCTCAGCCGAGGGAGCGGGGAACAGCGCATGAGCTGGACGATCGACGAGTGGTTCGTGGTGGCCCTGGCCCGGACCATCCGGCCGCGGGAGACGGTATTCCACGGGTTCGGCAGCCCGTGCGCGCAGGTCGCGATGCACGTGGCCCGGCGCACCCACGCGCGGGACATGCTGCTGGTCGAGGGGGCCATGTACGCCATCAACCCCGACCCGCCGTTCATCCCGCCGACCAGCAACGACGCGAGCCTGCGCCGGGGCGCGGCGTACAGCATGCGGTTCGAGGAATTCTTCGACGCCGCGATCCGCGGTGACGTGGACCGCATGTTCCTGTCCGGCGGGCAGATCGACGGCTACGGCAACACGAACGTCACCGCCATCGGCCCAGGCGCAGGCCAGGGCGGGCGGGCGAAGGTGAAGCTCGGCGGCGGGGGCGGCGGCTGCAACCTGTCCGCCACCATCGGCCACCTGACGGTCTGGACCACCCGGCACCGCTCCGGCCGGACCCTGGTCCGCGACTGCGACTTCGTCACCGACATGGGCCACCGCACCCGGCTCGGCACCCGGGCCGAGCTCGGCTTCACCGGCGGCGGCCCGCAGTGGCTGGTGACCGAGCTGGGCGTGTTCGACTACACCGGCGGGCAGGCCCGCCTGGTGCAGGTGTTCCCGGACGTCAGCGTGCCCGAGGTCCGCGCGGCCACCGGCTTCGACCTCCAGGTCGCCGGGGATCTGCGCCCGGTCCCGCCGCCGTCCGCGTCCGAGCTGGCCGCGGTCCGCACGGTGGACCCGCTGGGGGTACGCAGGTCTGAGTTCTCGCCGAAGGAACTGGCCCGGTCGTTCGAGCCGGGTCACGGCCAGGACTGCGCATGCTGAACGGCCGGGACGGCCTGGCCGCGGTGTTCGCGCCGCGCCGGGTCGCCCTGGTCGGGGCGTCCGACCGGCCCGGCTCGGTCGGACGGCTGCTCTGGGACAACCTGGCCGGCTTCCCCGGCGAGGTCCTGCCGGTGGGCCCGGCGGACCGCGTCGGCGGCCACCAGGCCTATCCCGGCCTGGAGGATGTGCCCGGCGATGTGGACCTGGCCGTGGTGGCCACGCCCGCCGCCACCGTCCCGGGTATCGTCCGGGCCGCCGCCGCCAAGGGCGTGGCCGCCGTGGTCGTGCTCAGCGCGGGCTTCGCGGAGACCGGCAGCGCGGGCGCCGCCCTGCAGGCCGAGGCGGTGGCCGCGGCCCGGGCGGGCGGGGTGCGGCTGGTCGGCCCCAACTGCTTCGGCGTGCAGAACGCCGATCTTCCGCTGAACGCCTCCATCGCGGCGGGCCCGCCGCGCGGCGGCGGCGGGGTCAGCATCGTCACCCAGTCCGGGTCGTACGGGATGGCCGTGCACGCGCTCGGCCAGGACGAGGGCCTGCGCGTGGCCAAGGTGTTCGCGGCGGGCAACAAGGCCGACATCAGCGACGCGGAACTGCTCGCCTACCTGCGGCAGGACCCGGACACCTCCGTTATCTGCCTGCTGCTGGAGTCGCTTACCGACGCCCGCGGGTTCTTCGCCGAGGCCTGCCGGACCACGCCGCACAAGCCGGTCGTCGCGGTCGTGGGCGGGCGGAGCAGCGCCGGGCAGCGGGCCGCGCTGTCCCACACCGCCGCGCTGGCCACCGACGACGCGGTCCGCGACGCGGCACTCCGCCAGGCGGGCGTGGTCCGGGTGCGCACCGGCCTGCAGGTGCTCGACGCGGCCCGGGCCCTGTCCAGCCAGCCGGTCCCCCGCGGTCCCCGGGTGGCGGTGGTCACCAACTCCGGCGGCACCGGCGTGGAACTGACCGACCTGCTGGCCGACGAGAGCCTGGTGGTCCCGGAGCTGAGCGAGACCCTGCAGAAGGAACTGCGGGCCATCATGCCGGCGTACGCCAGCGCCCGGAACCCGGTGGACATGACCCCGGCCTGGAAGCTGTTCACCACGGTGTACCCGGGGGCGATCGAGATGCTGGCCCGGTCGGGTGAGGTTGACGTGGTGGTGCCGGTGCTGCTGCAGCGGTCCGCGTCGGCGGAGGTCGCTGTGGCCGTCCGGGATGCGGTGCAGCGACTGCGGGCCGATGCGGTGCCGGTGCCGGTGTACGTGTGCTGGGTCGCGCCGCGGGCCGCGGACGAGCACGCGCGGGTGCTGAACGAGGCCGGGGTGCCGTGTTTCCCGTGGCCGGAGCGGACGGCACAGGTCGCCGGGGTGGCCGTGCGCTGCGGCCAGGGATTGCGGCCGGAGGAAGACCAGGCCCCCGGTGATGTGGCCAGGGCGCCGGAAGACCTGCCTGCGCCCCGGCGGCCCGCGCAGGCCCACCGCGCACCCCGGCCCTCGGCAATCCGGCCCTCGACGGGCCGGCCGCCGCTCCGCTGCCGGCCGCGGGACCGAACGGTTTCCTGCCCGCCCGGGGCGCCCGGGACCTGCTGGTGGCGACCGGGATCCCGGTGATCGAGACCGTGTGCTGCCGCAGCGCTGCCTCGGCGGCGGCCGCCGCCGACCACCTGGGCTATCCCGTGGTCGTGAAGGTTGACCACCCGGATCTGGTCCACAAGAGCGACGCGGGCGGGGTGCGGCTGGGGCTGGGCTCCGGGGCGGAGGTGGCTGAGGCCGCCGCTGAGCTGCTCGGGCTGGCGGCTGGGGCATCCGTGCTGGTGCAGCGTCAGCATCGGGGGGTCGAGCTGCTGGCAGGCGGCGTGCGGGATCCGGAGTTCGGGGCCATGGTGATGGCCGGGCTAGGTGGCGTGCTGGTGGAGACGCAGCGGGATGTGCAGCTCGCCGTGGCGCCGGTGGATGCCGGGCAGGCCCGGGCCATGCTGTCGTCGTTGCGGGGGGCCGCAATTCTCGGGGGATTGCGAGGCAGTCCGCCGGTCCACCTGGGTTTCGTTGCGGAAACCATCGTGGCCGTCGGAGACCTCATGCTTGCGTACCCGCAGATCGCCGAGCTGGACCTTAACCCTGTCGTGGCCGGCCCGGACGGGTGCGTGGCGGTCGACTGGCGGATCAGCATCCGGTAGGGCGCCCCGGCGCAAGAGAGCAACGGCGGTCGGGACAGGTACGGGCTGGTCACGTCAGTATGGCTGGCATGGCGGAGCTGCAGCAGATCATCCAGCTGGTCGAGCAGAGCCTGGACGAGCCAGGCCTGGACGCTGGTGAGCTGGCCAGCCGCGCCTGCCTCTCGCGCTTCCACTTCGACCGGCTGGCCAGCGCGGCGCTGGGGGAACCACCGGGCGCGTTCCGCCGCCGGCTGCTGCTGGAACGCGCGGCGCACCGGCTGGTATCCACCCCGGTGACCGTCATCCAGATCGGCGCTGAGGCTGGCTACACCTCACCGGACGCCTTCACCCGGGCGTTCTTCCGCGCCTACGGCACCACCCCGACGGGTTACCGGCGGCAGCGCAGACCGGTGCACGACCTCCAGGCCGCCAACGGCATCCACTTTCACCCTCCGGGCGGCCTGCGGCTGCCCGCCACCCAAAGGAGCGACACCATGGACGTCCTGACCAGGATGTACGACCATCACGTCGAGCTGACCGGCGCCATCATCGACCGGCTCACCGGGCTGCCTGCAGAGGTCCTTGACCAGCCGATCGAGTTGCCGGTCGAGGGCATTGACAGCCGTCCCAGCCTGCGGGCACTCTGCGAAAAGCTCGTCCGCCAGCTGGAGATGTGGGTGAGCGCCGTCGAGGGCGCGACCACCATCCCCGCCGGCCCAACCTCACCAGCGGCGCTCCGGGGACGCCTCGGCCAGGCCGCCCCGCGGTTCCGGGCCGTCATTGCGGACCGCGTCGCGGCAGGCGCGGGTGAGGACACTTTCCTGGACGCGACATGCCAGCCTCCGCAGACCTTCACCCTCGGCGGAGCGCTCGCCCACGTCCTCACCTTCGCTGCCGTGCGCCGCACCATGGCGATCGGCGCCCTGGAGTCGGCAGGCATCGATGATCTCGGCTCCGGCGACCCGATGCACTTCGTGGGAGGCGAGGGCCCGGACGCCTCCGGGATCACCCGCCACTTCGAGTAGAACGCACAACCACGGTGGCGAAGGCATCGTGCAAGTCATCTCCGCACAGGTCGCCACACGGTTCCGGGAGTGCTCAGGTCAGCTGGTCGACCTGTACGGATGGATAGCGGCCTTTCAGCTTGGTGTCCAGTGTGGCCAGTGAAGCGCCGCTGGCCTGGGCAAATGCTGCAAGGTAGTCATCGGTCCAGAGTTTGTGGCTACTGTCATTCTGGGCGGAGATGGCGCGGAAGACGGCCTCCAGATGATCAGGCTCCTCAGCCCACAAGACGCGGTTGTCCGACCAGAACTGATCGATGATCCGCCAGGCTTCGCTTCGCGTGACGACATCTTCTCCCATGATGACGGGGTTGGAGATGAGGCGCAGCACGCTCATCTGGGTAACCCGGCACAAGATGAGGTCGCCGGACTGCTCGTCGAACCACTGCCTGGCGATGCGGTGCCGGGCGTGCCTGCCCCAGGTCGCGGCGAGCCAGACGCCGACGTCCACCAGGATCACTGGCCGTACCGTTCCACGTCCTCGGCCTCGAAGGAGGCTTCGATGTCGGCATTGGTGACCTCAACCCCCGGTCCATCGTCCCGGCCGATCAGCGGGAAGGTGAGACGGCCTGCCGGACGGTCCCGCCCGGGAGTGCTTACCTCATGCGCGATCGCGCGCGTGAAAAGGTCCTTGAGGGACTCACGGCGCTGCGCGGCTCTCACCTTGGCCGCACGCATCAGGTCAGGGGGCAGGTCAACCGAAGTGCGCATATTCGCATATTAGCATCATGCGCCAGCATGAAACAGTGACCACGCGCGCGAGCGCTGGCCTGCTCGTTCCAGGCCTGGGAGAGTCTCACGCACAGACGGCGGTGTTCGCACGAGGTTGCGCTGCCCAGCCCGTGGAGCGGGTTAAGGCCCGTGATGACGGCCACGCGGCCGGTGCTCTGATCGGGAGTGGTGTTCATGTGCACGTCCTCCGTCGGGAATGTTCGACGCGCTGTACCCGGATGCGGCGCTCCCCAAGGGAACGTGGCGGTGGATAGAGTCCGCGCAATACCGCCTGCTACGGCAGGGAGCCCACCGGGCAGTGTCGGCCGTGGACCTGATGATCTGCGCCACCGCAGCCCAGCACGACCTGGTTGTGCTCCACGACGACAAGGACTTCGCGACCGCCGCACGGTGCCTCCCCGACGTGCGTGAACGCACCATCCACGACGCCCCGCAACCCGGCTAAGGCGCGGCCCGGGGGAACGTTCGCGTAATGGCCCGATCTAGCTGCCGATCGGTAGCCCCAGTAGGTGGCGCACCAGCAGGAATGCCCTCGCAGAGGGTACCGATGTCTCGGTGGGCCGAACGGACCAGCGTGCGAACCGCGAAGTCCTGATCGAAGGTGATCTGCTTCCGGTACGTCTGCGCAGGTCACGGGCCACGAGGGTGTCGTGAAGCAGCGAGACGCGCCAGGGCTGCTGTCAGGACTGGCGCGTAGCATTGGGAAGGTGGGCGAGCCAGTGTTTAGTGTGCAGGCCGAGGACCAGCCGTCCTGGGCAGAGATCGTGCGCCATGCTGAGCACGGCGAGTCAGTATCGGTGATCGCGCACGGCGACCACGTGGCTGAGATCGTCCCATCCGGGGAACTCGACCGGCTCCGCGAGACGATCGAGGTTCTGTCGGACAGCGAATTGGTGCGTGACCTGCGGGAGGGACTGGCGGACGCACGCGCTGGGCGAGTGTTCTCCGCCGACCAGATCACCGCTGACCTGGCCGCGCGTCGCGTTGCCGACAGATGAGCGAACCGTCGCCGTACGCAATCGACTTCACCCCTGCCGCCCGGCGCGGGGCGGTTGCCCACCGCGTGACGCCTACCGGCCACGGTGACCCAGGATCACCTCATGTTCCTGGCGGATCTCCCGGCGGCCTGGCAGGCGGCCGGCGCCCCCGTTACCGGCGGTAGGCCCGCGACTGTTTCTTGTCCACTCCTAGCCCCTGCCCGTCGCCGTCACCAGTTAGACGACGGCACCCGGGATCTGGTTGAGTGCGCGGGGGTCGGGCGGGGACGGCCCGGCAGCCGGCCTTGGGCCTGGCGGTGATGCCTTCAGGCCGCCGGCCGCTCGGCGAGCAGGTCGCGCACCGTTCGCGGCTGATGGCCGAGAAGGTCGCCGAGGAGCGGGTCAACGCCCGCGAAGCGCCCCTCGCGGGCAGCCTGGAAGAACCCGAGCAGGTACCGGGCCATGCGCTCGGGGGTGCCCTGTGCGACCTGCTCGGTCACCCACTTCTCGTCGTCTGTCACGACGCGCCGGACGCCGCGGCCGGTGAGATCGGAGGCGATCCCCGCGATTTCGCCGAACGTCACGGCGGCGCTCGCGGTGAGCGTGACCGGGCCGTCGAAGTGCCGCTCGCCGGCGAGGATCACCGCGGCCGCCTCGGCCTCGTCAGCGCGCTCGGTCCATGACACGGGTCCGTCGGCTGGTGTCGCGATGACGCCGGTCTGGCGCCAGGGCCCAAGCAGCCAGTTGAGGCTGTGCGCGTAGAAGCCGTTGCGGAGGGACGTCCAGGCGACGCCGGAGCCCGCCAGGAGCGCTTCGGTTGCGGCGTGATCGCGTGCGGGGAAGAACGGGCTGTCGAGTCCCGTGTGCTGATGGCTGGTGTAGAGGACGCGGCGGGCGCCGGCCGCGACGGCGGTCTCGATGCCGGCGCGGAGCAGGCTAACCCCGTCGGCGCCCGGGTCGCTCGACGAGACGAGAAGCACCTGATCGGCGCCTTCGAACGAGTCGAGCAGCGCCGCCGGGTCCTCGTAGGAGCCGCGCCGCACCCGCACGCCGCGATCGGCGAAGTGCTGCGCCTTCGCGGTGTCCCGCACGCTCACCCCGATCTGGTCCGCGGGGATGCGCTTGAGCAGGTGCTCGACGGTGGCGCCGTTGAGGGCGCCCGTGGCGCCGGTGATGACGATCATGTAATGCCGTCCCTTGCGTTACCAGTGATATGCCAAGGACGATATCAGAGGAAACGAAGTGTTCGCAAACTTCTGTTATCATCGATAACGTGAGTGAGCCGGATCCCGTGTCCCCGCGTGACCGGACCCGTGCGCAGCTCGTGGAGGTCGCCGCGCACCTGCTCGCCACCGAGGGTCCGGACGCGGTGACCACCCGCTCGGTCGCGCTCGCCGCCGGTGTGCAGGCGCCCACGATCTACCGGCTCTTCGGCGACAAGAGCGGACTGCTCGACGCCGTGGTCGAGCACGGGTTCACGAGCTACATGGCGCGCAAGCACGTCGACCCGGATTCCGATCCAGTCGAGAGCCTGCGCGCCGGCTGGGAGCTCCATGTCGGTTTCGGCCTCGCGAACCCCGAACTGTTCCGGCTCATGCACACGGCGCTGCGCACCCCGGAGGGCCGCGCCGCCGCCGCAACCGGCGCCGGGGTGCTCCAGGCACGGGTGCACCGGGTCGCCGAGGCGGGACGGCTGCGCGTGACCGAGCGACGGGCGGTCGAGCTCATCCAGGCGGCCGGCACGGGAGTCGTGCTCACCCTCATCAACCAGGCCGGGGACGAGCGCGACGACACGCTTGCGGACATGGCGTGGGAATCGGTCTGCGCGACCATCCTCACCGACGCGAGCATCGCCGCCGTCACGGGCCCGGCGGCCGCGGCAGTGACCTTGCGCGCCGCGCTCCCCGACCTCACGGCGCTCACCGCTGCCGAGCGCGCCCTGCTCGGCGACTGGCTCGACCGCATCGCCGAGTCCCAGCGCGTCCCCGGGTAAAACGGGCGGTCCAGCGCCAGTACACCGGCACGGCAGGCCGGATCGAGAACGCGCAGGTCGCGGTGTACCTGACCTACGCCACCCTCGCAGGGCACGCCCAGATCGACCGCGCCTTGCCTGCGGCGTCGTGGGCCGGCGACCAGGAGCGGCGCGCCGCGGCGGGCGTCCCCGGGGACGTGGCCTTCGCGACCAAGCCGGAGCTGGTCTGCAAGCTGATTGTCCGGGCGCTGGACGGCGGGGCGGCCGCCCCCTGGGTGACCGGCCGGGCTGCGTTACCCCTTGTAAGTGGTGGTGACGGAGACCTGGAGTTTCCCGCTGCCGGGCAGGTGTCCTTGGAGGCTGAGTGAGCAGGTAACCGGGTGGGCGATTCCGGGGCGCAGCTTGAATCTGAGCGGGCCCCGCGAATCGAAAGTCCCCGTGGCGCCGGCGCCGCGGTCGCCGTGCGCGCAAGCGAGGGTGTACTGGCCCTCGATGGCCTGGTTCGGGGTTGCGGTGAGGTAGGCGTGCATCATCACGGGCCGGCTCGCCCTGACGTTCAGGGCGCAAGCGGCGTGATCGCCGCTGGAGCTGCAGGACCCGATCGTGTGCGTCCGGGTGGGTGCGGTCGGGGTGGTGCGCGCGGAGGCGGCCCTTACCGGGGCGGTGGTGGCCGAGGCGGGAACCGCGGCCACGGTCACCAGGGCGGTCGCGCCCACGGCAATGACCCCTGCGATGGCGTTCCTGGTCATCAGCTGATTCTCCTGTCTACAGATGCGAGATCGACGGGACGTCATTCGCCGGACAGCGCCCGGCCCGGCGGCTGAGCCGACGCCAGGTCTTGCCGCTTGAAGAACGCGGTGGAGGCCGGGAGCCACAGCAGGCACACCACCGCGACGCCGACCGGCCAGGTCAGTACAAGCACTGCCAGGCCGCCAAGGCTCCCGGTCAGGCTGATCAGCCTGGGATCGGCGAGGGCCACGCTGATGTCCAGCGTCGCCAGGCCGAATAGTGTCGCGGCCACGATGCGCGCCCAGTTCCGGCGCTGGCCGGCCGACCGCGCCATCCACAGCCACAGGGCGATCACGACCAGGTCGCCCACGATGCCCGCCGCGACGGCGAGCGGCCTCAGCGGGGGTACCTGGAGATAGCCGGTCAGCTCGGGCAGTCTCACGTGGTGGAGCTTGTTGTCGTCGATGGAGGCCAGCGCGATGGTCAGGTAGACGGAGTTGATCAGGTTGAGCGTGCTGAGGGCGGCGCCCGCGTACATGAGCCAGACGGCGGCCCGCACCGTGCGCGCCGACCGTGGCAGGCCGGGGCGCAGGCGCAGCAGCAAGCCGTTCCTGATCAGGTTCGCGTACTCGGCCAGGCCAGGCCGACGCTGGCCGTCCGGGGCGCAGGCCATCAGCACCGCGAGGATCTCCGGCCCGTTCTCACGCCGGAACGCTCGCGGATACCACGCCAGCAGCCGGCGGTAGCGCTGCTCAAGGCCCGCCTGGCCGGTCACCTCGCCGTCCCGGCGGCCGGGTTCAGCCGGGTCAGCGCGGCGCTGGCGTTAGCCTGCAGCCGGGCGGCCTCGGCGGCGAGCAGCCGGGTGCCCGTGGGCGTGAGCTGGTAATACCGGCGAAGCCGCCCGTCGGCGACCTCTTCCCGGTCCACCTCGATCAGCTCGTCGGTGCGCAGCCGGTCTAGGGCGGAATACAAGGTCCCCGGGGGCAGCCGGACCCGGTCCCCGGAGATTTCCAGGACATCGGTGATGATCCCGTACCCGTGCTGGCTGCCGTCAGCCAGCGCGGTGAGGATCAAGAAGGTTGCCTCCTGCATCGCTCGTGTACTCATGCAGACGTTATATACAGTCAAACGAGCATTAGCAAGCCAGGGATCCCGATCCGGGAGCCGGGCATCGTCCGTTCCGGGTGCGTTCCGAAGGTCTCGAGTGATTGAAAGACATCGCTGCCCGGCGAAGCTAGCGCAACCAGCGTGGGGGGCACTTGACTGATGAGCTGTCGATCATGGCAGGCCCTCCGCCAGCCGCTGGCCTGGCGCCAAGATCAGGAAGTCCGGCTGCCATAGCCAGCAGCCCGCACTCAAAATCGCCGACTGCGAGCGACCATTCCAAGTCACAGCCGCAACGCCCTTCCCCGCGGCAGAGTCCTTCGCTTCCATGATCCTGGCTTACACGAGCACTGGACAGGCTCGGTAGTCCGTGTCCAGCTCCTTGCGGAGGTCGTCCGGCTTAGGGCGACGGCAGATCGCCGCGTTGTCGCGCCGGCATGCGCAGTACTGGCCAGCCTGGAACCAGATCACGTAGGCATGGCCCCACTCACGGCGGAGTAACTCAAGGTCCTCGCTCACTGCCGGGTCCCCCGTCACGATGCTTCCCCGGGGGGAACCCAGTGCGCGCCGGGCACCCGCCTGGGGAGGAGTCCATGCCCGCGCTGGCGGCGTGCGATCAGTGCGCGCAGGATGGCCGCGGCCTCGCTGGCGTCCTCCGCGATGCGGTCAAGGGTCTTCGCCTGCTGCTCGATCTCGTCGTCCGTGCTGAGGCCGGCCATGCCGTTAGCTACCCCGGACAAGTCCGCGGTGGTGGCGTGAAGTGAGGCGGTCAGGTTGACCGTGATGTCAGTGTCCATGAGCAGCCATCCAGGAGCGGATTTCCTCGCGCAGGGTCACAGGGTCGGCTCCGCGCACGAGGACGAGCGGGGCACTGCGGCGCAGGCTGGCGAACACGGTGCCGTCGATCCCCGGGGCGTAGCAATGCCGGTCGGGGAACTCCTGGCCGACGTCCTCAAGCGTCGGCGTGGAGTCGTTGCTGCTCACTCCGGTGTCGGACATGCCTCTTCCCCTAAAGACCCCCCGGCGGGACCGTGGGAACGAGTGCCTGACGGGCACTGCCGACCCCGCCGGAGGAGCCTGTAGATCCGTTGCGTACCCACGGTCCTGCCAGCATAGAACGGCTCTAATGCTAGAGCAGCTACACGGTGGGTAATGTGGTAATGGGCGGGACAGCGAGGCTGGAATGCGATGACAGTGGACACGGGGCTCGACAACCGCCATACCTGCAGGTGGCTGACGCATTGCGGCAACGATTCCTCGGGGGAGAGCTGTTGCCAGGCGAATCCCGTGCCGCTGTGGCCGGGCTCATGGCGGCTGAGTACGGGATGGCAGGTCAACAGCCGTGGAAGGTCTGGATAAATCCTCACGAGCAAGGCCGGGTCTACAGCCGTGCGCGGCTGGGGCACATTCGTCGCGCGAGAGCTCCCCAGGTTGCGCGGACCGTGGTTTATGATCGCTTCACGCGAGCGTGACCGTGCCATGACCTGGTGCTACGACATTGCGGGGTAGTCTCGCCCGCCAGCGAAGTTCCCGGTCAGCTCCCCCGGCCGGTCAGCTCTTCCGCCCGGTCAGCGCCACGGTCACGCCCACGCCGATCATGGCCAGCCCGCCGGCCCCGCCGACCATCGCGAACCGCCGCGGGGACCGGGCGAACCAGGACCGGAGCCTGCTGGCCGTCACCGCCCACGTGCTGTCGGAGACCAGCCCGATCATGATCGACACCAGGCTGAGCAGCAGCATCTGCAGCGGCACATCCCCGGCGGCCCGGTTCACGAACTGCGGCAGCACGGCCCCGAACAGGATCAGCGCCTTGGGGTTGGTCACCCCGACCAGGAACCCCTCGCGCACCGCCCGGCGGTCGCTGCGCGCCTGGGTGGCCTCGGCGAACGCCTCGGCCAGCGTGCCGCGCCGCCGGAACGCCTGGATCCCCAGCCAGATCAGGTACAGCGCGCCCGCGAGCTTGAGCACCGTGAAGACCTGGGCCGAGCGCTGGACGAGCGCACCGACGCCGACCGCGACGCAGATCGCGACCACGTAGTTGCCCGCCGAGTTGCCGCACACCGTGGCCAGCGCGGTGCGGCGGCCGTACGCGAGCGCCCGGCCCACCACGAACAGGACGCTCGGTCCCGGGATGACGATCAGCACGAAGGAGGCCAGCGCGTAGCCGAGGAGGCTCGAGGTCGAGATCACGCTACCGACAGTAATCCGATCCGGGATTTCTGCCCCGGGGTGGGCAGCCGCAGGCCGAGAACGGTCCCCCGGTAGGGAAGAAACTCGCTGGTCAGCCGGCCTACGCTCCTCGCACCCAGCTGCGCCCGTGCAACTGGAGCTGTGCAACCGGAGCTGCGCAACCGGAAGGAGCGACGATGCTCATCGGCGGTCAGGACATAGTGCTGCCCACGACGATGGTCGGCAACTATCCCAATCCACGGTGGTACGACGGGCACGCGTTCGCCACGCTGCCCAAGGGTGAGTTCATCCACGACTCGATCAGCAAGGAAGCGTTCGAGGACGTCGTCGGCGCGATCGTGCGCGACCAGGAGGCGGCCGGCCTGGACGTGATCAGCGACGGGAAGGTGTACGGCGGGGACTCCCCGTACGGCACGATTCTCTACTACTACCTGGAGCGCATGTCCGGCTACCGGCTGTCCGGGCCGCCGATCGGCCTGCCCATCTACTCGACCCTGTTCTCCCCCACCTGCGTCGGGGAGATCAGCCGGGAAGTCCCGTTCCACCTGGTCAACCTGCGCGCGGTCCGGAAGGCGACGAAGAAGCCGGTCAAGGTGTCCTACACCGGGCTGGGCGTGATCGCCGCAGCCACCACGAACCTGCACTACAAGGACACCCGCGAAGTCGCGATGGCGCTGGCCAAGGCGTTCAACGAGGACTTCAAGGAGCTCGCCGACAACGGCTGCGACATCATCCAGCTGGACGAGTTCGTCTGGCCGTACGGCATGGGCGACTGGGAGATCGACGCGCTCAACGCCTCGGTCGAGGGCGTGAACTGCGAGTTCTGGGTGCACACCTGCTGGGGCAACTACTCCGGCACGCCCGCCTACTTCCCGGACGAGACCACGACCGAGTTCGGCGCGTTCGTGCTGGACAAGCGGGCCTCCGACGCCCCGGCCCCGGAACGCGCCCACGCGATCTTCCCGCACGTGCTCAACGCGAACATCCACGCGCTGAACTACGAGGTGGGCCGGACCGGGCCGGACGACCTCAAGCCGCTGACCGACAACAACTGGACCAAGCCGTTCGTGGCCGGGGTCATCGACGTGAAGTCCACCGTCACCGAGAGCGCGGACGAGGTCGCCGACCGGATCAGGCAGGTCCTGGAGTACGTCCCCGCCGACCGGCTGGGGCTGTCCACCGACTGCGGGCTGATCAACCTGCCCCGGATGATCGCCGCGGGCAAGCTGCGGGCGCTCGCCGACGGCGCCGCCCAGGTCCGGGCCGAGATCCAGGGCTGACCGTCTCGTCCCCGGAGGCCCCACCCCTCCGGGGACGCCCGCGGTTCCCAGGGGCAACGAAACCGCCAAACCTCACCCTGCCAGGACAGCGAAACTCGGGGACCCGCGTGCCTATGGTGCGACCACACCATAGAGCGGGAGGCGCACCGTGCCCGAGTGTCCCAGCTTCCTCAGACTGCCGGCCAGGCAGGCTAAGCCCCGGTCCCGCGGCCTCACCCACGTGCTGGACAGCGGGCTGACCCCGGACGGGACCCGGGCCTTCCTGGGCCAGGCCGGGCACCTGGTGGACATCGTGAAGGTGGGCTGGGGCATCGGCTACGTCGATCCGCTGCTGGAGGAGCGGGTCGGCATCTGCGCGGACCACGACTGCCCGGTCTCGCTGGGCGGGACGCTGTTCGAGGTGGCCGCGCTGCAGGACCGGGTCAGCGAGCTGCGGGACTGGGCGCTCAAGGTCGGCATGACCCATATCGAGGTGTCCAACGGGCTCCGGGCGCTGCCGGCCAGCCGCAAGCACGCCCTGGTCCGCGAGCTGGCCGCGGACTTCGTGGTGCTCGCCGAGACCGGGGCCAAGGAAGGCAATTACCCGCCGACCCCGGCGGAGTGGGCCGAGGAGATGGCCCGCGACCTCGACGCCGGGGCCACCTGGGTGATCGCCGAGGGGCGGGAGAGCGGCACGGTCGGGCTGTATAACGCGGACCAGGGCATCCGCGAGGATCTGGTCACCGCCATCCTGGACTGGATCCCCCCGGACAAGGTGATCTTCGAAGCGCCGGACAAGAGCCAGCAGGCCTGGTTCATCCGCCAGCTCGGGGCGGACGCCAACCTCGGCAACGTCGCGCCGGCCAGCGTCCTGGCGCTGGAAACGCTGCGGCTCGGGCTGCGCGCCGACACCGTCACGGCCCGTGCTCTGACCCCGGGCGCCCTGACCCCAGGAGCCCTGACCCCGGGTGCCCTGGCCTGAGGTGCGCTGACGTGATCGCCGAGCCCGCTCCCAACACGATCACCCGGCCGTACCGCGGCCTGTCCGTGCAGGACGTCGGCATCCCGCTCACCCCGGCCGGCATCGAGGGCCTGCTGCGCCGCCGGGAGATCTACCGCCGCACCGCGTTCCTGGTCCTCCGCAACGGCCCGGACACCGCCCTGGTCGCGGTCCGCCCGGCCGATCCCGGCCCGCTGTTCTCCCCGGTAGCCGAGCTGCGCGTGCTGTCCGGCCCGCAGACCACGGCCTGGATCACCGACCCCGGCGCCGACGTGGGCAACGCCTCGTCGCTGGCCGCGACGGCGCTCGAGCACCAGCGTGACGGCGTGCTCGCCTAC
The DNA here is from genome assembly GCA_963723595.1 of uncultured Actinomycetes bacterium. GTDB lineage: Bacteria > Actinomycetota > Actinomycetes > Streptosporangiales > Streptosporangiaceae > RYN-230. The sequence continues at coordinate 55,358 of CAVRRQ010000004.1, forward strand.
GTCGTCCAGGGCAAGTTCGAGCACGTCAACTTCATCTGGCGCCCCGCCCCGGTCCAGATCCGGGTCACCGAGGTCATCCCCCCGCACCCCCCGAAACTCCTGGCCATGGCCGAGCAGGCCGTCGCCTACGACGAGGACCTCCCCCCGGTGGACCTGGTCCTCGACGCCGTGGATCTGCCCGGCCTGATGGCGGCCCACCCTGCCTCGCATTACCTGCTGCCCGTGCCGCGGGAGCGGCGTGCCCGCCGAGGGCGATGTCAGCTTCCTCGACACCCACCCGCCCTATCACGACGACTGGCTGCTCATCGGCTGCGAGCGCTCGCGCCAGTTCCACGAGCATTTTTATCTAACGGAACCGTCCCGGGTCGATCTCTGCCCCCGGGCGAGGGCAGGGGCGGGCCAGGACGGGGAGCGGGTGCTCACCAAGTGCTGCCTCCTGGAACGCGGCGTCGAGGTCGGCGGCACGACGGCGGTCGTCCCCTGGGGCGCGAACCTGGACGAGGTCCGGGCCGCGCTGCGCGCGCTCTGCGGGGTCCCTCCCGTCAGCGAGGGCCTGGTCACCAGGCTGCCGGAGGTGGCCGTCCATGAGTAGCGCCCACCCGGCCGACTCGGCGATCTTCGGCCATCTGTGGAGCACGCCGGAGGCCTCGGCGCTGTTCTCCGACGAGGGGCGGACGCAGGCGTGGCTGCAGATCCTGGCCGCGCTGGCCCAGGCGCAGGCCGGCGCGGGCCTGGTGCCGGCCGCCGCCGCGGAGACGATCCGGGCGCACGCCGACGTCGGGCTGATCGACCTGGGGCTGGTGGCGGAGCGGACCCGGGCGACCGGGCACTCCACCATGGGGCTGATCGAGGCGCTGCGCTCGGTGCTGCCGGAGCACGCCCGGGAGTGGGTGTACTACGGCGCCACCGTGCAGGATCTGAGCGACACCTGGTTCGCGCTGGTGTTCCGCACCGTCGGGGATATCGCGGAGCGCGATGTGACCCGGATGCGGGACCAGGCCCTCGGGCTCGCCGGGCAGTACCGGGATACGCCGATGTGCGGGCGGACCCACGGGCAGCCGGGGCTGCCGATCACGTTCGGGTTCAAGGCCGCCGTGTGGGCCGCGGAACTCGACCGGCACCTGGAGCGGCTCCGGCAGGGCCGGGCCCGGTGGGAGGTCGTGCAGCTCGGCGGGGCGCTTGGCTCGATGGAATTCTGGGGTGACCGGGCGCTGGACCTGCTGGAGAGGTTCGCGGCGGAACTGGGCCTCGGCGTTCCGGTGCTGCCGTGGATCACCGCGCGGGACGGGGTGGCCGAGTTCGTCTGGCTGCTCGCCGCGATCGCCGCCACGGCGGGGAAGATCGGCAACGAGGTCTACCAGCTGCAGCGGCCGGAGATCGGGGAGCTGCGGGAGTCGTTCACGCCCGGCACGGTCGGCTCGATCACCATGCCGCACAAGCGCAACCCGGAGATTTCCGAGCACCTCGTCACCCTGTCCCGGGTGATCCGGGCGCAGGTCCCCGTGGCCCTGGACGGGATGGTGAGCGAGCATGAGCGGGACGGCCGGGCCTGGAAGGCCGAGTGGCTGGTGGTGCCGGAGACCTCGATGGCCTTCGCGGCCTGCGTCGGGTCCGCGGCCCGGATGCTGGACGGGCTCCGGCCCGATCCGGAGCGGATGCTGGCCAACATCGACAGCCACCGTGGTTACCTGCTGTCCGAGCCGGTGATGCGGGCGCTGGCCGACCGGATCGGCAAGCACTCCGCGCACGACAGCGTGTACGCCGCCGCCATGCACGGCATCGACAAGGATCAGGACTTCCGCACCGCGCTGCGCGGGGACACGAGGCTCGACGCGATCCCCGACGCCGAACTCGATGAGCTGCTGCAGGTGCGGTCCTCGCTCGGCTCGTGCGCCGCGTTCGTGGACCGGGTCCGGCGAGGGTGCACGGGAGCGTGGCGGTGACGGCAGGGGCCCGGGATGACCGCCGGAGGACCGCGGTGGCCGCCGGACCATGGACCGCCAGCCCCGGGACCGGCGCAGGCGGTCCCGGGGCTGGCCTTACCGGATCAGGCCTTACCGGATCAGGCCTGGCCGGGTCAGGGCTTACCGAGGCTGGCCTTGCCGGGGCTGGCCTGACCGGCCTGGCGCGCGTGGACCTGGTCATCGCCCCCACGCCGCTGCACCCCGCGCCGCGGCTGTCGCGCGAGCTGGGCGTCCCCGTGCTGTTCAAACGGGACGACCTGGCGGGCGTGGGCCTGGGCGGCAACAAGCTGCGCGGGCTGGAGTTCCTCATCGCCGACGCGCTCGCGCAGGGCTGCGACAGCCTGGTGACCGGGGCCGGCCCGCAGTCGAACTGGACGATGCTGGCCGCCCTGGCCTGCCTGCGGTACGGGCTCGAACCGCACGTCGTGTGCTACGGCACCGGCGCCGCGCACGTGGCCGGCCATCCGGAGCCGGCCCATCCGGAGCCGGCAGCCCGCAGGGGAACATGCGGCTGCACCGCTGGCTCGGGGTGGACGTGCGGTTCACCGGGGAGGCGGAGCGGTCGTCGGTGGATGCGGGCATCGAGGCGGTCACGGCCGGGCTGCGCGCGGCGGGCCGCCGCCCGTACCTGGTGCCCCGCGGCGGCGCGACGCCGCTGGGTGCGCTCGGGTACGTCCGGGCCAGCGTGGAGCTGGCCGCCCAGCTGGACACGCTGGATGAGCCGCCGGCCGGGCTGTGGCTGGCCACCGGGTCCTGCGGGACCCAGGCCGGGCTGGTCGCCGGGGCGGCCCTCACCGCCGCGCTCCTACCAGGTCGTGGGGGTGACCGTGAGCCGCCCGGTCGCGGAGTGCTCGGCCCGGGTCCGGGAGCTGGCCGCCGCGGCGGCTGCGCTCGCCCGCCCCGGCCCGGATCTCCCCGGGATGAGCACGGGCCTGCCCGAGCCGGAGGTGCGGGGCGGCTGGATCGGGCCGGGGTACGGCGTCCCGTCCGCCGCCGGGCAGGAGGCGGCGCGGCTGGTCGCGGCGACCGAGGGCGTGTTCCTGGACCCGGTGTTCGGGGCGAAGGCGATGGCCGCCCTGGTCGCGGACTGCCGCGCGGGGCGGGTCCGCGGCCCGCAGGTGTTCCTGGTCAGCGGGGGCGCGCCCACGCTGTTCGCCGGGCCCGCCGCTTGAGGCCGGGCTCCCCGGAAGTGAGGCGTGATGAGCGAGGTGCGTCCTCCTGAGGGTTACCTCGGCACCGCGGCCCGGATCACCAGCGGGCCCGCGCCCGAGCTGGTCGAGGCGGGTTACGCGCTGGAGATCGCCGACGCGCCGCTGCTGCACCGGGGCCTGACCCTGGCCGACCTCGCGCACCTGGTCGAGCTGGTCGAGTGCGGCGCGCTCACCCGTGATGAGGCGGCGCCGGTGTGCGCGGTGCTGCTCAAGCTGCTTGACTCACCGGCCAGCGAGTTCCCCTACGACGCGGTGTACGGCGACGCCTACAACAGCCGGGAACGTGAGCTGGAGCGCGAACTCGGCCCGGCGGCCGGCCGCCTGCACCTGGGCCGGACCCGCCGCGAGGCGGGGCGGATCGCGTTCCGCCTCGCGCTGCGGGACCGGCTGCTCAGCCTGCACGCGGACGTGGCCTCGTTCGCCCGCGCGGTCGCGGACCAGGCCACCCGGCAGTCCGGCACGCTGTGGGCCGACACCACGTACCTGCAGCCCGCGCAGCCGTCCACGTTCGGGCACTACCTGGGCGGGTTCGCCGAGCAGGCCATGCGCCACCTGGACCGGATCGAGGCCGCCCACGGGCTCGCGGACGTCTCGCCCGGCGGGGCCGGCGGGGTGGGCGGAACCCGGCTGCCGCTGGACCGGGGACGCCTGGCCCGCGCGCTCGGGTTCGGCGCGGTCGGGCCGCACACCCGCGACGCGATGTGGTCAGCCGACGCCCTGGCCGACGCGGTCCTGGCCGCCACGCAGGCGGTGACGACCATCAGCCAGCTCGCCTGCGACCTGGAGATCTTCGCCAGCCCGGCGTTCGGTTACGTGACGCTGGACGCGTCGCTGTGCCGGGCCAGCGTGCTCATGCCGCAGAAACGCAACCCGTACGCGCTGCCCGTGCTGCGCGGGGGCGCGGGCACGCTGGTCGGCCGCCTGACCGGGCTGCTGGCCACCGGGCTCACCCCGTCCGCCCGCACCGACAACTGGCTGTACGCCTACGGGGAGGTGGCCGGGGCGCTGGACCTCGCGGGCCGGCTCGTCCGGCTGGGAACCGCGGTGGTGACCGGCCTGAGCGTGGACGCCGGCGTCCTGGCCGAGCAGGCGTCCAGCCATTTCACCGCGGCGGCCGACCTGGCGGAGGAGCTGACCCAGCGCTACCGGCTGGACTATCGCACGGCCTACCGGGTGGTCGGCCGGGCCGTCGCCGACACGCTGGCCAGCGGCGGGAAGAAGCTGACCGTGCCGGTCGTGCGCGCGCGCCGCGGAGCAGATCACCGGGGCCGCGCTGCCGATCACCGCGGAACTGCTCGGCTCGGTGACGGACCCGGCCTCGGTCGTGGCGGCCCGCGACGCCCCCGGCGGCGCGAGCCCCGGCCGGGTCCAGGAGCACGCCCGGCGCGTGCGGCGCCGGGTCGGCGCGGCGCGGCGGTGGAACGCCGCGCGCCGGGCTCACCAGGCCGAGGCGGAAGCAGCCCTGATCAGCGCCGCCCAGGCCCTCACATCCGGGCCGTGAGCGGGGAAACAGGCACTTTAGTCGCGGGTCCAGTGCGGCCTGCGGAACATCCGGCCGAGCCGGTTATGCAGCGCCGGGCCCGTCTCGTCCAGCATGTTCACGTGATAGACCGGCGCACCGTCCGGCGGCGCCAGCAGCCCGACCTCAGACTGATCGAGGTCGCACCGGATATAGCCCGCGGTAATAGCGGCGATCTTGTCCGCGTCCACGAACCGGAGACCGCCCGACGGCGACAGTCGTTCGAGGTTCCTGGCCGCGCCCGGGTGACCCTTGGCGAGCTCCTTCTGGATCTCGCGGTCAGTGAAGGCCCCGCCGCCGACCCAGACCACGATCCCGTCGAACAGGTCCAGCTGCGGGACTTCGAGGACGTGTTCCAGGATGCCGAACTGCTCCTTGTCCCGGGTGAGCACCGGGACTCCCGGCGTCACCGCCTCGTAGGAGACCAGGAATTCATCTTCCACGCCGGCCTCCCGGACATATCGGGCCCCCCGCGATGCGGGAAACGACGCTACGCGGGGAACGCTCCACCGCCAATATACGGAGTTGGCTGTATCGCTGGGGAGGACTACGGGTGGGTGAGGACCAGGCCGGGATGAGCGTCGTGGGTGTCCGGGCCGTGGCCGATCGGTTCCCACCCTTCCCGCTGGTAAAGGGCCATCGCAGGCGTCGGCTCGTCCTGGGTGATCAGCCACGCGCCGGTCTTCGTTGCGGAGAGAAGGGTCTGGAGCAGCTGCCGGCCCAGGCCTGCCCGCCGGTACCACGGGTGGACGGCGAGCAGGTACACGGCGAACCGGCCGTCCAGCAGGGCCGCCGCCCCGCCGAGGCGTTCCCGGAGCTGGGCCGCCCAGTCATCGGCCTGCTCGGCCCACCGCCAGCCGTGCCCGTAGGCGAACCCGGCCAGCTGGCCGCCGCCGGCCCGGGCGGCCACGGCCTCCAGGTCGGGCCGCCGCAGCAGGGCCGCGTACAGCCGGGCGTACCCGGCGGCCGTGGCCCGCGACTCCCGCAGCGGGCACGCCGCAGGTCGCCGCGTAGTACAGCGACTCCACCTCGGCGGCGCTGGGCACCTGGCCCGGGCCGCAGCGGGACACCCGGATCTCGCGGTCAGTCATGACCAGCCGGATCCGGGGGCACATCGGCCACGTCCAGCTCCCAGGACGGCCAGCGGCCGAGCACCCGGAAGCCGAGCCGCTCGTTGATGGCGATCATGTGCTGGTTGCCGTCGGCGTTCCCGGTGATGATCCGGGTGACCTGCGGTTCCCGCGCGGCCAGCAGGTCCAGCATGGCCAGCTTGAGCAGCAGGCCGAGGCGGTGCCCCCGGTGCGGCCCGGCCACCGCGGTCAGCTCCTGGAATCCCCACTCCGGCATGGCCGGATCCACGCACACCTGGGTCAGCGCGGCCAGGTCCCCGGTGCCCGGCGCGCGCGCCGCGACCACGTGGGCGCGCAGTCCCATGGCCGCGACCCGGCGCTCGTCCAGCCGGACGCGGGCCGCGTCCCAGGTCTGCGCCTCCTGGCCGGGTTCGCGGGGCGCGTCGGCCATCGCCGCGTTGAGGACGGCGACCTCGTCGACCAGGTCCTCGGGCGCGGGACCCTCCCAGGTCAGCAGGGTGTATCCGCGGGCCGCGCGGCTCAGCCTCCGCCCGCAGCGCCGGCCCGCTGCCCCGCGGGCAGGTCGTCCAGGGCGAGCACCCGCCTGACCGCGGTCACGGACGGCCGGGTCTTCAGCCCGGCTGCGAACGCCGCGCCGGGCGAACCCTCCAGCGCGTCCATTTCGAGCACGGTCCGGCCGGCCTGGCGCGCCCGCCCGGCCGCGTGCCGGAGCAGTGCCGTGCCCCGGCCCGCCCGGCGCCGGGCGGCGTGCACCACGAGCCTCAGCCCGGCCAGCTGGCGGTTCTCCCGTAGCGGCAGGCTGAGGGCGTACCAGCCACAGGGCTCGCCCGAGTCGTCCCGGGCCAGCCAGGTTTCCAGCGGGTCCTCGGTCCAGCCCAGGGCCAGCCAGCCCGCGAACGCGCGGGGGGGCATCGGCGGCCCGAGCGGGTCATCATCCGGCAGCCCGCTCAGGTGGATGTCGTAGCAGGCGCGCACCAGCGCGCTGTCCGTCCCGGGATCGAACCGCTCGACCTTCATACGCCCAGCTAACGCCGGGACGCGGGGCCGCGCCAACGGTTTTAACCCGGCCCGGGCCCGGCCTGGCCCGCCTGCGGCCTGCCCCGCCTGCCCCGCCTGCGCGGCCCGCGGGCCGATGAAAGGTTCACCGGGCCGCTGACCACGACAGGGCCGTGACCAGGGCATCCCCTGAACGCGGCAGCGCCGGGCCTGGCCGACCAGGCCGGCGCTCCCTACGATCCCGGCAGGAGGAACCGGCCATGGAAATGCGACGTATCAGCGCTGCCGCGATCACGGCCCTGGCCCTGACCGCGCTCACCGCCTGCTCAGGGACCAGTGGCGCGACACCGTCCCTGCCGGACGGCGCGGGCGGTTCCGCGCCCGCCGCGACGGCGGGTGGCAGTCCCGGTTCCGCGTCCAGGGGCGCGGCCAGCCAGGCTCCTTACTGTGCCCAGGCTCCCGCGTCGATGGTGAGTTCGGCGCTGCGGCTCTCCCTGGGCAAGCAGGTCGCCACCGAGGAGGGCCCCGTCTCGGTCTGCGCCTACCTGGGCAGGTACATGGTCATGGTGCGATACCAGTCGGGTGAGGACGCGAAGCAGTTCACCCAGGGCCGCAAATCCCTGACCGGGCTGCACCAGGCGGTCGTCAACGTGCCCGGTCTCGCGGACCAGGCTTATTTCGCGTCGGCCGGCTCAGGGAAGCGGGAGACCAACACCCTCGCCGCCCGGAAGGGCCCGATCGCGGTCTTCCTCACCGCTCCGAAGCCGCTCGGCGCGGAACGGTCGCTGATGAACGCGCTGCTCGGCAAGCTGTGAACCAGCTGCTTGGCCAGCAGTCCAGCCCAGGGCCAACCAGCCAGCGAACACGCGGGGGGGATCGGGCGCCGGGCGCACCAACGGTTTTCACTTGGCCCGCCCCCTCCCGGGCCTGGGACCCGGGGGGGGGCGGGTCAGCGCTGATAGACCCCCACGTAGCGCACACTCATCGTGCCTCCCGACGTGGTCTGGCCCGGCGGCGTGCTGCAGCGGCAGACAGCGTCCGGATAGCTGCCACCCATGGCGACGTCGAGGATGATGGCGAAGCCGTGGTCCACGGCCTGGGCCCACACCGGCGCACTCATCCGCGACTCGCTCACCGAGAAGAACTCGCGGCCGTCCAGGTACCAGGAGATGTGCTCGTCACCCGGGACACGCCGGTCGATGATCACGCTGTAGGTGTGGTACCCGGTCTGGCAGCCGCTGCACGGCAGCAGGCCACTGGACAGCCCGGTGTGCTCGTGGCATGGCCCGTAGGTGCCGTCCCCGTTCAGCGAGGCGAAGTTCCCGCAGTGCAGGGTCCCGGAATGCTCGCTGAGCGCATTGACGTCCTCCAGCGCGTCGATCTCCCCGTCTTGCGGCCAGGAGCCGGGGCCCAGCAGCCAGAAGGCCGGCCAGTAGCCAAGGCCGTCTGCGGGATCCGGCTGCTGAATGGACGCGATCACCCGCAGTTCGCCCCCGGCTGGCGCGCCGAACTGCTGGGTGGTCTCGATACGTCCGGATGTCCAGGTGCTGTCCTGACGCAACGCGGTGATATCAAGATTCCCCGCTCCGTCCAGGTGAACATTGCTGGACGAGTCGGTCATGTCCTCGATCTCGTTGTTGCCGAAGACGCCCTGGCCGGTTTGGTACGTCCAGTTCTTCGCGCTGACGCCGCTCCCCGCCCGGCCGGAGAAGTTCTCGTACCAGAGGGTTTTCCAGGGGATGCTGCTCGCAGCGACGGTCTGCGGGGCGGACATCATCCCCGTGACGATGGCTAGCGCACAGACACCGGCCATGACTGCCGCATTCCAGGGGGGCACCCCCCAGCGTGACTTGCCTGTTCCCACCGACCGCCCCCAGGCCACTCCGGCCGGCGGGGGATCCGGCGCTACCTGCCTCCAGAACTCTGATGCCCCGGAATGGCCACCGTCATCCGCCGGGGGTCAGTTTTGGAAGACGTCGATGCTGCGGATCCGGAGCGTCCCGCCTGGGGTGGTCTGGCCGACCGGGGTCACGCAGTGGCAGCGCTCGTTGGGATACGAGCCACCGACGGCCAGGTCGAAGATGATCTGGTAACCGTGGTTCACCGCCTCGTTCCAGGCCACCGCCCCGACCTGGCGCTCGGTGACGTGGAAGAACTCGCGCCGGTCCAGGTACCAGCGGATCTGCTCATTGGCAGGGTTCCGCCGGTCCACGATGACGCTATAGCTGTGATAGCCGACCTGGCAGCCCGCACACGGGACCATCCCGCTGGAGCGGCCGTTGTGCTCATGGCAGGGCCCGAAGGTACCGTCCGGGTTGACGTGGGTGAGATTTCCGCAGTGCAGGGCGCCGGAATGCTGGCTCAGCCCGTTGACGTCCTCCAAGATGTCGATCTCGCCGTGCGCTGGCCACGTGCCCTGCCCCAGCATCCAGAACGCCGGCCAGTAGCCGAGGGCGTTATGGAGGCCCGGCTGTTTCAGGATGGCGAGGATCCTCAGTTCACCGCCCGCCGGCGGGGTGAAGGCTTTCCTGGTCTGCACGCGGCCCGACGTCCACGTGCTGCCCTGGTGCAGCGCCGTGATGTCCAGCTCGCCATGCCCGTCCAGGTGAACGTTGCCGGGGGAGCGGGTCATATCCTCGACCTCGCCGTTACCGAAAACACCGTAACCCGTCTGGTAACGCCAGTCCCTGGTATTAATACCCTGACCCGCCGGGCCAGTGAAATTGTCCGACCATATCTGTGTCCACTCGACACTTTTGCGCGTCAGGAGATTCGGTTTCGCATAGGCCAGCCCGGTTATTGCCGCGACAGCGAGGAACCCCACGACGAGCAGCCATCCCTGGTATGACGCGCGTGCGTGCATGGTTCGTCCCCCGGACACCGCCAAAACTGGCTGACCCTTTACCTGTGGCCCGGATCAGCATAGCAACAACGGCGTGCACCTGACTGTCCGTCGGTACGGCTATTAGCTGGCTAAGGTTATATGTAGGTTAATTCTAGGAGCAATTCCGGCATTTGGCTCAGGAGGTCGCCTCGGCCTGGGCGATTGGTGGTCTTTTCCAGTGCAGTGCGGCAAATGCGCGGCGGCACAGCTGGCCGATGGTGAACGCAGCCATCAGGCTCGCGGTCAGGCAGCCCCAGGCCAGGAAGACCCAGGTCGTGTGACCCAGCAGGAACGCGGCACCCATCCCCGCCAGGATGGTCAGGCTCAGCGCCGTGTGCGGCAGGAACACCCGGAGCGGGTCTTCCTCCTGGTCGCCCACGTCGCCCTTGGGGGTGGTCTTCCAGGTCACGCGTTTGTTGCGGAGCACGCCCACCAGTGCCAGGAAGTAGATGGGGATAGCGGCGATGGTCAGCAGCAGGCCCGACCACATAAGCCCGCGTTCTTCCTCGGGCCGGACGTTGAACCGCTGCAGCCACAGCAGCATGAGCTGGCGCCAGGCCAGCAGCGGCAGGTACCACACGCCGAGTTGCTGCACCTCGAATTTGGCCGGGGTCCAGCCGAAGAGGAAGTACATCAGGAGCAGCACAACGGCCGTAGCCATGGTCAGGCCGCTGAAGTAGAACTGCTCGAGCAGAAAGTAATAGAGCCCGTGACTGCGGCGCATCTTGAAGTTGAGCCGCGGCGAATGAGTGAAAAAGATGTTCATGCACCCGAAAGCCCAGCGGTACTGCTGGTTGAAATATGCTGTCCAGGTGGTCGGGCCTTCGCCGACGGCCAGCGCCTCGGGCACATAGACGCTCTCCCAGCGGCCGGCGTGGAACCGGATGCCAGTGGCCAGGTCTTCGGTCAGGTGTCCTTGGTACCAGCCGATCTCCCGCAGTGCGGCCACGCGCACGATGTGGTTGGCCCCGATGAGCAGCGTCATCCGGCGGCGGCTCAGCGCCCGCATGATCGGGCCGTAGAACAGGTACGTCTGCTGGGCCGCCCCTCGCGCGACCAGATTCCCGACGTTCCCGTAAATCTGCGGGGTCCCGACAAAAGCGATACGCTGGTCATTGAAGTACCCGAGGGTCCGGGTCAGGAAATCTCTCCGAACCTTGAAGTCGGTGTCCACCTGCGCCACGATGTCGTACTGCCCAGCGTACTGGGCATACCAGGAATTATGGTTACCGGCTTTGGTCTTGGCAAGGAAACGGCCGCTCGCCTGGTTGTATTCCACGATTCCGCTACGGCTGAAATGCCTGACCCCCAGTTGCCGGCACAGGATCCGCACCTCGGGGTGGTCACCCTCGTCGAGCAGCCACGTGTCATGCGGGTAGTCGGCGACCATCATGCTGCCCAGCGTGCGCCGGAGCATGTCGAGTGACTCGCTGCCGGGCACGAACGTGGTGATGAACGCGACGCGCAACCCCGGCGTGGGCCGCGGCGGCTCGCGGTGCGGGTCCATCCGCCCGCAGATGATCCAGCCGATGATGTCCATCACCTGGCGATGCCAGATCACCAGCGTGAGCGCGGCGAACAGAGCCACATCGCCCAGGTCGGCACTCGGGCCGAAGTCCCGGGGCAGCCGCGCGGGATTGAACCAGAAGATCGCGAACCGGGTCGCCAGGAAGAGGCCGCCCGTCAGCAGGACCCCGTAGGCGAGCCGCTGCCGCAGCGGGATCGCGCTGGCCTGCTGCCGCGAGTGCCGGCCAGCCCGGGCCTTCGGCTGCGCCGATGGGGCCGCCCGCTCGGGGCGGCCGTGGGACTGGTGCGTGCGAGGCGACTGGTCCGCCTCGGCGATGGCGACCAGGGTGGCCAGCCCCGCCGCCTGACCGGAGGCATGACTCTCAGCCAGCTGGATGGGCTCGGTGGGCGGCTCGTCCCAGACCGCAATGCCAGGCCGTTGCCCGGTCCCGTCCGCATACCCGCCGGGGCCAGCCTCGGACGGCGCCTCGTTCCTCACGCGGCAACTCCTCACCATTAATACTGCGCTTTGCATTTATTTGCGCACTAAAAGTGACCACAAATGACCGGGCTGATGACCGCTGGCTACCCGGTCGGCGCCTAGCGGCGATTCACGCGGCGTCCCTCCCCGGAAACACGACCCGGGCCACGGCCGCCAGATTGATCAGGCCCAGCAGGACGACAATGGCGAAACGGGCGGACATGGTCTGGTCCATACGCCAGGCGGCGAGCAGGACCCAGGCGATGGCCAGCGTCCCGTTCCAGGTACAGACCGCCGTGCGGAACCGCCGCGAGGCGTCCTTCGGGCCGCGGGAGGGGTCCCACGACATGACCCGTCCCCAGGCGAAATCCCAGATCGCGAGCACCTGGGCCCACCCCACCGCGATGGCCAGCGGCCATACGTGCGCCGTCCAGCGCGAGTTGTGCCAGAGCGGGTAGAGCAGGACCCCGGTCAGGATCACCGGGACGAGCGGGAGCGAATTGCGCAGCTGCACCTCGCCGGGCAGGAACATCAGCAGGCTGATCGGCATCAGGGGCAGGACCAGGGTGCGGATCCCCGCGGTGAAGTTCCAGAGCCACCCGGCGACGTAAGGCAGCCGGGCCTTCCAGGTCATCGGCACGCGCCACATGTGGCTCGTCCAGACCAGCGACGTGGCCCCGCAGCACCAGCGATACTGCTGGCGCATGAACGCGTCTATCGCCGCGGGGCACACCCCAGCGGCCAGCACGACCGGCAGGTACACCAGGTCGTAGCCCGCGAAGCGCAGGTCGAGGCCGGTGTGCGAATCCTCGGCGTACGGGATCTCCGTGAATCCGCCCGCGGCCTCCAGGGCGGTCCGCCGGTACACCGCGTTGGAGCCCACGCAGAGCGCCGACCCGAACCTGTCCCGCGAGACTTGGACTACCCGGTAGAACACCTCGAGAGTTGCCCCGGCCGCGCGCTCCACCCAGGTCTGATCCTGGCTGACCCGGAAGTACTGCGGGGTCTGGACGAGCCCGGTAGACAGGTCGTCCATGTAGGGCAGCGTCTCGGAGAGGAAATCCGGACGGGGCCGGAAGTCAGCGTCGAAGATGACCACGTGCTCGCCGCGGGTGTGCCGCAGTCCGTAAGCGAGATTCCCCGACTTCTTGTGGTGCCCCACGTTGGGACGACGCACGTAGGTGAATCCGAAGGACTTGGCGATCTCTCGTACGTCCTCGCCGCCGGGCCCGTCATCGAGCACGAACGCGCTGACCGGCCCGGGGTACTCGTTGAGCAGCTCGAACACGCCGATCCAGGTATTGCGCAGGACCTCGAGCGGCTCGCCGCAGATGGGCAGGAAGATGTCCACCGATGAGTAGGACCCGGGCTGCCAGGCCTCCACCCGGGTCACGTGGGCGTCCAGGTCGAAGCTGCGGCCCGCGAAGTTGATGGGCAGGCTGACGGCCTGGTACACGAGGTACGTCAGCGTGTAGAAGGCGAACGGCCAGGCAATCTCCAGGTTGCGCACCTCGAAGAGCGCCTGAGCCAGGACTACGAACACCAGGCTGATCGTCAGCGCCGTGGTCAAGTACGGCAGGGACCGGACGGCGTAGGAAGCCTTCTCCGTGTCATCGGGGGGCGCCGGCAAAACCAGGCACGACGACCGGCGATGGCGGCCCGACGGAGCATAGGAACTCACCGGATCCCCTCCCCCCGCGGCAGACGCGCACCACGAAGGACGCGCTCCGCCCGGGAGAAATGCGCCCCGCGGCGTACACGCGCGAACCGGCGGGCATGCGGTGCCTGGCGCGGGTGCGCGGCGCGGCGGGGGTGCGGCGCCGGGGGGATACGTGCCCAGAAGGTGTAATCGCCGGTTCTGTAGGGCACGTCTGCCACGACCCGGTACCGGGGGTTGCGGTTGAGATCGGCGGCGATCTCGTGGTCGAGAGCGCGCGTGGAATAGAAGTCCAGCGCGACCAGGCTGAAGTAATTCCGGCGGATGAACCGCGCGTATACCGCGGGGTTCCCCGGCTCGTTCACCGCTGAACTGATGCTGTGCCCGCTGGGCAGCATCACGCTCCGGGTATTCGACCACATCTGCCAGTGGGCCCCGAGCGGCAGGTAGTACTCCGGAATGGACGGCGTCTCGACTAGGAAGCGCCCGGGATGCGCCCCCGCCAGGCGGCCGAACGCCTGGTAGAAGCGGGTCGCGTTGGGCCACTGATGCACGAGCCAGAGGCCCTGCGCGGCTCCCCGCTGCGTCGGCACCACGAGGGCGGCAGCGATCACCACGGTGACCACGGCGCGCAGCCACCGGCGCCGCCATAGATCGATCAGCTTGTTGACCGCGTAGCCCGCGGCGATGGCCGCAAACCAGGCACCGAAGTCCACGTGCTTGTCCAACGAGGTCAACGTGTGAATACGGGCCTGCTCAAGAGGCGCCAGCGATGCGGCGGCCACCAGCACCGCCAGCACCAGCTTCCGGTGCAAAGACTTCTCGGTGAGGACCCCGATCACCACGCCCCCGAGGGCGACGATCACTACGGCCGCGGACCACGACCACGAGTCGCCCAGGATGAGCATCGGCGAGTCAGTACCACTCGTCCTGGTCAGGGTGGTCTGGCCGATGCCCGCCTCGTAATAGCCACCGCCGATGGTGACGAGCAGGATCGCGCCGGAGGTCACGTAGGCGGCCAGCGCGGCGCCCCGGGACACGGCTGCCTTCGACCCGGCCGGTAGGGGCCACGCGTTCAGGATCACCACCACCACCACGACCGGATCGAAAAGCGCCGAGGCGTACTTGGTCGCGTTGGCCAGGACCAGGGCCGCCGCGGTGGCGGCCATCCATCCTGTCTCGTCACGCCGCGGGCCGGCGTGCACAGCACACCAAGCGGCCACGGCCAGCAGGCACAGCGACATGGCGTCGTAGGTAGCGAATACACCCAGGTGCAGTGTGGGACCGAGGACCGCCCAGAGCGAGGCAGCGAAGAACGCGGCCCGCCTTCCGTAGAGCCGTGACGTCGTCCCCCATAGCGCGGCGGTGGCTACGAGCATGAAGCCGAGGGACAGCAGCCGGGCGCCCAACAGCCCGTCCAGGCTGTCAGCGAGGGCGCCGAGCGGCGGGTAGAGCACCGGGGCACCCGAGAAGTACGTCGCGTAGAGCGGGATGCTCGTGCCGTGCAGCCAATGCGACCACTCCATGTGGCCGGCCCACAGGTACAGGGCCTCATCCTGGAAGGCGGTGTTGACGCGGATCAGCCGCAGCGACAAGGCCGCCTGGATGCAGAGCACCATGGGGAGCGCCCACGGCCAGTGGGCGAACTGCCGCCACCTGGACGGTGCTGCCGCGCCGGAAGACCGGGTACGCCTCGGGGCGGGGCGAGGGGCGTCCCCGCTTGGAACGGGCCGCGGCGGCCAGGGCCTGACCACCGTCGGGACCGCCGAGCGTGCCGTGGCGGCACTGGTAACCGCGGCCGACGACGGAGCCTGATCATGCCTTTGAGCAGGCCAAAGACGCGGCACAGGGCTATCGTCGGTGGTCAAGGGTCCTCGCCTGGTCTACGCAGGTGGTTGGCCTCAGGGACTGCCCCGGGTGGCCGCCCGGGGCAGTGCCGCTGACGAGGGGCTGGTGCAGATGACCAATCCCTCGGCCACTGAACGTTAACGGATGATGACTCTTGTGCTGAGGTTTCGCGCTGCTCCCGTGGATTTAGCACTGCTGTAACACTCCGTTTAGATACTTCGCCCGTTTCATTACTCAGAGTAACTAAGTGTTACCGCCCGCCTTTAGGCGCAATGTGACGTGGAGCACACGAGGGTCCGGATGAACGCGAGCCGCGCGCGTGCCCGGGAAGCAGCGGAGCAACGCCCGCCTTACCGGCGGTCTCCGGCAAAAGCCTCGGCGAGCCGCATGGCATAAAGGCCCGGTCCCGGACGGGAAATGCGCGCGCCGAAGCGCATGATAAAGCTTCGGTAAAAGTCTGGGGAGAATCCTTGCGACGCTTGCAAGTGAAAGCATGGACTATTCCTGGAAGCAACGGTGCTCCGTCGCGACACGCCTCATGCCCCTCGTAATCAACCAGGAAATCACTGAGCAGACTGGCCGAAATGGGTACGTAGCGGCCCTGTTGTCATGGCCACCGGAGATCTGGCAGGAAGGGCCGACGTGCTTGGAAAATAGAATCTATTGGCGCATTTGCTGGCGGTAGGTAGCAGGGAAGACTTTCAAGACGCAGTACGGTAAAGGTAGCTTTCCCCCGCCGCTGAACACTGAGCTGATTCAAGACGCAGCGAAATACCCATTCCGTTGCTACAGTCGCGCCGTGGATTCCAGCCGATCAGGAGTAATTCCGCGCGACCTTTATGTCGCTTCCCTGGCCCGCAAGTGGATGGCCGCAGGCGCGTTGTGCCGTGACCAGGCCGGCCAGGTCCTGCTGGTTGACCCCGTCTACCGGGACACCTGGGACGTGCCTGGCGGCGTCGTGGAAGCCGAGGAGTCGCCGCACGCGGCGTGCCGCCGCGAGGTGGCCGAGGAAACCAGGCTGGACCGCCCGCTGGGACGGGTGCTCGCGGTGGACTGGGTACCGTCGAAGCCGGATTATCCCGAGGGACTGGTGGTCATCTACGACGGCGGTGTGCTCACACCCGGGGAGATTGCCGCCATCAACGTTCCCGAGGAAGAACTGGACGGCTTCGCGTTCGTCCCTCCCGGTGAGGTCGCCGTCCGTGTGGAGCCGATCGTCGGGCGCACGGCTCCGGGCGTGCTTGAGCGCACTGGAGACCGGGCAGGTGGCCGCCCTCGATAACGGCCGTCCGGCCGACCTGAGCTCACCTCTCGGCATCGGCTTCGGAAGGGGGCGGGCAGGCGGCGCCGGTCCAGGGGCAGATCGCCGGGTCGTAGTCGCGGTCCGCGAGCCCGCGGAGGAACGCCGCGTTCCCGCCGTACTCCTCGTTGATCCAGCGGGCGGCCACAAGCACCGAGACCCGGGCCGCCCCGGCCGCCCGTAACCCCAGGACCGCGGACTGGGCATGCCCGCCGCGGGCCCAGGTGTCGTCCACGAGCAGCACGTGGGCGCCCGCGGGCAGCGGCGCCGCCGCGCGGAAGTGCCCGGGGTCGAGGTCCCGCGCGTACTCCACGTCCTCGGCGGCGGCCAGGACGACCTCGCGCCCGGGGGCTAAGCGGCTGACGATCGCGTGCAGCGGATGCTCGCCCGGCTGGGCGGGCAGCGAGGGAACCGTGGCCCAGTGCGTCACCGGGCCGGCGTCCCTTCCGGCGCACCCGGCGTGCCGGGCCAGCCCCAGCAGGACGAGTAACGCGACGATGGTCCGGTGCTCCGGCACCGGCGGCCGGGCCTTGTATCCCTGCATCACGTAGCCGGACTGCCGCCCGGCCACCGCGTAGGTCAGGAAACCCGTGGCGTCCGCCAGTCCCGCCCGGCCGCGCCGCCGCTGGCACTGATAACACAGCCGGAAGCCGGTCACCGGCGTCGCGCAGACGGCACAGGTGACCAGGTCCTGGCGCACCGTGTTGCGCAGGTACCCGCCGGCCCTGGCCACCAGGGCCGCGCTCAGCCGGGCGGCCGCCTCGGGGTCGGCCATGTTACGACGGGCGCCAGCCGGTGCAGCGCGGCCCCTACCGCGGCCGGCTCGGCGATCAGGTCATCAACGACCTCCAGCACGGCCTGGAGCCGGCCAGCCACGTGCACCCCGGGCCGTCCCACCAGCGCGCGGGCCCAGTCGTTGCGCTCGACCACGAGCGAGGTGAGGATCACCGGCCGCCCGTGCTCCACCGCGATCCGGGCCTGGGCCCGCGACCCGCTCTGCTCCCCCGCCTCGACCACCACGGTGGCCAGCCCGTACCCGGACATGGTGGCGTTGCGCATCAGGAAGTTGTGCCGCTGCGGCGGCGCGTCCGGCCAGAACTGGGAGAGCACCAGGCCGCGCGCGGCGATCTCCTCCTGCAGGTCCCGGTTCTCCGCCGGGTAGGCACGGTCAAGCCCGGTTCCGATCACGCCAACTGTCCGGCCCCCCGCCTCCAGCGCCGCCCGGTGGGCCGCGGTGTCGATGCCGAGGGCGAGCCCGCCCAGCACGGTCACGCCCCGGGCGGCGAGTTCCCGGGCCACCCCGGCCGCGATGCCCAGACCCCGGGGGGATGCCTTGCCGGGACCCCACGACCGACACGGCCACGTCGTCCCGGACCAGCGTGCCGCGGGCGAACAGGACCGGGGGGGCCTGGTGGATGGCCCGCAGCCGGGCCGGGTAGTCGTCGTCGAGGATGCTCAGCAGCCGCCACCCCCGGTCCGCCCAGCGGCGGATCTGCAGGGCGGCGGCGTCGAGCGGGCCGGGCTCTCCTGGCGGGCTCATCAGCACGGGCGGCACCAGCGCTGCCAGACGGCCAGGGCGCTGCCGGCCTCCAGCACGCGGCCGTGATCTCCGCCCAGCCCCGCCGCCCGGGCCGCTCCCGGAGCAGGGCCACCAGAGCGGCCCGCTCGCCGGGCGCGCCCTCGTCATCCCGGCCGCTGCTCACGAGCCCAGCGTACGAGGATGGCGGCACTTGCGCCTGTGCACGAGTTAAGAGAGGAAGGTGATGGGCCAGCCCGCAGGCGGCCTACGAGGTGGCGACCACCGTGAGGGGAACGGCCT
>CAVRRQ010000005.1:0-170597 GCA_963723595.1 uncultured Actinomycetes bacterium
ATCCGTACCGACGTGCGTCAAGCCCCGTATGCGAATCTTCCGCATAAGGAATCTGCGTGAACCCGCCGCTCGGATCCAGAGCTCGTCGGCGGTAGACCGCGTTGGACCCGACACAAAGGGCAGAACCGAATCGATCACGAGAAACCTGCACGGCGCGATAAAAAATTTCCAGCGTCGGGCCGGCTGCTCGTTCGTCCAGCTTTGCTCGGGTCGAGCACGGAAGTACTGCGGCGTCTGAACGATCCCTACGTCTGGTATATCCATGTAAGGAAGCGTCTCTGCAAGAAAGTCGGACCGCGGACAGAAGTCCGCGTCGAAAATGACGATGTGCTCGCCTTGCGTCCGCGCGAAAGCATAGTTGAGATTCCCGGACTTCTTGTGAGTGTGCTCAGGACGACGCACGTATGTGAAACCAAATGACGGCACGGCCTCGGCGGCCTCATCACTGTCACCATCATCGAGAACGTACGCGCTCGCATAACCAGGATAAGCAATTATGAGCTCACGCACTCCTGCCCAGGTGTTCTTAAGAAGGTCGATAGGCTCACCGCAAATGGGCAGGAAAATATCTACGGTTGGGTAGCGATGGGGGCGCCACCCGCGAACCAGGTTCTCGTGTGCGTCAAAGTCAAAGCCCCGACCCGTGAAGTTAACCGGCAGGCTTATTATCTGATAGATGGCAAAAACTGCCGTATAGAGTGCGAATGGCAACGCGATCAGGTTCTTGAGCTCAAAGAAAACCTGGGCGAGAACAACAAAGCATGCACTAATTGCCAGTGAAGTCGAAAGAAGAGTCAGAGAGCGCCAGGAGTAAGAGGCCTTCTCCGAGTCATCTGGGGGTGTGGGGAAAACCTCTGCCCGCCGACGATGACGCCCGGTGAAGGTGGTGACGCTCACTATGCCTCCTGCCTGGTTGGCGATATTGCCAAATAACGAAATATCCGCTCTTCCACGGAACCTTGTCCACTACCTGGTACCCGGGCGTCTGGTGCAAGACGGTACTGAGCTCCTGGTCAAAGGCGTCATCCAGCGTGTCCTGATAGAAGCCATTCAGCATGATTAGCCTGAAATAGTGGTGGGATATTAGCCTCTCATAGGGTCCCGGCACACCAGGTTTACTGACAGGTACAGTGCCGATAACCCGACCACGAGCAAGGCGCACTCCGTAGATACCGGAAATATGCTCCCACTGACGCCCTATACCCATGTAGTATTCTAGAATCCCAGGATTCTGGAACAAGATCGGGCCATGCGTGCGTTCGACAGCGGGTTTAATAGCCGCTATCAAGTGAGACACATCCGGCCAAGAGTAAAAGGCCTTGGCCTGAGCTGCCCCGAGCGATCCCGGGATGGCAGGAAGAGGACACTCACGATGGTTAGTATGTGCCGGACAACTCGATGACGAGACAGGTCAATGAACCGGCTGACAGCATAGCCAGCGAGTATAGCCGCGAACCAGGCACCAAAGTCCGTGTGCTTGATGAGCGACGTATCTGTATGTATGCGTGCCTGCTCAAGGGGAGCCAGGACACCAGCGGCCGCTAGGCTTAGCGCAGGATCTTCTCGCGCTTACTTGCCCTGCGACTCAGGCTGAGTACCAACCCAACCAGTGCAGTAACAGCGAGAACTTGAGTCCATGACCAGGAATCATAGAGCACCACCGCGGGCGGTGTTGTCCCGACGGCCCGCGACAGCGTGGTCGCCATAATGCCGGTGAGATAGTAGCGATTACCCAGCGTGGCGACCAGTATCAGAGTTATAAACATCGTCGTGAGATACGCCACCATCACGATGGCTCGTCCAACAGTTTGCCGCATGTCGGCTTTAGCGTGGACTGCCGTAACCGCCAGCGCAATAACGACCGGATCGAAAAGCGCAGTCGCGTACTTGGTCGCATTCGCCACACTGAGCGCCGCTGCAGCGGCGATCATGCGGCTCCAGCCGTCTTGGTGTCTACCTGCACGGATCACAATCCAGGCGGCCAACGTGATGAAGAAAAACGACATGGCATCGTAGGTGGCGAAAGCTCCGAGATGCTGGGTGGGCCCCAACACCGCGAACAGCGCTGCGCCGAAGAAGGCGGCTCGACGCCCAAAGAGCTGAGCGGCAGCGCTCCACAAGAAGCACGTGACGCCAAGCATGAAGAACAGAGAGAGTACTCGTGCCCCCGCGAGTCCGGCGACATTGTCCGCGAGAGCGCCCAGAGGCGGATATATGATAGGCGCGCCGGAAAAGTAGGTCGGAAAAGGGGGAATCGGCGTTCCGTGGATTAGGTGCGCTATCTCAATGTGCCCTGCCCACAAGTACAGAGCTTCATCCGCAAAGGCGGAATCGGTGTGAATCAGACGTAGCGAGAGAACAGACTGGAGTGCGAGAACAGCCACGAGAGGGAGGACCCGCGAGTACGCCTGTTTACCCCGGTTGGGCTTCGAAGACTCACTAGCTTCGGGCCTGACTTCCCATGGGCGGACGAGCACTGCATGCTCGCCACTGGATGAATCGGTATACGAGCC
Source organism: uncultured Actinomycetes bacterium (assembly GCA_963723595.1). Classification (GTDB taxonomy): domain Bacteria; phylum Actinomycetota; class Actinomycetes; order Streptosporangiales; family Streptosporangiaceae; genus RYN-230. The sequence continues at coordinate 2,514 of CAVRRQ010000005.1, forward strand.
CTGAATCGGTATCGCAGCGCTAGGCGATCCGGGCCTCGTGGTCGCCAAGGAAAGATTCCGGGTCTTGATGCTCACCCGAGAGGGAGGCTGTGACATCCGTCCGACACGTCGAGTTAAACCGCTAATAACGGGCAAACTATCCGTAGGCTGATGTTCCCGATAAAGCTTGCCTCTCGGCGCATTATCTAGGTTTCCCCCCTGGCCGCAACCGCTCTGATGGCTGGACCTAAGAACTAAGCGAGAACTCGTGGTGAGTCACAGCCTATAGAACGCGGCATGTACTGTGGTGACGTTCTACAGCAGCCTTTAGGATTACGTAGACCCATGTAACAAGCAGGTTTCGTCGATTGCCCGGTCTTTAGGGCCTCATGTGGTGATTCTGAGTGCTTTGGGCCACGGACTGATGGGTGCATGGTCAATCTGACAATTCGGCATGATACGGAACATTTGCTCAGTCCGTGTGCCTTAATCAGTGCTCATTCTCGGCGAAACTCCCGCGCAGTTTACGCGTCGATAAGGCGAGAGGCGATGTCAGTGCAACGAGGCGTGCGTCACCTCCCAGGAAGCGTTACCTCAATGCCGCGGTGCAGCTTCCTTAGCTCATGGGTAGCGATCGCAGCGGAGGAAAATTGAGGAAAACCGTCAAGCCGTACCAAACCTGGTCGGGGCCAATTACTGACGCATCAGGATTACGGCAGCAAGCGGTGACTGAGACTTCATCCACTCGGCGGTCGCACCATGTTGACTCGGATCACGTTTGTCTCAATTGCGTCCCTGAAGGCACTGACGTGGGTGGACGCTCCCTGGTCAGCTGGGCCAGTCGGTCTTCTCCCAGACGCATAGGCCTTGTCTCCAAGACCAAGGTGAATAGACCCAAGGGGGCGCGCGGAAGTGCCGACTTCAGTCAGTCGCAGAGGGCGGGATTGGGTGCGATGATCCGCCTTGCCGCCAGCACTGCGGAAACCCAGCCCATGACCGCAGTGTCGCTCAGTGCATCGGTGATCAATCCGCGTTCATACAGCCCGGGTCGCGCGGGCACCGACAGGAGTCCGATCTGGGCCAAGATGCCAGCCGGTCATGGCCGGGTGCCGCGGCCGCCCCATGGATGCTCATCGCGATTCTAGCTGTCCAGGTCCTACTGTCGCTGAGGTTGATCTGGTCAAATACGGCTTTCATGGACGAGGGGCTCTACCTTTGGGCGGGTCATCTTGAGCTGGCGCACTGGCTGCATGGCACCCCGATGCCGCCCTCCATCCAGCCGTTCCAGGTCTACTTCTCAGGCGCACCCACGATCTATCCACCACTGGGTGCGCTTGCTGACACGTACGGGGGACTGGCCGGAGCCCGCCTGCTCAGCTTGCTTTTCATGCTGGGTGCCACGTGTCTCCTCTACGCCACGGCCGTAACCTTGTTCGACCGGGCCACTGCCGTCGCCGCTGCGGCGACATTCGTACTGTTGGCGCCGAGCCAGCTTCTGAGTGCTTTCGCCACCTACGATCCCATGGCACTTTTTCTACTTGCTCTGTCGTCGTGGCTCGTGGTCCGCGCGCGAGACTGGGCCAGCGAACCCCTGCTGCTCGCAGCCGGCCTGGTCATGGCTCTGGGCGATGCCACGAAGTACGCAGCAGGTCTCTGGAACCCCGTGGTGCTAGCGCTTGCGGGCATCACGATTCAGAGCGGCGGTCCTCTTCGTGCTCTTCCTGCGAGTCTCACGACTCGCCGTCTACATGGTCCTCCCGCTCGTCGCCGCGCTCATGCGACTGGGTGGCAGCTCTTATGTGCACGGAATCATGTTCACCACATTGGATCGCCAAGCGGGCGGGGCCACCTCCTCCCCCGTCATGGTTCTGGGCGACTCACTCGCATGGATTTGGCCAGTGCTCGCCTTTGCCCTCGTCGGAGTCGGAGTTAGCTTCACGGAATCGATACGGACGCGCTTGCTGTGCATTACCTTTACTGTAGGGATGCTACTGGCTCCTATACATCAGGCACAGATACACACGATAGTTTCTCTACCCAAACACGTAGACTTCGGAGCCTGGTTTGGCGCGATAGCGGCCGGTTATATTTTGGCCCGTGCTGCCCGACTGTGCCAAGCCAAAGGTTGGCGTGTCGTAGCTGCCGCTGCAAGCGTTATTGCCTTTATCGGAGTCGTCCAAGTGAACGTGCTGTTCTCGGGCGGTTGGCCCAACATGAGTATTGCCCTCACCGATATGAGCAAGCTCCTTCCCGCCACACCGTGTCCCTGCCTGGTAACAGCGAACAATGTGGTCGAATACTATTTCATGGGCAGATTTTCCCCGAATCAGTATGGTAAGCTGGCCGGCCGTTTTTTTTCAGCTATACAGATCCCAGGAGTAAGCAGACAACCACGGGTCTCGCCGCGTACGACCAGGCAATTCATAATCACTACTTTTCCATAGTGGAGATTGATCCTGCCGAGAACCCTTCGCTCTTCAAGTCTTCAGCGGCAGCCCTCTACGCCACGCCGGGCTACCACCTTATTGACCGCATTGCTATTTTGCACTGGCCGCGCAAAGTAATCGAAATATGGCGCTACGAGCCCCGACTAACGAGGAGAAAGCGGCACCATGGTCACCACGGCTGAGGCGACTAGTACTCGGGGACGCCACCGGGAAACGGCGCCACGATTGCCAGTTCCTCCAAGTGACGCAGAGAAGGGCAGCTACGCGGATCGTGGCGTCCTGCTAATCATCTGCAGTTCTATGATGAGCTTCGGCGCTTTGCTTATAAGCCAAGCAAAGTTTGTCTTCCTCAGACCCGCAATCACATGGTTCTTTCTTCCTTTCGTGGCTTTCACTATTATTTACTATGTACTATCTTTGTGTGTCAATATTGGCACGCGCAGCTTTGATGTAAGTTCGCACCGCAAACTTATAGGCTCGTGGACACCGTCTCGCTATCCCTCCCTAGACATATTTTTGCCCGTTTGCGGGGAACCACTTTCTGTCCTCAGGAACACATGGCTTCACGTGATCGAGCTCACGCGATCGTATCCTGGCGAAACTGTCGCGTATGTCCTCGACGATGGAGCCAGCCCCGACGTCGAGGCGATGGCTCATGATCTCGGCTTTACCTACCTTGTTCGTCCCAACCGAGGTTGGATGAAGAAGGCCGGTAACCTTCGGTACGCCTTTGCCCAGTCATCTGGCGAGTTCATTCTTCTCCTCGATGCGGACTTTGCCGCGCGGCCCGAGATGCCCTTGGAGATACTCCCGTACTTCAGCGAGGATCCTGCGCTCGGTATCGTCCAGACTCCTCAGTTCTTCCGGACGCACGGGCGCATGTCTTGGGTAGAGCGTGGCGCTAGTGCCGTACAGGAGCTCTTCTACCGCCTCATACAGGTCTCGCTTGACCGACACGGGGGTGCAATCTGCGTTGGGACCTGTGCCATCTATCGGCGTACCGCACTAGCCCATAACGGTGGTACGACGCTCATCGAGCACTCCGAGGATATACACACGGGGTTCGACCTGAACCGGGCGGGCTGGAGTATCCGATATATTCCAATCCCACTGGCGGCTGGGCTATGCCCGTCTGATCCAGACTCTTTTCTCACGCAGCAGTACAGATGGTGCGCAGGATCAATGTCATTGACCGGTTCTCGTAAATTCTGGACAGCGCGAATGCACTGGCGCACTCGATGTGGCTACCTGGCCGGATTCTGTTACTACGTCAATACCGCACTGTTTACATTCGTTGCACCAGTGATCTCGCTCGTTCTGCTACTCGCCATGCCGCGCCAGGTTCAGCTAGCTAACTACGGTCTTATCATGCCGTCGATCGTATACAACGCCGTTGTGTTTCCTGCCTGGCATAGGTGTGACTTCGGCCCGGAAGCCTTCATGGCGAAGATGCTATATGGGTGGGCACACCTGTTTGCTATATGGGATATATGCTGGCGCAAACAGTTGGGCTGGCAGACCACCGGAAGTGGAAATCGAAAAGCCGGAACCCGTCGTATTTGGATCGGCATCGCTACCTGGAATGGCTCAACTAGCCTTGCGTGGGTCATGCTGTCCGGGTGGAGGATGCTGTATTTTGGCGCAACTTTCTTGCCCCTCGTCATGATGGGCGTTGTAACCAGTGCCCTCACGGCCATGACGCTTGCCTCCCGGCGTAACAGCTCACAACTCATCGGTGGGCCAGGGAAGCTCAGGAAACTACCTTCGTGGCAGGCCAACCGCTAAGCTCTTACGACACATCCATCGTATTCACGTACGTATATCCCTGCTTAAGCGAAAATAGGCTTGGCCTGGCTTATAGTCGCGCTCCGGGGTGGAATGTTTCGGGCGCAGCAGCGGTAAACGTGGTTATTTCGATAGCTCTCCATCGTCGAACTCACATGAATGAGCGGCAAGGTCAACCCTGTATTGCTACAGTCACCGATCGTGACATCTATTCAACCGGGAGTGATCCCTCGTGATGTTTACGTGGCTTCACTCCCCCGCAAATGGATGGCCGCGGGAGCGCTGTGCCGAGATTCCGCGGGCCGCGTCCTCCTAGTTGAGCCCGTCTATCGGGAAACATGGGACACGCCTGGAGGCGTGGTCGAAGCAGAAGAGTCGCCGCACACCGCGTGCCGCCGCGAGGTGGCTGAGGAAATCGGGCTTGACCGACCTGTGGGACGAGTGCTTGCGGTGGACTGGGTGCCGTCGCGGCACGACTACCCCGAGGGTTTGGTCGTGATTTATGACGGCGGCGAGTTCAGCGATTCGGACATCGCCGCCATTGCCGTACCGACGGACGAACTGAACGGCTTTGAGTTTGTTCCGCCTGGCGAGGTAGCGGCCCGCGTATCGCCGATCGTCGGGCGGAGGATTCGCGCGTGCCTGGAGGCTCTGGCGGTCGGGACCGTGGCCGCGCTCGACAACGGTAGGCCGGTCTCCTGATCTCAGCTCCTAGCGTCGTTTACGGAGTCGGGCAGGCCGCGCCGGTCCAGGGGCAGATCGCCGGGTCGTAGTCGCGGCTCGCCAGCCCACGGACGAACGCTGCGTTGTCGCCGAAGTTCTCATTGATCCATCTTGCTGCCACCAGCACCGACACCCGGGTTGCTCCGGCCGCCTGTAACGCCAGCACCGCAGAGCGGGCGTGCCCGCCCCGAGCCCAGGTGTCGTTGACGAGCAGTACGTGTGCACCTGCAGGCAAGAGTGACGCCCGGAAGTGCCCGGGATCGACGCCCCGGCGGATACTCCACCTCCTCCGCGGCGGCCAGGACAGCCTCGCGTCCGGGGCTAACCGGCTAACGATTGAATGCAGCGGATGCTCCCCTGGACTGGCCGGGAGCGACGGTACGGTCGCCCAGTGCGTCACGGGAACAGGCGCTTGCCCCCCCGTCCGCTCCGCGCATCCGGTGTGCCGGGCCAGCGCCAGCAGTACGAGTAACTCCACGATCATCCGGTGCTCGGGCACGGGCGGCCAGGCCTTGTATCCCTGCATCACGTGGCCGGACTGCCGCCCGGCCACCGCGTAAGTAAGAAAGCCTGTGGTGTCCGGCAGCCCCACGTGGCCGCGATATCGCTGGCACTGATAGCACAGCTCAAAGCCCGCCACCGGCGTCGCACACACCGCGCACGTGACAAGATCCTGGCGCACGGTGTTGCGCAGGTACCCACGGGCCCGGGCCACCAGGGCCGCGCTCAGTCGGGCGACGGCGTCGGGAGCGGCCATGCTAAGAAGGCGCCAGCCGGTGCAGCGCGGCGCCCACGGCCGTCTGACTCCCTCGATCAGATGGTCCACGACGTCCAGCACCGCCTGAAGGTGATCGGCGACATGAACTCCGGGTTGACCTACCAGTGACCGGGCCCAGTCGTTTCGTTCTACCACGAGCGAGGTAAGGATCACCGGCCGCCCGTGGTCCACCGCGATCCGCGCCTGGGCCCGTGACCCGCTCTGCTCCCCCGCCTCGATCACCACCGTGGCCAGCCCGTACCCAGACATCGTGGCGTTTCGCATCAGGAAGTTGTTCCGCTGGGACGGCGCGCCGGGCCAGAACTGCGAGAGCACTAGACCCTTCGGCGCATCTCCGCTTGGAGTTCCTGGTTCTCGGCCGGGTAGGCCGGTCAATTCCTGTCCCGATAACGCAAACCGTTCGCCCCCAGCCCCCAGCGCGGCCTGGTGTGCCGCGGTATCGATGCCCCGGGCGAGCCCCCCCAGCACGGTCACGCTACGGGCGACGAGTTCCCTGGCCACCTCGGCCGCGATGTCCAGCCCCCGCGAGGACGCCATCCGCGACCCGACGACGGACACCGCCACATCCTCTGAGATCACGCAACCCGGGCAAACAGGAGCGGGGCGCCTGATAGATGGCCCGCAGTCGGGCTGGATAGTCCTCATCGAGGATGCTCACACCGCCAACCCTGTTCGGCCCAGCGTCCGATCTCCTGGGCAGCGGCGGTCGAGGACGTCGGGTTCCTCCGGCGGGCTCTCCAGTACTGCAGGAACCAGTCGCTGCCAAACCGCTAAGGCGCTGCCGACTTCCAGCACATCCGTCGCTATTCCGTCCGCGGCGTCCGCCCGCTGTTCCCGGAGCAGCGCGACCAGGGCCGCCCGCTCGTCGAGCGCGCCCTCTCCGGACCGGCCAGTGCCCACCGGCCCAGCCTACGGAGAGCCACGCCTGACACGCCAGCAAGGCCGTCGCAGACCGCAACAGGGACATCGCAAAAGAAACTTTTCTAAATGCTGGCTTAGGAATCTGGACGGCGGGAACAAATTGAGATGAAACAGTTGGTTACAGTACCTAATATGGTCATTCTTGGTCGTTCCGTTGACTAGCTGGCCAGGCACATCGGCCTTGCCGACCCCGGATTTCACGCGGCCTGTCTCATGTTATAAAGTGACTCCGTCGCGTTTCAATATTTCTAATTCTCTTAGCCCCCGGTAGGTGCGTCCAAATCTGCGGGGGGTATTTCATGCGCAGCATGACAGCGGGTGGCGGTTGGCGGCCCGGATGCAGGACGTTCCAGCTGCGACGCGGCATGGCGTGCTGGCCGCTATCGGCCTGGCGTGTACCGGGCTGGTCGCGGTCTCCGGGACCGCCAGTGCCGCCATAGTGCGGCCCACGGTGTCCATCACTACCCCGTCCAGCACTCTCACGGCGCCCGCCACGATCAAGATCAAGGCCACAGCGACGAACTCTCGACCTCATCACGAGAGTCGAGTTCTTCGACGGGAACACCCTGCTAGGCACGGATACCACCAAGCCCTACAGCTTAACTGGTCCCACATTTCGGCCGGTAGGTACATGCTGACCGCGAAGGCGTTCGACGTGCTAGGCAACGTTGGCACCTCGCCCGCGCTCACGGTCACGGTCACGTCCAGCGGAGCCGCCCCCCAGTTGCATGTCTCGGGGAACAGACTGGTCAACTCCGCTGGGTCTCTAGTAGTCCTGCATGGGGTGGACCGTTCGGGTACCGAGTACGAGTGCCTCGGTAAGGGGTTCTTCGACGGGCCTAACGACCAGGCATCGATCACCGCCATGAAGAACTGGGGAATTAACGCCGTCCGGGTTCCTCTCAACGAGGGATGCTGGAACGGTGAGTCTTACATTCCTGCGGGATACAGCGGCGCGAACTACCAGTCCGCGATCAAGGCCTACGTAAGCCTGCTGAACGCCAACGGCATGGTGGCGATCCTGGACCTGCACTGGAGTGAGGACAGTACGCCGGTCGGGGGTGGGGCTGCTCGTCAGTCAATGCCGTGTGCCAGAAGCCGATGCCGGATACTGCGCAGTCGGTTCCGTTCTGGGGGTCGGTGGCCAAGGCGTTCAAGGGGAATAACGCGGTGATCTTCGATATGTTCAACGAACCTTTCCCGCAGGCGGCCAAGGGCAACAATGAGGGCGAGGCCTGGCAGTGTTGGCTGTATGGCGGCACACTGTGCCGGCATCTCGTACCCGGTAGCCGGGATGCAGATCTTGGTCAACGCCGTTCGGGCACGGGGGCCAGCAACGCCATCATGCTCGGGGGCCTGGCATGGGCCGGCGACCTGACGCAATGGCTGGCCTACGAGCCCACTGACCCCGACCACGACCTAGCCGCGTCCTGGCACTCCTACAACTTCGGCGCCTGTCACACAAGTCCTGCTGGAACAGCCAGGTCACGCCAGTGGCCGCCAAGGTCCCGGTGATCGCCGGGGAGATCGGGGAGAACGATTGCGCGGACACCTACATCAGCCCTCTGACCGCCTGGCTGGATACAGAGCACGTTACCTACGGCCGGCTGAAACGCCGACTTCAACTGCTCCAGCGGCCCCGGGCTGATCACCGACTACAACGGCACCCCCACCGCCTACGGCGCCGGATACATTCTCACCTGAAGTCTCTGGCGAGCTGATCGAGAGCCGCGCGAACGGGCGACCTACAGGGGCGGCCGGGCTAACGTCACCCGCTCAACCGGAGTGGGCGGCCCGCCGGCGGGGGGCGGGGTCGATGCCCAGGCAGCCGTGGGCCATCGTGTCGAGCAGCTCCGCCAGCCGGTCCGCGGCGAGCCCGCTGCGGAAGAACAGGGTGGACTGGATCGCCCCGATCGCGGCGTGCACGGCCAGCCGCAGCTCCCCGTCGGCCAGGTCGGGCCGCAGCTGCGCCAGCAGGTGCACCCATTCCTCGATGTACAGGCGCTGCTGGCGGCGCAGGCGGCGGCGGTCCTCGGCCGGCAGGGTGGGGGACTCGCGGTGGTAGACCATGAGGATCGTCCGGTCCAGCTGGGCCACCGCGATGTGGTCGCGGACCAGGTCGGACAGGCACTGGTGGTCATCATCCGAGGTGTCGATGATCTGCGCGGCCCGGCTCATCAGCCGGTCCATCACCTCGTCGAGCAGGGCGACCAGGATGGACGCCTTGCTGCCGAAGTGGCGGTAGACGCCGGAGCCGACGATGCCGGCTTCCGCGCCGATGTCGGCCATGGACACCGTGGTGAACCCGCGACGGGAGGCCAGGTCGGCCGCGGCGTGCAGGATCCTGGCCCGCCGCTCGGGATCACGCCGCCGCTCAGGATCACCCTGGCGCGGGGAACGTGCGCTGGCCATCTAGCCAGTCTGGCACCGGGCCAGCTAAAGTCCTAGTGAATCTGCGATCACTTCGATGGAGCAGGCGTGGATTTTGCCGAGAGCACCGAGCATCGCGACCTGCGGGCCGCCGTAGCGGCGATAGCCAGCGGCTTCGGGCCGCAGTACTACGCGCAGCACGCGGCCGAGCACACCCCGTGCGAGGAGCTGTGGACCAAGCTTGGTGAAGCGGGATTCATTGGCGTGAACATCCCGGCCGAGTACGGCGGCGGGGGCGGCGGCCTCACCGAGCTCGCCCTGGTCTGCGAGGAACTCGGCGCGCAGGGCACCCCGCTGCTGCTGCTCGTGGTCTCGGCGGCCATCTCGGCGGAGGTCATCACCCGGTTCGGCACGGAGGAGCAGCGCGCGACGTGGCTGCCCGGCCTGGCCGCCGGCACCAGCAAGGTGGTGTTCGCGATCACCGAGCCGGATGCGGGATCGAACACGCACCGGCTGTCCACCACCGCCACCCGGGACGGCGACGGGTGGGTCCTGCGCGGCACCAAGTACTACATCTCTGGCGTGGACGAGGCGGACGCCCTGCTGGTCGTCGCCCGCACCGGCCCCGCACCATCCGCTACGGCCCAAAATCGCCGCAACGAAAACCAGCTGTCGCTGTTCATCGTCCCCGCGGACTCGCCCGGGCTGGAACGGTCGGTGCTCCCGGTTGATCTGCTGCTGCCGGAGAAGCAGTTCACGCTGCACTTCGACGACGTGCGGCTCGGCCCGGAGGCGCTGGTCGGCCAGGAGGGCGAGGGGTTCCGGCAGATCTTCCACGGGCTCAACCCGGAACGGATCACCGGCGCCGCGCAGTGCGTGGGGATCGCGCGCTATGTGCTGGCCACCGCGGCCCGGTACGCCCGCGAGCGCCAGGTGTGGGACGCGCCGATCGGCACCCACCAGGGCGTGGCCCACCCGCTGGCCCGGGCGAAGATCGAGACGGAGCTGGCCGCGCTGATGATCCGGCAGGCCTGCTGGCAGCACGATCACGGCGAGCCGGCCGGCGAATCGGCGAACATGGCCAAGTACGCGGCCGCGGAGGCCGCGATCGCCGCGGCGGACGCGGCCATGCAGACCCACGGCGGGAACGGCTTCGCCACCGAGTACGGGCTGCTGCCGTACTGGGCCTCGGCCCGGCTGCTCCGCGTGGCCCCGGTGAACCGGGAAATGATCCTCAACTACGTGGCCCAGCACAGCCTGGGCCTGCCACGGTCGTACTGAACGCCGGCCGGGCCGGGACCGACCTACCAGGAGCACCCGTGGACCTCGCGCGTAACCTCATCCAGCGCATCAACGTGGGCGACTCGCTGACCCGGTCCGCCGCCGCCCGCCCGGGCCAGCTCGCGGTGGTGGACGGCCCGCGGCGGTGGACCTACGCGGAGTTCAACACGTGGGTGAACCAGCTCGCCCACGGGCTGGCCGCCCGCGGCTACCAGCGGGGCGACGCCCTGGGCCTGGCCTCGGCCAACAGCGCCGAGTTCCTCGCCGTGTACTACGCCTGCGCCAAGCTCGGCCTGGTGTGCGTGCCGGTCAACCTGGGCTGGCGGCCGGACGAGGTGGCCTACGTGCTCGACCACTCCGGGGCCCGCGGCCTGGTCGCCGAGACCCAGCTGGTGGCGCACGTCCGCGACGCGATCGCGGCGGTGTCGTCCATCGCCGACGTGTTCGTGGCCCCCGGCACCGGCGCCGCGTACGAGGCGGAGCCCGCCGACCGGTCCTGGACCACCGTGGCCGCCCTCGCCGCGGGCTCCCCGTCCGCCGCCGAGCCGGACTGCTTCGTGGATGACCGGGACGCGCTCAGCTACCTCTACACCTCCGGCACCACGTCGTTCCCCAAGGGTGTGGTGGGCACGCACGTGGCCATCTACCTGGAGTCGATGTCCAGCGCCCTGGATTCCGGCTGGAACTTCACCGACCGGTTCGCGGCCATGATGCCGATGTTCCACACCGCCCAGCTGAACGCGTTCTGCACGCCCGCGATCATGGTCGGCGCGACCATCCACGTGCTGCGCGGCTTCGACCCGGGCTCGCTGCTGGACCTGATCGGGCAGGAGCAGATCACCCAGGTGTTCGGGCTGCCGATGATGTTCCGGGCCGTGCTCGACCACCCGTCGTTCGGCGGCGGGGACACCGTCCAGCCTGCGCCGCGCCGTGTACGCCATGGCGCCCATGCCGGACCAGCTGATCCGCCGCTGCCTGGACGGCTTCGGCTGTGACTTCGCGCTGCTGTTCGGGCAGACCGAGATGAGCCCGGTCACCACGCTGTTCCGCCCGGAGCACCAGCTCTCGCACATCGGCGCGGTCGGCACGCCGATCACCGGCGTGCAGGTCGCGATCATGGGCCCGGACGGGGAACTGCTGCCCCAGGGCGAGCAGGGCGAGATCGTCTACCGCGGGCCCTCCGCGATGAGCGAGTACCTGCACAACGAGGAGGCCACTGACGCGGCGTTCGCGCACGGCTGGTTCCACTCGGGGGATGTGGGCCGGTTCGGCGAGGACGGCGTGCTCTGGTTCGCCGACCGCTACAAGGACGTGATCAAGACCGGCGGCGAGAACGTGGCCTCGATCGAGGTGGAGAAGGCCGTGTACGCGGCCGAGCCGCGGGTGTCCGAGGCCGTGGTGGTCGGGCTGCCGCACGAGCACTGGACCGAGGCGATCACCGCGGTGGTGGTGCCCAGGCCCGGGGAGAGCATCGATCCGGCCGCCCTGCTCCAGGCGCTGCGCGGGCAGCTGGACGGCTACAAGGTGCCGAAGGCCGTGATCGTGGTGGACGAGCTGCCCAAGACTTCCACCGGCAAGATCCAGAAGAACGTGGTCCGCGACGAGCACGCGTCGCACTACGCCCGCTGAGCGGGGCCGCCTGACCGCCCGCCCCCGTTACTTCCGTGGCTTGTACCGGAGCCGCTTGCGGGCCTGGTCGCTCCGGCCGCTGCGCTCGTTGGCCGCGGCCGCTTCCCGGGCCTGCTCGAGATCGGCCGGGGTCAGCAGGCCGTGGGTGAGCAGGTACTCGGCCAGTTCCCGCGGGTGCCCGCGTTCCTTCCAGATGAGGCCCTGGAGCTGCTTCTTGTAATCGGAGATGGCTCCCTCACCGCTGAGGTCCAGGGCGATGACCACGTCCATCATCGGCGTCGGCTGCGCCCCGGGCAGGCCGAGGATGAGCTCCTGGTAGTGGTAGGCCATGGCCATCCGGGCGGTGGTGTTCCGCGCGAACCAGGCCCGGACCCGGTCCGGGGCGTCCGGCCGGGGCGGGCTGCCCCGCCGGGACGGGGCCCCGTTCGGCTGGACCCGTTTCTCCTGGGTCTCGGGCTGCTCGTGGCTGGGCACGCTCGGGGCAGCCGGGTTTTCCGCCGCCTCCAGGCGCAGCGGGAGCACCCAGCTGCCCACGCTGACCAGCCACGTCCCGGGCTCCAGCACCACCGGCAGGGTCTCGAAGTGGTTAGCCGGCGCGACCGGCAGGACCTGCCGGGCACCCTGCTGCACGGCGCGGTGATCCACCGGCGTGCCGGGGCGGTGCGGGGCCAGGTACACCGGGTAGCTGGGGTCGCGGCTGAACAGCTCCCACCGGCGGTGCACGTAACGCAGCCCCGCGCAGCGCGGTGACCGGTGCAGCGTGAGGTCCTTATTGCCGCTGAGCACGCTGCGGTCCAGCCAGGTGATCTCGTCGGGTGGGCAGTTCACCCACTCGCGCTGCCCGGCTGACCAGAGAAAGAGCTGCCCCACCGCCACTATTGTGCCGTCCCCGGCTGAATGAGTGGCCGGTATGACCCGGGACTCGCCTGGCTCAGGGGCTCAGGGACCCCGCCGGCGCCGTCACCCGATCTCCACGCGGGAGCCCGGCGCCTGCTCGTTCGTGCCCCAGCGGATCAGGTCCCCGTCGTGCAGCGGCTGCTCCCCGGCGGCGGAGGCACCGTTCAGCGTCAGCCCGTTCATGCCCAGGTTGGCGACCCACCACTGGTGGTCGGAGTAGGTGAACCTGGCGTGCTCGCGGGACACGGTGGGCACGTCGGGCAGGCTGAGCTCGACCTCCCCGCGGCCGGCCAGGGCGCCGGACAGCCGGGTCTCCGAGACCCGGTCGCCGGTGATCAGCCGCAGCGTGGGAATCATGCTGCGGGCCGGCTCGGCCACGGTGGCCAGGCCCCCGCCGCTGCCGTTCACGGTGGCGGCGGTGGCGGCGGTGGCGGTGGTGTCGGACACCGGCGCCGACGTGGTGCGGCCGTCGTGGGCGAACGGCCAGCCGGGGTCCCGGCCGGCACCGAGCCCCGCCCCGGCCGGGAAGACACCGACCTGGGACCCGGACCCGGCCGCCTGGACGTCGGGCGGCACGTAACTGGCCCGGGGAGGAGCCTGCTGGAACACCGGCGGCGCGGCCGGCTGGAAGCCGGAGGGATCGGCCTGCTGGAACCCGTTCGGCCCGGCCTGCTGGAACACCGGACGGCGCACCCGGCTGGAACCCGCCCGGCCCGGCGCCCAGCGGCCGGCCCTGCCGCAGCTGGTAGCGGCCCTCGGGCACGGACGGGTCGCTGATCAGGCTGACCTCGACCGGGCCGGGGCCCGCCAGCCGGGCCTCGTGCGCGGCCACCTGCTCCTCGTACACCTCGACGGCGCTCGCCTCCACGAGGCCGATGTCCATCCGCTCAGCGAGCGAGCCGAAGTCACGCGGGCTGAGCCGCAGCTCCACGGAGGTCGGGGCGAGCAGCGCCCCGCTCGGGGTCACCACGAACACCTCGGGCAGGTGCCGCAGGGCGAGCTGCAGCACCTCCTGCCCGTCACGCCAGGGCCGGGTGGCGATCTGCCGCACCCAGGGATGGTCCCGGGTCAGGCCGAGGGCCCGCAGCGCCAGCACGGTCACCACGGCGAGCCCGGCGAGGAACAGCAGCACGAGGGTCCCGGCGACCAGTGATCCCGTCGCCGTCCACAGCACCACCCAGCAGACCGTGACGGCGGCGGCGACCGCCCACCGCCGGCGGTTGCGCCGCGGGGTGCCGGGCAGCTGCATGCGGGGCATCTGGCTGCGGGGTACCGGGGCACGAGAGGGCCGCGGGGGCGCCTCCATGCGATCTGACATCACACCGTCCTTGCGCGCAGGCCGCGGCGCGGCCATCTGTTCGTCCCTCCACGATGCTGATCCGGGTGTGCGCAGGTCAACGGAATCGGCCCAGCTCCCAGACATCTGGAAATTTCCCCCGCCGCGTTTCTGCCCGGACGGAGGCGCCCGGTGGGGCGGGTGAGCCTGCCCGGCCCGGTGCGCCCGCCCGGCCGGATGTGCCGCCTGAGGCGGCGGGCCAGGGCAGGGCAGGCCAGCGCAGGCGAGCTTACTCCGCGGGGATCCGCCAGGCGGGCGGCCGCTTCTCCAGGAACGCGTGGATGCCCTCCTGCGCCTCGGCCGAGGCGAACAGCCGCGCGGACAACTCCGCCATGGCCTCCGACTCCCCGGCCAGCCGCTGCCGCCGGCCCCGGGTGAGCAGCCGTTTCGTCTCGGCCGCGCCCTGGGGGGAGGTTTCCCGGATCTCAGCCAGCAGCCGTCCCAGCTCCGCGTCGAGGTTCTCGTTAGGGGAAGCGATCGTGATGAGGCCGGCCCGGGCCGCCTCCTCCGCGCTGAACGTGGCGCCGGTCAGGTAGTAGCGGGCGGCCGCGCGCGGGGTCAGCAGGTCCTGCGTGGTCAGGGAGATCATCGCCGGGGCCACGCCGATGCGGGCCTCGGTGAACGCGAACGTCGCGGTCTCGCTGGCCAGGGCGAGGTCGCAGGCGCCGACGATGCCCATGCCGCCGGCCCGGACGTGCCCGGTGAGGCGCGCGATGACCGGCTTGGGCGCGTCCACGATCGCGGTGAGCAGGGCCAGGATCGCCGTGCTGGCGGCGGTCATCGACTGGCTCCCGGCCTCGGCCAGGTCGGCGCCGGCGCAGAACACCCGGCCGGTGTGGGTGATGACGACCGCCCGCGCGGCGGGCTCGGCCACGGCCTCGGCCAGCCGCCCGGTCAGCTCCGCCACCAGCTGGCGGGACAGCGCGTTGCGGTTGTGCGGCGAGTCCAGGGTGAGGGTCACCACCTGCTCGCCGGCGTCGTAGTGCACGAGCTCGCTCATCAGGGCCTCCCACTCACGCATCCGGCCTTCCGGCGGCGATCGTACCGGGACGCATGAGGGACCCCCGGGCGGGATGGCCCGGGGGTCCCCGTTCCGGCGAGGCTCCTCGGCGGCGAGCCTCGCCATGTCTCAGGCGGCCGGCCCGTAGGCCGGCCGCAGAGCTCAGGCGGCGGGGCCGCTGCCCAGCGTCACGGTCGCGGTGTGCGACTGGCCGGACTGGTCGGTCCAGCTGATGCTGATCTGGTCGCCCGGGTGGTGCACGGCCAGGGCCGCCGAGACGTCCGTGTCGGACGCGATCGTGTGGCCCGCCACCGATGTGATGACGTCGCCCTGGGCCAGCCCGGCCTGCGCGGCCGCGGACCCGCTCACCACGCCGGCCACGGCGGCGCCGCTGCCGGTGGAGCTGCCGGACCCGCCGCCGGAGAAGCCGCCGGCGCTGCCCGCGGAGGACGAGGCAACCTCGACGCCCAGGAACGCGGTGGTGCCGAGGTGCACCGTGGACGAGGCCTGGCCCGCCTCGATCTGGCTGGCGATCGCCGACGCCTCGGCTGATCGGGATGGCGAACGCCTGCGTGGCCGTCTGCTGGGACTGGCTGCTGAACCCGGTGGTCGAGATGCCGGTGGAGGCGGCCGTGTCCATGCCGACCACGTCGCCCTTGGTGTTGACCAGGGGGCCGCCGGAGTCGCCCGGCTGGATGCCCGCGTTGGTCTCGATCAGCCCCTTGAGCTGCTCGGCGTTGCCCGCGGACTCATCCGAGGCGGTGATGGTCCGGCCCGTCCCGGTGACCTTGCCGGTAGCCACGGACGGGGTGCCGCCCTTGCCGCCCGCGTTGCCCAGCGCGACGACCTTCTGGCCGCTCTGCACGCCCGAGGAGCTGAGGCTGACCGTGGTCAGGCCCGAGGCGTTCTGCAGCTGGAGCACCGCCACGTCCTTGGTCTTGTTGTAGCCGACCACCTTGGCCGTGTAGGTGCGCCCGTTACCGATGTCGGTGACCTTGATCGGAGGTCGCGCCGTCGATCACGTGGTTGTTGGTCAGCACCTCGCCGGTGGAGGTCAGCACCATGCCGGTGCCGGCCGCCTCGCCGTTCTGGTAGCCGAGGGTGGACACCACGTCCACCAGGCCCGGGTCCACCTTCGAGGCGACCTGGGCCGTGGTCAGCGTCGACGCGCCGACCGCGTTCACCGCGCCCAGCCCGACGACCGCCAGCACCGCGGCCGCCCCGACTGAGGCACCGGCCAGCATGAACCGGCGCCGGCGATGCCGCCTGCCGTCGGGCTCACCCGGGCCGGGGCCGTAGCTGTAGCCATAGCCGCCCGGGCCGGGCCCGTAACCGCCGGGACCGTAGCCGCCCGGCCCGTAGCCGCCCGGCCCCGCGTAACCGCCCGGCCCCGCGTAACCGCCGGGCCCCGCGTAGCCGCCATATGCGCCCGGTCCGTAGCCGTAGCCGCCGTAGCCGCCCTGACCTGTGCCGGGCTGCCCCGTGCCGGGCTGCCCTGTGCCGGGCTGCCCTGTGCCGCCCTGTCCTGTCCCGGACTGTCCTGCGCCGGGCTCTTCTGGGCCGGCGTATCCGGGCTCCCCGTACCTGCTCATCTCGGAACGCTCCTCAGTAGGTCATCGCCCTGTTGTGGCTCGCTACCGATAATCGGTTCCGTACCTGAAGGTGACCTCTAAGGACTCTCAGCCTGTCCCTAAGCTTTCCTGAATGGTTCCTGAACGCTCCACTCCGCGGTGAGCAGCCGTTCCGGGTGCTTGTGGCGGCGGCCCTCGATCAGCCGGACGTGGTACAGGGACCGCCAGCCTTTCCCGCTGAGCAGGAATTCGCCCGGCGCCGGGCAGCGCCGTGACGCCGTTGAGGAAGGCCTGCGGATCGCCCCAGTGACGTTCCGCGGCGGCCCGCGCGTCGACGATGTCCACCACCTCGCCGCTGTCCGGGTCGATCCCGGCCAGGTAGGGGCGGGGCGCGACGTTGGCCCAGACCCGGCCGCCAGCCCATTCCAGGTCGTTGAGGCCGCCGATGCGCTGACCGCCGAGGCGGGCCACCACCAGGCCGAGCGGCATCAGCGTCTGCGGGTCACGGCGGACCAGCTCGCTGCTCCCGTCGCTGGTGAGCACGCAGGAACCCAGGTGGCAGATCCCCCAGCCCTCGCGGTTGTAGGAGATGGTCTCCAGCAGGGTCAGGCTGCGCAGATCCCAGCGCAGGGCGACCCGCTCCCGCCAGGTGAGCTGCCAGAGGTGGCTGCCCACCCGGCAGATTCCCTCGCCGAACAGGTCGGCGGGCAGGGATGTGCTGGCCTCGACCTCGTCCTGGCCGAGCCGGTAACGCCGCACCGCCGACTGGCCGTACTGGCCGGTGCTCTCCCAGACCGTCCCGTCGTCCGTCAGCAGGCCCTGGGTGAAGCCCCGGCCCGGGTGGGGCAGGCGGCGCAGCACCTTGAGGCGGTGAAACCTCGGCACAGCGGCACTCCTCGTCGTGGTCTGCGCGGCAGCCCGATTATGCCGCGCGTTCCCCCGGCTGGCCGCCGTGGCGGGCAAACCGGGCCAGCACCGGCCGCAACGGCTGGTCGGTGTACCCGCCGTCGGCCAGCCCGGCCTGCCGCTCGAACACGTTCCGCGCGCCGAAGTCACCGGTCAGCCCCCAGGACACCCCGGCGGCGAGGAAGTACAGCGGGAGCATGGCCAGCCCCCCGCACCACGCGTACTGGGTGGCGTGCCGCGCCTCGTGGGCGAGCAGCGCCTGCATCGAGGCGAGGGCGGCCCGGTCGCCCCGGGCCAGGATCACGTTCCCGACCGTGAACGCCGGGGCCACCGGGACCGGGAGCCGGTACCGGGACCCGACCAGGAGGCCGTCGGCGGCCCGGGCCAGCGTGGCCCGCCCGGCCGCGGCCGCCAGCAGGCCGGCCAGCGTGGACCCGTTGACCAGGTTGACGGCCAGCCGGACCCGGTAGGCGGCGCGCATGCCGGTCAGGATCCGCCCGGCCCCGACCCGTTCGGCGGCCCCGGACCCGTTCGGCCCCGACCCGTTCGGCGGGCCCCGATCCGTCCGGCGGGCCAGACGGTCCCGCGCCGCCCGCCAGCCCGGGCCGCCCGATCCGCGATCTGGCTCCAGCCGTCCGGCACCTTGAAGTAGGTGTGCGCGCTCGAGTTCGTCACGTACGCTGAACTGCGGCGCGGCACATCCGGCCACCAGGAGCGCGAGCAGCGATCATGCACCAGCCCTAGGCGAAGCGGCCCCTGCTCATGCACTCTCTCCTCCGCCGGAAAACGCGTGCCATATCCGTTATGCGTTCGTGTCCTACAGGGAGTATCGCTTCCCGATAGGCCACCTGGGGAGACGGGATCCGGATTAGCCACATGCCTGTAACACGGGGAAACTTGGCCTGCCGGCTCACGAGCGGGCCCGGCGGACCCTCGGGAGGAACGAGTGAAGGTGCGCAGGCCCTGATCCGCACGCTGGCCGGCAGCGGGGTGGACGTCTGCTTCAGCAACCCCGGCACCTCGGAGATGCACTTCGTGGCCAGCCTGGACGCGGTCCCGCAGCTGCGCGGGGTGCTCTGCCTGTTCGAGGGCGTGGCCACCGGCGCGGCCGACGGCTACGGCCGGATGACGGGCCGTCCCGCGGCCACCCTCCTGCATCTGGGCCCGGGCCTGGCGAACGGCCTGGCCAACCTGCACAACGCCCGGCGGGCCGGAACCCCGCTGGTCAACGTGGTCGGTGACCATGCCACCTATCACAAGCGGTTCGACGCCCCGCTGGAATCCGACCTCGACTCACTGGCCTGGAGCGTGTCCCGGTGGGTCCGGCGCTCCGCCCGCAGCGCCGATGCCGCGCCCGATGCCGCCGCGGCGGTAGCCGCGGCCCTGGGACCGCCCGGCGGCGTGGCCACGCTGATCCTCCCCGCCGACGTGTCATGGTCCGACGGCGCCGAGCCCGCCCCGCCGGAGCCGCCGCGGCCGCCGTCCCTGGTGCCCGGCCCGGTGATCGAGGAGGCCGCCGGGGCCCTCCGGGAGGGGGCGGCCTGCGTCATCCTGCTGGGCGGCGCCGCGCTGCGCCGTCCCGGCCTGGAGGCCGCCAGCCGGATCGCCGCCGCCACCGGGGCACGGCTGCTGGCGGAGACGTTCCCCGCGCGGCTGGAACGCGGTGCGGGCCTGCCGGGCCTGGAACGCCTGGCGTACCTGGCCGAGTTCGCGCAGGCGCAGCTGGCCGGGACCCGGCAGCTGATCCTGGCGGGCGCCCGGGCGCCGGTGTCCTTCTTCGCCTACCCCGGCCTGCCCAGTTCCCTGGTCCCCGACGGCTGCGCCGCGCACACCCTGGCCGGGCCGGGCGACGACGTGGGCGCGGCGCTGGCATCCCTGGCCGACCGGGCTGCCCCAGGTGCCCGGCCGCAGCCGCAGCCCGCGCACCGGCCCGCGCTGCCCGGCGGCGCGCTGACCGCTGAGACCGCGGCCGCGGTCATCGGCGCGCTGCTTCCCGAAGGGGCGATCGTCTCGGACGAGGCGAATACGTCCGGGCTCTCACTCCCGGCGGCGACGGCGGGCGCACCCCCGCACGACTGGCTCACGCTCACCGGGGGCGCGATCGGGCAGGGCCTGCCGGTGGCCACCGGGGCGGCCGTGGCCTGCCCGGAACGGAGCGTGCTGGCGCTCGGCTCGGACGGCAGCGCGATGTACACGATCCAGGCGCTGTGGACACAGGCGCGGGAGCAGCTGGACGTCACCACGGTGATCTTCAGTAACCGCCGCTACGCGATCCTCGACCTGGAGCTGCAGCGGGTGGGCGCGGTGGCGGGCGGGGCCGCCGCGCGCAGCCTGCTGGACCTGTCCCGCCCCGACCTGGACTTCACCGCCCTGGCCCGGGGGATGGGAGTCCCCGCCGCCCGGGCCGCCAGCGCTGAGGAGTTCGCCGGGGAGTTGCGCGCGCGCGCTGGCCGAGCCGGGCCCGCACCTCATCGAGGCGGTGCTCAGCCAGCCGGGCTGACCAGCGCGGGACCGGAGTGGGCCGTGATGCGGGCCGGGATGCCGGGCCGGGGATGCGGGCCGGGATGCGGCGAGCCCCGGCCGGGATCTGGGTCCCGGGCCGGGGCTCGCGCGTGGCTCTCTCAGGCCGTTCAGCTCGGGGGCATGAGGGGAGCAGCTGTGATCAGAATCAGGTGAGTTAAAGACCTGCCGTGATCAGAACGAGGTTCTGATCAGCAGCCGTCGTAGGCCGCCCACGGCGAGGTGCCGTCCTGCGCGTAGAGCTGCTGGAACGCCTGGGTCTGCTGGGCCACCGAGGCCGAGCCGGCCGTGCCCGAGTAACCGAGGCTGGCCCAGGTGCTCGGCAGGATGCCGTACAGGCCGGATGAGGACGCGGTCGGGTTGTTGCCCGACTCACGCCAGGACACGCACTGCTGGAACGACGACGGCGAGCTGCCGGTGCTCGCGGCCGAGTAGCCCGAGCTCGCCGACGAGGTGCCCGCGCTGGCTGACGTGCCCGCGCTGGCTGAATAGCCCGTGCTCGCCGCCGGGGTGCCGGTGCTCTCCGCCGGGGTGCTGGATGCGGCAGCCGACGTGTCCGAGCTCGCCGAGGGCGTGCTGGACGCCGCCGGGGCCTGATAGTAGGTCGGCGCCATCGGGGTAATCCCGGAGCGCCCGTCTGGCACGTTCACGACCTGGCCCGCGTAGATCAGGTTGGGGTTCTTGATCCAGCGGTTGGCCGCCTCGACCTTGGTGAGTGACACGCCCGCCGAGGCGGCGATGCCGCTGAGCGTGTCACCCGGCTGCACGGTGTGCGTGCTGGCCAGGGCCGGCCCGGCCGCCAGGCCGGCCATGACGATGCCGGCGCCCGCTGCCGTGATTATCCGCGTTTGTACCTTCATGAAGCTCCTTGTCCGGATTCTGGTCACAGCGGCCCAACGTACGCAAGGGCTGCTGGAGGATGCAAATTCGGCGGAGGCGGGCTTCACCTGGGTAAATGCCGAATGCCCTGTGGCTACTGGGATTCCGGTTCTTCAAAAAAAAAGTTTGTGCCGAGGTAATTCTGGGTATCGACAATGGCCGCCCCTGACCAGGGCTTCCGGCTGATCCGCCCGGCCTGCGGGCGGCCGGCTGGCGTCCCCGGTCTGCGGGCGGCCAGCCGGCCTTCCCGGCCAGCGAGGCTAGGCGCGGACGGCCGGCCTGGGCTCCCCACGCCGGCCGTCCCCGGGACCGCGGGTTTCCTGACGGCGTCCTCCCGGCCGGATCTGGCCGCGGGGGCGCCGGCGCCCGATCTGGGGCGGGCGGCCGACCCCATGCACCCGCCCCGCGCGGCGCGGGCCGTCCGGGTGACGGGCGGCGCGAGGCTCAGCCATGGAGCTCTCGCGGTTGGCGGCCAGCACCCGGCGGCGCCGGCCACCGTGGTGATCCAGCACAGCCCCGTGATCCAGCAGGGCCCCGTGGTCCAGCAGGACCGGGTCGCCGAGGACCGCGGGCGGGCCGGGCAGGTCGCGACGGTCCAGCACGCCGGGGCGGTCCGCGCCCGCGGCCTGGGCCACCAGAACCGGCTCCGCCACCACCGCCGTCTGCGCCGCGACTGCCGGGCGGGCCTGGCGGCGGCCGGGCCGCCGCACGCTGCTCAGCGCGATGCCGCCGAGGATGGCCGCACCCCCGCCGAGCTGGGCCGGGCCCGCCGGGTTCCCGAAGACCACGACACCCGCCACCGCGCCGACCAGCGGCTCGATGTTGAGGAAAGCGCCGGCGATCTCGGCCGGGAGCCGGCTCTGCCCGAAGGCGAACAGGGTGAACGGGACCAGGGTCCCGCCTGCGATCAGCGCCGCCACCGCCAGCAGGCTGGCCAGGTGCGCCGGCGCGGACGGCAGGCTCTCGGTCAGCGCGCTGAACGGCGCCGTGACCAGGGCCGCGCCCAGGAACTGCACCGCCGTCACCGCGATCGGGTCACGGCCGCGCAGCAGCCGGGTCTGGCCGACGGTGAAGACCGCCGAGAGCAGGACCGAGGCCAGCACCATGCCGTCGCCACCCAGGTTAGAACCGCCACCGCCGCCTGCCGCGATCAGCCCGACCCCGCCGAGCGAGACGGCGAAGCCGGCCCAGGCGACCGGCCGCACCACGCTGCGGTGCCAGACCACCGCGATGATCGCGACCATCACGGGGGCGGTGCCGATGAGCAGCGCCGCATGGCTGACGCTGGTCCGGGTGATGCCCGTATTCTGCAGCAGGACCGTCCCGCCGTACCCCGCCGCTCCCCAGGCCAGCACCGCCGGGCTCCACGCCGCCGCGTCCGCGGGGCCGGGTGATGGCCAGCAGCACGGCGGCCGCCACCGCGAAGCGGATGGCGGTCAGCCAGCCGGGCGCCAGCCAGCCCAGGGCGACCTTGGACAGGGGGACCGTGCTGCCCCACAGCAGCCCGGCGACGGTGAGCGCCATGAGGGCGCGACGGCGGTCGATGTTCATGTCTTCAGGATGCGTCGTCGCGGGCCAGAATTAGCCGCAGCACCCCTTCGGTGAAATATTATTCAGTTTCATGGCCATGAACCTTGATGAAGTTGACCTCAAGCTGCTGACTGCGCTGCAGGCCGATGCGGACCGGACCAACGTCGAGCTGGCCCGGATGGTAGGCCTCTCCCCGGCCGCCACGCTGCACCGGGTGCGCGCCCTCAAGGAGTCCGGAGTTATCCGGATCATCCGGGCCCAGCTCGACCCGGAAGCGGCCGGGTTCCCGCTGCAGCTGTACGTGTTCGCGACGCTGGGGCGGCATGACCCCCGGGCCACCCGCATCTTCGAGGACCAGGTCCGGGCCCTGCCGCAGATCATCGCGGCCGACAACGTGGCCGGCGAGATGGATTACCTGCTCACGGTCGTCGCCCGGGACGTCGCCGAGCTGCAGGAGGTGCTGAACCGGCTGTCCACCCGGGGCGGCCAGCGGCTGGTCACCTATCTGCGGCTGGCCGAGGTCAAGCCCCCGTGCGGCCTGCCGCTGGACCCGGAGACGACAGCGGGTGGCCGCGCGGCGCGTCAGCGCCGGCGGCCACCCGCGGACCGTGCGGAACCAGCTAGCTAAAGCACGATTAGTTAAGCACCGGCTAGCTAAAGCACCGGCCGGTCAGGCCTTGAGCTGGTCGATCTTGTCCCGGAAGAGCGTGGTGGCGATCGTGGACTTGCGCGGCTGGCCGCGCAGGAAGGCCTCGGCGAACTTCTTGGCCTGCTTGTACTCGACCTTGCCGGGCAGCGGCGGCTCGTCCGGGTTCACGTTCACGTTGACCAGGGCCGGCCCGTCGTGGCTGAGCGCCTGGCTGATCGCGTCCCGGACCTCACCGGGGTGGGTCACCTTGAGGCCCAGCGCACCGTTGGCCGTGGCGATCCCGGTGTAGTCCGTGAACGGGTCGGAGTGGCGGACGCCGTACTCGGGGTAGCCGAGCACCATCTGCTCCCAGAGGATCTGGCCGAGTGAGTTGTTGTTGTTGATCACGATCTTGACCGGCAGCTGGTGCTTGATGGCCGTGATGAACTCGGCCATGAGCATGGAGAACCCGCCGTCGCCGACGTAGCCGATCACCTGGCGGCCGGGGAAGGCGTGCTGGATCCCGATCGCGTACGGCAGCCCGGGCGCCATCGTGGCCAGGTTCCCGGACAGGTAGAACTGACGGTCGGCCCGGATGTGCCAGTGCCGCGCGGCCCACGTGGCGATGGTCCCGCTGTCGCAGGTCAGGATGGCGTTGTCGGCGGCCAGCTCATCGAGCACGCTGACGACGAACTCCGGGGCGATCGGGTCACGCTTCTCGTCCTCCAGCGCGGCCATCTTCTCCCGCCACTTGCCCATCTGCTTCTGGTACTTCTCCAGGAACGAGGTGTCGGACCGCTGCTTGAGCAGCGGCAGCAGGGCCTGCAGGCCCTCCCGGGCGTCCCCGACCACGGGCACCTCGGTGGGCACCCGGGCGCCCGCCCGGGCCGGGTCGGCCTCGATCTGCACGATCCGGGCCTTGCCCGGCTCCGGCATGTACTTGGTGTACGGGTAGTTCGTGCCCACCATGAACAAGGTGTCGAGGTCGTCCATCAGCTCCTCGGAGGGCGCGGTGCCGAGCAGGCCGATCCCCCCGGTGGTGTACGGCGAGTCGTCCGGCACGGTGCCCTTGCCGGACAGCGTCTTGATGATCGGCGCGCCCAGCGTCTCGGCCACCGCGAGCAGCTGCTCCCGGGCGTGCAGGGCGCCCGCGCCGGCCAGGATCGCGACCTTCTCACCGGCGTTCAGCACGTCGGCCAGCCGCTGCAGGTCCTCCTCGCGGGGCCGGCCGGGGGCGGAGAGCCGGATCGGCGACGTGGCCGGCGGACGGGCCGGGCCCACTTCCGCCCAGGGATTCTGGCCCGCGGGAGCGACCTGGATGTCGTTCGGCACCGTCAGGTGGGCCACGCCGCGCCGGGCGTAGGCGGTGCGCACCGCGATGTCCACCAGCGCGGGGAGCTGCGCCGGGTTGTAGATCATCTGGTTGTAGACGGTGAGGTCCTCGTAGAGCCGGTCGAGGTTCACTTCCTGCTGGTAGCCGGTGCCCAGCACCGAGGTTTCCTGCATGCCGGTGATCGCCAGCACCGGCATGTGATCGAGCTTGGCGTCGTAGAGCCCGTTCAGCAGGTGGATGCCCCCGGGACCCGAGGTGGCCAGGCAGACGCCGAGCTGCCCGGTCGCCTTGGCGTGGGCGGTCGCCATGAACGCGGCGGCCTCCTCGTGGTGGACCAGCACGAACTTCACCCGGTCCTGGTGCCGCCGGAAGCCCTCCATGATGCCGTTGATGCCGTCGCCCGGGAGCCCGAAGACGGTGTCCACGCCCCAGTCGGCCAGCCGCTCGACCAGGGACTCGGATGCGATCTGTGCCACCTGCGGACCTCCAGCTCATCGTGGTTACTGCGGCAGGCAAACCTGCCCACCCCCGGCTGTCCCTAGATGCGGCGGCCAAACATCCCCTTGGCCAAACGTCGTTAAAGGATGGCTTCCGCAGCCCCGGCCGGGGCTGCGGCCGGCGGCCTGGGGTGGCAGTCCGAGGTTTGGCCGTCCGGAGCGCAGGTAGCAGAGGGACGGGTGAACCCGGCGCCGCAGGCGGCCGGGGAACTGGGCCAGCCGGCGGGATGAGCCAGGAGGATGAGCGTGATGGGCGGAGCAACGACGGCGGCGGATGCCGCCGTGCAGGGGCCCGTGGCGGAAGGGCCCGCGGTAGAAGGCCCCGTGGTGGAAGGCCTGGACGCCGCCGTGTACGTGGTGCCCACCGACGCACCGGAGGCCGACGGCACCCTGGCCTGGGACAAGACCATCCTCGTGCTGGTCACCGCGCGGGCGGGAGGCCAGCAGGGCATCGGCTGGAGCTACACGGCGGCGGCCGCGGCTCCCGTGGTGACCGGCATCCTCTCCGAGGTGGTGGCCGGCCGCAGCGCCCTGGATGTGGCCGGCGCCAACGAGGCCATGACCCGGGCGCTGCGCAACGTCGGGCGCCCCGGGATCGGGGCGATGGCCCTGTCCGCGGCCGACATCGCGCTGTGGGACCTGAAGGCCCGGCTGCTCGGCAGTTCGGTGACCTCCCTGCTCGGCCGGGCCCGGGAGAAGGTGCCGGTCTACGGCAGTGGCGGGTTCACCACGTACGACGAGGCGCGGACCCGCGAGCAGCTGACCGGGTGGGTCGAGAAGGACCGGATCCCCCGGGTCAAGATCAAGATCGGTGAATCCTGGGGCAGCAACGAGCCGCGTGACCTGGCCCGGGTCGCGCTGGCCCGGGAGGTCATCGGGCCGGACACGGAGCTGTACGTGGACGCCAACGGCGGGTACTCCACCGGGCAGGCCGTGCGGATG
The DNA here is from genome assembly GCA_963723595.1 of uncultured Actinomycetes bacterium. GTDB lineage: Bacteria > Actinomycetota > Actinomycetes > Streptosporangiales > Streptosporangiaceae > RYN-230. Next base: position 28,466 of record CAVRRQ010000005.1, read on the forward strand.
GCTCACCAGATGGACGACTTCGGGGTCACCTGGTTCGAGGAGCCGGTGTCCTCCCAGGACCAGGCGGGACTGGCGGTGATCCGGCAGCAGGTCCGGCCCGACGTGGCCGCCGGCGAGTACAGCTGGACGCTGGCGGATTCCGCCCGCCTGCTGGACGCGGGAGCGGTGGACTGCCTGCAGCTCGACGTGACCCGCTGCGGTGGCATCACCGAGTTCCTCCGCGGCGCGGCGCTGGCCGCCGCGCACAGCGTGCAGGTCTCCGGGCACTGCGCGCCGAACCTGCACGCACAGGTCGCCGCCGCCGTGCCCAACCTGCGCCACCTGGAATACTTCCATGATCACCAACGGATCGAGCGGATGTTCTTCGACGGGGCGCTGGATCCGGAGGGAGGGGTGCTGGCGCCCGATCCGGGACGGCCCGGCCTGGGGCTGGAACTGCGGTCCGCGGACGCCGAGCGCTACCGCCAGGGCTGAGAACCGGGGCCGGCCAGGGGCGCCAGTGAATACTGCGCGCCACGATGTTTATCTTCTGTGCACGGGGCATCCTCGGGAGGTACTGATTCCGCCCGCAGGATTCTGAGGTGATAGACGTGGAGGCTGCGATCCCCCTCGCGCCCACGCCACCGGCCGTCAACCCGGCAGCGCAGGACGACGGCGAACTGCTCGAGATCGTTCACACGCAGCCGGCCGGATCCCGGCCGCGTTCCGCCGCGTGCGAGGCCCTGGTGCTGCGGTACCGGTCGCTGGTGCGCTCGTGCGCCCGCCGGTACCGGGACAGCCCGGAGCCGGAAGAAGAGCTGATGCAGGTCGGTTACGTCGGCCTGCTCAAGGCGATCAACAATTTCGACCCCGCCTTCGGCGGGAACCTGGCCGCCTACGCCCAGCCGTGTATCTCCGGCGAGATCAAGCGCCACTTCCGGGACAAGCGCTGGCAGGTTCATGTCAAGCGGCCGGTGCAGGAAATGCTGCTGCAGGTCCGCAAGGCGCGCACCGCGCTGGTCCAGGACCTGGGGCACGTCCCCACGGACGAGGAAGTCGCCCAGCATCTGGGCGTCAGCATGGACGACATCCGGGATGCCAACCGGGCGGACATGGTCTTCCACCCGCACTCGCTGGACGCGCCCATGTCCACCGACGATGACGCGGCCACCCTGGGTGACATGCTCGGCGGGGAAGATCCGCAGGTGGAGCGCACCCTGGACATGCAGGCGGTGTCCACGCACTGGAACGAGCTGCCCGAGCGGGAGCAGCACATCCTGGCCATGCGCTTCTACGGCAACATGACCCAGGCTGAGATAGGCCAGAAGCTGGGCGTCTCGCAGATGCACGTGTCACGGCTGCTGGCCCGGGCCCTGGAGTACCTCCGCGAGTGCCTGCTCGGCACCGAGCAGGTCAGCTACCGGTAACGCCCGGCGGCGGGCCAGCCAGGCCCGCCGGTCCCGGCCGCAGATGCGGCTCGCCCGCGTGGCATCGTCGTTGAATGCCACACGGGCGAGCGGTCAAGCCCGGCCCGGGTGCTCAGCCGCTGGTACCCGGGCCGGACGCTCAGGCGTTCGCCGGATGCAGGAGGACCTTGGTGAAGCCGTCCTCCCGCCGGTCGAACTTCTCGTAGGCGCCGGGCGCCTCGGCCAGCGGCAGCTCGTGCGACACCAGCCGCGAGGGCGTCGCCCGGCCCGCGATGATCAGGTCGCGGAGCGGCTCGTTGTAGCGCTTGACCGGGCACTGGCCGGTGCCCATGGCCTGTCCCTTCTGGAAGAACGTGCCGAAGTCAAAGCCGATCCGGCCCTGCTGCGCGCTCTCGCTGGCGGCTTGGGGGTCACTGGGCACGTAGACGCCCACCACCCCGATCCCGCCCCGGGTCCGCACCGACTTGATCAGGCCGTCCAGCACCATCTCCGGGTGCTCCTGCCCCGTGTGGTCGTGGGCCTGGTAGCCGACCGCCTCGATGCCGCGGTCCGCGCCGATCCCGTGGGTGGCGTCCATGATCTGCCCGGCGGGGTCGCCGTCGGTGAGCGTTGAGCGGGATGGCGCCGAACTCAGCCGCGAGGTCCAGCCGGTCCTTGTGCATGTCCACCACGTACACCGCGACGCGCCGCGCAGGTAAGAGCTGTGCGCGGCGAGCAGCCCGACCGGGCCGGCGCCGTAGACGACCACGGTGTCACCGGGGCTGACGCCGGCCAGCACCGCGCCGTGGTACCCGGTGGGGAAGATGTCCGACAGCATGGTGAAGTCACGCTCGTGCTCGGTGCCGGCGGGCAGCGGGAGCAGGTTGAAGTCCGCGAACGGGACCCGCAGGTACTCCGCCTGGCCGCCCTGGTAGGGGCCCATCTGGGCGTAGCCGTACGCGGCCCCGTCCACCCCTTCGGTGGGGTTCATCCGCAGGCAGAACGAGGTCCAGCCGTCCACGCAGTTGCGGCAGCTTCCGCAGGCGATGTTGAACGGCACGGACACCCGGTCGCCCGGCTTGATCCAGGTCACCCCGGAGCCCGTTTCCTCGACGATGCCCATGTTCTCGTGGCCGAGCACCTTGCCCTCTTCCACGTTCGTGCGGCCTTCGTACATGTGCAGGTCAGACCCGCAGATGTTCGAGGTGGTAATGCGCACCACCGCGTCGTTGGGTGCCTCGATGCGTGCGTCAGGCACCTCCTCCACCGCGACGGTGAAAGGTCCTTTGTAGACAACAGCCTTCAATGCACAACTCCTGGAAGGTACGTCGTGTGGCGGCCTGGCCGCGCTTGCGGGCCAGGAAGGAACACCTCAGTCCGCTGCCCGCACAGTCCGGCGTGAAACAGGAGGGTCTCACCGGTTCCGGCGGCCGTCCCGGGCCGCCGCCGTGCGCCGGTCGTTCTCCTTCTCGATCGCGGCGGCCAGTTCCCGCTTGGTCATCGTGGACCGGCCGGGAACGCCCAGCCGGCGGGCCAGCCCGAGCAGGTGCTGCTTGCTGGCGTTGGCGTCCACCCCGCCGTAGCTCTCGCCCGACTGGCCCCGGGGCCGGGCCGACCGCTCATCGGATGGGCCCTTGGCGCCGTCCGGCTTGGGCTCCCAGTGGTCACCGACCTTCTCGAAGCTGTGCTTCAGCGCCCCGAACGCGGTCCGGTGGGCGCGCTCACCCTCGCCGTACTCCTCGACCGCGCTGTCGTGCGCCTTGACCCACGTCTCCTGGGCCTTGGCCGGCGACCGCTGCAGGGTCAACGGCAGTTCCTCACGTCCTGGCATGGGTCCCCCTCAGGATGCGCCGCCGCGCGCGCCGGCCCGCAGCAGGCCCGCGGCCCGGGCGGTGACGGCCATGATGGTCAGGGCGGGGTTGGCGCTGCCCTGGGTGGGCAGCACGCTCCCGTCGGTGATGTAGAGGTTGGGCACGGCGAAGCTGCGGCAGGTGCCGTCCACCACGCCGTGCCGTTCGTCGGCGGCCATCCGGGCCCCGCCCACGAGATGCGCGAACCGCTGGATGGTGATCACCTCATCGGCCCCGGCCGCGTGCAGCATGTCCTCCATGACGCGCTGCGCCGCGTGCAGCAGCTGGGTGTCGTTGTCGCACTGGGAGTAGGAGAACCTGGCCACCGGCAGCCCGTGCCGGTCGGTCTCCTCGTCCAGCGTGATCCGGTTGTCCGCCTGGGGCAGGAACTCACACAGCGCGCCGAGGCAGCACCAGTGCACGTAGTCGCTCATGTAGTCGCGCAGGGCCCGGCCCCAGTGCCCCTGGGCCGCGACGTGCTCGGCCCACGTGATGGGCAGCGGGGACACGTTCTGGATGGAGAACCCCCGCCGGTAGGGCTTGGCTGGGTCGGTCTCGTAGAAGTCCTCCGAGCTGACTTCCGGCGGCGGCGCCTTGTACATCCGGACCTCGTCGTCGAACCGGCCCGCGGTCTGCGGCGCCCCCTGCACCATCAGATAGCGCCCGACCTGGTCGAAGTCGTTGCACAGGCCATCGGGGAAACGGCTGGAGGAGGAGTTCAGCAGCAGCCGGGGTGTCTCGATCGAGTAACCGGCCACCGCGACCATCCGCGCCCGCTGGAACCGCTCCCGGCCGCCGCGGACGTAGTGCACCCCGGTGGCCCGGCCGGTCCGCTCGTCGACGGCGATCCGGGTCACCATGGCGTCGGCCCGGACCTCGCCGCCGTGGGCCAGAGCGTCCGGGATATGGGTGATCAGCGGGGACGCTTTGGCGTTGACCTTGCATCCTTGCAGGCAGAATCCCCGGTAGATGCAATGAGGGCGGTTGCCGAACCGGCCGTTAGGAATGGCGACCGGTCCGACCTTGGCCGTGATGCCCAGCTTCCGGGCGCCGCGCAGGAACACCTCGCCGTTGCCGCCGACCGGGTGCGGCCGGTGCGGGTAGCCATGCGGGTCTCCCCAGGGCCAGTGCTCCCCGGCGACCGGCAGTTCCTCCTCGATCGCCGCGTAGTACGGCCGCAGGTCACCGTAGCTGAGCGGCCAGTCGGCGCCGACCCCGTCCTGGGTGTAGGTGCGGAAGTCGCTGGGATGGAAGCGCGGCGCGTAGCCGGCGTAGTGGACCATGGACCCGCCCACCCCGCGGCCGGAGTTGTTCGACCCGAGCGGCACCGGATCGGTCCCGGTGATCACCCGGGGCTCGGTCCAGTACAGGTGGTGGGATCGCGGCCTCGTCGCTGAACCAGTCGGTGTCCGGGTCCCAGAACGGCCCCGCGTCCAGGGCGGCCACCCGCCAGCCGGCCCGGGCCAGCCGCTGCAGCATGACCGAGCCGCCCGCCCCGCACCCCACGATGACCAGGTCGATCTCGTCGGTGTCGTCGAACCGCCGCATGTCGCGGCGCAGCTGGTGGTTCGTCCGGGTGCCGTCGTTGGGCAGCAGCCACGCGGATTCGTTCCGCTGACGGACCTGGGTACTCATTCGCCCTCCCGGACCGGGTCCGCGGCCGGGCGGCTGTCGGCTACCTCGAACGGCTCCCGCCGTCCCACTCCCTTGTTCTTGTAACCCCGCGGGTAGGCGGGCCCGGGGAAGCCCATCTCGTTCCAGGCCCAGGGGTGCGCGTAGAAGGCGGTGCACGCGTAGCGGGTCCACAGGCTCCAGACCCGGCTGGCCGGCAGGCCGTGCCAGTCACCCGAGCCGAGATCCTGCACCGCCTGGATGAGCGCACGCTGGTCGGCGGCCGGGCACTCGGCGAACGCCGCCGCGTACTTGACCTGGGCGTCAGCGTCCAGGTACGCGAGCGTGTCCCGCCAGGCCTGCCCGTCCTCGGGCATGTCGGCGTACCGCCACCCGTCGGTCTGCGCTTCGGCCAGCCGGGCGTCGATCATCGCGGTGACCGGCACCCGCGGTTCCTCGTCCTGGCCCAGGATCAGGTTGAGCAGCGCGGTGGCCGTGGCCTCCTCGGCCGGGCTGAAGAACCGCGGCGCCGGCGGCGGGGCCAGCCGCGACTCGACCACGGCCGCCGTGGCCGGATCCCAGTGCGGCAGCTGGGACATGACGTCGAACCCGGGGAAGCGCTCCGGGCCGTCGCCTGGCGTCCTGGGGCCCCCGGCTGCGGGCGGGCGGGCCGGCCCCCGGCTCACTGCTCCCGCCGCAGGATCGCGGCCAGCAAGCCCATCCCGCCGACCATGGTGACCAGCAGCGGGGCCAGCAGGGGCGGCCCCATCTCCACGTTGTACCGGGCGTTGGCCCAGCCCCCGGGCTTCTGGGCAATGCCCCGGGCGTGCAGGTAGGTCCCCTGCAGCCCGTTCGCGACGATCGCGGCGGAGGCGACCGGCAGCGCGGTCTTGGCCAGCCGGCGGCTGAAGAACCCGGCCACGCCGGCCGCCGCCCCGATCGGGCCGAGCGCGACGGGGATCCACATCATCTTGTTGCCGAAACTGGCGCTGTCGTGCTCGAAGAAGATCTCGGCCGCGGTGACCAGCGCTCCCGCGGCGGTCAGCGCCGAGAGGCTGCGCTCGAAGTGCCCGGTCTGGACGTTGCGGACCATCCGGTCGATGCCGTGGGCCGGAGCGCTCGCCGCGCCGGGCCGCCTCGTCAGCGATTTCACTAGGTTCCCTCCACCGGGTCACTGCCTGAGCCGTGTGACGGCCTGAACCGTTTCTGCCCGGCCCGGCTACCCCGGCGGCGGGACCCTAATCACCGCCCTCGGCCAGGCGCTGCGCCAGGCCCGGCGCAGCGCCTGGCGGAGGGCCGCGGGTATCTGGTCAAAGGGGTGTAAAGCAAGCGAGCGGGGGCAGCGGATGAGTCTGGACGGCAGCGCCCGCGGGCCGCCGGCCAGCAACCGTTCGGAGGGGATCATGAACCACACGGCGTTGCTGGACGGCACGTCAACCGGCCGTCTGCAGGACCTGGGCCAGCAGCTGCGCGTTGATTCGGTCCGGGCGAGCGCCGCTGCGAACTCGGGGCACCCGACGTCGTCGATGTCGGCGGCTGACCTGATGGCCGTGCTGCTCGCCCGGCACCTCCGCTACGACTTCACCGACCCGCACGCGGCCGGTAACGATCACCTGATTTTCTCCAAGGGTCACGCGTCGCCCCTGCTCTACGCGATGTACCGGGCCGCCGGCGCGATCACCGACGACGAGCTGCTCAGCTACCGGCGGCGCGGCAGCCGGCTGGAAGGGCATCCCACCCCCAGGCTGCTCCGGGGTGGACGTGGCCACCGGCTCGCTGGGGCTGGGCCTGCCCGTCGGGGTCGGGCTCGCGCTCACCGGCCGCTTCCTCGACCAGCTGCCGTACCGGGTCTGGGTGCTGTGCGGGGACAGCGAGCTGGCCGAGGGGTCCGTGTGGGAGGCGTTCGAGCACGCCGCCTGCCACAGCCTGGACAACCTGACCGTGATCGTGGACGTGAACCGGCTCGGCCAGCGCGGCCCGACCCGGCACGGCTGGGACACCGCGGCCTACGCCCGGCGGATCGGCGCGTTCGGCTGGCACACCATCGAGATCGACGGGCACGACGGTAACCGAGATCGACCGGGCGTACTCCGAGGCCGCGCAGACCAGCGGACGGCCCACGGTCATCCTGGCCCGGACCCGCAAGGGCCAGGGGGTGGCGGCGGTCGAGGACGCCGAGGGCGCGCACGGCAAGCCCCTGCCCGACCCGGAGGAGGCCATCCGGGAACTGGGCGGCCCCCGCTCGGCCCGGGTCGAGGTGCAGCCGCCCGCGCAGCGGCAGCGGCCGCACGCGTTCCCGGCCGGCGCAGCTGCACCTGCCCGAGTACGAGCTGGGATGGTCGGTGGCGACCCGGGACGCGTTCGGCGAGGCGCTCGCCGCGCTCGGCACCGCCCGCGCGGACGTGGTCGTGCTGGACGGCGAGGTGAGCGACTCCACCCGGACCGAGTACTTCGCCGACGCGCATCCCGGCCGCTTCTTCGAGTTCTACATCGCCGAGCAGCAGATGACCGCCGCGGCCATCGGGATGCAGGCCCGCGGCTGGACGCCCTACCTGGCCACCTACGGCGCGTTCCTGACCCGCGCCCACGACTTCCTGCGGATGGCCGCGGTGAGCCGGGCCAGCCTGCGGGTGGCCGGCTCGCACGCCGGGGTCTCCATCGGCCAGGACGGCCCGTCCCAGATGGCGCTGGAAGACCTGGCCACCTTCCGGGCCATCCACGGCAGCACGGTGCTGTACCCCTGTGACGCCAACCAGGCCGCCCGGCTGACCGCCGCCGTGGCGGACCGCCAGGGCGTCAGCTACCTGCGCCTGACCCGGGGCGCCACCCCGGTCATCTACGAGGCGGGCGAGGAGTTCCCGGTCGGCGGCAGCCGGGTCCTGCGCTCCTCCGCCGGCGACCAGGTGACGATCGCGGCGGCCGGCATCACCGTGCACGAGGCGCTGTCCGCGGCCACCCAGCTCGCCGCGCTCGGCGTGAGCGCGCGGGTGATCGACGTGTACTCGGTCAAGCCCATCGACGCGGCCACCCTGCGCCAGGCCGCCCGGGACACCGGCCGCATCGTCACGGTCGAGGACCACTGGCCGGAAGGCGGCCTGGGCGGCGCGGTGCTGGAGGTCTTCGCCGACGGGACGGACGAGGCGCTGCCCATCGTGCGCATCCTGGCCGTGCGCGAGATGCCCGGCTCGGCCACCCCCCAGGACCAGCTGGCCGACGCCGGCATCGACTCCCGGGCCATCACCGCCGCGGCCCTCGCCCTGGCCCGCGGCTGACCCAGGCCAGCCGCCCCGCCCTGCACCTTCCGTCCAGCACCACCAGCCCAAAAATCACGGCAACCGCAACCCCGCTCCGTCGTTTTACTGGTCCGGCATGCAACGCGGACGCTGTTCATCCCCGTGTGAGGAGTGCCCACGTGGGTGTTCAGCGAAAGTGCCGGCGACGAAAGGTGCGTGCCTGTGAGGTGGCCTGCGGATCGAGATGACGGGCTGCCTGCTGGATTCCCTGGACCGCGGCTACCGGGTGCTGGGGATTTGCTTCTCCAGTTACTGGAGGAGCCAGACTGACGCCATGGAGAACGACGGGCCTCTTCTGACGATCGGTGAGCTGGCCAGACGTGCCGGCGTGCCGGTGCGCACTATCCGGTTCTGGTCGGATAGCGGGCTGGTGCCGCCGGCCTCGCGGACTGACGGCGATCGCAGGCTGTACGACGCGGCGTGCGTGGCCCGGCTGGAACTGGTGACGACCTTGCGAGAGCTGGGCGTGAGCCTGGCCAATGTCCGGCGCGTACTGGGCGGCCAGGTCACCGCCGCGGAGGTGGCCGCTATCCACCTGGAGGCGCTGGACACCGAGATCCGGACCCTGCGGCTGCGCCGGGCAGTCGTGGCCGCCGTGGTGAAGCGCTCTGCCGACGGCGAGGAGATGGGCATGATCAACAAACTGGCGCGCCTGTCCGCGGCCGAGCGGCGCCAGATCATCGATGACTTCACGGCGGAGGTTTTCCGCGGGCTGGATCCCAGCCCGGCGAGGTTTGCGCGCTGGGCCGCGGCGCCGGATCTGCCTGACGACCCTTCGGCCGAGCAGGTCGAGGCCTGGGTCGATCTCGCTGAGCTGGTAGCAGACAGGGGTTTCCGCGAGCAGGTCCGGCAGGTCGCTGGCATCGGCGTCCAGATCCAGTCCGGCCGCTGGCTGGTCGACGTCGAGCGGGCGCAGGACGAGGCCGAAGCGGCCTGTCAGCGGGGAGTGCCGCCTGAGTCTGCCGAAGCGGCCCGGATCGTGGCGCAGATCCTGGCGGGCACCCCCGGCGGCCAGCGCCGTGCTGAGTTGCTGGCTCAGCTGGAAGCCGCCACTGATCCCCGGATCGAACGTTACTGGGAGCTGACGGCCGTCATCAGCGGCCGCGGCCCGTTCCCGTCGGTGCAGCGCGCCCTTGAATGGCTGGCCGCCGCGCTGCGCGCGAGCCAGGGCCATTGGGAGGCAGGCCGGTGATCGAGGTCCGCGGGCTGACCAAGCGCTATGGCTCAACGGTCGCTGTCGACCGGCTCAGCTTCGACGTGCCACCGGGTGCCGTGACCGGTTTCCTGGGCCTGAACGGATCAGGCAAGTCCACCACCATGCGCATGATCCTCGGCCTGGACGCCCCGGACGCCGGGCACGCCCGCATCGGCGGCCAGGCCTACCGTCAACTTCGCTGGCCGCTGCGCGAGGCCGGAGGACTGCTGGAATCCAGGGCCTTCCACCCGGGCCGGTCTGCCCGCGCGCACCTGGCCGCGCTGGCGGCCAGCAACTCCATCAGCCAGTCCAGGGTCGCCGAGGTCCTGGAGATAGCCGGACTGGGATCCGTGGCGGGCAAACGGGCCGGGAAGTTCTCGCTCGGCATGGCGCAGCGTCTCGGCATCGCCGCGGCGCTGCTGGGAGACCCGGCCGTGCTGCTGCTCGACGAGCCGGTGAACGGCCTGGACCCGGAGGGAATCCGCTGGATACGCGGCCTGCTCCGGTCACTGGCCGCCGAAGGCCGGGCAGTCCTGGTCTCCAGCCACCTGATCAGCGAAATGGCCCTGATGGCCGACCGGCTGGTCGTGATCGGCCAGGGACGGCTCCTGGCCGACACCACGGCGGCTGAGCTGTCCAGCCGGGCCCCCAGCCTCGAAGAGGCCTTCCTGCAACTCACCGGCGATAGTGCCCAGTACCAGGCAAGGAACATGTCATGACCGCCCACACCAGCCACCAGCCATCCGGCAGATACCGATTCCGGCAGCTGGCCCGGATGGAATGGATCAAGCTGCGCAGCCTGCGCTCCACCTGGCTCACCCTGGCCATTGCCGTCGCCGCGTCAGCGGGCATCGCCCTCGCAACAGGCAGCAGCACGACAAGCGGCGGCATGTTCGTCGGCAACACGCTGGTCGGCATGCTCATCGGCGTGCTGCTCATCGGGGTAGTCGGCGTACTGGCCATGACCAGCGAGTACACCACCGGGACCATCCGCGCCACATTCGCCGCCGCGCCACGCCGGCTCAGGGTCCTGGCGGCCAAGGCCGCGGTCGTTGGTGCGGTGGCGCTGATCACCGGCGAGGCAGCAGCATTCCTGTCCTTCTTCGCAGGCTGCATGAGCCTGCGCCACGGCATCACCGCGCCAGCCCTCAGCCAGCCCGGTGTCCTGCGGGCGATCGTACTCACCGGAGCCAGCCTCAGCCTGATCGGCCTGCTCGGACTCGGCCTCGGAGCGATCATCCGGCGCACCGCCGCGGCGATCACCGTGGTAGTCGGAATTGTCTGCGCCGGCGGGCCGCTGAACCTCGCTATCCGGCCCTACCTGCCGATTTACATAGTCAGCCACTCGCTCAGCGCTACGACGCCGCTATGCCGCCCCGGCGCGGCGTCATGCTGGCTGTCAGCCTGGAGCGGACTCGGAATGCTCGCCATCTACGCAGCCATCGCCATGGTCCTGGGCGCGCTGATCCTCGCCTGGCGAGATGCATAAGCCGCAGGCAACGCTCCCGCCCCTGCGAAGGCTCCGCGTGGCGCACCACCACGCCGGCCTCGTCCAGGCCCTCACCGGTCCCTCCGGCATCCCGCTGTGGGTCTCCGCCGCGCTGCCCGGCAGCACCCACGACATCACCGCCGCCCGCCAGCTCGTCCTCCCCGAGGCCCGCCCCTACCTGAAAAAGGTCCCGATCCTCGCCGACTCCGGCTGCGGTCGCGCCTGACGATCGCGCTCGAGATCGAGGCCCGCGGCCTGGGCAAGCTGCTTCTCCCCTTTGCCCGCCCCCGCGCACGGAGGGCTCTCCCGAAACAACTCAGGAAATTGAAGGAGATCCTCGACGGGGGCGGCGTGATCGCTGATGGCCGGCAGAAGCCGAACGCTCGTGCGTGATCCGCAAGCCGTGTTCGCGCCCTCTCTGGCGTCATGGGCGTGACCGCCGGAAGGCAACCTGGTACGCCATCGTCATCGTTCGTACGATGATGGGAGGCCGCTTCGATGGCCGGGCTGGAGAACGAGATGGCAGCAGACAGCGGCCGTGGCCGCCTGCGGGCGTCCGACGCCGACCGCGAGCACGTGGTCGGCACGCTCAAGGCCGCATACGTGCACGGCCTGGTCACCAAGGATGAGTTCGACGCGAGGGTCAGCCAGACGTTCGCTTCGCGCACCTACGCCGAGCTGGCCCTGATCACCGCCGACATCCCTGCCGGGCTGGCCGCAACGCCGCCTCCGCTCAGGCCCGGACCGGCAAAGGCCGGTCCTCCGGCACACGCGAACCTGACGCCGGGCGAACGCGCGATCATGGCCACGGGCCTGCTTGCGGCACTGGCACTCGTAGTGGCCCTCTTGGCCGGGGGTGGGCTGGGGGGATTGCTGGCCCTGGGGGGGCTCGGCAGCGCATTCGCGTCCGCGTTCCTGATCGGAGCCCAGGTGCGCAGCTCACGGCGCGACAGGCGCTCCGGTGGTCACCTGCCTCCGCAGCGGGCAACCCACAGCGGTCCGGGAGCCGGCCGCCAGGCGGCATCTGCTTCCTCGCCAGAACAGCTCCCGGACCCCACCAAGCCTCAGCGGCGCAGCAACGCTGATGCTGCCCACCCGGACCCCGCCAGTACCGCAGTCCCCACCACCCTCGCCCGCCCCCAACCCTGCTAACCGGGGGCGGGGGCGGGGGCGGGGTCGGCGTCCTCGGCGGTGAGGGGCCTGGCGATCTCCTCCAGGCCCTTGCGCTCGGCCTTGACCCCGAGGAACGCCTCGACCAGGCCGGCCAGGATCATCAGCGTCGCGCCTACCGAAAACGCGATCACGGTGTCGCTCACCTTGCCCGTGCTGACCAGTGAGGAGAACAGCAGCGGGCCGCTGATCCCGCCCGCGGCGGTGCCGATGGCGTAGAAGAACGCGATGGCCAGGGCCCGGGTCTCCATCGGGAACACCTCGCTGACCGTGAGGTAGGCCGCACTGGCCCCCGCCGAGGCGAAGAACAGCACCACGGTCCAGCACGCCGTCATCGTGACCGCGGTCAGGTCGCCGGCGCCGAACAGCCACGCGGTGCCCAGCAGCAGGACGCCGGACAGGATGTAGGTGCCCGCGATCATCGGCTTCCGGCCGATCGAATCGAACAGCCGCCCGAGGAGCAGCGGCCCGAACAGGTTGCCCACCGCGATCACCGCGAAGTAGTAGCCCGGGGACGTCTTGACGTGGAAGAAGACGGTCAGGATCTGGGCGTAGCCGAACGTGATCGCGTTGTAGAGAAAGGCCTGGCCGATGAACAGCGAGAAGCCCAGGATCGTCCGCCGCGGGTACCGGGCGAACATGGTGTGCGCAATGGTGACGAACCCGATGGACTTGCGCTGCCGGATGGTGATCGCCTGGTCAGGCTCGTCCAGGTGCGTGCCGGTCTCCTCCTCGACCCGGTGCTCGATGCCGGTCACCAGGTCTTCGGCTTCCCGGTCGCGCCCGTGGATGAACAGCCAGCGCGGGCTCTCCGGCACGTTCCGCCGGACCAGCAGGACGACCAGGCCGAGCACCACCCCCAGCCCGAAGCACACCCGCCAGCCCCAGAAAACCGGCAGGTCGCTGGTGGCCGGCACGCTGATCAGGGCGCCGACCGCCGCGCCCGCCCAGAACGTGCCGTTGATGATGATGTCGATCCGGCCCCGGTGCCGGCTGGGGATCAGCTCATCGATGGCCGAGTTGATGGCGGCGTACTCGCCGCCGATGCCGAACCCGGTCAGGAAGCGGAACAGGAAGAACCACCACGGCGCGAAGGAGAAGGCGGTGAGCGCGGTCGAGGCCAGGTACACGCCCAGGGTGATCATGAATAGCTTCTTGCGGCCGAACCGATCGGTGAGCCAGCCGAAGAACAGGGCGCCGATGCAGGCCCCGGCCACGTACGTGGCCGCACCGGCCCCGGTGATCTGGCTCTGGGTGATGTCGATGCCGCTGCCCGGCTTGCTGATCTGGCCGGAGATCTGGCCCACGATCGTGACTTCGAGGCCGTCCAGGATCCAGACGGTGCCGAGCCCGATGATGATCATCCAATGCCACCGGGACCATGGCAGCCGGTCCAGCCGGGCTGGCACCTTGGTCTTGATGGTCCCGGTCTGAACCTCGCTCACTGGCGGCCTCCCCTGCGCGCTGGCGGGCACCCCACCGTGCCGCCGGCTCGGGCCTTGCTACCCGGGCCCGCAGCGCTTATGCAGGCGTTAGCCGCAAAAAGGATCTCGGCGTTAGCCGGGCAGAAACCCCGTCAGCCGGGCAGAAACCCTGGCGTTAGCCGACCCGAAGACCTCGTCAGCCCGGGCAGAAACCCCGGCGTCAGCCGGGTCCGGGCCCACTGCGGAGCCGCTCCGCGGCCACCCCGGCCAGCCGGCCGATCTGGGAGAGGATGCCCAGCTCGCGGAATCCGAGCCGCGGGCCGACCCGGCTGCGGACCACGGTGATGGCCCCGCAGGCTCCGTCACCGGCCAGGATCGGCCCGACCGCGACCGAGCGGGCCCCGATCACGCTGGCCACCGGGCGGCCGTCGGCCAGGCCGCCGAGCAACCACTCGTCGTCGATCGAGGCCCGGACCTCCGGGGTGCACCGGCTCACCGCGGAGCTGATCACGGGGCAGGATTGCGCGGCGACCTGGCCGAGGGCCGCGACCAGGGCCGGATCGGGCTCCCGGGCGGACACCGCCCGGCGCGGGGGGCTGGAGACGAAGTCGACGAACACCCAGTCCGCGAACTTGCCGCTGAGCGCCTCCGCCATCATCGAGCGGAGCTGGGTCTCGGCGACGGCGCTGACCGCGGCCACCGCCGCGCGGGCCATGGTGTCCAGGCCGACCGTCCACGCGGTAGCCAGCCGGAGCAGGTCGTCGCCAGGCACCAGCCCGGTAGCCCGTCCGCCCGGCTCGTTCGCCACTGGCCCGCCAGTTAACCTCATCACCGGCCCGTCGCTGGTGGCCGGCCACCGCTGCAGCCGGCCTCGCGTCTCGATCTTCACCGGGGCAAACTGCCCCGGGAGAATGGCCTCAAACTGAGGGGCCGGACGCACAGAGGGGCCAGGGCATGCTGACTGAGCAGGAAGCGGAGGAGTTCCGGATCCGCCAGCTGGTCGAGAAGTGGGCCCTGACCAGGGACGCCGGGGACTGGGCCGGGTTCGCGTCGGTCTGGCATGAGGATGGCTGGATGACGGCCACCTGGTTCCAGGGGCCAGCCGGGGAATTCGTCCGGGCCAGCCGGGAGGGCTTCGACGCGGGGGTGAACATCCTGCATTTCCTGGGCGGATCCCGCTGCGAGGTGACCGGGGACCGGGCCGTGGCCCAGACCAAGATGACGATCCAGCAGCGCGCGCCGGTGCACGGGATCACCGCCGACGTCACCTGCACCGGCCGCTTCTATGACTTCCTCGAGAAGCGCGCCGGAGCCTGGGGCATCGTCCGGCGGCAGCCGGTCTACGAGAAGGACCGGCTCGACCCGGTGGAAGCCGCGGCGCGGCTCACGCTCGATGCGGGCCGGCTGGACGCGTTCCCGGACGGCTACCGCCACCTGGCCTACCTGCAGTCCCTGCTGGGCTACCGGATCGCGCCCCGGCTGCCCGGGCTGCGCGGGCCCGAGGTGGAGCGGCTCTACCGGGAGGGCCGGGAGTGGCTCGCCGGGTCCGCCGCGCCGGGGAGGCCGGCCGCCGAGGGCCTGCTCTCCCCCACCGGCCCGGCCTGAGCCCCGGCGGCCCGGCCTGAGGCCCCGGGTCAGACCTCCACGGTGGTCCCGGGAGCGACCCGGGAGAAGCTGTCCTCTTTCCCGCACATCGGCAGGAAGTTGTCCAGCACCATGAGACCGACGTCGCCGAACAGGGCATCGTGGATGACGTACCCGCGCTGCGGGGCCACCTCGCGCGCGTAATCGATCATCTCGCCGGTCTTGAGCCACGGCCCGCTGGCCGGCAGCAGGAGGGTCTGAACCGGGTCCTGCGGCACGGTGAACGAGTCGCCCGGGTGGAACAGCGAGCCGTCGATCATGAACCCGGTGTTCTCGATCACCGGGATGTCCCGGTGCAGGACCGCGTGCAGGTGCCCGTAGGTGTGCACGTCGAAGCCGGCCGCCGTGAAGGTGTCGCCCTCGTCCACCACGTGCACCTGGTCCTGGCTGAATCCGGCGAACTCGCTGGCAACCGAGGCGTTCGTCCACAGCTGCAGGCCGGCGTCGGCGGTGAGCGCGGCGCGCAGGCCGTCCGCGTCGAAGTGATCGAAGTGCTCATGCGTGACCAGCACCGCGCTGGCCCCTTCCAGGGCCCGCGGCATGCTCCACGCGGCAGGGTCGATGACCAGCGTCGCCCCGTCCTTCTCCAGCCTGACGCAGGCGTGCTCGAGCTTGGTCAGCTGCATGTGCCCTCTCCCTGACTTAGGCGTCCCAACCGAGGCGAATGTTCATGACCCTACCGGGCCACGTCGCTGCGCAGCCGCGGGGCGCCGTGCCACGATGGTGCGCGCGCGTGGCGCTCGGCACGGCCCGCAGGTCACTTGGCACGCCCGCAGATTACCCCCCGGATCCCAGCAGTAACGGAGGCAGCGATGCCCGGTGAGAACAGCCTGTCCTCGGTCGAGCACATCGTGGTGCTGATGCTGGAGAACCGGTCGTTCGACCACATGCTCGGCTTCCTCTACGCCGGCAGCGGGAACGTGTCCCCGTCCGGCCAGCCCTACGAGGGGTTGACCGGCAGCGAGTCGAACCCCGCCTCCTCCGGGCCGCCGGTCACCGTGTTCAGGATCGAGCCGGGCACGCCCAACGCTTACTACATGCCGGGGGCGGACCCGGGCGAAGGCTACATGGCCACGAACGACCAGCTGTTCGGGAGCGACACCGCCCCGGCGAGTGCCTCGTCGGCGCCGTCCAATGACGGGTTCATCAAGGACTTCGCGTACACCCTGGGCTGGCAGGCGCGCGAAGGCTGGTCGATCCTGCCCGGCACGACGGCCCAGGACATCATGGGCTGTTTCACCCCGGAGGCCCTGCCCGTGCTGTCCGGCCTGGCCCAGGGGTACGCCGTCTGCGATCACTGGTTTTCGTCCGTGCCCACCGAGACGATGCCCAACCGGGCCTTCGCCTGCTCGGGCACCAGCCAGGGGCACATGGACGACAAGACGCACACGTTCACGTCGCCGTCCATCTTCGGGCTGCTCGATGCGCACGGGATCTCGTGGGGGATCTACGGCTACGACGCGCAGCCCCTGACCAAGGCCACGTTCACCGACATCAGCGGGGCCGCGGCGAGTCACTTCGGGGTGTTCACCGACTTCACCGCGGCGGCCGCGGCCGGGACGCTGCCCGCGTTCACGTTCCTGGAGCCGAGCTGGAGTTCGACCGGCAACAGCCAGCACCCGAACTACGACGTGGCCCTGGGTGAGCAGCTCATCCACGACGTGTACGAGGCGCTCCGGGGCGGTCCCGGGTGGGATCAGACGCTGCTGGTCCTCACCTACGACGAGCACGGCGGCTGTTACGACCACGTGCCGCCGCCCGCCGGCGCGATCGCCCCGGACCAGGACGCGGGCGAGTTCGGGTTCGACTTCACCCGGTTCGGGCTGCGGGTCCCGGCGGTGCTGATCTCGCCGCTCATCGCGCCGGGCACCGTGTTCCGGGTCGCGGCGGGGACTACCCCGCTGGACCACACGTCCATCCTGAAGACCGTGGAGCAGCGCTGGGGGCTGCCGTCGCTCACCGCCCGGGACGCCGCCGCGCCCGGGTTCGGCGATGTGCTCACGCTGACCGCGCCGCGTACCGACGACGTGCTGGCCGGGGTGACGATGCCGGTGGCCGCCGAGCCGGGACCCGCGGCGGGACAGCCGTCACACCTGCAGGAGATCCAGGCCGAGCTAGTTTCGCGGCAGTTCCCGGCCGGGGTGTCCCCCGCTCCCGGGATGACCGGGCCTGCCCCGGCCACCGACACCGCGCTGGCCAGCTACATCCGCGCCAACGCCTGACCGCGGCGCACCGGCGCCCAAGCCCGGCACCCACACACGGCGTCCGGCTGGAGCCGGGGCAGGTCCTAGCGGACCGCCCGGGCGCCGACCGCCATCCGGGTGGCGAGCTCCGCGTCGATCTGCTGGGCGGCGTCGAGCAGCCGGGGCAGGAACTGCTTCTCCAGCGTGCGCATGGGCACCCGGGCGGCGTGCGCGCTGGCGTTGATGGCCGCGACCACCCGGCCCGAGCTGTCCCGGATAGGCACCGCGATCGACCGGACGCCGGCCTCCAGTTCCTGGTCAACAGCCGCCCAGTCCTGGGCGGCCACCCGGTCCAGGATCTGCCGCAGTTCGGTCTCGTCCGTCACGGTCCGCTCGGTCAGCTTGCGCATGGTGGTGCGCTGGAGGAGGTCATCCAGCTCGTTCCGGGGCAGGCTGGCCAGCAGGACCCGGCCCATCGAGGTCGGGTAGGGCGGCAGCCGGGTCCCCACGGTGAGCGCGATCGTCATGATCCGGTTGGCCGAGGCGCGCGCCACGTACACGATGTCGTCGCCGTCGAGCACGCTCACCGAGCAGGACTCGTGCAGTTCCTCGGCCAGGTCCTCCAGGTGCGGCTGGGCGATCTGGGCCACGCTGAACGACGACAGGTAGGCGTAGCCGAGCGCGAGCACCCGCGGCCGCAGCGAGAACTGCCGCCCGCTGCTGCCCACGTAGCCGAGTTCCTGCAGGGTGAGCAGGAACCGGCGGGCCGCCGCGCGGGTCAGCCCGGTCCGCTCGGCCACCTCCGACAAGGTCAGCGACGGCCGCTCGGAGGAGAAGCAGCGGATCACGGCCAGCCCCCGGTCCAGGGACTGGACGAAGTCCGTGCGGCGCCCGGGGGTGGTCCGCCCACTGGCGCCGGGTCCCTCCCCGGGGCCCGGGGCCGCCTCGGGCTCCTCCCCGGGGGCGGCCTGGCCTGATGTGTTCACATTGCGAACGATAGCGCGCTGACCGTCACAGCGCCAACGACCGCCCGCGAGCGGCGGCCCCGGGCACGGCGGCGGGACAGGCTCAGGCACCGCCGCGGGACAGGCTCACGCTCCGCGCAAGGGCAGGCCCGCGGCCTGGTACACCGCGTCGATCACGGTCATGTTGGCCACGGCGTCCTCGGGCGTGGTGGGTACCGGATCCCCGTGCCGCACCGCCGCCGCGAACGCCCTTAGCTGGTAGGTGTAACTCGGCTCGCCGGTGACCCGCTCCCGCCGGGTGTATCCGTCGGCCGCCACGGTGAGCCGGTTCCAGGTCTGCGGCGAGACGTAGTTGAAGACCCGCATCACGCCCTGGTCCCCGACCGCCTTGGCGTCCAGCCGGAGCAGCTGGCCGGACCACAGCGACGCGGTCATCCGGCCCAGCACCCCGCCGGGGAACCGGAACGAGGCGGACATCGCCCGGTCCACGCCGGGGCCGTGCAGCCTGGCCCGCGCGGACAGTACCTCGGGCTCGCCGGGGCCGAGCATGCGCAGGCAGTTGATGGCGTAGCAGCCGGCGTCCATGGTGGCCCCGCCGGCCAGGCCGTAGGAGTAGCGGATGTCGGAGAAGCGCGGCAGCGGGAAGCACAGCGAGGCTTCCAGGTACCGCAGCGGCCCGATCTCCCCGGCGCCCTCCGGCCCGCCCCGCACGATTTCCCGCATCCGGCGGGCCAGCGGGTGGTAGCGGTAGTGAAAAGCCTCCATGACGACCAGCCCGGACGCCGCGGCCGCCGCGGCGACCACGGCCGCCTCGCGGGCGTTGGCGGCGAACGGCTTCTCGCACAGCACGTGCTTGCCGGCCTCGATGGCCCGCAGCGTCCACGGCACGTGCAGCGAGTTGGGCAGCGGGTTATACACGGCGTCGATGGCCGGGTCGTCGAGGAGTTCCTGGTATGAGTCATGCACCTGGCGGATGCGGTGCTTGGCCGCGAACCGGCGGCCCCGCTCAGGGTCGCGGGCGGCGACGGCGGCCACCGTGACCTCCGGGAGCTGCCGCGCGGGCTTGATCAGCGCGTGCGGGGTGATCCGCGCGGCACCCAGCGTCCCGATCCGCAGCCGCTGCACGGTCACCTTTTCCTACCGCGCGCGGCGGGTGGCTACCTCGTGCAGGGCGATGCCGGCCGCGACGCCGGCGTTGAGCGACTCGGTCTGCGAGGCGATCGGGATCCGTACCAGCACGTCGCAGCGCTGCGCGACCAGCCGGGAGAGGCCGCGCCCCTCCGAGCCGACCACCAGCACCAGCGGGCCGTCGGCCACGCCCAGGTCGCCGAGGTCGGTGCCGCCCTCGGCGTCGAGACCGGCCACGAACAGGCCGGCCTCCTGGTAGGAGGTGAGCGCGCGGACCAGGTTGGAGGCCCACGCGACGGGCACCCGGGCCAGCGCCCCGGCCGAGGCCTTCCAGGCGCCCGCGCTCACGTGCGCGGACCGCCGGGCGGGCACCAGCACGCCATGCCCGCCGAACGCCGCGACCGAGCGGACGATCGCGCCGAGGTTGCGCGGGTCGGTGACGGAGTCCAGCGCCACGATCAGGGGTTCCTCGCCCCGCGCCGCGGCCCGCTGCAGCAGGTCACTGGGGTGGGCGTAAGCGTAAGGGCGGATTTTCAGGGCCAGGCTCTGGTGCACCGCCCCGCCGGTCAGCCGGTCCAGTTCCGGCCGCCCCGCCTCGATCACCGGGATCCCGGTGTCGGCGGCGAGCCGGATCACCTCGTTGAACCGCGGGTCGGAGCCGTCGCGGGGACCTGCGTAGAGCGCGGTCGCGGGGACGTGGGCGCGCAGGGACTCCAGCACCGAGTTGCGGCCGGCCACCACCTCGGGGGCGTCGCCGGCCCCGCGGGCGCGGTCCGGCGCGCGGTCCCGGTACTCCCGGTCGGCGCCACGGCCGCCAGCGCGGTCAGCCCCGCGGGCCCGGTCCGGCGGCGCAGCGCCACGGCCGGCTGCCTGCCCGGCCGCCTTCGCGGCCGCCCGCCGCTGCGCCGGGTGACCGGGCCGCAGGTGAGCCGCCGGGGTCGGCCCCTTGCCCTCAAGCTTTTTCTTGCCGTAGCCCCCGGTGCCGGGACGCGGCTTGCCGGACTTGGTCCGGCCGCCCCGGCCGGACCGGGCGGATCCGCCCGCTGCCCCGCTGCTCACCGCTTCAGCTCCCAGCGTGGTCCTTGCGGGGTGTCCTCGATGAGGATGCCCGCGGCGTGCAGGTCGTCGCGGATCGCGTCGGCGCCCGCGTAGTCGCGGCGTTCCCGGGCCGCCTGCCGCTGGGTCAGGGCCACCGTGACCAGCGCGCTGACCACCGCGTGCAGGTCGTCACCGGGGCTGGCCGACGCCCACGGCTCGGACAGCGGGTCGAGGCCGAGCACGGCCAGCATGGCCCGGACCTCGCCCAGGGCGGCCGCGGCGGCGGCGGTGTCGCCCGCGGCCAGCGCGTTGTTGCCGGCCCGGACCGTATCGTGCACCACGGCCAGGGCCTGCGGAACGGCCAGATCGTCATCCATGGCGGCGCGGAACGCGGTGGGCAGATCGGCGCCCGTCCCGCCCTGCGCGCTGACTTCGACGGCCCGGGTGACGAAGTTCTCGATCCGCCGGTACGCGGCAACCGCCTCGTCCAGCGCTTCCGCCGAGTACTCGATCCCCGACCGGTAATGCGCCTGCCCCAGGTAATACCGCAGCTCCACCGGCCGCACCTGGGTCACCATGGCGTCCACCAGCAGCGAGTTGCCCAGGGACTTGCTCATCTTCTCCCCGGCCACCCCGACCAGCCCGTTGTGCAGCCAGTAGTGCGCGAACCCGTCTCCGGCGGCGCGGGATTGCGCGATCTCGTTCTCGTGATGCGGGAAGATCAGGTCCAGGCCGCCGCCGTGGATGTCGAACGTCGGCCCCAGGTACTTGGTGGCCATGGCGGAGCATTCCAGGTGCCAGCCGGGCCGGCCCGCGCCCCAGGGGGTGTCCCAGGCGGGCTCGCCGGGCTTGGCCCCCTTCCAGAGCGCGAAGTCATGCGGGTCGCGCTTGGCCTCGTTGGCCTCGGTGTCCTCGGCGGCGCGCATGTGATCCACCCGCTGGCCGGACAGCGCGCCGTACGCCGGGTAGGAGCGCACGTCGAAGTAGACGTCGCCGTCGGCGGCGTAGGCGTGCCCGCTGCCGATGAGCCGGTGCATCAGGGTGATCATCTCGGGCACGTGCCCGGTGGCCCGCGGCTCGACGTCCGGGGGGACGCAGCCCAGCACGGCGTACGCGCGGCTGAACGCCCGCTCGTTGCGCTGGGCCACCAGCCACCAGGGCACGCCCTCGGCCGCGGCGACCCGGATGATCTTGTCGTCGATGTCGGTGACGTTCCGGCAGAACGTGACCTGGTACCCGTCGGCCCGCAGCCAGCGGGTGAGGATGTCGAAGACCACGCCCGACCTGATGTGCCCGATGTGCGGGGGCGCCTGCACGGTGGCGCCGCACAGGTACAGCGACGCCTGCCCGGGCGTCACCGGGATGAAGTCGCGTACCGCGCGCGCGGCAGTGTCGTAAAGGCGGAGCGTCACGCAGCACAGGCTACGGGATCCGGCGGCCTGCCCGGGGAAAGCAGCCTCCGGCGGCCGCCGTGTGCCCCGCCATATGCGCCGGGAACGGCCGCCAGTTGTGCACACGGGGCCAGGATTTTGTCAGGGTCCGGCATGGCTTGCAACACGCCGGTTACCTGGGGTTGCCTCGAATATCCCCAGTCCACGGGCCATACGCAATATCGTCTCCCTTGACGTTAGACAGCACAGTCAAAAGATCGCGCGGGCGGGCACGGGGCCTGGGGGCCGCTCGCAGCCTGGTTCCCATGCCCGCGGGCGCCACTGACCGCCATCCGGCGGTCCCGGCGCCGGGCGCGCGCCGATTCCCAGTCCTTGGTCGTGGCCGGGATTCACACAGCATTGCCGCAGGAAGGACGAAGTAGCCCCGATGAACGACAATCCCCGAGCGAACGGCTCCCGGGGGCATGACCCGTACGCCGCGCTCCGCCTGGTCGCGCTCATCGCCGCGATCGCCGGGGTACTCGTGCTGGCGGCGGCCGCGTTCGTGCTCTCCTACGGCGGGATTCACAAGATCGCGCTGTCCGCCGGGGTGTCGGCCAGCATGGCCCGGATCTTCCCGGTGATCTTCGACGCGATGCTGGTGGTGTCCTGCGCCGCCGTGCTGTCGCTGCGCGCGGCCGGCTGGTGGCAGCGCGCCTACTCCTGGCTGACCACGCTGGTGCTGCTGGCCGTGGTGGCCGCGGCCGACGCGGCGCACGCTACGGGCACCCACATCCCCCGCAAGCCGGCCGCCGCGACCATCGCCGTCCTGCCCTGGCTCCTCCTGCTGCTGGCGTTCAGCCTGCTCCTGTCGATGCTGCGGCAGTTCCGCCACACCCGGGCGGCCGTGGCCGGCCAGACCGTGCCGCAAACCACCGGGCCGCAAACCACCGGGCCGCAGACTTCTTCGGGTGTCCGCACCACCGGCCCGGAAGCCGCCGGGCCGGAAGGCCCCGAGCCCACCACCGCCGAGCCCGCCGCCATCGCGCCAGGAACCACGTCGCCAGGAGCCGCGGGCCGGCCCGGGCTGGAAGTCCTCGAGCGCCGCGGCCCGGGCGCGCAGCCCTCGCCGCCCCGGACCGCGACCCAGCCCAGCGCCGTAGATCCCGCCCGGACGGTCGTCGACACCATCCCCGTCCGGGAGAGCGTCCCGCCGCTGACCCTCCCGGGCGGCACGCTCCCCGCCGGCACCCTCCCGCCCGACACCGTCCCCGCCGCGCGGACGCCTGCCCCTCCCGCACCTGCTCCTCCTGCCCCCGCTCCGGCTGACGCCGCGAACCCCGGCCCGCCGGCGTCCCCGGATACGCCGGCGGGCTTCCCCAGCCCGCAGGCCGGTCCGGCGGCCGGGGCCGGGGCCGCCGCCCACGCCAATGGCACGCGTCCGGCTGACTCTGAAGAGCCGCCGCAACGAACACCTCTCCCGCCCACCCAGACTCCGCGAGGTCCGGAGGAGACGGCGGCGGACCCGGCGGGTAGCGAGGAGACGGTGTCGCCGCCCGCGGGCCGCGAAGAGACGCTGCCGGACCCGGCAGGTCCCGAGACGACGGCGTCGCCGCGAGGCCCGGGCGAGACGGCGGTAACACCGGAGCCGCCGGCCGGGCTGGCGCCGGGAGCTTCCGCGGACCCCGCCTCCGAGGGCACCGCACCGGTCCCGGACGTGGCCGGCGCGGCCGGGCCGGCTGATCAGGAAGCCGCCGCTGCCCAGTCAGCTGATCATGAGCTGGCTGATCATGAGCCGGTCGATCATGCCCCGGCTGATCGTGAGCCGGTCGATCATGCCCCGGCTGATCGTGAGCCTGCCGGTCAGCAGGCGCCCGATCAGCCAGCGGGAGCGCGCGAGGTGGACGATCAGGAAGCGGGGAACAGCGCGCCTGCCGACCAGGGACCGGCTGTTCAG
Source organism: uncultured Actinomycetes bacterium (assembly GCA_963723595.1). GTDB lineage: Bacteria > Actinomycetota > Actinomycetes > Streptosporangiales > Streptosporangiaceae > RYN-230. The sequence goes on from CAVRRQ010000005.1 coordinate 52,168, forward strand.
GAACCCGCGGGGGAAGAGCAGGCGGCCCGGGAACAGGCCGCGCTGGAAGAGGCCGACGAGCAGGACGCCACCAGCGCGCAGGCCGGCGGCGAACAGCCCGGTCGCGATGTGCAGCCCGGCGGCGAGCAGCCCGGCGGCGAGCAGGCGGAGCCTGCGGCCGACCAGTCCTCCGGAAGCGGGACGATCCATGTGCCGCATCAGGCGATGCCGGCCCCGGTACCCGCCCCGTCGCCGCACTTCGACCGGCTGAGGAGCACGCCGACGCCGCCTGAGGATGAGCCCGACTCCGACGGCTGACCGTGCTGCACCCCGCCGCAGGCCTGCTCCGGCTCGTGATGATCTCGCCGGGATAGCTGGCCGGACCGCGGGCCGTGCCCGCCACCCGGGCGCGGTTTACGCTGGTTCCGACGTGCCGGACCAGCCTGGAGGGGTAACGCTGTGGGCCACATGGCTGAGATGACCGAGCTGACCTCCGAGGCGGAACTGCGCGAACTGCTGGGCAGGCCGGCCCGGCGCCCGGCCACGAAGGTGCGCCCCGTGCTGCATGCCCGGGACCGCGACTGGCTCGCCGCCTCGCCGTTCTGCCTGATCGGGACGTCCGCGGCGGACGGCCGGTGCGACGTGTCACCCAAGGGTGACCCGCCGGGATTCGTCCGGGTGCTCGATGACACCACGATCGCGATCCCGGACCGCGCGGGCAACAAGCGGTTCGACGGATTCATCAACATCCTCAGCAACCCGCAGGTCGGCCTGCTGTTCCTGGTCCCGGGCCGCGACGACACGCTGCGCATCAACGGGCGGGCCCGGCTGATCCGCGACGCGCCGTTCTTCGATGACATGATCGTCCGCGGGAACCGGCCGCGGCTGGCCCTGCTGGTCGAGGTGGAAGAGGTCTTCACCCACTGCGCCAAGGCGTTCCTGCGCGCCCGGCTCTGGGATGACCAGACCTGGAATCCCGGGATACTGCCCTCGGTGGCCTGCATCACGAAGGACGTCCAGCCCGACATCGAGGAAACGGTAGGGGAACTGGAGCAGCACTACGGCCCCAGCTACCGGGAGCTGCTCTACCCTGCTAGTCCCGCTTGATCACCAGGGCCGTGGCGACGGCCGCGATGCCCTCCCGCCGGCCGGTCAGGCCCAGCCCGTCCGTCGTGGTCCCGGACAGGCTGACCGGCACGCCGCCGAGGGCCTCGGACAGCACCTTCTCGGCTTCCTGGCGCCGGGGTGACAGCCGCGGGCGCTCGCCGACGACCTGGATCGCGACGTTACCGATGACGTACCCGGCCCCGGCGACCAGGGCCGCGGTCGCCTGCAGCAACGCGGCGCCCGGTGCCCCGGCCCACCGCGCGTCGGCGGTGCCGAAGTTCGCCCCGAGATCACCGAGCCCAGCCGCCGACAGCAACGCGTCACAGGCGGCATGCGCCGCCACGTCACCATCCGAATGACCAGTCAGGCCCTCTTCACCCGGCCAGAACAGCCCCGCCAGGTGAAGCGGGCGTCCAGGCCCGAAGGGGTGCACATCCGTGCCCACTCCGACCCTGGGCAGCCCGCTCACCATGTGCGCGCCGCGGCAAGGTCAGGAGGCGAGGATCTCGTCGAGCAGCGCCTCTGCCTTGTCCTCGTTGGTCTTCTCGGCCAGGGCGAGCTCGCTGACCAGGATCTGACGCGCCTTGGCCAGCATGCGCTTCTCGCCCGCGGACAGGCCGCGTTCCCGGTCCCTGCGCCACAGGTCACGGACGACCTCGGCCACCTTGTTCACGTCGCCGGAGGCGAGCTTCTCAAGGTTGGCTTTGTACCGCCGTGACCAGTTGGTCGGTTCCTCGGTGTGCGGGGCGCGAAGCACCTCGAACACCCTCTCCAGTCCTTCCTGCCCGACAACGTCCCGGACGCCCACCAGCTCGGCATTGTCCGCAGGAACGCGTACGGTCAAGTCACCCTTATCGACCTTGAGAACGAGGTACGTCCTGTCCTCACCCTTGATCGAACGGGTCTCGATCTCTTCGATGCGAGCAGCCCCATGGTGGGGGTAGACGACCGTGTCGCCGACCTTAAAAGTCATGTGGCACATACCCCTTCCGCTAAAGCAATGTTAGCACGACCACAGGGGTTCCCTACCTGTCGTTCACGTTAAACGTGCAGGTCAATGGGCGTTTTAGGACCCCTGAAAGCGGCTGCTGGGGCGTGTCGGGGGGAGCGGGGGCCCCGCGAGGGCCCCCGGCACGGGATCATATGTTTCCAGCCCGGTTTCCCGTCGATCGCCCGCTCAGTGGCCGGTTAGGGGCTTTCTCCTGGTGCGGGACGGGGGCAGGTCGCGGGCCCTTCCAGGCTGTCCTGGCGGCACCGCGGGGGCCTTCTTCCGCACTGCCGGGGCGCCGTCTCCGCCCCCCCGGAACGCCGGCCACCGCACCCCCGCAGCGGTGTCCGCGGCACCCGGGGGGACGAACCTGGGCCAAATCCGCTGGCGGCCAAGCGTGCCCCGAAGGGGGCCGCAGGCACATACTGGAGAGCAACGAGGCCGCGTACGCCGGAGAAGGATGCTCGTGAACAGAGGTGGGGATCCGGAGCGGGACGACTACGGCCTGCCCCCGGTTGACATCGAGATCCCGGACGACGCCCGGGAGCTCGATCGGGATATCCAGGCGTACCACCGGGAGCTGCGCGTGCAGCGCAGGAATCGGCTGGCCCGGCGGCTGGGCGGCCCGCTCACCAGAGACGGGATGATCCTTCCCCTGCTCGCCAGCTGCCTGGCCCTGACGTTGCTGGCCGGCACCCTGCTCACCATGTTCACGGCGCGCCGCGGACTACCCGGCACGTTGCAAACGACCAGCGTGCCACGGCCGTCCCGGCCCGCAGTAGGCCAGGTCGGCGGGCTGCTGCCGGAAGCCAGCGTCACCGTCGGCAGCAGCCAGTCCGCCGCGTTGCGCGACTTCCACCCCTCGGTCCTCGCGCTGGTTCCGGCCGGCTGCCAGTGCACCGCGGCCGCGCGCCAGCTGAGCCGGCAGGCGGCCGCGGCGAGCGTGCCGCTCTATTTCGTGGCCACCGGATCCGCCGTGGTCCAGGCCCGGGCGCTGGCCCGCCGCAGCGGCCTCAGCGGGGACTACGTGATCACCGATAGCCGCGATGCCATGGGCGGCACCTACCAGACGGCCGGGCTGACCGCGGTCCTGGTGGACAAGGACGGCGCGGTCCGCGGCATCCAGCGGGATCTCGGCCCGGCCGTGCGGATGGAGAGCGGGCTGCGGGCGCTGACCAAGCCCACCCCGGAGGGTCTCGACGACCCCGGCGACACCATGCTGCTGGCCGGGCAGGCCGCGTTGCGGCCCGCCTGACCCGCGGCGGCGCGGCAGCGCTGGGCGCTCCGGTACCCGCGGCGGCGACACACCCGGGCCGGTGACCGGCCGGCCACCGGCTGCCGATACGCTTTCTCGCGTCCCAGGTGCACCTGACACGAATACGAGGAGAGCACGTGATGCTCCCCCTGAGCCGCCCCGCGCTGCGGCCTACGGCCGCGTCCCGATCATCCCGGCCGGGCCGCCGCGCCCTGCGCCGCGCCTGCGCTGTGGCGGCGGTGGCACTGATCCCGGTGCTGGCGGGGTGCGAGGCCGGCGGCAGCGCGCCGGTCCTGCACTGGCACCCGCCCACGAACGGGGCGTCAACGACCCTCCACGAGGGCGGGGGCGAGATCGCGATCCGCGACGCGTTCATCCTGGGCGCGGCGCCGAACACCACCCTGCCCGCGGGCAGTTCCGCGGGCATGTTCGTGGGACTGGTCAACACAGGCCCGCGTGACCGCCTGGTCCGCGTCTCCGCGCCCGGCACAGCCACCTCGGTGACCCTGCCCACGGGAGGCGTGGCTCTGGAGCAGGACACGAGCGCGCTATTGACCGGGCCAGAGCCCAAGCTGATCCTCACCGGCCTGACCCGCAGCCTGCCGGGGGGGACCTACGTCAAGGTGTTCCTCACCTTCCAGAACGCGGGCACGGTAAGCCTGGACCTCCCGGTGCTCGCCCGGGCGGACGCCTACGCCACGTACTCGCCGGCCCCGACGGCGTCGCCGACGCCCAGCGCGTCAGCGAAAGGCAAGCATCACGGCCAGGCGTCTCCCACGCCGTCCGTGAGCGGGTCGGCCGCGGCCACCGCGACCGCGACCGCGACACCGACATCCTGACCCGGGCGTCCTGACCCGGGGGCCGGCGCCCGGCCTCAGCTGCCGGGCTCGAACTTGTAGCCCAGCCCGCGGACCGTGATGATGTGCCGCGGGTTCCCGGGGTCCGCCTCGACCTTGGCCCGCAGCCGCTTGATGTGCACGTCAAGGGTCTTGGTGTCGCCGACGTAGTCGGCGCCCCAGACCCGGTCGATCAGCTGCATCCGGGTGAGCACCCGCCCGGTGTTGCGCAGCAGCACCTCGAGCAGCTCAAACTCCTTCAGCGGCAGCTGGACCTGGTCACCGCGCACGGTCACCACGTGCCGGTCCACGTCCATCCGCACCGGGCCGGACTCCAGCGTCGAGATCGCGGCGTCCTCGGGCTCACCGCGCCGCCGGAGCACGGCGCGCATCCGGGCCACCAGCTCACGGGAGGAGAACGGCTTGGTCACGTAGTCATCAGCGCCCAGTTCCAGGCCGACCACCTTGTCGATCTCGCTGTCCTTGGCGGTCAGCATGATCACCGGCACGCTCGACCGCTCGCGGAGCGTGCGGCACACCTCGCTGCCGGGCAGCCCCGGCAGCATGAGGTCGAGCAGCACCAGGTCGGCGCCGTCCCGGTCAAAGGTCTCGAGCGCGTCCGGGCCGGTCGGGCAGACCGCGACCTCGAAGCCCTCCTTGCGGAGCATGTAGGACAGGGCGTCACTGAATGATTCTTCGTCTTCCACGACCAGCACCCGCGTCACTTCACAGCCTCCCTGGCAGATGATGCTGCTGGTGGCAGGGGGTTCCCGGCCGCAGCGCGTGGGCGATTCGCAACCGGCAGGCGGAGGGTGAACGTTGACCCCTCACCTACCTTGCTGCCGACCGTGACCTGGCCGCCGTGCGCGGCGGTCACGTGCTTGACGATGGCCAGGCCGAGCCCGGTGCCGCCGGTCGCACGGGAGCGGGCCGGGTTGACCCGGTAGAAACGCTCGAAGATCCGCTCCAGGTCGCGCTGCGGGATGCCGATCCCCTGGTCCGTGACGCTGATCTCGGCCACGTCGTCGACGACTCGGTAGGTGGTCACCACCACCCGGGTCTTCTCCGGGCTGTAGGCGACCGCGTTCTCCAGCAGGTTGCGCAGCGCGTTGACGAGCAGGTCCTCGTCACCCATCACGACCAGGCCGGGCTCGCCGTCCGCGGCGAGTTCGATGCCGTGGGCGTTGGCCTTCATCCGGCACCGGTCCAGGGCCTCGGCCACCACGAGGGAGACATCCACCGGGATGGGATCGGGGATGGGCTCGGCCGCCTGGATCCGGGACAAGGTGATCAGGTCCTGAGCCAGCTTGGTGAGCCGGGACGCCTCCTGCCGCATCCGGCCGGCGAACCGGCGGACCGCCTCGGGATCGTCGGCGGCATCCTCGACCGTCTCGGCCAGCAGGGCCAGCGCCCCGACCGGGGTCTTGAGCTCGTGGCTCACGTTGGCCACGAAGTCCCGGCGGACTTCCTCCACCCGGCGGCTCTCGGTCTGGTCCTCGGCCAGCAGCAGCACCAGGCCGCCGCCGCCCACCGCGGATCCCAGCGGCGCCACCCGCACCGCGAAGCTCGTGGTCCGGCCGCCGAATTTGGTCCCCGAGACCTCGATCTCACCTTCCCTGATCTCGCCGTCCCGGCGCACCTGGCGGGCCAGGGCCAGCAGCTCGCCGACCATCAGGCGGTCGCCCTTGACCAGGCCGAACGACCGGGCCGCCGCGCTCGCCCGGAGCACCCGGTCATCACTGTCGATGACCACCGCCGAGGAGGAGAGCACGGAGAGGACGGCCGCGATACCGGCCGGGAGCCGGGGAGCCTGACGCTGCTGGGCTGTCCCGTCAATGTCCGGAGACGCCTTGGCCGCCTTCCGGATCTTCACGATGGGGAGGCTCCTGTTCTGGCGTCTGTTCGGGGGCTGTCCAGTTCAGTGGCCGATCCAGTCATGCTCACCGCTACCTGCGCGCACACTCTCTGATGGTATGCGGGACCAGGGCAGATCGTCTCTGGCCGGGACCGCCCGGCCGTCCTGTTCCCCATCTATTCACACAGTAGCCAGGGCGGCGTCATGCCCGATTTGTCACGAAGCAAGGCTCAGGGCCGGGCGTACCGGCCCGGCCTGCCCGATGCGGCCAGCCCGGAGCGGTCAGCGTCCCTGGTTCGCGACGGCCTCCGCCGCGGCGGCGGCGGCGTGCGGGTCGAGGTAACGGCCACCGTGCTCCTTGGGCCGGAAATCGGCGCCGATCTCGTAGACCAGCGGGATGCCGGTCGGGATGTTCAGCCCGGCGATCTCGTCGTCGGAGATGCCGTCCAGGTGCTTGACCAGGGCCCGCAGCGAGTTGCCATGCGCCACCACCAGCACCGTCGCGTCCGCTGCGAGGTCCGGGACGATGGCGTCATGCCAGTACGGCATCAGCCGGGTGAGCACGTCCTTGAGGCACTCGGTGCGCGGCATGAGCTCCGGCGGGAGCAGCGCGTACCGCGGGTCGGCCGCCTGCGAGTAGGGATCGTCGTCGGCCAGCGGCGGCGGGGGCACGTCGTAGGACCGGCGCCAGAGCATGAACTGCTCGTCACCGAACTCCTCGCGCGTCTGGGCCTTGTTCTTGCCCTGCAGCGCCCCGTAGTGCCGCTCGTTGAGGCGCCACGTCCGGCGCACCGGCAGCCAGAGCAGGCCCGCGGACTCAAGCGCCAGGTTGGCGGTCTGGATGGCCCGGGTCAGCACCGACGTGTGCACGAGATCGGGCACCACGCCCGCCTCACGCAGCAGTCTCCCGCCGCCCGCGGCCTCCGCAGCGCCCCGCTCGGACAGGCCCACATCCACCCAGCCGGTGAACAGGCCTTCCGCGTTCCATTCGCTTTCTCCGTGCCGCAGCAGCACCAGCGTCGCCATACTGCTGAGCTTAACGGGCCGCAGCGGACGGCGCGCTGGACCCGGGGCCGGCGCACCCGACCAGGCAGGACGGCGCGCCCGGGCGGGAACAGGGTGCACTATCAGGTGGTTGATCAATCGGAGGTGCATGCCCGTGCCGCGACGCTTCCCCCGGCGGATCGCGACCATCAGTGTCCATACCTCGCCGCTCGAACAGCCAGGCACCGGTGATGCCGGGGGCCTGAACGTCTACGTGGTCGAGGTCGCCAAGCGGCTGGCCGGCCGCGGCGTGGAGGTCGAGATCTTCACCCGGGCCGTCTCGCCGGACGCGCCGCCCGTCGCTGAGCTGGTGCCCGGCGTGCTGGTCCGGCACGTCCCGGCCGGCCCGTTCGAGGAGCTGGACAAGGCGGACCTGCCTGCCCAGCTGTGCCAGTTCACGTTCGAGGTGCTGCGCGCGGAGGCCGCCCACGACCCTGGCCGGTACGACCTGGTGCACGCGCATTACTGGCTTTCCGGCCAGGTCGGCCTGGTGGCCCGGCAGCGCTGGGGGGTCCCCCTGGTGCAATCCATGCACACGCTGGGCCGGGTGAAGAACGCGGCCCTGGCCCGGGGCGACGCGGCCGAACCGGAGATGCGGCTGCGGGGCGAGACCGAGGTGGTGGCGACCGCGGACCGCCTGGTCGCCAACACCGAAGAGGAAGCGCTCCAGCTGGTCGGCCTGTACGGGGCGGACCCGGCCAAGGTCTGGACGGTGAACCCGGGAGTGGACCTGTCGGTGTTCCGGCCCGGCCCGGCGGCCCGGGCCCGGGCGCGGCTCGGCCTGCCCCCGGACGGGACCGTGGTGGTCTTCGCGGGCCGGGTGCAGCCGCTCAAGGCCCCCGACCTGGTGCTGCGCGCCGCCGCGCAGCTGGTCCGGGATGACCCGGCGCTGGCCCGGACCCTGACGCTGGCGTTCGTCGGCGGGCCCAGCGGAACCGGGCGGGCCGACCCTGACGGGCTGATCGAGCTGGCGCACGACCTGGGTATCGCGGGCCTGGTCCGGCTGGAGCCACCGTGCCCCCAGCGGGAGCTGGCCGACTGGTACCGGGCCGCGACCGTGGTCATGGTGCCCTCGTACTCGGAGTCGTTCGGCCTGGTGGCCGTGGAAGCCCAGGCGTGCGGCACGCCGGTGATCGCGGCCGCCGTGGGCGGCCTGCGCACCGCGGTCAAGCACGGCGAGTCAGGCCTCCTGGTGAACGACCATGATCCGGCCAGCTACGCGCGGGCGCTCCGCGAGCTCATCAGCTCCCCCGCCCGGCGCGAACAGCTGTCCCGCGGCGCCGTGGCGCACGCCTCCCGGTTCGGCTGGTCCCGCACCGTTGACCGGCTGATGAGCGTCTACGCCGGCGCGATGAGCAGCGGCTCTGCCTATGAAGGCAGCGCGCCAGGCCAGGCTTCACCCGGGCCCTGCCCTGATAGGAGCAGCCTGGCAGGATGGGGACCATGACCGAGCCCGCCCCCGGCCGCAGCCCGTCCGCCGACCAGGAAGACGCCGCGGCAGCCATCGAGGCCGCCCTGCGCGAGCTGGACCTGGGCTGGGAGAGCCCGCAGCCGGGCAGTTACCTGGTCAAGCTGGAGGGCCAGCACAAGCTGGCCACCATGACCTGGCTGATCGCCGGGCGGCACAGCCTGCACGTGGAGGCGTTCTTCTGCCGCCAGCCGGACGAGGATCACGCCCGCTTCTACCGCTTCCTGCTGGAGCGGGGCGGCCGGATGTACGGGGTGCATTTCGCCCTCGACCCGTCCGGGGACGTGTACCTGGTCGGGCGGCTGCCGCTGAGCTCGGTGAGCACCGCTGAGGTGGACCGGATCCTGGGCTGCGTGCTGACCTACTCGGACGAGAACTTCGACCCGGCCCTGGCCATCGGGTTCGCGTCCTCGATCCGCAAGGAATGGGCGTGGCGGGTCAAGCGGGGGGAGAGCCTGGCCAACCTGCGGGCCTTCGCCCGGCTCGCCGACCCCGAGCACGAGTGGGCCAGCGACTAGGACTTCACCAGGCGGGAGATGGCCTCCGCGGCCTCGCGCACCGACTCACGGCCCTCGTCGCCGCCCGCCCGGACCGCTTCGGTGACGCAGTGGCCCAGGTGCTCTTCCAGCAGCCCCAGCGCCACCGCCTGCAGCGCCCGGGTCGCGGCGGAGACCTGGGTGAGCACGTCGATGCAGTAGACGTCCTCTTCCACCATGCGCTGCAGGCCGCGCACCTGGCCCTCGATCCGCCGCAACCGCTTGAGGTAAGCGTCCTTGTCCTGCGTATAACCGCGCATGCAGCGAGAATACGCTGCCGGGAGATTCTTGAGCAGAGGCCTTCAGCGGACCATCAGGTCGATGCGCTTCACTGGGTCTGGCCACGTAAACTGCCTGAGGCGCGGCCGATCAGGAGGGGTGCCCATGGGGCGGGATGACGTGCGCTTCGCCGTCGCCGCCCGGGAGGACGGGCTGCGGCGGGTGCGCCGCCTGACGTTCCGGATCGGCGCGGCGGGCATCGCCGGCTCGGCCGCGATCGCGCTCGCCTTCAGCCACCTGTCCGGCTCCGCCGCGGCCAGCAGCCAGGCCCGCGGCAGCGGCACCGGCCAGTCCGCGGGCAGCGGGACCCAGCAGGGCGGCACCCAGCAGGGCGGCACCCAGCAGGGCGGCACCCAGCAGGGGGCGGCTCGGTGCAGGTCCCGGCGCAGAACGTCGCCCCGGCCCAGGGGCCTGCCCAGGGAGTATCGGGGGGCTCGTGAGCGCAGCGGGCGCCGCGGGACCGGTCCCGGGCTCGCTGGGCGCCGCCGTCCTGCCGCAGCTGGGCGGGCACGCGGCGATCGTCGTCACCTCCTCCACCCCGCTCTGGTACATCACCCGGGCCACCGGCGTGGTGGCCCTGGTCCTGCTGACCATGGGGATGGCGCTCGGGCTGCTCATCGCGGTGCGCTTCGAGGGGCGCCGCTGGCCCCGGTTCATCACCATCGGACTGCACCGCAACATGTCCCTGCTGGCGCTGGCGTTCACCGTGGCGCACGTGCTGACGACGATCACCGACAACTTCGTCCCGATCGACCTGCAGGACGTATTCGTCCCGTTCATCTCCCCTTACCGGCCGCTGTGGCTGGGGCTCGGCGCCATCGCCTTCGACCTGCTGATCGCGCTGACCGTGACCAGCCTGCTGCGGGCCCGGCTCGGCCACCGGTCCTGGCGGCTGGTGCACTGGACCGCCTACCTGTGCTGGCCGGTCGCGGTGCTGCACGGCCTCGGCACCGGCAGCGACACCCGCACCCGGTGGGTGCTGGTGGTCACCCTGCTGTGCGTCGCCGCGATCGCGGGCCTGACCGGATGGCGGCTGGCCGACGGCTGGCCCGCGCACCCGAAGGTCCGGGTGGCCGGCGCGATCGCACTGGTGGCCGTGCTGGTCGCGGGGGGCGCCTGGCTGACCACGGGCCCGCTGCGGCCGGGCTGGTCCCTGCACGCCGGGCTGCCACCCCTCACGCACGCCTCCCGGATCGTGCCGTGACCGCGGTCCGCAGCGCCGGGGCACCCGGCCACCCCTTGCCGCCGGGCCAGCTGCCTCGCCTGGTCGCGCCGGGCCCGCCGCTCGGGCTGCAGGCCCACGCCGGCCGCTACGGGCCCCTCCCGGCCCAGCCGGCCTGGCCAGCAGGGCCGGCGCAGCCGGCGGGGCCAGCGGGGTCGGCCGGGCAGGCCAGGCCCAGCTGATCGCCGCCGTGGAGCGCGCCGGGCTGACCGGGCGCGGCGGCGCGGCCTTCCCGACGGCCCGGAAGATGCGGGCGGTTACCGCGGCGGCCGCCCGGTCCGGGCGCGGGCGGCGGCGCGGGGGCGCGGTCCTGGTCGCCAACGGGGCCGAGTCCGAGCCCGCGAGCGGGAAGGACGCGATCCTGCTCCGCCAGTCGCCGCACCTGGTGCTGGACGGGATCGAGCTGGCGGCGGCCGCGGTCGGCGCGGCCAGCGCCTACCTGTGCGTGGACGGGGCCGACCCGGCCGGAGCCGACCGGCTGATGGCGGCGGTGGCCGAACGGCAGCAGGCCGGCCTGCGCGGCCCCCCGGTCCGCATCGTGGAGCTGCCCGGCGGCTACGTGGCCAGCGAGGAGTCCGCGCTGGTGAACTTCCTCAACGGGGGCCGCGCGGTGCCGGTGTACGTGCCGCCGCGCCCGTTCGAGCGCGGGGTCGGCGGGCAGCCCACCCTGGTCAGCAACGTCGAGACCCTGGCGCACCTGGCGCTGATCGCCCGGTACGGCCCGGACTGGTTCGCCTCCGTCGGCACCCGCGCGGCACCCGGATCCGCCCTGGTCACGGTGGGCGGGGCGGTGAACCGTCCCGGCGTGTACGAGATCGGGCTGGGCCTGCCGGCCGGTGAGCTGATCGAGCTGGCGGGCGGGGCCGCGGAACCGCTGCAGGCCATCCTGGCGGGCGGCTACTTCGGCGGCTGGGTGCCGCTGCCCGGGGCCGCGGCGGTGCCGGTCAGCCCGCCGGGACTGCGCTCGGCGGGCGCGTCGTTCGGCGCGGGGGTAATGATCGCGGTGCCCGCGGCGTGCTGCGGGCTGGCCGAGACCGCCCGGGTCCTGCGTTACCTGGCCGGGCAGAGCGCGGGGCAGTGCGGGCCGTGCACGTTCGGGCTGCCGGCCATCGCGGACGCGCTGGCCCACATCGCCTGGCAGGGCCGGGACGAGCGGGCCGCGGGCTGGCTGGGCTCCCTGCTGCCGCTGGTGGACAAGCGGGGTGCCTGCCACCTCCCGGACGGCGCCGTCGCCCTGGTCGCCAGCGCGCTGCGGGTGTTCGCTGCCGACCTGCGGCAGCACCTGACCCGGGGGCCGTGCCCGGACGCGGCCCGGCCGCCGGTGCTGCCTGTCCCCCGGCCCCCGGCGAGACCGGCCGCGGGCCAGGGCGGCCCGGCCGCGAGCCAGGGCGGCCGGCCGTGAACCGGGTCCTCAGGGTGAACCCGATCGCCTGTGACGCCCACGGCGTGTGCGCGGACCTGCTCCCCGAGATGGTCACGCTGGACCCCTGGGGCTACCCGGTCATCGCGCCGGAACCGGTGCCGGCGGAGCTGGACGAGCATGCCCGGCGGGCGGTCGCGTCCTGCCCCACCCTGGCCCTGCGGCTCGACCAGGAGCGGCCGCGCCCGGCGCGCCTCCTGACCGGCCGCACTTCCTGGCCCGGTTCACCTCCCGACCGGGCGCGCTCGGGGTCGGCGTGGACGTGCCCGAGGATCTCGCGGGCACGAACACCTCCCGGCCGCCCACCTTGGCCACCAGTCCCTTCACCACCGGGAGGGGGTCGCCGGGGAAGCGCGCGACCACATCGCCCACCCGGCCCAGCAATTCCCCCTGGCTGTCGGTGATCGGGCGTCCGAGCAGATCTGACAGGCGAATCGTGCGTCCCGGCCGGGTTGTGGCCGGCGTACCGGGTGATGTCGCCATCCAGGGCATTCCCCTCTGCGCACGATCCGGCCGGGCTGGGCCGCGGACAGGCCCGGGAAACCCTCTGCCGCCGGTCGCGTGCGATACCCCCTAGTGTTCCTGGCCCGGCGCGCGGGGAAAGATCAGTGTGGTGAACAGGTGGCAAGCCCGTGGTAAAGGCAGCGGCCGCGGAGCCGGGCCTGCGGGGGCGGTAACCGGGCCGGGATTCCGATAATCAGCCCGGTCCAGGGTAAAGTCGCGAGGTGGCGTACAGCCAGACTGATCGCAGGCGAGGCGAGGAGGTGACGGCCGTGCTCGGCGATCCTTCCAGTACATCCCCGGCGATCACGGCCAGCGCGACAGGCCGGGTCGCCGGGCGGCACTCCTCCCGATCCCACCGACCGCTCGCCGGCTATCCGCGGCTGGGGCGAACGCCCTAAGCCGCCGGGCAGAGCCGGCGGGCCCAGGAGGCTGCTGTGTCCGATCGGTTCTTCCTCAATCACCGTGACCCGTCCCGCCGGCGGCGGGACCACACGCCGCTCGCCCGCCTGATCCAGCCCTCTGAGCGCGCCATCACCTCACGCCAGCTGCGGCAGGACATCGTGTCCCTGGCCGGGCTCATCGGCCGCCCGGTGCTCAACCAGGCCGGCGACGAGGTGGGCCACGTCGCGGACCTGCTGGCCAAGGTGCACGGCGGGGAGACCTACCCGCTCGTCACCGGCGTCGTCATGCGGGTCGGGCGGCGGCGGGCCTTCCTCGACGCCTCGGCCATCGACCGGCTGCACCGCCGGTCCGTCACCCTGCGCACCGCCCGCCTGGACCTGCGCGAGTTCCAGCGGCGTGAGGGGGAGGTGCTGCTGGCCCGCGACATCCTGGACCATCAGCTCGTGGACACCGACGAGATCCAGGTGATCCGGGCCGCGGACCTGTACCTGGCCCAGGTGGGTGACCCCATCCACCTGGTCGGGGTGGACGTCAGCCTGCAGACGCTGCTGCGCAGGCTGGGCCCGAAACGGTTCCGCTGGCACCCGACCCCGGACCGGGTGATCGACTGGGCCGCGATCGAGTCGTTCGGGTCCGACTCCGCCGAGTCGCCGTCCGCGGTGAAGCTGCGCACCCCGCACAACGCGCTGCGCAAGCTGCGTCCCGCCGAGCTGGCTGACGTGCTCGAGGGGCTGGGCCGGCCGGGCCGGCAGGAGCTCATCGAGAGCCTGGGCCAGGACCTGGCCGCGGACGCCCTGGAGGAGATGGAACCGCAGGAACTGACCGCGCTGCTGCGCGAGGTCGAGCCGGACCAGGCCGCCGAGCTGGTGGCCCGGATGGAACCGGACGAGGCGGTGGATGCGCTGCGTGACCTGAGCGACGAGGAGCAGGGCGTGCTGCTGGCCCGGATGCCGCAGCAGGTCCAGCGCGAGCTGGTCCGGCTGCTCGGCTACCCGGGGGACGAGGCGGCCGGGATAATGACCAGCGTGCTGGCCTGCGCCTCGCCCGACGAGACCGTGGCCCAGGTCAGCCAGCGGCTGGCCGAGCAGGCCCTGCACCGGACCGAGATCGACTCGGTGGCCGTGCTGGACGATGAAGGGCGGCTGATGGGGGACGTCTCCGCCTTCGACCTGCTGGTCAGCGACGGCGCCCAGCGCCTCGGCGACCTGATCGGCTCCGGCGGCCCGCTGATGACCCTGCGTCCCGAGGACGACCTGGACACGGTGGCCACCGAACTGGTCGAGTCGCGCCGTTCGTCGCTGCTGGTCGTTGACGACGGCGGCCGCCCGCTGGGCCGGATCCTCTCCGACGACGTGCTCGACGCCCTCGTGCCGGGGCACGGGCGGCTGCACTTCCCGAGACTTCTCCAGTGAGCGCCGTCCGGTACCGGCTAACGAGCATGGGCCGCCAGGCCCGTGCGAGCGGCCGGTGCATGGGCTTCCGGACGGCGCGAACGCCCAGGGAGACACAGTGAGCACTAAGGAGGAGGAGCCCGCGTCGGAACTGGGCTCGCCGCGCTCACGGCCGCGCGGGGGGATGACCTCGCTGACCCGGTTCCGGGCGGGCGGGGTGCGGCTGATCCGGTCCCGCCGGGGCCGGATCTGGATGCTGCTGGCCATCGCCGGGCCCGGGGTGGTGGCCGCCAACGCCGGCAACGACGCGGCCGGGATCGCCACCTACGCCTCCGCGGGATCGCAGTTCATCTACCGGACCTTGTTCTTCATGGTGCTGGTGACGTTCGCGCTGATCCTGGTGCAGGAGATGGCGGTCCGGCTGGGCACCCACACCGGCAAGGGCCTGGCCGCGCTGATCCGCGAGCAGTTCAGCCTGCGGCTCACCGGGGTGGCGCTGTTCTGCGTGCTGCTGGCCAACACCGGGCTGGTGGTGTCGGAGTTCGCCGGGATCGGCGCGGCGTTCGAGCTGCTGGGGGTCAGCCGGTACGTGATCATCCCGATCGCGGCGGTCGCCATCTGGGCGCTGGTGGTGTTCGGCTCCTACCGCTACGCCGAGCGGATCTTCCTCATCCTGTCGCTGGCGTTCCTGGCCTACCCGGTCGCCATGATCCTGGGCCACCCGGACTGGGCGCAGGTCGGCAGCAACCTGGTCATCCCGCACTTCCTGTACACCAAGAGCTTCCTGCTGCTGGGCGTGGCCCTGATCGGCACCACGGTCAGCCCGTACATGCAGCTGTACGCGGCGGCGGGCGTGGTGGACAAGGGCGCCGACGAGGCCGACTACCCGCGGGTGCGGCTCGACGCGATCATCGGGGCCGTGTTCGCCTGCATCATCTCGATCACCATCATCATCGCCACCGCGGCGGCCATCGGCGGCCGCGGCCCGCTCACCTCGGCCAAGGAGGCCGCCGAGGCGCTGCGCCCGGTGGCGGGGCCCGCGGCCGAGCTGCTCTTCGCGTTCGGCCTGATCGGCGCGTCAGCCCTGGCCGGCGCGGTGGTCCCGCTGTCCAGTGCCTACGCGATCAGCGAGGCGGTCGGGGTGGAACGCTCGATCTCCCGCCGCTTCACCGAGGCCCGGCTGTTCCTGGGCCTGTTCACGGTGCAGGTGATCATCGGGGCCGCACTGGCCCTCACCCCGATCAACCTGATCACCCTGCTGATCGGCACCCAGGTGCTGCAGGGCATCGTCACCCCGGTCATCCTGATCTACATCCTCATCCTCACCAACCGCCGCAGCGTGCTCGGCAAGGCCGCGAACGGCCCGCTGTTCCGGATCGCGGCCACCGTGTGCACGGTCGGGATCTCCGCCATGAGCCTGACCCTGCTGGGCACCACGGTGCTGGGCTTCTTCGGCATCGGGTAACGGGGCGGCAAAAAGGCCGCCGCTAAGGCTGCGTTAAGGCCCGGCTAGCCGGAAGACCGGGCGGGTATCAGCCGTATGCCCCGTTGGTCAGGGCTGGCTCTACCCGGTGGTATGAAGGCCTGGTCAGGCGAAATGAAGGGCACCTCAGTTGGCGATGCGCAAGGCAGTGGGCTTCCTCGGCAGGGGCGACAACCTGCCCGAGGGCGTGGGCTACACGCTGAAACGGCGGCTGCTCGGCCCGCCCATGGTCAACCAGGAACTCAGCGAGCAGCGGCTGTCCAACGTGGCCGCGCTCGGCGTCCTGGCCCCGGACGGGATCTCCTCCTCGGCGTACGGCACCGAGGAGATCCTGATCGAGCTGCTCAAGGGCGGCCTGGCGGTCACCGCGTTCACCCTGATCCTGCCGCTGACCGGGGTGGTCCTGTTCGTGATGGCGCTGGTGGTGCTGTCCTACCGCGAGGTCGTCACGGTCTACACCCGGGCCGGGGGGTCGTACGTGGTGGCCCGGGACAACTTCGGGCCCAAGGTGGCCCAGGTCGCCGCGGTCGCGCTGCTCATCGACTACGTGGTCACGGTGGCGGTCCAGGTGGCCGCGGGCACCGCGGCGGTGGCCTCGGCGGTCCCCGCGCTCAACCACGCGACATTGATCACCGTCATCTCGATCGCGATCGTGATCCTGATGTGCTACGGCAACCTGCGCGGCATCCGCGAGGCCAGCAAGGCGTTCGCGCTGCCCACCTACCTGTTCTCCGGCATCGTCATCCTGCTGATCGTCACCGGGCTGGTCCGGGAGATCTTCGGCGACCTGCCGCAGCACCACTATCCCCTCCCCGGGCAGTACACCGGCCACCATTCCTTCGGCGGCCTGATCGCGTTCGGGATGGTCTTCGTGCTGCTGCGCGCGTTCGCCAACGGCGGATCGTCGCTGACCGGCATCGAGGCCGTGTCCAACGCGGTCAGCGCGTTCAAGCCCCCCGAGGGCCTCAACGCCCGCAAGGTGCTGGTCACCGAGGGCCTCATCCTGGGCACCCTGGTGGCCGGGATCTCCTGGCTGGCCCACGCGACCCACTCCGCGCCGTACACCGGCGGCGTGCCCACGGTGCTCGCCCAGGAGGCCCACGCGGTCTTCGGCCAGCACGGGGTGGGCGAGGTGCTGTTCGTGGCCGTCCAGGCGGCCACCGCGCTGATCTTGTACACCGGGGGCAACACCAGCTTCAACGGCTTCCCGTTCCTGGCCAACTTCGTGGCCGAGGACGCGTTCCTGCCCCGCTGGCTGACCAAGCGCGGGCACCGCCTGGTTTTCTCCAACGGCATTATCGTGCTCGCCGTCCTGTCCTGCGCCCTCCTGGCCGGGGCCGGCGCCAACGTCAACGCCCTGGTGCCGTTCTACGCGATCGGCGTGTTCACGGCGTTCACCATGGCCGGGTTCGGCATGGCCAAGTACCACCACACGCACAAGGAGCCGCACTGGCGGCGCAAGCTGGTCATCAACTTCTCCGCGGGTGTCACGGCCCTGATCGTGGTGGCCATCTTCGTGCTGGTGAAGTTCACCGAGGGCGCCTGGCTGGTGGTGATCGTCTTCATCATCGGGGTGCCGGCCCTCATCCGGCTGAACCGCGAGTACGGGATGGAAGCGCAGGTCCTGGAGCGGATCAGCGACCGGCCCAAGCCGCCCCAGGCCCCGAACTACACCCGGCGGACCGTGTTCGTGTTCGTGGACAGCTTCGACCTGGCCACGATCGCCGCGCTGCGGTACGCCCGCAGCCTGCGTCCCACGACCCTGCGGGCGGTCCACTTCGTCATCGACACCGCGGTGGCCGACGCGCTGCGCGAGGAGTGGACCCGGGCCGGCATGGACGTCGTGCTGGACTTCATCGACTGTGCCGACCGGCGGCTCACCCGGGCCGCGGCCGAGCTGGTCAGCGCGGAGGCGGCGCAGCCGGGCGTGCAGGTCACGGTGGTCCTGCCCCGGCGCAGCTACTCGCCGCTGATCGGCCGGCTGCTGCACGACCGCACCGCAGACAAGATCGCGGCGGTGGTGAGCCGGATCCCGCACGCGGCGGCGACCATCGTCCCGTTCGACGTGCAGAGCAGGCTGGAGGTGCTGCACGCCCGCCAGCTGGCCCAGGCCGAGCGGACGGCCGCGGACAAGATGAGCCTCAAGGCCCTCGCGGGGGAGGCGGGCAGGCAGGACCAGGCCGCGGCCGCGGCCGCGCCCCCGGCCGACCCGGCCGAGAAGGCGGGCGGGGACAACGCGGGCCGGGAGCCTGCCGACCGGGACGGGGCCGTGGCCGCCAGCGGGGCCCCGGGGACGGGCACCGACGGCGACGTCCCCGTCGCGGACCCGTCGGCCGGACTGCCCGCGAGCCTGCACGCGCCGTCCGGGCTCCGCCGGGTGCTGCGCGGGCGCAGGCGCGGGGCGGACCAGCCGCCCCCGGCCGGGCCACCCGACGATCAGGCCAGCTACGACCGGCCCGCGCCGTCCGCCGGGGTCAACCCGATCGGATCGTTGGTGAAGCCGGGGCGGGCCACCGTCGAGGGGCGGGTCCGCGCGGTGGAGATCCGGCCGGTCGAGCGGAACTCCGTGCTGGCCGTGGATGTCGCCGACTCCACCGGCGACCTGACCGCCCTGTTCTACGGCCGGTCCCATATCCCCGGCGTCGTGTGCGGGGCCAAGGTGCGCTTCCGGGGGCCGGTGGGGCTGCGCCCGGAAGGCCCCGTCATGACCAACCCGGCGTATGAGTTGCTGTCCGGGAGTGCGACCCGGGGCACGCTGGGGGAAGACTCTTCAGGCGGGAAGCCGCCCGGGCCCGGGCGGCCGGACGACGGGCAGGACGCCTGACAGGGAGCGGCCAGCGATGACGGCCGGCGGAGGCCACGCGCACGACCATGCCGTGACGGCCACGGGCCGGCATCGCGGCAGGCTGGCCGCGGTCATGGCGATCACGCTCAGCATCGCCGCCGGGGAAATCGCCGGCGGGATACTGTCCGGGTCCCTGGTGCTGCTGGCCGACGCGGCGCACATGGCCGCCGACGCGGCCGGGGTCGGCCTGTCCCTGCTCGCCGCGCACTTCGCCAGCAAGCCCGCCACCCTGCGGCGCACGTTCGGCTACGCCCGGGCGGAGATCCTGGCCGCCACGGCCAACGCGCTGCTGCTGCTCGGCATGGCCACGTTCATCCTGGTGGAAGCGGCGCGGCGGCTGGCCGCGCCGGCCCCGGTGAACACCGGGGTGATGGTGGTCTTCGGCTGCATCGCGCTGGCCGGCAACGGCGCGTCGCTGATCCTGCTGCGCCAGGCCCAGGCCGAGAGCATGAACGCCCGCGGCGCGTTCCTCGAGGTGGCCTCGGACACGTTCGGCGCCCTGGCCGTGCTCGTCACCGCGGCGATCATCACGGTCACCGGGTTCACCCGGGCCGACCCCATCGCCTCCCTGGCGGTCGGCGCGCTGATCCTGCCCCGGACCTGGCGGCTGCTGCGGGACGCGGTGGACGTGCTGCTGGAGGCCAGCCCGCGGGGCATCGACCTGAGTGAGGTGCGCGAGCACATGACCGGGCTGGACGGCGTCATCGAGGTGCACGACCTGCACGCCTGGACCATCACCTCCGGGCTGCCGGTGCTCTCGGCCCACGTGGTGGTGGAGCCCGGCACGCTGGCCAGCGGGTGCGGCCCGGGCCTGCTGGACCAGCTGCAGGAATGCGTCCGCGGGCACTTCGACGTGGCGCACTCGACGTTCCAGATCGAGCCGGCCGGGCACGCCGATCATGAGCCTTCCGTGCACGACTGACGGCGCACGACTGAGGCTCCAGGGATTGCGCCCGCCATGCCTACTGAGTAGTAATAAAGGTGAGGCGAGCCGTTCCCCGTCACCCCAGGAGGCTGCCGTGAGCACCTACGACCACTACGCCACCCCCGTTCCCCCGGGCACCTGGGATGTCCCCGCCTCCGGGGCCGCGCGGTTCAGCTGGGAGTACGACGAGGGCCGGAGCCGTCTCCTCGACCTCTACCAGCGCGGCAAGGACAAGCAGTGGGACGCGGCGAAGCGGATCGACTGGGACGTGCCCGTGGACCCGGCGAACGTGATGGCCACGCCGGATGAGTTCGTCCCGATCTACGGGTCACGCCAGTGGGAGGTGCTGAACCAGGCGGAGCGCGACGAACTCGGCCATCACCTCGGGTCCTGGCTGTTCAGCCAGTTCCTGCACGGCGAGCAGGGCGCGCTGACCGTGGCGGCCCGGATCGTCGAGTCCGTCCCGGACATGGACTCCAAGTTCTACGCCGCGACCCAGACCATGGACGAGGCCCGGCACGTGGAGCTGTACCAGCGGTTCATCCGGGACAAGATCGGCCTGTACTACCCCATCAACGACGATCTGGCCCGGCTGCTCGCCGACGCGCTGAGCGACTCCCGCTGGGACCTGCCCTACCTGGGGATGCAGGTGCTGATCGAGGGCCTGGCCCTGGCCGCCTTCGGGGTGCACCGCGACGTGGCCGCCAATCCCCTGGTCAAGCAGCTTCTCGCGTACGTGATGCAGGACGAGGCCCGGCACGTGGCGTTCGGCCGGCTGGCCCTGCGCGACTACTACGCGGAGCTGACCGACGCCGAGCGGGCCGACCGCGAGGAGTTCGTGGTCGAGGGCTGTTACCTGATGCGCAACCGGTTCCGCGCCCAGGAGGTCTGGGAGCGGATGGGCTACGACGTGGACGAGTGCCTGGAATTCACCGATCACTCCCCCATCCAGCAGGCCTTCCGCACCCTGCTGTTCAGCCGGATCGTGCCGTGCGTGAAGGACATCGGGCTGTGGGGCCCGAAGGTCCGGCACGCCTACGCCGACCTGGGCGTCCTGGACGCGGCCGGCACCGACCTCGACGCGCTGATGCGCGAGGACGAGGAGATCGCGGAGCGGATGGACCAGGACAAGGCCGGCTACGACGCTGAAATGGCCGCCCGCCGCGCCGAGGTGGACGCGGCCATCGGCGACGCGGAAGGGTAGTCACCCGGGCCCAGGGGGGCTACCCACCCCGGCACTGTCGTGCGGTCCTTCCTGCGCCGCCTTCCCGCGGCACTGAATACTGGGGACATGATGATCACGCGCGGGCCAGGGGCCTGACCCCGCGATGCGTGCGGCGCTGTACCTGTGGCGCGCGACCGCCCGGCGTTCCTGGCGGACCGTGCTGACCGTGGCCGTCATCGGCGGCCTGTTCGGTGCGGTGGCGCTGGGGGCGGTGGCCGGGGCCCGGCGCACCGCGTCCGCGTACGGGCGCTACCTGGTCTCGATCAAGGCCAGCGACGCCTTCGTCAACGTGCCCGGCATCCTGCCAGGAATGACCGTGACCCACCCCATCAAGCTGATCGAGGCGCTGCCCGGGATCACCGCCAGAGACGCGTACATCGGGCTGAACGACAATCCGGTGGTGGCTGGCCGCATCCGGGACTCCTTCCTCACTAACTCCCTGACCGGCAGCGTCGACGGCGCGTACTTCACCCGGGACCGGATGACGGTGCTGGCCGGCCGTCTGCCCCGGCTCCGCGCGACCCGGGAAATCGCCCTCAGCCCGGGCATCGCCCGCCTGTTCGGGGTGGGCGTCGGCGGCCAGGTGACGTATCAGTTCTACCGGCTGAACCCCGTCACCTACCGGTCCACTCCGGGACAGCGCCTGACGTTCCGGGTGACCGGGATCGTGGACATCCCGCCGGTCCTGGTGGACCAGTCCGACGAGCAGGACGGCGGGGTCCTTCCGCCCGGCGCCACCCGCCAGCTGCTGCCCTACTACGTCTTCTCCTGGGTGGGGGTCCGGCTGGACCACGGGACCGCCGGGATACCGGCCCTGCAGCAGCACCTCACCACCCTGGCCACGACCATGCAGCGGCGGTACTTCGCGGCGACCCATCAGAGGGCGAACGGCCTGACCTTCGCCGTCGCCCGCTCAGACATCACCCGGCGCGAGGTGCGGCAGGCGATCGGGCCGCAGGTGGTCGCGCTGGCCGTCTTCGGCGCGATCGCCGCCCTGGCCATGCTGGTGCTCGCCGGGCAGGGCCTCGCGCAGCTGATCAGCCGGTCGGCCCAGGACATAGCTGTGCTGGGCGCCCTGGGCGGCAGCCGGGCGCAGACCGCGCTCGCGGCCTGCCTGCCCGGCGTGGCGGCGATCCTCGGCGCCACGATCCTCGCCGTGGCCGGCGCGGTAGCGCTCTCCCCGCTGGCCCCGGTCGGCCAGGTACGCCAGTTCGACCGCCGGGCGGCGGGCGTGACCGCGGGACCCGGCTTCCTGATCGGCCACCTGATCACGGTCACCCTGGCCATCCGGCTGCGGCCGCCGCGGGCCTGAGCCGGGCCGGGTCACCAGCAGATGGCCGGCGCCTGGTGCAGGTACCCGTCCGTGGTCCGGCCGGGGCGGGCCACCCGCCCTGGCCAGACAAGCGCCTGGCCAGGGCGGGCTTGATGAGCCGGTCCCCCGTATCATCTTTTGGGTCCCCCACAGACATGATCGCATGCCTCGCCAGGGCACCTCGGGCGGGGGCACGGCGAGTCGGCTGCTGATTCGTGATCGGCTGGCTATGCCGGGATAAGTCCGGCTCTCCAGGGCCTCTTCGGGCCTGAAAGCGGCCCGGAACCGCACGGCCCGGACGATCACCCTGACCGCGGCCACCGGTACCTGAGGTGGCCGCGCCCGGCGGCCAGCTGATCGAATGGGACCATGCGGCCCCTGGATTCCCGCCTGCGCTTCCTGCGGGAAGCGGACCAGCTCAAGGGCGTGCTGAGGCAGAGCAGCATCCTGGACGGCACCCGGAAAGAGAATTCTGCCGAGCATTCCTGGCACCTGGCCCTGATGGCCCAGGTGCTGGGCGGGTACGCCCCGCCCGGTACCGACCTGAGCCGGGTCACGGCCATGCTGCTCATCCACGACCTGGTCGAGATCGACGCGGGCGACCTGTTCGTGTACGCGGACGCCACGGCGCAGGCCCGGCAGGAGGCAGCCGAGCACGCCGCCGCCAACCGCATCTTCGCCCTCCTGCCCGCGGGCCAGGGGCCCGGGATGCGCGCCCTGTGGGACGAGTTCGAGGAGCGCCGCACCCCGGAGGCCAGGTTCGCCCGGGCCCTCGACCGGCTCCAGCCGATGCTGGCCAACTATTACCTGGGCGGCGGCACGTGGCAGGCGCACGGGGTCCAGGCCAGCCAGGTGCTGGAGAAGGTGGCGCTGATCGAGGACGGCTCCCCCGCCCTCGGGGACTTCGCGCGGGAGCTGGTGGAGTCCGCGGTCCGGCAGGGCTTCCTCAGCTCCGGTCGGTGATTCGCCGGGTGGCCTCCCCGGGCGGGCCGAGCCCGCCGCTGAGCGCGGGCCGGCGGAACCTCCCGGCCGGGCCCCCGGTCAGGTCCCCGCGGCGCTCTCGATGGCGTCGGCGGCGCGGCGCAGGCCCTGGCGGCCCTGGATGACCGCGGCCGCGCGGCCCAGCCGGGCCCGCAGCGCGGTGTCCCCGAGCAGCCGGCCGAGCGCGCCGTGCAGCTGGGCGTCGGTGAAGCGGTAGGTGTCCAGGCGGACGCCCAGCCCGAGCTCGTCCACCCGCTGGGCGTTGTCGTGCTGGTCCCAGAACAGCGGCAGGACGATCATGGGCTTGCCGAAGTGCAGGCACTCGGTGGTGGTGTTGTTCCCGCCGTGCGTGATCACCAGGTCGGCGCGCGGGATGACCGAGGTTTGCGGCAGGAACTCCGCGCCGTGCATGTTCGGGGCCAGGTCCAGCTCTGCGTGCAGCGGTCCCTTGGACACGACGTAACGGTGCGGGGTGGCGGCGAGGCAGTCGATGACCCGGCGCATCAGGGCCACGTCGGCCGACCCCAGCGAGCCGAGCGAGAAGTAGATGAGCGCCCCGTCGCCAGAAGCCAGCGGCCCGGGCAGGGTGAACGGCTCGTCCGTCTCCCGGACCGAGGAATCCAGCCGGTGCCAGCCCGGCCCGAGCGGCCGGGACCGCCGGTAATCGGCGATCTCCGGGTAGACGTAGAGGTTGACCTGGCCGGAGTGGATGAATTCCAGGTCCGGGAGGGGCGGGGCGCCCTGCCCGGCTGACCCAGTCGGCGAACTCCGCCCACAGGGCGCGGTGCACCCGGTCGTACTCGGCCCGGAACTCCGGCCACTGCGCCTGGTCCCCGGCCGGGTAGCCGGAGAACGCGGGCGGCAGCGCCGGGTCGGGGATCTCGAGGGGGTTGCAGGACACGATCCTGACGAACGGCACGCCGGCGGTCAGCAACGCGGGGAAGCAGATCACATTGTCTTCGACGATCACATCCGGGCGGGTCCGCGCCACGATCTCGGCCAGCTGCTCCTGGCAGTACCGCGCGCCGCTGATCAGCTCCGCCCAGACCGGCCTGATCCAGGTGTCCAGCTGCTCGATGGAGGGCTTGCGGAACTCCGGCGCGGTGCTGGCGATGAACTCCTTCCAGAACGCCCCGGCATCCTGCTGGGCCTGTTCCCCTGGCGGGGAGCAGGTCAACGAGGTCCTCCTCGAAGCCGAGCGGCTCCAGCCGGCCCTTCCATGAGGCCTCGGCCGCGAAGACCACGCGGTGACCGCGGCGGCGGAGCACGTCGCCGACGCCGATGCAGTTGCCGGTCGGCCCGAACGCGCTTTCCGGCATGAACAGGACGGTCAGTGGCCTGCCCGGCATGGCTGCTCCCTCGAGGACGGCGATGGGCCGGTCAGGCCAGTATGTCCGGGCCGGCCTTCTCCGTCCCGGTGTCCCGGCCGGGCGTGCCCTTGTCCACCGCGGGGTGCTCGACCAGGGCCAGCACCCGGTTGGCCATGAACCGCGCGGTGCGCACCACGGTGCCGCCCCGGGTGACCTCCATGACCTCCACGACGCCCCGCCCGGTCACCACCTCGACCCGGCGGCCGGCCCGGGTGGCGGTGACCTCGTACGTCCGCGACGTCCCGCCGGCGTCGATCACGATCTCGACCCGGTCCCCCTTCACCGCATGTCCCGCTGGGCGCGCATGACTGTTTTGTACCCCACGCACCGCCAGCCGACTCCCCGCTCACCCGCCACCCGGGCGGCCAGCGGATGGCAGAGCGGATCGCTCACTGGACGGCCCGCGCCGTCCAGCGGGCTCCGTGCCGCTCGACGATCAGCGGGAGGCCGAAGCACTTGGTCAGGTTCGGCTCGGTGAGCACCTCGGTGACCGGGCCCGCGGCCAGCACCGACCCCCGGCGCAGCAGCATCGCGTGGGTGAAGTCCTCGGGCACTTCCTCGACGTGGTGGGTGACCATCACCATCGTGGGCGCGAGCGGGTCACGGGCCAGCATGGCGATCCGCTGCAGCAGGTCCTCCCGGCCGCCGAGGTCCAGCCCGGCGGCGGGCTCGTCCAGGAGCAGCAGCTCAGGGTCGGGCATCAGCGCCCGGGCGATCTGCACCCGCTTGCGCTCCCCCTCGGACAGCGTGGTGAACCGGCGCCGGATCAGGTGCGCGCAGCCGAGCGCGTCCAGGAGCTCCACGGCGCGGGTGACGTCGGAGGACTCGTAGTCCTCCTTCCACCGGCCCACGATCGCGTAGGAGGCGGTCAGCACCAGGTCGATCACTTTCTCGGCCGGGGGCACCCGGTCCGCGAGCGAGGCGCTGGCCAGGCCGATCCGCGGCCGCAGCTCGAACACGTCGGTCTCGCCCAGCCGGCTGCCCAGGATCTCGGCGCTGCCCTCGGACGGGAACAACTGGCAGGCGATGACCTGCAGCAGCGTGGTCTTCCCGGCTCCGTTGGGGCCGATGACGACCCAGCGCTCGTCGTCGTGGACGGTCCAGTCCACGTCGCGCAGCAGCATGGACCCGCCGCGCCGGACGCCGACCCCGCGCAGCCGCACCACCTCGTCGGACATCCAGCTCCCTCCACCACCGCAAACGTGTGAGTCTGAACTTACGTCATGCCGGGCCGGCCAGCCCAACCGTGCGCACCCGCCACCCCGGCGCGGGTAGCGTTGGGCACCGATGGACGCCGCGCAGCAGACCCTCCTGGTGACCCTGACCGGCCGGGACCGGCCCGGGGTGACCTCACGCCTGTTCTCGGCCCTGGCCAGCGCACGAGCTCAGCGTGCTGGACATCGAGCAGGTGGTGATCCGGGGCCGCCTGGTGCTCGGCGCCCTGCTCGGCTGCCCCGCCGATCCCGACCTGACCGCGATCCACCGGGCTGATCCGGGTCCTGGCCGCCGACCTGGGGCTGGACGCGGAGATCACGATGGGCTCCGGGGAGCCGGCCCGGCGGCGCGGCCAGCTGCATGTCACCGTCCTGGGCAGCCCCCTGACCCCGGCGGCGGTGGCGGCTATCGCCGGCCGCATCGCCGCCAGCGGCGCGAACATCGACCGCATCGACCGGCTCGCCCACCGGCCGGTGACGTGCATCGACTTCGACGTGTCCGGCGCCGATCCGGAACCGCTGCGGGTGGCCCTGGCCCAGGAGGCGACCCAGCAGGGCGTCGACGTGGCGGTCCAGCGGGGCGGGCTGCACCGCCGGGCGATGCGCCTGGTCGTGATGGATGTGGACTCCACGCTGATCGCGGCGGAGGTGATCGACCTGCTCGCCGCGCACGCGGGCTGTGCCGGGCAGATGGCCAAGATCACTGAGGCCACGATGCGCGGTGAGCTGGACTTCGCCACCTCGCTGCGCGAGCGGGTGAGCATGCTCGCCGGGCTGGACGAGGCCGTGCTCGATGAGGTGCGGGGCGAGCTGCGGCTCGCCCCGGGCGCCCGGACCCTGATCCGGACCCTGCACCGGCTGGGCTACCGGTGCGGGATCGTCAGCGGCGGCTTCAGCCAGATCACCGACCCGCTGGCCGCGGAGCTGGGCATCGACTACGCCGCGGCCAACACGCTCGAGATCAGCGAGGGCAAGCTGACCGGGAAGCTGGCCGGGCCGGTCATCGACCGGGCCGGGAAGGCCGACGCGCTGCGCCGGTTCGCGGCGCAGGCCGGCGTGGCGGTCAGCCAGGCGGTGGCGGTCGGCGACGGCGCCAACGACCTGGACATGATCGCGGCGGCCGGGCTGGGGGTCGCGTTCAACGCGCGGCAGGTGGTCCGGGACGCGGCGGACGCGTCGGTCAGCGTCCCCTATCTCGACACCGTTCTCTACCTGCTCGGTGTCTCCCGCGATGATGTGGAGGACGCCGAGGAAGGCGATCCAGCGCCGGGCGTCAGTCCGGCGGGACCACCGAACCGCCCTTGGGCGTCCAGTAGCCGTCCAGCGAGCCGGAACCGGGCCCGGCCCGGTCCCAGCCGCGCCGTACGCCGACAACGGCGACGGCCGACGTGGGGAAGCCGGGCCCGCTGCCCCCGGTCATCCCGGTGTCCCCGGTGAGCAGGCGGACCAGTTGCGCCGCGGCCGGGTTGTGGCCCACCAGGGCCAGGATCGCCACCTCGGGAGGTGTCTCCCGGATGACGTCGACCAGGTCGCCGGGGTCCGCCTCGTACAGGCGCGGGTCGTACCGCACCGACGTGCTGTCCCCGTCCGGCCCGGCCAGCTGATCACTGACCAGGTCCCAGGTCTGCCGGGCGCGCGCGGCGGTGGAGCAGACGGCGAGATCCGGGAGCAGCCCCTGGTCCCGGATCCAGGTGCCCAGGGTGACCGCGTCCCGCAGCCCGCGGGGGGCCAGCGGCCGGTCGAAGTCCGCCGCGCCCTCGGGGTAGGCCGATTTGCTGTGCCGCAGCACCAGCAGGGTGCGCCGGGTGGTGCTCATCACCTGAGTATGGCAAGCCCGGGGGCGCCTATGCATGATCCCCCGGCCACCGAGGTGGCCGGGGGATCAACGAGCTGCGGACTGGGTCAGCCGGTGGTTTTCGCGGCCGTTTCCCCGTCCGCTCCGCCGCCGGCACTGGCCGCCGGGCTCGGGCTGGCCGCACCCGTGCCCGTCCCGTCCGTGGCCGTCGGCAGCCCCGGCACACCGTCGGCTCCCTCCAGGCCGGCCGTGGGCGGGCCGCCCGCGGCGACACTGGTGGAACGCCGCTTGGAGATCACGACGGCCGCCACCACGATGCCGATCGCGACCACCGCCACCCCGGTGCGGAGCCCGGGGTTGTGGCTGTACTTGACCACGCTGGTGGCGATCAGCAGCGACACCAGGTTCATGACCTTGATCAGCGGGTTGATGGCCGGACCCGCGGTGTCCTTGAAGGGGTCCCCGACGGTGTCACCGATGATGGTCGCCTCGTGCGCCTCGGAGCCCTTGCCGCCGAAGTTGCCGTCTTCCACCAACTTCTTGGCGTTGTCCCAGGCCCCGCCGGAGTTGGCCAGGAACACGGCCATCAGTGCGCCCGCCGCGATGGCGCCGGCCAGGAAGGAGCCGAGCGGCGCGTAGCCGAACGCGAAGCCGATCGCGATCGGGGTCAGGACGGCGAGCAGGCCCGGCGTGGCCAGCTCGCGGAGCGAGTCCTTGGTGCAGATGTCCACCACCCGGCCGTACTCGGGCTTCTCGGTGTAGTCCATGATCCCGGGGTGCCTGCGGAACTGGTCGCGCACCTCGTAGACGACCTGCCCGGCCGCCCGGCCCACCGCCATGATCAGCAGGCCGGAGAAGAAGAACACCACCGACGCGCCGATGATGATGCCGACCAGGACGTTCGGCCGGTCCACGGACAGGCTGAAGGTGCCGGCCGCCTTGCCCAGCGCGGTTTCCACCGTGGTGCGGAACGAGCCAAACAGCGCGGTGGCGGCGAGGACCGCGGTCGCGATCGCGATGCCCTTGGTGATGGCCTTGGTGGTGTTACCGACCGCGTCCAGCTTGGTGAGCACCTGGGCGCCGTCGCCGGTCCACGTCGCCGGACATCTCGGCGATGCCCTGCGCGTTGTCCGACACCGGGCCGAACGTGTCCATGGACACGATGACGCCGACCGTGGTGAGCAGGCCGGTGCCGGCCAGGGCTACCGCGAACAGGGCGATGGTGGCGTTGCCCGTGCCCAGCAGGAACGCCGCGTACACGGCCCCGGCGATCAGCAGCGCGGAGTAGACCGCGGACTCCAGGCCGACGGAGATGCCGGACAGGATCACGGTGGCCGCGCCGGTCTGCGAGCTTTCCCCGATCTCCATGACCGGCTTGCGGTTGGTCTCGGTGAAGTACCCGGTCAGCAGCTGGATGGCGCTGGCCAGGACCAGCCCGACGACGACCGCGCCGATGGCCAGCCACCGCGGGCTGCCGCCGTGCGTGAGGATCGCGTGAGCCGTCGGCCCGGTGATGCCCTTGAGCTCGCTGAACCTGGCCGGCAGGTACAGGAACGAGGCACCGACCACTAGGACCAGGGAGATGATCGCCGAGGCGAAGAAGCCCCGGTTGATGGCGGTCATCCCACTGCGGTCCGACTTGCGCGGTGCCACCAGGAAGATGCCGGCCACCGCCGTGATCACGCCGCACATGGGCACGATCAGCGGGAAGACGAGACCCTTGTCGCCGAACGCCGCCTTGCCCAGGATGAGCGAGGCGACCAGCATCACCGCGTACGACTCGAACAGGTCGGCGGCCATCCCGGCGCAGTCCCCCACGTTGTCCCCGACGTTGTCGGCGATGGTGGCCGCGTTCCGCGGGTCGTCCTCGGGAATGCCCTTCTCGACCTTGCCGACCAGGTCGGCGCCCACGTCGGCCGCCTTGGTGAAGATGCCGCCCCCGACTCGCATGAACATGGCCAGCAGGGCGGCGCCAAAGCCGAAGCCCTCCAGCACGTTGGGCGCGTTCTGCTTGTAGATGAGCACCACCACGGCCGCGCCGAAGAGCCCGAGGCCGACGGTGAACATGCCCGCCACGCCACCGGTGCGGAACGCGATCCGCATGGCCGGCCGCTCACCAGGGAAGCCGGCCCGCGCCGCGGCGGCCACCCGGACGTTGCCGCGCACCGCCAGCCACATGCCGGTGAACCCGGTCAGGGCCGAGAGCAAGGCGCCGACAAGGAAGAATATGCTGCGGCCCCATCGCACGCCGGACCCGTCGGCGGGCAGGAGCAGCAGCACAAAGAAAATGACGACGACGAAGAGAGCGAGGGTGCGGAACTGGCGCCGCAGATACGCGGCCGCGCCTTCCTGGACCGCCTTCGCGATCTCCTGCATCCGCTCGGTACCCTGGCTGGCCGCGAGCACCTCGCGGACCAGCAGGGCTGCCACCGCGAGGGCAAGCAGCGCGACGACGGCCACGACAACAACCCAGGTCAGGTTGGAGCCGGTGACGCCCACCGCACCGCTTCCGGCGGCAAGGTTAGAGCTGAACATCTGTCCTCCTAGACAGTGGCACATGGCCTCCCGAGCGTGGCTTCGCTGTCCCGGCTATCTGCCTAGCCGGCCATGGACGCATGGGATAGGCACCGTGCCCAAAAGCAGTGCCGGGAGTCTACGCACGTCGGCCGCCGGACGCGAAGCGGGGGTCAGGTCCGGAGCGTGCGAGAGCGATTCACCCTGCACAGGTAATCACATAAACGCCACCCGTAGCAGGCGGGCGGCCAGTTCCGGGCGCGCGGCGGGCCGCGACGTCAGCCGGTGCCGCGGGACGGCCAGCTCATCGTGATGCTGAGACCGGCCGGCGTGCGGGCGAACTGGACGTCATCAGCCAGGCCGGCGATCACGGCCAGGCCGAGACCCTGCGGGGGCACCGAATGATCCAGCGCGCTGGTTCCGTTCGGCACGCCGTTGCCGGGCTCGGACCAGCCGGCGGGCTGCGCGGACGGGCTGGTCCCGTCCTCCTGCCCGGCCGCGGCCGCGTCCGTGACGACCACCTCGAAACGCCCGTTGGCCCCGGTCAGCTCGACGCGGACCGGTTCGCCGGGGCATTGGGCCTGATGCGCCTCGACGGCGCGGGAGCAGGCCTCGCCGACCGCGAGGCGGACTTCGTCGAGGAGGGCCTCCTCGACGCCGCTGCGCCGCGCGACGGCGGTAGCGACCAGCCGCGCCGTGCGGACATGCACGGGCAGCGGCGTGAAGCTCATTTCGACAGTGGCCATGGCCGGATCCGGGGTGCGATCAGCCCGCTACTTCTCCGACTTCCGGGCCGTGATCGCCTCGTCCACCGTGTCGTGGATGCCGAAGACCTTGGTCAGGCCGGTGATCCGGAAGATCTTGAGGATGCGCTCCTGCGTGCACACCAGGTCCAGCGACCCGTCGTGCGCCCGGACCCGCTTGAGCCCGCCGACCAGGACACCCAGCCCCGTCGAGTCGAGGAACTCAACCTTCTCCATGTTCACCACGAGCTGGTAGTGCCCGTTGTTGACCAGTTCGATGAGCAGCTCGCGCAGCCGTGGCGCGGTGTAGACGTCGATCTCACCCTCGACGTCGACGACCTCGATCCCATCCCTGGTGTGGTGGTCAAGCTTCAGGTCCACAAATCCTCCTGCGCCATACAGCCTTCGTGTGTCCGGGCGATCCGAGCGGCAGCGCAGCGCCCTCCGTGGAGAGCAGCTGGTCCCGTCGCGCATTCAACCACGCTCTGAGGTCATGTCTACACGAGTTCACGCTTCGAGGCACCTCGCGTACAGATGTCACACTGGGAGCCAATGACTGCGCTTACTCCGCTCGTTCCCGGCGAGCCTCCGGTCCGGCCTGGTCCGGCAGGACCCGGCTCCCTGGAACCGGCCCCGCAAACACCAGGCCCGGCTGCCTCGTACCCCGCCGGGCCAAGCCGACCCGCCCAGCCCGCGGCGGCCTCCCCCGCAGACCTTGTGCTGCGCCACGGTGCCCGGTCAGGACGACTGATCCACGTAGAGTACATCCCCGCTCGCGCAGGGCAGCGGGCAGCCTGGCCCGGATGGGTGCCCGCGACGCTCACCGAGGCGTTCTCGCGGCGCGGCGTACCGGCCCCGTGGGCCCATCAGGCCGCGATGGCCGACTGGGCGCGGGACGGCCGGCACGTCATCATCTCCACCCCGGCGGCCTCCGGGAAGTCGCTGGGGTACCTGCTGCCCGCGCTCACCGGGATCCTGGAGGGCGGCACCGCGCTGTACCTCGCGCCGACCCGGGCCCTGGCCGCCGACCAGCTGCGGGTGATCAGCGAGCTCGCCGTGCCGGGCGTCCGGGCCGCCGTGGTGGACGGCGACACGCCCATGCCGGCCCGGGACTGGGCCCGCTCCCACGCCAACTACCTGCTGACCACCCCGGACATGCTGCACCAGACGCTGCTTCCCCGGCACGCGCGGTGGAACGGGTTCTACCGCCGGCTGCGGTACATCATCGTGGACGAGTGCCACACCTACCGGGGGGTGTTCGGCTCCCACGTCGCCCAGGTGCTGCGCAGGCTGCACAGGATCGCCGCGCATCACGGCGACCCGGGCCTGGCCGGACCGGTCTGGCCGGCACTGGTCCGGCCGGCACTGGCCTGGCCAGCCCGGGACCCCTCTTCCTGCTCGCCTCCGCCACGGTCAGCGAGCCCGCCGCGTGCGCGTTCCTGCTGACGGGGCAGCAGGCTGAGGCGGTGACCGAGAACGCCGCGCCGTGCGGGCCGGTCACGTTCGGCCTCTGGGAGCCACCGCTCACCAGTGCGCGCGGCGAGGCCGGTGCGCCGGTCCGGCGCAGCGCGACCAGCGAGGCCGCCACACTGCTGGCCGACCTGGTGGCCGAGGCGGTCCCCGCCCTGGCGTTCACGCGGTCCCGGCGCGGCGCCGAGGCCGTCGCCCTGGGCGCGCGCCGCGCGCTGCGTGAGTCGGGAGCAGCCAGGCACAGCCACCGGGTCGCGGCGTACCGGTCCGGGTACCTGCGGGAGGACCGGCGGGCGCTGGAGGAGGCCCTGCGCAACGGTGACATCACCGGCCTGGCCACCACCACCGCCCTGGAGCTGGGCGTGGACATCAGCGGGCTGGATGCCGTGCTCATCGCGGGCTGGCCGGGGACCAGGGCAGCGCTCTGGCAGCAGGCCGGGCGGGCGGGGCGGGCCGGGCGCAGCGCGGTGGTGGTCCTGATCGCCCGGGACGACCCGCTCGACACGTACCTGGTTCATCATCCGGATGCCCTGCTGCACCGCCCGGTCGAGGCGACGGTCCTGGATCCGGCCAACCCGTACGTGCTGGCGCCGCACCTGTGCGCGGCCGCGGCGGAACTGCCGCTCACCGACGGCGACCTGGCCTCGTTCGCGCCGGGCGCCGGCGACGTGGCCGACGCCCTGGTCCGGCGGGGGATGCTCCGGCGCCGCAGCGGCGGCCTGTACTGGACGCGGCGCGGCCGCCCGCCGCGTGCCGGGCTCCGCGGGTCGGGCCGCCACCCGGTCAAGATCGTGGAACTGCCCACCGGGCGGCTGGTGGGCACGGTGGACGAGCCCTCCTCGCACCTGCTGGTGCATACCGGGGCGGTCTACCCGCACCAGGGCGAGCTGTATCTGGTGGATGAGCTGGACCTGGCGGCCGGGGTGGCCCTGGTGCGCCCCGCCGATCCCGGGTACGCCACGGCGGCCCGGCAGGTCACCGCGATCGAGGTGACCAGGGAAGTGCGCCGGGCCAGCTGGGGCAGCGGCGTGGTGCACTTCGGCGACGTCCAGGTTCGCCGGGAGGTCGCCGGGTTCGTCCGGCGCCACCCGGAGACCGGGCGGCCGCTGGGTGAGTTCCCGCTCAGCCTGCCGCCGCAGACCCTGCGGACCAGGGCGGTGTGGTGGACGATCCCGGCGGCCCAGCGCGCCCGGCTGCTGGACCTGGGCGTGGACCTGCCCGGCGCGGCGCACGCTGCCGAGCATGCGTCGATCGGATTGCTGCCCTTGTTTGCCGCGTGTGACCGCTGGGACGTCGGCGGCGTTTCCGCCGATCTGCACCCGGCGACCGGGCAGCTTACGGTTTTTGTCTATGACGGGCACGACGGGGGCGCCGGCTTCGCGGAACGTGGTTACGGCGCGGCGCGCGAGTGGCTGAGGGCGACCGCCGACGCGATCCGGGGTTGCGAGTGCCAGGCGGGATGCCCGTCTTGCATCCAGTCGCCCAAATGCGGGAATGGCAACGAGCCCCTTTCCAAGCCGGGCTCAGTCACCCTCCTGGAGGGCCTGCTGGCGGGCGGCGAGGCCGCGGCGGCGGGTACCGGACGGCCTGGGACATCGGGAAAATAGGCCAGGACCAGGAAGAATATGCGGGCAGTGCGCAGAAAGGGGGCGACCCCCGCCGGGGGGGAGAGCGGGGGTCGCCAAACGGTCCGGCTCCGGGGGGGCAGAGCCGGGCCCGTACACGGCAAAGCCTACGTGTATCCGGGCCAAGTTACCAATCGGTCACGACACGCTGACAACGAAAAGTGCTTTCAGTCATAAGCTCACTTGCTGTGTCTAGTTCCGCCGAGGCCGGAGCGGCCGGCCGCCGCGTTCTTTGACCTTGATAAGACGATCATCGCGAAGTCGAGCACGCTCGCTTACGGCCCTTCGTTTTACCGGAATGGCCTGATCAGCCGGGGTGATGCGGTGCGGAGCGCGGTCGCGCAACTGCTTTTCACCCGCCGTGGCGCCAGTCACGACCGGATGGAGCAGATCCGGCTGCAGGTGGGCCAGCTGTGCCGGGGCTGGCCGGCCGAGCAGGTGCGCGAGATCGTCGCCCGCCATCTGGACGAGCTGATCGTCCCCTATGTCTACGACGAGGCCCGGGCCCTGGTCGACGCGCATCGCGCGGCCGGGGAGGACGTGATCATCGTGAGCACCTCGGGGCACGAGATGGTCAGCCCGATCGGCGCCCTGCTGGGCGCCGTCCTGGTGATCGCCACCCGGATGGAGATCGCGGACGGCTGCTACACCGGCCAGATGGACTTCTACGCCTACGGTCCCGCCAAAGCGGAGCGGGTCAGGGAACTGGCCGGGGAACGTGGTTACCGGCTGGCCGACTGTTCCGCCTACAGCGACTCGATCACCGACCTGCCCATGCTGGAGGCGGTGGGCCACCCGCACGCGGTGAACCCGGACCGGGCCCTGCGCCGGCTGGCCCAGATCCGGGGCTGGCCCGTGCTCGCCTTCAGCGCGCTCCCCCCGGGCCCGGGCCGCGGCGTGCCAGCGAAGGGGCCGCGGCCGCCGGGCGGCGCGCAGTGAGGGGCGCGACGTACGGTTGTGCCCCCTGAGCTGGCGCTCAGGAATAGGACCCGGCTGATCGATTGAGATCAGGAATCGGTCATGGCCTGGGCTTCCCCCGCCAGCCGATCCGCCGTAGAAAGGGAGACAGGGACGTCCTGGCACGGCAGCCGGGTACCCACGCGACCGAGGGGCCAGGTAGGCGGCCGAGGTCGGGCCGCGGCGAGGATCCGCGTCCGCAGGGACGCGGGGTGGCCGCGGCCCCCCGGCATGACGAGGTGCACGCTTGGTAGCCCGCCCTGCCGTGCCAGGCCAGATCCCGCTAGGAACCTTTCCTCCCGTCCCACCTGGCTTTCCCGGGCCCGCACCGCGCCCGGGACCCACCCGGAAACCCCTTCTCCGGGGCCATTTGGGTGCCCGCGCAGAAAAGTCGGGAAGGCCGCGCGGAGTGATCCCGTGGCAATCCCGTAAGATCACTTGCCGGGGGAAACTGATGTCGCCGGGATTAGGCGCAATTCCTGACGCTTCGCGCCCGGACTGGCCCGGCGACGAACCCCCGTACGCAGGCGACACCAGTGCGGAAGACTGAACGGCAGGATTGCGCGCGAAGGGGAGTGTGCATGTGATGGCCAGATCCGCGGCACCGCAGTCGCTGGGCAATGACAGCGAGCCGTCAATCGGCGATCTCGTCGCCCAGGCCATCCGGGACGTCACCCAGTTGGTCAAGTGCGAACTGGCGCTGGCGAAACTGGAGCTCCGCGACGACGCCAAGCGGCTCGGCCTGGCGGCCGCCCTGCTCGCGATCGCGGCGTTCACGGGCTGCCTGATCCTCGTGCTCCTCTGCTTCGCCTTCGCCTATGGCCTGGTCACGCTGGGAATCTGGGTCTGGGCTGCGTTCCTCATCGTGGCCGGGGTGTGCCTGCTGCTGGCCGCGTTGGCGGTCCTGATCGTGATCGTGAAGGTGCGCGGAGTAAGCGGCCTGCGGAAGACGAGGCAGACGGTGCAGGCGGATCTGGCGCTGCTCAAGCGGGATGACGACACCCCCGCCCGGCCCGCGGTCGGGGCAGGCTGATCCGGTGACCCTGCGGGGCGAGGCGGCGGTCTACGTCGAGGGCCCATGGTCGCACCGTGCGGTGAGCGCCAACGGGACCCGGCTGCACGTGGCCGAGAGCGGCGATGGCCCGCTCGTGCTGCTGCTGCACGGCTTCCCGGAATTCTGGTGGACCTGGCGGGAGCAGCTGACCACGCTGGCGGACGCAGGCTACCGCGCCGTCGCCCCGGATCTGCGCGGCTACGGGGGCAGCGACAAGCCGCCGCGCGGGTACGACCTGGTCACCGCGGCGTCGGACGCGGCGGGCCTGATCCGCGCCCTCGGCGAGGCCAACGCGGTGGTCATCGGGCACGACTGGGGCGGCCTGGTGGCCTGGACCATGGCCGCCTACCACCCGAAGGTGGTCCGCAGGCTCGGGGTCGTCTCGATGGCGCACCCGCTGCGGATGCGGTCCGCGGTGGTCACCAACCCGCTGGGCCAGGGCCGCCGCAGCGGTTACGCGTTCGGTTTCCAGGTTCCCGTGCTCCCCGAGCACAACCTGGTCCGGGATCATGCCCAGCGGGTGGGCCAGATGCTGCGTACCTGGTCGGGGCCGGACTGGCCGGATCCGGAAACCGAGCGACGCTACCGGACCGCGATGTGCATCCCCTCGGTAGCGCATTCGGCGCTGGAGTACCACCGCTGGTTCGTCCGCTCCCGGGTCCGCCCCGATGGCGTCCGCTACGCCCACCGGATGCGCGCTCCCATCCAGGTGCCCACTCTCCACCTGCAGGGCGCACTGGACACCTGCGTCCTGCCCGGCACCGCGCGCGGGTCCGGGCGGCACGTGGACGGCCCGTACCGGTGGCGCCTGCTCGACGGGGCCGGCCACTTCCCGCACGAGGAGCAGCCGGAGCGCTTCGACCGTGAACTCCGCGGCTGGCTGGCGGACCCAGAACCTGAGCGATGATCCCGGGCTCGGGCGGGCCGGCCCGGGACCGTGACCCCGCCGGGCGCCCGCGGAACGCCCGGCCCCGCGATGGGCTGGGGCGCCCGCTGCCGCGCGGCCAGGCGGGCGCGGACCGGGTGCCCGAGGATCTGTCGCTCCCCCCGGCGGAGGCGCTGGCCCTGGCTCAGGACCTGCTGGACTCCGGCCGCCCGTTCCACGCCCACGAGGTACTCGAGGCATCCTGGAAGCAGGCCCCGGAGGCGGAGCGGGAGTTGTGGCGCGGGCTGGCCCAGGTCGCGGTGGGACTGACCCACGCGCAGCGGGGCAACGCGCGGGGGGCGGTGGCGCTGCTGCGCCGGGGGGCGGAACGGGTCAGCGGCTACGCGGCAGCCCCGCCGCACGGCATTGACGCGGCCGGGATCGCGCAGGCCTGCACGGGGCTGGCCAGCCAGATCGAGGCGGACGGCGGCGCCGGGGCCGTCTCACCGGGCCTGCGCATCAGGCTGACCAGCGCCGGGAGCTAGCCGCAGGCCCGTCTCGGTCGCAGGCCGTATCAGATTGCCGCCGTATCGGTCGCAGCCGTGTCAGTCGCAGGCCTGGGTGGAAACCGGGCGCATGGCCGCGGCGGCCGCATGCGCGTCGCCCTCCACCTCGGCGGCGGTCAGTGCGTACCCGGTATCTTTCACGCCCACGGCCGCGGCGAAGACGACCCCGTCCACCCGGCCGCTGGGCGCGAGCAGCGGGCCGCCGGAGTTGCCCGGCTCGACATCCGCGCGGATCGAGTAGATCTGCCGGGTTACTTCCCTGGACTGGTAGATGTCCGGGGCCTGGGCGAGCTGGTCGTCACCGATGCGGGCGGGCACCACGGTGAAGGGGTTGTCCCTCGGGTAGCCGGCCACGATCGCCTCGTCACCCAGGTTGGCCGGGCCGGCGAAGCTCAGCGTGCGGGCGTTCAGCCCCGGCACGTACAGGACGGCGAGATCCCGCTCCGGGTCGAACAGCACCACGGTGGCGTGGAACCTATTGCCTTGCCTGGTGGTTACGGTCTGGCTCGTGGTGACGCCCGCCACCACGTGCGCGTTGGTCAGGACGTGCTGGGGCGAGATGACGAAGCCCGAGCCCTCGATCCGCCGCTGGCAGGCCGGCGCGATCCCCATGACCTTGACGATGCTGTCCCGGGACTGCACCAGGCCCGGGGAGGCCAGGACGGCCGGGTTGGGCGGGGCCACGGTCAGCGCCGGCTCAGCCCCCAGAGCGCCGAAGACCTGGACGTACGGGCCGCTGGCCAGCAGGCTGCGGAAGTCGGAGAACATGGTCCGTGCGGCCGATGGCATGACCCCGTCCACGGCGTGCAGCACGACGGAGCGGTTGACCTGCGCGGTAACCACGGCGAACGGCGCGTTGACCACCGCCGAGCCGATCAGCCAGGCGATGAGCAGGACGGAGATGACGCTGACCACGGCCCCGGCCACCGAGTCGATCAGGGCCGCCGGGCGCCAGTGCACCCGGGAGCGCACCGCAGCACCGATCGCGGAGGCGAGCAACTGGCCGATCATGGCGGCCACGAACACGGCGACGATCGCCACCAGAGCCTGCTGGGCGGACCCCTGGACCAGGGAACGGGCCAGCGTGGGCGCGAAGGAGGCACCAACCGCCGCTCCGCCCAGGAACCCCGCGAAACTCAGTATTCCGACGATGAAGCCCTGGCGGTAACCGGCCACCGCAAATGCCGCGGCGAGCGCAATCAAGATCAGGTCAAGCAGGTCACCCGACACCAGCCCACCGTATAGCGCGCGGCCGGATGATTGGTTCGCAGTACGGTATTAACCGCGTCCCGCGACGACATTAACTCCCCGCGGCCAGGGCTTCCGGCGGCAGTTCCTCAACCCGGGCGCGGTCCCACGCGCGCTCCCATCCGCCCAGCGTAAGCAGCCGGTCCACCAGGGCCGCGGTGAAGCCCCACACCAGCATCCCCCGCACCCGGAAGGCGGGGCCGGTGACGCCGGAAGGATGCCGGATCGTTAGCCGCCTGCGCGGATCGCAGAGCTCGGAGAGCGGGACGCGGGCCACCGCCGTCACCTCCGGCGGATCGGCGGCGGCCACCGGGACCGGCCGCCGCCACCAGGCGAGGACCGGTGTGACGGCGAAGCCGCTGCGCGGGATGAACAGGTCCGGGAGCACGGCGAGCACCTCGACCCCGGAGGCTTCGACGCCCGCCTCCTCGGCAGCCTCCCGCAGGGCGGCCGGGACCGGGCCCGCGTCCGACTCGTCGATCGCACCGCCAGGGAAGGCCGGCTGCCCGGAGTGACGCCGCAGCCCCGGCCCGCGCTGCACGAGCAGCAGGTCGGGACCCTCCTGGCCCATGCCGAACAGCACCAGGACCGCGGAGGGGCGCCCGCCGCCGGGTGGCGGCCGCAAGCGGGCCGGGATCGCGGCCTCGCGGGCCACGGCGGCGAGGTCGCGCAGCCAGCGTGGCGGGCCGCCCGGGACTCCGTCCGCCGGCCCGGCCGCGGCCGGCGTGATGTCCGGCCGCACCGGGGCCGCGTCGGCGGGGGTGCTCTCCAGCGGGTCCACGGCGCTCACGAGAACGGGCCCGTCTTCACCAGCGCCCGGGCCGTCTTCTCGTCGGTGGGGCCTTCCCCGTAGGACGGGCACAGCCGGGCGATGGCGCAGGCTCCGCAGGCCGGCCTGCGGGCGTGGCAGACGCGCCTGCCGTGCCAGATCAGCCGGTGCGACAGGATGGTCCACTCGGACCGCGGGATGAGCGTCCCGACCTCCTGCTCGATCTTGACCGGGTCGGTCTGCACCGTCCACCCGAGGCGCCGGGCCAGCCGGGAGAAGTGCGTGTCCACCGTGATACCGGGCACGCCGAACGCGTTGCCGAGGACGACATTCGCCGTCTTCCGGCCGACCCCGGGCAGCGTGACGAGGTCCGCCAGCCTGCCGGGCACCTCGCCGCCGTAGCGGTCACACAGCGCCTGGCCCAGGCCGATGAGGCTGCTGGTCTTGGCCCGGAAGAACCCGGTGGACTGGATGATCTTTTCCATCTCGGCCCGGTCGGCCGCGGCGTAGTCGGCGGCGGTCCGGTAACGGGCGAACAGCACCGGCGTCACCAGGTTGACCCGCTTATCGGTCGTCTGGGCGGACAGGATGGTGGCGACCAGCAGTTCCAGCGGCGAGGTGAAGTTCAGCTCGGAGTGGGCGTCCGGGTAAAGCAGGGCAAGTTCGCGGTTGATGCGCCGGGCCCGGCGGACGAGGGCGGTCCGGGAAGGATCAGGGGTCACCCTCTCAGCCTATTAAGCGGCCGCTCCACCTGGCGCACGGCGCGGTGCTCCCGGCCGCCGCCGGCCCGGGCGCTAGGCTGCCGCCAAGCATGACCATGAGTACCGTTATGCTTACGAAGAGCTTCCGGGGGGGCCATGGCCGCTGCACGAGTTGCCTCAGGCGGGACGACGCCGATCATGTCTGGGGCGGGCCTGTTCGCGCTGCTGCGGCGGAACTGGCTGCTGGCCATCCTGCTGGCTGCCGGGCTGGTGCTGCGGGTGCTCACCCAGCTGGCCTACCGGCCCGCCCTCCTGTTCATCGACTCGATCAAGTACCTGTTCGGGGCGTATGCGGGGAATGACCCGCCCGGTTACCAGCTCGCCCTGAAGGTCTTCCTCCGGGTGGGCTCGCTGCCCATGGTGGTGGCGGTGCAGCACCTGCTCGGCCTGGCCATGGCCGTGGCGCTGTACCTGATCCTGCGCCGCCGCGGCGTGCCGCGCTGGCTCGCCGCCCTGGCCACCGCACCCGTTCTCCTGGACGCCTACCAGCTGCAGATCGAGCAGTCGATCATGCCCGACACGGCGTTCGAGGCCCTGATCGTCGCGGGCCTGGCCGGCCTGCTCTGGCAGCCCCGGCCCCGGACCTGGATGGTGCTGGCCGCGGGAGCTGGCCCTGGGCGCCTCGGCGACGGTCCGGCAGGTCGGCGAGATCTTCATCCTGCCCGCCCTGGTGTACGTGCTGATCACCGTCCCGGGCTGGCGCGCCAGGCTGATCAAGGCCGTCGCGCTGTGCGCCGCCTTCGCCCTGCCCATCCTGGTGATCAGCTTCCGGAACTACGTGACCATCAAGCATTTCTCGCTCGCCCCGTACGCCGCCGGGACCATCTACGGCCGGGCCGCGGCCGCCGCCGACTGTGCCACGCTGACGCTTCCCTCCTACGAGCGCGCGCTGTGCCCCTCCCCCAGCCAGCAGGCCCGCGGACCGGACTGGCTGGACCACGGGGCCACGTCACCGATCAAGTACGTGACCCCGCCGGCGGGGATGCACCACGTGCCGATGGCGGCCAATTTCAGCCGGCGCGTGTTCGAGCAGCAGCCCTGGCGGGTGGCCAGCGCGATCAGCAGGGACGCGGTCAAGCTATTCGCCCTGCAGCGGGTGACCAGCCCCGGCGACACGTCCGTCGCGCGGTGGCAATTCCAGCGGGCCTTCCCCCTGTACCCGCCCTACATCACCGACGCGCACGGCCATCTGCGCTTTGCCCAGCTCAATCCGGCGGGCAAGATCAAGGTAATCGCGAAGGGGCGGCGCTACCGCGACCAGCCGACGGTGTCCGCGGGACTGGCCGGCTTCCTGCGCGCCTACCAGCTCGGCGGAGGCTACGCGCCCGGGCCGCTGTTCCTGGTCACCGTGCTGGCCGGGCTGGCGGGCAGCATCGGCGTGCTGCGCCGCCAGGCCTCGCCCGCGCAGCGGGCCACGGCCACGGCCTGCGCCCTCACGTTCCTCAGCGCGGTCGC
This sequence comes from uncultured Actinomycetes bacterium, assembly GCA_963723595.1. Classification (GTDB taxonomy): domain Bacteria; phylum Actinomycetota; class Actinomycetes; order Streptosporangiales; family Streptosporangiaceae; genus RYN-230. The sequence goes on from CAVRRQ010000005.1 coordinate 93,631, forward strand.
GGTCCTGCTCGCGTCGGATGTGTTCGAGTTCAGCTGGCGCTATCAGCTGCCGGCCCTGGTCACGCTGCCGCCGGCCGGGGCACTGGGCATCATGGTGGTCGCCGGCTATGTCGCGGCCCGGCGGCCGGGCGGCTCCCGGCAGCTTCCCAGGCAGGTCAGCCAGCCGGCCCCCGGGCTCAGTCAGGGTCCTGCCAGCCCGGCCGGGGCCCGAACCGAGCCGATGCGAACCACACGACCAGGGCCAGCGGGACCAGCAGCACGACCGGGAGCAGCGCGGGCACATAGGCCGTGACCAGGGCGGAGGCACAGGCTCCCACGATCACGGCGGCGAAGATGCCCAGGCTGCGCTCCAGTCCCTGGGGCTTCCGCCCGGTGACCAGCGCCGAGATCACGCCGGTCATCGTCCCGGTCAGGTACGTCGTGGATATCTCGCCCAGGTGGCGGACGGTGGCCGCCTGGATGCCCATGGCGATGCCCGCGTTGGCCAGCAGCATCTGCTCGCCCGTCCCCGAGGGGTGGCCGCGGGACAGTTCCCAGCCCACACAGAACACCACGAGCACGCAGAACTCCAGGCCGAGCGCCACCGTGAGCCACGATGGCCAGATCTCGCGCTGCTCGATCACCGCGTGCGAGCGGCGGCCCCGCCAGGCCGCCAGCCAGCGGCCCGTCCGCCGGGCCGACAGCGGTGCCCCCACGGCCACCCCCGCCACGTAGCTGGCCAGCGCCACCGCGCAGTTTTCCGCCAGCGCCCCGTCGTGGGTCCCCGCCGCGACGCCCAGCAGCACCAGGGTTCCTGTGATCACGCTGCTGAACACGTGACCCAGGTGCAGGAAGGCGGTGGCGTCGACCCCGCCGGTGGTCACGGTGAGCAGGACGACCAGCAGGTCCCGGGCGCCCGAGCGCCAGTCCTTAGCCACGGCCAGGTTCCTAGGCCGCGTGCTCGCCGGTGAGCGCCCGCCGGACATCGCCGATCCGGCCGGCCAGCAGGCGGACATCGTCACTGTCCGGGAGCGGCAGGTCCCCGGGGAGCTGTCCGTCCCGGACGCTGCGGGCCAGTTCGCGCAGGGCCGCGGCCAGCTGCCCGACGTCACGCGGGCCGGGGGGCTGGCCCGTGGCGTCGGCGCGCACGGCGGTCGCGGTCACGGTGTCCGTGACCTGCTCCAGGGCGGCGAGGGCGGGCCACAGCCGGGCGGCCCGCCTGCTCACCGAGGGGGGCTCTGCCATCGTCCGCTGAAACTCCGTGCGCAGGTCGGATAGGGCTCGGTAGGACCGGCGGCGCAGTGCCGACCGGCCTGGCTGGCCGAGTAGCGCCTGCTCCGTGTAACGCGCCACACTATCGAGCGCGACGGCCAGCTGTTCCGGCAGGTGGGCATGCCAGCTGGAAGGCCAGGGGGCGTACCCCACCAGGAGCACGATGGCGCAGCCCAGCGCGGTGTCGATCAGCCGGTCCAGGGCGAGCGGCCAGCCGGTGCGCTGCAGCAGGTCGATCAGGATGACGACCAGCGGCGTCAGGAACGTGGTGAACAGGCCCCAGTTGCGGTCCCGGCCGTAGGGCAGCAGCCCGGCGAACACGGCGCAGGGAATCAGCAGCAGCGGGCCCGCCGGGACGGCAATGAGGATAATCGCGCCGAGCACGGCGCCCACCATGGTGCCGATTCCGCGCTGCAGCGCCCGGGCGAACACCGAGCCGAAGTCCGGGCGCAGCACGATGGCGACGGTCAGCACCACCCAGTAAGAGCGCTGGACCGGGAGCGCCTGGCTGACCACGGCGGCCACGCCGACGGAGAGCATCAGCCGGAGCGTGAAGACCCGGGTGAGGCGGCCGCCCACCGTTTCCGCCAGCACGTCCCGCAGACGTTCACGGGGACTGGTACGGCGCGGGGCCTGGGAGCCTTCCGGCTGGCGCTTACCCGAGACCAGGTCGGCCGCGCCCGCTACCGCGGCGGCCAGCGCCTGCAGGCCGGGAGTACCGCCCGGCGGCGGCCGGACCGCGGAGACCGGCGTGCCGTGCTGGATGGCGTCGGCGATCGCGTCGATCGTGGCGACGAGGTTGGGCGGAGCCTTGACCCCCTCCTGCACCAGGGTGACGGCCGCCTCGGTGAGCGCATGGGTCTGGCGCAGCAGCGCGGCGACGCGGGTCAGATCCGGATCCCGGCCGCTGGCCCGGGCCCGGCGCGACGCGAGGTCGTCCCAGGCGTTATTGAGCGCGGTGACGGCGGCCTGATGGGCCTCGGGAAACTCCGGGGTGCCGGCGGCGCGCAGCATACGGGCCAGCGCGCGGTAGACGTCAGCGGTACTGCGCTGCTCCGCGGCCAGGGGCGCGGTCAGCCAGGCGGGAACCAGCAGCAGCATCGCCCAGCCCACCCCGCCCAGCAGCAGGAGCGGGGGCCACCACCAGGGCTGCAGCGCGCCGAGCGGGCCGGTGCCGAGGATGGTGTACACGAGCAGCTGGAGGCCGGTGATGGCCAGCGTGGCACCGGCCGTGGTCATCAGGGCCGAGATCCCGGCCACCAGCACCAGCAGCGCGACCGTGATCCAGCCCTGGCCGTGCACCAGGCCGCCGAGCACCAGCCCGGCCGCCCCGCCGCAGATCCCGGCCGCGGCCATCCGCCTGATCCGCGCGGGATAGGGGCCGCCGCGGTCCACGACCGCGCCCAGCAGGCCGCCCATCGCGCCCAGGAGTCCTGCGGCCTGGCTGCCCAGGGCATATCCCAGGGCGAGCGGCCCGCAGACGGCCAGCGCCGCGCGGATCACCGCCGGCCACGGCACCGGGGCAGGCGCCGGCCGGACCACCTCGGCGAGCCACGGCGGGACCGCGGTCGCGGCGGGAAGCTTGGCCGGCTTCCTCACCCGGGACCGGCCGGCATCATGGGGAACGGTTCACCAGCTCATCGTGTCAAACGCGCCGGGATCAGGCGCACCGGGCACATCCCGGCCGGCACATCCCGGCCGGCACTGTCCCCGGCCGGCACCGTTCCCCCGGCCCGGCACTGTCCCCGGCCGGCACCGTTCCCCCGGCCCGGCACTGTCCCCGGCCTGGCCCGCCAGGACGGGCCAGCGGCCCGGCGTCAGCCAGGTTCCGCCCAGCGGTAGCTGGTGGCGGCCCCGCCGTCGATGCGGACGGTCCCGGCGGGACTGCCCGCGTCCCGCCAGATGGTGTAGTCCCCCGCCGGGAGAGCCGGGTACACGGCCGCGTGGCTGGAGGTCCCGCCCAGCCGGCGTTCCCGGACGAGGGCGTGGGTGCGCCCCGCCGGGTCACCCAGCGGGCTGACGTGGATCTCCTCGCCCGCCATGCGGGCCGGGGTGACGATGATCAGCGCACCGACGTCGCCGCCGATGTCGAGGAGCACGCTCCCCGGCCCCGTCGGGCCGGATCTGGTTTCCGCCATGGTCACGGCACCTCAGGACGGGTTGTAGTAACCGCCGTAGGGCACGCCCAGGTACGGGAAGCTGTGCAGGTACGGCTTCTTCACGTCCTTGGGGGTGAGCCCGTCGGTGATCACGCCGGCCGCCGCATCGGGCTTGTAGCCCGGGGAGACCAGCGGGTAGGTGAGTCCCGCGATGGCCCGCAGCTCGATCGTCACCACGTCGTCGAAGACCCGGCGCCCGTTCGGGTAGCCAGCCAGGTCGCCGCCGAGGACCCCGAGGATGTTCGGCTTCCCCGAGGGCCTGATGGCGGTGTTGAGCCGGAGCATGTCGGCCAGCACGGACCCGGTGTGGTTCTGGAAGCCCTTGATCAGCCCGGCCGGGATCCCGGTCAGCAGGATGGCCTCCAGGTCAGCTCGCGGCTTCCCGGACTTGGCCAGCGCGGCCAGATGCGGGAACACCCCCGGGTAGAGAGCGGGCAGCAGCCCGGCCAGCTCGGGGTGGGCGACGTAGCGAGGCGAACATCGAGTCGTAGACCGGCTGCTGGGTGTTCCAGAAGTCCTTCTTGCCCAGCGGGATGAGCACCTCGTTGACGAGCGGGTTGCCGAGCCGCGAGACCTGCCGGTACGGGCCGCTCCAGCTGCTGGTCCCCTGCTCAGCGTCCCAGACCTGGACGTGCCGCCGGCTGGCGCTGGTCCACACGCCGATGACCGCCCGCGGGTCGCTCTCGTCCCGTGAGCTGGATCCGGTCAGGGTGGCGATCGGCACCTGGATGGCGATCGAGTGGACGTTCAGCTCGTTGGTGGCGTTCACCCCGGGCTCGGGCTTGCTGAAGACATGCATGCCGTACTTGGCGTGCAACTGCTGGAACGGACGGAGCGTGGCGAGATCGAAGATCGATCCCAGGTCCACGTAGAACCCCTCGGCGCGCTGGCCCGCGAAGACCCTGACGCCGCCCGGGAGCGAGTGCACCGCGCTGGCCGCCAGCGTGGCGTACCGCGGGGTGGACAGCGGCCCGATGTTGCACGGGGGGCAGGCGAGACCCCTGCCCATCGGCTGGGAGATACCGCCCGCGACCCGGGTGACGGTGTAGAACTGCCGGCTGTTCCAGTTCGGGCTGTCCAGCGACCGGATCGGGCCGGTGTTGTACAGGAACGTGTCCGGGTCCCGCAGCGCGGTGCTGAACTGGAACTGATAGGTGATGTCCGCCAGCCCGTCGCCGTCGGTGTCGACGTGGATCTCGTAGAGGACGTCGTCACCGAACTCGTAGAAGTTCGGGCCGCCCGCGGGCTCCTCGAGCGGGATGTAGTTGGCGATCAGCGTGACCGTCGATGGCCGGTCCGGGCTGACGAACGCGTAGACGTCCGTGCTGTCCGCTACCGGATCCTTGGAGATCTCCGGCGCCTCGCGGTGCGATGACATGGGTTACCTCACAGCTAGTCGGTGGGGCTGGCCGGGCAGCACTGAGTCAGCGGGCCGGTCAGCGGCGGGGATCAGGCGGGCTGGTGTTACCGGCTCGCCCGGGCGAGCCGGGCGGCGAGGGCGGGATCGACCAGCCGCGTGCGGGTCGTTCCCGCGAAGATGTCCATCTCGCCGGTGCGCGCGTCGCGCACGTGGATCACGAGCGGGCCCTCGGCACTACCCGGGTCCGCGGTCGTGGCCGGGGTGGCGGCGGAACGGCCGGGCCGTTCGGCGGGCTGGCCGGACCGGGCTGGCCGGGCTGCGGCCATGGCCGGGAGAGCGGTGAGCGCGCTGCCCGCCACCAGGCCGGCCGCGCTGGCGCCTGCGGCGGTACGGAGCATCGCACGGCGGGACACCGGTGCACTCTGGTCGGCCGAGCGCCCTCCCGTGTCTGGCGTTTCCCTGCGATGAGCTCGAGTCATGGTCGTCCCCCCGGGCACGGTGTGACCTGCCGCGGATCACGGCAAGCCGACGGCGTGCGGCTGCTCGGCGCGGACTGCCTGACTCGCACCGTGCCGCCTGCGCATCACGCTTAGTATTCGCGGTAGTAACCTTGAGTAGTTGAAAGGCCACGCAACGTTACGCAAGCGTTACCGGAGTGCGCCCGGCGCGCGGAGCGCACGCCAAAGGCCGCCGGGGCGGGGAGATCGCCCAGCCGGAGATCGTTCAGGCCGCGCGGCGCTCGTCCCCGGCGGGCGCGTTGCCCGTGATCAGCTCGCTGACCCCGCCAATCGCCCCGCTGAGGCCGCCCTTCGCCACCCGGCCGAGCACGACCTGGGCCAGGGCGGCCCCGTCCGCGACCATCCGGCGGACCTCAGGGGACGTCCTGATCGCGTCCAGGGACGTGCGGGCCCGCTTCATGCCCTCACGGCCCTGGCTGATGCCGGTCAGGTACCCGGCGATGAACCCGATGATGGTTTCCATAGTTCTGCCTGCCTCGCGTGGAGCTGCCTGGCCGGACCGGAGGAACCAGTCCGGGGTGCGCTACATCTCGCGGAGTTCCAGATAGCGCTTGATGTCGGGAAGGGACTGGATGACGGCGGCGAGCACTGCGGCCACCACCGCTGCCTTGACGAGCCTGCCAATCATGGTGTTCTCCTCTGCCAGTAGGTGCGGGATGTGCGTGCTAGCCGTCGGCCCCCAGCGGCTCGACCTCGTCAGGGGCGAAGTACAGGAAGCGGCCCTGGCCGCGGTGGATGTCTGCGTCCGGGTCGTCGTCGGGCAGCAGCGCCAGGTGGGCGTGGCCGTCCACGTCGAACAGCACCGCCTCGACCAGCGCGGTCCGGCCGACCAGGAACAGGTCCTGGGCATCCGCCCGGCGGGCGCCCGGCCGCATCCGGACCCGGCTGCCCCGGGCCACCCGGACCCCCGTGATCATCACGTGATCCGTTTCCGGCGACACCGAGCTGTCCGCGCCCGGATCCCACCAGGGCGCCTGGCCTGCGACGGCCGGGTCGCCAGGGGCCGCTCCGTGCTCCTGGGGTGCCTGTCCCGGGTAGCCCCCCGGCTGCACTTCCGGGGGTTCCGTCCACTCCGGCACCGCGGCCGGGCCCCGCGGCAGGACCCCCGGCTGGATTGAGGTACCGGATGGCACCGTGCATGCGCTCGATCATCTCGGGCGGCAGATGGTCGAGGCGGTCCAGCAACTCGGCCGCGCGCGGGTCGGTGGCCCGGGCCGCGCGCTTCTCGTCGTCGGTCAGGGTCAGCGTGCGGAGGGTCAGGATCTCGTCGATCTCCGTGGAGTCGAACAGCTGCCCGGCGCTCTCCGCGGCGATCTCCGGATGGTCGTACAGGATGACCGGGGAGGACAGCATCAGCTCCGTGCAGTCCGGCGGCCCGGCCAGCACCGGCCAGGTGCCGGTGTTCACGCACCGGCCGACCTCACTGGCCGCCCACTGGGGAGGGTCCGTCATGGACAGCAACCGGCCGCCGGGCACCGCGATCAGGGCGTGCGCGGCGATCAGCGCGTACGGCAGGCCGTCCGACCGGCGGCCCAGCACCCCGGGCGGCTCGGTGCGGTTTTCCAGCACCACCCGCAGCCGGATCGCACCGTACGGCCCCGGCAGCCGCTCCGCGCTCATCCGGATCACCCCGTGCAGGGTTTCCCGCTGCCGCACCAGCCGCCCGGCGGACGTGCCGCCGGGGCCGGGCAGGTCCTCGTGCTCGGTCGCTCCCGGCACGGTGAACCCGGTCTCGGTGCCCCCGTCGAGCAGCTCGCCGAGCGTGGCCGCCGCCTCCTGCTCGCACTCGGCGGCCTCGTCCCAGGGAGCGTGCTCGACCCCGCCGGCCTCCAGCGAGCCGACCTCCCGGAAACCGGCGTCCGGCGAGCCGGCCAGCACGGTCCGCCGCTGCACCTGGAGAAACCGGGCCAGCACCGTGACCGTCGAGTCCGCGGGGCCGTCCAGGACGCACTCGGTCTGCGCGGCGGACGGCTCGTGCTCATCGACGGCCTGGTAGGCCGACGGCATAAGCACCCCGAACTGGAACCGCTCCTGGTTCTTCTGCGCCGAGGCGCGGTAGGGGTAGAGCAGGTAGCCCTCGTAGAGGATGGCGTCGGCGACCTGCCGGGCCTGCTCCAGGTGGGCCGGGTCGATCCGGTCGCGGGATTTCACGATTCCTCCTGGCCGGCCTGGGCGAGCAGCGCGAGCAGGGTGGCGTCCCAGGTGGGGAGCGCATGGCGGCTCTTGTAGCGGCCCAGCTCGTCAAGCGTCTGCCGGGTCATGGTGATCCAGGTGGTGTCCGGGAAGTGCGCGTCCACGGCCTCCCGCCACTGGCTCACTGGCAGGCGGAACGTGGTCTCCTTGCTCCACGGCACCTGCTGGACCCGCATCCGCCCGTCGGCCGAGCCGAATATGGTCCCGCTGAACAGCAGGAGCAGCGGGATCTCACCGTCGTCCAGCGAGCTGAAGTAGCGGGTCGAGGCGATCTGCAGGTCGTAGGTGAACGGCACCGGCAGCTGGACCTCGATGCTTCCGGTGAACCCCGGGACCATGGTGGAGATCGTGGTGAACTGCAGCGGCTTGAGCGTGTCGGCCCAGCGGATCCGCTCGCCGAACAGGTCATGCAGGCGCTCCGCCTCGTCGTCGGAGTAGGGCCGGCGGAAGGGCTCGATCCGGATCTGCACCCGCAGCGCGATCGCGTCCACCTTTTCCCCGGACGTCTCGCTGATCCGCAGGTCCAGGTCGAACGACGGCACGGCCGCGTAGCGGTCCACCTGGGCGCCGATGCAGTCGAACACGAGCTCAGCCATGACGCGAGCCGCGCTCGCTCGCCGGTGAGGTGGGGCCCGCCGAAGGCGGGTCTCCCCGAACCGGCGACTCGCGGGGGCCGGGGGTTCCGGGGGTAGTCCCCCGGGCAAGCGGAGCGGGGGGTCGTCCCCCCGGGCTAGCAGGCGCCTCCCGGGCGCGCTTGCGCACCCCGGTCAGGAACTCGTCGATGCTGGCCCGGGCCTCGCTGCCGCCGTCGAAACCTTTCCACAGCAACCGCATCCGCCCGGCCAGCTCGTAACACACGTCGATGGGCACGATGAAGTACTCCGCCTCGGACGCGTGGCTGTCCCGGCACAGCAGCACGGCCTCCACGTCGGGTTCCGCCGCGCCCAGCAGCGGATAGGCGGTCGCCAGGCGCTCCCACGCGGCCAGGTCCAGGGTGCATTCGGTGGCGCCGGCCGGGCTCGGGTAGAAACCGCCCAGGCCGCGTTCCGAGCTGTTCAGGAAGAAGGCCAGCCCGACCGGGATCTGCAGCTCGTCCCACTCCATGGCGGACATCGGCCGGGACGAATCCCGTAGGTAGCGGTCCGGCACGGAGCGGTAGCGAGCCGAGCCCCGGCGAAGGGAGGCGCCCCGCAGGGGTGTTCCCTCCGAGCCGGGGCTCTCAGGGGCCGCGGGCTCCGGGGGTAGTCCCCCGGGAGAGTGGAGCGGGGGGTCGTCCCCCCGGGCCAGCACAGCCCGGGTGAACAGCAGGTAGCAGGCCCGGCAGGCGCAGGCCAGGCTGGACTGCTCCAGGTCGGCCACGTGCCCGTGCTCAGACGGTATGCCGGTGGCGCAGAACTCGCAGTGTTCCTCGGCGTCGTCCCGCGGGGCTGGGGCGGTCGAGAGAGCGGCCTGAACCGGATCGGGAAGGACCTGGGGATCGGGGAGAGCCTGGGCCGGCGGAGCGGGAGACGGCGCACCCCGGGCAGGCGCCGGACCAGGCGGCCCGACGAACTTGCGCAGCCCGGATGGCCGGCTGACGACGAGATCGCCTCCTGCGGCGCCGTGACCGCCACCCGGACTCCCTGGCTGTCGGACAGCAGCGGGAGCGGGTCCAGGTGCACGGCCGGCCCGTCGCCGAGGCTCCGGCCCGCGGACCGGACGTCGTACGGAGATCCCGCAGCCGGGGCAGGCCAGCTCGCCGAGCGTCAGCGTTCCCTCGGCCAGCGATATGCCGCAGGCCGCGCAGGCGTCACGGTAGGCGTACAGGGTGCCCCGGACCGAGCAGAGGAGCACCCGGGTCCCGGCGACCTCCGCTATCAGCGGCCTGCTGCTGGGCGGCCCGATATCCGGGATGGTGACCCACCGGGCGTCGCCCGGGCCGGCGGGCACCCCGTCCTGTCCGTCCGCCCCGGGCGGGCGGCGGCCGATCTGCAGCAGCGTCTCCGGGCCCGGCGGGGGCGTGACCCCCTCCACCACGACCTCGGTGACCTCGGGCGCGGCGTCCTCGATCGCGCCCTTGATGGCGAGCTGGACGGTCACCGTGGAGGAAGCGCATCCGTCGCAGCTGCCCTCCAGGCGGAGCTGGGCCACCCCCTCCTCGGTCACCCCCAGGTAAGTCACCCCGCCCGCGTGCGAGCCGAGGTAGGGGCGCACCTTGTCCAGGGCCCGCTGGATCCGGGTGTCCACGTCCAGCGGGTGCAGGTCATGCAGCATCAGCAGGCTTTCCACCAGCGGGTCCTCGAGCAGTCGCTCGAGGACCGAGGCTCCCGCCGCACCTTCGGCGTGCAGCGCGGCCATGATGTGGCTCAGCCCGTCACCGTAAAGTCCCAGCAGCAGCCGGACCAGTTCCTCGGCCGCGCTGGCGGTCGCGTCCCCGCCCTGGGACTGCAGGATGCCGAGCAACTCCTCGACACGTGCCCCGACCTGCCGTGCGTCGGCCATCCGCCTGCCTCTCTGTTGACACTGGCTGCATTGACATTGCCTGCCTGCGTTCAGGCCCCCCGCGGCATCCGGGTCCCGCCCGGCCGGCTGACCAGGCGGGACCCGGAATGCGGGGCGCGTTCCGGGGCGGTGCGGTTCCCCGGAACTCCCGCGTCAGGTGGCCAGGGTCGCCCCCATCGGCGTATGGACCTTGTCCAGCAGCTTGCCGTTGCCGAGGTACATGTGCACGCCGCAGGGCAGGCAGGGGTCGAAGCTGCGGACCGCCCGCATGATGTCAATGCCCTTGAAATTGTCCGGCGAGTTCTCCTCGAAGATCGGCGTGTTCTGGACCGCGTCCTCGTACGGGCCCGGGGTGCCGTAGCTGTCCCGGACGCTCGCGTTCCACGGGGTCGGCGGGTACGGGTGGTAGTTCGCGATCTTCCCGTCCCGGATCACCATGTGGTGCGACAGCACGCCCCGGACGGCCTCGGTGAACCCGCAGCTGTTCGCGTCGTCCGGCACGTCGAACGGCTCCCAGGTCTTCGTGTGCCCGGCCCGCACCTCGGCGAGAGCCTTCTCCATGAAGTGGAGGGCGGCCGCCGCCGCGTAGGCCTGGAAGTAGGTCCGCGCACGGTCCCGCTCGATGGCGTTAGAGAGAGGCCGTCCTTCTTTGTCCTGCGGGATCTTCCATTCGAAGGTGACCTCGGGCTTGGTGACCGTCCGGGGCAGGTTGATCTGCACGCTGGTCCCGGTGGACTTGATGTAGCCGATATCCACCAGGCCGCCCTGCGCGGTTGCCCACAGCCGGGCGAGCGGGCCGCCGCCGGTGTCGGCGGCCAGGTAGTTGGTGCCGTCGAACCAGCGGGGCGACATGACCCAGCTGTACTTGTCGTCGAAGTTCCGCTTCTGCGGCCGCGGGATCGTGTGCTGGTTCCACGGGTGCCTGCGGTCCACCGGGTTGCCCAGCGGGTCGCGGGTCACGAACATCTCCTGGTCTTCCCAGTCCTCGTAGTACGAGCTGCCGAGCAGGATGCGGATGCCCAGGTTGATGTCAACCAGGTCGTTGGTGAGCAGCTGCCCGTCCCGGATGACGCCGGGGGTGACGAACATCTTCCGGCCCCAGTCGCTCATGTGGTCGTAGCGGAAGTCGCAGTACTCGGGGTCGTTGAAGCTGCCCCAGCAGACCATGTCCGCCCGGCGGCGGCCGACTTCCTCGTACCCCGGCAGCGCCTCGTAGAAGAAGTCGAACAGGTCATCGTGCATGGGCACGACGCGCTTCATGAACTCCACATAGCGCATCAGCCGGGTGAGGTAGTCGGTGAACAGCTGCACGGTGGGGGTGGTGCCGACGCCGCCCGGGTAGAGCGTGGAGGGGTGCACGTGGCGCCCTTCCATCAGGCAGAACATCTCCCGGGTGGACCGGCTGACCTGGAGCGCCTCGCGGTAGAACTCGCCTTCCAGCGGGTTGAGCGAGCGCATGATGTCGCCGATGGACTTGTAGCCGTGGTCGGCCGCGTGCGGGGCTTCGGTGCTGTTGGCCAGCTCCAGCACGCCGGGGTTGGTCTCGCCGACCATCTTGGCGCAGAAGTCCACCCCGACCAGGTTCTCCTGGAAGATGTTGTGGTCGAACATGAACTCGGCGGCCTCGCCGAGGTTGATGATCCACTCGGCGAGGTGCGGCGGCCGAACCCCGTAGGCCATGTTCTGGGCGTAGACCGAGCACGTCGCGTGGTTGTCACCGCAGATGCCGCAGATGCGGCTGGTGATGAAGTGCGCGTCCCGCGGGTCCTTGCCCTTCATGAAGATGCTGTAGCCACGGAAGATCGACGAAGTGCTGTAGCACTCGATGACCTTCTTCTGCTTGAAGTCAATCTTGGTGTAGATCCCCAGGCTCCCCACGATGCGCGTGATGGGATCCCAGTTCATCTCCCGGACATCGGTGTCTTCGGCAGTCGTCATGCCTCTTCCCCTCGGTACTCAGCGGCGCCCAGGCCGGCCCGGCCGGCGCCTGTGTCGTTACCAGGTACTGCCGGTCACCAGGGCTTCTGGTAGCCCGTGAGCAGGTCGCCCCCCCGCTTCCTCCACTTCGGCTCCTCGTCGGCCGTCTTGGCGGTGAAGCCGCGGAGGGTGCGGATCACGGTGCCGTAGAGGGTGCTCGCGGTCGCGGACACCTTCGAGCCCGGGGGCTCATCCATGAACGGCATGAACTTGTCCGGGAAGCCGGGCATGGTGCAGGCGATGCAGATCCCGCCCACGTTGGGGCAGCCGCCGACGCCGTTGATCCAGCCGCGCTTGGGCACGTTGCACTTGACTACGGGTCCCCAGCAGCCCAGCTTGACCAGGCACTTGGGCGAGCCGTACTCGTCCGCGAAGTCACCCTGCTCGTAGTAGCCGCCGCGGTCGCAGCCCTCGTGGACGGTCGCGCCGAACAGCCAGGTGGGCCGGAGCGCCTCATCCAGCGGGATCATCGGAGCCTGGCCCGCCACCTGGTAGAGCAGGTAGAGGATGGTCTCCGAGAAGTTATCGGGGTGGGTCGGGCAGCCCGGGATGCACACGATCGGCAGGCCCGCCTTGGACCGCCAGTCCCAGCCCAGGTAGTCGGGCACCCCCATGGCCCCGGTCGGGTTGCCGGCCATGGCGTGGATGCCGCCGTAGGTGGCGCAGGTGCCGGCGGCGATGATGGCGGTCGCCTTCGGGGCGAGGCGGTCCAGCCACTCGTTGGTGGTCATCGGCTGGCCGGTGGCGGGGTTGTTGCCGAAACCGGCCCAGTAGCCCTCCGGCTTGATGGCCTCGTTGGGGATCGAGCCCTCGACCACCAGCACGAACGGGTCGAGTTCACCGCGGTCGGCCTTGTGCCACCATTCGATGAAAGTGTCGGCGCCCTGCTCCGGTCCGCATTCGAAGTCGATCAGCGGCCAGTGCACGGCCACTTTGGGCAGTCCGGGCAGCGCGCCCAGGACGATTTCCTCGATGCTGGGCTGGGTGGCCGCCGTCAGCGCCACCGAATCGCCGTCGCAGCTGAGCCCTCCATTCATCCAGAGGATGTGCACCACGGGCTCGGCCGCGGACTGCGCCGAACCGTCGCTGGTCTCCGTGGCAGTGGCCATGAGAGGCCACCCCCTCCCTGTGATCTGGCTGGCTGAGGTCTACGTGACCCGGCCGGCCGCGGTTCCGGCGAGTAGCGCCGGCTTGGTAGGCGCAGCGCGGGTGGCAGCCACCATTGCTCCGCAGAAGACGGGACCCCTCACTGGGCACGAGGTGGGGGTCTTCAGTCGCGTCAGGGGCGCGGGGAGGGCCTGACCTGGCCTCCGGCGCGGTCGCGCCAGCGAGGAGCCGGCCGCCTGGTGGTCCCCGATGACCGCCCGGCAGCCCGAACCATGGTGGGCGCGCCAGCGCCTGAGAGATGGTCCATAGAGGCCTTACCTGCATCATGCGCAAGTGCCGTCATGCTAAACCCGTCCACCATACGTATCAAGGCAGTAGCGGCAAGTCGCCGGACATAAATGTCCAGCCAGATCAGACAAAGCTGGGGTCCGGGGCGCCCGGGTCCAGGGCGGGCCGCTTCCGCCCGTTCTCCCGTCTTCGCCGGCTGATCCCGCAGCATCCCGTTGACCAGCCATGTCCTTTCCGGTTCGCAGAATTGGCTGCCCCACGGTGACCACGCGATCCCGCACAGACGCGTACTCTGTGTTCAGACTGGCCGGGTTTGTGGCCGGGACGGGCCGGAGGAGACAGGTGGCGGAACTGCCCAACGGAAACGGGGACGGGTCCATCGAGGTCGTCCCCGTCGTTGTGCTGTCCCAGACCTTTCCGGCCCGGCCGTCCTGGATCCCGGAGATCCGCGACTTCGTCCGGCGCTGCCTGGCCGAGTCACCCCTGACCGAAGAGGGGAACCGCGGCGTCAGCGAGACCGTGTTCCGCGCCCTGCTCGACGCCGCGGGGCCGACCGGGGCGATCCAGGTCTCCTTCCGGATCTTCCCCGAGCACGTCGAGGTGGACGTGCTGCACTCCAACCAGCCGCCGGCCGAGATAAACAGCGAACGTGCCCGCCAGCACGACCCGGCCGCCCGCGGCCGGGCCCCCGGCCAGGCCGGGCACGTCCGCGCGGCCGGCCACCTTCGCGGACTGGATGTCTACCGCGCTGCGCCGCGAGGGGCTGACCCAGGAAGCCGCGGCCCGCCAGCTCGGCGTCTCGGTCAAGACGGTCGGGCGCTGGGTGGGCGGCGAGACTGAGCCCCGCCTCCGGGACCTGCGCCGTATCCAGGAACTGTTCGGCGAGCTCCCGTTCCCCTGACGTCCGCCGCTCCCCCGGGCCCCGGCCGTTCCCCGGCGGCCGCCGCGGCCCGGTCCCCCGATCTCCCCCTGGCCTCCGGCCTTCCCCCGGTTCCCGGCCTCAGCATTCCGCAGGTGACCTGCCGTATGTCGACTAGACAGGAGTGTCTCGTCTCAATTGCTGGACGTCCCCCCACATGTGTCCTACGGTGCTCCCATGGCCCTTCCTACGGGACGCTACCGGCTGGGTACTGAGAGCGGCCGGATCGTCCTGCGCACGTTTCGTGATGGGCTGGCGGCCACCGCCGGCCACGATCTGGTGATTGAGCTGCCCCGCTGGTCCGGTGAGCTGGTCATAGACGACGACAAGATCCCGGAAAGCCTCGAGGTACGCATCGACGTCGGCGCGCTGTCTGTCCTGGAAGGCAGCGGCGGCCTGAAGCCCCTGACCGACCGGGATCGCCGGGAGATAGCGACCACCGCGCGGCGGCAGCTCTCCACCGACCAGCACCCGGAAGCGGTCTTCACCGCCAACCGGTTCGAGATGTCGGGTGACAACGGGGTCATCGAGGGGAACCTTTCCATCCGGGGGGTGACACGGCCGCTCCGGCTGCAGGTGAGCCAGCCTGAGCCGGGCCACTACCGGGGCACCGGGACGCTGGTGCAGTCGGCCTACGGGATCAAGCCGTACACCGCGTTCTTCGGTGCGCTGAAGGTGCGGGACGCGGTCGATATCGAGGTAAGTGCGGTCATTGCCGGGTCAGGAGACGACAGCGGATGACGGCCGCTTGGCCCGCGCCCTTGCGGAGCCGGGCCGGGGGGCAGTAAGCCAGAGAGGGTAGCCCGGGGCCGCCGGTCCTGGGGGGCAGAGAGCTCAGCGGAATGACCGCGAGGAGATGAGCGCAGCGCCATCGTCAGCGGCAGGGGACAATGAGGTCGCCAGGCTTTTCGAGCGCCGGGCGGCTTCCGTGGACGAGTTCGCCGGTCACGCGGGCACGGTGGCGGCCGCCTGCCATGACATGGCCGTCCGCTTCCATCAGGGCGGCAAGCTGGTCGTCTTCGGCACGGGGGCGTCGAGCACGGATGCGCTGCACGTGGCCGTGGAGTTCGTGCACCCCGTCATCGTCGGGAAACGCGCGCTGCCGGCCATCTCACTCACCGCCGACGCCGCCACGGTGACCGGCATCGCCGAGCGCGAGGGAATGGGCGCCATCTTCGCCCACCAGATCCGCCATCTGGCCGGCCCGGCCGACATCGCGCTGGGCCTGTCCGCCGACGGCAACTCCGAGAGCGTGCTGAACGGGCTGCTCACCGCGCACGGCATGGGGATGCTGACGATCGCGCTGGCCGGCGCGGGCGGCGGCGTGATCGGCACCAGCCCGGCGGTGGACCACGTCCTGGTCACCACGGAATCCGACCCCAGGGTGGTCAAGGAGGCGCACGTGACCGCGTACCACGTGCTCTGGGAACTGGTGCACGTCTTCTTCGAGCAGCCCGGCGTGCTCGGCCCGGCGGTGGTCTCATGACGCGGCCCGGCCCCAGCCCGCAGCCCGATCCCGCCCCGCAGCCCGGCCCCGCAGCCCAGCCCGTGCAGCCCAGCACCGTGCAGCCCAGCCCCGTGCAGCCCAGCACCGTGCAGCCCAGCTCGGTGCAGCCGCCGGAATGCCACGACGAGGTCTGTATCACCTGCTCCGACACGGCGGTCGCGGTGACCATCGCCCGGCTGCTCCCCGACAGCCTGGCCGTCGTGGACACCGAGGCCGGCCAGGAAGAGGTCAGCGTCGCCCTGGTCAGCGCCGGGGTGGGCGACACCATCCTGGTGCACGCCGGCGAGGCCATCGCGGTGGTGCCGACATGACGAAGCGCAGCGGCGGCCCGGGCAGGACCGGTCCCAGCCGCCGGGCCCTAGCCGCACCGGCCCGGGCAGCACCGGCCAGGAGAGCGCCGCCGCGATGGAGGCGCTCTACCCGTTCCTGTACTCGGGCAGCGCTCCCGACCTCGACGCGGTGCTGGCCGAGGTCCGCGCGTCCACCGTGGCCAAGGCCCGCGAGATCACCGAGCTGCGCCAGGTCATCGCCGCCCAGGACGCCACCCGGCTCGCCGCCTGCGCCGCGGAGATGGCGGCCCGGTTCTCCGGCGGCGGCCGGCTGCTGGCCTTCGGCAACGGGGGCAGCGCCACGGACGCGCAGCAGCTGGCCACCCTGTTCCTCGATCCTGGCCCCGGGGAGCGGGCCCTGCCCGCCTTCTGCCTGGCCAACGACACCGCGGTGGTCACCGCCCTGTGCAACGACGTCGGCGTCGGGGTGGTGTTCGCCCGCCAGATCGCCGCGTTCGGGCAGCCCCAGGACATCGCCATCGGCCTGTCCACCAGCGGCAACTCCGAGAACCTGCTGCGCGCGCTGGACGAGGCGGCCCGGCACGGCCTGCTCACCATGGGCATCGCCGGCTACGACGGCGGGAAGATGGCCGAGCTGGACAGCCTGGACTACCTGTTCGTGGCGCCGTCATCCTCGGTGCACCGGATCCAGGAGGCCCAGACCACCGTGTACCACGCGCTGTGGGAGCTGACCATGGCGTCGCTCGCCGGGACCCGGTGATGGCCGTGAAAGAACCCACCGGACGCACGCTCGTCGCCTGCCTGGGCAACATCTTCCTGTCCGATGACGGCTTCGGCGTCGAGGTGGCCCGGCGGCTGGCCCGCCAGCCGCTCCCCGAAGGGGTCCGGGTCACCGACTACGGCATCCGCGGCATGCACCTGGCTTACGACCTGGCCGAGGGGTTCGACACCACGATCCTGGTGGACACCGCGCAGCGCGGTGACGCCCCCGGCACCGTCTACCTGATCGAGCCCGAGCCGCAGGCCGCCCAGGGCGACGCCGCCTCAATGACCCTGTTCAACGCGCACGGCATGCAGCCAGACCTCGTGCTCAGCCTGGCTGGCTCACTCGGCGGCGACGCCGGGCGGGTACTGGTGGTGGGCTGCGAGCCCGCCACCCTGGAGGAGGGGATCGGGCTGAGCGGCCCGGTCATGGCCGCGGTGGACGAGGCCGCGGCGATGGTTACCAGGCTGGTCACCGCCGGCCAGCAAACCGGAAACAAGAGGTGATCGCATGTGCCTTGGCATCCCAGGCGAGGTGATCGAGTTCCTGCCCGATCAGCCCGACCTGGCCAGGGTGGACGTCAGCGGGGTCCGGCGGGTGATCAACGTCGGCCTGCTCGCCGACGACCTGCCCAAGCCCGGCGAATGGGTGCTCATTCACGTGGGCTTCGCGCTATCGAAGATCGACGAGGCTGAGGCAGCGGCCGCGCTGCAGTTCCTGGAGGGCATCGGCCAGGCCTACGCGGACGAACTGGAAGCTCTCCAGGCATCCCAAATCGAGTAGAGGGGGCAGTATGCGCTTCGTTGACGAATTCCGCTCTGCGGACAAGGCGCACGCCCTGGCCGCGAAGATCGCCGAGCTGTGCGAGCCCGGGCGGCAGTACAAGCTGATGGAGGTGTGCGGCGGGTCACACGCACACCATCTACAAACACGGTCTCGAGGATTACCTGCCCGAGCAGATCACGCTGGTGCACGGCCCCGGCTGCCCGGTCTGCGTCATCCCGATGGGCCGGGTGGACGACGCGATGGCGCTGGCCTCCCAGCCGGACACCATCATGACCTCGTTCGGCGACATGATGCGGGTGCCGGGCAGCAAGGGCTCGTTCTTCGACGCCAAGGCGCAGGGCACCGACATCCGCATGGTGTACTCACCGCTGGACTCGCTGAAGGTCGCCCGGCAGAACCCGGACAAGCGGGTCGTGTTCATGGCGATCGGCATGGAGACCACGACCCCGTCCACCGCGATGACCGTGCTGCGCGCGGCGGCCGAGGGGCTGACGAACTTCTCGATCTTCAACAACCACGTCACGATCATCCCGGCCATCAAGGCCATCCTGGACTCTCCCGATCTGCGCCTGGACGGCTTCATCGGCCCGGGTCACGTGTCCACGGTGATCGGCTGCCGGCCGTACGAGTTCATCGCCCGGGACTACGGCAAGCCGGTCGTGGTGGCCGGGTTCGAGCCGCTGGACATCCTGCAGTCCATCTACATGCTGATGGTCCAGCTGTCCGAGGGCCGCAGCGAGGTGGAGAACCAGTACACCCGGGTGGTGCCGTGGGATGGCAACCTGGCCGCCCTGACCGGCGATCAACAAGGTCATGGAGCTGCGCCCGTACTTCGAGTGGCGGGGGCTGGGCTTCATCTCCCATTCCGCCATGCGGGTGCGCCCGGAGTACGCCGCGTTCGACGCGGAACTGCTGTTCGAGGTGCCCGGGGTGCGGGTGGCCGACCCCAAGGCCTGCCAGTGCGGTGAGGTGCTCAAGGGCGTGCTGAAGCCCTGGGAGTGCAAGGTGTTCGGCACCGCGTGCACGCCGGAAACCCCGATCGGGACCTGCATGGTCTCGCCCGAGGGGGCCTGCGCCGCGTACTACAACTTCGGCCGGATGAACCGCCGCCGTGAAAGTGGAAGTGAGCATCTCATGAGCGACGGGGCAACCTGGGTGGACCAGGCGCTGCGCGAGCACGCGGAGCACACCCAGGGGCGCCCATCTCGCGGCCGGCGATCCCGGCCGGCGAACGCGAGCAGCAGGTCCTCGACCGGATCGACCGGGCCCGGCGCCGCCGGCCCAGGGTCCGCGAAGAGCGGATCACGATGTCCCACGGCGCCGGGGGCAAGGCCACCCGGACCCTGGTCGAGGCGGTTTTCCTGGACGCGTTCACCAATCCGCTGCTCGAGCCCGATGGAAGATGCCGCGCAGTTGCACCTGAACGGCTGCCGGGTCGCGCTCACCACCGACTCCTACGTGGTCTCCCCGCTGTTCTTTCCCGGCGGGGACATCGGTGACCTCGCCGTCAACGGCACCGTGAACGACCTGGCGGTGTCCGGGGCGACCCCGCTCTACCTGTCCGCCGGGTTCATCCTGGAGGAAGGCTTCCCGGTCGCCGACCTGATCCGAGATCGTGGCCTCGATGCAGGCCGCCGCCCAGGTCGCCGGGGTGCAGGTGGTCACCGGCGACACCAAGGTGGTGCAGCAAGGGCAAGGCGGACGGCTGCTACATCAACACGGCCGGGATCGGCGTGGTGGAGCATGAGGTCTCCCTCGGCGTGGTGAATGCCCAGCCCGGGGACGTGGTGATCGTGTCCGGGCCGATCGGCGAGCACGGCGTGACGATCATGCTGGCCCGGGGCGAGCTGGACATCGAGGCCGACATCATCTCGGACACCGCGCCCTCGAACGGGCTGGTCGCTGACCTGCTTTCGGCCACCCCGGGGGTCCGCGCGCTGCGCGATGCCACCCGGGGTGGCGTGGCCACGATCCTGAACGAGGTGGCCACCGCGGCCGGGGTGGGGGTGCTCGTCAACGAGGACGCCATCCCGGTCAGCCCCGTGGTACGCGGCGCCTCCGAACTGCTCGGCATCGATCCCATGTACGTGGCGTGCGAGGGCCGGATGGTCGCCGTGGTGGACGGCGGCGAGGCGGACAAGGCCCTGGCCGCGCTGCGGTCCCACCCGCTGGGCGCGGACGCCGCGATCATCGGCGCAGATCACCGCGGACACGCCGGGCATCGTCCTGCTGAAGACCGCGTTCGGCGGCACCCGGATCGTGGACCTGCTGGTCGGTGACCCACTGCCGCGCATCTGCTGACGGGCGGCACCCGTGCACGAACTGGCGATCACCGAGGGGGTGGTGCAGGCGGTGACCGAACGGCTGCCCGGCACGGCCCATCGCCTGCGTGCACCTGGAGATCGGCGCCATGTCCGGGGTGGTCGCGGACTCCGTGCGGTTCTGCTTCGAGATGGTGGCCGAGGGCACCACGCTGGAAGGGGCGAGGCTGGACATCAGCCAGCCCGCGGCCCGGTGCCGGTGCCGGGACTGCGGCGCGGAGTTCGAGCCGGAGGGGGCGATCGCGCTGTGCGGCTGCGGCAGCGCCGACGTGGCCGTCCTGGCCGGCCAGGAACTGCGGATCACGTCCGTGGAGGTGGTGTGACATGTGCGCGACCTGCGGCTGCGGCGACGAGGCCGGCGTCCGGGTGTTCGGCCCCGGCCAGCTCGGCCACGACGACGAGCCACGCACCACGGCACCGATCACGGCAACGGCCACGATCACGGGAACGGCCACGAGCCACGCCCACGGCGGCGAGCACGGGCCGGGCACGAGCACGGGCCGGCAGGCCGGACGGTCGCAGATCCAGCAGAACATCCTGGCCAAGAACGACCGCCTGGCCGGGGAGAACCGGGCCTGGCTCACCGCCCGCGGCATCCTCGCGGTCAACCTGATGAGCTCGCCGGGGTCCGGCAAGACGACGCTGCTGGAGCGCACCGCCCGCGAGGCCGGGCGCCGGGCTGGGCCTGGCCGTGATCGAGGGGGACCAGGAGACCACCCTGGACGCGTCCCGCATCGAGGCGGCCGGCTGCGCGGTCGCGCAGATCAACACGGGCGCGGGCTGCCACCTGGACGCCAGCATGATCGCCTCGGCGCTGCGCGCGCTGGACCCGCGCCCCGGCTCGGTGCTGGTCATCGAGAACGTCGGCAACCTGGTCTGCCCGGCCCTGTTCGACCTGGGTGAGGCGGCCCGGGTGGTGCTGTCCTCGGTCACCGAGGGCGCCGACAAGCCGATCAAGTACCCGCAGATGTTCCGCGGCGCGGACCTGGTCCTGCTGACCAAGGTGGACCTGCTGCCGTACGTGGATTTCGACACCGAGCGGCACGCCCGGGACCTGAAGCTGATCAGCCCGCGGCGCGCAGATCCTGCCCGTCTCGGCCACCGCGGGCGAGGGCCTGCCCGCCTGGTACGACTGGCTCCGCGAGCGCGCCCGCTAGGTGCCCGCGCGCCAGGCGGCCGCGCGGCTTCCGCTGGCTGGCCTCAACCCCTCAAGCCAATCCCGCAACGAAGGTCCGGCCCCGCCCGGGCCCTTCCGCGAGTCCAATGATAAGCAAATTAACCGTAAATTAGCGGTAAGCAATTGTCGGTGACGTTCCGCGGTCAGGCGGCATTCCAGTCGAGCCCGAACCAGACGGCCGTCCCGCGGGTGGAACCGTCCCGGTAGGTGTGGTGACCCCACCAGGCCGACAGCGCCTGGACGGTCAGCAGCCCGTGCCCGGATTCCGCGAGCCGCCCGGCCGGGCCCGGGGTGGGCGCGAGGGTGGTGTCGGAACCGTCGTCCAGCACGGCCACGCATGCGGACGTCCGCCCCCGCCAGACGAGGACCTGGAACTTCCCGCTCCGGCCGGAGCGGGTGTGCCGGATCGCGTTGCTGGCCAGTTCCGACGCGCACAGCAGGGCGTCGTCCGCCACGGGGCAGCTGTCCAGGATCCGGGCCACGAACCGGCGGGCCTGCGCCACCTGCTCCGGGCGCCCGGGGAACACGCGCCGTTTCGGGGTGGTGACCAGCCGCGCGCCGTGCCAGGCCAGCTGGGTCAGCGAATCAGCCGGTAAGGCGTGCGGGGATACGCCACGCAGCAGCGAAGGCGCGAAAGCCGCCGCGGCCGGTGCCGCGGGGGCGGCAGTTGGTGAGCTGCCCAACATGACGCCTCTCCCCATGGACGTGTGGTATGGGCACTTTTGTCTCCCCCACTCTGCCGGTAGCGGGGGAGGTTTGCTAGAGCCTGGATGCACAAAAGCCATAAGCAATTCGTAAATAGGGCATCCCTCATTGACCTTTGCCCGGGGCAGCCCCCAGTATCGGCGTCCATGTCCCAGTCCTGACCGCGACCCGGCCCGGCCGTGCCCCGCACCCTTCCGGCCCCGCAGCCACCGAAGCCAGCCGATCCGTAGCTGGGCGCCGGGCCCCGAAGGTGGGATTAACACCACCGAGATTGGCGGCCGGACCCGCTATCAATGGAGGAGCACGAGGACCCCCTGGCCGGGGGTGCAGGATGAGGGGTGCGGCGCGACATGGAGGTACCGATGAGTGACGGCGCCAGCGGTGTCCGCCGGCTGGGCAGGCTGACCATCCGGACCTGCGTCCGCGGGCTCGTCATCGCGATCCTCTCGGTGATGCCGGGTATCCCGCTGTTCATCGCCTCCGTCCTGTCCCTCCCCCTCCTGGCCGTGGGGATCGGGGTGGTGCCCGTGCCGATGAGCCTGCTGGCCGTGCGCCGCCGGGCCGGCCAGCAGCGCCGCTTCGCGCTGGAGTGGTCGCGCGTGAGCATCCCCACGCCCTACCGCCCCCGGCCGCACGAAGTCAGCAACGGGCTGATCGGCCGGCTGCAGCGGTGCAAGTGGCTGCTGACCGACCCCGCGACCTGGCGGGACCTGCTGTGGATCCTGGTCAACATGCCGGTCGGGGTGGCGCTCGGGGCGCTGCCCGCGTTCGGCGTCGTCGTCGGGCTGGTCGGCTTGCTGTCCGGGGTGTGGCTCCACCCGGGCCACCTCAAGGAGCTGCCGCTCTTCCTGGGCTTGCTGCTGGCCGGCGTGCTCGCGGGCCCGCGGATACTGAAGGCGCACGCCCAGTTCAGTGCGGCGCTGCTGGCCCCGACCCGCAAGGAGCTCGACGCACAGCTCGGCCAGCTGAACGAGTCGCGCTCCGAGGTGGTGGACGCGTCCGCGGCCGAGCTGCGCCGGATCGAACGCGACCTGCATGACGGGGCGCAGGCCCGGCTGGTCTCGCTGGGCATGGGCATCGGCCTGGCCGAGCAGGTGCTCAGGGACGACCCCGACCTGGCGCTGAAACTGCTGGCCGAGGCGCGGGAGTCCAGCGGGCAGGCCCTGACCGACCTGCGCCACCTGGTCCGCGGAATCCACCCGCCGGTGCTGGCCGAACGGGGCCTCGACGGCGCCGTCCGGGCGCTCGCGCTGACCCTTCCGCTACCGGTGGACGTGCGCATCGAGCTGCCGGGCCGGCCGCCGGCCCCGGTGGAGTCCGCCGCCTATTTCGCCATCGCCGAGGTACTGGCTAACGTGGTCAAGCACAGCGCCGCGCGGAGTGCCTGGGTGCAGCTGGAGTACAGCAGTCAGGCGCGGCTGATCGCGATCATCGGCGACGACGGCACCGGCGGGGCCGTCCCCCGGATCGGCGGCGGATTGCGCGGCATCGAGCGGCGGCTGGCCGCCTTCGACGGGGTGATCGCCCTGACCAGCCCGGTCGGCGGCCCGACCGTGGTGACCATGGAGCTGCCGTGCGAGTTGTCCTTGGCGAGGACCTGACCCTCCTGCGGGACGGTCTGATCCGGCTGCTCACCGCGTACGACATGGAGGTCGTGGAGGCCGTGGACAACGGGCCCGCGCTGTTGCACGCGCTGATCACCCACCGGCCGGACGTGGCGGTGGTGGATGTGCGGCTGCCCCCGACCTTCACCGACGAGGGCCTCAAGGCGGCGATCGAGGCCCGGGTCCAGGTACCGGGCCTGCCGGTGCTGGTCCTGTCCCAGCACGTCGAGCCGCTCTACGCCCGCGAGCTGCTGTCCGGTGGCCGCGGCGGCCTCGGCTACCTGCTCAAGGACCGGGTCTCCGACGTCCGGCGATTCATCGAGGCGGTCCGTACCGTGGCCGGCGGCGGCACCGCCATGGACCCCGAGGTCATCTCCCAGCTGCTGGCCCGCCGCGCCCGCGACGAGCCGCTGCGCCGGCTCACCCCGCGGGAACGCGAAGTGCTCGCCCTGATGGCCGAGGGACGCACCAACGCCGGCATCGCGGCCCGGCTCGTGGTCACCGAGAAGGCCGTCAGCAAGCACATCAACAACATATTCACCAAGCTTGGCCTGTACCGCGGCGGCGACGACAACCGCCGCGTCCTGGCCGTCCTGACCTACCTCAACGTCTGAGGTGAAACGCCTCAGCCGCTCGGATGAGTCCTGGCCAGGACTGGATGATCGGTTGCGGACCCTTCTGGCGCGCTTCTTCGGCACCCTGCTGTCTGTCGGCGTCTCCCTCTAGACTGTGCGCTGAGGTGATGACCCATGACCGCGAGAGCCCATGACCTCACTGGACGTGGTGCCCCATTTCTGGCTTCTCCCAGCCCGGATCTCGACGCCATCCGGGCTGCCCTTCTCCCCGAGGATGTCGCCGGCTTCGACCAGGAATTCCGCGCCGTCATGGCGGAGGCCACCGCGAGCATGAACCTGTCGGGGGTGGCTGCATTCCTGGAGCGATGGCGCAGAGTGGCCTGGTCGTCGGGCGATCCGGAAGGACACCGGGCGATGCTGGGCCGGGCGGGACAGCTTCTCGCCGGGCAGCACGTGCCCACCACACCGTGGGCCGAGACTCAGTCCACCCTGGGGTTGTAGGTGTACAAGGTCGAGTCCGACGACGAGGCCGCATACCAAATCGCCGCGCTCCCCGCAGCGGCACTTCCGGCCTACGCATCCCTGATCGACTTAGTCGCGTTACATCCTTGGAGCGGTGAGTCCCTCCGGGGCACCGATCCCGATTCGCCTATGCGGTCGCACACCTTCAGCGAGGGCGCCGGTCTCGCCATCTACCTGATCCTGGAAGATCAGCAACGCGTCGTTGTCTTACGTGTGCTGTGGTCAGATTAAGCCGGACGCTCCAGCGCGGGCCGAACTGCCAGCTGGAGTCCAGTTCATTCCGGCCTGCGCAGCTGGTGGCGGACTGGACGGTTATCACGGGGGCCAGGTCAGCTGGAACCAGACGGCGCGGCCGGGTAAGCCGGACTGGCTCAGGTCCTGATGGCCCCAGGCGGCGGCGAGGTCCGCGACCACGCGGAGCCCGTGACCGGACTCGGCTAGCTCTTCCGGCCCGGGCGACCTGGACGCAGGGCCGTGCGGGCCGCCGTCGTCTATAACCGCGACGCAGGCCGAGGCGCGGCCGCGCCACACCAGGACCTGGAACCGGCCGCCCTGGCCGGAGCGGGTGTGCTGGATCGCGTTGCTGGCCAGCTCCGACACGCACAGCACCGCGTCGTCGGCGGCCGGGCAGCCCTCCAGGGCCCGGGCCACGAACCGGCGGGCCTGCCCGGCCTGGTCCGGGCGGCCGGGAAAGACCCGCCGCCGCGGGCTGGCCACCAGCCGCGCACCCTCCCCGGCCAGCTGGGCCAGGATCCCCGCGGGGGCCGTCGGTCCGGGCGGGGCACCAGAGCGGGCCGGAGTGCGGGCGACCGCGGCACACGATGACATCCGGGCCTCCAATCTCGTTGGTCGCGAGAGGCTGACCCGGCTAGGTTCTCGTTATCTGCCTACGCAACGCTAGAGAGTGCGCACGGTCAGCGAACCGGTCAGATCAGCCCGCGCGGTTGTAGGGCGCGGTAGGAACGCACCCGAAGGAGCGACGATGGCATTACGGGACCCGGAAGCCGGCGCGAGCCCGCTCGCGCTGTTCGGCGCGGAGCTGCGGCACTACCGCACGGCCGCGGGGCTGAGCCAGGAACAGCTCGGCGACCGGATCGGCTACTCGGCCGCGCTGGTCGGCGCGGTGGAGACCGCGCGGCGGATGCCCACCGAGGACTTCACCGCCCGGTGCGACGTGGTCGGGGAACTGGGTACCGGCGGTGCGTTGCTGCGGTTGCGGGCGCACCTGCGGGATCAGCTGCACCGGCAGGTCTGGCCGCCGTGGTTCCGGGAGTGGCCGAGCATCGAGCGCGAGGCCCTGTCGCTGCGCACGTGGGAACTGGTCCTCATCCCGGGACTGCTTCAGACGGCCGACTATGCGCGGGCCATGCTGCGCGGAGCATTGCCTGACGCCACTGATGAGGACGTCGAACAGCAGGTAGACGCCCGAATGGGGCGCCAGCAGATCCTGCGCTCGGCAAGACCCTCCGATGCTGTGGGCGATCATGGATGAGGCGGCACTGCGGCGCCGCGGTCGGCTGCGCGCGGACGCATGCGAGCCCAACTCGGCACATCTCCTGGAAGCGGCACAGAAGCCTAAGATCAAGGTGCTTACTGTGCCGGCCTCGACCGGCGCTCACGTCGGCGTACTCGGCCCGTTTGTCATCGCCGAATTCCGTGACACCCCAGATATCGCCTACCTCGACACGGCCGCCGGTGGGCAGATTGCTGACCACCCCGAGATCGTGAAGGCCTGCGATCAGGTCTTCGATACTCTGCGGGCAGAGGCCCTGCCTCCGCGGGCCTCGCTGGAGTTGATCGCTGAGGTGAGAGACATATGGACCTGAGCCGCGCCGCCTGGCGTAAGGCCTCCGCCAGCTCGACCGGGAACTGCGTGGAGGTCGCGGTCAACCTGCCCGGCGTCGTCGCCGTCCGCGACTCCAAGGACCCGGCCGGCCCGGCGCTGACCTTGACCCCCGCCGCCTGGCAGGCGTTCACCGCCCGCCTCCGCCGGGGGGACGCCGGGCCGTCCTGACCCTCCGTCGTTCGTCACCTTCGTGTGCGGGCCGAAGAAGACCTCCAGGTCATCGCCGGCGTCACCCGATGCCGGAGTCGTGACCGGTTCCGGTCTGCCTGCCCGCATCCCACCGCCACCCTCGTCGGTCTCCTCCTCTATTTAGACCAGCGAGGCGGCCTGCTGTACCACAGCAGGCCGCCTCGTATATCCGAGGATCACGCGGCGGTCCGGTGCTGGAAGAGCCAGGACGCCGCGGCGAACGACACGGCCAGGATGCCCGGCGCACCAGGCGCACGCGATCCACGCCTCGTGGCCCACGGCCACGCCGGTCGAGGTGTGCCCCATCCACAGGCCGCGCATGGTCTCCACGATCGGCGTGAACGGCTGGTGCTCCGCGAACCCGCGCATCCAGCCCGGCAGGGTCTGCGCCGGCACGAACGCCGTGCTGACGTAGGGCAGGAACATGAGCACGAACGTGAACGAGTTCGCCGCCTCGACGCTGCCGGCCAGCAGCCCGACCGCGGCCGCCAGCCAGGACAGGGCCAGCACGAAGAACACGATCATGGCCGCGGCCCCGGCCCAGCCCGCCGGGCCCGCGGTGGGACGCCAGCCGACCGCCAGGCCCACGCCGATGACCAGGGCCGTGGCGACGAGGTTGCGGGCCAGGCTGGCCACGACGTGGCCGACCAGGACCAGGGAGCCGCTGATCGGCATGGACCGGAAGCGGTCCACGATGCCGTTGGTCATGTCGGTCGCCACCGCGACCGCGGTGGTGCCCGCGCCGAATCCGGCGCACAGCACGATCAGGCCGGGCACCACGTAGTTGGCGTAGGTACCGCCGGCGTTGAACGCGCCGCCGAACACGTACACGAACATCAGCATCAGCACCACGGGCAGCATCAGCGCGGTGAAGAACGCCTCCGGGTCGCGCAGCGACCGGCGGACGCAGCGGGTGACCATGACCCGCGAGTCGGTGAGTGCGTAGGCCATGCTCATCGGGCCATCTCCTTCGTTTCGTGCTGGGTGGCTGATCCGGGGTGGCGCCGGCTGATCCGGCGTGGGCGGTGCCGGTGACGGAGAGGAACACGTCGTCCAAGCTGGGCCGGTAGGTGGACACCTTGCAGGCGGGCGCACCGGCCTCCTGGAGCCGGCCCAGGATCTGGAAGATCTCGCCGGCCGTGCCCTCGGTAGCCACGTCGATGGTGCGCAGCCGGCCGTCCGCGCGCACCGGGTCGAGCCCGCCGAGCGCCCGCTCGTAGGCGGCCAGGTCTGCGAACTGGAGCCGGACCACCTCCGCGCCCAGTCTCGCCTTGAGCTCGTCGGGTGTCCCGCGGGCCACGACCCGGCCGTGGTCGAGCACCACGACCGTGTCCGCCAGCTGGTCCGCTTCTTCCAGGTACTGGGTGGTCAGCAGGACCGTGACGCCCTCCCCGGCCAGGCGGCGGACCGTGCTCCACGTCTGTTCGCGGCTGCGCGGGTCCAGTCCGGTGGTCGGCTCGTCCAGGAACACGAGTGGGGGCCGGGCGATCATGCTGATGGCCAGGTCCAGGCGCCGCCGCATGCCGCCCGAGTACTTGGCCGCCCGGCGGCCGGCCGCGTCGGCCAGGTCGAACTCGGCCAGCAGTTCCGAGGCCCGGGCCCGGGCCGCCATCCGGGACAGGCGCAGCAGTTGCGCCATCATCTCCAGGTTCTCCCGGCCGGTCAGCTTCTCGTCCACCGCCGCGAACTGCCCGGTCAGGCTGATCGACTGCCTGACCCCGACGGGGTCGGCGCGCAGGTCGTGCCCGGCGATGGTGGCGGTCCCCGCGTCCGGGCGCAGCAGGGTGGCCAGGATCCGGACCATCGTGGTCTTGCCCGCGCCGTTCGGTCCGAGCAGGGCCAGCACCGAGCCGGTCTCGACCGCCAGCTCCACGTGATCCAGTACGGGGTGGCCGCCGAAGGACTTGCAGATGCCCTCGGCTTCAACTGTGTATGTCATACACTGAACTGTATGCGCCGTATACAGTTGAGGTCAAGCGGGTATTGCGCCGCCTCCCTGAGCTTTTGTCGGCCCCGTAAGGTGGCGGGATGACGGAGGAGCCGATGCCTGCTCAGCGCGGAGCAGATGCGGAAGGTCGCACGGCGGATGCCGGAGGTGCTGACGCCGCCCGGCCGGTTCAGAGCGCGCCGTCCCCGCCCCTCCCCCCGGGCCTGGACCTGCTCTGGGGCCGCCGTGGCCGGGGCCAGCGCGGCCCGAAACCGGGCCTGTCCGTCAACGCGATCGTGGCGGCTGCCATCCGGATCGCCGACGCCGAGGGCCTGGAGGCGGTGTCCATGGCTCACGTCGCCGAGCAGCTGGGCTTCACCACGATGTCGCTGTACCGGCACGTCACCAGCAAGGAAGAACTCCTCCAGCTGATGTGGAACGCCAGTGCGCAGGGGGCCGAGGAGCTGGTCATCACCGGGGATGACTGGCGGGCCCGGTTGCGGATGTGGGCCATGGTCCAGCGGGAGGCGATCGACCGCCACCCGTGGATCACCCAGATGCCGATGGCCGCGCCGCCGATGGCGCCGAACTCGCTGACGTTCGTGGAGCGCGGGCTGGAGGCGATGGACGATTCCGGCCTGGCCGATGCGGACAAGCTCCGGGTCATCGGCCTGATCAGCTCGTACACGCTCAGCGAAGCCCGGATGGCCCACGACGCGGCCCGCGCCGCCCGGCAGGCGCAGGCCGCTGCCGCCGCGGGTGAGCCCCAGCCCGCCTGGACCTGGGAAGGGCTGGTGCGCGAGGTGGCGGACGAGCAGACCTACCCCCGGCTGCACCGCCTGGCCTGGTCGGGCGGCATCGGGGAAGACCCGTCGGGCTGGGACGAGCAGGAAGAATTCAGCTTCGGCCTGGACCGCATCCTCGACGGCGTCGAGGTCTTGATCTCCCGCACCGAGGCCGACCACGGCTGATCCCTGGGGATTCCATGATCCTGGTCAAAAACTGCTGTCATTTCGCAGCTATGGCCCAGGATCATGGACCCTGTCGCGGAGGGGTACCCATCGGGGCGTGTTCATTGATGGGACCCGGTGTCCGGGGTTGATCCTTCCGGGCCTGATCCGCCGGGCGTGACGAGGCCGGTTTCGTAGGCGAAGACGACGGCCTGGGCCCGGTCGCGCAGATCCAGCTTGGCCAGGATGCGGCCGACGTAGGTCTTGGTCGTCTGCTGGGCGATGACCAGGGTGTCGCTGATCTCGGTGTTGGACAGACCGCGGGCGATCAGCCGCAGCACCTCAGACTCGCGGTGGGTGAGCGCGGCGACCGAGGCCGGGAAGGGCGGGTCCGGGCGTGGCTGGCGGGCGAAGTCGGCGATCAGCCGCCGGGTCACCGCGGGGGCGAGCAGGGCGTCACCGGCGGCCACGACGCGGACCGCGTGGACCAGTTCGGCAGCGGTGGCGTCCTTGAGCAGGAAGCCGCTGGCGCCGGCCCGCAACGCCTCATACACGTAGTCGTCGAGGTCGAACGTGGTGAGCATCAGTACCCGCGGCCGCTGCGGGCCGGCCGCGGAGCCGAGGACCTGGCGGGTGGCCAGCAGGCCGTCCATCACCGGCATCCGCACGTCCATCAGGACCACGTCGGGGTGCAGGTGCCGCGTCTGGCGGACCGCATCCGCGCCGTCAGCGGCCTGGCCCACCACCACCAGGCCCGGCTGGGCGGCGAGGACCGCGGCGAAGCCCTCTCGCACCATCGCCTGGTCATCGGCGATCAGGCATCGCGTGGTCGCACCGCCGCCCGCTGGACCGCCGCCCGCTGGACCGCCGTCTGTCATGCCGTCTCGCCGAGCGGGAGAACGGCGGACACCACGAAGCCGCCACCGGCCGACGGCCCGGCCGAGAGAGAGCCACCGAGCAGCGCTACCCGCTCACGCATGCCGGTCAGCCCGTGACCAGACCCGGGTTCGGCCCGGGACGGGTCGGCGGGCCCCCCGGGGCCATTAGCTACCCGCAGCCGGACCGCGCCGGCATCATGGCCCACCGACACGGCGACCGTGGCTCCGGGGGCATGCTGGCTGGCATTGGACAGCGATTCCTGCACAATCCGGTACGCGCACACCGCCACGCCGGAAGGCACCTGCTCCAGCGCGGGGGGTGCGGACAGCTCGACCGATACCCCGGCCCGCCGGGCGGCATCGACGAGCGCGGGCAGGTCTGAGAGCTGAGGCTGCGGTGCCAGCCCGGCGGGCTGATCCTGGCGCAGCACGCCCAGCAGCCGCCGCATGTCCGCCAGCGCCTCGCGGGCCACCCCGCTCAGCGCGCCGAACTCGGCGATGGCTGATTCGGGCAGATCGCTGAGGCGGTAAGGCGCGGTCTCGGCCTGGACCGCGATCAGCGACATGTGATGGGCGACCACGTCATGCAGTTCCCGCGCGATCCGGGTGCGCTCCACCAGCACGGCCCGCCGCGCCCGCTCCAGCTCGGTGCGCTCGGTCTGAGCGGCCAGCGCCTGCTGGGTGCGCCACCGGGAACTAATGCTGTCCAAGAGGATAGTCCCGGCGGTGAACACGATGGTGGCGCCGAGTGGGCCATTCAAGTCGGCCAGGTCCGTCACTAGCCATAGCCACCAGGGGATAAGGCTCAGCGCCCACATCCACCACAGCACCGGCCGCCCATACCGGACCCCGGCCACGCCGAGCACCACCAGCAGCACCAGCACCTGGGCCGGGCCCCAGGGCCAGCCTCCCCACCACTCACCGGGTACAAGTGGGATAAGGAGCAGCGCCAGCCACCCTACCGCCAGCCCAGCAGCGGATACCGGGCCGCCAGCAGCAGCGGCACCACCACCACCGACACGGCCAGCAACATCCGCCCCATGCGCGGTGCGGAGCTGAACGGCGTGGGAGGGATTCCGAGCTGCGCATGCATGCTGGCCAGGTTCAGCACGCAAAGCCCCAGCGCCGTCAGGCTCAGCGCTAGATAGGCCCGGCGCTGCCAAGGGGGATGCCACCAGGCCGGGGGCGCGTCCGGGCCGACCAGCACCTGGACCAGCCCGCGCCATGCCCGGCGCGCCACCAGGCCAGCGCTGCTCGCCGCCAGTGCGCTGCCGGGCATCTGTTTCACGATGTCAGCGTAGGCCGCTGGCGGCGACCGCTCATCACACCGGCATGGTCATACCCAGGTATGAACTCACCCGGCCGCCGGGCCGGACTACCTGCGTGGTATGACCCTCAATCCGGCTCCCTGGTGCGATGACGGGCACCAGCCCACCGGCCAGCCTTGACCGCAGTGCTTCTTTCACGCATCGCCCTGTACCTGACCCGTTTCCGGGAGGCGCATCATGAATGTCGAGATCTCCGGGCTGACCCGGCGCTTCGGCCGCACCATGGCGGTGGCGGGGGCGGACCTGCAGGCTGGCCCGGGGGTGTTCGGGCTGCTGGGCCCGAACGGGGCGGGAAAGACCTCGCTGCTGCGGATGATGGCGACGGCGGTCCCGCCGACCTCGGGCCGGCTACGGCTGCTGGGCCGCGATCCGGGCCGCTACGGCCCGCGGCAGGAGATCCGGCGCCGGCTCGGGTACCTGCCGCAGAACCTCGGCTATTACCCGGGCTTCACGGTGGCGGAGTTCGTGGAGTACTTCGCGCTGCTGAAGGAGATGCCCGCGGCGCGGGTTCAGGCCGCGGTGGCGGCGGCCGTCGACCGGGTCGAGCTAGGCGGCAAGGCGAAGGCCCGGCTGCGCACCCTGTCGGGCGGGATGCTCCG
This sequence comes from uncultured Actinomycetes bacterium, assembly GCA_963723595.1. Classification (GTDB taxonomy): domain Bacteria; phylum Actinomycetota; class Actinomycetes; order Streptosporangiales; family Streptosporangiaceae; genus RYN-230. The sequence goes on from CAVRRQ010000005.1 coordinate 125,851, forward strand.
CCGGGTGGGGATCGCCCAGGCGATCGTCAACGAGCCGGAGTTGCTGCTGCTGGACGAGCCGACCGCCGGGCTGGATCCCCAGCAGCGGATGCTTTTCCGGGGGCTGCTCCGGGACCTCGGCCAGCGCGCCACCGTGGTGGTCAGCACCCACCTGGTGGAAGACGTCGGCGCCGCTTGCGCTCAGGTCGCGCTCATGGACCAGGGCAAGATCGTCTTTCACGGCATCCCGGCTGACCTGGTCGCTCGCGGCGAGGACTCGGCCGCGGAAGGCCAGGACATCGGCGATTCGCCGCTGGAGCGCGGGTACAGCGCCGTCCTGGCCGGAGGCCGGTCATGACCGCCACCAACGCCCCGGCCGTCTCCCGGCCGCGGCCGGCCCCCCGGCAACCCGCTCTGGTGACGGCCCGGCTGCTGCGCCTGGAACTGCGCCATAACGCCATGCTGTGGATGCTGCCGGTGGTCTTCGCGCTGTTCTGGCTCACCACATACCGCAAAACCATGGCCATGCCGCCCCTGTGGAACATGCGCGCCGTCAGCCTGCAAAGCGGCGCGATCCTGGATTTCATCACTCCTGTGGTCGGCGCGGCCGCGTGGATGGGGTCCCGGGATGCCCGCCGCCACACCTCCGAGCTGATGAGGATCACCGCCCGGCCGCGATGGGCCCGCCTGCTGCCGACGTGGGCCGCCACCACCTGCTGGGCCCTGGCGGGTTACCTGGTCTGTCTGGCCGTCCTATACGGGATGACGGCGCGCCAGGCCAGCTGGGGCGGCCCGCTGTGGTGGCCGGCCGCGGTCGTGGCCGCGAGCCTGCCGGCCTTCGCTGCGCTGGGGTTCGTCGCCGGGGCTCTGCTGCCCAGCCGGTTCACGGCACCGCTGGCCGCCATCGCCGCGTTCTTCGTGCTCGCGCTCAGCACCCAGCTCATCGTCGGCAGCCAGTCGTACTGGCAGGTCTCGCCCGTGGTCGCCGCCCCCTGGGATGTCGGATCGAACGCGAGCATGGCGACCTTTTACCCCTACGTTCCTGACCTGGCCATAGCCCAGGTGATGTTCGCAGCGGGGCTGACCGTGGCGCTGCTGGCGGCCCTGGCCCTGCCCCGGGGCTCCGGCGGACGGGGCCTGCGCGCCGCCGCTGCGGCGGTCACCGCGGCCGGCCTGGCGGCCGCCGGGACCGCTGTGGCGCTGGCCGGAACCGGCACGCTGGACAGCCAGGGCATGATCGCCATCCCGGCCTTGCATGACGCGGCCAGCGACCGGCCGATCCGCTTCACCCCGGTCTGCAGCCATACCGCGATACCGGTCTGCCTGAATCCCGCCTACGCAAGCTATCTTCCGGTCACGGTCTCCGCCCTCGGACCGCTGCTCAGCGAGGTGGCTGGCCTGCCGGGCGCATCGGCCCGCATCAGCCAGGCCGCGGCGTTCTACCGGCAGGGAACCGGCAACGCCGTCAGCATCGGGCTGGCTGGCCCGGCTCTCAGCGGCCGGCCACCGGTGTTCCGTTTCCTTATTCCGGTCCAGCTGGCCGGACCCGCCCTGACTACCAGCCAACTGGCCGCCGAGATCAGATCGGGCACCGGGCTCGGCATTGCCTCCAGCATCGTCGGCGCGGGCCGCCACCCGTCCCCGGCCCAGCAGGCGGTGCTGGCGGTCCTGGCCCGGGCGTCCGGCCTGCCGCAGCCCACCGCGCCTCCCCGCAGTACACCATCGGGCAGCCGCCGGCGCGGGGCGCCGAGCCCGCCGGCGCCAGAGCCCGCCCCCGGATCACCGGCCGACGCCGCCGCCCAGCGGTTCGCGGCCCTGACCCCGCCGGCCCGCCGCGTCTGGCTCGTCCGGCACCTGCCCGCGCTGCGGGCCGGCCAGATCACCCTGGCGCAGCTGCCATGACGGCCGGCGGGGCAGGCAACGTGACGGCACCGGCCGAACGGGCCCGCCCAGCGCGGCCAGGCCGCCCGGGGCGGCGGGCCCGCCCGGCGCGGCAGGGCCAGCCAGTCGCGGCGCGAATGCGCCTGGTGCGGCTGTACGCCACCAGCCGGCGGGTCCCGGCGGCCGTAGCCGCGATAGTGGTGTGCGCTATCGGGCTGAGGATCGCGCTGGTCCGGTCCTGGGACAGCTACGGCGCCCTGCAACTGCCGCTGGTGTTCGAGGCCGGAGCCGCGGCCGCCATCACCGCCGTTACCGCGAGCCGGCTCGGCGAACCGGAACGGGTGGCCGGCCGGTGGCTGCCGTTCCTGCGGCTGGCCACCGTGCTGGCGCTGACCGCGGTGGCGGTCGGCGCGCTGGCCGCCGCCGGGGGTCGGTGCGCACCTGGCCGGCGGCACCCTGGACGTCCTGCGCAACGTGGCCGGGATGACCGGCATCGGCCTGCTGTGCGCGGCCGCTCTCGGCGGCGGCCTGGCCTGGGCCGGCCCGACCGGCTACCTGGTCGTCGGCGTGTACGCGCTGTACACGCAGTGGCATCACCCGGCACTGACCACGCCGTGGATCTGGCCGGCCCGGCCCCCGCACGACCTGGGCGCGGCGATCTGCGCCGGGCTGGTGTTCACCGTCGGGCTGGCGGTCTTCGCGGTGCGCGGAGCCCGCGATCGCGCCGACGAGTGATCCGCGGAAGCGCCCGGCCCCAGGTGCAGCTTCGCCCGGGCCGACATTTCCCGCGTACGGTGCGCCTCAACCGGGCAAATCACCCGGCTAAGCGCACGTTTCACGGGAAAGGTGCGGCTGGGCACCCGGCAGCACCGGGGAGGGCCGCCGGGCTATTGTCGGGCCCATGCGGACACTGGCGGTGATCGGTGCGGGCGCCAAGGGCATCGCCATCGCCGCGAAGGCCCGGGCGCTCGCCGCCGCGGGACTCGACCCGCCCCGGGTGGTGCTCGTCGAGCGGAGCGCACCGGCCGCGGACTGGATCGGCCGCCAGGGCTACACCGACGGCTCACTGCCGCTGGGCACCCCACCCGAGAAAGACGTCGGCTACCCCTACCCGCCGGGCTGGGGTGCGGCCTCGGGCGCGGTGACCGACGCGATGATGGCCTACAGCTGGCCGCGGAACCTGATCGCCGGGGGCGCTTACGCCGACTGGGTGGATCGCGGCCGCCTCCGGCCGACGCATCGCGAGTGGGGCGCGTACCTGCATGAAGTCGCCGTGAAGTGCGGGGCCGAGATCCTCGCTGACGAGGTGACCGCGCTGGAGACCGAGGCCGGCCGCTGGCGGCTGGGGCTGGCCGGCGGCGGCACCCTGGAGGCGGACGGGGTCGTCGTGACCGGACCCGGGCCGCCGGTCACCGTGCCGGGCCAGCCAGACGATCACCCGCTGGTCCTGGACGGCCGCGGTTACTGGCAGCACCTGGGCGACCTGGGCCGCCGGGCCCGGAACATCTGTGTCATCGGCAGCGGCGAGACGGCTGCCTGGGTCGTGATCACCCTGGCCAGGCAATGCCATGAGCATTCCGCCATCGACGTGCTGACCAGCCGGGGTGTCCTCTACTCGCGCGGCGAGAGCTACGACGAGAACCGTTTCTACTCCGATCCCGGCGACTGGCCCCGGCTGGCCGAGTCGCACCGCCGCGAGTTCCTCGATCGCACCGACCGGGGCGTGTTCTCGGTCCAGGCCGAGGCGACGCTGAACCAGCTGCGCGGCTTCCGCACCCTCGCCGGGCGGGCGCTGCACATCGAGGCCGGCCAGCGGCAGGTCGTGGTCACCATCGGATACGGCGACGAGCGGGAACGCGTCGCGTACGACCTGGTCGTCGTGGCCCGCGGCTTCGACGGCCACTGGTTCGAGCGGCTGCTGGGCGGCGAGGCCCGGCGGCGCGCCTCGACCGCCGCCCGTGCCGGGGATGAGCTGGAGCGGCGGATCGACGTGGACCTGGCCGTCTCGGGGCTGGACCCGCCGCTGCACCTGCCGGTGCTGGCCGGGCTCGCGCAGGGGCCGGGCTTCCCCAACCTCAGCTGCCTCGGGCCTGCTCAGCGACCGCGTCCTGCGCCGCTACGTCCCGCTGCCGCGCCGACGGCCCCGCAGCTCGCCGAGAGGAGCGGCCGTGCCTGAGTTGCCCTACGGAGCCTGGGAGCACGACGACTACGTGCACCGCGGCGTGGTCCTGCCCGGCCCGGCTGGCCGAACGGCTGGCGGCCGAGGCCGAGCGGCGCGGCATCTCGGTCAGCGATCTGCTGGCCGAGTACGCCGAAGCGGGCCTGCCCGCCCAGCCCCAGATTCCTGATTACGCCCGCCGCGCGCCCCGCCTCGCCCGGCATCCAGTCCCATGGGTGAAACCTGGTGCACACCCAACTACACCAAGCCCGCACCCACGTCCGCGTCGGGTCCCGCCGTCCACTCAGGTACCACCGGACTCACCAGCCCCGGGACCGGCACGGCCGGGGGAAAGGCGGCACACTGGGCTGGTGGCAGCAAACAACGTCCGGACCTCCATCCGGGTCGAGGGCGTGGTCCAGGGGGTCGGGATTCCGCCCGTTCGTGTACTCCCTGGCCACCCGGCTGGGCCTGGCGGGCTGGGTCGGCAACGACGTGGACGGCGTGTTCGCCGAGGTCGAAGGCCCCGCCGAGCACATCCGGGACTTCCTGGCCGCGCTGGAGCGGGACGCGCCGCCGCTGGCCCGGGTCGAGCGGGTCAGCGCCCAGCCGATGACCCCGGACGGGCGTCCCGGCTTCGCCATCGTGGCCAGCGACACGGCCGGCCGCCGCCGAGCCCTGGTCTCCGCCGACAGCGCCACCTGCGCGGACTGCCTGCCGCGAGCTGGCCGACCCGGCCGACCGGCGGTTCGGCTACCCGTTCATCAACTGCACGAACTGCGGCCCCCGGTTCACCATCGTCCGCGACGTGCCCTACGACCGGCCGCTGACCACGATGGCGGGCTTCGCCATGTGCGCGGCGTGCGAGGCGGAGTACCACGACCCCGCGAACCGCCGGTTCCACGCCCAGCCGGTGTGCTGCCCGGCCTGCGGCCCGGGGCTGTCGCTGCTCGCCGCGGACGGGACGCAGGACTGGCTCCGGGCGGCCGGCAGACAGCACCCCGGACGGCCGCGCTGGCCGGGGCCGTGGCCGCGCTGGCCGGCGGCCAGAGGTGCTCGCGGTGAAGGGCCTGGGCGGCTACCACCTGGCGGTGGACGCGGCCAGCGAGAAGGCCGCGGCGCTGCTGCGGGCGCGCAAGCACCGGGAGGACAAGCCGTTCGCGGTGATGGTGGCCGGACCTGGCCGGTGCGCGGGCCCTGTGCGAGGTGGACGACCTGGCGGCGGGCCTGCTGGCCAGCCCCCGGCGGCCCATCGTCCTGCTGCCGCGCCGGGCGCCGGCGCGACCCGGCCGGCGGCCACCGACGCCGGCCGCCCGACCGCTCGCGGCGGCCGTGGCCCCGGGCAACCGGCAGCTGGGCGTGATGCTGCCCTACACCCCGCTGCACCATCTGCTGCTCCGCGACTTCGGCCGACCGATGGTGCTGACCAGCGGCAACGTCTCCGACGAGCCGATCGCCTACCGGGACGAGGACGCCCTGGCCCGGCTGGGCGGCATCGCGGACGTGTTCCTCACCCACGACCGGCCGATCCATATCCGGACCGACGACTCGGTGGTCCGCCCGTTCCGCGGCCGGGAGGCCGTGCTGCGCCGCTCCCGGGGTTACGTGCCGGAGCCGCTCGCCGTGGCCAGCCGCTTCGGCCGGCCGGTGCTGGCCTGCGGCGCGGAGCTGAAGAACACGTTCTGCCTCGGCCGCGGGGACCGCGCCTTCCTCTCCCATCACGTCGGTGACCTGGAGAACTACGAGACGCTGCGCTCGTTCACCGAGGGGATCGGGCACTTCCGGCGGCTGTTCGACGTGGACGCCGCAGATCGTGGCCCACGACCTGCACCCGGAGTACCTGTCCACCAAGTACGCCCTGGAGCAGGACGACTGCGTGCTGGCCGGCGTGCAGCACCATCACGCGCACATCGCCTCCTGCCTGGCCGACAACGGCGAGACCGGGCCGGTCATCGGGGTCGCCTTCGACGGCACCGGCTACGGGACGGACGGCACGATCTGGGGCGGCGAATTCCTGCTCGCCGACCTGGCCGACGCGGAGCGGGCCGGGCACCTGGCCGGCGTGCCGATGCCCGGCGGCGCGGCCGCGATCCGCCAGCCCTGGCGGATGGCCGCCGCCTACCTGGACGCCGCCTTCCCGGGCGGCCTGCCCGGGGGCCTCGACGATCGCCTGGACGTGGCCGCCGGAATCCGGAGCCTGGCCGGACGTGCTCGCCCTGGGCCGGCGCGGCGATGAACGCCCCCTGACGTCCAGCGCCGGGCGGCTGTTCGACGCGGTCGCCGCCCTGCTGGGGATCCGCGACGCCATCAACTACGAGGGCCAGGCCGCGGTCGAACTGGAGCAGCTGACCGCCACGTCACGCCACGACCCGTACCCGGCGGCCATCACCGGACGGGCAGCCGGTGACCGTGGCGGGCTCCGACCTGGTCCGCGCCGCGGCCGAGGACCTGCTGGCCGGGGTTCCGCGGGAGGTCATCGGCGCCCGGTTCCACCACGGAGTGGCCGCCATGATCGGCGAGGCCTGCGGGCTGCTGCGGGAGCGGTCCGGACTGGCCACGGTGGCGCTGTCCGGCGGGGTGTTCCAGAACCTGCTCCTGCTCGGCACCGTCGTGGACCTGCTGGAGGGCATGGAGTTTCCGGGTGCTGACCCATTCCCGGGTCCCGCCGAACGACGGCGGGATCAGCCTGGGACAGGCTGTGGTGGCCGCGGCGTGGGACCGCGGCGGGGCGGCTGGCTTAACGCTGCGAGAGCATGGGGGTATGACCGAGACACTGACGAAGGTTCCTTTCGGGCAGACCGACATGACCATCACCCGGGCCGGTTTCGGTGCCTGGGCGATCGGCGGCGGAGGCTGGGCCTTCGCCTGGGGAGACCAGGAAGACGACGATTCGGTGGCCGCCATCCGGCACGCGGTCGAGTCCGGGATCAACTGGGTGGACACCGCAGCCGTGTACGGCCTGGGGCACTCCGAGGAGGTCGTGGCGCGGGCGCTGCGCGACCTGCCCGAGGCAGACCGCCCCTACGTGTTCACCAAGGGCGGCCTGATCTGGGACGAGTCCGACCGGAACAAGCCCGCCAGCCGGGTCGGCAACCCGGCCAGCCTGCGCCGTGAGGTGGAGGCGTCGCTGCGCCGCCTCGGGGTGGACCGCATCGACCTGTACCAGCTGCACTGGCCGGCGGAGGACGGGACGCCGCTGGAGGAGTACTGGCAGACGTTCGCGGACCTGCGCACCGAGGGCAAGATCCGGGCGGCCGGGCTGTCCAACCACAAGGTGCCCCAGCTCATCGCGGCCGAGGCGATCGCGCATGTCGACTCCCTGCAGCCGCAGTTCAGCCTCATCCACCGGGACAACGGCGCCGAGCTCATCCCCTGGTGCGCGGACCACGGCACCGGGGTCATCGTGTACAGCCCGATGGGCGCCGGCCTGCTCACCGGGGCGTTCACCCCGGAGCGGGCCGCGAACCTGGATCAGGGCGACTGGCGCAGCCGGAGCGGTGACTTCACCGGCGACGGCCTGACCCGGAACCTGGCCCTGGTCGACGGGCTGCGGCCGGTCGCCGAGCGGCTCGGCGTGAGCCTGGGCGCGGTCGCGGTGGCGTGGACCCTGGCCTTCCCGGGGGTCAGCGGCGCGATCGTCGGGGCGCGCAGCCCGCAGCAGGTGGACGGCTGGCTGGCCGCCGCCGAACTCGTCCTGAACGACAAGGACCTGACCGAGATCGCGGCCGCGATCACCAGCAGCGGCGCGGGCACCGGGCCGGTTAGGCCCGGGTAGCCGGCAGCGGGGCGTCCAGGACCGAGCAGGCCAGCGAGCGCAGCGCCGCGGACAGCCGGTCCGGTCCGGAGGTGGCCAGCTCATTCAGGACCGGCTCACCATGCAGCGAGCCGAGCAGCAGATGCGCCATCATGTCGGCGTCGGCATCGGGCCGCTGGGCCGCGATGAGGCCGCTGATGTGGTGGTGCCAGAACCGGTAGACCGGGTGCTTGTCGCGCTCCCCGGTCACGTCGTCTGCGGCGTGCGGGCCTGCGGCGGGCGGGTCTGCGGCGGCGGCAGCGCGGCGGCGGAGTAGGCGAGCTCCGCCATCAGGCTCTTGTTGCGGCTGACCACCTCGATGATCGCGTCGAGGAAGGCGAGCAGCCGGTCACGGTCCGGGGCACCCTCGCCCACGGCGGCGGCCCGGCGGTGACCGCCTCCTCCAGCGCCTGGGCGCGCTCCACCATGAGCGCGTACATCAGGCCCATCCGGTTGCCGAACCGGTGGAAGACGGTCCCCTTCCCACGCCAGCGGCCGCGGCGACCTGCTCCATCGAGATGTCCTGGGGCCGGTGCGTGGCCCGGACGCGCGCCGTGAGCTTGGAGAACTACTCGGGGTCTGAGAGGCGCCAGACGGTGGTGGGCTTGACGTCCGCGTCCTCGATGACCCGCTCGACCGGGACGTCATAGGTCGCGACCTCCGCGAACCGTTCCCGGGGCAGGTAGGCCCGGCCCGGGTCGCCGACCAGCACCAGCGCGCCGGCCTGGCTGGCCCGCTCCAGGAAGGGCAGCATCCGGCCGGCCATGCCCCGGTCGTAGAACGCGTCCCCGGCCAGGACCACGTCCGGGCGGCCCGCATCCGGCGGCCCGGGCCCCCGCCCCGGACCCGGCTCCAGGGCGGACAGGAGGTCCCCGACCGTGGGCTCCAGCCGGACCCGGTTCACCCCGGCGTTCAGGGTGATCGCGGCGGCGGCGAGGGCGTCGGTCTCGCTCGGGGTGACCGACGCCGCACCCGCCGCCGCGGCCGCGATGGCCACCAGGCCCGACCCGGACGCCAGGTCGAGCACCACCCGGCCGCGGACGCAGTCCGGCTGGTCGAGCAGGTACCGGGCCAGCGCCTGCCCCCCGGCCCACGGGAACGCCCAGAACGGCGGGGGCAGCTGGTCCTGCCCGGTGTCCCGCTCGATCCGCTCCCACAGCCCGAACGCGTCCCGGGCCAGGTAGAGCCGGATCTCCGGCAGCAGCGGCGGTGCGGCCAGCCAGGTGTGGGCCCGGATGAACGCGGCCGGCGCCTGCTGCGGTGACTGCTGTTTCAGGCCTGCTCACCCCGTCTGCCGCGCTCATCCCGTCCGCCCGGGCCAGCCTGGCCGTCGAGGAGGCCATAGGCGACGGCTTCGGGAACGGTCAGGAACCGTCCCTGCCGGGCATCGGCCCGGATCTCGTCCACCTCGCGCCCGGCCACCTCGGCCAGCCGGATGTACAGCGTGTCGACCATGGTCTCGATCTGCTCCTCCTGGGACCGTACCTGGGTGGCGGTGCCGCCGGCGGTCAGCGTCGGCTCGGTAAGCCCGAGCACCGCGCTGGGGTAGCCGAGGCGCTGCCCGCACGCGGCCAGCACGCCCAGGGCCGGCCCGCCGATCTGGCCGGCGACGTATCCGGTGACCGGGGCGCGGAGGACGTCCAGCACGCCCATGACGGTCAGCGCGGCCGGGAGCTCGGCGTCCAGGCCCTGGAGCTCGAGCCGGACCGGCCCGTCCCCCTCGGCGTCCAGGGTGAGCAGCTGGGCGCAGAGCATGCTGGCCGCCTGCCCGTCGAGCAGGCCGGACGCCATCACGATGCGCCGTTCGAGGAGCCGCTGGTAGAGGCCGCCGGGCCAGTCACCCTGGTCGGTCCAGACCCGGGAAGGCGTCCCGGCGGGGTACGCGGGCGGCTCGCGGTGCGGCGCGGGCCAGCCGGGCGCACCCGGCCAGCCGGGCTCTCCTGGGCGGCCGGGCTGCCCGGGACGGCCGGGGCGGGTCGGCGGCTCCCCCGGACCTGGCGGGCCGGGCCAGGGGCGGCCGGGCGGGAACGAGTCAGCCACGGGTGCGGTCATGGGGGCCCTCCTGTCGTGGTCCGTACGGCTGGTGCTGTGCGGCGGGAGCGAGCGGGCCGGGGGCCAGGGGCAGCCCGGGTGAGCCGAAATGACCCGGCCAGGATGGCCGCCCGGGCCCAGGGTCGGCCCCGGGACCGGGCTCCAGGCCGAACTCCGGTCCCCCCGGCGGCAGCTGCTCCGAGCGGCGGGGTGTCCTCCAGCCGCCAGCCGATCTGGCTGCCGATGGCCGCGGCGTAGCGTTCCAGGGTCGAGGCGCGCACGTCGGCCTCTCCCGCCTCGAGCCGGGCCACGGCCGACTGGGAGGTGCCCATCCGGGCCGCGACCTGGGTCTGGGAGAGCCCGGCCGCCTGCCGCTGGGCGGTCAGCTCGCCGACCAGCCTGCGGCGCCCGGCGGCCATCCGGCGCAGCGCCATCTCGCGGAACCCGGGCAGCCGCGGCAGGCCTGGCTCGCCGTGTTCGCCCGGACTACTCATACTCCACATGGTATCTCATAAACGAGATGCCGCTAACGCGATAAGAAGTGGCCGGACACATTTCCCGGACCATCTCCTCGGTGGCCGGAACCAGACGAGGCCTTCGTCATCCTCGAACGGGCCGGCGCGGTCGGCGGCACCTGGCGCGACAACACCTACCCCGGCTGCACCTGTGACGTGCCGTCCCACCTGTATTCGTACTCGTTCGCGCCGAACCCGGACTGGTCGCACAGCTTCTCGCGCCAGCCCGAGATCCAGGCCTACCTGGACGCGGTGACCGACCGGCACGGGATGCGCCCGTACATCCGGTTCGGGACCGAGCTGGCCGGCGCCCGCTGGGACGGCCATGAAGCCCGGTGGCGGCTGCGGACGTCTCGCGGGGACCTGACCGCCGACGTGGTCATCGCGGCCTCCGGGCCCCTGTCCACACCGTCCACGCCAGACATCCCGGGGCTGGACACGTTCCCGGGCCAGGTTTTCCACTCGGCCCGCTGGGATCACCAGGCGGACCTGGCCGGCAAACGGGTCGCGGTGATCGGCACCGGAGCGTCAGCCATCCAGATCGTGCCCGCGATCCAGCCCGTGGCGGGCGCTGACCCTGTTCCAGCGAACTCCGGCGTGGGTCGGCTGCCCGGGTGACCGGCCGCGCATCCGGCCCGGCGGGATCCCGCGCCCCGGGCGAAGGACCAGGCTGACCGGCCGGTTTTCGTTAGGGAACGAAAAATCAGGCCACCTGCGGATGCCCCTCGGCGGCGGCGAGCGCGGCGGCCGTGGTGCGCTGCGAGATGTCCAGGACGGGGCGGCGGCGGCGCGGGTCCATCACGTTGACGCCCATGGCGGCCAGGTCCTCCGGGCCGGGGGTGAGCACCGTGACCCGGACCCCGGCGGCCCGCAGCACCACGGCCTCGCGGAGCAGGGCCCGGGTGATCCGCCGCCGCATCCGGCGTTCCAGCCGCTCGGCGGTCCGGGTAGGCCGGTCGGGGACCAGGCTGGCCATGGGCGCGAGCACGTAGACCTCGTCCAGGCCGGCCTGGGCCAGCGACCGCAGTGACGTGGAGGAGCGCACGCCGCCGTCCACGTAGTGGTGCCCGTCGATGACGGCCGGCTCGTACCAGCCGGGGATGGAGCAGGACGCGACCACCGCGTCGGCCAGCGGCACCCGGGGGGCGCCTTCGCGGCCGAACATCACCCGCCGTCCGGTGTCGTAGTCCACGGCCACGATCCAGGTCCGGCCGTCGGCCCAGGATCCCGGCGTCCAGGACGGGTCACGGCGGGCGGCGACGGTGGTGTCCAGCGCCGCGACGGCGGCGTGCAGGGCCTCGTGACGTCCCCGGCCGCGGGGCAGCCAGGCGCTGACCCCGACCCCGGGATGGATCGTGCGCGGGGCGCGCAGCGTGGTGAGCATCAGCCGGGGCGAGCCGGCCCGCAGGTGCGGCCGGGGCGGCAGCGGTCCCTCGTCCAGGTCGCGCACGCCCGCCTCGCGGAGCACGGGGACCGCGTCGCCCCGCTGCAGGGCGGTCATCTCGTCCAGGGTGATGCCGCAGCGCAGGGCGGCGGCCAGCACGCTGCCCGCGCTGGTCCCGACGATCAGGTCGGCGTCACCGACCGGGACGGCCAGGCGCTGCTGCACGGCGTGCAGGGCCCCGGTCATCCAGGCCGCGCCCACCACCCCGCCGGCCCGAGCACCAGGCCGGTACGCGGCCGCCGCGCCTGGGGACGGGCAGCCTCCCGGGGGCACCCGATGCTGCGGCATTCTCCCCCTGATATCCCCGTGGCGCTCACTGCCACCTCCCCCGCCGGGCGGTCGCACGCCGGGGCAGCCCGGCCGGTATTACCGCTCGGTAAAACTCAGGTATACCCGGCTTGATCAGCGGATATACCTCCGGGGCCCGGTTAGCCCCAGGCCGTGGCGTGGCTACGGCCGGGCCGTCGGAGGGCCACGGCGGTGCCGTGGGGGCGGCTAGCGCAGGGGCGGGTCAGCCGCGGCGGCGGCTGCTGCGGCGGCCCCGCGGCCGCCCGGGCCGAGCCATTCGGCGATCTCGGCCGCGCACACGTCCGGCACTTCCATCTGCGGTACGTGTCCCACGCCCGGCAGCACGATCATCGACCAGTCAGGGTGGGCGCGGGCCGCCATGCGGGCCATGGCGACCGGGATCAGCCGGTCCAGGGTGCCGTGCAGCATCAGGACCGGGCACCGGACCGAGTCGACCGCGCGCCGGTAGGCCCGGCCGGTGACGTAACCGGCGGCGGACACGACGGACCGGGAGGCCAGGGCGAACTCGCGGTCGGCCTCGGTGTAGCCGAACCGCCTGCGCGCCACCTCGACGTGCTGCCCGACCACGGCCGGCGGGACCCGGGACGGGTCGGCGCAGACCGTGGCCAGGACCCCGGCCACGAGTTCTTCGGAGGAAAACTGCCGCCGGCGGCCGATCACCCGCTGGCCCAGGCCGGGGATCATGTTGACCAGGAACATCATGATGATGGAGGGATCGGGCCGGACGGGGGCGAACGGCAGCGCCGGGTCGAGCAGGATCAGCCCGGCCACCGTGCCCGGCGCGGCGGCCGCCTCACTGAGGGAGATCATCCCGCCCATCGAGTTGCCCATGAGGATGACCGGCGAGCCGGCCACCTCCTCGATGAAGCGGTGCAGCAGGGCCCGGTTGGAGGTCACGTCGACCCCCCGGCCCGCGGAGCGGGTGAACCCGTGCCCGGCCAGGTCGGGGGCGAGCACCCGGTACCGGCCGGTCAGCAGCGGCGCGAGAGCCGACCAGTTGACCGCGCAGCCTTCCAGGCCGTGCACGGCCACGATGACCGGCGCGCCCTCCGGGCCGCCGTAGTCCAGGTAGTGCACCGGGCCGCCGATATCGGTCCAGCACGACTCGCCGCCGAACCGGGGGGACGTCACCCTGGCGGGCGCGGTCTGGCCAGCCTCCGTCGTCTGGGTCATCAGGCTATCCCCGCACCGGCTAGCGCTGTTCCGCCACGGCCTGGACGCCGCGGATGAACAGGTCGATGCCGAACCGGTAGTGGAAGTCCGGGTCGTCGCAGTCGGTCATCGGCTCCGCCGCCTCGACCAGGCACGGGTAGCGGTCCGGCGGCAGCATGGCCAGCCGGATCCGGTTGCGCCGCTGCTGCTCGGCGCGCTCGCCCTCGTTCAGCGAGGGGCCGTACCCGGGCTCGCTCATGGCCAGCATCAGCCCGGTCCACAGCCCGTTGCGGGCGACCGCGCTGGCGTGCCGTGGATCGAAGCCGCCGCGGCTCAGCACCTCCAGGGTGACCTCGATGGCCTCCAGCGCGGCCGGGCTCTGCTTCTCCCCCGCCACCAGCAACTGGGACGCGCTGGGGTGCGCGCGGAGCACCCGGACCAGCGAATCCAGCAGGGCACGCAGCTGGTCGGGCCAGGGGCGCCCTGGTCCACGTCGGTGTCGATCTCGCTCCAGAACTGGTCCGACAGCCCGTTGAGGAGCTCGTCCTTGTTCCGGAAGTGCCAGTACAAGGCCATCGGGGTGACCCCGAGCTCCTGGGCCAGGCGGCGGATGGTCAGCGCGTCCACGCCCTCGGCGTCGGCCAGGGAGATGGCCCGCCCGACCACGGCGGCCTTGCTCAGCCGGGGCCGCTGGGTGCCGTCCGGCGCTCCGTGCGTGCCGTCCGGCGCTCCCGGCGTGTCCGCCGGTGCCGTGTCCTGAGCAGGTCTCGTAGCCATCACTTGACAACTATACGCCGTACAAGTCATCCTGTCAGCACGGCATGTACGACGTATAGGAACGACGTACATGATCGTCGTACATGTTCCCGCTGGAGGAGCTGGACGCCTGGGTCGAGGCGAGGATGGCCAACACCAGGTTCCCCCGGTACGAGATCGTGGTCACCCCCGGCCACGGGCACGAGGACGAGATCTACGAGGTCGAGCGGGATCTGCGCGAGCTGGACCTGGACTCCCCGGACTACGACGAACGCCACGCCACGCTCCGGGCCGAGCGGGTACGGCTGCGGGCGCTCCCGGCCACCGCCGACAAGGTCGAGCGGCGCAAGACCGGGGAGACCAATCGGGCAGTACTGGGCAACGCTCCAGACCGACGAGGACAAGCGCGCGTTCCTGGTGAAGCTCGGCGTGGTCGTCCGCGTCCGGCGCGGCATGACTCGCGAGGAGGACCACGTCTTCCTGGAGCTGGACGACGGGCTGGTTGACCAGGGAGCCGAGTTCGCTTGGGCCGACCAGAACTCACTTCCGGACCTACCGCCCCTGAATGGGAGGTCGCCGGGCTGCTCGGCATCACGGTGATCGGCGCGGTGCTGCGGTCCCGGCAGGGCGCCGCGCTGAGCCACGGGGCGCGGCCGGCGGCGGCGTTCCTGGACGGGTACCACGCGGGGCTGGCCCTGACCATCGTGCTCGTCGCGGCCGGGGTGGTCATCAGCTACCTGGCGCTGCGCCGCCTGCCCGCGCTGGCGCTGAGCCCCGCGCCAGTGCCCGTGCCCGCGGACGGCCTGGCCGGCGGGGCCGGGCCTGGTGCTGCGGCCGGGCCGGAACTGGCCGGCCGCCGGTCATAGGCCCCGGCTGACCCGGCTGGCGGCCTCGGCCTGCCAGCCGGGTCCCGGGCGGGCAGTCTCGATCCACCAGGTGGCGCCGGCCGCGACGTAGGCCGGCGCCACCAGGTCGACGTCCCCGGGCTCCTGCTCCAGGTCGGCCCACACCACCAGGTCGAAGCCCTC
This sequence comes from uncultured Actinomycetes bacterium, assembly GCA_963723595.1. Lineage (GTDB taxonomy): Bacteria > Actinomycetota > Actinomycetes > Streptosporangiales > Streptosporangiaceae > RYN-230. Next base: position 140,897 of record CAVRRQ010000005.1, read on the forward strand.
CGGCGTGCCCCGGGCCGACCAGGCCTGGTCGCGGACCGCGGCGATGTCCGCGGGGGTGGGCCCGACCAGCGTCACCTTTCCGTCCGGGCCCTCCGAGCGCCGCAGCGGCACCATGCCGTCCCAGCGGCAGGCCCGCTGCACCGGCCCGGTCGGCGGGCAGCACCCCGCCGACCCAGACCGGGATGCGCGGCTGCTGCACCGGCACCGGGCTGAACCGGACCGGGTCCAGCGTGAAGTGCGTGCCCTGGTAGGAGAACCGTTCGCCGGTCCACAGCCCGGCCAGCACCTCCAGGCCCTCGTCCAGCCGCGCGGCGCGCTCCCGGTCCGCGGTGGGCTCGTGGAAGATGCCGAAGTCACCGTAGGCGGGCGAGCCGAGGCCGACCCCCAGGATGGCCCGGCCGCCGCTGAGCCGGTCCAGGGTGACGGTCTCCTTGGCCAGCTGCCAGGGCCGCCTGCGCGGCACCGGCGTGATCATGGTGCCGAGGCGCATCCGCGACGTCCGGGCGGCCACGACGGCCAGGATCTGCCAGGGGTCCAGGATCGGCGGCCCCTCGCCGGTGTCGCTGAACACGAGGTGGTCCCAGAGGAAGAAGCCGTCGAAACCGGCCCGTTCCGCGGCCACCCCGAGGCCGATGAGGTCGGCGGGGTCGGCGGCGAAGGGCGGGACGGCGAGCGCCCGGCGCAGCACGGTCACCGGACGGCGTCAGCAGATCCGGGAGACCGGCGATGTCCCGTCGGCCCCGGCCAGCAGCAGCTTCAGGCTGCGCCGGGCCGCCCGCGCGGACGGCCAGGTGCTGCGCCGGCCAGGGCGCGCTGGGCCGCGCCGTCCCCGCCCCAGGCCCGGGCGCAGGCCTCGGGGGCCAGGTTGGCCAGGGCCAGCAGGGCCCCGGCCGCGCCCATCGGCCCGGCCAGGGCCAGCAGGCCGGCGGACCCGACGTAGGTGTCGCCCGGGTACCGGGCCAGCTCGTCGAGCAGCCGGTCCGGGCTGCCGGAGGAGTCCTTGACCCCGCTCACCGGCAGCGCGGCCAGGCTGTCCACGGGGAGGTCCGCGCAGGCGATGAACGGGTTGTGGTACGCGAGCACCGGCTGCCCGGCCGCGGCCTCGCCGATGGCCAGCGAAGTACCCGGCCAGGTCCGCGCAGCGGGGCGGGCACCAGGTGAGCACGGCGTCGGCCCCCGCGGTCACCGCCGCCCGGGTCAGCGCGGCCGCCTGGCGCAGCGACGGGGCGCCGGTCCCGGCGATCACGGGGACCGCGGCCGGGACCGCGGCCCGCACGGCTTCGATCAGCGCGGTGCGCTCCGGCGCCGGTCAGGGTGCCCGCCTCGCCCGTGGTGCCGTTGACCAGCACCGCCGCCATGCCCCGCCCGGCCAGGCCGGCCGCCAGCTTGCCGGTCGAAGCCGCGATCGACCTCGCCGCCGGCGTCGAACAGGGTGACCAGCGCCACGCCCACGCCGCTGAACAGGGTGCGCGGGGGCCGGTGTGGCCGGGGGCCGGTGCCGCCGGTGTGCCGGGTTCGGGTGCCGCCATGCTCGCTGCCGCCATCGTCTGCCTCATTCCGGGCCGTCCCGCTGGGTACGTCCAGGCTACGTGGGCGTCCCCGTCCCGGCGAGGGGCGTCCCGGCCAGCGCTGGCCAGCCGGTCTACGGTGCGTGGGCCACGGCCGCCGGCCGGTGCCAGCGGCCCGGGCGGTGACGGCCAGGCGGCCGGGCGGGCAAGGTGAGCAGCGACATGCCAGGGACTGGTCAGGTGCGCTGGGGAATCATCGGCACGGCACGTATCGCCCGCAAGGCGTTCCTGCCCGCGGTGGCGGCGGCGGGTGGCGTGGTCACCACGGTGGCCGGCCGGGAGCTGGCCCGGGCCCGCCAGTACGCGGCAGAGACCGGCATCGGCCGGGCGGTCCAGGGCTACCAGGCCCTGATCGACGACCCGGACGTGGACGCGGTGTACATCCCGCTGCCCAACGCGCTGCACGCGGAATGGACGACGCGGGCGCTGCGGGCCGGCAAGGCGGTGCTCTGCGAGAAGCCGCTGTGCGGCAGCCTGGCCGAGACCGAGCAGGTCCTCGCGGTGGCCCGGGAGACCGGGACCCCGCTGTGGGAGGCGTTCGTGTTCCCTTTTCACGAGCAGATGGCGAAGATCCGCGGGCTGCTCGCCGACGGCGCCATCGGGGAACTGCGCGAGATCCAGTCCAACTTCGCCTTCGTGCTGGACCACCCGGGCGACTTCCGGCTGCGCCGCGGGATGGACGGGCGGCGCCCTCAACGACGTCGGCTGCTACCCGGTCCGGCTGGCCGTGGAGTTGTTCACCGGCGAGCTGGAGTCGGCCTGGGCCACCGCGACGCTGGGCGGGGACGGGGTGGACGTGGACCTGCAGGGCAGCCTGGGCTACTCCGGCCACCAGCGGCTGACGGTGTCCTGCAGCTTCCTGCGCAGCGACGACCGGTTCGCCCGGCTGCTCGGCACCGCCGGGCAGATCCACCTCACCGACCCGTTCCATCCGGGGCCGGACGACTCGTTCACCCTGTTCGAGGAGGGCAAGGAGGCGCGGGGCTACGCCTCGACCGACGAGGTGCCGTCGTTCACCGCCGCGATCCGGCACATCCAGCGGGTCATCCGGGGCCAGGAGGAGCCCCGGCACCTCGCGGTGGACAACTCGCTCCCCACCGCCCGGGCCCTGGACGCGCTGCGCGAGGCCGCGGCGCAGGATCAGCGGGCGGCGCCGGATCGGGGAGCAGCCGGGCGGAGGGGAGCCGGGCGGGGGGCAGGCCGGCTGGAGCCAGGCCCGGGCGGATCGGAAGGCGGTCCGGCATGACCGGCGAAGCCCCGGCGGCCTGCCGCGCCGGCGCGGCGGCGGCGATCCGGGACGCGCTGGCCGCCGAACGGCAGGAGACCCTGGACCGGATCACCGCGCTCAGCCGTGAGTTCGACGGCATCGTCGAGTCGTCCGCCGGGGTCGCCACCGACGACGAGCATGATCCCGAGGGCGCCACCATCGCGTTCGAGCGGGCCCAGCTGGCCGCCCTGATCGACCAGGCCCGGGGGCACCTGGCCGAGCTGGACGACGCCCGGGACCGGCTCCGCCAGGGCAGCTACGGCCGGTGCGAACGGTGCGGGCGGCCGATCGCCGCCGAACGGCTCGCCGCCCGCCCCGCCGCCCGCACCTGCATCGCCTGCGCCGCCGCGGGCTAGTCCGGCCGGGTGGCCCAGGAGGCCATAAGCGGGAACGGTCTTTGCTGCGCAGGCACGTGCGGCGGGGTTACAGGGCTACGCGCAGGCCTTGCTGCGCGAGAATGGTGGGGCATCCAGCGAGGCCGGCCGCTTCGGCCAGCAGGTCGCCGTGATTGTGCCAGGCCCGCAGATGCGTCAGGACGAGCAGGCTCGCGCCCGACCGGGCGGCAAGCCTGGCCCGCATCGCCGGCGGTCAGGTGACCGTCCAGCGGGCCGCCGGCGTCCAGGCCCGACGCCTCCGCCAGCAGCACCCGGCACCCGCGCGCCACCTCATCCAGGGCCTCGCAGGGTTCGCTGTCGGCCGTGTAGCAGAACGTGTCGCCGATCCTGGTTGCCCAGCACTCGCCGTGTTCGACCCGGGCCAGTTGGGCCGTGATGGGGCCGGTCTCCAGCAGGCCGGGCTTGGCCACCGAGGTCGTCCAGCAGCCCGGATTGGTGGTCAGCACCGCGGGCATGTCAGATGGCCCGGTCACGGGAAGCGGAGGAGCCTTCGTCACCTCGCGAAGCCGCCACAACTGGGTGAGGTCCGCCCAATGATCGGAATGGTTGTGGGACAAGATGACGGCATCGACGTCGCCGGGCGCCACGTACCGCTGCAGTGGCCCGGACGCCCCGGCGCCAAGATCAAGTAGCAGCCGGTACCCGTCCTCTTCGACCAGGTAACAGGAGCATGCCGACTCCGGCCCGGGGGCGGAGCCAGAGCAGCCCACAACGGTAAGGCGCACGCGGCGAATGTAGCGGTTCTCGTTCCAGCCGAAGCGGGCTTCGGGCTCTAGGTCCCCATTCAGATTCGGGCAGGAGCGCCTTCCCGGCTGATCAGGACTCCAGATAGCGCAGGACGGCCAGCACCCGGCGGTGGTCGGCGTCCGACGGGGCCAGGCCGAACTTGCTGAAGATGTTCCCGACGTGCTTCTCGACGGCCCGCTCGGAGACCACGAGAATCTCGGCGATCGCGCCGTTGGAGCGGCCCTCGGCCATCAGGGCCAGCACATCACGCTCCCTGGCGAGTGAGGGAGCCGAGCCCGTCGGTGCGGCGGCTGGCGCCGAGCAGTTGCGTCACGACCTCCGGGTCGAGAGCGGTGCCGCCGGCCGCCACCCGGCTCAGCGCTTCGACGAACTCACTGACATCGGCGACCCGGTCCTTGAGCAGGTACCCGACCCCTGCGGCGCTGCCGCCGGACGCCGCGCCGAGCAGGTCGGCCGCGTAGCGGGTCTCGATGTACTGGGAGAACACCAGCACCCCGGTCCCGGGGTGGTCGCGGCGGATGGCGATCGCAGCGCGCAGGCCCTCGTCGGTGTAGCCGGGCGGCATCCGCACGTCCACCACGGTGACGTCCGGCTGGTGCTCGGTCCACCGCGGCCCGCAGATCCTCGGCGTTGCCGACGGCGGCGACCACCTCGTGGCCGCGGTCGGCCAGGATCTCGGCCAGGCCTGCCCGGACGACTGCCGAGTCTTCGGCGATCACAATCCGCATCAGAGGCTCCGGTTCGGTCAGGCGTGGGACGGCAGCTCAACGGTGACCACGGTGGGGCCGCGGCGCGGGCTGCTGACCTGCAGCCTGCCGTCCACGGTCCTGACCCGCTCGGCGAGCCCGGCCAGGCCGCCGCGGGCCTCGATCCGGGCGCCGCCGGAGCCATCGTCGCTGACCCGCACCCGCAGCAGACCGGGCACGTGCACCACCTCCAGCGTGGCATGCCGGGCGCCGCTGTGCTTGGCCACGTTGGTGAGCAACTCGGCCGCGCAGAAGTAGGCGATGGTCTCGATCGCGGCCGATGGGCGCTCGGGCAGGTCGATGACCAGCTCGACGGGCACGCTCGCTGCGCGCGGCGAGGGTGGTGAGCGCGGTGCCGAGGCCGTGGTCCAGGACCGGCGGGTGGATGCCGCGGGCCAGGTCGCGCAGCTCGGTGATGGCCTCCTTGGCGCTGCGGTGCGCCGCGTCGACCAGCTCCAGGGCCCGCTCCATGTCGGCCTCCGTGATCCCGGTGACCGTGCCGCCGAGCTTCTCCCGGGCCAGGCCCAGCTTCATGGCCACGGCGACCATCTGGGCCTGCGCCCCGTCGTGCAGGTCCCGCTCGATCCGGCGCAACCGCGCGGCCGAGTCGTCCACCGCGTGGGCCCGGGTCTGCTCCAGCTCACGCACCCGGTGCCCCAGCGGCGGACCGAGCAGCCTGACGATCAGTTTCCCGTCCTGGGCGTTACAGTTCTTCAGCCACCACGGGCAATAGAGCAACGCGGCCAGGCCGGCCGGAACCAGGGCGAACGAGACAGCCAGGGAATGCACGATCCCCGGCCACCAGCAGGGGATCTGGCTTCCACCACATCACCCATCCAGGCACGTGGATCACCACGCCGTTGACGTGCAGGATCTCCCACCAGATCGGAAAGGTCAGATACGGGATCCCCCAGGCCAGCAGGTAGATCACGATGATGGCGCCAAGCACCGAGAGCAGCAGCTTGAGCACCAGGTACGCACAGGCCCGCCAGCCGACCAGATCGGTCAGCACGGCCCGGATCCCGCCGAAGGCGCCAGGCGGCCGGCGTGGCGGCGGCGGGGGCGCGACCTGCACTCCCAGCAGCCGGCCGGCCAGGCGGCGGTGGACCGCACTGAGCCGCCGGGCGCCCAGCAGGGCCACCATCAGCAGCGGCAGCCCGACCAGCATGCCAGCGAAACTGAGCGACAGCCCGAGGCCGACGGTGACCGCGACAACGATGAACACGAAGCCCGGAATCGCGAGCAGCAGCCCGAGGACCGCGTACTCGACCTGCCGCCCGGTCTCCGGGGTGAACGGCGCCCGCAGCAGCTTCGCCACAGTCTGCCTGAACCAGATCCGGTCGTGAGGGGGCCGGGACTGGGCGCACGAGAGGTGCGACGGGAACTGCGAAAGTGCCGCGCCACGGATCACCGGGGGCGGATGGAGGCGCCAGGATGCCGCGCCGCTGGTCGCCAGGCGCGACTGGCACTGCTGGGGCCTGCTGGCCGGTCACCGGGTTTGCGTCGTCCATGACGGAACTCTCCGCTTCTGGTCTCCATTATCTGCCCTGATCACGCGCATCGCGAGCGGGCTTATCCCGATCCTGGCGGGACGCCGCCGCCCGATCGATGGGGCCGACACCCGAATCCCGGAGTGTGCTAGCCGTACCTCAGGTTCGGGTGTCCGCACGGTCGAGTTCCTGGTCGCGTGCGGCGAGGATCGAGATGTGGGTGACCGGAGAAGCCGGCACCGCAAGTCACAGGAGGCATCCCGATGCCCGCACCGGCTGACAACGCCCCTTCTTCCCGCACCCCTGCTCATGAGGCTCCTGGTCAGGTCATGGGAATACCGCCATCCGCGTGTCTGGGTGAGTGTGCGCATGGCCTGTGGTCTCTTCAACCTCGGCCTGGGCATTCTTTTCGCTCGCTTACGCGGCCACTGGCTGGGCTCGCTGGCCTGGCTGGCCGCGCTGCCGCTCGCCGGAGCGGGGCTGATCTTCTGGACCGCCTACCGCCTGCAGGAGACCGTCCAGGCCTAGCGACGGCCTGGACCTCCTCCGACCGTGAGGGAGTACACGATCCCGAGATGAGTCAGCAAGCCACCAGACGACTGGGTGCTCACCGAGGCCCGCCATGTCGCGTACCCACCGGGACCCCGGGGAGCCAGGCACGGGGCGGCGCCTCGGGATGGTCCTGCGTGGCGGCGGCGGGTTAGCCTGACCCGGGACCGGCGGAAATGACCCTGCCGGACCGCAGGCCCAGCAGGGCGCCAGGCGAGGGCCCGCCAGCGGGCCGGGAAAGAGGCTGCTGAGTGCGCTACCGCAGCGACCAGTGGTACGGCGGGAACGACCGGGACTCCTACATCCACCGCGCCTGGATGCGCCGGGGCCTGCCGCGCAGCGCGTTCACCGGGCGGCCGCAGATCGCGATCGCCAACACCGCCTCCGACCTCACCCCGTGCAACAAGCACCTGAACGAGGTGTCGGCCAGCGTCCAGGCGGGCATCTGGGAGGCCGGCGGCATCCCGCTGGACATGCCGGTGATGTCGCTCGGCGAGACCCTGGTGAAGCCCACCGCCATGCTGTGGCGCAACCTGGCCGCGATGGCCGCCGAGGAGATGATCCGGGCCAACCCGGTCAACGGCGTCGTGCTGCTCGGCGGCTGCGACAAGACGATCCCGGCCCTGCTGATGGCGGCCGCGTCGGTGGACCTGCCCGCGGTGGTGGTGCCGGGCGGCCCCATGCTCACCGGGCACTTCCGCGGCGTCCCGCTCGGCTGCGGCACGGACGTGTGGCGGCTGTCCGAGGAGGTCCGCGCGGGCACCCTGTCCGAGCAGGACTTCCTGGCCTCGGAATCGGCGATGATCCGCAGCAAAGGGCACTGCAACACGATGGGCACCGCGTCCACCATGGCCTGCATGGCGGAAGCGCTGGGCATGACGCTGCCCGGCGTGGCCGGCACCCCGGCCCCGGACAGCCGGCTCCTCGAGTCCGCGCACGCCAGCGGCAGGCTCGCGGTGGAACTGGTCGCCGCCGGGCGGACGCCCGAGCCAGGTCCTGAGCCCAGGCTCGTTCCGCAACGCCATCGTGGCGCTGGCCGCCATCGGCGGCTCGACGAACGCCGTGGTGCACCTGCTGGCCATCGCCGGGCGGGCCGGGGTGCCGCTGTCCCTGGATGACTTCGACGCGATCGGCGCCGACGTGCCGTTGCTGGCGGACCTGGCCCCGGCCGGGCGCTTCCTGATGGACGACCTGTACCGGGCCGGGGGCCTGCTCGCGCGTGCTCCGTGAGGTGTCGGACCTGCTCGACCCGGACGCGCTGACGGTCACCGGCCGCCCTCTGGCCAGTTACCTGGGTGAGGCCAGGATCTGGGACGAGACGGTGATCCGGCCCGCTCCGCGCCGTTGCTGGAAAAGGCCGGGATCGCGGTGCTGCGCGGCAGCCTGGCCCCCGGCGGCGCGGTGATCAAGCCGGCCGCCGCGACCAAGGAACTGCTCGTCCACCGGGGGCCGGCGGTGGTGTTCGACAGCATCGAGGACATGCGGGCCCGGCTGGACGACCCGGCACTGGACGTCACTGAGGACTCGGTGCTGGTGCTGCGGGGCTGCGGGCCCGCGCGGCTACCCGGGCATGCCCGAGGTCGGCAACATGCCGATCCCGGCCAAGCTGCTCGCCCGCGGGCGTGCGGGACATGGTGCGGGTCAGCGACGCCCGGATGAGCGGCACCGCGTACGGCACGGTGGTCCTGCACACCGTGCCCGAGGGGGCGGCGGGCGGCCCGCTGGCCCTGGTCCGCGACGGCGACCCGGTCGTGCTGGACGTGCCCGGCCGGCGGCTGGATCTGGACGTGCCCGCGGGGGAACTCGCGCGGCGCGAGCCCGCCGCCGCCATGACCGCGGCGCTGCCCGGCCCCCACCGCGGCTGGGAGCGCCTGTACATCGACCATGTCATGCAGGCCAACCAGGGCGCGGACCTGGACTTCCTGGTCGGCTCCAGCGGCCACGAAGTAACCCGCGACTCCCACTAACCACCCCGGCCCCCGCTCCACCTACCGGCCAGGCCCGGCCGGCCGGGCCCGCGCGGCCCGGCCCCCGGCGGCCCGGGGCGGACGACGACCGGATATGCGGGGCTGCCGGCCCGGATCGCCGGGGCGCCTGCTAGCTCCAGGTGCGCGCGACTTTTAAATAGAAACCGCATATGAGCTGGGCAGCGATAACCCCGGCAGAGCGCAACCCGGCCCGTCCACTCATGCATGGCGGCAGCACGGCTGGGTAAATCCCCGGCGGATCCTGACCGTTCCCTGGGGCAGAGCTGAGTTGTTCTGCGCCGCAAAGCGGTCTATTACCGGCGGGCCGTCCGGCCGCCGGCCGATCAGCGTATAACGGGGGATATACGTGCGAATTCATGTGCCTAGGGCGGCGGGCCGCCCGGCCTGGAAAGCGGCGCTGGTGCCGGTCACGGTGGCCATCATCGCCTGCCAGGTCATCCTGACCGGCCCGGCGTCTGCGACCGGGGCACGCAGCACCCAGGGGCACCGGGGCGGCCATTCCGCCCCGGGCGCGGGCAGCGCGGCATCGGCCGGGATAATGCCGAAAGCCGTCAATGAAGTTGATTGCAACGGCTGGAGCCCGAAATACAACTCGGTCCGGCCGGCCATGCGGTCCCTGTGCACGGATCCGGTGCTGCGAAGGCCCGGGAAGAAAGCAGCGCGATTCATCGACAATGGCTGGTATGTCGGGCACGACGAGCCGAGCGTGAAATTCATCTCGCACGCGCCAGGCTCGGGCAACACGATGAGCTACCTGATGAAGCTCCCCGTCGATCCGGCCCGCGTGCCGACCGCATCCGGCAGCGTTACCAAGTACGCGGAACTGAGCGTCGCACCCTGGTTCGGGCTCCCGATGTGTGACCCGCACTCCTACCCGCAGAACCCGTGCACACCGGACAGCGACACGAACGTCGGGGCGGACACCCCGCACGCGGCCGGGTCCGCGTTCATGGAGTTCCAGTTCTACCCGCCAGGTTTCGCGCCGTTCATGGATGGCACCAGCTGCAGCAAGACCCAGTGGTGCAGCGCGCTGACCATCGACAGCCTGAGCTGCAACTTCGGCTTCGCGAAGTGCAACAACAACTGCATCGAGCCCATCAACTTCGGCTACCTGCAGACCAACGGCGTGCCCGCCGGGCCGCCCGGGCCGCAGACCGCCACGGTCGCGAGTCTCCTGGGCAACAGGCGGACGCTGAAGCTGAATCCAGGCGATGTGCTCGAAGCGTCCATCTCCGACCCGCCATCCGGGCTGACCGCGACCGTCCGGGATATCACCACCGGGCAGACCGGGTACATGACGGCCAGCGCCCGCAACGGCTTCATGAACACGTCCCTCAGCAACTGCGCTGGCCACCCGTTCACCTTCCACGCGGAGTACGACACCGCACGGAAGCAGAACATGGTGCCCTGGGCCGCACTGCAGGGCGGCGTGCTGATGGAGCAGGAAATCGGTCACTTCGAGAGCTGCAACCGGGTGGTCCACCGGGACGGGTTCTCGCTCGCCGGCTTCGGCCAGTCCTACCACGACCCGAGGGTCTACCAGACCTGCCGCGGCGGCTCGGAAGGGCGGCGCAGCCGGGGCGAAGGACCGTGCAATGCGCGGACGGACCTCTGCCGGCACTCGTCCACCCAGGGCACCACCCACCCGATTGCGTGCCCGACCAGGAACTCCGGCACCGGGCAACTCTGCGAGTTCTCCGACGGCTTCTGCTTCCCCAAGGGCAGCCGCCCGGTCCTGATCGACCGGAAGCCAGCCCGGGAGACGGCACCAGTGGCGGGCTGCTTCGCGGACCAGTACCAGAACGGGGACCTGGACTTCGACGGAACCGGCTACCAGCGCGGCACCTGGCCGAACGGGACTGCGAACCAGCCGACTGCGCTGCAGTACGTGGGCCCGTTCGACCGGGCCGGCCAGCCGTATCCCCAGGTGCAGTTCGAGACCGACGTGGCCGGCTCGGAGTTCCTGTGCAACACGTCCACCGGGCTGAACTGCACCGCGCCGCCGCTGTCCGCGAAGTTCTACCCGTACTGGTCGCTGACCAGCAAGCGCTGGCTGGGCGGGGGGCCCTTGCGGAGCCGAGCCTGCCTCTGGAACCTCGGCAGCACCATCCCCGGGGTGACAGGCCAGGACTTCGGTAAGGACGCCCAGTACGGCGCGCCCGACCTGTCGTTCTACGGCGGCACGCTGATCAGCAAGGTCCGGCCGAACCCGCAGTTCTCCGGGCAGTGCCGGCGGTCCAGCAGTTACTGAGTTGTCTCCCCTCCCGGCTGCTCCCGGTTAACCGGGAGCAGCCGGGAGGGCGACACCGGCCCGCACGTCCCGGGCAAGGTGGCGTTCGCCGCGGAACCCAGGTCCAGGCCGGCTCGTCGTGGTGGTGCTGCGGGACCGGCCCGGGGGAGGTCCGGCCCCGCAGCACGTCCGGGGGGTTACCACCTGTCTGACGGTTAGCACCCGGTCTGGGATTACCGCCGTGAGCCGGGACCTGGCTCGCCCGCCCGATCGACCAGCCCGCGGCGCGGGCCAGGGATCAGCTCAGGTCGCCAGCCAGCTTGTCCAGGAAGTCCCGGGAACCCTTGGGCCCCAGGGACAACCCCCGCAACTGCTCAAACCTCTCGCGATAAGCCAGAATCTCCTCGGGGTCGTCCCGGTTGATGAACTTGCAGGCTTTGCGAGTTGAGGCTGCCGAGAACCGGCCCGGGCGTATTCCTCGGTCTGCAGCAGCCCTGGGACGACCTGGGGCGGGCGCCCGTGGTCAGGCCTGCGGATGCGCGCGTCCAGCGCCTCGACATGGGTCGCGGCTACCTCGGCCACGGTGGCCTGGCGGTCCAGCACCCGCTGCACCTCGGCCAGCCCCAGGCCCAGTTCGCGGAGCGTGGCGACCAGTTCCAGCCGGGCCAGGCCGGCCGCGTCGTAGCGCCGGTGGTCGCGGCCGGTGCGGCCGGCAGGCGGCACCGCACCGATATCGGACCAGTAGCGGATGGTGCGGACCGGCAGCCCGGTGCGCTGCGCCAGCTGGCCGATGGTGAGCATCGTGGTGGCGTCGTCCATGCCTGCGAGTCTGGCTTCTCCAGCTACTGGAGATGCAAGTCCTTTCCCCCGGGGCCGTCGCGCCGCCCCGCCCGGTCCGCCCGGCCGGCCTGCCCCGCCCGCCGGGGCCGCCACCCGGTAAGGCACGCTTGGCGGGTGAGCCGCCCGCAGCGGGGAAAGAGGATCATCGATACTTACCGGGGGTGACGCTCAACGATGTCCGGACGCAACGCCAAGCCAGCCTGGTTCGAGCCGGAGCTGGCCACGCTGACCCGGGACCGGTTCTCCGACCCCGCGTGGATCTACGAGCGCAAGCTCGACGGTGAACGCTGCCTCGCTTTCCGCGACGGTGACGAGCTGCGCCTGATGACCCGCAACCGGAAGATGGTCAGCAGCACCTACCCCGAGCTGGCTGAGGCGCTCCTGGCCCAGAAGGCCGGCGATTTCGTGCTGGACGGGGAGGTGGTCGCGTTCTCCGGCGGGCAGACCCGTTTCGCCCAGCTGCAGCAGCGAATGCAGGTCGCCCGCCCGTCCGCGGAGCTGCTGCGCACCGTGCCGGTGCAGTACTACCTGTTCGACGTGCTCTGGGCGGACGGCACCGACCTGCGCCCGCAGCCGCTGCGGGAACGCAAGCAGCGGCTGCACCAGCTGCTGGACTTCGCCGACCCGCTGCGGTACACGGAGCACCGGGTCGGTGACGGCGTCGAGTTCTACGCTGAAGCATGCCGGTCAGGCTGGGAAGGGCTCATCGCCAAGCGGGCCGATGCCCCGCACGTGGGCGGCCGGACCAAGGACTGGCTGAAGTTCAAGTGCGAGAACAACCAGGAGTTCGTGATCGGCGGCTACACCGACCCGCAGGGCAGCCGGACCGGGCTCGGCGCGCTGCTGCTCGGCGTCTACGACAGTGACGGGCAGCTGGTCTACGCGGGAAAGGTGGGGACCGGGTTCGACCAGCAGACCCTGCACCGGCTGCACGACGAGCTGTCCGCGCTGGAGCAGGACCGCAGCCCGTTCGACCGGGGCACCCCGCCCCGCTCCGGGGTGCACTGGGCCAAGCCCCGGCTGGTCGCCCAGATCGGCTTCAGCGAGTGGACCACGGCCGGGCAGCTGCGCCACCCGAGGTTCCAGGGACTGCGCCGGGACAAGAGCCCGGCCGACGTGATCCGGGAGGTTCCGCAAAGTGGCTAGCACCACGACCCGCGAGCAGCTCAAGGTCGGGAGGCTGACCGTCGCGCTGACCAACACCGGCAAGGTGCTCTTCCCCGGCGACGGGATCACCAAGGGTGACCTCATCGGGTACTACCAGGCCGCCGCCGACGTGATGCTGCCGCACCTGCGTGACCGCCCGGTGGCCATGGCCCGCTATCCCGATGGCATCACCGGGGAGCGCATCTTCCAGAAGAACGTGGGCCGCCACTTCCCGGACTGGATCCCCCGGGTCGAGGTGGGCAAGCAGGGCGGCCAGCTGAACCAGGTGATCTGCACCAAGGCGGCCGACCTGGTCTACCTGGCCAATCAGGCCACCATCGAGCTGCACCCGTTCCTGAGCCGGGTCGGGCGGCCCAGCCAGGGCGAGCCCAGCCAGCCGGACCAGCTGCACCGGCCCGACATGCTGATCTTCGATCTCGACCCGCCGGACACCGGGCACTTCGAGGCGGTCCGCACCGCCGCGCTGCGGCTGCGCGAGATCCTCGAGGGCGATCTGGGACTCGTGTCGTTCGTGAAGACCACCGGCAGCAAGGGGCTGCACGTGCAGGTCCCGCTGAACGGCCGGGAGGAGTTCGACCCGGTCCGTGAGTTCGCCCGGGAGGTGGCCGAGGTGCTCGCCGCGGCCGAGCCGGACCTGGTCACCGTGGAGCAGCGCAAGGACGCCCGGCACGGCCCGGTGTATGCGGACATCATGCGGAACGCCTACGCCCAGACGGCGGTGGCGGCGTACTCGGTCCGGGCCCGGCCCGGCGCCCCGGTCGCGACCCCGGTGAGCTGGGACGAGGTCGCCGACCCGGCCCTGCGTGCGGACAGTTTCACGCTGCGCACCATGGCGGACCGGCTGGCCCAGCTGGGCAAGGCCGACGATCCCTGGGCCGGGATGTCCCGGCACCGTCAGGGGCTGACCCGGCCGCGGCGGCTGCTGGGCCGCACGCACCCGTGAGCGGGGCGCGTGAGCAGAGCGGTAAAACCGTTAGGGAGCTAGGGTCTCGGGTTGAGATGCGGGCCGGCTGCGGAGCCGGCCGGACCGTCGCGGCCCACGGAAGCGAGGAGGGCACATGACCATCGGCGAGCTGCTGGCCGAGGCGTTCGGCCGGGTCCACGGTGTGGTGCTGGGCGCCGTGCGCGGGCTGAGCGAGGACGAGCTGGCGTTCCGGCCCGAGGGCCGGGGCAACTCGATCGCATGGCTGGTGTGGCACCTGACCCGGACCCAGGACGACCATGTCGCGGACGTGGCGGGCACCGAGCAGGCCTGGACGGCGGAAGGCTGGGCGGACCGGTTCGGGCTGCCGTTCCCGGCCGCCGAGACCGGGTACGGGCACAGCAGCGCGGAGGTGGCGGCCGTCCGTGCGTCCGCCGACCTGCTCGTCGGGTACTACGAGGCGGTCCACGGGCACACGCTCAAGTACGTCCAGGGCGTGGGCGAGGCCGACCTGGACCGGGTGGTGGACGAGCACTGGGACCCGCCGGTCACCCTGGGGGTGCGGCTGGTCAGCGTGATCGACGACGACCTGCAGCACGGCGGGCAGGCCGCTTACCTGCGCGGGCTTCTCCCGCCCCGCTGAGCTGGCGCGGATCGCAGGCGCGGGCCGGGTCAGTGCGGGGCCGGGTCAGGCGGGGCCGAACAGGGAGTCGAGGGCGGCGTCGATCGTCGCGGCGAGCGGCCCGATCGTGGGCAGCACGGGTTCCGGCGGGGTCGCGTCCACGGCGTCGCACTCGGCCTGGGCGGCCGGGTCGAGGAACCGGGTCAGCTGCCCGTAGCCGTGCCGGTCGTCGGAGGCCATCCGGTGATGGTGCATCCGCAACGGCGCGTACAGGTACAGCTGGTCCCGCGCCCGGGTCACCGCGACGTAGAACAGCCGCCGCTCCTCCTCCAGCCCGGCCCGGCTGGACAGGGCCATGTCGCTGGGCACCGCCCCGTCCACCAGCTGCAGCAGGTGCACCACCGGCCACTCGAGTCCCTTGGCCGAGTGGATCGTGGACAGGATGAGGTAGTCGTCGTCCAGCCGCGGCGCCCCGGCCAGGTCCGACGCGGACAGCGGCGGGTCGAGGGCCAGCTCGACCAGCGCGTCGTGCAGCGACGGGCGGGTCGCGGCCGCGTCCACCAGGCGCTGCAGGTCGGCGATCCGGATCCCGGCGTCCGGGTAGCGCTCGCGGATCGGGGCGTCCAGCGCGGTCAGGACCCCGGCGGCCCGGTCCGCCGTGCGCTCCCTGCCTGCCGCGTCGGCCAGGCAGGACATGGTGTCCGCCACCGCCGGGCGGGCCCGCGGGGGCAGGACGTCGACGGCCGCCTTCCAGTGCTCCCACAGGTGCGGGTCGCCCAGGCCCAGGGCCCCGATGAAGCGGCGGGCGTGCACAGGCCCGATGCCTTCGTGCAGCCGGAGCAGCCGGAACCAGGCCAGGTCGTCTGCGGGGTTGGTGACCACCCGCGCCGCGGCCATGAAGTCCTTGACGTGGGCGGCCTCGGTGAACCGGATGCCGCCGTACTTGATGAACGGGATGCGCCGGACCGAGAGCTCGATCTCCAGCACGTCGCTGTGCGTGGCCGCGCGCATCAGCACGGCCTGGTCGCGCAGGTCCGCCCCGGCCTCCCGGGCCTCCAGCACCCGGCCGCAGATCTCCCGGGCCTGGGTCGCCTCGTCGTGGCAGCGGACCAGCTGGGGCCGGGCCCCCGCCCCGCGTTCGGCGCGCAGGGCCAGCTCCAGGCCCTCGGACTGGGGCCGGACCGTGTTGGCCAGCCGGAGCACCGCGTCCTTGGAGCGGTAGTTGCGGGCCAGCCGGATGACCTCCAGGCCCGGGTAGTCCGCGGCTAGCGCGCGCAGGTGGGCCGGGTCGGCGCCACGGAAGGCGTAGATGGCCTGCGCGTCGTCACCCACGCAGGTCAGGCCCTGGCCGTCGGGGCGCAGCAGCCGGACGATGTCGGCCTGGATCGTGTTGACGTCCTGGTACTCGTCCACCAGGACGGCGTCGAACATGCCGCGCAGCACCGGGCCCGCCGCCGCGTCGGCCAGCGCGGCCCGCCACAGCAGCAGCAGGTCGTCGAAGTCGACCAGGCCGTGCTGGCGTTTGTGCGCGGTGTAGGCCCGGAACAGGCCGGCCAGCTCGGCCTCGAAGCCGGCCACCCACGGGAACTGGGCCTTGATCACCTCCGGCACCGGGGCGCGGGTGTTCACGCACCGGGTGTAGATGTCGGCGCAGGTACCGGCCCGGGGCGCCCGCCGCTGGCTGGTGACCAGGCCGTTCTCGGCCCGCAGCGTGTCCATCAGGTTGGTGACGTCGGGCGGGTCGATGACGCTGAACTCCGGCGGTAGCGAGAACGACTCGGCGTGCGCCCGGATGATCTGGTGGGCCACCGCGTGGAAGGTGCCGCCGACGACCCGGTCGGCTGCGCTCGCGCCGCGCGGCGTGACCCGGGCCAGCATGTCGTCCGCGGCCCGGCGGGTGAACGTCAGCAGCAGGATCCGGCTGGCCGGGGTGCCCTGGCTGCGCAGCCAGCCCGCCCGGGCGACCAGGGTCCGGGTCTTGCCGGTGCCCGCCCCGGCCAGCACCAGCAGCGGCCCGGCCTGGTACGTGACCGCCCGGCGCTGGTCGTCGTTCAGCCCGTCCAGGACATCCGCCGGTTCGAACATGAAGACGAATGTATCGGGCGGGGCCGGGCGGGGCGAGACCCCACACCGGGGGAAGTCCGGGTGAACCTACCCGGTGCGGGTCAGACGTTGATGACGACCGTGTGGATGATCTTGTCCGCGAACGTCTGGCGCTTCGCGTCCCACAGCGGCCACAGCCAGCCGATGTAGCAAGTCAGCGAGTCGAGGATGTGGCACACGTCGCGGACGAACGCCATGAAGAACCCGATCGGCTGGCCGGTGGCCTCGCCGATCAGGCTGAGTCCCAGCGCCTTGTTGCCCCAGGACTGGAGGACTGGCCGGTCGTGCCCCAGCAGTGCTTCCCCGGCCGGGGTGAACAGGGCCTCGTCCTGCACGGCCTCGTCACGCTGAGGATCCCGGCACAAAGTGTGGTATCCACACGCAAACTCTCCGCCACCGCCAAACCATTCACCGTGGGAAAGTCTCCTCCCGGGGTCTGGCGCTTCCGCCCCAGGCCAGCAGGGATATAACCCGTCTCAGCACCATCTGCGAGGATGCTGAGGGATACTTAAAAAGAATCGCTTGTCATCGCAGGGGGGAATAGGTTCGAATTGGCGCCCGGGGAGCGGACCGTGCCGGATGGCCCGCTCACCTAGGGTCACCGAGGAGCGGGGATGCCCAGTTCAGCCGTCCCGAACACTGACCTGCCCGGCCCTGAGCTGCCGGACACCGAGACGAGCACCGGACCAGACGACGCGCCGGG
Organism: uncultured Actinomycetes bacterium; assembly: GCA_963723595.1. Lineage (GTDB taxonomy): Bacteria > Actinomycetota > Actinomycetes > Streptosporangiales > Streptosporangiaceae > RYN-230. The sequence goes on from CAVRRQ010000005.1 coordinate 158,234, forward strand.
GATCAGCGCGACCCTCCTCCGCTGCGATGGATGCGGCGCCAGCGCCGTCATTGACCAGGACGAGCAGCACTACGGGGGGCTGGTACGCGGCTTCCTGACCCAGCATGCGGGATGCGGCAACGCCGTGCAGATTACCCGGGCGCATTCCGCGGACGGCTGACCCCGCCGCGCCCTACCGCGGGTGGCCGGCGAAGTCCACCGGCGGCAGGTCCTTGACCTCGTGCTTGCTGATGCTGAGCCGGATGGTGTCCCCGACCCGCGATACGGCCTTGATGGGGATGGCCACGTCCTTGCGGCCCCACAGGTGCCCCTCCTGCAGGAGCACATGGGTGACCTGATGATCATGCGGATCGACGACCAGGCCCTGGATGTGCCCGATGCGGCCGTCCGTGGCCTCGACCGGGTCCCCGCGCCGCACTTCCACCTCGCCCAGGGGAACCCGGTCGTAGGTGATGGCGGGCGAGAACCCGGCCACGCCCAGGTCCACGCCGCCCGGCAAGCCCGTACCGGCGTTGAGCCCGTAGTACGGCCAGGCGATCACCTGCTCGGGCCCGTAGGCCGCGTAGCCGGTGCTGCCCGGGACGAACTGTGTTTCCTCCGCCGGGTCCAGCTGCTCGAAGGCGGCCAGCGTGCAGCTCAGCTGCACCCCAGGCGACGCCGCGGTGACCAGGCCGACCGGCACCAGCCGGGCCAGCCCCTGGCGCTTCCTGGGCTCGACCACCAGGTGCGTGACCGCCTCGGCTACGGGGTCGACCACCACCCGGGACACCTCGCCGCACACCCCGTCGGTGCAGCGGGCTTCGGTTCCGATGGTGATTTGCGTCGTTTCTGGCACGCTGAGCCTCCGGCATCGCGGACTGGACCCCACAGCAGTGCAGTGCCCGGCTACGTGCCGCAGACACCTGTGCGTTCCGGGGAACGGCCGCCGTGGCCCGTCGCGTAAGCACGGAGAATCCGCTTCGCGGAGTCCCGCCGAGGTGGTCCACTACCTGGCATGGACTGGAGCTGGGTGGGACCGCCGCTGGATACCCGGCCGCTGTTCCCGCTGGAGCGGGCCGAGTTCGTGGCGCTGCTGCGGAGCCTGGACCCGGACGACTGGCGGCGGCCTACCGTGTGCCCGGGCTGGCGAGTGCATGACGTGGTGGCTCATGTGGCGCACGACTACATCAGGAAACTGTCGGGCACGCGGGACCGGCATGCGGCTCCCGGTCCCGGGCCAGGCGAGACCCTGCCCGGGTTCCTCCACCGGGTGAACCAGGAGTTCGCAGCCGCCGCGGCGCGCTGGAGCCCGCGCGTCCTGATTGACCTGGTCGCACACCTGGGCCCGCAGCTGGACGACCTGTGGGCCTCCCTGGACCTCGGCCAGATCGGGGAGGCCGTCTCCTGGGCGGCCCCGGGCGCGCCCGCCCCCGCCTGGCTGGACGTGGCCCGCGAGTACACCGAGTACTGGGTGCACCAGCAGCAGGTCCGCGACGCCGTCGGCCGCCCCGGCGCGGATGGCGAACACCTGACCGCGGCGGTGACCGATACCTTCCTGCGCGCCGTACCTCACGCTCTGCGGCACCTATCCCGCGATCCCGGCACGTGCGTTCACATTCAGGTGACCGGCCCGGGCGGCGGCAACTGGACGATCCAGCGGCACGCCGCCACCTGGGCGGTGGGCCGCGGTTCACCGACCCAGCCTGCCGCGGTACTCGTCGAGGTCTCGTCCGAAGGTCTGTGGCGGGTAGCCACCAGGGGGATCACCGTAGAAGCCGCGCGAGACCAGGCCACCATCTCTGGCGATCAGGAACTCGGGCTAGCGGCGCTGAGCCTGGTGGCCATCATCCGGTGACCTCAGATTCCCCGGCGCCGGGCTCATCCCACCCGTTGGCGTAACGCTTCTCGATCCATGAGTGCAGCATCAGGAGCCCGCTCACCGGCACGGCCACCACGCAGGCGAACAGGGCCATGGCGATCGCGATATAGGCCAGATCGGTTCCCGACTTCAGCAGGGCTACGCCCACCGCCACGCTCGGCAGGACCACGGTGGCACATGCCCACGCCTTGACGATCTTTCTTTCCGCCGATTCCCGGGCAGGAGTGCTCACGGTTTCCGGGGCGGGCTCCGGCAGCTGGGGTCTGAGCAGCGCCGCAGGGATGTCGGCCGTCAGGGCATCCAGATCCGCGTAGGTCCGGGACGCGAGCACCCGGCCGACCCGCAGGTCAAACTCGTCCTTGGCCAGCCGGCCCTGCACGAACGCGGCCTTGAGCAGGTCAATAGCCTGCTCGCGGTCAGCGTGTGACGTCCGCAGATAGTTGTGACGTCCAGCGCCTGCTGTCTCGTCTCCGGGCCCGACCACCACCGGCGCCTCCCTACGAGCACAACGTACAGACATGATAGCTGTGCCCGTTGGACAGCCATGGCAAGCCTTCTCTTCGTCTGGGCGGAGCTCACTTTCCGGTGCGCGCTATTAGTCTGGGGGCGTCGGCTGGAGCTGATGATTTCGCTGGATGGCCTCCGGGCCCGTGTTAATTGAGCCTGCTAGAGAGGTAGGAGAATGGTAGAATTTGGCGGGGTCAATTACACACTCAACGGCAAAGAGCCGGTTACCGGGGAAGAGTTTTACGTCCTAGGCGCAAGTCTGGCGAATGATCAGAATTATGATCCGGCAGAAGCGTTCCTCAGGCGCGCCGAGCAACTCGGCGACCAGGAAGCCATGATTAAACTAGCTTTCTTGTACCGTGACGGGCTTCTGCCCTGCAGTCTTCCCCCATTGCATCACGCTATAGAGCACCTAGGACACGCTTCAGATCTCGGTCACCCCTACGCACAGTATCTGATTGCAGAGATTTACTACAGAGACTACAAAGATGACGTTACTGCTGCCGCCTTCTACCAGGCATGCATGGATAATCCCCGGCGGGCGGACCATCCCCTCGGAACCTTGATGGAGTCGAGCGATCTTCGGCTCAATGAAATTCGCTATGCGCAGAGCCAGCGGCGGGAGCAGGAAAGGCGCGACGCGGTTAACCTGCCTCGTCCGCAGGAATGGCGCTTCTGAGGGGCCGGCCTGGGGACACCTGCGCGGACAGCCCTGGGGCAGTCCGACATGGGATCGCCGCGTCCGGTTCCGTTGGTGTCGCCTGCGGGGGTCAGCGAATCGTGGCATGTGCCTCGGGCACACGTCACGCTCAGAGCCGAGCGGGCCCGGAGTCTAGTAGCAGCCGGGTGACCGTGTCGGTGAACCAGGCGCGGAACCGCATCGCCGTCCACTCTCGCTGGCCGGTCAGCCGGGTGAACACGGCCGGGTCCATCAGCAGCCACACGGTGTCGATGGCCTCGTCCCGGCCGATGCCGTGGCGGAGTGAGGACCGGGCTGTGAGCTCGTCGACCAACCAGGCGGCCATAATCCCGCGCTGGCGGGTCAGCTGCGCGGCGACCTCGGTGATGCCCGGGTCCAGGCGGGCGGCATCGAGCGCGGCCAGCACCAGCCCGGCCGCCCGTTGCGCGGACGCCGTGAGCGTCCCAGCGAACTCGGCGGCGACCCCGGTGGCGTCCGAGGCGGCCCGCGCCCGTGCCGCCCAGGCCCGCTCCAGCATGGGCACAGGCGCCTCGTCGCCCGCGATCGCGGCGTCGATGACCGCCTTCAGCAACCGCGCTTTGGTCCCGAACGCCGCCTCGACGGTCGGCACGGCCACGCCTGCCTCCGCAGCGATATCCCGCATCGTCGCGCCGGCATAGCCACGTTCCAGGAACTGAGTCACGGCGGCGGCACAGATCCTTGACCGGGTCTGCCGCGCCTGCTCCTCACGGCGCGGTGACCGGTACGACCGCCGCCCGGCGCCGGACTCCCGCGGCTCCCGGCTGGCAGCTCCGGCGGACTGTTCCACAATTAGATATGGTAAAGCCATATCAGAAGCTGCACAGCCCAGGAGGCACCATGGCGGAGCACAGCACGTCATCCGACCCCGGCGTCGAGGCGTCGGTCGCCCGGCCCGGCGGGATCTCTTACCTCGAAGTGCCTGCCCGCGATATCCGCGCGTCAGCCGATTTCTACCGCGACGTGCTCGGCTGGCAGATGCGCGGTGACCCCGGATCGCCCAGCTTCGCTGACGGAACTGGCCACGTGATAGGCCACTTCCGCACCGACATGACCACCGCCGGTGACACGGGTATACGCCCCTACGTGTACGTCAGCGACCTCGACGCCACCATGCGGGCGGCCGCCGAACACGGAGCCAGCATCATCAGCGCGCCCCACCCCGAGGGAAACCTGCGCATCGCCGTCATCACCGACCCCGCAGACAACGTCATCGGCATTTGGACCGGCTGACCATAGTCGTCAACGCCCCAGCACGTCGGAGGTCCGCAGCTGGCTACGTCCAGGGGTTGCTGTTAGCAGATCCATTAGCAAGATCACCAATGGTCAAGCGCCGGGGTCTGTCAGCAGGGGCCACCCAGACCGCTCGCGGCGCGCACAGCCGGTCGGCGGCGAGCTCATCGTTCTAGACTTAGCCTGATCGAACAACTGAGGGAGCCACGCGTGAGCGCCGAAGCGTCCGAACTGGCCGCGTTCCCGCACGCCGTAGGTGACCGTCAGTGCCTGGTTCGCCCGTGGTTCTGGCACGTATGCGGCACGGTGGCGGACGGCTTGGTAGCCGGTTTGGTGTCAAGCGGCTGTTGACACCATGTCGGCCTGTAAGCCGGGTCTAGACCTTAGGTCGTTGCGATCTGATCAGGAGGAGCAGGAGCCCGCCGATCAGGGCGACGAAGATGACGACACTGCTCCATAGCGGCGCCAGAACCCACCACCAGGACCAGCCGATGATCCCGGCCAGCTTCAGCGCGATCAGAGGAATCACTGCCAGGGGCAGTTGGCCGGGAAGTGACAGCCGCCACGATGACCCCTGTCCGCTGGTCACGCTACGAGGGTATCCGCCAGGTGGCAGCCGGAGCCAGAGGGAGCCGAGTCGATAGAGGTCCGTCCTCCTGATCAGCGCCAAGGTTTGCCGTGGAAGATCACAGTCCAGCGGCGCGAAGCGCTGTCCGAAGGACGCGAGCGTAGCGAGCGCTCTTGACGGTGATCTTTGCGCGGCGAAAGAATGCCCGGCGCGAGGAGGAAGGCCCGGTCAGTTCTCGCGGTCGCGGTCCCCGTGGGTGCGTTCCGAGAAGGCCCCTTCATTGATCGGAAGGGGCCGCTGACGTGGGAGCCACCTATCGGAGTCGAACCGATGACCTACGCATTACGAGGAGGACTCGAGGCGTCCAGTGCCGTCCAAAGGATCACTCCTGCCCCGCTCACCGGACTCCTCGCTCCGATCGCGTCCACGGTCATCCAGGGCTGTCGTTAGCAAATCCGTTAGCAGGACAGGCAGCATCTCAGCCTGGTCTGATCGAACCTTGAGGATCCCATCCGGGCCATCAGCTCGCGTAGGCTCGCGCCTGTTGCTGCCTGACTCCTACCCGCCCTGAGGGAGGCGGCGAGCCACCCGCGATTGACCGAGGTGAGCCGCCTGTCTACCCTCGCATCTATGCGGGCTGCTCGACTGCGACATTCCGTCCTAGGCGTACTCCTCCTAGGTGTCTCAGCTGCCCTGTTGATGGGCTGGCTGTGGTTGAGCCATCTGTGGTTCGAGGTCGTCACCGGCTTCGTTGTCGGGCTCGTGCTGATAGCCTTGATGCTCCGGAACGGATGGCACCAGACAAGTCCGGAGAGCCTCGAATCACGCGGTTTCAGTCCGGAATCTGACTGGGATTCCAATCTGATGGATCCAGGCCTGCACCGAGAGATGGCCCCCATAATCCCGGCCTTGGGGCGCCGTGGGATATCCAATACCCCCATCCGGCGTCCGGCGGCCCAGCCGGCCCCCGGGTCGTTCGCCCGGCGGCGTGCGCCGACAGCCTGGAACGGCCAGCCCGACCGGCGGCGTGGCCGGCTTTCCCCGGACGCCCTGGTCATGTTCGCCGAGGAGCGCGAGGCCGCCAGCATCGACGACGTGCTCGGCGCACTCGACCGCGATCTGGTCGGCCTGGTGCCCGTGAAGCGGTGGATCGAGGACATCGCGCTGCTGCTCCTGGTGGACCGGGCCCGGCAGAGATTCGGCCTCGAGGCCCCCCGGCCAAACCTGCACATGTGCTTCACCGGCCCGCCGGGCACCGGCAAGACCACCGTGGCGCTGCGCATGGCCGAACTCCTGCACCGGCTCGGCTACCTGGAAAGCGGGCACCTGGTGCACGCCATGCGCGACGACCTGGTCGGCCAGTACATCGGGCAGACCGCACCCAAGACCAAGCGTGTGCTCGACCAGGCCATGGGCGGGGTGCTGTTCATCGACGAGGCCTACTATCTGTACCGCGCGGCCGACTCCAAGGACTTTGGCCAGGAGGCCATCGACATCATGCTGCAGGTGATGGAGAACGAGCGCGACAATCTCGTGGTCATCCTCGCGGGCTACAAGGACCGGATGGACGACTTCTTCGAGAGCAACCCGGGCATGCATTCCCGGATCGCGCACCACCTCGACTTCGCCGCCTACGATGCCGACGAGCTCGTCGCGATCGGGCGGCTAATGCTCGAGCAGTCCAGTTACTACCTGTCCCCGGGCGCCGAGGAGGCGTTCCGCCAGTACCTGTCTCGCCGGATGCGCCGACCCCGGTTCGCCAACGCCCGCAGCGTGCGGAACGAGCTGGAACGCACCAGGCTACGGCACGCGCGCCGGGTGGCCACTGACGCCAGCCGCGGCTGGAACCGGGACGACCTGATGCGCCTTGAGCCATCGGACATCTTGCCTAGCTGGGACTTGCTAGACAGTGATCCGTCGTAGCTGCCTCGTAGTGGCGCTCATGTAGCCAGCCGGACGCCCGGTTTCGCCGGAGGCCGGCTGCCACGTCGTCCGCGGATACATGCACCTTGGCCACGGTCAGGCGCCCGTTAGCAAGAAGGCCCCTTCCAAGATCGGAAGGGGCCTCTGACGTGGGAGCCGCCTATCGGAATCGAACCGATGACCTACGCATTACGAGTGCGTCGCTCTAACCGACTGAGCTAAGGCGGCAGGCCACCATCCGGCGGCTCACCGAGTCTACCGGTCAGCCCACCAGCCTGTGCCCCCGCCGCGAACCACCCCTCGGGGCCGCCACAGGCCACCGGCCCCGGGCTGCCACCGGCCACCGGGAAGCACGAGTGGCTGCCAGCCCCGGTCAGGGGCAGACGGTGCCGTTGCGGGGGGTGGCCAGGTCCAGCAGGTAGCGGTTCACGGCGGCGTCCACGCAGGGGCTGCCCATCATGTACGCGGTGTGGCCGTTGCCGTCCCACCCCAGCAGCACCCCGGACTTCAGGTCCCCGGCCAGGGCCTGGGCCCAGCGGTACGGCGTGGCCGGGTCCCGCTTGTTGCCGATGACCAGGATCGGCGGGGCGCCGGCCGCGCGGATCGACGGGACCGGGTAGGAGCGGACCGGCCAGTAGGCGCAGGGCAGGCTGCCCCACATGATCGGGGCCCCGAAGTCCGGCGCGGCCCGGGCGGCGGAGGTGGCCGCGGCACGCCAGCGGGCCAGGCCCGCGGGCCCGTTCCCCCCGGCAGGCCAGGGCCGGTCGAGGCAGTCGATCGCCATGTTCGCGTCGGCCAGGTTCGTGTACTGGCCGGTGGCGTTGCGCTCCCACAGCGCATCGGCCAGCGAGACCAGCACGGTCCCGTCACCGCCGAACGCCGCGGTCAGCGCCTCCCGCAGCGTCGGCCAGTACGCCTGGCTGTACAGCGCGGTCGCGATGCCGTTCAGCACCATGGCCCCGTTGGCGGGCTGGCGGTCCAGGTTGTTGACCAGCGGATGGGCCGTGGCCCGGCGCACCAGGCCCTCGATCCGGGCCACGCCCGCCGCCACGGACCCGCGGCCTGCGGGGCAGCCCGCCCGCGCCACGCAGTCCGCCACGAACGCGCGCAGCGCGACCTCGAAGCCCTGCCCCTGCACGATATTCATCCGCAACGAGGAGCTGCCCGGGTCGATCGCCCCGTCCAGGACGAGGGCCCGGACGTGGGAGGGAAAGAGTTGCGCGTACCAGGTGCCCAGGTAGGTGCCGTAGGACTTGCCGAGATAGGTCAGTTTGGCGTCACCGAGTGCGGCGCGCAGTACGTCCATGTCGCGGGCGGCGTTGCGGGTGCCCACCCACGGCAGCAACGTTCCGGACGCACGCTCGCAGCCCCGGGCGAACAGCTTCGCCTCGGCGACGACCGGGGTGAGCTGACTGGCGCCGGTGAGGTCCTCGTTAGTGGAGAGATAAGTGTCGAGCTGCGGGCCGGACAGGCAGTGGATCGCGGGCTCGCTCGAGCCCACGCCGCGCGGGTCGAAGCCGACCACGTCGAACCGGGCGCGAACCGGGGCGGCGATCTCGGTGCGGGCCTGCAGCGCGTAGGTGATCCCGGAGCCGCCGGGACCGCCGGGGTTGACGACCAGGGAGCCGATCCGCCGCGCCGGGTCGGTGGCACGCAGCCTGATCACCGGCAGCGAGAAGCGCCGCCAGGCGGGCCGGCGGTAGCTGAATGGGACGAGCAGCCGGGAGCACTGGAACACCTTGTTGCAGGTCTGCCACTGCAGTTTCTGGGCGTAGTACCCGGCCAGGGTGGTCGGCGGCGGCCCGGCCGGCTCGGCGATCGGCGCGCTGGCCTGCGAGCTGGCCGCGGCGCCGGAGCCCGGTGCGCTGGGGGCCGGATGGGCCGCGGTGCTGGTACTGCAGGCCGCGAGGACGAGGGCGCACGCAGCGGCGGTCAGCGCCGGCGCCCACCGGCGCCTCCGCCGGATGGGGAAGGCCACGGGGCGACGCTACTCCGCGGGGGTGGCGGCGGCCTGGTCGCCGTACTTGGCCTCGTAGGCCTGGCGGGATCCGCACACGCTCGCCTTCGGGCAGGCGCACTTGCTGCCGTCCCGGGCCAGCTTCACCACGATCTTGTCGCCCGGCACACTGTGGCCAGTGACGACGCCCGGGCCCTCGGGGGTCTCGACGGAGGAGCCGATACCCGGGGCATCCTTGCGGAAGTCCTGGTAGAGCGGGTGCTCGTACTTGAGGCAGCACATCAGGCGGCCGCAGGCCCCGGCGATCCGCAGCGGGTTGACCGGCAGGTCCTGGTCCTTGGCCATCCGGACGGACACCGGCTCGAAGTCCTTGAGGAACGTGGAGCAGCACAGGTCGCGGCCGCACGGCCCGATGCCGCCCTGCAGCCGGGCCTCGTCCCGCGGGCCGATCTGCCGCAGTTCCACCCGGCCGCGCAGCCGGGCGGCCAGGTCGCGGACGAGTGCCCGGAAGTTGACCCGGCCCGGCGCACTGAAGTAGATCGTGTAGACGTTGGGGTCGTCCACGTAGTCCACGCCGATGATCTTCATGGGCAGGCTGTGCTCGCGGGCCAGCCGCCGGGCCGCGACCCGGGCCTCGGCGCGGCGGCCCCGGTTGGCCTCGTCCCGGGACAGGTGGTCGTCGGTGGCCAGGCCGGCGCACAGCGGCAGCCCGTCCACGTCGTCATCGACCCACTGCGGGGCCCAGATGACGTCGGCGACCTCGGGGCCGCCGTCGGTGGGCACGAGGACCTTGTCCCCGACCCGGGGTGTGAGCGGCCCGGGATCCAGGTAGTAGAGCCGTCCGTAGCGTTCGAAGCTGACGGCCATCATCATGCCCATTGGCCCAGGTTACGGGGGGATCACGGAATCCGCTCCCCCGGGCGGCTGTTTTGTGACGATTCGGCAGCCGGTGGCTGGTACGGAGGGTGGCGCGCGGAGGGCGCTGGCTGGCGCGCCGAGGGCGGCGCTGTCAGGCGGGGACGGTGTCGGTGCACTGGCACTGGACCAGCTGGGGCGGGAGGGTCCGGGCCAGCACCTCGCGGTGCACAGGGGCGGCCTCCGCATGACGCTGCAGGCCAGCGGGGGTAAGGATCACGTAGACGCCGCGCCGGTCCTCGCCGCACGAGCACCGCTCGACCAGGCCGTTCTTTTCCAGCCGGTCGATCAGCCGGGACAGGGCGCTCTGGCTGAGGTGCACGCCGTCGGCCAGTTCCTGGGCCCGGAACTTGTGCTCCCGGCTTTCGGACAGCCGGTCGAGCACCTCGAACTCGCTCACCCCGAGACCCTGGCGGGCCAGTTCACGATCCAGCGCGGCCATCGCGGCCGCGTGGCTGGCCGCGATGGCCCGCCACGTGCTCACCACCGCCCCGGTCGCCGCGTCGCCGATGGCCGGGGGGCCGCCGGACGCCGGGTGGCCACGGGGGGCGGCGTCGGCCGCCGGGGGGCGGCGGCCGGCGGGGGGCCACGGGTTCTGTCACGCTCACGAGGCCAGGGTAACGCGAAACCCAACTAGATGCAACTGCATTAATTGCACTTGCATCTAGTGCTTGTACATGCATATTCTCTGGAGTCATGGAGTCAATCAGCCGCGCTCAGGCGGCCTCTCCCTCCCAGTCCCTCCGTCCCCGGCCAGCCCCGGGCTCCGCCGGCATCTGCAGCCCGCCCGCCGGCCGCCAGGCCGTCCGGTACCGGGTCCCCGTCCGCCGGGCCGTCCGCCGGGATGTCCGCCGCCGGATCCTCGGCCGCCGAGCCGTCAGCGCCGCCCGGGCAGGCCCCGGCCCGCGCTGGAGCGCGCGCGAGTGGGCCATCCTGATCGTGCTGTGCGGGGCCCTGTTCCTTGATGCACTCGACGTGTCGATGGTCGGCGTCGCCCTGCCGTCCATCCGCACCGCCCTCGGGCTGAGCACGTCGTCGCTGCAGTGGGTGGTCAGCGGCTACGTGCTCGGCTACGGCGGCCTGCTGCTGCTCGGAGGCCGCGCCGCCGACCTGCTGGGCCGGCGCCGCGTGTTCCTGGCGGCCCTGGCCCTGTTCGCGGTCGCCTCCCTGTTCGGCGGGCTGGTCAGCAGCGCGGGCCTGCTCATCGCCGCGCGCTTCATCAAGGGCATCGCGGCGGCGTTCACGGCCCCGGCCGGCCTGTCGCTGCTCACCACCACGTTCCACGAAGGCCCCATGCGCAACCGGGCCATCTCCGTGTACTCGGCATTCGGGGCGAGCGGGTTCTCGCTCGGCCTGGTGCTGTCCGGCCTGCTCACCGAGATCAGCTGGCGGTGGACGCTGCTGGTGCCCGCGCCGGTGGCGCTGCTCACGCTGATCGCGGCGATCAAGGTCATCCCGCGGCCCGCTGTCTCGCGCGAGCCGCGCGGCAGCCGCCGGTTCGACATCCCGGGCGCTGCCACGGTGACCGGCGCGATGCTGCTGCTCGTGTACACCGTGGTCTCGGCCCAGCAGGTGGGCTGGGGGTCGGCCCGGACCGTGGGATCGTTCGCGGCCGTCGCCGTTCTCCTCAGCGCCTTCGTAGTGATCGAGCGCCGTAGCGTGGACCCGCTGGTGCCGCTGGGCATCTTCCGCCGGGGGCCGCTGACCCGGGCCAACATCGGCGCGATGACGCTGTTCGGCTCGTACGTCTCATTCCAGTTCCTGGTGACCCAGTACCTGCAGACGACGGCCTCGTGGTCGGCGATCGCCACCGCGCTGGCCTTCCTGCCGGCCGGGGTGGTCGGTGGCCGTGCTGTCCACCCGGATGAGCGCGATCATCGGGCGGTTCGGGACCGCGCGGGTCGCCGTGGTGGGCGTTCGCCAGCCTGGTGGCCGGCTTACGCGGTGTTCCTCCGGTCGGCGTCCAGCCGGACTATCCCACTGCGATCTTCCGGGCGGTGGTGCTGATCGGCGTCGCGTTCGGGCTGGGGTTCTCCGCGCTCAGCCTGGCCGCGACCGACGGTGTCGCCGACGCGGAGCAGGGCCTGGCGGCCAGCCTGTTCCAGACCTCGTTCCAGGTCGGCGGCGCGATCGTGCTGGCGGCCGTGACGGCGGTGGTGGAGGCCGGGGGCGCCAGCCGGATCACCTCGCCCCAGGCGACCCTGGGGGCCTACCGGCCCGCCCTGGCCCTCATCACCGCGGTGTCGGCTGTGGGAGCGGTGGCCGCGCTCACCGGGTTGCGGTCCGCACGCTCAGCGGACCGGCCGGTGCCGGTCGCCGTGCCTGCCCTGGTGCGCGTCCCCGTCGCGGAGGAAGCCGAGGCCCCGGACCTGGCGATGGATGCGGCGCTGGGGATGGAGGAGGCGCTGGACGTGGCGGCGGCGGACCTCGTCACCGGGACGGCCCGTGAGGTGGAGGAGGGACTGCGCCACCCCCCGGCGCTTCTGACCGAGGCCGCGCCTCTGAGCTGAGGCTCTGCCTCCGACCTGGGGCTGCGCCCCCTGAGCTGAGGCCGCCGTCAAAGCGCCTGCGCCGCCCCCGCCCGGTCCGGGCGGGGGCGGCGCCGCGCCGTTCACCAGGCCTGGTTGACCTCCTGGCCGTTCACCGGCACCAGCGGCACCAGGTGCCCGTCGCGCAGCCAGCCGT